>NZ_JAUSRB010000002.1:5539595-8309393 GCF_030811595.1 Streptosporangium brasiliense
CCGTCGGGCAGGGTGCTGGCGTCGTACCAGTCGCCGCCGAGGCCGGCCCCGGTGCCCGCCGGGACGTAGCGGACCTCGATGCGCGCGTGCGGCAGCTCGACGGCGGTCCCGAGGCCGGGCATGATCGCATCCCGCAGGGCCACGCTGAGGTGCCGCTCCTCGGCCGCCTGCTCACGGACCTCCAGGAGCTGGCGCCGGGACTCCGACATGATCCGCTCGGCCCGGCGCCGGCCGGTGATGTCCTGGATCACCCCGTGCACGGCGGTGCGCCCGCCGGTCGCGACCGGGTCGAGGGCCGCGCGCAGGTGGCGGACCTCTCCCTGGCGCCGGATGCGGAACTCGGCCTGCCCGGACTCGGCGCCGTGCATGACCGCCCGCAGCAGCCGGTCGAGGTCGGCCCGGTCGGCAGCCTCGACGTGGGCTGTCAGGTCGCGCAGGTGGATGGGGCCGTCGCCGGGGTCTCGGCCGAAGATGGCATAGGCGCGTTCGGACCAGATGGACTCCCCGGTCTGGAGATTCCACTCGGCCCAGCCCAGGTTGCCCAGCCGCTCGGCGTGCGCCAGCCGCGCGCTGAGAAGTTGTTGTTCCACGGCCATGTGCTCGTCCAGCTCTCCGCGTAACCGCTGCACCATCTCTGCCGCGGTCAGCGGGGCGGAACCGGTCACGAGGTCGTTTCGTGGGTGGAGGGGTGGCTGGTGGCCGCCCACTACGCCGACCATGTAGCTCGCTCTCGGAATGTGGGGCCTTACGGACGTTCTGTCGACAAAATGTGATCGTCCTTCAACGGAGTGTAGTGAAAGCGACGTCACTCCGGCGGCTTTTCCGCGGTTTCCCTCGGCGCGCGGGGCCGTGTGTGGCGTCGGCGCGTCCGGGATTAGATTGGTCGGTGTGACGATGGAGTCCTCTGACCTGTATCCCGTTGCCCGCCTGGCCGCTGTCCAGGAGGCGACCGCCGCCGCCGGCCTCGACGCGCTGCTGCTGACGCCGGGCCCCGACCTCCGCTATGTGACCGGTTACGAGGCGCTGCCGCTGGAGCGGCTCACCTGCCTGGTGCTGCCGGCCGCGGGTGACGCCTTCCTGATGGTGCCCCGCCTGGAGTTGCCCGCCGCCGAGCACTCCCCGGCGTCGAGACTCGGCATCGAGTTCGTGCCCTGGGACGAGACCGACGACCCCTACGCGGCCGTCGGCGCACGCCTGGGCGGGGTCGCCCGGGTCGGCCTGGCCGACCGCATGTGGGCGATGCAGTCGTTGCGCTTCCGCGAGGCGATCCCCGGCGCCGAGCAGGTGCTCGCCGGGTCCGTCCTGCGCGGGCTGCGCATGCGCAAGAGCCCGGCCGAGGTGGCGGCGCTGCGCGAGGCGGGCGCGGCGATCGACTCCGTGCACGCCCAGGTGCCCGGCTTCCTGCGGGCCGGCCGGACCGAGCGCGAGGTCGGCAGGGACATCGCCGACGCGATCATCGAGGCGGGGCACTCGACCGTCGACTTCGTCATCGTCGGCTCCGGGCCCAACGGCGCCAGCCCGCACCACGAGCTGTCCGACCGGGTCATCCACGAGGGCGAGCCGGTCGTGGTCGACATCGGCGGTCAGATGCCCAGCGGCTACTGCTCCGACTCGACCCGGGTCTACTCCGTCGGCGAGCCCCCCGCCGACTTCGTGAAGTACTACGACGTGCTCCAGCGCGCCCAGGAAGCCGCCTGCGCGGCCGTACGGCCCGGCGTGTCGTGCGAGTCGATCGACGCCGTCGCGCGCGAGGTGATCGCCGCCGAGGGTTACGGGGAGCACTTCATCCACCGCACCGGCCACGGCATCGGCCTGGAGACCCACGAGGAGCCCTACATCGTCGCGGGCAACGCCGAGCCGCTGGCCCCGGGCTTCGCCTTCTCCGTCGAGCCGGGCATCTACCTGCGCGGAGCGCACGGTGCCCGGATCGAGGACATCGTCATCTGCACCGAGGAGGGCGGCGAGCGGGTCAACCACCGGCCTCGCGGACTCGTCATCGTGTAACAAGTGCCACAATCGGGGTGGCCGGTGACCCCGGTCACCCCACTTTCTTGTCGTCCACGTCCATGACCTGGAGTGTGCGGAAATGACCGTTGAGCGTGTGCTGCCGACCGCCGAGTCCCGGGACCTGCTGGAGCTGGTCCGTGATCTGATCGACAAGGAGGTGGCGCCCCGGGCGTCGGCCGACGAGTCCGCCGGGCGCTTCCCCCGCGAGGTGTTCACCACCCTGGGCCGGGCCGGGCTGCTCGGGCTGCCCTACCCCGAGGAGCACGGCGGCGCGGCGCAGCCGTACGAGGTCTATCTCCAGATGATCGAGGAGTTGGCGGCCGGCTGGCTGGCGGTCGGCCTGGGCCTGTCGGTGCACACCCTGTCCTGCTTCCCGGTGGCCGCCTACGGCAGCGCGGCACAGCGCGCCGCGCTGCTGCCGGACATGCTCGGCGGTGAGATGCTGGGCGCCTACTGCCTGTCGGAGCCCCAGTCCGGCTCCGACGCCGCCGCCCTGGTCACCCGCGCCGTGCGCGACGCCGACGGTTACGTGGTGGACGGGGTGAAGGCCTGGATCACCCACGGCGGCGCCGCCGACTTCTACACCCTGATGGCCCGCACCTCCGACGGCGGCGGGCGCGGCATCTCCTGCTTCCACGTCCCCGCCGGGACCGAGGGGCTGTCGTTCGGCCGGCCCGAGCGGAAGATGGGGATGCGGTCCTCGCCGACCGCCCAGGTCCGCTTCGACGCGGTACGGCTGGCCCCCGACGCGCTGCTGGGCGCGGAGGGCGAGGGCTTCCGCATCGCCATGGCCGCCCTGGACGGCGGCAGGCTCGGCATCGCCGCCTGCGCCGTCGGTGTGGCCCAGGCCGCCTGCGACGCCGCCACCGCCTACGCCAAGGAGCGCCGCCAGTTCGGCTCGCGCATCGCCGACTTCCAGGGGATCGGCTTCATGCTCGCCGACATGGCCACCCAGATCGCCGCCGCGCGCGCCCTCTACCTCGACGCCGCCCGCCTGCGTGACGCGGGCCGGCCGTACGGCACGCAGGCGGCGATGGCCAAGCTGTTCGCCACCGACGTGTGCATGAAGGTCACCACTGACGCCGTGCAGGTCCTGGGCGGCTACGGCTACGTCGAGGACTTCCCGGTCGAGCGCTACATGCGGGAGGCCAAGGTCCTGCAGATCGTCGAGGGCACCAACCAGGTCCAGCGCCTGGTGATCAGCCGCGCCCTCGCGCGGTAGGCGCCGCGCCGGGGCGGGCTCACCCGGGGCGGGCCCGGGTCCCGCATCGCCGGCGATGACACGGCCGGAGCGTCAGAGCGGGCCCAGCAGGAGGGGGAGCGCGAAGAGGGCCGCGCTGGAGGCGGCGGCGCAGGTGAGGGCGGTGAGCGCGGTGCGCGTGCGCGCCGCCGCCGTCGGGCGCAGCAGGAACGGCAGCGACAGGCCCAGGGCCGCGAGAGCGAGGGGCGCCCATGGCCCGGACTGAGGGGCGCCGTGCGGCGGGCCCGCCGCCTGCTGGGCGACCAGGCTGAACAGCAGCAGACCGCTGAGCAGCCCCACGGCGATGTCGCCGCCGGCGTCCGGCCTACGGCTGAGGTGCCCGGCCAGGCCGAAGGCGACTATCGTGACGCCCAGCGCGGTCGTCCAGCCGCCGCTCTGGCTCAGCAGGCTCTCGGCGTGGTCGAGGGCCTGGGCGGTCAGGTGGCCGGCCGTCAGCCCCGCGCTGGCCAGGGCGCCGTTGAGGGCCGCCCATCCGGCCTGTGGCGAGCCGCGTGTCATGTCCAGCACCAGCACCCCGTACAGGTAGGGGTCGTAGGCTCTGACGACGTCGTCGGGCAGGGCGCGGGCCAGCGATCCGCCCGTCAGGGCCAGGAGCATGCCCAGTGCGAGCCCGGCGGTCATCTGCCGCATGATGCGGCGTTCCCGCCGGTCCGACGCCCGGAAATCGACCTGCCAGCGCGCCTCGCGCCGGCCGATCCGCGCCGCCCTGTCCATGGCCGCCATGTCGCCCCCTGACTGTCGCCGGAGTCCGCCCGTCAGACGCTGTGACCTTCACATTGCCTGCTTTTCGTGACGGAACCATGACAAAAAGGTCAAACAACTGTCTTTTCTCATGGCCGATCCATGAACCTCGCCGGGCACGCCGGCCCCTCACCCGCCGTCGCCGCGCCGCCGGTCGAGGGTGGGGTAGTCGGTGTAGCCCTCCGCGCCGCCGCCGTAGAGGCCCGTGGGCAGCGGGTGGTTCAGGGGCGCTCCGGTGCGCAGCCGCTCGACCAGGTCCGGGTTGGCGACGAAGGCGCTTCCGAAGGCCACCATGTCGGCGCCGCGTTTCAGCCACCACGCCGCCGGGTGGGTCTTGGCCAGGTCGGCGGGGTTGTTCAGCGGGGTGACGATCAGGGCCGTCGGCCACAGCGCGTGGATCCGGCCGTCCAGCTCGGCGTCCCCGGTCTCGCTCAGATGCAGGTAGGCGATCGGGTCGCCGGCCAGCTCGCCGATCAGCGCGGTGTAGGTCCCGGCCGGGTCGTGCTCGGACATGTCGCCGTAGCGATTGCCGGGGGAGATGCGCAGCCCCACCCGCTCGGGCCCGACGGCGGCGGCGACGGCGCGCACGACCTCGACGACGATCCGGATCCGCCCGGCGGTGCCGCCGCCCCACGCGTCGGCGCGCAGGTTGCTGCCGTCACCGAGGAACTGGTGCAGCAGGTAGCCGTTGGCGGCGTGGATCTCCACGCCGTCCAGGCCCGCCGCGACCGCGCGCCGGGCCGCGCGGGCGAAGTCGCCGACGATCTGGCGGATCTGCGCGGCGCTCAGCTCCCGGGGCGTGACCGCGTCGAGCCGCCCGTCCGGCGTGTAGACGAGGGTGCGGGCGCGGACCGGCGAGGGCGCGACCGGACGCAGGCCGCCGGGCAGGAAGCCGGGATGGGCCAGCCGGCCGGCGTGCATGAGCTGGACGAAGACGTGCCCGCCCGCCCCGTGCACCGCGTCCGCGACCCGGGCCCAGCCGCGCTGGTGCTCGTCGGTGTGCAGTCCCGGCGCGCCGGGGCCGATGCGGCCGGCGGGGCCCGGGTGGGTGCCCTCGGCGATGATGAGGCCCGCGGAGGCGCGCTGGGCGTAGTAGGTGGCCATGAGAGGGCCGGGAGTGCCGTCGGCGGCTGCCCTGGAGCGGCTCATCGGCGCCATGGCGACCCGGTTGGGCAGGGTCACGGCGCCCAGCCGCACCGGCTCGAAGAGCGCGGGCGCCCCCTTCGCGGGTGTCGTCTCCATCGGCGTCGCTTTCGCGGGCGTGGTCTGCTGGGGAGCGGAGCGCCGGCCCACGGCGCGGCGGGGCCGGTGGCTGCGGACCGGTCGTGGCGGGCGCGGACGGACATCCGTCTGCCGACCACGCTACCCCCCGCGCCGCGGCGGCCCGCCGCCGGGCGGTCAGAGGCCGTACTCCTCCAGCAGCCGCAGCCAGATCTCGCTGACCGTGGGGAAGGACGGGACGGCGTGCCAGAGCCGGTCCAGCGTCACCTCGGCGGTGACCGCGACCGTCGCCGAGTGCAGCAGCTCGGCCACGCCCGGCCCGGCGAAGGTCACGCCCAGCAGGACGCGCCGGCGCTCGTCCACGACGGCCTTGGCCCTGCCCCGGTAGCTCTCGCCGAGCAGGTAGGCCCCGGAGACCGCGCCCAGGTCGTACTCGACCACCCGCACCTCGAACCCCTCGGCCCTGGCCGCGGCCTCGGTCCGGCCCACCGAGCAGACCTGGGGGTCGGTGAAGACCACCTGCGGCGCGCCGTACCCGTCGGCCGTGTCGCGCATCGCCGGCAGGTCGTCTCGCTCTCCCCGCGCCCGCGCCGCGATGACGTCGCCGCACACCCGGGCCTGGTATTTACCCATGTGGGTGAGGAGATTGCGGCCGTTGACGTCGCCCACGGCGTACAGCCAGCCGTCGGCGACCCCGCCGGCCCGCATGCTGTCGTCGACCCGCACCGGCTCGGTGTCCGGCAGGCCGACGGTGTCGAGCCCGAGATCGCCGGTCGCGGGCCTGCGGCCGGTGGCCACCAGCAGCTCGTCGGCCTCCACCGGCGCCCCCTCGGCGAGGTGGACGGTCACCGGGCCCCCGGGCCGGGGCCGCTCCACCCCGGTCACCTGGGCCCCGGTGCGCACCCGGACGCCGGCGTCGGTGAGCGAGGCCGCCAGGAGCTCCCCGGCGAACGGCTCCATCCGGCCCAGCAGCGAGTGCCCACGCACCAGCATCGTCGTCTCCCGGGCGCCGAGCCCATGCAGGGCCTGTGCCATCTCGCAGGCCACCACGCCTCCGCCCAGTACGGCCAGCCGCTCCGGGACGACCTGGACGCCGGTCGCCTGGCGGCTCGTCCACGGTGCGGACTCCGCCAGCCCGGGGACCGGCGGGATCACCGGCCGGCTGCCGGTGGCCAGCACGACGGCGTGCCGGGCGCGCAGCAGGCGGGTGGAGCCGTCGTGGGCGGTCACCTCGACCTGCCTGGGACCCCGCAGCCGCCCGCGTCCCCGCACGAACTCCGCCGGGACGCTCCTGATCCATTTCACCTGGTTGCCGTCGTCCAGGTGTGACACCGCCTCGTCGCGCCGGGCGAGCACGGCACGGACGTCGACCGGCTCCAGCGCCAGCCCGGGAACCCGGCGGGCGTCCGCGGCGAGCTCCACCGGCCGCAGCAGCGCCTTGCTGGGGATGCAGGCCCAGTAGGCGCATTCGCCGCCGGCCAGCTCCTCCTCCACCACCACCGAGCTCAGCCCCGCGCGGCCGGCGCGGCCGGCGACGTTCTCGCCCGCGGGACCGGCGCCTACCACGATCACGTCGAACTCGTCGGACATGACCACCCCCACCTCTCAGAGCAACAGGCCGATCGCCACGGTCAGTGTGACGGCGCCGGCCGCACCAGCTTCGCAGCCTCGCCGCGGGGGACGGAGCGCGGGGGCTGGGAGGCGTCGTCTCTTACGGGGGGAGCGCGCCGTTCCGGTATCTTTCGTCAGCCGCCGGGTCTCCGCGACCCCGGGCAGAGCGAGACTCCGCGAGATGGGAAGCCGATGACCACCGACCAAGCACGCCCGGCCGGGCCCTGGCGGAGCCGCTGGAGGGCGCAGACCTGGTTCAACGTCGTGCTGCTGGTCATGGCCGTGCTCCTCGGGCTGTCGGCGCTGATCGGCGCCGCCGTCCTGCGGAGCGCCGCGCAGGCCTCCGACCGCCTCATCGACGAGATCTCGGTGGGCAGGATCCAGGCGGAGCGCATGCAGACGGCCCTGGTGAACCAGGAGACCGGGCTGCGGGGCTACGTCCTCACCGGCAAGGAGGAGTTCCTCCAGCCCTACCGGGACGGGCAGCGTGACCAGCTCGCCGCGGCGTCGCAGATCAGGGCGGCGGCGCCGACGGCGCGGGAGCTGAAGGAGCTGGTGGCGGTGGAACGGCTGAGCGCCCAATGGCGCTCCGCCTACGCGGAGCCGGTGATCGAGGCCGTGCGGGGCTCCGGGCCGGAGAGCGTCAGCGCCGGGCGGGCCGAGGGCGGCAAGCACGCCTTCGACGCCGTCCGCGACGCGCTCACCGAGCAGAACGCCGCCTGGAGCCGGGCCAGGGAGAGCGCGCGTGCCGAGCTGACCACCGCCCGCACGGTCCGGGACATGACCTTCTCCGTCATACTGATCGCCTTCCTCGTCACCGTCATCATGGTGGCGGTGCTGCTGCGGATCGCGGTGTTCGGCCCCCTGGCGCGCCTGGGCGAGGCCTCGCGCCGCGTCACCGGCGGCGACTTCGAGCACCACGTCGACACCGGCGGGCCGGCCGACCTCGCCGAGCTGGCCGGTGACATGGAGGCGATGCGCAGGCGGATCGTCAGCGAGCTGGAGGAGGCCCGCACCTCCCGGCAGCAGGTCGCCGCGCAGGCGGAGGAGCTGAAGCGCTCCAACGCCGAGCTGGAGCAGTTCGCCTACGTGGCCTCCCACGACCTGCAGGAGCCGCTGCGCAAGATCGCGTCCTTCTGCCAGATGCTCCAGCAGCGCTACGCCTCCCAGCTCGACGAGAGGGCCAACACCTACATCGACTTCGCCGTCGACGGCGCCAAGCGTATGCAGGTCCTCATCAACGAGCTGCTCACCTTCTCCCGGGTGGGCCGCGTCCACCAGGAGCCGGTGGAGATGGACCTCAACGACGTGGTCGGCAGGGCGCTGGACAACCTCTCCGCGGCCGTGGAGGAGTCCGAGGCCGAGATCGAGGTCGGCGACCTGCCGGTGATCGTCGGTGACCGTACCCAGTTCGTGATGCTCTGGCAGAACCTGATCGGCAACTCCCTGAAGTTCCGCACCGCCGATCGCCGGCCCCATGTCCGGATCGAGGCCGAGGAGCGGGACGGGGAGTGGCGGATGACCCTGACCGACAACGGGATCGGCATCGCCCCCAACTTCGCCGACAAGATCTTCGTGATCTTCCAGCGGCTCCACCACCGGGACGCCTACGGGGGCACCGGGATCGGCCTGGCGCTCTGCCGGAAGATCGTGGAGCAGCACGGCGGGAGGATCTGGCTCGACACCGACTACGGCGACGGGGCCCGTTTCGTCATCACCCTGCCCGTCACCGCGGAGCAGCCGCAGGAGGCGCCCGCCGGAGGGAGCGACTGAGGACCGGCGGCCGCCGGCCGGCGGGGTGGCGGGTGCGGTTGGGACCATGCCGTGACCCCGTGGCGGCGCGGGGGGCCGCCGGGTGCCGTTACCGTTGATCGGGTGGAGGAGATCGACCGCCGGATCGTGACGTTGCTGGCCAAGGACGGCCGGATGAGCTTCACCGACCTCGCCAGGGAGACCGGGCTGTCGGTGTCGGCGGTGCACCAGCGGGTGCGTCGGCTGGAGAAGCGCGGGGTGGTGCGGGGATACGCCGCGCTGGTCGACTACGACGCGATCGGGCTCTCGCTCACCGCGTTCGTGTCCATCAAGCCGATCGACCCGGCCGCCGCCGACGACGCCCCCGAGCGGCTGGCCCACCTGAGCGCCATCGAGGCCTGCCACAGCGTGGCCGGGGACGAGAGCTACATCCTCAAGGTGCGGGTGGCCTCGCCGATCGCCCTGGAGGAGCTGCTCAACCAGATCCGCAGCTCGGCCAACGTCTCGACCCGGACAACGGTGGTGCTCAGCACGCCGTACGAACACCGGGCCCCCGAGCTGGTGGACCCGGAGACCGGCAAGCCCGACGAGCCCGTCTGAGCCGTCCGGCGGAGCCGTCTGCGCCGCCCGGTGGGCCCGTCCGAGCCCTCCGGCGGGCCCGTCCTGAGCCGAGCCGTCCGAGCCGTCCGGCGAGCTCGTCCTGAGCCTTGTCCGTCCGAGCCGCCCGGCGGGCCTGTCCGAGCCGCCCGGCGGGCCGCCGGGCGGGTCCGGTGCGCCGGGGTCTCCGTATCCCGGCGGTCCCGCGCTCCCGGACGACGTGCCCCTGACAGGACGTGCCCCTGACAGGCGGGAGCGGCCGCCGTCACAGCGGCCTTGACAGTCCCGGACCGGCCTCGGAAGATGAACATGAGTTCTGTTCAGGTTTTCCCGGCCCGCCGGGATCCGCCCCGCGGACAGGTCACCGACGGAGGAGCCCGCTTGGAGGAGGCCCGCGCCCGGCCCGCCGGCGTGCCCCCGCTCCGGGCCGACGCGGCTCCCGGGTCCTGCGGGCGGGCCACCCCCCACCGAGCGGCCCCCGGCGGAGGACAGCTCCGCCCACGCCGCCGCTCGCCGACCGGACCCCAGGAGCCCGCATGCGGCGTCCCTCCCGTTCGCGCCCCCGATCCCTGTCCCTGCTGCTCACCGGACTGGTGGGCACGCTCTGCCTGACCGGCCTGCCGGCGCCGCCGCCGGCCGCCGCCGCGCGGGCCGAACCGGCGACCTACCTCGTCGGCCGCGGCATCTCCGACGTCACCGGAGAGGTCGCCGAGGTCGGCATGATGGGATACTCCAGCTTCGACCAGAAGGCCACCGGCCTGCACCAGCGCCAGCGGTCGCGGGCCTTCGTCATCGCCGACCAGGCCACCGGCAGACGGGTGGTCTACGTCAACGCCGACCTCGGCATGATCTTTCAGTCGGTCCAGCAGGGCGTCGTCGCCAGACTGAAGCAGCGCTACGGCTCCCTGTACGGCGAGCAGAACGTGCTGCTGTCGGCGACGCACACCCACGCGGGACCGGGCGGCCACTCCCACCACCTGGCCTACAACCTGTCCGTCCTCGGCTTCCAGAAGGCCACCTACAACGCGATCGTCGACGGCATCGTCGAGTCGGTGGTGAAGGCGCACGAGGACCTCAGGCCGGGCACCATCAGCCTGGGCAGGGGCCTGCTCACCGACGCGAGCGTGAACCGCTCCAGGACGGCCTTCGACGCCAACCCCGCCGGGGACCGGGCGGCCTTCCCGCAGGCCGTCGACCCGGCGATGACCGTGCTGCGCTTCAAGCAGGGCGGCACCGACGTGGGCGCGATCAGCTGGTTCGCCACCCACGCCACCTCCCTGACCAACGCCAACACCCTGATCAGCCCGGACAACAAGGGGTACGCGGCCTACCGATGGGAGCACGACCACGCGGGCGTGCGCTATCTGGACGGCACGCCGGGCTTCGTGGCGGCTTTCCCGAACACCAACGCCGGCGACATGTCGCCCAACCTCAACCTGCGGCCCGGGTCGGGTCCCACGGAGAACGAGTTCGACAACACCCGGATCATCGGCGAGCGCCAGTTCGCCAGGGCCAAGGAGGTCTACGACGGCGCGCGGACGCCGATCACCGGCGGCGTCGACCACCGGATGAGGTTCGTCGACATGGAGAACGTGACCGTGGGCGGGGCCTACACCCCGGACGGCAGGGAGCACCGCACCTGTCCCGCCATGGTCGGCGCCTCCACGATGGCGGGCAGCGTGGAGGACGGACCGGCGATCCCCGGCTTCAAGGAGGGCATGACGGGGCCCATCGCCAAGCTGCTGGAGCCGCTCGACGTCGACGCGCCGCCGTGGCTGATCAGCTGCCAGGCGCCCAAGCTGAACCTGGTGCCGACCGGCCTGGTCACCGAGCCCGTGCCGGTGACCCCGAGGATCCTGCCGGTGCAGATCCTCAAGATCGGCCAGCTCTACCTGGTGGCGGGCCCCGCCGAGTTCACCATCGTCGCCGGCCTGCGGGTCCGGCGGGCGGTGGCGGGTGAGCTGGGGGTGCCCGTCGAGAACGTGATCATGCAGGGCTACGCCAACGCCTACAGCCAGTACGTGACCACGCCCGAGGAGTACGAGCTGCAGCAGTACGAGGGCGGTTCCACGCTCTACGGCAAATACACCCTGCCCGCCTACCAGCAGGAGTTCGCCGCCCTCGCGGCCGCCATGCGGGACGGCGCCGCCGTCGACCGGGGCCCGC
The DNA here is from genome assembly GCF_030811595.1 of Streptosporangium brasiliense. Taxonomy (NCBI): domain Bacteria; kingdom Bacillati; phylum Actinomycetota; class Actinomycetes; order Streptosporangiales; family Streptosporangiaceae; genus Streptosporangium; species Streptosporangium brasiliense. The sequence goes on from NZ_JAUSRB010000002.1 coordinate 5,550,952, forward strand.
AGACACCCGACCTGTCGGGCAGGCAGGTCAACCTCCAGACGGGCGTGGTCCTCGACAGCCCTCCGGCGTCGAAGTCGTTCGGCCAGGTGCTGACCGAGCCCGCGGCCTCCTACCGGCCGGGGAGCACCGCGAGCGCCGAGTTCGTCACCGGCCATCCGAAGAACAACCTGCACCGCAACGGCACCTACCTGGAGGTGCAGCGGCTGGTGGACGGCGTGTGGGCGCGCCACCTGGACGACGGCGACTGGCAGACCGTCTATCGCTGGACGCGCCTCAACGGGCTCACCGGCACCTCCAAGGCGACGATCACCTGGGACATCGCGCCCGGCACGCCCGCGGGCACCTACCGGATCGTCCACTCCGGCGACTCCAGGAACATCCTGGGGAAGGTGACCCCGTTCACCGGCGCCTCCAGGAGCTTCACGGTGTCCTGACGGCTCCGGGGCGGTCCTTCCCCCGGAGCCGCGGGCCCGCCTCCGCCCGCGCCGGGGACGCGGCGGTACGGCTCACGCCCGCCGGGGCGCGAGCCGTACCGGGCGGGCTCACGCCATCGCGTGGAAGTGGGCGCGCAGCCGGGTTTTGGCCTCCTCCGTGGCGCCCAGGGCGTCCAGGCCGAGCAGCGCGGCGCCCACGATGGGCGGGACGTCCACGACGATCAGCTTGGCCTGGGGGGCCTGCTCGGCGAAGCGCCGCTCGATCAGGCCGCTCAGCAGCGGGTCGCGGGCGGTCAGCACGCCGCCGCCCAGGACCACCTCCATCGGGGTGTCCAGCAGGTTCAGGCGGCGGAGCGCGACCACCGCGAGGACGGTGACCTCCTCGGCCATCCGCGCCACGATCGAGCGGGCCACCGCGTCGCCGTCGGCGGCGACGGCCATCAGCACCGGCACCAGCCCGTGCAGCCCGAGCGGGGACAGCTCGCCGAAGTGGATGCCGAGCGCCACCTCCTCGACGGTCCGGGTGCCGAAGTGCTCGGCGACCGCGCGCTCCAGGGCGGTCGCCGGGCCCCGGCCGTCCTCGGCCCGGACGGCGTGCCAGAGCGCCTCCTCCCCCAGGCCCATCCCGCCGCCCCAGTCGCCGGTGAGCCGGCCCAGGGCCGGATACCTGGCCACCTCGCCGGTGGGGGAGACCCCCACGGCGTTGACACCCGCCCCGCACACCACGGCCACGCCCGCCGGCCCGGAGGCCCCGGCGCGCAGCAGGGCGAAGGTGTCGTTGCCGACGACCACGTCCCGGCCGTAGTCGCGGGCGAGGATCTCGTCGCGGATGGTCTCCTCCTCGACCGGCAGGTCGGCGCCGGCCACGTAGGCGGCCACGTGGTCGGCGAACGGCGGCGTGAGGTCCGGGCCGAGCAGCCGTACGGCCTCGCCGATCGCGTCCACCGCGGTCCCCACCCCGGCGCTCTGCGGCTCGAAGGCCGCGCCGCGGCCGGTGGCCAGGACGGAGCCGTCCTCGCCGACCAGCGCGACGTCGGTCTTGCTGTTGCCGCCGTCCACGGCCAGGACGGTTCTCACGCGGTCGTCCAGGGCAGGTGCCGGCGGTTGGCGTCGACGAGCCGCCGGGCCAGGTCGTCCGACAGCGCGGCCTGGCCGATCAGCGGGTGGGCCAGCAGCGCGTCCGAGACGCGCTGCCGGCCGCCGTGCAGAGCGGCCTCCAGCGCCAGCGTCTCATACGCGGTGACGTGGGCGATGAGCCCGGCGAAGAGCGGCTCGACGGGGTCCACGGGCAGCGCCGCCGCGCCCGCGGCGGTGATCCTGGCCGGGACCTCGATGACCGCGTCGTCGGCCAGGAACGGCAGCGTGCCGTCGTTGCGCAGGTTGACCACCTGGGTGTCGCCGCGGTCGCCGAGCAGTGAGGCGATCAGCGCCACCGCGGCCTCGGAGTAGAACGCCCCGCCGCGCTTGCCCAGCAGCTCGGGCTTGGTGTTCACCGACGGGTCGGCGTACAGCTCCAGCAGTGCCGCCTCCATCGCCGCGACCTCCGCCGCGCGGGACGGCTTGGAGCGCTGCTCCTCCACCACGAGGTCGTGCTCGTAGAAGTAGCGCAGGTAGTAGGAGGGCACCACGCCGAGGCGGCGGATCAGGCCGGCTGTCAGGCCGATGTCCTGGGCGATCTCCTCGCCGTGGCCGTCCAGCAGCTCCGGCAGGACGTCCACCCCGTCCAGGTGGACGGCACGCTCCCAGGTGAGGTGGTTCAGGCCGACGTGGCCCAGGGAGATGCGCTCCGGCGCGACGCCCAGCTTCGCGGCGAAGCTGCGCTGGAAGCCGATGGCCACGTTGCACAGGCCGATGGCCCGGTGGCCGGCCTCCAGCAGCGCCCTGGTGACGATGCCCACCGGGTTGGTGAAGTCGACGATCCAGGCGTCGGGCGCGTGTCGGCGGACCTTCTCGGCGATGTCCAGCACCACCGGGACCGTGCGCAGGGCCTTGGCCAGGCCGCCCGCGCCGGTGGTCTCCTGGCCGACGCAGCCGCACTCCAGCGGCAGCGTCTCGTCCACCTCGCGCGCGGCCTGGCCGCCGACGCGCAGCTGGAACAGGACCGCTTGGGCCCCGGCCACGCCCTCCTCGACCGAGGTCGTCGCGACGACCTCGGCCGGGTGGCCGGTGTGCGCCAGCATCCGGCGGGCCATCCCGGCGATCAGCTCCAGCCGGCCGGCATCCGGATCGACCAGCGCGATCTCCGTGAGGGGCAGCTCGTCGCGGAGCCGCGCGAATCCGTCGATCAGCTCCGGCGTGTATGTCGAGCCGCCCCCGACAACGGCGAGTTTCACCCTTTTACTCCTGTCAGCGTCACGCCCTCGATGAAGACCCTCTGGGCGAAGAAGAACACGATGATCACTGGGGCCATGACGAGCAGGGTCGCCGCCATGGTGAGGTTCCACTGCACGCTGTGCAGCGCCCGGAAGGACGCCAGCCCGAGGGAGAGCGTCCAGTTTTCCTCGTTGATCTGGGCGTAAAGCAGCGGTCCATAGTAGTCGTTCCAGCAGTAGAAGAACTGGAACAGCGCCACCGCCGCGATCGCCGGCCGTGCCATCGGCAGGATCACCCTGACCAGGGTCCTGAAGTCCGAGCAGCCGTCCACGCGGGCGGCCTCGGTGTACTCCTTGGGGATCGTGATCAGGAACTGCCGCAGCAGGAAGATGGAGAAGGCGTCGCCGAGCAGCATCGGCAGGATCAGCGGCCACAGCGTGCCGGTGAGCTCGAGACGTGCCCAGACGAGATAGACCGGGACGGCGACGACCTGCGGGGGCAGCATCATCATCGTGATGACCGCCAGGAAGGCCAGCTTGCGCCCCCGGAAACGGAAGCGGGCCATCGCGTAGGCCACCGGGACCGACGACAGCAGCATGAACAGGGTGCCCAGCCCGGCGTACATGAACGTGTTGCCCAGCCAGCCCAGCAGGTGCGACCTGGCGAACACCTCGGCGAAGTTGCCCCAGTTCCAGGTGTCCGGCCACAGCTCGCCGGTGAGCGCCTGGTCGTCGGTCATCAGCGCGGTCAGCGCCACGAACACCAGCGGGCCGATGAACATCACCGACAGCGCCACGGCGAGGGCGTGGGTGGCGATCCAGTACAGCGTCCTGCGGACGCGACCGCCGCGCGCGCCGGCCCGGCGGACGGGGGAGGCGGTGGCGGGGGGTCTGGTGGCCAAGGTGGTCACCGGCTGCCTCCTTCGTCGTCGGTGAACGCGCGGAACCGGCGGAGCAGGACGAGGGTGAAGATCATGGAAGCCGCGAACAGCAGCAGCGCCAGCACGCAGGCGTAGCCCATGCTGAAGTCGCGGAAGCCCGCGTGGAACAGCCACTGGGGCAGCGTCAGCGTGGACAGCTCGGGATAACCCGGCACGAAGGCGCTGCCGGGGGAGTCGGTGACCCCGGCGGCGACCCGGGAGGCGATCATCGCCTGGGTGAAGTACTGCAGGGCGTAGATGACGCCGGTGACCGTGGAGAACATCAGCACCGGGGAGATCGTCGGCAACGTGATGCTCCGGAACTGCCGCCACCCGCCGGCCCCGTCGATGGCCGCGGCCTCGTACAGGTGCTTGGGCACGTCCAGCAGCGCGGCAAGGAAGATCATCATCGTGTTGCCGATGCCCCACATGGCCAGCAGGGTCAGACCGGGCTTGGCCCAGTCCTTGTCGCCGAACCAGTCGGGCGCGGTGATCCCGAAGAGGTCGATGATCTGGTTGAGCGGTCCCGAGGGGTTCATCAGGAAGACGAAGGAGACGGTCCCGGCCACCAGCGGCACCAGCGACGGCAGGTAGAACACGGTGCGGAAGAAGCCGGCGCCCGCCTTCAGGCGGGTGAGCAGCTGGGCCACGGCCAGGCCGAAGAGCACCTGGGCGGGGACCATGAACACCACCAGCCACAGCGTGTTCCTGATGGAGATCCACGCCCGGTCGTCGTGGAAGAAGTAGCGGTAGTTGTCCAGGCCGACGAACTCCAGCGTGAACAGGTCGTAGCGGTGGAAGGAGAAGTAGACCGTCGCAGCGAGGGGGTAGACGAAGAAGACCGCGAACCCGATCAGCCAGGGCGACATCCAGAGGAGGGCCTTGCGGCCCTCGCCGCGCCACCGGCGGGGCGGCGCGGCGTGGGTGATGCTCATCGAGGATCAGCCCCCGGAGAGCTTCAGCTTGTCGTTGACACGCTTGTCGACCCCGGCGAGCCCGGCGTCGAGATCCTTGACCGAGCCCTTCTCCCACTGGTGCATGAACTCCTGGATCGCCTCCTGGTTGAAGGAGCTGTTGACACTGGAGGGCACCGTGCTCGTCTTGGGGTGGCCGAAGATGTCGATGAAGGTCTGGAAGTTCTCGTCCTTCTTCAGGTCCGGAGACTCCAGCGAGGCCTTGGTGGTCGGGACGTTGCGCAGGGCGTTGGACAGGGTGACCAGGGCGGTGGTGTCGGTGGTCAGATACTTCACCAGCTCCCAGGCGGCCTGCGGGTTCTTGGCGCCCTTGGGCACGCCGATCACGGTGCCGGCGGTGAAGCCGCTGCCGTACAGCTCGGGCTTGTCATCGGCGACGGGGAGCGGCGCGGTGCCGTAGTCGAGGCTCCCGGCCTCGTTGGCGATCATGGCGTTGCGCCACTCGCCGTCGAGCACCATGGCGACCTTGCCCTTGTAGAACGGGTGGTCGGCCGACCACTCCTGGCCCAGGCTCTTGCGGAACTTGTCGAGCTTGTCGTAGCCGTACCAGTCGACGAGCTCCTTCTGCCAGCGCAGGAGCTGCTTCCAGGCCGGGTCGGAGCCGATCGCCGAGGTGCCGTCCGGGTTGTACCACTTGGCGCCGACCATGGGGGCCAGGTGCGAGGCGGTGTTCTCGTAGTACTCGAAGCTCGGGATGAAACCGGCGACCTTGATGGTCCCGTCCGCGTCGCGGACGGTGAGCTTCTTGGTGAGCTCGGTCAGCTCCGACAGCGTCTTGGGAGGCTGGCTGCCCTTCATCAGGGCCTTGTTGTAGTAGAGCCCGTAGGCGTCGGCCAGCAGCGGCATCACGCAGCGCCTGCCCTCGAACTCGGTGTAGGAGCGCGAGGCCTCCGGCAGCACCGACAGGTCGATGCCGTCCTGCCGGATCACCTGGGTGAGATCCTGGAACGTTCCGCTCTTGCACCACTGGGCCACGTTGTCGGTGGTGAAGGAGGAGGCGACGTCCGGGGCCTTCCCGCCGCGCACCGCCTGGGTGATCTGGTCGTCCTGGACTCCCTTGACCAGTTTGACGGTGATCTGCGGGAACTTCTGGCGGAACCCGGCGATGGCGTCCTCGAACGCCTTCACCTCGGCGGGCGCCGAGAATCCGTGCCACAGCTCAAGGGCGGTGGCGGGCAGGGACGCCGAGCCCGAGGGTTTGGACTGGGTCCCGAGCGCGGGCGCGCTCTCCTTGCCCGCGGTGCAGGCGGTCAGGGCCGCGGCCGTGAGGGCGGCCGTGGCGAAGGTGAGAAAGCGTCGGTGCACGACGGCTGCCTCCTTGCGTGTGGGGGGAATCACGAGAGGACGGGGGGTCGGGGACGGGGATCGGGTGATCAGGAGGGGACGGTGGAGCCGAAGACCTCGTCGCGGGTGGCGGCGAGGGCGAGGTCGAGGGCCCCGGCCAGGACGGGGTTGCCCTCGACGGTCGACAGCAGCAGGGGTGGCCGGGGGATGGTGAGGGCGTGCAGCTCGTGCTCGACGAGCTCGCGCAGTGTCTCGCCGCCGGCCAGGAGGGTGCCGCCGGTCAGCACGATGATCTCGGGGTCGATGACCGAGGTGATCGAGGCCAGGCCGATCGCCAGCCGGGCGGCGATGTCGCGCAGCCCGGCGCGGGCGTCGTCGGCGCGCCTGCCGGTGGACTGCGAGGTCTGCACGGCGTTCCGCACGGCCTGCGCGGGGGTGGTGCCGCGCAGGCCGTAGGACCTGAGGATCTTGAGTACGGCGGGGCCTCCGGTGAGGGCCTGGTAGCCGTGGTTGGCGTAGCGCCCCGCCTCGCGGGCCGTGGGCGCGCCGGGGGCGGGCATGTAGCCGACCTCGCCGGCGCCGCCGGTGGCGCCCCGGTGCAGCCGGCCGCCCAGCACCAGTGCCGAGCCGAGCCCCTCGTCGGCCCAGAGCAGCACGAAGTCCGGGTGGCCCTGGGCCACGCCGTGCGCCTGCTCCGCCTGGGCGACGAGGTTGACGTTGTTCTCGACGGCGATCTGGAGGCCGAGCCCCCCGCTGAGGGTGGGCACCAGGTCGGGGATGTGCCAGCCGGGCATGTCCTTGCTGGTGGCGTAGCCCAGCCTGCCGGTGCCCGGGTCGAGCGCGCCCTGCACGCCGATGACCGCGCGCCGCAGGTCGGCGGGGGCGCCGGCGCCTTCCAGCGCGGCGCGCACCCGCTCCACCACGTCGCCGGCGGCGCGGCCGGGGGTGGGCAGCCGGTGCTCGCCGATCACGGTGCCGGTGATGTCGGCCACCCTGACGTCGATGTGCGCGGGGGTGACGTCCAGCGCGGCGACGTGCGCGGCGGCCGGGTTGAGCCGGTAGACCTCGGCGGTGCGGCCGGGCAGCCCCTCGCGGATGCCGTCCAGGACGACCAGGCCCGCCTCCTGGAGCCGGGCGAGCAGCTGGGAGGCCGTGGGCTTGGACAGGCCGGTCAGGGCGCCGATCTCCGGACGGGTCAGCGCACCGCGCTCCAGCAGCGCGTGCAGGGCGGCGCGGTCGTTGATCGCGCGCAGCAGGCTGGGGGTGCCCGGCGTGGGCTGAGTCACAGGTCCTCCGTGTCCGCACATCCCGTGCGGTCCCCCGCACAGCAGAGTTAGGAAAGTTTCCTAACTCGAAGTGAATCTAAGGAGCCCATGCGAATCGCGTCAAGCGGAGGGGGTGCGCCGAAATCAACCTGTGATGGCGGGGGGAGGGGCGGATGTCTCGACGGACCTGCTAAGGTGATGGTTTGTCATAACCACAAGCCAATGGCCCGGAGTATCCCATTACTATCAACGATAATGGAGCGACGGCAACCCGTCAACTCGAGCTCGCCAAGGAGCAGGAATACGTCTCCGGCCTCTACGCACGGCTCGACCTGTTGCGCGAGCGCACCCAGCGGCAGCTGGACGGGGTGCTGGCGCAGGGCGGCAGCGGCGGCACGCACCAGAACCGCTCCGAGCGCGACACGTTCGCCGGGATGTACGCCGAACGGCTGGGCCGCCTGTGGGCGGTCGAGAACGGCCTGTGCTTCGGGCGGCTCGACAACGCCGACCGCACCTCCCTCTACATCGGCCGCATCGGCATGGCCGACGACGAGCAGCGGCGGCTGCTGATCGACTGGCGGGCCCCGGTGGCCCAGCCGTTCTACGGCGCCACCCCGGCCGCCTCCATGGGCGTCATCCGCCGCCGGCACCTGCAGACCAAGGGGCGCAAGGTGATCGGGGTCGACGACGACCTGCTCGATCTCGACAGCCTCACCGACGATGCCGCGGCCACCCTCAACGGCGAGGCGGCGCTGCTGGCCTCCATCGCCGCCAAACGCACCGGGCGGATGCGCGACATCGTGGCCACCATCCAGTCCGAGCAGGACCGCATCATCCGCTCGGACCTGAGCGGCGTGCTGGTCGTGCAGGGCGGTCCGGGCACGGGCAAGACGGTGGTGGCCCTGCACCGGGCGGCCTATCTCCTCTACACCCACCGGGACAAGCTGGCCCGCCGGGGCGTGCTCATCCTCGGGCCCAACCTGACCTTCCTGCGCTACATCGAGCAGGTGCTGCCCTCCCTGGGCGAGACCGACGTGCTGCTGTCCACGGTCGCCGAGCTGTACCCGGGGGTCGTCGCCACGGTGAAGGAGTCGCCCGAGGTCGCCGCGCTCAAGGGCGACGGGCGGATGGCCGAGGTGGTGGCGCGGGCCGTACGCGAACGGCAGCGGGTGCCGCGCCAGCCGGTCGACATCCGCCTCGACCGCTACACCCTCAGACTCGACGGCCGCGTCCTGGAGGCCGCCCGCTCCCGGGCGCTCCGCTCCCGCAAGCCGCACAACGAGGCCCGCGGCGTCTTCGTCCGCCACCTGCTCAACGCGCTCGCCCGGCAGGCCGCCCGGCAGCTCGGCAAGGGCATGATCGACGATGACGAGCTGGCCGACCTCCGCGAGGACCTCCGTACGGAGCGTCCCGTCAAGGCCGCGCTGAACAGGCTGTGGCCCTACACCACCCCCCAGCAGCTCCTCATCGGGCTGTTCACCTCGGGCGAGCGGCTGGACCACGCCGCCGGCGACTTCAGCGCCGCCGAGCGCGAGCTGCTGCTGCGTGAGCCGCCGCGTCAGGGGGAGAACTGGTGGGCCGAGTCCGACGTGCCGCTGCTGGACGAGGCCGCCGAGCTGCTCGGCGACATCGACCCGGCGGTGCTGCGGGCCGGGGCGTGGATCGCCGAGGAGGAACAGGCCGCCCGGCGCGCCGCCGCCCTGGACGAGCGTCAGCACCAGCTCACCTACGCCAAGGAGGTGCTGGAGCTGACCGGGCTGTCCGACATCATGGACGCCGAGAAGTTCGCCGCCCGGCACCTGGGCGACGACGTGTACCTGACCACCGCCGAGCGCGCCGCCGCCGACCGCACCTGGGCCTTCGGCCACGTCATCGTCGACGAGGCGCAGGAGCTGTCGGCGATGGACTGGCGGATGGTGATGCGGCGCGTGCCGACCCGGTCGATGACGATCGTCGGCGACCTGGCGCAGACCGGCTCCTCGGCCGGCGCGCGCTCCTGGGGCCGGGTGCTCGACCCGTACGTGTCCGGGCGCTGGCGCGAGGAGCACCTCAGCGTCAACTACCGCACCCCGGCCGAGCTGATGGCCGTGGCCGCCGACGTGCTCACGCTGGTCGGCCCCGATCTCGTCGCGCCCACCTCGGTCCGGGAGACGGGTGCGGCCCCCTGGGCCGCCTCCCCGGTGGAGGCGCTGGCCGACGTCGTCAAGGCCGAGGTCGTCGAGGGCGGACGCCTGGTCGTGATCGTGCCCGAGTCCGGTGTGGCGGAGTTCGGCGAGGTGGTGAGCCGGGCCGTCGACGGCGCGGTCGTGGGGCCGGGGTCGGCCGCCCTGGACGCCCCGGCGGCGGTCCTGACGGTCGCCCAGGCCAAGGGGCTGGAGTTCGACGGGGTCGTCGTGGTGGAGCCGGAGCTGATCCTGCGGGAGTCGCCCCGCGGGGCGAGCGACCTTTACGTCGCGATGACCCGCGCGACACAGCGCCTTGGCGTCGTGCACAGCGGTCCGCTTCCCGAAGCGCTTGCTCGACTTGAGCGACATCCGATCACATGAGACCATTGACGGCTCTCGTCGATCATGTCCCAGCTGCGAAAACTTGATGTTTCCGCTGTTAGTGACACGGTTGACATCTGCGCTGGGGTCGGTAGTTTGCTGCCCAGTCCAGCACGGGACTGGCCGGTTGGCCGCCTTTCGACATCGTCGGTTCCTGCGCCCGTGACGGGGGTGACCCCGTCCACACAGCCAGGCGCAGGGCCGGCGTTCCGTCGAGGCGGGGCACCCCGACCGGGCGGGGGGTTGGACCCAGGAGGGGTCCGGGCACCCAGTAGACAACGGCAATCCGCGCTCGCCGCCGACGGGACGGAACCGGTCCGAAGGGTGGTCCGGGCCCTCTTCCCGCTCCCGTGCCGAGCGCCGCAAGCGTCGGGGTGATCCCCAGGGCATCCGTCCGCCCCTGGGGATCACCCCGTTGCCGCGTTCACGGCCCTGGTCCGGCACCCTTTTTTGGGGGTGTGCCGCGGTGAGCGGTACCGTTCGGGCTAGAGAGCCGGGTGCGTGAGCCGGGCCGGGATGACCGGGCGTCACCGTCCGCACGACACCGCAAGGAGCCCCGCCCGTGGTGCAGGAGAAGACGGCCGCCCCGGCGTCCGGAGCGGCCGGACCGGAGGGACCCGACGGCCCGCCCGGTGGGCCCCGGCCCGAGAGGACCGCCGCGGCGCAGGGCCCGGCCGGAGCCTCGCGCTGGGCGCTGCCGGCCCGGACCGCGGGCGCGGTCGCCGGCGGCCTGCTGCTCTACCTCGCCTTCCCGCCGCTCGGGCTGTGGTTCCTCGCGCCGTTCGGCCTGGCGCTCGCCGTGCTGTCGGTGCACGGCTCGCGCCCCCGCCGCGCCCTGTGGCTCGGCCTCCTCACCGGCCTGGCCTTCCTGCTGCCCGCCCTGCACTGGGTCAGCCCGATCGGGACGGACGCCTGGCTGGGCCTGGTGGCGCTGGAGAGCCTCTTCTACGCGGCCTGGGCCACGGGCACCGCCCTGGCCGTCCGGCTGCCCCTGTGGCCGCTGTGGAGTGCCGCGCTGTGGGTGACGATGGAGTGGGCCCGGGGGCAGTTCCCGTTCGGCGGCTTCCCCTGGGCGCGGGTGGCCTTCAGCCAGGGGGAGTCGCCCTTCACCCCCTACGCGGCCCTCGGCGGGGCGCCGCTGGTGACCTTCGCGGTGGCCCTGTGCGGCGGCCTGATCGCGCTGCTGGCGCTCCGGCTCGCGGCCGCCCCCCGCCGGGGCCGGGCGCTCGCCCTGCCGCTCGCCGGGCTGCTGGCCGTGCCGGCCGCCGCCTACGCCGTCCCCCGCCCCGGCGACGAGGGCAGGACCGTCACCGTCGGCGTCATCCAGGGCAACGTCCCGGGCCGGGGCATGCACCCCCTCGGGGACGAGCCGGCCGTGGTCCTGGGCAACCACACCCGCATGCTCCACGAGATGGCACAGGCCGTACGGGAGGGGCGGACGCCCCGGCCGGACATCGTCGTGCTGCCGGAGAACTCCACCGACATCGACCCCTACCGCAGCGACTTCGCCCGCCGCGAGATCGACGCGGCGGTGAAGGACATCGGGGTGCCCGTCCTGGTCGGCGCCGTCGTGGGCATCGGGCAGGACAACCGCGCCACGCGCAGCCTGGTGTGGGACCCGGTCACCGGCCCCGGCGCCTACTACGACAAGCAGCAGCTCGTCCCCTTCGGCGAATACACCCCGCTCAAGTCCCTCGTGCTGGCCCTGTTCGAGCGGGCGGGCCTGGTCGGCAAGCAGTCGGTGCCCGGCACCCGCGACGGCGACCTGAAGCTGGGCCCGGTGACGGTCGGCGCGATCAACTGCTACGAGGTGGCCTTCGACGGCGTCGTGGGCGACACCGCCCGGACGGGCGCCAGCCCCCTGGTGGTGCAGACCAACAACGCCACCTACGCGCTGACCAACCTGCCGGCCCAGCAGCTGGCCATGTCCCAACTGCGTGCCGTCGAACACAACCGCGCGGTGGTAACCTCCGCGATCACGGGTATATCCGCTTACGTGACCCCCGATGGCACGGTCGCCTGGCGCACCGGAGAGCTCGTCCCCGCGGCGAACGTGCTGACCGTTCCGGTCAGAACCGCCGAAACGATCGCCACCCGTGTGGGGGCGCTGCCCGAATGGGCCTTGATACTTGTGAGTGCGGGCGCGTTGGCCGCCGCCTGGCGGCGGCGGCCCCGTAGCCTGGTGCACTCCGTGAACCAGGAAGGTGACCAGCAGGTGGGAGACGCGTGATGGAGCGGATGCTTGGCCGGGTGCTCGTCATCGTCCCGACGTACAACGAGCGGGAGAACCTGCCGATGATCGTCGGGCGGCTGCGCACCGCGCTGCCCGAGGCGCACCTGCTGGTCGCCGACGACAACAGCCCCGACGGCACCGGCGCGGTCGCCGACGCGCTGGCGACCGAGGACGACCACGTCCACGTGCTGCACCGGCCGGGCAAACAGGGCCTGGGCGCCGCCTACATCGCCGGCTTCCGCTGGGGGCTGGCCGAGGGCTTCGACGTCCTGGTGGAGATCGACGCCGACGGTTCCCACCAGCCCGAGGAGCTGCCCAAGCTGCTGGAGGCGCTGGCCGACGGGGCCGACCTGGTGATCGGCTCCCGGTGGGTGCCCGGCGGCAAGGTGGTCAACTGGCCCGGCTCGCGGGAGTTCCTGTCGCGCGGCGCCAACGTCTACACCCGGATGATGCTCGGCCTCCCGGTCCGTGACTCCACCGCGGGGTTCCGCGCCTACCGGGCCGCCACCCTGGAGAAGATCGGCCTGGACGACGTGGAGTCGCAGGGCTACTGCTTCCAGGTGGACCTGACCCTGCGCACGGTCCGCCATGGCCTGCGCGTCACCGAGGTGCCCATCATGTTCGTGGACCGCACCGTCGGGGCGAGCAAGATGAGCCGGGCCGTCGTGGGGGAGGCGCTGTGGCGGGTCACCCTGTGGGGCTTCTCCGGTCTCCCCGGACGCCTGCGCCGCCCGCCGCGCTGAAGCCGGACCGGCGCCGCCCGGATGACGGCGGAACGCTACGGCGCTCCGGTGCGTTGTCACTTCCGTACGGCTGCCGTGTGAGTTGAGGGAAAAATGCGCTTTCTGCTGGTTCTCGCCTTCCTGGCGGTCCCGGTCCTGGAGATCCTGGTGTCCGTCCGGATCGGCCAGGCCATCGGCGTGTGGCCCGCGATCGCCCTGCTGGCCGCCGGGGGCCTCCTCGGTTCCTGGATCGTCCGCCGGGAGGGGCGCAAGGCCTGGCGCAAGCTCCAGGAGGCGATGCAGACCGGCCGGATGCCCGAGCCGGGGGCGCCCGGCGGGGCCATGACCGTCGCCGGCGGGGTGCTGCTGGCGATCCCGGGCTTCCTCACCGACGTCGTCGGCCTGCTGTTCCTCCTGCCGTTCACCCAGCCGCTGGTGCGCGCGCTCGGCGCCCGGTTCCTCGCCCGCCGGATCCGCACCCTCGCCGAGCGGACGGCGGGCCCCGGCCTCGGCACGCCGTTCGGCGGCATGGACTCGCCCTTCGGCGGGGTGCCCGGCCAGCGGGACGGCTCCGGCCCGGTCATCCACGGCGAGGTCATCCGGGACGAGCCGGGCAGCTCCGCCGGCCACGACTCCGGCCGAGGCATCACCGGCCGCTGAGTCCCGCAGGTCACGGCTCCGGTCGAGGTGTTGCTGGCCGCTGAGCTCCGCAGGTCACGGCTCCGGCGGCGTCACCGGCCGCTGAGGTCGGCCAGGCGGCGGAGCGAGAGCCGTAGCAGCGCCGCGCTCAGCGGCCGGACCAGCGGCCAGCCGAGCCGCCCGGCCGGGCCGTACGGCAGGTCGAGCTCCTCCTCCCAGACGATCGTGCTGCCGCCGCCCTCATGGGGCAGCACACGGAAGACCCCGGTGCCGCGCACCAGCCGCCCGGTGTGCCGGACCGCCACCGCCGTGGGCGGATCCCACTCGGTGATCTCCATGGTGTCGAGGAACCCGACGGGGCCCAGCCCGCTGAAGGCGGCCAGCCGGCTCCCCACGCTCCGGCCGTCGCCGGCGGCGACGCGCGCGCGGGTCAGGACCATCCACTCGCCGTGGCGCGGCCAGTCGGTCAGCACGGAGAACACCCGTTCCGGCTCTGCGGCCGCCTCCACCGAGACGCTGATGCGGGAGTGAGTCACCTTCCGATCCTTCCTCGCAGCCGCTACCGCCGAAACCGCGGCCCGGCGCTCCCGCGGCCCGGCGTTCCCGCGCCGCGGCGGCCCGCGGGGCTCGCGGTCCTCCTGGCGCCCGGCGGCGCGGGACGGGCGGCCCGCCGCTGACCTGCGGCGGGGCCCGTCAACCGCACCGCCTACCGGGTGAAGTCGCCCGCGTGGTCCTCGGCCCAGACCGCGAAGCCGCGGGCCGGGTGGCCGGTCAGCTCCTCGACCGTCCGGGTGGTCTCGACCGGCGAGCCGTCGTTGGAGCGCCACCAGTCGAGCAGCGCGTCGGCGAAGCTCCCGGGGATGTAGTCGGCCATCTCCGCCTTCCACGCCGCGCGGCTGACGGCCTCGACCGCGACGGGCCGGCCCGTCACGCGGGAGATGTGGCCGATCTGCTCCCGGAAGGTGACGGACTCCGGCCCAGTCAGGGTGTACTTCCCGCCGCTCAGCCGGGGATCGGTCAGTACGGCGAGCGCCGCCTCGGCGATGTCCGCCTCGTGGATGGGGTCGGTGTGGGAGTCGGGGTAGGGCAGGCTCACCGCCCCGGTGGACTTGATGGGCCAGGACCACTGCAGCGCGTTGCTCGCGAAGGAGCCCGGCCGCAGGAACGTCGACTCGACGGGTGAGGCCGCGAGGGCTCTCTCGACCTCCAGGTGCGACCTGGCGATGGGGTCCTCGCCGGCGCCGGGGCCGAGCACCGCGCTGGTCGACAGCAGCACGATGTGCCGGACCCCGGCGTCGGCGGCCTGCTCGACGAACGCGTCGATGTGCGACGGCTCGGCGTAGAGGAAGACGGAGGTGACCCCCTTGAGCGCGGCGGGGAAGGTGGCCGGGTCGGCGAGGTGGCATCGCACCGCCGGCACGTCTCCGGGCAGGTCGAGCTTGTCGGGGCTGCCGGAGGCGGCCCGCGCGTCGAGGCCCCGGCTCCTCAGGAGGGTCAGGAGCGTGCCGCCGACGAGTCCGCGGGCTCCGGTGACGAGAATGGTCATGGTGGATTTCCTTTTCACGGTCGGTGTGGCTGTGGACGAGAAGATCTAGTGGTGGCCCTGGGGCCGTGCCCGGCGGGGCAGCAGCCGGACGAGACAGCAGCTGACGGCGGTGACGGCGGCGACGAGGGCGAGGCTCCAGATCACGGCCCGGGTCTGGCCGCCGGTGGCCAGGGTGTTGAAGTAGACGGTGGTCACCGCGGCCGCCCCCAGGGCGTTGGCCAGCTGCTGGACCGCGCTGAGCGAGCCGCCGGCGCTGCCGGCCTCCTCGGGGGCGATGTCGCCGATGGTGACGTCGTAGATGGTCCCGAAGCAGGTCCCCATGCCCAGTCCGATGATCAGGACCGGTGGCACGAGGGCCCAGGGGCCCACCGAGGTCCCGGCCGACAGGACGAGGACGAGCAGCCAGCCGGTGCCCGCCAGGGTGATGAGCAGGCCGATGAGGACGAGATCGCGCCCGAGCCGGCCGATGAGCCGGTAGGAGGCGATGGAGGCGATGACGATGCCCACCGCGACCGGCGTCAGGCCGAGCGCCGTCTTGAGGGGCGGGTGGCCGAGGCCGTTCTGCACGTAGAGGGACAGCACGTAGAGCAGGCCGGAGACCGCGGCGAAGAAGGCGACGCCGAGGACGAGGCCCGAGGTGAACCCCCGGTTGCGCAGCAGCGACGGCTTGATCAGCGGGGCGGCGGCCGTGTGCTGGCGCCGGCAGAACAGGCCGAAGAAGGCGGCGCCGCCGGCGACGGACAGGACGGGGAGGAGCCCCCATCCGTTGGCTGACCCGTCGATCAGGCCGAAGATCAGCCCGAGCATGGCCGCGGCGAGCAGGCCGGAGCCGACGCCGTCGACGGTGGTGGCGGGGTCGCCGGTGTCCTTCGGCAGGAGCTTGACCGCGGCGAGGATCGCGAGGCCGCCGAGCACGATGTTGATCAGGAACATGGAGCGCCAGCCCAGCCCGGCGAGGTCGGCCTCGATGAGGAAGCCGGCCATGATGGGGCCGCCGACGGCGGAGATCCCCATCACCGGGGCGAAGGCGCTGAACGCCTTGCCGATCTGGTCGCGCGGGAAGACCGAGCCGAGGATGCCGAACCCCTGCGGGATCAGCAGGGCGCCGAAGGCGCCCTGGAGGAGCCGGGCGATGACGATCGACGCGGGGGTGACGGCCAGGCCGCAGGCGATCGAGGCGAGCGTGAAGCCGGTGATCCCGATGAGGAAGAGGCGCCGGCGGCCGTATCTGTCGCCGAGCCGGCCGCCGACCACGAGGAGGACGCCGAGGGCGAGGGCGTAGCCGGCCCCCAGCCACTGGATGAGGGGCTCGCCTCCGTGGAGGTCGTCGGCGATGGTGGGGGCGGCGATGTTGGTGATCGTCGCGTCGAGGAGGTCCAGGACGTCGGCGCTGAGGATGACGGCGAGGACGGCCCACCGTCTTCTCGGGGAGAGCGCCCCCTTTCCGGGGGAGGCCGTCTCCGCTCCGGGGGAGGCCGTCTCCGCGACGGCGGCGGTGGGGTGGGCGGGCGTGGACAAGAGCGTGACTCTTTCGGGAAAGGAGTGCGGGGCGCGCTGAACGCGCCCACGACACATATATTGCGTGGCACAGATATTGCGTCACGCAGATAAATGTGAGGCAGGCGGGGCCCGGTGTCAAGTCCGGGGCAGGACGGGAGCAGGGCAGGGGCCGGAAGGGGGCTGGGAGGGGGCTGGGAGGGGGCTGGGAGGGAGCGGGGCCGGAAGGGAGCAGGGCAGGGCCAGGGCGGGGCCGGGGGGCGCCGCCGGTCCGGGGGCTGCCAGGATTCTCCGGTAGCCGCAACCGGAGTCAGGGGGTCCCGCACATGACCGCATCGGCGGAGAGGGCCGGAGTGATCGTGGTCAGGGCCGTCGCCTGGGACGACGCCGCGGCCGTCGCGCTGCGCGAGGCGATGGAGGAGGAGATGGGCGCCCGGTACGCCGACCGGCTCGCCTCGAAGGTGGACTACCTGCCGCGCGGCATGAACGTCGAACCCGGGTCCGTCGTCTACACCGGGGTCGCCTACCTCGGCGCCGACCTGCCGGTCGGGCACATCGCGCTCCGCCGGCTCGGCGCCGAACTGGAGCTCAAGCGGATGTTCGTGGTCCCGTCCCACCGGGGCGCGGGCGTGGCGCGCCCGCTGCTGGCCGCGGCCGAGGACGCGGCCCGCGCGCTCGGCGGGAGGCGGATCATCCTGCAGACCGGAGACCGCCAGCCGGACGCCGTGCGGGTGTACCGGCGGGAGGGGTACGTCCCCATCCCGGTCTTCCCTCCCTACGAGCGGCTGGAGGGCTCCTGCTGCTTCGAGAAGCGGCTGGCCTGAGCCCTGCCGTACCGGAACGTCGAGCCCCTCCCGGGGGGCCCGCGCGCGGACCTTCCGGAAGGGGCTCGATGTCGCCGGCCTCCCTCGGGGGGAGTCGCCGGGCTCTCGTGGGGAGGGGTGGGATCCGCCGGCCCGGTGAGGCGGCCGGCCGGGCCGGACGGATCCTCCCGGTGCTACGGCAGGGCGGCCTCGGGACTGTCGACGTAGATCTCGCCGAAGTCGATGACCGGGGTGGAGCCGGCGAAGTTCCGCTCGACCTCAGCCTTCTCGGCCGCGTTCGGATAGGGGTTGGTGCAGCTCACACCCGCGCTCGCACCGGACATCAGATCGCTGCACCGGCCGGTGCGGCGGTCGGGCAGTCCCAGGATGTGGCCGATCTCATGGGCAGAGATGCGCAGCGGGTTGTGGCCCTGAGCGGTCGCCTGCCTGCCGATCCACACGGTGCCGCGGCCCAGACCGGTGGGCTGGGCGCGGGGCCAGCCGTTGTCGGCCAGCACGACGAAGTCCGCCGGGCTGCCGGCCACCAGGCGCACGTTGACCACGCTGGAGTTCCAGATCTGTGCCGCCTGGTCCACGGCCGAGCGGAACTCGGCCGCCCGGCTGGCGTCGTAGCGGAGCACGCGCACCGCGGACGCCTGCTGCGTGCCGGTCCCGGCGGCCTGGGCGGCCGGCGCTGTCGCCAGGAAGGCGAGTCCCAGGACGAAGGCGACGGTGAGACGGATGATCCTTGACACTTCTGTCAGACCTCCTCGGCCGTTGGGGGGTGCTCGTCAGGACGGGTCAGGACGAGGTGGTGAGGAGGATGATCAGCCGACGGTCAGGGTGAGGCCGTAGACCGACAGGGCCTCGTTGACCGGCTGGTGGTAGGTCGTGCCGCCGCTCCTGCAGTTGCCGGAGCCGCCCGAGGTCATGCCCTGGGCCTGACTGCCGGAGATGAACGAGCCGCCGGAGTCGCCCGGCTCGGCGCAGGCGCTGGTGCGGGTCAGGCCGCTCACCGTGCCCTGCGGGTAGGTCACGCTGGCGTTGTGCTGCTGGATGGTGCCGCAGCGCCAGCCGGTGGTGGAACCGGAGCGGCAGATCGAGGAGCCGACCACGGCCTGCGTGGAGCCGCGGACGACGACGTTGGCGCCGCCGGACCCCTTCACCCAGGGCCTGGGGGTGTTGCCGGGGGCGGCGACCCAGGCGTAGTCGTTGCCGGGGAACGACGAGCCCTGGAAGGTGCCGGTCGGGTTGGTGGTGGAGGCGCCGGCCCTGCCGCAGTGGCCCGCGGTGACGAAGCCGGGCGTGCTCCCCTTGGTGACGGAGAAGCCGATGCTGCAACGGGTGGTGCCGTTGATGTAGTAGGCGTTCCCGCCGATGATGTCGATGAAGGGCTTGGGCTGTTCGGCGGAGACCGTCACGCGGACCGCGTCCTTGTCCACGCCGGCGGCGGCCACGAGGGCCTCGCCCGCGGCCTGCTGCGCGGCCAGGACCACGACGGTGTTGGTCGGCAGGTCGACATACCACAGGGAGGCGCCGGCCTTCGCCTGCGCCGGAGCCTGGTCGAGCTGGTCCTTGACCGCGTTGAGCTGCGCCAGGGTGCGGCTGACGACCACGGGCTGGGCGCCCTTGGCCTTGATGGCGTCGGCGGTGGAGGCGTCGCTGGTGGCGACGAGGAGCTGGGAGGCGTCGCCGTTGAGCCAGGCGCCGGCGTACTTGTCGCCGAGCGCGCCGCTCAGGGCGGATTCCGTGGTCATGGCGCGCTCCTCGTTGGCCAGCCGCGCGACGGCCTGCTCGGCGGTGAGGCCGAGGTCGCGCTGGAGGGCGTCGATGACCGAGGGGGACGGCGGCTTGGGGGCGAGGGGAGCGGGCGCTGCGGCGGCGGGTGCCAGGCTGGAGACCATGTACAGGGCGACGGTGGCGGCTCCGGCCAGGAGGGAACCTCGACTGAACATACGCACTCCTTGTGAGGGGTGCTGTCAAGGTATTGGCCGTGCCGCGCCGAGGGATGTGCCAAAAAACCCCTATCACGGTGTTATGGGGCTCGTTACCGATTTACCGGGCTCCGGCGGTCATCGGGTCAGCACCTCGATGAAGCCGGCGACGGAGCGGGCCGAGTCGACCTCCATGATCACTCTGGTGTCCGGAACGCTCCGGCGGGGCGAGCGCGGCCCCTGTCCGGCCCGGACGCGCATCAGGTGCGCGCGCGCCAGCGGTCCGTCGCCCACCACGCGGACCGGGCCGGTCGCGGACGCGGTCGCGAGGCCCGGGTCCAGCAGGATGCCGGCCGCCAGCGGGTCGTGCAGCGGGACGGCCCGGCGCCCCCACCTTCCCCGGTAGGAGTCGAGGTAGGCGTCCAGGATCTCGCAGGCGAAGCGGGCGCGGGCGGTGCCGGCGGCGCGCAGCGGGCCCAGGGCCGCCTCGTCCAGGACCGTCACGCCGGTGACGTTGACGCCGACCGCCACCAGCTCGTTGCGGGGAGCGGACAGGACCGTCCGCGCGGCCGCCGGGTCGTTGACGATGTTGGTGTCGGCCGTCAGCGCCCGGCCCGGCCCGGTGCGGGGACCCGAGCCCCCCATCATCACCACCGAGCGGTAGCCGGTGAGCAGGTCGGGAGCCCTGCGCAGGGCCAGGGCCAGGTTGGTCAGCGGGCCGAGCGCCAGCAGGTCGAGCTCGCCGGGATGCTCGCGGGCGAGCCGTACCAGCAGCTCGGCGCCCGACTCCCCGGTGACCTGCGGCAGCGGGCGGTCGTAGCCCCGGTCCCCGAGACCGTCGGCGCCGTGCGCGCCCGCGGCGGCGGGCGCGCGCCCGGACAGCGCCCGGTCCGCGCCGCGGGCGATCGGCACCTCCAGGCCGAGCAGCCGGGTGACGTAGCCGATGTTGCGCGCGGCGTCCTCCTCGGCGCAGTTGCCGAACACCGAGGTGACGGCGGTGATCTCGGCGTCCGGGCGGCCCGCGAGGTAGAGCAGGGCGAGCGCGTCGTCTATGCCGGTGTCGGTGTCGACGACGACGCGGCGGACCTGGCTCATGAGTCCATCCTGGCCGGGACCCGGGCGGGCCGCTCCCATCGGGGAGCGGCCCGCCCGCTCCTCACTCCTCTTCCTCGTCGCCCTCGAAGAAGTCGCCGATCTCGTCGATCGCCTCGGCGGCCACGAACCCGCCCACCATGCCCGCCGCTCCGGCCGCCACGACCGCGCCCATGCCGGGCCCGCCGTGGTGGCCGTGGTGGCCGTGGTGGTCGTGGTGGTCGTCGTGGTAGCCCCCGTAGGGGGCGCCGCGGTGTCCGGCCAGGCCGTTCAGCCACGTGGTGATCTCGGCGCCCCAGTCCATCTGGAGGGCCTGCTCGTGGCTCACCTGGAAGCGCCCGAAGGAGTCGTGGCCGGAGCCGTGCCCGCCGCGCTTGTCCGCCTCCAGGATGACCTCAAGCCGGCCGGCGTCGGCCACGAAGGTCAGCTCGACCTCGTTGACCAGCCCCGCGTACTGGGGCGGCGGGTAGAACTCGATCTCCTGGTAGAACGGCAGCGACTGCTGCACGCCGTACAGCCGGCCGGATTCCAGGTCGGCGCTCCTGAAGTGGAAGCCCAGCCCGGAGAAGCCCGCCAGCACGGCCTCCTGGGAGGGCAGAGCCGCCACGGAGAAGGGGTCGAGGTCGCCCTTGTCGACCGCCTTGGCGATCGCCAGCTCGGTGCGCACGCCCATGGCCATGCCGCTCAGCGGCCGGCCCTGGACTTCGGTGAGCGGCGTCTCCCAGGGCACCGGCACCTGGAACGGGATGGCGCGCTCCTCGCCGACGCCCAGCTTGAAGGGGCCGGAGACCTCGGCGCGGAAGAACTCCCCGAGACCGCTGTGCTCACCCTCGCTGTGCTCGGTCTCGATCCTCGCGACCAGCCCGAGGGTGACGTGCTCGATCTCCGCCTCGAAATCCCCTCCCTTGATCCGGACCTCTCCGCTCAGGGACCCGCCGGGCGAGACGCGGGACACGGCCAGGACGGTGTCCACCGAGGGACCTCCGACGCCGAAGGCTCCCAGCAGCCGTTTGAAGACCACGGATATCTCTCTCCTGTTGTGGTGACGTAACCGAAACGGCGAACGAGTGATCGCCGCCCACGGTTCCCGGGATCACGCGGTTGGGGCCCTCTTCCGGGACCGCCTGCCCCGCATCCGGTGCGTGATCGTCGATCTCTGACAGCGATCAAGTAGGACAGCGTCAAATCATTGGTTCTGGGCAGCCGGAACCAGCGGGGGATAGATTGCTGCCTCACACGGACGGCTGACCGGTCAGCCGGTCCCGGCCGCCACTGCCGGCCCGCCCCTCAGGGCTGGAGCGTTCCACGCGCCGTCCGTGAGCGCGGGCCGCCCGGGAGCCGGCGCGTCACCGTCCGAACGCCACAGGAGGACACGCGCCCATGACTCACGACCCCGCCGACGACGGTGGATCCGGGTGGGAGGAGGGGGAGGCGCTGCCGCGCCGCAGCGACGCGCCCCGGTGCCCGCACACCGAGATCGACCGCCGCTGCGTCCTGCCGCCCGGCCACGAACTGGAGCACGTCTACCCGCACCAGCAGGCCGCCGCGCGGTGATCGCGGGCGGCCGTGCTCCGCAGGGGCCGCCGGCCCGCGGCCCCTGCGGCCGGAGAAGCCGGGGGCCGAAGAACGCCGTCCGCTCTTCCCGCCGTCGGCTCTTCCCACCGTCCGGTCTTCCCGCCGTTCCGCTCTTCCCGCCGTCGGCTCTTCCCACCGTCCGGTCTCCCCACCGCGCGCGGCGGATCAGTCCTTGCCCCGTCCGGTGATCGCGTCCCGGACCCGGTCGACCAGGCCGGTGAGCGGTGCCAGCAGCTTGTTGGCCGGAGGGGTGTCCGGCGCGGCCGGGTGCGGCCGGGTGGGCGCGATCTTCTTCACCGCCTCGACCTTGTGGCCCAGCTCGGCCAGCTGTGAGGGGCGGGCGTACTCGCGCAGCATGGGGAAGAGCTCGCCCTCCTCCTCCTGCACGTGCGCGCGGATCTCTCTCATCAGCCGCTCCAGCAGGACGGCGTGACGGGAGTCGGCGACATCGGTCGTCTCCAGCTCCTTCATGGTCCGCTCGGCCTCGGCGTGCTCGGCCAGCTCGCGGTCCGCGAGCTCGGCGCCGCCGGGCACCAGATCCCGCACGGCCGGGTACAGGTAGGCCTCCTCGGCGACCGAGTGGCGCACCAGCTCGATGATGACCTTCTCCGTCAGCTCCCCGCGCCGTCCGACGTCGCTCTCACCGAGCCGCTCCAGCTCGCCGAACATCTGTTCCACCTCGCGGTGGTCGTGCGTCAGCACGGTGATGACATCCGTGTCCTGATCCGCGTTCATCAATGGCTCCTTCTCCGCGTACGCGGGCATGCGTCGTTCATCGGTCTGCGTGATTCACGGCAGGCGCCGGAGGGCGGGCAGGAGTTCCTTCTCCGACCAGTCGAAGAACTCCTGCTGGTGCTCGTGGCCGATCTGGACCAGGGCGACGTGGGTGAATCCGGCGTCGGTGTATCTGCGCACCGCCTCCACGACCGCCTCCACATCGGAGCCGCACGGCACCGTCTCCGCGACGTCCTCCGGGCGCACGGTCTCGGCGTAGGCGGCGAAGTTGACCGGGGCGGGCAGCTCGGCCATGACCTTCCAGCCCGCCGCGGCCCAGCGCCACAGCCGGTGCGCCCGTTCCAGGGCCGCCTTGGGATCGGGGTCGTAGGAGATGGGCAGCTGGCCGTAGACCGGCCTGCCCTGGCCGCCGGCGGCGGCGAACCGCTCGACGAGTCCGCCGTCCGGATCGGTCGCCACCAGCCCGTCCCCGTACTCGGCGGCGATCTCCGTCGACCTGTCGCCGGAGGCGGCGATCGCCAGGGGGACCGGGCGCTCCGGCAGATCGAACAGCTTGGCCGAGTCGACGTCGAAGAACTCGCCCCGATAGGTCGTGTAGCCGCCCTCGAACAGCTCCTTGATGATCTCGATCGCCTCGCGGAACATCTCGTGCCGGGTGTTGACCGGCGGCCAGCCGTGGCCGATCACGTGCTCGTTGAGGTTCTCCCCGGCGCCCAGCCCCAGGGTGAACCGGCCCTGGGTCAGGGCGCCCATCGTGGCGGCCTTCTGGGCCACCACCGCGGGGTGGTAGCGCATGATCGGGCAGGTCACGTAGGTCATCAACGGCAGGCGCTCGGTCGCGTGCGCAGCCGCGCCCAGCACCGACCAGGCGTACGGCGAATGCCCCATCTCCTCCAGCCACGGGAAGTAGTGGTCGGAGATGGCCGCGTAGTCGAAGCCGATCCGCTCCGCCGTGGCGACGTCGTCCACCAACTGCCGGGCCGGCGTCTGCTCACACATCATCGTGTAACCGATCTCTGCCATGCCCCGGTCCCTACCCAGCCCCCTGGGGACCTCGCCGGAGAGCGGAGAAACTTGGCCTTCTTTGCCGCATCACTGCACGCGGGCCGGGAAGCCGGGCGGGCGGCCGGGACACCACGTCTCCGCCGGACCGGCCGTGGCGCGGAGGTTCGGTAAGGCCATGCGGGCGGGCCGCGCCCGGCGTCCGGTGCCCCGCGGCCAGAACCTAGCCGAGGACCGAGTAGTTGCTGCGGAAGACGCCGTGGGGGTCGCGGGCGCGCTTGATCTCCCGGAGCCGGGCCAGGACGTCGCCGGGGAAGGCGGTGGCGGCACTGTCGCCGGGGGAGAGGAAGGTGTGCGGCCTGCGCCCGCTGACGTGCGGGGCGAGCGCGGCGTCGATCTCGCTCTGCCGGGCACCGAGGGCGGCCGTGACCTCGGCGGTGGCCGGGATGCCCAGCGTGTGCAGCAAGTACGGCTCGGTCAGGTGCCCGCAGGCGCCGCCGCCCTCCGCCGAGCGGGCCAGCGCGCCGCCCAGGTGCCGGATCTGCACACTGAGCAGCGGGTCGATCGGCCGCGACAGCAGCACCTGGGCCACCGCGTCGTCGAGGCCGGTCAGCAGCTCGGTGTGGCCCATGCCGGGGCTCGGGTCGGTCGGCTCGGCGCAGATGCCGCCCAGCTCGGCCACCGGCAGGACGCCCCGGCTGTCCATGACGGCCCCGCCGATCTTGTCCAGGCGGCGCAGCAGGTCCTGCCCCTCCCCGCCCTCCCCCAAAAAGGTCGCGTCCACCGCCACCAGCGCCTTCCCCCGCAGCAGATCAGGCAGGAAGGGCAGCGGCGGGAAACTCAACAGATCGAACCAGACGCTGAGCTCCTCGGGCGCGTCCGCGGTGATCTCCCGGAAGGCCTCCAGCACCTCCGCCGCCCGCTCGGCCGGCCACATGACCCGCCCGCCGTACAACCGCGGCGCCGGATACAGCTCGAACTCCACCGCCGTCACCAACGCGAAGTCCCCACCACCGCCACGCAGCGCCCAGAACAGCTCCGGATCGGACCCGGCGCTCACCCGCGCCCGGCGCCCCTCGGCGTCCACCACCTCGAAGGCCCGCACACTGTCGGCGGCGAACCCGTGACGGCGGCCGAACCAGCTCAGCCCGCCACCCAGGGTGTAGCCGGTCACGCTGACCACCGGCGAGCTGCCCGCCAGCCCGGTCAGGCCGTGCGGGCCCGCCGCGGCCAGCACCTGCCCCCATTGCACCCCCGCGCCCACCCGGGCCACCCGCTCCGCCGGCCGCACCTCCAGGTCACCGAGCCGCCCGGTGCGCAGCAGGATCACCCCGTCGGCCGAACCACTGGCGCCGTGCCCGCTGGGCTGGGCCGCCACCGCCAGCCCCGCCAGCCGGGCGTAGCCGACCACCGCGGCCACGTCATCGGCGTCCTCGGCCTCCACCACGGCCCGGACCGGCTGCTCCACCGCCAGGTTCCACGGCCGCCCGGCCTGCTCGAACCCCTCGTCGCCCGCCACCAGGACCCGGCCCCGGACCGCGTTCCTCAGCTCGTTCCCAATCGTCATGATCTCTCCTGTCGGTAGGTGCCCGACTGTGTCGCACCCGACTTGAGGACGACTTGAGTTCCGGTTGAAGACGGTCGGAGATCATTGCCGGTCCGCCGGGGCGTCCGCCCTCACCGGCTCAAGGGATGATCATGGGTATCAGGCCGCCGTCGGCAACAGCCCGCCGTGGCCGGTGGCCGAGCGGATGCGGGCGGCCCGCGGACCGCCTTCCGGAGGCAGCGCGCTACCCGGCGGTGTGGGCCAGGACGGCCTCGGCGAGCTGCCGGTGCACCTGGGGCGGCAGGGTGTGGCCCATGCCCTCGATCATCAGGAACTCGGCCCCCGGGATCGCCGCGGCGATGAGCGCCCCGTGGCCGGGCTTGACCGGCTCGTGCGTGCCCTCGATGACGAGCGTGGGCGCGAGCACCCGGTCCAGGATCCCGACGGGTTCGAATTCGGAGTCCCTGGCCCCGGCGCGCTGGTGGTTGGCCACGGCCGCGGGGTCGGCCGCGCGGTCGTGGAGCCGCTCCTCAATGCGCCGCTGCTCGTCCTCGTCGAACGGGAGAGCCGTGCCGTGCAGGACCCGGGCCAGCTCGATCTGGAAGTCGATCTGCGCGCGCCGGTCGGCCGGCGGCGGGTTGACCGCCGCCTTGGCGAAGAACTCGACGAACTCCGGAGCGGGCGGGGGCAGGCTGCCGGGCGGCTGCTCCTGGCCCATCAGCGCGCGCATCAGGACCTGTCCCTCCCGGCCGCCCAGCGGCGACGACCCGATGACGGTCAGGGTCAGCACCCGCTCCGGCTGCTCGGCGGCGATCCACTGGCCGAGCAGGCCGCCCGCCGAGTGGCCGACGATGTGGGCCGCGTCGATCCCGTAGGCGTCCAGGACGCCGAGGACGTCCGCCTTGACGTCGGCCCAGGTGTAGGGGTGGGCGTCGAAGTCGACGGTGGTCGAGCGGCCGGTGTCGCGGTGGTCGTAGCGGATGACCCGCCGGCCGCCGGCCGCCAGCCGCCCGACGAGCTCCTCCGGCCACACCACGCCCTGCGACATCGAGCCCATCACCAGCAGCAGCGGCGGGTGCGCCGGATCACCGAACTCCTCGGTCCACAGCTCGACGTCGCCGACGTTCACCATGCGTCCCTGAGACATACGATTGCTCCTTCATCACTTCGTCACGTTCATCCCGGCCGGAGGCGTTCCGGCCGATGAGCAGAGCCTGGCGCACGCCCGCGCCGGTGCCATCCGTAGGACCACTGGGGTCGGCCGGTGGTCATCGGCCAGTGACCGGCCGGTGGTCATCGGCCAGTGACCGGCCGGTGGTCACCGGCCGATGACCGGCGGAGCACGGGGGAGGCCGGCGGGCGGCGGGTCCTCCCGCCGCCCCGCCACGCCCCCGGCTCATCGCGCGCCGGTGGGCGGGGCGCCCCCGGAGTCCGGGTCGGCGCCGACCAGCCGGGCCAGCTCGGTGCGGGTGGTGACGCCGAGCTTCGGATAGACCTTGTAGAGGTGGTATTCGACGGTGCGCGGGCTGAGGAACAGCTTGGCCGCCACGTCCCGGTTGGAGGCGCCCTCGGCGACGAGCCGGGCGATCCGCAGCTCCTGGGGGGTGAGCGCGCTCAGGGCGGCCGGTCCGGGCCGGGAGACGGTCTCCCCCGCGGCCCGCAGCTCGCTGTGGGCCCGCTCCGCCCACGGCTCGGCGCCCAGGCGCTGGAAGGTCTCCAGCGCCGACCGCAGCGGCTGCCGCGCGTCGCCGCTGCGGTGGACCCGGCGGAGCCGCTCGCCGTACAGCAGCGACGTCCGGGCCTGCTCGAAGGGGGCCGGGCCGCCCTCGTCGTGCAGGCGCAGGGCCTCCTCATACAGCGAGAGGGCCTCCCCGCCGTCTTCGAGCAGTGCCCGGCACCGGGCCAGCAGGGCCCGCGACGCCGGGGTCTCGGCGTTCACCGACCACTGCTCCAGGTGGGACACCATGGCACGGGCCGCGTCGTGGTCACCGCACGCGACCGCCGCCTCGACCCGGTCCGGGGTCGACCTCCAGACGACCGTGGCCTGCCCGGCGCCGGGGCCCGCGGCGGCCAGCGCGGAGAAACGCGAGTGGGCCGCGGCGAAGCGCCCCATGCCCAGGTCGAGCAGGCCCAGCGCGTACGACGCGGTGCCCGCCCGCAGGCCGATCCGGTGAGGGATGGCGATGGCCAGCGCCTCCTGGGCGTGTTCGCGGCAGACGGCCTCCTGGCCGCGCACGGCCGCGACCGCCGCGAGGTTCGCCAGGTGCGCGGCGGCGGAGTTGGTGTAGCCCGCCTCGCGGGCGAGCGCCAGCCCCTCCTCGGCGAGCGCGGCGCTGACGGCGAACCGGCCGTTGATCCGCTCGGCCGTCGAGACGAACTCGAGCACCACGGGCAGCTGGCCGGTCAGCCCCGAGACCCTGGCGACCCGGCCGGCCCTGCCGACGAGCTCGGCCGACACGTCGGCCTCTCCCAGGTAGCTCGCCGCCGCGGAGGCCCACAGCAGCTCGGAGGCGGCCGACAGCTCACCGGCCCGCAGCAGCGCCTGCCGCAGCGCGGCCCCGCCCCGCCCCGTGTCACCGGCGAGCATCGCGCCGATCCCGACCAGGACCGCCCGCAGGAAGGCGTCGCCGCCTTCGGGCAGCGACTCCGCCTGCCGGCCGATGTCGACGATCGCGGCCGTGTCCCCGACGTAGGAGGCGGCCTCGGAGGCGTCGGCCAGCATCTCCAGTGCCTTGCCCGGATCCACCGCGCGGGCATGGCCGGCGCCTTCGAGGAAGATCCGCCAAGCCTCGGCCGCGTCTCCGCTGTGCAGCTCGGAACGTCCCCGCAGCTGGACGAGCTCGGCGATCAGGAGGGGGTCGTGGGCCAGCTCCCGCGCCTGGGCCCGGTAGGTCTCCGACTGGCCGGGGCGACCGCCCAGCCACGCGGCGGTGGCCGCGTCGGTGAGCCGCCGCGCCCGGACGGCGGGTTCGGGGGTGAGCTCGGCCGACCGGGCCAGGGCGACGGCGGCGTCGGCGTATCCGCCCCGTGACCGCGCCCGCTCGGCCGATGCCGCCAGCTCGGCGGCGACGTCCTCGTCCTGGCCCACCGAGGCGGCGGCCCGGTGCCGGGCCCGCCGGTCGGCGTCCCCCTCCAGCAGGGCGGCGAGCGCGGTGTGGACCAGGCGCCGCTGCACCGAACTCGACCGCGTGTACACCGCCGAACGGATCAGGGGGTGCCGGAAGCGGACCGTCGTCCCCTCCACGCCGACGAGTCCGGCCGCCTCGACCGGATGCAGCTCCGCCGGGTCCACGCCCAGCCGGTCCGCCGCGCCGAGGATCAGCCCCAGGTCACCGCGTCCCTCCACCGCGATGACGAGCGCCATCAGCCGGCCGGCGGCCGAGAGCCGCTCCACCTGGTCGCCGAAGATCTGCCCGAGGCCCGCTCCCACGGGGAGCGGATCCGGCAGGGCGGCCCTGCCGGCGAGCTGCTCAAGGGTGAGGAGCTCGGCCACCTCGCCCAGCGCCAGGGGATTACCGCCGGTCAGCGCGACGAGCTGCTCGCTCACCCGCCGGGCCGGCGGCGCCGCCGACCGGGAGGCGAGCAGGTCGGCCGCGCTCCGCGGGTCGAGGCCCGTGACGTGGAGGTCCGGGACGCCGCGCAGGCTCGCCGTGGCGTCCCCACGTACGGCGATCAGCATCCCCACGCCCTCGGTCCGCAGGCGCCGGGCCGCGAACAGCAGGGCGTCGGCCGAGGCCTGGTCGATCCACTGGAAGTCGTCGATCAGGCAGAGCAGCCCGCCGGCCGCCGCCGCCTCGGTGAGCAGGGACAGCACGCCCGCCGAGATGAGGAAACGGTCGTCGGTGCGGGTGGAGGCCAGGCCGAGTGCCCCGCGGACGGCCTCGCGCTGCGGGCCGGGCAGCAGGTCCAGCAGCTCCGTCTCCGAGCGCAGCAGCTGGTGCAGCCCGCCGAAGGCCAGCCCCGTCTCCGGCTCCGTGCCCGTCGCCCGCAGCACCCGCATCGGGGCGCCGGTGGCGGCGGCGAGATCCAGCAGCGCCGACTTGCCGACACCCGCCTCGCCACGCAGTACGAGCGCTTGGCCGGCGCCCGCCCGCGCGGCGGCCAGGAGCTCGCCGATCGCGGCGCGCTCGGTCACTCGCCCGTGCAGCGCGAGGCGGTCCTCCGGCTGCCGGACCTGGTCGGCGGTCGTGTCGTGCACCTCGATGAGCTCAGGGATCCCCGTGCCCAAGGAGCACGGCAACCCCTGCGCGATCGGCCCCGGGAGCTCGCCCCCCTCTCGTTCCGTGCCCGACTGTACCGTCTCTCCCGATCTCACCCCCGGCCCGCTCCCGCCCCCGGGACGCGCGCTGAGCGCCGTGACCGTGGCGGGGCGGCTGTCCGCCGGGCAGGGACTCCGGGCGCGTCCGCGTCCGCTCTGCGGCGGTCAGAGCCGGGGGTCCACGTGGATCTTGGGGCCCGGGCCCGAGCCGGTGGGGCGCCGGCCCGCCAGGACGTCGCCCACGCCGTCCAGCCCGATGGTGGCGGCCACCAGCGGGCGCGGGTCCACCGTCCCCGAGGCGTAGTGCTCGATCGCCCCGGCGAGGCCGGGGGAGCCGCTCAGGACCCCGACCGCCGTGACGTCCTTGAGCACCATCGTGCGGGTGTCGACGGTGCTCGGGGCGGACGCCAGGCCGATGTAGACCACGCGCCGGCCCGGCTCCACCAGGTCGAGGGCGCGGGCCGGCAGGGCCGGGGAGTTGGCGGCGTCGATGACGGCGTCGAACGGCAGATCCGGGAGACGCTCGGAGGTCCACGCCCCGTGCACCCCGAGCGTGCGGGCGAAGTCGAGCGACGGCTCCGAGAGCCCCATGACATGCACCTCCACGCCCTGGGCGAGGGCGAACCGGGCGGCGAGCAGGCCGATCGTCCCCGGGCCGAGCACCAGCACCCTGGCGTCCGGCCCGAGGGCCGCGCCCTCGACGGCCCGCAGCGCGTTGCCGCCCGGCTCGACCATGGCGCCGGCCACCGCGTCGACCGTGTCCGGCAGCGCGTGCAGTGCCGTGACCGGGACCGGCAGCTGCTCGGCCAGGGCGCCGGGCCATCCGCCGCGGATGCCGATCTCGAAGCGGTCCTCGCACACGTGCTGCAGCCCGGTGCGGCAGCGGCGGCACCGGCCGCAGCCGAGCATGGTGTCACCGGTGACGCGCCGACCGATCCAGCTCGCGTCGACGCCCTCGCCCACGGCGGAGACGCTCCCGCACCACTCGTGCCCGATGCGCATCGGATATCCGGCCTGGCCCTCGCGCAGGTAGTCCATGTCGCCGGAGAAGAACTCGGCGTCGGTACCGCACACCCCGGCCCGCTCGACGTCGACGACGACCTGGCCGGGCGCGGGGACCGGCGGCTCGACGTCCTGCACCGCGAACCGGCGCGGGCCGGTGACGACAAACGCTCTCACGTTCAGCCTTCCCCATCGGCGCGCGGCGGGTACGGCGTGCCGGCCCGCCGGGGCTCTCGCCGCCGCCGGGAGGGCGGCGCGCCCGGACCCGGACCCGGACCCGGGCCTGTCCGCCTGGTCGTCGCCGCGGCCCCGCCCGCGAATGATTGAATCCCAAACACTAGAGCAACGTTCGGGCAAGTGGAATGAGAGTGCTATGACCGAGCAGCGCAGCTCACAGTGGTATGCCGGGAGCGACCGCAACGCCTACATCCACCGCGCGTGGATGCGCCGGGGGCTGCCGGCGCACTCCTTCGACGGGCGGCCGCACATCGCGATCGCCAACACCGCCTCCGACCTGACCCCGTGCAACTCCCACCTCGACGAGGTGGCCGAGAGCGTCAAACGGGGGATCTGGGAGGCCGGCGGCGTCCCGATGAACCTCCCGGTCGTCTCGCTGGGGGAGACCCTGGTCCGGCCCACCGCCATGCTGTGGCGGAACATGGCCGCGATGGCGGCCGAGGAGATGCTGCGGGCCAACCCCGTCGACGGCGTGGTGCTGCTGGGCGGCTGCGACAAGACCATCCCGTCCCTGCTGATGGCCGCGGCCTCCGTGGACCTGCCCGCCGTGGTCGTCCCGGGCGGCCCCATGCTGACCGGCACGTTCCGGGGGGTCCCCCTGGGCTGCGGCACCGACGTGTGGAAGCTCAGCGAGGAGGTCCGGGCCGGCACGCTGTCGGAGCAGGCGTTCCTGCGGTCGGAGTCCTCGATGATCCGCAGCAGGGGGCACTGCAACACCATGGGGACGGCCTCGACGATGGCCTGCGTCGCCGAGGCGCTGGGGACCACCGTTCCCGGCCTGGCCGGCACCCCGGCCCCCGACAGCCGGCTGCTCGAAGGCGCCCACGACACCGGCCGGGTCGCCGTCGAACTCGTCGCCGAAGGGCGCCGGCCGAGCAACCTGCTCACCCGCGGCTCCTTCCTCAACGCGATCGTGGCGCTGGCCGCCGTCGGGGGGTCCACCAACGCCGTGGTGCACCTGCTGGCTCTCGCCGGCCGCCTCGGGATCGAGCTCTCGCTCGGCGACTTCGACCGCACCGGAGCCGGCGTGCCGCTCCTGGTCGACCTGCAACCGGCGGGCCGCCACCTGATGGAGGACTTCCACCGCGCGGGCGGGCTGCTCGCCGTACTGCGCGAGGTGCGGGACCTGCTGGACCCGGACGCGCTGACGGTGACGGGCCGGCCGCTGGTCGACCACCTGGACGGCGCGCGGATCTGGGACGGCACCGTCATCCGCCGCCGCGCCGAGCCGTTGCGGGCCGAGGCGGGCATCGCCGTGCTGTACGGGAACCTGGCCCCCTCCGGCGCCGTCGTCAAGCCCGCGGCGGCCTCGCCCGAGCTGATGCGCCACCGGGGCAGGGCCGTCGTCTTCGACAGCGTCGAGGACATGCACGCCCGGATCGACGACCCGGACCTCGACGTCGACGCCTCCTCGGTGCTGGTGCTGCGCGGGTGCGGGCCCAAGGGATACCCGGGGATGCCGGAGGTGGCGAACATGCCGCTGCCCGCCAAGCTCCTGGAGCGGGGGGTGCGGGACATGGTGCGGATCTGCGACGGACGGATGAGCGGCACGGCGTACGGGACGGTCGTGCTGCACGTGGCGCCCGAGGCCGCCGCGGGCGGCCCGCTGGGCCTCATCCGGACCGGGGACCACGTGATCCTGGACGTCGAGGCCAGGCGGCTGGAGGTCGACCTCCCCCAGGAGGAGCTGGACCGGCGCCGGCCCTCGCCCGCCATGGTGGCGGCCTTCGCCGCGCCCGCGCGGGGCTGGGAGCGTCTCTACGTCGACCACGTGATGCAGGCAGACCAGGGCGCTGACCTGGACTTCCTCGTCGGGTCCAGCGGACACGAGGTCTCGCGCGAGTCCCACTGACCGCGGGCGGAGCGGCGGCGCGCTCCGCCCGCGGTGATCGCCGGGTCCGTGGCCGGGGCCGGACGTCAGACCTTGACTGTTCCGCGGTGGTCCTCGCGCCGCTGGGCGGCGAGTTCCCTGTGCAGCTTCTCGCCCTCGATGTCGAGGTCGGGCAGGGCCCGCTCCAGGGCGCGCGGCAGCCACCAGGCCTCGCGGCCGAGCAGCGACATCACCGCCGGCACCAGGGCCATGCGGACGACGAACGCGTCGATGAGCACCCCGACGGCCAGCGCGAAGCCCATGGATTTGATGATCGGGTCGTGCATGAACACGAACCCGCCGAACACGGCGGTCATGATCAGCGCGGCGGCGGTGACGACGCGGGCGTTGTGGCCCATGCCGTTGACGGTGGCCTGCTGGGCGGTGTCGCCGTGGACGAAGTCCTCGCGCATGCGGGAGACGAGGAAGACCTCGTAATCCATGGCCAGGCCGAACAGGATGCCGATGAGGAGGATCGGCAGGAAGCTGACCAGGGGTCCGGGGACGTCGATGCCGAGCAGATCGGCCAGGTGGCCCTGCTGGAAGATGGCCACGGTGATGCCGAACGTGGCGCCGATGGTGAGCAGGAAGCCCAGCGCCGCCTTGAAGGGCACCAGCAGGGAGCGGAACACCAGCATGAGCAGCAGGATCGACAGGCCGACCACGAGCAGGAGGTAGACGGGCATCGCGCCGGCGAGTTTGGCGGAGACGTCGATGCCGATGGCGGTGACTCCGGACAGGGCGATGTCGGCGCCCTGGACGCCGGCCACGCGCTCCCGGATGGAGCGCACGGCCTCCTCGGTGGCCGCGTCGGTGGGGCCGGCCTTGGGGATGACGGTCAGCAGCACGGTCGTGCCCTGCTGGTTGGCCTGCGGTGGGGAGACGGCGAGCACGCCGGGGGTGCCCTGGATCAACTGCGCGGCCTGCTTGGCGGCCGCGCCGGTGGCCTGGGCGTCGTCGCCGGAGACGACGGCGATCAGCCGGCCGTTGAAGCCGGGCCCGAATCCCTCGCCGATCAGGTCGTAGGCCTCGCGGGCCGCGGAGCCGGAGGAGGCGGTGCCGGCGTCGGGCAGTGCCAGGCGCATGTCCTGGACGGGCAGGGCCAGCGCGCCCAGCCCCAGGACGCCGGCCAGCAGGACCGGGACGCGCAGGCGGGTGACGGTCCGGCCCCAGCGGAAGCCGAACCCCTCGCGCCCGGGTCCGGACGCCCGCCCGCCGCGCTGCCCGCGCGGCAGCACCCGGGTGCCGGCGAAGCCGAGGAAGGCGGGCAGCAGGGTGAGGGCGACCAGGACGGCCACCGCGATGGTGCCCGCCGCGGCCAGGCCCATGACGCTCAGGAAGGGGATGCCGACCACGGCGAGGCCGGCCAGGGCGATGACGACGGTGGCGCCGGCGAAGACGACGGCCGAACCCGCGGTGCCGGTCGCACGCCCGGCGGCCTCCTCCGCCTCCATGCCCTCGGCGAGGTACTGGCGGTAGCGGGAGGTGATGAACAGCGAGTAGTCGATCCCGACGGCCAGCCCCAGCATCAGTGCCAGGATGGGCGCGGTGGCGGTCAGCTCGACCACGCCGCTGAGGGCGAACAGCCCGGCCATCCCGGCCGCGACGCCGATCAGCGCGTTGAGCAGCGTCATGCCGGCGGCCACCAGGGAGCCGAAGGTGATGACGAGGACCACCGCGGCGACCAGGACACCGAGCGCCTCGGTGGAGCCGATCTCCACCTCGGCCTTCATGATCTCACCGCCGTGCTCGACCCGGAGCCCCCGCACGGAGGAGCCGACCCGCTCGTACGCCGCCCGCTGGGCGTCGGTGACATCGTCGGCGGCGGTGGCGAACTGGACCTGGACCAGCGCGTAGCGGCCGTCCGGTGAGACGGCGCCGACCTGGAAGGGGTCCATGGCGGCGATCACGCCGGGGACCCCGGCGGCCTCCCGCACGACCGGCGCGACCGCGGGGGCGTCGAGTTTCCGCCCCTCGGACGCCGCGATGACGATGGTGCCGGTGGTGCCGCCGGCCTGCGGGAACTGCCGCCGCAGGGAGTCGAGCGCCCGCTGGGACTCGGTGCCGGGCATCGTGAAGTTGTCGGTGGTGGGGCCCATGAAGGCGGCGGCCGCCCCACCGAGCAGGGCGAGCAGGATCAGCCAGACGGCGAGGACACGTCCCCGGCGGCGGAAGGAGGACCGGCCGAGCCGGTACAGCACAGAAGCCATGACAGTGGTTGTCTTTTCTCGAAGGTTCAGCGGGGTTCGCGGGCGAGTGTCCGCAGGGCGCCGCGGATCAGCTCGGTACGCAGGTCCTCATCCGTCACCTGCACGTCGCTGGCGCTGGTGACGAAGACGGCTCCCACGACCATGTAGGCGGCGACCAGGTCCCCGGGCTCGGTCGAACCGCCCGCCAGCGCCGCCAGCAGCCGATCGGTGATGGCGGGGATGGCGCCCAGCGCCGGATGGCTGGTCATCGCGGGAACGTCCTGGAACAGGATCTTGAGCTCACGCCGGAAACGCATGGCCAGATCGACGAAACCGGTGACGGCCGCTTCGGCGGCCCGATCTCCGTCCAGGCCGGAGAGCCGGGCGTCCAGCGCGGCCAGCCCCTCGCCGGCCGGGGTCAGCAGCTCGGTGAGGATCGCGTCCTTGCCGGCGAAGTGATACAGCAAGGACGCCTTCGAGCAGCCCACGACCTGGGCGATGTCGTGCAGCGACGTGCCCTTGTAACCGCCCGTCGCGAACAGCTGCAACGCCGACTCCAGGATGTGGCCGCGCAGGGCGGAAGCGGGACGTGGCATGTCCTCACAATAACTGTCCGATCGGTCAGTCCTGACCGATCGGACAGGAGTGAGGTGTGGCCTTCCTCACAGCCGAGGCCGGCCGGGCGGCCGGCGAGTGTCACCGGCCGCACGGGACGGCTCGGCGCCGGCGCCCGGTACGATCCGCGTTCCGGTCCGATCCCTTCTGGCGGCGGTGGCCGTCTTATGGTCATGGACACGTGTCGGCGTGGGCGGAGGTAGCCGTGGTGGAGGACCGAGGCAGTGGCGGTCTGGCGGAGGAGGCGGCTGTGGTGGGCGCCGCGGTGGCCGGCGACGAGGAAGCGGCTGTGGTGGGCGCCGCGGTGGCCGGTGACGAGGGGGCGTTCGGAGCGCTCGCCGAGTCCGTCCGCCGGGAGCTGCGGGTGCACTGCTACCGGATGCTCGGCTCCTACGACGAGGCTGAGGACATCGTTCAGGAGACGTTCCTGCGGGCGTGGCGCCGCCGGGAGACCTACGAGGGGCGGTCGACGTTCCGGGCCTGGCTGTACAAGATCGCGACGAACGCGTGCCTGGACGTGATCGACCGGAACAGGCGGCGGGCGGCCCCCTACCAGGTTCCGCCGCTGGTCGATCCGGGCGCGCCGGTGCGGCCGCCCGCTTACGTGCCGTGGTTGCAGCCGGTCCCGGACCGGCTGCTGGAGCCGGCCGCCGACAGTGCCCAGGGGCCGGAGTCGGCGGCGGTCGCGCGCGAGACGATCGAGCTCGCCTTCCTGGTGGCGATCCAGCACCTGCCCGCCCGGCAGCGGGCCGTGTTGATCACCAGGGACGTGCTGGGCTGGCCGGCCGCCGAGACGGCCGCGCTGCTGGGCACCAGCCTGGCGTCGGTGAAGAGCGCGTTGCAGCGGGCGCGGGCGACGCTGAAGCAGCACCTGCCGCAGCGGCGCGAGGACTGGGCGCCGCCGGCCGAGCCGAGCGCGGACGAGCGCGCGCTGTTGCGGCGCTACGTCCAGGCGCATGAGCGGGCCGATCTGGGCGCGCTCGCCGGGATGCTCGCCGAGGACGTGCAGATGACGATGCCGCCGCAGCCGGCGTGGCTGGTCGGGCGGAGCGCGCTGCTGGCCTTCAGCGGACAGGTCTTCGACGCCGGTTCGGAATGGTTTCACGGGCGCTGGCGCAGCGTCGTCACCGGCGCGAATCTGCAGCCCGCGGTGGCGCACTACGTCGAACGCCCCACGGCGGGCGAGATCAGGGACCCGGCCGGACGGTTCCACGGCCAGGTGCTGGACGTGCTGCGGATCGACGGCGGCCGGATCACCGCGATCACGTCGTTCGAACCGCGCTACTTCGCGGCGTTCGGCCTGCCCCCGGCCCTGCCGTGAGCGCGGGATTCCGGCGCCGCGAAGTGGTCCTGGCCTGCGGTGAGGTCCGCGACTACGACGCGGCCGCCTGGCGCGACGCGCTCGTCCGGGTGCAGGGTGCGGGGGTCGAGCTCGAAACGGTCAGCGGCGCCCGCCGGCGCTTCGGCCACGGCGCGGTGCTGTGCCTGGCCGGTCTTCCGCTGCGCGCGCTGCGCAATCCGGGGCCAGGGCTGGTCACACTGATCGCGATAAGCCGGGACCGGACCGATTCCTTCTCCGCCGAGGCGCCGTCATACAGCCAAGAACACGGCACAACGCCTGAAACGGAGCAGCAACCATGTCTACCACCGGGGAAAAGACGGTCGCGGTGAACGCGTCGCTCCTCTCCAAGGACGGAACCGAGATCGCGTTCGAGCGGCTCGGCGCCGGGCCCGCGGTCATCCTCGTGTCCTCGGCACTGGCCGACCGCTCCGACGCCCGTAAGCTCGCCGGCCTGCTCGCCCAGCACTTCACCGTGATCAACTACGACCGGCGGGGCCGGGGCGCCAGCGGCGACGCCGCCGGGTACGCGGTCGAACGCGAGGTCGAGGACATCGCGGCCCTGATCGACGAGGTCGGGGGGGCGGCGTCGGTGTTCGGGAGCTCATCGGGGGCGGTGCTGGCGCTGCGTGCCGCGGCGGCCGGGCTCGACATCGAGAAACTGGTGCTCTACGAGCCGCCGTTCGTGATCGGCGACGACGGCTCCGGCCCGCCCGAGGACTACGCCCGGCATCTCGACGCGCTGCTGGCCGCCGGCCGGCGCGGTGACGCGGTCAAATACTTCATGACCGAGGCACAGGGCATGCCCGCGTTCATGGTGACCATGATGCGGCTGATGCCGGGTGTGTGGTCGAGCCTCAAGGCGCTGGCGCACACGCTGCCCTACGACGCCGCGGTGATGGGCGAGACCCAGCGGGGCAGGCCGCTGGAGGCCGGCCGATGGGCGGCCGCGGAAGCGCCGGCCCTGGTGCTGACCGGCGGCAGGAGCCCGGCCGGATTCCACAGTGCCGCACGGGCGCTGGCCGACATCCTGCCCGGCGCCGAACACCGTACCCTGCCCGGCCTCAACCACGGCGCGGTGGTCATGGCCCCCGGAAAGCTCGCGCCCGCGCTCGTGGAATTCCTGTACGGCTGAGCCGGGCACCGATCCC
The DNA here is from genome assembly GCF_030811595.1 of Streptosporangium brasiliense. Taxonomy (NCBI): domain Bacteria; kingdom Bacillati; phylum Actinomycetota; class Actinomycetes; order Streptosporangiales; family Streptosporangiaceae; genus Streptosporangium; species Streptosporangium brasiliense. The sequence continues at coordinate 5,588,672 of NZ_JAUSRB010000002.1, forward strand.
TTTCCGGGCGCTGTGCCGTCATACAAGCAGATCCGACAACATCGAAGCGGACAGGAGACACTCATGTCGAACAAGCAGGACACCGCGATGGCCGCGCTCGACCGGCTCGCCGGCACCTGGGAGGTGAGCGGCGAGGCGACCGGCCAGGTCACCTACTCCTGGCTGGCAGGCGGTCACTTCCTCAAGCAGGAAGTCGACATCCGGCAGGCCGGCCAGCACATCGTCGGCATCGAGATCATCGGCCGGGAGAGGCTGTTCGGCGCCGAGGAACCGAGCAAGGACATCAAGTCCCGGTTCTACGGCAGCCAGGGCGAGACTCTCGACTACGTCTACGAGATCGACGGCGACACGCTCACCATCTGGGGCGGGGAGAAAGGCTCGCCCGCCTACTACCGCGCGGTGTTCAGCTCCGACGGCGACACCCTGTCCGGGGACTGGATCTGGCCCGGCGGCGGCTACCACGCCGAACAGCGCCGCATCCGATGAACGCGCCCGGAGCGAGCGGCCCGTCCCGGGCTCCGGTGGTCACGCTGGTGACGGCCGGGCCGTCGAACGGGGACGCCGCCGGGTCCGGGTTCAGCGGTCGTTGACGGGCTGGTCGTCCTGGTAGACGTCGGGGATGCTGTCGTGGTCGCGATCGGCGGTCTCGATCTCGTGGATGCGCCGGTAGGCGCGGTTGCGCACGCGGAGGATCACCGTCGCGGCCAGCGCCGCGAGCAGGGAGCCGGTCAGGACCGCCACCTTGACGTGCTCGCCGCGGCCGGTGCCGGCTCCGAAGGCCAGCTCCCCGACGAGCAGGGACACGGTGAACCCGATGCCCCCCAGGACCGCCAGTCCGGCGACATCGACCCAGGCCAGGTTCTCGTCCAGGTCGGCACGGGTGAAGCGGGCCACCAGCCAGGTGGCGGCCATGATCCCGATGGGTTTGCCGACGATGAGCCCCGCGACGACGCCGATCGCGACCGGGTCGGCCAGCGCGGTGGCCGGCCCGCTCGGGCCGCCCAGGGCGACGCCGGCCGACAGGAAGGCGAAGACCGGGACGGCCACCCCGGCCGAGATCGGCCGGAAGCGGTGCTCGAAGTGCTCGGCCAGGCCGGGACCGGCCTGCGGGCCGCCGGCCTGCTCGCTGCGGGCGACCGGTACGGCGAAGCCCAGCAGCACACCGGCGACGGTGGCGTGCACCCCGGAGGCGTGCACCAGCGCCCAGACGGCGGCGGCCAGCGGCAGCAGCAGCCACCACGAGCGCACCCGCCGCTGGACCAGCCAGGTGAAGGCCGCCAGCGGCACCAGCGCGCCCAGCAGCGGCAGCGGGGACAGGTGCGCGGTGTAGAACACGGCGATGATCGCGATGGCCAGCAGGTCGTCGACCACGGCCAAGGTGAGCAGGAACGTGCGCAGCGCCGACGGCAGATACCGGCCGATGACCGCGAGCACGGCCAGCGCGAACGCGATGTCGGTGGCGGTGGGGATGGCCCACCCCTTCGCCCCGCCCCCGCCGGCGCCGAGGACGACCGCCAGGTACAGCACGGCGGGGACGATCACGCCGCCGAGGGCGGCCGCGACCGGTACCGCGGCCCGGCGCACATCGCGCAGGTCACCGGCGACGAACTCGCGTTTGAGCTCCAGCCCGGCGACGAAGAAGAAGATCGCCAGAAGGCCGTCGGCGGCCCAGGCCGCCAGGTCCAGATCCAGATGCAGCGCCGCGGGCCCGACCCGCACCGCGCGCAGCGCCTCGTAGGAGCCCGACCACGGCGAGTTCGCCCAGACCATCGCCAGCACCGCCCCGGCCAGCAGCAGAGCCCCGCCGATGGTCTCCTTGCGGAGGATGTCGGCGATGCGGCGGGCCTCGGGCCACGAGCCGCGGCTGAACAGGCGAGGCGGGTTGGCGGTCACGGGCGCTTCCTTCCGGGGTCGGGTCAACCGTCGCCGACCAGACTTCCCGGCACACCACCACCCACCCTATCGGCGAGCCCGGCGTTCCCGGCCGTCGGGTCCGCCCGGGCGGACCCGACGGAGCGTCAGCGCCGCCCCTCCTCGGTTCCGGCCGGGACCGGGGAACGGGGGCCGGTCTCCGCCAGGCGCCGCCGTAGGGCATCGGCCCGCTCGTCGTCGAGCTCGGTGAGGATCTCGGCGGCCTCCCGCCAGCGCTCCTGGGCGCCGCCGAGGTCACCCGAGCCGTGCAGGGCGTCGCCCAGCCGGCTCAGGACGTCGGCCTCACCGCGGCGGTCCTCGAACTCCCGCATCAGCTCCAGCGCGTCGAGGAACAGGCCCGCGGCCTCGCCGGGGCGCCCCAGCCCGGCGTGGGCGGCGCCGAGGGCGCGCAGCGCCTCGCCCCGGCGGTAGCGGTCGTCGAGGCCGGTGTAGATGCCGAGCGCCGTGTGCGCGCCGGCCAGCGCCTCGGCGTGGCGGCCCAGCTCGTTGTCGTTGTGCGCGACGTCGTTGAGCGCCTCGGCCTCCAGGTGCCGGTCGCCGCTGTCGCGCGCGATGGCGAGCGCCTGCCCGTAGCAGCCGGTCGACTCCTCCAGCCGGCCGAGCCGGAAGTAGGCGGCGCCGAGGTTGACCAGCACGTCCCCCTCCAGATCCCGATCCCCGATGCGGCGGGCCACCGCCAGTGCCTCGTCGTAGTGGCCGACGGCCTCGCCGAGGCGGCCGAGCCGGGCGTTGACCCAGCCCAGATGGTTGAGGGCGGATCCCTCCTCGTACGGCTCGCCCGCGGCCCTGCTCGCCTCCACCGCGGTGCGGTACACGGCGGCCCATGCCGTGCCCGGCACGTGGAAGTCGAAGAACGACGCCAGCATCCGGGGGATGCGCCAGGCGGGCCCGTGCCATCCCCGCGACGCCGCGTAGTGGGCCGCCGCCATGAGGTTGGGCAGCTCCTCCTCGTACCAGCCGACGGCCTCCTCGGGGCCGTCGAACTCCGGCAGCGCGAGGCCGTCCGGCACGGGACCGGCCGAGAACGCCCGCCCCACCGGCGGCAGGTGCTCGGCGGCGTTGCGGGCCGCGTGCAGGTACCAGTCCATGACGCGGCCGAGCGCGGCGTCCCGGTCCTCTCGCCCTCCCTCGTGGGCCCGTTCCGCGGCGTAGCTGCGCAGCAGGTCGTGGAAGTCGTAGCGCCCCGGGAAGCGGGACCTGAGCAGGTGGTCGGCGGTGAGCCGGTCGAGCAGCCGCGTGACGCCGGCCAGGTCGCCGCCGGTCAGGGCGGCGGCCGCCCCCGTGCTGACCTCCGGCCCCGGATGCAGGCCGAGCAGTCGGAACAGCCGCGCGGAATCAGGGTCCAGGGCGCCGTAGGTCCAGGAGAAGACCATCCTCAGGTCGGTGTGGTCCCCGTCGCCGGTGTCGAGCGCCGTCAGCCGGGTCCGCTCGTCGCGCAGGTCGGCGACGAGCCTGCCGAGCGGGACGCCTGGGAAGCGCGCCGCGCGCTCGGCGAAGATGCGCAGCGCCAGCGGCAGGCGGGCGCACCGTTCCACGATCTCGGCGACGGCCTCCGGCGCCGAGGCGACACGGTCCCGGCCGAGGACCTCCGCCAGCAGCTCGACCGCCTCCCCCGAGGGCATCTGGTCCAGCACGACGCGCCGCGCGCCGTACTCGACGACGAGGCCGCGTAACTGGTTGCGGCTGGTGACGACGGCCATGCCGCCGGAACCGGGCATCAGCGGGCGGATCTGCTCGCTGCTGCCGGCGTTGTCGAGCAGCACGAGGATGCGCCGGCCGGCCAGCAGCGTCCGGAACAGGGCCGAGCGCTCCTCCAGCCCGGCGGGTATCCGGCCGGCCGGGGTGCCCAGGGCGCGCAGCAGCGTCTCCAGCGCCGCCGCCGGATCGAGGGGCGGCTCCGGGCCGTAGCCGTGCAGGTCGAGGTAGAGCTGGCCGTCGGGGAAGCGGTCACGGATCCGGTGCGCCCAGTGGATGGCCAGGGCGGTCTTGCCGGATCCGGCGGTGCCCTGCAGTGAAACGATCTTGGGGCCGCTCCGGGCCGGGGACGAGGAGTCGTCCAGCAGCAGGTCGAGCTCCGCCAGCTCGCCCCGGCGTCCGGCGAATCCCGGCATGTCCGGGCGGAGCTGCCGGGGGACCGGGCCGGACGACGCCTCCTCGCGCGGATCCGCCCGCACCGCCTCGGGCGGGCCGACGGACGGGTCGTCGGTCAGGATCGCCTGGTAGGTGGCGCGCAGCGAGGGGCCCGGGTCGATGCCCAGCTCCTCGGCCAGCATCGTGCTCAGCGCGTGGTAGGCCTGCAGGGCCTCGGCGTGGCGTCCGCTGCGGTGGAGGGAGAGCATCAGACGCTCCCAGAACGGCTCCCGCAGCGGGTGCGCGCGGGTCAGCTCCCGCAGCGTGACCACCAGCTCCGCGTGCAGGCCGGTCTGCAGGCCGACGTCCAGCCACTGCTCCTGGACGCGCAGCAGCTCCTCGGTCAGCGGCTCGGCCTCGTCCCGCAGGAGGGACGCGGAGTCCACGTTGGACAGCACCGGACCCCGCCACAGCGCGATGGCCTCCGACAGCACGCGCGAGGCCGTGCCCAGGTCACCGGCGGCGGAGGCCCGCCGTCCGGAGCCGGCCAGCTCGCGGAAGCGGAGCAGATCCAGCGAGCCGGCGTCGACCTCGGCCCGGTAGCCGTCCTGGACGGTGCGGATGACGTCCCGCCCGAGCTGGTGCCGCAGCCTGTTGACGTAGGTGTGGATGGTGGCCTTCGCCCGGTCGGGGTCCTCCGGCCCGCCCTCCCACAGCCACGCGGCCAGCCGCGAGACGGGGACGGTCTCCCCGGGGCGCAGCAGCAGTCCGGCCAGTGCCACGCGGAGCTTGTTGCCTCCGAGCGGCACCTCCCGGCCGTCGGAGAGCGCGGTCAGCGGACCGAGTACACGAAATCTCACACCATCACCTGTGACGCGGAACCGGGGGTCTCGCCGGTCGTGGTGGAGCCGGCCGGATCACGCTATCGCCCGGCCCGACCGTCCGGGTCGCGCACCCGGCGCCGCCGCCGGTCCCCGGCCGGCCGGGGCGGGGCTCCGAATGGTCTCGTGCGGCGGCCGGGACGGTCGCCGGAATGGATCTGTCAACCGCCGTCCGGCAGCGCGACTTGCATTTAGTAAATGCTGTTGAATCATGGCCTTATTACATTTCGGGATCTATTTTCCTCACATATGGATTAATGGCGTTGTGGGCTCATGCCGGCCCGCCCGATCATCGGCCGGCCTGCACCCTCCGGTGCCCCCGGCCCCGCCCGGGGCGAGGGGTGGGTACGGGGGCGGACACGGGGCGGCCCCGGCTCCGAGGTGCGGAGCCGGGGCCTGTGGAGCGGTGGTCCTTTCGCGTTACGGGGCGTCGTAGCCCAGGGTGTAGGTGCCGCTGCCGCTGTAGGCGTGGACGCGGTAGCGGTAGAAGCCGGCGGTGCCGCTGTAGGTGAAGGACTCATCCGGGTTGGCCGAGGTGCCGCTGGCCACGGTGGTCCAGGTGCCCAAGCTGTTGCGCTTCTGCAGGTACAGGTCGAAGTCGGTGCCGTTCGGGCCGTCCAGGCAGGCCGTGTGCGTTCCCGACGTGGTGGTCTGGAAGCCGGAGGTGCTCGGCTGGTAGACGCTGGCACCCGAGGAGAGGGTGCCGGTGTAGGTGTGCTGCCTGCCGGCGCACGGACCGCTGCCGCCGACGTTCAGGGTGAACGTGGCCGTCCTGTCCACGCTGGTCCCGTCACCTGTGACGATCACGTTGTAGGTGCCGGAGGCGGTGCCCGCCGGGACCGAGACCGTCAGGGTGGAGGAGGCGCCGGAGGTCACCGACGGCGGGACGAAGGCGGCGGTCGCGCCCGAGGGCAGGCCGGAGGCCGAGAACGTCACGCTCTGCGCGGTGCCCGAGGTCGTCTGCGTGCCGACCGTCGTGGTCGCCTGCTGGCCGGGCTGCACGGTCGCGGACGCCGGGTTGAGCGTCAGAGAGAAGTCGGGGCCCGTCGAGCACGCGGTGGGCTCGTTCGTCGCGGCCGGGACGCTGACCGCGGTCCAGGCCGCCTTGGTCGCGTTGAACTCGGTGCAGGAGCCGGGGAACAGCTGGATCGCCGCCTCCAGCGAGGCCTTGCGGACGAGCGAGTGGGTCCAGGTCGAGGTCTTGCGGTTCAGCGCGCCCATGAAGATCTGGCCGGCCTTCTGGATGCCGATCCCGGTGAGGGTGGAGCCGTTGCAGGTCGGGCTGACCGGCTGGCCGTCGGTCGGGTTCGTGCCCTGGGCGAGCAGGTAGAACCAGTGGTTCTGGACGCCCGCTCCCGCGTGCACCTCCATGTTCGGCACCGAGGCGGAGTAGCAGTCGGGGTGGCCGGAGATCTGCGACGGCTTGTGCATGTAGCGGATCGGTCCGCTGCCGACCAGGTTGACCTCCTCGCCCACGCTGAAGTCCGGCGGGTCGTACTGGGCCGGCTCGTTGGCGTAGTACTCGGTCAGCGCGCCGAAGATGTCACCGGTGGACTCGTTGAGCCCGCCCTTCTCGTTGCTGCCGGTCGAGCCGCCGGGCGTGGTCTGGAAGATGGCGTGGCCGTACTCGTGGGCCACCACGTCCATCGGGGTCGCCTGGCGCTGGCTGTCCTGCGAGCGGCCGAAGTTGGTGTAGCTGCCGTTCCAGTAGGCGTTGACGTCGGAGAGGCCGACCCTGGCGGGGAAGCCGCCGCCGGTGCCGTTGAACCCGCTGCGGCCGAGCCAGGCGCTCAGCATGTCCCATTCCTTGCCCGCCGCGTGGAGGGCGTCCACGCAGGCGGTCTCCAGGTCGGTGCCCGAGCCGTTGCCCCAGTTGTCGTCGGGGCCGGTGTAGGCGCTGCCGTTCTGGCCGCCGCAGCGGACGCCCGTACGGACCGGGTCGGTCATGGAGTACGGCGTGCCGGACGTGGTGCCGATGGTGACCGGGCCGTTGTAGTAGCTCGATCCCTGACCGGCCATGACCTCGTCCGACTTCTCGGCGACCTCGCCGGTCAGCGCGTCGACGAAGACGTGCATCTTGCTCTCGCGGCCCTTGTCCGCGCCGCTCACGACGACCTCGTAGGCCAGCCGCCCGGCCCCCTGGGCCATCACCGACAGCTTCGGCGTGGAGACCTCGGCGGCGTCGCTGATCTGGCCCTTGGCGATCTCCGCGGCCTTGTCCGCCGCCACCTTCGGGGTGGTGTCGACGTTCAGCGTCTCGGTCTGGGCGATCGACGTGCTCAGCACGCCGCCACTGGCGTTGGTGACGACGACGAAGTCACCGCCGTAGACGGGCAGGCCGGAGTAGGTGCGGGTGTAGGAGACGTAGGTGAGCCCTCCCTTGCCCGGGATGGCGTCACGGCGCTGGAAACGGTCCTTGGCCGAGGACTGGAGGAGGGCGGGCTCGGCCTGGACCAGGCGGTCGGCGGCCTGTGCGGGGGAGTCGGGAGGGGCGATCGACGGGGCGCGGACGGTCAGTCCGGTGGCTCCGGCCGATGCGGGGGACAGTGCCACGGCCATGCTTGTCGCCGTGGCCACCAGCGCAAACGCAACAGTGCGCTTCACGCAATGCTCCTTCTGCTGAGCGACGGCCACGATTTCTTCTGTGGGGTGGTCGTGGTCCGTCGAATTGCCTGGACGCGAGACTCGTCAGCACGTTCACGCATGCCGCGCGCTGCGATGGTGAACGGCCGGGCGGAGAGGCTCGCTGGTAATGGTGGGACTGAGAGGCATTTGACGCCTTCCAGGCTGAGTCGTCAATAATCTGGTCAATAATGTGAATTTCACAGTTTGGCAGCGAATTACAGATTTATCGCACAGTGCCTGTTCAGTACGGCGGCGGCCTCTCCGGGAAGGAGGCCGCCCCGGTGGCCGGTTCCGGACCCGCCCCGGCGGCCGGTCGCGGACCCGCCCCGGCCCGGGGGCATGCCACGCCCGCCGCCGGGTCCTGGGGGCCGCTCGGACGTCGCGCCACGCGGAGCGGTCGGGCCGCCCGGCCGGCCGGGCGGCGCAGCACGCGGAGTGACCCGGCGGCCCGTACCGTCAGGGCACGCGGAGCGGCCCGGCGGCCCGTCCCGTCAGGAGGGGCGACCCGGGGTGTCCACAGCGCCGCGCACATCGGCGCCCGCTCCAGCGCAGCGGGTGTCCACAGCGCCGCGCACGTCGGCGCCCGCTCCAGCGCAGCGGGTGTCCACAGCGCCGCGCACATCAGCGCTTGCTCCGTCTACAGTGCCGCGCACATCAGCGCCTGCTCCAGCGCCGCCCGTCCCTGGTCGACCTCGCCCGCGTCGCCGTGGAGGTCGGCGACGACCATCCAGGCCGCCGAAGCCCGCCACAGCGCCGTCATCCTCTCCAGCGCCTGCGCGGCCGCGGTCTGGGCGAGCGCCGCCTCCTCCAGGCGGCCCAGCGCCCGGTAGACCTCCGCCAGCAGCTCGTGTGCCTCCACCGCCACCGGCCCCACCATGCCCGCCGCCTGCTCCACCGTCGCCAGTGCGCGCTCCAGGGCCGCCTGCGGCTCCTCGCGCAGCAGGTCGAGGCGTGCCAGCGCGAGCAGGCAGGAGATGACGTCGCTCGGATGCGCCGCGGCCGCCACCAGCTCGGCGTGGGCGTCGGTGAGCATCCGGCCGACCCGCTCGACGTCCTGCGGCCCGTGCCGCAGGTCGTACTGGGCCATGCACATCCGCAGCCGGCCCATCGCCAGCCCGTCGTCCAGTTCCCCCTGCACGCGGAGGGCGCGGTTGCTCAGCATGTCGGCCTCCAGCGGGTCGCCGAGGATGCGCGCCACCACCGCGCTGTTCCACGAAGCCGCCACGATCGCGCGAGGCGATCCGATCCGGTCGGCCTCGTCCAGCAGCTCGGTGGAGAAGTGCGCCATCCGCTCCCGGTCGCCGCGCTCGACGTAGGCGGCCAGCAGGGTCGAGGCGAGCTCCACCAGCCGGTCGGTCCACCCCGACAGCGTCTCCCGCTCCAGGGCCTCCTCGCCGACCCGTACGGCGGCCTGCAGCTCGCCGACCTCCCGGTGGCACCGGCACAGGGCCAGGGCGATCGAGATGCGCTGCTCGCGCAGCTGCGCCTCCAGGCCGGCCAGCGCGGCCGTCGTCTCGGCGTGGTCGGAGCACGCCTCCTGCAGCATGACCGTCAGCTGCTCGATCGCGGCGGGCCGGTTGTCGGCGGCCTCCAGCGCCAGGGCGTAGCCGTAGCCGACGCGTCTGCGTGTGTCGGGCAGGTAGCGGAGCGCCGGTTCGGCGATCAGCCGGGCGAGCTCCTCGCCGGCCGTCTCGATCTCGCCCTGGCGCAGGGCCGCCTCCGCCTGGGCCACCCGGGTGTGCAGAGCCGTCACGTACCGGTCGGTGATGCCGTGTCCGAGCTCGGCGGCTGAGCAGCCGAGCCGGTCGGCCAGAGCCCGTATCTCCGGCGCGCTCGCGTCCCGCATGCCGCCTTCGATCGCCGCCACGTCCTCTTCGCGCAGTCCCGGCTCCGCGACCTGCGCTATGGTCATGCCGCGTTGCTTGCGCAGCGCCTGCAGGCGCCCGCCTACGTCCGTGCCGCTCACGTCGCACTCCCTGGATGCCGCCACAGGATGTGAATCCATCCCTGATGTGGATCATCTCAACAGCGCATCTTAACGTCGCGGGCTCTCTCTGCACCAAAGCCGAACCGGTATTCGTATTCGGGCGTTGTGTCATACCGGCGGCACAGGAGACAATCCTCTCGAAGTTCCATAAGGTGTCATGGAGGTATCTGTGAGAAGGCGTGTACTGGCCGGAATCGCCGTCACGGCTGCTGCGTTGACCGCTGCCCTCGGGGCGACGGGCGCGGCCACAGCCGATCGTGGATCGGAGGGCCTCCGACCGGCCGGGCAGCCGTCGATCACGCTCGCGCCGCCCTCGTCCTTCAACGGCGGCGGTCTGTGCTGCTACGAGTAGACGCCGGCTTCTAGACAACGACAACCCGGCGGGACCGGTCCGCGGTCGCTCCGCGGCGTCCGCCGCCGGCACCCGCCGGGCACGCCGGCGGCCGGGTCGGCGGTGACGCGCTCGTCGTCGCCACCGGCGGGCGCGCCGGAGATCCGCCCGGGACGGCGGCGTCGCGGGAGTCCGCCTGCCGCGGGCCGTCGAGGACGCGCCGGAGCCGAGGCGTCGCCCGGCCGTTTCCGGGCGCGACGCGGGCTGTCCGGTTCACGTGCCGGGATGACGCTCACGTGTACGCTCCCGGGCGGACGATCATGAGGACCACGACGGTCGCCCACAGCAGGTTGTAGATTCCGGCGAGCATGCTCAGGGTGCGCAGCCGCCTGCCGTCGTCGGGGTCGGCGAGGGCGTCGCGCTGGCGCGGACAGATGTGCAGGGCGAGCAGCCCGCCCGCGCCGGCGGTGAGGACCATGGAGACGGTGATCCAGATCTCGCCCATCCGGCCCTGGACGAGGGCCAGAGTGATTCCCGCGACGGGTACGGCGATGCCGAAGAGGCCATAGCCGCGGGTGATGCGGTGCAGTGCGACGGCGACGGCCCGGTTGCGGTCTCCCGAGGCCGGCGGCTGGGGGTCGACGGGTGCTCCCGCGGTGGCCGGGCCCGTCGCGGCCTCCGTGGTGACCGGGGCGTAGCGGGGGAACAGGCTCGTCGCGACGGCCGAGCCTCCGACGAACACGATGCCGGCGAGTACGTGCACGGACAGCAGCAGACCTTCCACAGGTTCTCCTCTCGCAACCTTCAGGCATGCTGAAGCTTAACAGATGCTTCAGTGTGCCTGAAGGTTGCGAGAGGAGGCGTGGCGCCCTCGCCGTCCGGGGCGTCCCGCCCGTCAGGTCAGAGCCGGGGGCGACCCTCGAACGCGGCGTGTACGGCGTCGGCGACCTGGCGCTGGATCGGGTCGGCGTCCGGGCCGAACAGCCGCTCGTCGACTCCGGCCACGGCCTTCATCGCCTCCCGCATCAGACGCGCGCCCTCCGGCGTGATCTCGATGGTCGAGGCGGACCCGGCGCGGGCGGTGTTGTCACGGACGAGCCCGGCGCCGGACAGCGCCTTCACCGCCGTATGGACGCTCTGGACGGTGATCCCGGACATCCGCGCCAGATCGCTGAACGATGCGCCGGGCACGCCGGAGATGTGCCCGAGCAGGCCGAACCTGCTGACCGTCAACCCGAGCGGTGCGAGGGCGGCGCCGAGCTCGGACTCGATCCGGTGCGCCAGCGTGAGCAGCACGATGGAAGGGCTGGTCTCCGGCGGACCTGGACGGGCGTTCTCGATTGTCACCTGCCCAGTCTCCCGCAGTTCCCCCGGGTCGGGCCGCCGCGCGCCACGCTCACCCCGGCCTCTCCCGCCGTGGAACCGGCCCCTCGCCGGGGCGGGGGAGGGGCTGCCCGCTCACCTGTGCCGGGATCCTCCTGCCGGGCCGGGCGCAGGGCCGCTTCACCCCCGGAGAACGGTCATCTCCGGGCCCTCGAAAACCTCCATGGGGATGTTCAGCCATCCCCATGCGGCGGGAGCAGGGCCGGGTGGATCTCGGCGAGCAGTTCGAGCAGGGGCTCCCGCGTCTGCGCGGCGAAGGCGGCCTCGACGGCGGCAGCGGCCGGCCCGCCGGTGAGCCAGGTGAGAGTCTGCTGGTAGGCGGGGCTGTGGCGGTCCCAGAAGGCGTTGGTCAGGCGCTTGCCCGACAGTCCGGTCAGCACGAAGTCGTGCAGGTGGTTGATCGCGGCGTCGGTGTCGAGCCTGCTCCAGATCTCCAGGCAGGGCGCGAGATCCATGCCGGTGGCGGCCAGGGCGCACACCACCGTGTCGATCGAGGGGCGGACGGGATGACGGCGCAGCGTCTCGTGCCACCACTCGCCCAGGAACCCCGCTACGGCGTCGCGCTCCTCCTCCGGCCAGACCCGCCAGTCGGCGGAGGCGAGCTTGCCGAAGACGATCTCGGGATCGGGATAGCCGAAGTCGTCCGCGGCCGCGCATTCGAGCAGGCGCGGCAGAAAGTAGCGGAACTCGGCGACACCGCCCCAGGTGTTGAGGGCCTTGGCGGCGTAGCGGGCCAGCGCCGCGGCCTCGATCGACCCGACCGGTCCTGCCAGGAGGGGCCGATCCTCACCCGGCGCGACGCAGTGTGAACAGCCGTCCGCGTGCTCGGGTCTCGGGACGTGCCCGAACACGTCGTACATCCGCCGCTTGGCCGCTTCCCAACTGGACACCGCCCCATTATCGGCGCCCCACCTTGAACGGAGTGATCGTGCTCCGCGGCCGGCCTCCTTGGTTCACCGGCCGTGGCGGCGCTCGCCCGTCACCAGTCCGCCGACCCGCGTTCCGGACTCGGCCGAGAACGGGCCCGGTAGGCGTCGACCGCCTGCCGGGTGTCCTCGGCGACCAGGTCGGCGTTGATCTGGGCCGCCGCGGCAGCGCCCGCCGCCGCGGCGGCACCGACCTGGGCGAGCAGATCGGTGACGTTGCCCGCGACCCACACCCCGGGCACCTCGGTACGGCCGGTCGCGTCGGAGGGGATGTGCTCACCGGCCCCCGACGGGTGTTCCGCCGGCCGTAGTCCGAGCGCCGCCAGGAAGCCGGCGCGCGCCGCCATCCGCGGCGAGACCGCCAGCGCCTCGCGGCTGACCACCGTGCCGTCGCTCAGCCGCACCCCCGCCAGGCGGTCCTCGACGATCTCCAGGGACGCCACCTCGCCCTCCACCACGCTGATGCCGCGGGCGGCCAGTTGCTCCGCCTCCTCGTCGGTCGGCGGCGGCATGGTGTGGGAGAAGAACGTGACATCGGCGCTCCACTGCCGGAACAGCAACGCCCGGTGCACCGCCATCGGCCCGCCCGCCAGCACGCCGATGGCCTGGTCACGGACCTCCCAACCGTGGCAGTACGGGCAGTGCAGCACGTCCCGGCCCCATCGGGCCCGCAATCCAGGTATGTCCGGCAGTTCGTCGGCCAGCCCGGTGGCCACCAGCAGTCGGCGCGCACGGACCGTCCGGCCGTCGGCCAGCGCCGCGGTGAACCCCTCGGCCTCCCGGCCCGCCGTGGCGACCTCCCCGGCCACCAGGTGACCGCCGTAGTGGCGGACCTCGGCCCGGCCGCGCTCCAGCAACTCGGCCGGCCGGATCCCCTCCCGGGCCAGCAGCCCGTGCACGCCGGCCGCCGGGGCGTTGCGCGGGGCGCCCGCGTCGATCACCACCACCGACCGCCGTGCCCGAGCCAGCGTCAGCGCCCCGCTCAACCCCGCAGCACCTCCGCCGAACACCATCACGTCATAGCTGTTCCTCAGCTGATCGGTCACCGTGACCACCTCCACGACGAGGATGCGGGCCCATCGGCCGTTTTCGCAAAATCTATTGCCGATCTGGCAAACTGGTGGCATGGACCACGACCTCGACCAGGCGCTCACCGCGGTCGGACCCCGGCTACGCGCGCTGCGCCAGCAGCGCGAAACCACGCTGGCCGACCTTTCGGCGGCGACCGGCATCTCGGTGAGCACCCTGTCCCGGCTGGAGTCCGGCGCCCGCCGGCCGACCCTCGAACTGCTGCTCCCCCTGGCCAGAGCCCACGGCGTCACGCTCGACGAACTCGTCGACGCCCCACCCACCGGAGATCCACGCATCCACCTGCGCCCGATCGCCCGGAACGGCATGACCATGCTGCCCCTGACCCGCCGGGCCGGCGGCATCCAGGCGTACAAGCTCGTGATCTCGGCCGACAGCCGCCGCAGGGAACCCGAGCTGCAGACCCACGAGGGCTACGAATGGCTCTACGTCCTCAACGGACGGCTACGGCTCGTCCTCGGTGAACACGATCTGGTGCTCTCACCCGGCGAAGCGGCCGAGTTCGACACCCGCGTACCTCACTGGTTCGGCACCACCGGTGCCGAACCGGTCGAGTTCCTCAGCCTGTTCGGCAAGCAGGGCGAACGCGCCCACCTGCGCGCCCATCCCACGACGAAACATCCGGTCGGCGACGGCAACCGAGCCTGAGAGGGGGAGTCACGGCAGGGCCGGGGCGTCACGGACCGCGGCCGTCCCGTCGGTCTCCGCGTCGAAGGTGGCCAACGCTGTGTGATAACGATTGAGGTGTCGGGCCGTCATCGGGGCCGCGGCCGGCGTCTACGTAGACATGACAGTTGCGATACTGCGTCTGGCGCAGGCGATGCGACGGCATAAAGCACGCTGGATGACCCGGAGTCTGACCGGCCCGTCGCTTGAGCATCTCTACCACCACTACGGGCGGGAGATTCTCGCCAAGGCCGCAGCCGAGCCCGCGCTGTCGCAGGCCATCGCCCAGGAGATGGACGACATCGAGGCGACGTTGCGGCGTGACGGGCTGCCCGGGACACCTGGTCACCTGCGCGCCTTCCTCCTCGGATACGGGCAGGGCGTGGTGGACTCGGCCGTGATCCGGCCCGATCTGGTCGCGGCGCGCATGAATCACACCGGCTATCCCCCCACGATCGTCCAGTTGGGCGCGCTGTGTCAGAAAGCCCTCGCCGCGGGGCTGGTGCGGATGAGTGCCACCCCCGTACGCCGATCCACGATCATCGGATACTGACGGCCCCGCCGCGCCTTGGGGGAGAGGGCCCGGGCCCGGTCCGCTCGCTGCCGGGCCGGGCCCGGGCCGGGGCCTCGGCCTCGTCGAGGAACGCCTCGGCGTGCGCGCCGGGATCAGGAGGGTGAAAACCGGGCGGGCGGGGGAGGAGCGGCGCGGTCGCGGCGGTGCGGAGGCGGCGGCACTCGAACGGGCGCTCGGCCGGCTACGGGGACGGCCGCGGCGGCGCGCCGGTCACCAGCAGCCACAGGGGGGCGACCGCCTCCATCGGGTCAATGCGGTCGGGTGCGAGGAGCCACTGCTGGTGGATGCCTATCACCGCGCCCACCATGGTGACGGCCAGCGTCTCGGCGGAGGTGCCCGGGGGCAGCGGGAGGCGCTCCAGCCACCTCCTGCAGTGCTCGCGCAACGTGTTGTGGATCTCGACGTAGCGGCCGTGGATCGGCGAGCCGGGCTCCAGCGCCTCCACCAGGAGCGTGACGAAGAGCTTCGAGGTGGGCAGCCGCATGAGCGCGTCGGCGCCCTGCCGCAGGTGGTCGAAGCTCGCCGCCCCCGCCCCGGGGTCCTCGGGGAACCCGCTGCGGATCAGGTCCACCGAGCGTTCGAGCACGGCCAGCAGCAGGCCCTCCTTGCTGCCGAAGTGCCACGGGATCGAGCCCCTGCTGATCTGTGACCGCTCGGCCACGTCGGCGAACGTGGTCTGCCGGTAGCCCTTCTCCGCGAACAGCTCCGCCGCCGCCGTGAGGATCAGTTCGCGGCTCTCGTGACTGGTCTGTTCTCGTCGTGTTGTCACGCCACCTCCCTCTGTGCTGGCAATCTTATTCTATGTTGACCAACACAGGAGGTCGCTCCGCGCCTCGCCGCCTGCACCGGCGGCTGACGCTCCCCACGGACGAGACGCCGGGCGGGCAGCGGTGGCCGGATTCTCACGCTCCGCCCCGGTGGAGGGAGTCCAGGGTGGCCAGTGCGTCCTCGGAGAGGCGCAGTGCGCCGGCGGCCACGTTCGCGACCAGGTGATCCGGGTCGCCGGTACCGGGGATGGCCAGCACATGGGGTCCGCGGTGCAGCGTCCACGCCAGCCGGACCTGCGCCGGGCTCGCGCCGTGCGCGCGCGCGACGGCGAGCACCTCGTCGCCGTCGGCACCGCTCGCGCCCCTCTCGCCCCCGGTGCCGGCGATCGAGTAGAACGGTACGAACGCGACACCATGCTCGCCGCAGGTGCGCAGGAACCCGTCCTGCTCGGGCGCCACGCCGATGCCGTACCGGTTCTGCACGCAGACCACCGGCGCGATGGCCTGGGCCTCGGCGAGGTGTTCGGGGCGGACGTTGGAGATGCCCAGGTGGCGGATGAGCCCGGCGTCGCGGAGCTGGGCCAGTGCGCCGAAACGCTCGGCGATCGAACCGGTTCCGAGGATGCGCAGGTTCACCACGTCGAGGTGGTCACGGCCGAGCTGGCGCAGGTTCTCCTCGACCTGGCCGCGCAGTTGCTCGGGGGTGGCATGGGGCAGCCACTCACCCGACGGACTCCGGCCCGGTCCGACCTTGGTGGTGATGACGAGATCATCCGGGTAGGGGGCCAGCGCCTGATTGATCAGCTCGTTGGCGGAGCGCAGCGGTGAGAAGTAGAACGCGGCGGTGTCGATGTGGTTCACACCGAGCTCGACCGCGCGGCGCAGCACGCTGATCGCCCGGCCACGGTCGCTCGCGACCGCGTCTGCCGCGAACGCCCCGCCGAGCTGCGTCAGACGCATCGCGCCGAAACCGAGCCGGTTGACCGCCAGGTCGCCGAGCTTCCAGGTGCCTGACGCCGCCGCGGTGATCGTCTCTGAAGTCATGCCCGAATGGTCTCCACGCTGTAGGGTGGCCGCCATTGATTAACGCATGTCTGAATTCTGGGGAGTGGTCCTCCTGGCGGAGCTGGCCTTCTCGGCGAGCGATCTGGCGCAGATGCGGTTCGCCGTCTCACCGATGTGGGAGGTCGGGACCAGCTTCCGGCTGCTGCGCTCCGGCTCCGCGCATCCCGTGCACCGCCTCTGGCTCGAACAGGTACGGCCACGGGTGACGGCGGCCGGACTGGACCGGGGCTGGCTCGCGGGGCTGATCCTGCCCTCGGGCTACGTCCCCGACTTCCTCAACCCGGCCCCCGCCGGGCCGGCCCCCACGCTGGCGGAGGAGCTGGCCGGGATCCAGGCCGCTCCCGTCGACCAAGTACGCCAGGACCTCGACCGCCTGAGGCGCGAGCAGGGGCGGCTCGTTCCCCGCTCGCGGAGCCTGTACGCCGAGCCGCAGGCCCACCTGCCCCGGATCGCGGAAGAGATCGAGACCTACTGGGAGCTGGCGCTCGCCCCCTACTGGGCGCGGATCCGGGCCGTGCTCGACGCCGACCTCTTCCACCGGGCCCGGCAGGTCGCCGAGCACGGCGCGGGCCACCTCTTCAACGATCTGCACGCCTCGGTGAGCTGGGACGACGACACGCTACGGCTCCTCCGCCGACAGCGGACCCTGTCCCGGAAGACGTCGGGCGCAGGGCTGCTGCTGATCCCCTCGGCCTTCACCGGACCGGGCCCGCTCACCCGGGTGACCCTGCCGGACCCACCGCAACTCGCCTATCCGGCGCGCGGCATCGGCTCGTTGTGGGAACCCCGGCCCACCACCGGCACCGGCGCCCTCGCCGCCGTGCTCGGCCGCTCGCGCACCCTGCTGCTGGCCGAACTGGACGCCCCGGCCTCCACCACCGAGCTGGCCCAGCGGACCGGTCTCTCCCCGGCCGGGGTGTCCCAGTACCTCACCGCGCTGCGCGACGCGGGCCTGGTCAGCGCCCACCGGGCCGGCCGTTCGGTCCTGTACGCCCGCACCTCGGCCGGCGAATCCATCCTCGCCGCCGCGTCCCCGTAGTCCTGGGTGCCGCCGGCGGCCGGCTCGGGGGCCGGCTCCATCCCGGCGACCTCCGGGGACGTCCCGCGAAGGCCCCGGGTCCGGAGAGGAGTCCTACGGCAAGCGGTCCGAGGGAGCCTCAGTAATAGCGGCTCATGAGCTCGGTGGCCCAGGCCGGCTGGGTGACCGGCGTCCGGGGGGCGAACTCGGCCAGGTAGGGCTTCACATCCAGGATCGGTGAGCCCGACAGCGCGTCCAGGTCGGCGACGTGCAGGTCCAGGCCGTCCACGGCGAGCAGCCGGCACCGGGAGACGCCGAGGCGGTTGGGGCGGTACGGCCCGCGGTGGGCGAAGATCCCCACCGGCGCCGCCTGCGGATTCCCTCTTGGGGGACGGGGCTCGCTGTGCACCGCGGCCGGGGCGATCCGGTCGAAGAGGAACACGACCTCCAGATGGGAGAAGTGCTCCAGGCCGAGCACCGCCGAGGCGGTGAAGGACTCGCCGTCCAGCCGGATCACGGATCGCACGTCGTGCCAGTCGTCTTCGTACATCTCGCCGCGACCGCCCACGAGGTGGCCGACGGGGCGCAGGGGCACGCTCTCCGTTGTCATTGGTGATCTCCCGGTTCTGGGCTCTCCCCGGCGGGCCGTCCGGCGCCGACGCGCCTTCCGCCCGCGGGGACGGCCCTCGGAATGTTCAGGTGGTCAGAAGGCGTAGGGGCCGAAGCGTCCCCAGGCGATGACCGCGGCCGGCACGAGCAGCACCACGTTGACGGCGATGGCCGCCGGCTCCTTGCGGCGGGCGTGGGTGGCGACGGCGCCGAGCATGGTGATGGCCAGGCCGGTGGCGGCCACCGGAGTGAGGATCGAGGCGATGCCGGCGAGGGCGGGCAGGAGCAGTCCGAGGGCGCCGAGAAGTTCAGCCGCGCCGATCAGACGGATCCGGGTGAGGGTGAAGTCGTCCACCCAGGGCGCCATGGGGCGCAATCTCTCCTTGGGCTGAGTGGCGTGCATGATCCCGGTCAGGCCGAAGACGGCGGCCAGGACGGCCTGCAGTACCCACAGGAACGCGTTCACGTCGGTTGTTCTCCTTCTCCGTTCAGGTCCCCGGCCTAGTAGCGGCCGAGGGTGCCGCGGTGTCGGGCGAGGTGTTCGAGCCGGTTGAACAGGACCACCCCGACGGCCGTGATGAGCAGCGGCTGGACCAGCAGCCAGCCGAGGCCCAAGCCGGTCGGGAGGGCGGCGAGGGAATGCCCGCCGAGCAGGATGTCGCGCATGGCCTCGATGCCGGGCGCGATGGGGACCACCAGCCGGCTGAGGAGGGCGACGGGGTCGGGCATGGCGGCCAGGGGGACCAGGGTGCCGCCGGCGATGGCGTAGACGGCCACGGACAGTTGCGTGACGATCTCGATGCGCTTGAACACCAGAGTCAGCCCGCACAGGATGAGAGCCAGCCCGCAGGTGCCCACCGCGATGGCGGCCAGCGGCACGATCACCTGCGCGTCGAAGGGCACCCGCCCGCCCTGGAGGATGATGGCGGTGGCGCCGGTGGCCAGGACGGCCAGCGCGGTGGGCAGGGCCGAGATCACGGCGGCGACCTGGCGGCCGAGGATGCTCGCGGCCGAGGGCAGCGGGGTCAGGTAGGTCTGTTCCAGCACGCCGGACTGGATGTCGCCCAGATAGCTCCAGAACACCCGGTTGACCTGCTCATGGATGAAGGTCAGCGCCATCATGCCGAGCAGCACCGGTAGCAGCAGCTCGGCACGGAGCTGCCCGCGTCCCATGAACAGCACGATGAGCAGGTAGAACAGCGGAAACGTGATCATCTGGATGAGGGTTTCGCGCCATCCGGCGGCGAGGTTGAGCAGGCCCTTGCGGACCTCTGCGGCGAATCCGCGGGCGAAGGTCACGAGGACTCCTGCAGGGCTCGGCGGTGGTTGCGGACGAACAGCAGGCCGCTGACGGCGGTGAGCACGAGGGTGTGGGCGATCAGCCAGGGCAGGGTGCCGCCGCTCCAGACCTCGGCCAGGGTCCGGCCCTCGAACAGCGTCTGGGTGGTCGCCTCGATGCCCAGCGTGGTGGGCAGGAGCCTGGCCACCGCGGCCAGCCAGTCGGGATAGAGGGCCAGCGGCAGGAACGAGCCGTTGAGCAGCAGCACCAGCGAGGCGAACAGCGACTGCAGGGCGCCGATCATCGGGGAGACCAGGGCGAGGGCGGCCAGCAGGAAGGTGAAGGCCAGCACATCGACCCCCAGGAGCAGGACGGGCACCAGCGCCGTCCAGCGCAGCGGGATCGAGATCCCGGCCACCAGCATCGGGACGAGGGAGGCGACGGCGGCCACCGCCAGCCCGAACACCGAGGCGGTGATCAGCCGGCCGAGCATCGGCAGCCACGGCGGCGCCGTGGTCATCTGGGCCTGGGCGAAGGTGCCGGCGCGTTTCTCCTCGATGAGGTCGGCCACCATCACCAGGGCGGCGTACTGCAGGAACCAGTAGCCGCCGATCGCGACCAGGGTCTGCGGCAGCAGGTCCTGGCGGAGCTCGCCCTGGCCCAGGACGAACTGCAGGCCGAGGTACATCATGGTGCTGATCAGCAGCGTGATCACATGACCTGCCGGGTGGGCGAGCTGCACCCGCAGGCCCTTGCCGATCTCGGCGCGCAGGACGTCAAGCATGGGACGGCTCGCTCACCAGCGCGAGGAACACATCCTCCAGGTCGGGCCGCACCTGGGTCAGCGATTCCAGGACGGCCCCTTGGGCGCGCAGCCGCTCGACCACGCCGTACACCTCGCGCGGGTCGCTCACCCGTACGCTGATCGTGGTGACGCCCTCGCGTGTGACGCCGTCGAACCCCGGCGGCGCCTCGCCCTCGACGCGGATCTCGTACCGATCCCGTTCGCGGAAGCCGTCCAGCAGGTCACGGGTGGGCAGGTCGGCCACCAGCCGTCCCTGGCGCATGACGGCCACCCGGTCGCACAGCTCCTGGGCCACGTCGAGCTGGTGCGTGGTGAGCAGGACGGTGGTGCCGAGCTCGCGGGCCTGCTCGGCGATCCAGTTCTTGACGGTGCGGGTGGCCTCGACGTCGAGGCCGAGCGTCGGCTCGTCCAGCAGCACGATCGGCGGGTCGGCGATCAGGGCGGTGGCGATGGCGACCTTCTGCTGCATGCCGCGCGAGAAGCCGCCGACCTTGTCGTGGCGCCGTTCCCACAGGCCGAGGTCGGTCAGCAGGTTCTGGGCGCGCTCGGCGACCCGGTGCTTGCGCAGCCCTTTGAGCCTGCCGAAGTACATCAGGTTCTGCCAGGCCGACAGGCTCCAGTAGACGTTGCGCGAGCCTTCCAGCAGGGCGCCGAACTGCGCCATCGCGGCCGAGCGCTGCCGGGCCACGTCGAAGCCGCCCAGCCGGACCCGGCCCGAGGTGGGGGTCAGCAGGCCGGCCAGCATCTTGATGGTGGTGGTCTTGCCCGCGCCGTTGGGCCCCAGGAAGCCGAACACCGATCCGGCGCCGATGCGCAGGGACACCTCGTCGACCGCCCGGACCTGCGCCGAGCCGTACACCTTCGTCAACGCGTCGATCTCGATCATGTCATCTCCTCGATTCGGGGACCCCGGCCCCGGGTTCCGGGGCCGGGGCGGGCGGTCAGAGCTCGTCGAGAACCTCGATGTCCTCCGCGGTGACCTCGCGGGCCACCGCGAACGCCGCGACGGCCGCGGCGGTGCCGGGCAGTGCCTGGCGGGCCGCCCGCAGGCTGGCGGCCGAATCCCAGCGCCAGACGCCGACCCACGTCTCGTCGCCGAGCCGGCCGAGGCGCGCCTCGGTGAGGCCGGACAGCGTGGCCCTGGTCGCGGAGACCAGAGCGGCGTGCCGGGCCCGGACCTGCTCGGCGTCGGCGGGATCGGCCTGGAATCGGGTGACGCTGATGACCGACATGATTGGACCTTCTCTCTAGAGTTGACTTCTAGCAATTGAATCTAGAGATAGACTCTAGCCATGAGTGATGTCAAGCGGACGAACAAGCGGGCGCAGAAGGCGAAGGAGACGCGACGGCGCATCCTCGCGGCGGCAATGGAGCTGTTCGTGCGGGACGGATACGGCGCGACGAATCTCCAGGACGTCGCCGACAAGGCCGGAGTCGCGGTGCAGACGATCTACTTCGTCTTCGGCAACAAGCGCGCCCTGCTGAAGGAGCTGGTCGATGTCACGATCGCGGGTGACGACGAGCCGGTGGCCACGATGGACCGGCCGTGGTACGCCGCGGCGCTGGCCGCCGACACCGCGCAGGACATGCTGCGCGCCTACGTCGCCGGCACGACATCGGTCCTGGAACGGGTCGCGCCGATCGGCAGGGTGCTGGAGGGCGCCTCCGCGAGCGACCCCGAGGTCGCCGCCCTGTGGCCGCACGACGTCGATCCGCGTTACGTCGTCCAGCGAGGGGCGGCCGAGGCACTGGTCGGCAAGCCGGGCGCACGGGCGGAGATGTCGGTGGAGGAGGCCGCCGATCTGCTGTACGGCCTGCTCAGCCCCGAGCTGTACCTGCTGTTCGTGCGGGAGCGCGGCTGGCCGCGTGAGCGCTGGGAGCGCTGGGCGGGCGAGACCCTGCGCGCCCAGCTCTGCTCGGGCTAGGACCGCCGACGGCCGGCGCCGCCCGTGGCCTCCCCGGCACCTCGTCCGGTCCGGGAGCCGGGCTCCCGATACCTTCGGCTGGTGTTCTGCACATCTACTGCGATGAACCCCGGCGACGAAGGAATGTGACACGGTGGACGGAAGCGAATGGCTGACAGAGCGTTTCGAGGAGCACCGGCCCCAGCTGCGAGCGGTGGCCTACCGGATGCTCGGCTCGCTCAGCGAGGCCGATGACGCCGTGCAGGAAGCCTGGTTGAGACTCAGCCGCGCCGACATCGGCGGCGTGGAGAACCTCGGCGCCTGGCTGACCACGGTGGTGGCGCGCGTGTGCCTGAACATGCTGCGCTCGCGCGAGCATCGGCGCGAGGAGCCTATCGACGCGCGGGTGTCCGACCCGGCCCTCGGTCCCGAGTCCGGGGACGATCCCGAGCGGGAGGCGTTGATGGCCGACTCGGTCGGGGTGGCGCTGCTGGTGGTGCTCGACACGCTGACGCCGGCCGAGCGGCTCGCCTTCGTGCTGCACGACATGTTCGCCGTGCCCTTCGACGAGATCGCCCCGATGCTCGAGCGGTCGCCGGAGGCGACCAGGCAGCTCGCGAGCCGCGCCCGCCGCCGGGTCAAAGGGGCCGCCCCGGCGCCCGGCGCCGACCTGACCCGCCGGCGTCGGGTCGTCGACGCCTTCCTGGCCGCCACCCGCGGCGGGGACTTCGAGGCGCTGGTCGCCCTGCTCCACCCCGACGTGGTGCTCCGGGCCGACAAGATGGTCATCCCCGCGCTCGAACCCGTCGTGGTCCGCGGCGCCCACCCCGTGGCCAAGGGCGCGATGGCCGCCATGGAACGGGCCTGGTTCACCGGGCCGGTGGCGATCGACGGGGCGGTCGGACTCGCGATGGCCCCCGGCGGCCGGCTGCGCCTGGTGCTCAGCTTCACGATCGTCGAGGGCGCGGTCACCGAGATCGACGTGATCGCGGAGCCGGATCGCCTCAGCCGGCTCGACCTCGCGGTTCTCGACGCCTGACACCCTCCGCCGGATACGGCGGCGGACCACGCCGATCCACCGCCGTGTCCGGGCGCCCGGTCGCTCCGTCCGGTCGCTCCGTCCGGTCGCTCCGTCCGGCCGAGAGCCCGCAGCCGCGCCGTGAACCCCGGTGGCGACGCCGACGGCACGCTCCGCCCCGGCCACGGTCAGCCGGCCGCGGTCACAGCCCGATGCAGGCCAGCGCCCGCTGGTAGGCCGCGACGCTGTGGGCGGGCTCGCCGAGCGCCTGCAGCGTCTGGGCGACGGTGAGCCAGGCCCGCGCGGTCGGCCGGGTGGCCGGCGCCTCCTCCAGCCAGGCGGCCACCGCGGCCAGCTCGTGCACCGCCTCGCGCCGCCGTCCCAGGTCGGCCATCGCCTGCCCGGCCAGCAGGTGGACGTCGGCCTGGAGATTGCGCGGCAGGCCCTCGATCTGCTCCAGCAGCGCCGTCAGGTGCTCCTTGGCCCCTTCGGCGGAGCCCAGCAGCAGCTCGGCGCGGATCAGGTTCGCCGTGCAGTCGGCCGCCTCCGCCGCGGTGGCGGATCTGGCGGTCAGCTCGGCGTGCGCCCCGGCCAGCCGCCGGTACCACTTCTCCGCCTCCGCGGGCTGCACGCCGAGCGCGATCCGGGCGTAGGCGCCGTGCAGCCGCTCCAGCCGGTCGGCGTCGCCGAGCTCGGCCTGGGCGGCGATGGCCCGCTCGACATGGGCCAGCGCCTCGTCGCCGCGTCCGGTCTCCACCGCCAGGACCGCGGCCGCCTGGTGCGCCACGGTGAGCGCCGCGGCGGTGCCGAGGCGGTCGGCGGCCGCCAGCAGCTCGCCGCGGAACTGGCGGCCCCGCAGCAGATCGCCGCGTTCGGCGTAGGCGATGAGCAGCTCGGCGCCCAGCCGGATGAGCTCCTCGCTCCAGACCGGCCGCCGCACGCCGGCCAGGAGCTGCTCGGCCACCTGCACGGCCGCCGTCAGGTCGCCCCGCCGGCGCTGGCAGCCGGCCAGCGCGCAGGTGATGCTCGCATACAGTTCGACGGGCATCTGCGCCGCGTCGCGCTGCCGTACCCGGGTCAGCAGCACGACGGCCTCGTCGAGGTCGCCGCAGCTCTGCAGCGCGTCGGCCAGGCCGAGTTCGGCGGCCTGGCGCATGTGGGGGAAGCTGGCCAGCGTGTCGTCGGCCAGCAGCGCGGCGTAGCGGGTGCGCGCCTCGGCCGCGCTGCCGCTGTCCAGCGCCTGCCGGGCGTGCCTCAGGTTGTGTTCGAGCTCCTCCTGCTGCTCGGCTGTCACGCCGCTGAGCAGGTATGACAGGGAGCATTCGAGTTTCTCGGCCAGCAGTTCCAGGACCGCGGGCGTCGCGGTCCGCTTGCCGCTCTCGATGAGTGAGACGTAGCTGTCCGACAGTTCGGGGTGGGCAAGTTCCGCCTGGGAGATGCCGCGCTGGCGGCGGGCGGTCTTGATGCGCTGTCCAACTGAGGCTGTAGCAGTAGACACGTTTATCCCTCGCACACAAACAGTTCGATGGGCAGCGGAGCTTGCGACCGGACTCCCGCGTGCTCAACGAGCCCTCAGGTGCTCCTCGCATCCCACTACGGCATCATTCGCCACTGTAGGAAATGGTATGACCCTTACAGCCCACTTTACTGATCAACACGCGGTGTCGGAGGGTCGTATGAGCACCCCATCGGCGAGTTGCTGAGTCGTCGGTGAGTTTTCCGGGCCGGCGCACCACGGGGCCGCCCACCCGGCTGCCCACCCGCCCACCCGGTCGGACGGGCGGGGTGGGCGGCCGGGCCGGTGGCGAGGAAGCCGGCCCGCCCATCGGTCCGGCCTTTCAGTTGCCGAAGGCGGCGAGGGACAGGCGCTGGGCCACCGCCAGGGCGCCGTTGGCGGGGGAGGAGGTGCCCATCGAGTAGACCGCGCGCCGGGCGAGGTCACGGGAGGCGAAGACACCGCTGCGGTAACCCGGCTCGGAGCCCATCTTGCCCCACAGGAGCGAGCCGTCGGGCAGCGGCACGGACATCAGACCGACGCTGAAGCAGACCGTGCCCTTGCCGGGGCCGGTGTTGCAGACGGAGTCGTCGGCGTACGGCAGCGCCTTGCCGTCGGCGCCCTTGGGCACGGCGAACAGCTCCGCGGCCTGTGCCGGGCGCAGCAGCCGGCCGTCGAACAGGCCGGAGATGAAGCGGTCCAGGTCGCCCGTGGTGGAGGTCATGCTGGCGGGCAGCCCGCCCTGCACGTTGACATCGACCAGCTCGCCATTGCTCCTGGGCAGGTAGCCGGGCAGGTACGGCCGGGGCACGGGCGTGCTGCGGCCCGGCACGGCGGCCCTGCTCTGCCGCATCTTGAGCGGCTTCAGGATGCGGACGGTCACCTCGTGCTGGTACGAGTGCCCGGTGATGTCTTCGATGAGCTTGCCGGCGACGCGGTAGCCGAAGGAGTTGTACTCCTGCCGGCTGCCGGGGCGGAAGCGCGGGCCGGGAGCCGGCCTGCCCTCGGGGTGGAGCGTCTGCTGGATCACCTCGTCGAAGGTGAGGTAGTCGAGGCGGCGCTCGATCTCCTCGTCCGGGGAGGTGGCCGGGGCGCCCTCGAAGTCCTGGGGCAGGCCGCTGGTGTGATTGAGCAGCTGCCGTACGCTGATCGGCTCCTTGAACCGTTCCTCCGGCAGCAGCCCGGGCAGGTAGTGCTGGACGCTCTGGTCCAGGTCGACCCGGCCCTCGGCGGACAGTTGGAGCAGGATCACCGCCTCCATGGCCTTGCTGATGCTGCCGATCTGGAAATGAGCGTCGCGGCTGATGCGCTTACCGGTGACGAGGTCCCCGGCCGTGCCCCGCCACCGCTGCCCGTCCCTGTGCACCTCGGCCACGACGCCGGCGATGCCGTCACCCGGGCGCGTGGTGATCGCCTCGCGCAGGGCGGCACGGTCCAGGCGGGTGGCGGGCTCGGCGGTGGCGGCCTGCGCGGGGGCGACGACACCGAACGTCACGGCGGACCTGAAGCGCTCGGCCTCGCCGCGCTGATCCGACTGAACACATGCCGAGGTGGCCGGAGCCGTCATCGGCCCCGGCCACCTCGGTGGTTCCGCTATTTGAAGCTGCGCAGCCTGAGGCTGTTGCTGACCACGAAGACGCTGGAGAACGCCATCGCGGCTCCGGCGATCATCGGGTTGAGCAGCCCCATCGCGGCCAGCGGCAGCGCGGCCACGTTGTAGGCGAAGGCCCAGAACAGGTTGCCCTTGATGGTGCGCAGCGTCCGGCGCGACAGCCGGATCGCGTCCGCGGCGACCCGGAGGTCGCCTCTGACCAGGGTGAGATCGGAGGCTTCGATCGCGGCGTCGGTGCCGGTGCCCATGGCGAGGCCGAGGTCGGCCTGGGCGAGCGCGGCCGCGTCGTTCACACCGTCGCCGACCATGGCCACTGTCCTGCCCTCGGACTGCAGCTTCTTGACGACGTCCACCTTGTCCTTGGGCAGCACCTCGGCGATCACCTCGTCGATGCCGACCTCGGTGGCCACGCTCCTGGCGACGGCCTCGTTGTCGCCGGTGAGCAGCACCGGGGTCAGGCCCAGCGCACGGAGCTGCCGGATGGCCTCGGCGGAGGTGGGCTTGACCACGTCGGACACCACCAGGACCGCGCGAGCCTTGCCGTCCCAGCCGACCGCCACAGCCGTACGGCCGGCGGCCTGAGCCGCCTCCAGGGCGCGCTCGAGGTCGACGGGCAGGTGCTGGGACCATTCGGCGAGCAGCTTGGGCCTGCCGACGAGGACGGCGTGCCCGTCGACGATGCCCTGCACCCCGAGCCCTTCGATGTTGGCGAAGTCCTCGGGAGCGGGCAGGGCGCCGACCCGCTCGGCCGCGCCCCGGGCGATGGCCTGCGCGATGGGGTGCTCGGAGGCGTGCTCCAGGGCGCCGGCCAGGCGCAGCACCTCGTCGGTGTCCTCGCCGTCGGCCACATACGTCTCGACCAGCGTCATCTTGCCCTCGGTGACGGTGCCGGTCTTGTCCAGCACCACGGTGTCCACCTTGCGGGTGGACTCCAACACCTCGGGGCCCTTGATCAGGATGCCGAGCTGGGCTCCCCTGCCGGTGCCCACCAGCAGGGCGGTGGGGGTGGCCAGGCCGAGCGCGCACGGGCAGGCGATGATCAGTACGGCTACCGCCGCGGTGAAGGCCGCTCCCACGCCGTCGCCGGTTCCCAGCCAGAAGCCCAGGGTGCCGAGAGCCAGCGCGATGACGATGGGGACGAAGATGCCGGAGACGCGGTCGGCCAGGCGCTGCACCTGGGCCTTGCCGGTCTGCGCGTCTTCCACGAGCTTGGCCATCTGGGCGAGCTGGGTGTCGGAGCCGATCCGCGTGGCGCGGACGACCAGGCGGCCGCCCGCGTTCACGGTGGCGCCGGTCACAGCGTCGCCCGGCCGTACCTCCACCGGGATCGACTCGCCGGTCAGCATGGAGGCGTCGACGGCCGAGGTGCCCTCCGCCACCACGCCGTCGGTGGCGATCTTCTCGCCCGGCCGTACCACGAACCGGTCGCCTACGGCGAGCTGGTCGGTGGGGATGCGGACCTCGGTGCCGCCGCGGAGCACCGCGACTTCCTTGGCGCCCAGCTCCAGCAACGCCCGTAGGGCGGCTCCCGCCCGGCGCTTGGAGCGGGCCTCGAAGTAACGTCCGGCCAGGATGAACGCGGTCACGCCGGCCGCGGCCTCAAGGTAGATGTTGCCCGAGCCGTCGGTCCTCGCGATCGTGAACTCGAACGGGTGGGTCATTCCGGGCGTGCCCGCCGTACCAAAGAACAGCGCCCACAGCGACCACCCCAGAGCGGCCAACGTGCCCAGGGAGACCAGCGTGTCCATGGTCGCCGCGCCGTGACGCAGATTCGTCCACGCGGCCTTGTGGAACGGCCAGCCCGCATAGACCACGACCGGCGCGGCCAGCGTCAGCGACAGCCACTGCCAGTTGGTGAACTGCAGCGGTGGGATCATCGCCATCGCGATCACCGGCACCGCCAGGACCAACGAGGTGATCAGCCGGTTGCGCAGCGGCCCGAGTCCGTCCTCGGGCTCCTGCGGCTCGGCCTCCGCCTGTGGCGGCCTGGGCAGCTCGGCGGTGTAGCCCGCCGACTCCACGGTGGCGATCAGCTCCTGCGGGTCCACTCCTTCAGGAAAGGTGACCTTCGCCTTCTCCGTCGCGTAGTTGACCGTCGCGGTCACGCCCTCGAGCTTGTTCAGCTTGCGCTCGATCCTGTTGGCGCAGGACGCGCAGGTCATGCCACCGATCGATAGTTCGACGGCGCTTTGGGGCTTGTCGTCGGTGAGGGGGGACATCGCCTCTCCTTTCTCGGCTTTCTCGGCGTCCTGCGGATCAGTGCTTGTGGCCGCCGTGCCCGCCGGACTCCGCGGCGCTCGGCGTGGGCTCCGCGGCGGGGGTCGCCGCCTGCCCGGTGCCGAGTGTGAAGTCGGCGGTGCGGACCTTGCCTCCGTGCTGGAAGTCCAGGAAGAGACGGTAGTCGCCCCGGCTGGGCACCTCGGCGTAGAAGACGATCTCCGGCCCTGGCTGGGTCCTGCCGTCGCCGGGCTCGCCGTCGGGGTGCACGTGGAGGTAGGCCAGGTCGCTGCCGCGCAGAGCGACGAGGTGGCCGTAGGCGCCGAGGTAGGGCTGCAGGTCGGTGACCGGCTTGCCGTCCTTGCTCACCGTGAGGGTGAGCTTGCTCGCCTGGCCGGGGACCAGGTCGCCGTCAAGGGTGACGGTGTAGCCGTCGACGTCTGCCGTACGGCTGGCGGCGGGAAGCGGCCTGGGCGTGTATTCGCCTGCCACGAGCAGGTCCGCGCCCAGCGTCAAGGCGCTGCCGCCGGTGGGGGCGAAGTCGGCGAAGGCACGGTAGGCGCCCGCCTCGGGCAGCGTCAGCTTCACCGACCACACGCCGCCACCGGCCTCTACCGGGTGCAGGTGCTGGAAGGTGCCGAGATCCCTGGACACCACGATGAAGTGGAGCTTCTTGTCGTGCTGCACCTGGTAGTCGGTCACGGTGCTGCCGTCCGGGCCCGTCACGGTGAACTGGAAATCGGTGGGCACGCCGGGCTTGATCGTGCTGGTGATCGGGTTGAGGGTGTAGCCGTTCTCTGACACTTGGAGCCCCCCAGGGGTATTTTCGGACGCTGTCTCTTCTGGCTTGGCGCTCGCGGTGTGCGTTCCGCCGGTGTGCGTGCTTGCTGGTTGACTGCTCCGGGTGTGACCCGGGGCCTCGCTGTGGCTGGTGGCCTGGGGTGAGGCGCCGACCTCGCCGACCGCGCTGCCCACCCCCAGGGCCCCGCCGAAGACGACGGCAAGACCCAGGGCGTAGGCGCCGAGCTTGGTCGGGGTGTTCACGGCTGATCCGCCACTCCGTATCCGGCCGCCTCGACGGCGGCGGCGATCCGGCCGGCTTCGACGGGGGCGTCGCTCTGGACCGTCAGCAGGCCGGTGGCCAGGTCAACCTCGACGCCTGTCACTCCCGTGACTTCGCTGACCTCTTCCTTGACCGAGCTGACGCAGTGGCCGCAGGTCATGCCCGTGACGGTGTAGGTGGTGGTGGCCATATCGATAACTCCTTCAGGAACGGACAAGCCGTGCGATGGCGTCGGAAGCTTCTTTGATCTTGGCCTGCGCCTCGGGGCCGCCCTTGACGGTGGCCTCGGCGACGCAGTGAGCCAGGTGCCCTTCGAGCAGGGACAGGGCGAAGGACTGGAGGGCGCTGGTGGCGGCCGACACCTGGGTGAGGATGTCGATGCAGTACTTGTCGTCCTCGACCATCCGCTGCAGGCCCCTGGCCTGCCCCTCGATCCGGCGCAGCCGCCGGAGGTGATCGTTCTTGGTGCCGGTGTGTCCAGCCATCGCCCCGTCCTCTCGCTCGGTACTGCTCACTATAACACCATACCCCCCTATGGTATTTCCTGATCCTGTCCGGAATGTCTGGGCGTGCGCGGCGCGCGGAAACGGCCCTCCACTCGGGGTGGCGTCATCAGTGGTGAAGTGGCCGTGAGGGATCGGCATCGCCGCCGCCGTCCCCGAACGCGTCGGCCGGCAAGCCGGCCGCGGCCGCAGGGGCGGCCGGGGCGGACGGCCACCCCGCTCCGACCCGCCCGTCCATGGTGTCGGCGGCGACATGCCGCTGGGCGCCGATGCCGTCCTCGGCGAGCTGTCCGTAGCGGTGGCCGAGGCTCCGCGCCGGACGTCGATCATCAGCCTGCGGCCGGGTCCGCGCACGTCAGCCTGCGGCCGGGTCCGTGCGCGTCAGTCTGCGGCCAGGTTCATGCGCGTCAGTCTGCGGCCAGGTCCGTGCGTGTCAGTCTGTGACCAGGTCCATACGGAGGAACTCGGTGATGCGGAGCAGCCTCGGCGGGCGTGCCACCTCATCGGGGAGGGCCTGAAACGCCTCTTCTCTCCCGACGAGGCGTGGGGCGGCGAGTTCCACCTCCCTCCCGTCGACCCGGAGCCGCGCACCGTCGGCTGCCAGGACGTTCTGCACCCAGTCCGAGCGCGATCCATACACCAGGACGAACAGGTAGCCGCCGTCGACAGGATGCGCATCGAGCGGCGTGCGGTACGTCACGCCAGAAACGCGACCGACGTGCATCAGCACCGGCCACGTCCCGCCCGCGATCGCGCGAGGGTTGAACACCCTCTTGTTCACGTGCCCCCACCATCTCGGCATCGGCATCGGGATCTCCTCTCGCCCCGGTGGGGCGTGTCGTAGGTCGGACGTCCGTCGCGCCCCAGCCGATGCCGGCCCGGGAGGGCTTACACCAGTAAGGCGGCTTACGCTCGTAAGGCTGTCTTACGCTTGTAAGGTTGTCAATCCGCCCACACTTCGGAGCCGTCGTGTCACCACCACCGCAACCGCTCAGCAGGGCTCTCGTGCTGGAAGCCGCCATCCGGGTCGCGGATCGCGGTGGCGTGGAGGCGATCACGATGCGACGGGTGGCGCAGGAACTGGGTGTGGAGGCGATGTCTCTCTACCACCACGTACCGAACAAGGACGCGATCCTCGACGGCGTGGTCGACATGGTGTTCGCGGCGATCAAGCTACCCGGCTTCGGGTGCGACGATTGGCGCGACGCGATCCGTGCGCGCGCTTCCTCTGCGCGCGCGGTTCTGTCGCAGCACAGCTGGGCTCTCGGCCTCATGGACTCCCGTCGCAACCCGGGGCCGGCGACGCTACGCCACCACGACGCCGTCCTCGGTGTTCTCCGGGAGGCGGGGTTCACGCTGCCGATGGCCGCGCACGCTGTCTCGCTCATCGACAGCTACATCGGCGGGTTCGTCCTCCAGGAGGCGAACTTGCCGCTGACGACGCCGGACGATGTCGAGGAAGTGGCCGGCGGTATTCTCGCGCACCTGCCGGCGGACGAGTTGCCGTACCTTACGGAGATGATCGTCGACCACGCTCTGCGGCCGGGCTACGACCACACGAGCGAGTTCGGCTACGGCCTGGACCTGATTCTGGATGCGCTCGAAGCCCGCCGGAGGTAGCGCCCTCGACGCCGCCACGTGAGACTCACCTTGCCTCTCCCCGGAAGCGCTCGCAACGGGGACCGGCGGCATGCCCAGATCCGGCGTCCTCCTC
Organism: Streptosporangium brasiliense; assembly: GCF_030811595.1. Taxonomy (NCBI): domain Bacteria; kingdom Bacillati; phylum Actinomycetota; class Actinomycetes; order Streptosporangiales; family Streptosporangiaceae; genus Streptosporangium; species Streptosporangium brasiliense. The sequence goes on from NZ_JAUSRB010000002.1 coordinate 5,620,205, forward strand.
CCGGCTGTGGCCCCAGCCGCCATCCGGCAGCTCGATCTTGTTCCCGGAGCACCGAGCCGGGCTCTCTCCCCGCCGCGGACCCGGGCGCCGCCGGCTGTTGCTCATCAGGTGTCCCATAGGGCCTGGTAGCGCTGCACGCTGGGCGGCCCGCCGGGCAGCGTGCCGGTGTTGTGGGCTTTCAAGCCGTCCAGGGCGATGGCCAGCAGCCGGGAGCGGATCTCTTCCTCACCCTGCCCTGGCGGGGCTGGGACTGTGCGGCTGAACTGGCCGATGAGCAGGGAGATGTCCATGGTGGACACGTCCGTGCGAAGCACGCCGGCGCGGTGAGCGCGGGCGATGAGTCCGTCGGCCAGGCACTGGGCTCGCTGGTTGGCCTGCCGCATCTCGGGTGTGACGTCGATGGCACCGGCCAGCGGGGCCAGGACGCCGAAGCCGAAGGCCACGCACTGCTGGATGTAGTGGGTCAGTCCTTGCCAGGGGTCCTCATGGGCCAGGCCGTCCTGAGCGGCAGCCGAGACGCGTTCCATCGAATCGACGCACAGACGTTGGAGGAGTTCTTCCTTGGTGCGGTAACGGCGGTACAGGCTGCCCATGCCCACACCCGCGCGCTCGGCGACGGCCGCGACGGGCGCGTCGAACCCCTGAGTGGTGAACACGTGGCGGGCGGCCTCGATCAGTGCCTGGTCGTTGCGGGCTGCCAAGGCCTGCGGGCCTCGCCTGCGCGGCGTCACGGGGTCGGACATGGATCCAGGATACCAATTGCGGAGCGCTCCGCTCCGAGTTACATTACTCGGAGCAAAACGCTCCGAGTAATAGGCGGTTGTCCCACCATGTCTGCTTCCCGTGTTGTTCTCGTCACCGGCGCGACCGGTAATCAGGGCGGAGCCACTGCCCGCCAACTGCTGGCCCGCGGCTGGACTGTCCGCGCGCTGGTGCGTGATGCGAGTAAACCCGCGGCTCAAGTGCTGCGCGACCAGGGTGCCGAACTGGTCCAGGGCGATCTCGACGACCCCCGCTCCCTGCGGGAGGCGATGCGTGGCGTGTACGGCGTGTTCAGCGTCCAGGCGCTGGCCTATGAGCCCGAGACCCTCGCCGCCGAGGTCCGCCAGGGCAAGACCGTGGCCGACATCGCCCGTGACAGCGGCATCGCCCACCTGGTCTACAGCTCCGTCGGCGGCGCCGAACGCCACACCGGCATCGACCACTTCGAGAGCAAGGCCGAGATCGAGCGGCACATCCTGGCCCTCGGCGTGCCCGCCACCATCCTGCGGCCCGTGTTCTTCATGAACAACCTGCTGCACTACGCCGACGCCGAAGGCGAGCGGCTCCTGTCCCTGCCGGTCAAGCCGGACAGGCCGATGCAGTTCATCGCCGGCGACGACATCGGAATCTTCGCCGCGGACGCCTTCGACAACCCCGGGCAGCTCATCGGCAGGCAGATCGAACTCGCCGGCGACGAGCTCACCTTCCCCGAGGTCGCCCAGATCTACGAGCGCGTCACCGGCACCCCGACCAGGTTCGAGGCGCTGCCGATCGATGAGCGCATGTTCGAGTGGTTCGCCGAAGAGGGATACCAGGCCGACATCGCGACCCTGCGCCGACAGCACCCGGAACTGCTGACGTTTGAGCAGTTCCTCACCCGGCGGTTGGGCACGGGCCGACCCTGACCGTCACCCGGCTCAAGCCCCTCAGGGCGCGGAGACGCTCTGTCCGGTTGCTACGCCACCCTCTGTATCCGCCTGTATCTGCGCGTACGTCTCTCCGTACACTCACCTGTACGCCGACAGAGCACGATCAGGCCGGCTCGTATCGCCCAAGGCGGCGGCGCAGCTCCACGTTCTCCCCTTGAACCACTTCCGATGCCCCGCGCAGCTCCGCAACCTCACGGTGCCGAGCGCGTCGTTCTTCCTCAAACTTGCGCGCGAGCACTCGCACGGCAGCCGAGACGCGTTCCACCGAATCGACGCACAAATGTTGGAGGGGTTCTTCCTTTGAAGTGTTAATTTACCCGCGATCTAAGATAACGGCCATCGTTGCGGCCAGGGCGGAAATGGTCGCGCCAAGGCGTGATCACGTTGCATCGCGTCCTTGGGGGTAAAGTCCTCGATTGATCCTACGTCATCGTTCCCGACCCAGCCTTCGGGCGAGATTATGCCTCTTGTGCCGCCGGATCTGATTGCAGCCGGACAGAAGTCCGCGGCATTCAGAAGCGGGGCCCGGACGCGCACGGCTTCATCGAGGACCAGCGCTGTACGCCGGCGGGGTCGCCGATCTGATCGCCGAGCTGTTTCACATCCGCGACACCCCGCGCGGGGTGTCGTATCTGCTGCACCGGATCGGCTGGAGCCCGCAGGTGCCCCTGCATCGGGCGGTCGAGCGCGATGAGGGGGTGATCGAGCAGTGGATCGTCGAGCAGTGGCCGGCCATAGAAGGGCGGCGCTCGACCTGGGGCCTGGCTGTGCTGGGAAGATGAGGCCGGCCAAGGCCCGCACTTGGGCACCGCGCGGCCGTACCCCGATCGTGCCCGTGACCGGCAAGGGATGCGGTCGCATCTGCCTGGCCGGGCTGGTGTGCGCCAAGCCTGGACGACGCAGCCGGCTGATGCATCGGGCCGGATGATGTCGAGAACCTGCTGCGTCAGAGGAACGGCGACGCCTCCGGATCCGCAGCGGCCCGTCCGGCATTGCCGCTCTGCCTGCTGGGATTGCCCCGTTGTTCGGCCCAGCTGGAAGGTGACCACCCGGGCGGAACGGAATGGAACGCAATGTAATGACTTGAAGATGAAGGATCTGCTTTTTATGGGTGCATAAGTCACCTTCTTCTTTCAAGCGGATATCCCGTTTCGCTTTGGAGAAAAGAAAAGAAGGCCGAGGGATGCCTTACGGACAATCGGAGACCTCATCATGAGGGGAAGACGATCTCCAGATTTCAAAGGTGGTTCGATGTCGAGCAAAAGTGTGATCTTCGCCAGTGTCGTGCTGGCGGCCGCCTCGGTCACAGCCATGGGTGCGCCCGCCTCCGCGGCGCCTCCTGCCGGCACCTCGCCCGGTGGTGAGGGGGTGTATCTGGTGTCGAGCCTGCTGGGGCGCAACGAGATACCCGGTACCGGCGGTGCCGTGGGCGATCCGGACGGGCGGGCGGTCGGGGTGCTCAAGGTCAAGGGTTCGACCGTCACGTACATCCTGCGGTGGGAGGGCATCTCCCGGCCGACCGCGGCCCACATCCACGCGGGCGGAGCGGGGACCAACGGAGACGTGAAGATTCCACTGTTCACGTCGGAGCGGTACGGCCACACGGCGAAGGGCTCGGTGAAGGTCAAGGACCGCGCGCTACTGGCCGCGCTCGTCTCCGACCCGGCTTCCTTCTATACCAACCTCCACACCAATGAGTTCCGCGGCGGCGCCGTGCGAGGCCAGCTGCACAAGATAAGCCAGCCAATCGACGGAAACCGTCCGGTCGTCGATGTCGCCCCCGTTGTCAAGGGCGTGCAGATCTACGCCTGCACCAGGCAGGCCGACGGCACGTTCGCCTTCACACAGCACGATGTCTCCGCGCTGCTCAGGGGCAACATCCGGCACTCGTTCGTGCAGCCGGTCGCGGGGCCGCCGCAGTGGGTCGCGCCGGACGGCAGCGCGGTCACCGGCAGCGTCGTGCTCAGGACGCCCAACGGGGCCGGCAACATCCCCGAGCTTGACCTGCGGGCCACACAGACGGGGGAGGATCAGGGACGGCTGGAGGATGTCGTCGAGATAATGCGGCTCAACACCGTCGGCGGCACCGCACCCGCGGGCACCTGCGACCCGCAGGCCACCCCGACAACGGAGGTGCCCTACCAGGCCGACTACGTCTTCATCGGTTAGCCGGTGGTTTGCTGACGCGGGGCCGGCGCTGAAGGAGGTCGATGGAGAGGGGCGGCCGATGCCGTTCGGGGTGATCGTGGTGACGACCGCGCGGCATCCGTGTCCATCTGCGCCGGGCCCGTTGATGGACGGTCGGGGCCGTATCGTCACCGACGTTGGTGGAGACAGCCGGTCTCCGTACGACGTGGATCGGCCGGGGGACGTGGCCCGGCCACGAGTACGAGGCGGATCACGTCATCACGGACGTGCCCCAGGCGATGGAGATCCTGTACAGCGAGCGCGCTGACCGAGGGACCGCGCCGTAGTCCACGAGGAGTGCCGTACAGCAGCCCCGTACAGCAAACCGCCTTGCACGACCGCACCCCACCTACCGCTTGACCAGGACATGAGCCCGCCGACCTGGGACGCGCCGTTCACTCGCGATGAAAGGGTTCGAGGCTAAGAAGATGGGGTGCGGGACCTCCTGCTACTTCGCGCGTACGGTCACCTCTGCTCGTCGGGCTTGAAAGACCAGACGCAGTGTGAAGGTGCCCAATGTGAACAGGTCGGCACCGTCCCAATCGAAGTGTTCGACTTGACCAGCGGGAGCGGCCGGCTGGGCGGTCACGCAGGTATGACCTTCCCGGTCCTCACGCCACTCGACGAGGTGAACATCCTCGAACCGGAAGACCACGACAGGGGTCTCGGACAGCTCGGACGGAGTCCACCGCGGATCGTGGAGGAACTCCAGCCACAACACCGGCGGCCTGCCGGGCTGATAGGTCAGACACTTGAAGTCGGTGTCGTGGAGGTAGACATGAGCGTTCTTCTCGGTCCGGAACTCGTACAGCCCTGATTCGGGGGTGACGCCACGATCTCTGTCCCCGGTCACGCCGGCGAACTCGGTCACTGACATGAGGACATGGTCCTACAGACGAGAACGACCTCAGCAGGCCCCAAGCGGTGACAGCAGCGCCGGCAGTGGTATCCATTCACCACCAGAACGGGAGGTTGGATCGATGGTCCTGCACGTCGTCGTAAACCGCGCGCAGCCATGGCTGACGAACCTCCGGCAGTCGTGCCAGCGCATGGAGGAACACCTGCCGGTCGAGCCGGAACGGGCTGGACGGCAGCGGCGGTGGAGGGTCATCGCGGTAGACGCCGTCGGGTAGCCCGCCCGACGCGGGACGGAGCCGCCGATTGCGGCTGAAGGCCATGTACATCCATACATCGGCAGCCAGCGGCACCGCCGCCTCCGTGCCGGACGACCATGTCTCCCCAGTTTGCGGGTGCTGCGGAACCAGAGCGATGTCCGTGACGGTGGCGGGCAGGCCCGGCCCGGCCAGGGCCAGGCTCCTCGTCGGCGGCTCAGCCGGGAGCAGGGCATCGAGCACCGGACGGAACGCATCGGCGACAGGGCCATCGGGAACCACGACCCGTGCACCGCCCGACGCGGCCAGCAGGTGGGCCAGCGCCACCGAGACCGCTGCCTCCCACACCGGGCTCCACACCCCGATCGGCTCAACCGGCGGTCTCCCCGGCTGTTCCCGTAGTTCCTCCCAGCTGAGCACTCGGCGGGCGGGCGCATCGACGTCGAAGAGACGTACGGCGCGCGGGTCCAGCCACACCACCTGCCAGTACGAGCAGTCGTCGATGAGGGTGGCCACGGCACGCCCGCACTGCGCGCACGCCAGGTTGGGACCGTTTCTGCTGTCCAGACCGCAGCAGAGGCCGTCGCACCGCTCCGGAATCAGAACGGTCCTGCGGACGTCGCCCAGCGCGACCGCGACCGCTCCCGGTGGCCCGTACGACAGGGCATAGGTCGGCGCGTACACGCCGCGGGCCTCTGCCTCCTCCGCGCCGATCTCCTCCCACCGCCGCCACGGCGGCCCGGAGGGTTCCGGGTCCACCGCGTAGGTCCCGGGCTCCATGAGCACGGGAAGTAGTTCGTGGCCGTACTTCTGATGGGCGTGAGCGGGGAGCGCGACCTGCGACACGGATAAGGTCAGCGAGGCATCACAGCCCGCACACGTGAACACGATCATGCGCCCTCCCACGTCACGGTGCTTGGATCATCTTGGCTCAGAGCCAATCCCGAGAGTCGCTCGACGCCGATTCAGCGAAAGGCCGCGCCGTATCTCACGAGGGATGAGGAGTGCCGTACAGCAGCCGATACAGCGACACCGCCTTACAGGATCATTCTCACCGACCCGCAATCACCATCTGAGCAGGGCGAGATGCCGTTGACGAGGCGTCTGCTCTTCCCTACGGATCAGAAGGTTCGAGTTCTCTCGGCCGCGCCACACGAAGAAGCCCAGGTCATCAGTCGATGGCCTGGGCTTCTTCGTGTTTCGAATCAGTCGCCGGCGTCCGGCTGTCGTCTGTTGACTCGGGTTGGTCGTGCCGTATACGTGCCGAAGTTCAGCCAAGGAGAGAGCACCCTCTGAGGCCGGCAACCGAGACCTTGCCGTGCATGAGGCGGTCACCGCTGCCGAGCCGGCTCATGAAGCTTCACGGAGGGTCGGTCACCGGAGTGGTACTTCACCCCTCGACAGCCAGGTTCAGGAGAGAGCGCTATTTGGGGGAATCCCTCCAGTCGTCCCGCCCCGCTGTCTCGTCGGCGGAAGGGGCGGGGATGTCGATCTCGGCGCCCCAACCGGTAAGGCGAGCGTCAACGACATGGAAATCCCGGACATTGGCGCCGTTGGCGACCCACTCGTTCCAAGAGGCCTGGACCCTGCGTACCAGCTGATCCTTGCCGAGCCAGAGCCGCCACGAGATCTTGACCTTCGCGTCTCTCCCGGTGGGCGGCTTTCTGCCGTACTCGTCGCGGAACCCGGGAGACGCCTTGTAGAGCTGGGCGTAGGTGATCGTCCCCTGGTGGATCGTGGTGCGGGTGCCGTCGTAGACGCCTCCCGGGCGTTTGGCCTCGGTCGTGGCCAGCACCGCCTGCAACGCGGCCGGATCACCGAGATCGATCCCACCGGCGGTCAGGAAGGGACGGGTCTCCTCGTCCTCGTAGAACAGGACCCAGGTTTTCCCCTCGGGAGCGGGACAGATCCAGCCCTGGCAGTACGTCCGACCCTTGAACGTGAGGAACCGTGCGGGAGGCTCGGGGACGTTGGATCCGGCGACGTCTCTGACATCGGTGGCCGTCACCCTGCCCTTGCCGAACTCGGCGCGGGTCTTCTGCCTGAAACTGTTTTTCTCCCCTTCTCTCCACCAGGTGGTGACCTCCGCCATGGTCACGCCCCGGTTCTCGACGAGCTGACGCCTGAGCGCGTCGACCGGGCCGGCCGGGGTCGTCTGAGCGTCCACAGCGGTGCCGAGCCCGGTGACCGCGACGGACGCGGTCACCGCGACGGCCATCGTGGCGATCCATCGCCTCATCCGAGCTGTCCTCTCTCGATTCCCCCACCGTGCCGGGAAGGCGCTGCTGATTTTCCCGGCCCGAGGTCTCTTTTCGATCACCGGATCGTGAAGAAGGCAAGCCGACCGGTTCGGCGGACGGCAATGGAGCATTCAGGAAAGGGTGGCTCTTGCTGACGTGCCGCCACGAATGGGTCACCAGCCCGATGAATCTGCTAACGCTGTTGCTAACGACATCCCTGGACATCGGTGCACGCCCCTGAAAGTCGATCAATCTGAAGCCGCTCAGCAGGTGCTTCTGACACCTGTGGACGCCAGCAAGCGATCTCGAACCGGCTATGGATCAGAAGGCCGAGACTGTGCATGCCAGTGAGTGACAGCAGCGCTGACAGCAACGTCCCCGCATACGGACTCACCCCGGCCGCCGCCCACCACCCTCTGACCACGGCATCCGCAGCCCGACGAGGACGATCGCTCCGCCTGAAAAGCGGAAGGTCGGCGGTCCGCCCCCGCCCCTGACCACCTCATAAAAGCAGCGAAAACGCCCGAGGCGATCATGGCCGGGGCTTTCTTGGTTCTGTTTGACGACAACGCTGGCGACAACGCGCCCCTGGGCACTGTGTGACTGATCTCTTTGTCGGCATCAACCGGTAGCGTCTCTCGTACTTCAGTGCAGGTGCGCCGTCGGCTGAGGAGAAGAGTCGTGGGCGGTTCAGCGTGGGCCTACTTCACGCCGTATCAACAGGACGTTTCGGTTGCGCTTGCGGCGGCTCACGAACGTGCCTTTCAGGAAGGCGACTACTTCTGGCTTTACGACGGACGCTGGGGATCTCCTCAGCGGCCTCGGCCTTCCACGGTGGAGGAGTTATGGCAGGACGAGGGTGTGCAGCATTCGTTCACTCATTCGGTGCTGGACGTCTTCGAGGTCCTGGGCGAGGGCGAAGAGCCTGAGGTCTGCGCAGCCAGGCCGCTTACCCCGGAGGAGACAACCAGATTGTTCGGCACATCGAAGCCGACGCGTGTCGACTTCGAGAGAGCGCATGATGAGGTGGACAGCGTGATTGAGGAGCGTGGCCACGCTTGTTACACCGCCTTGTATGACGAGCGGCGGCGACCGAGCGAGATCGCGTTCTGGGGGGTTACCGGGGATTGACCGAGCGGGAGAACGGGGCGCCTCGGAGCATCAGGCCCGAGGCGTTTCGATCAAGATCTCTATCAGCCGAGAGCGTCCCCGGGCCTGCCTGGGGCTGCGCGCTTGTCGCCGAGGGAGGCGGGGGCATAGACCGTCATGGTTACCTCGATGTCGGAGTGGCCGACGATCTCCGGACGATGTGCGGAGGCACGCCCAGGTCGAGCAGCAGGCTGACGCAGGTGTGTCGAAGATCGTGAAGTCGTACGGTTCCGAGTCCGGCCGCGGTGCGAATCTCTGCCGGCTCCGTCGGAGGTTGTCCGGCTCATGGGCGTACCGCGAGGGGCTTAGCTCTTGACCTGGGGCTCAGCCCGCTCCCTTTTAAACGATCACATGTAGCCGATTGCCGTCATGTGCAGCCGTAGGTCAAAGGTCACGGGACAAGCATGGGACGATCTTGGAGATGTTCCGCCAGGTCGTCACCAGCAACTCAGCCATTAGCGGTACGAGTCGACGCCTTTCGCCGGCGCGATCTGACCATGAGGTCACGGCATGAGGGTGCGCGCATCCGCCGTGTTCTCCAGCGTGTCGACCACAGCAACGCACATGTCATGAGATGGCAGTGCGTGCAGGCATACAGGCCCGTACGACCGAAAACCGCTTGCCTCGCGTGGTGGGGCTCAGGGAACGTGGTGTCCATGACGCTCTGACGGACAGCACCCCGCCACTCCGAGATGCCACGGCGCCGACGCGCCCCGCAACGCTGTCAGCCCATACCCCTTTAAGGGAAGAGAACCTTTTTGTCTCAGCAACACTCCCGGCAGGAGTCCCCGCTGCCGTCCACCACGGCCATGGGTCCGGCCACCGTCACCGTGTTCGCCTCCCCCACGAGCTGGATCGAGTCCGACGCCCTCGCGCAGTGCCACCAGGTGGCCGCCCTCGATGGCATGATGCACGTCGCCGGCATGCCGGACCTGCACCCCGGCAAGGGCGCCCCCATCGGCGCCGCCATGGCGTCGACCGTGCTGTACCCCTTCCTGGTGGGCTCCGACATCGGGTGCGGCATCGCCGTGTTCCCCATGAAGCTCAAGCGCGCCGTACCCGAGAAGCTCGCCGCCCGCTTCCCCGACCTCGATCGCGCGCTGGATCCCGAGCAGGATGCCGACGACCCGGCCTGGGCCGTTGTGAAGGGCGATATCCCCGCCGGTCACGTCGAGGGCCTCGGGACGGTCGGCCGGGGCAATCATTTCGTCGAGCTGGCGCGGATCGGGACCGTCTTCGAGGCGGGCCACGCGAGCCGTCTCGGACTCGCCGACGGCGACCTGGTCCTCATCGTCCACAGCGGTTCCCGGGGGCTGGGCGAACGGATCCTGCGGGCGCACACCGCGGTCCACGGCGCGGGCCCCGCCCCTGATCCCGGCGCCTACCTGGCGATGCATGACGACGCCGTGCGCTGGGGATCGCTCAACCGGCGGTTGATGGCCGCCCGGGTCGCCCATGCCCTGGGGGCCGAGCCCGCCGAGCCGCTCGTCGACCAGTGCCACAACCTGGTCGAGGTCCGCGACGGGGTCTACCTGCATCGCAAGGGGGCGGCGCCGGGTGACGGCCGCGACGTGCTCATCGCCGGTACGCGAGGCACCCCCTCCTATCTCGTGGCCGCCCATGCCGGGCCGGACGCCAACCATTCCGTCGCGCACGGCGCGGGCCGCAAGATGTCGCGTGCGGATGCCCTGCGCCGGGGCCGGGCCAAGCACACGGTCGAGGAGCTGCGCCGCACGCCGGTGGGCTCGCTGGTGGTGTGCGGAGACCGTCAGCTGCTCTTCGAGGAGGCGCCGACGGCCTACAAGCGCATCGAGCAGGTGATCGCCGACCTCGTCGAGCATGACCTGGCCACGCCTGTGGCCACCACGGTCCCTCTGGTCACCTACAAGACAGCCGATCTCGGATCCGCACCCCAGCGGGACCAGCGCCGCAAGCGAGGCCGGCGGTGAGCGTCCACCTGCTCCTGTCGGCCGGGCGTGGCCCGCAGGAGTGCGCCTGGGCGCTGGCCCGGCTGCTGCGCCGCCTGGAAGCCGACGCCGCCCGGCAGAACCTGGAAACCCGTCGGGCCCAGACCGTTCCCGGTGACCGGCCCGATACCTACCGATCGGTCCTGATCCAGATATCGGGAGCCGGTGCCGAGGCGTTCGCCGCCTCGTGGACCGGGACCCTGTGCTGGCAGGCCCCCAGCCCGTACCGGGCCGGCGCGGGCCGGAAGAACTGGTACGTCATCGCCCAACCGTGCCAGGTCGACACCCCGCGCACGACGTTCGCGGAGGCGGACGTCGACATCGTCGCCTGCCGTACCGGCGGTCCCGGCGGTCAACATCGAAACAAGGCCAGCACGGCGGTACGGGCGACCCACCGGCCCTCGGGGATCGTCGTCGTGGTCGACACCGAGCGGCACTTCAGCCTCAACCGCCGCATCGCCATGCGGCTGCTGCGACAGCGTATCGAGGACGGCGACGAGACGGCGGGGCGTGCCGTCACCACCGCCCGCTGGCGCGTCCACGATGAGCTCGTACGCGGCAACCCCATCCGTGTCGAACGTCCGGAAATGCCGAAGCAGGACCTGGCTCCGCAGGAACAGCCGCGTCGACGACCGTGACAGTCCACCCGGCCATGCCCTACCGCGGAAGGAGAATCGCACCCGACGGTAGGAGAATCGTCAGAGCAAAGCACGCACGGTAAGGACCACCGGCACGATCGCGGTAGCCCGGGCCGTGAGCAGCCCAAGGAAGCTCGCCGGGGGTGGACGCGACCGTGGAGGCTCCTAAGTCTGGAGCGCAGGGCCCATGGGCACAAGAAGCACTACGGAACGATGAGAACCAGTTAACGCCGGAAGTCCAGCTCAGAACGCCTTCTAAGGGATCACCGCAGGTCGGTCACCATGGCGGATCAGATCTGCTGACCTTTGAGCGGTTCCTCACCCGCTGGTTGGGCACAGGACGGTCCTGACCGTCGCCCGGCTCAAGCCCCTCAGGGCGCGGAGACGCTCTATTGCCCCGCGCAGTTCCGCAACCTCACGGTGCCGAGCGCGTCGTTCTTCCTCAAGCTTGCGCGCGAGCACTCTCACGGCAGCCGAGGACGAGGCGCCGGGCCCCTGATCTGTGGGCCGAGATCAGGCGGACTGCAGGAGTTCGGCCAGGTCGGCGGGTATCGGCATGGGCTGGGTGAGGCCGACGCGGGCGCGGCCGGTGTTGCCTTCGGGGTAGCGGCCGAGCGCGGAGCCCGGCGCGGCGACGACGATGCGCACCACCTGGCCGAACGCTTCGCGCCGGTCGCGCCGGCGGACGGCGAGGGCGAACATGGCGATGTGGTTGGCGGTGTGGGGCCAGGGCCAGGGCTGGGAGATGATGTGCGCCCGTTCCAGGTGCCGCCACCGGGCCTGGCCGTCGGAGGCGGTGCGGGCGGCGCGCATCTCGGCGCGGTAGGCGGCCCGTACGCGGGCGGGCATCGGGCGGCCGATCATCGAGAGGCCTCCTTGCCAGGTGAGCAGCAGCCGTCGGCGCAACCATCGGACTCAACGGCGCCGGCGGACGGGGTGGGCACGGCGGCGGGTACGGCGCAGCAGGCGTCCCCGCGCCAGGCTTCGCGGCCTTCCTTCACCGCGACGGCGGCGATGACCAGTGCGGCGATCGGGTCGGCCCAGGACCAGCCGAAGGCGCTGTTGAGCGCCAGCCCCACCAGCAGGACCGCCGACAGGTAGGTGCACAGCAGGGTCTGCTTGGAGTCGGCCACCGCGCTGGCGGAGCCGAGCTCGCGGCCGGCGCGCCGCTGCGCCGCCGACAGGAACGGCATGATCAGCAGCGATGCCGAGGCCAGGATCAGCCCGGGGGTGGAGGGGGCGGCCTCCCCGGCGCCGAGCAGCGCCCGGACCGCGTCGAAGCTCACGTACGCGGCCAGCGCGAAGAACGAGATGGCGATGATCCGCAGCGCCGTCTTCTCCCGCTTCTCGTGGTCGGCGGCGGAGAACTGCCAGGCGACCGCGGCGGCCGAGGCGACCTCGACGATGGAGTCCAGGCCGAACCCGATCAGCGCGGCGGAGGAGGCGAGGGTGCCGGCGGTGACGGCCACCACCGCCTCGATCACGTTGTAGGTGATGGTCGCCGCCACCAGCAGCCGGATCCGGTGCCGCAGCACGGCGCGCCGGGCCGGGTCAGGAGCCGGGCCGATGCCGGGCAGATTCAGGGCGCTCATGACAGCGGCTCCCCTCCGGCCACCAGCTCGGCGGCCGCCGCTGCCTCCGGGTCGTCGGCGTCCCCACCGGAGATGGGGCACAGCGTGACCGCGTGGCCGGTGGCGGCCAGCAGCTGCTCGGCGGAGGCCAGCAGGTCCATCAGCTCGGGCCGGGTCAGGAAGTAGAACGACTGCCGGCCTTCGGCGCGGTAGTCGACCAGGTCGCAGCCGCGCAGGCAGGCCAGGTGCTTGGACACCGTGGACTGGGCCAGGCCGAGCTGGGTGGTCAGGTCCACCACGCGGGCCTCGCCGCGCGCCAGGCGCTGCACGATGCGCAGCCGGGTCTCATCGGCCAGGGAGTGAAACAGCGCGGCCGCAGGGGAGATGCCGGCGGCGATGTCGGCGCTGACACACCGGCCCCCGTCAGAATTAATCGCCATTTGGCGATGATAGCCCGATTTAGTCATATAGGCGCAAGGGGCGATGCTCGGGTATCTGCCCGCTACGGTCACCTCCTGACGATCCAGGCGCTGCCGCGTGGCGGTCAGCAGGGCGCGCCCGAGAGGGGGCGCCTCATCCGCGCCGCCGGATCCCGTCCCCGCTGCCAGAACGATCTCTTGTCCGGTACGTCGCCCCGGCCCGCGATGTCCTGGCGTACTCCGGCCGCCCCCTCAGGGGCCGATCGCAGGCGGTGGCGGCCAGGCGGCGGTGCTCGGTCGGGCGGGAGGCGTCGAAGGCCCCTTCCGGTCGCGCTGGTCAGGGCGTGATGCTCGGCCGGCTTCCGGCCGCGATGGCGCCGGCGGGTGCGGACGCCTCCGCGCCCCGCGCCCCGCGCCTTGGGACGCCGGCGCCTGAAATTTTCTTTTAGGTCACCTCGAAGTCTTGAAACTTGTAACCATTGCGCGGTTGAGTTCGGGGGTGCCCCCAAGTCACCACCCCCGCATAGTGGCCACGGCCCTGCTCGCCCCCCTGCTCGCCTTCAGCGCGGCGGGCCCCGCCCAGGCCGATCCGTCGCCGTCGCCCTCACCCGCGCGGCCACAGCAGGCCCTCGTCGAGGACGCGCCGCAGGCGTCGTCCGACCAGGCCCCGTCCACGCTGCTCGTCGCCCCCGGGGCGCGGCAGCTGGAGACGGCCAAGAAGACCCGGCCGGTCGCGCCGGGGATCACCCTCACCTCCTTCGACCGCTACGACAGCGCGGGCTGGCTCCGCGCCGACGCGATCGCCGCGGACCTCACGGCCGGCGCGAGCGCCGACTACGTGTACTCGGGCGAGGTGTCGAAGACCGAACCGCTGTCCGGACCCGCGGAGCGGTCCCGGGCCGTCGCCGCCGTCAACGGCGACTTCTTCGACATCAACAACTCCGGCGCGGCGCAGGGCATCGGCATCCACAACGGGGAGCTCGTCCAGTCCCCGATGGCGGGCCACAACAACGCCGTCACCGTCACCCCCGACGGGGTCGGGCGGGTGCTGCAGATGAACTTCGACGGCACCGCGACGCCCGCCGGCGGCGCCCCGATCACGCTGACCCAGTTCAACCAGCTCATCCAAGGCAACGGCGTCGGGCTGTTCACCCCGCTGTGGGGCTCCTACGGCCGCGGCCGCGCGGTCGAGGGCGCGGCCGCGGTCACCGAGGTCGTGCTGGAGGGCGGCGTCGTCACCGAGGTGCGCACCTCCGCGGGCAGCGGCCCGATCCCGGCGGGCACGGCCGTCCTGCTCGGCCGGGACGCCGGAGCGACGGCGCTCGCCGCGCTGAAGCCCGGCGACCGCGTCGAGGTCAAGTATCAGCCGAAGCCCTCCCAGGGCGGAGCGGTCAAGGCGGCCGTCGGCGGCAGCCAGATCCTCGTCAAGGACGGTGTCGCCCAGACCTCGGCCGACAACGCAGCCCATCCGCGTACCGCCGTCGGTTTCTCCGCCGACGGCCGCAAGATGTACATGCTGACGGTCGACGGCCGGCAGGCCGACAGCAGGGGCGTCACGCTCACCGAGCTCGGGGCGATGATGGCGGAGCTCGGCGCGCACAACGCGCTGAACCTCGACGGCGGCGGCTCCTCGACGATGCTCGCCCGGGAGCCCGGCTCCGCCGGCGTGCAGGTGGAGAACAGCCCCTCCGACGGCGGCGAGCGGCACGTCCCCAACGGCCTCGCGCTCTACGCGCCCGCCGGCAGCGGCAAGCTCAAGGGCTTCTGGGTGGAGACGGCCAGCGACCCGACCAGGGCGCCGGGCGCCGGCCCGGTCAGCGGCGGCCGTCCCGACCGCGTCTTCCCCGGCCTCACCCGCAAGCTCACGGCGGCCGGCTACGACGAGACGTACGGCCCCGCGGCGGGCACCCCGTCGTGGCGGTCGGGCCAGGCGGTCCACGGGCTCGTCGGCCGCGACGGCACCTTCCGCGCCCTCGTGCCCGGCCGGACGACCGTCACCGCCTCCCGCGGCGGTGCGGAGGGCGAGATCGCCCTCACCGTCCTGCAGCCCCTCGCCCGCCTCGGCACGACGACCGACCGGGTCGGCCTGGCGGGCGCCGACGCCTCGGGCACGTTCGGAGTGGTCGGCTACGACCGCAACGGCAACTCCGCCCCCGTCGACCCCTCGGACGTGCGGCTCGACTACGACAGGGAACTGCTCGACGTCGCCGCCTCCGAGCACGGCTTCTTCACGGTGAAGGCGAAGCGGGCGACCGGCTCCGGCCTGGTGACCGTGCGGGCCGGCGGGTCCAGCACGGCGGTGCCGGTGACCGTCGGGTACGAGGACGTCCCGGCCGCCGACTTCGAGGACGCGGGGTCGTGGACGTTCGCCGCGGCCCGCGCGACGGGCTCGCTGTCGGCGGCGCCGGGCCAGAGCGGCGGCGGCCTCAAGCTCGCCTACGACTTCACGCAGTCGACGGCGACGCGCGCGGCCTACGCGAGCCCGCCCCAGCAGATCACCGTGCCGGGCCAGCCGCAGGCGTTCGGACTGTGGATCAACTCCGCGGGCAAGGGGGAGTGGCCGAGCCTGGAGTTCTACGACGCCCAGGGGCAGTCGCAGATCCTCCGCGGCCCCTACCTCACGTGGACGGGCTGGAAGTTCGTCGAGTTCGCGGTGCCGCCGGGGGTGAACTACCCGCTGAAACTCCGCCGGTTCTACGTCGCCGAGACCAGGGCCGACCAGAAGTACAGCAGTGAGATCACGATCGACGGGCTCGTCGCCAAGGTGCCGCCGACGGTGGCGGTGCCGGCGGCCCCGAAGACGGCCGACCCGGTGATCCGTCCGGGGAGCGAGGTCGCGGCGGCGCCGTGGCGCTTCGCGGTCATGTCCGACGCGCAGTTCGTGGCACGCGACCCCGACAGCGACATCGTCGCCAACGCCCGCCGTACGCTGCGGGAGATCAAGGCGGCCAGGCCCGACTTCCTGCTCATCAACGGCGACCTCGTCGACGAGGCGTCGCCGGAGGACTTCGCGCTCGCCAAGCGGATCCTGGACGAGGAGCTCCACGGCGAACTGCCCGTCCACTACGTGCCCGGCAACCACGAGGTGATGGGCGGCAAGATCGACAACTTCAGGTCGGTCTTCGGCGACACCTACGGTGGCTTCGACCACAAGGGGACCCGTTTCGTGACCCTCGACACCTCGCGGCTGAACCTGCGCGGGGGCGGGTTCGAGCAGGTGGCCATGTTGCGCGAGCGTCTCGACGCGGCGGAGAAGGACCCGTCGATCGGCTCGGTCGCGGTGCTGTTCCACGTGCCGCCGCGCGACCCGACGCCCGGCAAGGGCAGCCAGCTCGGCGACCGCAAGGAGGCCGCGCTGGTCGAGGGCTGGCTCGCGGACTTCCAGCGCACCACCGGCAAGGGTGCCGCCTACATCGGCGCTCACGTCGGGACCTTCCACGCCTCGCGGGTCGACGCCGTGCCGTACTTCATCAACGGCAACTCCGGCAAGAACCCGGCCACGGCGGCCGACGACGGCGGCTTCACCGGCTGGTCCCTGTGGGGGGTCGACCCGGTGACCGAGAAGGAGGCGGCACACGTCCGGCGCAACTGGTTCGCCGACGCGCCGGCCTGGATCGGCACGCAGGTCCGCCCGCACGTCGATGGGCTGACCCTCACGGCGCCCACGTCGGTGGAGGCCGGCAAGCCCGGGCAGGTCTCGGCGACGCTGACGCAGGGCACCCGCACGGTGCCCGCCGCCTACCCCGTCTCGGTGGACTGGTCGGGCTCGCCCAACCTGCACGTCGGCACCCGGGCGGGCGCGAAGGCGCGCCACATCGCGGTGCTCGACCCCGCCACGGGGACGCTGACAGCGCTCCGCTCCGGCCAGGTCGTCGTCGCGGTCACGGTGAACGGCGTCACCCGGCAGGCGACGGTCACGCTGTCGGCGCGGGCCGCGGCCTGACCGTGCCCGAGCCGGCCTGACCGCGTCCGAGCCGGCCTGACGGGCCGGCGCGACCGGCGACCGGCGACCGGCCCCGTGCCGCACGGCCCTGACCGTGCGGCACGGGGCCCGTCCCGTCCGTGGACACGGGCCCGTCAGGCCCACGTCCGAGGACGCCGCCGACCGCCCCGTGCCGGGGCCTGGCCGTGTCGCCCGGTTGACGCGGACCCGGCGGTGGCGCTGGGATGGCAGCGGCCAGATCGACCAAGACGGACCCCACACGTGGCGGAGCCGCACCGGGTCCGGGATCAGCCGGGGAGCAGGGCATGACCAGACACGCGCTCGTCGTCCGGGGAGGCTGGGAGGGGCACGTCCCCGACGAGGCGACCGGCCTGTTCATCCCCGGGCTCGCCGAGGCGGGTTTCGAGGTCACCGTCGCCGGCGACCTCGACGTCTACGCCGACGCCGACCTGCTGGCCGCCACCGATCTCATCGTGCAGTGCTGGACGGGCGGCACGCTCAGCGGGCGGCAGTCCGCCGGGCTGCTGGCGGCCGTCGAGGCGGGCACCGGGTTCGCGGGGTGGCACGGGGGAGTGGTGGCCGCCTTCGACGACCGTGACTACCACCGGATGGTCGGTGGCCTCTTCTTGTCCCACCCCGAGCATTTCCTCGAATACGACGTCGTCATCGACCCGGCCCGCGCCGACCACCCGATCGTCGCCGGGCTGGACGGCTTCACCGTCCGCACCGAGCAGTACTGGATGCTCACCGACTCCCTCAACGACGTCCTCGCCACCACCACGCTGGTCCCCTCCGGCGGCGGCCCGCACGCCGTGCCCGTCCCCATGCCCGTGGTGTGGACCCGCCGCTGGGGCGCGGGCCGGGTCTTCTTCTCCGCGATCGGCCACAACCTCGCCGATCTGACACATCCCACCGTGCGCGCCCTCACCCTGCGCGGTCTGCTCTGGGCAGGCCGCGCGGGGTGAGGGAGGCCGCCCGCCGGAACCCGCCGGACGGCTGACCCGCCGCGCCGTCACCCGGCGGGCCCGCGTCGTTGACATCGGCCGGGGTCTCCGAGACGCTCCCTGGAGCTGGGTTCTGGGACCGGGAGGCCGGATGAGCGGGATCGTGGCGGGGCGGGTGGTGATCGTCACCGGGGCCGCCCGGGGGATCGGACGCGGGCACGCGCTGGAGTTCGCGCGCCACGGGGCCCGGGTGGTGGTCAACGATCTGGGCGCGGAGGTGGACGGCACGGGCTCGTCGGCCGGGCCGGCCGGACAGGTCGTCGAGGAGATCCGCACGATGGGCGGTGAGGCGATCGTCAACGGCGAGGACATCTCCGACTTCGAGGGCGCGGGCCGGCTGGTGCGGGCGGCCGTCGACCACTACGGCGACCTGCACGTCCTGGTCAACAACGCCGGCATCCTGCGGGACCGGATGCTGGTCAACATGACGATCGAGGAGTGGGACTCCGTCGTCCGGGTCCACCTGCGCGGCACCTTCGCGCCGATGCGCCACGCCGCGACCTTCTGGCGCGAGCGGTCCAAGGCGGGCGTCCCGGTCGACGCGCGGATCATCAACACCACCTCCTCGTCCGGCATCTACGGCAATCCAGGGCAGAGCAACTACGGGGCCGCCAAGGCGGGCATCGCGTCGCTGACGGTCATCGCCGCCCAGGAACTGGCCCGCTACGGCGTGACCGTCAACGCGCTGGCCCCTACCGCCCTGACCCGCATGACGGAGAACCTGAGCGCCGGCGGCCGCTTCGACGAGCTCCGTCCCGAGGACGTGGCGCCGCTGGCGGTCTGGCTGGCCTGCGCGGAGGCCCGGGGGATCACCGGCCGGGTCTTCAACGTGCGGGGCGGCGTGATCAGCGTGGCCGAGGGCTGGCACGCGGGCCCGGAGGTGGACAAGGGCGCCCGCTGGGAGCCGGCCGAGCTGGGCGCGGTGATCCCGGACCTGGTCGCCAGGGCGGTGCCCAACGCCCTGCAGAACGGCCGGATCCCGGGGCGGCAAGACTGACCCGGCCGCCGGGACTCCGGGTCGCATGGCTTCCGGGCTTCCGGGCTTCCGGGCTTCCGGGCTTCCGGGCTTCCGGGCTTCCGGGCTTCCGGGCTTCCGGGCTGCAGGGGCGTCGGGCCGTGATCCCGGCGCCGGGGGAGGGTTGGGGGAGGGAGGCCGGCGCCGGAGAGTGCGGCGCCCGCCGGCGGGGCATGTCAACGCCAGGCCCGGTACGGGCCTCCGGCCGGCGGGGACCGTCTACCGGGGCCGGCGTGCCCGGCCCCGGGAGCGACCGGCGGCGGGGAAGGTCTGCGGACGGAGGGGCGTGGCGTGAGATGCCGACGATCTGCCTGGTAGGGACGCTGGACACGAAGGGACAGGAGTACGCCTGGCTCCGTGAGCGCCTGCGCGGGCTCGGCTGCGAGGTCGTCCTGGTCGACGCCGGGGTCGGCCGGGCGCAGGTGACCGCCGACATCGGCAACGACCGGGTGGCCCGGGCCGCCGGGGCCGAGGCCGGGGCGCTGCGCGCGGCGGGGGACCGGGGCGCCGCCGTCGCCGCGATGGGCGAGGGCGCCGCGGCGATCCTGGCCGAGCTGTACGGCGAGGGCCGGCTCGACGGCGTGCTCGCGGTCGGCGGCAGCGGCGGATCCTCGATCGCGGCCCGGGCCGTACGCGATCTGCCGATCGGCCTGCCGAAGGTCATCGTGTCGACCATGGCCTCCGGTGACGTGGCCCCCTACGTGGGCGCCAAGGACGTGACACTGATGTACAGCGTCGTCGACATCGCCGGCGTCAACCGGCTCTCCAGGCGCGTCCTCGGTAACGCGGCCGCCGCCGTGGCCGGCATGGCGAGCGCCGAGGTCCCGGCCGGCGGCGACGACCGCCCGCTCGTCGCCGCGTCCATGTTCGGCGTGACCACGCCCGCGGTGGACGCGGCCCGGGAGCGCCTGGAGGAGCTCGGCTACGAGGTGCTCGTCTTCCACGCGACCGGGTCCGGCGGGCGGGCGCTGGAAGGGCTCGCCGCGAGCGGGCTGCTGGCGGGCGTGCTCGACCTCACCACCACCGAGCTGGCCGACGACCTGGTCGGCGGCGTGCTGTCGGCCGGTCCGGAGCGGCTGACCGCGGCCGGTGCGGCGGGCGTGCCCCAGGTGGTCGCCCCCGGCGCGCTGGACATGGTCAACTTCGGCCCCCGGGACACGGTGCCCGAGCGCTTCGAGGGGCGCACGCTCTACGTGCACAACCCGACCGTGACGCTGATGCGGACCACCGCCGAGGAGATGGGCGAGCTCGGCCGCCGGGTGGCCGGGAAGCTGCGCGGCGCCACCGGCCCGGTGACGCTGTTCCTCCCGCGCGGCGGGGTCTCCGCCCTCGACGCCCCGGGCGGCGCCTTCCACGACCCCAAGGCGGACGAGGCCTGCTTCGAGGCCCTGACGGACGGCCTGCGCGGCACGGCCGTCGAAACAGAGGAGCTCGACCTGCACGTCAACGACCCCGGGTTCGGCCGCGCGGCGGCCGACCGGCTACACCAGATGATCACTTCGGGAGGGACGCGGTGAACCGCGGAGACATCCTCGCCCGACTCCGCCGGACCGTCGCCGAGGGCCGCCCGGTCATCGGGGCGGGCGCGGGCACCGGCCTGTCGGCCAAGTGCGCCGAGGCCGGCGGCGTCGACATGATCATCATCTACAACTCCGGCCGTTACCGGATGGCGGGCCGCGGCTCGCTGGCCGGGCTGCTGCCCTACGGCGACGCCAACCAGATCGTCGTCGAGATGGCGGCGGAGGTGCTCCCCGTCGTCCGGGACACCCCGGTCCTGGCCGGGGTGTGCGGCACCGACCCGTTCCGGCTGATGCCCAGGTTCCTCGACCAGCTTGCCGCCATGGGCTTCGCCGGCGTGCAGAACTTCCCGACCGTGGGCCTGTACGACGGGGTCTTCCGCCAGAACCTGGAGGAGACCGGCATGGGCTACGACCTGGAGGTCGAGATGGTCCGGCTGGCGCGCGAGCGCGACCTGCTGAGCGCGCCCTACGTCTTCGACGAGGACCAGGCGCGCGCCATGGCCGAGGCGGGCGCCGACGTCCTGGTCCCGCATGTCGGGCTGACCACCAAGGGCAGCATCGGCGCGGGGACCGCCCTGAGCCTGGACGAGGCCGTGGAGCGGGTCCAGGCGATGCGCGACGCCGCGGTGGCCGTCCGGCCCGACATTCTCGTGCTCTGCCACGGCGGGCCGATCGCCGAGCCCGAGGACGCGGCCTGCGTGCTGTCGCGCACCGAGGGGGTCGTGGGCTTCTTCGGCGCGTCGTCGGTCGAGCGGCTGCCGACCGAGCGCGCCGTCACCGAGCAGGTCAGGGCCTTCAAGTCGATGAAGTTCTGAGATCTCAGGAGATCGCATGCATGTGAGTCCCGACGCGGTTCCCACGATGGCCTTCGACTGGGGGGCGATCAAGTGGTTCGTCACCCCGTCGACCGTCCAGGGGGCGACCGGCACGTTCGGCGAGGTGATAATCAACCCCGGCCAGGGGCACGCCCGGCACAACCACCCCGACGCCGAGGAGATCATCTACGTGATCTCCGGCGAGGCCGTGCAGATGGTCGACGACGGCGAGCCGTTCCCGATCAAGGAGGGCGACACCGTGCACATCCCGGCCGGCGCCTACCACTCGACCTTCAACGCGACCTGGCGTCCGCTGCGCCTCATCGTCACCTACACCCCCGGCGGCGAGGAGAAGGCGCTGGAGGCCGCGCCGGACCTGCGCGTGCACGGGGCCGGCAGCGTGGCGCGGTGGCGCCAGGCCTGACGGCCGCCCCGCTTCCCGCCGCCGCCTCGCGCGACGGGCGCGCGGGCGCGGGCTGACACATCTCGATCCCCCGCGTGGGCGCGGGCTGACACATGTCGATCCCCGGCGGGCCGGGCAGGGCCGGTCCGCCGGGATCGATGCCGGGCCGGCGCGTCCGCAGCCCGTGACGGCCGGTGATCCCATCTCGCGCCGGTGCCCGCGCGAGGGGCCGCGGGCCCCGAGCGCGCCGCCGGTCAGTAGGCGGTGGTGAAGCGCTCGCGGACGAAGGAGCCCTTCTCCAGGGCGTCGACGATCGCGCAGGCGTAGTCGCCGACGGAGATGCGGCTCTCCCCGTTCTCGTCGGTGATGGGGGTGTCGCCGGCCTCGGCCCGGTAGACGCCGGTCTTCTCGCCCGGTACCAGGTGCATCGGCGGCGGGCTGACGTAGGACCACTCGACCGGGGTCTCCGCCCCGCGGAGGATCTCCAGCGCCTCGGTCTGGTCGCGGGCGGTCTCCAGATACTCCGGCGGGAAGTTCGGGGAGTCCACGTAGCGCTGCCCGGGGGCGTACTCCAGGCTCCCGCCGCCGCCGATGAACATCAGGCGGTTCACCCCGGCGAGCGGGAGCCCTTCGAGCAGCGCCTGGGCGCCCCGGGGCACCAGCCGGTCCGGGCCCTTGATCCCGGCCACCACGGCGTCATGCCCGGCGACCGCGTCCTTGACCGAGGCGGGGTCGGTGACGTCCATGGTGTCCCTGCCCAGCGCGGTGATCAGGTGACCCCGGGCGGCGGCCTCCCGGGCGACGGCGCCGGCGAGGTTTCCGGCGGCACCGATGACTGCGATCTTCATGGGAGCGTCCTTCCGGAGGCCGTCGACGAAGTCGGCGATGAGGGGGGCGATCTCGGGGAGGTTCTCCTCGAGGGCGAAGTGACCGGTGTCGAAGAGGTGGAGCTCCGCCTCCGGCAGGTCCCGGAGGTAGGCGCGGGCGCCGGCCTCCGGGAAGAAGGCGTCGCCCCGGCCCCACACGATGAGAGTGGGCGGCCGGTGGTCGCGCAGCCACTGCTGCCACTCGGGGTAGCGGGCCACGTTGGAGTGGTAGTCGAGGGCCAGGTCGACCTGGGCCTCCTTCCGGCCCGGAAGGTCCAGGAAGTGCTGGTCGAGGATCCAGCCGTCGGGGGCGACGAGCTCGACGTCGGTGGTGCCGCCCTCGTACTGGCCCCGGGTGACCGGCAGTTCGAGGATCTGCCTGACGTTGGCCTCGGCCCCCTCGACGCCGGGCCGGTTGGCGATCATGCCCCGGGCGAGGTCCGACAGGCCCTCCTCGTAGAGGTTGGCGTTCTGGACGATCAGCCCGGCGATCCACTCGGGGTGCCTGGTGGCCAGCCGGAAACCGACGGGGCCGCCGAAGTCGAAGGTGTACATCACGAACCTGTCCAGCCCCAGCGCCGTCACGAAGCCCTCGACGACGTCGGCCAGCCGGTCGAAGGAGTAGGTGAAGTCCTCCGGGGCCTCGGTGAGCCCGAAACCCGGGTAGTCGGGGGCGATCAGCCGGTACCGGTCGCCGAGGGCGTCCATCAGCCGCCGGAACTGGTGCGAGGCCGAGGGGAAGCCGTGCAGGAGGAGGAGCGCGGGCGCGTCCGCCGGGCCGGTCTGCCGGTAGAAGACACGGACTCCGTCGACGTCCACATACCGGTGTGCCACACGAGGGGTGTTCATTTCACATGCCTCCATGCCGTGATGATGCATTAGTTATAGCGGGCAAGGATCTAATGGGTCAAGTTGTGAAAGTAGCGTTAGTCGCATGCTCCATGCCGGAAGCCGCCGCCACGCCGCGCTCGAATCTTCCGGCTAATGCGAACAAGTTTGCGTTAATCTGGATGATGGCAGGAGGAGGGGACTTAATGCAAGACGGTTCGCATTTGGAGTCCAAGCGGCGGCCGGGCGGCCGTACGGCGCGCAACCGCGCCGCCGTACTGGACGCCACGCTGGCCGAACTGGTCGAGCACGGCTACGCCGAGACGAGCATGGAGAAGATCGCGATGCGGGCGGGGGTGGCGACCTCCACCGTCTACCGGCGGTGGACCAACCTGGAGGGGGTGATCCAGGATCTGGCGCACCGGTTCGCCGACGACGCGGGCGTGCCCAACGGGGGGGAGTCCTTCCCCGATTCGGGGGATCTCGAGACCGACCTGCGGGCTCTGGCCGGGGCCTTCCTGACGATCTACGCGCACGTGGCCCAGCGCGTCTGGCTCGACGTCATGGTGGCGGCCGCGGTCCGCGACCCGGCCGCCCGCGAAACCCTGTCGGCGGTCGTGGCCTCCCGGATCCGGGAGACCTCGCTCCTGGTCCGGCGGGCCATCGACCGTGGGGAGGTGCCCGCCGACACCGACGCGGAGGAGGTGATCCGGATGGTGGCCGCCCCGTTCTACTACCGGATGCTCGTCACCGCGGAGCCGATCGACTCCGCCCTCGCCGACCGGGTGGCCGCGATGGCCGCGCACGCGGCCCGGGCCGGGATCCTGGTGCGCCGGGCCACCCCACCGGAGCAGTAGACGGCGGGAGGCCGGCACGCGGTGAGGTCGGCACGCGGTGAGGCCGATACGCGGCGAGGCCGGCACGCTCCCGGCCCGATCGCCGGACGTGCCGACCTGCTGATCATCCCCGACGGGGGTGCGCGTCCGCCGGCCCGGATGCCGGCCCGGCGGACGGGGGCGGCCGCCGCGGCCCCCGCCTCGCGGCCGCGCCCCCGTCATCGATCACCTGCGGACGGTGAGCCGTCCGAGGCGTGCCCGGCCGGCTACCCGCAGTGCTCGAAGGGGCTGTCGTAGCTGGAGGCGCCGGCCTTGCCGCCCCACTTGACGCACTTGTCGGCCGCGGCGGCGCGCACCGGGCCGGCGTAGTAGGCGAAGTTGCCGGAGTCGGTGATCCGGCTGCTGCCCTGGACCTCCAGGTAGGCGCTGGTGGCCGTCGCCGTGCCGAGGGAGGTCTTCTTCACGGTGGCGACGCAGTTGTAGCCGTTGGCGCTGTTGTAGAGCAGGTAGACGGTGCCGGCCGTGCCCAGGGCGGCGGAGTCGATCACCGTGTAGCCGCTGCCGCAGACCGACTCGGGAGTGTGCGGGTTGGTGCCGCCGCCGCTGCCGCCGACGTACTGCATGTACTTGGTCCAGTCCCAGTACGGGCCGGGGTCGGTGTGGTCGTTGCCCGGGACCTCGACGTGCCCGACGATGTGGGTGCGGTCCTTGGGGATGCCGTACCGGTCGGCGATGCTGCGGGTCAGCGCCGCAGAGGCGCGGTACATCGTGTCGGTGAACCAGGAGGCGTTGTCGACGTAGCCCTCGTGCTCGATGCCGACCGACCGGCTGTTGTAGTCACGGGCGTGCCAGGCGCGGTCCTTCTCACGGACCATCTGGGTGATGTCGCCGTCGGAGGAGCGGACGACGTAGTGCGCCGAGACCTGGGCGGCGGGATTCTGGAACCAGGAGATCGTGCCGGCGTAGGAGCCCTGGGTCACGTGGATGACGATGCGGTCGATCGGGTCGCTCGCCGGCCGGTTGGAGACGGCGTAGTTGCTGGAGCTGGCCGGGACCCAGTGCGCCGAGGGGTAGTCGACGGCCGCGGCCGCGAAGGTCCTGTCCAGGTCCGGGGCCTTGGCGTAGTCGCCGCGGTCGGGCTGTACCGCCTGCGCGGTCACGGTCAGCGCCTGGCCGCCGGGGGTGGTGGCGCGCACGCCGGCGGCGAGCAGCTCGTAGACGGTGTCGGCGTACAGCCGGGCCACCTCGGGGGAGGAGGCGTTGCCGTACCGGGCCACCGCCGTGTACCACTTGCCGGCGTCCTTGCGGGCGGCGGCGTCCAGTCCGAGCTCGTCGGCGTAGGCGCGTAGCACCGCGGCGCCGCCGGTGATGTTGGCCGCGTCGTCGCTCTTCAGCGCCGAGAGCGGTTGTGCGGTCAGTGCGGCCGCGCGCTCCAGGGTGTGGGCGGTGGGGTTGCTGACCAGATGCATCACTCCGTAGCCGCCGCTGGCGCTGGGCTCGCCGTGGTGTCCGTCGAGGTGGGTCTCGGCGTATCCGAGGGTGACGAGCAGGTCGCGGGGGATCTCGTAGGTCGCGGCCGCGCGGGCGAAGGCGTCGGTCATGGGATCGGCCGGAGCGGCGCTCGCGGGCCGGCCCACCAGGAGCGAGAGGGGGATGAGCGAACCGGCCAGCAGCACGGCTGAACGGCGGAGTCGGGCCTGCACAGATTCTCCTCAGGGAGTGGGGATCCGCTGAAGGGGCCGCCCCCGGCCGGTGCGGGCGGAGGCGGCCCCGGGCATCAGCTGCCGCAGTGTTCGAAGGGGCTGTCGTAGCTGGAGGCGCCGGCCTTGCCGCCCCATTTGACGCACTTGCCGGCACCGGAGGCGCGCACCGGACCGGCGTAGTAGGCGAAGTTGCCGGAGTCGGTGATCCGGCTGCTGCCCTGGACCTCCAGATAGGCGCTGGTGGCCGTCGCCGTGCCGATCGACGAGCGCTTGATGGTGGTCACGCAGTTGTAGCCGTTGGTGTTGTTGTAGAGCAGGTAGACGGTGCCGGCCGTGCCCAGGGCGGCGGAGTCGACCACGTCGTAGCCGCTGCCGCAGACCGACTGCGGGGTGTGCGGGTTGGTGCTGCCGCCGCAGTTGTTGGAGGTCACGGTCTGGACCGGGTAGCCGAACGTGGTCCCGTTGAAGACGGCCTTCTGGATGTTGGACGGGTAGCTGCTGCCCATCCGGACCTCGTAGTGCAGGTGGGGTGAGATGTAGTTGCCGGGCTTGCTGGTGTTGCCGACGGTGCCGATCTGCTGGCCCTGGGAGACCTGGACGCCCGCGCTCACCGAGCGCACGTTCAGGTGCGCGTAGTAGGTGGACCAGCCGCCACCGTGGTCGATCTTGACGAGGTTCCCGTATCCGTTGGTCGACCCCTGGTGGGCCGAGATGACCACCGTGCCGGCCGCGGCCGCGACGACGGGGTCTCCCAGGTCGGCGTCGGCGGTGCTACCCCGGTTGAAGTCGATCTCCCACGACTGGTGCGCGCTGCTCGCGCTGGAGTTACCCGTCCAGCTCTGCCCGCAGGGGAAGGGCAGCTGGAAGTTCGTCGCCAGGAGGGTCGCCCCGTCGTCCGGGGCGGGATCGGTCTCGCTGCTGTTCGGCACAGGGTCCCCCAGCACCCCCGCACCGGCGCCCGGAGCCATGACGGCGCCGCCCGCGAGGCTGAGCAGCAGGGCGAACCCCACCGTGAGCACCCCTCTGAGTCTCATGCGGATCCTTTCCACAGGTCCCGGGGGCGAAGCCTTGACCGGCACCGTGCACTGTCTGTTGGATCTCTCGAAAGGCTCTTGCTGGGGTCCAGGGTCTGGATTGCCGGTACAAAAATCATCCAAAATCTGTATAAAGGCCTATCCGGCTCATAGCACACAACCCGATGAATGGTTGCAGCGCCTCCATACGAGGAGTAAGTGCGGTCATGGTGGTTGATCAGCCCACATTCAGCGTGCTCGGTGGTTTGGACGTCCGGACCTCGGGACGCTCCCTCCGCATCGCCGGCACGAAACCCCGAATCCTGCTGGCATCGCTGTTGCTCGACGCCAACCGTGTGGTCGGCGCGGACCTGCTCGCCGAGGTGCTGTGGCCCCGGCACCGGCCGCGCTCCGCCCACGCCAACATCCGCACCTACGTGAGCTCGCTGCGCGGCGTGCTGGAGGCGGCCGGTGCCCGGATCCAGGCCCGGCCGCCCGGCTACGTGATCGAGCTGTCGACCGGCCAGCTCGACGCGCTGCTGTTCGAGGACCTGATCGCCGGGGCGCGCGCGGCCGGCCGTACGGAGGAGTCCTTCGACCGGCTCCGCCGGGCGCTCGCGCTGTGGCACGGCACCCCGCTGGCCGACCTGCCGGCCAGCCCGCTCTGGGACGGGCGGCTGCAGGCGCTGGCGGAGGTACGGCTCGCCGCCGCCGAAGAGCTGATCGCCCTGAGGATGGCCCGGGGCGAGTACACTGACGCGATCGGCGAGCTGCGCGGGCTGCTGAAGGAGCATCCCTTCCGGGAGGACCTCTGGCAGCGGCTGATGCTCGCCCTGCACTGGAGCGGACGGCAGGCCGAGGCCCTGCACGCCTACACCACGGTCCGGCGGCAGCTGGTCGCCGAGCTCGGGATCGAACCCGGCGCGGACCTGCGCCGGGCGCACGCGGCTGTCCTGGCGGGCGAGCCCCCGCCCGCCGTGGCCGGGCCCGCCCTCCCGCCCGCCGTCGCGGCCGTGCCGCACCCCCCACCGCCCGTCGCGGCGGCCGTCTCCACCCCCCACCAGCTCCCCCCGGACGTGCCGGACTTCACCGGCCGGGCCGAGGCCGTCGCCGTCCTCACCCGGGCGCTGTCCCCCGTGGAGCGCCCGCCGGACGGGCCGCCCCTGATCGTCGTGGTGATGGGGGCGCCGGGCGTGGGCAAGTCGGCACTGGCGGTGCACTGCGCGCACGCCGTACGGGCCGGATATCCGGGCGGGCAGCTCTACCTGGACCTCGGCGGGACCGAGCCGGTCCCGGCCGACCCGGGTGAGCTGCTGGCCGAGGCGTTGCGGGCGCTGGGGGTCGGCGAGGCCGGCCTGCCGGCCACCGTGCGCGAACGCTCCGCCCTGTACCGGTCCCTGCTGGCCGGACGCCCGATGCTCGTCGTCCTCGACGACGCCGCCGGCGCCGCCCAGGTGCGGCCGCTGCTGCCCGGCAGCGGCTGCGCGGTGCTCGTGACGAGCCGGCGGCGGATCACGGAGCTGCCCGGCGCCCTCCGGCTCGAACTGGACGTCCTGCCGCCCGGCGAGGCGGAGGAGTTCCTGGGCAGGATCGTGGGCCCGGAGCGGCTGGAGAGGGAGCGGGAGGCCGCCGTGGCGATCCTCCGCTCCTGCGGATACCTGCCGCTCGCCGTCAGGATCGCCGGAGCGCGGCTGGCGGGGCGGCCCGGCTGGTCGCTGGAGGTGCTGGGGCGGCGGCTGGACGACGAGTCGAACCGGCTCGGCGAGCTGCGGGCCGGCGACCTGGAGGTGCGGGTCAGCCTCGACCGGAGCTACCGGCTGCTGCCCGACGACGCGGCCCTGGCCCTGCGGGCGCTGGGCCTGCTGGGCCCGCAGTCCCTGCCCGGCTGGGTGGTCGACGCCGCGCTGGACCGGCACCGGGCCGACGACGTGACGGACGTCCTGGTCGATGTGAACCTGCTCCGGCTGGTCGGCACCGACCCGATCGGCCAGCCGCGCTACCGGCTGCACGACCTGGTCCGCTGCAACGCCAGGGAGAAGGCCGGCGGCCTCCTGGAGCGGAACGCCCTCATCAGGGTGCTCGGGGCCTGGATGGCCACCGCCGAGAGCGCCACGGCGCGGCTGCCGACCACGCTCTTCAGCCTGTCCGCGGCCGGGGCCACCCGCTGGAACCTGCCCGCCGACACCCTCGGGCGCCTGACCGCCGACCCGCTGTCGTGGCTGGACGCCGAGCACGACACGCTCGTGGGGGCGGTGCGCCTGGCCGCCGACGCGGGGCTGGCCGAGTCGGCGTGGGGGCTCGCCGCGGCCCTCGTCCCCTACTACGACCTGCGCTGCCACTTCGAGGAGTGGCAGTCCACCCACCGGGTCGCCCTTGAGGCCGCGCGCCTGGCACAGGACCGTCACGGCGAGGCGGCCATGCTCCGCGGCCTCGCCCAGGTGTGCCTCTACCAGGACCGCTACGCCGAGGCGACGGAGATGTTCCGCAGAGCCCTCACGATCTTCCACGAGCTGGGGGACGCCCGGGGCGAGGCGACCTCGATCTGCGGGCTCGGGGCGGTCAACCAGTTCTGCGGCGAGCATCTCAGGGCGCTGACCTACTTCCGGCAGGCTCTGGCCATGTTCCTGGCCATGGGCGATCAGAGCGGCGAGGCCTACGCGCGGCAGGCGATCGGGCGGGTCTGCCTGGCCTCCGGCAACCTGCACCAGGCGTCCAGATGGCTGGGCGAGGCGCTGGGGCTGGCCCGGCGGCTCGGCGACCCCCACCGGGAGGGCTGCGTGTCCATGCAGCTCGGACGCTTCCACGCCCTGGTGGCCGAGCCCGATCGGGCGATGCGCTTCCAGGGACGCGCGCTGGACATCTTCGAAGGTCTCGGTGATCTCCACTGCGGGGCCTACGCGATGCAGAACCTGGGCGGGCTCCAGGTCGTCCGCGGCGACCGGTCGCACGCCTCCGACAAGCTGGAGCGGTCGCTGCTGATCTTCCAGCGGCTCGGCGACCGGAGCGGGGAGGCGGCCACGGTCCAGACACTCGGCGAGCTGCACCGGTCGGCGGGCCGTACCCGGCTGGCACAGAACTACCTGCATCACGCCCTGGAGCTCCGGCGCGAGCTGCGGGGCGGCGCCGACCTCGCCGGGAGTGCCGGTCCCGCGGCCCTCCCCGGCGATGGGTGGCGGAGCCCGGACGTGGTGCGGTCGCCGCTCGGGCTCGTACTTGACGGGAACGCCGTGGAGTGGTGACCCCCTTCACTGATCATCCGGAGCGCCCGCCCGCCGCCCGCCCCCGCCGGCCGCCCGGCTCAGTGGTCGATGACGTGCAGGGCCTGCGAGCTGCCGCTGAGCCGGCGCGCCCCCGAGGGGGCGCACACCGCGACGTCGGCCACCCGCGCGCCGAACAGCTCGGGCAGGTAGATCGCCGGTTCGACGCAGACCGTCATCCCGGCGGCGAGCACCGTCGTGTCGCCCGGGACGAGCCAGGGGCCCTCGTCGTGGCCGAGGCCGACGCCCCGGCCGGGCCGCTCCGCGGCGTAGTGGCCGTAGCCGCTGCCCTCGATCACCTCCCGGGCGGCCCGCCCGGCCTCCGCCGCCGGCACGCCGGGCCGCAGCGAGTCGAGGGCGGCGCGCTGCGCGGCCAGGACGACCGAGTACATCGCCTCGAAGTCCTCCGGCGGCTCGGCCACCGCGAAGACGCGGGCCACCTCCGAGCAGTGGCCGCCCCATCTGCCGCACACCGAGACCAGGAGCGCGTCGCCCGGGTTGATCACGCGGTCGCACGGCACGTGCCGGGGGACGGCGCTGTGCTCGCCGGCCGCCACGAGCACCGACAGCACCTCCTCGCACCCGGTCTCGACCATCATGGCCCACAGCCGCCGCGCCATCGCGCGCTCGGTGGTGCCGAACCAGGCCAGCTCGCGGGCCATGAGCAGGACGGCGTCCGCCGCGGAGGCGGCGCGTTCCGTCGCCGCGACCTCCGCGGTCCCCCGGTGCAGCCGGAGCGGGGCGAGCACGGCCGAGGCCAGCACGAGCTCGGCCTCCACCCGTAGCGAGAACAGCTCCCAGGCCCGCATCTCGGAGTCCACCCCGACGCGGCGGGCGGAGGCGGGGATGAGTGCCGCGGCCTCCAGCGGTCCGGCCGCCGCCGCCGGCGGGCCGTGGAGGTCCAGGACGAGATACCCCTCGCCCTGGCCCCCCAGGTAGCGGAAGTCGGGAGAGGGGCGCAGCACCAGGGCGTCGACCCCCTCCTCGACCATCCTGCGGCGCACCTCGTCGATCATGCAGGCCCGTGCAGCCAGCACGCGACGGGACCGAAGTCGGGCTCGCGCTCCCGGCAGACGTCCATCGCCACCGGGCAGCGCGGGTGGAACCGGCAGCCGCGGGGCGGGTCGGCCGGATCCGGCACGTCCCCGGACAGCTCCGCCGGGAGCACCCCGGCGCCGTCGGGCGCGGGGATCGCGCCCAGCAGCGCCTTGGTGTACGGATGACGGGGCTCGGCCCACACCTCGGCGGTCCGCCCCATCTCCACGATCTTCCCGAGGTACATCACCGCGATCCGGTCGGCGATCAGCCGTACCACCGACAGGTCGTGGCTGATGAACAGCAGGCCGGCGCCCGAGGAGACCGCGAGGTCCCGCATCAGCGTGGCCACCTGGGCCTGTGCCGAGGCGTCGAGCGCGGAGATCGGCTCGTCGCCGATCAGCAGGTTCGGCCGGGCGGCGAGCGCCCTGGCGATCGCGATCCGCTGCCGCTGGCCGCCGGAGAACTCGTGCGGGTGGCGGGCGGCGAACTCCCGGGGCAGCCCGACCCGCTCCAGCAGGTCGGCGGGGGCGGTCACGGTGTCGCCCGCCGTACGCAGCCCGTCGGCGATCTGCGCGCCCACCCGGCGCCGGGGGTTCAGCGAGGCGTAGGGATCCTGGAACACCATCTGGATCCCGGCCAGTGCCCGGTCCCTGCGGCGCAGGCCGAGCGGGGTCACCGGCCGCCCCTCGAAGGTGATCGACCCGGCGGCGGCCCGGTTGAGCCCGCACACCGCGCGGGCCAGCGTCGACTTGCCGCATCCGGACTCGCCGACGAGCCCGACGACCTCGCCCGCCGCGACGGTCAGACTGGCCCCGGCCACCGCCCGTACCAGGGGGCGGCCCGGGGTGCGATGCTCGACGACGAGGTCGTCCACGATCAGCAGTGTCATGAGGTCTCCCCGGGCAACGACTCCAGCAGGGCACGGGTGTAGGGGTGGCGCGGCTCGCGCAGCACCTGGCCGCGCGGTCCGGTCTCCACGACCAGGCCTTCCTTCATCACGCTCACCTCGTCGGCGACCGCCGACATCACGCCGAGGTCGTGGGTGACGAGCAGTACGGCCAGGCCCAGGTCGTCGCAGAGGCCGCGCAGCAGTCGCAGCACGCCGGCCTGGACGGTCACGTCGAGAGCGGTCGTGGGCTCGTCGGCGATGAGCACCTTCGGCGAGCAGGCCAGGGCGATCGCGATCGCGATGCGCTGGCGCATGCCGCCGGAGAACTGGTGCGGGTAGCGGTCGATCGCCGCCTCGGGCCCGGGGATGCGCACCTGGCCCAGCAGCTCGACGGCCCTGGCCCGCGCCTGTTTCCGGTCGAGCCCCAGGTGGTGGCGCATGTGCTCGGTGAGCTGGCGGCCGACCGAGAGCATCGGGTGCAGGCTGGTCGCCGGGTCCTGGAAGACCATGGCGACCTCACCGCCGCGCACCGTGTTCAGCTCCTTGGGCGCCATCGTGAGCAGGTCGCGCTCTCCCAGGGCGATCCGGCCGGTGGTGCGGGCGCCGTGCGGGAGCAGCCCCAGCACGGCCAGGCCCGTCATCGTCTTGCCCGAGCCGCTCTCGCCGGCCAGACCGTGCACACGGCCGGCCCGCAGGTCGAGGTCGACGCCGCGCAGGATCTCCCTGCCGCCGATGGAGACCTTCAGGTCGGAGATGGCCAGAAGGGTCACAGCGCACGCTCCTTGATGGCGCGGGCCGTCCGCGGGTCGAGGGCGTCGCGCAGCGTGTCGCCCAGGAAGTTGAAGGCCAGCACGACGGTCAGGATGGCCAGACCGGGGAAGGTCGCCACCCACCAGCTGTCGAAGACCTCCACGCCGGAGGCGACCATCGCGCCCCACTCGGGGGACGGGGGCTTGGCGCCGAGCCCGAGGAAGGACAGGCCGGACAGCAGCAGCAGCGCGGTGCCGATGTCGAGGGTGGCCAGCACCAGGATCGGCCCGGTGACGTTCGGCAGCACGTCCACCCGGAGCGAGCGCCAGGCGGAGAAGCCGAGCAGTCGCCCGCTCAGCACGAACTCGCGCTCGCGCACGCCCAGCACCAGGCCGCGGGTCACGCGGGCGTAGGCCGGCCAGGCGACGACGAGTACGGCGAGCACGGCGTTGGTGAGGCTCGCGCCGAGCGCGGCGGCGACGACCATGGCCAGGATCACGGTGGGGAAGGCGAAGACGAGGTCGGCGAGCCGCATGATCGTCTCGTCGACCCACTTGCCGAAATATCCGGCGCAGGCGCCCAGCAGGCCGCCGACCAGCACCGAGAGCACGACCAGCAGCAGCGTCAGCGGGATCGACAGGCGCGCGCCGTACATCACCCTGCTCAGGATGTCGCGGCCGAGCTGGTCGGTGCCGAACCAGTGGCCCGGGCCGGGCGGGGCCAGCCGCGGCAGGTCCTGGGCGAGCGGATCGTGCGGCGCCAGCAGCGGGGCGGCCAGCGCGATCACGATCCAGGCGAGCGCGATCACCCCGCCGACGATCGCCAGCGGCTGCCGCCATGCTTGGGGGAGTTTCACTGGAGTCTCACTCTGGGGTCGATGACGCCGTACAGCACGTCGACGATCAGGTTGATGACGAGGTAGACCCCGCCCACCACCAGGCCGACGCCCATCACGGCGGGCAGGTCGAGGGTGGTCGCGCTCTTGTAGGCGTACTGGCCCACGCCCGGCCAGGCGAAGATCGCCTCGACGAGCACGGTTCCCGACAGCAGGCTGCCGAAGGCCAGGCCCGCGACCGTGATGATCGGCACCAGCGCCGAGCGCAGCACGTAGCGGAACAGGATCACCCGGGGCGGCAGGCCCTTGGCCCGCGCGGCGCGCACGTAGTCCTGGCCCAGCACCTCCAGCACCGCCGACCGGGTGAACCGGGTCAGCAGGCCGATCGTGTAGAGGGCCAGCACCAGCGCGGGGGTGATGAGGTGGCCGACCGCCGAGGAGAACACGTCCCACTGCCCCGCCAGCGCGGAGTCGACCGTGTACAGCCCGGTGACCTGCGGGGGCGGGCTCATGCCCGGATCGATCCGGCCGCTGCCCGGAGTGACCTGCAGCCGGTAGAAGAAGACGTAGAACGCCGTCAGCGCCAGCCAGAAGGTCGGCACGGAGATGCCGATCAGGCTGATGACCCGGAGCACGTGGTCGGAGAGCCGGTCCCGGCGCAGCGCCGCGATCACGCCGAAGGCCACACCCGCCACGAGGGAGATCAGGATCGCGGCGCCGGCCAGTTCGAGCGTGGCCGGCACGGACTCCGCCAGGTCGTCGAGGACCGGGCGGTGGCTCTGCTGGCTCGTCCCGAGGTCGCCCTGGAGGACCCCCTGAAGGTGCAGCAGGTACTGCTGGGGGAGCGGCTTGTCCAGGCCGTGCTCGGCCCGCCACTGCGCGACGATCGCCGGGTCGCCCAGGGCCCGCTGGCCGAGGTTGGCCGAGACGGGGTCGCCGGGGACCATGTTGGTCAGGACGAAGGTGACGAGCGTGATGCCCACCGCCAGCAGGAGCGCCGTGAGCACCCGGCGGGCCAGGAAGCGGACCAGCGGACTCCGGCGGCCGGTACGGCCCGGCGGCTTGCGCCGGGCCGTACCCTCCTTCAGGTCCTCGTTACTTGAGGTCGGCGACATCGACAGTCCACACCGGGTGGAACTCCAGGCCGGTGACGGACTTGGCCGTCACGATGTTCTGGCTCGGCTGGATGAGCGGGACGAACGGGCCCGAGGCGTTGAGCTTGGTCTGCACGTCGACGTAGGCCTGCTTCCGGGCCTCGTCGCCGATCGTGGTGGCCGCCTTCTCGCCGGCCGCCTCCAGCTCCTTGTCGGCGCCGGCCTTCCAGCCGGCCCGCAGGCCCACGAGCTTGCCCGGTAGGAAGGACAGGTAGTCGCTGGGGTCGGGGTAGTCCGGACCCCAGTACCACAGGCCCAGCTCCTCCTTGCCGTTGCGGTAGTTGTCCAGGGCCGTGGTGATCGGCGCGGGCGCCAGCTCCACGGTGATGCCGACCTCCTTGAGGTTGGCCTGGACCCGCTCGGCGAGCGGCTGGAAGGACAGGCCGTTGACGGTCAGCTCGCTGGGGTACTCCAGCTTGACCGTCGGGTCGGCCACGCCGCTCTCCTTGAGAGCCGCCTTGGCGCCCTCGATGTCGCGCTTGGCCGCCTGCTCCGGCGGGAGCGCGCCCAGCAGCATCGAGGGGATCACCCCGGGAGCCTGCACCGAGCCCTCGCCGGCCAGCTCCAGCAGACCCGCGTAGTCGACGCCCTTCCGCACGGCCTCGGCGAACTTGGGGTTGGAGGTGACCTTGCTGACCGCGGGGTTCTGGTTGGCGAGCAGGAAGATCACGTTGGCCGAGGCCGTCTTCTTGACCGTCAGGTCACCGGTGATCCCGGCGACCTGGTCCCCGGAGAGGTTCAGCGCGACCTGGCTGTCGCCACGCGAGATGTTGAGCTTCTGGGTCGCGGCCTCGACGTTGCGGAGCACGACCTTGTCGTAGACGGGCTTGTCCGGGCCCCAGTACTTGGCGTTCGCCTTGAGCACGACCTGGGTGCTGACGTTGAACGACTCGATCGTGTAGGGACCCGAGCCCGCCGAGGCGGAGTTGAGGTACTGCTCGGCCTTGTCGCCGGCGTCCGTGGTGGCGCCGTGCTCCTTGGCCACCTTGGAGTTGAGGATGCCCAGCGCGGGGTTGGGCAGGATGTACGGCAGCGCGGGGTTGGCGCTCTTCGACGTCAGCGTGATCGTGTCCGCGCCGGTCTTGGCCACCTCCACCCCGTCGAGCAGGAACGACGGGGTGCCCTTCATGTCGCGCACGCGGTTCAGCGAGAAGACGACGTCGTCGGCGGTGACCGGCGAGCCGTCGGCGAAGGTGGCGCCCTGGCGGAGCTTGAGGGTCAGCTCCTTGCCGTCGTCGGACAGTTCGAACGACTCGGCGAGGGCGGGCACCGGCTTGGTGACGTCGGAGCCCTCGAAGGTGAGGAGGGTCTCGTAGGCCGCCTTACCGATGATCAGGCCGGTCGGCTCGTAGGTGCGCCCGGGGTCGGCCGTCTTGAGGTCGAAGGAGGTGTCGATCACGAGCGTCTTGGCGGCGGCGGTGCCGCCACCGCTCTGGGACGTCGTGGACGAGCCGCCGCTGGAGCAGGCGGCAAGGGCGAGGGCGCCGGTGAGCAGCACCGGCAGCAGGGCTGCCTTCGCTCCGGGGCGCCGTGAACGGGTCGCCATTCTGTGTCCTCCGAAAATGGGCCGTGTAGACGTTTGGTCGCCGATCGTCCAGGATTGTCCGGCAAAAAGTCCAGCTCATGGGGTTAAGCTGAGACGAATCTGGCATAAGGGGTATGGAGATGACCGAAATATCAAGGAACGCGGCCCAGGAAGGCGGTCAACCTGGACGGATCGGCATCGGCCTGGAGCTCGACGCGACACACCTGAAGATCCTTGAGGTGCTGCGCGAGAACGGCAGGATCTCCGTGGCTGCTCTCGCCGAGCGGGTCGGCATCTCCCGGGCCAACGCCTACACGCGCTTCGAGGCGCTGCGCGCCGACGGCGCGATCAAGCGGTTCACGGCGGAGATCGACCACGTCCGCACAGGTCTCGGCATCACCGCGTTGATCTTCGTGACCGTCCGGCAGCAGATGTGGCGCCAGTTCCGCGCCCAGCTCGCGGCGATGCCCGAGGTGGAGTACTGCGCGATCACGACGGGCCAGCACGACGCGATGATCCAGGTCCGGATGGCCGACGTCGCCGCCGTGCACGCCATGGTGACCGAGCGGCTGGCCAACATCCCCGCGGTCAAGGCCACCGAGACCGTCTTCATCCTGGACGAGGTGCTCAAGCGCCCCTACGTCCTGCCGAGCGACCGCGGTCCCGGCCGCTCCCCCCGCCGTCCCGCCGACCCCGCCGCGGCCCCCGGGGGAGAGGTGCCCCTGGGCAAGATGCGCTTCGTGGGCGCGGCCGAGGGCCGCGCCCAACTCCAGCAGGACGTCTGACACGCGGGCCTGCCCCCCGGCGGCAGCGCCGGAAGGCGGTCCGGTGGGGGCGCGTCCCGGAGCGGGGCGGCCCCGGGTGCGCGCTCCCCGTCAGGCGGTCAGGACGGCAGGACCTCGGTGCACACGCTCACGTGCGTCGTGTCGTCCCCGGCGAACTGGAACTCCTCGACCAGGCGCAGCCGGCCGTCGGGGAGGGGCTCGGCGCGGCTGGCGCTCTGCCCGCCGGCGCGCTCGCCGTTCTTGAGCAGGTGGACGTAGGTGATCTCCAGGCGGTCGCCGTCCCTGGTGCCGACGAAGCGCCCGTGGACCACGGTGTCGCCGGTGTAGTCGCCCCAGATGATCCCGCCGGACTCCCGGTAGGCGAACTCGGTGGGCCCGTCCGGGTCCACCGCGCTCGCCGTCGAGCTGACCATGACGAACCTGCGGTCGTTGAGGTTGAGAAGGTCGTTGTCGTTCACGTCTCCGCATCGTGCCGTTCCGTGGGCCGGCCGCAACCGAGGCTGGACATTCCGGCGCGCAGGAGGGGCAAGATCGATGATCCGTCCAGCCGGGCGTCCGTCCGGAGGGGATCGGCGAGATCCGGCTTCCCCGTTCGCGCCGAGCGCGCCCGTCTGCCGGTGACGGATCATCGGTCCATGAGGGTGAACATTCATCCACTCCGCCGACACTTCGAGCCGTCGCCGTCCATCGGCCGCTCGACCGGGGGAAGCCCCACACCGAGGTCTGCAAGCCGCTGAGTCCGGGACATGGTCCCAAGCTGTTCTTCACCCCGGCCGAGTGGGACGCCTTCCTCAACGGCGTGAAGGCCGACGAGTTCGATCGCCGCCATTGAGGCTGCCATCCTCCCTTCTGTCGTGATTTCGGCTTGTTGTGAGGTCATGACAGAAGGGAGGGGGCTCACCGGCTCCGTGTCTTCGCTACTGGAGCATGCCGAGGACGGTGTGCAGGGCGTCATCGATCTCTTCGATCTCGACTGGATCCAGGCGTCCCGCGAAGTCGCCCAGGCGGTGAGGGGCGACAGCCGTGGTCTGCTCGACCATGATGCGTGTCTGCTTGCCGAGAAGTTCGACTTCGGGGCGGAAAGGCGCGGGAGGCGCACTGGCCGAGGTCGGGGCGATGAGCACGGTGGAGAGATGGGTCAGGAAGTCTGACTGGAGGATCACGGCGAAACGCTCGCCTCGTTGCTCATGGGCCATCGCGTCACGAGGGGCGCGCAGCCGATACACGTCACCACGCACGCAGGTGCTCCGTGTCCTTCATGATTGCTTCTGCTTCGGCCCTGTCGGCGGGATCGTTGGCCAGCCTCTCGGCTGCGACTCGGGCCAGCTCCATGCGGTGGAGACGCTGAGCGATGACGAGCGCTTCGCGGACGGCCTCGGTTGCGGAACGGCCGTCGGAGGTCAGCTCGTTCAGCGCCTTCTCGGCCTTGGCGTCCAGATCAACAGTCAACATGCCCATATCTTCACTGTACGGCCAGGCCTCTCGCAGGGCTTCGACCGAATTCCGCAATCATGTCGATGCTCAGGGTAATCAGATCTCGAGGAAAGGAAAGTGATCATGTCCCCCGTGCGTCACGAGAAGGTCTTCGAGGACGCCATCGAGTCGGCGGTGCCTACTGCCGCCTTCTTGAACGGCTGGTGAGTGAGGGGCCTGCAGTCGCGTGATCGTGGAAGAGCTCCCCTGCGGCCGCGATGAATCAGCGCCGGAAAGGGGCCGCACGGACGGGGTCAGAGACGGTCCGGGGTGAGGGAGGCCCGGGTCAGCGGGGCCGAGGGGTCGGCGGCCAGGTCGAAGGGGGAGGGCGGGGCGCCCGCGGCGACCAGGAGACCCCCCACGGCGGCGATCATCGCGCCGTTGTCGGTGCACAGCCGCGGGGACGGGATCCGCAGCGTGACGCCCGCGGCGCCGCACCGCTCGGCGGCGACCCGCCGGAGCCTGTGGTTCGCGGCGACCCCGCCGACGATCACCAGCGTGTCCACGCCGTGGGCCCGGCAGGCGTCGACGGCCTTGCGGGTCAGGACGTCGACCACGGCCTCCTGGAAGGAGGCGGCGACGTCCGGCACCGAGAACCCAGGACCGTCCCGCTCCACGTGCCGGGCGACGGCGCTCTTGAGCCCGGAGAAGGAGAAGTCGTAGCCGGCGCCGAGCATCGCGCGGGGGAAGTCGATCGCCCGGGGATCTCCGTCCCGTGCGGCCCTGTCGACGGCGGGACCGCCGGGGTAGGCGAGCCCGAGAATCCGCGCGATCTTGTCGAACGCCTCTCCCGCGGCGTCGTCGCGGGTGTCGCCGAGGTGGACGATCGGATCGCGTGCCAGGTCGCCGAGGAGCAGCAGCGAGGTGTGGCCGCCCGACACGATCAGCGCGACGGACCGCCGGGGCAGCGGACCGTGCTCCAGGGTGTCGGCGGCCACGTGCCCGGCCAGGTGGTGCACGCCGTACAGCGGCCGGTCCCAGGCGAGCGCGTAGGCCTTCGCGGCGGCCAGGCCGGTCTGCAGCGCGGTCGCCAGGCCGGGTCCCGAGGTGACGGCGACCGCGTCCAGCTCCGCGGGGCCGATCCCGGCCTGCCGGAACGCGGCCTCCACGCACGGGACCAGCGACTCCAGGTGCGCCCGGGCGGCGATCTCCGGCACCACTCCGCCGTAGCGCGCGTGCTCGTCCATCGAGGAGGCCAGCGCGGCGCCGATGAGCCTCCCGTCGGCCACGATTCCGACACCGGTCTCATCGCACGAGGTCTCGATCCCCAGAACGACCGCCATGCCACCCTCTTATCGCGAGTAGTTTGCAACTACGAATGATAGGCGACAAGACGTGCCGGCGTTGTCCGGCCACGGACCGGGACCGGCTCGGTCACGGACCGGGACCGGCTCGGCCACCGAGCCGGGCGAGTTCCCGCGGTCAAGGCGGGTACGGCTGCGGTCGGAGGACGCCGGGCTCCGCGCTCCTGGCAGGCCGGTCAGGCGCCGCGCCGGTCGTTCAGCTTCACCGCCACCTCCCGGGCGAGCTGCCCGAGCTGCTCCTTGGGGTAGACGCCGCACAGCTCGTCCAGCAGCGCGGCCACGACGAACCTCTCCGTGTCGTCCAGCAGCGCGAGCCGGTCCCCGGTCCCGTTCTTCTCGATCCAGGTGCGCAGGAAGGCCTCGTAGCCTTCGCGGGGGATCGGCTGCCCGTTGGTGTCGCGCACCGTGATGGCCGGCCGGGCCGAGTCGAAGCCGTACAGTCCGGCTCGACGCCCAGCCCGTAGGTACCAGACCGCGTCCACCATGGCGTCCGCGCGCTCCTGCTCGGTCAGCTCCTCCCACGTCGGGTGGAGCATCCCCTCGTGGGCGAGCTGCTGGCGCGCCGCGGCGAGCCGCTCGGCGTGCTCGCGCTCGGCATCGTCGGCGTATGGGAAGGCGATGGGCACGGGGGCTGTCCTCTCCGCCGGGCGTATTCGGATACTGGTCCCGACGTATGTGCGGGGGTACGTTTTTTCCGCCCTCAGCATTGCAGACTCCGCGGCTCCCGAGAGGACCTTGCCCCATCTTCGGGGCGTCTGTCGGATCGCCTGCGACACCCTGACCTGCCGTAGGACGCGAGGGCCGCGACCGGGCTGCAGAGGCCGTACAGGCTGCGCCCGGCGGACCCGCAGCACGTCGTAGAGCAGATCGTCTTTCCGGAGGGTGTCAGCCGCTTCGGGCTCAGCCCCGGACGGTGAACGATCACCTTCCGGAGCCTGCCGACCTCCGGACCGACCCCGTACTCCGTCCCGTACTCCGTGGCCGTCACGCCTCCCGTCCGTGAACCAGCCCCATGTCCGCAGGCGCACGGCGGAGCCCGCACGTGATTCCAGGAAGACCGGTGAACCCACGGCGGCCCATGCTGACTACGCGACGGTGATCCCCCGGGTCACCCTTGCCGGGCCGCGTATCCGGGCTGGGTACCAAGGAAACCCTCTCTACCAGCGCATATGTGGCTGCATGCCCCAATCGTGATCCGCCCGGGCCGCGCGGATGATTCGGGTCGCGGATCAGTTGGTGTGGGGGTTGGGGAGATGGTCGCCCACGTGGCCGATCCAGATCTTGCCGGTGCTGCCGCCCGAGTCGTCGTGGAAGTGGATCCGGGGCGCCGGACAGCCGCCTTTGCGGATCTTGATGTGTGCCTCCATCAGCACCTTGCCCGAGGGGTGCACCTCCAGAGGGACGGCGAAGGTCCGCCTCATGCTGTATTTGCCGTTGGTGTTCACGGTCCGGGACTCGCTCATGGCGACCATCCCCGCCGGGATCGTGAGCCGGGCGGCGCTCCTGCACCAGTCGAAGAACCCGCCGGCGAACTCGCCCGACGACCTGGCCCGCGCGAACGCGTCCAGCGCCCGTAGGGCGTCCCAGGTCTTGGAGGCCCAGACCCGCGCGAGCGTGGGGTAGGCGAGGTCGAGTTTCGCCGCCTCCGTGTCGGTGTCGCCGATCTCCACGTGGGCAAGCGTCTCCCGGGCCATGTTCAGGGCGTCCATGAGACTCGTCGGCTCGAACGCGGGCCTGTCGGCGGACAGGCCGAAGGCGGGCTGGCCGGCCTCGGCCAGCCTGGCCTCCAGCCAGTGGACCCGCTCCTGGAGTTTGCGGGCGCCCGCGACGGCCTCGGCGTATTCCTGCTGGAGGATCTCGTGCTCGGCGCGGAGCCGGTCGATCTCGCCCGCCGTACGGCCGTTGCCGCCCTCCGGTCCGGCCGGAGGGCGGTCGCGGCCCGGCCGTACGGCGATGAGATCGCGCAGTCCATCGACACGCGCGCCGAGGGTGCGCATCTGGCGCAGGATCTCCCTGTTGTCCGTCCCGTTCCCCGCCGACGAGACCGTGAGGTCGAGCGCCGCGTCGAGCTCTCCCCGCAGCTCCTTGACCACGACGGCGGCGACCGCCTGGGCGAGCTCGGCCACCTCGGAGGCGGGCCGTCCGGTCCCGGCGTCCTCCGGCTCCGTGGCGGCCGCGGCGTCCTCCGGCCCCGCGGCAGCCCCGGCGGCCCCGGCGGCCACGGCGGGCTCCTCGACGGGCACGGCCGTCGCGGCGACGGGTCCGGGACGGACGGTCATCGCCATCATCCGGCGGCGCAACTCCTCCCGGGCCGAGCCGGCCGGCGCCGGTCTCGGCGCCACCGCCGCGGCGATGTCGCCGGGCTGCGCCTTGCCCGCCAGGATCCTGGAGACCACCTGGTAGGCGCGCTGGAGGTCGTCGGGGAGGGGACGGCGGGCGGTCTCGCCGATGGCGCCGCCCGCCACCAGTTCGAGGGCCTGACCGCCCTGTCTGCGGAGCATCGGGCCGCCCATCGGACGGTGCCGGTAGGGGTAGCACTCGGCGGCCGGATCGAAGGGCGCCACGTAGGTGCGGATGCCCGCGCCGAACACGCCGAGCTCGGAGCCCATCGTCCCGTTGAAGCGGTCCTGGGCGCGTAGGTCGGCGAGACGCACGACCACGCCGGCCCCGGCGACCGCACCGGCCAGGTGCTCGGCCCTGGCCCGGACGCCCTGCGGATCCTGTGGGTCGGCCGACACGACGATCACCGGGACCCGGCGGTCGCGCTCGGCGAGCAGGTGGACCAGCCGGTGGACGCCGTCCTCGTCGACCGCGTCCGCGGTGTCCGTCAGGTGCACCGCTCCGTCGGTGATCCGCGCGGTACGCAGGTACGCCTGGACGAAGTCCGGGGCGTGCCCGTCGTGGCTCTCGCCGTCCCCCTCGACCCGGACGACCACCCAGCCGGTCATCCCGGCCACCGACTCCGCGTAGGTGACCTGCGTGCGCAGCGGCCCTCTCCCGCCGGTCTCCTCCAGGACATACCGGCCGCAGTCGACTTTGCGGTCCATGCGGGCCCTGACGCCGTCCGCCTCGAACTCCTGAGAGGGCCTGCCCTGCTCCGGCGCGGGGAGTCCCTTCGTCACGAGCCAGTCTCCGAAGGTACGGCGGAGCCGGAGGGAGATGGGGGCGGTCTTGTCGCGGAGGACCGCTTGGTAGAGACGATTCGAGTTCGGGGGCATGAGGCACGTTATCCAGCCATGTGAGGGTACGGCCTGCCGAATGAGGAGAGCCGTGCCCGAATGGTGGGGCGGGGGGGTCGGCCGGCGGCCGGGCCGGGCCGGCCGGGGACCGGCCGTGCGGTCATGCTCCGGTGCGGAGAGGCGGCCGGCGGTTCCGGAGGGCCGGCTCCCGGGCAGCTCACCGTCCTGGCGGATCGTCACCGTGTCAGGGGGATCGCGGCCCTCGGACCGTGACGGGCCGCGCCGCGCGGGCGGTCACGGCCGGAGGCCGGTCACCGGCGGTTGTCCGGCACCGGGTGGTGGGCCGCCGGTCCTGGCCGTGGCCGGGCGCAGGCATGACTTCCGGCACCGGGCGGTGGGGGCCCGGTGCCGGGCGGCCTGTCCGGCGCTGGCGCCGTCGTGTCAGTTGTCGATGCCGCCGCCGCTGCCGCCGCGGGTTACGCTGTCGTCGCTGATGCCGCCGCCGCCGCCACCGCCACCGCCGCTGCCGTGCCGGGCGTAGCACCTGGCCGGATTCTTGTGCTTCGAGCAGGGCTTCGCCGCCGAGACGAGGGTGGAGGCCGTGGAGACGGTGGAGGCCATGGGGACGGTGTCGGCGCCGGCGGGCTGAGCCGGCACCGTCGCGGGCACGATGAGCGCGGAGGCCCCTATCACCCCGGATACGAGAGCGTTCCTGACTTTGATCATGACAGCTCACCCCATGTCTAATCAGTTGCGCCCTGGGCGATGCCCGGGCTGGCGGAATGCCGGACCGGTGCCGCACACGGCACCGATGCGGCGGAGAGCCGGAATTCCACGGTAGACGGCGGGCGCTCCGGGGGTCATCCAGGTGCGTCCAAAGCCTTGGGAGGCTCCGATTACCCTCCGGTGACGGACAGGCACGGCAGGAGGGGGTCCGGTCACACACGGTTATCGTCGCTGACCGGAGGCCCGGGGCCCGAAGGGGTGCCGCCGGGACCGGATCGCAATGTCCCGGTAGGTCGCCGCGGCCGCTCCGTTCCCGGCCGCTCCCGGTGACCCGCTCCCGGCCGCTTCCGGCTGCTTCTGGCCGCTCCTGGTGACCCGCTCCCGATGGCTTCGCTTCCGGCTGCTCCCGATGACCCGTTCCCGGCAGCCAGTTCCCGGCGGTCCGCTCCCGGCCGCCGGTCAGCCGGCGGTCTCTGCGCCGCGCTCGGCGGCGAGCCGGAGGGTCTCCTCCGACAGCGGCGCGAGCAGCAGCGCGGCGACCAGGTCGACGAGGTGGCTGACGAACAGCCGGTCGTCGGGGTGCGGCCCCGAGCGGGCCCGCCGGCCGAGCTCCACCATGGTGAACCGGATGGCCACCAGCCGCCGGTGCAGCCGGACCGCGTCCTCCTGGAGCAGCGGCGCGGCCAGCCGCCGCCAGCGGTGGATGCTGGCGGCGGGGTCGTCCTGCTCCGCCGTGGCCAGTGAGGCTCCCGGGTGGCCGATGAGCTCGGCCATGATGCGCAGGTAGGCCGGGCCGCCGTCGGGGTCGGCCAGTTTGGCGGCCGGCGGGCGGACGAGGGCGGCGGCCAGCGCGAGCACCTGGGGATACGCCGGTGGGCCGGAGGGCGGGCGCGTCCGCGGGTCCGTGGGCTCGGCGCCGGTGGGCTCGGCGGCTGGTGTCCCGGTGTCGGTGGGCGAGGGCGTCCGCGGCTGTCCGGGGCCGCCGCCTCTCTCGTAGTCGTCGAGCATGGCGTGCCGTCGCGCGTCCACGTCGCCGCCGTGCTTGCCGAGTACGGCGCGGAGCAGCCCGGCCCGGTCTCCGAAGTGGTACTGCAGCGCGGTCGCGTTGCGCGCCCCCGAGGTCCGGACGATCTCGTTCAGGCTGACGGCCCCGATGC
The DNA here is from genome assembly GCF_030811595.1 of Streptosporangium brasiliense. Taxonomy (NCBI): domain Bacteria; kingdom Bacillati; phylum Actinomycetota; class Actinomycetes; order Streptosporangiales; family Streptosporangiaceae; genus Streptosporangium; species Streptosporangium brasiliense. The sequence goes on from NZ_JAUSRB010000002.1 coordinate 5,665,197, forward strand.
CCCGGGTGGAGAACAGCTCCTCCGCCGCGGTGATCAACCGCTCCCGGGTCCCAGCCGGCCGTGTCATCGCGCTTCCCACCGTTGACCGTTAATGCGATCACATTATAGGTTCGCGCCGAACAGAACATTATTCGGACGGCCTGTCAGAGGAGGCGCCATGTGGGACTTCTCCACCGAGCCGGAGTTCCAGGAGAAGCTCGACTGGATGGACGCCTTCATCCGTGACGAGGTCGAGCCGCTCGACCTGGCCTTCGGTGGGCACGCCTACCGGGACATGGACGACAGGCTGCGCGAGATCGTCGGGCCGCTCAAGCAGCAGGTCAAGGACCGGGGGCTGTGGGCCTGCCACCTGGGCCCCGAACTGGGCGGCCAGGGATACGGCCAGCTCAAGCTGGCTCTGATGAACGAGCTCATCGGCCGGTCCGGCTGGGCGCCGGTCGTCTTCGGCTGCCAGGCGCCCGACACCGGCAACGCGGAGATCATCGCGATGTACGGCACCGCCGAGCAGAAGGAGCGCTACCTCCAGCCGCTGCTGGACGGCGAGTGCTTCTCGGCCTATTCGATGACCGAGCCGCACGCGGGCGCCGACCCGCGCCTGTTCCGCTGCCGTGCCGTACGGGACGCCTCCGGGGGCTGGGTCATCAGTGGTGAGAAGTACTTCACCTCCAACGCCTCCTCGGCGACCTTCCTGATCGTGATGGCGGTGACCGACCCCGAGGCCCATCCTTACAGGCGGATGTCGATGTTCCTCGTCCCGGCCGACACCCCGGGCGTCGAGATCCTGCGCGACATCGGCACGATCGGCGAGCGGCCCGGCCACGGCGCGCACGCCCACATCCGCTACGACGACGTCCGGGTCCCGGCGGAGGCGCTGCTGGGTGAGGAGGGTGGCGCCTTCGCCGTCTCCCAGGCCCGGCTGGGCGGCGGGCGCATCCACCACTCGATGCGCACGGTCGCGGCGGTGAAGAAGGCCTTCGACATGATGTGTGAGCGGGTGCTGTCCAGGCGGACGCACGACGGGCTGCTGGCCGACAAGCAGCTGGTGCAGGCCGCGATCGCCGACTCCTACATCCAGATCCAGCAGTTCCGGCTGATGGTCCTGCACACCGCGTGGCTGATCGACCGGTCCTCGACCAGGGAGGCGCGCACCCAGATCGCGGCCTGCAAGGTCGCCGCCGCCCGTGTCTTCCACGACGTCGTCTATCGCGCGATGCACATCCACGGCGCGCTCGGCGTCTCCAACGAGACGCCCCTGGCCAGGCTCTGGCAGAGCGCGCCGCTGATGGGCATCATGGACGGCCCCACCGAGGTGCACCTGGCCTCCATCTCCCGGCGCGTGCTGCGCGGCTACTCCCCGGCCGAGGGGCCCTGGCCGACGGAGTTCCTCCCCGACAGGGTCGCCGCGGCGCGGGCCAAGTACGGGCTGCCCGAGAACGGCTGACGGGCCGCGCTCCGGCGGCCGGCGCCGCCCCCGGCCCGCCCCGGCTTGAAGGTGGGCCGAACCGCTATGTATACATTGCATACATAGCGGCGGAAGGGGAGCGATGCACGGCGACACCGTCTACCGGCGGCTGCGCGAGCAGATCGTGGCGGGGCACTACCCGCCGGGCGAGCGGCTCACCGAGCTGTCGGCGAGCGCGGCGCTGGAGGTGAGCCGCACACCCGTCCGCGAGGCGCTGCGCCGGCTGGAGAGCGACGGCCTGGTGCGGAGCACGGGCCGGGGCGTGGTGGTGACCGGGCTGTCGCCGGACTCCCTGGACCACGCCTACGCGGTGCGGGCGGCCCTGGAGACGCTCACCGCCGAGCTGGCCGCCGACCGGCAGCGGGACGGGCGGATCCCGCCCGCGGCCCTGGCGGAGCTGGAGGACAGCGCGCGCCGGCTCGAACAGGTCACCGCCGCCGGAGACCTCGACCGCGCCATCGGGCTGAACCGCGACTTCCACCGGACGGTGGCCGAGCTCGCCGGCAACCCGATCGCGCTGGAGACCCTCGACCGTCTCTGGGACCAGATCATCGTCTCCACCCGGGCGACCCTGACCGCCCCGGAGCGTCCGGAGGCGGTGGCCGACGAGCACCGGCGGCTCCTGGCGGCGATCAGGGACGGCCGGCGCGAGCTCGCCGGCCGGATCGCCGGCGACCACGCGCGTGCCACCGGCGCCGCCCGCACCCGCACGTCCCCGGCGTCATAGCGCCGGTGCGACGGTCGACGACAAGATGGCCGGCGGAAGGCCGCCGGGGAAGGAGAAGGCGATGCCGAAGATTCACCACTACGAGGTGGACGTGACGTGGACCGGCAACGGCGGCACGGGCACCAGCGACTACCGCGCCTACGGGCGGGCGCACGAGATCGGCGCCACCGGCAAGGCGCCGATCGCGGGCTCGTCCGACCCGTCGTTCCGTGGCGAGCGGGACCGGTGGAATCCCGAGGAGCTCCTGGTCGTCTCGCTGTCGCAGTGCCACATGCTCTGGTACCTCGGCCTGTGCGCCAACGCCGGCGTCGTGGTCACCGCCTACACCGACCACCCGAGCGGCACCATGGCGGAGGCTCCCGACGGCAGCGGCCGTTTCGAGGAGGTCGTGCTGCGGCCCCGGGTGACCGTCGCCGCCCCGGAGCACGCCGAGCGCGCCGCGGCGCTGCACGAACGCGCCCACGAGATGTGCTTCATCGCCAACTCCGTCAACTTCCCGGTCCGGCACGAGCCCGTCGTCGTCAGCGAGCCCCTGCCGGTGTGAGCGGCGCCCGGCCGGCTTGAGGCCGTACGGCACGGCGGTCTTGGCGCGGGCCCTGACGGCGCTCACAATCAGGGCCATGAGCGATGGTCATCCGTATGTCGGCACCCGGGCCCCCCGCCGAGAGGACTCCCGGCTGCTGACCGGACAGGGCAAGTTCGTCGGCGACGTCCGCCTTCCCGGCATGGCGTACGCGGTGGTCGTCCGGAGTCCCATAGCGCACGGCCGGGTCACGCGACGTGCCGTCAAGGCCGCCCTGGCGGCCGACGGGGTGCTGGACGTCATCACCGCCGAGGACGCGGCCGCGGTCCGGCTGCCGTGCGTGTCCCTGGCGCCGGGACAGCGTGAGATCTCCTACCCGGCGCTGGAGGAGGCGATCCGCTACGCCGGGCAGCCGCTCGCCGTCGTCGTGGCGCGGACCGCGGAGGCCGCCCATGACGCGGCCGGGCTGGTCGACTTCGAGTTCGGCGAGCTGCCCGCCGTGATCGGGGTGGAGGCGGCGCTCGACGGCGGCGCCGCACTGCTGTACCCCGACTGGGGCACCAACCTGGTCACCGACTTCGCGGTCGGCGACACCGACTGCGAGGAGGCGATCGCGGGCGCGGCCCACGTGGTGGACATGACGTTCCGGCTCGGCAGGGCGGCGCCCAGCCCGGTCGAGCCGCGCGGGATCGTGGCGGCCTACGCCGAGGAGACGCTGACGGTCTGGGCCGCCACCCAGGCCCCCCACCACGTGCGCGACCACGCGGCCGAGGCGCTCGGGCTCTCCCACCACCGGGTGCGTGTCATCGGCTGCGACGTCGGCGGAGGGTTCGGCGCCAAGGAGCACCTCTATCCCGACGAGGCGCTGGTCTGCCTGGCCGCGATCCGCCTCGGCCGGCCCGTGACATGGACCGAGTCGCGCAGCGACCACCTCGTCGCCACCCTGCCCGCCCGCGACGCCGTGCACCGGGGCCGGCTGGCGCTGGAGGCGGACGGCCGCTTCGTCGCGCTGCACTGCGACATCCTCGGGGACCTGGGCGCCCACCCGTCGAACGTCGGCATCTCCCCCCTCGCCGTGTCGGCCATCATGCTGCCCGGGCCCTACCGGTTCGACAGGGCCGGGGCGCGCCTGCGCGCCGCCGTCACCACCACCACGCCGACCGGCTCCTACCGGGGGTTCGGCCAGCCCGAGGTGACCTGGACCAGGGAACGGCTGATCGACGAGGCGGCCCGGCGCCTGGGGCTCGACCCCGTCGAGATACGGCTGCGCAACATGATCGGCCCCGAGGAGCTGCCCTACTCCACCCGCACCTGGCAGTCCTACGACTCGGGCGACTACCCCCGCGCCCTGCGCACGCTGCGCGAGATCGCGCGCGCCAGGCCGTCACACGACGGGCGCAGGCGCGGTGTGGGGTTCTCCTGCCACGTGGAGGCGACCGGCCTGGGACCGTCCATGGGGATGAAGGCGGCGGGCCAGGCCGCAGGCGGGTTCGAGACCGCGATCGTGCGGATGGACCTCGACGCCTCGGTCGTCGTGCACGCCGGGGTGGTGGGCATGGGACAGGGCATCGAGACCACCCTCGCCCAGCTCGCCGCCGACGGGGTGGGCGTGCCGCTGGAGCGGGTCCACGTGGTGCTCGGCGACACCTCCGCCACGCCGTACTCCTCCGTCGGCTCGATCGCCAGCCGCTCCCTCGTGGTCGGCGGCGGGGCCCTGAACCGGGCGGCCGGCCTGCTGCGCGACAGGATCGTGGCCATCGCCGCCCACCAGCTGGAGGCGGCCCCGGAGGACCTGGAGATCGCGGACGGCGCCGTACAGGTGAAGGGCGACCCCGGCGCGCGCCGCACCCTTCGGGAGATCGCCACCTCCGCCTGGCGCGGCTGGGACCTGCCCGCGGGGATGTCACCGGGCCTGGAGGAGCGGGTCACCCACGACCCCAGCGCCTACACCTACGCCTACGGCGCCCACGCGGCGGCCGTGGCGGTCGACGAGGAGACCGGGGCCGTCGAGGTCGAGGGCTACTGGGTGGTCGGCGACTCCGGCGTGCTGGTCAACCCGGCGATCGTCGAAGGCCAGCTGAGGGGCGGGATCGCGCAGGGGATCGGGATGGCGCTGACGGAGGAGGTCGTCTACTCCCCGGACGGGCAGCCGTCGGCGGACTATCTCCTGCCGACGGTCCGGGAGATCCCGGAGATCGGGATCGTCCTGCTGGAGACCCCTTCCCCCATCACTCCCGGCGGCATGAAGGGCGCGGGCGAGGCGGGCACGATCGGCCCGCCCGCGGCCGTCGGCAACGCGGTGGCCGCGGCCCTGCCCGAGATCGCCGGCCGGATCACCGCCACCCCGCTGACCCCGCAGGTCCTCTGGTCCCTGCTCGCCCGCTGACCCCGCAGACGCTCTTCCCTCCTCACCCGACGACCCCGCTCACTCGACGACCCCGCTCACCCGACGACCCCGCGGGTCCTCTGGTCCCTGCTCACCCGCCGTCCCCGGCCGGTGAGCGGGCCGGGCGGGACGCCCCTGCGGCGCCGGCCCGGCCGGCCCGGCGCCGCAGGGGCGCGGCCGACCGGCCAGGCTCGGCTCTCAGACGGCCCGCAACCGGTCCGCCAACCGGTCCAGCCCCCCCTTGATCATCTGTCCGTACCCGTCGTCGCCGAGGGCGCTCACCGAGGCTCGTCCGCGATCGAGGTGGTCCCGCGCGCGTTCGAGGTCGCCCAGCTTCCGGTAGACCTCCCCGAGGTTGAGGTGCAGGGACGGGTAGAAGCCGGCCACGGGGCCGGTGGCGCCCGCCTGCCGGGCCCGTTCGTCGGTGACCAGGTCCGCCGCCTCCAGCGCCCGCAAGTCCCAGACCAGCTCCTCGTGCGGGTCGTCCTGGGCGTCGGCCATCGAGTGGGCGAGCGCGCAGCGGTGCAGCGGATCGCCGGTGGCGCCGATCTCCTCCCAGAGGCCGGAGAACAGCCGGCGGGCCTCTTCCCGCCTGCCGCTCTGGTTGAGCTCGATGCCCCGGCCGATCTCGGTCATGATCGCGTCGGGTCCGGTCATGCGGTCCCTCCTCAAGGTGGTGGTAGTGATCGCCGACAGTAGCGGCGGCCACCGACATCAGCCCGCGCGGAGATCCCGCGCCCTCGCGCGGGGACCGGGACGGGACGGCGGCCACGGCGCCCGGACAGGGGAGGCCGCCCGCGTCCTCACCGCGGCAGCGTCCGTGACAGGTGCTCGGCCAGCCCCTCGGACGCGGCCCGGACCATCTCCAGCACGTCGGCGAAGCCCTCGCGGCCGCCGTAGTAGGGGTCGGGCACCTCGGCCCCCGGCGGCGCGGCCGGGTCGAAGGAGCGGAACAGCCGCACGTCCGAGCCGGCCGGCGCCAGGCGGCGCAGCGCCCGGAGGTTCTCGGCGTCCATCGCCAGCACCAGGTCCACCTGACCGAACCAGCCGGCCAGGAACTGCCTGGCACTGTGCGAGGAGCCGTCATAGCCGTTGTCGGCCAGCATCGCCGCGGCCCGCTCGTCCATCGGGGAGCCCTGATGCCAGCCGCCCGTGCCCGCGCTGTCGACCGAGACGACATCGCCCAGCCCGTGGTCGGCCAGGGTCTTCCTCAGCACCACCTCGGCCATCGGGGACCGGCAGATGTTTCCCAGGCACACGACACATATGCGATAACTCATCCCCACAGGATGCCGCCGCCGGGCACCGCGTGAGCACGGCGGACCCGCGCGACGCCGCCCGTGACCGGCCGGCTCTACCGGATCCGGGGCCGGCGCCACCACCGCGCCAGCCCCCGTGCGGCCTCGGCGGCGGCCGTGCCGACGGCGCCCACCAGCGGTTCCCGCTCCTCCTCGGCGGTGGGGCCGGGGTCCGGCCCGACCGGCTCCCGGTTTCCGCCGCGGCACGCCTCCAACTGCGCGGCGAAGGCCAGCCCGAGAAAGAGCGCCGTCGAGCTGAGGAAGGACCACAGCAGCAGCGCCATGACGGCGGTGAGCGGGCCGTAGGTGGCGCCGAAGGTGCCGCTGCGCTCGATGTAGAGGGCCAGCAGGAGGGTGAACGCCGTCCACAGGACGAGGGCGACCAGGGCGCCGAAGGCCAGCCAGGTGTGGCCCGGCTGCCTGCGCCGGGGGGCGGCACGGAACAGCACCGAGGCGGACAGCAGGGCCAGCAGGAATCCGACCGGCCAGCGGACCAGCGTGAACGCCGCCAGCATGTCCTCGCCCCAGCCGTAGACCTGGGCGAGCGCTCGCCCGATCGCCCCGCCGCCGACCATCACCACGAAGCCCACCGTCATGAAGGCGCCGGCGGAGACGGCCATCAGCAGGGCCCTGCCGTACTTGCGGTGGAACGGGCGGTCGCGCTCGACGCCGTAGATCCGGTTGGCCCCGCGCTCCACCTGGGCCATGGCGCTGGTCAGCGAGACCAGCGCGGTGACCAGGCCGAGCCACAGGGCGAGGGCGCCCCCGGCGTGGCCCGCCTGCCGGTGGCTGTCGGCGAGCACGTCCTTGACCGCCTCCACCCCGGCGCCGGGCGCGATCCGGCTCAGGGTCAGCTCCAGCACCTGGCCGAGCTGCTCCTGGTTGAGCACCGAGCTCAGCCCGACCAGCGCGATGGCGCCGGGGATGATGGACAGGCACACCTGCAGGGCCAGCGCACGCGAGTTGGTCATCCCGTCGCCGTACCTGAACCTGGCGAAGGAGTCACGGATGAGGTGCCATCGGCCGTACTTGCGCAGGGTCACCCACGCGTGGTCGGCGGAGAGCTCCTCGCCGCTCATACTCCGTGTCTGCGGCACTTTCGTCGCGGTTCCCATATCGGGGAGCCGGCTACCCGGCCAGCGGCTTTGTGAACCAATTGCCCGATAATGACCTTTAACTGGCCCTCCGGGAGACCGCCCGGCCCGGCGACCTTCCACATCTCGGCGGCCACGGAGTGGGCGGACTCCTCCCGTACGGCCCGCCTCCGGCGATGGCCTCGGCGGCGACCCAGGCGCAGTGCGAGCCGAGGGCGGCGCCCTGTCTCCGCCCTCATCGAGCGCCGTCTGTCTTGGTGCGCGGTTGAAAGGGACTCGTCCGCGCCTGTGCGCCCGGACGTCCGGCTCCTCCGGTGGTGGGAGCCGAGGATCCATGGGCCGCGCCGTCCGTCCGTCAACATTGGTTGACAGGGCCATCATGTCAACTTAGATTGACATTCATGAGAGGCACCCTACTGGCCGCCCCGCCGCCCGCCGGCGGCCCGTCACGGCCGGATCACGCCCATGCGACGACGAGACGGCTGCTCGCCTGCGGTGCGGTCGCCGGCCCGCTGTTCGTCGCCGCGTTCCTCGTCGAGGGCGCGACCCGCGCCGGCTACGACCCGCTGCGCCATCCGGTCAGCTCGCTCGCGCTCGGAGACTCCGGATGGACCCAGAGCGCCGCCTTCATCGTCACGGGCCTGCTGACGCTCGCCTTCGCCGCCGGCCTGCGGCGGGTGCTCCGGGGCGCCGAGGGGCCGGCCCGGGGCTCGGTCTGGGGGCCGGCGCTGATCGGCGTGTGGGCGGTCCAGCTGATCGGCGCCGGGATCTTCACCACCGACCCGGTGAGCGGCTATCCGCCGGGGACCCCGGACAGGCTCGTGGAGTACGGCAGCGCTCACGCCGCCGTCCACGACCTGATCGCGCTGCCCGGCTTCGCGGCGCTGGCCGCGGCCTGCGTGGTGTTCGCCCTCCGCTCCGCCGCGCGCCGCGAGCGCGCATGGGCGATCTACTCGGCCGCCAGTGCCGTCGCCTTCGTGGGCGCGTTCATCCTGGCCACCGTCGCGTTCGAGCAGGCCGCCGGGCTGGTCGAGCTCGGCGGGCTCTTCCAGCGCGTCGCGGTCACCGTCGGTCTGGGCTGGCTCACCCTGCTGGCCGTCCGCGCCCGGCGGGCCCACAGTGTCAGCCGCCGCAGTGGCCCTCGGGAATACTGACGGCGTAGCTGGTGTAGCCCCCGCTCTTGAAGGTGTAGCCGTTCGTCCAGACGCACTTGCCCGCGCCGGCACCTCTGATGGGACCCGCGTAGTACTTGAAGGTGCCGTTCTGCTCGTAGGGCGTGTTACCGATGATCATCTTCACGCCGGTCTTGGTGGCCACCCCAACGGACACACTTTTGATCGTGACCGCGCAGTTGTAGCCGTTGGAGTTGTTGTAGAGCAGGTACACCTTGCCGCCGGAGTCGCCGTTCAGGTGCGTCAAGTTCCTGGAATCGATCACATGGCAGCCCGGACCGCAGACCTCCTCAGGGGTGTACGGATTGGCGGCGGCGTGCGCGGTCCCCGCCGAGGTGGGCAGCGCGCCCGCCCCCAAGGCTGCCGCCATGACCAGCCTGAGCGCCCTGCCTCGAGTGGGCGGCACCCGTCCGCGGAGGCGGCGCCGGACCGGGCGCCGACGGTTACACCGGCGGTCAGTCCGGCGCCGCTGAGGACCTGGGCGGTGACCAGGACGATCAGGACGCGGCGCCGCGCCCGGCCTGTCCGGGTCAGCCCAGGTCGCCCAGGTCCAGGCGGTCAGCCAGTCCGGCGGCGGTGAAGGCGGCCACCAGTTCGTCGCGGCCCTCGGTGAAGTGGGCCCAGCTGTCGTAGTGGACGGGGACCACCCGGCGGGCGCCGAGGATCCTGGCGGCCTCGGCGGCCTGGGCGCTGTCGAGGACGATCAGCGCGCCGTCGAAGAGGACGGGGAAGCGGGGAGCCCCGGCGAAGAGGATGGCGGTGTCCACCGGGCCGAAGCGCGCGGCGATCTCCTTGACCAGGTCGAGCGAGGCGTTGTCGCCGCTGACGTAGACCGTGGGCAGGCCTTCGCCGGTCAGGACGAATCCGACGACCTGACCGGTGACCGGTTCGACCCCCTCGCGTGCGCCGGGCCCGTGAATGGCGGGCACGCCCGTCACGGTGATCCTGCCGCCGCCGGGGCGGTCCAGTTCGATCGACTCCCAGTCGGCCAGCCCCTTGGCCCCGTCTCCCAGGCGGTGTCCGCCACCTGGCGTGGTGAGGGTGAGCGGGACGTCGGCGAGCAGGGCTCGGCCGGAGTCGTCGAGGTTGTCGGGGTGCTCGTCGTGGGAGAGCAGGACCACGTCGACGCGGCCGAGGTCGGCCGGCGCGGCCGAGGAGGGCGCGGTCTTGGTCAGGATCGGGGGGCCCGACCTCTGGTGGTCACCGGGAGCGTAGTAGTCGCCGGGAGCGTCGAAGGTCGGGTCGGTGAGAAACCTCAACCCGCCGTAGTCGAAGAGAGCGGTCGGGCCGCCGAAGACGCGGACGGGGAACTGCTCATGGGTGGTGCCGGTAGCAGACACGAAGGAACTCCCTCACGGATGAAGTCTTATCTATCCGTGAAGTGACCGTAGTTGTTCATCACGGATGAATGCAAGCCGTACCATGAGAGGCATGAGGGACACCGCGAGCGCCGAGTCTGCGCTGCCGCCCGCGCCGGGGGCGGAGCAGTACCTCGCACTCGACTTCGTCAACAGCGTCATCGCGCTGCCCGGAGGGCACTTCGTCGACCTCCTCGGCGTCCCCGCGGCGGCGCAGCGGTGGCTCGTGGAACGCGACCTCGCTCCGCCCGACGCCGGGGTGCGGGAGATGTGCGCGGCGCAGCTGCGCTCGCTGCGCGAACACCTCAGGTCGTTGTGCGCCTCCCGGGTCGCGGGGCTTCCCGCCCTGCCCGCCGCCCTGTCCGCGGTCAACGACGCGCTGAGCAGGGTCCCCACGGCCGCCCTGCTGTACTGGGACGAGAAGAACGGCCCCTACCGCGCGGCCCCGTGCCCCACCAGCGAGATCCTCGACCACGCTCTCGCGAGTCTCGCCGCCAACGCGGCCGACCTCCTCACCGGCCCCGACGCTGAGCGGCTCACCCCCTGCGGCTCCGCCCCCTGCAACCGCTACCTGCTGCGCCACGGCCGCCGCCACTGGTGCTCCACCCGCTGCGGCGACCGCGCCCGCGCCGCCCGCGCCTACGCCCGCCGCACCCAACCCCAGGACGCGCCGAAGGGGATGTCGCCGGAATACGGCTGACACGGGCCGTCCGGGGCCGGCGCGGGGACTTTTCGGGCATAGGCTGCCGGACGCCGTCAAAGCCCCGGCTGGGGGGTCGGGTAGCGATTGGACTCTCCCCTCGGGGAAGAGCCCATGCTGGATCCCATGCACGAGCAACACCCGCAGGACCTGCTGCCGATCGGGGCCTTCGCCCGGCTGTCGCGGCTGAGCGTCAAACAGCTGCGCAACTACGCCGAGCTCGGCCTGCTGGAGCCCGCCTACGTCGACCAGGACACCGGCTACCGCTACTACCAGGCCGGCCAGGCCCGCCAGGCGTTGACGATCGGGCTGCTCCGGTCGCTGGATGTGCCGTTGGCGGCCATCGCCGAGGTGCTGTCGGGGACGGCGAGTGCCCTGGGGCAGGTGGAGCGGGATCTGCAGGCCGAGCTCGAGCGGCGCCGCCGTACCTTGTCGATCTTGCGGAGGGTCATGGCCGACGGCCTGCCCCAGGCGCAGATCCGGCTGGTGCGGCAGGAGCCGTTGCGGGTACGGCTGACGCGCCGCCTGGCCGCCGGCCCCGACGACATCGCCCGCGCCACCAGCGAGGCCATCGCCGAGCTGCTGGCCGCTCACCGGCCGGGCGAGACGGCCGATGAGCCGGACGGGCCGGTGAGCGGGCCCAGGATGCCGGTGGGCCGGTCAGCGGGCGGGGCGAGCGGGCCGCCGCAGTTGATCGGTCTGTTCCCGCTGGATGTGACCGATCCGGTGGAGGTCAGCGCGGCCCTGGTCACGGCCGCGCCCGGCGATGCGCTGCTGCCCGGGGGTGTGCTGGCGGCCGCCACCCATGTCGGTCCCTATGACCAGATCAACCTGACCGCCCATGCCCTGCTGACCTGGTGCGCCGAGCGCGGTCACCAGCCGGTGGGTCCGATCCGCGAGGTGTATGTGTCCGACCCGGCCGTCACCTCGCCAGACCAGCTGGTCACTCACTTGATGCTTCTGTTGGAGGAGTCATGACTGTCGCCACCGCTCATTACGGGCCTACCACCTGCCTGAACGTCACCGGGATGGGTGAGCCCGGCGGGGCCGAGCATGCCGGCGCCATTGGGGCTCTGTATGCCGTCGCAGGCGCGATGGGCGTGCCGATGCCTCCGATGGAGGGCCGCTGGTGGGTGGAGAGCGACCAGCCGCCGCTGACGGTGCCGCGTGAGCAGTGGCGCTGGCACCTACTGTTGCCGCTGCCCGCCGTGCCGGAGGCGGGGGCGCTGGAGCGGGCGCGTGAGGCGGTCCGTGCTTCCGGCGCGGCGGTCGACCGGGTGCAGGTGGTCACCTTCACCGAGGGTGAGTGCGTGGAGGTGCTGCACGAGGGGCCCTACAGCGAGGAGGCGCGCTCGCTCAAGCTCCTCGACGAGCACATGGCCGAGCACGGCCTGGTCGCCAACGGCCCGCACCACGAGATCTACCTCACCGCGTTCGACGTCCCGGAGCCGAGGACCGTGCTGCGTCAGCCGGTACGGCACGCCGCGGGGGGGCGGGGATGAGCTGGTCCTGAACGGCTGACGGCGCGGCGGGCGGGTTCTTCGGGGCCAAGGCGTCGTGCCGCAGACCAGGACCTGTCCCGGCCGTCAACTTCATGTGGCAGGGGGGCAGCTCACAGAGGCAGGGGCGCTGGTCGCGTTCGCCAAGGGGGGATGGAGGCCGGGGACTCAGGGGTTCGGGTGCCCGGCGGCGCCGTCGGGCAGGGCGTCGAGCCAGCGGGTGAGGCGGTTCCCCTCGCGGGTCATGATCTCCGGGTCGCGCAGGGCATTGGCCAGCAGTGACATGCCCTGGTAGGCGCCGACGAGCGCGATCGCGAGGCCGCCGGGGTCGGGCAGTCCCAGCTCGCGGAATTGGCGTTCCACCCAGTCCAGCAGCGACCGGATGAGCCTGCCCGCTTCCAGGTCCATGTCCCCCTCCGCGCGTTTGTCGAGCTCGACGGCCAGGGTGCCGGTGGGACAGCCATAGCGGGCCGCGACGTCGCGCTGGCCGACCCACGTGCCGACCAGGGCCTTGAGGCGTCCGAGCGGGTCGGGGAGCCTGTCGAGCTCGCCGGTGAGTTCCGCGAGGTATCCGGAGTGCTCGGCCAGGGCGGCCTGGACCAGCTCGTCCTTGGTCTTGAAGTAGTAGTACACGTTTCCGACCGGGACGTCGGCGGCGTGGGCGATGTCGGCGATGGTGGTGCGCTCCACGCCCTGCTGGTGCAGGACCCGGGCGGCGGCGGCCGTCAGCCGCCGTCGCTTGTCGGCCCCCCGCTCCCGGGACTTCGTTGAGTCAGTCACCCCACTAACTGTAGACGCGTGCCCGTCGGGATGTGCTACCGTCCACCTAAGTAAGTCAGCTAACTAACTTGGAGACGACATGATCGTGGTAACGGGAGCGACCGGGAACGTCGGGCGGACGCTGGTGCGGCTGCTGGCCGAGGCGGACGAGCCGGTGACGGCCGTGTCGCGGAAGATCACCGGGGCCGACGTCCCGCGGGGAGTGCCGGCCGTCGCCGCCGACCTGGCCGACCCGGCGAGCCTGCGGCCCGCCCTCGACGGAGCCGATGCGCTCTTCCTGCTGATCTCCGGCGACTTCACGTCGGCCGCCGAGAACCCGAGCGGCGTCGTCGGTGACATCCTCGGCGAGGCGAAAGCCGGCGGAGTCGGACGGATCGTGCTGCTGTCCTCCCAGGGAGTCGTGACCCGCCCGGACTCCTCCTCCCACGGGAGCACGGGACGGTCGATCGAGGAGGCCGTCCGGCACTCAGGTCTGGACTGGACGATCCTGCGGCCCGGTGGCTTCAACTCCAACGCCTACGCCTGGGCCGAGTCGGTCCGCGCCCGGCGGACCGTCGCCGCGCCGTTCGGTGACGTCGGCCTGCCGTTCATCGACCCGGCCGACATCGCCGAGGTCGCCGCTGCGGCCCTGCGCGAGGACGGTCACGCGGGCCGGGTCTACGAGCTGACCGGGCCCGCTCTCACCACGCCGCGGCAACGAGCCGAGGCGATCGGCGACGCGCTCGGTGAGCCGGTCCGGTTCGTCGAGCAGACCCGCGACGAGGCCCGCGCGGAGATGCTGCGGTTCATGCCCGGACCCGTGGCCGAGACGACCCTGGCCATCATCGGCGAGCCCGTCCCTGCCGAGCAGCGCGTCAGCCCGGACGTCGAGCAGGTCCTCGGCCGCGCGCCCCGCACCTTCGCCGACTGGGCCCGGCGCCACATCGCCGCCTTCCGGTAGGACCGGCAGTGGCGCGGTCGGCCCCGGCCGGGCCGCCTTCCGGTAGGACCGGCAGCCGCGCGGTCAGCCCTGGCCGGGCCTCTTCGGGCCGGCATCCACCCCGCCACGCCGGTCACGCCGCGGCCGCGGGACCGGCTGAAAGTGGTTTGCCCGGGGTGCGGAGGGGTTGTTAGCATCGCGGCGGCGTGAGAGACGCCTGGTCATCGTGTGGTGAGGGAGGTCGATGAATATGGCTGCCGGCAGCCGTTTTCAGCGTTCCTTCCTCCGGTCCGACCGAGCTTGAGCGCGGTCCGGGTCGTTCCAACGATCAGGAGTTCCACATGTCTTCCTTCTTCCCGATGACCGACATCGATCTGGTCACCGACCGCCTCGTCCTGCGGCGGTGGACGCCCGGCGAGGTCACCGCCGTCCTGGACGGCGCCCGGCAGGTCCACTGGGCCGAGGACTTCCCCGCCGAGGGCGATCAGGTCATCGTCGGACTGTTCGCCGACAACCCCGCATGGCTGGGGGAGTACGGGCACCGTCAGATCATCGAGCGGGCCGGCGGCCTGGTCGTCGGCTCGATCGGCCTGTTCTGGCCGCCTGGCGAGGGCGCCCTCGAGATCGGGTACGGCATCGTCGCCTCCCGGCGGGGGCGCGGCTACGCCCCCGAGGCCACCCGCGCGCTGACCGAGTTCGCCTTCACCGCGCCGGGCGTCCACATGGTCCACGCCACCGTGGAGCTGTCGAACCCGTCCTCTATCCGGGTGCTGGAGAAGGCCGGCTTCCGGCGCTGGAGCACTGAGGCCGAGGAGAACACGGCCCGATACCGCGCCACGGCACCGGCTCCGGCTCAGTAGTGACCCCACGGGGCCGGCAGCGGTGTCCCGCTGCCGGCCCCGGCCCTTCCCCTGGCGGATCCGCCCCCCCAGAGCGCCTGACATCCCGCTGCTCACCCTCTCCATCGCTGTCTTCTCCGAGGTCGCCTCGGTCCCGTGAGAACAGGCCGGCGACCTCAGCCGGTCAGCCCGATGGCCGGGCTCCCGTCGGTGGGGTGCCCGGCCGTCGAGACGGTGGGGGTGCTCAGGCGGCGTATCCCAGTGCCAGGGCGGCGACCACCGGCACCAGATACAGCAGGGGGAAGGGGATGTGCGAGTACGAGCGTGCCCGGATCACGGTGATGACGGCTCCGGTGAAGTACAGCACCAGACCGATCCCGGCCAGGACGCCGATGACCGGGACGGAGAGGCCGGCCAGCAGCCCCGCCGCCCCCGCGGCCTTGGCCGCGCCGAGCCAGGGCCACCACGAGCGGGGGACGCCGTAGTCGCTCAGGGGCTCCACGACCCACTTGGCCCGCATGAAGATGGACAGAGCCGAGAAGCCCACCCATGCGGCGGCCAGAACAGTGACGACGACGTAGGCGGTGGACATCAGGAACGCTCCTCATCAGGGGGTGCCGGTGGGGATCCACCGGCCGGGTGTGTTTCAGGTCCTCACTGCCTCGACCCCGTGGGGCGCGTGAGTGTGACAGGACGGCGGAAAATTCTTCAGCGGCCGACGCGGTCGTGTGGACGGCGGGCGTGCAGGCCGGTCCGCTCGCCTCGCATGTCCCCGGCGACCGGGACCGGCTGAGCCGCCTGATGGTCGATCGGCGGCTGCGAGCCTTCGGGGACGTATTCGCCGCAGGCGACGCCGCCGCCCGGGCCGACCCGGACCACTACGCCCTGCAGCGCTGCCGGCACGCCATCCCCATGGGGAAGGTGGCCGGACACAACGCCGCCGCCGACCTGCCCCGGCTGCCGCTGATGGACTTCGCGCCGCCCCCGTACGTCCCCTGCCTCGATCTCGGGGCCGACGGACCGGAGATTTGATGGATCGGGGATTCGGGGTAGGGGAGGAGACATGGCTGAATTTCTGACCGACATCAAGGAAATCCGTGCCCGGGCCCGCCAGGAGATCGACAAGGGGCCGATCACCTCGGCCTACGGCGCCGATCTGCCCCGGGTGATCCAGGTGTGCAACGAGGCGCTGGCCACCGAGCTGGTCTGCGTCCTGCGTTACAAGCGTCACTACTACACCGCCAGCGGCCTCTACGCCGAGCCGGTGGCCGCGGAGTTCCTGGAACACGCGGCCGAGGAGCAGGAGCACGCCGACCGGCTCGCCCGGCGCATCGTGCAGCTCGGCGGCGAGCCCGACTTCAACCCCGACACGCTGTCCACCCGCGCGCACGCGGAGTACGACGCCAGCCTCGACCTGATAGAGATGATCAGAGAGGACCTGGTCGCCGAGCGGATCGCCATCGCCTCCTATACCGAGATCGTCCAGTGGCTCGGTGACGGGGACGTGACCACCAGGCGGATCTTCGAAGACCTCCTCGCCCAGGAGGAGGAGCACGCCGACGATCTCAAGGCGCTGCTGGAAAGGCTCCCCGACGCGCCCAGGCGCTGAGCCGCCCCGGGATGGGGCGCCGCGGCGCCCCACCGGCTCAGCCGTCCGGGATCCAGGAGCCGTGGAAACCGGCCGGGACCCGGCGCGGCAGCCGTACCGAGGCCACGCGGGTGAGGTCGGCGGCGTCGAGGACCACCAGCTCCGACCCGACGCCCGGCCCGCCGGTGACCATGGAGATCAGCCAGCCCTCGTCCTCTCCCCGGGCGTCCCCGGCCGGGACGTAGACCGCCTCGCCGGCCATCCGGTCCGGGCCCGTCTTGTGGACGGTGCTCGCCCCGCTCCGCAGGTCGTATTTGACGATCGCCTCGGAGGAGACCGCGTAGAGGTAGCGGTTGCGCTTACCGGTCCGGCCGTCGTTCAGCGTGGGGAACTCCACCCCGAGGTCGTCGAGCCGCTCCTCACGGGCGTCCTCGCCGGAGGCCAGCACATACCGGTGCAGGTGGGCCGTCCCGCGCACGGCCGCCCTGGCCGCCGGGTGGGCACTGCGGCCGAGGTCGTCCCACACGGCGGCGAACTCGGCGGGGGTGTAGCGGACGGCGTCGAGCACGACGCGGCCGGAGCCGTCCTCATGGGCGTTGGCGGTGTGGAAGACGTAGCACGGCTCGATGTCGTACCAGGTCACCTCGGCGCCGCCGGCACGCGGCATGACCCCGAGGCGGGCTCCGTAGCGGTCGTCCCACCGGTACGGTACGCCCCCGCCCCCGGCGAGCCCCAGGTCGAAGACGACGGGCAGGTCCATCCAGACGACGTGACCGGCGGTGATGGCGAAGTCGTGCATCATCGTCGGGCCCGGCACCGCGACCTCCCGGCTCTCCACGAGCTTCCCCTCCGCCGACAGGCGGTGGTAGGTGAGGTAGGGCGGGGTGAAGCCGTAGCCGAAGAAGAGCAGCTCGCCGGTGAGCGGGTCGCGCTTGGGGTGGGCGGTCATGGCGGTGGTCAGCAGGCCGCCGAAGTCACACGGGCCGACCGTCTCCAGCTCGGCGGTGAGCTCGTACGGCAGGCCGTTCTCGACCAGCGCGAAGATCCTGTCCCCGTGCGGGACGACGTGGGTGTTGGCGGGCACCGCGGTGAGGTCGACGGAGAGGTCGTCCCGGACGAAGGGCGCGCCCTCGGTGAGCTCGCGGGTCCGTACCCAGCGGTTGCGGTACCACTCGGCACGGCCGTCGCGCAGCCGTACCCCGTGCACCATCCCTGGCCCGGTGAACCAGTGGCCGGGATCGCGGCCGGGCAGCGGGTTGGGACCGTTGCGGAAGTAGCGGCCGGTGAGCGCGGGGGGAAGGGCGCCGCTCACCGGCAGGTCGAAGGCGTCGATCTCGTCGGGCACCGGCGCGAGGAAGCCCTGCAAGTACAGCGGAGTCATGGATCGCCCCCCTCCTCCTCGACGATGGCACGCCGTGCCGGGAGGTCTCCACCGCCCGCGCATCAAGGACCGGGCAAGACGTGACCTGACGGCGCGGGCCTCGCGCCCGCCCGCCGGGCACGGACAGCGGCTCCTCCGGCACTCGGCCTCGACATGCCAGTTGACCGTTTTTGACTTAATGGCGCCAGACATAAATGAACGATGTTGACATCGATCGTCCGAGGCTGATACCTCTATTTAGGTAGACAGCAAAGAAATGGGGAAATTCACTGTCCGTTCTGCTGTGGGGTGCTCTGTTCGATGTGACGTAATTACTGGTCACAGCCTCGGGGTGGACGGATGGAAATGCGGCGTTAACCGTTATGCCGGTCCGCCGTCGACATTTTGGCATTTCCCTGACACCGCTCTGCTCATTTTTGTGTCCGCGCAGACGGGGACGTGTCGGAGGGCTGCGATATCGGTGAAGTCGATCCGGCCGGACGGTGTGATGGCCGGGAAATTCCGCCCTCGCCGCCCGAGTCGGGATCCATTGACGTAACAAGACTGTCGTCATGCGACCGGGGGGCCGGCGGCGCGCTCCCGGTCGAACACGTGCGAGCCGTCCCCGCGCGCGGGGGAGTTCCGCCACGCGCGCCGGATGTGTCCCCTCGCCGTCAAGAAGGCGCGCCGCAGGCGGGCCGCCGGCCGGGTGCGCCGCTCCGGCCGGCCCGGCGCCGGAAGGGGCGCGCCGGCTCCGCCCGCCCGCCGGACCGGCCGGCCGCTCCCGGCCGGCGGTGATCTCCGCCGCCGCCCCGGGCCGTCACGGCCCGGAGACCGACACGGCCACCGGATCCAGCCGGAGGCCGTGAGCCCGCGCGTGCGCGCTCCGTGACAGACCTGGCGCGGCCCGCGCGCGTCCCGCCGTCCCTCCCGGGACGGTACGGGAGCGGCCGGCGCGCCCCCTACCGGTGACCGGCCGTCCTCCCCGGGGTGGACCCGCTCGATCAGGAAGGCAACGATGAGTGACACAGAGCTGTACGGCCCCCGCAAGTTCCGCAACACCCAGAAGATGCTCGCCCACAGCCAGGCCAGCTGGCAGGCCGCCGAGGACAAGGGGCTGATAGACCTCTACGTGAGAAACGGCACGGACGGAGTCCTGGCCGACGTCTCGGACGGGCGCGAGTTCGTCAACATGAGCTCCTACTCCTATCTCGGGCTGAACCGGCACCCCGCCGTCATCCAGGGAGCGATCGACGCCCTGGAGCAGGAGCGGATCACCGGGCTGGGCATCACGCCCACCCGGATGCAGCCCGCCCTCATGAACGAGGTGCAGGAGGGGTTCTCCCAGCTGTTCGACGCCCAGTGCCTGGTCGCGCTGTCCTGCACGGTGGCCACCGCCGCCCTCCTGCCGCTCGTCTCCTCGGGTGTGCTCATCGACGGCAAGCCGAGGGTCACGGTCTTCGACAAGCGCAGCCACTTCTGCATGGACGTGATGAAACCGGTGTGCGCCGACGAGAGCCCCGTCTTCACCAGCCCGCACAACGACATGAACTTCATCGAGGACATGTGCAAGAAGTATCCGAGGGTGGCCTACATCGCCGACGGGGCCTACTCGATGGGCGGCGTGGCCAACCTGGCCGACCTGCTGGCCCTGCAGGACCGCTACGGGCTGTTCCTGTGGTTCGACGACTCGCACTCCATCTCCGTCTGGGGCGACAAGGGCGAGGGATATGTGAAGTCGCAGCTCGGTGAGCTGAATCCGTTGACCCTCATCACGGGCTCGCTGGAGAAGGGCTTCGGGTGCGCCGGCGGCATCATCATGCTGGGCCGGCAGAACGTCAAAAGCCTCATCAACATCTTCGCCGGGCCGATGTGCTGGTCGCAGAGCATGGGCGTGGCCAACCTCGGGAGCCTCCGGGCGTGCGTCGGCATCCACGACAGCCCCGAACTGGGCGAGCTCCAGCGCTCGCTGCAGGACAACATCAGCTATTTCGACGGACGGGTGCCCACCGGGCTCCAGGGCAGCAAGCTGCCCGTCCGGGCCCTCGCCGTCGGCGACACCGCGCTCGCCGTCCAACTGTCGAACGGCCTGTTCGGCGAGGGCTTCTACTCGGCGCCGGTCTACTACCCGATCACCTCCCGGGGCAGGGAGGGACTGCGGATCATGATCCGGGCGGACATCGACCGGGAGGACCTCACCCGGTTCTGCGATCTCCTCGACAAAGACGTGCTGCCGCACGTGATCTGATGAACACCACATACCTGTGCAGAAGCCTGATGGTCACCTCGGCCCTGCGGATGGACCGGTTCGTCAAGGGCCAGACCGCCGGCGCCGACATCAACCTGATCGACCTGGAGGACGCGGTCCCGCAGGCCGACAAGGAAAGGGCGCGCAACGAGTTCCTGCGGCTCGAGCGCGCCGAGGTGACCGGCACGCTGGGCCTGCGGATCAACAGCCTTCAGACCAGGGACGGCCTGGAGGATCTGATCGCGGTGCTCGACAGCCCCACCGAGCCGGACATCATCGTCGTTCCGAAGGTGGAGTCGCCGCACCAGATCGAGCACGTCGACGGCGTGCTCGGCCGGGCCGGCCGCAGGAGCCGGCTGTGGGCCCTGGTGGAGACTCCCAAGGGCGTCTCCGACGCGATGAGCATCGCCACCTGCAGCGACCGGTTGGTGGCGCTGACGTTCGGGCTCGCCGACTACGCGGCCGAGATGGGCGCCTCCATGGAGTGGGAGGCCATGCTCTTCGCCCGGTCGCAGGTGGTGACGGCCGCCCGGGGCGCCGGGATCGACGCGGTCGACGCGCCCACCTTCGACCTCGACGACCTCGGGCTCCTGCGCGCGGAGTCGCGCAGGTCGGCCGACATGGGATTCAGCGGGAAGATCGCGATCCATCCCCGCCAGCTCCCGGTGATCAACGAGATCTACAGCCCCACCGCCCAGGCCGTGGAGTGGGCGCAGGAGGTGGTCTCCACGTTCGAGCGCGAAAGCGCAGGCATCCTGACCGTCGGCAGCCTGATGGTCGGACCCCCGTTCTTGAAGAAGGCGCGGAGCATTCTGGCGCTTGTGGAGGATGAATGAAAGACGTCCAGGCGTTCCAGCACCTCGGCGGGCGCCGCTACCGCGAGAACCGTGGCGTGTTCTACGACGAGTTCGAGGTCGGGGACATCATCGAGCACCGTCCGGGACGGACCGTCACCGAGACCGACAACGTCTGGCAGTCCCTGCTCGCGCTGAACAACCACCCCCTGCACATCGACCACGCCTACGCGCGCACCACCGAGTTCGGCCGGCCGCTGGTGTCGAGCCTGGTGACGCTCTCCATCGTCGGCGGGATGAGCACCAACGGGACCAGCGCCAAGGCGATCGCCAACCTGGGCTGGGAGAGCATCCGGCTGCCCAACCCCGTCTTCGTCGGGGACACGCTCTACGCGGAGACGGAGGTCGTCGCCATGAGGCCGTCCCGCTCGCGGCCGACCGCCGGCATCGTGACCTTCGAGA
The DNA here is from genome assembly GCF_030811595.1 of Streptosporangium brasiliense. Taxonomy (NCBI): domain Bacteria; kingdom Bacillati; phylum Actinomycetota; class Actinomycetes; order Streptosporangiales; family Streptosporangiaceae; genus Streptosporangium; species Streptosporangium brasiliense. The sequence continues at coordinate 5,686,406 of NZ_JAUSRB010000002.1, forward strand.
CGAAGGGCCTCAAGGACGACGGCACCCTGGTGGTGGTCTTCACACGGTCGGCGCTGATCCCGCTGGGCGGCGGGATCGACCCGGCATGACGGCCCTCAGGGTCGTCGGCGGCGCCGAGATCGAGGCGGGCGCCGACCTGCGTGAACTGATCGGGGACATGGAGAGCTCGCTACGCGACGACGTGCGCCGCCACTCCGTCACCCCGGCCAGGTTCATGGAGGTCCGCGACAGCCCCTACTCGGTCTTCGGCGCCATGCCGTCGATGAGCGACCCGCACGACCTGTTCGTGACCAAGGTCGCCGCGCTGGTCGACGCGGGCGGCGGGGCGGCGCCGGGCAGGACCACCGTCAACGCGGTGGTGGTGGTGTTCTCGATCAGCACCGGCGAGGCGCTGGCCGTTCTCGACGGCGCCGCCCTGACCGACGTCAAATGCGCGGCGATCACCGGCCTGGTCACCGACCTGTGCGCGACGCCGCACGCCCGGACCCTCGGCGTGGTCGGGACGGGCGCGCTCGCCCTGCAGCAGGTGCGCGGGGCCGCCGCGGTCAGGGACCTCGACCGGGTGACGGTCTACGGCCGCGACCCGGACCGGGCCGGCCGGTTCGCCGACCGCGCGCGGCGCTCACTCGGCGGCGCGGTGGAGGTGGCCGTCACCTCCTCGCTCCGCGAGGCCGTCGAGGGCCAGGACGTCGTCTGCACCGCCACGACGTCGAGCGAGCCGCTGCTGACCGGCTTCGACCTCCCGCCGCCGGTGCACGTCAACTGCATGGGCTCCCACACCCCCGAGTCCCGGGAGGTGAGCGCCGAACTGCTGGAGAGCAGCGTCCTGCTGGTGGAGGACCGCGCGACCGCGGTCCGCGAGGCCGGGCACCGGCACCACCGGGCTCTGGAGCTGGAGGAGGCGCTGCGCCGGGGGCCCGAGCTGCGCGCGGCACGGACGGTCTTCAGCTCGGTGGGCCACGGGTTCCTGGACCTGGAGACCACCGCGCACATCCTGAAGCGGCTGGGCGGTGCGCGTCGGTGACCCTCACCGCGCGCCGCTCCGGCGGCCTGCTGGCCGCGATGCTGTGCGCCATGACCGTGCAGCCGATCGCGCAGACCATGGTGGTGCCGATCCTGCCGTCGCTGGCCGGCGAGTTCGCCGTGTCCGCCTCCGACGTCAGCTGGGTGATGACCGCCAACCTGCTGGCCGCCGCGGTGCTCACCCCGATCCTCGGCCGGCTCGGCGACCTGCACGGCCGCCGACGCCTGCTGCTGCTGTCGCTGCTGGGCACGGTCGCCGGCTCGGTGCTGGCGGTCTCGACCCACTCCTTCGCCCTGCTGCTGGTGGCGCGGGCGCTGCACGGGATCGGCGGGGGCGTGCTGCCGCTGGCGTTCGGCGTCATCCGGGCCGAGCTCCCCCCGGAGCGGGCGGCCCGCGGGATGGCCATGGTCAGCACCAGCATGGGCATCGGCAGCGGTCTCGGGGTGGTGGCCGCCGGTCTGCTGATGGAGTGGTGGGACTACCGGGCGGTCTTCTGGCTGCTGCTCGTGCTCGGACTGCTGGCGGCGGCGGCGGTCGCGCTGTCCGTCCCGGCCGACCGGGGGACCGACCGGGAGGGGGGCGGGACGAGCCCGCTGGCGGCCGTCACCCTGGCTGTCTGGCTGTGCGCGCTGCTGGTCGCGGTCAGCCAGGGCAACGGCTGGGGATGGACCGGCACCCGGGTTCTCGGACTGCTGTCGGTGGCCGCGGTGGTCTGCGCCCTCTGGCTCCGGGTCGAGAGCAGGACGCGTCACCCGCTGATCGACCTGAGGATGCTGGCCCGGCCGACGGTCGCGCTCACCAACCTCGCCGCCACGCTGACCGGCTTCGGCATGTACGGCGCCTACATCGTGATGACGTCCTTCGCCCAGGTGCCGCAGGAGTACGGCTTCGGCTTCTCGGCCACCGTGCTGATCGCGGGCCTGATGCTGCTGCCGAACTCGGCCGGCAACCTGGCCGCCGGCACGCTCGCCGCCGCGCTGATCGCCCGGCGCGGCCCGCGGACGCCGCTGGTGCTCGGCGGCCTCCTCGGCGCGGCGGCGATGGCCTTCCTGACCGTCCGGCACGGCTCGGCGGTCGACCTCTACCTGGCCGGCGGCGTGTTCGGGCTCGGCACCGGCCTGGCCTTCGCCGCCATCCCCGTCTACGTCAACAGCGCGGTGCCGCCCGGGCAGACCGCCGTGGCCAACGGCACGAACGCCGTGCTGCGCACCATCGGCGCCGCCGCCGGCAGCGCGGTGACCGGCGCGGTGCTCGCCGGTGACACGGTCGCGGGCACCGCGTCCCCGACGCTCCACGCCTACCAGGCGGCTTTCATGATCACAGCGGCCGGGTTCCTGGCCGCCGCCGCCGTGCCGTTCGCCATCCGGTCCCGGCCGGTCCCCGTCCATGAGGAGATCTCTTGAGTTCTGCAGGCCAACCCGCGTCGGGCATCTCCCGCCGGGCGATGCTGAAGGCCGGTGGCGCCGTCGTCGGCGGGTATGTGGGAGGGACCGCCGACGCCACCGCCGCCCGCGCGCACGCGGCGGTGGAGCCGCCCTCGCCCGCCCCGGCGGCCCGGGTGACGGTGAGCGGCACGGACCCGGTCGCCCTCGCCGCCGAGATGATCAAGTTCGACACCTCGCACGCCGGGCGCAGCGGCTCGGACACCGGCGGCGGTGCCGTGACCCTGGCGCACGCCCGCATGCTGGAGGGCCTGTGGCGGTCCGCGGGCGTGCCGACCGAGCTCGTCCCGACCCCCAAGGCCGACAACGTGCACCTCATCGCCAGGGTCACCGGCAGGGGAGACCGCCCGCCGCTGCTCTTCATGGCCCACTCCGACGTGGTCACGGTGGAGCGGAGCCGCTGGAGCCGCGATCCCTACGGCGGCGCCGTCGAGGACGGCTGGCTCTACGGCCGCGGGGCCGTGGACATGAAGGGCGCCTCCGCCGCGTTCATGGCCGCCCTCCTGCGGCACGTCCGGGAGGGCGCGGAGTTCGACCGGGACATCATCTTCCTGTCCGACTGCGACGAGGAGGGCGGGCCGTACGGCGCGCAGTGGCTGGTGGACAACCACTACGACAAGGTCACCGCCGGAGTGGCCGTCACGGAGGGCGGCTGGGTGCTGAACCAGTCGGACGGCACGACCCCCATGCTCGCGTCGCTGTCCTGCCGGGACCGGGTCTCCCTCCTCCTGGAGCTGACCGCCACCGGTGTCACGACGCACTCCTCGCACCCGGACGACGGGCCCGCCGTCGGGCGGCTGGGCGGCGCCCTGGCCCGGCTGGCCCGCCACCGGCCCGCGATCGGGCTGAGCGACCTGGTCAGGGAGTACTTCACGGTGCTCGCCCGCAGCACCCGCGACCAGGAGTTCTCCAGGGCGATCACCCGGCTGCTGGCGGCCGGGACCCAGCAGGAGCGGGACGCCGCGGGGGCCAGGGTCATCGAGCTCAGCGACTACCCGTGGGTGCACACCCCGATGCTGCGGGCCACGCTGTCGTTCCTCGGCCAGCAGGCCGGTTACTACACCAGCATCGTGCCGTCCACGGCCCGTGCCGACGTGCGCGTGGGTTTCGTCCCCGACGGCGAGGACCCCGCCCGGGTGGTCGCCGAGATCCGCCGCCTGGTGGCCGAGTGGTCGGTGACGGTCCGGGTGGTCGGCCGCCCCGACGAGACGGAGGAGCAGATCCTCGCCCGGGTGCGCAAGACGCTCTCCCGGCCGACCTCCCCCGTCACCACCGACGTGTACGACATGTGGAAGCGGGCCGCGCGCGAGACGTATCCCGGCATCGGCGTGGTCCCGTCGCAGTTCGAGGCGAACACGAGCGCGGGCCCCTGGCGTGACAAGGGGATCCCGGTCTACGGGCTGTATCCCTACGCCGTCGACGGCGACACGGTGACCCGGATGCACGGCGACGACGAGCGCGTCAGGGTGACGGCGCTGCGCACCGGCACCGACATGGTCTACCGGATGCTGGCCGGGATGCGGACGGGCTGACGGGTGACGTCCCGGTGCCGCCTTCCCCAAGGCCGGCAGGCGGAGCGTCGACGCATGGTCCGGGGCCGCGACGGTGACCGCCCCGGGCCCCGGGCCGGGGCGCCGGGTACGGCGCCGGCGTTCCGGCACCTCCGGTCGGCGCGGACCCGGAGGCCGTGCGCGGCCTGAGCCGCGCACGGCCTGGGGCGTTTCCTCGGCTCAGGAGTCGAGGGCCGTCTCCTGCTCCGCCGGCCGCGCGTCGGGATGGGCGGAGACGAACAGCTCCACGACCTCGTCGGGGATCTTCCCTCGAGAGGGAACCTCCAGCTCCTGCTCGCGCGCCCATTCACGCACGTCGGTGTGGGTGTATCCCTGGAGTCGGGGACCGGTGTCGGCGGCCTTCCTCGAACGCGTGGCCTGCTTGACCTCGCGGGCGTTCTCCAGGACCTTCTCGATGAAGGTGAGGGCGTCGCTGAGCCGCTGCTGATTGGCGTCGGACAGGTCGATGGCGAAGGTCCGGTTCAGCAACGGGAACTCCCGCCGCACCACGTCATCGCCCTCGGAGTGGTCGAGGTCGTCGACCAGTATTACCTTCTGCGCCACTTGCAGCCCTTTCCGGTGAAACTCCGTCTGTCTGGACCGTGGCATCCTACTGAGGATCCACCGGAACGCTGACGTTCTTGATCCGCCTTTCGCCAAGGCAGGGTGCTTCACCGGCTCTCGATCCGGGGCCGCCGCGCCGGCCGGTCCCGGCCGCTCGGCGGGCCCGTTCCGTGACCGCGATTGGACGACGGCACAACGGATCGAGCCCGGGTTCGTCGTGGAGACCGAAGAAGCGGTAATGGGCCAGGTCTAACGTTCGGACATGCCTCGCCTCTCTCTCAGCGACCTCTACCGCATCGCGGTGCCGGGAGACCCCCGGCTGCACCCCGGCGGGAGCACCGTGGCCTACACGGTGACCACCGCCGACCGGGAGCCGGACGAGAACCGGTCCGAAATCTGGCTCGCCGCCCCCGGAGCCGAGCCACGGCGTCTGACGGGCGGCCCGCACGACTCCTGCCCGCGCTGGTCGCCCGAAGGTCGTGAGCTGGCCTTTCTCCGCCCCGTGGACGGGAAGCCGCAGATCCACCTGCTGCCGATGGACGGCGGCGAGCCCCGCGTCCTCACCACGGCGTCGCTGGGCGCGGGCGCGGCGGTCTGGTCTCCCGACGGCAGCAGGATCGCCTATGCCGCGCCGTCCGGCGACCTCGATCCGCACGCCCCGGTCGTGGCCGACCGCCTGGACTACAAGGCCGACGGCGCGGGCCTGCTGCGTGGCCTGACCACGCACCTGTTCGTGCTGGAGGTGGCGACGGGGGAGACTCGGCAGATCACCTCTGGGGACTTCCACACCGGTGAGCCGTCCTGGTCGCCGGACGGGCGGCGGCTGGCCTTCGCCACGAGCATGGAACCCGACCGCGACCTGGTCGTCAGCGGCGCGGCCTACTCGGTGGACGCGTCGGGCGGCGAGCCCGAGCGGCTCACCGACGCCGGTGTGATCTGCACGGGGGTCTGGTGGCTGGGTGAACGGCTGCTGATCACCGGATACGTCGGCGCGCCCGTCGGGCACACCCGGCTGTTCAGCCTCGAGGCGGACGGGCCGGTGGAGATCGGGGCCGGACTCGACCGCAATGTCATGCCGGGCGCCCCGGGCTATCCCGGTGCGGCGCCCCAGCTCGCGGGAGACGAACTGATCTTCTGCGCCCGCGACGGAGGCTTCACCCACCTCTACCGCGCTCCCGGTGAGAAGATTATCGGCGGGGATCAGGTGATCTCCGGAGTCAGCGCCGTCGGGAGCAGGATCGCCTATGTCGCCGCGACCCCGTACAGCGCGGGAGAGGTTTATCTCGCGGACTTCACCGCAGACCGAACCGATACCTCGTCAGAGGATATTTCGGTTGTATCCGGTGTGATAGCGCCGGATACAACCGGCGGGGCCTCGGCCGGTGTGACCGGGGGAGTCCCGGCCGTGACGAAACTGTCGGCGTACGCGCTCGCCGACGTCGAGCTGTTCACCCCGCGAAGCCGTACCTTCACCGCCCCCGACGGGACGCCGGTCGAGGCGTTCGTGCTGCGGGACGAGAGTCTCACCGGCCCCGGGCCGCTCCTGCTGGACGCGCACGGCGGCCCGCACAACGCGTGGGCCCCGGTCTTCGACGGGGTTCACCTCTACCACCAGGCGCTCGCCGCCCGGGGCTGGACCGTGCTGACCGTCAACCCGCGCGGCAGCGACGGGTACGGCGAGGCCTTCTACACCGCAGCCCTCGGCGCCTGGGGGATCGCCGACACCGACGACTTCCTGAACCCGATCGACGCGTTGGTCGCTGAGGGCGTCGCCGATCCCGACCGGCTCGCGGTGACCGGCTACAGCTACGGCGGCTACATGTCCTGCTGGCTGCCGACCCGGACCGACCGCTTCAAGGCGGCCATCCCCGGCGGATGCGTCAGCGACCTGGCCAGCATGGCGGGCACCTCCGACGCCGGGCACCTCCTGAAGGTCTACGAATGCGGCGGCGACGTCGAGAAGCAGTCACCGATGAGCCACGTCGCCCAGGTGACCACGCCGACCCTGATCCTCCACGGTGACAGCGACGACCGCTGCCCCGTCGGCCAGGCCGAGCAGTGGTTCGCCGCCCTGCGCGAGCAGGGCGTTCCGGTCCAACTGGTCCGCTACCCGGGTGGTTCCCACCTGTTCATTCTCAACGGCCGCCCGTCCCATCGGGTGGACTACAACGAAAGGGTCATCAAGTGGCTGGAGCAGTGGATCCCGGTCGATGGAACGTCCGCCTCGGCGAGCTGATCGCCGAATACGAGGTTCCCGGTGCGAGCTTGGCCTTCCTGCACGAGGGCGAGGTCCACGAGTTCGCCGCGGGCGTGCTCAACGTGGCCACCGGGGTGGAGGTGACCACCGACTCGCTCTTCCAGATCGGCTCGGTCAGCAAGGTGTGGACCGCCACCCAGATCATGCTTCTCGTCGAGCAGGGCAAGCTGACGCTCGACACCCCGGTCCGCGAGGTCCTGCCGGAGTTCCGGGTCGCCGACCCGGAGGTGACCAAGACCGTCACGATCAGGCACCTGCTCTCGCACACCTCCGGCATCGACGGGGACCTGTTCCTCGACACCGGCCGGGGTGACGACTGCGTCGAGAAATATGTCGAGGCCTGCGCGGACCTCGCGCAGAACCACCCCCTCGGCGCCACCCAGTCGTACTGCAACTCCGGCTTCATCATCGCCGGGCGCGTCATCGAGCGCCTCACCGGCAAGGTGTGGGACGCCGCGCTGCGCGAGCAGATCAGCGAGCCGCTCGGCCTGACCCACACCTGGACCCTGCCGGAGGACGTCCTGCGCTTCCGCGGCGCCATGGGCCACATGGACGGGGCGCCCGCTCCCGTCTGGGGCCTGATGCGCTCCTGCGGCCCGGCCGGGCTGATCTGTGCCCGCCCCGCCGACGTCGTCGAGTTCGCCCGCGCCCATCTGGGCACGGGGCTGCTCGCCGACCCGCAGGCGATGTGGGAGCCGCAGGTGGACATCCCCAACCCGTACACCCTCGGGAAGCAGTGGGGGATCGGCTGGATCCTGGACGAGTGGCAGGGCCACCGGATCATCTCCCACGGCGGCAACACCATCGGCCAGGCGGCCATGCTCTGGGCCGTCCCCGATTCGGGCACGGTGGTGTGCGTGCTGGCCAACGGCGGCCACACCGCCGCCTTCCAGCACGCCCTGGCCACCGAACTCTTCGACGAGTTGCTGGGCCTGGCCGTGCCGCCCGTGCTGGGACCGCCGGCCGAGCCGTTCGAGACCGACGTCGACAGGTACGCCGGCGTCTACGAACGGGTGGGCAGCCGGCTGACGCTGACGGTCCGCGACGGCCGGCTCTGGCTGTACGGCGAGGCCACCGGCGGCCTCGCCGATCAGATGCCGCCCATGGAGTTCGAGCTCGTCCCGGTGGACGACACCACCTTCGTCGGCCGCCCGGAAGGGGAGCCCCAGTGGCTGTCGGCCGTCTTCTACGAACTCGCCGACGGCTCGCCGTACGTCCACCTCGGCGTGCGCGCCACGCCCAAGATCTCCTGAGGAGTCACGATGATCACTGACCTGCAGAAGCGCCTCGACGAGGTGGCCGCCGAACACGGCGTGCCCGGCGCCGCCATCGCGGTCTGGGCGGACGGCGAGCTCGTCGAGGCCGCCACCGGAGTGGTGAACAGGAACACCGGCGTGGAGACGACGGTCGACAGCGTCTTCCAGGTCGGCTCCACCACCAAGGTCTGGACCGCCGCGCTGGTGATGCAGCTCGTCGACGAGAAACTGGTCGAGCTGGACCGGCCGGTCCGGGACTACCTGCCGGAGTTCGCCGTCGCCGACGGCGCGGAGAAGGCCATCACGGTCAGGCACCTGCTCACGCACACCGGCGGTTTCGACGGCGACCTGTTCGAGGACACCGGGCGCGGCGACGACTGCCTGGACAAGTATGTGGAATTTCTGCACGGCGCGGGTCACGTACACGCCCCGGGAGCCCTGTTCTCCTACTGCAACGCCGGGTACTGCGTGCTCGGCGCCCTGGTCGCGCGGATGCGCGGCACCACGTGGGAGCGGGTGATGCGCGAGCGCCTGCTGGACCCGCTCGGCGCCACGCACTCGGCCCTCCTGCCCGAGGAGGCCATCCTGTTCCGGGCGGCGGCCGGTCACATCGGCCCCGAAAACACCGTCCACCACACGTGGGGCATGCCGCGCTCCAACGCCCCCGCGGGCTCGACCATGTGCCTGGCCCCGCGCGAGCTGGTCCGTTTCGGTCGGATGTTCGTCGCCGGAGGCCTGACGGAGGACGGCACCCGGCTGCTCTCGGAGGAGTCGGTCACGGCCATGCGGACCCGGCAGGCCGACGTGCCGGGGATCTCCGGGCTGCTCGCCGACCGCTGGGGCCTGGGGTTCGAGTTGTTCGACTGGGGCGGCGAGGTCTACGGTCACGACGGTGGCACGATCGGGCAGAGCACGTTCTGGCGGGTCGTGCCGGGAGCGGACTTCGCGATCGCGATGAGCACCAACGGTGGCGACTTCCTCGGCCTGCTCGTCGACGTGGCGCTGCCGGTGATACGCGAGGCCACCGGGCTCACGGTCCCGGACTTCCCGGTCCCGGCCGAGACGCCGCAGGCCGTGGACCTCACGCCGTACACCGGCAGGTACGAGGGGCCGATGCTCGCCTACGAGGTGACCGAGGGGGACGGCGGCCTGGACGTCACCTTGATCCCTGGCGAGTTCATGACCAAGTCGGGCACCCCGCGCACCACCACCCGCTTCGTCCACCACTCCGACCATTCCTTCGTCACGGCGGAGCCGAAGGGCGGCGGGCACGAGACGATCACCTTCGTGATGAAGGACGGCCGCGCCGCCTACATCCACAACGGAAGGGCCCTGCCCCGTGCGTGACATGCTGCGGGAGGCGTTCGACGACGCGGACGTGGAGGGCTTCATCCACGTCCGCGACGTCGACGGCGACGCCGAGATCGGCCTCGGCCCCGACGAGCCGGTCGTGCTCGCCTCGGTGTTCAAGATTCCGATCGTCCTGGAGTACGCCCGGCAGGCCGCGGCCGGGACCCTGGAGCGCACCGAGCGGCTGACCGTCACCGCGGCCGACAAGGACGGCGGCATCGGCACCTCCGGCTGTGCCGACGACATCTCGCTCACCCTGCGCGACCTGGCCCACTTCATGATGACCATGAGCGACAACGCGGCGACCGACGTGCTGCTGCGCCGGGTCGGGCTGGACAACCTGCACGCCACCCTGCGCGAGCTCGGCCTGAAGCGCACCCACCTGATCGGCGGCTGCGCCGAGCTGCTCGGGAGCGTCGTGGTCGAGCTCGGCCTCTCCGGGCTCTCCGACGAGGAGGAGCTCGCCGGGGTGAGCGAGGAGCGGATCCGGGCGCTGGCGGTCCGCGATCCGGAGCGGACGACCTCGAGCACGCCCCGTGAGACCACGACCCTGCTGAGCCTGATCTGGCGGGACGAGGCCGGCCCCGCGGAGGCCTGCGCGGAGGTGCGCAGGATCATGGGCAACCAGATCTGGCCGCACCGGCTCTCCTCGGCGTTCGGCGACGAGGTGAAGGTCTCCGGCAAGACCGGGACCCTCTGGGGCATCCGCAACGAGGCAGGCGTCGTGGAATACCCGGACGGGCGGCGCTACGCCGCCGCGGTCTTCCTCCGGACCACCTCGCTCGGCTTCCGGGATCCCAAGGCCGACGCGGCGATCGGCCGCGCCGCCCGTATGGCCATCGATCACCTACGGGCGTGATGTCGCTCTATGTCCGTTATCGTGAGCGGATGATTGATCGGCCACGAGCCAGCCTGCGACGGATTCTGGAGGATCTGGGTAGCACCGTGCTGGACGTGGCCGCCTCCCCAGGGGAGCTCGACGTCGAGGTCACCGGGGTCCACATCTACGACCCCCTCGACGAACTGCTGCTCCCCGAGGGGGGCATCCTGCTCGCCGTCGGGGTCGACCGCGCCGAGCAGATCTGCGCCCTGCTCGACGCGGCCGGCCCGGCGGCGGGCGTCGTCGTCAAGCAACCGGTGGACGTCGACGAACTCGTCCGCGCGAAGGTCCTGGAGACCGGGGTGGCGGTGCTGGGCCTCACCCGGGCCGCCTCCTGGGCCCAGGTGGCCGCGCTGTTGCGCTCCCTGCTGGCGGAGGGCGACCTCGCCGAGCCGGGCGAGGCCCCGGCGGACGATCTGTTCGCGCTGGCCAACGCCGTGTGCGCGCTGCTGGACGCGCCGGTCACCATCGAGGACCGGTCATCGCGGGTGCTGGCCTACTCCGGGCGTCAGGACGAGGCCGACCCGGGCAGGGTGGAGACCGTGCTCGGCCGCCAGGTGCCGGAACGGTACCGGCGGATGCTGGAGGAGCGCGGATTCTTCCGTAAGCTCTACCAGAGCCGCGAGCCGATCTACATCGAGCTGAGCGAAGAGAGCATCAACCGGGCGGCGGTGGCCGTCCGGTCCGGTGACGAGATCCTCGGCTCCATCTGGGCCGCCGTGCGGGAGCCGCTGAGCGACCAGCGGCAGCGCGCGCTCGCCGACGCCGCCAAGATCGTCGCGCTGCAGCTGCTCCGGCAGCGGGCCGGAGCGGACACCAGGCGGCGCCTCCGCGCGGACCTGCTCTCCACCGTGCTGGCAGGTGGCAAGGACGCGGCCGAGGCCGCCGGAAGGCTCGGCGTGGCCAGCGAGCGGCTGTGCGTGCTCGCCGCCCAGCTCAGCGGTGGATCCCACACCGACGCCGCGCACCGGGAGAGCGACCGGCAGCGGTTCTGTGACGCGCTCGCCCTGCACGTCGGGGCCATCCATCCCAAAGCCGCCGCCGCGCTGGTCGGCTCGGTGGCCTACGCCGTACTGCCGTTGCACGCCGGTGGCGACGAGGAGGCGCGGGCCGTACGCGTCGCCGAGAGCTTCCTCGTCCGGGTCGGCCCCCGGCACGCGGCCAACATCGGCGTGGGGCGCCTGGCGGGCAACCTGACCGAGGTGGCCCGGTCACGGGCCGACGCCGACCGGGCGCTGCGGGTACTGCGCGCCCGCGAGGTGTCCGGCGCGGTCGCCGGCTACACCGGCGTGCACTTCGAAGCGCTGCTGTTGCAACTGTCGGACCTGGCCAAGGCCGAGGAGCAGGCGCCCACCGGGCCCTACGAACGGCTCATGGCCCACGACGCCGAGCACGGCAGCGAGCTGGTCGCCACCCTGCGGGCCTATCTGGACGCGTTCGGCGACGTCAACGCGGCCTCGGCCAGGGTGCACGTGCACGCCAACACCTTCCGCTACCGGTTGAAGCGGCTCGCCGAGATCAGCGGCCTCGACCTGGCCGACCCCGATGCGCGGCTGACCGTGATGCTCCAGATGCGGATCTTCGGGCGATGAAACGATGGAGTCTCCGCTTTTTCGTAGCGGCGGACGAAGCAGCACCATCGGGAAAGGGCGAGTGTGGGGCATCACCCCCACCTTCCTGGAGTCCCGATGAGAAACACAGGAGCGGCGGCCGTGCTCGGCGCCCTCGGCCTGTTCGCGACCGCGTGCGGCGGCGCGGCGGACCCGCCGTCGGGCGGACCCGCCGCCGGCGGCACCTTCACCTTCGCCATCAGTGCCGATCCCGGAGTGCTCGACCCGGCCATGGGCATACTCTCGGTCACCAACGCGGTGCTGTCGCTGGCCTACGACACGCTGGTCCAGATCACGCCCGACGGGAAGATCGTTTCAGGACTGGCCGAGAAGTGGGACGTCAAACCCGACTCGGTGACCTTCACCCTCCGCAAGGACGTCACCTGTTCCGACGGTTCCAAGCTCACCCCCGCCGACGTGGCCGCCAACGTCGACCACATCACCGATCCGGCCACCAAGTCGCCCGTCAACGGCGTGCTGGTCCCCACGGGGATGAAGGCCGAGGCGGACGACGCGGCGGGAACGGTGACGCTCTCGACCCCGAAGCCGTTCAGCTTCATCCTGGAGAGCAGCACGCAGCTGTTCGTGGTCTGCGGCAAGGGGGTCAAGGACCGCTCGGTGGTGGCCCGCGCCACCTCGGGTTCCGGGCCGTACACGCTCACCGAGGCGGTGCCCAGCGACCACTACACCTTCCAGGTCCGTAAGGACTACGTCTGGGGGCCGGACGGCGCCACCACGAAAGAGCCCGGCCTGCCCGCCAAGATCGTGATGAAGGTCGTGCCGAACGAGCAGACCGCCGCCAACCTGCTGATCTCCGGCGGCCTCAACGGCGCGGTCGTCCTCGGCGCCGACCGCGCCCGGCTGGAGGCCACGCCGGGGATCACCAAGATCATCAAAGGCATGGGCAACGGGCAGTTCTTCTACCACCAGGGCGACGACCGCCCCGGCAAGGACCCGGCGGTGCGTAAAGCCCTCACCCAGGCGGTCAACCTCAAGGAACTCGCCGGCATCGCCACCGGCGGCACCGGCCGCCCCGCCACCGGGCTGGTGATGGATCCACGGCCGTGCCAGGGCGACACCGTCACCGGCCACGTCCCGGCCTTCGACGAGGCCGCGGCGGCCGCCGCGCTGGACGCCGCCGGCTGGAAGACCGGCGCCGACGGCATCCGCGCCAAGGACGGCCGGAAGTTGACCCTGCGGCTGGTCTACGCCACCACCAAAGGAACGGGGGTGGAGGCCGCGGCCGAATACCTCGCCGCCGCGTGGAAGAAGGCGGGTGCCGACGTCAAGCTGAACGGCATCATCGATGCCAAGCTCTCGGAGACGCTCAACGCCACCCAGGACTGGGACGTCATCTGGCTGCCCATCGGCGCCCCGTTCCCCAGCCAGCTCGTCGGTTTCCTGTCCGGCCCGGCCGCGCCGAAGGGCGCCAACTTCGCCCACCTGGCCAATACCCGCTACGAGAAGGCGGTGGCCGAGGCCGTGCTCAAGCCGGGCGAGGAGGGCTGCAAGCTCTGGCGGGAGGCGGAGTCGGCGCTGTTCGACAACGCCGACCTGGTGCCCGTGGTGGAGAACACCATGATGGTCGCGGCGAAGAACGCGAAGTTCGACGTGATAGGGAACATGTTCCTGCCGCTGTCCGTCCGGATGACCGAGGCGGGCTGAGTGGCCGGAACCTCTCGTCCCCCCGCCGGTGGCCGCCTGCTCGCCGACCGCGCGTTCTTGAGCCGGATGCTCTCCGCGCGGGCGTTCTCCGGCCGGGCGTCTTCTGGCCGGGTGCGCGGCGCGTTCGTGCTGCGGCACCTCGTCCGGTTCGTGATCTCGCTGGCCGCGCTGCTCGTCGCGTCCTTCGCGATGATCCATCTGATCCCGGGTGACCCGGTGCGCGCGGCGCTCGGCCCCACCGCGCCGGTAGAACTGGTCGCCGCGAGGCGCGCGGCACTCGGGCTGGACCAGCCGATCCTGAGCCAGCTGGCCTCCTATGTCCGCAACGTGCTGGGCGGGCAGTTCGGCACGTCGTTCCTCAGCGGGGAACCGGTCGGCGAGGTCATCGCCGCCCGCCTCCCCAGCACGCTCGCCCTGGCCCTGCTCGCGACGGTCTTCGCCATGCTCGTCGCGGTGCCGCTCGGGATGTGGGCGGGCATCCGCACCGAGAACGGCCGCAACCGGGGCACCGACGCGGCCTTCACCTCGGTGACCGGCACAGCCGTCGCCGTCCCCGAGTTCCTCTACTCCATCGCCCTGGTGGCCGTGTTCGCGATCGGGCTCGGCTGGTTCCCTCCCGCGGGCAAGGGCGGGCCCGTGTCCTATGTGCTGCCGATCCTCGCCCTGGCCATCGCGCCGGCGGCGATGATCGCCCGCATCTCCCGGGCCGAGACACAGCGGGAGCTGGGCAGCGACTACGTGCGCCTGGCACGTGCCAAGCGGCTGCCCGCCGCCCGGCTGTACGTGCGGCACGTCCTGCCCAACACGCTCACCGCGACCCTCACCATGGGAGGGCTGCTGCTCACCGGTCTGATCGCCGGAAGCGTGCTGGTCGAGTACGTCTTCGCGTGGCCGGGGCTGGGCATGCGGATCGTGGAGTCGATCACCCAGAAGGACTATCCGGTCGCCCAGGGCGTGATCCTCGTCTACGGCGTGATCGTGCTCACGGTGAACTTCCTCGTCGACCTGCTGCTCGGCGTGCTCGACCCCACGTCCGCCCTGAAGGAGAGCTGATGCGGCAGCTGCTGCGTACCCCCGCCGGGCTGGCCGGGACCACGCTGGTGGCGCTCATGGTGGGCCTGGCGATCGTCGGGCCGCCGATCTGGGGCGCCGAGGCCCAACGCATCGACCCCGCGGTGATCCTCCAGGGGGCCTCGGCCGCGCATCCGCTCGGCACCGACAACCTGGGCCGCGACATCCTTGCCCGGGTGCTGGTCGCCGGTCGGCTCTCGCTCGGCCTCGCCCTGATGGCCACGCTCATCGGCGCGACCACCGGGATCCTGCTCGGCGCGCTCCCCTCGGTGCTGCCCCGCCGCGCCGCCCGGCTGGTCACCGGTACGGTGAACGCGCTGGTCGCCTTCCCCGGGCTGCTGCTGGCCATGTTCACCGCGGTGATCGCGGGGCTGGGCGCACGAGGCGCCGTGCTGGGCATCGGCGTCGCCATCGCGCCCGGCTTCGCCCGGCTCACCCAGACGCTCGCCGCGTCGGTCGCCGGGGCCGACTACGTGTCGGCCGCCCGCATGCTCGGGGTTCCCCGACGGCTGATCATGACACGCCACGTCCTGCCCAACATCGCCGAGCCGCTGATCCTCAACCTCACCCAGGCGCTGGGCGGCGCGCTGCTCGGGCTCGCCGGCATGTCCTTCCTCGGCCTGGGCGTGCAGCCGCCGTCGTTCGACTGGGGACGGCTGCTCTTCGACGGCTTCAGCCGCATCTACGCCACCCCCGCCGTCGCCCTCGGACCCGCCGCCGCGGTGGCGCTCGCGGGCATCGGATTCAACCTCCTGGGAGACGCCCTGGCGCGCGCCGCGTCGCGCACCGCCGTACCGGCGGGCAAGGCCGTCCCGAGGTCCGCTCCCGCGCCCGGAGAGCTCGGGGAGCCCGATCAGGAGGCGGTCCTGGAGGTGCGGGACCTCACCGTCACCTTCCCCGGGGGCGTGACGCCGGTGCGCGGGGTGTCGCTGACCGTCGCGCCCGGTGAGATCGTCGGCCTGGTGGGGGAGTCGGGCAGCGGCAAGAGCCTGACCGCGTCGGCGATCGGCGGCCTGGTGCCCTACCCGGGCGAGGTGGACGCGGCACGGCTGCGGCTGTGCGGCGCCGACCTCGGTGCGCTGCCGGAACAGCGACGCCGCAAGCTGCTCGGCACGTCGCTGGCGATGGTCTTCCAGGACCCGATGGCCTCGCTCAACCCGGCGCTCAAGGTCGGCGGGCAGCTCGCGGAGGTGGCGACCGTGCACCAGGGCGCGAGCCGCACCGAGGCCAGGACCAGGGCCGTGGACCGGCTCGGGCACGTGCGCATCCCGGAACCCGGCAGACGGGCCCGGCAACACCCGCACGAGCTGTCCGGCGGCATGCGGCAGCGCGTGGTGATCGCGATGGGCCTGATGGGCACGCCACGGCTGATCATCGCCGACGAGCCGACCACCGCACTCGACGTGACCGTGCAGCGGCAGATCCTGCGCCTGCTGCGCGAGGTGACCGACGAGACCGGCGCGGCGACGCTGTTCATCTCCCACGACATCGCCGTCGTCGGGGAGCTGTGTCACCGGGTCGTGGTGATGTACGCGGGCCGGGTGGTCGAGGAGCTGCCGGTCGAGAAGCTGGCCTCCGACGCCGCGCACCCCTACACCCGTGCGCTGGTCGCCTCGCTGCCCGGCATGGACACCGACAGATCCCTGCCGCTGGCCAGCATCTCCGGACGCCAGCCCTCGCCCGCCGAGATCGGCGACGGATGCGCCTTCGCGGACCGCTGCGCCCTCGCGACCGACCGCTGCGCCGAGCGCCCGCCCCTGATTCCGTACGGCGAGGCGCATCGCGTCGCCTGCTGGGAGGCTTCATGATCATCAAGAATCTGACGGTGCGGTTCGGTGCCTTCACCGCCGTCGACGACGTCACGCTGGAGGTCCCGGCCGGGGCGATCGTCGGTCTGGTGGGGGAGTCGGGCTCGGGCAAGTCCACGCTGGCCAGGGCGGTGAGCGGGCTGGTGCCGTACACCGGTGAGATCGTCGGTGGCGATCCGCGGCGGATCCAGATGGTCTTCCAGGATCCCTACGCCTCCCTCGACCCGCGGATGACCGTGGGCGCGTCGGTGGCCGAGGGACTGCGGGTGCCCCGCGCCGCCCGCCAGGGGGAGGTGGAACGGCTGCTGTCGCTGGTGTCGCTGCCGATCTCGCTCGCGGTGCGCTACCCGCGTGAGCTGTCCGGCGGCCAGCGCCAGCGGGTGGCGATCGCCCGGACGCTGGGCGCGGACCCCGAACTGCTGGTCGCCGACGAGATCACCTCCGCCCTGGACGTCTCCGTCCAGGGCGCGGTGCTCAACCTGATCCGCTCGCTGCGCGAGGAACTCGGGCTGTCGATGCTGTTCATCTCGCACAACCTCGCCGTGGTCCGCTACGTCTCCGACGTCGTCGCGGTGATGCACCACGGCAGGCTGGTCGAGGCGGGGCCGACGGAGGAGGTGGTGGGCTCGCCCAAGGAGGCCTACACCCGCTCCCTGATCGAGGCGGTACCCCGCCTCGGACACGCCTGACGGGCGGCCGGCCGGCCGCCCGCATGGGACTTCCCTGTCATCCACCACGGCACCGTCCGCGATGCGGACTTCGACAGCGTCCGGGGCATGGAGCCCACGCTGCCGTGCTCTTCCCCGGCCCGCCTCACTCCGGGACGGGAGGCGTCTCCCCCCGGGTGAGAGGGATCACCTCTCACCCGGGGGGAGACACTCTCGTGTGAGACGTCAGAGGGCGATCCACTCGGTGGAGGTGGTGACCTCGTCCAGGAGGTCGGAGATCGGGTCGATGCCGATGCCGGGGGTGGTGGGCACGTCGAGGTGGCCGTCGCTCAGCTCGAAGGGCGTGGTGATGTCGGTGGCGTAGTAGCGGCGGGAGGCGGAGGTGTCGCCGGGCAGGGTGAAGCCGGGCATCGCGGCCAGGGCGAGGTTGGCGGCGCGGCCGATGCCGGTCTCCAGCATGCCGCCGCACCACAGGGCGACGCCGTGGGCGCGGGCCAGGTCGTGGATGCGGCGGGATTCGAGGTAGCCGCCGACCCTGCCGGGTTTGACGTTGATGATGGAGCAGGAGCCCAGGGTGATCGCGGCGGCGGCGTGGGCGGCCGAGTCGATGGACTCGTCCAGGCAGAGCGGGGTGGTCAGGCGCTTGGCGAGCTGGGCGTGCTGGACCAGGTCGTCGTTGGCCAGGGGCTGTTCGATGAGAAGCAGGTCGAAGTCGTCGAGCTTGGCCAGGTGGGGGGCGTCGGTGAGGGTGTAGGCGGCGTTGGCGTCGACCTGCAGCAGCAGGTCCGGGCCGAAGCGTTCGCGGACGGCGCGGACGGGGGCGACGTCCCAGCCGGGCTCGATCTTGAGTTTGATGCGCAGGTAGCCCTGGGTGATGTAGTCCTCGACGGTGTCGAGGAGCTCGGGCAGGGAGTTCATGATGCCCACCGACACGCCGCAGGGCACCCGGTCGGCGGTGGCGCCGAGGAAGGAGCCCATGGACTGGCCGCCGATGCGGAGCTGGGCGTCCAGGGCGGCGGTCTCCAGGGCGGCCTTGGCCATCGGGTGGCCCTTGAAGGGGCGCAGGGCGTGGTTGACGCGGTGCGCGTCGAGGTGGGCGGGCAGGGCGGGGATCAGGAAGCGGCGCAGGACGTCGGCGGCACCGTCGACGTACTCGGGGGAGTAGAGGGGGTCGGACATGGCCACGCACTCGCCCCAGCCTTCGGCCTCGGGGGTGACGACCCGTACGAGGAGCGCGTCACGTTCGGTCGCGGTGCCGAACGAGGTGCGGAACGGCGCGACCAGCGGCATCGCGATCCGTCGCAGCTCGACTCCAGTGATCTTCATAATGATGTGCGGCTTGCGCCGCTTCTCCCTCCCATGTCGCCGCCGTCAGGCGGACCCGTTCTTCGATTGCCGCGCGGCTCGCGCCGCGCCCTTGTGAGGCCCCGTCGGCCCGGCGGCTCGCTCAGGGGGGTCCTGGGACCCGTGCCGGATCGTCCGCCGCCGGTCGAGGAGGTCAAGCGTTCCGCTCCACGACGTAACAGGACTTGTCGTGGAAGCCGGTGACGCGGGCGCCCTCCCGCAGGAGGCCGCCCAGCACGTCGCGTAGGGCGTGGCGCCACGCCGTGGCCGTGGCGGGGTCGGTGTGGCGCAGCGCCTCGATGTCGGCGGGGACGGCGACCAGCACCGTCCGGCCGTCGGTCCGGCCGGCGACCGGGCGGCCGTCGCGTTCGGACAGCCCGGTCAGCGCGCCCGGCGGGATCGGCGGCCGGCACGGCACGCCCTGCGCGGCGTCCAGAGCGGGCGGCTCGGTCAGCCGCCAGACGGCCAGTACCCGGTCCGACTCGTCCCCGGTGTTGATCGCGTCGCCCATGACGCCGTAGAAGGAGGGCAGGTACTCCTCGGGACGGGCGCCGAGCTTGGCCAGGTTGAAGTGGGCGTTGCGCCGTACCAGCGGGTCGTAGGTCCAGGTGATCCGGTTCAGGTCGCGTTCCAGCGCCCAGGCGCGCTGGTGCAGCTTGAGCGCGAACCCGATGCCGCGCCCGCCGCGGGTTCCGGTGATGTGGGAGTGCAGTACCTGTCCGGCGGGCGTGCCGAGGAAGCCCACCGACGCGCCGACGATCCTGCCGTCCCGGTAGGCCCCGGCCACGTAGTTGCCCGCGTGCGACAGCGCGCGCATCAGCTCGACGGTGATGGGCCGCTTGCCGGGCTCGGGGTTCCAGATGTCGTCGAACAGCCGGACGGCGTCCGCGAACTCCTCGAGGGAGTGCAGTTCGCGGAGCGTCACATCGCTCATCCGAGCACCGCCTGGACCAGGCCGGTCAGCAGCGCCGTACGGCCGGGCATCTCGGCGACGACCACGTGCTCGTGGGCGGCGTGCGCGCCGCCGCCCACGGCGCCGAGGCCGTCGAGGGTGGGGCAGCCGACTCCCGCGGTGAAGTTGCCGTCGGACGCGCCTCCCACGGCCGCTCCTCGCAGCGGCTCCATGCCGAGATCCTTCGCGATCCGGCAGGCCAGCTCGAACAGGCGTGCCGAGGAGGCCTCCTCCAGAGGCGACCGCTCCGGCCCTCCGCCCACCTCCAGCCGGGTCCCGGCGAGCCTGGGGTACAGGGCCCTCATCAGCTCGTCCACCCGGTTCTGCGCCACGAGGGTGGGAACACGCACGTCCACCTCCACGGCGGCGAGCGCGGGCACGGTGTTGACGGTGGTGCCCCCCGACAGCACGGTCGGCGTCACCGTGGCCGGTCCCAGGCCGTCCGGCCCGGCCGGTGCCGCTCCGTCGTTCACCCGGTCGGCGATCCGGGAGACGGCGAGGATCTGGTGGGCGAGTTCGATGGCGGCGTTGGCGCCCTTCTCCGGCTCCAGTCCCGCGTGGGCGGCCCTGCCGTGCACGGTGACCGTGTAGTTGGAGGTGCCCTTGCGCGCGGTCTTGAGGGCGCCGCCGTCGGCGCTGGCCTCCAGCACGAACGTGGCCGCGCAACCGCGTGCCGACTCCTCGATCAGCGTCCGCGAGGTCGGCGAGCCGACCTCCTCGTCCCCGGTGACCAGCACGCACACCCCGTCCAGGGAGGGCAGCGCGGCCAGCGCGTGAAATATCTGCACCAGTCCGGCCTTCATGTCGAAGACCCCCGGCCCGCGGGCGATCCCGTCCACGAGCGACCAGGGATGCGTGGCCAGCGTCCCGATCGGCCAGACCGTGTCGTGGTGGCCGACCAGCAGGACCCGTGGGGTGCCGAAGCTCCACCGCAGGTGGGCGACCCCGCCGATCTCGATGGTCTCCGGACGGGCGCCGAGCCTGCGCAGCCCTTGGTCCGCCACCACCCGGGCGCTGCGGGCCACCGCCTCGTGGTCGGCGGAGAACGACTCGCAGACGACGAGCTCCTCCAGGTCTCCGAGCATGACGTCCAGGTTCACGCCGGCCTGCCCAGCTCGGCGCGGAACAGCCGCCGCACGTTGCCACCGAGGATCTTGAGGATGTCGTCCTCCGGGATGCCCCGTCCGACCAGGGCATCGGTGACCAGGGGCAGACCTCGGGGTCCGTCGAGTCCGGGCAGGACGGCCATGGGGTCGATCTCCCCGTAGCCGAGGTCCTCGCAGCACGGCGGGGTGACGTCCGACAGCACCTCGTGGACGAAGTCGGGGCCCAGGCCGACGTGGTCGATCCCGCCGACGGCCGCGACGTGCTCGATGTGGTCCACCAGCCGCTCGACGGTGAAGTCCGAGGGGTCTTTCGACAGGAAGCTGGGCACGAAGTTGACGCAGATCACGCCGCCGGTCGCGGTGATCGCGCGGATCTGGTCGTCGGTGAGGTTGCGGTGATGGTCGCGCAGGGCGCGGGCCGAGGAGTGGGTGGCCATCACCGGGCGGGTGGCCAGCTCCAGCACGTGCGCCACCCCCGCGGCGCTCAGATGCGACACGTCGAAGATCATGCCCAGGCGTTCCATCTCCCGCACCGCCTCCACCCCGGCTGCGGTGAGCCGGCCGCCGGTGGCCTCCTCGCCGCTGCCGTCGGCCAGCGCGGTGCGGCCCCAGTGCGCGATCGAGGCCACCCGTACGCCCAGCCGGTGCACGGTGGACAGCAGCTCGATGTCGGCGTCCAGGCCCGGGGCGCTCTCCAGCGCCAGCACCAGGGCGATCTTCCCCTCCTGCAGCGCGGCGTCGATCTGGGCGCCGTCGGTGCACAGCCGGACCGCGTCGGCGTTGCCCTCGGCCAGGACGTGCGCGCACTCGATCATGCGTAAGGTCTGCCGCAGCGCCCCCTCGGGCCGGTACTGGTCGTCGATGAAGACCGGCAGCACCTGCAGGTCCACCCCGCCCTCCCGCAACTGCGGCAGCCAGCGCTCACGGAAGAACGATGCCCACCGCCGCGGCGGACGCGCGGCGACCGCCATGAGCAGATCGTTGTGGGTGTCCGCGACGACGGCGCGGCGATGGAGATCAACGGACACGTGCCAACCCTCCAATATGTGATTACCGCGACGGTATGACAGGCCGGAGGTGAGGGAATTCGTCTGTTCTCCTCAAGAGTGGTGGAGTTGTTTGTCCGTTAGGCCAAGACCGGTCCCGACACCCGGGCGGCGAGGCCGATGGTGTCCTGGCGGCTCGGGAGGCGAGACCGATGGTGTTCCGATGGCTCGGAAGGTGAGGCCGACGGCGCCCGGATCGACGCGGAGACGGCGTCAACGGTCGGCGGATGAACGGTGAAGGAAAGTTACAGGATTCTCACAACGTGTGGAGATTATTGACGCGACTCGCCGGCCGACCGTAGGGTCCGGACAACCCCGGGTTCCCGGCCTCGAAAGATCCACACGGAGCGGTTCATGAAGCGACTGGCAGCTGTAGCGGCATTGCTCGGCCTCGCCGCCGTCACGGCGTGCAGCGGCAGTACCGGAGACAAGCCCGCGGCGGGCGGTAGCGGCAGCGGCGGTGGTCTCTACACCACGATCGACGGCCTCAAGCCCGGCCTCGACGTCAACGGCCCGATCAACCCATGGAACCCCAAGGGCAACGCGTTCCTCGGGTTCAACGCCATGCGGATCGCCTGGTCGAAGAACCACCTGACCGACCCGAACCAGTTCTACCCGGGCATCGCGGCGAGCTGGGAGATCGCGCCGGACAACTCCTCGATCACGCTGCACCTGCACCCGGGCAACAAGTGGTCCGACGGCAAGCCGGTCACCGCCGAGGACGTGAAGTTCTCCATCGCCCTGGCCTACACGCAGGGCAGCACCGCCTTCGCGATCGACCCGGGCGCGGCCGGCGCCGCCTCCGAGGTCGAGGTGGTCGACGAGAAGACCGTCAAGATCACCCAGGACATGGACAACCCCAGCGTCACGTTCGTGCGCGGCGTCATGGACAGCTACATCGTGCCCCAGCACGTCTGGGGCAGCGTGCTGCCCGCCGACTTCTGGGACAAGCTGAAGGCCGCCCGCGGCGAGGGGGCCGAGGCCGAGAAGGCCCGCGAGGAGATCACCGCGCTGTCGGAGAAGGTCCTCGCCTTCGCCCCGCCCAAGGACGTCTCCGCCGGCCCGTTCACGCTGGAGCGGATGAACCCGAGCGAGGCGTTGCTGGTCAAGAACAAGAACTTCTACAACGCCGCGAACGTCGGGCCCGACCAGGTCAAGATGCTCAATTACACCGGCAACGAGCAGATCTGGAACTACCTCATCGCCGGCAAGCTCGACAACGCGCCGTTCACCGCCGTGCCCGCCGACGTGATGAAGCGCATCACCACGACCCAGGGCAACGGGGTGGTCAAGGGCTACTCGCCGGTGTCGCTGGGCATGGCCTTCAACCAGTCCAAGAAGCCCTACGACAACGTGCACGTGCGGCGCGGCCTGGCCTACCTGATCAACCGGGACGAGGTCACCAAGATCGCCTCACCGGAGGGCGGCACCCCGGCGGTCACCACCACCGGCATCCACCAGAAGCCCGCCGCGGAGTGGCTCGGCGCCGACCTCGCCGCGCTGGAGCCGTACAAGCTCGACGTGGCCAAGGCCGAGGAGGAGTTCAAGGAGGCGGGGCTGAAGAAGGAGGGCGGCAAGTGGACGCTGCCCGACGGCACGCCGTGGAAGTTCACCGTCAACGTCCCGGCGCCGTTCTCCGACTGGATCTCCGGCGCCAAGGCGGTCACCAGCCAGCTCACCGCGGCCGGGATCGACGCCGAGGTCGTGACCACCGCCGACTACCCGCTCTACCTCAAGGAGCTCGCCGAGGGCAAGTATGACGTCGGGTTCTGGCTGATCGCGCTCGGCCCCGCGCCGTACAACATCTACCAGCGCCTCTACGGTGTCTCCAACGGCTGGTCCATCCTCGGCGGCAAGCTCAAGCACGCCGAGCCCGGCAAGAACGGCAACTGGATGGGCGGCCCGGAGACCATCGAGGTCGACGGGGCCAAGGTCAACCCCGGTGAGCTCACCGCCAAGCTGAACTCCGCCTCCGGCGACGAGCAGAAGAAGATCATCGGCCAGCTCGCCAAGGCGGCCAACCAGGACCTGCCGGTGGTCCAGCTCTGGGACTACGTCAACACCCAGTTCGTCAACACCAACCGCTTCACCGGCTTCCCCGAGAACGACAGCGACCTGCTCCGCCAGCCCTCCGGCGTGTGGATCCAGCTCGGCATGGTCAAGAAGAAGCAGTAACACATGACGATGTTCGCACGAAGGCTCGCGGGTCACCTGGCCCGCGGGCTCGTCATGGTCCTGGTCGTCACCACGGTCAGCTTCTTCGTCATCAGAAGCGTCCCCGGCGACCCCATGGCCGCCCGGTACGAGAAGCTGGTCGAGCAGGGCATGTCCCCCACCGCGGCGCAGCGGGCCGTCGAGGTCCTCTACGGCTTCGCGCCGACCGGCAGCCTGTGGCAGCAGTACGTCGACTACATGTCCGGCCTGCTCCGCCTGGACCTGGGCCAGTCGCTGATGGTGCCGGGCGTGGGCGTGTCGACCGTGCTGTTCTCGGCCGCCAAATGGACCGTTCTCCCGGTGCTGGCGGGCACGCTGCTGAGCTTCCTGATCGGCGTCGTCATGGGGGTCTACGCCGCCATCAGGCGCTCGGGCAGACTCGGCGACGTCCTGGCGATCTCCGGGTCGCTCCTGCACGGCGTCCCCCAGTACGTGCTCGCCCTGCTGCTGGGCGCCGTCTTCACGACGCTGATCCCGATCCTGCCCACGAGCGGCACGGCCGACATCATGTTCGAGCCGGGCTTCAACGCCGGATACATCGGCTCGCTCATCGAGTACGCGACGCTGCCGGTCCTCACCTACGCGCTCGCCTCCTACGGAGGCTGGATCCTGGCGATGAAGTCGAGCGTGGTCACCGTCCTCGGCGACGACTTCATCCTCGCCGCCGAGCTGCGCGGCATCAAGCGCGGCATCGTCTTCCGCTACGTGGCGCGCAACGCGATCCTGCCGCTGTTCACCATCCTGGCCCTGTCACTGGGCATGCTGTTCGGCGGCGCGATCTTCATCGAGCGGATCTTCAACTACCCCGGCCTGGGGCTGATGCTCATCGACGGCATCAACAACCGTGACTACGCCCTGATGGGCGGGGCGTTCCTGCTGATCACCGTGGCGATCGTCGTCGCCAACATCGTGGCGGACCTGTTCTACAGCGTGATCGACCCGCGGGTGCGGAGTGGGGAGGGGGCCCGATGACGGCACCGGTCATCGCCGCGGGCGGCGGCCGCGCGGCCCTGCGGCGCAACTTCTGGCGCGGCGTCTGGCGCGTGCTGAAGCGCAAGCCCAGCCGCATGGTCGGCATGGTCATCGTGCTGGGGTTCGCGTTCATGGGCGTCTTCGGGCCGATGTTCTATCCCGACCCGCTGCCCCGCGACACCGCCGCCCTGTACGCGCCGCCGAGCTGGGAGCACCCCTTCGGCACCGACTTCGAGGGCACCGACGTGCTCGCGCTGCTGGTCACCGGATCGCGGTACGTCCTGCTGACCGCCCTGGTCACCGCCGTCATCACGGTGGTGGTCGGCGCCGCGATCGGGCTGTTCGCCGGGTTCCGGCGCGGGCGCTGGGACACCGTGCTCATGCGGATCACCGACATGAAGCTGACCATCCCCGGCCTGCCGCTGCTGCTGGTGCTGTCGACCATCTGGAAGTTCACCAGCGCCTTGGAGATGGGCCTGGTGCTCGGCCTGCTCGGCTGGGGCGGCGTGGCCCGGGCCGTGCGCTCGCAGACCCTGTCCCTGCGCGAGCGCGGCTTCATCGAGGCGGCCAGGGGGCTCGGCCTGTCCACGACGCACATCATCGGCAGGGAACTGCTGCCCAGCATGGCCCCCTTCGTCGCGATGAACATGCTCATCGCCGTCACCGGCGCCGTCTACGCGCAGGTGGGCCTGTTCTTCCTGGGCGTGCTGCCGTTCGAGGCCAACAACTGGGGCGTGATGCTCAACCTCGCCGTGTTCGGGGGCGGCGCGATGTCCTCGCCCGCCGCGCTGCCGTACCTGATGGCGCCGCTGCTGGCGATCCTGCTGCTCACCCTGGGCATCGTGCTCGTCGTCGACGCCATGGACGAGATCTTCAACCCCCGGCTGCGTGAGGAGTAACGGGTGTCTGTGACCCCTGAGAAGAAGGCGCCGGGAGTGCGCGTCAGCGGCCTGTCCGTCGTCTACCGGACACCGGCCGGCGAGCTTCCCGCGATCTCCGGGATCGACCTGGAACTCGTGTCCGGCACGATCACCGGGGTGGTCGGCGAGTCCGGCTCCGGAAAGTCCACCCTGGCGCTGTCACTGCTCAACGCCGTCCAGTCGCCCGGCAGGATCAGCGCCGGCAGCGTGGAGATCGACGGCCTCGGCGACGTGGTGAGGCTGAGGGGCGAGGAGCTGCGCAAGGCGAGGGGACGGCACATCGGATACGTCTTCCAGGCCGCGCAGAACTCCCTCAACCCCCTCAAGACGGTCGGCAAGCAGCTGCTCGACCTGGGCCGTTCGCACGACGTGGCGGACCTGCGCGGGCTCGTCAGGGACGCCAAGGACCTGCTCGGCCGGATGGGCATGGACGGGGCGCGGGTCCTCGACTCCCACCAGCACGAGCTGTCCGGCGGGATGCGCCAGCGGGTCGGCATCATGCTCGCGCTGGTGCTCAACGCCCACCTCGTCGTGCTCGACGAGCCGACGACCGCGCTCGACATGATCACCCAGGCGACGATCCTGCGGATCGTCCGCGAGGTCCACCAGGAGCGCGGGCTCACCACGCTGGTCATCACCCACGACCTCGGCGTGGTGGCCGAGGTCGCCGACCGGCTGGCCGTCATGTACGGCGGGCAGGTGGTGGAGCAGGGCCCGACCATGGAGGTGCTGAGCGCGCCCCGCCACCCCTACACCCAGGGCCTGCTGCGGGCCATCCCGCGCCTGCTGGGCGACATCGACGAGGCCCGGGCCCTGCCGGGCCGCCCGCCGACGCTGGGCACGATCCCGGCGCAGGGATGCGTGTTCAGGGAACGGTGCGTCCTGCGCATGGACGTCTGCGAGACGGAACGGCCGCCGGTCGTCGTCTCCGGGACGTCGATCGTGGCCTGCCACGCGGTCGAGGCCGGTGCCGGGGCGGCCGCCGGGGACCGGCCGGCCGCCCCGGCACCGGTGGAAGTGCCGGAGGTCGTGGGAGCGCAGAGCGCCACCGGGGTACATGAAGGACGGGGGGAGCAACCGTGATCACGGGGCAGAACATCACGAAGACCTTCAGACAGCGGGGGAGCGTGCTCGCCGGCCGGGAGGTCAAGGCGCTGCGCGGCGTCGACTTCGCCATCGAGAAGGGCGGGGCGGTCTCGTTCATCGGCGAGTCCGGCTGCGGCAAGACGACGCTGGGCCGGATCATCGCCGGCCTGGAGAGCCACGACTCCGGCGAGATCACCATCGACGGCGTCGCCATGTCGTCGCTCAAGCCGCGCCGGCGGCAGCCGTACTTCCGCCGGATCCAGCTCATCCACCAGGACCCCTACTCGGCGCTCAACCCGACCCGCACGATCCACCAGACGCTGAACGCCCCCCTGGCCCTGCGGGCCCGGCAGACCGGCCGTCCGAGCTTGTGGGTGGACGGACGGGCCGAGGAACTGCTGGCGCTGGTCGGGCTCGACCCGGCCTACGTGCTGCCGCGCTACCCCCACCAGCTCTCCGGCGGGATGCGCCAGCGCGTCGTGATCGCCCGCGCGCTCACCGTGGACCCCGAGATGCTCGTCGCCGACGAGGCCGTCTCGATGATCGACGTGTCGCTGCGGCTGGGCATCCTGGCGCTGCTGAAGGACCTGCGCGAGCGGCTCGGGGTGAGCGTGCTGTTCATCACCCACGACGTGGCGACCGCGCGCTACATCGGCGACGACGGCGAACTCTACGTCATCTACCGAGGCCAGGTCGTCGAACGCGGCAACGTGGACACCATCATCTCCGACCCCGTCCACCCCTACACACAGTCGCTGCTGTCGGCCATCCCGGTGCTGCACGGCCTGGAGCGGCCGGGCGAGCAGCCGGTGGTGCCGACCGAGGCACTGAACGAGAGCCACCACGACGCGGGCTGCCTGTTCGCCCGGCGCTGCCCGTTCCGCACCGAGCGCTGCGAGTCCGAGCAGCCGCTGCTCGGCCGGGGAGAGGGCTTCCCGCAGGAGCACGCCTGCTTCCACCCTGAGCGCCGCAGCGTCGTCGCCACCCCCATCGGGCTCGGGTGAGGGCCGTGCGGGCAATCCGCGGGGCCACCGCCGCCGACGCCGCCGCGATCGGCGAGGTCGCCGGGGCTGCGCTCGTCCTCGACGCCGCCGAGGCGCCACGGCTGGTGGCCAGGCTCTCCGACCCGCCCCCGGAGCGCCGCTGGACGGCGCTGGTGACCGACGACCTCGACGCCGTGCTGTTCGCCTCGGTGTCGGCGCGGGACGGCTCCGCCGGGCACATCGACCTGCTGGCCGTGCGCCCCGGCGCCCAGGGCGAGGGGCGCGGGCGGGCGCTGGTCGCCGCGGCCGAGGAGTGGCTGCGGGCCGAGGGGGTCACCGAGGCCCGTTTCGCCGGCAACCCGCCCTGCTACGCCTGGCCGGGCATCGACGTGCGTTACACCGCCGCGGCCTGCCTGGCCGAGAGCCTGGGCTACGAGCGCTACAACGTCGCCTGGAACATGACCGCGGACCTGTCCGCCGACCTGTCCACCGAGGCCGACCTCCTGCGGCTGGCCGACAAGGGCGTCACCGTGCACGCGGCCGGCCCCGGCGAGCGCGCCGCCGTGCTCGACTTCGTCCGGGAGCACTGGAACGACAACTGGGCGTGGGAGGCCGCGCAGGCGAGCGGCTGCCACTACGCCTCCCGGGACGGGCAGATCCTCGGTTTCGCCGCCTGGGGGTCCCGGCCCGCCTGGTTCGGCCCGATGGGCACCGCCCCGGCCGCGCGCGGGCTCGGCGTCGGCCGGGTGCTGCTGCGCCGCTGCCTCGCCGAGCAGCGGGAGGCGGGCCTGGCGAGCGCGCAGATCTCCTGGGTGGGGCCGCTGGGCTTCTACTCCCGGGCGGTCGGCGCGCACGCCGAACGGGTCTTCTGGCTCTACCGCCGCGACCTGCGGTGACGCTCTGATGTCAGGGGTAGAGCAGGGGCCCGCCGTCCAGCCAGGTCTCCGGGGAGACGGGGGGCGGGCACAGGTCCGCCGGGTCCTTGCCCGCGTCCATGGTGTGCCGCAGCGAATCCGAGCCCCAGAGCTGGTCCATGAAGTACGACCTGCCGTCCTCGCTGTGCCAGGCGAAGTCCTCCGGATGGAGCGACCGCGCCAGGTGCAGCATCGACAGGCCGGTCAGCACGGGCCGGAACGCCCCCTGGTCGTGCACGTGGAGCTGGACCCCCCGTACGGCCAGGCCCGCGTGCTTGTGGAAGGTCGGGGTGAACCAGGTGTCGCGGAAGCGCACGCCCGGCAGGCCCAGGCCGTTGAGCCCGGCGGCGAACCTGCCGTCGAGATAGGGGGCGCCGACCAGCTCGAACGGCCTGGTGGTGCCGCGTCCCTCCGACAGGTTCGTGCCCTCGAACAGGCCGGTGCCCGGATAGACCAGCGCGGTCTCCCTGGTCGGCATGTTCACCGAGGGCATCACCCACGGCAGGCCGGTGGCCTCGAAGGGGGTGTCGCGCCGCCAGCCCTCCATGGTGATCACCCGCAGGTCCGCGCCGATCGAGCGGTTGACGTGGACGGCGAGCTCGCCCGCGGTGAGGCCGTGCCGTACCGGGACGGCCGCCCGGCCCACGGGGCCGGCGTAGGCGGGGTCGAGCAGCGGGCCCTCCGCGAGGGTCCCGCCGATGGGGTTGGGCCGGTCGAGCACGGCGAAGCGCAGGCCGAGCCGTGCGGCCGACGCGATGAGGTCGTGCATCGTCCAGACATAGGTGTAGAAACGCGTGCCGACGTCGGAGATGTCGAAGACGAGCGTGTCGACCCCGGAGGACGCCACGAGGTCGTCCAACGGGCCGCCGTCCTTGTCGTAGGTGTCGAAGACCGGCAGCCCGGTCGTGGGGTCGAGACTCTCCTGCCCGCCGAAGCCGGCCTGCGCCGTGCCCCGTATCCCGTGCTCGGGGCTGAACAGCGCCGTCAGCGGCACTCCCGCCGCCCGCAGCGCCGTGGCGCCGGGCGTCAGGTCCGGCAGGACGCCGGTCGGGTTGGTGATCAGGCCGATCCGGTCGCCGTGGAGGAGGCCGGGATCGGCGGCGAGCCGCTCGATTCCGGTGCGTACGTAAGACATGGCTCCATTGTCCGAAGAAAATTTGCATAATAGAAGTAGGAGATGAAAATTAGCGACATGGGGCGACATGATTGATCCACTCGCAAGCCTGTCAACGGAGCAGAGTGATCCGCGCTACAGCGACATCGATCGGCTCTCGACCGAGCAGGTCGCCCGGCTGATGAACGCGGCCGACGTCACCGTGCCCGCGGCGGTGGCCGTGGAGATCCCGGCGATCTCGGCCGCGATCGACGCGATCGCCGCCCGGATGCGGGACGGGGGGCGGCTGTTCTACGTGGGGGCGGGGACGTCGGGCCGGCTGGCCGTGCTGGACGCCTCCGAGTGCCCGCCGACCTTCGGCACCGACCCGGAGCTGGTGCAGGGCATCATCGCGGGCGGCGAGCCCGCGCTGACCAGATCCGTCGAGGGCGCCGAGGACGACGGTGACGCGGGAGCCGCGGCGATCGCCGACCGGCAGGTGGGCGCGCTCGACTCGGTGGTCGGCGTCTCCGCCAGCGGCCGGGCGCCGTACGTGCTCGGCGCGCTCGCGGAGGCCGGCCGCCGCGGCGCCCTCACCGTGGGGCTGTCGTGCAACGCCGGAGCCCCGCTCTCGGCCGCGGCGCTGCACCCGATCGAGGTGATCGTCGGCCCGGAGGTGGTGACCGGCTCCACCAGGCTCAAGGCCGGGACCGCGCAGAAGCTGGTCCTCAACATGATCTCCACGATCGCGATGGTCCGGCTGGGCCGGACCTACGGCAACACCATGATCGAGGTGTCGGCGATGAACTCCAAGCTCGCCGACCGGGCCACCCGGATGGTCCGCGACATCACCGGCGCGGACCTGTCCGTCGCCCGGCCCGCCCTGGAGGCGGCCGGATGGCACGTCAAGGTCGCGGTGCTGATGATCGAGCGTGGCCTCGGCCCGGACGACGCCCAGCTCCTGCTGCGGGCCCACGGCGACCGTCTGGAGTCGGCGCTCGCCGCCGGAGGGGCGCAGGGTGCCTGACGGCTCCGGCGGGGCCACCGGGACGTCCGGCGGCCCCGCCGGGGTGCCTGCCGGGCCGGGGACGTCCGGCGGCCCCGCCGGAGCCGGTGGGCCGGGGCTGAGCGGCGGGTCCGGCGGTCGTGCCGCCGGGCCGTCCGCGGGGCCGGGTGACGGGCCCGGTGGGGCCGCCGGCCGTCCCGGTGGGGCGGGTGGGGGATCGGGGAGGGCGGCCGCCCTCGACGGCTCGGCGGCGCTGGCCGCGATCCTGGCGGCGGCG
The DNA here is from genome assembly GCF_030811595.1 of Streptosporangium brasiliense. Taxonomy (NCBI): domain Bacteria; kingdom Bacillati; phylum Actinomycetota; class Actinomycetes; order Streptosporangiales; family Streptosporangiaceae; genus Streptosporangium; species Streptosporangium brasiliense. The sequence goes on from NZ_JAUSRB010000002.1 coordinate 5,717,464, forward strand.
GTGCCGGACGTCTGCTCGGCGGCGGTCGCCGTGATCGCCGTGGACGGGGCCACGGCCGCCGCCGCGGCTCAGGGGGAGCTCGTACGGTACGCGGGCGCCTCCGGGGACCTCCTGGCCGACCGCCCGGCCGTCCGGCGAGACTCGATCTTCGACCTCGCGTCGCTCACCAAGGTCTTCACGACGGCCGTCATCCTGTCGCTGGCCGAGGAGGGCCGGCTCGACCTGGACGGGCCCGTCTCGGCCTGGCTGCCCGCCGGGCCCGCCGGGGCCACTGTCCGGCACCTGCTCACCCACACCGCGGGCCTGCCGCCCGGCCGCCGGGCCCACGAGGAGCTCCCCGGAGACGGGCCCGAGGTCCTCGCCGCCCGCCTGGAGCGCGTCCTCTCGACACCGCCGCCGCACCCGGCCGGTGAGCTCCACCTCTACTCCGACGTCGGCATGATCATGGCGGGCCGGATCGCCGAGCTCGCCGGGGGCGCGCCCCTCGACGAGCTGCTCCATGCCCGCGTCACCGGCCCGCTCGGTCTGGACGACACCGGATACCGGCCCGCGCCGTCGCTGCGTCACCGCATCGCCGCGACCGAGGACAAGCCCGAGCGGGCCGGCTCCGGATGCGTGCGGGGCGAGGTCCACGACGAGACCGCCCACGGCCTGGGCGGGGTCGCCGGGCACGCCGGAATCTTCTCCACGGCCGACGACGTGCTGCGGTTCGCCGAGGCGCTGCGCACCGGAGGGGCCCCGATCCTGCGCCCGGACACGGTCGCGGAGATGACCCGTGACCAGGGCGTCAGGGGGGCGGCGTTCGGCCAGGGGCTGGGCCTGCGGATCGGCGACCCCGCCGTCGTCGGCCCGCTGTCCTCCGCCTACGGACACTCCGGCTTCACCGGCACCGCCTTCGTCGTGGATCCCGGCCGGGCCCTGACGGCCGTCCTGCTGACCAACAACGTCCACCCGCTCCGGGGCCGCGCCGGCATCCGCGACCTGCGGCACGCCGTCGCCGCGCAGGCGCTGCGGCTGGCCTGACGTCCGAGCTCCGCTGGCCTTACGCCGGCCCCGCCTGGCCTGACGTCCGTGCCCCGCCTGGCGCGGCGGGGCCGGCGTCACCTGTTCCGGCGGCGGGTGTCGGCCATGAACTCGTCGAGCGCGCCCCTGGTGGCCCGCAGCGCCGCGTCCGAGGTCTCGAACGTGCGCTGGGCGATGCCGACGAAGATGCAGTCCACGATCAGGAGCTGGCTGATCCGGCTGGCCAGCGCGCCGGGGCGGAACGCCGTCTCCCGGCCGGCCGAGACCAGGACGTGGTCGGCGAGCTCGGCCAGCGAGGACCGCGGGTTGTTGGTGATCGCCACTGTGGTCGCGCCCGCCTTGTGCGCGACCTGCATGGGCGCGATCACGTCGGGGGTCTCGCCGGTGCAGCTCACCCCCACCGTGACATCGCCCTCCCCGAGCAGCGCCGCGCTGGTCAGCGCGAGGTGCGCGTCGGTGAAGGCATGGCTGGAGCGGCCGATCCGCATCAGTTTCTGCGCCATGTCGGCCGCCACGAGGCCGGAGGCGCCGACCCCGTAGACGTCCACCCGGCGGGCGGCGGTCATGGCCTCCACCACCGTGCCCAGCCGGTCGGGGTTGAGCTGCGCCGCGGTGTCGGCCAGCGCCTCGGACTCGGCCCGGGTGACCTTCGCGATCACGTCGGTGAGCGGGTCGTCGGGCCCCAGGTCGCCGGGGACGAGCCGCTCCGGCTCCTCCCGGGCCACCGCGGCGGCCAGGGCGAAGCGGAGCTGGGAGTAGCCGGCGAAACCGAGGGCTCGGGCGGTGCGGACGATCGTGGCCTCGCTCGTCCCGGAGACCGCGCTGAACTCGGTGATCGTGCTGCGCGCGACCATCCCCGGGTCGTCCAGGATGAGCCTGGCGATCGCCTGAGCCGCGGGGGTGAGGGAGGGCAGGACCGCTCTCACCGTGGCCACCAGATTCACGGGGGTGGGGCCGTCTTGGTCGTTCATTCGGGCACCTCTTCTGTCGGGATCAAGCCTATTGGCCGCCGGTCAGCCATAGGGCTGCGGCACGGGCCGAAACCCGGGAAATGCCGTGGGTGGCCACATAGACCGCGCCGATGGGCTCGCCGGGCAGTCCGGTCTCGATCACGATCGCGTCGGGGCGCCGCCGTACGGCCCGCGCCAGCAGGTCCCTGACCCACGCGTGGCGGGGGGCGTCGTGCGCCACCAGGACGAGCGGGCGCCCGTCGTCGGACAGGTCGGGCAGCTCGGCCGTCTCGCCGGCGACGGTGTGCCCGCTGGTGCCCGGCAGCAGCTCGGTGAGGGCGCCGACGAGGCCGGTGGGGGTGGCGGGGTCGATCGCCAGGTTCAGGCGCGGGGCGATGTCGAGGACCAGCGGCGGCCGGGAGAGGACGGGCCGGGCGGGGGCGGCGCCCGCGGCGGTGACCACGCGCATGGCCGCGCGGGCCGCCACCATGCCGAGCTCCTCGCCCTCCGCCCGCGGGTCTCGCGCCTCTCCCGCGTCGGAGACGTCCGCCGCGCCACGCGGGCCTCCCGCGTCGAGGGCCCCTTCCGTCCCATACGCCCTTCCGGCGTCTCCGGCTCCGTCCGCCCCGCGCGTCCGCGCGGCGGCCTGCTCGGCGTGCCAGCCGGCCAGGGCCAGCACCCGCGCCGCCGCCTCGGCCAGGCGCTCCTCGGGCAGCCTCCCGTCGTGCACGGCCTCCACGATCGCGTCTCGCAGCGCGTAGACGCTCTCCCCGCCCGGGGAGGACACCCCGACGCAGATCGCGTCCACCCCCGCGGCCAGCGCGCGGACCGCGATCTCACCCGGCGGGTGCAGGGCGGCGACGGCGCCCATCTCGATCGCGTCGGTCACCAGCAGCCCGTCGAAGCCCATCTCCTCGCGGAGCAGGCCGGTCAGGACGCGCCTGCTCAGGGTGGCGGGGTTGCCGGGATCGAGCGCGGGCACCAGCAGGTGGCCGCACATCACGGCCCGCACGCCGGCCTTCACGGCCGCCTGGAACGGCGGCAGGTCGCGCTCCCGGAGGAGTTCGAGGGAGGCGTGCACGGTCGGCAGCGCGTGGTGGGAGTCGGTGACGGTGTCGCCATGGCCGGGGAAGTGCTTGGCGCAGGCGGCCACCCCGGCGCTCTGCAGGCCCGTGATCCAGGCGACGGACTGCCGGGCCACCAGCTCGGGGTCCGGGCCGAAGGAGCGGATGCCGATCACCGGGTTGGCGGGGTTGGCGTTGACGTCCACCACGGGGGCGTAGTCGAGGGTGATGTCGGCCGCGGCGAGGAGACGGCCGATCTCGCGGGCGACCCGTTCGGTCCGTCCGGCGTCGTCGGCCACGCCGAGGGCCAGGTTGCCCGGCCAGGAACTGCCGGTCCTGGCCTCCAGCCGGGTGACCGCCCCGCCCTCCTCGTCCACCGCGACCACCACGGCCGGATTCTCCCGGCGCAGCCCGGCGACGAGTCCGGCGGTCTGCGCCGGATCGGTGAGGTTGCGGGCGAACAGCACGGCACCGCCGAGGCCCTCGCCGAGCGCCCGGCGCAGCCAGTCGGGCGGCGCGGTGCCGTCGAAGCCGGGCTGGAGCACGGTCATGGCCAGCCGGGCCAGGGTGGGGCTGTGGTGAGGCATGAGGGCACCTTCTCGCCGGAGACGTCTCGGGGCAGGTTACACATCAATGACACTTTCTTTCATCATCATTGCTTTGAAAGTAACTTTCTGCCATTCTCGCCGTCGAGACCCCGTGATCCCCCTGACCGGCTCCGCGTCCGTTCAACGGCCTCCGGCTGCGCTGCCCGCGGCCGCGCGGCCGAGCGGTCAGGAACGGCCAGGGGCGCAACACCCCCCTTGGAGTCCGTATGAGCTCACCCACCCGACGCACCGTCCTGCGCGGCCTCGCCCTCGCCGCCGCGGCGAGCGCCGTGCCGCTGCCCGCCTTCGCCTCCTCCTCCGCCGAGTATGCGCCGCCGCTGCGCCAGATGCGCGGCATGTGGATCGCCTCCGTGGTCAACATCAACTGGCCGTCGAAGACGGGGCTGACCGTCGACCAGCAGAAGGCCGAGTATCTCGCCTGGCTGGACCTGGCGCAGGCCCGCAAACTGAACGCGGTGTTCGTGCAGATCCGGCCGACCGCCGACGCCTTCTGGCCCTCGCTGTTCGAGCCCTGGTCGCAGTATCTGACCGGCACCCAGGGCCAGGACCCCGGCTACGACCCGCTGGCGTTCCTGGTCGAGGAGACGCACCGGCGGGGCCTGGCCTTCCACGCGTGGTTCAACCCCTACCGCGTGTCGATGCAGCCCGACCCCGCCAAGCTCCACCCGGACCACCCGGGCAGCAAGCACCCCGACTGGATCGTCCCCTACGGCGGCAAGCTCTACTACAACCCGGGCATGCCCGAGGTCCGCGCGTTCGTGCAGGACGCCATGATGGACGCGGTGACCAGGTACGACATCGACGGCCTCCACTTCGACGACTACTTCTACCCGGTCAACACCCCCGCCTTCGACGACAGCGCGGCCTTCGCCAAGTACGGTCAGGGCTTCCCCGACCTCGCGGCCTGGCGGCGCAACAACGTCGACCTGCTCGTGCAGGAGATGCAGCAGCGGGTACGGCAGGCCAAGCCGGAGATCGCCTGGGGCATCAGCCCCTCGGGCATCTGGCGCAACAGGACCACCGACCCCCTGGGCTCGGACACGGGCGGCAGCCAGTCATACGACAACCTGCACGCCGACACCCGCGGCTGGGTCAAGAAGGGCTGGCTGGACTACATCGCGCCGCAGCTCTACTGGTACATCGGCCAGTCGAACGCCGACTACGCCAAGCTGGTCCCCTGGTGGTCCGACGTGGCGGCGGGCACCACCACGCAGCTCTGGATCGGCCAGGCGGCCTACAAGGCGGGGGCGGCCGGGCAGCCCGCCCAGTGGTTCCAGCCCGACGAGCTCACCAGGCACCTGACCCTCAACCGGAACCACCCGCAGGTCGGTGGCGACATCTGGTACAACTCGGGCGACGTGCGCGACGACCGGCTCGGCTCGGTCACCACCGTCGTCAACGACCACTACACGCGTCCCGCCCTCGGCCCGCTGCTGCCCCGGCTCGCCGACGGCGAGGCTCCGCGCCGCCCCGTGATCACCTGGGCGCGCAGGGTGGACGGGGGCGTCGAGCTGCGCGCCGTCGCCACGGGCAAGGACGTCCCGTTCCAGTACGCGATCTTCCGGATCGACGGGCAGGCCGGGCCCGAGGACTTCGCCGACGCCCGCAACCTGGTCGCGGTCGTCCCCGCCGAGCGGCACCTGCGCTGGGTGGACCCGGCGGGCACCAGGAACGCCTGCTACTACGTGACGGCCGTCGACCGGGCCAACCGGCAGAGCCGGCCGAGCCAGGGCCGCCGCGTGCACTGGTGACCCGCCCGTGCCGCCGCCGGACGCCGTGAGCCGGTGACCTGTCCGTGCCGCCGCCGACACCGTGAGCCGGTGACCCACCGGGCCGGGGCCGGTGACCGCATCCGGCATGGACATCATCCGGGAGAGGCCCCGGCCGCCGTCCGGGCGGCCGGGGCCTCTGCCGGTGGAGGGGGTCTCCTGTGGACGGGCGGCTCCGTGCCGGGGCCGTTACCGGGCCTCACGGGTGGTCGCCTCCGGCCCCGCGGGTCCGGAGGGCCGGGCGCACGGGCCTCCTCGGCGAGGATCAGGGGCCGCGCGCGCCCGGCCCTCAGCGCTCCTGGGCGATCAGCCGCCGGTGGGCGCCGGGCGCCGGGTGGACGCCGGGGCCGTGCAGGGCCAGGGCGGCGGCGCCGGCGGCGCTGTCGCGGGCCGGCACCACCACGCCGCCCTCCAGCTTGGCGCGGACCTCCGCCGCCAGCAGGGTGGGCTCGGTGAGTAGGGAGCCCGCCAGCACCAGCGGTCCCGGGCCGGGCCCCAGCGAGCGGACGGTGCCGGCGAGCCGGCGGGCGGCCTCCTCCAGGATCGCGACGGCCGCCGCGTCGCCCGCGGCCGCGGCCGACTCCACCTCCGGCGCCAGCCGTGCCAGCCAGGCGGGACCGTCCTCGGCGATCCCCTGGTGGACCATGCTCACGATCTGGTGGGCCGGCGCGCCGCCGAGGGTCCCCCGGTGCAGCGCGGTGGGCGCGGCCCGTCCGTCGAGCGCGGCCAGCACGGCCCGTACGGCCCGCCGCCCGATCCACGTCCCCGACCCCTCGTCGCCGAGCAGCCAGCCGTGCCCGTCGACCCGCCGGACGAGCCGCCGGTCCTCGATCCGGGCGGCCACCGCGCCGGTGCCCGCGATCAGGACCGCTCCGGAGGGTTCCTCGGTCGCCCCGGCGAAGGCCGCGAGCATGTCGGGCACCACCGAGGGCCGCCCGGCCAGACCGGCCGCCTGCCACGCCCGCGTGGCGACGGCCTCGGCCTGCTCGCGGGCCGAGCCCGCGCCCGCCAGCCCGAACACGCCACCCGCCACCCGCCCCGGATCGAGGGTCTCCAGCGCCGCTCCGAGCGCCGTGCGCAGGCTCCCGCCGGGATCGGCGGCCGACAGGGCGTTGGCGCCCCTGCCGTATCCCCGTCCCACCACCTCGCCGGACTCCGTCGCCACCACGCACCGGGTGCTCGTCCCGCCGCCGTCAACGCCGATGACCAGTGTCGTCACGCGAACTCCATGTGTAGATAATCTCCCCACGACTATATTCGTATGAAAAATTCCTGCAAGGAGAAGACGTGCGGGTGCTCGGACTGATCTCGGGGACGTCCCATGACGGGATCGACAGCGCGGTCGTGGACTGGTCGATGAGAGACGGCGTGCTCACCGGAGCCGTCGAGCGCACCGGCGAGCGGCCCTACGACCCCGGGCTCCGGGCGCGGATCGTCGCCGCGCTGCCGCCGGCCCCGGTCGACATGGCCGAGGTGTGCCGTCTCGACACCCTGATCGGCCAGGCGTTCGCCGACGCGGCCGAGGCGGCCGGGCCGGTCGACCTCGTCTGCTCGCACGGCCAGACGCTGTACCACTGGGTGGAGGACGGCAGGGTGCGGGGCACCCTGCAGCTCGGCCAGCCCGCCTGGATCGCCGAGCGGACCGGCGTGCCGGTGGTCTCCGACCTCCGCGTGCGGGACGTGAGCGCGGGCGGGCAGGGTGCGCCGCTGGTCTCCTTCTTCGACCTGCTGCTCCTGGCCGGCCTGCCGGGCCGCAGCGGCGCGCTCAACCTCGGAGGAATCGCCAACCTGACCGTGCGGGAGGCCGGGATCGCCTACGACACCGGCCCGGCGTCGGCGCTGATGGACGCGGCGGTCTCGGCCGCCACGGGCATGCCCTACGACGAGGACGGCCGGCTGGCGGCGGCCGGACGGGTCCACCCGGAGCTGCTGGCGGAGCTGCTGGCCGAGCCGTACTACCGGGCGCTGCCGCCCAAGAGCACCGGCAAGGAGCTCTTCCACCCGGGCTACCTGGCCCGGATCGCCGCGCCGTACGGGCTGGCCCTGCCCGACCTGCTGGCGACCCTGGCCGCGCTGACCGCCGAGACCGTGGCCGCGGAGATCCGGCGGCACCGGCTCGACACGGTGATCGTGTCGGGCGGCGGGGCGCGGAACCCGGCGCTGATGGACCTGCTGCGCGCGCGGGCCGGGCAGGCCCGCATCCTGCCCAGCGACGGGCTCGGCGTCCCCTCCGACGCGAAGGAGGCGATCGCCTTCTCGCTGCTCGGGTGGATGACGGCGCACGGGCTGCCCGCGACGGTCCCCGGCTGCACGGGTGCCGCCGGGCCGCGGGTGCTCGGCACGGTCACGCCCGGCCGGGGGCCGCTCACCCTGCCCGAGCCGCTGCGCCGGGCGCCGGAGCGCGTGCGGATGGACGCCGCGCCGGTCCGGGGGCGGCACGCGGGTGACGGCCCGGCGGCGCTCCGGTAGCGGGCCGTACGGCGGTCCGGACCGTCCTGCTAAATCCCGATACATATCTAATTCTCATTACATATCGGGTATCGGCGAGTCAAAGCCCTTGAAAAGTTGACATGATCGATTCACGATTCTCCGGGTGGGCTGTAAAGATCATGCGCGGCCCACGTCGCCCTCCCCGGCGGGACGCTCCCGCCCGGCGTGAAGGAGAATGTGTGTCCAACACCTCCCGGCACTGGCGAGCGCTCCTGACCGGAGCCGTCGCCGCCCTCGCGCTCGTGCTCCCCCAGGGGGTGGCCCAGGCCGCCCCCGCCCCTGAGAAGATCGACAAGACTGTCCTGGCGGAGCTGGCCGCGGACGACAAGGCCACCTTCTGGGTGCGCCTGAAGAGTGACGCCGACCTCAGCGCGGCCCGCAGCGCGAAGACCAAGTCCGAGAAGGCCAGGCAGGTCTTCCGGGCCAAGACCGAGCTCGCCGCCTCCTCGCAGGCGGGCCTGCGCAAACTCCTGACCGCCCAGCACGCCGACTTCACCCCGTTCTGGATCGCCAACGCCGTCCAGGTGACCGGCGACGCGAAGCTGGCCGCGGAGATCGCCAAGCTGCCAGAGGTGGAGCAGATCGAGCCCAGCCGCGTCACCAAGCTGCCCGAGCCGCTGCCGGGCAAGGAGGTGGCGAAGGTCGACGCGGTCGAGTGGAACATCGACCGCGTCAACGCCCCGAGGGTCTGGAGCGAGCTCGGCACCCGGGGCGAGGGCATCGTCGTGGCCAACATCGACTCCGGCGTGCAGTTCGACCACCCGGCGCTGGCCGCACAGTATCGCGGCAAGAAGGCCGACGGCAGCGTCGAGCACGACTACAACTGGTTCGACCCGGCGGGGGTGTGTCCCAGCGCCGCGCCGTGCGACAACAACGACCACGGCACCCACACCATGGGCACCATGGTGGGCGGCGCCGACGGCGCCAACACCATCGGCGTCGCCCCCGGCGCCAAGTGGATCGCGGCCAAGGGCTGCGAGACCAACAGCTGCTCCGACGCCTCGCTGCTCGCCGCCGGGCAGTGGGTGCTCGCGCCCACCGACCTGAACGGGAACAACCCGCGGCCCGACCTGGCACCGGACATCGTCAACAACTCCTGGGGCGGCGCCGGCTTCGACGCCTGGTACAAGGAGACCGTCGAGGCGTGGGTCGCGGCGGGCATCTTCCCCGCCTTCTCCAACGGCAACGTCACGGGCGCGGGGTGCAACTCCAGCGGCTCGCCAGGGCAGTACGGCTCCAGCTACAGCGCCGGCGCCTTCGACGTCAACAACGCCATCGCGAGCTTCTCGACCCGGGGCTCCGGCGAGAACGGTGAGATCAAGCCCAACCTCGCGGCGCCCGGCGTCAACGTGCGCTCGTCCGTGCCCGGCGGGTACGACGCCTTCTCCGGCACGTCGATGGCCAGCCCGCACGTGGCGGCCACCGTGGCGCTCATGTGGTCCGCCTCTCCGGCCCTGCAGGGTGACATCGCCGCCACGCGGGAACTGCTCGACCGGACCGCGATCGACGTCGACGACACGCGCTGCGGCGGCACCGCCGCCGACAACAACGTCTGGGGCGAGGGCAGGCTCGACACCTTCGCCGCGGTCCAGGCCGCTCCCGTCGGGGAGCTCGGCGCGCTGCGGGGCACCGTCACCTCCGGCGGCTCGCCGGTGGCCGCGGCGACCCTCACCGTCGCCGGGCCGCTGAGCCGTACGGTCACCACCGCGCAGGACGGGACGTACGCGCTGCCCCGCCTGCTGGCCGGCGACTACCGGATCACCGTCAAGAAGTTCGGGTACGGCGACGCCACCGCGGCCGTCACCGTCGTGGCCGACCAGACGGTCACCAAGGACGTGCCGCTGACGGCGCAGCCCTCGGGCACGGTGTCGGGGACGGTCACCGCCGCGGGCGCGCCCGAGGCGGGCGCCGCGGTGGTCGCGGTGGGCACCCCGGTCAGCGCGGTCACCGACGCCGCGGGACGGTACCGGCTCACGCTGCCGGCCGGCGGCTACGAGCTGAAGGTCACCCCGGTCTCCCGGTGCGCCGGCGGCCTCACCGTGCCGATCACGGTGGACGGCGACCTGACCAAGGACGTCGACCTGCCGCGCCGCGCCGACTCCTTCGGCTACACCTGCGCCGGCGCCGCCGGCGCCTACGTCGCGGGCACCGACAAGCAGACGCTCACCGGCGACGACGCGGCCCAGCAGATCACGCTGCCGTTCACCTTCCCCTTCTACGGCGGCGGCCACACCAGCGCCTGGATCAGCAGCAACGGGTTCCTGAACTTCGCCGCCAGCAGCACCGCGGCGAGCAACGGAGCGCTGCCCTCCGCCGGCACGCCCAACGCGGCGCTCTACCCCTACTGGGACGACCTGGTGCTGGACGCCCAGTCCGGCGTCTACACCGCCACCCTCGGGACCGCGCCGGACCGCACCTTCGTCGTCGAATGGCGCAACGCCCGCTTCTACTCCGAAGCCGACCAGCGCATCTCGTTCTCGGCGCTGCTCGGGGAGGACGGCTCGATCGGGTTCCGCTACCGCGGCATCGGCAGCGAGCGCGCCTCCGGGACCAGCGCCACGGTGGGCATCGAGAACGCCGCTGGCACCGACGCGCTGCAGTACTCCTACAACAGCGCCGCGCTCAGCGACGGCCAGAGCCTGACCTTCACCGCCGGCCGGCACGGACTGCTGACCGGTGTCGTCACCGACGCCAACGACGGCAAGCCGCTGGCGGGCGCGACGGTGAAGGTGGGCGACGTGGCGACCTTCACCACCGACGCCAACGGCGCCTTCCTCGGCCAGATCCTGGTGGGCGACTACCGGGTCGAGGTCTCCAAGGACAACTACGGGACCTTCACCCAGGAGGTCACCGTCACCGCCGCGGCCCGGACCCGGGTCGACACGGCCCTGGCCACCGGCCGGGTGACGGCCTCGGCCGGTGAGCTGACCCTGGTGATGCCGGCCGCCTCCAGCCGGAGCGGCACGGTAGAGCTGTCCAACCTGGGCGGCGCCACGGCCTACACCGTCGTGACCGACCCCGCCCAGGGCTGGCTGGCCGTGACGCCCGCCGCCGGTGACCTCGGCTCGGGCAAGTCGGTGACGTTGAAGGTCACCGCCTCCAGCGAGGGAGTCCAGCCGGGCGGCGTCCGCACCGGCAAGCTGCTGGTGCGCTCGGCGAGCGGCCGCAACCCGCAGATCGAGATCGTCGTGACGGTCGTGGTGCCCAAGCACCAGGTCGCCGTCGACGCGGGCGGGACCAAGGACGTCGTCGACGCCGCCGGGGACCGCTGGAGCGCCGACCGCAAGTACACCCAGGGCGGCCACGGCTACGTGGGCAACAACACCAGGACCCACACGGCCAGCAGGGCGATCCAGGGCACCGCCGAGCAGGAGCTGTTCAAGCGGGCCCGCGAGTCGATGCTGGAGTACCGCTTCGACCAGGTGCCCAACGGCACCTACACCGTCGAGCTGGGCTTCGCCGAGACCCGGGCCATGCGTGAGGGCAAGCGCGTCTTCGACGTCATCGTCGAGGGCCAGCTCGCCATCCCCGCCCTGGACCTGGCCCTGGAGGCCGGCACCTACACCGCCGTCACCCGGCAGTACACGGTGAAGGTCACCGACGGCCAGCTCAACGTGCGGTTCGCCGAGCGGACCGGCGATCCCGTCGTCAACCTCATCCGCATCTCCGAGCGCCCTGATAAGGCCACCCCGTAGCGGCCTGAACCCCGCCGGCCCGTCCCGCCTCCGTGGCGGGACGGGCCGTGCCCGTTCCGGGGCGCCTCCCCGACGGCGGCCCCGCGCGTCCGGTGTCGTGCCGCTCGTCGGCTGCCGTGCCGTCCGGCGCGGCGCCGTGGGCCTCCCCGCCACGGGCCCGGCCGCCGTGTCGCGGCGGGGGGCGAGGGCCCCGCTCCCCGGTCCCGCGGGCGCGCACGCCCTGCTTGGCGAAGAAATCGCCGAAACATATGCGATGCGTGCTCAGGATCATGTTCGTTGCCCTTTTCTGAGGGCACGTCCCGATTTGTGACGGAGCGTGAAGCTCGGCGGCGCCATTGTCGCGGCGGTGACCAGCGAGGACGTACCTGGCGCACCGCGTCTCCTGGCAGTGGACAGGGCGACTCCGGCGGCGCCGCAGGCGGGTCTCCCGCGGTGGGCCACCACTGCTCCGCTCAGCGCTTGTGTCGGATGATCGGGAGGTTCCGCCGGCGGCCGTGTTCGGGCGGTCGGAGCGGCGGCGCCTCCCTCACTCGTAGTGTCGCGGGCTCGCGACAAGGATGGGGTCGGGGATGAAGATCGTTGGAATTGCCGGCAGCGTTCGCCCGGGGGCGTACGTCCGGAAGCTGCTGGAGGCGTCGGCCCGGGAACTACCGGCCTCGGCGGACTTCGAGATCTGGGACGGGCTGGATCAGGTGCCGCCCTTCCAGGACGGGCCGCTCCCGCCGGGGGTGGAGCAGCTGTGCCGCACCCTCTCCGGGGCGGACGGCGTACTGATCGCGGCACCGGCGCACAGCGCCCTGCCGGCCCAGCTCGGCGAGGCGCTGGAGTGGGCGGCCTCCAGACGTAGCGGCGCGGTCCTGGTCGGCAAGCCGGTCGCGGTGGTGACCGCCTGCCTGTACGCCCACGAGGCCACGTGGACGCAGATCGAGCTGTGCCGCGCCCTCGCCGCCGCCGGCGCGATCGTGCACGGCGTCGACCTGCTCGTGTCCCCGGCCGTGAGCCAGTTCGACTCCGAGGGCAGGCTCGTCGATCCGGCCTTCCGCGCCCGGCTCTGCGGGATGCTCGAGAAGCTGTGCGCGCCGGTGCCCGTCAAGCCCGTGGTGCCTTTCGCCAGGACCACGGTGTAGGCCCGCGGCGGCCACCGCGCGACCTCCGGTGCCGGCCCGCCTGGACGGCCGGGGCGGTGGCCGCCGCGTGTCCCGGGACCGCGTGTCCCGGGACCCCTTATGTTCGACATTCGTCGAACACTGAGCTAGCGTCCATCTCAGGCGGACAGTCGGACGAGCCGGATCGGAGACGGCGATGGGCATCGGTCGGATCGGTGTGTGGCATCCCATGTTCGGGCGGGACCGGGCCCCGGCCGTGCGGCGGGCGGCGGCGGAGATCGAGAAGCTCGGCTACGGCACCCTGTGGTACGGCGAGGCGTCGGGGACGAGGGAGGCGTTCAGCCTCGCGGGGATCCTGCTCGCGGCCACCGAGAACGTCACGGTCGCCACCGGCATCGCCAACATCTGGGTGCGGGACGCGACCGCCATGGCGGCCGGGGCGAGGGCGTACGGCGAGGCGTACCCGGGACGCTTCGCCCTGGGCGTCGGGGTCAGCCACGCCCCGCTGGTCTCCCAGCGCGGCCACGACTACGCTCGCCCGCTCGCGGCGATGAGCGCCTATCTCGACGCGATGGACGCCGTCGCGCGCGATCTGCCGTTCACCGACGACCCACCCGTACCCAGGCTGCTGGCGGCGCTGCGCCCCCGGATGCTGGAGCTCGCCCGGGACAGGGCCGACGGCGCCCACCCCTACTTCGTGCCGCCGGAGCACACCGCGCTCGCCCGCGAGACCCTCGGCCCGGACCGGATCCTCGCCCCCGAGCAGGCCGTGGTCCTGGAGAGCGACCCCGCCAGGGCGAGGGAGATCGCCCGCGCGCACATGGCCGGCTACCTGCGGCTGCCGAACTACGTCGGCAACCTGCGCCACCTCGGCTACCGGGACGAGGACTTCACCGGCGGCGGCAGTGACCGGCTGGTGGACGCGATCGTCGCGTGGGGGGACGTGGAGACCGTCGCCCGGCGGGTCGGCGCGCATCTCGACGCCGGCGCCGACCACGTCGCCCTCCAGCCCCTGCCCTCCGACCTGCTCGGGGGCGTCGCTCAGCTCGCGGAACTGGCCCCCGCCCTCGGGGTGCGGCCGGGGGAGTAGGGCGCCACGTCCAGGGACGGTCGCAGGCCCAGGGCCAGCTCGGCCGCGAGAAGGCCCGCGTAGGGCCCGGCGGTCAGGCCGTAGGCGCCGAGCCCGGTGGCGACGACCACACCGCCGGCGACGGCGCCGATCATCGGCAGCCCGTCGGCGGTCACCGGGCGCAGGCCCACCCGGGTCTCCACGACCGTGGCGCCGGCCAGGCCCGGGGCGAGCTCCACGCCGGCCGACAGCACCTCGCCGAGGCCGCCGACGGTCACGCGGGGATCGAACCCGGCGTCCTCGACCGTCGCGCCGAGCACCACTCGCGAGCCGGGGAAGCCCAGCAGGTGTTGCTCATGGATGAATGATCGCAGCACTTTCACGGCTGTTCCGAGCCTGTCTCCGGTCCGGCCGTGACCACGGACCGGCGCGCCCCGCCGCAACCGCGGTGCCGGGCCGTACGAGAATGGGAGGGGGCAGGGGAGGTCGTCGTGGATGGCTCGGACGAGGAGCGGGCGCTGCGGTCCCTGGGCGCGGCGCTCGACGCCGGCGCCCCGGTCGTCCGGCACGTGCTCAGACGCTTCCCCGAGGGCACGCCGTTCCTCTGGCTGAGCTTCCCCGGGTCCGGGGACGCCGCGGTCTTCGTCGACGGCTCCCGGTGGATCTACCTGAGCGAGCCGGAGCAGGGAGGGGTGGCCACCCAGCTCGTGGCCGGCCGGCTTGACGAGGACCCCGCGCTCGTCGCCGAGCGGCTGGTGTCGGTCATGGCGCCGATCCACGACCACGCGGGCGGCCCCGTCCGCGTGCTGAAGGCGTGCGGGGTCGGCCTGGCGGCGGGTGCGGGCGCGGGCCTGCTGAGCACGCTGATCATGGCCGTGCTCGTCGGCGGCAACGGCTACCTCTCGGACACCTCGACCACCGCGGTGTACGTCCTGGCCGCCCTGCTCGCCGTGGTGACCGGCCTGTGGCTGGCGGTGCGCTGGTGGAGGCTGGGCTGAGCGCCGAGTGATCGCCGTCCCGGAGGGCAGGGACGGGTGAGGCGATCAGTTGGAGGGACGGCATGGCCGAGCTGCTGGTGATCTACAACGGGGAGGCGGGAGGCGCGGACGACGCCGCCCGGACGGCGGCCGTGGATACGCTGCGCGGCGGCGCCGACGTGGTCGAGGCGCCCGTCGGCCAGAAGGATCTGGACGAGATGCTCGACGCCCATCCCGGCCGGGACGTGGTCGTGCTGGGCGGGGACGGCTCGCTGCACGTGACGGTCGCCGCCCTGCGCCGGCGCGGCGAGCTGGGCACCCGTACCGTGGGGCTCGTCCCGCTGGGCACCGGCAACGACTTCGCCCGCGGCCTGGGCATCCCGCTGGACCCCCGGGTGGCGGCCCGCGTCGTGCTCGCGGGCCGGCCCCAGCCCCTCGACCTCCTGACGGATGACGAGGGCGGGACCGTCGTCAACGTGGTGCACCTCGGCGTCGGCGCGGAGGCCTCCGAGCGGGCCAAGCCGCTCAAGCCCGGGCTCGGACGGCTCGCCTACGCGGTCGGCGGGCTGCTGGCGGGCGTGCGGAGCCCCGGGTGGCGGCTGCGCGTGAGCGTGGACGGCCGGCCCCTGGCCGAGGGGCGCCCGGTGCTCATGGTCGGCATCGGCAACGGCGTCACCATCGGCGGAGGCACCCCGCTCACCCCCGAGGCCAGGCCCGGCGACGGCATGGTGGACGTCGTCGTCGCGCTGACGACCGGGCCGCTGGACCGGCTCGCCTACGCGCTGCGGCTGCGCCGGGGGACCCATCCGGGCCTGCGTGACGTCGTCACCGGCCGGGGCCGTGAGGTGACGGTGACCGGCGGGCCGGTCCCGGTGAACGCCGACGGCGAACTGACCGGCCCGGCCGTCCACCGTCGCTGGACGGTCATGCCCGCCGCCTGGCGGATGTTCACCTGAGCGGCGGCTGTCGGGCTGTCGGGTTGTCCGGCGGTGCGGCCCGGCTGCCCGGACCGCGCGCCCGCCTCGCCGGACCCGGCCGGCCCGCGTGCCCGCCCCGCACGCCCGCCTCGCCGGCCGGCCGGTCCGGGCCTCCGCCGGCCGGGTGCCCGGCTCAGCCGAGCGACTCCGACACCAGGGCCCTGGCCGCGTCCTGCACCTCGGCGAGGTGCTCGGGTCCCTTGAAGGACTCGGCGTAGATCTTGTAGACGTCCTCGGTGCCGGAGGGCCGGGCGGCGAACCAGGCGCTGTCGGTGCTGACCTTGAGTCCGCCCAGGGGGGCGCCGTTGCCCGGCGCCGAGGTGAGCACCTGCCTGATCGGCTCGCCGGCGAGGGTCTCGGCGGTGACCTGGTCGGCCGAGAGCCTGGCGAGCACGGCCTTCTCCTCCCGGCTCGCGGGGGCGTCGACCCGCGCGTAGGCCGGGTCGCCGAACCGGGAGGTCAGGTCGGCGTAGTGCTCGCTCGGCGAGCGGCCGGTGGTCGCGATGATCTCCGAGGCGAGCAGCGCCAGGATGATGCCGTCCTTGTCGGTGGTCCACACCGAGCCGTCGCGGCGCAGGAACGACGCCCCCGCGCTCTCCTCGCCGCCGAAGCCGAGCGAGCCGTCGAGCAGGCCGGGCACGAACCACTTGAACCCGACGGGCACCTCCATCAGCCGCCTGCCCAGGTCGGCGGCCACCCGGTCGATCATGCTGCTGCTCACCAGCGTCTTGCCGACCCCGGCGTCCGCCGGCCAGTCGGGGCGGTGCGAGTAGAGGTAGGAGATCGCCACGGCGAGGTAGTGGTTGGGGTTCATCAGGCCCCCGTCGGGGGTGACGACGCCGTGCCGGTCGGCGTCGGCGTCGTTGCCCGTGGAGACGTCGAACGCGTCGCGGTTGGCGATCAGGGAGGCCATCGCGTAGGGCGAGGAGCAGTCCATCCGGATCTTGCCGTCCCAGTCCAGCGTCATGAACCGCCACGTCGGGTCGGTCAGCGGGTTGACCACCGTCAGGTCCAGCCGGTGCCGCTCGGCGATCTCCCCCCAGTAGGCCACGCTCGCTCCGCCCAGCGGGTCGGCGCCGATGCGGACCCCGGCGCTCCGGACCGCGTCGAGGTCCAGCACCGAGGGCAGGTCGTCGACGTATCCGCCGAGGAAGTCGTGGCGGCCGGTCGTGTCGGCGGCCATGGCCCTGGCGTAGGGGACGCGCCGGACCTCCTTCAGCCCGTCCGCGATCAGCGCGTTGGCCCGGTCCTGGATCCAGGAGGTGGCGTCGGTGTCGGCCGGGCCGCCGTTCGGCGGGTTGTACTTGAAGCCGCCGTCGCCGGGCGGGTTGTGCGAGGGGGTCACCACCACGCCGTCGGCCCGCCCCGCCGTACGCCCCCGGTTGTGGGTGAGGATCGCATGGGAGAGCGCCGGTGTCGGCGTGTAGCCGTCACGGCTGTCGACCAGCACCCGCACCCCGTTGGCGGCGAACACCTCCAGTGCCGACACCCGCGCGGGCTCCGAGAGCGCATGGCTGTCGGCGCCGAGGAACAGCGGGCCGTCCACTCCCTGCGACGCACGGTATTCCACGATGGCCTGGCTGGTCGCGAGGATGTGGTCCTCGTTGAACGCCACGTTCAGCGACGAGCCGCGGTGTCCCGACGTCCCGAACGCCACCCGCTGGCCGACCTCCTGGGGGTCGGGGTGCAGGGTGTAGTAGGCGGTCACCAGACGGGCCACGTCCACCAGGTCGGACGGCTGGGCGGTCTTGCCCGCGCGCTCGTGCGTCATTGCGGTCTCCTTATGTCATCACGGCCAACGGTACCCATCCGCGAACAGGCGGAACTCTATTGAAAGCCGTTGTCCGTCGTTGATCCTCCCGTCTCATCGCAATCAGTGGAAAGTGGACATATGTATAGGCGCCGCGCTACCTCCAGAAGTCCAGCCGGTGCTCGGCGGCGTAGTCGATCGGCCGCACCGCGCCGGGCGCGAGCGACTGGGTGCCTCGGGGGAGCGGCTGCCACCTGGGCAGGTCCGGGCCGTTGGGCGAGCCGGTGCGGGCGAAGTTCGTCCAGTAGCCGACCATCTGGTCCGCCAGTTTCCGCTGGGCGGCCGTCAGCGGCGCCTTCTTGTCCGGGAAGAGATACGGCAGGTCGGCGGCGTGGAAGGCGCCCCAGTCGAAGTCCGCCTCCAGCGGCAGGAACATCGGGGCCCTCCGGTCGGCGAACTCGTAGCCGTAGACGGGGGTGTGCTCGGCCAGCGAGGTGTTCTGCTCGTGCGTGCCTCTCGCCCACAGCCGGTCCGTCATCACGGCCGCCCACGCCTGGCTGGGGGAGGCGTAGGAGGCGAGCGGATACTTCCGCGTCACCCGTCCGGCGTCGTCGCCGAACGCCTCCTTGACCAGGGTGCCGTACTGCTGGGCGGTGACCGGCCGGCCGGCCACGTCGTAGTTCATCCCGACGAAGATCCGATGCTCGTCGCGTGTCGCGCCCGCCAGTACGGACACCCGGTGGAAGCGCCCCTCGCGGACCGCCTTCGAGGGCAGTTCGGGGAGCACCTTGTTGCCGTAGGCGTACGCCTGGAAGACGTTCATGATCTGCGGCACCGCGAGGATCTTCCGAACGGGCAGCGCGCGCAGGCACGCCAGGCTCCGGCAGCCGAGCTGCTCGGCGTACGTCCGGCCCACCGCCTGGGCGTCCTCGGTGCTCCGCCAGGCGAACGCCGGGGCGGCCGGCACGCCGGGGATCATGCTGTTGGCCGGCATGTCCATCATCGTCTCGCCGCTCTGCATGGCCACTCGCCGGAACAGCCCCTTCGCGCCGGGGGAGGTGAGATGGCCGCCGATGGCGAGCGCGCCGAAGGAGACGCCGAACGCCGTGACGTTCGACGGATCACCGCCGAAGGCCGCCGCGTTGCGCCGCACCCATCGCAGCGCCTCCTGCTGGTCCTGCAGGCCGTAGGTCCCGGAGTTCTTCAGGCCCGGGTACCCGAACCCGCTGAACACGCCGAGCCGGTAGTTGATCGTGACGACCACCACGCCCCGCGAGGCGAGCTTGCGCGCGTCGGAGAAGTGGCCGGCGCCGACCGCCCCGTCGCCGTGGATCCAGACCATGACCGGGCGGTTCCTCCCCGGCGCGCGCGGGGTGGTGACGTTGAGGAACAGACAGTCCTCGTCGGTGCTGGAGATGGGCGCGTAGACGGAGCCGACCTGGGGGCACATCGCGCCCGGCTCGGTGGCGTCCTTGACACCGTCCCAGCTCTTCGCGGGCACGGGAGCCTCCCAGCGGCCCGCGGTGGCGTAGGGGATCCCCCGGAAGAGGCGGTGCTCGCCGGTCACCGTGCCGCGCACGGCTCCCGCGTCGGTCCTGACGACCGCGGGATCGGCGCCGGTCCCGGCGGCGGTGGGATCCGGCGCCCGGCGCTCGGCGGCGTGACCCGTGAGCAGTAGGGCCGCCGCGACTGTCGTGTGAAGGATTCGCATGCCTCCACGCTGTCGGATCCTCGCCCGGCTCAGAAGGTCCGTCGATCCGGGATCACCCGGGACGGAAGTCCTGGTGCGCCGGCGCGGTCAGGCGGGCTCCGGGGCCCGCGCGGGTGGGGGACCGGTGCTGCCGCGGACCGTCAGGCACGCCGCCCGGTCCTCGAAGGCGGACGCCTGCCCGCCGTCGATCAGGGCGAGCAGCCGCTGGGCGGCGTGCGCGCCGTAGGTGGAGATGTCACGGCTCAGGGCGGTGAGCGGGGGGCGGACGACCTGGGAGAGGGGGGAGTCGTCCCAGGCGACGATCGACAGGTCGCGCGGGACGTCGAGGCGCATCTCCTGGGCGACGGAGAGGCCGGCCACGGCGGTGATGCCGTTGTCGTAGACGATCGCGGTCGGCCGGTCGGGGGAGCTGAGCAGCCGCCGGGTGGCCCGCGCCCCCTCCTCCCCGGTGCAGTCGGTGTGCGCGGTGACGTGGCCGTTCAGCCCGAGACCGTCGCAGGAGGCGGCGAAGGCCCGGTCGCGCAGGGCGGTGTGCACGAGCTCGGGCAGGCCCGCGACGCGGGCGACGCGGCGGTGGCCCAGCGCGGCGAGGTATTCGATCGTCTCGCGCACGGCGGCGCCGTCGTCGGACCAGACCGAGGCCAGCGAGCCCGCCTCCGACGGGTGCCCGACCACCACGGCGGGCATGCCCAGGGCCTGCAGCTCCGTCACCCGGGGGTCGGCGAGGCGCAGGTCGAGCAGGAACGCGCCGTCCACGCGGCCCTCACCCCACTAAAAATGGGATTTATGTCGTTAATGTGGCGGTGACATCCTTGTCGTGCCGGCTGTAGGTTCACCTCGCTTACCCGGTTAAGCAACTATCCCCCCGGACTGCAGGAGGATCCTGTGAGCCCCCGCTCCCCAGGCCCGCGCGGCCTGCCTCCCCGCCCCCCTATCGAAGCATCCCGTGCCGGGCGCCGCGAGCCCCGGCCATGACGGTCCTGGCGATCGACATCGGCGGCACCAAGTTCGCCGCCGCGGCCGTCGACCCCGGCGGGACGCTGGTGCGGCGGGTGGAGCTGCCGGTGGGGGCCGACCCCACCGCGACGCTGACCGAGCTGCTCGACGAGGTCGGGACCGCGGGCCTGACCGGGGTCGGGATCGGCTCCGCGGGCCCGGTCGACGCGCCCGCCGGCACGGTCAGCCCGGTCAACATCCCGTCCTGGCGGGACTTCCCCCTGGTCACGACCGTGGGCCGGCTCCTGCCCGGCCTCCCCGTCGTGCTCGCCGGGGACGCCCAGTGCATGGCGCTGGGCGAGTGGTGGCGGGGGAGCCACGTCCCGCGCTCCCGGGCGCTGCTGGGGATCGTGGTCTCCACGGGGGTGGGCGGCGGGATCGTCCTGGACGGCGTGCCGTACCTGGGGCCGACGGGGAACGCCGGCCACATCGGGCACATCACCGTCGACCGGGACGGCGAGCTGTGCCCCTGCGGGGCGCTCGGCTGCCTGGAGACGGTCGCCAGCGGCCCGAGCATGGTCCGCTGGGCGCTGGCGAACGGCTGGGCCGCCCCGGCCGGGCACCCGGACGCCAAGGCGCTCGCGGCCGACGCCCGCCGCGCCGTCCCCGTCGCCCAGCGGGCCTTCCAGCGGACCGCGGACGCGCTGGCCGCGGCGGTCCTCACCACGGCGGCGCTGTTCGACATCGACGACGTCGTCATCGGCGGCGGGGTGGCGGCGGCGGGGGAGACCCTGCTCACCCCGCTGCGGCAGGCGGTCGCCAAGCAGGCCGGCCTCGGCTTCCTGCGCCGCCTCACCGTCAGCCCGACCTCGCTGGAGCGCGACGCGGGCCTGTACGGCGCCGCCGCGCTGGCCCTCACCGCCGCCGCACCAGATCTGTCACGCCAGAAGGGACCATTGGGATGAGCCCGCTCGCCGTCCAGCTGTACTCCGTGCGCGAGCAGGCGGCCGTCGACCGCCGTGCGGTGCTGCGCCGTATCGCCGAGATCGGTTACGGCGCCGTCGAGCCGTACGACGCGCACCTGGACCCCGACGGACTCGCCGCCGACCTGGAGGCGACCGGGCTGCGGGCGTGCAGCGCGCACGCCCCGCTGCTCGACGAGCGCCGGGCGGCGGCGCTCGCCGCCGCGGTCAGGATCGGGGCGGACACGGTCATCGTGCCGGCCGCTCCCACCGAGTGGTTCGCCGACCGGGACGGCCTGGAGCGGGCTGCCCGGACCCTCAACGGGGCGGCCCGCGAGGCGGCCGACCTCGGCCTGCGGCTGGGATACCACAACCACTGGTGGGAGCTGGAGCAGCGGGTGGACGGCCGCCCGGCGCTGGAGGCGCTGGAGGAACTGCTGGACCCGGAGGTGCTCCTGGAGGTGGACGTCTACTGGGCGGCGACGGGCGGGACCGACCCGTCCGCGCTGCTGGCCCGGCTGGGCCGGCGGGTGCGCCACCTGCACGTCAAGGACGGGCCGGCGACCAAGGAGGGGCCGATGACGGCGGTGGGCGCGGGCGAGGTGCCGATCGTGGAGGCGCTGGTCGCCGCCCCCGACGCCGTGCGGATCGTGGAGCTGGACCACTGCGCCACCGACATGGTCGAGGCGCTGGCCGCCAGCCACACCTACCTGACCGGCCTCGTCGAGGCCGGGCGGGTGAGCCCGTGACGGGCCCGGTCGGCGTGGCCGTCGTCGGCTGCGGCACCATCAGCCACCAGTATCTGCGCAACCTCACCTCCTTCCCCGACCTGCGGGTGGTGGGGTGCGCGGACCTCGACGTGGAACGCGCCCGGCAGGTCGCGCGGCAGTACGGCGTGCCGGTGGCCGGGGCGCCGGCCGAGGTGATCGCCCACCCCGACGTCGAACTCGTCGTCAACCTCACGATCCCGGCCGCGCACGCGGCGGTGGCCGCCGCGGCGGTCGCGGCCGGCCGCCACGTCTACAACGAGAAGCCGTTCGCCCTGGACAGGGAGTCCGGCACGGAGGTGATCGAGGCCGCGGCCGCGGCGGGAGTGCGCCTCGGCTGCGCCCCCGACACCTTCCTCGGAGCCGGCCTGCAGACCGCGGCCCGGCTCGTCGCCGAGGGCGCCATCGGCACCCCGCTGACCGCGCTGACGCTGCTGCAGACCCCCGGCCCCGAATCGTGGCATCCCAGCCCGGAATTCCTGTTCAAGCCCGGCGCCGGACCGCTGTTCGACATGGGCCCCTACTACCTGACCGCCCTGGTGACGCTGTTCGGACCGGCCGAGCGGGTGGCCGCGGTCGCCCGCCGGGCCCGGGAGGAACGGGTCGTCGGCTCCGGGCCCCGGGCCGGGACCCGGTTCCCGGTGGAGGTGCCCACCCACACCACCGCGCTCCTGGAGTTCGCCGCCGGACAGGCCGCCACCATGGTGTTCAGCTTCGACTCACCGCTGCCCCGGCTGGGTTTCATCGAGATCACCGGGACGGAGGCGACCATGGAACTGCCCGATCCCAACACCTTCGACGGCGCGGTGCGCCTGCGCCGGGCCCTCGCCGACGACTGGGTCACCGTCCCGGCGGAGGGCGCCACCGCCGGCCGCGGGCTGGGCGTGCTCGACATGGCCCAGGCCATCCGGGCGGGCCGGCCGCACCGCGCGACGGGGGAGCTGGGCCTGCACGTCCTGGACACGATGCTGGCCGTCGCGGGCTCCGCGGAGCGGGGCGAGTTCCTGCCGGTCGGCAGCACCTGCGAGGTCCCCGGCCCGCTGCCCGCCGGCTGGGACCCGGCGCAGGGCCTGCTGTGACATCCGGCGGCCCGCCGGTGGCCGCCGCCCCCGCCGGAGGGCGGTGACCCGCCCTTCCCCGGGGGCGCGCCGCCGTCCCAGGGGGGTCACCTACCCCTCCCCGGGGCGCGCCACCGTCCCAGGGGTGACCCGCCCTTCCCCGGGGGCGCGCCGCCGTCCGGGAGCGTCAGGGGCCGGACCCGTCGCGCTCCGGCTCAGGGAGCCTGGCCGGCCGCCTCCCGGCCGTCCGCCGGGACCGCCTCCCAGCCGTCCGCCGTGGCCTCCTCCAGCCGGGCGCGGAGCCGGAGCCGGATCTCGTCCGGGGTGTAGGCCTGCCGCCGCCGTTCCGCCCGCGCGATCACCACGCCGGTCGCCGCCACGCCCGCGACGCCTGCCAGGCCGAGTATCTTCCACCACCGCATGTCCCTAGGCTACAGAGATGCCCGGCAAGAGCATCAGCCTCGACGAGGCGGTCAACCTGACCCGTACCGGCGACGTGTGGCTGTTCCGCGGCCGCACCGTGCCCGACCGAGCGATCCAGACGGTGACGAACAGTCCCGTCAACCATGTCGGAATGTCCGTCGTCATCGACGACATGCCCCCGTTGATGTGGCACGCCGAACTCGGCCGCTCGCTGCCCGACCTGTGGTCGGGCACCCACCAGCGCGGGGTCCAGCTCCACGACCTGCGCGAGGCGGTCCGCGTGTGGGCCACCAAGTACGGCCAGCGCGCCTGGCTGCGCCAGCTCGACCCCCAGGTCACCCGGGAGATGGAGGACGCGGTCCTGCGCACCGTCGCCCGGCTGGACGGCACCCCGTTCCCGTCCACGGCCCGGCTCGCCGGGCGCTGGGTCCGCGGGCGGGTGCCGAAGATCCTGAAGCGGGGCGCCGAGGAGAGCGCCCTGGAGAGCGCCTACTGCGCGGAGGTCGTCGCCGTCACCTACGAGGCGATGGGGCTGCTGCCCGGCGGCCGCCGCCCGAACTGGTACGACCCGGGCCGGTTTTGGAGCGGTGACGACCTTGAGCTGTCCGGCGGGTTCCAGCTCGGCGGGGAGATCACCGTGAAGCTGGCGCAGGCCGTGGGGCGGACCTGACCGCGGGCGCAACCCCCGGCGGCCCGTCGCCCGAAGTCACAGGTGGCGGATCCCGTCGCTCGGCGCAGCCGCGGACACCCGCGGCGGGCCCGTCGCCGTGGACGCGAGGGGGAGTGGGCCGTGCCGGACACCGTCGAGGCGGGCGGGGTCAGGCGAGGCGGGCGGGGAAGCCGCCGGTGGCGATCGGCCCCCAGCGGACCGGGGTGAGCCGCAGCAGTGACTTGCCCTGACGGACCATGGCCGCGCGGTAGTCGTCCCAGTCGGGGTGCTCGCCGGCGACGGCCCGGTAGTAGTCGACCAGCGGCTCCAGCGCCTCGGGCAGGTCCAGGACCTCCGCCGTGCCGTCCACCTGGACCCAGGGCCCGTCGAAGTCGTCCGACAGGACCACGATGCTCACCCGGGGGTCGCGGCGGGCGTTGGCCGCTTTCGCGCGCTCGGGGTAGGTGGACACCACGATGCGCCCCTCGGCGTCGACGCCGCAGGTCACCGGGGAGGCCTGGGGGCCGCCGTCGCGGCGCGCCGTGATGACCAGCGCGCGGTGGCGCCCGCGCAGGAACTCCAGCAGCCGATCACGGGAGACGACCTCGTTGGTAGCGATCTTCGGGCTCATGCCCCCACTGTACGGGGCGCCCCATGGACACCCCGGCGTCTCCTCACAGCAGGGAGATATGTGGTCAAGAGTCACTCTATGGGGCATTTAACCTGAAATTGGAGGGAATTGATCTACGAAAGATCGATGAGCGGCGCGGGGCCCGGCGGACGGATCCCGGAGGGCTCATCCATCCATCCAAGGAGATCACTGTGAAGAAGAAGGCTCTGCTCGCCTCGGCCCTGACCGCGCTGGCTCTGGCCGCGGTCCCCGTCGCCGGCCACGCGGCCGCCACGGGCTCCGTCCTCCGGGTCTCTCCCACGCCCATGCCCACGGACATGACCTCCGAGTCGCCCACGGACATGACCTCGGAGTCGCCCGGGGCCATGACCAAGCCGTTCGGCCCCGGCTGTTCCTCCCTGCCCGCCTCCGGCCCGGGCAGCCCCGGCAGCATAGCCTCGGAGCCGCTCGGCACCGCGCTCTCCCATATCCCGCAGCTGTCCACGCTGGCCAAGGCCGCCAAGCAGGCCGGACTGATCGAGAAGCTGGACTCCGCACCGGACATAACGGTGTTCGCCCCCACCGACGAGGCCTTCGGCAAGATCCCCAAGGAGGTCCTCGCGAAGGCCCTGGCGGACAAGGAGCTCCTGACCAAGATTCTCAACAACCACGTCGTCGAGGGGAAGAAGACCCCCGCCGAACTCGCCGAGGGGCCGCTGACCACGCTCGGCGGCGGCACGCTGACCGTCAAGAAGGCCGGCGAGGAGGACTACACCGTCGAGGACGCCAAGGTCGTCTGTGGCAACCTGCAGACCTCCAACGCCACCGTCTACCTCGTCGACATGGTTCTCCTCCCCCACGCCGAGGGGGCACCGAGCTCCGAGGCGACGCCGAGCTGAACGGCCGTAGGGGCGCCTGCCGCGGGCGCCCCTCGCCGTCTCCCCTCCGGCGGATGACGAGTGCCGCGCCCGTCCCGGGGGCGGCCGGCGCGGTACTCGGCGGGCGGGGGCGGCACGGGGCGGAGGACGGATCCGGCCGGCGGGCGCCCCCGGGAGGCGGAGGCCGGAGCTACCGCATTTTCACCCGAATTCTGCTATATCGGCAGACATCAATGCATATGTGGAGAAAGGTGCTAATCCGTTCACGCACTGACGGGGGATCCAATGATCCGAAGGATTATCGTCCTGCTGGCCGTCGCGGCCGTCGTTCTGGGCGGCACCGCCGGAGCCATCGCCGCTCAGCCGAATCTCAACGAGCAGGACAAGAAGTTTCTGGTTCAGATACATCGGGTCAACCTGACCGAGATCCAGGCGGGGAAGCTCGCCCAGCAGAGATCGACAGACCGCAGCATAAGTGACATCGGGAAAGTTCTGGTTGACAACCATACGAAGCTGGACGAGAGCGTGCGGCAGGCGGCCCAGAAGGCCAAAGTGCCGCTTCCCGGAGATCCGAACGCCGACCAGCGCGATCAGCTCGCCGAGCTGTCGAGGCTGACCGGGCAGGTCTTCGACAACGTGTGGCTGGCCGCGATGATCGTCGGCCACCGCCAGACCCTTGACCGCCTGGATCAGGAGCTGCGCGAAGGTTCGTCCCCTGAGGTGAAGAAGCTGGCCGAGGACGCCAGGCCGGTGGTGCGGGAGCACCTGAACCTGCTCCGCAAGGCCCGCGGCGGCACCGTGCGTCCCAGCCCCAGCCCCAGCCCCAGCGGCACCGTGTCTCCCAGCCCCGGTGGCACCGTGTCTCCCGGCCCCGGTGGCACCATGAGCCCCGGTCACGAGGGCACCGGGAGCCCCATGCCTCCCCCTGGCGGCACCGGCGAGTGACGGGCGGAGGAGGCGGGCGGACGGCATGCCCGCCCGCCGCGTCTCCGCCGGGTCCGTCCGAGCCGTCCCGCCGCGTCTCCGCCGGGTCCGTCCGAGCCGTCCCGCCGCGGACCACGGTCGGGCTCTCCCGTGAGACGGGGGTCGCGCTCCCCGGAGGCCGTGCTCCCGAAACAGGAGAACCGTGCTCCCGAAACAGGAGAGGTGCGCCGGAACGGCCGAGTGATCGACGGCGACGCGTATATCTCACCTGTTCCACCAATATCTATGATCTTTTCCGTCGGAGCCTTTCCGTCCGTGGCATGATGCGATGGGCTTGCCGTCACGCAGATCTGTGCGGATAGTTGATGATCTACGGACGAGCTTTAAGGAGAAGCCCGACATGCCGGAGGTCGAGCCCCTGCACTCGGATGATCCGCCTTATTTAGGTTCATATCGGATTGTCGGGAAACTCGGCGAGGGCGGGAAGAGCACCGTCTATCTGGCGACGGGGCCGGGGGAGGAGCACGTCGCCGTCAAACTCGTGCACGCCGATCTGACCGGGAGCGAACGGTTCCTGCGCAAGGTCGAGGAACTGCGGCAGGTGTCCGCCTTCTGCACCGCGCAGGTCGTCGAGACCGGCCTGGCCGGCGATCGGCCGTACGTGGTCAGCGAATACATCGACGGTCCCACCCTGTACAAGGCCGTCGAGGACGACGGTCCGCTGCGCGGCGCGGCGCTGCACCGGCTCGCCATCGGCACGATGACGGCCCTGGTCGCCATCCACCAGGCCGGGATCGTCCACCGTGACTTCAACCCGGGCAGCGTGCTGCTCGGCCCGGACGGGCCGCGAGTGATCGATTTCGGCATCGCCGAGGCGCTCGAGGCCGGGGCCGGCAGCACCACGCGGTCGGTCGGCATGCCCGCCTACCTGACGCCGGAGCAGTTGGAGGGCGAGCCCGTGGGGCCGGCGGCCGATCTGTTCGCGTGGGGCGCCACGATGCTCTTCGCGGCATCCGGGCGGTCGCCCTTCGAGGCGGACTCCATGTCGGCGACGATCAATCGGGTCCTGGGGGGCGAGCCGGACCTCACCGTCCTGGGCGACGACCTCCGCGGCCTGGTGGCCGACTGCCTGGCCAAGGACCCCCGGAACCGGCCGGCCGCCAGCGACGTCCTGCTCAGGCTGGTCGGGCACTCCACGATCCTGGCGACCGCCGAGCCGCTCCCCTCCGTCCCGGCCGCCGCCGGCCCGGATCTCCGGTCCGCTCCGCCGCCCGATCCGGCCACGCGCGTGCGGCTCCCGCCCCCGCCCCAGCCCCCGTCCCGGCCGGGCCGGCGCCGCCGTTCCGTGCTGCTCGGCGCCGCCGCCGTGGCCATCGCCCTCGTCTCGGGCGGCACCGTCTACGCGTTGACCCCCCGTGCGGCCCCCGTCCGGGTGGCCGCACCGCCCCCCACACCGCTCCCCTCCCCCTCTCCCGTCGTCATCGAGGCGTCACCGACGCCTCCCCCGGCGGCCACGGGGAAGGTGAAGGCCCCGGGGAGGCGGCTCACGCTGCACGAGAACCCGGCGGACCCGGTGCGCCTGGCGTCCTACTTCATCACCGACCACAAGGGCCCGGTCTACCGCACATACGCGCGTGTCCCGGGCGGTGACGCCTTCCGCCTGGTGGCGCAGGACGCCGACTTCGGCGACCCCACGGTCTCGCCGGACGGCAAGTGGGTCGCGGTCAACCCCTGGCTCAAGTTCGCCGCGTCGAGCTACGACTACGTCACCTTCATCAACTCGGCCACCGGCGAGAAGTTCTCGGTGGACACGCTCAAGCAGCCGCTGAGAGGACTCTCGGGGACGTGGAGCCCGGACAGCAGGCGGCTGCTCCTGACCGTCTACGATTTCGACGTCAAGCAGAAGGTGCAGTACCCCGCGGGGTTCGTCGTCGTCGACGTCGGCACCCGCAAGGCGACCGTCGTCAAGACCGACGACCAGCGGGACGGCTACGGCAACTTCGACTGGAGCCCCGACGGGACCCTCGTGGTCGGCGCCTACGAGCACAAGAAGCCGACGTTCGGAGTCCGGTTCCGCGACCAGAGCGGGAAGGTCGTGCGGACCATGCCCTGGGTGGGGCTGATGCCCGGTCCCGGGATCTTCTCCCCTTCGGGCACGCGTTTCTACACCTACTGCCCGGAGAGCACGGGCAAGCGGAACGCCGGATGCGTGTGGGACGCCAAGACCGGCAACAGGATCGCCTCGGTCCCGGTCTGGGACGGCGACACCACGATAGTGGGATGGTGGGACGAGCACCATCTGATCGTCCGCGACCCGCGGAAGGACCCCTTCAAGTACGTCGTCGTGGATCTCCACGGCAAGGTGGTCCGCACCCTGGCCGAGATCACCAGGAAGAACGCCAAGGTCGTCCAGTTCAGATTCGCCCGGAAGTAAGCCGGCCATGACGGATCTTGCTCCGCTGCGCGCGGACGACCCCTCGCACGTGGGCGCCTACGAGCTCCTCGGGCGGGTCGGCGAGGGCGGCCAGGGCTCGGTCTTCCTGGGCGCCTCGCCCTCCGGGGAGCGTGTCGCCGTCAAGCTGCTGCGACAGAGCCCGGGCACGGACCGGCCGACGGGCCCGGTGCCGGACCCCCTTCTCCGGGAGATCGAGATCCTGCGCCGGGTGGCCCCCTTCTGCACCGCCCAGGTCGTCGAGACGGGCATGCTCGGCGCCCAGCCGTACATCGTCAGCGAATACGTCCAAGGGCCCACGCTCCAGCAGGTCGTCGACACCGAGGGCCCGCTGCGGGACGCCCGGCTGCGGAGACTCGCGGTGGGCACGATGACCGCGCTGAGCGCCATCCATCGAGCGGGCGTGGTGCACCGGGACTTCAAGCCGAGCAACGTGCTGCTCGGCCGGGACGGGCCCCGAGTGATCGACTTCGGCATCGCCCGCGCGCTGGACGCCGCGGCCACCGGTTCCGGCGTGGTGGGCACGCCGCCGTACATGGCGCCGGAGCAGTTCGAGTCCGCCCCGGTGGGACCCTCCGCGGACCTGTTCGCCTGGGGTTCGACCATGGTCTTCGCGGCCACCGGGAAGCCGCCGTTCGGCAGGGACTCGCTCCCGGCGGTCGTCAACCGGATTCTGCACAGGGACCCCGACCTCGGCGACCTCGACGGCGATCTGCGCGATCTCGTGGAGGAGTGTCTGTCCAAGGACCCCGGACGGCGTCCCACCGCGAAGGACGCGCTCCTGCTCCTCCTGGGCGCACGCGAGCGGCGCCCGGACGGAGACCTGCTCACCGCGGGTACGGCCGTCGCCTCCGGAGCCCCCGAGGCCGCCGTCGTGCCCGGCGCGCCGCCCGCCCGGCGCGGCCGCCGGGGAACGCTTCTCGCGGGGGTGGCCGTGGCGGTGGCACTGCTGTCCGGCGGGGTGGTGTACACCATGATCCGCGGCTCTGTCCCCGATGACGCGGAGGTCTCCGCATCCCCCTCCCCGGCCGTCATCCGGGAGGTAACGGCCGTGCCCGCCGCCCCGGCCAGGGAGATCCGGCTCCCCGAGCTGAAGACGAGGCTGCACGAGTCTCCCGGAGACCCGATCCACATAACGTCCTACATGCACCTTCGGAAGGATGTTTCTGACTCCTTCGCGCGAGAGGCGAAGGACGAGAAGTTCCAGTCGATCGGCCCCTACCAGGAGCCGCTGGTCTCGCCGGACGGGGCCTGGACGGCGGTCCTGCCCTGGATCAAGGCGAGCACGCCGGGTCCCCGCGACTCCATACGGCTGATCAAACGGGCCACCGGCCAGGAGTTCCTGGTGCACACGGTGAGCAAGCCGACGGCGAACTACAACCCCTACTGGTCCTCCGACGGCAGGCGGGTCCTGTTGACGACCTATGACCGGGCCCTCGGCACGAGGCAGGTCCTCGGGTTCGTCGTCGTCGACGTGGCGACGGCCAGGGCGACGGTCGTCTCGGTCGACACGAAGGGGATCGGCGATTTCCCCTTCATGTGGGCCCCCGGCGAGTCCACCGTCGCCGTACGCTTCCCGAGCGGCTCGGGCGCCGGTCTGCGCTTGTTCGATCTGAGGGGAAAGACCGTCCGCACCATCCCGTCCGTGGGCGAACCCAGCAGCAGCGAGAACACGTTCTCTCCGGCCGGGAAGCAGTTCGTCACCCTCTGCCCGGACCGGATCGCGACCGCGTGTCTGTGGGACACCGCGACCGGCCGGCGGCGGGCCACGATCCCGGTCCCCGTGGCCAGCACGCTCATCGGCTGGTACAACGACGCCCACGTCATCCTGCTCGACCGGACGCGGGACCCCCGCCGGGTCGTCGCCGTGAACACGGAGGGAAAGGTCGTCCGGGTGCTCGCGGAGATCCCGGCCGACGAGCTGGGCGGAGGCGGCGGCCGCTTCGTGCCGCGCTATACGAGGACAGGACATTGACCGGGTGGACCCGCGGACGCGGGAACGGCTCCGCGTACCGGCGGTGTCCGCCGGAGCGGGACGCGGCGCTCGCCCCGGAGACCGGGGTGAGCGCCGTGGCCGGGACCTCACGCTCCGACCGGCCACCGGCCACCGGCGGCGCCGCGGTGCGGTGGCGCTCGATCGGCGCCGTCCCCGGCTAGCCGGTCTTGCGGGCGACCCCGGCCACGGTCCAGACCTTCTCCGGGCGCTGGGCGGCGAGCGGGTTGTCGGGGCGCCACTGGCGGATGTAGACCAGGCCCGGGTCGATGAGCTCCATGCCGTCGAAGAAGCGCAGCACCTGCTTGCGCGTGCGCGAGGCGTCCTCGCTCCGGCCGAGGACCCGCCGGTAGATGTCGACGAGCGGCCCCGCCGCCTCGGGGCGGGTGTCGAAGACGGCGTGGGCTATGACGAGGTGGCTGCCGACGGCCACCGCGTCGCGCAGCAGGGCCACGCTCTTGAACGGGCCGTCCTCGCCGGGGATGAACTGGAGCGCCGAGGGGATCAGGAGGGCCACCGGCCGCTCCAGGTCGATGAGCCGCCGCAGCTCGTGATCGGCCAGCAGTTCGTCGGGGTGGAGCAGGTCGCCCCGGACCACGGAGGTGCGGGGGTCGGT
Source organism: Streptosporangium brasiliense (assembly GCF_030811595.1). Classification (NCBI taxonomy): domain Bacteria; kingdom Bacillati; phylum Actinomycetota; class Actinomycetes; order Streptosporangiales; family Streptosporangiaceae; genus Streptosporangium; species Streptosporangium brasiliense. Next base: position 5,748,921 of record NZ_JAUSRB010000002.1, read on the forward strand.
GGCCAGCAGGGCCATGGCGTGGGAGAGCACCACCGGGTCGTCGGCGACGTAGAGCACCCGGGCGGCGGGGTCGAGGGACTGGGCGACCTGGTGGACGTTGCGCTGGGTGGGCAGCCCCGACCCGATGGAGACGAACTGCGTGATGCCCCGCTCGACGAGATGGCGCACCGCCCGGCCGACGAAGGCCTGGCTCTCCTTGGCCATCGTCCTGATCTCCGGGGCGATGGCGAGCACCTCTTCGGCGGCCGCCCGGTCGGCCGCGAAGTTGTCCTTGCCGCCGAGGAAGTAGTCGTTCATCCGGGCGACGTTGGGCACGCTGGTGTCCAGGCCTGCCGGTGGCCGCCGGGCCGCGTCGCTCATCGGTCATCTCCTTGGTTGCCTGTGAGACTAAAGAACCGCGGCGCCCATGGGTAGATGGCAGATTGCGAGCAATAGGAGAAATACATCGATTGTTCTGTGGGACCGGCTATTCCTTGCGGCCGACCCCGCCGACGACCCACACCGAGTCCGGCCGGTGGGGCCCGGTCCCGTCGGGACGCCACCGGGGGACGTAGACGACCCCGGGCTCGACGAGCGCGAGCCCGTCGAAGAAGCGTCCGACCTCGGCGCCGGTGCGCAGGTTGCCGCGGCGGGGGCCGGTGACCGAACCGCGGTCCTGGTAGAGGGCGGCGAGCTTCGCGGTCGTCTCCGGGCGCATGTCGGAGACCGCGTGGGAGACGGCCAGGTAGCTGCCCGGCGCGATCGCCCTCCGGAGGTCGGTGACGATCCGCAGGGCCAACGCGTCGTCGGTGATGTCCTGCAGCACCGAGAAGAGGAGGACCGCCACGGGGCGGTCGAAGTCGATCATGCCGGTGAGCCGGAGGCGGGACAGCAGCAGCTCCGGCCGGCGCGCGTCGGCCTCGACCACCGTGGTCAGGCGGTCGTCCTGGAGCAGGGCCTGGGCGTGGACGACGACCATCGGGTCGTTGTCGACGTACGCCACCCGTGCCTCGGGTGCGACGGCGTGCGCGATCTCGTGCACGTTTCCCCGTGTCGGCAGGCCGCAGCCGATGTCGACGAACTGCCGGATGCCGGCCCCGGCGAGGAAGCGGACCACCCGTGCGAGGAAGAGGCGGCCCTCTCTGGACATCGCGGGGAGCTCGGGGGCGAGTGCGAGCGCCGCGTGCGCGGCCGCCCGGTCGGCCGCGAAGTTGTCCTTGCCGCCGAGGAAGTAGTCGGCTATCCGGCCCCCGTTGGGGACCGTGGGGTCGAACTTCGGGCGTTCGGTCTTCGACGGAACCATGTCATCTTCCATCCGGCCGGTGCGGGTTGAGCGGACAATATCCATCCTTCACTGGATATGGGGCATATTCCGCGAATCTCCGCTGCCGGGCGTGGTGTCCGTCAGTGGCATGCCTCCAGATGGCGCCCCGTCCTCGGGGGGAGGCTGAAGGCCGCCCACACGGCCTTGCCCCGGCTCTCCAGCGGCGCCCAGCCCCACATCTCGCTGACCCCCTGGACGAGCTGGAGGCCGCGGCCGTTCTCGGCCTCGAAGTCGGGCTCGCGCAGGCTGGGGCCCTGGTCGCTGGGGTCGGTGACCGCGCACAGCACCGAGCGGCCGGTATGGCAGAGGATGACCCTGACCTCCTGCCCGCGGTGGCCGTTGACCCCGTCCCGCACGCCGTGCCGCACGGCGTTGGTCACCAGTTCGGAGACCACCACGCCGGTGTCGTCGATCAGGCAGGCCAGCTCCCAGGAGCGCAGCGCGGCGGAGGCGAACTCGCGGGCGGTCCGTGCCGCGCGGGGATCGTGGCGCAGGCTCCGCACGGCCATCTGGAGCTGGTCGACGTGGCTGTCGCCGTCCGCCCAGGGCGGCAGCCCGCTCGGCGGGAGCAGGTGATCGAGCATCGACAGCCACCGCTCCCACCCGCCGATCTCCGTCTGGATGGGGGTGGCTCGGGCTTGATGTCTTTGGTGACCAGTCATCGGTGACCTTGGGGAGGGGGGTGATCGTGTGACAAAGATGATCCGTCTAGTCATCTTGCCCGCCATGATGTGCATAAGCAAGTACAGATGCACGTGCATATGCACAAAGCCCTATGCTTGTGGCGAGGTTTCCCTCCCTAATCGGTGAGAGGCGAGGATGAATCAGCTGTACAACGGCATGCCTGCCGTGCTGCTGGACGGGATCGTCTGGCGCAAGAGTCACTTCAGCAACCCCAGCGGAAACTGCGTCGAGCTGGCCACGCTGCCCGGCGACGCGGTCGCGATCCGCAACTCGCGAGACCCGGAGGGGCCCGCGCTGATCTACACCCGGCGCGAGCTCGACGCCTTCGTGCGGGGCGTGAAGGGCGGCGATTTCGATGATCTGATCATCTCAATTGATTGAAGAATGAAATTCCATGTGGCCGGGAAGATATGACCGGAGTACGGTGAAGGCTCGCGACGGCCACAAAGAGTGGGCGGGGGCTCGCGTTCCGCGCTCGAAGGAATGTAAATGATCACACCTCACGCCGGAGGCGAGCCGGTCCCCCCGACCCCCATGGCCATGCCCCGGGGGAGTTCGACGGTGCTGAGGATCGTGCTGGGCGCGCAGCTCCGGCGGCTCCGCGAGCAGCGTCACATCACCCTGGAGGAGGCCGGCCACGCCATCCGCGCCTCCCACTCGAAGATCAGCCGGATGGAGCTGGGCAGGGTCAGCTTCCGGATCAGGGACGTGGCCGACCTGCTGACGCTGTACGGCGTCTCGGACGAGGACGACCGGCAGGCGCTGCTGGCCCTCGTCGGGCGGGCCAACGTCACCGGGTGGTGGCACAACTACAACGACGTCCTGCCGAGCTGGTTCGAGACGTACGTGGGCCTGGAGGAGTCGGCCACCGGCATCCGCAACTACGAGGTCCAGTTCGTCCCCGGCCTGCTCCAGAGCGAGGGCTACGCGCGGGCCGTCATCCGGCTGGGGTTCCCGGCCGCCTCCGAGGAGGAGCTGGAGCGCCGCCTGCGGCTGCGCCTGGCCCGCCAGCGGCTGCTGCGCAGCGCCGAGCCGCCCCATCTGTGGGCGGTGCTCGACGAGGCGGTGCTGCGCCGGCCCCTGGGCGGGGCCGAGGTGATGCGCGGCCAGATCGACCACATCCTCCAGGCGCTCGAACTGCCCAACGTGACCGTCCAGATCGTGCCCTTCAGCGTCGGCGGCCACGCCGCGGCCGGCGGGCCCTTCAGCATCCTGCGCTTCTCCCAGCCCGACCTGCCCGACGTGGTCTACATGGAGCAGCTCACCAGCGCCGTATACCTCGAAAAGCGCGACGACGTGGACCGCTACCTCGAGGTGATGGAGCGCCTGTGCATCGAGGCCGAGCCGGCCTCGCGCACGCGGGAGATTCTCGCCCGGATCCGCGAAGAGCTGTAGGAGCGGCCACAGAACGGCCGGGCAGGCAACCGTCCCGGCCCGCCGTACGAAGATGGTCAGATGAGATGTCTCGTGACCGGAGCGACGGGATACATCGGCGGACGGCTCGTGCCCGAACTGCTCGACGCGGGCCACGACGTGCGGTGCATGGTGCGCTCGGCCGGCCGCCTGCGCGACCAGCCGTGGGTCTCCCGCGTGGAGACCGCCGAGGCCGACGCGGCCGACGCCGCCCGGACGAGGGAGGCGCTCGGCGGCGTCGACGTCGCCTACTACCTCATCCACACGATGGGCGGGGGACGGGGCTTCGCCGCGGCCGACCGCCGCGCGGCCGCCACGTTCGCCGCCGCGGCCCGGGAGGCGGGGGTGCGCCGCATCGTCTACCTGGGCGGCCTCGCCCCGGACGAGGACCTGTCGCCCCACATGCGCTCCCGCGCCGAGGTGGGGGAGACCTTCCTGCGTTCCGGGGTGCCGGCCGTGGTGCTGCGGGCGGCCGTCATCATCGGATCGGGCTCGGCCTCCTTCGAGATGCTGCGCTACCTCACCGAGCGGCTGCCGGTGATGACGACGCCGCGGTGGGTGCGCACCAGGACGCAGCCCGTCGCGATCCGCGACGTCCTGCGCTACCTCGTGGCCTGGGCGGCCGTCGAGGAGGAGGTGAACCGCTCCTTCGACATCGGTGGCCCGGACGTGCTGACCTACGCCGACATGATGCGCGGCTACGCCGAGGTCGCCGGGCTGCCCCAGCGGGTGATCATCCCCGTCCCGATGCTCAGCCCCGGCCTGTCGAGCCACTGGGTGGGACTGGTCACCCCCGTCCCGGCGAACATCGCCCGCCCGCTGGTGGAGTCGCTGCGCAACGAGGCCGTCTGCGGTGAGCACGACATCGCCGGCTACGTCCCGGACCCGCCCGAGGGGCTGATCGGGTTCCGGGAGGCCGTCACGCTGGCCCTGCGGCGGATCAAGGAGGCGGAGGTCCTCACCCGATGGTCCTCGGCCTCGACGCCGGGGGCGCCGAGCGATCCGCTGCCCACCGACCCCGACTGGGCGGGCGGCAGCCTCTACGTCGACAGGCGGGCCCGCCGCGTCGAGGCGTCCCCGGGGGCCCTCTGGGAGGTGATCGAGTCGATCGGCGGCGAGCGGGGCTGGTACTCCCTGCCCGTCGCCTGGCGTGCCCGGGGCCTGCTCGACCGCCTCGTCGGAGGCGTGGGGCTGCGCCGCGGCCGCCGTGACCCGCGGCGGCTCCGCGTCGGGGACTCGGTCGACTTCTGGCGGGTCGAGGAGGTCGAGCCCGGCCGCCTGCTCCGGCTGCGCGCGGAGATGCGCCTGCCCGGTCTGGCCTGGCTGGAGCTGAGCGTGCGCCAGGACCGGGGACGGACGGTGTACGGCCAGCGCGCGATCTTCCATCCCCGGGGGCTGGCCGGCCACCTCTACTGGTGGTCGATCTCGCCCTTCCACAGCCTGATCTTCGGCCGGATGCCGGGCAACGTGGCGGCCGCCGCCGAGCGCGGCGACGCGTTCGTCTGAGGGACGGGCCCGCAGGCCGTCGCGGCACCACAGCGACCGGCGGGCGGCCGAGGATCGGACGGGGTGGAGACCTCACGGTCCCACGAGGGCGTCGATGACGTCCTCGTGGCTGATCCCCTTGTGGGCGAAGTGGCCGGCCGTGGCGAGCTCGGCCAGGCCGTGGGCGGTGGACAGCAGGGCCATCACCCCGGCCTTGGGGGCGGCCTGGCCGCCGGTGGCCTCCAGGTCCAGCGCGGCCATCACCTCGTCGATCGCCTTCTCCAGCTCCGGATGGTGGCCGATGAGGAACTCCGAGGCGAACACGAGCCGGTATTCGTTGCGGTGGCCCAGGGCGTACTCGACATAGCTGGTGTAGAAGGCCCGCAGCCGGTCTCGGCGGCCGGCCTCCTCCAGGACCGCTCCGGCGACGTGCGCGCTGAGGTCGACGATGACCCGGGCGGCGAGGGCGGCCAGCAGCGCGGTCTTGTCGGCGAAATGCCGGTAGGGGGCCATGCGGGACAGGCCGGTCAGGTCGCCGACCGCGCGCAGCGTCACGGCGTCGAGGCCCTCCTCGCGCAGCAGGCTCAGCGCGCTCTCGACGAGCCTGGTCCTGGTGTCGTCCACCACGTCGTTCACCCTCTCACACGCTCCCCTGTTGACATCGTCAACATAGTGTGCTGACACTGTCAACATGATGTTGACGACGTCAACAGGAGAGCTATGAAGATCATGCTGAACGGTGTCCCCGTTCTCGTGGACGCCGACCAGGACGACGTGACGGTGGACGTCCTGCGTGAGCGGCTCGGTCTCACCGGGGCCAAGGCCGCCTGCCGTACCGGGGTCTGCGGAGCCTGCACGGTCATGGTGGACGGCACGCCGCAGGCCGGCTGCCTGCTGCCGGCCGTCGCGGTGGAGGGACGGGAGGTCACCACCGCGGAGGGCCTGGACCATCCCGTCCAGCGGGCGTTCGCGGTCCACGACGGCCTGCAGTGCGGTTACTGCACCCCGGGGTTCGTGGTGGAGGCCGCCGCGTTCGTGGACCGCTGGCGCGCCGAGCACGGCGACACCACGCCACCGCGCGAGCGGATCGCCGCGGCGATGGCCGGGCACCTGTGCCGCTGCGGGGCCTACGAGGGCATCCACGCGGCGATCGCGGCCGCCTGCCGCGGCGAGCACGACGCCGCCACCGGGACGCCCGCGCGGGTGGAGGCGATGGACAAGATCACCGGCCGGGCCCGCTACACCACCGACATCCGCCTGGACGGCCAGCTCGAAGGCGTGATCATCCGTTCCACGGAGGCGCACGCCCGGGTCACCGGCGTCGAGGTGGACGGCCCGCACACCGTCGACCTGCTCCCGCCCGACCGGATCGTCCGATACGTGGGCCAGCCCGTCGCCGCCGTCGCCGCCCCCACCCTCCGCCAGGCGCTGGCCATCGCCGAAGGCGCGCGCGTCGCCTACGACCCGGTCCCCGCCGCCCTCGACGACGCGCCCGACGCCCCGCCCGTGTACGACGAGCGGAGCAGGAAGCACGCTCCCAGCTCCAGCGAGGGGCTGAACCTGCCAGGCGGCTGGAACGGCAACGTCAAAGGCCCCTTCGCCATGGCGGGCAGGCGCAGCCGTACCGCGCTGAACCGGATCGAGGCCGCGCGGCGCCGCGCCGACCCCCGCCTGGTGACCGGGACGTTCACCACGGCGGTGCAGGTGCACACCCCGCTGGAGCCGCACGCGTGCGTGGCCCGCTGGGACGGCCCCGGCGAGCTCCACCTGCACCTGTCCACCCAGACGGTGGGGCTGGCCGCCGAGCAGGTCGCCAGACGCTGGGGTCTCGCCGTGGACCGGGTCCACATCGTCGCCGACCACGTCGGCGGCGGTTTCGGCGCCAAGACGGGGGTCACCGCCGAGACGGTCGCGGCGGTCGAGCTCGCCCGGGTCTGCGGCGCGCCGGTGCGCGTGGTGCTGAGCCGCGCCGAGGAGCTCACCGACGCGGGGAACCGGCCCGGCACCCGGACCAGGCTCGCGCTGCTCACCGACGACAAAGGTGACCTCGCGGCCCTCGCCATGGACGTCCGCGGACGTGGAGGGGTGGCGGTCGGGTCGGCCGTCGCGGTGCTCGCCCGCCTCATGTACGGCACGGCGCCCCGGATGCTCCGCGACTCCGACGTCGTCACCAACGAGCCGCCCGGCACGCCGTTCCGCGGGCCCGGGGCGGCGCCCATGCTCTGGGCGCTGGAACAGGCCGTGGACGAGGCGGCCCACCGCCTGGACGAGGACCCGATCGCGCTGCGCCGCCGCTGGGACGGCAACCGCAAGCGCCACGCGCTCTACGACTGGGCGGCCGGCCTGCCGGTCTGGCTCGACAGGCCGCCGACCGGCTCGCAGACGGGCAGGTTCCGCCGGGGTGTCGGGGTGGCCGCCGCCAACTGGGCCTACATGCTCGATCCGGCCACCGAGGTCGAGCTGGAGGTCCAGGGGGACGTGGTCGTCGCCCGCACGACGGTCCAGGACATCGGGACCGGCACCCGCACCGTCATCGCCGGCGTCCTGGGCGAGGAGCTCGGCCTGCCCCCCGGGCGGATCCGCGTGGAGATCGGCAGGACCGGCGCCGTGCACGGCCCGCCCTCCATCGGCAGCCGCGCCACGGCCTCGGTGGCTCCGGCCGCGCGGGACGCCGCGCGGCGCCTGCGGGCGCAGGGCCTGGCCGACGGACGCAGAGTCGTGGGCAGGCGCCGCGGCGACCGGCGCGGCTACCTCACGCCCGTCGCGGTGGCCGGCATGGCGCTGGGCCGCGGGTTCAGCGGCTCCGTCCACGTCACCGAGGTCGAGGTCGACACCCGTCTGGGCGTGATCAGGCCGCTGCGGGTGTGGGCCGGGATCGCGGTCGGCCGCGTCTACGCCGAGCGGCTGGCGCGCAGCCAGTGCGAGGGCGGCGTCGTCCAGGGCATCGGCTACGCGCTGCACGAGGAGCGCCACGTCGACCCGGTGACGGGGGCCGTGCTGACCGCGAACCTGGAGGACTACCGGATCCCCGGGATCGGGGACACCCCGGAGATCACCGTCCACTTCCACCAGGACGGGTGGGACCACGTCAACGGCGGAGGCGTCGGGGTGGGCGAGATCTCCACGATCGGCGTGGCCGCCTCGGTCGGCAACGCCGTCCACAGCGCCACCGGCTGGCGCCCCCGTGACCTGCCTGTCCGGCCTGACCGGCTGCTCGAAGGGATCAGACGTTGACCGCCCCCACCGATCTCGGCCAGGCCGCCGGACACGCGGGCGAGTTCCGCGCGGGTGGCACCGACCTGATGGCCCGCCGCCCGGCCGGGCCGTACGTGGACCTGCACGGTCTCCCCGGCCTGTCCGGCCTCACCTGGCGGCCGGACGGCTCGGCCCGGATCGGCGCGCTGACCACGGTCGCGGAGCTGGCCGGCGACGCGCGGCTCCGCGCCGCCCATCCCTCCCTGGCGCTGACGGCGGAGGCCCTGGCCACACCCCAGATCCGGGCGGTGGCCACCGTCGGCGGCAACCTGCTCCAGCGCAACCGCTGCTGGTACTACCGCAACCCGTCCTTCTCCTGCCACCAGAACGGCGGTGACTCCTGCCCGGCCCGCGCGGGGCTCACCCTCTATTCCGCGGTGATCGAGACCGGCCCGTGCGTGGCCCCGCACCCGTCGTCGCTGGCGATGGCGCTGCTGGGGTGCGAGGCGTCCGTCGAGGTGCGCGACAGGGAGCCGTTCCCGGTCGGCGAGCTGTACGGCGACGGCTCCGATCCGGCCCGCGACCACCTGCTCGGACCGGGTGAGATCCTCGTCGCGATCGACCTGCCGCCGCCCGTGCCGGGGGAGCGGGCCGCCTACCACCGCGCGATCGGCAGGTCCGAGGCGGAGTGGCCGCTGGTGGAGGCGGTGGCGCGGCTGGTCCTGGCGGAGGGGAGGATCACCTCCGCCGCGGTGGCCGTGGGCGGCGTCGCCCGCGTCCCCCTGCGCCTGCCCGAGGTCGAGGAGGCGCTCCTGGCCGGTGAGCCCCTCGACCGCGCGGCCGGCCGGGCCGCCGCCCGATGTTCTCCGACGGCCCAGAACGGCTACAAGGTGGCGCTGCTCACCGGGACGGTCCTGGAGGTGCTGGAGCGCGCCTCAGGAGCGGCCGGGGCCGGTCCTGAGGCCGGCCCCCGGCGGTGAGCGCTCCGGGGCTCAGAAGTACTTCGGGAAGAGGTCGGTCGTCGGCCAGGTGGTGACCTTGCCGATCTCGGCGTTCATGCGCGGGCTGAGCACGTCGAAGTCGAGCGAGCCGGTCTCCTCCCGCCGGTTGAACAGGGCCGCGTAGGTGAAGCCGTTCTGCAGCCGGGCGAGGTAGGTGTAGGTCCCCGGCAGCGATCCGTTGTGCCAGGTGTTGAGGTGGCCGGGGACCTGGCGCACGTACCAGCCGCCGCCGTACCACCATCCGTCGCCGCTGACGCCGATCTCCGGCTTGGCGAACAGCTTGGCGATCGAGGTCGCGTCGAGCACCGGCCCGGCGGCGTCGAAGACCCGCGAGAACCGCACCAGGTCGACGGCGGAGGCCAGCCAGCCGCCGCCGGCTCCCCGGTTCTCCATGCTGAAGCCGCCGTAGGGAGCCGGCGTCACCGTGCCCGACTCGTCCATGACGGTCTTGCCGGTGTACTGGGAGGAGTAGACGACCTCGGTCGGCGCCGCCGCCGACCGCAGGGTGCGGCCGAGCCGCATCCGGGTGATGCCGACCGGGGCGAGGAGCTTCTGCTTGACGTAGGACTCGTAGCTCGTGCCGGAGACCTTCTCGATGATCCGGCCGAGCAGCATGTAGCCGTAGTTGCTGTAGGCCATGCGCGTACCCGGGGCGAAGTCCAGGGGCCGGCCGCCGGCATAGCGGATGATGTCGTCCTGGCTGAGCGGCAGCGGCACGTCCAGCGTGGCGGAGATCTGGTGGTCCAGATACAGGTAGTCGTTCGAGATGTCCCGGTCCCAGCCGCCCAGGTGCTGCATCAGGCGGAGCACGGTGACCTGCGCGAGGCGCGGGTCGGCCTCGGCCGACAGGCCGAGCAGCGTGGTGACCGGCGCCGACAGGCTGAGCTTGCCGTCCTGGACCAGCCGCATGACCGCCGCGGAGGTGATGTGCTTGCTCAGGCTGGCGATACGGAACAGCGAGGTCGGGTCCACCGACGGCAGGGCCTGCGTGCCGTCCGAATACCGGTAGCCGCGGGCCAGGACGAGCTTGCCGTTCTTGATGATCGCGAGCTGCGCGCAGGAGATGTCGCGCTCTTTGACGTAGGTCTTCATGACATTGTCGAACCCGGCCAGTGCCGCCGGGGCGATGCCCGTGGTGGTCAGGACCGGCGCGGACGCCGCCTGGGCGGGCCGGACGCCCAGAGCCACGGCGGGCACGGAGACCGCGCCCGCCTTGAGCAGGTTCCGGCGGCTGAGCATCGTCACTTCTGTCCCCCAAGTCACATGCGTACAAGAAGGGCAGCATTTTACGGATATTTTGGTCTTTAGGGGCGGTTCTCCGCTTTCCCGGCATGCCCGCCGTACAAGATCGCAGGGCGGGCCCGCCCGAGGGTCCCTCAGCGTGGCCGGCGCGGCGCCGCCGAGACCAGGCCGGTCTCGTAGGCGACGATGACGAGCTGGGCGCGGTCGCGGGCGCCGAGCTTGCCGAGCAGCCGGCCGATGTGCGTCTTCACCGTCGCGAGGCTGAGGTTCAGATGGCCGGCGATCTCGGTGTTGGACAGCCCCCGGGCGATGAGCGTGAGCACGTCGCGCTCCCGGCCGGTGACGCCGTCGAGCTCCCGGACGGGTGGTTGCGACGGCTCGGGGCGCCTGGCGAACTCGGCGATGAGGCGGTGCGTGACCGTCGGCGCGAGCAGCCCCTCGCCGGCGGCCACGACGCGGATCGCCGTCAGCAGCTCGCCGGGCGGCGTGTCCTTGAGCAGGAAGCCGCTGGCTCCCGCCCGCAGCGCCGCGTAGACGTATTCGTCCAGGTCGAACGTGGTGAGCATCAGGACGCGCACGCTCGCGGTGTCGGCCGAGCCGCAGATGCGCCGGGCCGCCTCGATGCCGTCCATCTCCGGCATGCGCACGTCCATGAGCACCACGTCCGGCTGCTCGCTGCGGGCCAGGGCGACGGCCTCGGCGCCGGTCCCGGCCTCGCCGACCGCCGTCAGGCCCGGTGCGGTGTCCACCAGGAGCCGGAAGCTGCCGCGGAGCAGGGCCTGGTCGTCGGCGACCAGCACGCGGATCACGCCGTCCTCCCGCTGAGCCGATGGACTCACCCCTTCACCCGTCCTCGCCGTACGGCAGCCGCGCCGACACCCCGAACCCGCCCTCCGGCCGCCGCCCGGCCGTGAAGGTCCCGCCGTACATGATGACCCTCTCACGCATCCCGATCAGCCCGTGGCCCTGACGGCCGGGCAGGACCCGGTGGCCCGGTCCGTCGTCGGTCACCTCGACCCGCACCTCCCGCCCGTCCGCCTCGACCGCCACCCGGCACCGCGCCGGGGCGGCGTGCCTGACCACGTTGGTCAGGGCCTCCTGCACGATCCGGTAGACCGACAGCCCGACGCCCTCGGGCAGCGCGGCCGCGGTGACGTCCAGGTCGACGCGGACGCCGGCCATCGCCGCCCGGCCGGCCAGCTCGGGCAGGCCGTCGAGGCCCGGGGCGGGGGAGAGGCCGGAGACCGTGTCCGGCGCCGCGCCGGGGCCGGAACGCATCACACCCAGCAGGTGACGCATCTCGGTGAGCGCTCCCCGGCTGGTGGCCTCGATGACGCGCAGCGCGTCCCTGGCCTCCTCCGGCCGGGCCTCCGCGACGTGGTTGGCGATCCCCGCCTTGACCGCGATGAGGCTCATGCTGTGCGCGACGACGTCGTGCAGCTCGCGCGCGATGCGCAGGCGCTCCTCGGTGACCGCCCGGTCGGCGAGCTGCTCGGCCGAGCGCGCCGCGTACGCGCGCCGCTCCCGCACGGCACGGCCGACCGTCCAGGTGCAGCCGAGGAACGCCGCGCCCGCGACCAGGGCGCCGAGGGGGCGCGCCCATCCGGCCGGGGTGGGACTGCCCGCCAGCGACAGCATCAGGAAGGCCGCCGCGCCGCACACGCCGATCGCGACCGTGGGCTCCCACCGGCGCCTGGGACGGGTGAGCGCGACGGGGTAGAGCGCGAAGGCCGCCGCGGCGAATCCGTCGTGCGCCAGGCCCAGGGAGAACGACACCAGGGACGCGCCGAGGACGAGACCGAAGACCGGCAGCGGCCACAGCCGCCGTACGGCGAGCGCCGCCCCGATCCCGGCCGGCAGCAGGCACTGCGCCCACAGCTGCGTCCCCGCCGCCGGCCGCGCGATCGCCGACAGCAGGAACGCGATCACATACACCGTCCCGGCCAGCGCATCGAGGGCGACGAGCTGGCCGCGGCTCCACCTGCGCAGGAGCAGCGAGCCGTCCACGTCGAGATCGTCCACACCGAGACGCTACCGGCCCGGCTCCGGCTCCGGCCTCCACCCGGAGGACGTCATCCTCGGGTATGACCCGCCCCGGACGGCACCGCCGCCGCCGGACCCAGGTCCGACGGCGCGATCCCGGCCGTGGTCCGACGCGCCGCCGGCCCGCCGTACGGGACCCTCGACGGCATGATCGAAGTCAAGGAGCTGACCAAACGCTACGGCGCGACCGTCGCGGTGGACGGGCTGTCGTTCCGGGTGGAGCCGGGACAGGTGACCGGCTTCCTGGGGCCGAACGGCGCAGGGAAGTCGACCACGATGCGGGTCCTGCTCGGCCTGGACGCCCCCGGCTCGGGCGAGGCGCTCGTCAACGGGCGCCGCTACGCCGCGATCCGGCACCCGATGCGCGAGGTGGGCGCGCTGCTCGACGCCGCGGCCGTGCACGGCGGCCGCAGTGCCTTCGACCACCTGCGCTGGCTGGCCCGGAGCAACCGCATCGGGGTGCGCCGGGTGACGGAGGTGCTGGAGCAGGTGGGCCTGGCCGGGGCCGCCCGCAGGCGGGTCGGCGGGTTCTCCCTCGGCATGCGGCAGCGGCTGGGGATCGCCGCGGCGCTGCTCGGCGACCCGGGTGTGCTGATGTTCGACGAGCCGGTCAACGGGCTGGACCCGGAAGGGGTGCGGTGGATCCGCCACCTGATGCGCTCGCTGGCCGCGGAGGGACGCACCGTCCTGCTCTCCAGCCATCTGATGAGCGAGATGGCGCTCACCGCCGACCGTCTCGTCGTCATCGGGCGCGGCCGGCTGATCGCCGAGACCTCGGTCCAGGACCTGGCCGGCCGCTTCGAACGGGGCGTGCTGGTGCGCTCCCCGCGCGCGGCGGAGCTGACCGCGGTGCTCCGCGCCGCCGGGGCGACGGTCCTGGCGGAGCCGGACGGAGGGCTGACGGTGAAGGGGCTCGAGGTGACGGAGATCGGCGACCTGGCCGCCGGGCACGGGCTCGCGGTGCACGAGGTGACGCCGCGCAGCGCCTCCTTGGAGGAGGCGTACCTGGAGCTCACCGGCGACGGCGTCGAGCATCGGGCGGCCGGGCGATGACCGGCGCGCTCGCGTCCGAGTGGCTGAAGCTCCGCTCCGCCCGTTCCACCTGGTACGTCCTCGGCGCGGTCGTGGCCTCCGTCCTGCTCATGGCGGTCTTCACCCGCTACGTGGTGAACCTGTGGGAGGGCCTGCCGGCCGAGCGCCGGGCCGGGCTGCGGGCCGCGGAGCCGGAGCGGCTCGTCCTGCTGCCCGTGCAGATCTGCGCGGCGGTGCTCGGCGTCCTCACGATCACCTCGGAGTACGCCACCGGCATGATCCGCACCAGCCTCGTGGCGGTGCCGCGGCGCGGCGCGGTGCTGGCGGCGAAGGCCGTGGCCGTGGCCGCCGTCGCCCTCGCCGCCGGGCAGGCGAGCGTGTTCGCGGCGTTCTTCGCCGGCCGGGCGGTCGTCGGGGACCGCCCCATCCACGGTTTCACGGCGCCGCTAGCCGGAGAGCTCCCCGAGATGCTGGCCACCGGGCTGTCGCCGATGGTGCTCGCCCTGGTGGGGCTCGGCCTGGGCACCGTCCTGCGCTCCACCGCGGGGGCGGTCACCTGCGTCGTCGTACTGCTGTACGTGGTCCCGAGGTTCGCGGTCGCGCTGCCCGCGCCCTGGAACGCCAGGGTCGGCTCGGTGCTGCTGGAGGACCTGACACGGCAGCTCGCGGGCGAGGTCCCCATGGCGGTCGGCCTCGGGAGGGCGGGCGCGGGGATCGGCCTGTCCCCGCCGGCGGCGCTGGCGGTGATGGCCCTGTACGTCGTCGTCGCGCTCGGTGCGGCGGCCGCCGTACTCGGCAGGAGGGACGTCCGGTGACCGACGTGCTCGCGGCCGAGTGGCTGAAGCTCCGCTCCGTCCGCTCCACCTGGTACGTCCTCGGCCTGGTCGCCCTGGCCGTGCCGGTGGCCGCCTTCCTGGCGCTGCAGGGCGTGAACGGCTGGGACGGCCTGCCGCCCGAGCGCCGGACGCGCTTCCAGGCGCCGCCCGTCGAGCAGGTCCTCCTGCCGCTCGTCCAGCTGTGCATGGGCGTCCTCGCCGTGCTGTCGATCACCTCGGAGTACGCCACCGGAACGATCCGCGCCAGCCTCGCGGCCGTGCCGCGCCGCCGGAGGGTGCTCGCCGGGAAGGCGGTGGTCGTCGCCGGGATCTCCCTCCTCGGCGGCCTGCTGTTCCTGGCCGGGGCGTTCGCCGCCGGCCGGGCGGTCGTCGGCGACCGGCCGCTGAGCCCCGGCTACGTGACCCCGCCCGAGGCGGAGATCCCGATGCTGCTCGCCTCCGGCCTGTCGGTGGCCGTGGTGGCACTCGTCGGCCTGGGCCTGGGGGCGGTCCTGCGCTCGGCCGCCGGGGCGATCGTCACCGTCAGCGCGCTGCTGTTCGTGCTCCCCGTGGTGGCGGCCCTGCTGCCCGCCCCGTGGGGCGGCCGGGCCGGCTCGGTGCTGCTGCCCGATCTCGCGGGGCAGCTCGTGGACCACCCGTCCGCCGTGGGAGACCTCCCGCCGCTCGGGGCGCTGGCGGTGCTGGCGGCGTACGTGGTCGCCGCCCTGGGCGCGGGAGCCGCCGTGCTGACCCGCAGGGACGCCTGACCCGCGGGCCCGCGTCCCCGGGCGGCTCCTCCCCACGGCCGGCCCGGTCATCGGGGGCCCTCGTCAGGGTGCGGGTAGTAGGTGATCAGGCCGCGGCCGATCCGCCAGGTGCTGCCGTCCGCCGCCACCCCGCGCATGTCCTCCAGCGTGGCCGGTCCGGCCAGCTCCACGACCCGCACGTCGCCCAGGCAGGCGAAGGCGTAGGTGCGCCGCGGCTGCCAGCCGGTGCTGTGCCGCAGCCGGCGGCTCATCTGCGCCCATCCCAGCGCGGCGCCGGCCACCACCCACGCGTCGGGATCGCCGGCGGCGAACCGCCGCGCCGGGCGCAGCCAGGACGCGGCCTCCTCGGGCCAGTCGACGACTGCCAGCACGGTTCCGCCCGCGGCCTCCCAGCTCCGGACGAACGCCTGGGCCGCCGCCCGGGAGGCGGCGTCGCGCCCGTGGCCGACGGTGACCGTCTCGATCCGCGGCCGGGCCGCGGTCAGCTGCTCCACCAGCGCCGCCACCTCGGCGGCGGTGTGCCCGGCCGGCTGCGCCGGAGCCGCCGCCCGCGCGGCGGGGAGGGGACGGACCAGCGGTGAACGCGGCCGGGTGGCTCTTCCGGTGCCCGCGATGATTGTCATGTCGTGTGCTCCCTGTAGGGGCGCCTGCCGGCGCCCGGCGACGTGCGGGGCCGGACCTGTCGTGGGCCGGAGGGCCGTACGGTGACCGTCCCCCTTCACGCGGCGTCGTGGAAGACCAGGCCCAGGGTGTGACGGGTGCCCGAGCGGATGGTGCTGACCCCGTGGCGGACCGGGGCGGCCGACCAGCCGCGCGCCGACTCCACCGGGCGGTCACGGGTGGTGAAGACCAGGCCGTGGCCCTGCCGCAGCAGCGTCGAGGTGCCCCGGGACTGGGCGCGGGGCCGCTGCTCGACCATCAGGAACTCCCCGCCGGTGTGGTCGACGCCGGGCTCGTCCAGGCCGATGACGACCTGCAGGGGGAAGACGAGGTCGCCGTACAGGTCGCGGTGGAGGGCGTTCCAGTCGCCCTGGCGATAGCGCAGCAGGATCGGCGTCGGCTTGGTCTGTCCCGCCGCGTGGCACATCTCCAGCCACTCGTCCAGGCTGTCGGGCCAGGGCGCGCTCCTGCCGAGCTTGGCGGCCCAGTCGCGGGCGATGGGCAGCAGCCGCGGATAGAACGCCTGCCGCAGCCGCTGCACCAGGTCGGGGAACGGGCTGTCGAAGTAGCGGTACTGCCCGGATCCGAACCGGTAGCGGGCCATGTCGACCGTGGAGCGGAAGAGTCCGGCCTCCTCGTACAGTCCGGAGACGCTCGCGCACTCGGCCGGGGTCAGCAGCGGCGGGGTCAGGGCGCACCCGTAGGCGTTGACCTCCGCTGTCAGCGCGGGCCAGTCGATCTGGTCGACGGGGGTGGTGGCGCGGGCCCGCGGGCCCGCGGTGACGTCGGCCCGCCGGGATGCGGTGCTCATGGGGTGGCCTCCAGTGTCTGCGGGGTCTTCTCGGCGTCGGATGCCGCCGGCGGCGGCCACGGGGCGGGTTCCGCGTGCTCCGCGCGTCGCCCCGTGCGTGGTTCCCCCTCCTCCGGAGGGGTGTCTGGTCCCATGTCCGGTAAACGTCCCAGGCCGGTGAGATGTGAGGTCCCGATCTCGGCGCCCGTGTACGGACTGGTCGTCTCGCGAGAGGCGGATCGTGCGAGCCGGCGCCGGCTCTCAGGCCTCCGTCCACGGCGGCTACGACCTGGACCAATTCTTCAGGCGATTGACTGTTGGCGTTGACCGCGCCGCAGGAATACCGCAGGGGTGCGGAGGTGAGGTGACGCAGCCAAGTGGCTCGCACCCGGCCTGCGCCGTTTCATGAACGGAGCGATCCATGGCCATCAAGAATGTGGTTCTCGTCCACGGCGCGTGGGGTGACGGCTCGCACTGGCGCGGGGTGATCCCCTTGCTCGCGGCGCGCGGCTATACCGTCACCGCAGTGCAGAACCCGCTCACCTCGCTGGATGACGACATCCACCGTACCCGTACCCTCCTGAACGCGCAGGACGGGCCGGTCCTGCTGGTCGGCCACTCCTACGGCGGAGCGGTCATCGGCGGCGCGGGCCACGCCCCCAACGTCGCCGGCCTCGTCTATGTCGCCGCGTTCGCGCCCGACGCGGACGAGAATCTGGGCGGCCTGCTGGCCCGTGACGGCGGCCCGGTCCCGGAGGGTTTCCTGAAGCCGGACGCCGACGGGTTCCTGTGGATCGACTTCGAGGCGTTCCCCGACGCCTTCGCCCAGGACCTCGATCCGACGGACGCTCTGGTGATGGCACGTACCCAGAAGCCGATCGCCGCGCGCTGCTTCGAGGACAGGGCCGGTGCTCCGGCATGGCGGGACAAGCCCGCCTGGTACCAGGTCTCCTCCCAGGACCGTATGATCCCGCCGGTCACCGAGGCTTGGATGGCCGAACGCATGAACGCACGCGCGACCGTGACCCTGGACGCCGGACACGCCTCGCTCGCCTCACACCCGCAGGACGTCGCAGCCCTGATCGACCAGGCCGCGACGGCCCTGTAGCCCGGTACGGCCGGAACCCAAGGAGGAGCCGCGACCGGTCGACGCGATCGAACACCGCCGCCAGGTCCGCGTCGAGAATCCAGACTCGCCGGGCCGTCCCCGTTCCGGCACCGCCGTACGGCCCGGCCGCAGGTCAGGGAGCCGGAGCGGCGTCCGCCCCGGCGGGGGCGCCGCCGGGCTGGGGCCCCGGATACCGGGTGGCCGGCAGGCGCACGGTGCGCAGGAACGCGGGCAGCAGCCATGGCCGGCGCCCCCGGACGGCCACCTTGCCGGTCAGCGCGGCCCGCGCCCTGCTGACCCGGCCGAACAGCATCAGGTTGAGCGTCACCGGGTCGAAGGACAGCCGTACGTCGGCGCCGCGCCCCGGCCCCTCGACCGAGACCCGGCCGTCGCGCAGCACCAGCGTCACGGGGGTGGTGTGCCTGGAGCGGAACTCGACCGCGATACGGCGCTCCCGCGGTGGCTCGTCCGTCTCCAGCAGCCGCCCGACGTCGTGACGCACCATCCCGATGACGAACAGCTCGAAGAACAGCGCGGCGTCCCGCGCCGGTATCACCCAGCGCGCCCCGATGGCCCGGGCGATGTCGCGCCCGTGGATCAGCAGCTCGTTGAGCAGGTGGGCGAGCACTCCGGCGACGGGGACCCGCGAGCCGCCCAGCCAGGTCACCGGCTCCGCGGGGTCGAGGCCGTCGCTGACCCGCAGCAGGCGGTCGATGTCGGTGCGCAGCCGGTGGGCGAGCAGCCGCGGGTCCCGCTCGGTGAAGCTGCGCAGGGTCAGGTCGTTGAGCTCGCCGACGGTGTCCACGGTGGTGGCCAGGAGCCGGTCCTCGACGGCGAAGGCCGGGAGCGGGACGGCGCCGGGCCGGACGACGGAGACATACATCGAGGCGATGGCGGCCACGTGGGCGGCGGTGTCGGCCACCGACCAGTCGGCGGTCGCCCGGGCCTGGGGCTCGCGCGTGGTGGCCACCATTTCGGCGAACCGGTCGCCGGTCTGTCTGACGGCGGCGCGTGTCGCCTTCCACTGGTCGTGCGTGATGGGTGCGGTCACGCTCTTCCCCTCCTCCGGGGAGCATCTCGCGGCAGCCGCCCGGTATGGGTCCCGGGGCGCGTTCCGCGGGCGCGGCCGGCCCCTGGACCGCGCTCGCGGCCACGTTGTCAGGGGCAGGGACACGGCCACGCTAACACCCGGCCGGCGCGGCGCGGTTATCCCGTTGTGCGCTGCCGCGAGCGGACGGCGGGCGCGCCTGGCAGTACGCGCGCCCCCCACTGACAGTAGATGTCAGTGGGGGGCGCCTAAGGTCCGGGCCATGGCTTTCATCGAGAAGAACCTGCGCTCCCTCGCCCCCGTCACGCTCGGCGGCAGGCCGTACAAGCGCTACCACGTCGACCGCGAGGGGCACGAGATCGAGCCCGAGGTGGAGAAGGCCGCCTACGCGTACGCCCCGCGGCTCGTGCCCGCGCTCGCCGACGACTCGCCCGCCGGGTGGACCGTGCTGCACAGGGGCGGCGACAGCGGGGCCTACCTGCTGGTCTACACGTGGGTGTGGGACAACGTGATCGAGATCCACACCGCGGCCGCGGGGCAGCCCGCGATCGGCTGCCCCGACGAGGACCCGGCGAACTTCGTGACGCTGGAGCGGCCGTGGATCGGCTGCGTCTGGGAGTTGCCGCCGCTGGAGCACGAGCGCGGCGCGTTCGTCCGCCACATGCTGGCGCCCGACGTCGCCGACCTCGACGCCTACCTCGCCGACGTACGGCCGGCGGGGCGTGTGGGGCTCTGAACAGCTCCGCGTGCGGGGGGCGGGCCGCCGTCAACGGCGGTCCGGGCGGACCGTCCGGACCGCGAACCAGATACCGGCCGCGGCGCACGCCGGCGCCGGGAGCAGGAGCGCGGCCGCCGACGCGATCGTGACGTCCTGGCCGGCGAGAGCGCCCATGGCCGCGACCCCGATCGCGGCACCGGCCTGACGGACGGCGTTGAGCAGTCCTCCGGCGGCTCCGGCCGTTCCTTCCGGTGCGGCGCCGATGACGGCGGAGACCAGGGCGGGCAGCACGAGCGACACACCGAGACCGGTGAGCAGCAGGCCGAGGGCCAGCCACCGGTAACCGGCGCCCGCCCAGGCCGCCCCGCCGAGTGCGACGGCGCCGGCGGTGAGCAGCGCCGTCCCCGACAGGACGGGCGGCCGCGGGCCGAAACGCGCCACGATCCGGCCGGTCACCGGCGGGCCGAACACGAACGGCAGGGTGAGCGGCAGGAACGCCAGGCCGGTGGCGAGCGCGCCGAAGTGGCGGTCCTGCTGGAACAGCAGCGGCAGCACGAACAGGTTCCCGCTGAGGACGGAGTTCGCCGCCGCGCCGACGGCGAGTCCGGCCCGCACGCCCGCACTGCGCAGGAGTTCCCGGTTGAGCACGGGGGCCGTGCTGCGCCGTTCCAGGACCACGAACAGGGCCGCCCCGAGCACGGCGGCCGCCGCCGACCCGGCCGCGTGCGCCCAGGAACGCGCGCCGGCGGCGACGAGCGCGTCGGTGGACAGCGCCAGTACCGCGCAGGCCGCCAGCTGCGCCGTCCAATCGATGCGGCGCTCGCCGCGCGGGCAGCGGACCGTCCGCCCGGCCGTCAGCGTCAGCACCAGCACGGTGATCGGCACGTTGATCAGGAAGATCGCCCGCCAGCCCGCCAGCTCGACCAGGACGCCGCCGGCGATCGGACCTGCGGCCACCGCGCTACCGCTGACGGCCGCCCAGGCCGCCACAGCACGGGTGCGCTCGGCCGGGCCGGGGTAGAGCCGGGCGATCATCGCCATTGAGGCGGGCACACAAGCCGCCGCGGCGGCGCCGAGCACCATCCGCAGCACGATCAGCGGTCCCAGCGCCGGAGCGAGGGCCGACAGCAGCGAGCCGAGGCCGAACACCGTGACACCGAGGCGGAAGACCCGGTGCGCGCCGTAACGGTCGGCGACGGCGCCGGCGGACAGGAGCAACGCGCCGAACACCACCGTGTAGCCCGTGGTCGCCCACTGCAGGCCGGTGACCGAGGCGTGCAGCGAGGCAGCGAGATCCGGTTCGGCGACCGAGAGCACAGTCATGTCCAGCAGCACCATGAAGTAGCCAAGGGAGATGCCCGACAGCGCGAACCCCCGACGGCCGGCCGGCGCAGGCCCCTGAACACGCCTGTCCCGCGCGGAGGGGTGAAAAATGGTCATGGCCCCCACTGTCCGGGGGCGGCCCGGCCGCCTCCACCGGCGCGGCCGCACGCTCCGTTCGGAAATTCCGAACGCCCGCCGGGGGTTGAGGGGATCATGGAGCTTCGCCAACTGAGGACCTTCGAGGCGGTGGCACGTCACAGGACGGTGACCGACGCCGCCGTCGCCCTGGAGATGGCGCCCTCCAGCGTCTCCCAGCAGATCCGCACCCTGGAGAACTCACTGGGGGTGACGCTGTTCGAACGGACGGCCAGGGGGATGAGCCTGACCGGTCCGGGCGAGCGGCTGCTGGGCTGGGCCCGCCGCCTGCTGGACCAGGCCGAGCGGGCGCGCCGCGAGGTGACCGGAGAGCCGGGGGAGCTGCGGCTGGGCGCGCTGGAGACCATCGCCGCCACCCAGGTGCCGCGGGTGCTGGCCAGGCTCGCCGGACGCCAGCCCGACCTGCGCCTCCAGGTCCGTCCGAGTGCGAGCCGTGACGACCTGCTCGCCGACGTGGCCGCCGGACGGCTGGAAGCCGCACTGCTGCTGGACCTCGGCGACGCGCTGGGAGATCTCGGGTTCCCCGCACCGCCCGCGCCGCTGACCTTCCTCGACGTCGGGACGGTGCCGCTCGTGCTGGTCGCGGCGCCCGGCCACCGGCTGGCCGGGCGTCCGCGCGTGGTCCCCGGCGACCTGGCCGGTGAACGGCTGCTGGTCAACGTGCCGAACTGTTCCTTCCTGATGGCCGCCGACAGGGCCATCGGACCGGTCCCGGAACGGGTGCGGGCCGGCGGGGTCCCGGTGATGCGCGCCTGGGCCGAACAGGGCCTGGGCGTCTCGCTCCTTCCCCGGTTCGCGGTGTCGGCCGCGCTCGAGGCCGGCACGCTCACCGAGCTCGCCTTCGCCGCCCCGGAGCTGAGCCTGCGGCTCGTCTGGCGAGGTGACAGGGAGGACCTCCCCGGGCTGCGCGAGGTCCTGTACGCCGCCAGCGCCTGAGCCGGAGGCCGGAGCCACCCGCCGGGGCTCGCCCGGCGGCGGCGCCGCGACCGCGGCCCCGGCGGCCCTCACACGTCGCCGGGATCCCGCGGCGGCACCGCGCCGGGCTCAGGGCACTCGCGCTCCGGCCGGCGCGTTGTCCCCGGTGAAGGGTCCCCGCGCGGGGCCGGCCGCCCACGGTCGGTTAACGTTGCCGACAAATAGCCTTAATCGGCTCCGGAGCGGCTGTAAGGACCGAGAGAAGGATCAGGTGATGGTGTCGGTGTCGTCGGACTCCGGCAGTTGCAGAGCCCGCCGATCACAGGGCAGGGACCCGCGATGAACGTCGCGCTCGGCCTGCTGGCCGTCTTCCTGCTGACCCTGGCCACCGGTTACTTCGTGGCCCAGGAGTTCGCCTACGTCACCGCCGACCGGCTGGCGCTGTCGCAGCGGGCGGCCGGGGGAGACAGGAAGGCCGCCCGTGCCGTCAAGGTGATGGAACGGCTGTCGTTCATGCTCTCGGGCGCCCAGCTCGGCATCACCGTCACCACCCTGGTCGTCGGCTTCATCGCCAAGCCCGCGCTGGCCGAACTGATCGCTCCCGCTCTCGGCGCGGCCGGCGTGCCCGAGGGCGCGACCGGCGGCATCGCCCTCGGGCTGGGCTTCGGCCTCGCCACCGTCGTCCAGATGGTGCTGGGCGAACTCGCTCCCAAGAACCTGGCCCTGGCCAGGCCCGAGCCGCTGGCCCGCGCGCTGGCCTCCTCCACGCTGGTCTACCTGACGATCGCCGGGCCGGTCATCAGGCTGTTCGACACGGCGGCCAACAGGCTGCTGCGCGCGGTCGGCATCGAGCCGGTGGAGGAGCTGCACCACGGCGCCACCCTGGAGGAGCTCGGGCACATCATCGGTGAGTCCGAGGCGTACGGGCACCTGCCCGGCGACCAGGCCGACCTGCTGGAGCGGGCGCTGGCCTTCTCCGACCACACCGCCGAGGAGGTCATGGTCCCCCGGGTGGAGGTCGTCACCGTCGCCGGTTCGGCGCGGATCCCCGAGCTGGACGAGCTCATCGCCCGGCACGGGCATACCCACTATCCCGTTCTGGGCGACAGTCTGGACGACGTGATCGGCATCGTGAGCCTGCGCGAGCTGGTCACCGTCCCCCTCGACAAGGCGGCCGACACCAAGGTCACCGATGTCGCGCGCGAGGTGCTGGTGGTGCCGTTCTCGGCCTCGCTGCCCGACCTGGTCCTCCAGATGCACGCCCGCGGCGAGGAGGTCGCCTGCGTGGTCGACGAGCACGGCGGCCTGGCCGGGCTGGCCACCTGGGAGGACGTCGCCGAGGAGCTCGTCGGTGAGATCGCCGACGAGAACGATCTCGATATTCCCACGGCGGTCCGGAAGGACGGCGGCTGGGAGATCGACGCGGCCCTGCGCGTCGACGAGGTCGCCCTGGCCACCGGCCTGGAGCTCCCCGACGAGGACGACTACGACACCGTCGGCGGGCTGGTCCTGCAGCGCCTGGGCCGCTTCGCCGTCCCCGGTGACGTCGTCACCGTCGGACTCGTGCCGGACATGGCCGAGCACGCGCCCACCCACGTCGAGATCGAGGTGCTGACCCTGGACCGGCACGTGCCGGAGCGGGTGGGGCTGCGTCCCGTCCGTCGCGCCGAGGAGGACCGGGAGAGCGGGGAGGAGAAGTGAACCTGCCTACCGGTCTGATGCTCACCCTGCTCCTCCTGGTCGGCAACGGCTTCTTCGTCGCCTCCGAGTTCGCGCTGGTCGCGGCCAAGCGGCACCGGCTGGAGAAGGCGGCGGCCCGGGGCAACCGCGCCGCCGCGGCGGCCGTGAAGGGCATCCGGGAGCTGTCGTTGATGCTCGCCGGCGCCCAGCTCGGCATCACCTTGTGCTCGCTCGGCCTGGGTGTGGTCTCCGAGCCGCTCATCGCAGGCAGCCTGACCCCGCTGTTCGACAGCCTCGGCCTGCCCCGGGCCGCCGCTCACGCGGTCGCCTTCGTCATCGCGCTGGGCATCGTGACGTTCCTGCACATGGTGGTCGGAGAGATGGCGCCCAAGTCGTGGGCCATCGCCCATCCGGAGCGCTCGGCCACGATCCTGGCCCTGCCGTTCCGCGCCTTCACCGTGGCCGTCCGGCCGGTCCTGACCGCGCTCAACGGCGCCAGCAACCTGCTGCTGCGCATGGTCCGCGTACGGCCCGGCGACGGGACGGCCACACCGCGGACCCCCGAGCAGCTGCAGCACCTGGTGGAGGAGTCGCGCCGGCTGGGCCTCATCGACACCGACGAGCACGTCGTGCTCTCCCAGGCGCTGGACGCGCCGAACGCCGAGATCGCCTCGCTGGCCATTCCGGTGACCGCCATCGTCGGCGTCCCCGCCGGAGCCCCGCCCCAGGAGGTGATCGACACCTCCGCGCGGAGCCGCCGCACGCGCCTGGTGGTGTGGGACGGTGACCGCCCGGCCGGTGTGATCCATGTCCGGGACGCCTACCTCGCCCGCAGACGTGGCTCGCGGGTCCGGGCCGGCGATCTCGCCTACCGCCTTCCCGTGCTCCCGTCGGAGACCTCGATCTCCGACGCGGTCGGCGCGCTGCGCGCCGCCCACAGCCAGCTGGCGCTCGTCCACGCGGCGGACGGGACCCTGAAGGGGATGGTCAGCCTGGACGACCTGCTGACCACGCTGCTCATCCCGGCGTAGGCGCACGCCGTACGGGGGTGTGCGCCGACGGGGTCCGGGGGGAGGTCTCCGGAGTCCGGGGGAGCCGTCCGGTCACACCGGTCGGCGCCGGCGGCCGGCCGCCGTTCACGGCCACATGGCGTGCGCCGGCGGTGTCACTTCACGGGCAGCCAGACATCGCCCGTCCCCGTGCTCCGGGACAGATGCACCTTCCAGCACCCGGCTTTCGAGAAGACGAGCCCGGTCCCCCATTCGTCACCCGGCCGCTTCCAGCTCGACCCGCTGTGTTCTTCCGGCCCGAAGGTGAGCTCCGCCGCGGCCCCGTCCGGGTGCGTGGCGGAGACCCGGAGGGGCCCGCTGCCGGTCATCCGCCAGACGATCTTGACTGCCTTCCCGGAGGGGAGCGGCAGGGGTGCGAACAGCAGGCCCCACAACTCCGCGTCCCGGGCCACTCCCCGTACTTCCGGCAGCGACGCCGTCCCTTCCGGGGAGGCGCCGGCGGAAGCGCACGCGGACGCGTCACTCACGGCTATGGGACCAGCCGTCGTGGCGCTCGCCGAGGACCGGGGTGTCTCGGGGGCGCCCGCCGCGCCCGCCCGGGGTGGGGAAGCGCTGCAACCAGCCATCGAGATGATCATCAGGGCCGCTGTCAACCGCCGCATTCCGTCTCCTTGTCGTCCCCTCTCCTACCGGTCCTGGCCGGTGGGGGTTCCCGGAACGCGTGCGGCCGGCCCGGATCGGGGCCGACCGGCGCCACGACCCTTATGGCGGGCGTTGCCTGACCCGCGGTCGCCGACGCGGCCCGGAAGTCGCTGTTCCGGGCCGCGCGTTCAGCCTGTTACCTGGTCAGGACCATCAGCGTGAAAAAGCCCGTGTACTCGCAGTAGTACGACAGGTACGTCCCGTTCCGCCGCAGTTCCTCGCCCTTCGCCTTGCACTTCGCCTCGGTCGAGTAGTCGCCGTACTTGATCCAGGTGTACGCGGGGGCGACCGAGACACTCGACGTGCCGGCGCCGGTGGTCGCGGCGCCGGCGGGCGTCGCCAGTACGGATCCCGCGGCTGCCAGGGCGACGGCCGCGAACGACGTCGCGGCCAGCTTGGTGAGCTTGGTGGACATGAGCCATCCCTTCAGGGGTGGGGGGTCGGCCGTTCTGGGCGGGGCGATGTGCGGCCCCCGCCAGACCATGATCATAATCACACCGGCGGTGGAGGAGGAGGGTTTGAGCGCGACTGTTTCATCGGTTTTGGGCGGACGGTTCTCGGCGCGGTCGCCCGCGGCGTGTTCGCCCGCACGTCCGGCGGACGTCGGGCCGTCGGGACGGCCGTGCGCCCGTTCGGCCGGTGTCGTGCGCCTGTTCAGCCGGTGTCGGCGAGGCGCGCGGGCTGCAGCCGCCCTATCAGCTCCTGCATCCGGGCCACGCCCTCCGGGCGCACCGAGTAACAGATCTGCGTGCCGCGGCGGCGGGTGCTGACCAGCTCGGCCTCGCGCAGCACCTTCAGGTGCTGGCTGATCGTCGGCTGGGTGACGCCGAACATCTCGGTGAAGTCGCAGGCGCACGTCTCGGGCGCCGCGACCAGGGCGCGCATGATGCCCAGCCGCACGGGGTGCCCGAGTGCCCGCAGCATCGCCAC
Organism: Streptosporangium brasiliense; assembly: GCF_030811595.1. Classification (NCBI taxonomy): domain Bacteria; kingdom Bacillati; phylum Actinomycetota; class Actinomycetes; order Streptosporangiales; family Streptosporangiaceae; genus Streptosporangium; species Streptosporangium brasiliense. Next base: position 5,774,941 of record NZ_JAUSRB010000002.1, read on the forward strand.
ATCCAACTGGTCCTCGAACATGTCGGCACTCTATCAAGCCTCCTCTATATAGAGGTTTGCCTATATGTAGGGGAGGGCAGAGAGGCTCGACCGGCGACGACGGCATCCTGTCCTCGCGACACCGAGCGGCGGTCGGGCGCGGTAATTGTCGGACCGCTCCGCTACGTTGCCGGCATGACAGACTTCGTACTGGTCGCCGGCGCGTGGCTCGGATCGTGGGCATGGGACGAGGTGGTGCCGGAGCTGCGTGCGGCCGGCCACGGCGCCCACCCGGTGACGCTGTCCGGCCTCGCCGACAGGCAGGGTGTGCCGGCCGGGCAGCAGACCCATGTCCAGGACATCGTCGACGAGGTCGAGCGCCGCGATCTGCGCGACGTCGCCCTGGTCGGGCACAGCTACTCGGGCATCCCGGTCGGTCAGGCCGCCGAGCGGATCGGCGACCGGCTGACCCGCGTGGTCTTCGTCGACTCCAACGTTCCGGCGGACGGCGAGTCGTTCGTGTCCGGCTGGTCGTCGGACGGCCGGGCGGCGGTGGAGGCCTCGATCGCCGGGAACAAGGGTTTCTGGGCGCCGTTGACCGCGGCCGACTACGACGGCCAGGGTCTCACCGGCGAGCAGATCGCCCGGATCGTGGACGGCTCGACGCCGCATCCGGGTGCCACGCTGACCGAGCCGGCCGTGCTGGCCCGGCCGCTCGGCGAACTCCCGGCGACATACGTCAAATGCCTGCTCGACGGCGACAAGCCGAGCCGCGACGTGGTCGAGCTGCTGACCGGCGAGCGCTGGCGGCTGGTCGAGATGGACACCGGCCACTGGCCGATGTTCTCCCAGCCGCGCGAGCTGGCGCGGATCCTGCTCGACGCGGCCACCCCGTAAGCGTTCCCGCCGGCGCCGGGCGGGTGCGCACCTCCACGCCGCACCCGCCGCGCCGTGCGGGCCGCCCCTGCCCGGGCCGCCGCCCCTGCCCGGGCCACGCCCTCGCACGCCCCGGTCGCGTCCCCACACTCCCCGGCCACGCCCTCGCACGCCCGGCCCGGGCGCGGCCCCCACATGCCCCGGACGCGTCCCCGCGCGCCCCGGCCGCGCCCTCGCACGCCCCGGCCTGAACCACTCCTGAAGTCCGGGCCCGCCGGCCCGGCCCGGCGGCTCCGACGTCGGGCGCCGTGATCCCGCCGGGGAGCCGAGGCCGCCTCCGGCGACGGCCCTGACCCGGCCCCCGAGGACGGCGCCGGCGGCGTCGACGGCTCGGCGTTGTGCGCCGGATGTCCGTCTCAGCCTGGCTGAATGGGCATCCGATGCCGTGACTTCATTACTTTCCGTTGTACTCACGTGACCTTCTGTGTTAACCCTTGTCGGGTCGTGCAGTCGGGGTGTGCGCACTGGTCTGCGGAGGCGAGGAGACACGATGACGTCTGATCCCCAGTGGCCCGGGACGGACCCTCTCCAGCAGCTCCACGCCGCGGCGGCCGAGCTGGCCCGGACGGCGGAGGAGATCCGGGAGATCTGTGCGCGCACGACGGCCGCGCTGACCGCCGCCGCCACCCGTTCCCCGGGATTCCCCTCCGGGATCCACTGGAGTCTGCTGCGCGCGCTGACCAACCGCGGCGGGCTCGGCTACGCCTTCGAGGGCGGGCGGTTCGGCGGCCCGGCCGCCCGCCTGGGCGCGCTGGCGGGGCGGAGCAGCCTCGCCACGCTGGTCGCCGTCACCTCCCTCCGGCTGCGGATCGCCGGCGTCCTGCACCAGCACCCGGAGCTGGCCGCCGACCCCGTCATGCGGCGGCTGCTCGACGCGGTCGGCGCCGATCGCGACACCGAGGCGGTCCGGGCCATCCGGGCCCTGTTCAGGGAGAAGAGGACCGTGCGGGCGGTCAGCGACATCGCGCCGATCTTCGGCGAGGTGCTCGCGATGCGGGCGCTGTTCGACGACAACCCCTTCAACGACCAGAGCGGCCGGCCGGCGGCGGCGGACCGGGGGCCGGCCGCCGAGCCCCTGCCCGGCCTCCCGGGCGGGGCGACCCGGAGACGGGACGGCGGCGAGGGCGCCGCCGGAACGGCCTGCGCCCCCCACGGATCCAGGTGGCTGCTCCTGCTGACCGGGCTCGCCGGGCTGGTGATCGCCGCCGCGTGTCTCCGGCGCGCCCGCCGGGCTCCGCGCGGGTGACGGGGATGGCCGTGACCCCCGGATACGGGGCGCTCGCCGAGCAGCTCGCCGCCGACGCCGCACGGCTGGCCGACCACGCGGTCAGGCTGGGCGATCTCGCCGCACGCGTCCGCGGCAACCCGATCGTGTCCGGGTGGTTCGGCGAGCTGATCGACGGCCAGATCGCCCGCTGCGCCGCCGCCTCGGCCGATCTCACCCGGGCCGCCGTGGCCACCGGCGAGCGCGCCGCCAGGGAGCGGGACCGCACCGCCGGGGAGGAGGACGACGTCCCGCGGCCCGCCGTCCCCCCTGAACCGCGGCCGCCCGGATGAGGGGCGAGCCGGCTGGATCCCGATAAGACCACTTCGACCGGCTGGATCCCGACGAGACCACTTCGACCGGCCGGATACCGATGAGACCACTTCGAGAGGAGACTTCATGCCCACCGATCCGCACCACTCTCAGCCGCCCGCCGATCCACGGCGCCCCGAGACGCCCGCCGGTCCGCACCTGTCCGGGCCCGACCACGCATCCCTCAGGCCGGGCCACCGGCGGGTCCCTCCGCAGCTGGTCAGAACGGTGCGGGAGGGCCTGCCCGACCGCCAGGACGCGCCGAAGCGGGTCCTGATCATCGGCGCCGGCATGGCGGGCCTGGTCGCGGCCTACGAGCTGATGCGCCAAGGGCACGACCCCGTCGTGCTGGAGGCGCAGCAGCGCGTCGGCGGGCGTGTCCACACTCTGCGCGGCTTCGCGGAGGGGCTGTACGCCGAGGCCGGGGCCATGCGCATCCCCCGGGTCCACGACCTGACGCTGGCCTACTGCCGCGAGTTCGGGCTGGGCCTGCGCCCCTTCGTCATGGGCAACCCCAAGACCCTCGCCTTCATCCAGGGCAGGCGCATGACGATGGAGGACCTCAACGCCGATCCCGGCCTGGTGGACTTCGAGCTGGCCGAGCACGAACGCGGCAGGACCTACGAGGAGCTGTGGGAGGCGGCCACCGCGGAGATCCGGGAGCGCTACTCGAGCGAGGGGGACGCCGCGCTCGACCGTCTCTGCGCCGACTACGACCACCACTCGATCCGCAGCTTCCTGCGGGAGCGGGGCTTCTCCCCGGGAGCCGTCGAGCTGTACGGGATCATGAGCTTCCGCGAGTCGAACCTCAACGCCGCGGTCATCGAGCAGTTCCGGGAGATCATCGGCCGGGCGTTCGAGGACATGCAGGAGATCGTCGGAGGGGCCGACCGGCTGCCCGCCGCCTTCTACGAGCGGCTCAAGGACCGCGTGCGCTTCGGCCACGAGGTGCACGCGATCGAGCAGGACGACCACTCGGTGACCCTGCACGTCAGGACCGCCGCCGGCCGTACCACCGTGACGGGCGACTACGCCGTGTGCACCGTGCCCTTCTCCGTGCTCCGTGACATCGAGACACGGCCGGCCTTCACCCGGCGCAAGCAGCGGGCGATCAGGGAGCTCAACTACAACGCCTCGACCAAGATCCTGTTTCAGGTGCGTGAGCGGTTCTGGGAGCGCACCGACGGGATCGTCGGCGGGACCACCGTGACGGACCTGCCCGTCCGCCGGATCTGCTACCCCTCCCACTCCGACCCGGACGAGCGCAGGGGCGTCCTGCTCGCCAGCTACACCTGGGGCCAGGACGCGCTGCGCTGGGGCGCGATGAGCAGGGAGAAGCGGATCCAGCAGGCCGTGGAGGACGTCGCGAAGGTCCATCCGGAGATCGTCGACGTCTTCGAGTTCGGGGTGAGCCACGCCTGGTACGAGGATCCCTTCGCGGCCGGCGCCTTCGCCCTCTTCGAGCCGCACCAGCAGTCCACCCTGCACGAGGCGATCATCCAGCCGGAGGGGCGCGTCCACTTCGCCGGCGAGCACTGCTCGCTCTGGCACGCCTGGATCGAGGGCGCGCTGGAGTCGGGGCTCCGCGCCGCCGCCGCCGTCCACGCGGGCCCCGCCTGACCTTCTCCCGGGGCGGTGGAATTGATCACTTGGGCATGATGTTCGATTGACCAATAGGCACACCGCCGATCGTGGAGGTCCACGTGGGAAAGCTGAACGATGACGCCAAGCAACTGCTCGGCCAGCCGATTCACGGCTGGGTGACGACTGTCCGCCCGGACGGCTCGCTGCACAGCACGGTCGTCTGGGTGGACGTCGACGGGGACGACGTCATCTTCAACACGGCCGTCGGCCGCGCCAAGGAGCGTCACCTGCGCGGCAACCCGCAGGTGTCGGTGAGCGTCCTGGACCCCAAGGACGCCTTCCACCTGGTCAGCATCTCGGGCACCGCGGAGCTGGAGCTGGAGGGGGCCGACGAGGTCATCGACGGCCTGGCCGGCAAATATCTCGGGGTGGAGAGCTACCCCTACCGGCAGCCGGGTGAGCAGCGCATCACGGTGCGGGTGAAGCCGGACCAGGTGATCTACAGTCCGGGCAGCTGAGCGGCGTCCTCCGGTGGGCCCGCCTCCCGGCTACCATGTCGCCCGGTACCAGGACATCGGAAGGACCGGGTGTTGAAGGATCTAGGAGACGGGTTCCGCGCCTTCTGGCGGGAGCGTCACCTGTGCACGCTGAGCACGGTGCGGGCCGACGGCACGCCGCACGTCGTCCCCGTGGGGGCGACGCTGGACGTCGACTCCGGGATCGCCAGAGTGATCACCTCCGGTGGCGCGCACAAGGTCCGCCACGTGCGCGCCGCCGGCGGCGAGGGCGCGGCGGTCGCGCTCTGCCAGGTGGACGGGCGGCGCTGGTCGACCCTGGAGGGACGTGCGGTGATCCGTGAGGACCCCGAGTCGGTCGCCGACGCCGAGCGCCGCTACGCCGAGCGTTACCGGCAGCCCCGCGAGAACCCGGCCCGGGTCGTGATCGAGATCCGCGTCACCCGGGTGCTGGGCAATGTCTGATCTCGTCACGGTCGTCGGCATCGGGGCGGACGGCTGGGCGGGCCTGTCCCCGGCGGCGCGGCGCGAGCTGCACGCCGCGCAGGTGCTGATGGGCAGCGCCCGGCAGCTCGCGCTGGTCCCCGAGCCGACCGCCGAGCGCGTCGCCTGGCCCTCGCCGCTGCTCCCGGCCCTGCCCGCGCTGATCGCCTCCCACCAGGGCCGCCGGGTGTGCGTGCTGGCCAGCGGCGACCCCATGTTCCACGGCATCGGCACGACGCTGGTCCGGCTGCTCGGCACCGACCGGGTCAGGGTGCTGCCGCACCCGTCGTCGGTCTCGCTGGCCTGCGCCAGGCTCGGCTGGGCCGTCGATCAGGTCGAGGTGGTCAGCGTGGTGGCGCGGCCGGTCGAGTCGGTGCACACCGCGCTCCACGAGGGCCGCCGGGTGCTGGTCCTCAGCTCCGACGGCGGCACCCCGGCCCGGGTCGCCGCGCTGCTGGCCGCACGCGGATACGGCGGGAGCCCGATGACGGTCCTGGAGCGGCTCGGCGCCGCCGAGGAGCGCGTGATCTCCGGTACGGCGGGCGGCTGGTCCCTGCCGGCGGCCCACGACCTCAACGTCGTGGCCGTGGAGTGCCGTGCCGACGCCGGGACCGTGCCCCTGCCCTGCGTCCCGGGCCTGCCGGACGGGGCGTTCGAGCACGACGGCCAGCTCACCAAGAGCGAGGTGCGCGCGGTGACCCTGTCCCGGCTCGCGCCCGTCCCCGGCGAACTGCTGTGGGACGTCGGCGCGGGAGCGGGCAGCATCGCGATCGAGTGGATGCGCGGCCACCCGGCCAACCGGGCGGTGGCGGTGGAGAGCCACCCCGAGCGGGCCGCGCGGATCTCCCGCAACGCCGCGGGGCTGGGCGTGCCCGGCCTGAGCGTGGTGGCCGGGGCGGCTCCGGCGGCGCTCGCCGGCCTGGAGCCGCCCGACGCCGTCTTCATCGGCGGCGGGGTGACCGTCCCTGGGGTGGTGGAGGGCTGCTGGGAGGCGCTGCGGCCCGGCGGCAGGCTGGTCGCCAACGCGGTGACCGTGGAGTCCGAGGCGGTCCTGGCCTCCTGGTACGGCGAGCTCGGCGGCGACCTGGTCCGGCTGGCCGTCAGCAGGGCCGCGCCGGTAGGCGGGTTCACGGGCTGGCGCCCCATGATGCCGGTGACGATCTGGACGGCGGTCAGGCCGGCCGCCGTGGACGCCGGGCGGTGACGCCGGATGGCACGGCGGCGCGGTGGGGCGAGGCACGGCGGGGTGATGTGGCCGGCCGGGGCGGAACGGAGAGTGGCAGAGATGGCCGGTGGCGCGGCCGGACGGCCGAGGGGACGGAGCGTGGCCGGGTGGCCGACGGGGACGGAGCGTGGCTGGTGGCACGGTCGGATGGCCGTGGTGCGGTGGGGCGCGATGGGACGGAGTGTGGCCGGGTGGCAGGCGGCATGACGACATGTGACGGACGCTCGCGCGTCCCGGTGGAGGATGAGCGATGACGGTGCGGTTCATCGGGGCGGGCCCCGGCGCCGTCGACCTGATCACCCTGCGGGGACAGCGGGCGGTCGCGTCCTCGCCGGTGTGCCTGTACGCGGGGTCCCTGGTCCCGGCCGAGCTGCTGGAGTGGTGCCCGCAGGGGGCGCGGCTCGTGGACACCGCCAAGATGGCGCTGGATGAGATCGTGGCGGAGATGCTCGCCGCCCACGGGGCCGGTCACGACGTGGCCCGCCTGCACTCCGGCGACCCGTCGGTGTTCAGCGCGATGGCCGAGCAGATGCGGCGGCTGGACGCGGCCGGGGTGCCCTACGAGGTGGTCCCCGGCGTGCCCGCGTTCGCAGCGGCCGCCGCGTCGCTGAAGCGGGAGCTCACCGTGCCCGGGGTGGGCCAGACGGTGGTGCTGACCCGGACCTCGGCACGGGCCACCCCCATGCCCGACGGGGAGGACCTGGACACGCTCGGCCGCAGCCGGGCCACGATGGTCCTCCACCTGGCCGTGCAGCGCGTCGAGGCGGTCGCCGGAGAGCTGATCCCCAACTACGGCGCCGACTGCCCGGTGGCCGTGGTGGCCCGGGCCAGCCGGTACGACGAGGTGATCCTGCGCGGAACCCTGGCCGACATCGCCGACCGGGTCCGTGCCGCGGGGGTCGTCCGCACCGCGGTGATCGTGGTCGGCCGGGTGCTGACCGCCTCGGAGTTCCCCGACAGCCACCTCTACTCGGCGGCCCGCTGCCGTGACTGACCCCGGCGCGGCCGGATCAGCCGGCGCGGCCGACGATCACGCCGGCGCGGTCGATGACGACCACGTCCACCGTCACCGGTGCCTCGCGCAGCACACCGGCGGCTGTCAGCCGGGCGCGCTCGGCGACCAGGTCGCCCAGCGGCAGGCCCGCCTCCTGGCAGAGCCGGAGCGCGTGCAGGGCCGTGTTGGCCGTCAGCACCCGCCCGGCCAGCGCCTCGCCCCCGCCCGCCGAGCGGACGATCTCGGCGAGCATGCCCGGGTTGACCTGCGAGCGGCCCGAGTGGAGGTCCAGATGGCCGTCGGCGAGTTTGGAGAGCTTGCCGATGCCCCCGGCGATGGTCAGCCGGGGCACGGGATGCCTGCGCAGATACTTCAGCACGGCTCCCGCGAAGTCGCCCATGTCGAGCAGCGCGTCCTCCGGCAGCCCGTACAGCTCGGCCGCGACCCTCTCCGAGGTGCTCCCGGTGCATCCGGCGACGTGCCGGCGGCCCGCCGCCCTGGCCACGTCGACGCCGCGCCGGATGCTGTCGATCCAGGCCGAGCACGAGTACGGCACCACGATGCCGGTCGTGCCCAGGATGGACAGCCCGCCCAGGATCCCCAGCCGGGGGTTCCAGGTCTTCCTGGCCAGCTCCTCGCCGTGCTCCACCGAGATCTCCACGACCACGTCACCGGTCCCGCCGTGCCGGGCGGCCACCGCGGCGACGTGCTCGCGCATCATCCGCCGGGGGACCGGGTTGATCGCCGGTTCGCCTACCTCCAGCGGGAGCCCCGGTTTGGTGACGGTGCCGACCCCGGGTCCCGCCGCGAACACCACGCCGGTGCCGGGGGCGCCGGGCCGTACCGTCGAGGAGATCAGCGCGCCGTGCGTCACGTCGGGATCGTCACCGGCGTCCTTGACCACCGCGGCCATGGCCGCGCCGCCCGCCAGCCCCTCCCTGGCCAGCGCGAACGCCGGGCGCTGCCCCTTGGGCAGCGCGATCTCCACGGGGTCGGGGAAGTCGCCGGTCAGCAGCGCGGTGTAGGCGGCGGTGGTGGCCGCGGTCGCGCACGCGCCGGTGGTCCATCCGTGGCGTAGCGGCGTGCTCACGGCCGGGGCACCGGCCGGTACGGCAGGGCGAGGCCCTGCGACGGCAGAGAGACGAGAGAAGTGATGACGTGCTGAACATCCTCGTGCTGGGCGGCACCGACGAGGCCAGGCGGCTGGCCGCCGCGCTCGCCGGACGCGCCGGGACGCATGTGGTGTCCTCCCTGGCGGGACGGGTGCGCGACCCCAGGCTGCCGGTGGGCGAAGTGCACGAGGGCGGCTTCGGCGGCCCCGGCGGGCTGGAGGCGTGGATCGGCGAGCGCCGGATCGACGTCGTCGTGGACGCCACGCACCCCTTCGCCGCCCGGATGACCGCCTCGGCGGTCGAGGCGACCGGCCGGGCCGGGGTGCCGCTGCTGACCCTGCGGCGGCCGGGCTGGCAGGCGGGCCCCGGCGACGACTGGCGCTGGGTGCCGTCGCTCGCCGCGGCCGCCGAGCTGCTGCCCGAGCTGGGGGAGCGGGTGTTCCTGACCACCGGGCGCCGGAGCCTGCCGGTCTTCGCCGGCCTCGACGGCCTGTGGTTCCTGGCCCGTTCGGTGGACCCGCCGGAGCCGCCCGCCCCGCGCCGCATGGAGGTGCTGCTCAGCCGCGGCCCGTTCACCGTGGAGGGCGAGCTGGCCCTCATGCGCGCCCACCGGGTGGACGTGCTGGTCACCAAGGACAGCGGCGGCGAGATGACCACGGCCAAGCTGCTCGCCGCCCGGGAGCTCGGGCTCCCGGTCGTGATCGTACGGCGGCCGCCGCCTCCCGGGGGCGTCCCCGCCGCGGAGACGGTGGAGGCGGCGCTCGCCTGGCTGGAGAGCGCGGCGGGTCGCGCCGGTCACGCCGGGTAACGGCGGGGGGTGAACACCACCCGGCCGCCGTCGCCCCGCTCGGCCACCCGGGTGGTGGAGGACCCCACCAGCAGCAGGCAGCGCATGTCGACCATGGCCGGGTCGAGGTCGGCGAGCGTGGTGACGGTCACGCTCTCCCCGGCCCCGCCGACGTCACGGCCGATGACCACGGGTGTCTGCGCCGCGCGGTGTTCCAGCAGCAGGTCCCGCGCGGCGGCCACCTGCCAGGTGCGGCTCTTGGACGCGGGGTTGTAGATCGCCAGGACCAGGTCGGCCTTCGCGGCGGCGGTGATCCGCCCGGCGACGACCTCCCATGGCTTGAGCAGGTCCGACAGCGACAGCACGCAGTAGTCGTGGCCGAGCGGCGCGCCCGCCCGGCTCGCCACCGCGTGCGCGGCGGTCAGGCCCGGCAGCACCCGCACCGGGACGTCCGCGTACCGGGGCTCGCAGGCCACCTCCAGCACCGCGCTGGCCATCGCGAACACCCCCGGGTCGCCCGAGGAGACCACGGCCACCCGGGATCCGGCCGCGGCCAGCTCCAGCGCGTGCGCGGCCCGCTCGGCCTCCACCCGGTTGTCCGTGGGGTGGCGGCGCTGACGCGGGTTCGGCGGGACCCGGTCCAGGTAGGGGCCGTAGCCGACGAGCTCGTCGGCCACGGCCAGGGCGTCCTGCGCCTCCGGGGTCAGCCACGGCCGGCCGGCCGGGCCGAGGCCGACCACGACCACCTCACCGGGGCCGCCGGCCGGGGCCGCGGGCTCCGCCTGCCGCACCGGCCCGGCCTGCGCCGCGTTGACCGGGCTCGGGATCAGCGCCAGCGAGAAGTACGGCACGCTGTCCGGGTCCACCTCGGCGAGCGGGGCCAGGCGCTGGCCGCCGGTGGTGGCGCGTTCCACGTACCAGGCCTCGTCGAGGCGGCCGGCCCGGGTCAGCGCGTCGCGCACCTTGGTGAAGGTCCGGCCGAGCTTGAGGACCGCGGCCGAGTCGGTGGCGGCCAGGCGCTCGGCGAGGACCTCGGCGGGGAGCGTCCCGGGCAGCACGGTCAGCGTCTCGTCCCGCTCGACCAGCGGCCGTCCGAGGACCGCGGCGGCGCCGCTCACGGAGGTCACACCGGGGACCACCTCGGTGACGTAGCGGTGGGACAGACGCTTGTGCATGTGCATGTAGGAGCCGTAGAAGAGCGGGTCGCCCTCGCACAGCACCACCACGTCACGGCCGGCGTCCAGGTGGGCGGCCAGCCGCAGCGCGCAGTCGGCGTAGAAGTCGTCGATGGCGCCCTGGTAGCCGCCGGGATGGTCGGTGGTCTCCGTGGTGAGCGGGTAGATCAGCGCTTCCTCGATCTGGCCCGCGCGCAGGTACGGCGCGGCCACCGAGCGGGCGATGCTCCGGCCGTGGCGGGCGCTGTGGAAGGCGATCACGTCGGCCTCGCCGAGGAGGCGGGCGGCCTTGACGGTCACCAGCTCCGGATCCCCGGGTCCGAGTCCCACACCCCAGAGCCGTCCGGTCACCATGTCGTTCATTCGTCCTCACTCGCGATCGCGTTGACCGCGGCCGCGGTCATCGCACTCCCACCCCGGCGGCCGTGCACGACCAGGTGTTCCAGACCCGCCGGGTGCTCGGCGAGGGCCTGCTTGGACTCGGCGGCGCCGATGAAGCCGACCGGGATCCCGAGCACGGCGGCCGGCCGGCCGGCGCCCTCCTCGACCATCTCCAGCAGCCGGAACAGCGCGGTCGGCGCGTTCCCGATCGCGACCACGGAGCCCTCCAGCCGGTCGCGCCACAGCTCCAGCGCGGCGGCGCTGCGGGTGGTGCCCAGCCGTGCGGCGAGCTCCGGCACGCCCGGCTCGCCCAGCGTGCAGATCACCTCGTTGCCGGCGGGCAGGCGGCGGCGGGTCACCCCGGAGGCGACCATCATCGCGTCGCACAGCACCGGCGCGCCCGCCCGCAGGGCCGCGCGCGCCGACGCCACGACGCCGGGCGACCAGCCGAGGTCGGCGACCAGGTCGACCATCCCGCAGGCGTGGATCATCCGGACCGCCACCTGGGCGACGTCCGGGGGCAGGCCGCTCAGATCCGTCTCGGCGCGGATGGTGGCGAAGGAGCGGCGGTAGATCTCCGCGCCGTCGCGGACGTAGTCGGTCACGATCCCCCTCTGGCGGCCGTCACCGCGGCCGTGGTCTCTTCGATGTCCGTACAGTTCAGGCTCCGGCCGTTGAGGTTCACGCGGTAGCCGTCGCCGGTGGCGACCACGTCCGCGACCCGCCCCCGGGGGCGACCGCAGCGCCTGTCGCAGCCCGCCCAGTGCACGGGGAGCGTACCGGTGCGCGGCCGGTCCGCCGCACGGGGGGCGACCGTCCCCGGCGTCCCGGCGGCCCCGTCCCCGGCGGGCACGGTGGCGCGGGCCGCGTCGGCCTGCACGTCGGCCAGGGATTTGGCGCAGCCGGGGCGGCCGGTGCAGGCCGTCACGCCGATCCACGGGGAGTCGGGGTCGGTGACCAGGCCGGCCTCCGTCAGCCGGGCGACTGCCCGGGGGAGGTCCACGCGGGCCAGACCGGGCAGGACCACGCCCCGCCACGGCGTCAGCCGTACCCCGTCGGCGGAGGCCAGGCCGGCCAGGAGCTCCGCCTGGGCAGGGGTCAGCCGGCCCAGCGGCACCGCGACGCCCAGGGCCACCCGCCCGCCGGGCTGCCGGACGGCTCCCACCGGTCCCCCCGCCACGGCCGGCGGCGGGGTCCGGACGCGTTCCGCGGGCGGGCGGAGCCGTACCGGGCCGGCCCCTCCGGTCTCCAGGGTGGCGCGGACCCGGGCCGCGACCGGCTCCGCGCCGCCGGGCAGCTCACCGATCCGCCAGGCATGCACGCCCCGGGCGGCGAGCTCGGCCAGGAACGCCTCGGCCGCGGCGAGCAGGGCGGTGACCGCCGAGGTCACCGGCACGCGCAGGCCGCTGTCGGCGCCCGCGAGGACGAGGGCGGCCTCCTCCGGGCCGGTCGGCAGCATCCCGGCGTCGGGGCCGAGCCAGGCCACGTCCCCCCGGCCGTCGTCGAGGGCGAACAGGAACCGCCCCGGCAGGCCGGCCAGGCCCGGCCGGGCGCACAGCCGCCGGTCCAGCTCGGAGACCAGCGGACCGACGTCGAGGATCCCCTCCGCGTCGCAGCCGGTCAGCGGGGAGGCCAGGACGTTGCGGATCCGTTCGTGGGTGGACGAGGGCAGCAGCCCGGCCTCCGCCATGCGCGCCGCGAATCCGTCCCCCTCGCCGAGCCCGCGCACCTGGACGTTCGCACGGGAGGTCAGCTCGATGACGCCGGTCCCGTGGACGGCCGCCGCGTCGGCGAGTCCGCGCAGCTGGGAGGCCGTCAGCCGGCCGCCGGGGACGCGGATCCGCGCCAGGCCGCCGTCGGCCGCGGCATGCACCTGGAGCGCCCCGGGACATGCGTCGAGTCGCGATCGTCCGGAAAAGTCGCCAATGACCACGGAGAGGATGTTAAGCCAGTTTCTTGCAATGAGCGGGGCTGCCGTAGTCTGATCGTTGGCGACGGCAAGGGAGGAAGCCGGTGTGAAACCGGCGCGGTCCCGCCACTGTGACCGGGGAGCGAACCCCACTCAGGCCACTGTCCGGAGACGGACGGGAAGGCCGGGGGGAGCATCGATCCGGGAGCCAGGAGACTCCAGCCGTCGTAGCCGACGACGACCCGGGGCGAGGACCCCGAGGGAGGAAGCCCTGTGCGCTTTTCGCCGTTCCCGGGCCACCCCGTGGCCCCGCCGAGCCGTACCACGCCGCCTCCGCGGGGGTGCGGCGCGTGATCCTCCTGCTCTCGACCTCCGACACCGACCTGCTCAGCGCCCGCGCGAGCGGCGCCGGCTACCGGCTGGGCAACCCCGCCCGGCTCGCCGCGGCTGACCTGCCGCCCCTTCTCGACGGCGCCGACCTGGTGGTGGTCCGGCTGCTCGGCGGCCGCCGCGCCTGGGAGGAGGGCCTGGACGCCCTGCTCGCCGGGCCCCGGCCCGTCGTCGTGCTCGGCGGTGAGCAGGCGCCCGACGCCGAGCTGATGGAGCTGTCCACCGTTCCCGGCGGGGTCTGCGCCGAGGCGCACGCCTACCTCGCCCACGGCGGCCCGGCCAATCTCACCGAGCTCCACCGGTTCCTGTCCGACACCCTGCTGCTGACCGGGCACGGGTTCGCCGCGCCCGCCCCCACCCCCGGCTGGGGGGTGCTGGAGCGCGTGGCCCGCCGTGAGGACGGGCCGGTCATCGGCGTGCTCTACTACCGGGCCCACCACGTCGCCGGGAACACCGCGTTCGTGGAGACCCTCTGCTCGGCGGTGGAGGACGCGGGAGGCCGGGCACTGCCCGTCTACTGCGCCTCGCTGCGCAGCGCGGAGCCCGGCCTGCTGGAGGTCCTCGGCACGGTGGACGCCCTGGTGGTGACCGTGCTCGCGGCCGGCGGCACCCGCCCGGCCACCGCGTCGGCCGGCGGCGACGACGAGGCCTGGGACGTCGGCGCGCTCGCCGGGCTGGACGTGCCGATCCTGCAGGGCCTGTGCCTGACGAGCAGCCGGTCCACCTGGGAGGACAGCGACGACGGCCTGTCCCCGCTCGACGCGGCGACCCAGGTCGCGATCCCCGAGTTCGACGGCCGGATCATCACGGTGCCCTTCTCCTTCAAGGAGATCGACGACGACGGGCTGACCGTCTACGTCGCCGACCCGGAGCGGGCCTCCCGGGTGGCCGGCATCGCGGTACGGCACGCCGCGCTCCGGCACATCCCGGCCGGTGAGCGGCGGATCGTGCTGATGCTGTCGGCCTATCCCACCAAGCACTCCCGGATCGGCAACGCCGTCGGCCTGGACACCCCGGCGAGCCTGGTGCGGCTGCTGGCGGTGATGCGTGAGCGGGGCTACGACATCGGCGCCGAGGGCGAACTGCCGGGCGTGACCGAGCAGGACGGCGACGCGCTGATCCACGCGCTGATCGCGGCCGGCGGGCAGGACCCCGACTGGCTCACCGAGGAGCGGCTCGCCGGCAACCCGGTGCGCATCGCGGCGGGCCGGTACGCCGAGTGGTACGGCACGCTCCCGGCGGACCTGCGCGCCGGGATGGAGGAGCACTGGGGGCCCGCGCCGGGCGAGCTGTTCGTGGACAGCTCGCACGACCCGGACGGCGAGATCGTGCTGGCCGCGCTGCGCGCCGGGAACGTCGTGGTCATGGTGCAGCCGCCGCGCGGCTTCGGCGAGAACCCCATCGCGATCTACCATGACCCCGACCTGCCGCCCAGCCACCACTACCTGGCGGCCTACCGGTGGCTGGCCGACGGCTTCGGCGCGCACGCCGTGGTGCACGTGGGCAAGCACGGCAACCTGGAGTGGCTGCCCGGCAAGTCGGCCGGGCTGTCGGCCTCCTGCGGCCCCGACGCCGCGCTCGGCGACCTGCCGCTGATCTATCCCTTCCTGGTCAACGACCCCGGCGAGGGCACCCAGGCCAAGCGCCGCGCTCACGCCACCCTGGTCGACCACCTCGTCCCGCCGATGGCCCGCGCCGACACCTACGGTGACATGGCCCGGCTGGAGCAGCTTCTCGACGAGCACGCCTCCATCGCCGCGATGGACCCGGCGAAGCTCCCCGCGATCCGCGCCCAGATCTGGACCCTGATCCAGGCCGCCCGGCTCGACCACGACCTGGGCATCGAGGACCGCCCGCACGACGCCGAGTTCGACGACTTCCTGCTGCACGTCGACGGCTGGCTGTGCGAGGTCAAGGACGTCCAGATCCGTGACGGCCTCCACGTGCTGGGCGCCGCCCCGGAGGGCGGGACCCGCGTCGACCTGGTGCTCGCGATGCTCCGGGCCCGCCAGATGTGGGCGGGCGCGGAGGCCCTCCCCGGGCTCCGCGAGGCGCTGGGCCTGACCGAGGAGGGCACGGCCGGCCGGATCGGCACGGACGGAGCCGAGACCCTCGCCCGGGCGCTGGTCGAGGCCATGGAGGAGCGGGACTGGGACCCGGCCGCCGCCGGCGAGGCGACCGCCGCCGTCCTGGGCGCGGCCCCTTCCCCGGCTCAGGCCACCACGGCCGACTCCGGGCTGGTGGAGCGGATCCTGCGGTTCGCGGCCGCCGAGGTCGTGCCCCGGCTGGCGCGGACCACCGACGAGATCGACGCGATCCTGCACGCCCTCGACGGCGGCTACGTCCCGGCCGGGCCGAGCGGGTCGCCGCTGCGCGGGCTGATCAACGTGCTCCCCACCGGCCGGAACTTCTACTCGGTCGACCCCAAGGCGGTGCCGAGCAGGCTCGCCTGGGAGACCGGGCAGGCGATGGCCGACTCCCTCCTGGAGCGCTACCGGGCCGACACCGGCGACTGGCCGCGCTCGGTCGGGCTGTCGGTGTGGGGGACCAGCGCCATGCGCACCGCCGGGGACGACGTGGCCGAGGTGCTGGCCCTGCTCGGCGTGCGGCCCGTGTGGGACGAGGCGTCCCGGCGGGTCACCGGGCTGGAGGCGATCCCCGCGGCGGAGCTCGGCCGTCCGCGGGTGGACGTCACGGTCCGGATCAGCGGCTTCTTCCGGGACGCGTTCCCGCACGTGGTGGCCCTGCTGGACGACGCGGTACGGCTGGCCGCCGGGCTGGAGGAGCCCGCGGAGCTCAACTACGTCCGGGCGCACGTGCTGGCCGACCGGGAGGTCCACGGCGACGAGCGCAGGGCCACCATGCGGATCTTCGGGTCCCGGCCCGGGGCCTACGGCGCTGGGCTGCTGCCGCTCATCGACAGCCGCAACTGGCGCGACGACGCCGACCTCGCCGAGGTCTACGCGGTGTGGGGCGGCTTCGCCTACGGCCGGGGTGTCGACGGGGTGCCCGCCAGGCAGGACATGGAGGCGGCCTACCGGCGGATCGCGGTGGCGGCCAAGAACGTCGACACCCGCGAGCACGACATCGCCGACTCCGACGACTACTTCCAGTATCACGGCGGCATGATCGCCACCGTCCGCGCCCTGACCGGGAAGGCGCCGGCCGCCTACATCGGCGACAGCACCCGCCCGGACGCGGTCCGCACCCGGAGCCTGTCGGAGGAGACCTCCAGGATCTTCCGCGCCCGGGTCGTCAACCCCCGCTGGCTGGCCGCCATGCGCAGGCACGGCTACAAGGGAGCCTTCGAACTCGCCGCCACCGTCGACTACCTGTTCGGCTACGACGCCACCACCGGCGTGGTCGCCGACTGGATGTACGACAGACTGGCCGCGACCTACGTGCTGGACCAGGAGAACCAGGACTTCCTGGCCACGTCCAACCCGTGGGCGCTGCACGGCATCGCCGAGCGCCTGCTGGAGGCGGCGGAGCGGGGCATGTGGGAGCATCCCGACCCCGACGTCCTGCGCGGCCTCCAGGAGGTCTACCTCAAGTCCGAGGGAGATCTGGAGGACGGCGCCTGATCCCGCGGGGGCGGCTCTCCGGCCGCTCCCGCCCGCCGGTGACGCCCGCCGGTGACGTGTCAGGGCCGCCCGCGAGGAGTGGTCCGCGCGTCGGGAGGCCGGCGGCCGCGCCCTCCGTGGTCCTCAGATGGCGAGGACGGTCAGCGCTGCTTCCACGGCGGCGGCCTTGACCTCGTCGAACGGAAGGTCGGCGTGTTCCACCACGCAGTCCGACATGCCGCCGAGCGCCACGGTCGTGTGGATCCGCGCGGCGTTGGAGGGAGTGGGGCCGAGCAGGAGCGTGGTCAACCGCTTGCGCCACGCCCACATCCGGTCCATCAGGTCGAGCTCGACCAGCGTGGCGGGCGCGTGCAGGACCATCATGATCACTTCCCGGTGCCGCCAGACGAGGTCGAAGTAGTCTTCGAGCAGCCGCCGCCCGTCTCCGGGCTCGCGCTCGGCCACGAATCTCTCCAGATCGTCGATGAGCGGCTGGATGATGCTTCTGACCAGGTCTTCCCTCGACTCGAAGTGGTAGTAGAGGGCCGGTTTGGTGATGCCGAGCCGGTCGGAGATCTGCTTCAGGCTGGTGTTCTGCACGCCCTGCTCCAGGAAGAGCTCGCGGGCCACCGCCTGGATGCGCGTCTTGGTGTCCGAAGGCCTCGTCATGGAACCAAGCGTAGCGCTTACCTATCGTTAAGTAAGCCCTTGCGTCCAATTGTGATCCGTGCTTACCTATCGTTAAGTAAGTAGCTTACCTTCCGTTAAGTAAAAGAGAGTGGCGCATGCGCATCCTCATCTCCGGCGCCAGTGTCGCCGGTCCCGTCCTGGCCTACTGGCTCAACAGCTACGGCTCCGCCGTCACCGTGGTGGAGCGGGCCCCCGCGCTGCGCAAGGCGGGCGGACACGCGGTCGACCTGTTCCGCCCGGCGATGGACATCATCGACAAGATGGGCCTGATCGAGCCGGTCCAGGCCAGGAAGACCGGCACCGAGTGGCTCTCGTTCCGCACGGAGAACGGCGATCGCCCGCACGGACTGGAAGTCGGCAAGCTGATGAGCGTCGTGTCCGACCGGCACGTCGAGATCATGCGGGACGACCTGGGGGAGATCCTCTACGAGGCCACCCGGCACGACGTGGAATACCTCTTCGGCGACTCCATCGCCGCCATGGCCGAGACCGCCGACGGCGTCGACGTCACCTTCGAGCGAGGTCCCGCCCGCAGGTTCGACCTGGTGATCGGGGCCGACGGACTGCATTCCAACGTCCGGCGCCTGGTCTTCGGAGAGGAGTCGCGCTTCTCCACCTGGATCGGGGCCTACCTGGCGGTCATGTCGATCCCCAACTACCTGGGGCTGCGCGACCGCATGGACGGGATCACGGGTGTGAACAGGATGGTGGGCGTGTACGGCGGAGCGCACATGGACGACGCCCGTGCGGTCTTCATGTTCCGCCCCGCCGCCGAGCTCGACTACCACTACCGGGACGTCGACCGGCAGAAGGAGCTGCTGCGCCGGCAGTTCGCCGGGATGGGCTGGGAGGTGCCCCGCCTGCTGGGCGAGGAGCTGGAGCGCGCCTCGACGTTCTACTTCGACTCGGTCACCCAGCTGCGCATGGACACCTGGTCCCGGGGACGGGTGAGCCTGGTCGGCGACGCCGGCTACTGCCCGGGCCCCGCGGTCGGCGGCAGCACCAGCCTGGCCGTCGTGGGCGCCTACGTCCTGGCCGGCGAGCTGGCCGAGGCCCGCGGCGACCACACGCGGGCGTTCCCGGCCTACGAGCGGGAGATCGGCGACTACGTGCGGCGCAGCCGTACCTTCGCCGTCGGCGCCGCCAAGCGGCTCATCCCCGACACCCGCCTGGGCCTGTGGGGCCTGATCCAGGGAGTGCGGCTGGTCAACCACGTCCCCACGCCGATCGCCCGCGCCCTGGTCGGTCTCGGCGGCAGGGGCGTGCGGCTGCACGACGAGGTCGCGGTGAAGGACTATCCGCGGGGATCCGTCGTGAGGACGGACGCCACCGGGTGACCTCCGTCCTCGTGGCGGGTCGAGCGGCGCGGTCGCGGCTCGGCGTCCTCGCGGCCACCGCTCTTGACCGGCGGTCGCGGCACCCGGAGCCGGCCCTGACGGGGGAGCCGGTGGGCGGGGGCGGGCCGCGAGGTGAAGGGGGACCTGGTGGCGGCACTCCGGCCGGCCGGAGGCGCGACAGGCTTGATAGGTAGGAAATTTCCTACCTATAGTGGAGGGGTGAACATCACACACGCCAAGATCGTCACGCTGCCCGTCTCCGATCAGGATCGGGCGAAGGACTTCTACGTCGATCCGGACGGCAACGGCTCCGTGCTCTCCGCACCGGCCCCTTCCCGCCTCTGAATCCCGTGCCGGCCGTCGAGGCGCACGGTGAGAGGGTCTTCGCGGCGCTGGCAAGCCCGGTGCGCCGCGAGGTTTTACGGCTGCTGCGCGAGGCCGGCCCACAGCCCGTCACGGAGCTCGCCGCCCACTTCGCCATGGCCCGCCCGAGCTTGTCGGAGCATCTTCGGGTGCTGCGGGAGGCCGGGCTGGTCAGCGAGACCAGGTCGGGCCGCCGGCGCCTGTACCGGCTCGAGGGCGCCGCGCTGTACGAGGTGCAGGAGTGGCTGAACCCGTTCGAGCGGTTCTGGCGCGAGAAGCTGCGCGACCTGCACGATCTGCTCGACACGATGGATGACGACGAGCCGTGACCGATGATGATCTGACCGTTGTCCGCGTCGACCAGTTCCTGGCGCATCCGCCGGCGAAGGTGTGGCGGGCGCTGACGGAGCCGGACCTGATCGCCCGGTGGCTGATGCCGGGCGACTTCCGCCTGCAGGTCGGCCACCGCTACACCATGCAGGCCCGAGCCGTGCCGGCCACCGGTTTCTCCGGCACCGTCCAGGCCGAGGTGCTCGCCTTCGAGCCCGGAAGTATGCTGCGCATCGGCTGGCGCGACGCCGACCGCTCCGGCCCCGGCGGCGCGGACTGGACCATCACCTGGACCCTGCGGCCCGAAGGTCGTGGAACCCGCCTGTTCCTCGTCCACGAGGGCTTCGACCCCGATGACCCGATCCAGCAACGTGCCCGCACCGTGATGGGCGGCGGCTGGCGTTCCATGGTCGTGCACCGCCTGGACGAGGTGCTGCGCCACCTTTCACCGAGCTGATCCGACTTCACCCGACCCGCCCGCCCCGCGACGACAGGTGCTCCTTCATGTCCGAAATCGCCGACCGCTACGCCCGCCTCGCCGCGGACTTCCTGGCCCGCGTCCAAGCCGTCCCCGAGGACCGGTGGAACGCCAGGAGCCCGTGCCGGGACTGGACGGCCCGTGACGTCGTCGCGCACGTCGTCAACGGGCACCGCGGCATCCTCGCCGCCGTGCACGGCGTCCCGCTCGCCCCCGCGCACGGCGTCGGCGTCTCGCCCATGGCCGAGGCCCCCGCCGTGCGGCCGGGCGCCGACCTGGCCGCAGCCTTCATCGCCTGCCGCGACGACATGCTCGCGACGCTCCGCGATCCCGCCCTGGCCACCCGGCGTCTGCCCGGCGGCCCGCTCGGACCGGTCCCGCTGGAGCAGGCCGCTGACGTGATCGGCTCCTTGGAACTGCTGGGGCACACCTGGGACCTGGCCCGCGCCACCGGAGGCGACGAGGCGCTCGACCCGGACGCCGTCACCCGCACCCACCGGGCGCTCATCCCCCACCACGCGGCGCTCCTGGCGACCGGCGCGTTCGAGGCGAGCGTCCCGGCGCCCTGCGGCGCCGACGCCCAGACCGCGTTCCTCCGCTTCATCGGACGCCGCCCCTGACCTCCACCGGCGCCGTCGCCGCTCCTGGGCGGTCAGCCATGACCTTCTGAGGGCGCCTTGCGTTGAAAGTGAACCGCGCCGCCGGCGCCCCGGACGGCCCGCCGCGGCGCCCCGGACGGCCCGGCCCCGGCGGCCGGTCCGTCCGGCCTGACCGGCCCGCACGGCCCGGTCAGGAGCGGCGGCCGAACCAGCGGCGGGCCTTGCCGGGTTTGGCGGCCGCCCCGGCTCCGGCTCCGGCCCCGGCTCCGGCCGCGGCCCTGGCGTAGCCGGCCTGCGGCTGGACGGTCGGGGCGCAGTCGTCCAGGGCGACCGGGTCGCCCATGGTGACCACGATCTTGCGGGGCCCCTTGAAGGACTCGCGGGCGTGCGCGGCGAGGATGTTGTCGACGATCAGGAGATCGCCCGGCCGCCACGTCTCCCTGACCGTCGCCTGGCGGTAGGCCGCGTCGATGGTCTCCACATCCTCCCTGGAGATCGGCTCGCCGTCGCCGTAGGCGGTGTTGAAGGGCAGGTTGCCGTGTCCCAGATCCTCCAGGAACACCTCGCGGACCTCCGGGTCGAGCGCCCACTCGTTCCAGAAGACCGTGTGGTTGAACCAGACCTCCTCGCCGGTCCCGGGGTGGCGGATGGTCGCCGAACGGCGCTGCACGGTGCGCAGCCGGTCCTCGCCCACCCACTCGTGGGCGATGTGGTTGGCCGCGCAGTAGGCGGCGACCTCGTCCCGGTCCTCGGTGCCGAAGGCGGTGCGCCAGCCCAGGCTGATGTGGTCGCCGTAGTTGCGCACCAGGGACCAGCCGTGCGCGCGGAACCGGTCGGCGAGCGGCTGCGGGATGCCCTTGAGCACCTTGCGCACGTCGGTCACCGGGGTCGCGCCCCCCTCGTCGGGGGCGACCAGGCAGCCGAACATCAGCAGCCCGGGGAAGTTGAGCGCGTAGCTGTTCTCGTTGTGCGGGCGGATCGCCTGGGACGGCGGCAGGTCGGTGGAGGAGTAGACGTCCTTGCCGAAGTGGCTGCGCGGGGTGGCCTTCTCGACGTATCCGGCGAGCTTGGAGACCAGGGCGTCGCGGACCTCGGCGAAGTCCTCCACGCTCTTGACCGGCAGTCCCCGCAGGTAGAGGGCGCCGTGCTCGTCCAGTCCCGCGCGGATGGCCGCACGGCTGCCGCGCAGCCACTCGCAGGTCTCGCCCAGGTCCGAGCCGTGGGCGTCGGCCGCGGCGGGGCGGCCGTCCCTGACCTCCCAGGCGATGGTGGTGGTGTTCACGATGCGTGGGTCCTTTCCAGCTCTTCGATGCCGATGAGGTCGTCGGGCTTGGCGTCGGGCACCTCGTCGTCGAAGCGCGCGAGGGCCGCGATCCGGGTGCCGGCGAGCACCAGCAGGGTGATGCCGAGGCCGCACAGCAGGTAGAGCAGCCCGATCCCGCGCCCGGGCCCGGTGCCGATGAGCGCGCCGACGGTGCTCGCGAGCGGGCCGTCGGCGGCCATCAGCGGGTCGAGGAGCGGGCCGGCGAACGGGGCGATGACGCCGAAGCCGATCGGCACGGTGGCCGCGGCGATCATGGTGTTGACCGCGATGATGCGGCCCTGGAAGCGGTGCGGCACCTTCACCTGGATGATCGTCATGATCGTGCCGTTGATCAGCGCCAGCGCGAAGGACATGCCGAAGGCGCCGGCGCCGATCAGCCAGAGGCTGGGCCGCAGCCCGGTCAGCGCGCCGGCGACCGCCAGCAGCATCGTCGCGGCGACCGCGCCGCGCAGCCGGCGGTGGGTCGGGCCGCCCCACAGGCTCATGACGACGCCGCCGGTGACCGCGCCCGCGCCGGCCGCGACCGCCACCGCGCCGGCCGCCTGGAGCGTGGCGAAGGACAGCACGAGCGGCGAGACCATGACGAACATGGGCGCGAGGAAGAGGTTCACACCGGCGAAGAAGAACAGCATGGCGCGGAAGCCCCGGTGCCCCAGCGAGAACCGGAAACCGCCCGCGATCTCGGCGGAGATCGGCTCGCGGCGGCGCAGCCCCAGCGTGGTGGGGAACTTCACGAGCAGGACCACGACGACGGCGAAGGCGTAGGCCGCCACCTGGATGGTCAGGATGCCCTCCAGCCCGATCGCGGCCAGCAGCCCGACCGCGATGAGCGGGACCAGGAACTGGGCGGTGCCGATCGCCAGCTGCACGATGCCGTTGGCGTGCCCGAGATAGCGCTTGGGCACCAGCTGCGGGATCGACGCCTGGTAGGCGAGCCGCTGGAAGGTCACCGAGACCGAGACGAGGGCTATCAGCGCGTACAGCGGGGCGACCGTGAGCCGGCCGGTCAGCAGCAGGGCGAGCATCACCGCCTGCGAGAGGCCCGACACCAGGTCACCGGCGATCATCACCCGCCGCCGGTCGTAGCGGTCGACCACCGCGCCCGCCAGCGGGGCCACGACGATCCCCGGCACCAGGGCGAGCAGCGCGATGAGCCCGAAGTGGGCCAGCGACCCGGTGACCGTGTAGATCCAGATCGGCACCGCGAACTCGGTGAGGGCCGATCCGGTGAGCGAGACCAGCTGGCCCAGCGCGACGGGCAGGAACCGCCGCATGCTCGGCTCGCGCTCCTCCCGTACGGCCCGCCGCTCCACGGTGTCCTGGAGCCACCAGGTGCCACCCGCCTCGCGCGAGTGCGCCTCCCGCCAGGCCGCGTCGGCGGTGTGGACGCCGGTGAGGATCTGGGCGAGCTCGTCGGCGCGGTACTTGGGGAAGAAGTGCCCGGCCTCGTCGATGACGACCAGCGACGAGGAGTCCGACAGCACGCACCATTCCTTGAAGCGCTCCTGGTAGAACTCGGTGCTCGGGTCGCGCTCGCCGACCACCGAGACGATCGGCGCCCTCAGCCGGGGCTGTTCGGTGCTCAGCAGCCTGGTGAAGTGCTCCTCGGCCATCCGGCCGTCCTCGCGCATCAGCTCGACGGTGAAGGCGACCTGTTCCTCGTCGAGCCCCGACATGTCGCCGCCGAGCGCGCGCAGCTCCGCCGCGACCGTGCGGGTGCCGTGCAGGCGGTCGTTGACCAGCCTGCTGAGCGAGCCCAGGAAGCGGCCTTTGGGCCGGGCGAAGGGGAAGATGCCGCCCAGGTAGAGGGCGTCCAGCTCGCGTCCCGACGCCTCGATGCGCTGGGCCAGCTCCACGGCCAGCGCGCTGCCCGGGGCGCAGTGCCCGTAGACCACGATCGGGCCCTGGACGTGCTCGGTGATCTCCTCGACGCAGCGCCTGGCCACCTCCTCGTAGGACAGCTGCCCCTCCTCGCCCGGCTCGCGCCCGGGGGCGGCGACCGCGTAGAGGGAGTAGCCGGCGGGCATCGCGTCGGCGAGCGCCTGGTAGACGACCGCGTTGGCGCCGCCGTACGGCACGCAGATGACCGAGCCGGCGCGTTCCCGCGGATCGACGGGACGGGTCAGCTCGGCCAGTATCCGGCGCGGCGCGGCCGTCTCCCCCCGCCGTTCGGTGACGAGCCCGGCCAGCTCGGCGACCGTGGGGTGCTTGAACATCTCCAGCACGCCGATCGGCGGCCTGCTGTCCGGGAAGGTCTTGCGCACCCGCGCCACGACCTGGGTGGCGAGCAGCGAATGGCCGCCGAGGTCGAAGAAGTTGTCGCCGGTGCCGACCGTCTCCAGGTCGAGGACGGCCGCCCAGATGGCGGCGATGGCCTCCTCGGTCGGGTCGGCCGGGGCGGTGTGGTCCGGCCGCTGGTCCAGGCGCTCGGGCTCGGGGTCCGGCAGCGCCCGGCGGTCCACCTTCCCGTGGGCCTGGAGCGGGAAGCGGTCGAGCCAGCCGAACCGGCCCGGGACCATGTACTCGGGGAGCCGTTCGAGCAGGTGCGCCCGGAGCTCGGCCACCGGGGCCTCCACCGCGCCCGGCTCCTTCTCCAGCCACGCGACGAGGCGGTCGCCGCGCAGGTCCACCACGCCCTGGACGACTCCGGGGAGCGTGCCGAGCGCGGCCTCGACCTCGCCGAGCTCCACCCGGTAACCGCGGATCTTCACCTGGTGGTCGGTGCGGCCGAGGAATTCCAGGCGCCCGTCGTCGAGCCTGCGGACCAGGTCGCCGGTGCGGTACATGCGCGTCCCGGGCTCGCCGTACGGGTCGGCGACGAAACGCTCGGCGGTCAGGGTCGGACGGCCGAGGTAGCCCCGGGCCAGGGTGTCGCCGCCGATGTAGAGCTCGCCCGCGACGCCCGGCGGGACCAGGCGCAGCGTCCGGTCCAGCACGTAGACGCGGGCGCCGGGGAGCGGGCGGCCGATGGGCCAGGCCGTGCCGGCCGCCGGCGCCCCGGGGTCCACCCGCTCGGTGGTCACCGCGACGACCGTCTCGGTGGGGCCGTAGCTGTTGAAGATCGCGCAGCCCGCGCGGGAGGCCAGCTCGCGGACCCAGGCGGTCGGCGACGCCTCGCCCGCCAGGATCAGCGCGCGGCGCGGCAGCAGCCGTCCGGGCTCCACCTCCGCGCCCAGCGCGGCCAGGTGGGAGGGCGTCATCTTCAGATAGTCGAGGTCCCGCACGGCCTCGGCCAGCTCCGGTCCGGAGCCGCGGCGGGGGAGCTGGTGGAGGGTACCGCCGCCGGTGAGCGGCAGGTAGAACATCAGCATGCTGAAGTCGAAGGCGAGCGACTGGAGCAGGCCGAAGGTGGCGCCGGGCACGATGTCGTAATCCTCGCGGATGTACTCCAGGTAGGACACGATGTGCCGGTGCTGGACGCCGACGCCCTTGGGCCGCCCCGTGGTGCCCGAGGTGTAGATCACGTAGGCGAGGTCGTCGGGGCCCGCGAGCGGTTCCAGCGGGCTGTCGTCGCCCTCGCCGGACGGCCGGTCCAGCTCGACGACGGAGCCGGCGAACCCGGCCGCCCGCTCGCGCAGCGCCGAATCGGTGACCAGCGCGACGGCCGACGAGTCGGCCAGCAGGAACTCCAGCCGCTCGCGCGGCTGCTCGGGGTCGAGCGGCAGGTAGGCGCCGCCCGCCTTGAGCACCCCGAGGATCGCGACGGCGGCGTCCACGGCCCCGTCCAGGCAGATCGCGACGCGGGCGTCGGGCCCCACCCCGAGGCTCCGCAGGTGCCTGGCCAGCCGGTTGGCCCGGCGGTGCAGCTCGGCGAAGGTGAGTGAGCGCTCCCCGGCGACGAGGGCGGGCGCGTCGGGGGTCCGCGCCGCCTGGGCCTCGGCCATCTCGCCGAGTGTGCGGTGCGCGGGCCGCCAGATGCGGGTGCCCGCCCAGTCGCCGAGCAGCCTCTCGCGTTCCTGCTCGTCGAGCAGCGACACCTCCGACAGGCGGTGGTCGTGGCCGGTGACGGCCTCCTTCAGGAAGCGGCGCATCGAGCGCTCGATCCGCTCGACGGTGGCCGGTTCGAACAGGTCGCTGCGGTAGGTGAACAGGCCGTTCAGGCCCTCGTCGGTCTCGGTGACGTAGAGGGCCAGGTCGAACTGGGTGATCGCGAGCGGTGGGTCGAACGGGACGACGTCCAGCCCGGCGACGGCCCTGTCCCGGCTCACCTGGCCGGTGAGCGTGAAGGTCGCCTGGAAGATCGCCGAGCGGCTGGGGTCCCGCTCCACGCGCAGGTCGTTGACGAGCTGGTGGAACGGGTAGTCCTGGTGCGCGAGCGCGCCGAGCACCGTCTCCCTGGTACGGAGCATGTGCTCGGCGACGGTGGGGTCGTCGCCGGTGCGGCTGCGCAGGGTCACCATGTTGACGAAGGAGCCGACCACCTCCTCCAGCTCGCGGTAGGGCCGTCCGGCCACCGGCGAGCCCACCGCGAAGTCGTCCTGGTCCGCGTGCCGGGCGAGCACCGCCTGGTAGGCCGCGAGCAGGGTCATGTAGAGCGTGGCGCCGTGCGAGCGGCCCAGCTCGCGCACGGCCTCGGTCAGCTCGGCGTCCCAGGTGAAGGCGTGGACCGCGCCGTCGAAGCGCTGTTCGGCCGGGCGCGGCCGGTCGGTGGGCAGCTCCAGGTCGGGCAGCCCGGCCAGCTGCTCGCGCCAGAAGGCGACGTCGGGCTCGACGGCCGGCCCGGCCAGCCGCTCCCGCTCCCACACGGCGAAGTCGCCGAACTGCACGGGCGGCTCGGGCAGCTCCGCCGGCACGCCCTCGCGGAGCCCGCCGTACAGCCTGAGCAGCTCCTCGGCCATGATCTCCAGCGACCGGCCGTCGCTGACGGCGTGGTGGACGGCGAGCAGGAGCACGTGGTCGTCCGGCCCGATACGGACCAGCACCGCCCGCAGCGGCGCGTCGGCCGCAAGGTCGAACGGTCGCAGGAGTTCCTCGCCGACGAGCTCCGCCGCCCGTTCCACGCCGTCCGCTTCGACGACCTTCAGCACAGTGGGCCCCGGCCCGTCGACGACGACCCGCGGCCGCCCGTCCTGGGTGGTGGGCAAACGCATCCGCAGGGCCTCGTGCCTGGCGGTCAGCGCCGTCAGCGCCTCCTGGAGCAGCACGGCGTCCAGCTCACCCGTCAGGCGCATGGCCAGCGGGATCGTGTAGGCGGTGTTGCCCGGAGCGAGCTGCTCCATGAACCACAGCCGCTCCTGCCCGCTGGAGGGCGGTGGCTCGGTCCCCGGGGGGCGTGGCCGGACGGTGGTGCCCGCAGCCCGGCCGCGCAGTCGTTGCGACAAGAGGGCGCGTTTGTCGGCTGAGAGGGCGACGGCGCGCTCCGACAGCTGCTCGGTCATCCGAGGCTTTTCCCTTCCTTGCTGGGACTACGGCGTTGCGGGGCTACGGGCTCTGTCCTTCGATGTCCGCGATCAGCAGCGCCTCGACGGCGTCCGCCAGCCTCTCGACCGTGGGGTTGGTGAAGACCGCGTCGACCGGTACCTCCAGGTCCACGGCGGCCCTGATCCTGGAGACGACCCTGATGGCCAGCAGCGAGTTGCCGCCGAGCGCGAAGAAGTCGTCGTGCACGCCGACCCGCTCCACCCCGAGCACCTCGGTCCAGATCTCCGTGACCAGGACCTCGGCCTCCGTCCGGGGCTCCTGCGCCACGGCGGCGGGCTCCTGCCAGGCGGGGGCGGGCAGCGCCCGCCGGTCGATCTTGCCGTTGTGGTTGAGCGGCAGCCCGTCCAGCAGGACGAAGGCCGAAGGCACCATGTAGGCGGGCAGCGTCTCCTCGGCGAAGCGCCGCACCTGCCCGGTGAGCTCCGCGTCCGCGGCGGGGGAGGGAGCGGCCGGCGGCCGGTGCGGGACCACGTAGGCGACCAGACGCCTGTCACCCGGCTGGTCCTCCCGCACCAGGGTCACGGCCTGGGCCACGGCGGGGTGGCGGGCCAGGACGGTCTCGATCTCGCCGAGCTCGATGCGGATGCCGCGGATCTTGACCTGGTCGTCGACGCGGCCCAGGTAGTCGAGGAGACCGTCGGGCAGCCGGCGGACGAGGTCGCCGGTGCGGTACATGCGCGTCCCGGGCTCGCCGTACGGGTCGGCGACGAAGCGCTCGGCCGTGAGGTCCGGGCGGCCGAGGTAGCCGCGGGCCAGGTGCTCGCCCGCGATGTACAGCTCGCCCGGCACGCCGGCGGGCACCGGGCGGAGCCTGCCGTCCAGGACGTAGGCGCGCGTGTTGTCGAGCGGACGGCCGATCGGGACGACGGCGGCGGGGGCGGTCACGTGGTGGGCGGTGACGTAGATCGTGGTCTCGGTGGGGCCGTAGCCGTTGCGGACCTCGCCGCCGGCCAGCAGGACGCGCTCCACCGCCGGCGGGGACGCGGCCTCACCGGCGATCCACAGCTCCGGGACCCGCGCGAGCACGGCCGGCGACTCCTCGGCCAGCACGTTGAACAGGCCGGTGGTCAGGAACACCGCGCTGACCTGTTCCTCCTCCAGGGCCCGGCGCAGCACCGAGGCGTCCACCGGGCCGGGCGGGGCCACGACCACGGTCCCGCCGTTGAGCAGCGGCACCCACAGCTCGTACATGGAGACGTCGAAGGAGGACGCCGTGTGGAACAGGACCCTGCGGTGCCCGGGGCCGTGCCAGAGGCGGTCGGCGGCGAAGGCGGCGACGTTGCGGTGGGTGACCGCCACCCCCTTGGGCACCCCGGTCGACCCGGAGGTGAACATCACATACGCCAGCCGGTCGGGGGCGATCTCCAGGTCCGGGTCCACCGGGTCGCTCTCCGGCCCCACCTGGACGGCCGGCAGGTGCGCGGTGAGGTCGTGTCCGGCGTAGGTCGCGTCGGTCACCAGGACCCGGGCGCGGGTCTGCTCGGTGATCCAGCGCATCCGTGCCATCGGCAGGCCGGGGTGGAGGGGCACGTAGGTGCCGCCGGCCTTGACCACCGCCAGCAGCGTCACCACCGTCTCGGCCGAGCGTTCCATCAGCACCACGACCGCCGACTCGGGTCCGACCCCGGCGGCGCTCAGCCGCCGGGCCAGCGCGTTGGCCCGCGCGTTCAGCTCCGCCGCCGAAAGGCGGACCGCGCCGCAGACCACCGCCTCGGCCTCCGGAGCCGCCGCCACCCGCGCCTGGAACAGCCGGGCCAGGTCGCCCCCGGGGATCCGGGCCGCGGTGTCGTTCCATTTCTCCAGCAGGGTGTAGCGCTCCTCCGGCGCGAGCAGCTCCACCTCGCTCACGCGGACGTCCGGATCCGCGGCCACCGCCTCCAGCAGCCGTACCAGCCGCGCGGTGATCGACTCCACCGTGCCGGGGTCGAACAGGTCGCGGGCGTACTGCACCACTCCTTCGACACCTCCGGGGACGGCGCCGGCGGAGACGTTCTCGCTGAGGCCGAACGCGAGGTCGCACTTCGCGCCGCCGAAGCCGTACAGCGAGTAGGCCGGGTCGGGCACCGCCGTCAGGCCCGGCAGCCCGGCCTCGTCGCCCGGGGTGTTGTCCAGGCCGAGCATCACCTGGAAGAGCGGAGGGCAGCCGGGGATCCTCGGCGGGTTGACCGCCTCCACCACCTGCTCGAACGGCACGTCCTGGTGCGCGTACGCCGCCAGGTCCGTCTCCTTGACCCGGGCCAGCAGCTCGCGGAAGCCCGGGTCGCCCGAGGTGTCGGTGCGCAGCACCAGGGTGTTGGCGAAGAAGCCCACCAGCTCGTCCAGCGCCCCGTCGGTACGGCCGGCCGCGGGCACGCCGATCGGCACGTCGGTGCCGGCTCCCAGCCGGGTCAGCAGCGCCGCCAGCGCGGCCTGCACGACCATGAACAGCGTGGCCTGGTTGGCCCTGGCCAGCGCGAGCAGTCGCCCGTGCAGCTCGGGCGAGAGCCGCAGGGGCACCGAGCCGCCCCGGTGTCCGGACGCCGGCGTCCGGGGCCTGTCGACGGGCAGCGCCAGCTCCTCGGGCGCCCCCGCCAGGGCCGCGCGCCAGTAGGCGGTCTGCGCGCTCACGAGACTGTCCGGGTCGGCCGGGTCGCCGAGCAGCTCGCGCTGCCACAGCGCGTAGTCGGAGTAGCGCACGGGCAGCGGTTCCCAGTCGGGGGCCGCACCGCGCGTGCGGGCCGCGTAGGCCAGGGCCAGGTCACGCCTGAGCGGGGCCAGCGACCAGCCGTCCATGGCGATGTGGTGGAACAGCAGGGCCAGCACGTGCTCGCCCGGCTCGCCGGGGGCGCCGGGCCGCAGCGCGAACAGCAGCGCCCGCACCGGCGGCTCGGCCGAGAGGTCGAAGGGGCGCAGCACCGCCTCCTCCACCGCCGCGCCGAGCCCCGCCTCGTCGGTCTCCACCACCGTCAGCTCGGGTACGGTCTCCAGCACCCGCTGCCGGGGCCGGCCGTCCTGGGCGGGGAAGACGGTGCGCAGCGTCTCGTGCCGCCACGCCACGTCCCCGAGCGCGGCCGCCAGCGCCGGCCTGTCCAGCCGCCCGGACAGCCGCAGGACCAGCGGGACGGTGTAGAGCCCGCCCGGCTCCGCGAGCTGGTCGACGATCCAGAGCCGGTGCTGGGCGAAGGAGGGGGAGGGCGGCTCGGAGGACTCCGCGCGGACCAGCGGCGGCCTGACCCCGCCGGTGCCGCCGGTCCGCGCCCGCTCGACCAGGGCCGCGAGCCCGGCGACGGTGGGCTCCTCGAAGACCGCCCTCACCTGCAGCTCGACGGAGAGTGCCGACCTGATCCCGGTCACCACCCGCATGGCCAGCAGCGAATGCCCGCCCAGGGCGAAGAAGTCGTCGTCGACCCCGATCCCCGGCGTGCCCAGCACCTGCGTGAACAGCCCGCAGAGGATCTCCTCCACCGGGGTGCGCGGCGCCGCGCCGGAGGTCGCCGTCTCGGGCGCGGGCAGCGCCCGCCGGTCGACCTTGCCGTTGTGGTTGAGCGGCAGCGCGTCCAGGACGACGAAGGAGGAGGGGACCATGTAGGCCGGCAGCGTCTCCTCGGCGTACCGGCGGACCCGCCCGGCCGGCTCGCCGGAGCCGGCGGTGCCCGGCGGGTCCTGCGGGACGAGATAGGCGACCAGGCGGCTGTCGCCCGGTTGGTCCCGTCTGGCGAGGGTGACGGCCTGGGCCACGGCGGGGTGGCGGGCCAGGACGGCCTCGATCTCGCCGAGCTCGATGCGGAAACCGCGGATCTTCACCTGGCCGTCGGCCCGGCCGACGAACTCCCAGGTCCCGTCGTCGCGGCGCCGTACCAGGTCGCCGGTGCGGTACATGCGTGATCCGGGCTCGCCGTACGGGTCGGCGACGAAGCGCTCGGCCGTGAGGTCCGGGCGGCCGAGGTAGCCGCGGGCCAGGTGCTCGCCCGCGAGATACAGCTCGCCCTCCTCGGCCGGCCGCAGCGTCTCGTCCAGGACGTGGGCGCGGACCGCCTCCAGCGGGCCGCCGATGGGGACGGCGCCGGTGAAGGGGCCGGCCACGTGGTGCGACAGCGCGAACGTCGTGGTCTCGGTGGGCCCGTAGGCGTTGCGGACGGCGCCGCCGGCGTCGAGGACCCGCTCCACCGCGGCGGGGGAGGCGGCCTCGCCGCCGGTCCACAGGTGCGGGACCCGCGCGAGCACGGCGGGCGCGTCCTGGGCCAGTACGTTGAACAGGCCGGTGGTCAGGAACACCGCGCTGACCTGTTCCTCCTCCAGGGCCCGGCGCAGCACCGAGGCGTCCACCGGGCCGGGCGGGGCCACGACCACGGTCCCGCCGTTGAGCAGCGGCACCCACAGCTCATAGGTGGAGGCGTCGAAGGCGTACGGCGAGTGCGACAGCACGCGGTGGTGGTCGCGCCAGCGCCGGTCAGCCGTCAGCGCGGTGACGTTGCGGTGGGTGACCGCCACCCCCTTGGGCACCCCGGTCGACCCGGAGGTGAACATCACATACGCCAGCCGGTCCGGGCCGATCTCCAGGCCCAGGTTCCCGTCGGCGTCATCCGGGGCCTGCGCCCCGGCGTCGGCCGTCAGGGTGGGCAGGTGCGCGGTGAGGTCGTGTCCGGCGTAGGTCGCGTCGGTCACCAGGACCCGGGCGCGGGTCTGCTCGGTGATCCAGCGCATCCGTGCCATCGGCAGGCCGGGGTGGAGGGGCACGTAGGTGCCGCCGGCCTTGACCACCGCCAGCAGCGTCACCACCGTCTCGGCCGAGCGTTCCATCAGCACCACGACCGCCGACTCGGGTCCGACCCCGGCGGCGCTCAGCCGCCGGGCCAGCGCGTTGGCCCGCGCGTTCAGCTCCGCCGCCGAAAGGCGGACCGCGCCGCAGACCACCGCCTCGGCCTCCGGAGCCGCCGCCACCCGTGCCTCGAAGGCCTCCACCAGGTCGTTTCGGAAGGGGAGCGGGTTCACGGTATCTCCAGAGCTTCATGGCACGGTGGCACGGCAGACGGAATCGATGACGGTGATGCCGGTCAACCACGCGGAATGACGGCATGCTGTGAACGCGACTCGCGATGGAGGCGGCCGGCAAGTGCGGAGCTTGGCAGCCGTTCAGAAGGTGGAGAGGCTGCGGGGACGCATGTCGGTCCAGCCCGCATCGATGAAGTCCAGACACCCCTGGCGGGTGTCATCCCCGTGCACGACGTCCCAGCCAGGGGGAACGTCGATGGACACGGGCCAGAGAGAGTGCTGTCCCGTGGTGTTCGTCAGGACGAGGTAACGGCCGTTTCCGTCCTCGAACGGATCGTTCATACAGACTCCGTGTTTCGGATGCGGCTTTTTGAACCATTTAGTCAACCGGAACGCAGGGTCGCTGCGTGGTAACCGGAGGCGGCCGAAAGCATCGTATTAGTGAATTGGTGATCTAAAAGCGGAGTATGCCGTCAAGGACTACGGAAGTGTCAACCCTTGACAGAGTGGGAAAAAGGGGCCAAGATCCCCTGCTGCCGGGTGCTTCCGGTGTAAAACGGGGACTGGGGAAACGGGGAACAATGGCCGAGCGCGCACCGCTGCCCTATGAATACCTGCGCCGGGTCCCGGCGTTCACGGTCGTCAGCGACGACCTCGCGGACGGGGGCGTCCTGCCCGACGCGCACGTCTACGAGTCCGGCAACCTCTCCCCGCACCTGCGCTGGTCGGGTGCCCCGGAGGGGACGAGAAGCTACGCGGTGACCTGCTTCGACCCCGACGCGCCCACCGGCAGCGGCTGGTGGCACTGGCTGCTGGTCGACATCCCCGCCGAGGTGACCGAGCTGCCGCGCGGTGCCGGGAGCGGTGCGATGGAGGGTCTGCCCAAGGGGGCCGTCCACGGCCGCAACGACTACGGCGCCTTCGACTTCGGCGGGGCCGCGCCGCCCCCGGGCCCGCCGCACCGCTACGTCTTCGCCGTCCACGCCCTCGGTGTCGAGAGCATCGAGGTCACCCCCGACCAGACGGCCGCCGTCTTCGGCGGGACGGTCAACCACCACGCCCTGGCCCGCGCGGTGCTCGTCGCCGAGTACGGCGTGTGACCTGGCAGGGCGTGCGGCCTGGTACGGCGCGCGTCCCTGCGCGGCGCGTGATTCCGAGCGTTATGTGACCTTGTGTGACGTGTGATCCAGCGCGGCGGGTGTCCTGGTGGGGCGGTGCGATCCGCCTCGCCGGCCTCCGGGGGTGAGAACGGCCACCGGCCGGGTGGTTTCGGCCCGGCCATTTCCGGTCCGGACGTTCCGGCCCGCCATTTCTGGGCCGGTTATTTCTGGGCCGGCCGTTTTCGGTCCGACCATTACGGGGCCAGGTCGGCCCTCCGGAGCCGGACCGGCCCCGCGCCCCGCAGTGGCCGGGCGCGGGGCGGGGATCGGGACGCCGCTCAGACGTAGAGGCGGAGCAGGTCCTCCTCGGTCTCCCGGCGCACGATCACCCGGGCCGTCCCCTCGCGGACGGCGACCACCGGGGGGCGCGTCACGTGGTTGTAGTTGCTGGCCATCGACCGCTGGTAGGCCCCCGAGGCGGGGACCGCCAGCAGGTCGCCGGGCCGTACGTCGGCGGGCAGCGGCAGGTCGCGGACGAGCACGTCGCCGCTCTCGCAGTGCCGGCCGACCACGGTGACCTCGCGGAGCGGGGCGTCGGAGGAGCGGGAGGCCAGGAGCGCGGTGTAGGCGGCGCCGTACATGGCGGGGCGGGGGTTGTCGCTCATCCCGCCGTCCACGCTGACGTAGGTGTTGACGCCGGGGATCTCCTTGACCGTGCCCACCTCGTAGAGGGCGACGGCGGTGGGCCCGGCGATCGAGCGGCCCGGCTCCACGGCGAGCCGCAGGTGGTCCGGGACGGTCGCGCGCAGGGCCGCGACCACCTCGGCCGGGCGCGGCGGCACCGGGTCGCCGGGCCGGTAGACGATGCCCAGGCCGCCGCCGAGGTCGAGCTTGGGGATCGTCACGCCGTGCTCGCGCTCGGCGGCCAGCAGGAAATCGGCCATCCGGCGGGCGGCCAGGGTGAAGCCGCCCAGATCGGTGATCTGCGAGCCGATGTGGGAGTGCAGCCCGGTCAGCTCCAGTGAGGGGGCGGCCAGCACCCGGCGGACCGCCTCGGCCGCCAGGCCCGCGCTGAGCGAGAACCCGAACTTCGAGTCGTCGCCCCCGGTGGCGATGAACTCGTGGGTGTGGGCCTCCACCCCGGGGGTGACCCGGATCATCACGCGCTGCCGGACCCCCGCCGCGCCGGCCAGCGCGGCCAGGCGCTCGATCTCGGCGAAGGAGTCCACGACCACGCAGCCGACGCCCCAGGCGACGGCGCGGCGCAGCTCGGCGACCGACTTGTTGTTGCCGTGGAAGACCACCCGTGAGGGGTCCATGCCGCCGGCCACGGCCACGGCCAGCTCACCCCCGGTGCACACGTCGAGGCAGAGCCCGGCCGCGTCCAGCCAGCGCACCACCTCGGGGCAGAGGAACGCCTTGCCGCCGTAGTGCACCTCGCCGTCGGGCAGCGCGTCCCGCCACTCCGCGCAGCGGCCCTGGAACTCCTCCTCGTCGAGGACGTAGGCGGGCGTGCCGAATTCGGCGGCGAGCTCCCGCACGCCGATCCCGCCGATGCGCAGTTCCCCGCCGGTCCATGCCGCGGTGCGCGGCCAGCCGTTCTCGATGACCAAGCTCATGCGGTCGAAGTTAGGGCTTCATGGCTTTTGTCCGGTCCCAGCGTCGAAGGTTTCGATGCTGAGGCTCGCAAGCATTCATCTGCGTTGGGGCTGTTACCTCCCGCCGACAGCATGAGCTCATCAATTCGCAAACCGGGAGGTTCTATGACAAAGCGCCTGTATTCGGTTATCGCTGTCGCGCTGGCCGTATCGGCGTTCGCCGGTGGCTGCGGGCGCTCGTCGTCGGGGACCGACGCCGGCGCGGGCGCCGCCTCGGCGGCGGGCAAGACCGCGAAAGACCTGGTGCCCGAGGCCGTGCGCAAGACGGGCAAGCTCCGGATGGCGACCTCCGAGGGCTACCCGCCGATGGAGATGTACAAGCCGGGCACCCAGGAGCTCACCGGTGTCGACCCGGACCTGGCCGCCGCGATCGCGGCCAAGCTCGGCCTGGAGGCGACGGTGACCAACGCGGCCTTCGACGGCCTCATCCCGGGTCTGCAGGCGGGCCGGTGGGACGTGGTGATGTCCTCGATGAGCGACACCGAGGAGCGCCGGGCGGCCGTCGACTTCGTCGACTACTTCAACGCCGGCGGGGCCATCATGGTCAAGAAGGGCAACCCCGAGGGCATCAAGACCCTTGAGGACCTGTGCGGCCGCACCGTCGTGCTGGCCAAGGGCAGCTCGAACCTCGCCATCGGGCAGCGGCAGGACGAGAAGTGCGCCAAGAAGATGCAGATCATGCAGAGTGAGGACGCGCCGACCGGCCTGCTCAGCATCGACTCCGGCCGCGCGGCCGCGACCATCGTCGACTCGCCCGTCGCGGCGATGTACGCCAAGGACACCGGCAAGTACGACGTGCTGCCCGAGCAGTACGACGCCGGCCCCTGGGGCATCGCCGTCGACCGCCGCAACACCGCGCTGCGCGACGCCGTCGCCAAGGCCATGCAGGAGCTGACGGCCGACGGCGGCTACAAGGCGGTTCTGGACAAGTACGGCGTCGCGAGCAACGCCGTACCCGAGGTGATGGTCAACACCAAGCCATGGAAGTGACCAAGACCCCCCAGATCGCCGAGGCCGCGCACCTGCCGATCGACGCGGTCCGCCCGCCGCGGCCCGGCCGGTGGATCGCCGCGGTGGTCGCCGCGTCCGCCCTGGTCTGGCTGGCCTACACGATCATCGTCAACGAGAACCTGCACTGGGACGTCATCGCCGAGTACCTGATGGACGGCAGGGTCCTCGGCGGCCTGTGGGTCACGGTCCAGCTCACCGTGCTGTCAATGGTGATCGGCCTGGCGCTGGGGATCCTCGCCGCGGTGATGCAACTGTCCGGCAGCCCCGTGCTGCGCGGCGCCTCCGGCCTCTACACCTGGTTCTTCCGCGGCACCCCGCTGCTGGTCCAGCTCATCTTCTGGTTCAACATCGGGCTGGTCTTCCCCTCCTTCGGCATCGGCGTGCCCTTCGACGGCCCCAAGCTGGTCGAGTGGCAGGCCAACGAGCTGATCACGCCCTTCACCGCGGCCCTGCTCGGCCTGGCGATCAACGAGGGCGCCTACATGGCCGAGATCGTCCGGGCGGGCATCCGCTCGGTGGACCCCGGCCAGCGCGAGGCGGCCGAGGCGCTCGGCATGTCGCACCGGCAGGTGCTCCGCCGGGTGGTGCTCCCGCAGGCGATGCGGGTGATCATCCCGCCCACCGGCAACCAGTTCATCTCGATGCTCAAGACCACCTCGATGGTCTCGGTCATCGCCGGCGCCGAGCTGCTGACCGTCTCCCAGCGCATCTACCTCGGCAACTTCGAGGTGATCGCGATGCTCATCGTGGCCTCCATCTGGTACATCGTGCTGACCACCATCGCGAGCGTCGGCCAGCACTTCGTCGAGAAACGGTTCGAGCGCGGTCACCACGCGCTGCGGACCAGGGTCCGCCGCAACCTGCGGCCGTTCGGCAGGGGGAACGCATGAAGGGCGAGCCCATGGTGAAGATCCGCTCGGTGCGCAAGTGCTTCGGCTCCGTCGAGGTGCTCAAGGGCATCAGCCTGGACGTGCCCGAGGGCGGTGTCGTCTGCGTCGTCGGCCCGTCCGGGTCCGGCAAGTCGACGCTGCTGCGCTGCGTCAACCGGCTGGAGACCATCGACTCCGGCCGCATCTGGGTGGACGGCGACCTGATCGGCTACGCCGAGCAGGGCGACCGGCTCCACCACCTGCGCCCCGCCCAGCTCTGCCGCCAGCGGCAGGAGATCGGCATGGTCTTCCAGCGCTTCCACCTGTTCCCGCACCGCACGGCGCTGGAGAACGTCATGGAGGGCCCGGTGGTCGTCAAGGGAGCCGCCAAGGCCGACGCCAGGAGGAAGGCGCTGGAACTGCTGGAGCGGGTGGACCTCGCCGGCCGGGCGGACCACTACCCCGCCCAGCTCTCCGGAGGCCAGCAGCAGCGCGTGGCGATCGCCCGCAGCCTGGCCATGGACCCCAAGCTGATGCTCTTCGACGAGCCGACCAGCGCACTCGACCCCGAGCTGGTCCAGGAGGTGCTCGCGGTCATGCGGGACCTGGCCGCCAGCGGCATGACGATGATGGTGGTGACCCACGAGATGGGCTTCGCACGCGAGGTCGGCGACAACCTGATCTTCATCGACGGCGGGGTGATCGTCGAGCAGGGACACCCCCGCGACGTGCTCGCCAACCCGCGCCACGAGCGCTTCCGCGCCTTCCTCGGGCAGGTGCTGTGACCCACTTCGACCTGCTGCTCCGGGGCGGCCTGGTGGTCGACGGCACGGCCGGACCGGATGCCTCCCGGCACGCCGACGTCGGGGTGGCCGCCGGCCGCCTCACCCTGCTGCCGCCGGGGGCCCCCGCCACCGCGCGCGAGAGCGCGGACCTGTCCGGCCTGGTCCTCGCCCCCGGGTTCATCGACGTGCACACCCACTCCGACGGCGTCACCCTGATCGACGGGGAGCTGGGCGGCGACATGGTCCGGGCCGCCGTCCTGCAGGGGGTCACCACGGAGATCTGCGGCAACTGCGGCTCCAGCCTCTTTCCCGCGCTGCCGGAACGGCTGGCCGCCATGCGCGCGGAGAGCCGGGTCTACTTCGGCGGCGACGTCGGGATGCACGAGGGCTTCGCCGAGTTCGCCGCCGCCCACGCCGCCGTGCCCCGCGCCAACCACCTCGCCTCCCTGGTCGGGCACGGCACGCTCCGCGCCGGAGTGATCGGCCCCGTCGACCGGGCCGCCACCCCCGGTGAGCTGGAGACCATGTGCGCGCTGCTCGACCGGGCGCTGTCGCAGGGCGCGGCGGGGCTCTCCACCGGGCTCATCTACACTCCCGGCACCTACGCGAGCACCGACGAGGTCGTCGCGCTGGCGGCCGTCGCCGCCCGGTACGGCAAGCCGTACGTCACCCACCTCCGCGACGAGATGTCGCGCGTGGAGGAGGCGCTGGAGGAGGCCGTCGAGATCGCCCGCAGGAGCGGCGCCCCGCTGCACGTCTCCCACCACAAGACGGCCGGCAAGTACGCCTGGGGACGCACCCGGCGCACCCTGCCCAGGATCGCCGCCCTGCGCGCCGAGGGCATGGACGTGACGTGCGACGTCTACCCCTACACCGCGGGGAGCACGGCGCTGGGCGCGATGCTCCCGCCCTGGGCCTCCGACGGCGGCATCTCCGCGCTGACGGCGCGGCTGGCCGACCCCGGCCAGCGCGACCTGATGCGGCGGGCCATCACCGAGGGCGTCCCCGGCTGGGAGAACACCGTCGGCAACGGCGGCTGGGACCGCATCTCGATCGCCTGCGCGCCACGCCACCCCGAGACGGAGGGCCACACGGTCGCCGAGCTGGCCGCCGCCCGCGGCCAGGACCCCCTCGACCTGGCCGCCGCCCTGCTCGTCGCCGAGCAGGGCGAGGTCACGATCATCAGCCATTCCATGATCGAGGACGACGTGCGGCGGGTGCTGGCCGCGCCGTACTCGATGATCGGCTCCGACGGCGTGCCCAAACCCGGCGGCCGGCCGCACCCCCGCTGGGCGGGCACGTTCCCGCGCGTGCTCGGCCGCTACGTCCGGGAGCTGGGGCTGCTGAGCCTGGAGACGGCGGTGCACAAGATGACGGGCATGGCCGCGGCCAGGTTCGGGCTGGCGGGACGCGGTGTGATCAAGGACGGCGCCCACGCCGACCTGGTCGTCTTCGACCCCGGCTCGATCGCCGACGGCGCCACTTTCGCCGACCCGCTGGTCCCCCCGGCGGGGATCCACCGGGTGATCGTCGCCGGTGAGACGGTGATCAGGGACGGGGCCGAGACCGGCGTCCGGCCCGGGGCGGTGCTGGCCACGTGAGAGGGGACCTCGCGCCGCCCGCGGCCGCGGCCTCTGCAAGGATGACGGGTTCCGGAAGGATGGGACGATGACAGAGCTCGACGCGGCGTGCGAGGGCGGCGCCTGCACGGTGGCCGTGTCGGTGCCGGGACTGATCTCCCTCGACGAGGACACCGAGCTGACCCTGGCGAGCACCGGCAAGCTGCTGCTGCTGGCCGTGGTGGCCCGGGCGCTCGCCGCGGGGGAGCTCGACCCCGCCGAGGTCGTGGAGATCCAGGAGGACGACCGCTGCGGCGGCTCCGGCCTGCTCGGCGTCCTGTCCGCCCGCCGCTGGACCGTCGGGGACCTCGCCGTGCTCACCGCGTCGGTCAGCGACAACACCGCGACCAACGCGCTGCTGCGCCGGCTCGGCCTGGACCGGGTGGCCGAGGGCGCCGCCGGGCTCGGCTTCGCGCGGACGCGGATCCTCGACCGGATCCGCGAGCCGCGCCTGCCCTCCCATCCGCCCACCTTCGCCGTCGGCACGGCGGGGGAGCTGGCGCGGTTCGCGGCCGGGCTCGACGGCAGGCAGGAGTGGACCCGGCTGCTGCTGGGCTGGATGGCGCACAACACCGACCGGAGCCTGGTCCCCGCCCTGCTGCCGCACGAGCCGGAGGACCGGCGGATCCCCGGGGCCGTCCCCGCCGGGACGGTCTGGGTGGCCAACAAGACCGGCACCGACACCGGTGTGCGGGCCGACGTCGGGGTGATGATCGGCCCCGGCGGCCGGATCGGCTACGCCGTGCTGGCCAACGGTCCCGCCGGCAGCGAGCACGCCCTGGTCACCCGGGCCCGCCAGGCCGGACTGGCCATCGGTCGCCTGGCCGGCCTGCCCGACGGCGTGGCGGATCTCGCCACCTGACCGGCGCCGCCGGTGCGGCGGCGTGGCTGGTCCTGTCACGTGGCCGGCCTGCCCACCGACGTGGCGGATCTCGTCATGTGACTACCGCCGCCTGACGGCGCGGCTGGCCCTGTCACGCGACCGGCGCCGCTGGTGCGGCGTTCCTGATGCCGGACCGGCCTCGGCCCGGGTCCACGGCGTTCCACGCCGGGGCCCGGGCCTGTCGTTTTCAGCGGGCCGTTCCGGGCCGGGCGGTATCCCTTCCCCGTGCTCTCCCGGTGCCCTTCCCTGTGCTCTCAGGCATCGGATGATCCCATGCTCGCAATCTTAATATGTCATGACATAAGGATGTCCTATTGCTTTGTCGTAAATTCGTAGTTACGTTCTTGTGCGACACCAACCCCCCAACGAGGAGGCGCGATGCGTCCCCTGTCCAGGCTTTCCCTGGCAGTCCTTACGTTCTCGCTGGTAGGAGCACTATCGGTGCCGGCCACAGGGCAGAGCATCCCGTCGGCGGACCCGGAGCTGGAGACCCCCGCCCTGTTCGACGACGAGGCGGGCGGCAACGCCAACGGTGACGACCCGGCCATCTGGGTCCACCCGTCCAGGTCCGACAGGAGCCTGGTGATCACGACGGCCAAGGAGGGAGGTCTCTACGTCTACGACCTCGACGGCGAGCAGCTCCAGCATCTCCCCGCGCCCTCGGCGCCGGGACCCGACGACGAGACCGGGCGCTTCAACAACGTCGACGTCACCTACGGCTTCGGCGGGCGGGACCTGGCGGTCGTCTCCGACCGCGGCCGCGACCAGCTCCGGATCTACGCCGTCGCCCAGGGGCAGCTGACCGACGTGACCGACCCGGCGGCGCCGTTCGTGTTCAACACCACCCAGCAGCAGGTCAACGACGCGGAGACGGCCTACGGCCTGACCACCTGGAAGGACTCCACCGGCACCTACGCGCTGGTCAGCCGCCGGCACAGGTCCTCGGTCGGCCTGGTCAAGCTCCTCCCCAAGCCGGGCGGCAAGGTCGGATACCAGCTCGTCAGGACGCTGGACCTGCCCGCGTCCTTCACCCTGCCCAACGGGCAGAGCTGGACCCCCTGCGACGAGCCGGGCAGGCAGCCGCAGGTCGAGGGCATGGTCGTGGACCAGCAGACCGACGTGCTCTACGCGGCCCAGGAGGACGTCGGCATCTGGCGGATGCGGGCCGACCTCACCGGGACGCCGGTGCTCCTGGACAAGGTCCGCGAGTACGGCGTGCCCGCCACCTATGATCCGGTGGCCGATGAGTGCGTCCCCGGTGCGGACCCCGGCTACGGCGGTCGGCACCTGGCGGCCGACGCCGAGGGCCTCACGATCTACTACCGGGACGGCCAGAAAGGCTACCTCCTGGCCTCCAGCCAGGGTGACAACACCTTCGCCGCCTACCGCAAGGAAGGCGCCAACACCTATCTCGGGCAGTTCCGCGTCGGGTCGCACGACGGCGTCGACGGCGTCGAGCACAGCGACGGCTCGACCGTGCTGAACGTCCCGCTGGGCGACTTCGAGGAGGGCCTGTTCATCACGCACGACGGCGCCAACACGCCGGCCGTGCCCGACCGGGAGAACACGAACTTCAAGTTCGTCGGCTGGGAGAACATCGCCGACGGGCTCGACCTGGACGTCGACACCGACGGCTGGGACCCGCGCGACTGAGAACGAGGAAAGCCCCCGGCGACCCCTGAAATC
Source organism: Streptosporangium brasiliense (assembly GCF_030811595.1). Classification (NCBI taxonomy): domain Bacteria; kingdom Bacillati; phylum Actinomycetota; class Actinomycetes; order Streptosporangiales; family Streptosporangiaceae; genus Streptosporangium; species Streptosporangium brasiliense. The sequence continues at coordinate 5,816,674 of NZ_JAUSRB010000002.1, forward strand.
CGCCCTGGCTCGCCGGGGGCTTCTCCGTTCACCGGATCATCCGTGGTTGACGCGCCAGAAGTCGGAGACCGTCTGGCGGTTCTGGAGGTCGCCGAGCAGTCCCTTGGGGTCGGTGTGGAAGAGCCGGGCCTGCCAGTCGTCCAGCCCGGGCGGGGTGACCAGCGGCTTGACCGTGGCGTTGCCGGAGACGCCGCCCTCGCCGATCTCGTGCTTGACGCCCTCCTCGGTCATGATGAAGTGGACGTACAGCTTGGCCGCGTTGGGGTGCCTGCTCTTGGTGGCGACCGCGACATACTTGGGATAGCTGAAGCCGGCGAACGGCGTCATCGCCGCGCACGTCGACTGGGCGTACCCCTTGTCCTCGTTGTTGCGGAACTTCGAGATCGACATGAAACCGATCTTCTTGTCGGTGGCGCCCGGCGCGCCCACCGCGCCGGAGATGTCCTCGTCGGATCCGGTCAGCACCGGCCTGTTGCCCGCCACCCGCTTGATCCACTCGTAGGCGGCGCTCTTCTCCCCGGTCTCCAGCGCCTTGCCGTACTTCGCCTGGTAGGCCTGTTCCAGCGCCTGGTTGCCGTGGGCGTCGAGCTGGGTGAAGAACGACAGCACGGTCGGTTTGCCCAGCGGATCCTGCATCACCAGCTTGCCGGCCCACTCCGGCTCGGTCAGGTCCCACACGTTCTTCACCGGGCACCCGCCGGGGGAGAGCTTGGTGTTGTAGGCGAAGACGGTGGCCTTCGACAGCGCCAGCAGCGGGCTGTGGTTCTCCTGCGGGATCTGGTCCTTCAGGTCGGCGGGCACCCAGGTCCGCGCCACGTCCTGCGGGATGAGCTGGCCCACCAGCACCCCGCCGTCCTCGTGCATCGCCGCGTCGATCGTCACGTTGTCGGCGGCGTGTTCCCTGGTCATCTTCTCGGCCGTCTGCGGGGTGTCGGACTTCACCCCCTCCATCGCGATGCCGTACTTCTCGGTGAACGCCTTGGCCACCTCCTCGATGTCGCCGCTGGAGTCGTAGACCAGCAGGCTGCCCTCCTTCTTGGCGGCCGTGACCAGCGCGTCGAGGTCGAAGTCCGCGTCGACCGAGGGGCCGGGCAGCGGCGTGGCCGCCGCCGTCCCGGGCGGGGCACCGGCGCCCGTGGAGGGCGCGCACGCGGCGACGGCCAGTGCCAGCAGCGCCGCAGGGATGATCTTCCGGGTACGCCTCACGATGGCGTCACTCCTCTTGCCTCTCAAGGGGTCGCATGCGCCGCGCAGAGCCCCGATCCGGCGCCGCAGTGCGCTCAACGATGAACGTCATGTGAACAATTTGTCAAGACATACTTACCTCTGTGAAGCGCTCGGCGCGGTCCCGTCGCGTACCTCGTGGACGGGCGGTGGCGGGCCATTGGTCAGGACATCCTGATGTCCATTACTGTCTGACCGTGACTGTGACGAGATTGGACATCGACCTCGACAGGTCGAGCCCCGTGCCCCTCTACTTCCAGGTGGCCGAGCGGATCGCCGAGGCGATCCAGGCCGGTGAGCTGCTCCCGGGAGCCCGGCTCGACAACGAGATCCAGCTCGCCGACCACCTGGGGCTCTCGCGCCCGACCGTCCGCCAGGCCATCCAGTACCTCGTCGACAAGGGGCTGGTGGTCCGCAAGCGTGGCGTCGGCACGCAGGTCGTGCACGGCCAGGTCAAGCGGGCCGTCGAACTCACCAGCCTCTACGACGACCTGCGCAGGGCGGGGCAGGAGCCGGTCACCCGGGTGCTGTCCATCGGCACGGTCGCGGCCGAAGAGGACGTCGCCGGCGCCCTGGGTCTCCCGCCGGGCACCGCGGTGCTCCGGCTGGAGCGGCTCAGATACGCGCTGGGGGAACCGCTGGCCCTGCTGCACAACTGGCTGCCGGTCGGGCCGGCCCCCCTGTCGGCCGAGGCGTTGGAGGGACGGGGACTCTACGAGCTGCTCCGCGCGACGGGCGTCCGCATGCGGGTCGCCAACCAGCGGATCGGCGCCCGCGCCGCCACCCCGGCGGAGGCCCGGCTGCTGCAGGAGCGCCGTTCCTGCCCCCTGCTCACGATGGTCCGCACGGCCTATGACGACCAGGGCAGGGCCGTGGAGCACGGCTCCCACGTCTATCGCGCCTCCCACTACTCCCTGGAGGTCACCCTCGTGGAGCGCTGACCGCGCCCGCCGTCCGGCGCCTCAGGCTGGTGATGATGATAGATAGTCCGAATGTCAGGACAAAGTCTTGACTGCCATCTGTCGTTCATCTAGAACTGGAGGCCCCTGGACGAGGAGTCATCATGCGTGTGGGCTTGCTGGGCCTTGGTCGTATAGGCGCGTTTCACGCCGCCACCCTCGCTGCTCTTGTCGACGAGCTGGTCGTCTCCGACGCCGACCGGAGCCGGGCCGAGGCGGTGGCCGGACAGCTCGGGGCCCGCGTCGGCGACGCCTTCGACGCGGACGCGGTGGTGATCGCGACTCCGACGGCGGGTCACGCGGAGCTGTTGCTGCGGGCCTGTGAGCTGGGGGTGCCGGCCTTCTGTGAGAAGCCGGTCGCGATCGGGGTGGAGGACACGCTGCGGGTCCTCAAGGCGGCCGAGCGGAGCGGGACGGTGGTGCACATCGGGTTCCAGCGGCGTTTCGACGCCGGTTACGCGGCGGCGCGGGCGGCGCTGCGCGGGGGCGGGCTGGGCACGTTGCACCGGGTGCACCTGGTCACCGCCGATCCCCGGCCGCCGGCGGCCGGTTACGTGCCCGCCTCGGGGGGGATCTTCCGGGACTGTCACATCCATGATTTCGACATCCTGCGCTGGGTCACCGGCCGTGAGGTGGAGTTCGTCTATGCCGCCGGTGCCAACCGGGGTGCGGCCTTCTTCGCCGAGGCCGGTGACGTCGACACCAGTGCCGCGCTGCTCATCCTGGACGACGGCACGCTGGTGACGGTGCAGGGCTCGCGTTACAACGGCGCCGGGTACGACGTGCGGATGGAGCTGGCGGGCACGGTGGGGACCCAGGTGGCGGGTCTGGATCGGCGTGTGCCGCTGACCAGCGCCGAGGGGTGGCAGCCGCCGGGTGAGCCGTGGCCGGACTTCGCCGTCAGGTTCGAGGCCGCCTACGTGGCCGAGATGGGCGCGTTCCTGGCCGCGGCGCGGGGCGAGCGGGAGAGTCCCTGCACGGTCGATGACGCCCTGGCCGCGCTCTACGTCGCCGAGGCCGCCGAGCTGTCCAGGCGCGAGGGGCGTCCGGTCCGGATGGCGGAGGTGACCAAGTGAAGACCGCCGCTGCCCCGATCTCCTGGGGCGTCTGCGAGGTGCCGGGCTGGGGCCGCCAGCTCGACCGTTCCCAGGTGCTCGCCGAGATGCGCGACCTGGGCCTGACCGCCACCGAGGGGCTGGGCGCGGCCGGATACTCCGGCTGGTACGTCCTGGAGCAGGACGTCGTGCTCGGCTCCGAACCTCCAGCCGGCGCGGGCCCGCTCGACGACGTCCGCGCGAGCCTGGCCTTCCTCAGGAGCGTCGCGTGATCGAGGTGTTGACCATGGGGCGGGTGGGGGTGGACGTCTACCCGCTGCAGGTGGGGGTGGGGCTGCGGGAGGTGGAGACCTTCGGCAAGTATCTGGGCGGCAGTCCGGTCAACGTGGCGGTGGCGGCGGCCCGGCTGGGCCGTTCCAGTGCGGTGATCACCCGGACCGGGGCCGATCCGTTCGGGTTGTTCGTCCATGACGCGTTGCGGGCCTACGGGGTCGATGACCGGTATGTCACGGCGGTGCCGGGGCTGCCGACGCCGGTGACGTTCTGTGAGATCCGGCCGCCGGAGGATTTCCCGCTGTATTTCTACCGGCATCCCAAGGCGCCGGATCTGGAGATCTTGGCGGGGGAGTTGGATCTGGAGGCGGTGGCCGGGGCGCGGGTGCTGTGGGCGACGGTGACGGGGTTGTCGCGGGAGCCGTCGCGGGGGGCGCATTTCGCGGCGTGGCGGGCGCGGGGGCGGCGGGTGCACACGGTGCTGGATCTGGATTACCGGCCGGTGTTCTGGCCGGGGGTGGGGGCGGCGCGGGCGCAGGTGCGGCGGGCGTTGGGGCAGGTGACGGTGGCGGTGGGGAATGTGGATGAGGTGGAGGTGGCCACCGGGGTGCGGGAGCCGTTGGCGGCGGGGCGGATGTTGCTGGAGGCGGGGGTGGAGCTGGCGGTGATCAAGCGGGGGTCGGCCGGGGTGGTGGGGATGACGCGGACGCAGACGGTGGAGGTGGCGCCGGTGCCGGTGGAGGTGGTCAACGGGTTGGGGGCCGGTGACGCCTTCGGCGGGGCGTTGTGTCATGGGTTGTTGGAGGGGTGGCCGTTGGAGCGGGTGCTGCGGTTCGCCAACGCGGCGGGGGCGATCGTGGCGGGGCGGTTGGCCTGCGCGCCCGCCATGCCCACCCTCGACGAGGTGGAGGGCGTCCTGTCCGATGACACGTTGAAGGGAGATGCCGCACATGCGTGAGGAGGACTATCACCGGCTGCGCGAGACCCGCGCGCGTTCTCCCTGGCGGGTGGCCGAGGCGGCGGCGGCCCGGCGGCGGCGGAGCCTGCTGGAGGACCGTGACCGGCTTCTGATCGTCGCGGCCGACCACACGGCGCGGGGCATGCTCGGTGTCGCCGGCCGGCCGATGGCCATGGCCGGCCGCGTCGAGCTGCTGGCGCGGCTCATGACCGCCCTGGCCCGGCCGGGGGTGGACGGCCTGCTGGCCACCCCCGACATCGTGGAGGACCTGCTGCTGCTCGGCGCGCTGGAGGGCAAGCTCGTCATCGGCTCGATGAACCGGGGCGGCCTGCAGGGCGCGGCCTTCGAGTTCGACGACCGCTTCACCGCCTACGACGCCGCCTCGATCGTCCGGATGGGCCTGGACGGCGGCAAGATGCTCTGCCGGATCGGTCTGGACGACCCCGCGACCGCCGCCACCCTGGAGTCCTGCGCGACGGCGGTCACGGAGCTGGCCGGGCACGGCCTGATGGCGATGGTCGAGCCGTTCTGGTCGCGCAGGGTCGACGGCGCGGTCAGGCACGACCTGTCGCCGGAGGGGATGATCCACGCCATCAGCGTCGGCCAGGGGCTCGGCGCGACCTCCGCGCACACGTGGCTGAAGCTCCCGGTGGTCGACGACATGGAGCGGGTGATGCGGGCCACGACGCTGCCGACCCTGCTGCTCGGCGGCGACCCCGCCCAGGCGCCCGAGCAGGTCTTCGACTCCTGGAGCAAGGCGCTGCGCCTGCCCGGGGTGCGGGGCCTGGTCGTCGGCCGGGCACTGCTCTACCCGCCCGGCGACGACGTGGCCGCGGCGGTCGACACCGCGGTGAGCCTGCTGGAGACGTCATGACGCACATCCCCCGCGGCGCGGCCGCATCCTCCCCATGGGCGGTGGAGATCACTCCGGAGTCGGCCGGGTGGGCCTACGCCGGGCTGCGGGTCGTGGACCTGTCCGGCGGGAGCGTGGAGTTCACCACCGGTGAGGAGGAGATGCTGGTCCTGCCGCTGTCGGGCCCGTGCGAGGTCGAGTGCGACGGCGTACGGCTGTCGCTGGCCGGCCGGACCTCGGTCTTCGACACGGTCACCGACTTCGCCTATCTGCCGATCAGGACGTCTGTCCGGATCACCGGCCGGGGCCGCTTCGCGCTCCCCGCGGCGCGGGCGACCCGGCGTTTCCCGGTCCGGTACGGCCCGGCGCGCGAGGTGCCGGTCGAGGTGCGCGGCGCGGGCCAGGCCAGCCGCCAGGTCAACAACTTCTGCGCCCCCGACGCCTTCGACTGCGACAAGCTGGTGGCGGTCGAGGTGCTCACCCCCGGCGGCAACTGGTCCTCCTACCCCCCGCACAAGCACGACACCGCCTCCCCGCACGAGGCCGTGCTGGAGGAGATCTACTACTTCGAGGGCGGCCCCGGCTACCAGCGGGTCTACGGCACCCACGACACCCTGACCGAGGTCTCGGGCGGCGACGTGGTGCTCGTCCCGCACGGCTACCACGGCCCGTCGATGGCCGCCCCCGGCTACGACCTGTACTACCTCAACGTCCTGGCCGGACCCGCCCCCACACGGTCCATGGCCTTCCGCGACGACCCCCAGCACGCCTGGATCCGCTCCTCCTGGGCGGGGCAGGCGATCGACTCCCGCGTGTCGCGCCGTGTCGCGGACGCCCGGGCCGGATCCCTCGGAGGCACTTCATGAGGCTCACCACGGCGCAGGCGCTCGTGCGCTTCCTGGCCAACCAATGGACCGAACGCGACGGCGCCGAACACCGCCTGATCCCCGCCGTCCTCGGCATCTTCGGCCACGGCAACGTCGCCGGCCTCGGCCAGGCCCTGGCCGAACAGGGCGCCGGCAGCCACGCCGCACTGCCCTACCACCCGGCCCGCAACGAACAGGCAATGGTCCACACCGCCGTCGGCTACGCCCGTACCCGCCACCGCCTGTCCACCCTGGCCTGCACCACCTCCATCGGGCCCGGCGCCACCAACCTCGTCACCGGCGCCGCCCTGGCCACCATCAACCGCCTGCCCGTCCTGCTGCTGCCCGGCGACGTCTTCGCCACCCGGGTCGCCAACCCGGTGCTGCAGGAACTGGAGGACCCCCGCTCCTACGACGTGACCGTCAACGACACCCTCCGCCCGGTCAGCCGATTCTTCGACCGGATCAACCGGCCCGAGCAACTACCCTCGGCGCTGCTGGCCGCGATGCGGGTGCTGACCGACCCCGCCGAGACCGGCGCGGTCACCCTCGCCCTGCCCCAGGACGTCCAGGCCGAGGCCCACGACTGGCCCGCGGAGCTGTTCGCCCGCCGCCTGTGGCACGTGCCCCGCCCCGTCCCCGAACCCGCCGCGCTGGCCCGCGCCCTGACCCTGCTGCGCACCTGCCGGCGGCCGCTGATCATCGCCGGCGGCGGCGTCAAACACAGCGACGCCTGCGTCGAGCTGGCCGCCTTCGCCGCCCGCCACCGCATCCCGGTCGCCGAGACCCAGGCCGGCAAGGGCGCCCTGCCCCACGACCACCCCCACGCCGTCGGCGCCATCGGGCACACCGGCACCGCCGCCGCCAACGCCCTGGCCCGCGAGGCCGACCTGGTCATCGGCGTCGGCACCCGCTACAGCGACTTCACCACCGCCTCCCGCACCCTGTTCGGGCAGGCGAGATTCCTCAACATCAACATCACCGCCTTCGACGCGGTCAAACACGCGGCGCAGACGCTCGTCGCCGACGCCCGCCAGGCCCTGCTTACGCTGAGCGGGCAGTTGGACGGCTGGAGCGCCGACCCGGGCTGGAGCGCCCGCGCCACCCAGCTCACCACCGCCTGGCAGGCCCGCACCGCCGAGCTGACCGCCGGTGACGCGCTCACCCAGCCGGTGCTGCTGGAGACCCTCAACCAGTGCGCCCAGCCGTCGGACGTGGTGGTCAACGCCGCCGGATCGATGCCCGGGGACCTGCACAAACTCTGGCGCGCCGGCGGCCCCGACCAATACCACGTCGAGTACGGCTACTCCTGCATGGGCTACGAGATCGCCGGCGGCCTCGGCGTGAAACTCGCCGCCCCCGACCGGGAGGTGTTCGTGCTGGTCGGCGACGGCTCCTACCTGATGATGGCCCAGGAGATCGTCACCGCCGTGCAGGAGGGCGTCAAGCTCATCGTGATCGTGGTCGACAACCACGGCTATGCCTCCATCGGCGACCTCAGCGAGTCGGTCGGCGCCCGCCGGCTGGGCACCGCCCACCGCGCGCGCGGCGCCACCGGCGAGCTGGACGGCCCGTTCCTGCCGGTGGACCTGGCCGCCAACGCCGCCAGCCTCGGCGCCGACGTGTCGCGCGCCGACAGCCGCCCGGCGCTGCGGGAGGCGCTGGCCGCCGCCCGCGCCTCCACCCGCACCACGGTCGTCTGCGTCGAGACCGTTCCCGGCCCCGGCCCGGACACCACCGCCTGGTGGGACGTCCCCGTCGCCGAGACCTCGGGACTGGCCGAGGTCAGGGCGGCACGCCGGCACTACGAGCAGGCCAAACGCGACCAGCAGCCCTACCTCTGATGGGGTGGACGCTGGCGTTCGCCGCGGTGGCGGTCCTCTTCGTGCTGGTCAGCGGGGCCAACGACGGGGCCACGCTCATCGGCCTCGGCCTCCGGTTCCCCCGCTCCCCGGGATGGGCGGTCGCCGCGCTTCCGGTGGCGGTGCTCTTCGCGGTGCCGTACCTGCTGGGGATCACGGTCGCGCGGACCTTCACCGAGCGGCTGGCGGGGCTCGGGACGAGCGGCGGCGCGGCGGCGTTCCTGGCGGGGGTGGCGATCGCGGTGGCCGTGGTCGCGGTCCTGACCGGCAGGGGGCTGCCCACCAGCCTGACGCTCGCGGTGATCGGCGGCATAAGCGGCGCGGGGATCGGCGCCGGGCTCCCGGTGTCGTGGTCGGCCCTGGCGGCCGTCCTGGCGGTCGGGGCCGGCGCGCCCCTGGCCGGGCTGGTCCTGGGCTACCTGCTGGGGAACGTGTCACGCCGGGTGCCGTCCCACCGCCGGATGTCCCGGCTCGTGCTCGCCGCCCACCTGCTGGCCTACGCGGCCCAGTGCGTGGCGTACGCGCTGAACGACGGCCAGAAGATGATCGCGGTGGTGAGCGTCGCGGTCGGTGTGGGCCGTCACGGGCTGGGCGGCGTCGGCCCCGTCGAGGTGCCGCCGGCGTGGATGGCCGTCCTCGCGGCGGTCTTCCTCGCCGGCGCCCTGACCAGCCTGGCGCCCGTCGGGGAGCGGCTGGGCCGCGGCCTGGTCATCACCCGGCCGCTGCACATCGTCTCGGCCGAGGCGGCGGCCACCGGCGCCGTCCTCGGCAGCTCGGCCCTGGGGAGCCCGGTGAGCATGACCCAGTCGATCACGGCCGGGGTCGTCGGCGTGGCGGCGAGTGAGGGAGCCAGGAGGGTGCGATGGCAGGGCGTCGTGAACATGGGCACGGCATGGGTGGTCACGCTGCCGTCGTCGATGGCGCTGGGCTGCCTGGCCGGACTCGCGCTGAGGCTGCTGTGAGCGGCGCCGACGGCCGCGCCCGGCGGTTCGCGCGGGCCTGGGACGACCTGCGCGGCCGGTCCGGACGGCGGGTCGTCGACCTGGTCCGCGGCCAGGTCGACGTCGCCCGGGCCGGGGCCGTGCTGGCCCGCTCGACCGCGTCCGGCGCGGTCGGGCGATCGGCCGCGCGCGCCCAGATGGCCGAGGTGGAGCACGAGGGCGACGCGGCGCGGGCCGAGCTGGTGCGCGTCCTGCGGCGGGTGCTGGCGACCCCCATCGACCGGGAGGACCTGTTCAGACTCTCCCGCTCGGTCGACGACGTGCTGGACCACCTGCGCGACTACGTGCGTGAGACCGACCTGTTCGGGCCGGAGGACCTCGGCTTCGCCGTCGAGCCGCTGCAGGCGGTGATCGACGGTCTCGACGAGCTGGAGAACGCCGTCCTGAAGATGATCGACGACCCCGGTTCGGTCACCGTGGCCGTGCTGGCGACGCGCAAGTCCTGCAGCCGGGTCCGCCAGCTCTACCAGACCCGGCTCACCGAGCTGTTCGCCGGGCCGCTGGAGATGGACACCCTGCGCCGGCGCGAGCTGCTGTCGCGTCTCGACGCGGTGGGCCGGCGGCTGGGCGAGGCCGCCGACGCGCTCGCCGACGCGATGCTCAAGCGGAGCCACTGATGTCCGAGCGGAGCCATCGACGTTCAAGTGGAGCCCCTGACGCCCGGCGGAGCCGCTGATGTCCGAGTGGAGCCACTGAGGAAGCTGACGGACCACGCGCCGCGCCGGTCCGTGTGAACCCCCCGAAGGAAGTACCCATGGCTGTTCTCACCAAGGCGGAGACTCCGCCACCTCCGCCGAGGCGGCGCAGGCTGGTCTACCGGCTCCGAGTGCTGCGCCACGACCCGACCGCCGCACTCGGATTGATCCTCGTCATCCTGCTCGCCTACCTCGTCGTGGCGCCGCTGGTCGCGGTGCTGTCGGACGCCTTCCGCCTGCAGTACGGCGACGAGGTGCACGCCGGGCAGCGACCGGGCGAATGGACCGGCTACTACCTGTGGCGGGTGTTCCGGTCCCAGATCAGCGGCCTGCTGTTCTGGGAGCCGCTGCTCAACACCCTGGTGATCGCGGTGGGCACCACGCTGTTCGCACTGGTCGTCGGGGGCGGCATGGCCTGGCTGGTGACCAGGACCAACGTGCCGGGGCGCAGATGGCTCGCCGGCGCCCTGGTGGTCCCCTACATGCTGCCGTCGTGGACCTTCTCCCTGGCCTGGCTGTCGCTGTTCAAGAACGAGCGGGCCGCCGGGCAGGTCGGATTCCTGCAGGCCCAGGGGATCAGGACCCCCGACTGGCTCGCCTACGGCGCGGTACCGATCATCATCACCCTGGGACTGCACTACTACCCGTTCGTGCTGCTCCTGGTCGGAAACGCGCTGCGCCGCATCGACGCGCAGCTGGAGGACTCCGCGCGGATCCTCGGTGCCCCGCAGCGGACCGTCATCCGGCGGATCGTGGTGCCGCTGATGCTCCCGGCGCTGTCCTCGGCCGTGCTGCTGGTGGTCGGCCGGGTGCTCGGCACGTTCGGCACGCCCTACGTGCTCGGCCTGCCGGCCGACTACCGGGTGCTGTCCACCGGGCTGTTCCAGTCGATCCGGGACCGCAGCACCGGCGTGGCGTCCGTGCTCGCCGCCGTCATCGTGATCATCGGGGTGCTGATCGTCTTCACCGACACCCGGCTGATGCGTGAGCACCGCCGCTTCGTCACGGTGGGCGGCAAGGGCGCGATGGACCGGCTGGGCGACCTGCGCCGCTGGCGCTGGCCCCTGTTCGGGCTGGGCCTGGTGGTCTTCGCGGTGAGCGTTCTGGTCCCGGTGTTCACGCTGCTGCTGTCGACGGTCACCCGCACGCCGCTGGACCTGTCCACCTTCACCCTCGACTACTGGCTCGCCGAGCGGCTGCCCGGAGCGGTCGGCTTCCCGCACGGTGTCCTGCGCGGCTCCGAGCTGTGGACGGCGGCGTGGAACTCGCTGCGCATCGTCGGCCTGGCCTCGCTGATCTGCGCGGTCGCCGGCCTGCTGATCGGCTACGTCGTGGTGCGCGGGACGGCTCCACGCGTCGCCGGGTTCCTCCGCCAGGTCTCCTTCCTGCCCTACCTCATCCCCGGCATCGCGTTCGCGGCCGCCTCGCTGTCGCTGTTCGCCGTCGCCCGGGGCCCCCTCCCCGCGCTGTACGGGACGACCTTCCTGCTGATCCTGGTGATGGCCGTGACGCACCTGCCCTACAGCTCGCGCTCGGGCATCGCGGCGATGATGCAGCTCGGCCGCGAACCGGAGGAGGCCGCGCAGATCGCCGGGGCCTCCTGGTGGCAGCGGATGCGGCGGATCATCTTCCCGATCCAGAAGGGCGCCCTCGTCACCGGGATCGTGCTGCCGTTCATCTCCGGGCTCAAGGAGCTCAGCATCGTCATCATGCTGACCACCACCGGGACGCAGCTCCTCACGACCCTGTCGATCGGCCTCGTGGACTACGGATACACCCAGCTCGCCAACGCGGTCGTGCTCGTGATCGCCTTGGTCTCCTTCACCATGACCTACCTGACGCAGCGTCTGACCAACAGCAGCCTGGCGTCCGGCCTAGGAGGATAGATGCCGAACATCACCCTGAGCGGAGTCGCCAAGAGCTACGGCGGTGGCGACCACGCCGTGAAGAACCTCGATCTGACCGTCCCCGACGGCGCGTTCATGTGCCTGCTGGGCCCCTCGGGCTGCGGCAAGACGACCACGCTGCGGATGATCGCCGGGCTTGAGCAGCCGAGTGCGGGCACCATCGCCGTCGGCGACAGGGTCCTCGACTCCGTCGAGCGCGGCCTCTACGTCCCACCGGAGAAACGCGGCATGGGGCTGGTCTTCCAGAACTACGCGCTCTGGCCCCACCTGTCGGTGCGCGAGAACGTCGAGTTCGGCCTGCGGATGCGCAAAGTGCCCGGCCCCGAGCGGCGGGCCAGGGCGGAGGCGGCGCTGAGGATGGTCCACGTCGACGCCGCCATGGACCGCTACCCCTCCCAGCTCTCCGGCGGCCAGCAGCAGCGCGTCGCGCTGGCCAGGATGCTGGCGATCAACCCCACGGTGCTGCTGCTCGACGAGCCGCTGTCCAACCTCGACGCCCGGCTCCGCCTGGAGATGCGCGCCGAGCTCAAACGCATCCACGAGGAGTCCGGCGCGACGATCGTCTTCGTCACCCACGACCAGCTGGAGGCGCTCACGATGGCCACCGACGTCGCGGTCATGAACGAGGGCGAGCTGCAGCAGCTGGCCGCCCCGATGGAGATGTACGCCAGACCCGCCAACCGGTTCGTCGCCGAGTTCGTCGGCAGCCCGCCGATGGCGATCATCGACGTCGGCTCCTCCCGCACCGGCCTGGCCGGCTCGCTGCTCCGCTCCGTCGAGGCCCGCGCCGCGCGGTGCGTCCCCGCCGCCGTCGGCATCCGGCCCGAGGCGCTGCGCCTGGGCGCGCCGCCCGGCTCCGCCTGGCGCGAGGAGGCCGTGGTCGAGGCGGTGCTGCCGGCCGGTTCCTCCTGGACCGTACGGCTGCGCGTCCTGGACACCGAGCTGTACGCGCTCTCCTACACGCCGGTCGAGGCGGCCCCCGGTGAGGTGCTGACCTGCTGGACCGACCAGATGCACCTGTTCGGCGCGGACGGCGCCCGGATCTCCTCCTGGGACCGGACGGAGGTCGGCGCGTGATCCGGCCCAGGGCGTTGCTGCTGGACTTCGGCGGGGTGATCGTGGAGACCGTCAAACGCCCGTCGTGGGCGGCCGAGCTCGCCGCGGAGGTGCACGAGCTCCTCGGCAGGGCCGGCTTCCACGGCCTCGGCCTCGACGAGGTGGAGAGCGACATCCGGGCCGGCGCGCGCGCCGACAAGTACTGGAAGGACTCCGCCTCCCGGCGGCCCGCCCCGGAGGAGATGACGCACCGCGGGTTCTGGGCCGACTTCGTCGCGGGCGACTGGCCGGACCAGGCCCGCTCGCTGGTGACCGCCGAGGCGACACCGCTCTGCAGGCGGATGGGCGAGCTGCGCAGCGGACGCGACATCCGGCCCGGGACGCAGGAGCTCCTGGACGCCTGCTGGGCGCACGGTGTCACGCCCGCCGTCGTCAGCAACGCCCTGTGCGGGGCCGTCCACCGCGACCACATGGCCCGCAACGGCCTCGACCGTCAGGTGGCGGTGCAGGTCTACAGCGACGAGGTCGGCGTCCGCAAGCCCAACCCGGAGATGATCTGGATCGCCTGCCGGGCACTGGGCGTCGACCCCGCGGAGACCTGGTACGTCGGCGACAACTACGACCGTGACGTGGTCTGCGGGGCCCGCGCCGGAGTTGGGGCCACCGTCCTGATGGTCTCCCGGAGCACCGGCGAGATCCCCTACAAGGTGCGCCAGAGCCCTCAGGCGACAGTCGAGGATCCCCGCGGCCTTCTGAACCTCCTGGAGGAGACATGGACCTGAGCGTCTCGCGCGAACTGGCCGCCATCGCGGTCGAGGCGGCCAGAGCGGTCGGCGGCCAGCTCAGGGACGCCTTCCGCTCCCGGCCCGAGGTGCGGACCAAACGCGACTTCCACGACCCGGTGACCGAGCACGACAGAGCGGCCGAGGAGCGCATCCGCGAGGTCCTGGACCGCCTGTGCCCGGGCAGCGTCGTGGAGGGGGAGGAGGACGGGGTCCGGGGGGAGGGCGACATCCGCTGGTACGTCGACCCCATCGACGGCACCGCGAACTTCGCCGCCGGCCTGCCGTTCTTCTGCACCTCCATCGGGGCGGTGGTGGACGGAAAGGTGGTGGCGGGCACCGTCTACGACCCCGTCCGCGACGACGAGTTCACCGCCTCGCTCGACGGGGCCTTCTGCAACGGCGCGCCGATCCGCAGCTCCGGCGCGCGCACCGACCGGGAGGCGGTGCTGCTGTCGAGCTACCCCACACCGCGTGACCTGGCCGCCGGCGGCGAGGCGGCGCTGCATCGCTTCGCCCGGATGGTCAACGCCTTCGCCAGCACGCGCCGCCCGGGGAGCGCGGCGCTGAAGCTGGCGCACATCGCCGCCGGCTGGTCCGACGTCGCCTACGGCACGCACGTCAACGCCTGGGACGTGGCGGCCGGTTCGCTCCTGGTGGAGCAGGCCGGGGGCGTCTACATCCCGCTGTCCGGCGACGTCCTCACGCCCGGCGGCTATCTCGCCTGCGTGGGCGGCTTCGACCTCGCCGGCTCCGTGATGGCCGAGGTCTCCACGGCGGGGGGCACCCGGTGATCCGCTGGATCGTCACCGACCTGGACGGGACGCTCGTCGGACGGGACCTGGCCATGGTGCCCCCCAGCCGGGACGCGCTGCGCCGCTTCCGCGCCGCGGGCGGAGAGGTCGTCATCGCGACCGGGCGCATGGAGGCGTCGGCCCTGCGCTACTACGACGAGCTGGGCCTGTCCGGCGCGGCGATCCTCTACAACGGCGCCCGGACCGTGGACCTCGGCACCGGAGCCGTGCTGCGCTCCCGCCACCTGTCGGCGGACGCCTGGAAGGCGCTGCTGGAGCTGTTCGACGGGCTCCCGCGGGGCGTCCACCCGGTGGCGTTCTCCGGCGGGGAGGCGCTGGCCGTCCATGACGCGCCCGAACTGCGGGACTACGCCCGGCGCGACGGGATCACGCTGCGCGATCCGGGCGACTGGTCGGCGCTGCCGCCCGGTGAGATCACCAAGTGCATGCTGATCGGCGACCCGCTGCCCGTCCTGGACATCCCGGGGACGGTCACCGTCCGCTCCGAGGCCACCTACCTGGAAGTGCTGCCCGAGGGCGCCACCAAGGGCACGGCGCTGCGCGAGCTGGCGGCCTCCCGCGGCGTGCCGCTGGAGCAGGTCGCGGCCATCGGCGACAACCCCAACGACATCGACATGATCACGACCGCCGGGCTCGGGGCCGCGGTCGGCGACGGCCACCCGGAGGTCCGGGCGGCGGCCGGCGTCGTGGTCGGCGCCTGCGCGGACGGAGCCGTCGCCGACCTGGTGGAGCTGGTCCTGTCCCGGGCCGGGGGCGAGGCGCCCGCATAGCGGAGGGGACCGGTCCCGCCGTCCAGGGGAGCGGGCGCGCCCCGGGACGGCGGCGCCCGCGGGCCGGTCCGCTCCGGCCGGAGCCCCCGGGCTCAGCGCAGGGCGTTGCGGATCTGGGCCGAGGCGTCGCGCAGGTAGTCGATGAAGGAGCGCAGCGCCGGGTTGGGGTTGGTCGGGCGGGTGGCGGCGCCGATCCTGCGGTAGAGGCGGGGCCCGTCCAGCCGGCACACCTGGATGCCCGCGGCGCCCTGCGCGCCGAGGCTGGGCACCAGTGCCACCCCCAGCCCGGCCTTGACCAGTCCCAGCGTGACCTCGTAGTGGTCGCTGCGACAGCGGATCATCGGGTTGAACCCCTCCAGCGCGCTGGCCCGCTCCAGCACCGAGACCGGGGTGTCGGTGCCGTAGGTGGTGATCCACGGCTCGTCGGACAGGTCGGCGAGCCGTACTCGCTGCCGCTGCCCGGCAGGGTGGCCCGGCGGCACGACCAGCAGCTGCGGCTCGTCGAACAGGTGGGTGACCTCGACCCCCTCCGGCGGCTTCCACGGGTCGAGCGCGTGCTCGAAGACCACCAGCACGTCGAGCGCGCCACGCTCCAGGTCGGGCAGGAGCTCGTGCGGCTGGCCGAGCACCAGGTCGAGCTCCACGGCGGGGTGGCGGGCGGTGAAGGTCGACAGCGCCAGCGGCAGCAGCCGGTATCCCGCGGAGGCGAAGAACCCGATCCGTAGCTGCCCGGCATCGGCCCGGGCCTGCGCCAGCAGGTCCTTCTCGGCGGCCTCGATGATGTCGAGCACCTCCTGCGCCCGGGTCGCGAGCCGCCGCCCGGCCGCGGTCAGCCGCAGGCTCTGCGCGCCCCGCTCGACCAGGCCGACCCCCGCCTCCTCCTCCAGCCTGGACAGCTGGTGGGACACGGCGGACGGCGAGAGCCGCAGGGTGCGCGCGGCTCCCGCGATGCTCCCCGTCCGGAAGACCTCCCGAAGCACCCGCAGGCGGTGACTGCTCAGCACCGTTCCAGTATCGGTGCAATCCGGACAGCCCGGGTCAGGGGGCCGCGCTGGCCTGCCGTACGGCCTGCGCCCACTGGTCGCGGCGGATCTCGGGGTCCAGCAGGGCGCAGTCGCCGCACTTGCCGCCGCCGGGCACGCGGTAGTAGAGGCAGCAGCTGTGCCGGACGAAGAAATGACGGCCGGGGGCCGGCTCGGCCAGCTCGCCCGCCCCCTCCAGGACCCCGAGGGCCAGCAGCTCACGGGTGAGCGGGGCGGCCCGGGGGACGGCGTCCGGCCGCTCGCGCGCGATGGCCGACAGGGTCCCGGCCAGGGCGGAGGCCGCGTTGCCCCACAGCAGCCCCGGGGCGACCCCGGTGATCTCCTGCACGGCCTCGGCCAGCGGTCCGAGCAGCTCGGTCACCACGTTGCGGTGGATCAGCCCGGCGGCCCGGCCGGGGTCGGCGATCTCCCAGCCGGCCGGGCGGGGCGCCCACAGCGGGAGCGGGCCGCCGGCGACGGGCCGCCAGTGGACGCCGGCGGGGGCGAGGTCGGGCAGCACGGCCCGGACGGAGGCCGCGCCGACGACCGGTGACCAGAGCCGGGCGGCCAGCCCCTGGAACAGGATCGAGGCGGCGACTCTCGCCTCGCCGGTGCCCAGCAACCGCCCGACGTCGCGGATCCGGGCACGCAGGGCGCCGACGTCGGCGTAGAGCGCGGTGAGCGGGCGCCAGGCCGGGTCGGCCCCCTGCGCGGGGTCCGTCGAGACGGCGAAGAACGGGCCGATGGCCGACACGTCGGCCATCGTCCCGGCGACCACGCGGGTCTCGGCCGGGCGCAGGCCCGGTGACCGCCGGGCCGCTGGCCGCCCGGCCCAGCCGGCGAGCTCGGCCAGCGAGGCGAACCAGTGACCCTCACCGTCGAAGGCCGCCTCGTAGCCGTCGCCGGTCGCCTCCACGGCCAGGTCCGCCGGGCCCGAGGTGACGGTCCGCCACCCCTGCCCGGCCAGGCAGCGCGTCAACGACGGCAGCCGGAGGCCGTCGGCCGTCAGGCGCGCCGTGCCGGCCGGTCCGCCGTGAGGCATGCGGGCGCCCTTCTCTCCCGGGAGGATCGGCCCCGTTCCGTGAGGCGATCGGTGTCCCGGCCATGTTCGCACACCCGCGTCCGCCGCGGCCCGGCGTGCCCGCGGGGACGGGCGAGGGTCAGGTCAGGGCCGCCGGGGCGGAGGGCGCGCGGCGGACGGCCAGGTCGACGATGTCCCCGGCGGTGCTGGTGGCGGTGAGCGCGGCGGCGAACAGGATGATCTGATTGAGGATCTTGAGGAAGGCCAGCAGCGCGACGGCGCCGGCCACCACCTGGTAGGCGGGGTTGGCCGCGGTGAGCTCCAGATAGAACTGGCCGAGGGTTTTGAGGACCTCCAGGCCGAGGCTGACCGACAGCGCGGGCCCGAGGACCCGGCGCAGCGGCAGCCGCAGCCGCGGGGGCGCGGTCAGCAGGGCGGCCGCCAGCAGGGTGTTCACCCCGAAGCCGAGCAGGAACGCGACCGCGGACGTCAGCCACCGGGCCGGGGCGTCGTCGACGCCCACGGTGTGCACCAGCAGCCAGTCGAGCAGCGCCTCGGCGGCGAAGGCGACCGCGAGCGAGGCCGACAGCAGGGCTCCGAGCCCGGCCAGCACGCCCAGGTCGATGAGCTGGCGCAGCAGGAAACGGCCCGGGTACTCCTCGATCCGCCAGATCGCCCTGATCGCCGAGCGCAGGGTGTCCATCCAGAACAGGCCGGTGACCGGCATGCCGACGAGGGCGACCAGCCCGGCCGTGCTCCGGGCGTCGCGCAGCGCCTGCACGTCGAGGCGGGGGAAGTTGTCGGTGAGATAGCGCTGCACCGTGCGTATCACGTGCGGATCGTCCAGGACGTGCCCGATGATCGCGAAGCTCAGCAGGGCGAGCGCGAACAGTGCGAAGAACGAGTAATAGGTGAGAGCGGCCGACAGCCGTCCACCGTCCGCCTGGTCGTAGCGCACGCCGGCGCGGGCCAGGTGGTCCAGCCAGCGGTGGCGGTGGCGGGCCCGGGTCCACGACGCCGTGACCCGCCCAGTGAATCCGGTGACCGTCATGCACCGGTCACTACCCGGAGTCCGCCGGGCTACCACCGGTGCCGGCCGCGGGTGGTAGCGGCTGCGGCCGGCCCGCCGACGGGCTCCGCGGAGCGGCTCCGGCGCTCAGTCGATCTCCGCGCGCCCCAGCCGCCAGTAGCCCATGAACGCCACCGACGAGCGGTCGACCCCGGCCTCCTGCACGAGGTGGCGGCGGAGCAGCTTGACCACGCCCGCCTCGCCGGCCAGCCAGGCGTACAGGCCGTCGCGGCCGGAGGGCTGGGGGATCTCCCACAGGATCTCCGCGTCGACGTCGACGTCCTCCAGCGGATCGGCGGCCTCGCCGCCCGCCGGGGTGATCCCGGCGACGGCCTCGCGGACGGCCGGGACGAGCAGTTCGCCGTGGCGGGCCCCCTCGCGGGGCAGCCAGGTGACCTCCACACCCGGCCGTACGTCGAGGGGGAGCGCGTCGGCGCGCTCCGGCACCTCCAGCAGGACGGTGGCCCGCACGTCGCCGGAGAGGCTCTCGGCGATGGCGGCGATGGCGGGGGCGGCCGTCTCGTCACCGGCCAGCAGCAGGCGCGTGGCCCCGGCCGGCGGGGCCCATTCCTGGCCGCCGGTGGGCCCGGGGCAGGCCGCGTTGGGGCCGACGACCACGGCCCGGTGCCCCGGGGCGGCGTGGGTCGCCCAGCGGGAGGCGGGGCCGGCGTCGCCGTGCAGCACGAAGTCGACGTCGAGCTCGCACCGGCGCGGCCGTACGGCCCGCACGGTGTAGGTGCGGATCGGATTGCGCAGCTCCGGCGGGAGCGCCCGCCACCGCTGGTACCAGTCGGCCCCGTCGCCGAGGGGGGTGAAGCCGCCGTCGGGCAGCGGGAGGATCAGCTTGATCCGCTGGTCGAACCCGTTGTCGGCGAAGGCCGACAGCTCCTCGCCGGCGAAGGTCACCCGGAGGAAGCTCGGGCTGAGCCGCAGCGTCCGCAGGACCCGGACGTGGAAGGCGCAGTAGGGGAGGATCTCCTCCACGCGCTCTACGGTCTGCTCACTGACGGCTGTCATCTCGTGCTGCCTCCGCTCGGAAAGGTCGTCGTGAGCAACTTAGCTTTGCCTAACCTTATGAATCAAACCGGGCCGTCGTGCCGGCCGGGCTCTCGGCGCGCTCACCCGGCCCGGACGAGTACGGCCGCCGGCCGGCCTTGACGCCCGCGGGGCGTGCCGGACCCGCGCCACCCGCGGCCGTGCCCCTGGAGGCCGCCGCGCCCCTGCCGGCCGGCCGGGAGTGGGACGGGGCCGTCCCGGGTGCGGCCGCTCCGCCGGGCCGGCCGGGCCGGTCGCAGTCTGCTCCGGGTGCGGCCGTCCCGGCGGGCCGGCCGACGTCCGGTCCGGTCACCGTGCCCGTCCCCGGGCCCTGTCTGCGGTGCCGTCCGGCGGCCGGTACGGCGGGCGGCCCGGCGGCCGGGGTGCGCGCGTGGCGTCTGGCCAGGACGAGCGTCGCGGCGAGGACGAGCAGGAGCACCCCCGCGACCGGCGCGGTCTCCAGGGGGATCGCCGGCGTCCCCGGGCGGGCGGCGGCCACGGCGCCGGGGGCGGGCGCCGGGCGGACCTCGATCCGCCCGGCCGCCTGCGGGACGGTCGCGTCCTCGCCGGAGGGGGTCCCCGCCAGGCCCGCCTCGCCGGAGGAGGTCCCGTTCAGGCGCTCCTTGACCTTGCGCGGCAGCCCGTATCCGACGACCTTGCTCTCGTCGCGCGTCTTGCGTCTCAGCCAGACCCCGTCGACGTTGCCCTCGATGGTGTGGATCGTTCCACCGTCGACCCGCTCGACGACGCCGACGTGGTCGATGCCCTTGATGTCCTTGCCGCCCGACCAGTCGAAGAAGACCAGCGCCCCCGGCTCCGGCTCCCTGGACCAGGCGCCCCGCGTCTCGAACCAGCGGGCGTGGGAGGGCGTCCAGGCGAACTGGCCGACGAAGTCCGCGACGCCGGCCTTGTCGGCGGCCCAGGCGATGACCATGTCGCACCAGGGGGCCGTCCTGTACTGGGGGTCCTGGACGACGCTGGTCGAATACCACTCGCCGAACGTGGTGTGCTGACCGGCCCGCTCCCGGTATCCGAGCTCCGGCTCCATGACTCTGAGCAGATCGTCACCGATCGGATCCATGGCCGCCCGCCACCCCGTCCACTCGCCTCCGCCCTTCTGTGAAGGGTGGTCACCGCCCGATAACGCTGGACTGTATTCACTGGAAAGGCGAAAAGTCGGGTTTTGCGGTAGAAAGCCGGCTGGAGAGCCCGTCGGATACCGGATTCGATGATGGCGGTGAGCCGGGGCCTCCGATGCTCTACGATCGTTGGCCCCGCTCCGCGGGGGCGTGCACTACGCGCCCTTGCGGCCGGAGCCGCGGGCGGAGGCCAGCCGGGCGGCCTGCTCGGCGCCGACCGCGGAGACCCGGCGGAGATAGTCGCCGATGACGGCGAGCTGCTCGTCGGTGAAGTCGTCCAGGGCCGTGAGGAACGCCTCGCCGGGGGTCTCCCAGGCGGCGTCCACCTCCGACACGGGCCTGGGGGCCAGGGAGACCAGCGTCTTCCTGCGGTCGCCGGGGTCGCTCTGCCGGACCACCAGCCCGGCCCGGTCGAGCCGGTCCACCAGCCGGGTGGCCGACCCCGAGGTCAGGCCGGTCAGTCTGGCGATCTCTCCCGTGGTCAGCGGCTCCGCCTCCAGCGAGAGGAGGCTGAGACACTGCAGGTCGGTGGGGTGGAGCCCGAGGTGCTCGGCGAGGGCCTGGTTGAACAGCGTGTAGGCGGCGTAGTGCCTGCGGCTGTCGGCGACCACCCGCTGGATCAGCCGGTCGCGGTCCTCGTTCGGCATGTGGCGGCCACCCCTCCGGATCCGGTCGCGCGGCGCGGTCCGGGTGCGCGGCGCAGATGATGTGTTGCGCACAATATGTGTCGCCGATTCATTCTACGAGGGCCGCCCCCGCCGCACCCGTCACCGGCCGGACTGATGCAATCCAAGCGCTTGTTTGGTAAACAGTGACTCATGGCCGGAACCGTGGCCGACGTCTTCGCCCCCGCGAAGCTCGGGCCGATCACCCTGCGCAACCGCCTGATCAAGTCCGCCACTTTCGAGGGCCGGACCCCCGAGGCGCTGGTCTCCGACGATCTGGTCGAGTTCCACCGCCGGACGGCCGCCGGCGGCGTGGGCATGACCACCGTCGCCTACTGCGCGGTCGCGCCCGAGGGGCGCACCGAGCGCCGGCAGATCTGGATGCGCCCGGAGGCCGTCCCCGGGCTGCGCCGGCTGGCGGCCGCCGTACACGCCGAGGGGGCGGCCGTCTCCGCGCAGATCGGCCACGCCGGTCCGGTGGCCAACCCGGCCTCCAACCGGCTCCCCGCGCTGGCCCCGACCCGGCGGTTCAACCCGATGGGCATGACCATGACCCGGGCGGCGACGAGGGCGGACATCGAGCGCGTCGTGCGGGCGCACGCCGAGGCGGCGCTCATCGCGGCGGAGTCGGGCTTCGACGCCGTCGAGATCCATCTGGGGCACAACTACCTGGTCAGCGCCTTCCTCAGCCCCCGGCTCAACCGCCGGGCCGACGGCTACGGCGGAAGCCTGGCCAACCGCGCCCGGATGGCCCGCGAGGTGGCCCGTGCCGTGCGCGAGGCCGTGGGCGGCCGGATCGCGATCCTGGCCAAGCTCAACATGGACGACGGGGTGCGCGGCGGCCTGGTGCCCGAGGAGAGCCTCCAGGTCGCGGCCTGGCTGGAGGAGGACGGCGGCCTCGACGCCATCGAGCTGACCGCGGGCAGTTCGCTGCTCAACCCGATGTACCTGTTCAAGGGGGAGGCCCCGCTCAGGGAGTTCGCCGGGGTCTTCCCGCGGCCCCAGCGGCTGGGCGTGCGGCTGCTGGGCCGCCGGTTCCTGCGGACCTACCCCTACCGGGAGACCTATCTCCTTGACGACGCCCGCCGCTTCCGGGCCGCCCTGCGCATGCCGCTGGTCCTGCTCGGCGGCATCACCGGCCGCCCGGCCATGGACCTGGCCATGCGGGAGGGCTTCCAGTTCGCGGCCATGGGCAGGGCGCTGCTCATGGAGCCCGACCTGCCGATCCGGATCCAGCGGGACCGGGCCACCGCCTCCCGGTGCATTCACTGCAACCGGTGCATGCCGACCATCTACACCGGCACGCGCTGCGTGCTGGCCGAGCCCTGAGGCGGCCGAGCGGACGCCGCCTGGTCGAATAGCATGTGATCGCACTTTTACGGCATGCGCGAGGGGCGGGATGGGTTTCCATGTTCGACGACAGGACGCAGGAGACCCTCCGCCGCCTTCTGGACCTGGCCGAGCACCCCTCGACCCCGCAGCCCGAACGGGCCCTGGCCGTCACGCGGATCCGGGCGCTCATCATGGTGCCCGAGGGCGACGCGCGCCGCGCCCCGGTGACCCCGGCGATGGGCGCCGACATCCTCAAGAAGATCAGGCCGCTGGCCCGGCGGGTCGACGAGGACCTGGTCAACGAGGTGCACGGCGACCTCTACGCCTTCAGCACCCGCTACCGGGTGATCGGCGAGGTCGCCGACGAGATGGCCCGCCTGCTCGAACGCTGGAGCGCCGTCGTCCCGGAGAAACGGCACCGGCACGAGGAGACGGTCCGGATCACGGCCTCGAAGCTCGCCTACCTCCTGGAGCGCCGCGACCTGTTCCGCAGGCCGAAGTGGAGCAACCGCACCAGGCCGAGGTGAGCCCCCGGGCGCGGGGAGCCCGTGCCGGTGTGCCCGGCTCCGCTCACCGGCTCCGACCGGCCGCCGGGGAGGGCCGCTCCCGTCCCGCGGGGTGGAGGGCGCCGGCGCGCGCGGCGGCGAGCGCGACCTGCGCCGCGTGGTCGGCGGTGGTCTCGTCGACGGGTTCGGCGGTGATCAGCAGCCGGAGGTAGATCGGCGCGATGAGGGTCTTGAGGAGCTCGGCGGGGTCGGTGCCGGCAGGCAGCTCGCCGCGTTCGACGGCACGGGTGACGACCGGCTCCGCGCGCAGGAAGCGGTCGGCGAAGAAGCGGCGCTTGACGTCGCCGATCTCCGGCACACGCGCGGCGTCCGAGAACATCGCGATCGTGACGGCCCGGTCGGCGGGGCTGGTCAGCATCCTGACGAGCGAACGCGCCAGCTCGCGCAGGTCCGTCTCGACGGCGTGGGTGTCGGGGATGGGGATGTCCGCCGCCACCTGCTCGGTCAGCGCGTCCAGGACGAGGGCCTCGCGGTCCTTCCAGCGCCGGTAGACCGTCGTCTTGTGGACGCCGGCCCGCTGCGCGACGTTGTCGACGGTCAGGCCGGCGTATCCCGTCTCGGCCAGCTCGGCGAGCGTCGCCGAGAGGACGGCGGCGCGCACCTTGGGGCCGCGCCCGATCGGGCGCTCCCGGCCTGCCGGGAGGGACTCCGGTTCCATCGCGCCTCCTGGCTGCTCCATCGCCGGCACCTGCCTGTCGCGCTCATATTAAAGCAACCAGGAGTTGCGATGTGCGGCGATGACCGCCGCCTCACCGGCGGCCCCGCCCCGTCCCGGCGTGGCACCCGAGCCCCGGGACCGGACAGGACCGGACGCCCGCGCAGAGGCCGCGGCCCGGTCAGCGCGGAAGCTCGACCGACAGGTGCGGAGCCAGCGCCCGCAGGAAGTCCGCCGCGTCGAACATGGCGCCGGCCGAGGCCACGCCCGCCGTCCGCGTGTGCCCCGCCAGGATCCGCCGGACGGCCTCCACCGCCAGTGGCGCGGTGACCGCGTAGATGTCCTGGCCACGGGCCGTGGCGCGGCGCTCGGCGCCATCGGCGCAGACCACGACGTCGACGACGAAGGTCTGGTCCGAACGCCCCAGGGCGTCGACCGCCTCCGGCTCCGGCGTGTCCTCCCCGGCCAGGTCCCTCGCGGCCTCGACGGTCATGTAGGTGCGGACTTCGGGCACGGCCAGGTGGCTGGGGACGGTGACGACATCCGCCATGGTGAACTCCGCGATCACCGTCCGTCGTCCCAGCGGCTCCGGAAAGAGCCAGTCCTGCTCGGACACCTTGTCGTCGTGATATTCCAGCGCGCCGTCCCTGAACCGCACCCGACGGCCCGAGCGACGCTGGTGGGACACCTGACCCGCCGCCCGGGTTCCCGCCGTGGGGTGCCAGCCGCTCAGCCCGTACGCGATGTGCACCGCGTCCGCGGCGGTCGACCTCCCCATGGTCGCGCTCACCAGCAGGTCGCCCAGCCCACCGTAGAAAGCCATGGCCGGCACCACGGGTACGCCCGCCTTCCGAGCCGCTTCCGCGTGGTCGGCGAAGGTCGAGGCGTTCGCCTCGATCTCCGCCGCGACGTCGACGTACGGGATCCCCGCGCGCAAGGCCGCCTCGACCACGGGGCCCGCCGTCACCGCGAACGGTCCGGCGCAGTTGACGACCGCCGCCGCGCCGGCGAGGGCCCGGTCCAGGGAGCCCGGGTCGTCCACCGCGGCCGGCCGCACCGTCACCCCACCCCATTCCTCGGCCAGTGCCTCCAACCGGGCCGCGTCACGGCCTGAGACGACAGGGGCGAAGCCGCGCCGGAGAAGCTCGGCGACGACGAAGCGCCCCGTGTGCCCTGTCGCTCCGTAGACCACCACTGCATCCAATGCACTCATGACTCTCCAGATCTCGATGTTTCGAGGAGCCACTCTGGCCGAACGGGGAAGGTGACCGTGAGAGTCCGGAACGACATCATCCATACACTTTCGGACATGCACACCATCGCGCTGGCGACCGCCGGTCACCTGCTCCACTTCGAGCTGGCAGTGGCCTACGAGATCTTCGGCACACCCCCGGGCGAAGCCACGGGAGACTGGTACGAGGTACTGCTCTGCGGGCCCGGACCGGTGCGGATCGGCCCGTTCACGGTCGAGCCGGACCACGGGCTGGAGCGCCTGACCGGCGCCGACACCGTGATCGTGCCCGCGTGCGCGGACATCGACGATCCGCCGCCGCCGGAACTGCTCGAAGCCGTACGCGCGGCCCACGAGTCGGGTGCCCGGGTCGCCTCTCTCTGCACCGGGGCGTTCGCACTCGGCGCGGCGGGCCTGCTGGACGGCCGGCGGGCCACCACGCACTGGGCTCACGCCGCGGAGCTGAGTGCCCGCCATCCGCGGGCCGTCGTGGACCCGGACGTGCTGTACACGGACAACGGCAGCGTGCTCACCGCCGCGGGGAAGGCCGCCGCCGTCGATCTGTGCATACACCTGATCCACCTCGACCACGGCGCAGCCGTCGCCAACTCGGTCGCCCGCCGCCTGGTCATGCCGCCGCACCGGCCCGGCGGCCAGGCCCAGTTCGTGGCCACGCCGATGCAGGTCACCGGCGACCACGTGCTCGTAGGCCTGCTCGCCTGGGTCCGGCAACGGCTGGACCAGCCGCTGACAGTGACGGACATGGCGCGGAAGGCGAACATGAGCCCGCGCAACCTCGGACGGCAGTTCCAGGCCGTGACAGGTCAGACACCGATCCAGTGGCTCCTGGCCCAGCGCGTACGCCGCGCCCAGGAGCTGCTGGAGGCGACCGACGAGAGCATCGAGGCGGTCGCCCTCGCCGCCGGCATGGGTACCGCCACGACACTTCGACGCCAGTTCAAGCGGATCGTCGGAGTCCCGCCTGACAGCTACCGGCGCTCGTTCCGCGGCGCGAGACCTGCCTGATCGGTACGGGCGCGGTGCCGCTGGAGTGCTAGGTCTTCGTGATGCGGACGGCGTCGGCGATGACGTAACCTCCGGTGGAGGTCCAGCGGCTCACCCCGACGACGTTGTAGGTGCCGGCCGAGAGGGTGAAGGTGCCCAGGACGCGCCACTGGCCGCCGCCGGCGCGCTGATCGACGTTGATCACCTGGTTGCCGCCGCCGGCCGCCACGATGAACGGCGTCGCGCTGTTGTAGCCGGCGTTCGCCGGATACCAGACCTCGATCCGGTAGCTGCCGGCGCTGGGGATCTGGGCCCGGAACCACGCCGGGTCGCTCGCCGCGACGGGGTCGGCGAACCGGTAGTCGGCGCCGTGGCGCTGCGCTGAGAAGCTCGAGGTGCCCCAGCCGGAGCCGGCGGTGAAGCCGGCGTCGGCGTTGTCGACGACGACGCTGAACGGGCCGGTGGCCGCGACCACCTGGCCCGCGCTCGGCGCGCTCTCGTGGTGCGGCCGGTCCATGGCCGTCACGTAGTAGGTGTAGGTGCCCGTGGCCGCGGCGGTGGCGTCGGTGAAGGACGTCCCGCGGACCGTCCTGAGCAGGTTGCGGCCGTCGGCGAAGAAGCACGGGTCCGTCGTCTGGGCGCCGCCGACCCGGTAGACGGCGTAGGAGGTCGGGCTGCTCGACCCGCCGCGCTGCCACGACAGCGAGACCCCGCCGCCGGTCCGGACCGCCGAGGTGATCGACGGGCTGGGCGGCGCGGCCGCCGTGCCGTGGGCCGGTATCAGGGCGGGCCTGGAGTAGTGGTCGGCCACCATCTGGGAGACGGCGCCGATCCGGTCGGCCCGGACGTCCTTGGCGCTGAAGAAGATGTCGCCGGCCACCTCCGGGTGCTGGCGGTTGTAGCTCAGGTGCGCGGTGAGCTCGCCGGGCTGCTGCCAGGCCGCGTCCTGGCCGGCCGCCCCGGCCCGGTAGGCGGCCTGCCCGACGAGCAGTTGGACGCCGGTGTCCTTGACCGTCTCCGCCCACCAGGCGGTGAGCACCTTGTAGTCGGCGACGGCGTACCCGATGTGCCAGTAGATCTGCGGCGCGACGTAGTCGACCCAGCCCTGCTTGATCCACAGCCGGGTGTCGGCGTAGATGGCGTCGTAGGACTGCATGCCGGAGGTCCGCGAGCCGAGCGGGTCGGTGGCGGCGTTGCGCCAGATGCCGAACGGGCTGACGCCGAACCTGACCCAGGACTTGGCCGTGTGGATCCGCTGGTCCAGCTCCTTCACCAGCAGGTTGACGTTGTTGCGCCGCCAGTCGTGGATGTTGCCGAACCCCCCGCCGTACTGGGCGTAGGTGGACGCGTCCGCGATCGTCTCGCCGCTGACCGGATAGGGGTAGAAGTAGTCGTCGAGGTGCACGCCGTCGAGGTCGTAACGGGTGACGGCGTCCATGACGGCGCCCTCGATGAACTCGCGGACCGCGGGGATCCCCGGGTTGTAGTAGAGCTTGCCGCCGTAGGCGAACCGCCAGCCGGGGTTCTGCCGCGCCGGGTGGTCGGCCACCAGCCGGGTGGGGTCGTCGTGGTTGGCGACGCGGTAGGGGTTGAACCACGCGTGGAACTCGATGTCGCGGGCGTGCGCCTCGCTCACCATGAAGGCCAGCGGGTCGTAGCCGGGATCGCCGCCCTGGGTGCCGGTCAGCCACTGTGACCACGGCTCGTGGGGCGAGGGCCAGAACGCGTCGGCCGTCGGCCTGACCTGCACGACGACGGCGTTCATGTTCTTCTGCACCGCCAGGTCCAGCCAGGCGCGGAACTCGGCCTGCTGCGCCGACACGCTCAGGCCGGTCCTGCTCGGCCAGTCGATGTTGGCCACGCTGGCGATCCACATCGCGCGGAGCTGGCGTTTGGGGGTCGCCGGATCGGTGGGGCAGGCGGCGAGGGTGCCGGCCGTACCGCCCGCGGGGGTGGCCGCGGCGGCGCCGGCCGCCGGCACGGGCGCGACGGCACCGGTGAGCGCGGTGAGAACGAGGACGATGGCTGCTGCGGCAATACGACCGATGGTGACGGGCCGACACGTCGAGCCCGCTCGATACGTCGTCACAGAAGGAAAGCTTCAGTGCTTTCCGGCAAAAGTGCAATAGTCTTCACGCCGGCCGGATCCGGGCCGCCGTCCCGGCCCGGAGGTGAGGGCGAAAATTTTCATCCAACTCATCGGTAATGTCAATTATCGACATATGTCATTAAACGCCCTTACTGTGCAGCCGTTGGCACCCCCCGATCGAGGAGCGACCATGACGTTCGCCCGGACCCGATTAGCCGCCATCACGACCTGTCTCCTCACCGCCCTCCTGGTCCTCGCCGGCCGCCCGGCGAGCGCCGCTCCGGCCGACCCCCTGGCCGACGCGTTCGCCCGCGCGGCCGCCGCCTACGACGTCCCGCGCGACCTGCTCGTCGCGCTCGCCTACGCCGAGACCCACCTCGACGGGCACGGCGGCAAGCCGAGCGCGAGCGGCGGCTACGGGGTCATGCACCTGGTCAGCAACCCGACCACCCACACCCTGGAGAAGGCGGCCGAGCTCACCGGCGAAGCGGTCAAGAAGCTGCGCACGGACGAGGCGGCCAACGTCCTCGGCGGCGCCGCGGTGCTGCGCTCCCTCGCCGACGGGCTCGGACTCGACGAGGCCGCCCGCAAGGACGCCGGGCGGTGGTACCAGGCCGTGGCCGAGTACGGCAACGCCTCGACCCCCGAGGTCGCCCGGCTGTACGCCGACGCCGTCTACGACCTGCTCGGCAGGGGCATCCAGGCGGCCGGGGTGCAGGTCGCCCCGCAGGAGGTGCAGGCCGACCGGGGCGCCTACGCCCAGGCCCGCGACCTGAGCGCCCAGGCTGCCAGCCCCGACTACCCCAACGCGAGCTGGGTGGCCGCCAGCTCCTCCAACTACACCGCCTCCAGCCGTCCGTCGAGCTACGCGATCGACCGGGTCGTCATCCACGTGACCCAGGGCTCCTACGCCGGCACGATCTCCTGGTTCCAGAACCCCAGTGCGAGCGTCTCGGCGCACTACGTCGTCCGCTCCTCCGACGGCGCCGTCACGCAGATGGTGCGCGACAAGGACGTCGCCTGGCACGCCGGGAACTGGAGCTACAACACCAGGTCCATCGGGATCGAGCACGAGGGCTACGTCAGCGACGCCTCCTGGTTCACCGACGCGATGTACCGCGCCTCGGCGGCGCTGACCCGTTCCATCTGCGACAAGTACGGCATCCCCAAGGACCGCACCCACATCATCGGGCACAACCAGGTGCCGGGCGCCACCCACACCGACCCGGGCCAGTACTGGGACTGGAACAAGTACATGCAGTACGTGACCGGCGGAGGCGGCACCTCCTGGTCCGTCACCGTCGACAACACCACCGCGGGCAAGTTCACGGCCAGCGCGAACTGGGGCACCTCCACCTACTCCGGCCAGCGGTACGGCACGGACTACCGCTTCGCCGACCCGGTGGCGGCCAGCGACCCGGCCTGGTACCGGGCGGCCATCCCCAGCGCGGGCACCTACCGCGTGGAGGCCTGGTACCCGGCCGACCCCGGCTACAACAGCTCCGCGCCGTACATCGTCGCCACCTCCGGCGGCAACCAGACGGTCTACGTCGACCAGCGCTCCGGTGGCGGAGGCTGGCGCAACATCGGCACCTTCTCGCTCAACGCCGGTGACTACAACGTCGTCGGCGTGAGCCGCTGGACCTCCGGTGTCGGCTACGTCATCGCCGACGCCGTGCGGATCACGCGGCTCTGACTCACGACCACGGCCCGCGCCCTGCTCGGGGGCGCGGGCCCCGCCACGGCCCTCCGCCCCATGGCGGAGCGGCCGTGGCCGTCCTGTGACCGAGGCGACCGCGGCCCGTCCGGCGCTCGACCGGGCGGTGCCCCTTCCGCGTCCGCGCCGGCTTTACTCGACTCTTTACACGCCTTGACTGTTACTGTAGGTTTCTGGTCAGTCACTCAACGCGTTCAAAGAATGGAGTTGAGCCACATGCCGGACAACGGCACCGAGCGTCTGCCCGATCCACGGGTGGCGTTCGCGGACACCACAGCGGCCGATACGGGCGAGGTGAGCGCGCGCGTGGGGACGGCGGATCGGATCGCCGTCGCCGCGGGGGCCGACGATCACCTGCCGCCCCTGGCCGACCAGGCGATCGACGACAGGCCGCTGGCCCAGCGGTTCACGGAACCGGAGGAGTAGAGCATGGAGCTGCACTTCCGTAACCGCTACACCTCCAAGGTGTGGGTCGCGATCATGTTCTACAGCCCCGACGGCTGCCGTGACTACGGCCAGTGGGGCACCCGGGGCTGGTGGGCGATCGACCCGGGCGGCGAGGCCCACGTGCTCAACACCAACAACCGCTACGCCGCGTTCTACGCCGAGGCCGCCAACGGGGCCGTCTGGACCGGCCCCTACGGCCCGATCTACGTCTACCAGACCGCGTTCGACTCCTGCCTCAACATCGGCAGCACCGCGGCCAGGACCGTCGGCACCCGCCTGGTCGACATGAACGGCTACTCCCGCTACTACGTCAACCTCACTCCCTGACAGACGCCCCGCACGCGGCCCCCCTCACCGCCCGACGCACGCCTCCGCACGCGGACCCCCTCGCCGCCTGACGCGGACATCCCCACTCGCGGACTCCCTCGCCGCCTGGCCCGGAGGGGCCGCCCCCCGGCCCCTCCGCCCTGAACCTCCCGCCTCCTCAAAACGCCCTTGGGGACTGAGCTTCCGGTGTCCTGCGCGTCCCGGACGCCTGGACGCCCCGCGCGCCCGCGGGCATCCCCGGAACGGGACGCCTCCACCCGCCGTACGGGTGGAGGCGTCCTCTGCCGTGTCCCGCCGGTCCCGGCCCGGCCGCGCTCAGTCCCACTCGTGCAGGGCGAAGGGCCGGCCGGCCGCGACGGCGCGCAGGGCCGCCGCCGGATAGTCGACGGTGTCCTCGGGGATCGCCTCCAGAGGGTGCCAGGCGATCTCGCTGCACCTGTCGGGTTCGGCGTTGTACGGCTCGCCGCTCCAGCGGGCGGCGGCGAAGAAGAGCCCGACCCGTTCGGGCGCCCGGTGCATGGCGTGGACGAAGACAAGGTCGTCCGGCTCGACGGTGACGCCCACCTCCTCGCGGGCCTCGCGGGCCGCGGCGGCCACCGCGGACTCGCCCTCCTCCAGGTGGCCGCTGGGCAGGTGCCACAGGCCGTCGGCGTATCCGGTGCCGGACCGGCGGCCGAGGAGCACGGCGCCGTCGCGGGCGAAGACGACGTGGACGTCGACGATGACGCGGAAGCGGGTCTTCCTCACCTGGTGGGGGAGGGGCCCTCCGCGCCGGTCGAGCGCCTGGGCCCACTTGGCGGCGACGGCCGCCACCTGGACCAGCTCGGTGCGCAGGGCGTCCGGGTCGGTCTCGGCGAAGGCTTCGAGCACCTCCTCCTGGAGGATGTGCCGCCAGGTGAGCCGGCCCTCGCGGGCCGCGGCGGCGACGTCCTCCTTGGCCTTCTCGGCCGCCGCCTCGCCCTCCCGGCCGGTGCCGTCGGCGAGGTCCTGGATGCCCCACATGGCGTCCTGGGCCACCCGCTCGGCGGCGACGTCGGCGAGCACCTTCGCCAGCGAGCCGGGCACTCCGTAGTCACCGTCGGATGTCATCAAGGGTTCCTCTCGTCGGTTCCGCAAGCCGTACGGTAGCCCGGACGGTCCGGCGCGTGGGCTACGTCACCACCTCCGAGACGGCGAACTCGGTCGCCGTCCGGGAGCTGATCGGCGAGCTGCGGGCCCACTGCGCCAGGCGGTCCGCCGTCGCGGGCTGAGCCCCTCAGCGCCGGGGCGACGGCCAGGCGTTGGGGCGGCAGCCGTACAGCGACTTGGTCTGCTGGAGCATGACCGGGGCCCGCCGGCCCGGCCCCGGGCAGGGCTCGTGGCCGTGGCCGAGACCGTGGCCGACCTCGTGGTTGATGACGTATTCGCGGTAGGAGGCGACGTCGCGGCCGTAACCGCGCACGCCGCTGTTCCACCGCACCGCGTTGATGACCGCCCGCCCGCCGTTCCAGCACGACAGCATGCCCATGGTGATCAGCGGCCGGCACCGCCGGTCGGTCATCGCGGGGCTGGACAGCGACACCCTGATCTTCACCGGGCCGCGCTCCACCCGCTGGAACCGGAACCCCCAGCTCCGCCGGTCGTTGAGGATCCGGTGCACCTCGCCGGCGAACTCGTGCGCGTCGAACGGCAGGCCGTGCTCGACCTCGACCATGTACCGGATCACCTTGCCCGTGCGGCCCGCGGGAGGGCGGGCGCCGCCGGGGACGACGGCGTAGCGGCCGCCGGCCGACCCCGGCACCGTCATCCTCGGCGGCTGCCGCCGCCCGTTGGCCAGCAGGAACGTCTGCTCGGGCGCCGGTGACGCCGACGGCTCCGGCGGCGGGGTGGGCGTCACCGAGACCTCGGGCAGGGGGGCCGCCGGCGGTGCGGACCGGTTGGGGTCCGCCGCGGTCCCGCCGGGGTCCGGCGCGAAGTGACCACTCAGCAAGGCACTGCTCCCGACCAGCAGCGAAGCTGAAATACTCAGGGCAAGAACCCACACAACGGATTTAAGGTCACAACGCTTTACGTTCCTGAACATAGGCCGTAAACCTTATTACCTCCATCGCTGTTGTCCGATCGGGTCGGGAGGCCGGGCCGGAGCGGTCGTGATCAGGCGTCGTGACAGCGGATCGCCGGCCGATCTCCACGTCGCCGGTGCCGGACGGCGACGGAAGGGGACAGCATGACGACGCAGACGACGGAGGAGTTCGCCGACCGCCTGCTGCGGTCCGCGCTGGGCGCCATCGAGGTGCTCTCGGTGCATCTGGGGGACCGGCTGGGCTGGTACCGGGCACTGGCCGGGCACGGCCCGGCCACCGCCGCGGAGCTGGTCGCCCGCGCCGGCGGTCACGAGCGATACGCCCGGGAGTGGCTGGAGCAGCAGGCCGCCTGCGGCATCCTGACGGTCGGCGAAGACGGCCGCTTCTCCCTGCCGGCGGGCCCGGCGGAGGTGCTGACCGACGAGTCCAGCCTCGCCTACCTCGCGCCGCTGGCCCGGATGATCGCCGGGGCCGCCGCGCAGACGCCCGCCCTGCTGGAGGCGTACCGCGCCGGCGGCGGCGTCGGCTGGGCCGCCTTCGGGCCGGACATGCGGGAGTCCCAGGCCGATATGAACCGGCCCTGGTTCGAGCACGCGCTCCCCGGCGCCCTCGCCGGGGTGCCCGACCTCGACGCGCTGCTGCGCCGGCCCGGCGCCCGCATCGCCGACGTCGGCTGCGGCGGCGGCTGGTCCACCATCGCCCTGGCCCGGGCCTACCCGCAGGCGGTCGTCGAGGGGATCGACATCGACGGCCCCTCGGTCGAGCTGGCCGTACGCAACGCCGGTGAGGCCGGGGTCGGCGTCGCCTTCCGCCACGGCGACGCGGGCGCGCTCACGCCCGCCGGAGACGGCTACGACGCGGTCTTCGCCTTCGAGTGCCTCCACGACATGCCCCGGCCGGTGGAGACGCTCACCGAGATACGGCGGGCCCTGCGGCCCGGGGGGACGGTCGTCGTCATGGACGAGGCCACCGCGCCCTCCTTCGCCGCGCCCGCCGACGACACCGAGCGGCTGCTGTACGGCTTCAGCCTGCTCATCTGCCTGCCCGACGGCATGTCCCACCAGCCCTCGGCCGGGACCGGCACGGTGATGCGCCCCGACACCCTGCGGCGTTACGCGGCCGAGGCGGGCTTCGGCGACGTGGAGATCCTGCCGATCAGCGACTTCGGGTTCTGGCGCTTCTACCGGCTGCTGCCGTGACCCCCTGACCCGGCGCCCGCCCGCCGCCGCCGGAGACCCGGCCGGGCGGGGGCGGGGAGGCGGGGGAGGCACAAGACATGCCCCGGTGTTACGCCGAGGTGTCGCGGCCGGAAAGACGCGTGACCCTCCTCACCCCGCCGAAGTGGGCATTCACCCGTCCGGAATGCCAAACTCTACGTATGGCGGATATCGATCCCGGGGCGTTGATTCCGCACATGCGGCTGGACGAGCTCCTGTCGGAGCTGCAGGTGCGACTGGAGGCCGTGCTGGCCACCCGGGACCGGGTGCACGCGCTGCTGAACGCGGTCGTGTCGGTGGGCAGTGACCTGGACCTGGAGACGGTGCTGCGCCGGATCGTGGAGACCGCCACCACGCTGGTCGACGCCACCTACGGCGCCCTGGGCGTGATCGGTGAGGAGAACACGCTCGTCCAGTTCGTCCCGGTGGGGCTGACGGACGAGGAGATCGCCAGGATCGAGCACTGGCCGCACGGCCTCGGCCTGCTCGGCCTGCTGATCAAGGAGCCGCAGCCGCTCCGGCTGGCCCACATCAGCGACCACCCCGAATCGTACGGATTCCCGCCCGGCCACCCGCCGATGGGCTCGTTCCTGGGCGTGCCGATCCGGGTGCGCGAGGAGGTGTTCGGCAACCTCTACCTCACCGAGAAGCGCGGGGGAGGGGAGTTCGACGCCGAGGACGAGGCGATCGTCACCGCGCTGGCCACCGCCGCCGGGGTGGCCATCGAGAACGCCCGGCTGTATGCCGACAGCCTGCGGCGTGAGCGGTGGTTGCAGGCCTCGGCGGAGGTCACCACCAGCCTGCTGTCGGGGGCCGAGCCACGGGAGGTGCTCACGCTGATAGCGCGCCGGGCGCGGCAGATGGCCGACGCCGACGTCGTGGCGGTCCTGCTGCCCGACGAGTCCGGGCACGACCTCCAGGTGGTCATCACTGACGGGCCGGCCCGCGAGCAGGTGGCCCATGCCCGGGTGCCGGTGGCCGACTCCCTGGCGGGCCGGGCCTTCGCCAGCGGCGAGCCGCTCATGGTCACCGACCCCGCCGAGGCCGAGGTCCCGGTCGCGATCGCCGAGTACGGCTCGCTCGGCCCGGTGGCCGCCGTGCCGATCGGCGAGGCGCACACCGTGCACGGCGTGCTGTCGCTGGGCAAGCACTCGGGCCGCATCCCGTTCAGCCAGGACGAGCTGCGCATGCTGTACTCCTTCGCCGGACAGGCCGCGATCGCCCTGGAGCTGGCCGAGAGACGGATGGACGCCGAGCGGCTGGGGCTGCTGGAGGACCGCGACCGGATCGCCAAGGACTTGCACGACGTGGTGATCCAGCGGCTGTTCGCCGTCGCCATGACGCTGATGAGCACGGTGCGGCTGGT
Source organism: Streptosporangium brasiliense (assembly GCF_030811595.1). Taxonomy (NCBI): domain Bacteria; kingdom Bacillati; phylum Actinomycetota; class Actinomycetes; order Streptosporangiales; family Streptosporangiaceae; genus Streptosporangium; species Streptosporangium brasiliense. Next base: position 5,851,716 of record NZ_JAUSRB010000002.1, read on the forward strand.
CGAGCGGCCCGAGGCCTCGACGCGGCTGCAGAACGCCATCGACGAGCTGGACGGCACCATCCGGCAGATCCGCTCGACCATCTTCGCCCTGCAGTCCCCCCGGGAGAGCGGCGCGGCGGGCCTGCGCGCGCGGATCGTGGAGCTGGTGGAGGGCGCACGCGGTCACCTGGGCTTCATGCCGGGACTGACCATGGACGGCCGCCTCGACGGCGGGGTGCCCGCGGAGATCGCCGAGCAACTGCTGGCCGTGCTGCGCGAGGCGCTGTCCAACGTCGTGCGCCACGCCAGGGCGTCCAAGGTGGAGGTGTCGGCCGAGGTGAGCGACGAGCGGCTCGTCCTGGTCGTGGCCGACGACGGCGTCGGGGTGCCCGCGGACGGCCGGCGCAGCGGGCTGCGCAACCTCCAGGAACGGGCCGAACGCCTGGGCGGCCATCTCACGGTCGACGCGCCGCCGCAGGGCGGCACCCGGCTGGTGTGGAGCGTGCCGCTCGGCTGACGCCGGGCCCGGCGGACCCGGACGTCCGGTCGCCGCCTGACAACTCCGACAGAACGCGGGACGACCCCTCAGCCTCCACGCCCCGCCCTGACAGACCACCGACTACGCGGGCGGGCCGGGCGCCCCCGGGAACTCGGCACAGGCTTTGCGCTCAGCCGGTCCGGGCAAGCAGGTCGAGAATCGGCCGCTCATAGAGGATGGCCTCCGACCTGCGTACAAAGTTGAGTGCCGACCGGAGGTGGGAGCCGGCCGCCGCGCGGTCGCCGCGGGCAAGCGCCAGGCGGCCAAGGCACAGGTCGGTAACCGACCATCCGAGCAACCGGCCCTCGTTCACAACGAGCCGGGCGTACAGCGCCGCCGCCTGGGCCGCGGCCGCCGCAGCCTCTGCGACGGCCTCAGCGGTCTCTCCCGGCGGCGCCGTGCTCTGCGAGGCCAGCCGGAAGCAGGCCTCGCTGAGCAGGTCGGGGATGAACCGGTACGCCAGGTCGCCCTCGATGTGCGCGAAGCCGTCCCGTGCCAGCCCGGCGAAGATCTCCGTCGCCTCGTCGCGCCTGCCGAGGTCAAGCAGGGCGGCGCAGCGCAGCACCCGCCACCCGGCCTGGTCCGGCTGGCGCTCCAGGGCCCGCTCGGCGATGGACAGCGCCCCCTCGGCGTCGCCCCGCAGACGCGAGACGACGCAGCGGAACACCTGGGCCCGGACCACTGCGTCATCGCGGCCCAGCGCCCCCTCGGGATGGATCCGCGCGGACTCCTCCGCCTCGGCGAGCGCCCGGTCGAGGTCGCCACCCAGGTACGCGCGGATGGCGGACAGCCACGCGGTGAGGCTGAGCAGGGCCGGCTGCCTGATCCGCCGGGCCGTCTCCGACAACCACTCCAGGAGCGGATCGGCGAGGCCCGTCTCGCCCTGCTTGACGAGCTCGAAGTACTCGGCCTCCCGCGCCAGCCACTCGCCGACCAGGTCACCCGTCCGGCGGGCCACCTCGGCCATCTCGTCGATCGTCGCCTGCCGATCGGCGTGCGTCGCGACCCCGCGCGACAGGATCTCGTAGGCGCTCAGCCCCCGCAGCAGCGACCTGTCGTCCCCCCGCCCGCGCGCGTGCCGTACGGCCTCGGCCGCGAGCGCGCGGCTCTCCTCCACGGGACGGGAGAAGTAGCCTGTGAAGGCGGAAGCCGCGAGGAGCTGGGACCGCCACGGTGAGTCGTCGCCCTGGTGGGCCCGCAGGGCCCGCTCGATCCGCCCGACGAGGGCGCCCCCCTCGGCCCACTCCTCGTACATCGCCCAGGCGAGCGGATCGGAGAACCCGAGGACTGCACGGGCGAGTCGCTCGTCGTCGCCAAGCGCCTCCGCGATCTCGGCGGCCTCCTCCAGCACGGCATGGACCTGTGTGCTCATCCCGGCCGCCGACTGGGCCTCGGCCAGTTCCAGCAGCAGATCGCACCGGAGCGGCTGGTCGGCCACGGGAAGCCGCGCGGTGAGCGCCAGGGCCTGCCGCAGGTGCTCGGCCGCGTCCTCGTAGGCGAACTGGGTCAGGGCATGAGCGGCCGCCTGCCTGGCGTACTCTATGGCCTTGACCGCCATCCCTGCGATGACCAGGCCCTCGCGGTAGTGGTACGCGAGCTCCGCCAGGTGCGTGCCCCGCCGCTCGAGCGCGGCTGCGATCCGTGCGTGCAGGCGGCGCCTGCGCAGTGGGGCGAGTCCGTCGCGCAGCACGTCCCCGACGATGTCGTGAGCGAAGCGGTAGACAAGGTCATGCTCGGTCAGCAGCCGCGCCTGCACGGCCGCATCGAGCACGTCGAGCACCTCCTCGCGCGGCACGCCCACCACGTCGAGCAGCACGTCGAGCTGCGCGTCGCGGCCGAGCAGCGCCGCCGCCGACAGCACGTCGGGAGCGCTCGCCGGCATGGCCGCCATCCGACCGCGCAGCGTGTCGGCGACCGCGCCGGGCGCCCCGTCCCCCAGATGGACGACCTCGCCGAGGAAGAAAGGGTTGCCGCCCGTCAGCCTGGCCACCTCCGCCGCCCTGGTGGCGTCCGCGCCCGCCCCGCGCAGGTACTCGGCGATGGCGTCCTCGTCCAGGCCTCCCAGCACGATCCGCTCGACGTGCGGGAGCCGTGCGAGCGCGGCGAGGGCGCGGGCGAGCGGCGCACCCACCTCGGTGTCACGGTAGGTGGCGATCACCGTCAGCTGTGGACACGACCGACTGGTGGCAAGGAACTCCAGCAGACGCAGGGAGGAGGCATCGGCCCACTGGAGGTCGTCGATGACCACCAGAACCCGGCCGCTTTCGGCAACGAGCCGGACGAACGCGTCGTAGAGTGCGAACTCCCCCGTCGCCCCCACCATCTCCGCCAGTTCCCCCTGCCGCCCGGTGAGTTGCCCGGCGATCTGGACCCAGAGCCAGAACGGCGGCGCGCCCGTGCCGTCCCAGCAGCGCCCGGACACGACCCGGGAGGCGTGCCTGGCCGCGTCCTCCACAAGGCTCGTCTTGCCGATGCCCGGCTCTCCGGCCACGAGCACGATCCGGTGCCCGTCCGCCACGACGGCCCGTCGGAGCACCTCCGACTCGGCGTCGCGGCCGATGAGACGGGTCTTCAGGGCCTCCTGCGAGACGGGGACGGCCACCCGCGGTGTGAGCGTGGGGCGTTGCCCAAGGATCTGCCCCTCCGGTTCACCGGGGCGCGGGTCCGGGCCGGGGCCCGGTTCCTCGCAGGGCCGCCCGCCGGGGGAGACCTCACGTAGCGTGCCGGCCGTCGCTCGGTCCCGCCACCACGTCAGCCCGTTCTGATCCGCCAGCCGGGCCAGGGTCCCGAGGTGCCGGGAGGCGGCGTCGTGGTCGCCCAGGGCGGTGGCGAGCAGGGCCAGATACCAGTCGACGGGTCCCATGCAGATCGCCGCCGAGACCGCGGAGATCCGCCCGGAGTACGGCAGCAGCGCCGAGTAACTCACCTGGCAGGCCGGCACGTCGCCGACCGCGGCCTGCGCTGCGCCCTGCAGGCAGGTCGTGGAGAGCCACGAGAAGTCCAGCGGCGGCGCGGGCCAGCCGTCCGCGGCCAGGGCCCGGGCCTCCTCCACGCGGTCCTGCGCGCACAGCTGCAGCACCCGGGCATCGTGATCCGCACTGGGATGGATGCCGGTGATCGTGTCGATCAGCGGCCCCGCCTCTGCCACGGTGCCCCGGTGGTAGTGCGATATCAACCGCCCGATCGCTGTCACCGCGCCCGCGTACCAGTAGCCGATCCGGGCGGCCTGGCGTTCGGCCTCGCCGTACAGGATCTCGGCGTCGTCGAACCGCCCGGCCAGGACGAGCCGGTTGGTCCGCCAGACGGTGTGCTGGAAGCGCGGCCATGGCAGGGACAGCCGCTCCAGCATCGCGTCACAACGGGCGGCGGCCGCGTCCGCGCCGGCCAGGTCGAACAGCTCCAGCCGGTGGTGGGTGAACATCATCTGGGCCAGCAGCTCGAATCCCGGCGTCCGCGTGCGCAGCGCCAGCTCGTGCAGTTCCCCGGCGAGCTCCAGCAGCTCGGGGATGTGCAACGGCTGCGGCAACGACAGGTGCCGGGCGTTCAACGCCCGCATCAGCAGGTACGGATCACCCAGCCGGCGGGCCATCGCGACGGCCTGCGCGGAGAAGACGTGCGCGCGCGGGTCGCCGGTCCCGTACAGCTCCTGGGCCAATCCGCCCAGGAGCAGGGCCCGCTCGTGCTCGCGACCATCGGGCAGCGTCCGCAGCGCGTCCTCGAACCGCTCCAGCAGCCGCAGCTCCACCGTGGCGTAGGGATCACGCAGCGTCCAGATCGCCGGGGCGTCCAGCGCGGTGAGCACCCGGGCGGTCAGGCCCGGGCCCGCGCCGGCCCGCTCGGCGGCGCGGATCGCCTCCGCGCGGGCCTGCCGCGCGCCGATCGCGTCTCCCGCCTCCAGCAGCGCGCGGACCTGCCGCAGCAGCAGCTCCACGTACTCGGCCGGGCCGCCCCCACAGGCGCTGTGCGCGGCCACCGCCCGGCCCCACCAGGCGGCGCCCTCCTCATAGGCCATCCGCGAGCCGGCCTGCTCCGCGGCGGCGCCCGCCCAGCGCGCGGCCTCGGCGTACGCGGCCGGGCCCGCCTCGACCGCGTGATGGGCGATGACGGTGACGTCCACCCCCGGCCGGCCGGACAGGGCGGTCATGATCGCCTGGTGGATCATCGCCGTCCGCAGCGGCGGGATGCCGTGGACGATGGCCTCCCGGACCAGGTCGTGGGCGAAGGCCATGGAGCCCCCTGCGGGGACGACCAGCCCGGCCTGGGCGGCCCGGTCCAGCGTGCCGTAGACCTCCACCCGCCCGGTCGCGGAGGTCTCGCACACCTCGGCGACCACGTGCGGGTCGAAGGTGCGGCCGATCAGCGCGGCGACCCCCAGAATCTCACCGGCCCGCGCGCCCAGCCTGCCCAGCCACCAGCGGATCAGGTCGGCGACCGCCTCGGGAATCGCCTCCAGGTCCCGTCCCTGGGCCAGCAGCCGGGCGCTTTCCCGGACGAAGAAGGGGTTGCCACCGGTCCGCTCGGACAGGTGCCCGGCGGAGGAGTCGTCCATCTCGGCGCCCATGGCCGAGGCGATCGCCCGCACGTCGTCCACCTCCAGGCCGGTCAGCCGGATACGGAGCAGGTTGTGCCGGGCGAGCTGGCCCAGCAGATCGTCCAAAGTGAGACGGAGCGAGCCGCCGGGGGACGCCGTGCCGTGGATCGCCGTCTCGTGGAAGGCCGTCTCCCGGAACGCGGTGACCAGCGTCAGCGGGGCGTCCGCCGCCTCGCCGCCCATCAGTATGGCGATGTCCCGGAGCAGTTCCAGTGAGGCCGGGTCGGCCCAGTGCAGGTCGTCCAGGACGATGACCAGTGGCTGGGCGCGCGCGGTCGCGGCGAGCCAGCCGGCGACGACCTGGTTGCGGTGGAGCAGCGCCGCCGCGGTGGAGTCGCCGGGCATCTCGTCGTTGAGGACTCCGTCCAGCGCCCGGCGCTCCGGCGGCGGCCAGACCCCGTCCAGTGCCCGCAGCACCTGCAGCCACGGCCACAGGGCCGGGGCTCCCTCCACGTTGTGGCAGCCGCCCCACAGCGTCAGGTAACCGAGGTCGGCGCAGTGGTCGCGGAACGCCTCCAGCAGGCTGGTCTTACCGATGCCCGGCTCACCGCTCACCGCCGCGACGGTCACGCCGTCACGGCCCGCGCGTGCCGGCAGCGCCGTCAGCTCCGCCAGCTGCCGCTCCCGGCCGACCAGGAGCCGCGGCGGCGACTGTGGGATGAGGGCCGGTGCCGCGGGGGTGGCCGGAGGAGGGGCCGCCAGCGAGTCGGAGTGCCGCAGGATGTCGTCCTCCAGCGCCCGCAGCTCCGGGCCGGGATCGAGGCCGAGCTGCTCGGTGAGCAGGCCTCCGGCCCGGCGGAGCACGGCGAGCGCGTCGGCCTGGCGCCCGGTGCGGTACAGCGCCAGGGCCAGCAGGCACCACAGCCGTTCGCGCAACGGGTTGGCGGCCGTCTCGGCCTCCAGGTCGATGATCACCGCTTGCGGGCGGTCGAGGTCCAGCAGGGCCTGAGCGCGCCGCTCGATCGCGACCAGGCGCAGCTCCCGCAGGCGGCCGGCGTCCGTGACGGCCCAGGCCTCGTCGCGGAACGGGCCGTACGGCTCGCCGAGCCACAGCCGCAGCGCCTCGTTCAGGGTGGCCAGCGCCTTGCCGGGTGGAGCGGACTCCGCGCCGGCGACGAGGTCGGTGAACCGGATCGCGTCGACGTTCCGGGTGGCCAGCAGGTAGCCGGGAGGCCGGCCGATGAGCAGCCGGGGCGGGGTGCGGGGGGTGCGGCCGGGCTCCAGGAGCCGGCGTAGGTTCGACACATACGACTGCAGACTGGACAGGGCACTGGGCGGCGGCGACGCGCCGTACAGGTCGTCGATCAGCGTGTCCGCGGACACCACCGCCCCGGCCGCGAGCAGCAGCCGGGCCAGCACGGCGCTGGGGCGCGGGCCGCCGAGGCCGAGTCGGACTCCGTCGTCGTCGTAGGCCTCCACGGCGCCCAGAACCCGAAACTCCACCCCAACCACCTACGATCTCAGCAAGCAGGTCGCGATGAAGATATCCAGCCGTCCGAAATCTGGGCAACCAACCCCTCTGGTGTCTGATGTTCTACTTGCGTGGTCTGGTCAGTTTAAGGAAGGCCCTAAACCGTGCCGCGGTCGAGCAGGTCCCACCACCAGGTGATCGCCGGGATGGGGAGGGGGTTCGCCGCCGCGATCGGTGGTGTGTCGGTCAGGCTTGAGGTGATGTGGATCGCGCCGGGGGGGGGTTGGTGTAGCGCGCGGTGGTGAGCCCGATGTCGATGGTGGCACGGATGCAGGTGCCCAGGGCGTTGACGTAGTGGCGCAGCGGGGCGCCGGCGGTGGGCAGCACCTGCTCGCGCAGCCGGATGAACAGGTGCGTCGTGTGGTCGCGCAGCCGGGTGGCTTCTTCCAGGGCCTGGTCGCGGGTGTGGCCGTACAGATCCATGAGCACGTCGACGAGGTTGGTGGCGATGCCCGGCCGGGTATCAGGGGTCTGTTGCGCGTACCAGAACTCTTTGCCGTACGAGGCCAGGTCGTTGTCCCGGCCGGCGGTGAGGCACGCGGCCTCGGTGAGCGCGCGCACCTTCGGGCTGTTCAGTTCGCCGGCGGGCACCTCCTCCTCTTCCATCATCGCGGCGAAGGGGAGGCCGGCGCAGGTGCCCAGGCGCATGACCGTGTAGTCGTTGAGGCTCAGTGGGGTCCCGGACGACTGGGCGGCGATCTGCCACGCCACGCCGAGCAGCCATGTGCGGTGCCCTTCTATCCAGCGCCGGACCTGGGCCGGGGTCGCGCAGCGCCGGACGCGCAGGGCGAGATCGCGGATGGGGGCGGTGAAGGGGTTGGCCGGGTCCGTGGTCGCGCCGTCGGGGGCTTCGAACAGGTGCATGATGCGGGCGGCGGCGGCGACGAAGGCGTCAGTGTTCGTGCTGCTCTCGCCCGTGTCGCAGAACAGGTCGTCGAAGACGAACATCAGGTAGGTCCAGTCCGTGGCGACCTGCAGGCGCTCAGGACTGGCGTGGGGCATGGCCTGGGCGCACCACTCCGCCGAGTCGGTTCCCGCGACCCGGAGCCGGGCGGCGTCATCGGGGCAGAATCCGTTTTCCCCGATCCAGTTCAGGCCGCGGCGCCTGCACTCTTCGAAGTTGTCATTGATCTTCGGGGGATCGGGCAATAGGCGGGCGGCAGGTCAATGCGCAACGGGGTTGTGATGGTCATGAAAACTCCTCGCGACTATTGGTGCGGGCAGGATTGTCAAGCTATATATGGGTCTCATTGATGCCTCGGATTCTGCTAGGACCAGGGTGCGTTCCGGCCTTGTCGTCCGTTTGTGGCTGCTACGGACTGACTTGTGATGGGGTCAAGTTCGCCCTGAACGACCTGACGCCGCGTTTGACGGCCCTCAAGAAAGAATTACGGAGGCTCGGGCGGCGACAGGTGGGCTTTGCGCGATTCACAAGGGTGACGGGCCACGCTGGCCGAGTCCGGATCGCCTGCTTCCGCATTTCGGGCGGAGCTACTCCTGAAGGAGAATTCCGATGCCGAGTGAGCTGAGCGGTGCATTGCCGAAAAGATCTCTGACCGGAGCGTTCTCCCACCGACCGGCTGACTCACCTGATGCGGTCAGGTCCGGAACGCGGGCCGGCACGGTTGAGTCACCCCTGCGGTCGCTTGCGGAGGCGGAGGCGTTGGTGCGGCCGGCGCTGCGCCAAGCGGTCGCGGAGCTGCCGGATCCGGAGCGCCGCGTGGCCGAGTACCACTTCGGATGGGCGGATGAGCCGGGGACGGATGGGGTCGCGTCCGGGGGGGAAGGCAAGGCGCTGCGCTCGGCACTGGTGCTGGGCGCGGCGCGCGCCGTGGGCGGGGATGTGCGGTGCGCGGTCCCCGGGGCCGTAGCGGTGGAGCTGGTGCACAACTTCTCACTGCTGCATGACGACGTGATGGATGCGGATCGGATGCGCAGGCACCGGTCGGCGGCGTGGGTGCGCTTCGGCATCGGGGCAGCGGTGCTCGCCGGGGACGCGCTGCAGGTTCTCGCGCTTCAGGTACTGGCCGGCACGGGGAACCCGGCCCTGACCGACGTGCTGATCGCCACCATGGCGGATCTCATGCGCGGACAGAGCGATGACCTCGCCTTCGAGGCCCGAGACGGCGTCACCGCGGCGGAGTATCACTCGATGGCCGAGCTCAAGACCGGTGCTCTGCTCGGCGGCGCGTGCATGCTCGGCGCTCTGCTGGGGGGGGCTCGTCACCGGGACGGGCGCGGGAGCTCGGCCGCTTCGGACGCCACCTCGGCGTGGCGTTCCAGTGCGCCGACGACAGCCTGGGCATCTGGGGGCGACCGGACCGGACGGGCAAGCCCGTGGGGGCGGACATCGCCGCACGCAAGAAGACGCTGCCGGTGATCATGGCGCTGGCTGGTGCGGGCGAGGCGGGCCGGCGTCTCGCCGCGCTGTACCGCCGGGCGGAGCCCCCCCGGCCAGGAAGAACGCACCCTGATGACCGCCCTGATCGAGGCGGCGGGGGGTCGGGCGGCGGTGGAGGCGGAGGGCCGGCGCCAGATCACACTGGCTCTGGCATGCCTTGATCGTGCCGGGCCGCAGCAGGCAGCGCGTGACGATCTCGCCATGATCGCCGAATGGGCGATGCGTCGCGACCGATGAGCGGGTGCCGCGGTTGTCCGCCGTACGCCCTGCTCCCGGGCCGAGACAGGAGACCGCCTTGATGTCCGCCCGGATTCCCCAAAAGCACTCACAGTGTCCAGACATCATGTGCACCGCTCGAGACAGGAGATAGTTGCGATGTCCGTTCAGACCGGCCGTGGCGCCGGATCGGCACGACAGGCCACCGTCATTCCCCTACGCCGTTTGCTGCCGATGCTCGCACGAGGTCCGGTGAACGCGTTCGCGGAAGTCGGCAGGCAGGCCCGCGGGCAGGTGGTCCGGCTCGACCTGGGGCCGTTCCGTCCTTATCTGGTAACCCACCCCGAACACGTCCAGCACGTGATGCGCAACAACTGGACGAACTATTTGCGGGTGGGCGAGATCTGGGATCCCATGCAACGGTTCCTCGGTACCACTCTCGCCGCCGAGGGGCCGGACTGGGAGTCCAGCCGGAAGGCTCTTCACCCCATGTTCACGGCGAGGCATGTCACGTCGCTCACCGGGGAACTGGCCGATGTGATCGCGGAACGCGTTGACCTGCTGGACGAGTTCGCCCGGTCGGGACGGTCGATAGACGCGACCGCGACGATGGCCGACATCGTGGTCGCGGTGAACACCACATTCTTCTTCGGGGAGAAGGGCTCTCTTGAGGACGGAGAACGGCTGGTCCGGGCATTTGACACGGCTATCAAGTGCTCAAGCATCCGCACGATCATGCCGTCCGTGCCCGCCTCCGTCCCGCTGCCCGGTGACCGTGCCTTCGCGAACGCCGTCAAGACCATCGACGAGGTGGTGTATCCGCTGATCCGCAAAGCCCGCGCCGCCTCCGAAGACAGCCACGATGTGGTCTCCGCGCTGTGCCGGGCGCGCGGCGAGGGCCATGACGGTGACCGGAAGGTCCGTGACGACCTGGTCGCCGCCCTCGTGGCCGGCACCGACACGACGACGCATACCCTGGCCTGGGTGTGGCCGGTGCTCCAGGCCCATCCGCAGGTGGCGATCCGGCTCTACGACGAGGTCGACCAGGTCGTCGGCGCCGGGCCGGTCCGCCCGTCGCACATCCCGGAACTGCGCTACACCAAGATGGTCCTGCAGGAGGTGCTTCGGCTGTATCCGTCGGCCTGGATCCTGCCGCGGGTCACCGGCGCCTCCGAGGAGATCGGCGGAGTGCCCATCGACGCCGGATCGACGGTGTTCGTCTCCCCCTATGCCACGCACCGGCTGGACGAGTTCTGGGACCGCCCGCTCGACTTCGACCCCGAGCGCTTCTCCCCGGACATCGACACGCGCCGGCACCGATACTCCTACTTCCCCTTCGGCGGCGGCCCCCACCAGTGCCTCGGCCAGCACCTGTTCTACATCGTCTCCCTGCTCACCATCGCCACCATCGTGAGCCGGTTCCGGCCACGGGTGCGCAACCCGGGACCGTTCACCCCCTTTCCCGGTGTGGCGTTGCGTCCCAAGCAGAAGATAGAGCTGGGCCTCGTGCCGGTGGAGCGCTCCCGGCACACGGCGCGGTGACGGCCCTCGCGCTTGGCGGCACCGCTGATCGGCACCCTCCCGGCGCGTTCGGGGTGCCCACGCCGAACGTGTTGTTGAGGTGCAGCCGCCGATCGAGGGCCGGGACGTCGGGTCCGACCGAGCCCTGTTCGACTGCGTCCGGGCCGCCGGGTGACGGTCCCGCATCCGGCCGGCATCGATCACGTCGTCGTTGCAAAAACGAGAAGTTGTGCACAGGCGACAGGCGGTGCCCCCGGAACCGCAGGGTGCATGTCCCGGCAGCCTGGGCCGCGTTCAGCACCGGCGCCGGGCGTGGCACCATTCTCCCCGTGGAACGGCTCGGCCTGATATGCGGAGCGGAGTGATCCGGACCCGGTCAAGGCGACGGATCGTCCTTGTGGGCCCCTTGTGGTGGCCGGTGAACCACTTGTGGTCCCCATCGAGGACGAGTGGGGACATGCGCACACTCCCGCACCGTGTCTCCCCGACCATGGATGATCGCCCTGATCGACGACTTCGTCGGTCGCGCATGCTGGGCAACCATCGGAAGAGGTTCTGATCTTCTTCGGCTGCAAGTGCCTCCGAAGGGTTCTGCAAAGTTCGCAGGGCAGCGTGGCGCACGTGCCGAAATGCCCGGTGTCCGCGTTGAGAAGCGGACCGCCCTTGAAGGAGATCGCGATGGCAGCCGAGCTCGGGAGAACGCCGGAACCGGATGTCAGGGACGAGGGTTGGCTGAATCCGCGCTGGTCCGGTCCCGACACCCCCTGTACGGGGCCGCTGTGCTGCCTGACCGTGGTCAACTGCGCCCCGTGGCTGTCTGCCTCCACCTGCCTTCCGGTGGCCCGGACCGCGGCCTGGCTGCTCGCCCTCGACGAATGGTCGGACGGCCCGTGCCACGGCTCCGACGCCGTGGAGGACGGGGTGACCCGCTATCTCACGGTCGTGGAGGGAGCGGCGCCCGACTCCGCCGATCCGCCGGCGGTCTCGCTCGATACTCGCGATCCACCTGCCCAGGGAGGCCGCGGGTCCACCCATGTGCCGCCCCGGGAGCCGCGGTCCGCCCGGACGGGATCCGCACCGCGGCCGCCGAAGCGCGGTCGACGAAGACCATGACGGATTCGAACAAGGGAAGCTCATGTCCGATCACGCATTCTCGGCTCCCGGTTCTCCTCTCCCGCCGTCCGCCGCCGACGCCGTGCTGGCCGGCCTGACGGACAACCCCCTGGGCGAGACATCGCCGTCGATCTACGACACCGGCCGGGTGGTCACGCTGACACCCTGGCTGCCGGGCCTCGACGGCAGGCTGAAGTTCCTGCTGGACAGCCAGCGGCCGGATGGTGTCTGGGGCGCGACCGGCGGGTACGCCGTTCTGCCGACGCTGAGCGCGACGGAGGCCCTGCTGACCGTCCTGCGCCGCCGCGACTCATCCGCCGTCCCCCCGGGCAGGCTGGCGGCCGCCGCGGGACGCGGCCTGTCGGCCATCTGGGGGCTGACCCACCGCAACGACCCCGCGCGCCTTCCCGACGTCGTTGCCGCGGAGCTCATCGCGCCCGCGCTGGTGGCGGAGGTGAACGCACATCTCGACCGGCTGTCCGAGGAGCCGATCACGGGCCTTGACGCGTGGGGCTCCGGCGGGCGGCTGCCGCTGCCCCCGGGCTCCGATCCCTCGGCACTGGCCCGGGCCCGGGAGCACCTGCGCGTGAGCGGGGACGTCCAGGCCAAGCTGTGGTATTCGCTGGAGGTCATGGGCGCTGCCGCCCGTGGCACGCGGGCGAGGCCCGTCGACGGCGCCCTCGCCTGCTCCGTGTCCGCCACGGCGGCGTGGCTGGGCCACCCTCCGATCGCCGAGCCGGCTTCGATCGCCTTCCTCCAGGCGACGGCCGCGGCGTACGGAGGAGCCGTGCCGGGCACGTTCCCGCTGTATGGGTTCGAGCGGACCTGGGCCATCGGCGCCCTCGTCCGAGTGGGCATCGACGTGCGCGTTCCGCCGTCGCTCATCGAGGATCTGGAGCAGAGCCTCGCCGCGGGCGCCGTAGGAGGGGCGCCGGGCCTGCCCCCCGACGCCGACAGCACCAGCGCCGGGTTCGCCACCCTGGCCCGGCTCGGCCGCCCGCGGACCCCGGACTGCCTGTGGGAGTTCGAGCTCGACGACCACTTCTGCTGCTGGCAGGGGGAGCGCACCCCGTCCCCGACGGCCAACGCCCACGTGCTGGAGGCGTTCGCAGAGCACATCGCGCGCAACGCCGGCGACTCCGGTCGCCACCGGGCCGCCGTGAGGAAGATCGTCCGCTGGCTGGCCGGCGTGCAGCTCGAAAACGGGTCCTGGGCGGACAAGTGGCACGCCTCTCCCTACTACGCGACGTCACACTGCTCCCTGGCCCTGGACCTGGTGGCGGACCCGGGTGCGGAGCGCGCGGTGCGCCGGGCGGTGGAGTGGACGCTTGCCACCCAGAACGCCGACGGGTCCTGGGGGATATGGGGCGGCACCAGCGAGGAGACCGCGTACGCGATCCATGTCCTGCTGCACACCGCGCCCGGACGGAGCGACCCCCGGTCGGGGCGGGCAGCCGCCCGCGGCCGGGAATTCCTGCTGTCGCAGGACCCCGAACGGCATCCGCCGCTGTGGCACCAGAAGGATCTCTTCGCGCCCGCGGCCGTCTGCCGGGCCGTACGCCTGGCGGCTCTCCGTCTCACCGACAGTCACACAGCGCCCACCGCGGACGCCGGGAAGGGCCCTGGACACGGTTCCGCCGATCATCGGAGGCAAATGAGAGCGGGCCGCTGACCGGGTGTCCGCAACCGCCGCACGTGCTCTTACGTGGCTCCACGTCGCCGGCGAAAGCGATCAGGAGAATGACCCGTTCGCGATCGCGGCCAGGATCACCCGATCGTCCACGCGCCGCCGCCTGGCACTGATCGAACAGATACGGACCTGCGAAGTCGTGCTGGGCGGCCCTGGGCGCGGCAACTCGTAGTCCACAACACGCATCGCCCGAGACAGGAGACAGCCGCAATGCCCGTCCGGATCAGCTACAACGATGCCGAGCCGGCCCGTCAGGCCGACACCGTCCCCTTCTACCGTGTGCTGCCGATGCTCGCACGGGGTCCGGTGGACGCGCTCGCGGAACTCGGCAGGCAGGCACGCGGGGAAGCCCTGCGGCTGGACCTGGGGCCGTTCCGCCCCTACCTGCTGACCCATCCCGAGCACGTCCAGCGGGTACTGCGCGGCAACTCGGCGAACTACGTACGCGAAGGCATGCTCTGGAAGCCGCTGCGGCGTCTTTTCGGCACCGACGGCATCCTCGGTGAGGGGCCTGCCTGGAAGTCCAGCCGCACGATCCTGCAGCCCCTGTTCACCGCGAGGTACGTCGCGTCGCTCGCCGAGCAGATGGCGGACGCGATCGCGGAGCGGATCGACGGACTGGACGAGTTCGCCCGGTCGGGACGGTCGATCGACGCCGCCGAGGAGATGACCGACATCGTGATGCATGCCACCGCCAGAGTTCTGTTCGGAGACAAGATCTCTCCTGCGGACGGGCGACGGCTCGCTCCGACGTTTGACACGCTCGCCGCGTCCATGGGCTTCCGCATGCTCATGCCGTTCATGCCCTACTCCGTCCCGCTGCCGGGCGATCGGGCGTTCATGAACGCCGTCAAGGCGATCGACGAGGTGGTGTATCCGCTGATCCGCAAGGCTCGGGCCCAGCCCGACGACGGTTCCGACATCATCTCCGCCCTGTGCCGGGCCCACGACGAGGACCAGGCCGGGGACCGGCAGGTCCGTGACGACCTCGTCAGCATCTTCCTGGCGTCGACCGACACCACGGCGATGAGCCTGACCTGGTTGTGGCCGGTGCTCCACGCCCATCCGGCCGTGGCCGCCCGGCTCTACGACGAGGTCGACCGCGTGGTCGGCGCCGGACCGGCCCGTCCGTCACACGTCCCGGAACTGCGCTACACCAAGATGGTCCTGCAGGAACTGATACGCCTGCATCCGCCGGGCTGGGTCATGCCGCGGATGGCCGTCGTGTCCGATGATATCGGCGGAGTGCGGATCAAAGCCGGCTCGATAGTGGTGACCAGCCCTTATGCCACGCATCGGCTGGACGAGTTCTGGGAGCGTCCGCTCGACTTCGACCCGGAACGCTTCTCACCGGACATCGCCGAACGCCGGCACCGATACTCCTACTTCCCCTTCGGGGGCGGTCCCCACCAGTGCCTCGGCCAGTACCTGTTCTACATCGAGGCGCCGCTCGCCGTCGCCACCATTTTGAGCCGCTTCCGGCCGGTGGTGCGTAACCCGGGACCGTTCACCCCCTTGCCAAGCGTGGCGTTGCGTCCCAAGCAGAAGATAGAGCTGGGCCTCGTGCCCGTCGAACGCACCCCACCCAGGCCGCGGTGACGGTTCCCACGCTTGGCGGCCGCCGGCGACTGCAGAGCGCGGAACGAGCCGCGCGGCGGCCACTTCGCTACGGGTCCCCGGCAAGCCCGCTACAGGTGAGACCAAGCATGTCGCAGGAGCGGGCGACCACCATCGGTGACCGATCCGGCGTTTTCCCCGCGCAGGGACCCGAGCCCGGCGTGAACCCTGCCGCACATCACCGAACCGTGCCGACGGCACGGCCTGGAACGAGGAATTTCCTTGAAGAGACTCATCAGGCGCGCCTCCACCCGATGGGTGGCGTTGTCGCTGGCGGCTGCGGTGGCCGGCGCCCCCGCCCTGCCCGCATCCGCGATCGCCGCATCCCCGCCGGACCCGTCTCCGGGCAAGGGAGCGGCAGCGGTCTCCGCCTTCAGTGGCCCGTTCACCGATCTCGGCAGCCTCAACACGATCCAGGGTCAGGTCGGAGGAATCAACAACAAGGGGCAGGTCGCTTCGGCGATCAACCGCACGTCGGACCCGATGGAGGCGAAGAACGGAGCCGTGCTGTTCTCCGGCGGCTCTTTCACGGATATTCACGCGAGCCTCGGCGACGTCGTCTACAGCCGCGCCCGGGACGTCAATGACGACGGCACCGTGGTCGGCACCTACGGCACCCATTCGCAGTCCTACATCTTCAAGGACGGTGCGGTGACGCGGATAGACCTGCCGTTGGCGACGGCCCTCAACAACAAGGGGCAGGTCGTGGGCCCGGCATGGATACGGGACCCCGACGGCTCCGTGTTGAGACTTCAATCCTGGCAGAATCAGCGCATCGAGGTCTCCTCGCTGAACAACTCCGGTTCCGTGGCCGGCGGCGCGGACATGAACCCCGACCCGAAAGTGATGGACTTCCGGGCCTTCCGCACCAAACCTGGCGAGCCGGTCAACCCCATACGAGACCGCCTGGAGTACATAGGGAGCACGGTTGCGTTCGACATCAACGACAAAGGGCAGGTCGCAGGCTACGGGACGGACAGAAACGACGGTTATGTCCCACTGATCTGGGATGCGAACGGCACACCCAAGGAGCAACGGACAAGCCACGGCGGCATGGTGGACGCCATCAACAACGCGGGCATCGGGGTCGGAAGGATGTATGGAATAGATCGCAGATTTGCGGCCGCGATATATTTCGACGGGTACGGTACCGACCTGAACACCTTCGTCATGAACATGACCAACTTGGATTTAATAGCGGCGACCGGGATCAACGACGCCAACCAGATTGCCGGCATCGCGAAGGACGCCGACAACGTCGCCCATGCTTTCCTTCTCGATCTGGGGGCACCCTTCCCCGAAATTATGCAGACAGAGATCCAGTCTGCTGTATATCCGGATGACAATAATTATTCGAAATTGCATGGTGTGGCTGTCGACGGCAACCCGATGCGCATCGTTGTCGCCCTCAGGAACGCAAGCCCCCACCCCGTGACCGTGCAACTGCAGGCGTACCATTCCCCTAATCCCGGACATGACGACCTGGGGACGCCAATACTGGATAAACCAGAGGAGGTATACATCCGGCCGCTGAGCTCAGCGGACGGGTATTTAAGATGGTCGCCGAAGAAGACCTCGGGAATCGCCTGGGACAAGGGTGAGCCGGTCTCGCGTCGCTATGTTAAATTGCAGCTCCTCGTCGGCGGCGTTGAGAAGTTCTACCTCGAAAAGCATCTCGACGTCATGCCGAAGCCGACGGTCCTGGTGCACGGCTGGAAGAGCGACGCCCAGGCAGCCTGGGGAAACACCGGCGAGATCCTGAAGAAGATCCATCCCCGGATGGGGGTGTTCGCGGTCGGCGACGGCCAGTTCGGCACCGGACCTTCCGGCGGCACGCTTGACACCGGCACCGAGTCGGAGCCGTTCAAGCGGACCAAGATGCTCTGGGAGAACGCCGAGGAGATGGCGATGTACGTCGAGAACGTGCGCAGGAGGACGGGCGCGTTCCAGGTCGATGTCATCGCCCATTCGATGGGTGGGCTGATCACCCGGCAGTACGTCCAGACCAAGATGCCGAAATCGTCCATCCGCTTGCCCGCGGTGAACCGGATGCTGCAGATGGGCACCCCCAACATGGGGAGTTGTCTCGCGGACATGCTCGTGGAGGCGGCGAACCTGGGGGGTACCCCCGTTCCGTACTTCCCGGCCACCTACGAGCTCACCACGGATTACATGGACGGTGTGTTCAACCGTAAGTATCTGGATCTCAAGGACGTGCGGCCCTCCAACCTGGTGGGCGTGGGCAGGGCGGTGCCCTGTGGCCTGACTCCCCCCGACGGTGACGGGATCGTTCCGGTGTTCAGTTCGCGGTTCATCTACACGGACACCCCCAGGACCGGCACGGCGCATACGTCGATGACGTCCTCGGAGCCGGACTTCCTGGCCTACATCAGGCCGCGGCTCGCCGTGGCGCCGGACACGACCGGCACCGCGGGGCCCGCGGTCCCGGGGCTGAGGAAGGACGCCACCGTCGAGTCCGACACGGAAACCGCAGTCGGGGCCGCGGCCGAGGCCGAGGCGATGTCGACGTTCGCCACCTCGTCGACCACCGTGGAGCCGGGCCGGACGGCGAGTGTGCCGCTGGACGTTCCGCAGGGTACGGCGTTCGGCGTGACGGGAGTGCTGCCGCCGACGGTGGGACTGCTGCTGCGTGACCCGTCGGGCAAGCCGGCCGCGCAGTACGCGGCGGGCAGCGAGCAGGCCAGGCAGCCTGTTCAGGGGTTGAGCGTGGCCAAGCCGCGGGCGGGCGCGTGGAAGCTGGAGATCACGAACTCCGCGGCCGAGCCGGTCACCGCCACCCTGGGCGCCTGGGTCGCGGGCAACCCGGTGAAGGTGTCGGCGGTGAAGGCCGGGCAGTCCTCCGACGAGGGCCGGGTGCGGGTGGTCGCCGGTGTGACCGACGGCGGTGCGCCGGTCACCGGGGTGCCGGTGAAGGCGATCCTGCTCGGGACGGACGGCACGCGCCACGAGGTGGTGTTGCAGGACGACGGGGACAACGACGACGGCGCCGCCGGCGACGGCGTGTACGGTGCCGTGTCCGAACCGCTGGCCGACGGCGCGTACGGCATCACCGTCAGGGCCGACATCGCCAAGGGGCTGCGGACCGCGCGTGCTGTCGTCGAGGTCAGGAAGCCGGATCTGCGGGAGTTCGAGCTGACGCTGTCGGCGCAGCCGGGAGGATCGGTCACGGCGTCGCCGGCGCGGGACACGTACCGGGCCGGGACCGAGGTGACGATCACGGCGACCGCGGAGGCCGGGCGGATGCCGCTGGGGTGGACCGTCGACGGCGAGGAGCGGCCCGCCGGCACGCTGAAGATCGTGATGGACGGCCCGCACACGGTGGTGGCCCGGTTCGGGTCCTACACGGTGACCGAGCTGGGCGGGCTGCCCGGTGGGGAGGCGACGTCCACCAGTGCGGTGGCGTTGAACGACCGTGGTCAGGTCGCGGCCACGACGGTGAAGGACGGCAAGCGGCGCGCGGTGCGCTGGGAAACCGGTGCGCTCACCGACCTGGGCGGTCTGCCATGCACCGCCGGCCCGTCCTCCCACGATCAGTGCCATGTGGAGGCCACGGGGATCAACGAGGCCGGGGATGTCTCCGGGTACGCGGTCACCTCGGTAGGCGACAGCAACGTGCAGCACCCCGTGCTGTTCGGCAGGGACGGGTCGGTCGCCGATCTGGACCAGTCTTCCGGCTACGTGGGCGCGGCATTGGATGTGAACGACAACGGTCAGGTGTTCGGCGTCAAGGACGTCAGCCGTGAGGGCGGCAAGTGGGTGATGTGGGATCAGGGACCCGCGGTCGAGCTGCCGGCCACCCTACCGTTCCACGCGTACTACGGTTACAGCAGCGGCAGCCAGACCAGTGCCGCGGCACCGCGGATCAACGCGCGTGGCGCCGTGGTCGGTGCGCGTGTGAACGAGACGGACTTCTTCGGGACACCCGTCGGCTGGGCTCCGGCGGTCTACCAGGACGGAGTGACCGGCGAGCTTCCCAGGCTCACGGTCCCGGGGAGGACCTGTGACACGCCCTATGGCGCCGCATACGACATCAACACCACCGGTGTCGTGGCCGGTTCGTGGGCGTGCAGCCGGGTGAACTCCGACCAGCACGCCGTGGTGTGGCAGGACGGCCAGGCGACCGATCTCGGTGTGGGTGTGGCGAGCGCGGTCAACGACTCCGGACTCGTGGCCGGCAGTGCGCTCGACCCGGACGTCTCCACTTCGTTCAGGAAGGTCTTCGAGCCGGTGCTGTGGCTGGAGGGCGTCAAGTTCCCGCTGGCGGGTCTGCTGCCCCGGCCGTTGTGCCCGCAGGAGGAGGACGACACGACGGTGCCGTGCATGGGCCTGCGCTGGTTGTACGACGTGAACGCGGCGGGCCAGATCGTGGCGCAGGGGTTCGTGCGGGATCGGTCGCCGTCGACGGAGGGGTTCGTCGAGTCCCGGCGGTCGTTCCTGCTGACCCCGACCGTGGCGCGGACGGATCTGGAGGTCACCGCCGAGGTGTCGGCCGGCGAGCCGGGGCCGGCCTCGAAGGTGACCTGGACGGCCACCGTGACCAACAAGGGTGACGACACCGCCACCGACGTCCGGCTGGACGTGCTTGTCCCGCAGGCGGTCACCGGCGCGACCTGTGACACGTGGCGGGGTGTCTGCTCGGCGATCAAGGGTGGGTTCCGCAACACGGTCAAGGTGCTGGAGCCGGGCTGGTCGGCCACCGTCGAGGTGACCGCGACCGTCCCGGCCGGCACCGCCGACGGTACCGAGCTGAAGACCCGGGTGATGGCGGCCAGCCTGGCGGTGTCCGACCCGAAGATCACCAACAATGGGGCGGAGGTCACCTCGACGGTGCGTCCGCTGCTGAACCGGTCGGGGGTGAACTGGCTGGAGCCGGTGGAGGTGGGCCAGGTCAGTCACGAGGTGGCGGTGACGTTGACCAACCGGCTGAACGGGCCGATCCCGTTGAAGGTGATCGCGGTCAGCGGGCCGTTCACCCAGTCCAACGCCTGCCCGGTGGAGTTGGCGGTCGGCCAGGCGTGCACGGTGCAGGTGAGGTTCGCTCCCACCGCGGAGGGCCCGGCCGGCGGCACGCTGACCTTCACCACCGCCGACGACGTCCAGCCGGCGTTCACCGTGCCGCTGACCGGTCAGGGGGCCAAGGCCGGCAGCACGCCGGTCGTGCAGGCGCCGGCCGAGCCGGTCCGGGGCCAGGTGGGCAGACCGTTCACCCTGCAGGTTCCGTTCACCGACTCCGAGGCCGGAGACACGCATACCGCCCAGGTCGCCTGGGGTGACGGACCGCCGGTGCCGGCGGAGGTGACCCCGCAATCCGGTGGGGGCACCGTCACGGTGACCCGGACGTTCACCACCCCGCGCACCGGCATCGCCCTGGTGATGGTCACCGACGGCAGCGGCAGGACCGGGTCCGCGGGCGTGCCCTACGTGATCGAGGAAGCGACGCCCAACCAGTCGCCAAGGGTGCTCGACGGAGCATCCGACGTCGAGCTCACGGTGGGGGAGACGCTGCGGCGCACCGTGACCTTCACCGACCCGGACTCGACCTCCTGGACGGCCACGGTGGACTACGGGGACGGTTCCGGCCCCCAGCCGGTCACGCCCGACGCCGCCAAGCAGATCACCCTGGAGCGCCAGTGGGCCACTCCCGGGACCTACCCGGTCACGGTGAAGGTCACCGACGACGGCGGCCTGGAGACCGCGGCCACCTTCACGGTCACGGTTGTGCCCGCCGAGACACCGAACCAGGCCCCCGTGGTGAGCCTGACCGGTCCGGACACGATAGAAGAGGGTTCGCTCTGGAAGGCGGAAGGGGCGTTCACAGACGACGACTCCACCTCCTGGACGGCCACGGTCGACTACGGCGACGGCAACGGGCCCAGGGAGCTGAATCCGCAGGGCAGGCAGCTGACGCTGGAGCACACGCCCGGCGACGACGGTGAGCGCACCGTCACGGTGGCGGTGACCGATGACAAGGGCGCGACCGGCACGGTGACGCTGAAGCTCCGGGCGGCCAACGCCGCGCCGCGGGTGAGGCTGGAAGCGCCGGCGGTGGCGAAGGTCGTGCCGGTGGGTCAAGCGATCTCGCTCAGCGCGTCGTTCACCGATCCGGGCAGCGCCGACACCCACACCGCCACGTGGACCGTCGGCGGGCAGCCGGTGACCGGTGCGGTGGCCGAGAACGGTGGCACGGGCACCGTCAGCGGATCGCACGTGTTCACCCGGGCCGGGCGCTACCCGATCTCGGTGACCGTCACCGATGACGACGGCGGTGCGGCCACCGCCGGCTCCATCGACGGCAAGCAAGCATACGTACTGGTCTACGACCCGGCCGGATCCCTGATCGGGGCCGGGCAGACGGTCTCGCCCGCCGGGGCGTGCACACTGAACGCCGAGTGCGCCAGGCAGGACAAGGCGACCTTCCACATCACCGCCCGCTACCGCCACAAGGCCACCACCCCCACGGGCGGGCTGCACTACGACGCGCCCGGGTTCGACCTGCGGGACACCTCCTACACGGTGCTCGCCGCCAACGGCGGCACGGCGGTCCTGCACGGAGAGGGCAAGGTCAACAAGACCGTCGACGTCGTCTACGAGATCACCGCGGTCGACTCCGGCAAGCCGGCCGACCGCACCGACAAACTGGTGGTCAGAGTCTGGAAGAAGAACGGAGAGCTCGTCTACGACAACAGCGCCTCTCCCTCGCCGGTGACCGGCGTCATCCGCGTCAGCGGCTGAGCCTGGCGCTTACGCGGGCCTCACCGGCCGAGGCCCGCGGGCACCGGCTCACACCCGCGGTCACCCGCGAACCGGTTGAGAGACGGCAAGCGTAAAGCGGAGCCCAGATCCCGCCCGTTCACTGAACGGGCGGGATCTGTCGTGTCTGGGATGAATCGACGTCTGCGGCGGCGGGCGTGAGCACCGTCATGCGAGAACGGGAGCAGGGGCCGCCCGCGTGATGCACCAGGACATTCCCCTCGACCTTTGGGCGGCCTGTTCGGGGGCCCGTCACGCGGTCCCTGCGAGCGCCGAGGCGCGGCTTCAGGGTCGCATCACCCACATATCAATCGCCCGTGGCCTCATCTCCTCGAACTCACCGACCCCCACATCGCCCACAGGAGTCGCGCACGCGCCGGAAATCCACGGATGCGGAGACCGGACGTTTCCAGCGGCTCGCAAGGTCGCCTGTTTAGGCTCGCCTCTCGTTACAGGATCTTCCGGCGATTGGAAGACAGCGGGGGAGGAGCCCATCATGAACGGATTCCTTTCTCTTGGAATGCCGTGTCCGCCGGCCTGATGGCCGACGGCCGGCACGGCTGAGGCCACCCTTCGGCGCGATCCTCCTCTACTGGGCGAGGTCGCGAGCCGTACCGGCGAGTCCCGTTCTCCGGAAGGAACAGTTCTTGAGACGTCATCTGCCCCTGGTGATGAGCGCGGCGCTTCTCGTCGCCCTCGCGGTTGGAGGCCGGGCGGCCGGAGTCGAGCAAGGCGGCCGGATCCACGCGGTCAAGACAATGTTCGACGGCAGCGGCCTGGAGGCGGCGGTCCGTCCAGGACAGGCACTCCTCGGCCCGCTCCCGGAGACCGGTGTGCCGGTAACCGTGGTCGAGCACGAGCCGGTCCGGGCCACCAGTCATGGCCAACTCATCGGCCAGGCCTCCGACAAGCACGGCGACAGCGGGGCTCCCGTCTTCTCCCTCATTAACGACACAGCCGGTCCGGAAAGTACGACCCCTGCTGCACAAGCTCCGTGTTTCCTTCTGACGCCCCTGCAACGCGAACGCACCAGCGGCAAGATCACATGACGCCCGCCGTTGATCTACAAACCATGGAAACCCTGAGAACGACTGGTGAAGGGACACAGGGCGCGAGGCGATGTTCCCCTAACTTCCCACAAGTTCCTTCTATACCTTTCCCCTCGTCCTTCACTGACGCATGAGGTCCACGTGACGCCCCACGACAGACCAGGGAGAAAGTAATGAAGCACACTCTCGCTCTCAGCGGGATCGCGGCCGGCCTGCCGGCCTCCGCACCCCGTGGGACAAGAAGGAGTCCTACAAGAAGTTCGTCGTTTACGACGAGATCTGGCAGCGGCTCCGGGGGCCACCAAGGACAAGATCGTCGACATCGCTCAGAAGGACGTCGGCGCCCTCGGTGCCAGCATCGGCGGCCAGGGCCTGGCCTGCAACCAGAAGCTCGGCACGCCGGTCTTCGAGTTCGGCTACGCGAGCGGGAAGCATCCGGGCGGCAACTACGCCTTCACCGGCAAGACCCTCAAGTGGGCCTACGGCAAGACCTTCAAGGCGACCGCCCCGTCGCTGAGGGCCGAGGAGCCCGTGGGTATCAGGTCCGCCTTCACCGGTGAGAGCTCCCTTGGCTCGCGCCGGCTCCACCGTTACGGCAACACCAAGCGTCTTGATCACCTGAACGGTGTGACCGTCGCCGTGTCCGACACCGACGGCGACAAGCGCATCGACACCAGCGTCTCTCCGTACTTCGACGGTGAGGCCCTGGCGGTGTGCAACGTGGCCGCGAAGAACCGGTCCGGCAAGATCGTCTGATCTGTCCCGGCGGTTCCAAGTAGTAAGCGAAGGGTCCGGCCTCCAGCCAGGCCCCAGCACCATCAACCATAGTGAACAAGGAGAGATCCCATTGAGCCTGCCCCCGCTCTCCCTCGCTGCCCGAACGGCACTGCTCGACGAGCTGCACGTGGGCGTGATGTCAGTAACTGCTGGTCCTGACCGAGCACCCCTGACCACACCAGTGTGGTATCTGGCCGAGCCGGACGGTCGCATCCATGTGATAACTGGGGGCCGGACGCGTAAGGCCACGCTGCTGCGCACCGCGGGACGAGCCGCGCTTTGCGTACAGGACGAGCGCTCGCCGTATCGATCAGTCACGGTTGAAGGTGCCGTCACTGTGAGCACGGTCGACCCGGATATCCGGCGGCGCATCGCAGAACGGTACCTTGACCCCGACGCGGCCTCCGTCTATCTCTCCATGACCGCTCCTGAGGAGCCGCAGATGGTCTTGGTCACGCTTGTCCCCGAGCGATACATGACCGCTGACTTCGGCCCGCTGCTCGTGGCCATGGCGCAATAGCCGCCGAGCAATCCGCGTAAAGCCATGCCGGCAGGTCCGGCTGTGCCCGTTCGGCGCTGTCCTCAGGGCCGGCCGGCCGTTCTCCGAGTTGATCAAGGGCAGTGGCCGGCCCACCGACGACCTCGACCGAGGCGGGCGCGCAGCAGCGGCGCCGGCTGTTCCCACGCGTCCTCGAGATCGGAGGTAGCTGCGGCGTCGCACCCGCCCGGGACGGCGGCCACCGAAGTCGTCCCGTCCGGTCCGGGGAAGCTGCCTCCAGTGCTCCTCGCCGAGGCCGACGACCAGGTGGCACAGCCGCTCGTCGGCGCCCGCCGCATCGCGCAGGTGGCGGGCGCCGTCGAGGGGACGCAACCCGGTGTCGACCAGCGTGTCCATCGCTCCGGCTCCGCCCGCTCCGCATCACTGATGATCAGCCTTTGGGGCAGTCCCCGAGCCCTGGCGGTGGGCTTGACCATCCGGACCGCGGTCCTATAACTTGCTCTTATCCGGACCACGGTCCGTTTTTTTCACCCCTGTGCAGGAGGTCACTCGTGTTCAAGAAGGCGACGCTGGTTACCGCGGCAGCGGCACTGGTAGTAATGGCGACGGGAACGGTGAGTTCGTCCGCCGAGGCGCGTCCCGCACGCGCCGTCGACGGGGTCGTCTACCACCATCACAAGGACGGGGGGTCGCCCTGCGAAGGCTTGGACGGATGCACCTTTGTCCAGTTGAAGGGCGACCCGAAGACCGGAGCGTCGGAGGCGATGTTCACCCTCAAGGCCGGCACCCCGTTCTCTCCGCACTGGCACACCAGTCCGGAGCACGTTGTCGGGGTCTCGGGCACCATGCTGTGGCACGTGAAGGGCCGCAAGACGTACCGGGTCGGTGCCGGCGACTACCTGTACTACCCGTCCAAGGCGGTGCACTGGGGCAAGTGCGCGCCGGGCGCCGACTGCGTCTACTACGTGTACGACTCCAAGCCGTACGACTTCCACCCCGCCGAACGCTGAGGTGGCGTCGGTGCGTCCGCCAGCACGGGCAAGGGCGAGGCCGGCCCCAGACGGACGGTGACGGCGGCTTCCAGGCCGGGGAAATAAGCATCGAGGGCCTGGTTCAGCTCACGTCGGAGTCCGCGCTGCTTGAGATGTTTTCCAGCAGCGCGAATGCTTTTCCGGCGATGTCCAGCGCGGTCCTGGTCTTTCCGAGTTCACCGGCGAGCTTGTCGTTCCGCGCTTCGGGTTTGGCCGCGTCCGCCTTGCAAGCGGCGGTGAACGTCCGGCGTACCGGCCGACTCGGTCGACTGTCGGTCGCGTGATCATTCTGCCCCGTTGTGGCGGCCTGGTCGGCGAAGGTCGTCGTCACTGTCTTGGTGGTCCCATCTCGCCCTGCTCCGCAGCAAAAGGACTCAGGGGAAGCGCCCGCGCTCACCGAGCAATCCGTGACGCGGACGTCGCCCTGGTCGGCCTGCCCGGAACCGTGATCACGGCGATCAAGGACAAGGATCGCTCGACCGCCGCACATCGGGAGAGCATCCGGACGGTGCGATTTTCGCGCCGCCAGGTCGGGCCGGATCGCACCGTCCGGATGCTCGCGGAGCGGGACCGCTGCCGACGTTCAGCCGCTGAGCGGTCAGACCCGCTCGGGGTCACTTGCCGGCTCCCTCAGGTGGGTGAGGGCGACGGTGGAGAGGTCCCCGATCGTCCTGCGCTGCAGGAAGACCGCCACCGGCAGGGTGACGCCGAGGTCGGCCGCGACGCGGTTGCGGAGCTGCACCGCCATCAGGGAATCGAGGCCCAGGCGGTGTGCGCGCTGCGACGGGTCGACCTTCTCCGGGGGAAGCTGGACGACGGCCGCGACCTGCGCACACAGGTAGGCGGTGATGAGCCGCAGGGCCTTCTCGCCGCCGTCGGCGAGCATGTCCGGCGTCGGAACGGGTCCCGTCTCCTCCCTCACAGACCCCTCTTCGACCAGCTCCCGGAGCAGGGAGGAGCCACGCAGGGCGGGGAAGTGACGGGTCCACGCGGTGGGGTCGAACGACATGACCGATGCCTGGGCCGGCGGGTCGGAGAGCAGGCGGTCGAGGATCGTCAGCGCCTCGGCGGGAGCGAATCCGGCGAATCCTCGCTCGTCCAGTCGGAGATCGTTGCCCGCCTTGGCGACCTGTCCCGTCGCGGCCCACTGCCCCCAGTTGACGCTCAGAGCGGGCAGCCCGGCGGCACGCCGGTGCCAGGCGAGCCCGTCCTGATAGCCGTTGGCGGCGGAGTAGTTCCCCTGCCCCGGCGACCCGATCACCGAGGCCGCCGAGGAGTACAGCAGGAAGAAGTCGAGGGAGAGGTGGCGGGTCAGCTCGTGCAGATGCCACGACCCCTCGACCTTGGGCGGCATGGGGGTGAAGAACCGCTCCCGGTCCAGCTGCGCCAGCGTGCCGTCATCGAGGACGACGGCGGAGTTGACGACACCGCGGAGCGGCGGAAGGCGCCGGGCCAGGTCGTCAAGGAGATTCGCGACGTCCTCACGGGACGCGATATCCGCCGCGACGAGGTGGACCCGCGCGCCCGCGGCGCGCATCGCGGCGATCCGGTCCGCCGCGCTCGGCGGAGCGCCCCTGCGGCCCACCAGGACGACGTCCCGCGCGCCGTGCCCGACGAGCCACTCCGCCGTGAGCAGCCCGACCCCGCCGAAGCCGCCGGCGATCAGATAGGTCCCGTCGGACCGTACGGAGACCGGACGCGCGGGGGGAAGCGGACGGCGACGGAGCCGGCTCGTGTACCTGCGGCCGTGCCGCAGGGCGATCTCGGTCTCCGGACCGTCGTGCGCGATCTCGGCCAGGAGGGCGCAGACCGTGGCGGGATCCGGGTCGGCAGGAAGGTCGACAAGCGAGCAGCGCAGCTCGGGGTGCTCATAGGGGATAACTCGGCCGAGGCCCCACACCGCGGTCTGCGCGGGGTCGACGTGGTCGTCGCCGTCCGGGGACTGGGCGGCGGTGGTGACCAGCCAGAGGCGGGGCGGAGCGCCTGTGCCCGTGCCGGTCAGCGCCTTCACCAGGGCCAGGATGTCGTGGCAGCCCTCCAGGGCAGCCGATCCGGCCGCCCCCTCCGACGGCGGCGTCGGCACGAGCACCACACCCCGGGGAGGCCAGGCCCCGCTCTCCGTCTGCTCCTCGGTCAGAAGCTTCCAGTCCTCCATGGAGGCGAGGTCGAGGGCACGACGGCCGGGCGCGAGCCTGCGGTAATCGGAGCCGTGGCGCACCAGGAGCGGCCGGGCACCGGTCGCCGCGAGACGGGAGCACAGTTCGGCGCCGAGGGGGGAGTCGCCCACGACCAGCCAGTGATCCCGTTCAGGTACGGGCTCAGCCAGGGGCTGAAGCTCCGCCCATTCCACGCCGTACAGCAGCCGGCCGGCCCTGTGCTCGACGACTTCGGGGAGCTCGCTGACCAGTCGCCTGAGCTGGAAGCCGTTGATGGAG
The DNA here is from genome assembly GCF_030811595.1 of Streptosporangium brasiliense. NCBI lineage: Bacteria > Bacillati > Actinomycetota > Actinomycetes > Streptosporangiales > Streptosporangiaceae > Streptosporangium > Streptosporangium brasiliense. The sequence continues at coordinate 5,879,415 of NZ_JAUSRB010000002.1, forward strand.
GCGAGCAGCCGGCCCTTGTCGTCGCTGATCCACACGTCGAACTCCACCAGGTCCGGCTCCGGCCGCGCCGTCCGCACGGCGGTGGCCCACAGCCGCGTGCCCGGCTCTGGCCGGGCATGGACCCGGCAGCGCCGTGTGACCACCGGCAGGTGGGTGTCCTCCGCCGCGGCGGTATCGCCCAGCAGGGTCATCACGGGCTGCAGGGCCGAGTCCAGCAGTGCCGGATGGAACAGGTAGCGTCGCAGCCCGGGGGCGATGCCGTCGTCGACTCTCAGCTCCGCGGCCACCGCCCCCTCGGCACGATGAATCGCGACCACCGACTGGAAGGCCCCCGTCTGTTGGATGCCCCGGCGGTGCTGCGCCGCGTAGTGCTCCGCGACCTCGACCGTCTCCGGATAGCAGGTGAGATCGGGCGGGTCGATCCGGTTCTCCAGCTCGGGAGGCGGACAGGGGCGCAGCACGCCGGTGGCGATACTCGACCACTCGGTGGTCCCGCCGCCGGTCGCGTCGGCGACGTGACACGTCCAGCGGCGCCGTCCGTCGTCCCCGGTGGCCTCAAGGCGGGCCTGGAGACGCTGGGGCGTCCCGGGGGCCAGGAAAAGGGCGCGTTCGAGGCGGAGGTCCTCCACCTCGAACGCGCCGTCGTACGCCTCCTGCCCGGCGGCCAGGGCGAGTTCGTGGTACGCCGTGCCCGGCAGTATCGGCATGTCGTGGACCCGGTGGTCGCTGAGGTACGGCAGCCGTTCGAGGTCGACGGTGAAGTCCCAGATCAGGGTGTCGCTGGGCGCCAGGGTGAGCGCCCTGCCGATGATCGGGTGGCCTCCGGCGTTGCTCGCCGCACCGCCACGCGCCGCCGTCCGGTCGGCCGTCTTCCAGTACCGCTTGCGCTGCCACGGGTAGGAGGGGAGGGTGACGTCGGCCGTCCCGCCGGGCTGCAACCGGGAGAAGTCGACGGCCCGGCCGTTGACGTACAGTTCGGCCGCGGCTTCCAGGAGGGCGGTGCGGCCCGGCGTGTCGCGGGTGAGGGCGGTGACCGCCACCCCGTCTCTGCCGGTGTGGCGCAGGTTCTGCTGGACGGCGCGGGCGAGCAGCGGGTTGGGGCTGAACTCCACGAAGGTGTCGAAGCCCGACTCCGCCAGATGCTGGACGGCGTCGGCGAACAGGACGGGCTCGCGCAGGTTGTTCACCCAGTACGCCGCGTCCATGCCCGGTCCGTCGATGAAGCGGCCGGTGACGGTGGAGATCAGCGGAACGTCGCCCGACCCGGGGCGCAGGGGGGCGAGCAGTTCCAGCAGCGGGTCCCGGAGCGGGTCCATCTGCGGGCTGTGCGAGGCGATGTCCACCTGCACCCGCCGTCCGAAGACGCCCTCGGCGTCGAGGTCGCGGAGGGTGGCGTCGATCTCCTCTGGCGTGCCGGCGAGGACGCAAGAGGTCGGTCCGTTGTGCACGGCCAGGACCGCCCGGCCGCCGCGCTCCGCGATCAGCGCCTCGGCGCGCTCGGCCGACAGTTCGACTGACGCCATGGCGCCGCGGCCGCTGGTGGCGCGGATCAGTCGGCTCCGGCCGCAGATGATCCGGGCGGCGTCGTCGAGGTCGAGGACTCCGGCGACGTGGGCCGCGGCCACCTCGCCCATGGAGTGTCCGATGACGGCGTCGGGCTCGAAGCCCCACGAGCGCCACAGGCGGACGAGTGCCACCTGGACGGCGAAGATCGTCGGCTGGGCGACGTCGATCTCGGCGAGGCGGGAGGCCTCCGGGCCGGCGCTGAGTTCGGCGGTCAGCGACCAGTCCACGTAGTGGCGCATCACCTTCTCGCAGTCGGCGATCGCGGCGGCGAAGACCGGCTCCTCGTCGAGGAGGTCGCGGCCCATGCCGAGCCACTGCGCCCCCTGGCCCGGGAAGACCCACGCCGTACGGCCCGTCCCGCCCAGATCGTCGGCCTCGCCGGTGTACACACCCTCCGCGTGGCCGTTCGCGGCGTACGCGTCCAGCTTGGCCGCGGCCTCCTCGGCCGTACCGGCGACCACGGCCAGCCGCTGCTCGTGGTGGCTGCGCCGTACCCCCGCCGCGGGGGCGACCTGGTGCAGCGGGGTCGTCCTCAGCAAGTCGCGGTAGCGCGCCGCGAGCGCGTTGCGGGCGCCGGGGGTGCGTGCCGAGATGGGCAGCAGCATCGGGCGGTCGCGGTTCTCGCGGTTTCCGTCCGGCCGGGCGGCTGAGGGTGGCTCCTGGAGGATGATGTGCGCGTTCGTGCCGGTGACGCCGAAGCTGCTCACGCCCGCCCTGCGGGGCCCGTCCTGGTCGGGCCAGGGTTGCCCCTGGTCGCACACGCGTACCCTGATCTCGTCCCATGGGATGGAGGGGTTGGGGGTGGTGAAGTTGAGGCTGGCCGGGAGCCAGCCGTGCTTGACGCACAGCACGGTCTTGATCAGGCCGGTGACGCCGGCGGCGCCCTCGGTGTGCCCCAGGTTGGTTTTCACCGAGCCCACGAGGAGCGGGCGATCCTCGGGCCGTCCTTGCCCGAGCACTCCGGCCAGTGCAGCGATCTCCACCGGGTCGCCGACGCTGGTGCCGGTGCCGTGGGCCTCCACGTACGCGACGCTGGCCGGGTCCACCCCCGCGTCGCGATAGGCCGCCCGCAGCGCCGCCTGCTGTCCGGCGACCTGCGGGGCCATGAAACCGTCCGAGTGCCCGTCGTTGCCGGCGGCGGCGCCGCGGATCAGGGCGTGGATGCGATCCCCGTCGGCCACCGCCCGCGACAGGGTCTTCAGCACGACGATGCCGACGCCCTCGCTGCGGACGTAGCCGTCGGCGCGGGCGTCGAACGCCTTGCACTGGCCGTCCAGAGCCATCATCGCGCCCTGGGAGAACCCGATGCCGTGGTCGGGGGTGAGGATGGCGTTGACGCCACCGGCGAACGCCACGTCGCAGGATCCCGCCCGCAGCGACTGGACGGCCAGTTGCACGGCGACCAGGGAGGAGGAGCAGGCGGCGTCGAGTGCCACGCTCATCCCGGTGAGGTTCAGGGCGTAGGAGATGCGGCCGGCGTTGCCCCCTCGGGTGCTTCCCGCGACCGTATGCACGTCGAGCTCTTCGAGCACTCCTGACTGGCGGTCCCAGTAGTCGCTGGTGATGACCCCCATGAAGGCCGCACCGGTCAGTTCCGGCATGCGCTCCAGCACCAGGCCGGCGTCCTCGAAGGCTTCCCAGGCCACTTCCATCACCATGCGGTGCTGGGGATCGGTGGCGGCGGCCTCGCGGGGGGAGATGCCGAAGAACTCCGCGTCGAACTCGTCGATGCCGGAAACGAAACCGCCGTACTTGGAGGCGAGCTTGCCGGGGACGCCGGACGCGGGGTGATGGACCTCCTCGACCGGGAACCGGTCGGAGGGGATCTCGGAAATCGTGTTCCTGCCCTGGCGCAGCAGCTCCCATAGTTCCTCGGGGGAGCGGGCGCCGGGCAGGCGGCAGGCCATCCCCACCACGGCGATCGGTTCTGGTACGGCCCGGGTGTCTTCGGTTCTGCTCAAGACAGAGTCCCCTGTTGCTGGTTGTGCGAAAGCCGGGAGCCGCACCCGCGTATCGAGATCACCGGGCGCGGCGTGACGTCGTGGTGGCGGGGCAGACGGAACCCGTCTGACCGCCCGCTGATCGAGCGGTTCTCATGATGTCTCCGGTCCTTGTCGTTGACTTGGAGACCTTGTGGCCGAAGTGGGATGCCTCAGGGCCGTTGGGGCGATCGGCGGCGAGGTGGACCGGGCCTGACCACGTGTCCTCGCCCGCTGCTCGTGGGTCCGGAGAGACGCCAAGTCGTTCACAACAGGTGCTGGCATGGTGCTCTCCGGCCGGACTCGACGCGCTCGACGTCGCGCCGATTCCAGCGATCGAACACGGTCGACAGAGAGGCGTGATCATGAGGAGAGCACTCGAAGGCAAGGTGGCACTGGTAAGCGGTGGTTCGCGCGGTATCGGTGCCGCGACCGCACGCGCGCTCGCCGAGCAGGGCGCGGACGTCGCGATCAGCTTCGTGGCCTCGGCCGAGAAGGCGGAGGCCGTTGTGGAGGACCTCGTCGGCATGGGCGTGCGCGCCAGGGCCTACAAGGCCGACCAGGGAAGTCCGGAGGAGGTCAAGGATCTGGTCGACGCGGTGGTGGAGCACTTCGGGCGGCTCGACATCCTGGTCAACAACGCGGCGGTCTGGGTTGTGGGGGCGATCGACGCGCCAGGCGCGGATATCGAGGCGTTCTCCCGCCAGCATGCCGTGAACTTCGGTGGGGTGGTGGCGGCGATCCGGGCGGCTGCCGGGGTGATGGAAGAGGGCGGCCGCATCATCTCGGTCGGCTCGGGGACAGGCACGCGGGTGGGCTGGCCGGGGCTGGCCGACTACGTCGCCACCAAGACCGGTGTCATCGGCTATTCCAAGGGGGCGGCACGGGACCTCGCACCGCGCGGCATCACGGTCAACGTCGTCCAGGCCGGCTGCGTCGACACCGACATGAACCCGGCCGACAGCGAGCTGGCGCCCACGTTCCTCGCCTCGGTGCCTCTTGGCCGTTATGCGCAGCCTGAGGAGATCGCCGCGGCGATCGTCTTCCTCGCCGGTCCCGGTGGCTCCTACATCACCGGCACCGTCCTGAACGTGGACGGAGGCTACAACGCCTGACGGCGGCCGACGCCGACGCCCTGCGCCAGTGTCCATCGGAGGACCCCGAAATCCCCCGTAAGGCGGACGGCTCGGGCGACGGCCGCCGCCGAGCAGGCAGATCGACGGCTCGCCCACAAGGAGGCGGCCTCATGGCGGGGCCGGGCCGTCATCGCGCACGGTGCCTCCGCAGGTGACCCGGAGACTCATGTCGAGTTGCTACCGCGTCAGGTCCGCGCCCTGCTGCAGGCGGGGGACCCCATCGGGGCGCGGCTGCGTCATTTCGTACATGGCTCGGGCCCCTGCTCGTGCTCATCCGCCGGAGGCCATGGGGACGCCGCCGTGAACGAAGCTCTCGCCACCTGCCTCGCCGACAGGTGCACCGTCCTCACCTACGACCGCCGTGGCCTGTCGGGAAGCACCACTGACGATCCCGGACTGACCTTGGCCACCGCTATCTCGGCGTCGTGAAGAACGACGCCCGGTTACCGGCAGGGGCACGGTCTTTCGCCAGGACTCTGGGTCCAGGTCGAGGGGGTGCTCACCTGCCGGCGGCTACAGGTCCCGAGTCTGCCGAACGGCGACGCGGTAGCTCTCATCAGATCGAGGTCGGGTCAAGCCGAAAGCCGGTAGACCTGAGTTTCGAGATTCAGGCTGAGTCGGCACTCCGTGGCGAAATAACTGTCCTGCGCTTCTCGGAAGATTTCCTCGCACCCGCGCTGCGCGCGCACGAAGGACAACAGGCTCCATGCGTCCGCTTTTCCGAGTCGAATCTCGTCCTTTCCGAAGACCGGTTCAGCGCCTCCCGTGTTGTGGAGCGTTGTCGAAAAATGCCGGACAGGCTCGAAGCCGAACTCGCGGGCGCGCCTTGGAAGGTCATTCAAGAGCAGCCGGTCGCCGACATAGTTGCGATCGTATATCTGCATCATTCGTTGGATTGCCTCCGGACCGGTGAAGCTGGCGTCGTTGATGTCGACGACGTACAGAAGCCCGGCAGGCCGCAGAATTCGGCGTATTTCGAGAAGGGCGAGGTCCGGACTGCGAAGATGGACGAACAGGAAGTTCGCCGTGACCACGTCTCGCGACGACTCCGGCTCGCCCGTGGTGTACGCGCTGCCTTCGCGGAAGTCGTACTCCGGAAATGCCGCGCGGGCTCTCGCGAGCAGCCCAGGGGCAGGTTCGACGCCGCGCACCTGGTAGCCCGCGAAGGATTTCTCCTTGGCGATCGTCGCCAGATATTCGCCCGGTCCGGTGCCGATGTCCAGTAGAGACGCGGGCGCAGGTGGGAATGGCGTCAGGGCCAGGCGCGGTCGCTGCTCCGCGAGTATCACCTGCCCCTGGGCTGTGAGGCGTGGCGCCTCCGTACCGAGGCGCAGTTGCTCCAGATAATGGTTCTCCGACCCGAGGCGGTCCACAGCGAGGAGGTTTTCACGCTTGCTCTCGGCGAGAAATCGGACAAGCGAGGGCACTCGAATGCCGTCGTCATCAGCCGAGTACTTCCTGGCGAGATCTCGATGGTTCAGATAGAACTCCTCCAGTTCCTCCTTCCCTTCTACTTTCATCACCACGACCGCGTCCTCACCCGAGCCGACCTGGGTGTGATAGGTAAAATTCCTTCTCGCGTATCGGTCGACAAGGTGCAGAAGCGTGTCGACATGGACGTAGAGAAAGAAACGGGACGGCCGTAACGACTCACTGATCTGACATGCCATGGAGGTCCCCATCTCTATACTGATGAGGTGGCCTCGATATTCTGGAAGTTCCACTCGCATGCCTATCCCGACTGTCGGTCCGTCCGTGTCCGACAGCTCCAGAGCGGCTAACTCGGGGGCCCCTGGTTCGTAGACGTACGCGGAGATTGCCGCAACAATCTCTCCGTCGGACATGGCGCAAAGGTGAAGGCCGTCCGCATCCCTGTCGCGATGTATTCTTTTCTCTGGCCAATTCATTTCGTCCACGAACACTCGCCTGCGAAGGTCGAGAATCGCTTCCCCGGCGTCGCTCCAGTTCAGCCAGCGTACTTCCAAGCCTCTTCTTCTGTTCATTTCTGAAGACCTCCTGGTCGAGATGATCGAATAATTATGGTAGGAGTCGGGCCAGCAATTCTCCGGCAATTGGATGCCATTGGTCCGACCCGCACCTCCTGCATCGCCGTACGGAAGTTCGGTTCCGGGTAATTGGCCGAGCGGTGCAGAGATCGGCGATTCCGGCGTCGAGAACCTCGTGATCAACCGGATTGTTCAGGTTGGCGTGTCGGCGGCCGCCCACCGCCGACCGGCCCTACTCGTGGAAATGCACCCCGAACCGCACAATGCCGGGGCCGCGACGGGGGCGTGGTTCGAGACACGGAAGACACAGGCACTCCCGCGAACCGCTGAGCCGGCCGATCATCTCGCGCTGGTTCCCATGGACGTCGGCAGGTCGGCGTCGTAAGGGAGCGGGAAGCGGCGACACAGGTCTCGTACGGAGGCGGTCACCTGTTCGCGCACCGGGTCCGGCAAGGTCACGCCACCGTCGGGCAGGAGGCGGGTGTGGGTGAGCACCGTGTCGATCAATTCGGCGCAGCGCTCCATCTGAGAGGGGCCCATCCCGCGTAACGAGACGGTGTTGCTGCCCAGGCGGACCCCGCTTGTCGTCGTGGCCCCGCGGGTGTCACCGGGGACCTTGTTCTTGTTGACCAGAACGTCACAGAACTCCAGGGCCCGCTCGGCGGCGGCGCCGGTGAGGCCATCCGGCACACGGAACAGAACGATGTGGTTGTCGGTGCCGCCGCCCACCATCTCATAGTCGCGTCTGATCAGCGCCTGGGCGAGCGCGTCGGCGTTGACGCGGATGCGCTGGGCAAGTTCGCGGAAGGCCGGATCCAGCAGCCGGCCCAGGGCACGGGCCTTTGCGGCGATGGTGTGCACCTCGGGAGAGCCCTGCATCAGCGGGAACACCGCGCTCTGGATGCGCTGGGACAGGGTTTGTGTGCCGTCGTCGCTGAGCATGTCCGCGTCTCGGCCCATCATGATCAGCCCGCCTCGCGGGCCGTACAGTTGTTTGAACGTACACGTCGTAGTGAAGTGTGCGGCGTCGATGGGGCTCGGGTGCAGGCCCGCGGCCACCAGTCCGGCAATGTGGGTGACATCCGCCAGAACGTAGGCGTCCACCTCCTCAGCGATGGCCCGGATACGGTTGAAGTCGATCAATCGGGTGTAGGAAGTGGTGCCACAGACGATCAGCCGGGGCTGGTGCGCGTGGGCGAGTTCGCCGAGCTGCCAGTAGTCGATCATCCCCTGGTCGTCGAGCCCATACGTGTGCACCTTGAAGAGCTTGCCGCTCAGGTTGACCGCTGCACCGTGGGTGAGGTGGCCGCCCTGGTCCAAGGCCATGCCGAGGATGGTCTCGCCCGGCTGGAGCAGCGACTGCATCACGCTGTGGTTGGCGAAGCTGGCGCAATGCGGCTGGACGTTGACGTATTGAGCACCGAAGACCTGTTTGGCCCGCTCGATCGCCAGGTCTTCAACCTGATCGACGTAGCGACACCCCGCGTGGTAGCGCTTGCCCGGGTACCCCTCGGCGGTGGCGTTGACGATGCTCGCGCCTGTGACGGCCAGTACAGAGGAGTCGGTGCCGCCGCTGGACGCCACCAGGGACAGCGACTCCGACTGGCGCCGGTGTTCGCTTTCGAGCAGGTCGAACAGCAGGGGGTCGTCACGGCGTAGCTTGTCGACACCCTGGCTCAGACAGCGGCCGACGGCGCTCTTGTTCATACGTGCCTCCCTGTGTTTCCGGCTCACCAGGCGCCGTCGTGGAGCAGGTGCGGTTCGACTGTCGGGGTTATGAATCTGTGCGCGTTGAGTGTCCGGACGCCGAGGCGGCTATCCGCGTTGCAGTCTTTTGGACCGCCCCGCAGGATCCCCGGCAAACTGGCTTGGTGTCCGGTGACGACACGGTCCGCCGGCTGTCAGCAGTCGAACGACCGGCGCCGTGCCGGCCCAGACCGCCAGGGGCAAAGGTAGACGGTCGACTTGCGGCCGACTTGTGATCAGAGACACCACCGGCTCAAGCGGCACGCCCACGGCGCCGGGCAGGTTGAGGTTCCCCCTTCGGCGTGGACACCCCTGACAATGGGGCTTGCCGTCGAAGTGCGGCGACGAGTTCAAGAAGGACGCGGTGCGGCTGGCCCGCGAGTCGGGCGCTGTGCGGATGTGGCGCGGAGCCGGTATGAACCGCGAGAGACCTTGCCGGTGTGGGTGCGCGAGGCCGAGCAGGCCGATGCGTCTGCTGACGGTCCGTACCGAGCTGGACGGGCAGGTCCGCTCGGTAGCGGCGGAGCTGGATGCGGATCGGCCGAGCCGGCCGGCGGGGCTGCGTGGACCGGCTGCCGGGCAAGGTCTGTATCGGCTACGACCGCGCCTACGCCGGCCTGCTCCGCGGAGCGTGCTTCGCCGCGGGCCGCCCACCTCGCGGCCGGTAGCCTTCTGAGTGAAGGATGGCCACGGAAGAGGTGGAGGGGCTGACGGGTGCGGCTCGGCAACCTGGAACGTTCGATCATGGAAGCGTTGTGGAACCACCCCGAGGGCATGCTCGCCCAGGACCTGGCCAACGCCCTGCCTTCGACGCCCGCGGTCACGACCGTGCTGACCGTGCTGGTGCGGCTGTCACGCAAGGGGCTGGTCATGCGCGAGCGCGTCGGCCGGGCCCACCTGTACCGCGCGGCCGGCGGCAAGGACGTCTTCGTCGCCGAGGCCATGCGTGAGGTGCTCGATGGCGCCGGCGACGTGGAGGCCGCGGTCAGCCGTTTCGTCGGCAGCGTGTCGCCGCAGGTGGCCGCCGCGCTGCGCGAGGCGCTCAACAGCCGGGATCTGGGCGAGGCGCCGTGACCGTCTGGCTGATCGCCGCGGCTGTGGCGCTGGTCCCGCTGCTGCTGGGCGGCCGGGCGGCCGAGCGGCTGGCCGGGGCCGGATGGACGCATCGCTGTCCTCGCGCCGCCTTGGTCATGTGGCAGGCGATCGGGCTGGCCGGTGGGCTGGGCGCGATCGGCATCGGCCTGGTGGCCGCGGTGGCACCGCTCGCCGCGGTGTTCCCGCACGGCGCGCACACTCTGTTCCGGCAGCTCGTCGAGGGCCGGGGCCTGGACGGTCTGGGGCCGGCGCACGTCGCCGCGCTCGTGTGGAGCGTCGGCCTGATCGGCTGGCTGGCGCTGCACACGGTGCGGGCCGCGCTGGGCACGGTCCGGGCCCAGCGCCGGCAGCGGCTGCTGGTGGACGTCGTGGCCGACCCGTGCGTGCTGCGTGATGCCTACGTGCTGCCCGGTGAGCGGCCGGTGGCCTACTGCATTCCCGGTCGCCGGGCCCGCATCGTGCTCAGCGCGGGGGCGGTGGAACTCTTGGGCGCCGAGGAGCTTGAGGCGGTGCTCGGTCACGAACGGGCGCACGCCGCGGGCCGTCACGACCTGCTGCTGCTCCCGTTCCTGGCGCTCGCGCAGGCGTTTCCCTGGCTTCCCGCCGCGGGCACGGCCCGTCAGGTCGTCCCCGTGCTGCTGGAGATGCTGGCCGATGACCGGGCCCGCCGGGCGCACGGCGAACTGCCGCTGGCCCGCGCGCTGGTACGGATGGCCGCCACCGCGACCGGCCCCGCCCCGGCGGGCGGTCTGGCCCTGGCCGACACCGCGGTCGTCCATCGTCTGGAGCGGTTGATCAGCGGTCCGCAGCGGCAACCACGCTGGGTGCCTGCCGCGGCCTACTGCGCCGCGGGCCTGCTGCTGAGTGGGCCGGCGGCCGTACTGGTCGCGCCCGTGCTGTGCATCACCATCTGGCGGATCTGAGACATCGGGCCGCCGCGCGCTGTGGGCGGCCCGTCAGGAGCCCGTCGGCGACAGGCGGCCCAGGTCGTACCGGTGCGGCGGCGGTGGATCAGCGCCCGCACCCCGAAGGCGCACGCCCCCGGAAACCGGGTAGCTGATCGAAGAGACCCACGTCGTGAGCACGGTCGGCCTTCCGTACGCGGTGATGGGCGCTGTCGCGTGCAGGACAGCGGACGGCGACAGGTCCGCGGTGCCGCGCGCTCCGCCGGCGGGCGGGCGGTGGAGATTTACGCTAACTTCTACACGCGATAGAAGTTCGATGGCCGCGGCCTCCCCGCAACGTCCCGTCCCGGCGTCGTGTCGCGTTTCGGGCGGGACGGTCTGGGAGCGCGGGCGTCCTCAGGCAGTGGCGGCCGAAGACGCCGGCCGGCCCGGCCGGCACCGGTGAAGGGAATTCATGTGGTACGGCGGTCACCCGGATCGCGATGGGCTCACCTCGCGCGCACCAGCGCCGTCGCGCTGGTCGTGATCGGCCTGTGCGGAGGTGTCGTGGGATCCGGGAACGCCGCGCCCCGGCCCGACGCCGAGCAGTTGCGCCGCCAGCCGGCCGGCCTGCAGAAGGAGTACGACGCCTTCATCGCCGGCTACAACGCCAATCGCATCGCGCTGGGCGACGCCCGAAACGCCGAGAAGCTCGCCGCGACGCGCCTGGGCCAGGCGCAGCGCGACTACGAGGCGGCGCGGACACGTGTCGCCGAGATGGTGCGGCTGAGATACCAGGCAACCCCGTTCGGCACCGGAACGCCCCTGCTCGCGGCGGGCGATCCGCACGCCTCCATCCACGCCGCGGCGCTCCTGCAGCAGAAGGCCGATGGGCAGACCGAGAATCTCAGGCGATTCGAGGAGGTGCGCGATACCCGCCGCCTGGCCCGCGAGTCGGCGGCCCGCCGGGCGCGCGAGCTTCGCGAGAAGGCCGAGGAGGTCGGCCGGGAGAAGCGGACCGCCGAAAGGCTCATCGCGAAGATCGAAGACGCGCTCGAACAGATCGTTCCGACTCCTGGCCTGCGCAGACCGGATGGCACCTGGGTGCCCGAGATCCCGGGAGGGCCGGACAACATCACCCCCCGGCTGCGCCTGCTGCGCACCCAGGCCGAGAGCCGGTTCGACATCCCCAGCGGCATCGGCTGCTACCGCACGCGCCAGGACGGCGGCGAGCATCCTCAGGGCCGGGCCTGCGACTTCATGATCACCCGCGGCGGGACATGGCCGTCGCCCGCGCAGGTCGCGTTAGGCGATCGGCTGGCGGCGTGGGCGATCGGGAACGCCCGGCGGCTGGGGGTCAAGTATGTGATCTACCGGCAGCGGATCTGGCAGGGCGGCGGCTGGCGGGCCATGTCCGACCGCGGCAGCATCACCGAGAACCACCAGGATCATGTTCATATCTCGATGTTCTAGGCCATGCCGTCCCACCGGCCGGGTGGGCAGGCGGGATCGGCCGGCCCGCGACGGTCGTCATGCGCCGGCCCCGTCGTACGGCGTCGCCGGCGCGAGAGCCTCATGCCACAGGCGATGCCGACATGGGCCTACTCGGCGGGATCCACCTCGTGCGCGTCGTGATGGTCGGGATCGACGGCGAGCGCGACGTGGACCAGATCCTCGATGGCATGGGCGAGGCGCTGGTCGGACAGCTCGTAGCGGGTCTGGCGCCCCTCGGGCACCGCGACGACCAGGCCGCAGCCTCGCAGGCACGCCAGGTGGTTGGAGACGTTCTGGCGCGTCAGCCCGAGATCGGCGGCCAGGCGCGCCGGGTAGGCGGGTCCTTGGAGGAGGGCGATGAGGATCCGGCAGCGGTTGGAGTCGGCCAGCGCTCGCCCGATCCGGGCCATCGCGTCCAGGCGCGTCGTGGCGGTGAACATGATAACCACAGTACACCATTTGCTGTATATACAGTGATTGCTGTATATACAGTAAATACTGTACTGAGTGGAGAGGGCGCATCATGGGATACGGGCACGGACATGGCCACGGGCACACGGAACCGACCGCGGCCGCGGCGCACCGCGGCCGCCTGGCGATCGTGTTGCTGCTGACCACCGTTGTGCTCGTCGTCGAGGCCTTGGGGGCGGTGCTGTCGGGCAGCCTGGCCCTGCTCGCCGACGCCGGGCACATGGCCACCGACGCGGCCGGTGTCGCCCTGGCCCTGTTCGCCATCTGGGTGGCGGGCAAGCCGGCCAGCGCTCAGCGGACCTTCGGCTACCAGCGGGCAGAGATCCTCGCCGCCGCGATCAACGCGGTCGTGCTGCTCGCCCTGAGCGCCTACATCCTGTACGAGGCCGTGCGGCGCTTCGCCGATCCCGAGCCGGTCGGCGGGACGGTGATGCTGGTGGCCGCGGTGGCGGGCCTGGTCGCCAACGCGATCGGGCTGTGGCTGCTGCGCCGGGGCCAGGCCGAGAGCCTCAACCTGCGGGGCGCCTACCTGGAGGTCCTCGGCGACCTGCTGGGGTCGGTCGCGGTGATCGTCGCGGCGGTCGTCATCGCGCTCACCGGCTGGACGACGGTGGACCCGATCGTCTCCGTCGTCATCGCCCTGCTGATCGTGCCGCGCACCTGGAGTCTGCTGCGCGAGGCCGTGAACATCCTGCTGGAGGCCGCTCCCAAGGGCGTCGACCTGGAGGAGGTCCGCCGGCATCTGATGGAGGCACCGGGCGTCCTCGACGTGCACGACCTGCACGCCTGGACCATCACCTCCGGCGTTCCCGTCATGTCGGCCCATGTCGTGGTGGAAGAGCGGGTGCTGGCCGACGGCGCCTTCGGCCAGGTGCTGGACCGGCTGCATGAGTGCCTTGCCGGGCACTTCGACGTCGAGCACTCCACGCTGCAACTGGAGCCCGCCGGGCACGCCGGCCACGAAGGCGCCCGGCACCGCTGAGAGGACCGCTCGCGGCCCCTTACGACTCTCATATCCGGCGTAGGGTAGAACTTCTACACTACGTAGAAATAAGGGAGTCAGATGAGCGGCGACGCACGCGCGACAATCAAGCAACGACTCGCCACGGTGCGGGCCCAGCAGCGCAGGCGCACGATCGCCGTCACCGGCGCCGCGGTGGTCGTCTTCGGCGGGATCACCGCGGCGGCGACGGTGCTGATCCTCCAGGAACGCTCCCGCTCATCGCTGGACGCGGTGCAGACCATCGCCGTCACCCAGCGCGAACACACCACGGGTCCGGTGACGTACCCGCAGAGCCCGCCGGTCGGTGGCGATCACGACCCCGCCTGGCAGAACTGCGGCATCTACCGCCGGCCGCTGCGCGCCGAGAACGTCGTGCACGCCCAGGAGCACGGGGCGGTGTGGATCACCTACCGGCCGGACCTGCCCCGGGACCAGGTCGAAGAACTGCTGGCGCTGACGCGGGGCCGCGACTACGTCATCGTCTCGCCCTTCCCTGGCCTGGCCGCCCCGGTGGTGGCCAGCGCCTGGACCAAGCAACTGACGCTGGACGGCGTCGACGATCCGCGTCTGCCGGCGTTCCTGCGCGCCCACATCCAAGGCCCGGCCACCCCCGAGCCCGGCGCCTCCTGCTCCGGCGGCATCGGGGAACCCTCCGCATGATCCGGCTGCCGCGTCCGCCCCGGCGGTGAACCTTCTGTTCGACCGCCCGGCTACCGAGCCGTTCCCCGCCGAGGGCCTCCTGGGCGAACTCGTTGACGGCCAACTGCCCCTCGGGCGGCAGGCGACATACGGATTGCCCCTCGGGCGGCAGGCGACATACGGACGCGGCCGGTTCCCCCTCGGTGCCGCCCGGAAAGCCTCCCACCGACTCAAGGATTGATGGCCATGTCCCTGCGCTGGGCCCGCTACCTTCTCGGCCCGCTGGTGGCCGCCATCGCCGCGCTCGTCATCGGCATGATCGTCGGCGGGACGGCGTCCTCCGAGGCGGTCGCGGGCCTGCCGGAGGCGGGCGCCGTCACACGGTGGGGGCTGCCCGTCGCCAAGCTGCTGGCCGACCTCGCGGTTGGTGGCCACCGCCGGCGCCCTGCTCACCGCCACCGCGCTGCTGCCCTCCGACAGGGGCATGCTGGTGTTACGCCGCGGTCGCCGTCAGCGGCCTCGCCGGCGCGGCGGCCCGGTTGACCGACGTCGGGCAGGTGTTCTCCTCGGCCTACGGGTGGCTGCTGTGCGCCAAAACGGCCGCGTTCATCGCCCTCGGAGTCCTCGGCCGGCTGCACCGGCGGCGTACGGTGGCCGATCTGCGCCAGAACAGGCCGCGGTCGTTCCTGCGGCTGGCCCTCGCCGAAGTCGCGATCATGGCGGTGGTCATCGGGCTGGCGGTGGCGCTGTCGCGCACCGCGCCACCGGTCACCGCCGCGGCGACCGATCCCGTCCGCGACCTGCTCGGCTACGTCCTGCCGCCCGAGATCACCCTCCCCCGGCTGGCCGTGGCGTGACATCGGCAAGCTCATGGCACTGATGATGACCATGCCCTTTCACGCGTTCTTCGGCATCGCGATGATGAGCATGGGCACCGCGATCGCCTCCTCCTGGTATGACGGGCTGGGGCGCACCTGGGGCGTCTCCACGCTGGCCGACCAGCGCACCGCCGGCGGCATGGCGTGGGCGTTCGGCGAGATCCCCACGATGATCGTGGTCATCACCATCGCCGTGCAGTGGGGACTGAGCGATCACCGCAAGGCCCGGCGCGAGGACCGCCGCGCCGACCGGCGCGGCGAGGCCGACCTCGGGCGCTACAACGCCTACCTGGCGCGACTGGACAAGCGCTCCCGCGAGCGATGACCCCCACCGGAAGGGACGCCGACGATGACGGCTACCGATCCTGCCGGCCGGCTTCCCACCACCCCCTATCTTCTACGTCTGGTAGAAGATAGGGGGTGAGTGCCATATCAAGCACCGGCTGGAGCAGGACATGACGACGAACTTGAAGATAACCCTCGCTATCGCCGCGGTCATGGCCGCGATCGTCGCGGCGGTGGCGATATCGGGCGGCAACGGCGCCCGGACCACCGCACCCGCGGCCGGCGCCCCCTCCCCGCAACAAGCTCCCGCCGAGCTGCTGGTGCGTGAGGACAGCCACACCCTGTCCAAGGCGGCCAACGGCAAGGTCACGCTCGTGGAGTTCCTGGACTTCGAATGCGAAGCCTGCGGCGCGACCTTCCCGCACATGGAGCGCATCCGCGCCGAGTACGACGGACGGATCACCTTCGCGGTCCGCTACTTCCCGCTGCCCGGCCACCGCAACGGCGAGCTCGCCGCCCGCGTCGCCGAGGCGGCCGGAGAACAGGGCAAGTTCGAGGCCATGTACGCCAAGCTGTTCGAGACCCAGAAGCAGTGGGGTGAGGCATCGGAGTCCAAGGAGGCGTTCTTCCTCGGCCTGGCCGAGCAGCTGGGCCTGGACATGACCGCCTTCCGCGCCGACCTCGCGGCACCCGCGACCGCGCAGCGGGTGAAGAAGGACCAGGATGACGGCCTGGCCCTCGGCGTCCAGGGCACCCCCACGATCTTCTTCAACGGCGCCCGGCTGACCGAGGCGCCCAGCTACGACAACCTGAAGGCCAAGATCGAGGCGGCGCTCGCGTCATGACCACCGCCGCCACCGACCGGCATGCGGCCGCTGCCGCGGTCACGTCCTCATCGATCATCACCAGGTCGCTGCCGTCCGTGCTGACGGCCGGTGGCGGCCTCGGCGTCCTGGCGGCGTTCGCGCTGACGGTCGAACGCCTGCGCCTGGCCGCCGATCCCGCCTACGTGCCCACCTGCAGCATCAACCCGGTCCTGAGCTGCGGATCGGTCATGAGAACCGCGCAGGCCTCCGTCTTCGGCTTTCCCAACCCCCTGCTGGGCGTCGCGGCGTTCTCCGTCGTCACGACCGTGGGCATGGCCCTGCTGGCCGGGGCCCGCCTGAGGCCCTGGTTCTGGTACGGCCTGCAGGCCGGTGTCCTGGCCGGCGTCGTCTTCGTGCACTGGCTGATCTACCAGAGCCTGTACGTGATCGGCGCCCTGTGCCCGCACTGCATGCTCGTGTGGATCGCAACGATCCCCGTCTTCTGGTACGTCACCCTCGCCAACCTGCATGCCGGCCGGATCCGGTTGCCCCGCGGCGCGCGCCGCCTCGCCGCGGGGGCGATCCGATATCACACGACCGTGATCATGCTGTGGGTACTCGCCATCGGCGGTCTCATCCTGTGGCGCTTCTGGTCCTACTGGATCACACTGCTCTGAGGTCCGGTCACCGGCCCGGACGCCGCCGCCGGCCGGCGGCGATGCCGACCCCGGCCACGATCGCGGCCAGGCCGATGGCCACCCACACGAACACCGACGGTCCACCCCGTGCCGGGCTGCCGGTCTCGCCCGCCTGCGGCTGCGCGGCCGGCTCCGTGGGCTGGATGACCGGCGCCGCGGAGGCCGACGCGTCCGCGTCGGACGCTTCCGCGACGGTCGAGCCCGGACTCGGTGTGGCGGTGGGCGTGGAGGAGGCGATCACGGTGAAAGGAATCTCACCGGTGCGGGAGTGGCCGTCGGAGGAGACCACCCGAAAACGATCGTGTACGTACCCGCGGGAAGCGGCCCGGACAGCTTCTGGATGACTCTCTTGCCCCGCAGGTCGGCCTGTCCGGACTGGAACAGCTTGCCGGCGGCGTTCACCACGGCCACCTTCGGGAAGGTCACCTCCCGGTTGAACTCCAAGGTCACTTCGCTGATGTCGGTGACCCTGGCGTCCTTGGCCGGGCTGCTCGACTTCAGCACATCATGTGCCTGAGCCGCCGTCATCGGCCACAGCGCCACGGTGAAGGCGGCAAGCAAGATCGCTGATCTGCGCAGAAACATGAACTGGACTCTCTTCCGAAGAGGTACGGTCGCCTGCGCCGCGTCAGGCGCACGGGTGATCACATTCACTCGGGCGGCGAGTCGCCACCCGGCAACTTCCGCTCGGCGTGCTCGGCCGCCTTGGCGCGCGTCTCGCTGCGCGTCGACCAGACGGCTCCGGTGACGGAAGCACCGCCGGCTATCAGCGGCGGAACGAGTGCGGACCCGATCTCGAACATGAAGCGACCCCTCAGGCGTCAGGCTGACCGCATCGAACTTCTACATTATGTCGAAGATGGCTGTCGGCCGTACCGCCGATACCCCCGGCTCGGTATCTCGCTCGGTCCTTGCACAGTCACTGCCTCCGGGCCTTCGACCTCCGCGGGTGACCCGGGACCCCGACGAGACCGGCCCGCCCTCCGGACGGAGGGCGGGCCGGTCGGTGAACCGCTAGCGCAGCGGGAAGACCCGGGTGCTGGTCTGCTTAACCCGGTTGCCCGCCTCGTCCCACGCCTCGGCCCTCAGGCTGACCGCGCCGGTGGTGGCGCGCAAGGCGGGATACTTGACACCGGCCGTGTACAGGCCGCCCGAACCGCGCTTGAGCGTGACGGGCTGCCAGGTGGCGCCGTCGTCGGTGCTCGCCCACAGCTTCAGCCCGGCGATCTTCGGCATCCTCGCCGTCGACCGCGAATGGTAGGCCTCGACCTGGAAGGTGTGCTTGCGCCCCGCCGCCACGGCGTTGCCGGGGTCACCGCCCAGCGCGTAGCTGACGAACACCGCCGGCGTGGGCCTGCAGTGCTCGCCGGCCCCCTCGACGAACCACGAGGTGCAGGCGGCGCCGGGCTGGACCGCGTCCTTCGCGGGTGGCCCGGCGAAGGTCCACTCCACGTCGTTCGTGGCGCTCTTGGCCGTCAGCCGGTAGACGCCCGCGGAGGCCGGCAGGGTGAAGCGCGGCGCGTTGCCCGCCAGCGGCTCGACCCCCTGGCGCGGGATCTCCTTGCCGTCGAGGTACAGGCGCGTCTCGTACACCGGGGTGAACATCTGCTCGGTCGACCAGTAGTCGTCGCTGTCGACGCGGGAGTCCCCGACGCCGGAGACCTCGGAGAAGTCGGCCCACAGCTTGTCGCCCTGCACGCAGATCGCGCAGCTGATTCCCAGCCCCTGTTCCTTGAGCACCCCGGCCTCCGGGTCGGGCAGCGCGGCTGCCGCGTCGGACACCGTCCCGGCGCCAGGCGTGCCGGGCGCGAACCACACCTGCCCGGTACGGCCCGGCCGCTTGTAGACCTCCGTCAGGTAACGGCTGTGCACGCCGTTGGTGCCCTTGGGGTCGGGCGCCATGCCGCGGATGTGCACGACGGAGGGGTCGGTGGGCCAGACGTACTCCGTGCGGACCTGCGGCGCGATGCCGGCGACGTCGGAGTCGGAGGGCGAGACGCTCCAGCGCTGGGCGTCGTCCTGCTTGTAGGCGAAGGTCCACTCCCAGTAGCCGCCCGTCCTGGGCGCGCGGATGTCCAGATCGACGCGGGCGACGTCCCGCTCGCGCACCGTGTAGTGCATCGACGAGGGGATGCGCCCCTCCTCGTACGGCGAGAGCGCGTAGGTGTAGGGCGAGTGTGGCGTGCCCGTCACCCGGATGGTGAGCGGGCCGCGCCTGGCCTGCTCACGCAGCGCGAGACCCTCCTTGGTGGACAGGTACGCGTTGGCGATGCCGAGCGGCTTGGGGTCGCCCGTGAACGGCTTCTGCCAGATCGGCAGCGGGATGGGGCAGCCGGAGTCCTGCGTGGGGTAGATCACCAGGCCGGCGGCGCCGGCGTCCCTGACGGCGCCGATGCGCTCGATCTGCACGCCGCAGCTCGGGTTGCCGAGGAAGTCGACCGTGCCCTCGGCCGCCATCAGGACGAGCCTGCCGCGCAGGTCACGCCCGGCGAGCTCCTCGGGGGTGCCCTGGCCGACGTCGGTCAGGAGCAGGTCCTTGGTCCCGGTGAACGGCGTCCAGCCGGGGTGGTGGTTGACCTCTCCCTGCCAGTGGAGGTTCGCCGCCGGGTTCAGCTCCATCCCGCCCCGGCCGCGCACGCTCATGGCGATCTCGGACTGCCCGAGCGTCCACTGCGTGGCGAAGCGGAAGGCGCCCTTGGTGACCTTCTCGGTCGGCAGCACCCACAGCTTGCCCCAGGAGCCGATCGGCACCGTCTGCAGCACCGACCCGGCGAAGACCTCGCCCTTGGCGTTCGTGCGCTGGTAGAAGCTGGTGAACGCGTTGTTCAGCGGCTCGGCCGGCCGGGGCGTGCTGAAGCGGACCTGGCTGGCCTTCCTGGCGTCCATCGTGATCTCGGTGTCGCCCGTGATGGTGAGCTCGGGGTCGAACAGCCAGACCCGGTTGCTCCTGCTGTCGGCGTCGGTCCACTCCATCACCTGCAGGACGCTGACCGTCCCGGCCGGGACACGGGTGACCACGACGCCCTCGTCGACGATCAGGTGCGGGCTCAGGTGGCCCTTGCGTCCTTCGAGGTCCACGACGTCCTGGGCGAAGGGGGTGCGCGGCTTGCCGTCGCGGCCCAGGGTGCGGATGGTCAGCTGGTAGGTCGGGGCCTCCCGCACCGCGCCCGCCGGGGTGGTCAGGCGCACGCCGTCGGCCTGCGCGGTGACCGCGCCGCTGTAGGTGCCGAGTTCAAGGCCCTGGGTGACGAGCGTGACGGTGGTGGCGGCCGTGCCCTTGGCCGGGACGGTGAGCGTGGCGTCGGCCGTGCTCAGCCGGTTCTCGCCCATGGCCGCCGTGAGCGTGAGGGTGACCGGCCGGTCGCCGAGGTTGGTGTAGGCCAGCTCGCGGGTCAGCGACTTGCCGGAATCGTCCAGCAGGCCGAAGTCGAGGTTCGGCGTGGCGGCGAAGACGGTCTGCGAGACCGCGCGGGCGACGTCGAGCCGGCCGGCGCCGCGCTGGTAGACCGTCCCGCCGACGTCCTTGACCGTCGACATCAGCGCGGCCTTGAGCTGCTGCGGCGTCCAGTCCGGGTGCACCTGCGCGACGATCGCCGCGGCGCCCGCCACGTGCGGCGTGGCCATCGAGGTGCCGGACGCCTTGGTGTAGCGGTCGTCGACCGGGCTGCCCATCGTGGTGCCGGCGGCACGCGCGGCGGCGATGTCGACGCCGGGCGCGGTGATGTCCGGCTTCAGCGCGGCGTCGCCGACGCGCGGCCCCTGGCTGGAGAACCAGGCCTGCTGGTCGGCCTTGTCGACGGCGGCCACGGTCAGCGCCGCGTCGGCGGTGCCGGGCGTGGAGACGCTCTCGGGCGTGCCGTTGTTGCCCGCGGCGATGACGAACAGCGCGCCGGTGGCGGCGGTCAGGCCGTTGACCGCCTGGCTCATCGGGTCGGTGCCGTCGGTCGCGTTCGCGCCCAGGCTCAGGCTGATCACCTTGGCGCCGCTCGCGGTGGCCCACTCCATGGCGTCGATGATCCCCGACTCCGAGCCGCGGCCGGAGCTGTCCAGCACCTTGCCGACCAGGAGCCGCGCGCCCGGCGCGACGCCTCTGTTCGCGCCGCCCGAGGCGGCGCCGCTGCCCGCGACGGTGGAGGCGACGTGGGTGCCGTGACCGTGGCCGTCCTGCGCGCTCTCGTCCGGTACGAACGAGCGCGCCTCGGCGATCTTCCCGGCCAGGTCGGGATGGGCGGCGTCGACGCCGGTGTCCAGGACGGCGACGGTCACGCCCGTGCCGTCGTGCCCGCCCTTCCACGCCTCCGGCGCCCCGATCTGCGGGACGCTCTCCGACAGGTCGGCCTCGACCTTGCGGTCCAGCCAGACCTTGCCGACGCCGCCGCGCAGCCCGGCCCTGCCCCTGGCGTCCGGCTCGGCGTGCAGCGCGGCCCAGAAGGCGCCCGCCTCGCCCTTGGCGACGTCGAGTGCGGCACCGTTGACGCTCTCCAGCGTCGCGGTGGGCACGCTGGCCGGGATGGCGTCGGCCGAGCTCTTGGCGGCGGCGAAACCCTTCGGGTACTGCACGATGACGGGCAGCCGCTCGGTCTCGGCGTCGGTGTAGCCGTTCTCGGCCAGGTACTTGACGTTGAACAGCTCGCGGTCCAGGGTGCCCGACTGGATCGCGGGGAAGGCGTCGTCGGGCAGGACGTAGACGCCGTCCGGGCCCGACCGTACGAACAGCGACGGGAAACGGCCGTCCGACCTGGGCCCGCCACCCTGCCCGATCGCGTAGCGACCGCCGCCGGTGTCGGTCAGCGTGACCTTGTCGCCGGTGATCAGCGTGACGGTGTGCGGTCCCTTGCCCACGCCCTTGAGGGTGAGCGGCTGGTACGGCTGCGCCTGGGGAGCCGGCTTCAGCGCCTGCGCCGTCGCGGGAGGCTGGACCGCCAGCGTGGCGGTGACCAGCGCGAGAGCCGAGGTGAGCGCGAGCGAGCCGCGCCGGAGCCGGCTCACGCCGCTCCTCTCGGTGGGGTGTTCATGCTCATGAGGGGTGTTTCGCCTTTCAGGGGGTGGGTCAGAGCGGCTCGAAGCCGTCCGGTGGCTGGATCTCCTCCGTGCCGGGGTCCTCGGACACCTGCTGCGCGCTCGCGGGCTCGTCCGGCTGGAGCTCGGGCCGCGGTGGATCGGGCACGCGATCGGTGCGTGCGGGCGTGTCTTCGGGCATGGGGAAAGAGTCGCGCGCACCCCGTGAATGGGGATATGGGGCGAGCATGGGGTGAACACCCCAATTTCAGGATCAGGAACCTGGGGTGCCTCCCAAATGACGCCCCAGTTCGGTGCGCGAGCGCGCGCCCAGCTTGCGCATGGCCACGCCCAGGTGCTTGTCGACCGTCTTCGGCGACAGGAACATCTGCCGGGCGATCTCCTGGTTGGTCAGCCCCTTCGCGGCGAGCCTGGCGACCTGCGACTGCCGGGCGGACAGGCCCTCCGCCCCGCCGTCCTGGCCCGGCCGTATCCGGCTGGTGGGGCGCAGGCCCCAGCGGCGGCCGAGCTGGGTGGCCCGGTCGAGGTCCCAGCGGGCCTCCAGCCGGGTGTACGCCTCGATGGCCCGCGTCAGCGCGGGTCCGGCCCCCGGGTCGCCGAGCGCGGACAGGCAGGCGGCCTGCTGCTCGACGGCCTGGGCCGCGTCGTAGAGCGCGGGCAGCTCCGCGTAGGCCGCGGCCGCCTCCCCGTACCGCTCGGCGGCCCGCGCCCACCGTCCGGCGTGCGCGTCCAGATGCCCGTACGCCTGCGCCAGAGCCGGTACGGCCAGCGGCGCGTCCATGCCACGTAACCGGGTCTCGTAGCGGCAGACCAGCTCGGCGGCCTCCTGATGCCGGCCGGCGGACAGCAGTGCCTCCGTCACCGCGGCCACGGCCCGCACCCCTATCGGCCACAGGTCCCTGGCCTCCCACCCGGCGGTCACGTCGGCCGTCTCCGCGAGCGCCGCCCCGGCTCCGTCGCCGGCGGAGGCGAGCCGCAACAGCGTGGTCACCGGAGCGGCCGCCATGTCGAGGTCGCCCCGCACCCGCAGGTCGCGGATCACTCCGGCGAGCATGGTCCGCGCGGCGTCGAGCCGGCTGGGCGCCGGAGCCAGGCAGGCCGCGATGAGGTCGACGTGAAGGCGTTCATGCGGGCGGTTGCCGCACTGCTCGCGCAGCTCGGTGAGCTCCTCGCGCAGCCCGTCCCACGCGCCGCCGTAGTAGCGCGCCAGTGCCAGGCTGGCGCGTAGCGAGAGATCGTCCCGGGCGGAGCCGCTCGCCCCGCGACCGGCGTCGAGGGCCGCCTCCAGCAGCCGCGTCGCCACCCGGTGGTGTCCCGCGTCGACGGCGGTGCCGCCGATGGACCTGTAGGCGCCGACCTCCCGGCGGCCGACCGGACGGCCGCCGGTCTCCTCCAGGATCCGCTCGGTCAGCGCCCACCAGCGAGGGTCGCCCGAGCTCACGAAGATCATCGCGACCTTGCCGAGCACGAACACCCTCGGCCCCGGCTCGCCGTCGGCGGGCACGGTCTCCAGGGCGCGTTCCAGCCAGGGCAGGCGCTCGGCGAACGGCACGTCCGTCGTGGTCGGCACGCCCATGCCGACCATGGCCCAGGCGGCCAGCTCCGGCAGCTCCGCCAGGTCGGGTACCGCGTCCGCGAACGCCTGCCGTACCCGCAGATCGTCGACCCTGATGGTGTCGAGGTACAGGGCGAGCAGGATGCGCAGTTCCCCGCGCAGGCTCCGGGGCAGGTCGTGGCTCAGCGCCTCCTCGAGCATCTCGCCGATGGCAGGGATGCGCAGCGTGTAGGTGGCGGCCCAGCCGAGGCGGATGGTCAGCTCGGCCCGCCGTACCGGATCGAGACCGGCGTGCCGGAGCACCTCCTCCAGCAGGCGCGCGGCCTCGGCGTCGTTGCCCAGCCCCACCGCGTGCTCGGCCGCCGCGACCGCCGCCGCCACCCACTCGTCCGGACGGCCCGCGTGACGCAGGTGGTGGGCGACCTGCCCGAGCGGGGTCGGCCGCAGGGTGCGGATCGCCACGGCCGCGGCGGCGTGCAGCGCCTGGCGGCGTCCGAGCGTGACGCCCTCGTAGACGGCTTCGGCGGCCAGCACGTGGCGGAAGGCCACGAGGCCGCCCTGCTCGGTGAGCAGTCCGGAGTCGAGCGCCTCGTCCAGCGCCTCGGTGCCGCTCGCCCCCGCCACCTCGACGAGCATCGCGGCGGGCACGGCCAGCCGCAGCACGGCGGCCGCCTCCGTGACCGCCCGCGCGCCGGCCGGCATCCTGCCCACACGTTCCTGCACCGGGGCGCGCACGCCCGCCGGCACGTCCAGCTCGTCGAGGGCGCGGCGGGCCCAGCCGCCCTTCCACCGGATCAGCTTGCCCTGCGTGCGCAGCATCGCCAGCAGTTCCTGGATCGCGAGCGGCAGCCCGGAGGAGCGGGCGCACAGGTGCTCGGCGAACTCGGCCGACACCTCCTGGGTCTGCAGGATGGCCGCCGCGAGCGCGCGGGTGCCGGCCATGTCCAGCGGACGTAACGCGAGATGCTCGCTGGTGATCGTGTCAGCGGGGCGCGTGGTCACCGCCCGCAGCGCCGGATCGGCCTCCTCGCCCCGGTAGGTCAGCACCACCGACAGCCCGGCGGGCAGCGCCCGTACCAGATAGGCGAGGAACTCGACCGTCTGCTGGTCGGCCCAGTGCAGGTCCTCCAGCACCAGCACCGCCGGGCCCAGCGCGGCCAGCACCTCCACCAGCCCGCGCAGGACCCGGTGCAGCTCCGCCGCCCGATCCTCCAGCGACGGCGGCGCCTGCGGCAGCACGTCCTGCAGCTCCGGCAGCAGCGCGCGCAACGCTCCCGTCACCGGCGACAGGGCGGCACCGCTCAGCTCGGTGGCCCGCCCGCGCAGCGCCTCCACCACCGGACCCAGCGGGAACGGCTCCCTGACCTGGCCGCAGCCGCCCTTCAACCACCGCAGTCCCGCGACTTCCGGCCTGGTGGCCAGCTCGGCCACCAGCCGCGTCTTGCCGATCCCGGCCTCGCCCTCCACCACGACCACTGACGGCACCGCCACCACCGCCGCGACCAGCCGGTCCAGCTCGGTCTCACGCGCCACCAGGACCGGCGACACCATCCGACCTACGCCTGTGATCACGGCACGACCTTACACATCACTCGAAGCGTGCGAATAGGACTACCGGCCGGATGTGCGTTGTTCAGGTGACAAACGGCGACACGTCCCACAGGCCGGACGTGATCACCCGCTGGCCGCGCTCCACCCGCAGGTGATCTTCACTCACCCCTGGATGTATGACATGCGCCCCTCTGCCCGGTGGCCCGAACTCGTCGAAGGCGGAGGCCCGGCTGGGGTGCGCGGTGGAGGGACCACCGCACGGCGCTGAACGGGATCTTCCGGCGGACCCGGGCCGGTTCGCCGTTCTGATGAACTCCATCGGAGTCGCATCGGTCCGGATCCGGCTCCGGGATCCTGTCATGTGAGCTACTGGCGCTGGCCGGCTGACGTGGCGCCGACGGCCGCCTCGGGGGCGGCGGCCGTGAGAATCGTCTCCAACACGCCCGGAAAGCGAGCCTCCAGGTCGTCACGGCGCAGCGTCATGTAGCGGGCCTTGCCCTCGGGGCGAGTCGAGGTGATGCCCGCCTCACGCAGAATGCGCCAGTGATTGGAGAGCGTGGAACGCGGGACGTTCAGGTGTTGCGGGCTGCAGGGCACCTCGCCGTCTGCGGCCATCCGGCGCACCAGGTCCAAGCGGACGGGATCGCCGAGCGCGTGCAGCACGGCGACCAGATCCATGTCTGCCCTCTTGGGCTCGGTCGGCGATCGCATCCCGCTCTCCTGATGTCGGTCTGAGTTGACATGTTCCGATCCGACCAGCATAGGATCATTTCCACGTTTCGAGAAAATGGAAATGATCAAGGAGTGTTCTCGCATGGCCACCCGTACCACCTACGCCCGCATCTATGTCGACGACTTGGACACCGCGCTGCCCACCTTCGAAGCCCTCACCGCCGCCCGGCCGGGGCTACGCTTCTCCTACCGGGACCTCGAACTGGCGAGCATCGGCGACTACCTCCTGGTCTCAGGCACCCCGGAGGCGCTGGCGCCCTACCGCGACGTGCAGGCCACCGTCATCATCGAGAGCCTCGATGATGTCTTCGCCATCGTCGAGCGCGAGGGAGGCGACACCCTTGACGGCCCGAACGAAGTCCCCACCGGACGCAACCTGACGATCCGCCACCCCGGCGGCGCGATCATCGAATACGTCGAGTTCGACTCCGCCAAGGTCCAAGCTCGATCGGCGCAGTAGAAAGTTCGTGGGACAGGCCTAGTGCCGGATGCATCGGCCGGCGACCAGTTCCGCCGGTATCTTGATGAAGAGGGTCCCTCCGCCGGGCACCCAGGTCGTCAGCGGCAGCGCCGACAGCCGGGCGATCTCCACGGGGTCGGACACCGCCCGTGCGTATCCCACGGCGGTGACCGACCAGCCGGTGCGTGTCCGCGAGTCGAAGTCGTCGGCCTCGAAGGCCACCACGGCATCACGGGTGGCGGCGACCGCGGACCCCTCGACGGCGCGGATGACGATGTCCTCGCCGTCGAGGCAGAAGCCGACCGGCTGCACGGCGGGGAGGGCGCGGTCGGTGAAGACGATCCGCCCGATCGGCGCCGAAGCCAGCAGGCCGATGCACTCCTCGCGGGAGAGCACATGCGCTCCGGCCGTATCAGGTCTCATACCCCCAACGCTGGCCCGGCGCCCCGCGGCGGGGCAGAGCCGAAGGTCCCCTCATTCCGAGTCGGTCGTCCCTCAGCTCTGCCGTCAGTCCTGCCCCCGGGGGCGCCGCCGGGGCGCGGCGGTGCCGGCGCCGTGACCGTCGGGGCGATTCCGGGAGGGGGCGCGGGGCCCCGTGCCCGGGGACAGGGGCCGGAAGTCCCTGACGGCCGGGTCCTTCGGCCGCTGCGGGAAGGCGTCGGGGGCGGTCGGATGGAAGAGGACAACCGAGGAGGACGACATGACAGCGTACGTAGGGGTGGGTGCCGGCGGCTCACCCTCCTCGCGGCCGGCGGCCGGACGGGCCGCCGGGTGGCGCGCCGCGCTCCCGCCTGCCCGAGGTGGGGCGTGATGGACGTGCGCGAGCTCACGGTGGCGCAGGTGATGAGCCGGACGCTGGTCGCCGTCGACTCCGAGGAGTCCCCGCTGCTGGCATGGGAGATCATGCGCCGCGCGGGTGTCCACCACCTGCCGGTCGTCGACAGGCGTGGCTGCCTGCGCGGCGTCCTCACCCGGGAGGACCTCACCGCCCGCTGGTCCGGTGGGCCGGCCGAGCAGTCGCACCTGCCCGTCCACACGTTGCTGGCCGGCCACCGCTGCCCGCACACCACCCTCGACGCGTCCCTGGCCTACGCCGCGGCGGTCATGGTCAGCGCCGGTGTCGACGCCATCCCGATCCTGGGAGAGTCGAACAGGCTGGTGGGGATGGTGACCGCCACCGACGTGATGCGGGCGGTGGCCGGCCACATCACCGGGGAGGACGGGTCTCCGGAGCTGATGACGGGAGTGTTCCGCCTGGTCCCGGTCCTGCCCCGGCTCCCGGCGGAGTGACGCCGGACCACTGCCGGCCTCCGGCCGGCGACGACTGGCGCGCCCGTCAGCGGGCATCCTCCTGACATGCCGTGTCATCCGTGGAACGCGGTTCTCCGGATGACCATGGATCAGCCTCGTGGCCGGTGGTCCCGCGGGCGGCCGGACATGAGTGGAAGGAGGTCGCCGTGCAACATTTCGACGTGGCGATCATCGGCGGTGGGCCCGCCGGGCTGACGGCGGCCATGACGTTCAGCCGCTCCCGGCGCCGGGTGGTGGTCCTGGACTCCGCGCGGCCGCCCCGGAACGCCTCGGCCGGGCAGGTGCACGGCATCGTGGGCCTCGACGGGGTCAGCCCTGCCGAATACCGCCACCGCGCCTGGGACGACCTGGGCAGATACGGCATGGCCGAGCTGCACGAGGCCACCGGCACCGATGTGGCCCCCGCCCCCGAGGGGGGGTTCACCGTCACCACCGAGGACGGCGGGCCGGTCTGGGCCCGGCGTGTGCTGCTCACCGCGGGAATGGTCGACCTCCCCCCTGAGATCGAGGGGTTCGCCGAATGCTGGGGCAAGACGGTCATCCACTGTCCGTTCTGCCTGGGCTGGGAGAACCGGGACCGCACCTGGGGCGTGGTGACCCGCGACCCCGAGTCCGCCGCGACGGCCGCCGCCGCGGTCTCCGCCTGGAGCGAGGACGTGATCGTCCTGGCCGACGGCGCCATGCCGGAGGGCGGCCGGGACGCGAAGGTCGTCGAGGGGAGGATCCGCGGGCTGCACCACTCGGACGGGGAGCTGCGCGCGGTCGAACTGGCCGACGGCACGATCGTCGAGCGGCAGACCCTGCTGTGGCGGCTCGGCCGGCGGCCGGTGCCGCTGGTCTCCCACCTCGCCGAGCATCGTGGCCTGGCGGTGGGCCAGGACGGCCACGTGGAGGTCGACGGCTCCTTCCGCACCAGCGTGCCCGGCCTCTACGCCGCCGGAGGCCTCGTCACCGAGTCCCAGGCTGCGGTCGAGTCCGCCGCGGCCGGGGCCTGCGCCGCCTTCCAGATCATCTCCGATGACATCCGGTGACCGCCGGGTTCAGCCGTCGGCGGCCCAGCCGTGGGCACTCCGCAGGACGGCGGCGACCCGGGCGAACCGGTCGCGCTCCAGAACCGATCCCTCGCGCCGGATGTCACTCTCGTCGAGCTCGAAGATCCGGTCCAGGCGCAGGTAGGAGACCCGGTTGTCCCGGTCCCAGAGACCGGGGCCGATCTCCAGCCAGTCGCGGGAGTCGCCGCCGCGGCTGGACAGCATCATCGCCAGCAGTCTCCGCCCGTGACGGCCGACGACCAGCAGCGGCCGGTCCTTGCCCCGCTCCGGATCCTCCTCATAGGGGACCCAGGCCCAGACGATCTCACCGGGGTCGGCGAGCCCGTCCAGGTCGGGGGAGTAGGCGAGGGTGGCCGCCCGGTCCACGTCGTGGACCTCCCGCACCGCGCCACGGGCCGGCCGCGGGTCTTCACCAAGGTCGCGCATCACGGCATCTTATTGGACGGACGGCGGGGGCGGGCCGCCGTCCCGGCCCCGCGGGGCACGGGGCCGGGCGGCGGGCGGCCCGCTCTCCTCCGGGGCGGGGGCGGGGGCCGGGTCGCTCTCCGGATCAGGGACCGGGTCGGCGGTGGGGCACAGCAGGAGCAGGGCGATGTCGTCGCTGCGGTGGCCGGTCGGGCGGGCGTGCCGGATCAGGGCGTCGGCCAGGTCCTCGAGATTCTGCTCACCGGTGCGCGCCAGTTCGGCGCCGAGATCGGCCAGGGCGTCGTCGAGGTCGGTCCCGGGGGTCTCGATCAGGCCGTCGGTGTAGAGGGCCAGGATGGAGCCGGCCTCCAGGAGGACCTCGGTGCACGGGTACTCGGCTCCGGGATCGACGCCCAGCAGCAGTCCGCCGGGTATGTCCAGCACCCGCACGTCGCCGTCGGGGTGGCGCAGGAGGGGCTGGGGATGGCCGGCGCGGGCCAGGTGCGCCACGCGGCGGCGCAGGTCGAGCTGGACGTAGACGCAGGTGGCGAACAGGCCGGGGTCCAGGTCGGCCAGCAGGTGGTTGGTGCGGGCCAGGACCTCGGCCGGGCCGGCGCCGGTCGTGGCGTAGGCGCGCACCGCGGTGCGCAGCTGGCCCATGAGGGCCGCGGCGGTGACGTTGTGCCCTTGGACGTCACCGACGACGGCGGCGACGGTGTCGTCGGTGAGCCGGATGACGTCGTAGAAGTCTCCCCCGATCTCCATGCCTTCGGTGCCGGGGAGATAGCGGGCGGCCGCGGTCAGGCCCGGCAGGCGGGGCAGGGCGTGGGGCAGCAGGCTCTCCTGCAGACCGTGGGCGAGCTCCAGCTTGGCGTCGTAGAGACGCGCGCGTTCCAGCGCCTGGGCGATCAGGCCGCCGAGTGAGGTCAGTACGGCGCGCTCTTCGACGGTGAAGTGATGGGGCTGGGAGAAGGCGAGCACGCAGGTGCCGACGGGCCGGTCGGAGGCGATCAGCGGCAGGAACGCCCAGGCGGCCATCCCGTCGTCCGGGGCGACGGCCATGGGGTAGATCTGGTCCATCTCCTCCGGGGACTCGAAGAAGCTGGGCACTCCGGTGACCATCGTCCGCGTGCTCGGGGTGGGCGATCTCAGCGGGAGGCGGTCGTACTGCGCGGTGATCTCGGGGGGATAGCCCCGGTGGCCGACGACGCCCAGCCGGCCGTCCTCGGCCGTCAGCAGGGCCAGGGCCTGTCCGCCGAAGGCGGGCATCATCTGGTCGGCGACCAGGTCCACCACGTCCTGGACGCCCGCGGCCTGGGTCAGCGCGCTTGCCAGGTGAAGGACGTGATAGATCGCCCCGACCCGGGTGGGGATCGCCGGGTCGACCGACGGCGCGGGCGCCGGGACGTCCCCCGGTTCCACCGGCGCCGGGGTGATGCGCACGGTGATGCCCGAGCCGAGCGGGTACAGATCGAAGGACAGCCACAGGTCCGGAGGGCGCAGCGCCACGAAGGAGGTCGGCTGCCGGCTGACCATCGCCGCGCGGTAGCGGTCCTCGTACACCGGATCGTTCAGCCAGGGCAGCACCCTCCAGGGCCGGGCGCCGACCAGCCGCCGGGGCGACTCGCCGATCAGCGCGGCTCCCCGCGGGCTGATGAAGGTGAGGCGGCCGTGGTCGTCCATGGCGCATATCCCCTCCGGCAGGCGCGCCACCATCGTCTCCAGCGCCTCGGCCCGGCCCCCGCCGGGCGGGCCGGGCACGTACGGCTCCAGACCCGCTCGGAGCGGCGGGCCGGTCCGGGGGATCTTCTCGAGCCCCCGCGCCAGGTCGGTGGCGGCGGCGGCGAGACGGTCGCGTTCGCCGGAGGACAGCCGCGAGGGGTGGGAGCAGGGCCAGAGCACGAACATCCCCCCGCAGGGGGCTGTGTCGGTGGCCAGCGGCAGCGCGGCCATGCGGAACTGGTAAGGCAGGGCGAGCGCCAGGCCCGGGTAGCAGCGGACCATCTCCTCCTCGCCCTCCACCCACACCAGCCGCCCCTCCCGCAGGGCGACGGCCACCGGGATCGGGGCGGTCAGGCTGATCCGTTCCCACGGGCGGACGAACTCCCGCGGCAGCCCCTCTATCACCGCCAGCTCCAGCACCTGGCCGCCGGGCTCCAGGCGGTAGATCCCGCCTGTGTGGGCACCGACCTCCTCCAGCACGCCGAGGAGGTCCACGGCCAGCGCGTCGCGGCCGTCTCCGTCGGGCCTGCCGTCGGGGGGAGAGAACCGTGCCGCCACGGTCAGCGCCTCGTTCCCCGGCCCGCGGCCCGCGAGATGATCATGCCGCCCTGCCGTCGCACCCTGGATCCCCCGCCCGCGGCAGGCCGGTCAGACCCCTGTCTCTGCCCTGTCAATCGACATGACCTAATGCGCATATATGGACGATACCCCCGCTGACCAGGGGTTTTGAAACCTCTGCGGCACGCCGGGTCCCGGGCTCCGAGCCCGCCGGGCTGCACGCCGCTGACGCACCCGGCGCCGCACGCGCCGCGGACCGGGGGCCGGGGAGCGGCGGCGTGAGAGGTCCGTGCGTACGGGCCGGGCTCGGCGTCCGGCGCTCCCCGGCTCCGGACGCTAGGAGTCCAGGGCCCGGACGGCCTGGGGGACGGGGGTGTCCCCGCTGGTGAGCTCCAGGGTCCGGTGCCGGCCGCCGGCGGTCTCCAGCAGCGCGGCGATCACCGCGGCGACGTCGTCGCGGGGCACCTGCCCGCGGGGCAGCGGCGGGTCCGAGAGGGTGACCAGGGCCGTTCCGGGGCTGTCGGTGAGCGCTCCGGGGCGCAGTATCGTCCAGTCCAGGTCACGGGCCCGCAGGTCGTCCTCCGCCTCGGTCTTGGCCCTGATGTAGGCCGCCCAGACCTCGTCGCCGCCCGGTCCGGGCGGCCGGCCGGCCCCCATGGACGAGATCTGGATGAAGCGGCGGACCCCGGCGCGCTCGGCCGCGTCGGCCAGCAGGACCGAGGCCGCGCGGTCGACGGTGTCCTTGCGGGCCGCGCCGCTGCCGGGCCCCGCTCCGGCGGCGAACACCACGGCCCCGGCTCCCTCCAGATGGGCGGCCACCTCCTCCACCCCGGCCCCCTCCAGGTCGCACAGGACTGCCTGGGCCCCGGCCGCCTGGAGCGCGGATGCCTGCTCCGGCCTGCGGATCAGCCCGACCGGCCGGTCGCCACGCCCGGCGAGCAGCCGCTCCAGGCGCAGCGCGATCTTCCCGTGTCCACCCGCGATGACTGTGCGCATGTCGGTTACCCCCGGATGATCCTCGCACGCGGTATGTACCCCTCCGGGATGATCCCCGCACGGTCGTGCGGCCCGCACCCCGGACGGTCCCCGCACGGCCGTACGGCCCGCACCCCGGACGATCTCCGCGCGGCCTCCGGCCCGTACCCGGCGGGCCATGCCCGGGGGCGCGCTGACCGGGGTGACCCCGCGCTCCGCCGCCGGGGCCGCAGTCGGGGCCGGGGGAGCTCAGCGGGCGGGGTCCTGCGGCGGATACGGGCTCTGCCCGGCCCGGATCGCCGCGGCCATCCGGGCCGTGTACGCCTGCACGGCCCGGTGCAGGCCTGGCCCGAAGCTCACGCGGGCCACCCCGAGCGCGGCCAGCTCCTCCAGCGAGGGCGTGCCGGCGTGGAACAGGATGTTGACCGGGCCGTCGATCCCCTCGGCCAGCGCCCGGATCACCTCGGCCTCGGAGACGATGATCGGGTAGACGCAGTCGGCGCCGGCCCGGAGGTAGTCGCGCCCGCGCCGGACCGATTCGGCGAGCCGGTCGGCGGGGGACCCGGTGCCGTGCAGGTAGGTGTCGACCCGTGCGTTGATCACCAGGTCGACGCCCGCGCCGGCGGCCGCGGCGCGGACGGCGGACAGGAAGTCGGCCTGCTCTCCGGCGTCGACCATCCGGCCCGTGCGGGGATCGGAGTCCTCGAGGTTGCAGCCGACTGCGCCGGTGGCGGCCAGCCGCTCCACCAGCTCCGCGGGCTCCAGGCCGTAGCCGCGCTCCAGGTCGGCGGTGACGGGGGCGCCGACCGCCCGGACGATCCGGCCGACCGCGGCCAGCATCTCCGCGACCGGCGTGTCCTGCCCGTCGTCGTAGCCGAGCGACGCGGCGACCGCGGCGCTGCCGGTGGCGATCACCGGGAAGCCGGCCGCCTCGACGGCACGGGCCGACCCGGCGTCCCAGACGTTGGGCAGCACCAGCGGGCTGCCCGGCACGTGCAGCGCCCGCAGGGCCGCCGCCCTCTCGGCGGCTCCGGTGGCCGCCGTCCCGTCCCCGATGGTCTCCATGCTCATGGACGGACCCTAACCGCCCGCCCGGCCCGCTCCCAGATCCAATACGGGAGCGGCCGGCTGGGCCACCCGCCGGGACGGGCCGGGACGGCGGAGACCCCCGGCGTCCGAAGTGGACGCCGGGGGTCTCCCGAGCCGGTCAGGCGCTCTTGCGGCGCTGGGCGCGTAGAATCGCCAGGCGCTCGTTGAGCACTTCCTCCAGGTCCTCGATCGTGCGGCGCTCCAGCAGCATGTCCCAGTGTGTCCGTGGGGGCTTGGCCTTCTTGGCCTCCGGCAGCTCGCCGTCGACCCGGATGGCGGTCGCGCCGCACATGCGGCACTCCCAGGTCGCCGGGATCTCTGCCTCAGCGGCGAGCGGAACGTCGAATCGATGGCCCTTCGGGCAGGTGTAGGACACCTCCTGGCGCGGGGCCAGATCGGTGTTGCGGTCGTTCTCGTAGCTGGTCGCCCCGAGTCGGGTACCGCGTAGCGCACGCTCGCCCATGTCTCAATGCCTCCTGAGGGCCCCGTCGTGAGGGGTTCGTCTCCCACGGCGTACAACGCTTGATACCGTGTGTGGATTCCCACACATGGGGTGATCCAATCGCGCGTTCTTGACCCGGTCTGCGACAGAGCCCTTTCGGAGAGGGTGTCAGATGCGCTCGGGCACCGTGTTCCCGGCCTCGCGGATGGCTCTGGGCAGGTTGACGGCGGCGAGCAGGACGAAGCCGAGGACAAAGAAGATCACCAGTGAGATGATGCCGAGGCGGTAGCTGTCGGTCAGCTGGAGCGCCAGGGCGAGGGTGAAGGAGCCGAGGAACGTCGAGCCCTTGTCGCTGATCTCATACAGACTGTAATATTCCGCCTCCTTGCCCGCCGGGATCACGTGCGAGAACAGCGAGCGCGACAGGGCCTGGGTGCCGCCCATCACGATCGCGATGGCGAAGCCGAGCGCGAAGAACGGCAGCGCCGAGCCCCGGGGGAGGAAGTAGGCCACCGCCACCACGGCCGTCCAGCCGACCAGCGCGCCCAGCACGACACGCTTGGCCCCGTAGGAGGCGGCCAGACGGCCCAGCAGCAGCGCGCCGCCGAAGGCGACGAACTGCACCATCAGGATCGCCGCGATCTGCACGGTCTGGCTCAGCCCGAGCTCCTTGTCGGCGTAGGTGGCCGAGAAGGAGATGACGGTCTGCACGCCGTCGTTGTAGATCAGGTAGGCGACCAGGAAGCCCAGCGTCAGCGGGTAGCGGCGCAGCTCCACGATCGTCCGGCCGAGCTGCCGGAAGGTCCCGGCCACGGCCTGCCCGGCGCTCTCGGCGCCCGCGGCGAGCGCGCGCCGGTTGCGCAGCCGCAGCATCGGGATGACCGTGAACCCGGCCCACCACACGCCGGCCGAGGACAGGCAGATGCGCACGGCGTCGCCCTTGGAGACGCCGAGGGCGTCGTGACCGAGGAAGAGGGCGAGGTTGATGGCCAGCAGTATGCCGCCGCCGAGGTAGCCGAAGCCCCAGCCCCGGGCGGAGACCTTGTCGCGCTCGTCCGCCGTGGAGATCTCGGGCAGGAACGAGTTGTAGATGACGAACGCGGCGGCGAATCCCAGGTTGGCGATCACGAACAGCGCCCCGCCCAGCAGGTAGCGGTCACCGGAGAGGAACCAGAAGCAGATCGTGGCCCCGGCGCCGATGTAGGCGAACAGGCCCATGAGCTCCTTCTTGCGGCCGGTGTGGTCGGCCAGGGCCCCGGCGACGGGCATCAGGATGATCTGCAGGATGGCCGCCGTGCCCACCACGAACGAGTAGTAGGCGCTGGGCCGCACGTCGAATCCGAGCACGTCCACGTACGGACGGCCCTGGGCGGCGGTCTCGGCGATCGTCGTCAGATACGGGCCGAGGAAGACCGTCAGGACCGTGGAGTTGAAGGCGGAGTTCGCCCAGTCGTAGAAGTACCAGCCGCGCTGTTCGCGGCGGCGGGCCTGGGGGGAGTCCTCGACGACCTGTTCGGCGGTCATGGGCGGTCCTCGGTTCGCTGGGGGATGTCACGGGGTACGGCTCACGCGGGTCTCACGTGGTCTCAGGGGGTCACGTGGGCTCGGGGGTGGGGCCCACGTGTCTCGGGGGACGCTCACGCGTCCCGGGGGCGCTCACATGTCTCGGAGGCGGGGTTCACGCGGCGAGCCGGCCGGGGTGCCACTGGCCGCGCGCCTCCAGGACCTCGCGGAGGCCGGAGATGTTGTCGGTCATCACGCCGTCCACGCCCAGGTCGAGCAGGCGCCGCATCTTCTGGGGGTCGTTGACGGTCCACACGTGGATCTGCATGCCGAGGGCGTGCGCCGTGCGGATCAGGGACCTCGTGGTGACCCGCAGGCCGCGGAAGCCCAGCGGCACCTGCGCGCACGGCACTCCGGAGCGGGCCAGGCGGGTGAGCAGGCGGCCGTAGCCGGAGGTGGCGGCCGCTGCCCGCAGGGCCGCGACCCCGCGCGGCCCGAGCGAGGAGCACACCTCGCGGCCCATCGCGGCGCGGGCGCGGGTCAGCCGCTCGTCGGAGAAGGAGGTGAGGCAGATCCTGTCGTAGGCGTTGGTCCGCCTGACCGCCTCGGCCAGCGGCCCGATGGCCGCGGCCTCCTTGACGTCGATGTTGAAGCGCGCCTGCGGCCAGGAGCCCAGCAGATCGTCCATGAGCGGGATCTCGTCCACGCCGCCGATCCGCGCCTCGCGCACCAGCCGGTAGGGCAGCTCGGCGATCCGGCCACGCCGGTCGGTCACCCGGTCGAGGGTGTGGTCGTGGAAGGCCAGCAGCACCCCGTCGGCGGTGGCGTGCGCGTCGGTCTCCAGGTAGGTGTAGCCGAGCTCCACGGCGCGGGCGAACGCGGCGTGGGTGTTCTCCCGGCCCTCGGCCGCCCCGCCCCGGTGGGCGAAGGCGAGCGGGCCGGGATGGTCGAGGAAGGGGTAACGGCGCTGCACGTGCAGGAGTATGCCCGGTATGAGCGCGGCCGTCATCGCGCGCGGGTGAACGTTTGGGTCACGGGACCCGGAGCGGGCTCATTCCCCGGCCGGCGGCTCCTTGCCGGACCACTCCCGGCGGCGGGCCTCGGCCAGCGCGATCGCGGTGGCGACCGCGACGTTGAACGAGCCCACCCGGCCGACCTGCGGGATGTAGCAGACGCCGTCGGCGGCCTCCAGCAGCGCCGGGGAGCAGCCGTGGTCCTCGCTGCCCACCACCAGGCACAGGTCGCCGCCGAGTTTCGCCTCGTGCAGCGGTGCCGCGTCCCCGGTCAGCTCCACCGCGACGACGGTGAACCCGTCCTCCTTGGCGGCCCGTACGGCCTCCACCGCGCTGAGCGGCCCTTCCCAGGCCACCAGCCGGTCGGTGCCCAGCGCGGTCTTCTGGGCCTTGGGGTTGGTCGGGGGAGTGGCGTTGCCGGACAGCCAGATCCGCTCCACCCCGAAGGCGGCGGCCGTGCGGAAGATGGAGCCGATGTTGAACGGACCGGTCACCGACTCCACGATCAGGGCGAGACGGCCCTCGGTGTTCCGGCGCCAGGTGCGGTTGAGCCGCTTGACGTCGGTCGGCCGCAGCTGCCTGCGCGGGTTTGCAGTCATCGTTCGTTCACCGTTTCTCGTCCGTTCCGCGGGAGGCACCTGCCGGACCCGCCGTTGTTCTCACTGCTCACCGCGCGGGACCCACGCCGGGCCGGGCCTCCACCCGGAGGATCCGGTAGGAGGACCGCGAGGCCGTCCGGGCCGTGGGCCAGCCCTGCTCGTTCAGCCAGCGCTGCAGGGAGTCGGACCCCAGGTGCTTCTGGACCACCAGGTAGGCGGTGCCGTCGGGGGTGAGCCGCGACAGCCAGCGGGTCAGCATCTCGTGCATGGCGGCCTTGCCGATGCGGATCGCCGGGTTGGACCAGATGGTCGCGTAGCGGACCTCCGGCGGCACCTCGTCGACGTGCACTGACCTTACTTTGTCAAGGGCGGCGGCCCGGGCGTTCCTGGCGCACAGCTCGACCGCGCGGCGGTTGACGTCGACCGCCCAGACCGTGGCCCCGGGCGCGCGCGAGGCCATCGTCAGCGCGATCGGCCCGTATCCGCAGCCCAGGTCCAGCAGGTCGCCCTCGGCCGGGGGAGGGGGCACCGTCTCCAGCAGGATCCGGGTGCCCTGGTCGACCCGCTCGGGAGAGAACATCCCGCTGTCGGTCTCCAGCTTCAGATGGAGGTCGGGGAGCACGAGCGTGACCGAGCCCGGACGGCTGGCGGTCTCGGGACGCTCCTCGAAGTAATGTGCCACGTCGTAAAACGTTACCAACGGCCGGGACCGGGTCAGGGCAGCCGCGACCCCAGCAGCAGGCCCGACACGGCGATCAGCAGGCCGGTCAGGAGCGCCGCCACGACGAACCACTGGCTGATCTCCTGGTGGACCGTCCGGTAGCCGAGCGAGGTGCCGATCTGCTCGTAGACCTCCCGGAGCTGGCTGCCCGACTCCGCCTCGTAGGCGTGGCCGGAGGTGCCCTCCGACAGGGTCTGCAGGGTGGCCTTGTTCACCGGCACGTTCACGTCACGGCCGTCGATCGAGACGGTGCCCTCCTGGGTGCCGTAGGCGATCGTGGAGATCGGCACGCGCGCGCCCGTCGCCGCCTCGACCGCCTCGGCCACCGACCGGCCCGAGGTGTTGTCCCCGTCCGACAGCAGCACGATCGCCGCGGGCGGCGGGTCGGTGACCGCCTGCTGGTCGAAGGAGCGGATGGAGTCGAGGGAGTTGAAGACCGCCTCGCCGATGGCGGTGCCTGCCCGGGTGGTCAGGTTGCCCAGCGAGGTCGACACCGCCTGGTGGTCGGTGGTGGGGGAGACCACCACCGAGGCCGAGCGGGCGAAGGCGACCACCCCGACGTTGAACCGCTCCGGCAGGTCCTCGACGAACTTCTGGGCGGCCTGCTTGGCGGCGGTGATCCGGTTGGGCTGGACGTCGGCGGCCTCCATCGACAGTGAGATGTCCAGCGCGATGATGATGGTCGCGCGGTCACGCGGGACCCGCACCGAGTCGGCCGGCCGGGCCGCGCCGACGATCAGCAGGCTCATCATCAGCAGGAACAGCGCCGGAGCAACGTGCCTGCGCCAGCCGGGCCCGGCGGGGGCCACCAGCGTCAGCAGCGGCAGGTTGGTGAAGCGCACCGCGTAGCGGCGCCGGGCGAACTGGGCGGCCACGTAGCCCGCC
Organism: Streptosporangium brasiliense; assembly: GCF_030811595.1. Taxonomy (NCBI): domain Bacteria; kingdom Bacillati; phylum Actinomycetota; class Actinomycetes; order Streptosporangiales; family Streptosporangiaceae; genus Streptosporangium; species Streptosporangium brasiliense. Next base: position 5,917,693 of record NZ_JAUSRB010000002.1, read on the forward strand.
ACGACCAGGGCGAGCGCGGCGAACAGCCACAGCATGGCCGGAGAGAGGAAGGTCACCGCGTCACTCCTGGGGCCGGGTGCCGGTGCGTCAGGTGTGCCATGCGCCGCTGCCGGAGCACGAACTGGGCGATGTCGAAGATCCAGTCGCGGTCGGTGCGCAGCACCAGGTGCGCCACCCCGCACCGGCGCAGCGCCATCATGGTCGTCGCCCGCTGTCTGGCGGCCGCCTCCGCGTAGGCCGCGCGCACCTTGGCGGTGAGCTGGACCTGGCGGCTCCGCCCGGACTCCGGGTCGGTCAGGTTGACCAGCCCCACCGGCGGCAGCTCCAGCTCGCGCGGGTCGATCACCTCGATGGCCAGCACCTGGTGGCGGGCGGCCAGGCGGCGGATCGGCCGCTCCCAGGGCAGCTCCAGGCCGGGGTCGAGGCTGGGCTCGGCGTCCAGGAAGTCGGAGACGATCACTCGCAGGCCACGCCGTCGCCGCGCGGAGGCGAGCACCTCGACCGCCTCGGCCAGGTCGGGGGCGCCGGCGACGGGACGGCCCCGGGGGGCCTCCATCAGCGAGTGCAGCAGGCCGTACAGGGCCGGGCGCCCGCCCCGGGCGGGCATCCGGTGGACGTGTCCGTCGTGCAGCACGTAGGCGCCGAAGCGGTTGCCGATCCGGCCGGTCAGGAAGCCGACCGCGCCGACCGCGGCCACCACCAGGTCCCGCTTCTCCATCTCCGTGGTGCCGAAGTCCATGCTGGGCGACAGATCGGCCAGCGCCCAGGTCTCCAGCTCCCGGTCGGCGATCAGGTCCCGCACGTGCGGGACGGTCGTGCGGGCGGTCACCGCCCAGTCCATCCGCCGGATGTCGTCCTCGCCGGGGACGTAGACCCGGCTGTCGCCGAACTCGGTGCCGGGGCCCGGCAGGAGGCCCTGGTAGGAGCCGTGCAGCAGCCCGTCCAGACGCCGGACGATGGTCAGTTCGAGCCGGCGCAGCGCCTGCTCGGCGGTGTTCGCGGCGGCGCCCCTTCCCGCGCCGGTCCGGTTCATCGGGGGCCCTGGTTCCACACCACCAGGGGCGGCGGCACGACGGCCAGGATCTGTCTGACCACGTCCTCGGGGTCCACTCCGTCGGCGAGCGCGTCGAAGGTGAGCATCAGCCGGTGGGACATCACGTCCACGGCCACGTCGCGGACGTCGTCGGGGAGCAGGTAGTCGCGGCCGCGCAGCAGGGCCAGGCCGCGTCCGGCGGCGACCAGGCCCAGCGTGGCGCGGGGACTGACCCCGATCTCGATGTTCTCCTCCAGGTCGGTCATGCCGTACTCGCCCGGGGAGCGGGTGGCCATCACCAGCCGGACCACGTAGTCGGCGACGAGCTGGTGCACCGAGACCTGCTCGGCCATCGCCTGCAGCGCGGTCAGCCGGGCGGGGTCGAGCACCGCCCGGGGGGTGGGCGGGGCCACGCTCATCCGGTGCAGGATCTCCAGCTCCTCGTGGGCGTTGGGGTGGGTGACGCGGATCTTGAACAGGAACCGGTCGCGCTGGACCTCCGGGAGCGGGTAGACGCCCTCGGACTCGATCGGGTTCTGGGTGGCCAGCACGATGAACGGCCTGGGCAGCGGGTGCGTCCGCCCGGCCAGGGACACCTGCCGCTCGGCCATGACCTCCAGCAGCGCCGACTGCACCTTGGCCGGGGCGCGGTTGATCTCGTCGGCGAGCAGGAAGTTGACGAACACCGGGCCGAGCTCGACGTCGAACGACTCGCGGGAGGGATGGTAGACCCGGGTCCCCACGATGTCGCTGGGGACCAGGTCGGGCGTGAACTGGATGCGGGCGAAGTCACCGCCGACGACGGTGGCCAGCGTGGAGGCGGCCAGGGTCTTGGCGACCCCCGGCACGCCCTCCAGCAGGCAGTGGCCCCGGGCGAGGAGGGCCACCAGCAGGCGCTCCACCATGTGCTCCTGACCCACGATGACCCGCCGGACCTCGGCCAGGGCCTCGCGCAGCAGTCCGGTGTCGGTCTCGCTCGGCAGTTCTTCGGCGACGGTCATGCTGATATTCCACCAAACGAGATGCGGGGCCGCACAGCCGGTCGGATGTGTATTCCTGTTAGTACCCACCCGGCTTTCCCGTCAGCACCCACACGGACGCCGCTTGATCGTCCCGATGTGCTTTCATGGCAGGCGTGGCCAGTCCGCTCCAGTACGGTGACCCACCCCATCTCGGACCCTTCGTGCTCCAGGCCCGTCTGCGGGTGGGGCCCGCCGGGCTGGTCTACCTCGGGCAGGGCTCCGACGGCCGGGCGGTCTCGGTCGCGGTGCTGACGAGGGGCGCCGCGCTCGACCCGGCGGCCCGCGACCGGTTCGTCACCGGGATCCGCGAGGCGGCGGCCAGCCGTTCGGGGGTGCGGGGCTGGATGGCCAGGGCGGCGCGCGGCCGCACCGCGGTGGCCGACACCGCCCCCCAGGTGCTGGCCATGGACGGCGGGAGCGCACCGTGGGTGGCCACGCCGTACGAACCGGACCGGGCGGGGGCCGAGCGCTTCCTGGAGCCGGTGCTGGTGCGCGGCACGCTCATCGGCGAGCAGCACGGCCCGGACTTCGCGCCGCACTGGATCAGCGACCGCTCGCCCGCGCTGCCCGCGCCGCCCAAGAGCGCGCCGCCGCCCACCGAGACCCGCCGGTCGGTGGTCGTCGCCGGGGCCGTGCTGACCGTGCTGCTGGTGCTGCTGGCGGTGATGGCCTGGCTGCTGATCCGCCGCGACGACGAGGTCCAGCCGCCGCCCAAGCCGCTGCCGCCGACGATGTTCGTGCCGACCCCGCCGCCGGTCCCGGCGACGCCGGAGCCCGGCGAGCCCACCACGTCCCCGTCACCCTCGCGCAGCGGCACGGGGACCCCGGGGCCGAAGCAGGGCGAGGAGGACGACGGCTCGCCCATCTAGAGCCGCGTCCGCCGGCGGAGCCGCCTTCCCGCTCAGGGCCGGGCACCTCCACGACGGCACCGAGGAACATCGCCAGGGCGGCGGAGCCCCGGGGTTGACTCTCACGTAACGTGAGTTCCTAGCGTGCCGGACATGGAAATCATCGTTCACGACACCCCACGGGCCATGCTGGAGCTGGCCGGACTCCCGCTCGACCGGCGTCCGGACGCGCTGCGCGGCATGCTCGCGCCGATGCGCCAGGCCGTCCCCGTGCCCGGCGACATCGTCGACATCCACCACGGGGGCGGCGGCTTCCGGGTGGACCGCGACGACGACCGCTACCTGCCCGCGCTGCGCCGGCTGGTCGAGGAGGACGTCCGGGGCCGGATCGGCGACGCCCTCGCGGCCGCGTGGAAGCGGCTCGGCGACGCGGTGCCGGGGATCAGTGGCCCCGAGAGCCTCCAGGTCATGCTCGTCCTGGGCGACCCCGACGACGAGTATCTGACGACCACCGTCGGCGGCTACTACGGCATGGGGGCCACGCCGGGCTGGCTCTACCTGCTGGCCTGGCCCGCCGACGACGTCATCGGCAGGATCGCCCACTGCGCGGTGCACGAGTTCCACCACCAGGTCCGCTACCACAACGTGGAGTGGGACCCCAGGACGGTCACGGTCGGTGAGCACGTCGTGTCCGAGGGGCTGGCCGAGGCGTTCGTCCGGGAGCTGTCCGGTCCCGAGGCCATGGGGCCGTGGGCGGGGATGGTGACCGGCGCGGAGTTCGACCGCGCCTACGAGAAGATCACCGCCCACGTCGGCCTCGCCGGCATGCGGCACACCCCGGCCTACGTGCTGGGCGACGCGGCCATGCGCAGGTTCGGCCAGGAGCCGGCCGGTGTCCCGGACATGGCCGGCTACGGCGTGGGCCTGCGCATCGTCGACGCCCACCTGGCCGCCTCCGGCCTGACCGCCGCGGAGAGCACGGTGCTGGCCGGAGCCGACATCCTGCGCAACGCGGGGGTGGCCGTCCCGGCCTGAGGGGCACGGCCCGGCGGCGGCGCCGTGCAGGGGCACCGCGCAGCGGCGCGGCACGGCGCGCGGCACAGCATGGCACGGCGCAGCGGCGGCGCGGTGCAGCGGCGGCGCGGTGCAGCGGCGCGGCGTGGTGCAGGGCATGGTGCGGCGCGGTGCCGGGCGGCCTCAGCGCGGGGAGACGTAGCCCGACTCGTAGGCGGTGATGACGGCCTGGGTGCGGTCGCGGGCCTCCAGCTTGGCCAGCACGTTGCCCACGTGGGTCTTCACCGTCTCCATGCTGACGACCAGCTCTGCGGCGATCTCCCCGTTGGACAGGCCGCGGGTCATCAGGCGCAGCACGTCGCCCTCGCGCGAGGTCAGCCGGCCGATGCCGGGGACGGCCCGGCCGCCCTCGCGCCGCGCGGCCAGCCCGCGGATGGCGGCCGGGAACAGCAGGGAGTCGCCGGCGGCCACGGTCCGGACCGCCTGGACCAGCTCGGCGGGGCGGGTGCGCTTGAGCAGGAAGCCGCTGGCCCCGGCCCGCAGCGCATCGTAGACGTAGTCGTCGTTCTCGAACGTGGTGACCACCACGACCTTGGGCGGCTCGGGCAGCGCGGTCAGCCTGCGGGTGGCCTGGATGCCGTCCACGGCCGGCATCCGCACGTCCATCAGCACCACGTCCGGCCGGTGCTCGCGGACCACCGGCACGACGGCCGCGCCGTCCGCGGCCTCGCCCACCACGGTGAGGTCGGGCTCCGAGTCGATGATGATCCTCAGGCCCGCACGGATCAGGTCCTCGTCGTCGGCGATCACCACACGCAGCGTCATGACCCACGACCCTACAGAGGACCGCCCCGGACCCCGGGAGAAGGTCCCGCTCATGAGGGCGTCCTTCCTGGGTAGGGGGCGGACATGACCGAACTCCGGCACAGCGACCCCGCGGAGCCGGGCATCCGGCGGCGGCGCAGGGGACGTGGCTTCAGCTACCACCACCCCGGCGGGGGCCGGGTGCGCGAGCGCCGCACCCTCGACAGGATCAGGGCACTGGCGCTCCCGCCCGCCTGGACCGACGTCTGGATCTGCCGGTCGCCGGACGGGCACATCCAGGCGGTCGGCACCGACACGGCCGGCCGGCGCCAGTACCGCTACCACGACGTCTGGCGGGCCGAGCAGGATCTGGCGAAGTTCGAGCGGGTGCGGGAGATGGCCGAGCGGCTGCCGAAGTTCCGCGAGCGGGTCGCCGAGCACCTGGAGCAGCGGGGGCCGACGCGCGAGCGGGTGCTGGCCGCCGCGGCGAGGATGCTCGACATCGGCTTCTTCCGGGTGGGAGGGGAGGCGTACGAGTCGTTCGGGCTGGCCACGCTCCGGATGGAGCACGTCACCTGTAGGGCGGGCAGGGTCACCTGCTCCTATCCCGCCAAGGGCGGCAAGCGCCGGGAGGTGGAGATCGTGGACGCGGAGGTGTGCAAGGTGATCTCCTCCCTGCACAGCTCGGGAGAGGAGGGGGAGCTGCTGCGCTACAAGGACGGCTCCCGATGGGTGGACGTGCGCAGCGACGACATCAACGCCTACCTCCGCGAGACCCTGGAGTCGGAGGTGTCGGCCAAGGACTTCCGGACCTGGCACGCGACGGTGCTGGCCGCGGTGGGCCTGGCGGTCTCCTCCCGGGTGCGGTCCAGGACCGGCAGGAGGCGGGCGGTCAACCGGGTGATCAAGGAGGTGGCCGGTTACCTGGGCAACACCCCCGCCGTCGCCCGCGCCTCCTACGTGGATCCCCGCGTCGTCGAGGCCTACGAGAAGGGCCGGACCATCGCGGGGGCGCTGACCGAGCTCGGCGCCGACGCGGATTTCGGGCAGCTCGCCACGCACGGCGGTGTGGAGCGGGCGGTCCTCTCCCTGCTGAGACGCCCGGCCTGAGACGCCCGGCCTGAGACGCCCGGCCTGAGACGCCCGGATTGAGGCGCCCGGATCGAGGCGCCCGGATCGAGGCGCTCGGCCTGGGGCGTCCGACCTGCGAGTCCGGCACGGCCCGGTTCCGGAGGCCGCCCGAGGTGAGGCCGGTGCCCTGACATGAACCGGGACGGCACGGGCATGGGGGCGGTGACACCGGTGACGAGCGAGAGAGGTGAACCGGAGATGCCGGCACGAGAAGAACTCCCGTCGACGCTGCAGCGCTCTTCCAAGAAGGCGCGGGACACCTGGATCAAGGCCCATGACTCGGCGGTGGAGACCTACGGTGAGGGGGAGCGGGCGCACCGTACGGCCTTCGCCGCGCTGAAGCACTCCTTCGAGAAGGTCGGCGACCACTGGGAGCCGAAGGCCCGCAAGGGCCCCTCCGACGCCCAGGCGGCCAGGAGCACTCCGAAGCGGGGCAAGACCGCCGAAGGGGTCGACGCCCACGCGTCCAAGCAGCATCTGTACGAGGTGGCCAAGCGCCTGGGCGTCGACGGCCGGTCCACGATGACCAAGGACCAGCTCGTCGAGGCCATCAAGAAGGCCAACCGGAGGGCCACGGCCAAGGCCCGGTGAACGGCGGCCGTCCCGGGCAGGCGCCGTTCAAGTGAGCTTCCCTCTTGCGGAGATTCTTATTTTTGGCGCTATAAGTCGCTTTTAGTCGGATAGGGAACCCCCCGTGTGCCGACAGGGATTCGGTGCGCCGGAAATGATCGCCGCGAGGAGGGAAGCGTCACGATGACGGACGTGTCGAGCAATGGGCCGCAGCGGGGAGACGGGCGACCGGTGCTGACCAATCGGCAGGGGCACCCGGTCTACGACAACCAGAACCAGCGCACGGTCGGCGCGCGAGGCCCGGCCACCCTGGAGAACTACCAGTTCCTGGAGAAGATCAGCCATTTCGACCGGGAGCGGATCCCCGAGCGGGTGGTGCACGCCCGCGGGGTGACCGCCTACGGGTACTTCGAGGCGTACGGCAAGCTGGGCGATGAGCCGGTCAGCCGCTACACCAGGGCGAAGCTGTTCCAGGAGGCGGGCAAGCGGACCGAACTGGCCGTCCGCTTCTCCACCGTGATCGGCGGCAGGGACTCCTCCGAGGCGGCGCGCGACCCGCGCGGGTTCGCGGTGAAGTTCTACACCGAGGACGGGAACTGGGACCTCGTCGGCAACAACCTGGCCGTCTTCTTCATCAGGGACGCCATCAAGTTCCCCGACGTGATCCATGCGCTCAAGCCCGACCCGGTGACCTTCCGGCAGGAGCCCAACCGGATCTTCGACTTCATGTCGCAGACCCCGGAGAGCATGCACATGCTGGTCAACCTGTTCAGCCCGCGCGGCATCCCGGCCGACTACCGGCACATGCAGGGCTTCGGGGTGAACACCTACAAGTGGGTGAACCAGCAGGGTGAGACCCATCTGGTGAAATATCACTGGATGCCCAAGCAGGGCGTGCGGAGCATGACCGCCGCCGACGCGGCCGCGGTGCAGGCGCAGGAGCTGGGGCACGCCACCAAGGATCTGCACGAGGCGATCGACCGCGGCGACTTCCCCGAGTGGGAGCTCCTGGTGCAGATCATGACCGACGAGGAGCACCCCGAGCTGGACTTCGACCCCCTGGACGACACCAAGGTGTGGCCGGAGAACGACTTCCCCGCGCTGCCGGTCGGCCGGATGGTCCTGGACCGGAACGTGGCCAACAACTTCGCCGAGAACGAGCAGATCTCCTTCGGCACCGGGGTCCTGGTCGACGGGCTCGACTTCTCCGACGACAAGATGCTGGTGGGCCGGACGTTCTCCTACAGCGACACCCAGCGCCACCGGGTGGGGCCCAACTACCTGCAGCTCCCGGTCAACCAGGCCAAGCACGCCGAGGTGCGCACCAACCAGCGCGACGGGCAGATGACCTTCTACGTCGACACCGAGGGGGAGAGCCCGCACATCAACTACGAGCCGTCCCTGCTCGGCGGGCTGAGCGAGGGGCACTACCCCACCCACGACGAGCAGGGGCCGGTCATCTCCGGCCGGCTGACCCGTAAGCGCCTCCCCAGGACCAACGACTACGCCCAGGCGGGTCAGCGCTACCTGCTGATGGAGCAGTGGGAACGCGACGACCTCGTGCTGAACCTCGTCACCCTGCTGTCGCAGGCCGAGCGGCCCGTCCAGGAGCGCATGGTCTGGCACTTCCTGATGGTCGAGGACGAGCTGGGGCTGCGCGTCGGGGAGGGGCTCGGGATCGGGCCCGGGGACGTCGCCCACCTGGAGCCGCTGACGAGTCAGGAGCTGGACGAGGAGGAGCGCGAGCGGCTGTCCAAGCTGGGCAAGAACGGGCCGCGCCAGGTGTCCGGCCTGAAGATGACCCACTGCGTCCCGGACGGGCGGGCGCAGCCGGCCGGGTGACGGCCGGCCGACAGCTCGGGCGGCCGCCGTCCGGGCGGTACCGGGGACGACGGCGCCGGGGCCGACAGTGCCGGGCGGGGGGAGCGCGGCGTCCCCTCCGCCCGGAGCGCGGCGCCCTCCGGAAGGGGCGGTGAACGGACGGCGGAGAGGCACGGGGAGAGGAGCACGGGGGAGAGGAGCGTGGTGTGGGGGCCACAGCGGTGATCGTGGTGGACATGCTGAATCCGTACGACCACCAGGACGCCGGACGGCTGGCGCGGAGCGTCGCCGGGATCACGGGGCCGCTGTCGGAGCTCGTCGGACGGGCGCACGGGCGCGAGGACGTCGATCTGATCTACGTCAACGACAACCACGGAGACTTCGCGGCCACCCGCGAGGACATCGAGACGCTGGCGCGCAAGGGCAGGCATCCGGAGCTGGTGGAGCCCGTGCTGCCCCCTCGCGACTGCGCCTTCCTGCCCAAGGTGCGCCACAGCGCGTTCTTCGGCACCTCGCTCGAATACCTCCTGCGCCGCCGGGAGGTCGAGACGCTGGTGCTGACCGGCCAGGTGACCGAGCAGTGCATCCTGTACACCGCGCTCGACGCCTACGTGCGCCATTTCTCCATCCGGGTGCCGCGTGACTGCGTCGCCCACATCCACGCCGACCTCGGCGACGCGGCGCTGCGGATGATGGAGCGCAACATGGGGGCGGAGATCACGACGGCCGGGCGGTGCCTCGCTCCGGCGGAATGATCGTTTGTTCCGCGGGCCCGAGGGTAATGGCGGGCGATGTCGGAAATCTCCCAACTCCAGCGCCTTGTGCCCAACCGGCAGGATCTCCGGGTCCGCATGCGGCTGTCGGCGGCGGAATTCCTGTTGACCCCGCTGCTCATGGTGCTCGGAGCGGTGGCGCTGGCGGTGGGGTCGGTCTCGGCGGACATCTCCTCGTCGGAGTGGCCCGCCGACGTCCGGGCGGTCTTCCTGCGGCTGTTCCCGCACGACAACCTGGTCAAGATGCTGAGTGTGATCGCGACGGGCCTGGTGACGGTCACCACGCTCACCCTGTCGGCGCTGCTGGTGGCGGTCTCGCACACCGCGACGTCGGTGGCGCCGGTGGTGTTCGACCAGTTCCTCCGGCGCAGGGCCAACCAGGCATATTTCGGATATGTCGCCGGTTGTGCGACCTACACCTATCTCGTGATGGCCGTCTCGCGGCCCGAATGGGCCGGGGTGGGGGCGCTCCTGGCGGTCGTGCTGGCCGCGGGGGCGCTCATCCTGCTGGTGTTCATGGGATATCTCATGATCGACCAGATGCGTCCCACCTCCGTGGTGCGCTCGATCCAGGAGCTGGCCTACCGGGCCCGGGTGCGTCAGATGCCGCTGCTGGCCCGTTCCCGCACGGGCTCCCTGCTGGAGGGGGAGTCGGTCCCGGTGACGACCCGGGCCACCGGATACGTGATCGACATCAGCACGGCCCGCCTGGAGTCGCTGCTGGCCGGCACGGGGGAGACGGTCGAGGTCGCCTTCCAGGTGCGCATCGGCGACCTGCTCGCCTACGGCGACACCGTCGCCCGGATCCGCGGCGGGAGCCCCGGGCAGCGTGCCCACGTCGCCGAGACCGTCCTCACCTGCGTCACGATCGACCGGGCCCGCAACGCCGACGTCGATCCCGACTACGCCATCGAGCAGCTCGGCAACGTCGCCTGGGCCGCCACCTCCACCCGGCAGAACCCCGACGTGGCGCTCGCCGCGGTCGGGGCCCTGCGCGACCTGTCGGCCCGCTGGGCGGCCGCGGGCGTCCCCGACGCCGGCGAGTACGGCGGGCCGCTGCCGGTGGTCTACGACGACGCCGTGCAGCGGCGCATCGCGGCCGCGCTGATCGACCTGATCGTCGTCAGCGCCTCCTCGCGGCAGCACCAGACGTGCGCCGTGGCCCTGTCCACGCTGGCCGACATCCTGCCCCAGCTACCGGAGCGCGACAAGGACGTCGCGGTGCGGAGCCTGCAGCGGGCGCTGCCGGCGACGCTCTCCCATGTGGCGAGCGTGGAGATGGGGCGCGGCCTGGCCAAGCTGCGCGCGGCGCTCGACGCGATCGGCATGGAGGACATGGCCGACCAGGTCCGCGAGATGGGGCCGCGGCTGGTCAGGGAGAGCGGTCTGAGCGACAAGGACGACCTGATCGACCACCTCGACGACACCGAGACCACCGGCCCCCGGTCCTTCCGGTTCCGCTGAATCCGGGAGCGCCGTGAAAACCGAGGTCAAGGCCATGTGATTTTTCACCCGAAAAGGTATGAATGTGTTTTCTGCGGGCACCCGATCCAGAAGCTGAGCCGCCCACTGTCGAGCTTCTCCACGTTCATTGGATCCCGCCTATGTCTATCCAGGGCAACGTCATTCCCATCATCCACTGGTCCCGCCGCTCCTCCTGCCTCAACGAGGACCCCGAGCTCTTCTTCCCCGTGTCCGCCGAGGGGCCCGGCCGGGAGCAGTACGAACAGGCCAAAGCCGTCTGCCGCCGCTGTCCGGTACGGCTGCGCTGCCTGGACTACGCCTTGAACACCCGCCAGATGTACGGCGTGTGGGGAGGCACCACCCCCGACGAGCGCAGAGCCGCCATGGCGGCGACGAGGCGCGGGGTGAGGTGACCGCCCGCACGGGTATGGAGCGGCCACCTCGGGACGCCGCCGGGCGGGGGAGCGCGCCGGCGGCCCGGACGCGCCCGCGCGCGGGGCGGCGTCCCCGGCCGTCCCCTCAGCCGGGGGCCCGCTCCGGCTCGGGGGCGCCGAGGAGGGCGGCCAGCCGTGCCGCGTTGCGCTGGGAGTTGTCCCCGCAGCAGTTGTTCAGGAGCACGTGGGTGGTCGGGACCTGGCCGGCGAGCGCGCGGATCCTGGTGGCCCAGCGCCTGAGCTCGGGCTCCGAGTACAGGTAGGCGAAGCGCTCCTCGATCTTCTTGCTGGTCCACCTGCCGGAGTGCCCGTGGAGGCGGACGATGGCCAGGTCGGAGGTCGCGGCGAGGACCGGCGGGATCGACGACGGGTGCCCCTGCGGCATGTCGACGCACACGTAGGGGATGTCGTGCGAGGCGAGGAAGTCGAGGGTCTCGGCCCGGTTGTCCTCCGCCATCCAGGTGTGGTTGCGGAACTCCACGCAGATGCGCATGGGGTCGCAGCGGCGCGCGCATTCGATGATGTAGCGCCGGTTGTCCCGCCCGATGGGGAACCACGGGGGGAACTGGAAGAGCAGGGCCCCCAGCTTCCCCGCCTCGTGCAACGGCCTGAGCGCGCTCAGGAAGCGCTGCCAGACCTCCTCGGCGACCCGCGGCCCGACGTCGCTCAGGTAGACCGTCCGCTTCGACGTGCCGAGCCCGTCCCGCAGATCCTTGTAGAGGGACTCCCGCCGGGTGGGGTGGTTGGTCAGCAGGGAGAACGCCTTGACGTTGAAGGTGAACCCCCGCGGGGTGCGGTCCCGCCAGGCCTCCACCGTGCGCTGGGCCGGCGGGTGGTAGTAGGTGGCGTCCACCTCGACGATCGGGAACCGCGAGGCGTAGTAGGCCAGGCGCGCGGCCGGGGTGGACGCGCCGGCGGGATACCAGCCCGACTCCAGCAGCGACCTGTCCGTCCACGAGGCCGTGCCGACCAGGATCCGCTCCGCGTCCGGCCGTCCCCCGTCACCGGCGGCGGGCCAGGTGATCCCGTCCAGGGAGAGCTGTGTCGTCATACCGGGCCCCTGCCCCGTCGGGGAGCGCCGTCACCTCCGTGACCGCACTCCCTCGGGGGCCGGGGGCGCCGCGGTTCACGCCGGCATCCGCTGGGTGTCGCGTGCGGGATGGCGGTGGGCGGCGGCCGCCGCGGCGAAGGCCGAGGTGAAGTCCTCCAGGTTCCCCTCGGCGTCGATGACCACTCCCGGCTGCGCGGAGGATCCGACCCGCGCGTCCTCCAGCAGCTCCACCCCGGCGCCCATGGCTCCGACGGCCTTGCCGTGCTTGAACGCCTCCGAGACGAAGTGCACGGCGTCGCCGTCCTCGCACAGGGCCTGCACGCTCGCCTTCCCGCCGGGCACCACCACGGCGTCGTAGAGCACCGAGGCCACGGTGCTCATCGCGCGGGTCACCGGGACCTGCTCACCGTCCTCGCCCCGTACCGCGCCGTCCCGCGCGGCCAGCACCTCGCAGATCGCCCCCATGACGGTGAGCGCCGCCTGCACGCCCTCGACCTGGGCGGCGTCGACGCCGTCGGCGGCGAGAATGGCGATCTTCCTGGTGGCGACGCTCTCCACCGGGGCGTGGTCCTGGCTGAGGGCGGGGGAGGCGTGGCCGTGGTTGGGCACGGCGGGCCCGGCGGGCGGCTCCACCCCGACGCCCTCGGCGACCAGGACGGCCAGGTCGTGGTCGACGTGGTTGAGGTTGCGGACCACGCCCTCGCGCACGTGGGTGTGGTCCACCTTGCCGAGCTCGAAGCGGAAGGCCGCGACGATGTGCGCCTTCTCCCAGCCGGCCATGCTGTTCCAGAACAGGGTGGCCTGACTGTAGTGGTCGGCGAAGCTCGCGCTGCGCTTGCGGATCTTGTCGCCGTCCACCCGTTCCTGGTAGTGGGTGTAGGCGCCCGCGCCGTCGACCGCCGGGCAGCCGGCGCCGAGGGAGTTGGGGTGGTAGCTCGCCTGGCCCCGGGGGATGGTCATCTGGTGGTAGCCGTCGCGATGGTGGTTGCGCACCTCGGCCACCGGCCGGTTGACCGGGATCTGCGGGAAGTTCGGCCCGCCGAGCCTGATCAGCTGGGTGTCGAGATAGGAGAACAGCCGGGCCTGCAGCAGCGGGTCGTTGGTGAAGTCGATGCCCGGCACGACGTTGCCGAGATGGAAGGCGACCTGCTCGGTCTCGGCGAAGAAGTTGTCGGGGTTGCGGTCGAGCACCAGGCGCCCGACCGGCCGCACCGGCACCTGCTCCTCCGGAATGATCTTCGTGGCGTCCAGGAGGTCGAAGTCGAAGGCGTGCTCGTCCTCCTCCGGCACGAGCTGGACGCCGAGCTCCCACTCGGGGAAGTTCCCGCTCTCGATCGCCTCCCACAGGTCCCTGCGGTTGAAGTCGGGGTCCTTGCCGGCGATCTTCTGGGTCTCGTCCCAGACGAGTGAGTGGATGCCGAGCTTGGGCCTCCAGTGGAACTTCACGAAGGTGCCGCGGCCCTCGGCGTCGACGAGGCGGAAGGTGTGCACCCCGAAGCCCTGCATCATCCGGTAGCTGCGGGGCAGCGCCCGGTCCGACATCAGCCACATCATCATGTGGGTGGTCTCGGGCTGCAGCTGCACGAAGTCCCACAGCGTGTCGTGGGCCGAGGACGCCTGCGGGATCTCGTTGTGCGGCTCGGGCTTCACCGCGTGCACGAAGTCGGGGAACTTGACGCCGTCCTGGATGAAGAAGACCGGCATGTTGTTGCCCACGAGGTCGAAGTTGCCCTGCGGGGTGTAGAACTTGGTGGCGAAGCCGCGCACGTCACGCACCGTGTCGGCGGACCCCCGCGAGCCGGCCACCGTGGAGAAGCGGGTGAAGACCGGGGTCCGCACTCCCGGCGTGGTGAGGAACCGCGCGGTGGTGAAGGCGGCCAGCGAGTCGTCGTAGGGCTCGAAATAGCCGTAGGCCCCCGCGCCGCGGGCGTGCACCACCCGCTCCGGGATCCGCTCGTGGTCGAAGTGGGTGATCTTCTCCCGGAAGTGGAAGTCCTCCATCAGCGTCGGGCCCCGCTCGCCCGCCCTGAGCGAGTTGTCGGTGTCGTCCACCCGGATGCCTTGATCGGTGGTCAGGTTGGTGCCGTGAAAGTCGACCCGGGCCTCGTCCAGCTGCCGGTCCTTGTCCGTACGGTCGTCGGCGGTCATGAGTCCTCCTGTCGGGCGTCGGTAGGCGGCGCCTCGACGCAGGACGGCTATACCCGGCCCCCGCCCCCGAAACGGGGAGGCGGTGATCCCTTCCCCCGCCCTTTACGGTCGCTTTCCTCCCGCGCCGGCTACGGCCGTCCGCCGACCCCGCTCGACACCTCGCCGATCCGCGCCGGGCCGCCGGCGTGGGACGACAGGGGCGGGGTGTCCATCCCCGCGGCGGAGCGCAGGCCCTCCAGCAGCTCCCGCAGCGCCTCGACCGCCGTGTGGCGGGGCTGCCAGCCGAGCTCGGTGCGGGCGCGGGTGACATCCATGATCGGTACTCTGAGCACCAGGTCGACCAGGCCGGGCGCGGCGGGGACCAGACGCATGTGCCAGGCGAGGGCGGCGGTGTTCCTGAGCACCCAGCCCGGGACGGGCACCAGCCGGGCGTCGAGCAGCTCGGCCAGCACGGACGGTTCGATCACGGGATCGGCGGCGAGGTTGAAGGCGCCCGACACCGGCCGGGTGACCGCCAGGCGGTAGGCCTCGCCGGCGTCCTCGGCGTGGAGCGCCTGGAACATGAGCCCGGGGGTGTCGGGCACGAAGGGGATCAGACGCGGCCGCATCAGCCGCTGCGGCACGAACGGTCCCCCGAACAGCCGGCGCTGCTCGGTCGCCGCCTCCCGCTTGAAGATGAAGCCCGGCCGTAGCCGCACGACCCTGGTGTCCGGGTGGTCACGCTCGAACACGTCGAGCAGGCGCTCCACGTACGCCTTCTCCCTGCCGTAGGCGGCACCCGGCCAGCCGTGGGTGGGCCACTCCTCGGTCACCGGCCGGTTCTTCGGGCCGGGGGAGTAGGCGCCCACCGACGAGGCGTGGACCACGACGGGGACGTTCCGCTCCGCCGCGGCCTCGAGGACCCGCACGCTGCCCAGGACGTTGACCCGCCAGGTCGCCACCGGGTCGCGGGTGGGCTGGAACAGCCACGCCAGGTGCACGACCGCGTCCGCCCCGGCGAAATGCGGCGCCAGGTCGCCGGTGGAGACGTCCACGGCGTGCCAGGTGGTCTTGTCCGGCTGCCAGTCCGGCAGCCGGCGGGCCAGGCCCACGATGGATGTGACGTTCTGGTCGGAGGCGAGGGCGGACACCACGCTCGTGCCCACGTTCCCGGTCGCGCCGACGACTACTACACGCATGTGTACCGCCTGCCCGCGACGGGACGGCCGAACCGCCGCCGACCAGGGCTTTGCCGTACGGTGCCCTTTCCGGCCCGGGGCGCCGGGGCCGGCGCCCGGCGGACCCGGCGCGGGCCGTGAGGTCCGGGCTCCCCGCCTCCCGCCGTCGCGCCCGGCCCCCGGCCCGCCGACCTCAGTCCTGCCCGGCCTGCCGTACGCGGACGTCGCCTTCGCCGGAACGCGCGTTCAGCGAGCGCGGGGCGGTGGAGGCCCGGGGCACGCGTGAGGTGGCCCTGCCATCCTTGCTGGAGACCGTGACGCGGTAGGTGTCGCCGGTCCTCGGCACCACCACGTCGACGGTCCCGCTGCCGGAGACGGCCTCCACCCGGCTGGGGACCGTGGTGAAGTACAGGGCGACGAGGCCGTCGGACGAGCGCGCCGTGACGTCGGAGGAGCCGATCCGCCGCGCGGTCACCTTGCCGCTCCGGCTGACCAGGCGCATCGGCCCGGAGACGGCGTCGGTGCGCACGTCGCCGCCGCGGCTGGTGGCGTTCAGCGCCCGGGTGAGGCGGACGGCGCTCACGTCGTCGTCGCCGTCGACCTCGACCGCCACGCCCGGCGGCACCTTGACCGTGTACTGGGCGTCGCAGTCGATCACGATGCCGGAGCAGACGGCGCCCACCGTCAGGGTGCCGCCCTTCAGCGTCCACGACGAGTTGCCCTCGTCGGCGGCCTTGCCCTTGAGCCGCCTGTCGACCTCGAGCGTGCCGGCGACGCCGGGTTCGAGGCGGACCGGCGTGCCCGTCGCCCTGATCACCAGCTCCGCCGCGGAGTAGGGGAACTCCCGGGAGTCGTGCCGCTCACGGCCGGTGGAACCGAGGCCGCAGCCGGCGGCCGCCAGGAGGACGAGGCCGGCCGTCATCAGATGTGGGGTTCGGAGAGTCACGCGCCCAGCCTCGCCGCGGCGCTCCCCCGGGGCATCGGCCGTTCGGCCGACCTGCGGGCGGAACCGGCCGGGAAGATCGGCCGTTCGGCCGGAGTTCCCGCGGCCCGCGCGCCGGGAGGCCGGATGTGCCAGCCTTGGTGCATGGCAACTGCGCGCTGGAACGGCGAGATCATCGCAGAGAGCGACGAGACCCGGGTCGTGGAGGGCAACCACTACTTCCCCGTCGAATCGGTGTCCCCGCAATACCTGAAGCCGTCGGAGACCACCACGGTCTGCCCCTGGAAGGGGACGGCGAACTACTACACGCTGCACGTCGACGGCGCGGACAACCCCGACGCCGCCTGGTACTACGCGGAACCCAAGCCGGAGGCCGCCCACATCAAGGGCTACGTGGCCTTCTGGAAGGGCGTGGAGGTCACCGGCTGACAGGCCGGGCCAGGGGCCGGAGGCGGTCCGGCCACCGACGGGCACCGCCGGCGTCACGCGACGCCGGCGGTGCAGGGTCTCCCGCCGGGTCTCCGTCCGGCGCCCGGCGGGCCGTGCCGGGCGGCCCGGAGGGGGTCAGCCGACCAGGTCGGCCTCCAGGTCGTGGCCGTAGATCCAGGAGTTCTGCCGCAGCGGGTCGCCGCCGGCGAAGGCCGCGTCGCGCTCACGCTGGGCGGGGCCGTCGGGCAGGTGGTTGTGCACCTCCCGGCCGCGGCTCATGAGCTGGACCTGGGACGCCCGGGGCCGGCGGATCTCCTCATAACGCAGCAGCGCCCGCGCCGCCGTCTCGCGCGTGGCCCCCCGGAGGCAGGCCGCCAGGACCGCCGCGTCCTCGACCGCCTGGCAGGCGCCCTGCCCGAAGAAGGGCAGCATCGCGTGGGCGGCGTCCCCCAGGAGGGTGACCCGCCCGTCGGTCCAGCGCTCCAGCGGACTGCGGTCGTACAGGGCCCAGCGTTTGGTGCCGGTCGCCGAGGTGATCAGCTGCCCGAGCCGGGGATCCCACGTCTCGAACTCCCGCGCCAGGTCCTCGACCCGGCCGTCGGCCGTCCACGACTCGATCCGCCAGTCGCCGGCCGGCACGATCGCGACGACGTTGACCAGGCGTCCCCCGCTGATCGGGTAGTGGACGAAGTGCCGGCCCGGCCCCAGCCACAGCGACTGGACCGGCCGCAGCGCCAGCTCGGGCGCGTTCTCGGCCGGGACCAGGCACCGGTAGGCGCACAGGCGGGAGAAGCGCGCCGGGTCCTCGGTGACGACCGCGGGCCGGACGGTGGAGTGGATCCCGTCGGCGCCGACGACCGCGTCGGCGACCACCGTCGTGGTCCCTCCCCGTCCGTCGGTGAGGACCAGCTCGACCTCCCGGCCGTCCTGCCGCAGGCCGGTCAGCCGCCGGTCGAGCCGTACCGCGTCCTCGGGCAGCGCCTCCAGCAGCATGGTCAGCAGGTCGGCCCGGTGCGCGACGTAGCAGTCGGTGCCGTACAGCCGCCGGCACTCCTCCCCCATCCGCTGGGAGAACAGCACCCGCCCGTCCTGCCAGCGCCGGAACTCCCAGGCCGTCTCCAGGGCCACCGCGGACTCCGCCAGCCGCTCGCCGAGCCCGGCCCGCACCAGGGGGCGGACCATGTTGGGGGCGACGACGATGCCCGCCCCGACCTCTCGCAGCTCGGTGGCCTGCTCGTAGACGGTGGCCTCGACGCCGGCCTGCCTCAGCAGCAGGGCGGCGGCCAGGCCGCCGAGCCCTCCTCCGACGATGGCGATCTCCACTTCCGGCTTCCTCTCCTCGGGCGGGGTCAGGCGGTCGAGTCCTCGGACGGGATCGAGCGCGCAGAACGTGAAGATCTTTGTACATCCCGCCCGGATCCGGTAGACGCCCGCGGTCCGGACGGCCCGCGCTACGCCAGGCGGCCCACGGCGCCGTCGACCCTGAGCTGCGGCAGCTCGGGGCGGAGGAGCGGCGGGAGGTCGTCGCCGCCGCGCCAGTCCTGCACGGGGACCAGACCCGGCTCCACCAGCTCGAACCCGTCGAGCAGCGCGAGCACCCGCTCGCGGGAGCGGAAGGTCGGCTGGGCGGGGGAGCCGGCCGTGGCGGCCGTCAGCTGGGCCACCGCCTCCGGCGAGCTCTCGGCCATCGCATGGGAGAACGCCAGGTGGCTGCCGGCGGCCATGCGCTCCCGGAAGGCGGCGACGATGCCGGCCGGGTCCTCGGCCTCGGTGACGAAGTGCAGCACCCCCACCATCAGCACGCCGACCGGCTGGGCGAAGTCGATGAGCGCGGCGACCCGCGGGTCGCCGAGGACGGCGCCGGGACGGCGGATGTCGGCCTGGACGCCCGCCACGTTCTCGTCGAGGGCGAGCAGCACCTCGGTGTGCAGGTGCACGACGGGGTCGTGGTCGACGTAGACCACGGAGGCCGGAGGGCCGATCTTGCCGGCGACCTCGTGCACGCTGGGCGAGGTCGGTATGCCGGTGCCGAGATCGATGAACTGCCGGACGCCCCGCTCCGCCATGAGGCGCACGGCCCGGACCAGGAAGTCCCGGTTGGCCCGGGCCACCAGACGGGTGTCGGGCGCCACCGCCAGCAGCCGCCCGGCGACGGCCCGGTCGACGGCGAGATTGTCCTTGCCGCCCAGGAGGTAGTCGTAGACACGCGCGGAGCTCGGCACGTTGGGGTCGACGCCGGGGGGAACGCGCTCCAACTCCGTCACCAGGAGGTCTCCTTCGTCGGCGGAACCGGAAAGTGATCCTACTGGAAACGCTCCGCCGACGATCAAGGCGGCCGCCGCCGGGGCCGGGCCGCCGATCGGGCCATGACCGGGGGAGCGGCCGGGCCGTGACCGCCGCGCACGCCGGCCCCGTGGCCGTCGGGCCGCACCGGAGCGGAACCGGTGGCCCGTGTGGTTTGAATCCCGCACCGGAGGAACTGTCGAAGGTATGGATGCACTCGCGCACATCGACGCCTACTGGCGGGCGGCCAACTACCTGTCGGTCGGCCAGATCTACCTGCTGGACAACCCGCTGCTGGAGGAACCGCTCCGTCCCGAGCACATCAAGCCCCGGCTGCTGGGCCACTGGGGGACCACTCCGGGGCTGAACTTCTGCTTCGCGCACCTCAACCGGATCATCCGGGAACGCGGCCAGGACATGATCTACATCGCCGGGCCCGGGCACGGCGGCCCGGCGGCGGTCGCCCACGCCTGGCTGGAGGGCTCCTACACCCACAGGTATCCCGACGTCGGGCAGGACGCCGAGGGCATGCGCCGGCTGTTCCGGCAGTTCTCCTTCCCCGGCGGCATCCCCAGCCACGTCGCGCCCGAGGTCCCGGGCTCCATCCACGAGGGCGGCGAGCTCGGCTACTCGCTGGCCCACGCCTACGGCGCCGCCTTCGACAACCCCGGTCTGGCCGTGGCCTGCGTGATCGGCGACGGCGAGGCCGAGACCGGGCCGCTGGCCGCCGGCTGGCACTCCAACAAGTTCCTCGACCGCGGACGCGACGGCGCCGTCCTGCCGATCCTGCACCTGAACGGCTACAAGATCGCGAACCCGACCGTCCTGGCCCGCATCCCCGAGGAGGAGCTGGTCAAGCTCATCGAGGGCTACGGCTACCGCCCGCACATCGTCTCCGGCGACGATCCGGCGGTCATGCACGGGCTGATGGCCGAGACCCTCGACACGGTCTTCGACGAGATCGCCGAGTTCAGGGACGGCCGTGCCGAGCGACTGCCGATGATCGTGCTGCGCACGCCCAAGGGCTGGACCGGCCCGCGCGAGGTGGACGGCCTCCCGGTCGAGGGCACCTGGCGGGCCCACCAGGTGCCGCTGTCGGAGGTCCGCCAGAACGCCGAGCACCGGGCGATGCTGGAGGAGTGGATGCGCTCCTACCGGCCGGAGGAGCTCTTCGACGCCCAGGGCAGGCCCGTCGCGGAGATCCTCCGGACCGTGCCCGAGGGGCCGCGCCGGATGAGCGCCAACCCGCACGCCAACGGAGGTGAGCTGCTCAAGCCGCTGGTGCTGCCCGACTTCCGCGACCACGCCGTCGAGGTCAAGTCCCCCGCCGCCCAGCCGAGCGAGCCGACCAAGGTCCTGGGTCGCCTCCTGCGCGACGTCATCGCCGCCAACCCGGAGAACTTCCGGCTGATGGGACCCGACGAGACCGCCTCCAACCGGCTGTCGGCGGTGTTCGAGGCCACCGACCGGGCGTGGGACGCCGAGATACTGCCGACCGACGAGAACCTCGGCCCGGGCGGCCGGGTCATGGAGGTGCTCAGCGAGCACCTGTGCCAGGGCTGGCTGGAGGGCTACCTGCTGACCGGCCGGCACGGCCTGTTCAACTGCTACGAGGCGTTCATCCACATCGTCGACGCGATGTTCAACCAGCACGCCAAGTGGCTGGAGTCGTCCCACAAGATCACCTGGCGCCGTCCGGTGGCCTCGCTCAACTACCTGCTCTCCTCGCACGTGTGGCGCCAGGACCACAACGGCTTCAGCCACCAGGACCCCGGGTTCATCGACGTGGTGATGAACAAGAAGGCGTCGGTGGTCCGGATCTACCTGCCGCCGGACGCCAACACCCTGCTCTCGGTCGCCGACCACTGCCTGCGCTCGCGCGACTACGTCAACCTCGTCGTCGCCGGCAAGCAGCCGGTGCTCGACCTCTTCCCGATGGAGGAGGCGATCGCGCACTGCACCCGCGGCCTGGGCATCCTGGAGTGGGCCTCCACCGACGCGGGGGTCGAGCCCGACGTGGTCCTGGCCTGCGCCGGTGACGTGCCCACCCTGGAGACCCTCGCCGCCGCCGCGCTGCTGCGCGAGCACCTGCCCGAGCTGAGGGTCCGGGTGGTCAACGTCGTCGACCTGATGCGGCTGCAGCCGCCGTCCGAGCATCCGCACGGCATGTCCGACGCCGAGTTCGACACCCTGTTCACCGCCGACCGGCCGATCATCTTCAACTTCCACGGCTATCCCTGGTCGATCCACCGCCTGACCTACCGGCGGCACGGACACCACAACATCCACGTGCGCGGCTACAAGGAGGAGGGCACCACCACCACCCCGTTCGACATGGTGATGCTCAACGACATCGACCGCTTCCACCTGGTGATGGACGTCATCGACCGGGTCCCCGGCCTGGCCGCCAGAGCGGCGCACCTGCGCCAGCACATGTCCGACGAGCGGCTGCGCGCCCGTGCCCACACCCGCGAGTACGGCGAGGACCCGGCGGAGATCCGCGACTGGAGCTGGCCGTACTGAGCCGGTCACACCGGGCCGGTCACACCGGAAAGGAACCGTGAGGATGTTCGAGGGCTTCAAGGAAGAGCGGGTGGGCACGGGCGAGGCCGAGCTGTTCGTGCGGCACGGCGGCTCCGGGCCGCCCGTGCTGCTCCTGCACGGCCACCCCCGCACCCACGCGACCTGGCACCGCGTCGCGCCGCTGCTCGCCGGAGACTTCACCGTGGTCTGCCCGGACCTGCGCGGCTACGGCAGGTCGTCCAAACCGGCGAGCACCGCCGACCACGAGCCCTACTCCAAGAGGGCGATGGCCCGTGACTGCGCCGCGCTGATGCGCGTGCTCGGTCACGGGCGCTTCGCCGTCGTGGGCCACGACCGGGGTACCTACGTGGCCCAGCGGTTGGCCCTGGACCACCCGGACGTGATCACCCGTCTCGTCGTGATCGACGGGGTGCCGATCGGCGAGGCGCTGGCCCGGGCCGACGCCAGGTTCGCCGCCGCCTGGTGGCACTGGTTCTTCCTCGGCCAGACGGCCAGGCCCGCCGAACGGGTGATCAACGCCGACCCCGACGCCTGGTACGGCGGGACCCCGGAGGCGATGGGCGCCGAGGCGTACGAGGACTACCGGCGGGCGATCCACGACCCGGCCACGGTCCACGCGATGTGCGAGGACTACCGGGCCGGACTCGGCCTGGACCGGGCCGCCGACGACGCCGACCGCCGGGCCGGCCGCCGGATCGCCTGCCCCACGCTGTTCCTGTGGGCCACCGGCGACGACATGGAGGCTCTCTACGGGGACCCGCTGGCGATCTGGCGCGGCTGGGCCGACGACCTGCGCGGCGCGCCGATCGGCTCCGGCCACCACGTCGCGGAGGAGGCGCCGGCCGAGCTCGCCGCCGAACTGCTGCGCTTCCTCGGCGGGCCCCACGTCTGACAGGCGGCTCGCCGGGTAGGCGACAACACATGACAGACGAGGGACTGGTGTTGCTGGCGGCGTGGGGCCAGTTCGCCGTGCTGCTGGGCGCGCTGGCC
This sequence comes from Streptosporangium brasiliense, assembly GCF_030811595.1. Lineage (NCBI taxonomy): Bacteria > Bacillati > Actinomycetota > Actinomycetes > Streptosporangiales > Streptosporangiaceae > Streptosporangium > Streptosporangium brasiliense. The sequence goes on from NZ_JAUSRB010000002.1 coordinate 5,940,152, forward strand.
TACTTCCTGCTGAGGCGGCAACGCCCATGAGGGCCGCCGGGAGGGCGCGGCCCGGTGCGAGGGCGCGGCGCGCGGAGGGCGCGCTGGCGCTCCTGCTCGCCGCCGGGACGCTGGCCGGATGCGTCAGCCCGGCCTGGGACGACCACGACTACGGGCTCAAGGCGGCAGCCAGCGCCGAGGCCGTCGCCTCGACCGTGACGATCGCCCGGCACGCCGTCGGCGGGCACGACCGGCTGACCACCCCCTACCTGAAGGTCCTGCTCACCGGGGCCGTCACCGACGTGCGGAGCGTCGACGGCCAGTTCGCGGGGGTGCAGCCGCCCAGCGACGCGGCGGAGCGGGTCGGACAGCAGCTCCTCGACCTGACCGGCCGGGCCGAGGACGAGCTGGCCGGGCTGCTCGTCCAGGTCAGGCGGGGCGGGCTCCGGGACCCGGCGGGAGCCGTACGGGAGCTGCGGACGCTGGGGGAGGACCTCCAGCGGTTCGGGGAGGCGCACCGATGAAGAAGGTGCTCGGGATCACCCTCGGCATCCTCACGGCCTTCGGCGGGTTCGTCGACATCGGCGACCTGGTGGCCAACGCGCTGGTCGGCTCCCGGTTCGGGATGTCGCTGGCCTGGGTGGTCGTGGTCGGGGTGCTGGGCATCTGCGTCTTCGCCGAGATGTCGGGACGGATCGCCGCCGTCTCCGGCCGGCCGGTCTTCGACCTGGTCCGCGAGCGGCTGGGGCCCCGGGCCGGCCTGGTCAATCTGGTCGCGTCGCTGTTCGTGAACGTGCTCACCCTGGCCGCCGAGATCGGCGGCGCCTCCCTGGCGCTGGAGCTGGCGACCGGGGTGAACTACCTGCTCTGGGTGCCCGGCGTGGCGCTGGTCGCCTGGCTGGTGATGTGGCGGGTCAGGTTCGAGACCATGGAGCGCGTCTTCGGCCTGGCGGGGCTGGCCCTGGTGGTGTTCGCCGTCGCCCTGTGGCAGCTCGGCCCCGACTGGGGCGGCCTGCTGGAGCAGGCGACCCGGCCCCAGGTGCCCGCCGACGAGGGCGTGCCGACCTACTTCTACTACGCCGTCGCCCTGCTCGGCGGGGCGATGACACCCTACGAGGTGTTCTTCTTCTCCTCCGGCGGGGTCGAGGAGCGCTGGACGCGCAGGGACCTGTCGCTCTCCCGGGCGAACGTGTTCGCCGGGTTCCCGCTGGGCGGCCTGCTGTCACTGGCCATCGCCGCCTGCGCCGCCACGGTCTTCCTGCCCGACATGGCGCAGGTGGACAGCCTCAGCCAGATGGTGCTGCCGGTCGGCCTCGGCCTGGGGCAGATCGGCCTGGCCCTGGTGATCGTGGGCGTGTTCGCCGCGACCTTCGGCGCCACCCTGGAGACCGCGCTGTCGTCGGCGTACTCGGTCAGCCAGTACTTCGGCTGGCAGTGGGGCAAATACGTCCGCCCGGTACGGGCCGCCCGGTTCCACGCGGTCCTGCTCGTCTCGATGGTCGTGGCGACGGCGCTGATCCTCACCACCATCGACCCGATCATGGTGACCGAATACTCGCTGGTCTTCTCCGCGGCCGCGCTCCCGCTCACCTACCTGCCGGTGCTGATGGTCGCCAACGACTCCGACTACATGGGGGAGAAGGTCAACGGCCGCTTCAGCAACTTCCTGGGGACCATTTACATGGTGCTGCTCATCGTGGTGGCGGTGGTGGCGATCCCGTTGATGCTCGCGACGAAGGCGGGGCAATGAAGGCAAGAGTGATCCACGCCCTGCTGCACCTGCTCGACCGGCAGGTCATGCGGGAGGACGACGAGCACCTGCTGTGCAAGGTGGACGATCTGGAACTGGCGCTCGACGGCGACGGCAGGCCGTACGTCACGGCCGTCCTGGCCGGTCCGCTGGCGCTGGGGCCGCGCGTCGGAGGGGTGCCGGGGCGGTTGATGGTCGCGGTGACGGAGCTGCTGCGGTCGGAGGAGGACCCCCGGCCCTACCGGATCGACATGGCCGAGGTCACCGCGATCGGTGATGCGGTGAAGGTGACCCGCGGCCACCAGCCGCTCCAGCTGGAGCGCTGGACGGCCGAGCACGTCATCTCCAGGATCCCGGGGGCCGGCCATGCGGATGAGTGAGCTGATCGGCCGCGTCGTGCACGACGCGGCGGGCGAGGTGGCCGGGCAGGTCGCCGACGTACGGCTCAAGCAGGACGGCCCGATGCTCGGCCAGGTCCAGCACGCCTTCGCGGTGGACGGTTTCGTCGTCGTGCCCCGGCACACCGGGCAGCTGTTCGGTTACGAGCGCGCGGTGGCCAACCACGGCCCCTGGCTGGTCCGCGCGCTCGTCCGCAGGCTCCACCGGCACAGCGTGTTCGCCTCCTGGGAGCAGGTCGCCGACCTGGACGGCGGGCGGGTACGGCTGCGCGTCCGGCGGGACGCGCTCACCCCGCTGCGGGAGATGGCCAGGTGGGAGTGATCCGTTTGGGCCCGTCACAGAGGGTATGAGGGCGTCGCTGCACCTCGACAAGAAAAAGGAGGAGGCGAAGATGCCCAAGTTCGGATATTTCCTTTCTTGTGAGGAACACGGCCCCAAGGAGCTCGTACGGCAGGCCAAACGTGCCGAGCAGGCCGGGTTCGAGGCCCTGTGGATCTCCGACCACTTCCATCCGTGGCTGGACGTGCAGGGCAACAGCCCGTTCGTCTGGTCGGTGATCGGCGCGCTGGCCGAGGCCACCTCGCTGCCCATCACCACCGCGGTCACCTGCCCGCTGGTCCGCGTCCACCCCGCGATCATCGCCCAGGCCGCCGCGACCAGCGCGGCGCTGACCGGTGGCCGCTTCCAGCTCGGAGTGGGCACCGGGGAGGCCCTCAACGAGCACATCATCGACTCCCGCTGGCCTCCGGCGTCCGAACGCCTGGAGATGCTGGAGGAGGCGGTCGAGCTCATGCGCGAGCTGTGGAGCGGCAGGCTGGTGACCCACCGGGGCACCCACTACGACCTCGACACCGCCCGCCTCTACACGCTCCCCGACGAGCCCCCGCCCGTCTACATGTCCGGTTTCGGGGAGAAGTCGGTGCAGCTGGCCGGCCGGATCGCCGACGGCTACATCAGCACCGGCCCGAGCGCGGAGCTGGTGGAGAAGTTCCGCCGGGCCGGTGGGGAGGGCAAGCCCGTCCAGGGCGGCCTGAAGGTCTGTCACGCCGCCGACGAGGCCGCCGCGCGCAAGACCGTGCACCGGCTCTGGCCCACCCAGGGCATCAAGGGCGAGGCGTCGCAGTTGCTCCCGCTGCCCAGGCACTTCGAGGAGCTGGCCGAGTCGGTGACCGAGGAGGAGGCGACCGCCTCGACGCCGTGCGGGCCCGACCCGGAGATCCACGCGCAGGCGGTCAGGGAGTATCTCGACGCCGGCTTCACCGAGGTCTACATCAGCCAGATCGGTGAGGAACAGGACGCCTTCTTCGACTTCTACGCCAAGGAGGTCCTGCCCCGGGTGCGCTGAGCGCCCCGATGCGCGGCGGCGCGCGTCCCCGCCCGCACCACCCCGAGAGGAGAAGATCATGAAGGCTCTCACCTGGCACGGCAAGCGCGACGTACGGGTGGAGGAGGTCCCGGACCCGGCCGTCAAGGAACCGACCGACGCGGTCGTCAAGCTCACCACCACCGCGATCTGCGGCTCCGACCTGCACCTGTACGAGCTCCTGGGGCCGTTCATGGGCGAGGGGGACATCCTCGGCCACGAGCCGATGGGCATCGTCGAGGAGGTCGGCGCGGAGGTCACCCACATCAAGCCCGGCGACCGGGTCGTCATCCCCTTCAACATCGCCTGCGGCCACTGCCCCATGTGCGACATGAAGCTGTTCGCCCAGTGCGAGACCACCCAGGTCCGCGACCAGGGCATGGGCGCGGCGCTGTTCGGCTACACCAGGTTGTACGGCGAGGTGCCGGGGGCGCAGGCGGAGTACCTGCGGGTCCCGCAGGCCCAGTTCGGCCCGGTCAAGGTCCCCCAGGGGCCGCCGGACGAGCGTTTCGTCTACCTGTCCGACGTGCTGCCCACCTCCTGGCAGGCGGTGCGGTACGCCGACGTCCCCGACGGCGGCACGGTCGCGGTCTTCGGGCTGGGGCCGATCGGGCAGATGTCCGCCAGGATCGCCAAGCACCTCGGCCACCGGGTCATCGGGGTCGACGGGGTCCAGGAACGGCTCGCGATGGCGCGCAGGCACGGCGTGGAGGTGCTGGACGCCTCCGTGACCGACGACGTCCCCGAGGCGATCCGCGAGCTGACCGGCGGGCGGGGCCCCGACTCGGTCATCGACGCGGTGGGTATGGAGGCGCACGGCTCCCCGGTCGCCAAGCTCGCCCAGACCGTCACCGGGATACTGCCCGGCGCGATCGCCGCCCCGCTGATGTCCACCGCGGGGGTGGACCGGCTCGCCGCCCTGAACCAGTCGATCGAGACGGTACGGCGCGGCGGCACGATCTCGGTCGTCGGCGTCTACGGGGGCATGGCCGACCCGATGCCGATGCTGAGGATGTTCGACAAGGGCATCACCCTGCGGATGGGCCAGGCCCACGTCAAGCGCTGGATCGACGATCTGATGCCGCTGGTGAGCGACGACTCCGACCCGCTCGGGGTGATGGACCTGGCCACCCACCGCCTCCCGCTGGAGCAGGCTCCGCACGGCTACGAGATCTTCCAGAAGAAGCAGGACGGGGCCGTCAAGATCCTGCTCACTCCGTAGACACCCCATGAACCAACAGGGACCCACCAGAGAGGAAGACATGGACGCCATCGTGCTCCTGAAGGACGACCACAAGACCGTCGAGAAGCTGTTCAAGGAGTTCGAGAAGGCCGGAGACGGTGCGCACCAGAGGAAGCGGGAGATCGTCGACAAGATCATCGAGGAGCTCACCGTCCACGCCCACATCGAGGAGGAGATCTTCTACCCGGCGGCCCGCGAGGGCGCTCCCGGCACCACCGACCACATCCTGGAGAGCGTGGAGGAGCACCACGTGGTGGTCTGGATACTCTCCGAGCTGAAGGGGATGGACCCCGCCGACGAGCGGTTCGACGCCAAGGTCACCGTCCTGATGGAGAACGTGCGCCACCACGTCAAGGAGGAGGAAGAGGACTGGTTCCCGAAGGTGCGCGAGGCGATGGGGCGCAAGGTCCTCCAGGAGATCGGCGAGCGGATGGAGAAGGCCAAGGCGGGAGCGCCCCGCGAGCCGCTCGCGGTGAGCAGCGCCGGTAGCTGACCCGCCGCGCCCCGGGCGGCCCGGCGCCTGGTCCGGGACGCCGGGGCGTTCGGGGCGTCGGGGCCTGCGCCCCGGCCGGTGAGGCCGGGGCCGCGCACGTCTCGGCCGAGGTCAGGGGTGCTGTTCGGTGACCATGAAGGCCACCGATCCTCCCTCGTCGATGTCCGCGTCGAGGGCCTTGTCGTCGAGCATGTCCGCCGCGGTGGGGTCCAGGAAGATCCTGGCCCCTTCCGACTCGACCACCTTGTCGTCGGTCTGCGGTCCGTCCACCACCGACAGCAGCAGGGACCCCGTGCCGTCTGCCTGTGAGGAGATACGGACGCCGGTGTCGGTGGATTCGGCTACCTGAGAGCTGAGGTCCCGGATCACCTGGGCCGCGGTGTCGGTCAATGTGAGCATTGTGACTCCTTGTCGGGATCGGGTTGGGATTCTTCGCCCTTTCCCGCTCTGGACCAGCCCAACCATGCCCCTCCAGATTTCCCTTCCCGGGGCCGGCACGGCCCCGGGAAGGGATGGAAGGGGCCATCACGGAGGCTGGAGCCCGCAGGTCGGACCGCCGGCCGTCATCGTGAGCGCGTGCCGGGAAGGTGTCCCCCGTCGTCCAAGGGGCGCGCGCCGTGGCCTCGGCGGCCCCCTCCCGGGCGCGCCGGCGGGGCGGGCAGCTCGGTCTCCTGCCCCGAGGCGAGGTCGCGGGTGGCGATCAGCATGCGGCGGGGGCCCTCCCGCAGATACAGCTTGACGTAGGCGATCCGGCCGTCGCGCATCGTCGGCGCCCTGCTGAACACCCCCTCCTGGGGCGTCAGGTTGACCGGTGCGGCCTGGCCCTTCCTGACCCACAGGTCGTAGCCGCCCGTCGCGGGGTCCCAGAGCGAGTAGGCGACCGTGTCGCCCTCCACCGCCACGTTGAGGACGTCCTGGTCGCCCTCGTGCACCAGGGTGGGCGGCCGCGAGCGGTCCAGCGGCCGGCTTCACACCTGGACCTTCCAGGCGGTGCCGGTGTCGGCGTAGGTCACCCACACCCCGGTCCTGCCGTCGGTGGCCGGATCGAAGGTGTACTGCCCGTCCGGAGCGGAGGGCCGCTCGGCCCTGCCGCCGCGCACCCGGCCCGTGTACACGGCGGGGGGCTCCGACAGGTCGGCCGAGGAGTTGGTGATCACGTAACGGTCGCCGGCCGCGTCCGGCCCGTCAGCGGCTCCCGGCCGACGGGCGCGGCCGGCCGACGGCGCGAGAGCCTCTGGGGGCCGAGCGGGGCGGCCGCCTCCCACCCGCCGGGGCCGGCGGGAGGCCGGTTTCAGTCACGCCCGCCGAGCCGCTCGACGCGTTCGGCCGTCTTGCGCGCGGCGATCAGCACGGGATCCCACACCGGGGCGAACGGGGGAGCGTATGACAGGTCGAGCCCGGTCATCTCCTCCACGGTCATCGCGTGCCAGACGGCGACGGCCAGGACGTCGATGCGCTTGGCCGCGCCCTCCCGCCCGACGATCTGGGCGCCCAGGAGCCGGCCGGTCCGGCGGTCGGCGATCAGCTTGGTCCGCATCTCCCGCGCGCCGGGGTAGTAGCCGGCGCGGGTGGTGGACTCCACGACCTCCTCGACCGTCTCGAACCCGGCCTCGGCCGCCTCGGCCGTGGTCAGGCCGGTCCGCGCCACCTCGTACTCGCAGATCTTCGACACCGCCGTCCCGACCACGCCGGGGAAGCTCGCGTACCCGCCGCCGATGTTGATGCCCGCGGCGCGCCCCTGCTTGTTGGCGTGGGTGCCGAGCGCGATCGCGACCGGCCGCCGCGAGACCAGGTGGAAGGTCTCCACGCAGTCGCCGGCCGCCCAGACCCCCTCGGTCGCGGTGCGCATCCGCCGGTCGGTCCGGATCCCCCGGGTGCCGCCGATCGGGACGCCCGCCGCCTCGGCCAGGGCCGTGTCCGGGTGGGTGCCGAGGCCGAGGGCGACCAGGTCCGCCCGGACGCGCCGGCTCCCGGTGTGGACCGCCACGACCCGCCCGCCGGACTCGGAGAAGCCCTCGACGCGCTCGCCGAGGAACACCTTGACTCCCAGGCCGCGCAGGGCGTCGGCGACCAGGGCGCCCATGTCCGGGTCGAGCGTGCCCATCGGCTGCTCGCCCGCGTCGATGAGCGACACCTCCAGCCCCCGCCGGACCAGGGCCTCGGCCATCTCCAGGCCGATGTATCCGGCGCCCACCACCACGGCGCTGCGCGGGCGGCCGGGCTCGGGGGTCTCCAGGGCCCGCAGCAGGGCGATGCCGTCGTCGAGGGTCTGCACGCCGTACACGCCCCCGGCCCGCGCGCCGGGCAGGTCGGGGCGGTGCGGCAGGCCGCCGGTCGCGATGACGAGCTGGTCGAACGGCTCCCAGTAGCGGCGCCCGGCCTGGTGGTCGTGTACGGCCACCGCCCGGCGGTCGAGGTCGATCTCGGTGACCTCGCTGCGCAGCCGCAGGTCGATGGCCAGGTCGTCGCGGAAGACCTCGGGCCGCCGCGCGATCAGATCCTGCGGACCGGAGACCTCCCCACCCACCAGATAGGGGATCCCGCACGCGGAGTAGGAGGCGTGCCGGCCCTTCTCGAAGGCGACGATCCGCAGGTCCCGCGGACCGCGCCTGGCCCGTGCCTGCGACGCCGCGCTCAGTCCGGCGGCGTCGCCTCCGATCACCACCAGCCGTTCCGTCATGTCTCTCCCGTCCTCGTGGCCTCCGAAGGTAGGGACTTCCTCCCCGGGCCGGTCTCAAACGGTGCGGCCGGGCGGCGGATCAGCGGCCGGCGCCGGGGCCGCCGCCATGGCCGAGGGGGAGTGATGCCGCCACCCCCGCAGGGAAGCGGAATCGGGCGATGGCCCCACTGCGGAACAGTAGCTGGATATCTGAAATATTCTATCGTAATACTGCAAAAAAATGATTGAATCAAGTCGTTTTGGCAAGGAAGATCCTGTCGGCCTGGGTCGACCCTGCCCCCTCCTGTGCTGGACGGCCCTCCGGAAGGGTGCCGGAAACCCCATTCTGGGCCAGGTGGTCACAGTCGGCAGGGTGGGGAGAACCCGTCCGGTGGCGCCCCGAGGAACGTGCGCCCGGACGGTGCGGCATTCGGTCGCAAAAGCTTTGCAAATTCTTGCGAAACCTGTCGCACAGTTGCGGCCATGATGCACAGGCTTGCCGAGGTGGCCGGGAAGATCGAGATGAGCGAGGCGACGGTGAGCCGCGTCCTCAACGGCAAGCCCGGCGGCTCGGAGGCGACTACGGGCGGATCCTGGAGCGGCGCCTGCCCGCCGTCCTGGTGAACGCCGCGGCCGGGCGCCTCGGCTTCCCGCGGGTCTCCTGCGACGACGTGGCTGCCATGCGGATGGCGGCCGGGCACCTGCGCGCCCTCGGGCACGAGCGCGTCGGGATGGTGCTGGGCTCTCCGGACCACATGCCCTCGCGCCGCAAGATGGAGGCCTTCTCCGCCTACGCCGCGGCCCACGGCCTGGAGTGCGCCGGGGACTCCGTCGAGGGAGGTCACGCCGCCGCCACCCGGCTGATCCGGCGCGGCTTCACCGGTCTCGTCTGCGGCAGCGACCCGCTCGCCCTCGGGGCGGTGCGTGCCGCCCGGTGGGCCGGTCTGCGGGTGCCGCAGGACGTCTCGGCGATCGGCTACGACGACTCGGCGCTGATGAACTGCACCGAGCCGCCGCTGATCACGGTGCGCCAGCCGATCGAGGTGATGGGGCGCGCGGCGGTGGACCTGCTCGTCGCCCAGATCGACGCGGTCGCCGTGCCGGGCGACGAGCTGCTGTTCGAGCCCGAGCTGGTGGTGCGCGCCTCCACCGCCCCGGCTGGCCGCAGGTCCGTGCCGGCCTGACGGCCGCGGCGGCCGGGCGCGGCCCGGGAGTCCGGTCCGGGAGCCCGGCGCGGCGGCCGGTGCGGCGGCCTGGTGCCGGTCGGGGGTCGGGCGGGCGGCGGTCGGAGGTCGGGCGGCTGCGGATAGCCTCCTGTCACTTTTTTGCATCATGTATGACGGACTCTTGCTCGGTCCTGCACGTCTCTATATGTTTCTCGCAACCGACCCGCCAAGGAGTCCCCTATGAAACCCCGCAACCTCTCGATGCTGCTCGCCGCGGGCATCGTCCTCACCGCCGCGGGTTGCGGCAGTGACAGCGGTGCCCAGAAGGCCGCCGACACCAAGCCGGGCACCGCGGCCGCCGACGCCCCGGTCACGATCACCGTGGGCTGCCAGCCCCCCAAGAGCAATCCGCTGGAGCGCGCGGCATGGGACGAGGACGTCGCCGCGTTCCAGAAGCTGCACCCGAACATCACGATCGAGAGCAAGGACGCCTTCCCCTGCATCAACCCGGACACCTTCCAGGCCAAGCTGGCTGGCGGCACGATGGAGGATGTCTTCTACGTCTACTTCACCGACGTCCAGAAGATCATCGCTGCCGGTCAGGCGGCCGACATCAGCCCCTACGTCAGCAGCGTCACCAGGCTGGGCGACCTGCGGCCCGACGTCATGAGCGTCTTCAAGAGCGGTGACAAGACCTACGGCCTGCCCAGGACCAACTACTCCACGGGCCTGGTCTACAACCGCAAGCTGTTCGCCCAGGCCGGCCTGGACCCCAACAGCCCGCCCAAGACCTGGGCCGAGGTGCAGGAGGCGGCCAAGAAGATCGCCGCGCTCGGCCCCGGCCACGTCGGGTTCGGCGAGTACAGCGCGGGCAACACCGGCGGCTGGCACTTCACCGCGTCCCTGTACGGCCGCGGCGGCGAGATGGTCGGTCCCGACGGCAGGACGGCCGCCTTCAACAGCCCCGAGGGCAAGGCCGTCCTGGAGAACCTCAAGAAGATGCGCTGGACCGACAACAGCATGGGCGCCAAGCAGCTCCTGCAGTGGGAGGACCTGATGCGCATGATGGGCGGCGGCAAGCTCGGCATGATGATCGGCGCCCCCGACGTCGTCCAGTCGGTCAACAACGACTTCAAGGGCAAGTTCGACGACTACGGCGTGACGGCGCTGCCGGAGGCCAAGGCCTCGCTGAGCGGCGGCGACGGCTACCTGTTCAACCCCAAGGCGACGCCGGAGAAGATCAAGGCCGGTCTCCTCTGGCTGGAGTTCCACGAGCTGACCCCGGACCAGGGACAGTTCAACTACGAGCGGAACAAGGGCCAGGGCCGTCCGGTCGGCCTGCCCACCCCGGACCTGTACGGCGACACGGCCCCCGGCAAGCAGATCGTCGAGACGCGCAAGAAGTTCGCCACCGTGCCGGTGGAGCACTTCGCCCCCTACGCGGAGGCCTCCACGACGATCCAGAACAAGATCGAGCCGCCGAGGGCCCAGGAGCTGTACGCCATCCTCGACGTGGCCATGTCGGCAGTGCTGACCAGGCAGGACGCCGACATCGACAAGCTGCTCGCCGATGCCGAGGCCAAGGCCAACAAGGTGCTGGCCAAGTCCAGCTGACCCCTCCGGTACCCGGGGTGCCGGCCCGTCGGCCGGCACCCCGCCAGACGTCGAGATCGGAAGTCGACCGATGACCACAATGACCGTGAAGGGATCACGGCGCCGGGACCCGGGGGGGTTCCGGCGCGGCCTGCGGCGTAACCTTACGGCCTACGGATTCCTCTGCGGGGCGCTGATCTGCTTCGCGTTCTTCTCCTGGTACCCGATGGTGCGGGAGATCATTCTCAGCTTCCAGCAGACGAACTTCGTCGACGAGCCCACCTGGGTGGGGCTGGACAACTTCCGCACGGTGATCGACGACGCGGCCTTCGCCGACGCCTGGATCAACACCGCCGCGTTCACCGGCCTGGCGCTCGTCTTCGGCTACGTCGTGCCGTTCGCGGCGGCGATCATCCTCAACGAGCTGCGGCACGCGAAGGCCTACCTGAGGTTCGTGGTCTACCTGCCGGTGATGCTGCCGCCGGCCGTCGGAGTGCTGCTGTTCAAGTGGTTCTACGACCCGGGCCCCGGCCTGTTCAACCAGATCCTGGACCTGGTGAACATCCCGGCGCTGAGCTGGCTGGACTCCACCGACACCGCGCTGGTCTCCCTGGTGGCCGTCTCCACCTGGATGAACATGGGGACCGGGACCCTGATCTACCTCGCGGCGCTGCAGAGCATCCCGGGCGAGCTGTACGAGGCCGCCGAGCTGGACGGGGCCGGCCTCTTCAAGAGGATCTGGCACGTCACGATCCCGCAGACCAAGCTCATCCTGCTGGTGATGCTGCTGCTGCAGATCGTCGCCACCATGCAGGTCTTCATCGAGCCGTACCTGATGACCGGCGGCGGCCCGGAGAACGCGACGCTCACCGTCGCCTACCTGATGTACCAGTACGCCTTCAACTTCGGGGACTTCGGCGCCGGCGGCGCGCTGGGGCTGATGCTCATGGTCGTGCTGATGGTGTTCTCCGCCTTCTACCTGCGTATCTCGCGGGACAACCAGAGCTAGGGAGGCTGTGGCACGCATGTCGAACGTCACCGTTCAACCGAGCCGCCCGACTCCGGCCCCGCGGCCCGAACCCGCTTCCACCAGAGCCCGGCGCGGCGCCCGCAAACGGCCCGAAGAGGTCAGGCCGCAGTTCCGCGGTGTGGTCTCCCCGCACACGCTGAGATCCCCCCGCGGACGAGTGATCTACTGGGTCGTGCTGGTCGCGGTGGTGGTGAGCTTCACCGCGGCCTTCGTCTTCCCGCTCTACTGGATGGTCACCGGCGCGCTGAGGTCGCCCGAGGAGCTGGCCCAGATGCCGCCCGGCTTCTTCCCCGAGTCGCTCGACTTCGAGGTCTACGCCGAGGCGTGGGACCAGCTCAACCTGGCCCAGTTCTTAGGCAACACGCTCCTGTACGCCAGTGGCGCCCTGCTGTTCACGCTGGCCGTCGACGTCACGGCCGCCTACGCCCTGTCCAAGCTGCGGCCCGTGCTGGGCAAGCTGGTCCTGGGCATGATGCTGGCCACGCTGATGATCCCGCCGATGGTGATCCTGCTGCCCGCCTACCTGACGGTCAAGGATCTGCCGATCTTCGGCTGGGACCTGCTGAACACACCGTGGGCGATCTGGCTGCCCGCGGCGGCCAACGGGTTCAACGTCTTCCTGCTCAAGCGCTTCTTCGACTCGATCCCCAGGGAACTGCTGGAGGCGGCCCAGATCGACGGCGCCTCCCCGGTGCGGATCCTGTGGTCGATCGTGCTGCCGGTGTCCCGGCCGATCATCGGCGTGGTGTCCATCCTCTCGGTGGTCACCTGCTGGAAGGACTTCGTCTGGCCGCTGCTCGTGCTGCCGGACAGCGAGAACATGTCCATCAGCGTGGGCATCGCCTCACTGTCGGCCCAGATGCCGCAGAACGTTCTCATCGCCGCACTGGTGATCGCCAGTCTGCCCGCCATCATCGTCTTCTTCGTCTTCCAGCGCAGCATCATGGCCGGCCTGACCGCCGGCAGCCTCAAGGGCTGACCTCGTCACCCACCTTCAATCGCAAGGAGTTGTCCCAGCATGTCTGAAACGTGGTGGCGGGGAGCCGCGATCTACCAGGTCTACCTGCGGAGCTTCGCCGACGGCAACGGCGACGGGATCGGCGACCTCGCGGGCCTGCGGGCCCGCCTGCCGTACCTCTCCGACCTGGGAGTCGACGCGATCTGGCTCAACCCCTGGTATCCCTCGCCGATGGCCGACGGCGGCTACGACGTCGCCGACTACCGTGACATCGAACCGTCCTTCGGCACGCTCGCCGAGGCGGAGGAGTTCATCGAGGAGGCCCACGAGCTGAGCATCCGCGTCATCATCGACGTGGTGCCCAACCACAGCTCCGACCAGAGCGCGTGGTTCCAGGAGGCGCTGGCCGCCGGACCGGGGTCGGCGGCCAGGGAACGGTTCTGGTTCAGGGACGAGCCGGGCGACTGGAAGTCCATCTTCGGCGGCCCGGCCTGGACGCAGGTCCCCGACGGGCAGTGGTACCTGCACCTGTTCGCGCCCGAGCAGCCCGACTTCAACTGGACCAACCCGGAGGTCCACCGGGAGTTCCACGACGTGCTGCGGTTCTGGTTCGACCGCGGCGTCGACGGCATCCGGATCGACTCGGCCGCCGTGCTGGTCAAGGACTTCGACGGCGGCGACCCCGACGGCTACACCGATCTCCCCGAGGTGCACGAGGTGTACCGGAGCTGGCGGCGCCTGTCCGACGAGTACGACGAGCGGCTCCTGGTCGGCGAGGTCTGGTTCCCCGACCAGGAGCGCTTCGCCCGCTACCTGCGCCCCGACGAGCTGCACACCGCCTTCAACTTCGACTTCCTGGGCTGCCCGTGGGACCCGGCCGCGCTGCGTGAGTCGATCCGGCAGACCCTGGCCACGCACCGGCCGCTCGGCGCCCCGGCGACCTGGGTGCTGTCCAACCACGACGTCGCCCGGGTGGTCACGCGGTACGGCAGGGCCGACACCTCCTGGGACCACGGCGACCGCCGGGACGGGGCGCCCTCCGACCTCGAACTCGGCCACCGCCGGGCCAGGGCGGCGGCGCTGCTGGCCATGGCCCTGCCCGGCAGCGTCTACGTCTACCAGGGCGAGGAGCTCGGCCTCACCGAGGTCGACGACATCCCCGACGAGCTCCGCCAGGACCCGATGTGGCACCGTTCCGGACACACCGTCCCGGGCCGCGACGGCTGCCGCGTGCCGCTGCCCTGGTCGGGAGACGAGGCGCCGTTCGGCTTCGGCGCCGGGTCGTCGTGGCTGCCGCAGCCGGAGGCGTGGAAGAAGGTCACCGTCGAGGCCCAGGGAGCGGACCTGGGCTCGATGCTCAACCTCTACCGCGCCGCCCTGCGCATCCGCCGCGAGGAGCTCGGCGACGGCACCATGAGCTGGATCGACGTCGGCGACGACGTGCTGGCCTTCACCCGCGAGTCCGGCCTCACCTGCGTGGTCAACCTCGGCGCCGGGCCGGTGGGACTGCCGCCCCACGAAGCCGTGCTGCTGGCCAGCGGCCCGCTCGGCGACGCCGGGGAGCTGCCGTCCGACACCGCCGTCTGGCTCCGCACGGCCTGACCGGAGCCCGCCGCGGGGCCGGGGCGCTCCGCCGTACCCGGCCTCCGCCGCCCGCCCGAGGATTGTCGGAGGTCTCTGGAATCTTGGCGGCATGACCCTCTTCGTCTACCGCAGCCACTACGAGGGCCCGCTCAGCAAGCGGGTCCGCCGTCTGCCCGACGCCACGATGCTCGACTGGTTCCGCCGCGGCTGGGCGGCGGTGGTGCAGGAGGGGCATGACACCGAGGCGTGGATCGCGGCCGAGCTGGGCGGGCCGGTCTACGGGTTCGGCACGATCTTCGAGGCCGCCCGCCGGGACGGGATCGCGGCCCCCGGCACCTGGCAGGAGCTCCGTGACCTCCTGCAACGGCACCTCTACGTCGAGGGCGAGGTGCGGGCCGACGAGCGGAGCGTGCGGGTGCTGACCGACGACGACGAGGTCGAGCTCGCCTACTTCTTCCTCGACGACTCCCTCGTGCGGGCCCGCGCCGACCGCCTGGCCTATCTGGCGCACGACGGCTGGCCGCTGCCCGAGACCGTCGGCGGGGCGGAGCCCGCCCCGTTCACCTCGCCGGTCCCGGTCGAGGAGCTCGCGCCGGCCCGGCCCGGGGGAGTGGGCACCACCTACGCGGTCCTGCTGACCTTCTGCGACAGCGAGAGCATCAGCTGGCTGACCCCGTGGTCCTTCCCCGGCATCCGGCTGCCGGAGCTCGCGGCCCACCTGCGGGCGCTCGACCCCGGCAGCGGCTGGCCGCGGGAGCTGACGGTGCTCCGCGCGCTGACGGCCCCCGGCGACGGCGGAATCGGCCCCGCGCTGAGCCGCTGCAACCGGTGGCCGGACATGGAGCAGTTCCTCGCCGGGGAGCACCGCCCCCTCCACAAGGACTCCATGCGGCTGCTGGAGACCGCCGAGCTGGAGCGGGGCCGCGACCCCGACCGGACCCTCGTCCGGCACTCCCGCCACCTGGCCCAGATGTCGATCCACATGAACGACTTCTTCGGTCACCAGCAGTGGTTCCTGTTCGACGACGTGTGGGCGGCGGGCAACGCGGACCTCGCCCGGTCCCTGCTGCGCTACGCCCACGGCTGGGATCCGCTGGAGGCCGGGTGAGAGCCGGCCTCCAGCGACGCCCGGGGCATTGCCGTACGTAACGCGTCCGCCACCCTTCTGCGACACGTACGTCGGTCATGGTCGCTCTTCGCCCATCAGCCATGATCACTCAAAGTAAGATCACGAAAGTGAAGAGTGGTCAAAGGGTGGGTCCGTCGACGGAGACGGCGTCCGGCGGACCGTGCCGTGTCGTGCTGCTCATCGGGCAGTTGATGGTCGGTGGCACCGAGAAACAGGTGTTCCTCCTGGCGACGGGGCTGCTCCGCAGCGGTGTGGCGGTCGCCGTGGTGACGTTGCACTCGGGCGGCCCCTACCGGGACGCGCTCGAACTGGCGGGTGTTCCGGTGCACAACGCCGGGTTCACCGGAGTGTCGTCAGGCCCCATGGCCGTTCCTCGTAACCTGCTCGCGGTGGTGCGTCTCATCAGGCTGATACGGCGGTTCAGGCCGGAGGTGCTGCACGCCTTCCTGTACCACGGCTATGTGATCGGCGCGCCTCTCGCCTGGCTCGCCCGGGTGCCCGTCGTGGTGGCGGGGCGGCGCAGTCTGAGCGACTTCAAGCAGGCCCGGCGCTGGATCTACGCGCTGGAGCGCGTCGCCACCCGGCTGACGCGGCATGTGGTGGCCAACGCGGTGGCCGTGGCCGAGGACGCCAGGACCGTGGAGGGCGTCGCCCCCGGAAAACTCAGTGTGATCTACAACGGTCTGCCCGAGTCGGCCTTCTCTCCCAGCCCACCGGCGCAGATCGTCACCGACCTGCCGATCGTGTGCTGTGTGGCCAATCTGAAGGCACACAAGGGGCACCGGTTTCTCATCGATGCCGTCGCACTGCTGACCGCGCGGGGCACGCTGTGCACGCTGGTGCTCGCGGGCGAGGGACCCGAACGCGAGGCCCTGCTGCGGCAGGCGGCGGACTCCGGCGTGGACCTGCGGCTCCTGGGCCTGCGCAGGGATGTCGAGGCCCTGTTGAACCGGGCATCGGTGGTGGTCCTCGCCTCCCTGTACGAGGGGATGAGCAACGCGGTCATGGAGGCGATGGCGGCGGGCAAGCCGATCGTGGCCACCGCGGTGGGCGGGACCCGCGAGCTGCTGAGCGGACGTGGCCTGCTGGTCCCTCCCGCCGATCCCCCTGCGCTGGCCGACGCCCTGGAGCGCGTGTTGCGCGATCCCCATCTGAGCGCCTCCCTCGGCCTGGCCGCGCGCGACTGGGCGCTGGACAACCTCGGCGCGCACTCCATGATCAACCGGCATCTGGTTCTGTACCGGCGCCTTCTGGAAGAGCGATGTGCGGGATAGCCGGCGCCGTCTGCCCGGGAGGGGTGGATCCGGAGACGGTCCGCGCCATGTGCGAAACGATCGCGCACCGCGGCCCTGACGGCAGTGGCCTGCACGTCGAGCCTTCGGCCGTGCTGGGGACGCGCCGCCTGGCCGTCGTCGACGTGGCCGACGGCGACCAGCCCGTTTACGGCGAGGACGGCATGGTCGTCGCGGTGTTCAACGGGGAGATCTACAACTTCGCCGAACTGCGCGCCGAACTGCTGGCCAAGGGGCACCGGCTGGTCGCGAACGGCGATTCCGAATGTCTGGTCCACCTGTATGAAGAGCACGGGGACGCCCTCGTGCACCGGCTGCGCGGCATGTTCGCCTTCGCGCTGTGGGACGGGAACAGGCGCAGGCTGCTGCTGGCCCGCGACCGGGTGGGCAAGAAGCCGCTCTACTGGGGGATGCGTTCCGGTACGCTGCGCTTCGCCTCCGAGCTGAAGGCGATGATCCACGACCCCCGGTGGCGCGGTGAGATCGACCCGGTCGCCCTCCACCACTACCTGACGTTCCAGTACGTCCCGGCCCCCTGGTCGATTCTCGAGGGCATCAGCAAGCTCCCGCCGGGCTCGACTCTGGTGTGGCAGGACGGCCACGTACGTGTCGACCGCTACTGGCGGCTGGACGCCACTCCCCGGCCGGCCGCCGCCGTGGAGGAGGAGGCTGAGCGGCTGCGTGGGCTGCTGCTGGAGGCGACCCGGCTGCGGATGGTCGGGGAGCGCCCGATCGGCGCCTTCCTGTCGGGGGGGATCGACTCCTCGGCGGTCGTCGCGGCGATGGCGCGGCAATCGTCCAGTCCGGTCCGCACTTTCTGCATCGGTTTCGACGAGACCGGTTTCGACGAGCGGGAGCATGCCGGAGAGGTGGCCGCTCTCTACGGCACCGATCACTCGGAGCTGGTGCTCTCCGCTCCTCCTCTGGACCTGCTCCCCACCTTGGCCTGGCACTTCGACGAGCCGTTCGCCGACTCCTCGGCGATCCCCAGCTTCCTGGTGGCCGAAATGAGCAGCCGGGAAGTGACGGTGGTGCTCAACGGGGACGGCGGGGACGAGTCCTTCGGCGGCTACCGCCGCTACGTGATGCTGCGGCAGGCCTCTCGGCTGTGGGTTCCGCCGATCGCCTCTCCACTGCTGGGCGTGGCGGGCGGGCGCCTGCGGGCCGCGTCGCGCCAGGGCTCGCTGGCCCGCAGAGTGGGGTGGGGCATGGAACTGGCGGGGCTGCCGGTGGCCGACAAGTACACGCGTCTGATGTCCTACTTCACCGAGAAACAGAAGCGGGAGCTCTACACGCCGGGGCAGCGCAGCCGGGTGGCGGGCGTCCGCAGCGGCGCCATCGTCGAGCGGGCCTTCGAGGAGTCGTCGGCCGGCTGCGACCTCACCCGGGTCATGGATGTCGACGTCAACACCTACCTGCCGGGGGACCTGCTGGTGAAGGCCGACATCAGCACGATGGCATCCTCGCTGGAGGCGCGCTCGCCCTTCCTGGACCACGTCCTGATGGAGTGGGCCGCCGGTCTGCCCGGCGAGCTGAAGATCCGCGGCAGGACGACGAAATACCTCCTCAAGCATGCCCTGGCGGACTGGCTGCCCGCACACCTGCTGGAGCGCCCGAAAATGGGGTTCGGGGTGCCGCTGGCCTCCTGGCTCAGAGCGGGGCTGCGCCCTCTGGCCCATGACGTGCTCACCGACGCCACCGCCCGCGGGCGGGGAGTCTTCGATCAGCGAGCTGTCGCCCGCCTGCTCACCGAACACGCCGCCGGCCGAGATCACTCCAACCGCATCTGGGTCCTGATGCAGTTCGAGCTCTGGCACCGGACCCACCTGCCCGTCCGGCCGGCTGCGGCCGGCTGCGGACGGCCGCGATCTACGTGAGCGCCCCGCCGCTGTCTCCCCCCACGCCCGGACGCGGACGGGACACGGTCCTCACACGCCTGGCCCAGTTGCTGCTGACCCGTCTGACCCTCGTCGTGGCCGGAGGCGTCACCAGTGTCATCGTGGCTCGCGCCCTGGGGCCGGGCGACCGCGGCGCCTACTGGGTGATCGTCACGATCGCGGCCACGGCGACGGCCGTCGGGAACCTGTCGGTGGAGAAGTCGCAGACGACCCTGTGGGCACAGGAGGACAACCGGCCGGCCATCACGGCCAACGCCCTGTGGATGGGATTCGCCGTGGGCACGGTGGCTGCCGGGGCCACGTTCGCCGTGCTCCTGTCCAACGCCGCCATGATGCCCGTCGCGGACCGGTCCACGCTGGTCTGGGCCCTGGCCGCGGTGCCTGTCATGATGGCGATCGTCTACGTCAACAACGTGCACATCCTGCGCGCCCGCACCGGGGTCGTCAACCGGGGCTCACTGACCGGGGCGGCCCTTCAGTGCTCGGCACTGACGGCTCTGGGCCTCCTCGGCCACCTCACCGTCGAGTGGGTAGTGATCATCTGGACCGTCTCGGCCGCGCTGAACCTGCTGTTGCTGCTGCCGCCCCTGCCCGCCTACCGCCCGCGTGACCGGCGACTGGCCGGCCGCACGCTGTCATGCGGGCTCCGTTACCATCTGGGCTCGGTCTGCCACTTCCTGCTGCTGCGGCTCGACGTCCTGCTCCTGAACGGCATGAGCACGCCGACGGCGGTGGGGGTCTACTCCATGGCGGTGACACCGGCCGAGCTCCTGCGGGCCATGACCGACGCGGTGGTCCAGATCACGCTGCCCCGGCAGATGGAGTCGAGCCAGGAGACGGCCGCGGCCTACACGGCGCGGACGATCCGGATCACCGCTGTCCTGGCCGCTCCGTCGATCGTCGCGTTCTGCTCCGCGGGGCCGTTCCTGGTGGTCACCGCCGTCGGTCCGGCCTTCACCGGGTGCGTCATCCCGATGCTGGTGCTCGCGCCGGGCGTGGCGGCGGCCGCGGCGGCCCGCCCGGCCGCCGCCTATCTGCTCCGTCTCAACCGGCCGGTGCCCACCTCGCTGATGTACGGCGCGGCACTGCTGGTGAACCTCACCCTGAACATCCTGCTGATTCCCCGGCTGGGCGCCACGGGGTGCGCTCTGGCGTCCACAGCCGCCTACACGGCGCTCGCGGCGGCTCAGGTGGGCTGGTTCGCGCGCTCAGCGGGGGTGCCCCTGCGACAGCTGGGCCCGGGTGCCGCCGAGGTGCGCGAGATCGTCCGCCGGCTCCGCGCGTTCCTGGCCGCCCGCTGATCCGCCCGGCCGCCGGAGCACGTACTCGTTGCAGCCGAGTCCGCCCCCGCATGTCTTGAGGTGCAGGAGGCTGAGGTCGTGGGCGTGGGCGCGGGCGATGACCTGCTCGGGCCTGGAGACCTCGAAGGGATAGCCGCCCACCCAGTCGAGCATGTCGTGCCGGCGCGACATGCCCCGCGCCCGGGCGGCCGCGGGGCGGGACCCGCCGGTGAGCAATCGCCTGACCGCGAACAGGGGCCAGGCCCGGTAGACGTAGGCCGAGCTGCCGACGACCAGAGCGCCGCGGACCACCGCTCCCGACCGGTTGTAGCGCCGCTTCACGGCCGTCCACATCCGGCTCTGCCGGCCTTGATCGTTGTAGAGCGCGACGTACAGCAGCCCGCCGGGGGCGACCAGCTCGACGGCGGCGTCGAAGGCCCTCCACATGGCTCCGGTATGGTGCAGCACGCCCCACGCGTAGACCAGGTCGTAGGTCCCCAGCCGCGCACGGTAGCCGTCGTCCAGGATCGACCCCTGCTCGATCGTCCAGGCGGCGTCGGGGGCGAAGGCGCGCCGCAGCCGCAGAGCCGACCGCACCGCCTCGGCGTCGAAGTCGAAAGAGTGAACGCGCGCTCCCAGACGGTGGGCGGCGAGGGAGAACAGGCCGCTACCGCAGCCCACATCGAGGAAGGTGCGCCCCCCGAGGTCCTCGACGCCCAAGGCCGTCCGCAGCGAGGCGGCCGCGCTGTGGATACGGCCTTCGTCGACGAGGTCGACGAAGGAGTTCCAGTTGCGGCCGAAGGCGAACCTGTCACCCCGCCGTATCTGCAGAAGGCTGTCGTCCATCGCCTCTCCTGTCTCATGCGCCGTGCACCGCGCACGGCGATGTGCGGTGAGCCCTCACCGCCACCGCCGTGCCCGACGGCATGGTCTCCGTCAGCGATCGCTCCGCAGCGGGTGGCACGGTCCCGCGGGCGGCGACACGCATCGGTCCGGCCACCATCTGCGCCGTGTCGGGCAGGATCTGACGATCCGACGATGACCCGTAACTTATCGCAGTTCGTCGATCACGCGGCGGAGGCCGTGCCGACATGGCTGGTGCTCCGTTCCGCCACGGGGCTTGAGCAACAACCGAACGGCCAGTCACGTCAAGGAGCTTCTGGGGTGAGGAACAGCGGGACAGTCGTCGGCGGTGAGAAAGATCTTGTTTCTCGTTGTGGCGGTGAGCTGGTCAAGCGTTACCGCACGGTGCAGGGCCTCATCGGGCCGCTGCTGGGCACGATCGCCTTCCGGCCGGTGGAGGCGGGCGTCGCGCTGCTGGCGATGGCGCGCACCGCAGCGGAGATGGCCAGGAGTCGCCGACGGCATGCGCCCGCTGACATCGCCGCCCATGACAAGTTGATCACTGGGTCGTGGCGGCCGCTGGTCCACCACCATCCGGACCTGCCCGCCGGGCCAGGCGGCTCACACCGTCGGCCTGCGCTGGCCGGCGCCCCTGTTCTGGCAGCACGTCCAGCTCTACCTTGAGGTGCGGCTGGAGCCGTCAGGTGCCCTTGGCGGGCAGGCCGTCGGGGGCTGGTCAGGCGGCGAAGCTCACGTCGGTCAGCTGCTCGGACACGGTCCACAGGCGCCGCTGCACGCTCAGGTCATAGGAGGCGTCACTGGAGGCGACCACGTGCGGGTGCCCCTTGCCTTCCCACCAGCCGTCGGGGCCGTAGTGCTGGCCGCCGAGAGTCGCCGGGTCGGTGGCCGCGCGCAGGGTGGGCAGCGCGCCCATGGCCGGTCCCTGCGCGATCAGCGCCATGACCACCGGCAGGAGGAGCCGGGCCGGTGCGGGCAGGTTGCGGCCGAGGTCGGTCGCGGCGGCGCCGGGGTGCGCGGCGACGGCGACGGTCGTGCCGTGTGGGGCGAGGCGGCGTTGCAGCTCGTAGGTGAACAGGAGGTTGGCGAGCTTGGACTGCCCGTAGGCGGCGATGCGGTCGTAGGAGCGTTCCCCGTGCAGGTCGTCGAAGCGGATGCCGGCCCCGATGCGGTGGCCGGTGCTGCTGACTGTGACGATCCGGGAGCCGGCGACGGGCAGCATCAGGTCGAGCAGGAGCCCGGTGAGGGCGAAGTTCCCCAGGTGGTTGCCGGGTTCTGGCCGTTGCGGGCGGGACTGTTGCCCGTGATGGTCGATAGGACGTCGGTGACCCCGCGTGGGTCTCAGGAGTCGGCGGTGGCTCAGCGTCGTTGAGCGGTGTTCATCCACTCGGCGTACTGGTCCGCTCTGGCCTGGAGCACGGACAGAGGGTCGGCGCGGCCAACGGCACTCGTAGTCGTGGCAGCCCTCCAGGCCCGGCGCGCCGGGCCTGGAGGGCACGGTGTCTTTCTGCCATGTGCCGGTTCTCCACGCACAGACCGGCTCGTTCGTTGTTTCCGGCCAAAGGCGCTCTTGCCCGTAGTTTGATGTGGATCATAGAGGGGCGGAGGGGGGCGGGGTGTTGTGGTGAGGGCGCTGTCAGGGCGGTATGAGCTGCTGGAGCCGTTGGGGCGCGGCGGTATGGGGGTGGTGTACCGGGCGCGTGACCGGGAGCTGGAGCGGATCGTGGCGGTCAAGGTGCTGCCCGCGCAGATGCTGCGCGATGAGGACTTCCGGGCCCGGTTCCGCCGGGAGGCGCGGGCGGCGGCGGGCTTGTCGCATCCCCACATCGCGACCGTCTACGACATCGGAGAGAGCACCGATGGCGGGGATCCGGTTCCGTATCTGGTGATGGAGCTGGTGGAGGGCGGAACACTGGCCGATCTGCTGCGCCAGGCGCCGCCCACCGCCGCGGAGGCCGGGCGGATCGTGGCGGCCGTCCTGGAGGCGTTGGAGCACAGCCACGGGCGGGAGGTGGTGCACCGCGACATCAAACCCGCCAACATCATGGTCCACCGCGCCGGCGGCCGGGTGCGGGTGAAGGTGATGGACTTCGGGATCGCCAAGCTCATGTCGGAGACGGCCACCCGGCTGACCGCCACCGGGATGCGGATCGGCACCCCGTCCTACATGTCGCCTGAACAGGCCGACGGCAGGCCCACCGACGCCCGCTCGGATCTGTACTCCACCGGATGCGTGTTGTACGAGATGCTCACCGGTCGGCCGCCCTTCACCGGGGACTCACCCGCCGTCGTGCTCTTCGGGCACCTGCACAAGGCCCCGCTGCCGCCCTCACAGCTGAACCCGGTCCTGGCCCCTTTCTGGGACCAGATGCTGGCGACCGCGCTGGCCAAAGACCCTCACCAGCGCCACCGGGATGCCGCGGCGATGCGCCAGGCCATCGAAACCGGCTTAGCCGCCCCCACCGCCCAGGCGCCTGCGCCGGCCCCGCCCCCCGCAACCGCACCGGCTACCCGGCTTCACGTCTCCCCACCTGTCGACCCGGCGCCCCCTGCACTGGCGCCCCAGGCGTCGGCCCTCCACGCACCCGGCTCTCCCGGTCTCGGGGATCGGTCCGCGCCCGCATCCGCACCGCGAGAGCACGTCGCTGCCGCGCCGCACCGGGTCCTGTCCCGCCGCCGCCTGCTCACCGGGCTGGGTGTCGCAGGCCTGGCCGCCCTGCCGGCCGCCTACTACACCTTCACCCGGGAAGAGACCGCCACCCTCCTCGGCCAGCCCCTCGCCGGCCACAACGGCCCCGCCCGCTCAGTGGCCTTCAGCCCCGACGGCAAGATCCTGGCCGTCGGCGGCAAGGACAAGACCGTGCGGTTATGGGATGTGGCCACCCGCGCCCTCCTCGGCACGCCCCTCACCGGCCACACCGACGACGTCGACTCGGTGGCGTTCAGCCCGGACGGCAAGATCCTGGCCGCCGGCGGCAAGGACAAGACCGTGCGGTTGTGGGACGTGGCCACCCGCACCCCCATCGGCCGCCCCCTCACCGGCCACAACATCTGGGTCTTGTCGGTGGCGTTCAGCCCGGACGGCAAGATCATGGCCGCCGGCGGCAAGGACAAGACCGTGCGGTTGTGGGACGTAGCCACCCGCACCCCCATCGGCCGCCCCCTCACCGGCCACACCGACTGGGTCTTGTCGGTGGCGTTCAGCCCGGACGGCAAGATCCTGGCCACCGGCAGCGATGACGGCACCGTGCGGTTGTGGCAACTGTGAAGTGATTCCGATCGATGATCAAGCCTGCAGCCCGTTTCTGCCGTATTCCGGTGGCACCCGCTCCTCGCTGTTTGCGAGCCCGGCCGCCGGGATCTTGTCGTCCACAGCGTCGATGACGGCCAGGTCGCTGGGTGGCCATTGAGGGGCTCCAGGTGAGTCTCGCAGGCGCCCGCCGGAAGCTTCAGCAAATGCGGAAGCTCCGCGCAAGCCCGGACCGTGGATCTGCCGACGCCGGCTGCCCCGGCTCGGGCCGGCCGCCACGTTCGACTCGGCGCTGACCGGCTTCCTGATACGCGCCCAACGCAGACCTGACCGTACGGCAGGATGGGCGCCATGATGGAGATCAACTTCCTCGCTGAATCCGACCGCGCCTGCTGGGAATTGCTGGCCCGTGGCAAAGACACGTACTTCAAGGTCGAACGGAGCGACGACGACTACGAACGGACCTGGCGACGCCTGCTCGACGACGAGCAGATACGCGGGATCGCCGCTCGACTGGACGGCAGAATGGTCGGCATCGCGCACTACCTGTTCCACGCCAGTGTCTGGTACGCCGGGAAATGCTATCTGGCGGACTTGTTCGTGGACGCGGAGGTCCGACGGCGGGGTATCGCGACGGCAGTGATCGAGTGGGTGGCGCGGGACGCCAAGGAGCACGGCTTCCCAGGTCTCTACTGGAACACGTTGGAAGACGCTCCGGCTCGCGCGCTGTACGACAAGGTGGGCAAGTTCCACAAGGGGCTCATCCACTACGCCTACCGGCGGGACGCGGACCAGACCTCCACCCGGCGCTGAGGGGCGACCAGGACAGGGCGATCTCGACGGGACCGACGGCAGCCGGCGGAATGATCCCGTCGACCACTCGAGCCGATCAGTGAGCGGGCATCCAGTCCGGAGAATGTGGTCGCCGCGCAGCCACCCCTGTAGGACGGGCATCCATGGCAGGTTGGGGGCGAGCTCACGCAGGCGTAGGAACCGCTCCACTTCAGCAATCTTGAAAGTGTCCGCGTCGCTCCTGACCTGCGACGGAACGTCGGTTGCGTGTCCGTGACGTGTTAAGCGTCATGTCGGCCCGTAGGCGGATGATCGTTCTGCCTGCCGGGACCGGGGCCGAAGGATGCCTCTTGGCGCTTGAGGGGCAAGGCTGCGGGAGCGTGTATGGCGATGGTCAGGCCTGCAGGTAGCGCAGGACGGCGAGTACCCGGCGGTGGTCGTTGTCCGACGGAGACAGGCTGAGCTTGGTGAAGATCTGCGTCACGTGCTTCTCCACCGAGCCGTACGACAGGAACAGCGCAGCGGCGATGGCGTTGTTGGAACGCCCCTCCGCCATCATGGCCAGCACCTCGCGTTCCCTCGGGGTGAGCGTGCCCAGGGTCTCCGTGCGGTGGCTGGCGCCCATGATCTGGGTGACGACCTCGGGGTCGAGGACGGTCTGCCCGGCCGCGATCCGGTCGAGCGCGGCCAGGAAGTCCTTGACGTCGGCGACGCGCTCCTTCAGGAGGTAGCCCACGCCATGGGCGCCGCCGGCGAGCAACTGGGCCGCGTAACGCGTCTCGATGTACTGGGAGAACACCAGCACGCCCACACTCGGATGATCACGGCGGATCTGGATCGCGGCCCGCAGGCCCTCGTCGGTGTGGGAGGGCGGCATGCGTACGTCGACCACGGCGATGTTGGGACCGTGTTCCGCCACGGTCGCCAGGAGCGCGTCGCCATCTCCCACGGCGGCCACCACCTCGTGGTCGCGGGAGGTGAGCAGCATGCACAGGCCCTCCCGGAGCATCACGGCGTCCTCGGCGATCACGATGCGCATGCACTGCTCCGTTCAGATGTGCAGGGGGAGTTCGACTGTGATCACCGTAGGTCCTCCGGCCGGGCTGTGAATGTCGATCATGCCGTCCAACGCCTGGGCCCGGGCGGCCAGGCCGCGTAATCCGGATCCGGTGCCGATCGCCGCGCCGCCGGTTCCATCGTCGCGCACCCGCAGGGTAAGCAGGCCATCACGCACCCGTACCTCGATGGCGGCGTGCTGGCCGCCGCTGTGCTTGACCACGTTGGCGAGCAGTTCCGTCGTGCAGAAGTAGGCGACGGCCTCGATGGCCGGCGCCGGTCGCTCGGGCAGGTCGGCTTCGAACCGGGCGGGGATCGGGCTCCGTGCGGTGAGCGTGGCCAGGGCGACCTCCAGCCCTTGGTCGAGCGCCGGCGGGTGGATGCCGCGGATCAGGTCACGCAGCTCGGCCATCGTCTCCTTGGCGCTGCGGTGGGCGCTGTCGACGAGGACGCGGGCGCGCTGGAGCCGTTCGGGCTGGTCGGCCTGCTCGAGCTCGTCCTGAGCCATGCCCAGGCTCATGGCCAGCGTCACCAGTCGTGCCGCCGTCCCGTCGTGCAGGTCCCGCTCGATCCGGCGGAGCCTGGCGACCGCTTCCTCTGCGGCCAGCGCCCGTGCCTGCTCCAGCCGGCGGATCCGGGCGTCGCCCGGCCCGGGCCCGAGCAGCGTACGGGCGAGCATGCGCTCGGGGGCCAGGGCGAGGTGGACGCCCCACGGGGCGAGGAGCAGCAGCGCCAGTCCGGCGGCGCTCACCAGCGCCGCAACCGGCCAGCCGGGGGGAGACAGGTGCGCCAGGGCGGAGGACTGTCCCCACAGGGGGCAGCCGAGCAGGAGCAGGCCGCCTCCCCACAACCCGGCGGCGGCCGCGCAGGCGACCACGGCCGCCGGCAGCCGGAGCAGACTATGGATGACGGCGCGCCATCCCGTCACGTCACCGAGCGTCGAGCCGAGCCGGTTCAGCAGGCCCGGCCCGGCACGGAACGGGCCGGGATCGGGCACCCGCACCCCGGCCCACGCTCGTGCCAGCCGTCGATTTGCCGTGCCGAGCCCTCTGGCCGCCATCACGCTCAGGGCCAGCATCGGCACTCCAACGAGATTCGCCGTCAGGATGACGCTCAGCAGCACGAGAACGAGATGGACCAGGCCGGCTCCCACCATGAACGGCAACATCAGTGCGTAAGCGAGCTCACGCTGCGACCGCTCCCGCACCGGAGTAGTGATCAGCACACGCCACCTCTCTGCTTGCCTGTCCACGCTGCTCCTCGCCAGACGCCGCACGCCGTCCAGCCTGACGGACACGCACGCGCGAGAACAGCCGGCCGGCCCGTGGGGGACATCCCGAAACCAACACGGAGGACGTCCCGGTGGTGGCCATCCGGTCGGTGTCACCAGAGTGATCACCATGATGACAACCAAGCAGCGGCGCAGGCGCGGCAGGACCAGAGGGCTGGTCATCGGTGTAGCGGTGGCGGCGCTGGCAGGAATGACCCCGGCAGCATCCGCTGCTCAAGAGGCACAGCCGACCTGGCGGGACTGCGCAGGCCAGGGCACATCCGCCGGGATGCGGTGCGCCGCGATCGAGGTGCCCGTGGACTGGGCCGAGCCGGACGGGCCGAAGATCAAACTGGATCTGGCCCGGCTGCCCGCCACCGAGCCTGCGCGCCGGATCGGCAGCGTGCTGGGTATCCCCGGCGGTCCCGGAGCCAACGGGATTGACGACTTGAAGCGCGCCGCGGCCGACCTCACCGAACCAGGCCGCAGGTTCGACCTCGTCGCCTACAAGCCGCGCACCACCGTGTGGCGTGATCAGATGCCCCCGTCCTGCATGAAGCCCGGGACGTCACTGTTCGAGCCACAGGGCCAGAAGCAGTACAAGGCATTGGCCGCGGCGATGACCAAGATCCTCAAAGCCTGCCAGGACGCGGACAAGACCGGCCTGTTCGCCCACATGGACTCCCTGTCGGTGGCCAGAGACATGGACGCGATCCGCGAGGCTCTGGGCGAGGAACGGCTGAGCTTCATGGCCAACTCCTACGGAGGGGTGCCCGCCGCCGCCTATGCGCGGCTGTTTCCGCAGCGCATCCGGGCCATGTACCTCGACGGGACGATCAACCAGGTCGACGGCTGGCCCGACCAGACGCTGCGGACCTTGCCCGTCCTGGAACGGGTATTCACCAGGTTCACCACCTGGTGCGCGGCCACCCCCGCCTGCGCGTTGCACGGACAGGACGCCGAGGCGGTCTGGCGCAAGCTCACTCGAGACGCCGATCGCAAGCCGATCCCGGTCACGTCGTCCGAGTTCGGCAAGGGCAAGCTGACCGGATGGCATCTGAGGAGTTTCGGCTTCATCGGCGACCCCGGACCGGACAACTCGCGGTGGCTGGCCTTCGCCGAGGCGGTCGACAGAGCCCGGGGCGGGGACGGGACCGGTTTCGCCGATGTCGCTCTCGGCAACGCGCGGATCTGGGCCGCGCCCGGAGCGCTGGCGATGACGTGCGCAGATGAGCGTGGCTACAGCAGCTACGCGCAGCTGCAGAAGTTCCGCCGTCAGGCGCAGAAGATCTCGCCGAACTTCGGGGGAGCCTCATTCGACGCGCTCGGATGCACCGGTTGGCCGCTGCAGGTCGCCAACCCGTCCCGACCACTGAAGTCTCGCGGCCTGCCGCCGTTCCTGGGTGCCGGCAGCACGTGGGGCGACTACGCGTGGACCGAGAGCTTCACCGGGATGATCCCGGGATCGGTGACCGTCGCCTACGACGGGCCCGGCCACGCCCTGTACCTGTCGGGCAAGAAGTGCCCGATCCGATACGCGACCACGTACCTGACCGACCTGAGGCTGCCCAAGCCGGGTACCACCTGCCCTGCCGAATGATCCGACGATCGGCACCACAGAACGATCATGATGAGGGTGCGGGTTGATCTGGTGACGCGGAACGGCTCTCCATCGCCGATCCACCTCGAACGGGTTTCTGCTGCGGGGTGGGTTGGCGGTCGACCGGGTGTCCATCCAGTCCCAGAGCAGGTCGCGTAGCCAGCGCTGGGAGATCCGCGTCAGGTCGATGTGACTGCCGCGGCTGGGGAAGCGGACGCCGTAGTGTTCGGTCTCGATGAATCCGGCGTCCTTGGTGTCTTGCCAGGTGAAATAGACCAGTCACAGATGCTCCAGCATGGCCGTGGCGATCTGCCGGCGGCGTAGGCTCGTGCGCTCGAGGTCGAGATCGGCCGGCGAGGTGACTGCTTGATCGCGGCAGTCGTCGGCGACGTACTGGATCCACGGGATGGGCCAATGCGCGCCGCGGTCGGGGGTTTGGCCCACCCTTCGGCGTCCTGGATGTAGCCGGCGACGACGGGGGGCCTTCCTTCCACCGGCCGTGCCGGGAGATAGGCACGAGCCCCTTGCCGGAGCGCTCCGCGAGATCGCCGCGACCCACACGCCGGCCGCCCGTGCCGCGGTGTACGGCGCCGGCGCGGTCGCCGCGCGGGAGGCCGCCGAGCGCATCGTCGCCGAGGATGTCACGCGGGCCGCCGACGAGTGCCGCTCGGGTGAGGTCGCGTGAGCCACCGATCCGGCGAGATGCGGACCGTCCAGCCCGGCGACCGCGAGGAAGTCCGCCTCACCGTGTCCGGTGACCTCTACCACACGTTCTACAACGACAACGTGCTCACCGCGTCTCGCGGCTGTCAGATGCAGGGAAACAAGATCATAATGTGCCGGCCGGGCTCTAGCATGGCTGCCCATGACAGAGCCGGATCTTCTCACCGCCACCCGCGCAGCCTACGACGCCGTCGCCCCTCGCTATGCCGAGGACATCCCTGAGCGTTACCATTCCAACCCACTCAACCACGCAATGATCCCCGTTTTCGTCGAGTTGATCAAAACCCGCGGCGGCTTGGTGGCAGACGTGGGATGCGGCCCCGGCCACGTCACCGCACATCTGCATTCCCTCGGAGTGACCGCCTTCGGTGTGGACCTGTCGCCGGAAATGATCGGGCTTGCTCGGAGCCTGCATCCAGAACTGCGCTTCGAGGTCGGAGTGATGGACGCTCTCAAGGTCGAGGACGCTGCTCTGGCCGGTGTCCTCGCCAACTACTCCATCATCCACACCCCACCCGAACGGCTCTCCGAAACGTTCGCTGAGTTCCACCGCGTGCTCGCGCCCGGGGGCCATCTGCTGCTCGGCTTCCCGGCCTACGACGACGCCACCAAGCTGGCCGAATCATTCGACCATGTTGTGTCACTCGCCTACAGGTATTCGCCTGGCCGCATTGCCGAGCTGCTCCTCAGCGCCGGGCTCACAGAGGTAGCCAGGCTAGTCGTTTCCCCCGACGAGGATCCCAAGCGGGGCTTCCCGCAGGCATACCTCCTGGCCCGCCGCGCGATCGTGGCACACGTGGATTGATCAACGTGGTGCCGAGCGGCGGGGGCGGCCGGCAAGCAGTCTCCGGCCGGCGTGCAGCCGCTGGTGAGGCGGCGGAAGCCGCGTCCGGATCCGAGGTGGCCTTCCTCGATTCCACACGCGGGTCGGAGGGTTCACCGCCGAGCTTGATGGCTGCCCCGCAGCTACCGGCAGACCAGCATCATCGTCCACCCCGCATGCCTTGCGGCCGGGCGCCGGCCTCCAGGCCCGCATCCGTCTCATCCCTCCGGCAGCAGCACGTCCACGAAGATCGGCAGGTGATCGGAGGCGTCGCCGGCCACCACCGTCGCCGATCTCACCTCGACCTCCGGTGAGGCGAACACGTAGTCGATGCGGGAGCCGGTGGCGGGATAGGTGTGGCCCGCTCCCGCGCCGGCCTGGGACCAGGCGTCCCTCAAGGATGAGGCCAGCACACGGATCTCAGGCGTGCCGGGCAGGGCGTTGAAGTCCCCGGTCAGGATCACCGGCCCCTGCCGTCCGGCGATCAGCGCCTGAACGGCTCGTGCCTGTTCCAGCCGTTCGGCCGCGTCGTCGTCCTGGAGGTGGGTGGTGCAGATCCGGACGGGCACGCCGTGGACGACGATCGTGGCCCGCAGCAGCCCGCGCTGCTCGCTGCCGGGGAACCCGGGCAGGAAGGTGTTGCCGGAGTCGCGGATGGGGAAGCGGGACAGGATCGCGGTGCCGTACTGGCGGCGCGGGTCTCCGGGGGCGGGCGGGTCGAGGTCCAGGTTGGCGCCGTAGGCCACGTCCATGCCCAGTTCGGCGGCCAGCCAGGTCGCCTGGTCCACGGACCCGCTGCGCTCCGAGTAGTGCCGGTCCACCTCCTGGAGACCGGCGACGTCGGCCTGGCCCCTGCGGATCACGTCGGCGACGCGCCGTAGGTCGAGGCGGCCGTCCGGTCCTCGTCCGTGGTGGATGTTGAAGGTGGCCACGCGCAGGTGGCGGGCCGGGGCGTCGTGTTCGGGCGCGGCCGGACGCGCCGGCGGGACTGAAGGCTCACCAGGCGCCTGTGCGGGCAACGGCTGCCGTCCTTCCGGTCGGGGGTGCGGCCCGCGCCGAGGCGCGGGCCGCACGTGGGTCAGGAGGCGACGATCTCATAGAGGGCGATGTTGCCCCACTGGAGGTTCGCGTCGTGGACGGTCAGCCGGATCTTGCGTGTGGTGACCGGGCTCGGCAGGGTGATGGTGCTGGTCTCCACCTTCGCGCTCAGTTCCTGCCAGCCCGTCAGGTGGTGGGCCGCCTGTGTCACCCATCGGGTTCCGTCCCAGGTGTCGAGCGAGACGTCGGTGACGCCCTGCCCCTTGGCCCAGGCGGTGTGCAGGGTGACGGCGGCGATCTGCCGGTCCTTGCCGTAGTCCACCACGAACTCGCCGGGGAAGGTCACGCCGGTGCTCACCGATGCCCACGGGCTGCTCGGATCGCCGTCGACGAGCGCGTCCACGCTGTTCGTCGG
Organism: Streptosporangium brasiliense; assembly: GCF_030811595.1. Classification (NCBI taxonomy): domain Bacteria; kingdom Bacillati; phylum Actinomycetota; class Actinomycetes; order Streptosporangiales; family Streptosporangiaceae; genus Streptosporangium; species Streptosporangium brasiliense. The sequence continues at coordinate 5,971,796 of NZ_JAUSRB010000002.1, forward strand.
CGATGTCGGGAAGGTGGTGCTCGCCACCGCCGTCGGCCCCGGCCGGTACGGCTCGCTCGCCGCGGGCACGCCGAGGGCGATCTCGTTGATCTGGATCGGACTGCCCGCCGCCTTGACGACCAGGCGGACCCGCGTGGCGGTGACGGTCTCCGGCAGGGTGATCACCTGCTGCTCGACGGTGTCGTCGTCGGTCTTCCAGACCGGCTCCGCGCTCGCCCTGCTGACCCACCGGCCGCCGTCGTGGGTCAGCACCTCGACATCGGTGATCGCGCGGGAGGCGGCGTGCGCGGCCGACAGCGTGACCGTGCGGAAGGCACGCGCGACCGGATAGGTCAGCTCGACCACGCCGGGCAGGCGCGGCTTGGGCACGCTCCGCCAGGCCGTCGCCGGGTCGCGGTCGGCCAGCCGCTCCAGGTGGCCCTTCGGCACGAGCGTGCCGCTGACCTGACCGGGGGTGACCTTCCGCTGGAAGGCGCCGAGGTCGGGGGCGCCGTCGGGGATCGGGGTGCCCGCGTAGTCGTGTTCGGCCGGCACGCTCACGCCCGCGTCGAAGGCCGGCGAGCCGTCGAGCGGCCGGTAGCTCGCCGGGTTCTCCTGGCCGGGTGCGGACAGCTTGGGGTCGGCGACGACGGCCGCGTGGTCGTTGCCGGTCGGCGGCTGCGCGGTGCCCCAGTAGAGGTTGTGGTCGTAGATGATGCCGTTCTTGTTGTCGAAGCCGGCCCCGGCGAGGTTGACGAAGACGTTGTTGCGCACGACCACGTCCGCCGCGTTGTTGTACAGGCGCACGGCCCGCTCGAAGTGGTACGTGCCCGCACCGCTGTAGGGCGGCTTGACCTCGACGGCGCGGTCGGTGATGTAGAGGGTGTTGTTGAGGAAGTGGGTGCCCGTGGTGGAGGTGGAGGCGGCCAGGCCCTCGTAGCCGTCGTTCCTGCTGACGTTGTAGCGGACGACCGTGTCCTTGGTCGGGGCGGCGGGGAAGGAGACAGCGAGGAAGAAGCCGCCGTCGTTGTCGTGGCTGTAGTTGTACTGGACGAGGCTGCGGTTGTTGTCGGCGTCGGCGTCGAAACCGTGGCCGTCGCTGCCCGGGCCGTTGAACCCGGTGTGGGAGACCTCGTTGTGCTGGACCACGATGTCGTCGTTGCCCTGCCACCAGATGCCGACGTTGCCGCCGGTGGTCTTGGTCCTGCCGCGTACGGCGCGCTCCACCCGGTTGCGCTCGATCACGGCGCCCGCGGTGTGCATCGGGGTGATGCCGCCGCCGGTCACGTCGTGCACGTGGTTGTCCCGGATGCGGACGCCGGTGCTGGGCGTCCAGGTGACGACCTCGCTGTCGGGGATGCCGGTCTCCACGGGGTACAGGCTGGTCATGCCGCTACGACGGGACCACGTGGACCACATGATGAGGCCGTAGGAGCCGATCTTGGAGATCTCGTTCCGCTCCACGACCAGGTTGTGGAAGTACGTCGGCGTCGTGTTCCCCCGGATGGAGATGAGCAGCCCGGCCGCCGCGACGCTGTGGCCGCCCTGGCCGTTGACGTCATGGATGTTCAGGTTCCGCAGCGTGACGTTCTCCAGCCGGCCCGCGTCCTTGGCGAACAGGTTGACGCCGCTGCGGTAGAGGGAGGTGTCGGCGCTGTAGTTGGTGACCTCCAGGCCGTCGACGGTGAAGTCGTGCACGTCGCTGATCCGGACGGCGGCGTCCACCCGGCCCTGCCCGTCGATGACCGGCTTGGGGCCCGTGCCGTAGGAGCCGACGAACGCCGGGCGGCCCGGCGCGCCCGCGCCCTGCACGGTGAGCCGGCCCGCCCACCGCTGCCCGGCGCGGAACAGCAGCCGGTCGCCCGGGCCCAGCCGCACCTGACCGGCTCTGTCCAGGCTCCGCCAGGCCGTGTCCGGGCTCTGTCCCGAGGCCGCGTCGTCACCCGATGCGGCGTCGACGTAGAAGGTCTGCCCGGGGTCGGCCGCCCGCGCCTGGGCGGGTACGGCCGGCGACACCATCATGGCGAGCAGGGCGAGCCCCACCCACCCGAACCGCGTACGCAAATTCTGTTCCTTTCGGGGGGTCATTTGCCGATTCCGGCGGTCATGCCTTCGACGATGCGGCGCCCCAGCCACAGGTAGAGCACGATCATGGGGTAGATCAGGATCACGATCCCGGCGAACAGGCCGCCCCAGTCGGAGCTGTACTGCATGGAGCTGTAGAGGTTGAGCAGCGCCGCGGGCAGCGTGCGCTCCTCGGGCAGCGGCGAGATCAGCAGCACGAGCAGCGTCTCGTTCCACAGGCCGATGATGTTCAGGACGAGCACGGTCATCACGCCGGGCCTGGCGACCGGCAGCACGATGCGGACGAAGGCGCGCAGCGGGCCCGCGCCGTCGATCTCGGCGGCCTCCTCGATCTCGTGCGGCAGCGAGCGCATGTACCCGGTCAGCACGAACACCGCGAACGGCAGCGACAGGATCACCTGGAAGACCAGCAGCGTGATGCGGTTGTCCCACCAACCGGTGACCCAGTCCTCCATGAAGGTGTAGAGCGACAGTTTGATCACGACGATGGGGATGACCAGGGTCTGCAGCGGGATGCTCAGGCCCATCGCGAAGTAGCCGGTCAGCGGGCCGGCCACCCGCCGGTTGGAGCGGGCCAGCACGTACGCCGCGGGTGCCGACAGCGCCACGATGAGCAGGGAGCCGAGCAGGGTCAGGACCGTGCTGTTCAGCGCGGCGGCGGAGAACTCGGCCGCCCGCCAGGCGGAGGCGTAGTTGTCCCAGTGCGGGTCGGTGGGCAGCGAGAACGGGTTGAGCCACACCTCGCCGGAGTCCTTGAGCGACTGCATGCCCACCCAAAGGACCAGCGCGAGGTTGAAGGCCACCCACGCCCACAGGGCGATCGCGGTGGCCCGCGGCAGCAGGACGTCGCCGATCAGGCGCCTCATGACAGCTCCACTCGTTCGCGCCTGGTGATGCGCCGGGTCAGGGCGATGAGCACGGCGGTGACGAGCAGCACCACGACGCCCATCGCGGCGGCGTTGCCGAGCTGGGGTATGGCGTTCCCGGCCACCAGGGAGTACTGCTGCACCGCCACCGTCCTGGCCTGCAGCGGCGGGCTCCCCGGCGTACCGCCGGTGGTGAACGCGAGCACGATCTCGAAGATCTTCAGGCTGTTGACCACCCACAGCACGGCCGACACCGCGAAGACGTCCCAGGTCAGCGGCAGCGTGATGTGCCGGAACTGCTCCCACCTGGTGGCCCCGACGATCTGGGCGTCCTCGTAGATGTGGGCGGGGATGGAGTCGACCGCCGACATCATCAGCGCCACGTAGAAGCCGGTGCTCGACCAGACCAGGCCGCCCACGATGCAGCGGAAGACCAGGTCGGGCCCGAGCCAGGGCTGCGGGTCCAGGCCGAGCCAGCCGAGCGCGGTGTTGACCACGCCCTCGGGGTTCAGCAGGAAGCCGATGGCGGCGCCCACCGCGATCATCGAGATGATCATCGGCAGGAACATCACGGACCGGATGAAGGCGCGGCCCTTGATGTGCCGCAGCACCATCATCGACAGGAACGTGAAGCCGAAGACCAGTCCGCCGCCGGCCAGCGCCAGCACGAACGTGTTGACGAACGACGTGCGGAAGGCGTCGTCGCTCAGCAGCGCCAGGTAGTTGTCCAGGCCGCGCCAGGTCATCTCCGAGCCAGGCCCCGCCCAGGCGTTGAGGCTGACCCAGAACCCGAACAGCGAGGGCGCGACGAACAGCGCGGTGTAGGCGACGAGCGCGGGGAGCAGGAAGGGCCAGAAGGCCCGTTCGCGCCCCGGACGCAGAGCCCTGGCCTTGACCGGCGGCGCCACGGGGGGCGCCTGGATGAGGGTTCCCGCTCCCATCGGCTCAGTTCTTGTTCGCGAGGTAGTCGGCGGTCGACTTCTTGCCCTCGGCGACGAACGCGGCGGCGTCGATCTTGCCGGAGATGAGCTTGTCGTGCAGCGGCAGGAACCGGTCGTTCCACCAGGTCTTGTCGGCGGCGGCGTCGTCGTAGGTGCGGTGCGTGGCCGCGGCCTCGGCGACCGCCTTCTGTACGGCCACCAGGTGCTCGGGCGCGGGCACGTCGGCCCGCGAGGGGATGTTCAGCGCGCTGGTGGAGATCTGCTCGACGTACTTCTTCTGCAGCGCGAAGGCCAGGAACTTCTTGGCGGCCGTCACGTTCGCGCCCTTGGCGTTGACGCCCCAGCCGAGCGTGCCGACCTCGACGGAGTTCTTGCCACCCGCCGGGAGCTGGAAGGAGGCGATCTTGACGCCCGCGGCCAGCTTGGGCTTGGTCTCGCTGGCCAGCCAGGTGCCGTTGAGGTTGAGGTCGTAGCGGCCCTGCGCCCAGGCGTCCTGGGCGGCGGGGAACTTGGTGGCCATGAAGTCCTTCTGGAAGTAGCCGCCCTCGGCGAGCTGGGCGACCTTCTGGGCCGCCGCGAGGACCTCGGGCCTGTCCCAGGCGGCGGCGTCGGTGGCCAGCGCCTTGAGGCTGCCGGCGCCGCCGGCCCGGACGAGGACGCTGTAGAACCAGTACACGTTGTAGAAGTTGATCGTGCCGTCCTGGCCGATCGGGACGCGGCCGTCCTTCTTCGCCCGGTCGAGGTAGGCGATGAAGTCCTCCCAGCTCTGCGGCGGGGCGCCGGCCAGGTCGGGGTGCTTGGCGGCGTCGAACCAGACGGCGGTGGAGATCACCGTGTGCGGGACGAACGCCAGGCCCTTGTCGTTGGAGGAGGCCTGCCGCACCGACTCGGGAAGGACGTCCTTGACCGTCTTGCCCTCGCCCGGCACCTCGGCGCCCAGCACGTCGTCCAGCGGGGCGACCAGGTTCTGCGCGGCGTAGGTGGCCAGGTTGTCGGTGGAGGTGTCGAACAGGTCGGGGCCCCGGCCCGAGGCCATCTCGGTGGACAGGTTCTCGTTGCCCTTGCGGCCGACGAACTTCACGTCGACCTTGGTGCCCGACTGCTTGGCGAAGTCGTCGAAGAGCGCCTTGATGATCTTTCCCTGCGGCTCGTCGGCGCCCCACGAGGAGCGGTAGGTCAGCACCTCCTGGACGGTGCCCGGGTCGCTGTTCTTCTTGCCGCACGCGGTCAGGCCCAGGGCGAGGGCTCCGACGGTGAGGACTGCCGTCAACTTACGCATGATGGGGGCCTTTCACGGGAGGGGTGAGGGGGACGACGGCCCCGGTGTGCCTGGCGCGTTCGGCCGCCCAGACCACCCGGTGCGTCGCGAGGCTTTCGTTACCGCTGGTCAGCACCAGCGAGGGGTCGCCGTGGGCGACCGCGGCGACGAACGCGTCGAGCAGCGCCTCGTCGCCGCCGCCGTGACCGGTGGCGGCCGAGGCGTCCGCGCCGGCGTGAGTGTCGATCACCGACACCTTGTCGGTGAGGAAGTCGTGCAGGCGCAAGGTCACGCCGTCGCCCTCGATCGAGCCGTGGGTGCCGAAGACGCGTGTCTTGCGGTGCTCAAGGGCGGCGAAGGCGGTGACCGTGCAGGTGGCGGAGGTGCCGTCGGCGAACTCCATGGTCACGACCTGCGTGTCGACCACGTCGTTGTCGCTGGCGTAGACGCAGCGGCCGTACGGTCCCTCGCGCAGCGCGGTCAGCACCCCGGCCTCGGTGTGGTCGTGCGTGACCGCCGACAGCGGCCAGAACTCCTTGAACGGGTCGCCCAGGCAGTCGAGGTAGATGCGCTTGGCCGAGTACGGGCAGGTGGACTCGACCGGGCAGTCGAGGCAGCGGTCGGCCGCGCCGGCGGGCCGCTGCTCGGCGCGGAAGTGCACCAGGTTGCCGAAGGAGGAGATCCGTTCGGGCAGCGCGCCCTTCACGTGGATGATCCAGTCCAGGTCGTGGCAGGCCTTGGCCAGCAGCATCGGGGCGGACTCGGCCTCGTTGCGCCAGTTGCCGCGCACGAAGGAGTGCGCCTGGTGCCACCAGCCGACCTGCTCCAGGTGCTGGATGTTCATCACCTGGCCGATGCGGCCCTCGTCGATGAGCGCCTTGAGCGTCCTGGTGTAGGGCGTGTAGCGCATGACGTGGCAGACGGCCAGCAGCACGCCGTGCCGCTGCGCGGCCTCGGCGATGGCGGTGGCGTCCGCCTCGGTCGGCGCCATCGGCTTCTCCAGCAGGATGTGGTAGCCGAGTTCGGCGGCGCGTACGGCGGGCTCGACGTGCATGCGGTCCTGGGTGGCCACGATGATCGCGTCGGCCAGTCGGTCGCCGGCCAGCAGGTCGCGCCAGTCCGCGAAGACGTTCGCGGCCGGGATGCCGTGCTCGTCCGCGAGGCTCTGCCGTCGGTGCGGATCCGGTTCGGCCACCGCGACGACGCGGGCCCGGCCGCTCTCCAGGGCGCGGCGGGCGTAGCCGAGCCCGCGCAGTCCCGCCCCGATGACGGCGAGTGTGACCATGAGTGTCCTCTCCGACTTATTAATGGTGCTTGGTTTTATTAGTTCACGCCGGAGACTGTCAAGGACGAAATCCGCGGAGGTCCGCGGCCGTGCCGAGGGTCGCCGAGGGCCCCGGCGGGCGTGGGCCCGCCGGGGTCGTCGGGCGGGGGTCAGCGGGTCGTGATCTCGTTGACGGACAGGTTGCCCCAGGTGCGGTTCGCCGCCTTGACGACCAGGCGCAGCTGGGCGGTGGTGACGGCCGCGGGCAGGGTCACGGCCCGGCGCTCGACGGTCGCCGTGTTGCTCGCCCAGGTGATCGCCGCGTCGGCCGCCTGGGTGGTCCAGGCCGAGCCGTTCCAGGTCTGGACGTCCAGCTTGGTGATGCCCTGGCCCTGGCCGAAGTGGGTGGCCAGCACCACCTCGGAGATCCGGCGGGCGCTGGGGAAGGTCAGCGTGATGCTGCCGGGCAGGGTGACGCCGGTGCTCGGGCTGGCCCACGTCACGTAGTCGGACCCGTCGGCGAGCGCCGCCGGGGTGGTCGACTGCCCGGCGCCGAACGTGGTGGTCGCGGCCGGGGCGGCCTCGTTCGCGCCCGGGCCGGCGGTGCGCTGCAGTCCGCCGAGGTCGGGCATGCCGGAGGGGAGCGCGGTGCCGACCGCGTCCCTGCCGCCGTCGGAGGCGACCTCCAGACCCTGGGCGAGCGCCGGCGAGGCGGCGGTCGGCAGGTAGCCGCCGAGAGCGGTGATCGAGGTGGCCGAGCCGGGCGAGGTCAGCAGCGGATCGTCGGTCAGCGCGGCCTTGTCCTTGGCCGGCACCGGTCCGCCGTGGAACAGGTTGCGGTCGTAGACGACCTTGCCGCTGTCGTTGTAGGGCAGGTTCGCGCCGTTGTGGATGACGTTGTTGCGGAACCTGACGCTGCCGACGGTGGAGTTCCACACCTTGACCAGGCTGAACGACGCCCGGTCCGGGTGGTCGCGGATGAAGGGCGTCAGCGGCACCCAGATGGTGTTGTTGTAGACGTCGATGTCGGTGGCGTTGGTCGACAGCGCGAACACCTGGTTGGCGTCGCCCTGGCTGACGTTGTAGCGGATCGTCGCCTCGGCGGGACCGCTGCCGGTGGAGACCGCGATGAAGAAGCCGCCCTCGTTGTCGTGGCTGAAGTTGTACTGCACCAGGCTGCGGTGGGCGGAGGCGTCGGCGTCGAAGGCGTTGCCGTCGCTGGCCAGGCCCCAGTACTTCGTCCCGGACACCTCGTTGAACTGCACCAGCGTGTCGTCGGTCCCGGCCCACCAGATGCCGACGTTGCCGTGGTTCTGCGCGGTCCTGTCCACCCGGTTGTGCTCGATGAGGGCGCCGGCGGCCTGCATGACCGTGATGCCGCCCGCGGAGATGTCGTGCACGTTGTTGCCGCGGACGACGACGCCGGTGCTCGGCGTCCACGGCCGGAAGTCGGCCGCGGGGATGCCCATGAGATCCTCCCACAGGGAGTTCCAGCCCTCGCGCTGCATCCACTGCGACCAGGTGACGATGCCGTACGAGCGGGAGTCGGCGACCTCGTTGTCCTCGATGCGCAGGCGCTGGTAGTAGGTGGGGACGTCCTTGCCCCGCGCGCTGACGATGATCCCGCCCGCCGACGGGTTGGACGACTGGTTGCCCGAGGTGGCGCCCTGGATGGCGTGCACGAAGTTGCCGCGGATGGTGATGCCCGGCACGGCCCCCACGTCGGCGGCGCTGACGCCGATGCCGATGCGCGGCGTGGTCCCGGAGCCGGTGTTGGTCACCTCCAGGCCGCTGACCTCGACGTCGTGCTGGTTCTGCAGTTTGACGGCGGCGTCCACCGCGCCCCCGCCCGCGATGAGCGGTTTTGCGCCGGTGCCGTAGGAGGTGAACGTGATCGGGGCGGTGCCCGTGCCCGACCCCTTGGGGGCCAGCTGGCCGTTCCACTGGCCGCCGGCCTTGAAGCCGACGGTGTCTCCCGGCTGGAAGGTCTGGGCGTTGACCTTGCCGAGGGTCTTCCAGGCCGTCGCGGGGCTGCGGCCGTCGGCGCTGTCATCACCGTTCGGATCGACGTAGTAGGCGCTGCTCGCCGCGTGCGCGGCGGGGGCGAGGGCCGGTAAGCCCGCACCGGCCAGGACGACCGCGAGGGCCGTCCCCGCCAGGCGTGAACCACGTGCCATGGTGCTCCTTCTCCTGTGCCTCAGGCCGGGCGGCCTGAGACCGGTCAGCTGCGGCTCTCTCCCAGGTCGGGGGCCGCGCGGATCTCGACCCGCGGCTGCGCGGGCGCCTCGTCGAGTTCCAGCACGACGAGTTCGTTGGCGCCCCGGCGCAGCAGCGGCCAGGGCAGGTAGAGGGTGACCTGCGGGCCGCGCGACCAGTAGCGGCCGAGGTTGAAGCCGTTGACCCAGACGTAGCCCTTGCCCCAGCCGGGCAGGGCGATGAAGCCGTCCCTGACCTCCTCGACGTGCAGGGTCGCGCGGTGGAACGACGGCCCCGCGGCGCTCGTGTCGCGCCCCCACGGCAGGCCCTCGACCGAGTCGAGCGGGACGGGGTCGATCTCCCAGCCGAAGACGGACTGCCGCTCGTGCCGCACGCCGCCGGTGACGCCCTTGCTCTCGCCCTGGACCGGGCCGTAGTTGACGCGGCCCATCGCCTCGACGATCAGCGTCACGTCCACGCCGCGCTCCGGGGTGGCCAGGGGCAGCGAGGTGACGGCGTCGCGCTCCAGGGTCGCCCGGTGGACGCCGTCGATCAGTACGCACGCCCGGTCGTGCAGCCCGGTGACCGTCAGCGGCAGCGCCTCCGGCCGGGGTCCGGGCACGTGGCCCCGGTAGACCGCCAGCCCGTATGCCTGGCCGAGCTCCTCGAACGTGCGCGGAACGGCGCTGCGCACCGTGCCCGTGGACAGCACGTCCAGGCAGTCCAGCAGGCTCAGGCGGGCCTCGCACGCGATCTCCCGCGCGGGCAGCGTGGCGACCGGCTCGCGGGACGGCTCGGGCGGCAGCGCCGTGTGGCGGCCGAGGACCTCGCGGTAGGCCCAGAACTTGGCGGTCGGCTCGCCGTGCTCGGAGATCGGCGCGTCGTAGTCGTAGGAGGTGACCGTCGGCTCGTACCGGCCGTCGGCCTGCTCGCCCCCCGCGTTCGCGCCGGCCATGAAGCCGAAGTTGGTGCCGCCGTGCGCCATGTAGACGTTGACCGACGCGCCCCGGGTGAGCAGCTCGTCCAGCAGCTTGGCGACCTCCTCGGGGTCGCGCACGTGGTGCTCCTCGCCCCAGTGGTCGAACCAGCCGTTCCAGAACTCCATGCAGAACTCGGGGTCGTCGCGGTTCCTGGCGAATTCGGCGAAGTGACCGGCCGGGTCGCTGCCGAAGTTGGCGGTCGCGTAGATCTCCGGCACGGTGCCGCCGGTGACCATGAGGCCCCAGCTCCCGTCGGAGGTGAACAGCGGCACGTCGATCCCCCTGCGGGTCAGGCCGCTCGCCAGGTGACGCAGGTAGACATGGTCGTCGCCGTAGGATCCGTACTCGTTCTCGACCTGCACCATCAGGACGTTGCCGCCCCGGCCGACCTGCCGCGCGGCGATGCGCGGGATCAGCTCGTCGAACCAGCGGTCGACGGGCTCCAGCCAGCGGGGGTCGTGGCAGCGCTGCCGGAACTCCAGCCAGGCCGGGATGCCGCCGTTCTCCCATTCCGCGCAGATGTAGGGGCCGGGGCGGACGATCGCGTACAGCCCGGCCTTCTCGGCGGCGGTGAGGAAGCCTTCCACGTCGGCCAGGCCGGTGAAGGTGAACTCGCCCGGACGGGGCTCGTGCAGGTTCCACGGCACGTACGTCTCGACCGTGTTCAGCCCCATCGCCCGGAGCTTGGCGAGACGGTCGGGCCACTGCTGGGGCAGCGTCCTGAAGTAGTGCATGGCGCCCGACAGCACCTGGAACGGTTCGCCGTCGAGGGTAAGGCCGTGGCGGGTGACTTGGAAGCGGCGGCTCATAGGCATGGAAGCGTTCTTCTCCTGCGCGTCGAGCGCCTGCTCGACTTACTAATGAAGCGAGGCTAAATATGTAGCGGAAAGCGCCTTCCCGTCAAGAGGCCACGCGTCCCCCCTCGCGCGCCCCCTTCAGCAGGGCTGGGCTTCGGGCAGCGTGGCGTCCACGTCGTAGAGGCGGGCGTCCACGTGGTCGAGCGCGTGCCGTACCGCGCCGAGCACGACCGCCTGGTCTCCCAGCGTCGAGACGGCCAGCTCCGGCGGCTCCAGGCAGAGCGGGTCGAGATGGCGGCGCAACGGCTCCAGCAGCACATCGCCCGACCGGGAGACGCCGCCGCCGATCACGACCAGGTCGGGGTCCATCGTCAGCACCAGCGCGGCGATGCCCTCGGCCAGGTCATGGGCATACTGCTCGACCGCCCAGCGCGCGGCGGGATCCCCCTGCCTGGCGGCCGCGAAGACCAGCCCGGCCACCTCCTCGGCGGCCGTCCCCGCGGGGAGCCCGGAGAATCCGGCCAGGTGCGAGGGGGCGCGATGCCAGCCGACCAGAGGCAACGCGCCGATCTCCCCGGCCATGCCGCGCCCGCCGCCGTACAGTTCGCCGCGGATCAGCAGGCCGGCGCCGGTACGCACGCCCGACAGCACGAAGACCAGGTCCCGCGCGCCCGTCGCGACGCCCATCCACCGCTCGGCCAGAGCCGCGAGGTTGCAGTCGTTCTCGACCAGGACCACGGGGCCGATGTCGTCGCCCAGCTCGGCCACCAGATCGACACCCGTCCACTCGGGCAGCGCCACGGAGAGCTTGACCACCCCCTCCCGCGTCACCACGCCCGTAGTGCCGACGCAGGCGGCCGTCAGGCGACCGGCTTCGAGACCGGCGTCCTTCAACGCCCCGCGGGCGGCGCTCCTGACCCCGTCCAGCCTGTCCGCGCGGCTCGCCTGCGACGTCAGCCGGGTGACGGACCGGCCCATGACCTGGCCTTCCAGGTCGCAGACGAGCGCCCGCACGGAGTAGGAGCCGACGTCCACGCCGAGCACGTGCCCGGCCTCCGCGCGGAAGCGGAACAGCCTCCTGGGCCTGCCCATCTGGCCGGTCTCCGGCGGCGACTCGGCCAGCCAGCCCGAGGCCAGCAGGTCCTCGGCCAGCCCTTCGACGGTGGGCCTGGACAGCCCGGCCCGCGAGGCCAGCTCGGTCAGGCCGATCGCACCGTGCCCGCGCAGCGCGCGCAGGGCAGTGACCATGTTGATCCGTCTCAGCCTGGAGGTGTCACTGCCGCGTACCCGCATGCCGCTCCCTTGATGACAACGTACTCAGACAAATGAAAACAGCCATCATTAGTAGGCCGCAAGTCGGAACGGGCCGCGCCGACCGCCGCTCCGCCAGGCCCCACCTGGCGAACGCGTGCCGGTGCTGGAGCGCACCCAGGTGATCACCACCAGGGTACGCGGACCGAGCCCGGCCTTGATCGCGATGACCATGCGGTCGGCCGTGGCCTTCCCCGGGGCGTCGTAGAGCCGGACCTTTCGCACCCGCGCGCCGGTACGGTTCACCTCGGCCTACACCGAGACCGAGGCGGTGCGCAAGCAGGTGGGGGACCGGCCCACCACCTGCACCGAGCCGTTCAACTTCGTGCGCAAGATGGCGTGCTCGTCCGGCTGGGACTGGGGGCCGACGCTGGTCACGGCGGGCATGTGGCGGTCCGCCTGCCCCGACCGCGACTTCGCCTGCCCGCCGCCCCGCATGGACGTCGAGGTGGTCCCCACCGCCACCGGCTGCCAGGTTATGATCACCGCGCGCACTCTGATCCGCGACCTGTATCTGCACGCCGACCGGCTGCACCCGGAGGCCGCCGCCGATCAGGGCCTGACCACCTTGCTGCCGGCGAGCGCCACACCATCGCCGTGCACGGCTGGACGGGCGGACCGGACCAGCTCGGCGGCGCCGTGCGCTGCGCCAACCCCCGTCGATCCGCCTGACCTGGAGTCACCGTGCACCTCATCCCCCGCCCGGCCCGCCTGACCACGACACCGGGCACCTGGCAGCTCACCGAGAACACCGGTCTCATCGCCGACCCCGCCGCCGGTGGGGCCGCCGAACTGCTGCGCGAGCTGGTGGGCAGACCCGCGGGCAGCAAGCTGGCCCCGGCCGCCGAGCCCGGCCCCGACACCATCCGGCTGCGTGTGGACCCGGCGCTCGCCGACGAGGAGTACCGCTTGTCGGTCTCCACCGAGGGCGTGGTGATCACGGGTGGCCGGCGCGGCCTGCCGCTCGCCGTCCAGACGTTGCGACAGCTCCTTCCCGCGGAGATCTTCGCCACCGGCCCGGCCGGGGGAGCGGCGTGGACGGTGCCGTACGTGGAGATCGAGGACGCGCCGCGCTTCGGCTGGCGCGGTGTGATGCTGGACGTGGCCCGCCACTGGTACCCGGTGGCCTTCCTGCACCGGATGGTCGACCTGGCCGCGTTGCACAAGCTCAACGTCGTCCACCTGCACCTGACCGACGACCAGGGCTGGCGGATGGAGATCGACCGCTACCCGCGCCTGACCGAGGTGGGGGCCTGGCGCGCGGAGTCGATGCTCGGCCACTACTCCGAGGGCCGCTACGACGGCGTCCCGCACGGCGGCTTCTACACCAAAAGCGAACTGCGCGACCTCGTGGCCCACGCGCGGACGCGCGGCATCACGATCGTCCCCGAGATCGACATGCCCGGCCACATGCGCGCCGCCATCGCCGCCTACCCCGAACTGGGCGACGACCCGGAACGCGCGCTGCCGGTGGCGACCGCCTGGGGCGTGCACGAGCAGGTGCTGAAGATGTCCGAGGAGACCATCGCGTTCTGCCGGCACGTGCTGGAGGAGGTGCTGGAGGTCTTCCCGAGCGAGTGGATCCACATCGGCGGCGACGAGTGCCCCAAACGCGAGTGGGAGGAGTCCGCGTGGACGCAGGCGCGCCTGCGCGAACTGGGCCTGTCGGACGCCCACGCGCTGCAGAGCTGGTTCATCGGCCGCATGGCCGACTTCCTGGCCGAGCGCGGGCGGCGGCTGATCGGCTGGGACGAGATCCTGCAGGGCGGCCTCGCGCCGGGCGCGACCGTGATGTCCTGGCAGGGCGAGCAGGGCGGCATCGACGCCGCCCGGGCGGGGCACGACGCGGTGATGTGCCCGCACACGCACACCTACTTCGACTTCTACCAGGCGGAACCGGACGGGGAACCGCTGGCCATCGGCGGGCTGACCACCCTGGAACACGTCTACGCCTACCGGCCGGTCCCCGCCGGGCTGGAGGCCGAGGCGGCCGGGCACGTCCTCGGCACGCAGGGCCAGCTCTGGAGCGAATACCTGCCCACCTCGGCCCACGTGGAGTACATGGCCTTCCCCCGGCTGTGCGCCCTGGCCGAGGTCGCCTGGGGCACGGCGGGCGAGTACGCCGGGTTCACCGAACGCCTGCTCGCCCACCGCCGCCGCCTGGACCACCTCGGTGTCGCCTACCGCCGCTGACCGCACTACGCGAACAGGCGGATCTCCTTCAGGCGGAGGGTGCGCGCGACCGGAGCACGCACACCCGGAACCTGCGGGCCTCGACCGGAGCCGGCAGCGTGATGACGCGCTTGGCGCCGACGGTGCCGCTGGTGACACGTTTCTTGACGGCACCCCAAGCAAGGCGACGCCCCACCGGCGCAGGCGCCCTGGATGCCCACGAGGTGGGGAAGTCAGAGGCGTGAGGTCACGGAGTCATGGTGCGGAGCGCGTCGTGGAGCTCGGCCGCGCTCTGGTAGCCGATCGCGGGCTTCTCCTGGAGCGCCTTGTCGATGATGGCGGCCAATGCCGCCGGGACTTCCGGGTTGCGGCGGCGGATCGGGACGGGCGGCGACTGTAGGACGACCTGCCACGGGTCCCTGCCGGCCGGGAAATCCCTCGGGTACCGCGCGGTCAGCGCGTGGTAGAGGCAGGCGGCGAGCGTCCAGACGTCGACCGCCGGCGCGGCGTTGCGGAAGTTGATGACCTGCTGGCGGGGCATGTACCAAGGCTTGCCCGCGGCAGTGCCGGTCCGGGTCAGGCCGCTGAGACCGGCCTGGTCGAAGGCCTTGGCGAGCCCGAAGTCGCCCACCTTCGGCAGCATCACCTTCAGCGCCACTTCTTCGCCGGTGCCCTGGTGGCGGGCGAGGAAGACCGCGCCCATCCCGCCGCGGCCGAGTTCGCGCAGGATCGTGTACCCGGCGATGGAGGAGAGATCGCGGCGACCGGCGTACGCGAGCTTCAGCAACATCGCGGCCACCGCGGCCGGTCTGGCCTGGCAGGCGGCGCAGACGTACTCACCGGACCGAGCGCCGACCTCGCTGCCCACCTCCCGGTCGCAGACCTTGCACCGGGGCAGCTCCAGCGTGCGCTGCACGCCACCCGCGGCGGGCTGGACACCGACTCGGAAAACTGTTTCGCCGATCCGGATCTCGTCGCCGTCGGACAGGTCGTGCTCCGGGAACGGCAGCGCCGCGGCTTCCTCAGGGGTCTGGTGTGCCGCGCGCTGGCCGATCTTCTCGCCGTTGACATAGGTCCCGTTGAGGCTGCCGAAGTCGCGGATGCGCGCGTCCGGGGGGTTGATGTCGAGCAGGCAGTGATGCCGGGAGACGGTACGGTGATCGGCGTCGTCCGGCAGTCGCGGCGCGCAGTCGTCGGCGCGGCCGAGCACACAGGTGGTTCGCTCGTCGAAGACGTACTCGGTGCGGGCGAGCTTGCCCTTGACGAGTTTCAGCGTGATGGTTGCCGGTCGCGTCATCGTCTCCACATCCTGCTCAACACCGTGCCGAGCCGCGCCCGGTGTCTGTCGCTCCCGCTGTCGGCCGGGACCGACAGTTCCCAATCGAATTCCCAGCGCTGGACGGTCCCGTCGCTCCCTGCCGACAGAGCGAAGTCGCCATCGGGTGCGAACGCCAGACCCACCGGACGTCCCTGATGTGTCTCCAGGGCACGCAGCAGCCGCCCGCTGGGGACATCCCAGACCCGGAGACGAGCGTCGTCGTCCGCCGACAGGACGGAGCGCCCGTCCGGGCTGAGCCTGGCATGCATGGGATGGCCGGGGTGCTCGAGGACCTGTACGCACTGCCCCGACGCGATCTCCCACAATCGGATGTTCCCGCGGGCGCAGGCGACCACGGATCGCCCATCGGCGCTCATGGACGCCGACGTCACCCGCTCGTCGGGCCCCTCCAGAACTCGTAGCCGTCGCTTCCCGCGGAGATTCCACAGCATGATCTTGTTGCTCCGGCCAACGGTGGCGGCGACCCGTTCGTCGGAGCTGACCCAGATCGAGTGCGCCAGGCCGCATTTCTCGATCGTTCGCAGGAGGCGGCCGTCGGCCAGATCCCAGAACTGCAGCTTCTCGTTGACCGCGGCCAGCGCGCGTCGCCCGCCGTCGTAGAAGCGCGCGGAGGTCGCGCCGTGAGTGCTCGCGAACATGACATGCAGGCACTCACCGGTGCCGGTGTCCCAGAGCTGAAGCTTGCCGTTGTGCCCGGCGGACAGCACCCGCCGGGCGTCGGCGCTCAGGGCGATGTCGTTCGTCGCGGTCGGAGGTCCGTCCATGACGCGCCGGCAGGTTCCGCCGGCGACGTCCCAGATCTGGATCCTCCCGTCGTAGTCCTTGACGGCCGCGATCGTGCCGTCGGCGGACAGCGCGACGTCGTATCCGGTGAAGGTCGTCGTGGGCCAGGCCGCCCGCAGGCCGGTGCGGACCGCGTGGCGGCTCAGAGCCCGCCAGGCGTCCAGCACCTGAGGCGAACGCTCGTGGCCGGGGATCACCCGTGCCCGGGTGAGCACGTCGAGCGCGCGGGGATGGCGGGCGGCGGCGATCTCCTGTGCCGCCTCGTTGACCAGAGCCTCGACCTCGCTGCCGAGGCGGCTGAGCTCGGCGTGCCGCCTCGGCTTGCTCGGCTGCGGAGCGGCGGTTGGCGGTGGCCGTCGAGGTGTCTTCCGCGCGGATCTGCCGGTAACGGCGCGCGCGCAGGTCCCAGTACCGGACCTCCCCGTTGGACTTGCCGGTGGAGAGCAGGAAATGGCCGTCGGCGGACAGTTCGATCGAACGTACACCACCGGTGTGCCTCTTGAGGGTCCGAGTGATCTGCCCGCTGTCGACATCCCAGATCTGGATCGGCCCGTCCGCGTTCGAAACGTACACGACGCTCGCGTCGGCGTTCAGCGCGACCGGATGGGTCACGTAGCCGAACTGGGGCGGCTGCTTGAGGGCGAACCCGCGCAAGCAGCGGCCGGTGCCGAGATCCCACAGCCGTAAGACGTGGTCCTTGCCGGTAGAGGCGGCGAAGCGCCCGTCCGGGGTGAGGGCGATCGAGCACAGCTCCTTGCGGTACCCGTTCTCGACGTGCGCCTCGATCGACCGGAGGCATTCCCCGCCGTGCAGGTCCCACAACTTCAGCATGCCGTCGCGGCCCCCGGTCAGCAGCAGCCGGCCGTCGGGGGTGAGGCTGGTCAGGACATAAGGGCCCATCTTGTACGGACCATCCGGATCAGTGAGCTCGTCGTCCCGATACAACGCCCACGGAATCGCCCTGGCCTCCACGCAGCGCGCGTCGGTGAGCCGCCCGGACCGGATGGTCCGCAGGACCGCCTGGACTTCGGGTTCCCCGGTGGCCTCGGCTCCTGACTCACCGAGAAGCTCGCCGGCCGAGGTGAGGTCGCCGCGTTCGAGGTGTGCCTGGGCGAGCAGGTGGCGCGCCTGCGAGGAGTCTCCTGCGTCGGTGCGGACCGCCTCGAGCCCGGTGATGAGTTCTTCGTCGGTGATCTCACCGTGGCGCCACCGATGCAGGCCCGTGTTGTAGGTGGCCTCCAGGTGCTGCGGGTCGACGGCCAGCGCCGCCGCGAATGCCTGCCGCGCCTCGTCCGTGCGGTCGAGGTCGAGCAGCGACACGCCTCGGTTGTTGAGCTCATCGGCACGCAGGTCCGCCGCGACCGGAACGGCCCGCGGATACGGGCTACCTGAGACCCGCTGATGGGCCTCGGCCAGGCCGGTGGCGACCTCGGCCATCGAGCGAGGCCGATCGGCCGGATCGAGGCGCAGGCACCGCTCCAGCAGGTCGGCGAGTTCGCCGGGCATGGCAGGCAGTCCGGCTTCCCCCGGCCCGTCGGCGCGGTAGGCCGACAGTGCTTCTCCCGCGACCGGCCCGGCCATCCAGGTGATCCCGCCGGTGAACATCTCCAGCACCGAGACCGCGAAGCTGTAGATGTCGGTGCGCCGGCCCAGCGCCTCGCCCGAGCTCTGCTCCGGCGAGGCGTACGCACGTGTCAGGCCACCGGTGGGGACCAGCACGCTGACGCCGGGCGCGCTCTCGTGTGCGGGCGTCGTCATGGCGACCGCACGAGCCCTGGCCAGCCCGAAGTCGGTCACCTTCGCGGTGCCCTCCTCGTCGATCAGGATGTTGGCGGGCTTCATGTCCTGGTGTACCAGGCCACGGCTGTGCGCGTGCTCGAGGCCCCACGCGATCTGGATCGCCAGGTCCGTGATGCGGGTGAGTGCTTCGCGTTCGATGCCTCCGTACAACCTGCGGTCGTCGATCCAGTCACGCAGGCTGCCGCCAGGCACGTACTCGGCGAATACCCGGGGAATGCCGCCGATCGTGCGGACGTAGTGGCAGGCGCACACGTTCGGGTGCAGCCCCAGTGACACCCACACCTCGGCCTCGGTGATGAACCGCTCGCGGTCGGCCGCGCCGCGGAACAGCTCCGGGCGGGGGCATTTCACCGCGAGATCTGTGCCCCACAGCAGGTGCCGGACCCGGTAAACCAGCCCCATCCCGCCGTGCTCGTGCACCCGCGTCACTTCGTACCGGCCGTCGATGACGTCACCGACTTGCCACAGCGACAGGGCCTCTGCGGGGTCGCTCATCAGC
Source organism: Streptosporangium brasiliense (assembly GCF_030811595.1). Lineage (NCBI taxonomy): Bacteria > Bacillati > Actinomycetota > Actinomycetes > Streptosporangiales > Streptosporangiaceae > Streptosporangium > Streptosporangium brasiliense. The sequence goes on from NZ_JAUSRB010000002.1 coordinate 5,990,066, forward strand.
AAACCGTATCGTGATCTTCGAAGGGCCGCACTGTCGGGTATGCGCCGCCGGCCGTGCGCGGGCGTCCGGTGCCGAGGACGTGCCCGCAGGATGAGCGCCTGACCGTCGTCCGGTGCGTCGCCGAAAGAATCAGCGCTGGAGGCCGTACTCGAACTCGGCGACTCACGCCCTCAAGTGTTCCGTACAGCCCCAGCACCGGAACAGCTATACGGAACACCTTGACCTGGGCGTCCAGTCTGATCGCTCGGTGTTCCGGTGGGGGATCCCCTTACGGAACAGTTACTGAGTTCGTGGGCGTGATGTCGTCAGCGCGAGTCCGGTCGCGGTGAGGCATCCATCGATGACGTCGCCGCGGGTACTGGATCTCGCGGAGACTGCGGCGTAAGACGCGTATCAGGTGGTCGGGGTCGGTGAAGGCGGTATTGCACTGGCCTGCGCGCCGTACCAGTGACCAGATGCCCTCGACCGCCTTTGAGGTCGGGTGCGTAGTACGGCAGTTGGTAGGAGGTGATCCAGTCGCGAACATCGATGAAGACACGCAGCCGGGCGTCCACGTGCACGTTCACGTTGTCCCACACCAGCACGATCGGGCCGCTGAGCTGCCGATGGGCAACGATCAGCAGGTCGCGGTAGTCGGTCCAGGTGAAGCTGCGCCGGCCACCGCGCTGGTGATCCGCATGCCGTCTGGGCCGGAAGGTCAGACGTGCGCGTTCACCCTGTTTGTAGCAGGTCAGGGCAGCGATCGAGAACCGGCGCCGGGAGCGTCCTCGGAATCGGATCACGGGGGTGTGCCCACGCCGGGCCCAGGTACGGCAAGTGGGCGGCGTCATCGAGAAGCCGGCCTCGTCTTCGACGACGATCCAGGCCCCGAGCGTCGCCGCGGCGCTTCCACCTGCGACCAGGTCTCCTTCACCCAGCCGGTGACCGCGTCCTCGTCTCGCTCCAGTGCCCGTTTGGCCGGGACCTGATGGCTCCACCCGTTGCGTCGCAGCATCTGAGCGATGGTCGACAGCGTGAGGGTCTTGTGGAAGCGGTGCCCGATGAGCAACTTGATCCTCGCCAGGGTCCAGGTCTGCTCCAGCCGGCCGTGCGCGACCGGCCCTTGAGTCAACTCCTGTTCCAGCGCGGCAAACAGGGGCCGGCTCAGCTTGGGCCTGGAGGCCGGCCCCTTCGAGCCCAGGGCCTGTCGGCCGCCGTCCTGCCAGGAGCGGCGCCACCGTTGCACCGAGCGCACGCCGACTCGTAGCCGTTCCGCCACGACCCCGTCGTCCTGCCCACCGGCGAACATCGTGGCGGCCTCCAGTCGGATGCGCTCGCGAAATGCCCGCCGTTCAGCGGTCAGGCGCCACCTTGCGGATATCTCATAAGACAGGCGTACCGCGACGGCTACCACCTGTCATCCCTCCACGACATCACGCCCACGAACTCAGTAACAGCCGCCGCCGTCAACTGCTACAAATAGAACATTGAGGATGGGAGGGGTCCGGCTGACCGTATTCCGGACGGCCGGTGATCTTCGGAGCGGGCTGTCGGGATCGTAGGTGGTAGGGGTGGAATTCCGGATTCTCGGCCCGCTGGAGGCCTACGACGACGAAGGAGTCCAGCTCGACCTCGGCGGCCCCCGCCCCCGCACCGTCCTGGCCAGGCTGCTCCTCGCCGGCGGGGCGCTCGTGTCCGCCGACACGCTGATCGACGACCTGTACGCCGGATCGCCCCCGGCCAGCGCCCTGGCCAGCCTGCAGTCGTACATGTCGAACCTGCGCCGGGTCATCGAGCCGGGCCGCGACCCCCGCACCCCTCCCCGGCTGCTCGTCGGGCGCCCGCCCGGCTACCTGCTCGCCACCAGGAACGTGGACGCGATCAGGTTCACCGAGCTCATCGCCGGCGCCGAGTCCGCCCCGCCGGGCAAGGCGCTCGCCTCCGTCAACGAGGCGCTGCGGCTCTGGCGCGGCGAGCCGTACGGCGCCTCGTCCGACGCGCCGTGGGCCGTCGCCGACGCCAACCGCCTACGGGAGTTACGCCTGGTCGCGATCGAACGCCGCGCGCAGGCCCTGCTGGATCTCGACCGCCCGCAGGCGGTCATCCTCGACCTGGAGGTCGAGTCGGCCGCCAACCCCCTGCGCGAACGGTTGTGGAGCCTGCTGGCCCTGGCCCTGTACCGCACCGGGCGGCAGGGCGACGCGCTCGCCGCGCTCCGCCGCGCCAGGGATCTGCTCGCCGACCAGCTCGGCCTCGACCCGGGCCCCGAGCTGCGGGCGCTGGAGCACGACATCCTCCGGCACGCGGAGTCGCTGACCGTCCCGCCCTCGCCCGCCGCCGCGGCGCGGGCGCCCGCGCCGCGGCGGCTCCTGGTCGGCAGGGAGCGGCAGCTCGCGGAGCTGAAGACGCTCCCCGTGCGCGCGGGCCGGGAGGGCGTGACGCTCGCGGCGGTGACCGGCGAGCCGGGCATCGGCAAGACCTGCCTGCTGGAGGCGTTCCGTGACCACTGCGCCAACCTCGGCTACGTGGTGTTGTGGGGGAGCTGCCACCACGGGGAGGGCGCGCCGGCGCTGATGCCGTGGTTGCAGATCCTCCGGGCGCTGGAGGAGGTCTCCGCGCCGCCGGACCGCCGGGCGCTGGCCGGTCTCCTCGACGACGACAAGCCCGAAGACGTCACCGCGGCGGCGTTGCTCGACCGCAATCACGCCATCGCCCGCTGGCTCGCCGCGACCGCGCGGACCCAGCCGCTGGCGATCGTCCTCGACGACCTGCACGCGGCCGACCCCGCGTCGCTCGAACTGCTCAGGGACGTCGCCGTGCCGGCGGCGGGCGAGACGGCGAACGTCCCGCTGACGATCGTCATGGCGTTCAGGGAGACGGCGTTCCCCGAGGCGGCGGGGCACCACCTGTCGTTGAACGACGTGCTGGGGCAGCTCGCCCGCCACGACGTGCTGCGCATCCGGCTGACCGGCCTGGGGGCGGACGACGTACGCGCGATCGCCGCCGCCATGGGCGCCAAGGTGGACGAGCCCGCCGCCGCGCGCCTGTGTGAGCGGACCGGCGGCAACCCCTTCTTCGTGCGGGAGAGCGCGCGGCTGCTGGCCCAGGGGCGCGAGATGGAGGCTGTTCCACAGGCGGTGACCGTCCTGATCCGCTGGTGGCTGGGCAGGCTCGGCGCGCGGGTCAGCGAGGTCCTGGGCGTCGCCGCGCTGCTCGGCAGGCACTTCGACCCCGGCGTCGTCGCCGAGGTGTGCCAGGCGTCCGAGCCGGGCCCGGCCGAGGTGTACGACGCGCTGGACCGGGCCGCGCAGGCCGGGCTGGTCGTCTCCGGCGGGGCCACCATGGCCTTCGCTCACGACCTGGTCAGGGAGACCATCGTCCAGGGCATCCCGCCGCTGCGCAGGGTGACGATCCACCAGGCGGTGATGACCTCCCTGTCCCGCAGGCCGGGCGTGGACGTCTCCGTCATCGCGCATCACGCCGTCGAGGCGGGCCCCGCCGCGTACGCCGAGGCCGCGCGCTGGGCGCGCGCCGCCGCCGAGCAGGCGGGCCTGCTCATGGCCTACGAGGACGCCGCCGCCTGGTGGGGCCGCGCGGTGGCCGCGCACGGCGCCTGCGCGGGTGATCCCGCCGAGTACGTGGAGCTGCTCCTGCGGCAGGTCTCCGCGCTGCTGGAGGCCGGCGACCCGATCGGCGCGCGCGAGGCCCGCGCCAGGGCGGTGCGTGCCGCCGAGCGCACCGGCGCGAGCCCCGAGCTGACCGCCCACGCGCTCACCGCGCTGGACGCCCCGGCGATCTGGACGCCACGCGACCCCTACGGCACGGTGGAGCTGCGGCTGGTCGACAGGTTCGAGGCAGCGCTGCGGGCGCTGCCCGAAGGTGACCGGTCGGAGCGCGCCCTGCTCCTGGGCGCGATGGCGCACGAGCTGCCCGCTGACGACCCGCGCGGCGGCGCCCTGTCCGCCGAGGCCGTCGCGATGGCGCGCCGGCTGGACGACCCGCACCTGCTGATGCGCGTGCTCAACGCCAGGCACCTGGCGTTGCCGCAACCGCTGCACATCCCCGAGCTGCTCGAACTCGCCGAGGAGATGCACGAGCTGGCCCTGCGCACCCGCACGCCGGGCTTCGAGCTGCTCGCTCAGATGATGTCCGCGCACCACCGGCTGGAGCTGTCCGACCTGCCCGGCGCGGACGCGGCCGCCGCCCGGTGCGACGCCATGCTCGAACGGTTGTCCCTGCCCTGGCCGCGCTTCCAGCACACGCTGTGGCGGATCAACCGGCTCACCCTGGCCGGCCGGTTCGGCGCCGCCGAGGCGTTGTACGACGACGTCGAACGCCAGGCGGCCCGCATCGGGGTGTGGCACGCGGACCGGGCGGTCACCTTCGGTCGCCTGCTGGCGCACTACCACCGGGGCACCCTGGCGGAGGCGGAGCTCCCGGCCGACCTGGCGGACAGCCCGCATCCGAGCGCCGGCCACGACCTCAGGGTGCTGCACCTGTGCGCACTGGACCGGCGGGAGGAGGCCCGCGCGCTGGCCGCAGACGGCCGGCCGGCGCCGCCGCCGGACTTCTCCTGGCTGGCCGCGACCTGCCTCCAGGCCGCGGCGTGGGCCGCCGTCGGCGACGTGGCGGCCTGCCGGGTGAGCTATGCGGCGCTGCTGCCGTACTCCGGGCGGGTCGCCGCGGTGTGGGCGAGCTTCTGCATGGGGCCCGTCGACTGGTACCTCGCGCTGCTCGCCACCGCCCTGGGCGACCATCCTGCGGCCGTCCGGCACCTTGAGGCGCTGGCCGGGTCGGCGGGGCGGAGCGGGCTCGCGTGGTGGCGGGACCGGGCCTTGGCCGCCCTGCGGGACGCGGCCTCGCCCGGCGAACGGCCCTCCGGCGACCCGCCCCTCGACCTGGGCCCGCGGATCCCGGAGCAGGACATCGAGCGGGGCTTCGGGCAGGACTTCGCGCAGGATTTCGGGCGAGACTCCGAGCGGGGCTCGGGGCAGGGTTCCGGAAAGGGCTTGGGGCAGGAGCCGGGGCTCGTCGGGCGTGGCGCCGAGTCCGAGCTGCTCCGGCGGGCCATCGTGGCGGACGGGCACCGCGTGGTGCTGGTGGCGGGCGAGCCCGGCATCGGCAAGACGAGCCTCGCCGAGGACGCGGCGCGGCACGCCGCCCGCGTGGTGTCCGGCCGCTGCTGGTACGGCACGGGAGCACCGCCGTTCTGGCCGTGGACCCAGGTCGTCAGGCAGCTCAGCGGGCGGCACGGGGAGCTGGCGGAGATGGTGGGGGCGACGGGGGAGTTCGCGCTCTACGACGCGTTCGTCCGGCTCGTCGCCCACAGCGGCCCGGTCCTGGTGATCCTCGACGACCTCCAGTGGGCCGACGCGTCCTCTCTGCGCCTGCTGGAGCTCCTCGCCACCACCCGGTCGTGCCCCCAGCTCACCGTCATCGCCACCTACCGCGACACCGAGGTCGGCGACCCGCTCGCCCGCACCCTCGCCACGCTCGTCCGGCTCCCGCACGTCGAACGGATCATGCTGGACGGCCTCGGCACGGAGCCCATCGCCCAGTACCTGCGCAGGGCGGGCGCGGACGCCGCCCGGGCGGCGGAGGTCGCCAGGCTGACCGGCGGCAACCCCTTCTTCCTCGGCGAGGTCGTCCACCTGGGGGACGAGGCCCCGGCCGCCGTCGCCGACGTGCTGCGCGGACGCCTGGCCGCGATGCCGCCGGGAGCCGCCGACGTGTTGTCGGCCGCGGCGCTGCTGGGCCGCGACGCGCAGCTCGACGTGCTGCTGGACGTGGTGGACGGGCCGCGCGACGAGGTGCTCGAGGTGCTCGACGCCGCCGTGCAGGCGCGCCTGTTGACCGAGCGCGACCTCGTCTACCGCTTCGCCCACGACATCGTCAGGGACGTCCTGCGCGACGGGCTCGCCCCGCTGCGCAGGCGCCGCCTGCACGCACGGATCGCAGCCGCGCTCGAACGCCGTGGCACGCACGTCGCCGAGCTGGCCTATCACTACCGTGAGGGCCTGGTCATCGCCGGCATGACGGCCAAGGCCATCGAGTACGCCAGGCGGGCGGCCGCGCACGCCGTCGCCCAGTTCGCCTACGAGGACGCGGTCGAGCACCTGCGGCAGGCCCTGACGCCGGCCGGACAACTCCCGTCGGCCGACCGCGAGCTAACCTGCGATCTGCTGATGGAGCTGGCGGAGGCGCAGTCGGCGGCCGGGTTGAGCGCCCAGGTCCACCTGTCCCTGCGGCGGGCAGCCGAGATCGCGGACGATCTCGGCGACGACGAGCGCCTCGCCCGTGCCGCCCTCGGCTTCTCCGATCCGCTCGCCTGGGGCATGTACGAGGAATGGGCCGGGGGAGGCGCTCTGACCGGCCGGATCGAACGGGCCCTGCGCGCGCACGAGGGCGCGGACTCGCCGTGGCGCTCCCAGCTCCTCGCGGCCTCCGCCGTCAACGGCTTCTTCGCCCGCCCCGTCGGGGAGAGCGTCGCCCTCGCGGCCGAGGCCGTGCGGCACGCGCGTCGGCGCGGGGACGACAGGTCGCTGCTGCGCGGGCTGAGCGCGTACGAGATGGTCTCGCGCGGGGCGGCCACGCACGCCGAACGGCAGGCGGCGATCGACGAGATGCTCGAGGTGGCCCGCAGGACGGGCGACCTGGTCGCCGAGTGGCTGGCGCGGGAGGCCGAGTACTTCGAGCTGGTCAAGGAGGGCGAGACGGCGCTCGCCGACCCCCTCCTGGCGTGGCTGGCGGAGACGGCCCGACGGATCAGGCAGCCTGCGCTGCTCAGCATCACCGCGTGGTTGTCGGCCACGCGCGCGTACCTGGGCGGCGATCTCGACCGGGCGCTCGCGGAGGCGGAGGAGTCCGCGCGGGTCCACCCCGAGGGGGTGCTGGGCCGCGACGACGGTGCGGTGCGGGTGCGGCTGTTCCACTGCCTCGCCGCGCGCCTGCGGGGCGAGGCGGCGGAGGCGCTGTCCCTCGCCGAGCAGGCCCTGGAGGTCCGGCCCGGCCAGGCCGGATGGCTGGTGCTGCGCTGCGCCGCCCTGCTCGACCTGGGCAAACGCGACGAGGCCGCGGACGTCTTCGCCGGGCTCGCGCGTGACGGCTTCGCGGGCATCGAGGGCGACCTGGCGTACCGGTTCATCCCGGACCTGCTGAGCGAGACGTGCCTCCGCCTGGCCACACCGGCGAGCCTGGCGCACTCGGATGGCCCGGGGCGGTCGGAAGGGCCGCCGCAGTCCGGGGAGGGCGCCCCGGTCGCAGCCCAGGCCATGGCGTTGTACGACCGGCTCCTGCCGCATGCGGGCCGGTTGCTCGGCTGGTCGGTGACCGACCTGTGCCTCGGCCGGCTGGCGCTCGCCCGCGGCGATCACGCGGCGGCCGGCGCCCACCTCCGGGCGGCGCTCGCCTTCGTCCGCAGGTCGTCGGCCGCCCTCTACGAGCGGCCGATCCTCGACCTGCTGGACGGGACCGGCCGCCCGGCCCGCACGGCGTCGCGTCGTCCTGAACCCGCCGGGTGAGGCCTAAACCCGCCGGGTGAGGCCCAGGTTCACCGGCAGGGTCAGCGGGCCGTAGGTGATGAAGGACGGCGAGCAGGGCACGTCCTCGGGGTCGACCGCCAGGCGCAGATCGGGCAGCCGCCCGTAGAGCGCGGACAGGGCGATCGCCCCCTCCAGCCGCGCGAGCGGCGCCCCGACGCAGAAGTGCGGGCCGTGGCCGAACGCCAGGTGGGGCGCCGGCTCGCGGGTGATGTCGAACCGGTCTGCCCCTTCACCGTGTTCCGCGGTGTCCGTCGCGGCCTCCCCGTAACACAGCAGGAACGCGTCGCCGGCCCGGACGGGCACCCCGGCGAGGGTCACGTCCGTCACCGCGTACCGGAACGGGGAGGTGGCGATGGAGGGGCGGCTGCGCAGGGTCTCCTCCACCACCTGCGGCCACAGCCCCTTCTCGATCGCGAGCGCGCGCTGGCCGGGGTGGGCGCTCAGGGCCATGACGGCGTTCCCGAGCAGGTGCACGGTCGACTCCTGCCCGGCGATGAGCATCAGCCAGAGGATGGCCAGCAGCTCGGAGCCGGTCAGCCGGTCGCCGCCGTCGTGGACGCGCACCAGCTCGGAGGTGAGGTCGTCACCCGGGTCGGCACGTTTCCGCTCGACGAGCTCGTTCAGGCACGCACGCAGCCGACGGTCGGCCGCCGCGGTCAGCGCACCGTCTCCGGCCTGGGCGACCAGCACCTGGGTGCACTCCCGGATTAGCGGCCGCTGTTCCGCGGGAACGCCGAACAGCTCGCTGATGACCGCGATCGGCAGCGGCGCGGTGAAGGCGGACACCAGGTCCACCCCGTCGCCGGCGGCGACCACCTCGTCGAGCAGCCCGGCCGCGATCTTCTCGATCCGCGGGGCGAGCGCCTCGACCCGTGCGGGGGTGAACGCCCGCGAGATCAGGCCGCGCAGCCGGCGGTGGTCCGCGCCGTCCAGGACCTGGAGGTGCTCTCCTTCGACCAGCGGGCGCAACATCCAGCCAGGGGGGATGGTCCCGTCGTGCAGCGCCGCCCAGTGCCTGGGGGCGCGGCTGAACAGCTTGTTGTCGTTGACGAGGAGTTCGAGGATCGCCGCCTGGCTGGTCACCGCCCAGATGCGGACGCCGCCGGGAAGCTCGATGGGCACGACCGGGCCGAGCTCGCGCAGGCGGGCGAGGGTCCGGGGGATGGGCTCACCGGGGACGGGAAACGAAAACGGGTCAGTGGCCATGATTCTCCTGATTCTCGAAGGGGGAGATCCCGCCCGTCCGGTGAACGGGCGGGATCTCCGGACGCCGGTCTCAGCCGCTGACGCGGATGGTGCCGCTCACCTGCGCCGGTTCTACGCCGGTGTCGTAGACGAGCTCTCCGTTCTTCTTCCAGACCTTGACCGTCAGCTTGTCGTGCGTGCCCGAGTCGACCGTGGTGATCTCGAAGACGACGTCGACGGTCTTGTTGACCTTTCCTGCGCCGCGCAGGATCGCGGTGTCCCCGTTGACGGCCAGCACCGCGGCGGAGGCGGCGCGGAGGTCGAACCCGGGGGCGGTGTAACGCAGCCCGCCGGTGGGCGTGGCCGCCTTGCCGCGGTAGCGGGCGGTCACGTCCAGGGTCGCCTCGCCCTTCTGCCCGGCGCACCCGGCGTCCAGCTTGCACGCCCCGGCGGGGGCGACGGCCTGACCGGCGCCGACCAGCGCCGAGTCCGGGTCGTAGACCAGCACGTACGCCTGCTCGCCCGCCACCGTGGAGGCCGTGGCCGCGACGCCGCGGTCGCCGGTCACGGTCACCGAGATCGGGTACCGCCCCGCCTTGGTGAACACGTGCGACCCGGTGACGGTGCCCTTGCCCCGATGTCCGGACACCGCCCCGGCGACCGGCCGGCCGCCGATCGTCCAGACCGCGGTGCGGATGTCGCCCGCGCCGCTGAACGACGCGCCGAACGGCACCGCCTCGCCCACCCGCACGACCTTCGCCACCGCCGGCGCCTTCAGCGTCACCTGGGGGGCGGCGTCGGTGACGTGGACGGTGAAGCGGGCGCTGCCCGACGCCCCGCCCTCGTCGGTGACCGTGAGCACGACCGTGTGATCGCCCGCCGCGCCGAACGTGTGCTGGAGCTTCAACTGGCCGGCGGTCAGGGCCAGCGGCTGCGGCCCCGCCCCGTCGCCGTAGTCGGCCGTGTAGGTCCAGGAGGTGGAGCCGGGATCGCTGAAGGAACCCATCCCGACCCATTCGGCCCCGGCCTCGACCACGTTGGCAGGCGAGCGCAGCGTCACCGTCGGCGCCGCGTGGTCCGCGGGCACCACGGTGACCTGGAAGGCGGCCGTGGCCGCCAGACCGCCGTCGTCGGTCACCTTCACGGTGACGGGGTAGGCGCCGGGGGCGGCCCACCCCGGCTGGTCCAGCCAGATCCGCAGGTCCGCGTCGGGGGTCACCGGCCGCGGCCCCGCCCCGTCGCCGTAGTCGACGGTGGCCGTCCATGAGGTGGAGTCCGGGTCGGTGAAGAAGACGTGCCGCTGCAGCTTCTGGCCGACCCGCACCTGGGCGTCGTGCCCGGCGTCCAGCACCGGCGCGGTGTTCTGCGCCGCCTCGCCGATCACGTACGGCACCCCGGCCGATCCGGTGTTGCCCGCGCCGTCGGTGACGATCACCAGGGCGGTGCCGGTGCGCGGGGCCGTGAACGTCCGCGTCGCCTTCACGGTGCCGCCACCCGGCCCCGCGATCACCTGGGCGTCCACCGGCGGTCCGTCTCCCCACGCGACCCGGGCGGTGTGGCTGTCGGCCGCGTCGGCGTCGGTGAAGGCCACCTCCAGGGTGAACGGCTTGCCCACCTCGCCCCGCACGGGCGCGGCCGGCGCCTGGACCATCGGGGAGCTGCTGGGTTTGGCGCCCTGGCCGGTCAGCGGCACCGTGTAGGCCGGCTGCCCGCCGTCGGCGGTGGTGAACGTCAGCGCCCCGGTCGCCGGGCCCTCCTGCGTGGGGGCGAACCGCACCTCCACCGTGCAGACCGCGCCGACCGCCAGCTCCACCGGGCAGGCGTTGGCCTGGGTGAACGGACCGGTGACCGCGATCACCTTCAGCGGGATCGGCTCGTTGAGCCGGTTGGTGAGCTTCACCGCGTACGGCGGGCTGACCTCGCCGACCTTCACCGGATCCGGCCAGTTGAGCGCGGGACGATCGAGCAGCGGGCGCACCGTCGCGGTCACCTCCGCCGCGTTGTCGCCGGTCTTCGGGTCGGCCACCTCCGTGCTGTAGCCATGGACGCCGGCCTTCAGCCCGGTCCCGTCCGGGGTGCCCGCCGGGACGGCGGCGGTCACCTCGACCGTGGCCGACCAGCCGGGCTCCAGCACCTTGACCGTGTTGCGGAACCCATCCTTGATCGGCGCGCAGACGCCCCGCCAGGTGTCACAGGCCGCGCCGGTCACCGTCCGGGGGATCAGCACGTCCAGCCGGACGTCGGTGGCCGGGTCGTCGCCCTTGTTGGTCACCGTGGCCGTCCAGGTCACCTTCGAGCCCGGCCCGGGCTCGGCGGCCGAGACCTCCGCGGTGACCTGCAGATCCGCCAGCGCCTCGGCCGGGGTCAGCAGGTACGAGCGGTCCCGCTGGACGAAGCCGTCGCCGTCGGCCGCGCGGTCGCGCACGTAACCCCACACCAGGATCTGGCCCGAGGAGTTGACGTCCTGCACCTTCCAAGCGCCGACGCACGGCTGGGTCGTCTTCGCGGCGTCCTCCGGGCACCACGGCCGCGACAACACACCCGTCAGCGGGTACTTCGTGCCGTCCACCCACATCACAGGACGCTTGTGCCGGCTGAGGTTCGGCCCCTGCTCGAAACCGACGATCAGGCCGTCGTCGTTGACCGCGGTCGCGTCGCCCTCGCCCAGATCGGCCGGCTCGCCGCCCTGCCACGCATAGGCGCGTTTCGGCGTCTGCTGCTCGTAGCGGCCGCACCGCAGCGTGCCGACCACGAGGCCGTGCGCGTTGACGTCGGAGGCCCGGCCGGCCGTCTGCGCGCACCCGGCGACCGGTCCGCCTGGCAGCTTGGTGAGCATGCCGTTGGCGTAGATCGCCGGGCCCGTGTCCGTGGGCAGGCCGTTGGCGTCCTTACCGAGCGCGTGGCCGCCCGCGATCGCGCCGCTGTCGTTGATCCGCAGGGGCTGGTTCTGGTGCCAGTCATTGTCATAGCTGACGCCCGGGACGAACTCGGCGGGCAACGCGTCGGCGGCGCCCCGATCCCAGATCGTGTACTCGAGCCTGCCCGCGTCGCCGACCACCTGGCCGTTGTCGTTCAGCCCGGTGGCGGCGGGCCACTTCGTGCCGTCGCCCCGCCGCAAGTCGGTGACGGAGCCGTCGGCGCGCCAGACGACCGCGTGCTGGGCGTTGGAGCCGTTCGCCGACCCCACGGACCAGCCGGACACCTCGCCGGCCCGGTTGATGTCGAAGGCGCCCGTCTCGCATTTCACCGCGCCGTCGGCGCAGGTCAGGCCGGTCAGCTCGGTGAGCGCGCCGTCCTGCCAGCGCACCGCGTGCCGCTTGCCGTCCTTGCCCATGGCCGTGGCCGCGACCTGGCCGCGGTCGTTCAGCCGCTCCGCGTAGGTCTTCGACACGTCGCCGCCCGGCAGCGTGCCGAGCTCGGTCACCTTGAAGGTACCGAACAGCGCCTTCACCGTGTGCGGGCCGTCCATGGTCACCGTCAGCGGGCCGGGGCCCCGCTTCTGACCGTCGACCACCCACCCGATCGGTACGCGTCCCGCGTCCGGGGTGGCGGTCACCTTCACCGTCGTCCCCGCCCGGTACGCCTCCCGCGCCGGCGCCGCCGCGACGGAACCGCCCGGCCCCGCCGACAACGTCAGCGCGAACTCCCGCAGGTCCGGCTTGGCCACCTCCACGACGTCGCGGTCGGTGCGCACGCCCTTGGCGGTCTCCGCCTTGGCCACGACGTAGTACTGGTCGTCGGCGAGGACGTCGGTGCGCGCGCCGTAGACGCCGTCGCCGGCGGCGCCGTCATCGCTGGCGCCGTCGTCCTTCAGCGTCACGGCCAGGAGCGTCTGACGGTGCTCGACCCCGGCCAGCCACGCCCGCACCGGCGCCCCGGTGACCGGCTGCCCGTCGTCGGTGACCTTGGCCGTCACCATGACCCTGCCGTCCTCGGCCGCCGCGGCCTTGGCCACCACCTGCACCGGGTTGCCGGTGACCCACGCGGTCAGGTCGGCCCGCACCGCCTGCGCGGCCGTGCTGGTCACCTCCAGCGTCCACGCGCCCTCCTGCGGATCGGCGACGCTCAGCCCCTGGTACTGCTGCTTGGCCGCGTCACTGCCCGCCGCGTACGAGGCCGCGACCTTCCCCGACGGATCCCGCAGCGACAACCCCACCGTCTCGGGGAGCACTCCGGTGACGCCGAACGCCGATCCCCGCGGCACCTGCAACGGCACGCTCGCGGTCTTCCCCGGCTCCACGGACACCGTCGGCGCGCCGAACATCGACAACGAGCCGCCGGTGACGGCCGCCGTCTTCTCGTCCTGCACTGCCTGCTTGTCCGTCAGGCCCGTGACGGGCGGGGCGCCGACCACCAGCGACACCAGCCGCGGCCTGACGTAACGCACGAAGTCGTCGTCGGAGAACGTCATGTACGAGTGCAGCGTGGAGGTGATGGGGTGATCGCCCCACCCGGGAAGCAGGTGCAACGCGCTCCACCACGGGACGACGCCGTCGCCCATGAACGGCAGCGGGTAGTTCGCCGTGGTGCACGGCACCAGCCACGAGTCGCCGACGAGGTTGGAGGCCCGCACGCCCTTCAGGTTCGTGATCCGGCCGTTGAACCCCTTGTGCTCCCCGTCGCCGTTCACCCACTCCGTAGTGTTCTCGATCACGGCGGGGAACCAGGGGGACAGCTCCTCCGTGATCGACCGCTCCACCACCATGTCCGCGCACGGGCTGCCCGCGTTCGGCGCGCCCATGGCGATCAGACGGGTCACCGCCGGCTTGTTGTCCGGCGTGCTCGGCATCCGCTCCTGGATGTACTGCCGCGAGATCAGCGTGCCCATCGAATGGGCCACCAGGTTGATGTGGAACGCGCCCGTCTTCTTGCGCACGTCCTCGATGTATGTCGCCAGTTCGTCGACGTTCTGCGCCATGGTGTAGCTCTCGTGGAGCGGGTTCCACTTCTCGCCGGTGTCCATCCGGCCCTCCGCCTGGCCGTCGCCGACGGCGAACACGTTGCCGTCCGGGTGGCCCAGCTCCTTCATGATCTCGTCGAACTCGCCCCAGGTGTCCTGCGCGTCGCTGCGGAAGCCGTGCACCGCCACCACGGGCTTGGGCACGATGGAGATGCGGTTCGCGAGGCCGTCCACCGGGTTGCCCGCGACGTAGAGGATCGCGCCAGGGCCACGGTCCGACAGCGGGTCCGATTTGTTGTCCCAGGCCCAGCCGGTGGTGTCCCAGATCTCGCGGATCGTCTTGGTCTGTCCTGGGGCGAGGTCCACCTGGATCTCACCGGTGACGATGGGCTTCTTGGACTTGTTGTCGGCCAGCCGGATGTAGCCGCGCACCGGATGGGTGGTGCTGTGGTTCCTCACCGTCATGGATATGCGGACCTTGTTGCCCTCGACCGTGCTGCCCCCGATGTCCGGTACCGGGCGCCAGTCCGTGGACGGGTACCGCTGCGTCTCGAGCGTGAACGACTCCAGGCGGGGCGCGTCGACGCCCAGGTCGAGCAGGAAGACATGGTCGGCGACCGAGGTGCCGTACCGGCCGACGACGGCGATCTGGCCGAGGTCGTTGATGCCTGAGGCGTATTTGAGGTAGACGTCCTTGCCGGCCGCGCGCACCAGGTTGGTCAGGTCGGTGGCGACGCCGTTCACGTACATGGCGGCCCGGGGCGCGGCGTGGGCGTCGAACATCACTCCCACGCCGACGCCGTCGTTGTTGATCGCGTACACCCGGCCGCCGTGCGGCACGTCCTGTTCCTGGGCTTCGCCTTCTTCATCCCAGATGACGGGGATGTCTTCGATGTCCGGGCCCGCCCTGTCCACGTAGCCGGCGACCTCGTCATGGTCGTTGACGTCCATGGCCCGGGTCTCGGCGTTGCCGAAGATCAGCAGGTCCCGGCTCAGGTTGAGCGGTTCGCCCGGCCTGGTGCGGAAGGCGCGCCAGTCGATGAGGGGGCCGGAGTCGATGTCGGCGAAACCGACGACCGTCCCGCCATTGGTCATCGCGCTGGGCTCCATGTACTGGTGCTTGAACGCCTGGAGCTTCAGAATGGAGCCGTCGGGGCTCCACACTCCCATCGAGCCCGCGATCTGCCCGCGGTCGTTGATGGCCGTCCCCGCAGGATCCCAGGGCAGGCGGGTGGCCGTGCCGTTCTTGACGAGGAAGCTGGCACTCGTATCGCTGGTTCCGACGATCACCGCGCCTTCGTTGTTGATGTCGCGGGGGGAGCTTACGAGGTAGTCACCGCCGATGATCGCGTGAAGATCCGTGAACGGGTCGGCTTCACGAGAGAACAGGACGGTTTTGGGGTACCTGCCGAGGGGGGAATCGGGGTTCGGGACCTGCCCGACGATCTGTCCCTTGTTGTTGATCTTGCCGAGCTTGCCGTCGGAAGTGTTCATGTCGGCCAGGTGCATGAGCTCGATCGGGCGCGCCGTACTCGCCGTGGTCGCGTCCTGAGACGCGGCCAGCACGGGTAAGGGCGTCGCGAGCGAGCCCAGCACCACGGCGATCAGGGGGTGCGCGATCCGCCGGGCGGAGGCACGATTGAATAATCGGTGCAAAGGGGGTGACTCCATCGCTAAAAGCCGTGCCCTCCCCAGGCACGGCCGGGGAATGTCCGTCACGGATGGTGCCAGCCGCGCTTGCAGGTCACCTGGCCCCGCTTGTTCCGCGCATGTGACGTCTCGCGTGCGGCCGCGGCCCTCCCATCGGCCAGGTCCTGGGCCGCAAGCGGTCCACCGGGCACGACAAGGCTCCTGCAAGGACGATCGGTCACCTTGCCGGGAAGGAGAATTCCCATGTCAAGGGAGCGGCGGCGCGCTGCTCGGGACAGGAGCCGGCTGGGATGGCCACCATCGTTCCACTCCATCGTTTGCTGCCGATGTTCGCGCGGGGGTTCGTGGACGCGTTCGCGGACGTCGGCAGGCGCTCGCGCGGGGAGGTCGTACGGCTCGGCCTGGGGCCGTGGCGGCCCTACCTGATCACCCATCCCGACCACGTCCAGCACGTGATGCGGGACCACTGGACGAACTACCTGCGGGTGGGCCAGGTCTACGAGCCGGTGCAGCGGCTCATCGGCACCACCCTCGCGGGGGAGGGCCCGGACTGGGAGGCCGGTAGGACGGCGCACCAGCCCATGTTCACGGCGCGGAACGTCACGTCGCTCGCCGGGGAGCTGGCGGAGGTGATCGCCGAACGCGTCGGCCTGCTGGACGAGCCGGCCCGGGCGGGCCGGCCGATCGAGGCCACCCGGACGATGGCCGGCCTCGTGGTCGCGGCGAACATCAGGGTGTTCTTCGGAAAGAAGAGCACCTTCGCGGACGGAGAGCGGATGGTCCGGGCGTTCGGCACGGCCATCAAGCTGTCCGGCATCCGCACCATCCTGCCGTTCGTGCCCGACGGCGTCCCGCTGCCCGGCGACCGCGCCATGGCCGGCGCCGTCAGGACGGTCGACGCGCTGGTGTACCCGCTGATCCGCGAGGCGCGGGCGGGCGACGGCCACGACGTGCTGTCCGCCCTGTGCCGGGCGCGCGGCACCGGCCAGGACGCCGACCGGCTGGTCCGCGACGACCTCGTCGCCGCGCTGGTCGCCGCGGACGACACGACGACGCACGCCCTGGCCTGGGTGTGGCCGCTGCTCCACGCGCATCCCGGGGTGGCCGCCCGGCTCCATGCCGAGGTGGACCGGGTCGTCGGCGCCGGACCGGTCGAGCCGTCACACCTGCCGGAGCTGCGGTACACGAAGATGGTCATGCAGGAGGTCCTGCGCCTGTACCCGTCGGGCTGGATCCTGCCGAGGGTCGCCGTCGAGCCCGGAGAGGTGGGCGGAGTCCGCGTCGCGGCCGGCTCGACGGTGCTGGTCTGCCCGTACGCCACGCACCGGCTGGACGCGTTCTGGGACCGCCCGCTCGCCTTCGACCCGGAACGTTTCCTCGACCAGCGCAGGCACCGCTACTCCTACTTCCCCTTCGGCGGCGGCCCCCACCAGTGCCTCGGCCGGCACCTGTTCTTCGTCATCGCGTTGCTCACCGTCGCCACCATCGTGAGCCGCTACCGGCCGCAGGTGGCCAACCCGGGGCGGTTCACCCCTTTTCCCGGCGTGGCGTTGCGCCCCAAGCAGGAGATCAGGCTGCGCCTCATACCCCCGGAGGGCCGAAGTAAGGCAGGAGACCGGTCTGGTCGTGGCAGTTGAGATACTCCATGAGCCCGCCCTCCGGCGGCACGTAGACCTCATGGCCGAGCGTCACGTTTATTTCGGGGGCGAACCTGGCGATGAGTTCGCCCGCGCTCTTGTAGATCGCGAGATGGGTGGGGTGGCTGTGCGCCCACTGTTCGAGATGGGACAGGCTCAGGAACCACGCCAGCGTGGTGGTCTGCACCCGTTCGTCGTTCGACACGGGCAGCTCGGCGAGGCAGGCGGACAGGCAACCGGTCTCATCGGGATGCTCGGTGAGATATCCGACGCCCTCCCGGTAGACGGGCAGCACGCGCTCCTCGAACCAGGCGCGCTCGTCGTCCGGGCAGTGCCTCCAGCCCTGGGGGCTGCGGATGAAACAGAGGTTGCGCGGGGTGGCCACGACCAGGTGACGACCGGCCGAGTCCACCGGCCCTGCCTGCACCGACGCGACCTCGCCGGCGAGCCCGCCGTCCTCGGCGGCGGCGATCCGGTCGCGCATCGACCCCGGGTAGGAATGGCAGACGTTCAGCGCCGCGGGGAACTGCGAGGCCAGGCCCCACGACGGGGAATCGTAGGAGTACGACGTCTCGAAGTGGTCAGGCGGCGCCCACAGGACCTCCGTCCACAGGCCGATCGGCCCGCCCGCCGCCGTCAGGCCTGGGTCGGCCCACGATCCGAGCGGATGCGCGGCCGACCACGCCTTCTCTGCCCCGGCGTCCAGCCAGTAGGCGAGCAGGACGTCGTTGGTGTAGCCACGGCGGTCGACGTGGGTGGCGTGCTCGTACGTCACCGGGGCGTGCGCGCCGCCGAAGCCGTCGAGCATGCGCGCCAGCACCCGCCGGGCCTCCGCGGACCCCCGGTGCTGCACGGCCAGCTGCCGCAACGTGACGCCCGCCGCCTGCTCGGGCAGGCGCAGACTGTAGGCCGGGTACGGGTTCTCGAAACCCGCCGGTCGGATTTTCGCCATGACAGGCCCTTTCAAGCAATTTCGGGGGAAGAGGAAGTCCCCGGGGGACAGGGCTCACCCGGGCGGTCCGGCTACGGCAGGCGCGGCCGCACGTGCACCCACACGCCGTCCTTGACGCGGAGATGGCTGGCCACCCGGACCCGGGTCTCGCGTCCGGGAACGGGCGTCAGGACGCGGCGCTGACCCGCTCCGGCTCGCCCGGCCGCATCTCGGTGCCGGACAGGGCGCGCACCATCACCTGCATGCTCAGCCGGTCGCAGGCCGCCGCGATGTCGAAGGGCTCGCCGGCGCGCGTCCGCGCGGTCCAGTCGTGGAAGGCCTCGTCGATGACGTCCACCATGGTGTCCGCGAGGCCCGTCAGCCGCCGCCGGTGGAAGGCGGGCTGAATGAGCCGGCGCTGCCGCTTCCACACCTCGCCCTCGACGAAGGGCAGCGCGTCGCCCATGAGCGTCCGGATGCCGTCCCAGACGGGGCCGCTCTTGACGTAGTTGCGCGCGTTGTCCACCAGGAGGTGTTGTGCATGCCGGGGGGTGGCACACCACGGTGAGCTTCGTGAAAGCGAGGTCCGGATCGAAGATGTCGCCGTAGGCCGCCCGGGTTTCCCGGATGAAGGCGAGCCCCTTTCGCAGGAGGGCCAGCGGGTAGCCGGGCACCTTCGGCGGCGTCCGCCTGTCAACCGGTCGCACGGGCGGACCTCGCTCTGCGGCGCTCCACGGGCACGAGGTGCAGCTCTATCGGCTGCTTGGGGCGCAACGCCGCCGGGAGGGGGCTGATCGGGCCCGGGGTGCGCACCTGCGGGTGGTGGCGGCTCACGATGGTGGCGAGGGTGAGCAGCGCGACGACGGAGAACAGGTGCCGGCCGATGCACTGGTGGGGGCCGCCGCCGAAGGGGAAGTAGGAGTACCGGTGGCGGCGGTGCTCGTGGCCGGGGGAGAACCGTTCCGGGTCGAACTCCAGCGGGCGGTCCCAGAACTCGTCCAGCCGGTGCGTGGCGTAAGGGGAGATGAACACCGGGGAGCCGGCGTCGATGGGCACACCGCCGATGTCGCCGGGCGCGACGGGGAAACGTTGCATGATCCAGCCCGACGGGTACAGGCGCAGGACCTCCTGGACGACCATCTTGGTGTAGCGCAGCTCAGGGAGGTGTTCCTGGCGGACCGGCCCCGTGCCGACGACGTGGTCGATCTCCTCGTAGAGCCGGGCGGCCACCCGCGGGTGGGCTTGGAGCAGCGGCCAGACCCAGGCCAGGGCGTGGGTCGTCGTGTCGGTGCCGGCGACGAGGGCGGCGACGAGGTCGTCGCGGACCAGCCGGTCGGCGTCCTGGCCGGTGCCGCGCGCCCGGCACAGGGCGGACAGCACGTCGTGGCCGTCGTCCTGCCGCGCCTTGCGGATCAGCGGGTACACCAGCGCGTCGATGGCCTCGACCGCGCCGGCGAAGGCGCGGTCGCCGGGCAGCGGGACGGAGTCGGGCACGAACGGCATGATCTGGCGGACGTTCATCCACTTGACGGCCGTGCCGAACTCCCGGGCCAGCCGCCTTCCTTCGGCGAAGGAGCTCTTCTCGCCGAAGAAGAACACGGTGTTCACGGCGACCACGAGGTCGGCCATCGTCCGGGTGGCCTCGATCGGCCGGCCCGCCCGGGCCGGCTCGTCCAGCAGGCCGACGCGTTCGGCGATCACGTCCGCCAGTGTCGAGGTGAGCGACGTGACGTGCCGCGCCGTGAACATGGGCTGGTACGCCTTCCTACTGGCCTCCCAGTCCGGGCCCTCACCGGCGAAGGTGGTGCCGAGGAACCGTTCCACGGGGGCCCAGACCTTGCCCATCCGCAGGTAGTTCTGCCAATGGTCCCGCATGACGTGCCGGACGTGGTCGGGATGGGTGACCAGGTAGGGGCGCAACGGCCCGAGGTTGAGCCGGACGATTCCGCCGCGGGATCGCCTGGCGATGTCCGCGAACGCGTTCACCGGGCCGCGCGCGAGCAGCGGCAGCATACGACGGAGGGGAATGACGGCGGCCTGTCGGCCCGGTTCAGCGGTGGTGCCGGTCGGGACGGACATGTGTGTTCCTCGACAGTTCGGGCTGCTGAAGGATACGAGCCCGGTCACCGTGGCCAATCGTCCTTGTCGGGCGCTTGTGGTGTCCCGGCGATTCCTTGCGGGCCGCTTGCCGGCGCGGGGCTCAGTGGTCGCGGCGCATCGCCCATCCGGCGATCCCGGCGAGCTCGTCGCGCCCCGCCTCGCGCGGTTCGGCGCGGTCCAGGCAGGCCAGCGCCAGGCCGATCTGGCGGCGGCCCTCCGCCTCCACCGCCGTCCGGCCGCCCGCCGCCTCGATGAGGTCAGCCATCAGCGCGCATTCCCGCCCGTCGGGCGGCGCCGCCCGGCGGTACAGCGCCGCCAGCCGGCGGCCCGCCTCGCCCGCGTCCGCCAAGGCGGTGATCACCGGCAGCGTCTTCTTGCGCGCGGCGAGATCTGCGCCGACCGGCTTGCCCGTGCGGTCCGGCCGGCCCCAGATGCCCAGGATGTCGTCGGCGCACTGGAAGGCCACCCCGAGATGCCGGCCGAAGCGGCCGAGCTCACGGGCCCGCTCCCCGGACGAGCCGCCCAGGAGCGCTCCGAGCGTGCACGCGCCGCCGAGCAACGCGCCGGTCTTGAGCTCGGCCATCGATCGGTACTCCGCCGCGCCGACGTCGTCGCGGGACTCGAAGGCCATGTCGTCGCTCTGCCCGCGCATGAGATCCGCCATGGTGCCGACCAGGACGCCGGTCACGTCCGGATGCCCCGTGCCGGCGAGCACCTGAAGCGCGAGGATCTGCAACGCGTCCCCGGCGAGCACGGCCGCCCCGACGCCGAAGCGCACCCACGCCGCGGGCCGATGCCGCCGCACGCGGTCCGCGTCCATCACGTCGTCGTGCAACAACGAGAAGTTGTGCACCAGCTCCACCGCCACCGCCCCGGGGATCGCGCGCCGGTCCTCCCTGCCCACCGCGCGCGCCGCGCCCAGCACCAGGGCCGGGCGCAGGGCCTTGCCCGTCCCCCCGTACGCCGCCCCGTCCGCCCAGCCGAAGTGGTACTCCGCCACGCGGCGCTCCGGATCGGGCAGGGCGGCGACCGCCCGGCGCAGCGCCGGCCGCACCAGCGCCTCCGCCTCCGCGAACGCCCGCGGCGGCGGCTCGCCGGCGCGTCCGGCCGATCGGTGGGACAACACTCCATCACTCAGCTCGCTCGACATCGGCGATCTCCTCAGGGAGTAGCCCGGGACATGTGAAGCAGGCGACTTGGGCCCGGCCAACGTGGCTTGTCATCCTTGTGGGCCGCTCAAAAGCTCACATTCCGCCGCTCAGCCCCGTCGCGGCGCCCTTCCTGGCCGGATGCGCCCACAAGCCCGTCCGCGGCCGGCGACCAGCGAACGACAAGGACGCCAAGCACGCTGGCTCCAGCAGAAGTCGCAAGGAGCTTCCATGGACACACCGCCCCCCATGCGCATCGACCTCCCGCCCGCCTATTGCCCGATCCCCCCGGCCATCAATGACAACTTCGAAGAGTGCAGGCGCCGCGGCCTGGCCTGGATGAGCGAGCACGGATTCTGCGCCGACGACGCGGCCAGGCTCCGGGTCGCCCAGACCGATTCCGCCGAATGGTGCGCCCAGGCCATGCCCCACGCCAGTCCTGAGCGCCTGCAGGTCGCCACGGACTGGACCTACCTGATGTTCGTCTTCGACGACCTGTTCTGCGACACGGGCGAGAGCAGCACGAACACCGACGCCTTCGTCGAGGCCGCCGCCCGCATCATGCACCTGTTCGAAGCCCCCGACGGCGCGACCATGGACCCGGCCAACCCCTTCACCGCCCCCATCCGCGATCTCGCCCTGCGCGTCCGGCGCTGCGCGACCCCGGCCCAGGTCCGGCGCTGGATAGAGGCGCACCGCACATGGCTGCTCGGCGTGGCCTGGCAGATCGCCGCCCAGTCGTCCGGGACCCCACTGAGCCTCAACGACTACACGGTCATGCGCCTGGGCACCTGCGCCGGCCTCCCCTGCGCCGCGATGGTCGAAGAGGACGAAGTGCCCGCGAACGAACTGAACAGCCCCAAGGTGCGCGCACTCACCGAGGCCGCCTGCCTCACCGCCGGCTGGGACAACGACCTGGCCTCCTACGGCAAAGAGCTCTGGCACAGACAACAGACCCCCGATGCCCGGCCGGGCATCGCCACCAACCTCGTCGACGTCCTCATAGATCTGTACGGCCACACCCGCGACCAGGCCCTGGAAGAAGCCACCCGGCTGCGCGACCACACCACGCACCTGTTCATCCGGCTGCGCGAGCAGGCGCTGCCCACCGCCGGCGCCCCGCTGCACCACTACCTCAACGCCCTGAGCACCAGCATCCGCGCCACCCTCGACATCGGGCTCACCACCGCGCGCTACACCAACCCCGACGGCGCCCACCCCGGCGCGATCCACATCACCTCAAGCCTGACCGACACACCACCGATCGCGGCGGCGAACCCCCTCCCCATCCCGGCCATCGCCTGGTGGTGGGACCTGCTCGACCGCCGCGCCGGCTGAGCCGTAGGGGAGCGGGAAGGCGCGGCACAACTCCCGCACCGAGGCGGCCACCCGCCCGCGCACCCCGGCCGCGCCGCCGGGGAGCGCGTGCACGGCGTGGTGGAGTGCGCGGCGTCGATCGGGGTCGGGTGCAACCCCGCGGCCACCAGCCCGGCGATGTGCGTGATGTCGGCCAGCACGTACGCCCCCACCTCGTCGGCGACGGCCCTGATGCGGCCGAAGTCGATCGACCGGGTATAGGACGTGGTGCCGCACACGATCAGCCGCGGCCGGTGGGCGTGGGCGGCCTTCGCGAGCTGCCCGTGGTCGATCAGGCCCCGGTCGTCGAGCCCGTAGTGTGCACCGTGTACAGCCGGCCGCTCAGGTTGACCGGCGCCCCATGGGTCAGATGGCCACCCTGGTCCAGCGCCATCCCGAGAACGGTCGCGCCCGGCCGCAGCAGCGACTGCATCACGCTGTGGTTGGCGAAGCTCGCGCAGTGGGGCTGCACGTTGACGTAGCGGGCGCCGAACGCCTCCTTGGCCCGCTCGATCGCCAGCTCCTCGACCTGGTCGACGTACTCGCAGCCGGCGCGGTAGCGCCCCCCGGGTAGCCCTCGGCGGTGACGTTGACGATGGTCGCGGCCGAGGCGGCCGGCACCGACGCGTCGGTGCCGCCGTTGGAGGCCACGAGCGACAACGACTCCGACTGGCGGCCTCACAGCGTGGCCGGTCCACCTGGTGTGCCGGCGATCTGGGTGACGAGGAAGTCGAGTCGCTCCGTTTGGCCGTTCGGGGGGATGCGGCCGCTTTCCGACAGGGCGGCTATGCCGTGCAACGCGCTCCAGGTGACTTCGGCGAACAGTTCGCGTCGCAGGTCGTCCGGGCGGAAGCAGCTCACGAACTCGTCGAAGGCGGCGCGCAGTGGGGGCGGCGTCTCGGCGTGCGCGAACTTCACATCGGTCGGCAGGACGAACATGGCCTGGTAGAGGGCGGGCTGTTCGGTCGCGAACTCCAGGTAGGCGCGGCAGACGGCGTGCAGTGCCTGAGGCGGCTCGGGGGTGGCCAGCCGGGCACGGCGCAGGCGGGCCGCGAGTTCATCGAAGCCTTCGATGGCAACGGCGCGCAGGATGGCCTCCTTCCCGTTGAAGTGGCTGTAGAGCACGGGCTGGCTGTATTCGACGCGCTCAGCCAGCCTTCGCGTTGTCACCGCCTCCCACCCTTCGGCCTCGGCCAGTTCGCGGGCGGCCGTGATGATCAGCTGATGGCGTTGGGCGCGTTCACGTTCGCGGCGTTTGGTGATGGCGGACATGGCGGCATCATAGCAACGCTAGACATCATGTCTACGATAGAAATATCGTCGCTACCATAACTAGCGCCGTTAGTGGGAGCGCTGCCGTCGAGGGGGACAACTCATGCTCAGCGCCATCGCCACGGCAGCCGGGCGGGCAGCACCCGGTCGAGCTTGGCCGGCGCCCGCAGCGCGGCGTCGCCGGCGCCGGTGACCGCGCCACTCGCACCGGCGAGCAGCGAGACCGCGGTGGCGATCGCCTCCTCACTTCCCTTGACGACGATCGCGCGCATCAGGCACGTTCCTTCGAGGTATTGGGCAGAGCGAGCACGGCCGCCGCCCCGGCGGTTACGACGCCGGCGCAGACCCAGAACGCCAGGGCGTACCCAGAGGTCGGCGCGCCGGTGTGGGCCGCGGCCAGGGTGGTCAGCGCGGCCAGGCCGAGCGAGCCGCCGACCTGGCGGGAGGAGTTGAGGATGCCGGAGACCAGCCCCGCCTCGCCGGGGCCGACGCCGGCCGTGGCGGCCATGGCGATCGGGGCGGAGGTGAGTCCCATTCCGCCGGTGATGAGCACGCCCGGCAGAACGATGCCGGTGAGCAGGCCACTTTCTGGTGTGATGGTGGCCTGCCAGGCGAAACCCGCAGCCGAGATCAGCGCGCCTGTGGCCAGCAGCGGACGCAGGCCGATCCGGCCGGCCAGCCACGGCGTGGCCTTGGAGGCGACGATGATGGCGAGGGTGTGCGGCAGGAACGCCAGGCCCGCCTGGAGCGCGCTGTAGCGCAGGACCTGCTGCATGTAGAGAGACAGGAAGTACCAGACCGCGAAGCCCGCGGCGCCCAGCAGGAACTGCACGAGGAGCGCGCCGGACACCGAGCGGGCTCGGAAGATCCGCAGCGGCATCAGTGGTGCCCGTGCGAATCTGGCCTGCACCAGGACGAACGTGGCAAGCGCCAGCACGCCCACGCCCATCGGGATCAGCGCGCGCGCCGAACCCCAGCCGTACGCGGGGGTCTGCAGCATCCCCAACTCCAGCGCAGACAGTCCCACCGTCACCGTGATCGCCCCGGTCAGGTCGAGCCCGCGGGTACCGACATCGCGGCTCTCGGCGAGCAGGCGCAGCGCGGCGATGATCGCGACCGCCCCGATCGGCGCGTTGATCAGCAGGATCCAGCGCCACGACAGGTAGTCCGTGAGCAGTCCGCCGGCGAGCGATCCCGCCGCCCCGCCGACCGCCCCGACCGCGCCCCAGGTGGCGATGGCCCTGGCCCGCGCAGGCCCGGCGGGGATCGTGGTGGTGAGGATCGTCAGCGTGGCCGGGGCGACCACGGCCGCGCCGAAGCCCTGGATCGCCCGTGCGGCGATCAGCAGCTCCGGCGTGGTGGCGAGCCCGCCCGCCAGGCCGGCGACCGCGAACACGGCCAGGCCCGCGACGAAGGTGCGCCTGCGTCCGAACAGATCGGCCGCCCGGCCGCCCAGCAGCAGGAATCCGGCGAAGGTGAGGAGATAGCCGTTGACCACCCATTGCAACCCCTCGGCACCCAGGCGGAGGTCGGATTCCATGGCGGGCAGCGCGACGTTCACGATCGACACGTCGAGAACCATCATGAACTGCGCCAGGCAGACAAGGCCGACGATCGGCCAGACGGGGGCGGGCGGCTGGGTGGTGCTCCGCCTGGACGGTGGTGCATCGGCTACGTTTGTCATGATCCGAGATCTCGTCAGTGGTCCAGCGGACCATGGCTTCGTGATGTGCAGTCGTGAGTGGTCTCGAACGCAGCAACGGTGTCGGATCGCTTCACGATCCGACACCATGAGCCGCGGCCCGGCGCGGGGCAGCGCACGAGCTTGCCGGAGCAACCGCCCTGGGCCACACCAGGCAAATGGGCGCGGGGCCGGGAGCGGGACCATCTGCCTGGTGTGACCCGACCGCCGTTCCGACGATCGGTGGATGGTCCCGCCCCTGGAAGTAGCCCCCGCCCTCAGGGGGCGTCACACGACGGCGACGGCGTCGACCTCGACGAGGAACCCGGGACCCAAGCCGGCCACGACGTGGACCGTGATGGCCGGCGGTGGGTCGGCCCGGTTCCACACCTCCTGGAAGGCGGCCACACCCTCGTCGAACGTGTGACCGTCGACCACGGCGATGCGCCAGTGCACGATGTTCGCCAGGCTCGCCCCCTCGCTCTCCAAAATGGTCACGAGATTGCGGAATACCTGCCTGGCCTGCTCCCCGACTGTGGGACCGACGACCTTGCCGTCGGCGCCGACGCCGTTCTGCCCTCCGATGTAGATCGTCTTCGCCGGCTGTTCGACCACGACGGCCTGGCTGAAGGCCGGGCTGCGATGGAGCCCCTCGGGGTTGATGTGCCGTACGCCCATGTACTTCCTCCTTGGATGCTGAAACCGGTTATAGAGGTTTCGTTGAGACACCAGTTATAGTGGTGTCATGCGAGTGAATGCAACCGGACGGGTGCTGCGCGACCCCAAGGGCGGGTCGTTCCGGTTCGACGCCGGCGCCGTCTGCCTGGACTTCGCCCACACGGGCGGCGAGGGTCGGTACGCGATATTCGAGACCCTCCACGAACCTGCCGACCTCGATGAATGGCTGACCCAGCCGCCACTGGCGGCAGTCATGACGGCTCCCGTGACCGCCCGCGAGCTGACTGCGGCCAAGGCCCTGCGCCAGGCGATCTGGGACGCGGCACACGCCCGGGCGGCGGGCCGCCCGCTTCCCGCGAGGGCGGTCGTGACCATCAACCGGGCCGCGACCGCGGCGCCGCTGACCCCCGAACTCGCCGCCGACGGCGCCACCGCCGGATGGGCGCCGCCGGTGCGGGCCGCGCAGGCGCTGTCGACCCTGGCGCGGGAGATGATCGAACTGCTGTCCGGGCCGCTCGCCGAACGCATCCGCGAGTGTGCCGGCGACAACTGCCCGCTGGTGTTCGTCGACACCTCCCGCCCCGGTGCCCGCCGCTGGTGCGCGATGGAACGCTGCGGCAACCGCCACAAGCTCCGCGCCCTGCGCGCCCGCCAGGCCGGGTCCGGCGAGCCGGCGGCGGCTCCGCGCGGCGAGTAGCTCGTTGTCGGCGGCCGTCCGGAAGGACGCGGTCTTCACCCGCGCCGCGATGGCGTCGTCCGGCACGTACGGCTTGGCCGGGCCGGTCACCCGGACCGGGCCGTAAGCGTCAGGGGTGGCCCGCCGCCCGGCGCGGGCCACCCCCTGGGATCAACCGCCCATGCCATCTCCCCGCACGGAGCAGTGCAGGTCGGACGGTACTTCGTTGGGTTCACGGCCATCGCTCAGGTGACCCCCGTCCGACAGCGGAGCGCCGAAACCCGCTTTCTCCGAACGGCGGAACGGGCCCCGCCGTACCGGCCGTTGCCCCTTTCCGGCCTGGTCGGTCTGCCCCTTGACGTGACCGGCCGTTCGGTTGCTGCTCAGGCCCCGGCGCATGCCCCCTCCTTTAATAGGGGACTAATTCTAGATTAGGATCTCTATTATTCGGCTGTGCCGTACCGGGCCACCGGTGCGGCCGGGGCCCATCCCCGCCGGTCAAGGAGGATCATGTCTGAGCCCATCGACCCGCCCGCATTGCGATCCCTGCTCGACGACGCGGACTTCGTGGACGTGCAGAGCGTCGAGGGAGAGGTGACCCTGCGGGAGTTCGTCGCGCACTCCATCGGATGGGAGCCGGGGTGGCTGCGGGCCCTCTATCTCGCGCGCAGGGTCTTCGCGCGCCTGCTCCGTCTGGCCCATCGCGATGTCGTGCCAGGCTCGAACCTGGCGCCGGCGGAGATCCCGTTCACGCCGGGACGCAAGATCGGGTTCTTCACCGTCGTCGAAGGGGTGGAGGACCGCTATCTCCTGCTGGAGGCGACCGACTCGCACCTGGCGGCCTATCTGGCGATCCTCGTCGAGACGGCCGGGCCCGGCCGCAGGCGGTTCCGCATGGTCACCGTCGTCAAGCACCTCCACTGGACGGGACCTCTCTACTTCGCCGTCATCCGCCCCTTCCACTACATGGTGGTCCGCGGCATGGGCCGCGCCGGAGCGTGGCGGCCCGGCCGGGAGACGCCGGCGCCGGATTCCGGGCGGCCTGCCGCGGCGGGACGTCCGTCGCCCGCCGCCCGGGTCCTGTCGGCGGCGGTGTTGCCGGTCGCGCCGCTGTACGGGGCCGCGCTGGCCTACCGCCTCTTCCACCCGCCGCGGCGGCGGCACCACCGGCGGCCGCAGGACTTCGGGCTGGCCGCCACGGTGCTGGCGATCCCGCTCGGCGGGGGAGGGCGGCTGCACGCCTGGCTCTGCCCGGGGGCGCCGGACCGGGTGGTGGTGCTCGGACACGGCATCGGTCTGAGCAAATCGGCGAGCCTCGCGCACGCGAAGTTCCTGCACGACGCCGGCTTCACGGTCTGCCTGTTCGACCATCGCAACCACGGGGCCAGCGGGCACGACCGCGCCCGGATGAGGCTCGGCGAGCGGTTCACCGACGACATCACCGCGACGGTGACCCACCTGAGGCGGGCCGAGGGGTACGGCTCGGCCCGCTTCGCCGTCTACGGCTTCTCCTTCTCCACCTTCCCGTCGCTGTACTCCCTGGTCCGTGAGGGGTTCGGCGTGGACGCCGTCGTCTGCGACAGCGGCCCGGGAGCCGACCTCCCGCAGCTGTTCGGCACCTTCCTGGAGGCGGGCGGGCTGCCACTGCCGTCCCCGCTGCGCGGTCCGCGGCCCCGGGCGGCGGTGGCCGGCACCCTGGGCTCCCTGGCCACCGCGATGCTCGGCGCCTCCTGGCCGCCACCGGCGGACGGCCCGCTCGCGCACGTCCCGCTGCTGTTCATGTCGGGCGGGCGCGACCGCATCCTGCCCGCCTCGTCGGTGCAGGCGCTGGCGGGCCGTTATCCCCGGGCCGAGACGCACGTGCTGCCGGACGCCGACCACCTGACGGGACTGAAGACCGACCCCGGGGTCTACACCACGACCGTCCTGGACTTCCTCGAAAGAGCCCTGAGGTGAGCGGGGCGGACGGCGCGGGAGCGGGGATCGGAGGAGCTCCGTCCCACCCGCTCCGGCAAGCTGGTCACGATCCACGGAGGGAGTGCCGGACGGGCTCCTGGGCACCGCGCAGCGGGAGCCGGGCCGCCACCCGCCACTCCCCGTCCGCCGCCCCGGCGTCCAGGTGGCCGCCCAGCAGGGTCACCCGCTCCCGCATGCCCGCCACCCCCCGGCCGCCGCTCCGCCCCGACCGCTGCCTGATCTGGTTGCGCACCTCCAGCTCCAGATGGTCGTCACATACGGCCGCCGCCAGCCGGGCCGTCCCGCAGCCGTGCCGGATCGCGTTGGTCAGCGCCTCCTGGACGATCCGGTAGGCCTCCCGCGACACCAGCGCGGGCAGCGCGGACAGGTCGCCGGTGACCTCGGCGACGGCGCCGGTCGAGCGGACCAGCTCGGGCAGGTCGGTCAGGGTCCTGGCCGGGGCGCGCCCGCCGCTCTCCTCCTCGCGCAGCACCCCGAGCACGTGGTCCAGGTCCTCCAAGGCCGACCGCGCCGACTCCTCGATCACCGCCAGCGCGGCGCGCGCCGCCTCCGGGTCGCGGTCGAGCACCCGCCCGGCCGCGCCCGCCTGGATGGTCACCAGGCTGAGCGCGTGCCCGACGGAGTCGTGCAGCTCGCGGGCGAGCCGGTTACGGGTGGCCAGCCGCCGGGTCCGCTCCTCCAGCGCCGCCAGCCGGTCGGCCGGGGTGGGGCCGAGCAGCACCGGGGCGAGCCGCGCCAGCAGCGCCCCCGCGCCCGCCACCGCGTGGACCAGCAGCACCGACGTCGCCACCGCCGCCGCCGGTCCCCACGCGCTGCTCCACCCGGCCTCCAGCGCGGTGCCGAAGAACCCGAGCCGGTCGCCCAGCAGGGGCAGCAGGCACAGCCAGACCACGAACGGCACCAGCGCGAGAGTCGCCCCCGCCAGCACCGCGCCGATCCCCAGGTGGAGGGTGAACCAGGCCGCGGTACGGCGCCGCTCGGCCCAGGTGCGCGCCCGCCGGTCCGGGCCGGAGTCGATCCGGGCGTCCAGCAGGCCCCGCGCCGCGGTCAGCTCCAGCGCCCGTACCGGCAGGAACAGCCCGGTCAGCGCGATCAGGGGGAGCACGCCGGCGAAGACGACCGGCTGGGCCGACACCAGCGTGTAGCTCTGCGCCTCCGGCAGGCCCAGCAGCCCCGAGACCACCGTGCCGACCATCACGTACGGCATGGCCAGCGCGCCGCCCAGGATCAGGCACGTCCACCTCAGGTAGGTGGACGGGCTGGTCAGCGGGGTCAGGATGCGTCTCACGCCCCGATCCTCCCAGCCCGCCAGAGTGCTCGCCTCCCGCCGGGGAGGGACCGTCTCCCCGCTGCGGGGGAGGCGTCGGTACGCTCTGCCCGGCGGACACGTAATTCGGGGGCTTGGCATGGATATGGTGCAGATCATCCTGTTGCTTGTGGCGGCGGCCGGAGCGGGATGGATCGACGCCGTGGTCGGCGGGGGAGGGCTGCTGCAGCTCCCCGTCCTCCTCATGGCCGGGCTCTCGCCGGTGCAGGCGCTGGCCACCAACAAGTTCGCCGCCATCTTCGGCACGGCCTCGGCGGCGGTGACCTATGCCAGGACCACCAAGCTCGACACCGGGGTGGTGGTCCCCGCCGGGCTGGGTGCGGTGGTGGCCGCCGGGCTGGGCGCGGCGTCGGCGGCGGCGATCTCCAAGGACGCGCTCATCCCGCTGGTCATGGTCACGCTGGTGGGCGTGGCGCTGTTCGTCACCTTCCGTCCGGCGTTCGGCACCCACCCCCAGCCTCATCTGCGCACCCGCGAGCGGATCCTGGCCGCGATCGCCGTCACCGGTGCCGGGATCGCCTTCTACGACGGCATCCTGGGCCCGGGCACCGGCACCTTCCTGATCGTCGCCTTCACCACCGTCCTCGGCATGGACTTCGTGAGCGCCTCGGCCCATTCCAAGATCATCAATTCCTGCACGAACCTGGGCGCCCTGCTGGTCTTCGCCTACCAGGGGCATGTGCTGTGGCTGCTCGGCCTGGCCATGGCCGTCTGCAACATCGCCGGGGCCCAGGTCGGTGCCCGGATGGCGCTGCGCCGGGGGGCCGGGTTCGTGCGCGCCGTCCTGCTGTGCGTGGTGATCGCGATGGTGGCCAAGCTCGGCTACGACCGGTTCGTCGCCTGACCCCGCGCCGCTGAGTTGATCTACTTTGTAAGGGGCTCGGGCCGGAGCGCGGACGCCGCCAGTGCCACGAAGGCCGCCAGCAGCACGGGGACGGCCAGGGCGCGTGGCAGGCCCACCAGCTCGGCCAGGCCGCCGATCAGCACCGGGCCGCTGAGGAAGCCCACGTAGGACAGGCTTGCCACCCGGGCCAGCGCCTGCCCGGCACGGGCCGGATCGCGGCGCCCGGCGGCGGAGAAGACCTGCGGGACGATGCATGACAGGCCCGCGCCGAAACAGCCGAACCCGATCACCGCGGCCACCGGATGGTTGATCAACAGGGCTGCGCCGAACCCCGAGGCGGCCAGCAGGCCGCAGCCGCGCACCAGTGTCACCGGGCCCAGCAGCATGGTCAGCCGGTCTCCGGCGAGGCGGCCGGCGGTCATCATGACGGAGAAGGCGGCGTAGGCCGCCGCGGCGAACCCGGCCGAGCTGCCGAGGTTGTCGCGCAGGTAGACCGAGCTCCAGTCCGCCGCCGCCCCCTCTCCGATCATGCAGCAGATCCCGAGCACGCCCAGGAACAGCAGGCCGCGGCCCCGGCCGGCCGGCGCGCCGCCGGCGACGGCCTCCGCGGCGGGCTCCCCGGGTGGCGTGAGAGCCCACCGGGAGGCCCACAGCGCCAGGGCGGCGATGACGGCGGCCGCGGCGGCGAAGGTCGCCGCGGGGGTGAGGCCGGTGTGTGCGAGCAGCCCGCCGACGGCCGCGCCGGCGAACCCGCCGATGCTGAACACCGCGTGGAAGGACGACATGAGGGGCCGGCCCATGGCGCGCTCGACCTCGACGGCGTTGGCGTTCATCGCCACGTCGAGTGTGCCGTGCACCAGGCCGAAGGCGAACAGTGAGATCGTCAGGGTGATGAGGTCCGGCATGTGGGCCGGCAGGATCAGCACGACGCTCTGCGCGAAGGCCATCGGCAGCATCACCTTGACGCTGCCGTAGCGGTCGACCAGGCGGCCCACCGCCTGCATGCCCGCTATCGCTCCGGCGGCGATGCCGAGCAGCGCGAGGCTGAGCCGGCCGTCGCTCAGCTCCAGTTGCTGTTTGATGGCGGGGATCCGCGCCGTCCACGTGCCGACGGCCATGCCGGCGAGCAGGAAGAGCAGGCAGACCGCGACCCGGCCGCGGACGAGCGCGCCGCGGTCGAGAGTGGTGACGTGCACGGGGGAGGCTCCAGTCAGACGGTGCGGACGATGACGCCCGCGGCGGTGAGGGCGTCGTGTTCGGCCGGGGGGAGCGCGGCGTCGGTGACCACCATGTCGAGGCGGTCCAGGGGGCAGACGGCGCCGAAGGCGGTGCGGGTGAACTTGCCCGAGTCGGTGGCGACGACGACGCGCCGGGCCGAGGCGATCGCCGCCTGCTTGACGGCGACGTCGGACAGGTCGTGGGCGGTCAGGCCGTGCGCGGCGGACAGGCCGCAGCAGCCGATGACCGCGGTGTCGAAGCGCAGGGAGCGGATGGCGTTCTCGGTCAGCGGGCCGACGAAGTTGAGCTCGCCGGGGCGGACCTCCCCTCCCGGGAGCACCAGGCGGATCCGCGGGGCCGTGGCGAGCTCGCCGGCGGACTGCAGGGAGAGCGGCAGGACCGTCAGCCGGCGCTCGCGGAGCGCCCGGGCGATCTCCAGATTGGTGGTGCCGCCGTCCAGGAGCACGGCCTCACCGTCGGCCAGCAGCGCGGCCACCTCAGCGGCGATGCGCCGCTTGACCTCCACCGCCTCGCGCTCGCGCACCCCGAAGGGGGGCTCCTCCCCGCGTAGCAGCAGGCTCACCGCGCCACCGCGCACCCGCCGCACCACGCCCTGCTGGGCCAGCTCGTCGAGGTCGCGGCGGATGGTCATCTCCGACACCCCGTGCTCGGCCGCCAGCTCCGTCACCGACACGGTGTCGCTGACGCGCAGCGCGGACATGATCGCTCGAATCCGATCAGCACTTTCCATGTGTTCAATTGAACATGACTTATGTGACATTGGCAATCGTGCGGAACAATGACGTCATGCGTGCGAGTCGTCTGCTGTCGCTCCTGCTGCTCCTGCAGACCCGGGGGCGCATGACGGCCACCGAGCTGTCGCAGGAGCTGGAGGTCTCCATCCGGACGGTCTACCGGGACGTGGAGGCCCTGTCGTCGGCCGGGGTCCCGGTCTACGCCGACCGCGGCCCGGCCGGGGGATACCGGCTGCTGGACGGCTACCGCACCCGCCTCAACGGTCTGACCGCCGAGGAGGCCTCCTCACTGTTCCTGGCCGGGCTGCCCGGCCCCGCCGCCGAGCTGGGGCTGGGGGAGGTGGCCGCCAACGCCGAGCTGAAACTGCTCGCCGCGCTGCCCCCCGAGCCGCGTTCCCACGCCGCCCGGATGCGCGAGCGCTTCCACCTCGACGTCCCGGGATGGTACCGCGGCTCCGACGAGGCGCCCTTCCTCAGTGATGTCTCCGAGGCGGTGTGGGACCAGCGGCCGCTGCGCATGACCTATCGCCGCTGGGGGCCGCGCGACGTCGAGCGCCTGGCCCACCCCTACGGCCTGGTCCTCAAGGGCGGGTCGTGGTACATGGTGGCCGCCGCCGACGGGGGAGTGCCGCGCACCTACCGCGTGTCGCGGATCGTCACCGCCGAGATCCTCGACGGCCGCTTCGAACGGCCCGGCGACTTCGACCTGGCCGCCTACTGGGAGCACTACGCGGCCGAGTTCCGGGCCCGGATGCACACCGCCGAGGCGCTGGTGCGTGTGGCGCCCGGCATCGAGGACATGCTGCGCTACACCGTCGGAGCCGACATCGCCGACGCCGCGCTGGCCGAGGCGGGCCCGCCCGACGAGCACGGCTGGGTCGTCGTGCGCCTGCCGATCGAGTCGGTCAGGCACGTCTCCTGGCTGCTGCTGCGCCTGGGCGCCGACATCGAGGTCCTCGGCCCCCCCGAGGTGCGCGAGCAGATGGCCACCGCGGTCGCCGAGCTCGCCGGGCTGTACGGCGCGCCCCGGGATTAAACGATTGCCGACGGCGCGGGATGCCGCCGATGATGACGGCATGTTCCTCATAGCCTTCATCGGCTCCTGCTTCCTGATCGCCATGATCCCCGGTGCCAGTACCGCGGTGATCCTGCGCCAGACCCTGAGAGCCGGGCGGGGGCCGGGCCTGGCGGCCACGCTCGGCAACGAGACCGGCATCCTGCTGTGGGCGCTGGCCGCCGCCTTCGGCCTGTCGGCGCTGGTGCTCGCCTCGGAGGTGGCCTACGACGTCATGCGGGTCGCCGGCGCGCTGTTCCTGGTCGCCATGGGCGCCCAGTCGCTGTGGCGGGTCCGGCGAGAGGGGCGGGAGGGGCAGCGGGAGGGCGGAGCCGTACCGGAGCAACCGGAGCCCGGACCGGAGCCCGGAGAGCCCGCGCGGGGCTGGCGGCGCTCCTACCTGCTGGGCCTCACCACCTGCATGGCCAATCCGAAGGCGGCGGTGTTCGCGATGTCGTTCCTGCCGCAGTTCGTCCCCGAAGGGGCGGACGTGCCGCTCACGCTGGCCCTGCTCGCGGTGGTCTGGGTGCTGGTGGACACCGTCTGGTACGGCCTGTTCATCTGGGCGGTGGCGCGCGCGAAGCTGGTCCTCGGCCGCCCCGCCGTGCGCCGCCGCCTGGAGGTGATCTCCGGTGTGGTGCTGATCGGTTTCGGCCTGCGGCTGGCGGTGGAGGCGCGATGACGCTCCCGTTCGACGACGGGGGTGCGGGCTGACCCCGGCCGCCTGCCGCCTGGACCGCCCGCCGTTGCGCTGCCCGCTGTCCGCCGTTGCGTCGCCCGCCGCTGGGGCGCCGGAGACAGCCGGCCTCTCCTCCGCGTCCCAGATCGTACTCCTCCGCCCGACCCGGCCCGTCCGGCGGCGCGGCCAAGGCCAGGGCCAGGCAAGGGCCAGGTAAGGGTCCGGCCGATCGGAGAACGGCATCCGTCCCAGGCCCAAGGTAGAGGTCGGCGGAGGCGCATGGCGAGAGCATCACGATTTTCGATGCTCAGGTCGTAAAGCGTTCACGGTTCTTGGGGGCGTGGCCACCGGTCGTCAGCATTCGTTCACACACGCATGCTGAACGACCAGGAGACATCAATGGGGACAGGCAACTCGCGGCGCAGGCTGGCCCTTGCCGCTTGCGCGCTGAGCGGTTCACTGGTGGCCGGCGCCACCACCTTCGCCGCCGCATCCACCGCTTCCGCCGCATCCGTCGCATCCGTCACGTCGGCCGGGTCGGCCGTGTCCGCGCCGCAGGAGACCACGCTGCGGGTGAAGATGTCGGGCTCGGGCGTCGACACGCTCAACCCGTTCCTCGCCTTCTTCAACGGCGCGCTGGACATCTTCGGCTCGATCTACCCCACGCTGAACTCGCTGGACGAGAACGGCAAGCCGGGTCCGTACCTGGCGGAGTCGTGGACGCCGTCAGAGGACAAGCTCACCTGGACCTTCAAGCTCAGGGACGGCCTGAAGTGGAGTGACGGCAAGCCGATCACGGCCGAGGACGCCGCCTGGACCCTCAACCTGATCATGACCGACGCGGTCGCGGGCACCGCCAACGGCTCGCTGGTCAGCAACTTCGAGTCGGTCACCGCGACCGACGCCACGACGCTGGTCATCAAGACCAAGGCGCCGCAGGCCAACGTCATCTACGCGAGCATCCCGATCAGCGGCATCCCGATCGTGCCGAAGCACATCTGGGAGCCGCAGGCCAAGAACCTCAAGGACGTCAAGAACGACACCTTCCCCGTCGTCGGCTACGGCCCGTGGACGCTCACGGAGTACAAGCCCGAGCAGTACGCGAAGTTCGACGCCAACAAGGACTTCATCCTGGGCCGGCCCGGCTTCGACCACATGATCCAGCAGAGCTTCAAGTCGACCGACGCCGCCGTCGCCGCGCTGCGCAGCGGCCAGCTGGACTACATCAACGGTGTGAACCCGACCCAGTTCAAGGCGCTGCAGACGGACAAGAGCCTGCTGACCGTCCAGGAGGTCGGCAACGGCTGGACCGGTGTCGAGGTCAACCACAACGCCCGCACCCGCACCGGCAAGAAGATCGGCACCGGCCATCCCGCGCTCGGCGACCCGGTGCTGCGCCGCGCGATCTCGCTGGCCACCGACAGGAAGACGCTGGTCGCCAAGGTGCTCGACGGCATGGGTGTGGCCGGCTCCGGCTACCTGCCCCCGGCTTGGCCGCAGTGGAGCTGGAAGCCGGACGCGGGCCAGGAGACACCGTTCGACCTCGCCCAGGCCGCCAAGATCCTCGACGAGGCCGGCTACACCAAGGGCGACGACGGCGTCCGCGTCGACCCCAAGAGCGGCAGGCCGCTGGAGCTGCGCCTCGGCATCCACTCCGACGACACGGCCGACGCGGGCATCTCCACCTACCTCAAGGGCTGGCTGGAGACGATCGGCGTCAAGCTCAAGATCCAGACGCTGAGCATGAGCGCGCTCAACAGCGACCTGGCCAAGGGCGACTGGGACCTGCTGATGGACGGCTGGACCACCGGCCCCGACCCGACCTACCTGCTCGGCATCCAGACCTGCGCCACGCTGCCCAAGGACGACGGCACCGGCGGCAACACCGACGCCTTCTTCTGCGACAAGGCCTACGACGAGCTGTTCGACAAGCAGCTCACCACGTTCGACCAGAACGAGCGGGCCAAGATCGTCGCCGAGATGCAGGCCATCCTGTACAAGGCCGACGTCGACCAGATCCACTTCTACGCCAACACCCTCGACGTCGCCCGCACCGACACCGTGAGCGGTCTGATCACCGGGCAGCCGGACGCGCAGGGCATGTACCCGGCGCAGACCGCGTTCTGGAGCTACCTCAAGGCCGCGCCGCCCGCCGCGAAGCCGGCCGCCGCCTCGGCCGAGGAGGGCGGCGGCGGCACGCTGTGGATCGCCGGCGGTGTCCTGCTCCTCGCGCTCGTCGGCGGCGGGATCGTGCTCAAGCGCCGCTCGGGGGCGGGCGACCGTGAGTAGCCTCACCGCCCCGGGCCCGGCCAAGGTCAAGGGGCGGGGGGTCAAGCGGTCGGATCTCCTGCCCTATCTGGGCTCGAAACTGGTCGCGGCCCTGGTGAGCTTCTTCGTCACGCTGGTCATCGGCTTCGTGATCTTCAGCCTGATGCCGGCCGACCCGGTCCGCACCCTGACCAGGGGCCGCCCCACGAGCGAGGCCCAGCTCGCCCAGATCCGTGTCCAGCTCGGCCTGGACGACCCGGTCTGGGAGCGGTTCCTCACCTTCGTCGGCAACACGCTCAAGGGAGAGCTCGGCTACTCCTGGCAGTTCCAGCAGTCGGTCTCGTCGCTGGTGGCCGACCGGCTCGGGCCGACCCTGCTCCTCATGGGCACGGCCGCGGTCCTGTCGATCGCGTTCGGCCTGTGGCTGGGCGTCCGCAGCGGCTGGCGGCACGGCAGCCTGTTCGACCGGATCGCCTCCAGCACCTCGCTCACGCTGTGGTCGGTGCCGACGTTCTGGCTCGGCATGATCCTGCTGGTCACCTTCAGCGTGGGTGTCGGCCCGATCCCGAGCCTGTTGCCCGCGGGAGGGATGAGCGACCCCTCGCTGCCGCAGGAGGGCTGGACCCACGTCGCCGACGTAGCCAGGCATCTGGTGCTGCCCTGCCTGACCATGGTGCTGGTGGTCTTCGCCCAGTACGTCACGGTGATGCGCACCTCGATCATCGACGAGATGGGCAGTCCCTACCTGCTGACCGCCAGGGCCAAGGGCCTGACCGACGACGCCGTACGGCGGCGCCACGCGGTGCCGAACGCGCTGCTGCCCTCGGTCACGATGATCTTCATGCATCTCGGCATCCTGGTCAGCGGCGCGATCACGGTCGAGGCCGTCTACTCCTGGCCCGGCCTCGGCTACCTGACCTACGAGGCGCTCAAGATCCCCGACCTGCCCCTGCTCCAGGGCACCTTCATCGTCTTCAGCGCGAGTGTGATCATCATGAACCTCCTGGCGGACGTGGTCTACCGCTTCCTCGACCCGAGAGTGCGAGCCCAATGAAGCGCCTTCACCCGGGCGGTGGCCGATGACCGCCGTCACGCACGCCCCGGCCACCGTCGAGGTCCCACGCCACCACGCGTTCGGCCGCTTCTGCCGCGCCTACGCCAGGCGGCCCGCCGGTCTGGCCGGGCTCGGCCTGCTCGTCGCCTTCGGCGCGCTGGCCCTGGCCGCGCCGCTGTTCATCGGTGACGACCAGCTCAACGTGATCAAGGTGGACGGCCCGCAGCTGTCGCCGCCCGTCGCCGGCTACCCCCTCGGTACCGACCAGGCGGGCCGCTCGGTCCTGCTGCTGGTCATCTGGGGCGCACGCGAGTCGCTCAGCATCGGCATCATCGCCACCGCGCTCACCGTGGTCCTGGGCAGCGCGGTCGGCCTGCTGGCCGGGCACTACCAGGGCCGGGTCGGCCAGGCGCTGATGCACGTGACCGACTGGTTCATCGCGCTGCCCAGCCTGCCGCTGGCCATCTCGCTGTCGGCCGTGCTCGGCCAGGGCGCGGCGTCGATCACGATCGCCATCGCGGTCACCTCGTGGACCGCGACCGCCCGCCTCGTGCGCGCCCAGACGCTCGCCGTCGAGGCGAGACCCTTCATCGAGCGGGCCAAGGTGCTGGGCGCGGGCAACACGCAGATCATGATCAGGCACGTGCTGCCCAACGTCACGCCGCTGATCCTGGTCTCCAGCACGCTCACCGTCGCCTCGGCGATCCTGTCGGAGGCCACGCTGACCTTCCTCGGCCTCGGCGACCCGACCAGCGTGACCTGGGGTTCGATGCTCCAGGCGGCGTTCGCGGGCGGCGCGGTCACCGCGGGCGCGTGGTGGTACCTGCTACCGCCGGGCATCGCGATCCTCATCGTCGTGCTCGGCTTCACGCTCGTCGGCCGTGCCGTCGAGCACGTGCTCAACCCGAGGATGGTGGACCGATGACGGCGAGGGAGCAGACCCGGGCGCCGGAGGGGCGGAGCGGGGCTCCGATGCTCGACGTGCGCGACCTGCGGGTGACCTACCGCAACGGCGAGCGCGCCGTGCCCGCCGTACGCGGCGTGAGCTTCACCCTCGACCGCGGCCAGACCCTCGGCGTCGCGGGGGAGTCGGGCTCGGGCAAGTCCACGATGGCGCTCGGCCTGCTGCGGCTGCTGGCCCCCTCCGCCCAGGTGAGCGGCGAGGTGCTGTTCGAGGGGGAGGACCTGCTGACCGCCAGGTGGGCGCGGCTGCGCGCGGTGCGCTGGTCGGCGGCCTCCGTGGTGTTCCAGGGCGCGATGAGCGCGCTCAACCCGGTGCGCACGATCGGCGAGCAGATCTGCGAGCCCATCCTGCTGCACGAGAAGGTCGGGCAGCAGGCGGCACGCAAGCGGGCGGCCGAGCTGCTCGACAGCGTCGGCGTGCCGTCGCGGCGGGCCGGCTCCTACCCGCACGAGTTCTCCGGCGGCCAGCGCCAGCGCATCATGATCGCGATGTCGCTGGCCTGCCGCCCCGACCTGATCATCGCCGACGAGCCGACCACCGCGCTCGACGTCATGGTCCAGGCGCAGGTGCTGGAGCTGCTCGGCGAGCTGGTCCGCGAGTCGGGCATCGGCGTCATCATGATCAGCCACGACCTGTCGGTGCTGTCGCACATGTGCGAGCGGCTGGCCGTCATGTACGCGGGACAGATCGCTGAGATCGGCCCGTCCAGGCAGCTCATCGCCGAGCCGCGGCACCCCTACACGCGGGCGCTCGGCCGGGCCTTCCCGACGATCGGCGACCCGGCCTCGCGGCTCGCGCCCGCCGGGCTGCCCGGCGACCCGCCCACACCGCCCGAGCTGGCCGGGCTCGACGAGGGCAGCGGCTGCGCCTTCGAGCCACGCTGCCCCGAGGCCGTGGCGGCCTGCCGTACCGAGACCGTGGAGCTGTGGCCGAGCGGCCCGCGGCGCGAGGCCGCGTGCCTGCGCGTGCTGGAAGGGAGCGGGGCATGAGACCCGTGCTCGAAGTCCGCGACCTGACGGTCACCTACCCGGCGCGCAGGGGCGCCCGGCCGGCGCGCGCCGTCGACGGGGTGAACCTCCAGGTGCGGCAGGGCGAGATCGTCGCGCTCGTCGGCGAGTCGGGATGTGGCAAGTCCACGCTGGCCAGAACCCTGGTCGGGCTGGTCAGGCCGACCGGCGGCCAGGTGCTGAGCGACGGCGAGCCCCTCGGCTACTCCGCCGCCGCGCTGAAGGCCTACCGCCGCCGCACCCAGCTCGTCCTGCAGGACCCGGGCGGCGCCCTCAACCCCAGGCAGAACGTCTTCGACGCCGTCGCCGAAGGGCCCAGGCTGCACGGCCTGACCGACCGGCTCGGCGAACGGGTGCACGGCGCGCTGGCCAGGGCCGGACTGCGGCCGCCCGCGGAGTTCGCCGGGCGCTTCCCGCACGAGATGTCCGGCGGCCAGCAGCAGCGCGTCGTCATCGCGGGGGCGCTCGCGCTCGAACCCTCGGTCATCGTCGCCGACGAGCCGGTGGCCTCGCTCGACGCCTCGGTCAGGGGCGAGATCCTCAAGCTGATCCTGGAGCTGCGGGACTCGCTCGGCCTGTCCGCGCTGGTCGTCAGCCACGACCTCGGCCTGGCCTGGAACATCGCCGACAGGGTCGCGGTCATGTACCTCGGCAGGATCGTCGAGACCGGCACGGTCGAGGAGGTCCTGCTGCGCCCCAAGCACCCCTACACCAGGGCGCTGCTGTCGGTGCTGCCCGACTCGGGCGGGCCGCCCGTGCTGCTCACCGGCGAGCCGCCGGACCCGACCTCCGTCCCCGACGGCTGCCGCTTCCACCCCAGGTGCCCGCTCAGGGCGGCCGAGCAGGACGCGCTGTGCGACAGCCGCGACCTGCCCGTCCTGACCGGCGACCCGTCGTCCTCCAGCCTCGCCGCCTGCCATCTCGTCCACTGAAGGAGTTCTTCGATGACCGCTTTCCTCCGCCCGCCCGCCCTGCGACCCGGCGCCCGCGTCGCCGTCATCGCCGCCAGCAGCCCGCCCAACCAGGCCAACCTGGACCGCGGCCTGGTGGCGATGGAGCAGGTCGGCCTCAAGCCCGAGGTGTTCGCCTCCTCGCGGGTCGGCGGGACCGAGTACGACTACCTGGCCGGCGACGACGTCCTGCGGGCGGACGACCTGACCAAGGCGCTCGGCGACCCGGCCTTCGACGCGGTCTTCTGCGCCGGCGGCGGGTACGGCATGCAGCGCACGCTGGAGCTGGTCGACTGGTCGAAGATCGACGCGGCCAGGCCGAAGGTCGTGGTGGGCTACTCCGACGTGACCGCGCTGCTGGAGGCGATCGCGGTCAAGCTCGGCTGGGCGTCGCTGTTCGGTCCCATGGTCGCCTGCGACGGCTTCTACGAAGGGCCGGGCGAGTACGACTTCGACGAGCTGATGAAGCTGCTGTTCCACCCGGAGACGGTGACCGAGCTGGTCTTCCCCGACGCCAGGACCGTCGTGCCCGGCATCGCGGAAGGTCACACGCTGGGCGGCACGGCCACGCTGCTGGCCGCCTCGATCGGCACCGACACCTCGCTGCCCGCCCGCGGCGCGATCCTCTTCCTGGAGGACGTGGACGAGGAGCTGTTCCGGATGGACCGCTACATCAC
Source organism: Streptosporangium brasiliense (assembly GCF_030811595.1). NCBI lineage: Bacteria > Bacillati > Actinomycetota > Actinomycetes > Streptosporangiales > Streptosporangiaceae > Streptosporangium > Streptosporangium brasiliense. The sequence goes on from NZ_JAUSRB010000002.1 coordinate 6,031,574, forward strand.
CCAGCTCCGCCGGGCCACCTACAGCGACGGCGTGGCCGGGATCCTGCTCGGCACCTTCACCAACTGCGGCGAGCCGCGCGACGTGGAGCGGATGCTGGTGGAGCGGCTGAGCGACCTCGGGGTGCCGGTCCTCGCCGGGGCGGACATCGGGCACGGGATCTCGATGCAGACCTACCCGATCGGGGTCAGGGCCCGGCTCGACACCGGGGCGGGCAGGCTGAGCTTCCTGGAGCCGGTGCTCATCTCCTGAGGGCCGTGGCGGATCACGCACCGACAAGGACCCCGGCGTCCCCGGGGACCTTGTCGGCGAGGTGGCCGAACAGCCGCCGCGGCCCGCGCCGTCAAGCGCTCGACGTCCCGGGTCGGCCGGTCCCGGAGAACGAGCCGGACCCGGAAGTTCGATGCGGCGTCGGCGCAGGTAGGCGCGGTTGGGCAACTCCCGCTTGAGGACAACCCAACGTCTGCTGTCGGGGGCGACCCGGACCCGAGGGCGACCCGGACCGGGATTTCCGAGCCGCGGCATGCTCCTGCCGGGCCCGGCGCGCAGCGATCACCCCTGCGCCGAGGAAGGGGCCGGCCCGGGGTGCTGGTGGATGATCAGCCGAATTCGGGAGCTGGGGCCATGGCGTTGAGCGCCGTCACGATCGTCTCCTCCTCGTACCTGAAGTGGGACTCCAGCTGGTCCGCCAGCCGCTCCAGGTCGGCGCGCAGCTGCACGGAGTCGGTTTCACCGGGTACGAAGCTGTCGACGAGCTGCTGGATGTCGTCCTGCAGCCGCGCTACCACCTTGTGCTCCTCGCCGAGCTGCGCCAGCGCCGGAGCGAGTGCAGGGAACTGCTTGGCCAGCATCGGGAACACGGCCGTGTCCTCGCCGCTGTGATGCTTCTTCAGCGCCCCGCAGAAGTTCAGGCAGTGGGTGCGCATCTGCTGGGCGAGGTCCGGCGGCGTCCGCTCGATCGTGTCCATGCCGCCCTCGATCGCCCGGTCGGCCTGGGCGCGGAGCGTCTCGAGCTCCTTGCGCAGCCAGTCGTGCACCTCGACGATCCAGTCGCCCATGCCCTTGACCCGCTCCTCGCCGGGCTTGGGGCCGATCCGGTGCAGTACGACGACCGGGATCTCCCGGGCCGTCCTGGCCTGGTGGTCGGCGTACCCCGGCGCCTCGGCGATCACGCGGTCGAAGAGCTTGTCACGCTCCTGGGCCGGCGGGATGGCGGCGATCGCCTGATAGGTGTCGCTACCCGTCTCGACCGTTACGATCGGGTTCTTGCGGATGTTGTGATACCACGCGGGGTGCTTGTCGGCGCCATTCGAGGACGCGACGATGATCCCTTTTCCGGCGAATTCAAGATATCCCAGGATGCTCTCCCGTCGCAGGCCGCTCTTGGCTCCGACGGTCGTCAGCACGGCCAACGTCCAGCCCTCGAACATGCCGCTCATCTTCCCGTTGTTCGCCCGAAACTCGGCGATGACCTGACGCTGGAGCTCATTGACGTCGAAGCCCGCCCAGGTCTCGGCCTGTTCCTTGCTCATGCACTGCCTTTCCGTGTCGATTGATCGCGAAGGAGGGCCACGCCACCGGAGATCGACACAGAAATACCCCGCATGCCTACGCAGTGAAAATGGGCGCAGCAATCCCAGGACAGGGATTGACAAGCTGCGAGAGACGGAACGTGCCGATCTCTGAAATGGCTGAGTAGCCGATACCTCCATGCGTAGGCCCATACGGGGCTCGGTGAGACCGTAACACCGTCCCCGCTTGTCGAGCAACGTCACCATGGCGGGTGCGACCGGGAGCCGGTGGACCGGATTCGGGCCCGATCTCGAGTCAGCCCCTAGAGATCACCCGGTGGGCCGGAGGCTGCGGATCCAGATGAGGGAACCACGTAGATGGAGCCCGGCGAGGTAGTCGGCGGAGGACTTGTCGTAACGGGTTGCGAGGCCGCGCCAGTCCTTGATCTTGTTGATGCAACGCTCCACGCTGACTCCGAAGGTCTAGATCCCGACCAGGGACAGGCCCTAGCAGGCCTTGTCGCGGGACGGCAGGTTCCCGGTGGTCAGGAAGTCGGTGACGGCCTGGTCGCCGCAGGCGTTGCCGTTGGCGAGGTAGACGCCGTGGCCGCCTGAGTCGACGCTGACCATACGGGCCCGCTGCCCGAACGCCTGGCGCATCTTCAGCGCGCCGCTGTACGGCGTCGACGGGTCACGCAGGTTCTGGATGAGCAGCACGTTGGCCGGGCCGTGCGAGCTGACCCGCACGGGTCGCTCGGCGGGCTCGAAGGGCCAGAAGGCGCACGGCCCCATGTTGACCGGCATACCCGCGGTCAGCGGGTGGGCGGCCCGGTCGCGCGCCACCTGCCGCCGGTGCCGCTCGACCGAACTCGGCCACTCGACGTCGTTGCACATGGTCGCGCCGGCGTGGGCGGCGGTGTTCTGCAGGGCGGCCGCCGGCGGCGTGTTCGGCGGGGGCAGTTCGCCCGAGGTCAGGGCGGCCCGCATGAGCCCGGCCAGCATGGGGAAGTTCGCGTCGGAATAGAGCGCGTTGAGCATGGTCTCCCGCAGAAGGTTGCCGCTCAGTTCCTCGCCGTCGGCGCCCGGCCACGGCCGGGGCTCGCGGTCCAGTCCGGCCGCGAGTTCGAGGAAGGTGCGGCGGACCGCCGCCGCGTCGGCGCCGAGGCCGTACTCGCCGTCACGGGCCGCCGCCCAGGTGGCGAAGTCGGGGAAGCGGTCTTCCACGCCGACGGCGTAGTTGGCCAGCCACTGCCGCGCCACCCGGCGCGGGTCGGGGTCGTCGTTGCTGTCCAGGACGGCCCGGTCGGTGCGCTCGGGGAACATGGTGGCGTGGACGGCGCCCACGTAGGTGCCGTAGGAGACGCCCCAGTAGGAGATCTTCTGCTCGCCCAGCGCCCGGCGGATCATGTCGATGTCCCTGGCCTCGTTGCGGGTGCTGATGTGCCGGATGAGCGGCCCGCCGTTGCGGGCGCAGGCCTCGGCGATCCTGCGCGACCAGGCGACGTTCTCGGCGATGCCGCCGTCGGCGCCGGGGTACGGCTTGAGCCTGGTGAGCGAGAGATCCCGGGTCTCCAACCCGCACGAAACGGGCGAGCTCCGGCCCACACCGCGCGGGTCGAACCCGACGATGTCGTAGCGGTCGAGCACGTCCTGCGGCAGCCGTTCGACCTGGACACTGGGCCGGTTCAGGCCCGGGCTGCCCGGCCCGCCGGGGATGATCAGCAGCACGCCACGGCGCAGCGCGGGCTTGGCGGTCCTGATCCGCGACACCGCCAGCGAGATCGTCGGTCCGCCGGGCGTCCGGTAGTCCATGGGGACCTGAAGGGTGGCGCATTCCTGCCGCGCGTCGACACCGGGCCCTGTGGGGCAGGCGCCCCAGGAGGTGGCCGCCGCCTGCGCGGGGGCCACGAGCCCTGCGGCGAGGACGGCGGTGGATGCTCCGACGGCTGACAGTCTCGCAAGGTTTCGCATCGGGGGTCCTCTTCAGTGATCGTTCGGCCTGTGTCGTCGACTCTGCCGAACCATGGATCTCCGGACCAGAGACCGTGTCACCGAGGCCCCATGACCTCGTCACGGAACGGACATGACAACCAGTCGGCGGGGCCGCCGTGCCCGACGCGGCGATCTCTGTCTCGAAACTCTCGTGGCCCGCCCCCGCCGCCACCGGGTCGGCGGTGGCCGCGCCCCCGCCGCGCTGGGTCACTCCTCGCGCAGCGTCAGGTCCAGCAGCCCCGGGAAGCGCCGGTCGAACTCCGCCCGGCGCAGCCGGTTGACGCGCCTGGGGCCGGCGTCGCGCTGCTCGATGAGCCCGGCCGAGCGCAGCACCGCGAAGTGATGGCTGAGCGCGGGCTTGCCGACGGGCACGTCGAAGGTGCTGCAGGAGCGTGACCAGTCCTCGGAGGCGGCCAGCTCGCGGACGAGCTGGAGGCGGACCGGGTCGGCGAGCGCGGTGAGCGCGGTCAGGACGGACACGTCGTCGGGGTGGACGTGCTGGGGCGCGGGCCGGTGGCTCAAGGCACTCTCCTTGCCAAGTGTTCGATCTGGATCGTACACTCCGAGTATTCGATTTTCGTTGAACACTTTAGTCGAGGGGCGACCCGGCATGCACGCGATCATTGTGAAGGAACTCGGCGGACCCGAGGTGCTGCGTCTCGCGGAGACCGCGCTGCCGGAGCCCGCGCCGGGTGAGGTGACCGTCGACGTCGCCTACGCGGGTGTCAACTTCGCCGACATCAAGGCCCGCGGCGCCGGCTACCGCGTGACCGCCCTTCCCTTCGTCCCCGGTCTGGAGGTGTCCGGCCACGTCCGCGCCGTCGGCGAGGGGGTGAGCGGGCTGCGGCCCGGCCAGGAGGTCGTCGCGTTCGTCGACGGCGGTGGTTACGCCGAGACCGTCGCCGTCCCCGCGGCCACCGTCTTCCCGCTGCCGGCCGGGGTCTCGCTGCGCACCGGGGCGTCCCTGCCCACCGTCCTGCCGACCGCGCACGCCCTCCTCCACGAGGTGGGACGGCTGCGCGCGGGTGAGAGCGTCCTCGTCCAGGGCGCGGCGGGCGGGGTCGGCGCGGCCGCCGGCCAGCTGGCCCGGCTCGGCGGCGCGGGCGCGGTGTACGGAGTGGTCTCCAGCCCCGGGAAGGCGGAGCAGGCGCTGAAGTACGGCTACGACGAGGTGTTCGTCGGCGACGGGTTCCCCGAGGACGTGCGCCGGGCGACCGGCGGCCGCGGCGTGGACCTCGCCCTCGATCCGGTCGGAGGTGAGACCCTCCTGCGCACCCTGGGCTGCCTGTCCCTCTTCGGGCGCCTCGTCTCCTTCGGCAACGCCGGTGGCGGCCCCGCCTGGCAGGTGGGCCAGGCCGAGCTGTACACCGGAGCGCATTCGGTGAGCGGATTCTCCATCCTCAACCTCGCCAAGTCCGATCCGCGGGCGCTGGCCGACATCGCCGGCCGGGCCTTCCGCCCCGTCACGACCGGGGAGCTGGAGCTGCCCGTGACCGCCGAATTCCCTCTCGCCGAGGCCGCCGAGGCGCACCGCCTCGTCGAGACCCGGACCACCACCGGCAAGCTGCTGCTGAAGGTCTCCTAGAGCGCGCCGGAGAGCCGGGCCGCCCCCTGGACCAGGTGATGGGGCGGGGGAGGCTGTGGCGCCGCATGTGAAGCCCTGACGTGGACAGATGATGGAACAAGGAGACGCCGTGAAGATAGCGGTGATCGGTGCCGGCGGTATCGGCGGATATTTCGGTGGCCGCCTCGCGGCCGCCGGGCATGATGTCAGCTTTGTGGCACGAGGCGCGCACCTCGGAGCCCTCCGGAGCGAGGGGCTCACCGTGGAGAGCCCGGCCGGCGATCTCGCCGTCCCGCGGGTGCGGGCGACGGACGACCCGCGGGACATCGGCGAGGTCGACTACGTGCTCCTGGCTGTCAAGACATGGCAGCTGGCGCCCGCGGTCGCCGCTCTGGCGCCGTTGATGGGCGCCGGCACGGCGGTCGTGACCCTTCAGAACGGTGTCGAGGCGCCGGCCCAGGTCGCCGAGGCGGTTGGCCGGGACGCGGTCCTGCCGGGCATCGCGAAGATCATCGCGTATCTGGACGGGCCCGGACGCGTGCGCCATGTCGGTGGTCTGGGCTCGCTGACCTTCGCGGAGTGGGACAACCGGGCGACGGCGCGCGTGGAGCGGCTCCGGGCCGCTCTCGACGCATCGGCGGTGACGGCCGTGGTGCCCGACGACATCTGGGCCGAGCTCTGGGCCAAGTTCCTGTTCGTCGTGCCGTTGGGCGGGCTCGGCGCCGTGACGGACGCGCCGTTCGGGGTGCTGCGCTCCCGGCCGGGGACGCGGCGGGTGCTCGCGGAGGGCATGAACGAGATCCGGCGGGTGGGGCAGGCCATGGGGGTCGAGCTGGCCGACGACATCGTGGAGAGGACGATGGCGTTCGTCGACCAGCAGCCGGCCGCCGGCACCTCGTCACTGCAGCGGGACATCCTGTCCGGCAGGCCGTCCGAGCTTGAGGCCTGGACCGGCGCGGTGGTGCGCCTCGGTGCCCGGACGGGGACGGCGACCCCGGTCAACGCCCTCCTGTACGAGGTGTTGAGTCTGCGCGAAGCGAGGACAGGCGCGACCGGCCCCTGATCTCACGCTCTCGTCCCGCCCCGGCGGCGTGGCAGCCGTCCTCCGGCTCCAGCGCGCCGCGCACGGGGCCGGAGGTGATGGGGACGCCGATCACTGGATCACCTTCTGGAGGAACTCGGTCACGTTGGCCGCGGTCCTGTCGATCTTCTCTTCGAGCGTGAGCGACTCGGGCATCCGCCCGCCGGGCCCGACGTCCTTCTTGCCGCGCAGGTAGAGGGAGCAGGCCAGGTCGGTGCAGATGTAGGCGCCCACGGAGTTGCCGTTGCCACCGGTACGGCGGGCGGTCATCAGCGACACGCCGTCGCCGGTGTGCGTGGTCAGGCAGAGCGAGCACATGCTGCGCCGTGTATGTCCGGCGTGCGGGGCGGCCCGTCGCAGCGCCACCCCGATCAGCCGGTCGCCGTGCTCGGCGATCAGGTAGGCGCGGCCGAGGGAGGAGAGGTCTTGCCAGCCGAGGAAGTCCAGGTCGTCCCATGGCCGGGCGTCCAGGTCCCTGGGTATGGCAAGGCGTCTGGCCTCCCCCTTGGTGCAGTTGACGAAAGAGGCACGGACCTCGTGCTCGGAAACCAATCTCATAGCTGAAAAGCTATCCCCTGTATGCTGAGACAGCAAACGATTATGTATTTCCCTAGAGCTTCTAGGTAAATAGGGGTAGCGCGTGCCGGAGTGACCGTCGAACGGCCGGCTGAGGCGGCGGCGGAGCCGGCCAAGGGAGAACGTGACCGTCTCGGAGCTCGGGCGCGGATTCGGCGTGAAGGACGCGAGCCTCTACTCGCGCGTCGCGAACGCGCACGAGCTGCGGGTCCGGGCGACGCCGGCGCGAGCCGCACACCGTGACGGCTCCCAGTCCGGATGTGCCGGCACCCGCCTGGGGCGTCCGGTCGCCGGGGCGGAGGAGCCGCGCGGTGCCCGGCTGCGGGGCGCGCGCCGCGTCAGGTGGTGCGGGCCCTGAGGTGGGCCCGCTCGCCCTGGCGGCCGAACAGCACGAGCAGCTCCACCGGCTGGTCGCCCTCGGCGCCAAGCCAGTGCGGGACGTGGGTGTCGAACTCGGCCACCTCGCCGGGGGCCAGGACGAGACTCTGATCCCCGAGCAGCAGCCGCAGCCGGCCGGCCAGGACGTAGACCCACTCGAAACCCTCGTGCGTCTTCAGCTCCGGCTCCAGACCGGCCGGCCTGGTGGGGATGATGAGCTTGTGGGCCTGCAGGCCGCCCGGCCGGCGGCTGAGCGGCACGAAGATCATGCCGTTGTGCCTCACCGGGTGCAGGTGCACACGGGGGTCACCGGTGCGGGGCGCCCCGACCAGTTCGTCCAGCGGGACGGCGTAGATCTCGGCCAGCGGCAGCAGCAGTTCCAGGGTGGGCCTGCGGCCGCCGCTCTCCAGCCGGGACAGGGTGCTTTCGGAGATCTCGGTCCGCTCCGCGATTTCGGCCAGGGTCAGGCCGCGCCGCCGGCGCAGCTCCCGCAGGCGCGGTCCTACGGCGGTCAGCACATCCTTACGTTCTGCCATATCCCCATCTTGCTGAAACGGCATGAAGGATTGCAAGCGGAGCGGGCCCGGGTTCATTCTCCTCAGGCACCCTCCCCGCACGGGCCCGGGGCCGGCCGCCGCGACCGGCCGGCCACAGCGCCGCCGCACCGGACGGAGCCCGCGATGCGCGACCCGATGGACATGAGCGACCCGATGTGCGACCCGATGGACATGAGCGACCCGATGTGCGACCCGATGAAGACGAACGACCGGATGAGCGGCCGGATGGACATGAGTGACCCGATGGAGATGAACGACCGGATGAGTGACCGGATGGACATGAGCGACCGGACGGGCGACCCGATGGACATGGACCCTGCCGGCGAGGCCGAACGCTTCTGGGAGAAGCACTACGCCGGCCGCGACAGGGTCTGGAACGGCAACCCCAATCCCCTGCTCGCCGAAACCGCCCGAACCCTGCGGGCGGGCACGGCGCTGGACCTCGGCAGCGGGGAGGGCGGCGACGCCGTCCATCTGGCCGCCCAGGGTTGGCAGGTGACCGCCGTCGACGTCTCGGCCACCGCCCTGGCGCGCGCCCGTGCCCACGCCCGGGCGGCGGGCGTCGCCGACCGCGTCACCACCCAGCAGCACGACCTGGCCCGCACCTTCCCCCACGGCGCCTTCGACCTCATCAGCGCCCAGTACCTGCACAGCCCTCTCGACCTCCCCCGCGAGCACGTCCTGCGCCAGGCCGCACGCGCCCTCGCCCCCGGCGGCCTGCTCCTCATCGTCGACCACGGCTCCGTACGCCCGTGGGCCTGGGATCCCGACCCCCACACGCACTTCCCCACCCCCCAGGACATCTACGGCGGCCTCCACCTCGACCCCGCCCGCTACCGCCCCGAACGCCTCGACACCCCCCGGCGAGAGGCCGTCGGACCCAACGGCGAGACGGCCACCGTCACCGACACCGTCGTCGCGGTCCGCCGCGTCCCACACCCGTCCGGCGGCGCGTAGCAGCGCCCCCTTTCGGCCGGGAGCGTCCGGGGCCCTCGCGGTGCCCGGTCCGGGGACGCGGCCGGCCCCGGACCGGGACGGAGCTCAGGGGGTGGGCGGGGCCGGCGGCAGCGGCGCGAACAGGTCGACGCCGTTGCCGTCCGGATCGCGCACCAGGGCGTAGCGCTGTCCCCAGACCGCGTCCCAGGGCTCCTTGTGCCCCTCGTAGCCCGCCTCGACGAGATCGGCGTAGACCCGGTCCACCTCGGCGGGGCCGTCGCAGGCGAAGGCCAGGCTGATCCGCGCGTCCCCGCTGGGCGGTGTCCACTCCGGGTCGAAGGAGCGGATGGTGTTGACGCGATCCCACGCGAGCCGCAGCCCGCCGGGCAGGGTCACCTCCACGTGGGGCTCGGTGTCGGCCGTCGGGGGGATGTCGAGTCCGAGGCGGCGGTAGAAGGACAGGGACTTGCTCAGGTCGGCCACGACGAGGCCGATCAGATTGAACGAAGGTGCCATGTCCGCAACGGTACGGACCCGGCCGCACGCCTGTCTTGAACGGATCGGACATGCACCCCGCGTCCCGCCGGGTGCGGCGCGGGCGTGGCGGGGCCCCGGGCCCGGGGCCGCGGGGTCAGGACTCGGCGACGCGGAGGACGATCTTGCCTTGGATGTGTCCCTCGGCGGCACGGGCGTGGGCCTGGGCGGCCTCGGAGAGGGGGAAGACGCTGTCGACGCCGACGCGGAGACGGCCCTCGTCGACGAGGCGGGCCAGCTCGGCCATGTCCGCGCCGTCCGAGCGGACCTGGCCGCTCCGGAAGGCGATGCCGAGCTCGGCGGCGCGGTCGCGGTGGTAATCGCCGAAGAAGATCGGGCAGATCGTCCCGCCGGGCCTCAGGATCCGCAGGAAACGGTGCCCGTCCGGGCCGCCGACAGTGTCGATCAGCAGGTCCACCTCGCCCACGGCCTCCTCGGCCGGGACGCGGGTGTGGTCGACGTATTCGTCCACGCCGAGCCCGCGCAGGAACTCCTCGTGGCGGGTGGAGGCGACGCCGATGACATGGGCGTCGCGGATCTTGGCGAGCTGGACCGCGAAGTGCCCGACGCCCCCGGCCGCGCCGTTCACCAGGACCCGTTCCCCGCCCGCGAGGCCGACGTGGCCGAAGAGGTTCTGGTAGGCGGTGAGCCCGGACATCGGGATCCCGGCGGCCGCCACGTGGTCGATGCCGGACGGCTTGCGCGCCAGGTGGGCGACCGGCGCGGTGGTGTACTCGGCGTAGGTCCGGCCGCCGTCGTTCATGTCGCCGAAGCGGATCATGCCGAAGACCTCGTCGCCCTCGCGGAACTCGGTGACGCCCTCGCCGACGGCGACGACGACGCCCGAGGCGTCGGAGCCGGGCGTCCACGGCAGGCGCAGCTCCGGGCGCAACTCCTCGGGGATCAAGGTGAAGCCGCTGCGCGCGTACCAGTCGGGCGGGTTCACGCCGACGGCGTGAACCCGGACGAGGACGTCGCCGGGGCCGGGCTCGGGGCGGGTCACCTCTTCGTAGGTGAGGACCTCGGGTCCGCCCTGCGTATGGACGCGGATGGCCATCATCGTCGTTTCGGGCATGGGGATGCTCCCTCGTCGGAGCCCCGGCAATATCCGGAGCGGTGCTCCGTATATTAGACGGAGCACCGCTCCGCTTGTCAATGGGCCAGAATGCGTGCATGACCGGAACAGACCCCGTCCGTCCGCGGGCACCCCGCGCCGACGCGCTGCGCAACCGCGCGCGCATCCTGGAGGTGGCCAGGGCCGTCGTCGAGGAACAGGGCGCGCAGGCGTCGCTCCGCGACATCGCGCGGCGCGCGGAGGTCGGCATGGGCACCCTCTACCGGCACTTCGCGACCCGCGAGGAGTTGCTGGAGGCCCTCCTGCGCCGGCGCTTCGACCACCTGGCCGGACACGCCGCCGCGCTGGAGGCGGACCGGCCGCCGGCCGAGGCGCTGGCCGAGTGGCTGCGTGCCTTCACCTCCGGGACCGCCGCCTACCGGGGCCTCGCCACCTCGATGATGGCCACGATCGACGACGAGTCCTCGCCGCTGCACGCCTCCTGCGGCGCGATGCGCGCCGCCGGGGCGCGGCTGCTGCGGCGTGCCCAGGACGCGGGCGCCGTCCGGCCGGACGTGGACGGCCTCGATCTGTTCGCGCTGGTCGGCGCCGTCTCGTGGATCGCCGACCAGACCCCGACGATCGCCGCCCGCCGCGACCACCTGTTCGCACTGATCATGGACGGCCTCGCCCACCCGGCTCCCACCGGCTGAGCGGCGTCCTTCCGGCTCCGGGCGGCGGCCGCCGGACGACCGGACGGCGGCCGGGGCCGTACCGGTGCCCGCGCCACCCGCGGTAGCCACTTTTTTGTGGGTACTTGTCGGTGGGCCGGGCCGGCCCGAAGCTTGGTCGTGGGCGGTCGGAGGGCCGTCGGATCCGGGTGAGAGGGGGAGGCCGGCGGTGCATCAGGAGATCGGCCGGGCCTCGGCCAGCTTCTCCAGGCGGCGGTGGCCCCAGTCGGAAAGAGGCTCCAACGCCTCGGAGAGCTCGCGGCCGAACGCGGTCAGGGAGTACACGGTCTTCAGCGGCCGCACGTCGTGCACCTCCCGGTGGACCAGTCCGTCGGCCTCCATCTCCCGGAGCGTGTGAGTCAGCACCTTCTCGGTGAGGCCCGGCAGCCGCCGGCGCAGCTCGCCGGGGCGGTGCGGGCCGGATTCCAGCAGCCAGAGCAAGACCGTCTTCCACTTGCCGTCGATCACGGCGATCGCAGCCGTCACTCCGCACACATTCGGGTCCTGGGCACGGCTGCGTGTCATCTTCATCCCGTTCATCACCGGTTGTTCATTCTTATCGAGGAGTTGAGGCATGCCCTCGCACACCGAACAGTCTGCCGTCACCGTGCTCGGCCTGGGGCCGATGGGCCGGGCCCTGGCCGGCGCCTTCCTGGACGCCGGCCTGCGGACCACGGTCTGGAACCGGACGCCGGGCAGGGACCGGGAGCTGGTCGAGCGGGGCGCGGTCGGCGTCCCGTCACCCGAAGCGGCGGTCGCCGCAAGCGCGTTGACCGTGATCTGCGTGGTGAACTACGACGCGGTGGACGCCATCGTGCGGCGCGACGCGGTCGCCGACGCGCTCAAGGGGCGCACGATCGCGAACCTGACCGCCGACACCCCCGACCGGGCCCGGAACGCCGCGGCCTGGGCGGCCGAGCACGGCATCGGGTATCTGGACGGTGCGATCATGACACCGACCACGACCATCGGCACGCCGGCCGCGGTGTTCCTGCACAGCGGCCCCGAGGAGATCTACCGGGAGCACCGGCCGGTGCTGGACGCGCTGGGGGGCACCCACACCCACCTCGGTGAGGAGGTCGGCCGGGCGGCCGCGTACGACATCGCGCTGCTCGACATCTTCTGGACCGCGATGGCGGGCTACGCGCACGCACTGGCCGTGGCGAGGGCGGAAGGCATCACCGCGCGGGAGCTGGCACCGTTCGCCAAGGGCATCGGCGCGATCCTTCCGCCGATCTTCGAGCAGGCCGCGGAGGAAGTGGACAGCGGCGGATTCTCCGGCGAGGGCAACCCGATCACCTCGGCGGTGTCGTCCATGGCCCACATCGTCCACACCTCCGAGGCCCATGGCATCGACGCGGGCGTGATGCGTGCGGCCGAAGGTCTGGCACGCCGCGCCATCGGACGGGGTCACGGCACGGACGGGTTCCTCCGGATCACCGAGATCCTGAACCCTCGGTGACGCCGCCCGCGTCCTGAGGGGGCCGAGTCCCCGGGCCGCTCGCCGTCACCGCCACCGCCACCGCCACCGCCACCGCCACCGCCGGCGTCGGCGTCGGCGTCGGCTCCGCCGTACGGGACGCTCCCGGCGTCGGGCGGCGGTACCGAATGCCTGGACGCCGGGGCGGTGAACGGTCACGGTGACCGGCTTCACTCTCACGGCAGGACCAGGGGCTGTCGCGAAAGTGGATCAAGATCGTAGATGGTCATGGTCCGGGAGGCGTGGTGATCCGGCGGGCGGCCAGGGGGGCGACTGGAGCCGCCGCTGCCGGTGGGCAATACTCTGCGATCCGGGCAAACCGCCACCGAATCGTCACACGGAAGACGCCAACGCATGAATACGCCATCATCGCCATCCGGAGCGGAGCGGACTGACGGATCATCCGTCCGGATCGGCGCTCTCGTTCCGCTGACCCGGCCTGGCTGGATCGAGGCGGGCCAACACTTGCTCGCCGGACTCGAACTGGCCGTTCGCGAGGTCAATGACGCCGGCGGGATCGTCGGAAGACCACTCGAACTGGTGGTCCGAGACACCGCGGCTGATCCACAGAGGGCCGCGGCGGCCGTGGACGAATTGGCCGGCCTGGGCGTGGCCGCCTTGGCGGGGGAGTATCACAGCGTCGTCGCTCGCGCCGCTGCCGCCCGGGCCGACGCCCTCGGCCTGCCGTTCCTCTGCTCGTCAGCGGTTCTCGACGCGCTCACCGAACAGCCGACGGAATGGGTCGCGCGCCTCGCCCCGGCGCAGTCCCGCGGCTGGCGGATCTACGCGGACTTCCTCCTCGGCGCGGGCCACAGCCGGATCGCCGTGGCAGCCCAGCCGAGTGTCTACTGGGCATCCGGGGCCCGCATTCTGCGGGACCACCTCGCTCCACGCGGCGGCACCGTCATCGAACTCGACATGAACGCGCTCACCCCCACGGCCGTGTGCGACGAACTCGTCGACAATCGTGCGACAGCCCTCCTTCTTCTGGTCGGCCACCCGGAGCCGGCAGTGCCGATCGTCAAGGCTGTCCGCAGTGACCAGCGCCTCGGGGAGATCATGATCGGTGCTCCGGCCGGGCAGCCGGAGTTCGCCGAATGGGCGAGGTTGCTGGGCGGCGACGGCGCCGCGATCCCGTTCCTGCGCTACCTGCCCGAGCGCCTCAGCCCGCTCGGCGCACGGGTCGAGACGGCCCTGCGCGAGCGGCTGGGCGGAGCGCCCTCCTTCGTCGCGTTCGAGGGCTACGACGCGGTCACCGTCCTCGCCGACGTGCTGCGTTCTCACGGCGCGGACCGGGCGCGCATGGCCGAGTCCTGGCCGAGCGTCGCAGTCGAAGGCACCCGCGGGCAGATCCAGTTCTCCCGCACGCCAGGCATCAGCGTCTGGCAATGGGCTTGGCCGCCGATCCAGGTCGTTGATCGAGATCCGGCGGAACCCGATCGCTTCCGGATCCTTCACGCCGGCTGAGAGCACGGAGGTCCGACTGTCCAGATCTGTCGGAACTTGAGGCTGTCTACCGGTCTACGCGTTAATACTTAGGGTCTGTTGCGACCGTGCTGGTCGCAGCCACTCATTGATGGCTGTGACCAGCACGGTCGCGTCCCGACCCCTCGCCCACTAGTAGCCGGCCACCCGAGGCCAGCGCAGCTCGACACCGTCCTGGGCGAGCCTCTGCTGGAAGTCGGCGAGCAGTTCCTCCTTCTCCCGTACGGCGTGCGGTGCGATCCCGTTGTCCAGGCAGAAGGCCGCCAGCGCGCCGGCGGCCTCGCCGGCGTTCCACTCCACCGGGTGCAGCCGGTAGGCGCCGTTGGTGATGTGGGTGGTGCCGATGTTCTTGGCGGCGGGCAGGAGGTTGGTCATCCGCTCCGGGATCAGCGCTCCCAGCGGGATCTCGAACGGCGAGCAGCCCACGTCGATGTAGTTGTCGCCCCCGGTGGAGGGGTGCAGGTCGATGCGGTACATGCCGATGCCGACCGAGTCGTCGTAGCCGACGGCGCCCTTGTCGCCGCGTACGGCCAGCGACAGGTCCTGCTCGGTCACGGTGTACAGGGCGCGGATCCGCCGTGACTCCCGGATGTAGGGGGCCTGGGCCAGGCCGTCGGCCGAGCCGGTCACGTCGCCGCGCAGCCGCAGGCCGGGGAAGCCGGCGCCGCCGTCGGAGCGGGGTGCCTCGGTCTGCAGCCAGTACAGGACCGAGCGGGACAGCTCACGCGCCGCCGCCAGGTGCCGGTCGGCGTCCGGCACGTCGATGACCGGCCCCTCCATGTAATCGATCATCGGCCAGTTGACCAGCGTGATGTCGCTGGCGTAGGCGCCGGCGACGAAGTTGCGGCGGGCGGCGATCCGGCGGAAGGTCCACAGGTTGAGGTCCCCCTCGCTGTGCCGCTGGTCGGCGTCCATCAGCAGGGGGTCGTCGCCGGGGTTGGGGGTGAAGGAACGTTCCATGATCTCCAGCGTCTGGGGCTTCGGGCACCGCCAGGACAGCAGCCGGTCACCCCAGAAAGGAGGCTGGTAGGCGCGCCAGAAGTCGTAGGAGGCGGGCCTGTCGATGGTGTGGTCCCCGTCGACGTGGTCGATCGCGAAGCACACCGAGACGGCCTGCATGTTCAGCGGCCGCGCCTGCGCGGGCGCGCTCGGCTCGCCGGTCTCGGCCTGCGACTCCGACCCCGTGACGTACTCGGTGCCGGTCAGCGGCAGCAGCTCGCCGGTCTCGGTGGCGTCCAGGACGTACGGCGCGCGCACGGTGATCCGGCCGCCTCCGTGCCGGTGCTCCAGCTCCACGGCGGTCACCGTGTCGCCGTCGACCTGGGCGTCCACCGGCCGGTAGGGCTGCAGGACCCGCAGCCGCCCCGAGCCCCGGTAGGGCGCCAGCATCGCCTCGATCACCGCGACCGCGACCCGGGGCTCGTGGCAGAGCCGGCTCACGTGGCCCGCACCCGGGTTGAGGTGCCGCCAGGCGCGGGACCGCCCGGTCAGGGGGTAGTGCTGCCGGTAGTAGTGCCGGATGCCGTCGCGCAGCGCCCGGTAGCTCGCGGTGACGCCGAACCGCTCCACCCAGGGGTGCTCGTCCGGCGGCACGGCCTGGCTGGTCAGCTGGCCGCCCAGCCAGTCGTGTTCCTCACTGAGGATCACCGTACGGCCGGCCCGTAGCAGGGCCAGTGCGGCGGCGACACCGCCCAGGCCACCGCCGACGATCACCGCGTCTGCAGATGTCTCGACCACGAGAGGGTCTCTCCTGTCATTTCTGTTCAGTCTCCGGCCGGGGCCAGTGTGGCGCCGTCGACCAGCTCGCAGGGGAGCAGTTCCTGTGGGGTCCCGCCGCTCTCCAGCACCTCGGCCAGCAGCTCGACGGCCCTGCGGCCCATCTCGCGCCGGGGGATGCGGAATCCGGTGAAGTCGAGGCGGGCGGGGCGCGTGGGGGTGCCGAGCGCGAGGAGCGACAGCTCGCCGGGGACCGCGACGCCCCGCTCCCGGGCCGCCCGCGCGACCGCGAGGCCGTCGGCCCACTCCTCGACGAAGGCCGCCGTCGCTCCAGCCCCGGCCAGCTCGTCGAGGAGGTCGTCGGGAGTCCGGCCGGCCGTCGGCACCCGGATCCCGTCGACGCCGGCGGCGGCCACCGCTCCGCGGAACCCGCGCAGGCGGTCGGCCGAGGACTCGGCGCCCGTCCCGGGGCCGACGTAGGCCAGCCGCCGGTGTCCGAGCCGCACGGCGCGCTCGACGAGCGCCCGCACCGCCGGGAGGTAGTCGGCGCCCACGTACGGCACCGGCGCGCCCGCGTCGTCACGGCGGCCGACGGACACGAACGGGACGCCCTCCGACAGCAGCCGGGCCAGGTCGTCGCGGTCGACGTTGCGGCCCAGGAGCAGGCATCCGTCGGCCAGCCGTACCCGGCTGTCGCCGTTGAAGATCCGCCGCCGCCCGCCCGCCGCCCCGGCGCCGGTGAACAGCAGCAGGTCGCAGCCCGCCTCCTCGGCGCGCTCCTCGATGCCGAGCAGGAACGGGTGGTAGAAATCGGCGTCCTCGGCCGGGAAGACCGCCTCGTAGGTGAACACGCCCAGGATGCGGTTGCGCCGGTCGGCGAGCCGTCGCGCGGCGGGGTCGGCGACGTATCCGGTCTGCCTGATCGCCCGCAGCACGCGCTCGCGCGTCTCCGGGGAGATCCGCGTGTCGGCGTCCGCCCGGTTGTTGAGGACCAGCGACACCGTGGTCTGGCTCACTCCGGCCATCCGGGCGATGTCCTGCTGGGTGAGGCGGCGGTTGGAGGCGGTCACGTCCCGTGGTGTCCCATCAGCAGGTAATGCGTATTAGCCGAAGATATGCGCCACTTTGAGTGACAGGCAAGTTCATCGCCAAGTCTCCGCAAAACCAGGCGCGGAAGTCTCCCCAGAGGGCCGCGCGGCCGCTCGACCGACGCTCGACCGCGGCCGCGCGGCCGGTGCCTCGGCCATGGGGCGGAAGGCACATGATGCATTTGTCGGTCGTGATCGCTAGCGTTCCGCGCAACACGGCGGCAGGGGCTGAAAACCCCCGCCGAACTCAACCGGTCATGGACGGCGGAAGGCGGAGCGTTGGGTTGGCTGACGGCGGGCGACGGGTACGAGGTCGCCCTCATAGATGGTCGGGTCGCGGCGAGAGCCACCTCCGGCAGGGCGGCGGGGCGGCAGCTGAAATCGCTGCCCAAGGCGTTGCGGGAGCACCCCGAGGTGGACCGGCTGCGCCGCTTCGCCGAGTGGCTCGACCGGCACGCCGCCGCGTGCGTGGCGCAGGTGGACGTCTGGATGGTGTCGTCCCTGCCCGTCCCGACCGGGCTGCTGGCCCGCGTGTGGCCGGACGAGGCGTGGCAGTCGGCCCTGCGCGACCTGGCCGTGGTCGGTGACGACCCCGACGAGGTCGGCTTCCTGCGGGACGCCACCGACTCCGGGCAGCTGCGGGTGGTGAACCTGGACGGCGAGACCGTCCGGCTGTCCCCGCGAACAGTGACCCTGCCACACCCCGTGCTCCTGCCCGAGCTGGACGACCTCCGGGAGTTCGCCGCCGAGCTGGGCGTGGTCCAGAAGGTCGAGCAGATCCACCGCGCCACCTGGCGCAAGCCCGCCGACCTCGGGGAGAAGGCGACCGACGTGACGGAGTTCACCGGGGGCGGATACGCCTCCCGGTTCGCTCTGGCCGCCCGGGCCACCTCACTCGGCTACCGGGTGTCGGGAGGCTACGCCACGTGCCGGGTCCGCGACGCCGGACGGATCGCGGAGGCGGCCGTGTGGATCGGCGAGCCGTACTGGGACGACGAGGTGACGACGGGCGGCCTCACCTGGCACGACCAGGACGGCAGAACGCTCCGGTTGCGTGAGGTCGGCCCGGTGGCCTGGTCGGAGGGGATGCGGATGGCCGCGGCGCTCTACGCCGGGCGCCAGGTCGAGGAGGGGAAGGACGCGTGAGCGAGGACATGTTGCCGGCGGAGGCCAGGGCCGAGGAGCTGCTGAAGGCCGGAGCGGTGCTGCCGCCGGACACCGAGGGGGCCGGCGAGCGGGCGGTGCCGCTGACCGCCCGGCGCTACCGTCACCCCGGGCTGGACGGCCGGGTGGTCGTCCGCCTGGTCGCCGGGGAGCTCGGCGCGGCCGAGGACCTGGCGGCGGGATTCCTGGGCCTGGAGCCGGACGGTGAGCCCGCCGTCGTCGGGCTGGGGTCCCGGCGCTCCCTCGGCTTCCCGGAATGGGTGCTGGTCAACCACCCCGAGGACGGCCACCACGCGCTCGCCGTCGTGCCCGAGCTGGAGCGCACGGCCCGGCAGGCGAAGTCCAAGCCGAAGGCCGCGCTGGACACCTACCAGCAGCTCGCCGGCCAGCTGGCCGCCGCCGTCCCGCACTTCCTGCCCACCTTCTACGAGCAGGCCGGCCGGGTGTTCCTGGCCGTGGAGAACTCCACCTACGCCGCGCAGATGTTCGCCCACGCGCGCAAGGCCGAGGCCGAACACGGGCTCGCGGTGGACGACGACCGGCTCGACGCGGTGTTCCTGGAGTTCGCGCTCGCGGGGGCGCTGTCGGTCAAGGTGCTCTCCGGATACGCCAAGGACCTGGCCGACCGGCTGCCCGCGGACGAGGCGCTGCGCCGGTTCACGCGGCTGTGCGTGCGGCGCACCGCCGGAGGGCTGCCGCCGTCGGCGCAGATGGCGAGCGATCTGCGCAAGCTCGCCAGGGCCGCCGGCGCGGACGCCGACCGGGAGGAACAGGCATACCTGGCCGAGCTGCTCGGCCTGCCGGCCACCCAGCGGGCCGTGACGGGCTGGTGGAAGGCCCACAGTGCGGCGATCGCGTCGCTGGGCCGGCGGGAGCCCGAGGTCCGCGGGACGCTGCTGAACATCATGCCGCAGGCCAGGGACAAGGAGCTGGCGAGCGTGTGGCTGGAGGTGATCGAGGAGTCCGGCGCCGCCGCCGGCCTGGCCGGCGGCGAGGTGCCGGAGCGGGAGCGGCCCGCCGACGGCACCGCGGGCTGGCTCGACAGGTTCCTGCAGGCGCGTAACCACGCCTGGGGGCTTCCGCCGCGCCTGCCCGGTCTGTACGCGCTGGTGGAGCGGGTGGCCGACCGGCTGCGGGCCGAACTCGCCGATCCCGGCCGCACGGCGCTGTCGGCCGACTACGACGTCGACCTGCTGGACCTGCTGCTCGCCCTGGACGTCCCCGTGGCCGATCCCGTTGAGCAGCGGGGGCTGCACCTGGAGCACTGGGCGGAGGGCACCGGCCAGCGCGATCTGCTCGCCCTGGCCGCCGACCCCCGCTTCCGGCCCGCCTTCCAGCGCGGGGCCGACGGGTTCGACCACGACGAGGACGGCCTGCGGGCCGTCCGCCTCCTGGCGCGGTCCCCCGGAGGGCGGCCGATGCTCGCCGAATGGATGCGGAAGGTGGCCCTGCGGTCGTCGGCCGCCGGACTGCCGGAGCTGCCCGACGCCATGCGGCGGCTGTCCTGGCTACCGGGCGAGGCGCTGGTCCTGGCCGAGGAGGAGGTACGCCAGGCAGCCGGGACGGACGTCGCGCTGGTGCTCACCCGGACGCTCCGGGCCGGGCTGTTCGACGAACTGGGCTGGCCGGCCTGGGACGAGGCGGCCGAGACCCTCGTGCCGAGGAAGGACGTCGACGACCTCGTCGTCGCCGACGCCTGGCCGCATCTGATCGTCGCGGGGTCCTCGCAGGTCCGGGTGCTCGGCGCCGAGGGCACCGTGCTCACCCACGACCTGCGTGTCCCGAGCGGGGACACCTGGAGCAGCGACCACGGCTACCACTACGTGGACGGCGAGCTGCTCGTCTACTGGTACTCCCGGCAGCTCGACGGGATGCGCGGTTACTGGCACACCTCCGCCGACCGGATCCAGCCGCTGGAGGGGGGCGGCAGCACCCGCGGGACGCGCATGAACTGGTATCACGGCGACGATCCGGTCACCCTGCCGCTGCCCGGCGGTGGGCGGACCACCGGCCTGGGGATGCTGCACCCAGGAGACACCACCCTGCCCGACGAGCGGTCGGTGATCACCGACGGCACCTCCTTCTGGGCGTGGACCTGGGACAGGTCGGATCACGAGAGCACCGGATGGTACGAGTACGACCCGATCAGCGGGGAGCAGGGCAGGAAGGGCCTGCCCGGTTTCCTCGCCGACGCGCTCCGCACCGCCCCGGCGGGCAGCGCGTTCCGGTCGGGCTGGCTGCTGCCCGCTCCTTCGGACGAGCCCACCCCTGTCGGCACCTCGGTGGACGGCCTGTTCGGCTGGCGGGTGGTGCGGCTGCCCGACGGATCGATGCGCGGTGAGGACCTCTCCGGACGCGCCGTGACCGTGGCGGACGGTTCCGGAGCCCCGCTGCGCGCGCTGACGTTCCCCGGGGACGACCGGCCCCGGGCCGTCGTGAAGAACGGCGGCTACCAGGTCGACCTGGTCGACCCGGACGGCGTCGTCACGGCTGTGGCCAAGACGGACGACGCCCCCGGCCCCTTCGCCGCCGGCACGCTCATCCTGCCGCCGCCGCGCTACTGGCACTGCCTCCGGCCGAGGGACCCCGAGGGCTCCGCGCTGCTGCGCCGCACGGACCGGGACACCTCGGTGGCCCTGCTGGAAGCGGCCGGCACCAGGGGTGAGATCGGGGAGGAGAAGCTGCGGACGCGGATCCGGGCCATCCTGCCGCAGGTGAGCCATGAGGCGCTGGTGGCCGGCATCGCCGGGATCGTGCGCTTCGCCGCAGCCCGGCAGGCCGAGTTCCACGCCGTCGCGGCCCGCCTCTCCGAGGCGCTCGCCGGCGGCCACCGGGAGGAGTCGCCCACCGGTCCCGTGGACCGGCTGCTCGACCAGGCGCTCAGCGGCCTCGGCGCCTCCGACGGCCGCTCGTGGTACCGCCAGGACCTGGACAGCGCCTTCCGGCAGATCCAGTCGATCGGCCGGGCGCTGGCGGCCGATCCCCCGGAGGCGGCCCCGGACCGCCTCCACCTCGACCTGCCGGAGTGGCAGCCCGCGGCCCTGAGCTGGGTCCCCCTGCTCGACCACGCCGCCGCCCTGGCGTTCCGGGCCGCGGCGGTGGCGATCGAGGAGGAACACCGCACCGCACTGCACGGGCTCCTGTGTGAACTGCGCGACCTCGGGCTGCCCACCGCGGCCGACCCCTCCCGATGGCGCCAGATGACGCTGCACCTCGACGGACACCACCTGCCCACGGTCGACGGCGACTTCCGCCACGGCACGTGGCTCGGGGCGCTGCCGCTGGGCGACGGCGCGCTCATCGCCTTCGTGAGCCGGTCGTCCCCGGACGACTCCGGCTGCGTGTGGACGGCGCTGTTCCACGACCCGGCCGGCCGGTTCGAGGTCCCCCGCCCCTACACCGTCCGGTCCTCCTCTCCCGTCGGCGACGCCCGGCGGGCGGGCTGGCTGGAGGCGTTCCTCACCGAGCTGGCCGAGCGGGGCCAGGCGCCCTGGCGGCCCGAGGCCGCCGAGGAGTTCGCCCGGCTCACCGGCGTCTCCTCGACGACCGCCCGGCTGATCGTGGCCGGCCTGCCGTACGTGGACACCTACGAGCGGAGCTTCCTCAGCAAGGAGGCACGGGCCACGCTCGGGGTGAAGATCACCGATGCCGTCATCGCCAGGGACGAGCTGCGCAAGGTGAGCGTCGCCGCCCGGCGTGCGGTCGTCGCGGCGCTGCTGCCCGAGGACCCCGCCCGGCTCTGGACGGACGGCCCGGACGTGGCCGGCGCGGCGGAGGTGTGGAACGGCGCGGTGGGGCGGCAGGCGGCGATCCCCGAATGGCTGCTCGGCGAGGCGGCCCGCGCGGTGCGGACGGGATGGGACGCGGGCCGGGCGCTGCGCGCCCTCGCCGACCCGGCCGCCACGCCGGAGCTGAACCGGGACCTGGTCTGGCGGGTCGACGGCGACCGGGTCCGCCCCGTCGACGGTGAGTCCGCCGGGTTCACCGCGAGCGCGCTCGTCATGGCCGTCGTCACGGCGGGCTGGCTCGCCCACCGGCTCCCCGCCGGGGACCCGATCCGTGCCGCCCTGCCGGGCACGCTGGCCGCGGTCCGCGACCGGCTGGCCGGCCCGGAGCTGGTGCTCGACCTCGGACGCTACGTCGACCTGCCCGAGTTCCGGAAGGTCGCCGGAGCCCCCACCGAGATCGGCGAGGGCTACGAGAGATACGGCGCCGTCATCATGGCCACCCATGACCACCGCCCGGCCCCGGGCGTCCGCACGGCTCTGCTGGACGCGGCCGGCGACGACCCCTACCTGCGCGCCCTGGTCGGTTCCGAGGGGCCGTTCCCGGCCGTGACCGCGCTGCGCACCGCCCGCGACCCGCGCTTCGAGGCACTCCTGGCCGATCCGGGCGACCCGGTGGAGGGGGAGCGGGACGCGGCCGGGACGTGGTGGCCGCAGGACCCCACCCGGTCGGTGCCCGACCTGGTCGTCGAAGTGGCGAAGGAGCACGGCCTCGGCGAGGACGCCGCAGCCGTATATCTGACGCTGCTGGCCATGCCGGACCCGACCGACCGCAACCTCGCCCGGTGGACGGGCTGGAAGCCAGCCCGGCTCAAGGAGGCCCGCGCCGAGCTGGCCGCCACCGACCTCGTCGTCGGAGCCAGCCGGGCGCGCGCCGGGCGCGCGCTGTTCCTGCCCGGCGGCTGGACGGAGCTGCGGACGCCGCGCCTTCCGCTGGAACAGTGGAAGCTCCCCCTGTTCGATCTGGACGGGAGCTCCAGCGTCCCGCTCGTGCCGGTCCAGCCCGCCGCCGACCTGTACCGCAGGGCCTGGCAGCGGGTCCGCGACGGCGACGCCCCCCGGTTCGAGGAGCTCAAGATAAAGCGCGGAAGGCGCCGCTGAGCCCGAGCGCCGAGCGGGTGCGGCCCGGTCCGATCCGGCGGCCGCACCCGCGCCGCCGGATCGGACCGGGCCCTGCGCCCACCGCCGCGCCGGGGGACACCCGGCGCCGGCCACGCCGCCCGTCCCGGGCGGCGTTTCAGACATCCATCATCCAGAGCACGAGGACTTCACTTCATGACCCTGACCGACGACCAGACGACGGCTCCTCCGGCCCGGCAGGTGCTCGCGGCCGAGGAACGGTACGCCACCGAACTCGCCTTCCTCGCCGCCCACGACGACGGGCCCCGCCCGCCGGGCTGGACGCTGACGCCACGCGCGGTGGTGACCTTCGTCTGCGGCAGCGGCGACGAGACGCTGGAGCTGCCGAAGAGCCGGCGCGTGACGGTCGACGACGGCGTTCCGGCCCGGTTGCGGGTGGCCGCCAAGTTCGTCGGCGAACGCGCCCTGGTCGAACGGTGCGTGGTGACCCTCGCGGGGGAGCGTGGCCTGCTGCTGGTCGGCGAGCCCGGCACCGCCAAGTCGATGCTGTCGGAGCTGCTGGCCGCCGCCGTGTGCGGGACCAGCGCGCTCACCGTCCAGGGCACCGCCGGGACGACCGAGGACGCCTTCCGTTACGGCTGGAACTACGCCCTGCTGCTCGCCCAGGGCCCCAGCCGGGACGCGCTGGTCGACTCCCCGGTGCTCACGGCCATGCGCGCGGGACGCGTCGCCCGGGTCGAGGAGATCACCCGCTGCCTGCCGGAGGTGCAGGACGCCCTGGTGTCGATCCTGTCCGACCGGCGGCTCAGCGTGCCCGAACTCGCCGGCACCGCCGACGCCCAGGTGGCGGCCGCCTCCGGCTTCACCGTGATCGCCACGGCCAACCTGCGCGACCGCGGCGTCTCGGAGATGTCGGCGGCGCTGAAGCGACGGTTCAACTTCGAGACCGTCGACCCCATCTCGGACGCCGAGGCGGAGACCTCCCTGGTGCGCCGCCAGGCCACCTCGGTCGTCCAGCGGGCGGGTGCCGCCTTCGGCGTGGACGACGCCGTGCTCGACGCGCTGGTCACGGTCTTCCGCGACCTGCGCTCCGGCCGCTCGGACGAGGGCTGGGACGTGGAGCGGCCCGGCACGGTGATGTCCACCGCCGAGGCCGTGCAGGTGGCCGCCTCACTGGGGGTCGCCGCGGCCTACCTGCCGGGCGGCGATGTCCTCGACCTGCTGCCGGGACACCTGCTCGGCGTCGTCCGCAAGGACGACCCCGCCGACCACGGGCGGCTGCTCGGCTACTGGGACGGCCCGGTGCGCCGCCGTGCCGAGGACGGCTCCGCGATGTGGCGCAGGCTCTGGGACCTGCGGGAGAACCTCCGTTGACCGGCCACAACGGACCCGGGCCCAGCCAGGACGCCCGGCCCTCCGGCCACGACGCCGATGATGCCCGCGACGCCCGGGACGTCCGGCTCTCCGACCGTGATGCCGGCGGAGCCTGTGACGTCCGGCCCTCCGGCCACGACGCCGGTGATGCCCGCGACGTCCGGCCCTCCGACCGTGATGCCGGCGGAGCCTGTGACGTCGACGACGCGTGGGGTGCCGACCCCCGGCGGGCGGTCGACGCACTGGCCTCCTCCGCCCGGCCGTACCTGCTGGGGGTGCGCCACCACAGTCCCGCGCTGGCCGTGGCCCTTCCCGCGCTGCTGGAGGCCGCCGACGCCGAAGTGGTCTGTGTCGAGCTGCCGGTGGACTTCCAGCCGTGGTTGCCATACCTGGCCGACCCGGGGACCCTCGCGCCGGTCGCCCTCGCCGGGGCCGCGGGGGAAGGGAGTCTCGGCTTCTACCCGTTCGCCGACTTCTCCCCGGAGCTGGTGGCGATCCGCTGGGCCTGGAAGCGCGGAGCGGAGGTGCTCTGCTGCGACCTCCCGCTGGCCGACCCCGGCTGGCACGCGTCCGACACCGTCCCGGCGTCCGGTACGGCGCGGCCGGCCGGCACGGATCCGGTCCCGGCACCGGTGGACGCGGGTCCCGACGCGGCTCTGACTTCGACGGCACCGGTGGACGCGGGTCCCGACGCGGCTCTGACTTCGACGGCACCGGTGGACCGGGACCCCGCCCCGGTGCCGGACGGATCCGGCCCGGACGCGCTCCCGGCCCCGGCGACCCCGGCGGATGCGGTGGTCTCGCGGGGGAGGTCCTTCGCCGGCGCGCTGGCCGCCTCGGGCACCGGCCGCGAGGGGGACGACATGTGGGACCGGGCCGTGGAGGCCCTCGCTCCCGGATGCGGACCCGAAGCGGTGCGCCGCGCCGCCCTCGGCGTCGGCTGGGCGCTACGCAGGGACGCCGAGACCGCAGGCGGTGTGCCGGCCAGGGACATGGCGCGTGAGGCGCACATGCGCCGCGTCCTCGCCGGCGCCGCGACCGGCGGGCGGCGCGTCGCGGCGGTGGTCGGCGCCTTCCACGCTCCCGCGCTGATCACCTCCGGCACCGTGGAGCGCGTCCCCGACGCGGCGGAGTCCGTCCCCGACACCGCGCTGATCACCTCCGGCACCGCCGCCCCCGTCCCCGACGCCGTGGAGCCAGGCCGGGCCGGCACGGACGGCACCGCCGTACCGCCTGGTGCGGCGGGCGGCCACGCGGCTCCCGGGCGGCTCTCCGCGGCAGCGGGCGATCACCCGGCTCCCGGACGGCCGGGCATGGGTGACGGGCTCGCCTCTCTCGCGGCCACCCCGTCTGCGGGGGCCGGCGCGCCGTCCGCCACCTCGCTCGTTCCGTACGCCTTCGACCTGCTCGACTCGCGGTCCGGTTACCCGGCGGGTATCCGTGACCCGCGTTGGCAGCAGGCGGTGTTCATGGCGGGCGGTGACCCGGACCTCGTCAGGGACGGCGCCGCCCGTGCGATCACCGACCTGTGCCGGGAGCTCCGCGCCGCCGGCCACACCGCGGGCACCGGGGAGGCCGTCGAGACGCTGCGGCTCGCCTGCGACCTGGCGCAGCTACGTGGGCTACCTGCCCCGGGCCGGGGCGAGCTGCTGGAGGCGGTGACGACCGTGCTCGGCCAGGGCGAGCCTCTGGGCCGGGGGCGGGCCCTGGCCCGGGCCCTCGACGCGGTGTTCGTCGGTACCGGCCGCGGCCGGATCGCGCCCGGCACGCCGCGTTCGGGGCTCGGACCCGCCGTCGAGGCCGATCTCGCCGCGCTCCGGCTCCCGTGCCCGGACAGCCCCGAGCGACGTGAAGTACGCCTGGACCCGCTCCGCTCCGATCTGGACGCGCGCCGGGAGGTCGTGCTGCAACGCCTGCTGGTCTGCGGCGTCGGCTACGGTGAGCCGGTCGAGGTGACCGGGACGGGTGACTCCACCGCGCTCACCACCCGGTGGCGGCTCTCCTGGACCCCCGCGGTCCCGGCCCGGCTCGACCTGGCGGGCGTGCGCGGCGTCACCCTCGCCCAGGCCGCCGCCGGCACGCTGCGCGAGACCTTCCGCCGCGAGTCCGCCGAAGGGGGGCCCACCTGCGGCCTGATCCTCGGCGGCCTGCGCGCCGCGGCCCGATGCGACCTGCCCGACCTGGTCGCCGACCGCCTCGCCGACGCCGCCGTCGCGCTCCCCGCCACCGCCACGCTCGCCGAACTGCTCGACGCTCTCGACCTGCTCGAGGCGCTGCGCCGCCGGCACCTCCCCGGCACCACGCCCGAGGGCCGCGAGCGCGCCGCCGAGCTGGCCGGCACCCTGCTGGAGGCCGCGGTCCGCGCGCTTCCGGGCCTGGCCGGCAGCGATCAGCCGCAGGACGCGGCCGCCCTGGTCGCCCTCGCCACGCGCGTCGGCGAGGAGCGCCTCGGGCTGCGGATGGACGACGCCCTGGCCGCGCTCGCGCGCACCGCCTCCCCCCTCATACAGGGTGCGGCCCTGGCCGCCCGGGTCCTGCTCGACCTGGACGGTCCGGACACCCTTGGAGCCCGGGCCGCCGGATGGGTCGGCGCCGCCACCGGCCCGGACGGCCGCCATCGCCTGAGCCGCCTGCTGACCGGCGTGCTCACGGCCACCGGACCGCTGCTCCAGTCGGCGCCGGCGGCGCTCGACCCGCTCATGGACCGTGTCGACGGCCTCACCGACAAGGAGTTCCTCGACCGGCTGCCGGCGCTGCGCGGGGGGTTCGACACCCTCACCCCCGCCGGCCGTACCCGGCTGCTGGGGGCCGTGTCCGAGCGGCTCGGGGACAGGCTCGACCTGGCGCTGAGCGCTCCGCCCGCGCTGCTCGCGCTCTGGAGCGCCGCCGACTCCGCCGGGCTGGCCGCACTGCGGGCGCTCCGGCTCCCCGTCCCCGCCCTGGCCGGCACGTCATCCGACGCGCCGCGACCACCTGCGCCGCGACCACCTGCGCCGGACCGCCGGACCGCACGGGACGGCGGGCAGACGCGGGACCCGCAGCCGGCGCGGCCGGAGGCCGACGCGGTGACGGACGACGATCCCGCCCCGCGCAGGCTCCCGCCGGCCGACCGGTGGCGGCTGCTGCTCGGCCGGGAGTCCGAGCGGCTCCCGGCCGGTGCCCGCCCCTACGCACGCGCGCTGGACGAGCTGTACGGAGCGGGCCGGGGCGAGGGCGCGGACGACTTCGGGCGCGGCCCCGGGGGAGGGGGCGACTCCGGCGGCCGGGGAGAATCCTTCCCCACCGCCCGAGAGTGGGCGCGGGAGCTGGAGGCCCTCTTCGGGACCGAGGTGCGCGAGGAGGTGCTGGCCCGGGCCGCCGACGCCGGACGGACCGACGTGCTCGCCGAACTCGACCCGGCCGCGGTACGGCCCTCGGTCGAGCTGCTGACCTCCGTGCTGTCGCTGGCGGGAGGCCTGCCCGAGCAGCAGCTCGCCAAGCTCCGGCCGCTGGTCCGCCGCCTGGTCGCCGAACTCACCAGAGAACTCGCCACCCGGCTGCGGCCCGCCCTGAGCGGGCTGGCGACGCCGCGCCCGACCCGCCGTCCAGGCGGCCGGCTCGACCTGCCGCGCACGCTGCGGGCCAACCTGCCGTACACGCGCCGCATGGACGACGGCCGGCTCGTGGTCGTCCCGGAGCGGCCGGTGTTCAGCACCCGGGCCCGCCGGGAGGCCGACTGGCGGCTGATCCTGGTGGTCGACGTGTCCGGCTCGATGGAGGCGTCGGTGATCTGGTCCGCGCTGACCGCCGCGGTCCTGGCGGGTGTGCCGACGCTCTCCACCCATTTCCTGTCGTTCTCCACGGAGGTGATCGACCTGACGGACCGGGTCGCCGACCCGCTCTCCCTGCTGCTCGAAGTACGGGTCGGCGGTGGAACGCACATCGCCGCGGGGCTCGCCCACGCCCGCTCGCTGGTCACCGTACCGAGCCGCACGCTTGTCGTGGTCGTCAGCGACTTCGAGGAGGGCTACCCGATCGGAGGTCTGCTCGGCGAGGTCCGCTCCCTGGCCGGTTCCGGCGTTCATCTGCTGGGCTGTGCCGCGTTGGACGACAGCGGCGTCCCCCGCTACTCGGTCCCCGTCGCCCGGCAGCTCGTCGCGGCCGGCATGCCCGTCGCAGCCCTCAGCCCGCTCGCCCTCGCCCGATGGGTGGGCGACCGCCTCCGCGGAGAACCCCGGTGAATTCCCCCACATCAACCGTCACCCCCGGCCGGACAGCTCCCACCGGCGGCGCCGCACGTGGTCGCCGCGGCCGTCGAGAGCCTCACCTCCAGGCTCCGCAAGAAGCTTGACGCGGCGATCGAGCAGTATGCCGCCACGCCCGCCGTCGCCGACGGCACGGACATCCGGATCGGCTGCGGCGAGGACGCGGTGGTCACCCTCTCGCCAGGGGCGTCGGGCGCGATCGTCGACGACGGCCAGGCACGGTGCAGCTGCCTCCTGGCACCACGGTGCCTGCACCGCGCGGCCGTGCTCAGCGCCTGCCCGGTGGCCGACGCCGACGCGGCTGCGGACGCGGACGCAGGCGTGGCCGCGGCCCCGGACACAGCCGCCGGCACAGACACAGCCGCCGGCGCCGGCGCAGCCGCGGACGTGGTGCCCGGGCCGCTCGGCGACCGCGGCTCCGGGGCGGGGAACCCCGTCGCGCGTGCCGATCCGTCACCCGCCGGGACCGGGAGCGGCGCGGTCGCGGGGCCCACCGCCGCGCAGGTCGCCGCCGCCTCGGGTCTGTGGGCCGCCGCTGCCGCCGTGCTGTCGGCCGGGGTGCCCGCGGCGGGCGCGGTACCCCAGGCGGAACTGCTCAGGGCCGCTCATACCGCGCGCCTGGCCGGGCTGCCCAGGGCCGAGGCCGCCGCCCTGCGCGCCGTCCGCGACCTGCGGGCGGCGCGTGGCCGCCACGACGGCCACCGCCTGGCGGACCTGGTGTCCGCACTCCGCGACCTCCTGCTCACCGCGGGCCGGTTGGCCGCGGCCGACCCCGACCCGGTGCTGATCGGCGACGTCCGCCGGAGCTACCAGCCGGGCGGGAGCCTGCGCGTCCACGGCGTCTTCCGGGAGCCGGTGATCAGCGGAACCGGCTACGGCGGTGTGGTCACCCACCTCGTCACGGAGGACGGCCGCTGGTTCTCGGTGGCCGACGTCAAGCCGGGCGGGCCGGCCCGTGCCCGTGGCGCCGCCACCGCGCCCGTCGCCATCGGCCCGGCCACGCTGAACCACGCGCAGCTGGCGCGGGCGGGCCTGCTGATCGCCGGGGCGACGGTCTCGGCGGACGGCCGTCTCGGGGCGGGTGGCGGCGTGCGCGCCACCCCGATCACCGGCATGTCGTGGACAGCGGGACCGCTGGCCGCCATGTTCGCCCGGCCGCTGGCCGCGGCGGTCGGCGCGCGGCTCTCCGCGAGCGCCTGGAGCGAGTCGGAGATGGAGGAGAGGGTCCGAGAACCGGTCGGGTGCGATCTGGTGATCGTCGGCGCCGCGGGCGATCACGTGCTCGCCCGCGAGCTGCTGCCCGCCGGCGTGCCGCCGGAGGGACCCGAGCCGGAGGCCGACGGTCCGGCGCGGCAGCCGCCGACGACCGTACGGTCCGACGGCCCGCTGATCCGGCTCGTCGCGGCCGGTTCCCATCCGTCCCTGGCCCACGTCGCCAACCTGCGGCAGCTCGCCTCCCGACCCGGCATGCTCGTACGGGTGGTCGCCAGGCTGGACCCCGACCGGGCGGCCACCCTGCGCCCGCTCGCGGTCGGACCGGTGCCGGGGGCCGAGGCGACACTGCGGCTCCCCGCCGAATGGCAGGGCCACGCTGACCTCGGGTACGACCGCCTGCAGGGCGCTCATCTCCCGCCGCCTGACGTCTGCCCGCCGTGGCAGGCGGACTCCGAGGCGGCGGCGGACCCGGTGGCCGACGCCCCACTGTGGCGGGTCCGGCGGCTGGTCGAGCTCGCCGTCGCCGGGGGCCGGCGGGCGGTCGCCGAGAGCGCGCGCGGCGACTCCCGCGACCAGGGGGTTCCGCTGCGCCGGGCGGGGTTCGCCGCCGCCGCCGAGCTGGCCGCCGCGCTCACCGCCGAGGCCGACCGCCGAGGCCGCGACGTGTTCGGGCGGTTGACGGACTCCGGCCCCGACGGGTACGCGTGGGCATGGCTGGCGACCGCGATCCACCTCGCGGCCGCGGAGCAGGCCCTGGTCGAGGCGTCCTGGCAGGCCGCCGAGGCTTGACCGACCGCCTCGGCGCGGAACCGGCGGTCCCGCGGGCCCGCGACCGTCCTCGGCCGGGCCCGCGGATCTCCGACCCGGGCCGTCGGCGTACGCCGGGGACGGTCGCAGGCCATTGGGAACGGCTACAAGTCAGCCACAAGTGCCGGTCGGCATCATGGCTGCCGCTGGAGGGACGGCGCGCAAGGGAGCAAGGCCCCGCCGTTCTTCCAGCGGTCGGAGCAGAAGCGGGGGCCGCGGCCCTCCGCCTCCTACGCGGAGACGGAGGGCCGCGGCCCCGGTGCTCATATGAGCAGGTCCGTTTTCGTCGGGAGCAGCCATGGTCACCACCACGCGTCGCAGAGGGATGCTCGTCGTACTTCGCGGGCGCGCGGGCGGCTGACGGAGTACGCCGCCCGCGCGCCGCCCCGGATCCGCCCTCGCGGACGGGGCGTTTTCATGTGCCTCCGCTTCATGCGCCTCCACAGCCCAGAACACACCCAGCCATACGAGGAACAGCTGATGACTGAACGGATGACAGGTGCCCAAGCCCTGGTCAGGGCAGTGGAGGAGCTCGGGTGGACACCGCCTCCGGGATTCCGGGCGGCGCCATCCTGTCCGCCTACGATCCCCCGGTCGCCATGGGCCCCGGTAACGGTGACATCAAGTGCGCCAGGGACATGGCGCCCGTCGGGACGGTGACGGCTGAGCCGCCGCTTGAAGCCGGCTCCCAGTCATCTCCCACCGTCTTGCAAGACGCACCGGCCACACTGCGCATGCTGATCTCGAGATCGACGGAGCATCACGTGCGCACGACGCGGATCATGCGGCGGCTGGTCCCGATCGCGGTCCCCAGGCTGTAGGGGCCGCTGAGCAGCGGTAAGTCCAGCACCGGAGGAGATTCATGCGGGACGGCACCGTCGGTGCGGGCAGCAGGCGTTCCGTCGAAGTGGCTCCGTTCGTAGTGCCGATCCATAGGTGGTTAAGGTGGAATTCCGGATTCTTGGTCCTTTGGAGGTTCACCACGACGGGGCCTCGGTCGACCTCGGCGGACCACGGCAGCGCGCCGTACTCGCCCGGCTCCTGGCCGCCGGTGGCGGGATCGTCTCCAGCGGCACGCTGATCGACGACCTGTACGGCGACGCCCCACCGCCGAGTGCGCTGCAGACGCTGCAGTCGTATGTGTCCAACCTGCGCCGGGTCATCGAGCCGCACCGTCCCCCGCGTGCCCAGCCCCGGCTGCTGATCGGGAGGGCGCCCGGGTATCTCCTCGCGGCGGCGGACGTCGACGCGATCCGCTTCACCGATCTGGTGAACCGCTCCGAGTCCCGCTCCACGGCTGAGGCGCTGGCTTCGCTGGACGAGGCATTGCGGCTGTGCCGAGGCACGCCGTACGGGG
Organism: Streptosporangium brasiliense; assembly: GCF_030811595.1. NCBI lineage: Bacteria > Bacillati > Actinomycetota > Actinomycetes > Streptosporangiales > Streptosporangiaceae > Streptosporangium > Streptosporangium brasiliense. Next base: position 6,063,281 of record NZ_JAUSRB010000002.1, read on the forward strand.
AGTTCTCCGACGAGATCTGGGCGGTCACCGAGGTGAACCGGCTGCGGGAGCTGCGGCTGGTGGCGATCGAACGGCGGGCGCAGACGCTGCTGGATCTCGGCCGTCCGCAGGCGCTGATTCCCGACCTGGAGGTGGAGACGGCCGCGAACCCGCTGCGCGAGCGGCTGTGGTGCCTGCTCGCGCTGGGCCTGTACCGCACCGGACGCCAGGCCGACGCGCTCGCCGTACTGCGTCACGCCGGGAAGGTGCTGGTCGATCAGCTGGGCCTGAACCCGGGACCGGAGCTGCGCGCTCTGGAGGCTGACATCCTCCGGCAGGTCGAGGCGCTCAGCCCGATCACCGTCGCCCAGGTCGACCTCACCCCTGCGGCTCACCCACTGCGCGGCCGGGAGGAGCAGTTCGCGAAGCTGGCCGCGCTACCGGTCCACGGCGGCCTGTCGCTGGCCACGGTGAGCGGTGAAGCCGGCATCGGCAAGACCTGCCTGCTGGAGGCGTTCGGTGACCGGTGCGCAGATCTCGGCCACCTCGTGCTCTGGGGGCGCTGCCACGACACGCAGGGCACGCCCGCCCTGTGGCCGTGGTCGCAGGTGCTCGGAGCGCTCGACCAGTGCCACCCGGCCCCCGACCGGCGGGCCATGGCCGGTCTGCTCGACGACGAGCGGCCCACCGGGTCCACCGACGCGGCACTGCTCCGCCGCAACCAGGCCATCGCGCAGTGGCTGGCCGCGGCCGCGGCCGACCGGCCCCTCGTCATCATCCTGGACGATCTGCAGTGGGCCGATCCGGCCTCGCTCGAACTGCTCAGAGACGTGATCACACTGCTCCGCGGGCGCGCGGACGCCGTCCCTCTCACGCTGGTGACGGCCCTGCGGGACACGGCCTTCCCCAACGAGTCCGCGCATGACGCGCTGGGCCGGCTCGCCCGCTACGACTTGCTGCGGATCCGGCTCACGGGTCTCGGCTCCGACGCCGTGCGGGCCGTCGCACGGGACATGGGCGCGGACATGGACGAGGAGGCCTCCCGCCGCCTGACCGACCAGACCGGTGGCAATCCGTTCTTCGTCCGGGAGACGGCCCGGCTGATGGTCCAGGGGCACACCCCCGACACGGTGCCCATGGCCGTCGCCGAGCTGGTCCGGCAGCGGCTCGCCGGGCTCGGGCCGCAGGCGGGGGAGGTCCTCGGCGTCGCCGCGGTGATCGGCCGGGACTTCGACCCCGCCGTCGTCGCGGAGGTCGCCCAGGCCGAGGCGTACCACCTCCTGGACCAGGCGGTCCAGGCCGGGCTGCTCGTGCCGCGCGCCACGCGGATGGCCTTCGCCCACGACCTGGTCCGCGAGGCCCTCGTCCGCGACATCCTCCCGCTGCGCAGAGCCGCGATCCACCGCGAGGTGATGACCGCCCTGTCGGCCCGGCCCGGCACCGACGTCGCCGTCATCGCCCATCACGCGGTGCAGGCCGGGCCGGCGGCGTACGGCGAGGCGGTGCGCTGGGCCTCGGCGGCGGCCGAGGAGGCGGGCCTGCGCCTGGCCTACGAGGAGGCCGCGACGTGGTGGAACCTGGCGATCAAGGCTCACGACTCCTCGGCGGGGGACCCCGACAAGCACGTGGAGCTGCTGCTGCGGCAGGTGCACGCGCTGCTGGAGGCCGGCGACGCCATCGGCGCGCGGCGGGTCAGGGCGGAGGCCGTACGGGCGGCCGGCCGGGCCGAGACGGACCCGGAACTCACCGCCCGCGCGCTGACCGCGCTCGGCGCCCCCGCCCTGTGGACGCTCCGCGACCCCTACGAGGCGGTCGAACTGCGGCTGGTGCACCGTTTCGAGATCGCGCTGCACGAGCTCCCCGGAGCGGACAGCCCGCTACGGGCCCGCCTGCTGGGCGGCCTGGCCCAGGAGTTCTACGACGGCAGCGACGACCCGCGCGGCCATGTCCTGTCCGCGCGGGCCGTCGCGATGGCCCGCCGCCTGGACGACCCCCTGCTGCTCATGCAGATGCTCAACGCCCGGCACCTGTCGCTGCCCCAGCCCCTGCACGTCCCCGAGCTGCTGAAGATCACCGATGAGATCCACGAGCTGGCCGTACGCAGCCGGATGCCGGGGTTCGAGCTGCTCGCCCAGATGATGTACACCCACAACAGGTTGGAGCTGGCCGACCTGCCCGGCGCCGACCGGGCGGCCGCCCGCTGCGAGGCGCTGCTGGAACGCCTCTCCCTTCCCTGGCCCCGTTTCCAGCACACCCTGTGGCAGGCCAACCGGCTCGCCCTGGCCGGCCGGTTCCACGACGCGGGGGCACTGCACGACCAGGCCGGACGGCACGCCGAGCGCATCGGCGTGTGGCACGCGCGCAAGGCGGTGGCCATGGGCCGCATCGCGATGCGCTGCGCGCAGGGCACCATGGCCGAGGCCGGGCCGCTGGTCGACGCGATCGCCGGCGTCCACCCGACCATGGAGCACGACGCCCGGATCCTGCACCTGTGCGCCCGGGGTGACCTCACGGAGGCACAGGCGCTGGCGGCCCGCGGCTGGACGGCTCCTCCCTTCGACTGGTCATGGCTGTCCATGACCTGCCTGCAAGGGGCGGCGCAGGCGAGGGTCGGCGATCTCACGGCCTGCCGCGAGACCTACGCCAGGCTGCTGCCCTACAGGGGACGGATCTCGGCGCTGTCGGCGGTGGTCTGCATGGGCCCGGTGGAGTGGTACCTGACCCTGCTCGCCGTCGCCATGGGCGACCGTGACGCGACCGGCCGGCACCTCGCCGGGCTCATGCGGCTGGCGGAGCGGAACGGGCTCACCTGGTGGCGCGACCGCGCCGAGGCCGGGCAGCAGATGCTGCGGCGGCTGTCGGCGGGCGCCTCCTACCAGCTCAGCAAGTGCTGAGCCCGCGGCGGGAGATCAGATCAGCGGGTCCCGAGCCCGCGGCGTGCGTGGGAGGAGGTCCAGCTCCACCTTCTGCCTGGGGCGCAACGTCACGGCGGGAAAAGGGGTGAAGGGCCCGGCGCCGCGCACCACCGGTCGGAAGCGGCGCAGGACGGCGGCGATGATCAAGGGAGCTTCCAGGTAGAACAGGTGCCGGCCGAGACACTGGTGCGGGCCGCCGCCGAACGGGAAGTAGGCGTAGCGGTGACGGCGCGTGGCGGCGCCGGGCGCGAAGCGTTCCGGGTCGAAGTCGGCCGGCCGGTCCCAGAACTCGTCCAGCCGGTGAGTGGCGTAGGGGCTGATCAGCAGTTGCGCGCCGGCTTCGATCCGCACTCCGCCGAGCTCGGCGGGTCCGACGGCCGTCCGCGACCAGAGCCAGGCCACCGGATACAGGCGGAGCAGCTCCTGCAGGACGCTCTTCGTGTAGCGGAGTTCCGGAACATGTGACGGGCGGACCGGGCCGGGGCCGACGACGCGGTCGATCTCGTCGACGAGCCGGGCGTACACCTCGGGGTGGTCCTTCAGCACCGGCCAGAGCCAGGTGAGGGCCGTCGCCGTGGTCTCGGTGGCCCCCACGTAGATCCCGACGAGGTCGTCCCGTATGCGCCGGTCCCCGTCCTGGTCAGCGGCGCGGGCCCGGCACAGGGCGGAGACGATGTCCGGCCCCTCGTCGTGCCCGGCCCGCGCCTTGGAGATCAGCGGGTACACGACTCCGTCCACCACCGCGGTGGCCGCCGTCACCGCCCGATCTCCCGGCACCCTCACCGAATACGGGATGGACGGCATGAGCAGTCGCAGCCCCATCGAAGTGGCGGCCGCGTCGAGCGCCGGCGCCAGCAGCTCACCGTCCGCGCGGGAGATCTTGTCCCCGAACAGAGCGCGGACGACGGCCCTGTTCACGATGGCGGCCATCTCCTCGGCGGCGTCGATCGGGCGCCCGGACCGGGCCACCTCGTCAAGCTCGTCCACGGACTCCGTGACGGCACCCGCCAGGCCCTCCGCCAGCGACGCCACATACCGTGCGGTGAACAAGGGCTGAAGGATCTTCCGGCTGGACTCCCACGCCGGCCCCTCTCCGATGACGGTGGTGCCGAGAACGCGCCGGAGCGGGCGCCAGAACATCCCCTCCCGCGCGAATTCGGACCAGCCGCCGCGCATGACCTGCTGCACGTGGTCGGGGTGGGTCACCAGGTAAGGCCGGAACGGTCCGAGACCGAGGCGGACCACCTCGCCCCGCGCCTCCCCGCCGATCTCGGCGAGCGCCTTCAACGGACCCCTCGCAAGCCTCCGCAGCACCCGGTGGAAAGGGATGGCCGCGGCCCGCCGGACCAGCGTGTCACCACCGTCATGGACGGACATCTTCTCTCCGCATCCTCGTCGTCGCCTCCCGGGAGACATCCACCGCCCGGGTCTTCTCACAGCACGAACATCCCGCTCAGCAGCACGTAGCAGAACATGTAGGTGTAGAGCATGTAGGTGCGGTGGTCGTCTCCGGCCCCGCGCAGCCGGATGACCCGCCAGGCGATCCTCCAGCACACGGTGGCGAGGAAGAACGCGCACACGGCGGCCGTGAGGGGTTCCCCCTCGGGCGCGTAGAGGACGGGCGCGAGCAGGAGCGGCATCGCGGCCATGACCACTGCCAGGTGACGCCGGGTCGCGTCCTCCCCGAACAGCAGGGGGAGCGTCCGGCGGCCCGCCAGCCGGTCGCCCGCCATGTCCCGCAGGTCCTGGACGTGCATCCCGGCGCCCCCGATGATCACCGATACGGCGAGGATCCACCGCCAAGCGGTGCCGTCCAGCGGACCGGCCGTCGTCCAGGCGGCGGCGAGCTGGACGATCGTGCCCAGGACCATGCACAGGTTCTTGGCGGGCCCCCAGCGGCTCCAGCCGGCGAAGTTGTGCAGGACCGTCACCGCCAGCCACGCGAACGTCCATCCGGGCACGCCGAGCAGGAGCCCCGTGACAGCGAACGCGGCCGTCGCCGCCCACCAGCGGAGCCACGCGCCCGCGACGGTCACCGCCCCGCTCGCCAGCGGCCGGTCCGGCTTGTTGACGCGGTCCTCCTCGACCCCGGAGATCTGGTTGGACACGCAGAAGGTGTAGAGGTACAGGAGCGCCCACACAGTGCTCCTCCCCGCGGCCGCCAGAGCGGAGGCCGGCGGCAGCCCGTGGTGGACGGCCGCCGCGCCCCCGAACAGCCAGACGGGGATGACCGTGCTGCTGAGATCCCGGTAGACGAACCGCCAGGTCACAACGGCCTCGTGGAGCACCCGGGAGAGCGCCGCCGGGCGGGCGGCGGGTCGGTGCGCCTGTCGCGAGCCGGCCGTCACCGCCTGTCCGCTTCCGCCCGAGAAAGTCATGGGTCGCCTCACCCCACCGGCTGCGGCGCATCCCGGCCCACGTAGGCCGGATAGCGGGTGAGCAGCCACAGGTAGATCACGCTCAGCGCCGTCGTGACCGTCCCGGCGGCGTGGTAGACCGGGGCGGCGAAGGCGTCCGACATCAGCGGCAGGAACATGAAGAAGTAGGCGTTCAACAGCACCAGGGCGATCGCGATCAGGAACGACTGTCCCTCGCGGCTGCGCCGCCTGAGCAGCAGGGGGATGTACCACACGATGGCGACGATGATCGTGGTGGAGAAGGTGAGCAGGAACAGCGGGTCGCCCAGGTGGGTGTAGACGAACCACAGCAGCACGATGACCGCCGCCTGCATCGCGGCGTAGGCGACGACGTACTGACGCGGGTCGAGGCCGGGGAAGAGTTCCCGGCGGCCGAACTTGAGCGTCTGGTAGTGGACCACGCACTCCAGCACGCTGAAGACCAGGAGAGCGGCCCAGAACATCTTGAACAGCCAGTGGTCCACCTCGTTGAACCAGTGGTCGAAGAGGACGACGAACAGCACGTCGTGCGCGAAGAAATACATGTTGGCGAACACCGGGACGGCGAATGTCCTGTGCCGGAATCCCAGCCGGATGCCCTCGATGTACAGCAGGTAGGCGCCGGTGTTGGCGATCGCCCCGGCCAAGAGCACCGTCGCCGGATGCGCGTCGATGTTGGTCAGCACTTCCGGGACCTGGTAGACGTCCATTTCCTCTTCCGATCCGGTGCGATCAGTCTTCTCGGGTCCGCGACCTGCGGATGTCGGCTCTGAGTTCCTGCGGCAGGGCGAACACGGTGGTCTCCCGCGTGGCGGCCACCTCCGACACGTCGGTGAACCCGTGGCCGGCCAGCCGGTCGAGCACGTCCTCGACCAGTCCGGCCGGGACCGAGGCGCCCGCCGTGACACCCACCGTGTCCGCCTCCAGCAGCCACGTCTCGTCGATCTGGTGGGCGAAGTCGACCAGGTACGCGGCACGGGCGCCCGCGCCGAGGGCCACCTCGCGCAGACGCAGCGAGTTCGAGGAGTTGCCCGAGCCCACGACGACGACCACGTCGCAGGAGGGCGCGATCTGCTTCACCGCCTGCTGCCGGTTCTGGGTGGCGTAGCAGATGTCGTCACTCGGCGGCGACTGCAGGAGCGGGAAGCGTTCCCTGAGCCGCTCCACCGCCTGCATCGTCTCGTCCACCGAGAGCGTGGTCTGCGACAGCCAGGCCACCTTCGCCGGGTCGCGGACCGTGACGCCGGCCACGTCCTGCGGGCCGTCGACCACGTGGATGCGGTCCGGCGCCTGACCGGTGGTGCCGACCACCTCCTCGTGCCCCTGATGCCCGATGAGGAGGATGTCGTAGTCCTCGGCGGCGAACCGGCGCGCCTCGTTGTGCACCTTGGTCACCAGCGGACAGGTCGCGTCGATGGTCCTCAGCGCCCGCGCGGCGGCCGAGGAGTGCACCTCCGGTGCCACGCCGTGCGCGGAGAAGACGACCACGGCGCCCTCGGGCACCTCATGGTTGTCCTCGACGAAGACGGCGCCGCGGGCCTTCAGGGTCTCGACCACGTGCCGGTTGTGCACGATCTCCTTACGTACGTAGACCGGTGGCCCGTACACGTCGAGGGCCTTCTCCACGGCCTGCACGGCGCGGTCCACACCGGCGCAGTAACCGTGCGGCCTGGCCAGTAGCACGCGCTTGGGACTCATCGTCCCCGCCTCCTTCACACACGGCTTCGAAGTCCGGTTCACAAGGTGGGAGAACCGGTTCACAAGGGTTCACAGGCTGATGAGGACGTCGTCGGGATGCGCGTGGCGGGCGAGCGCGCGCAGGATCTCCCGAATCTCCATGCTGATTCGAGCCGGTCGCGCCGGAGTGAGGGCTCGCGGATCTCCGGGTGCGCGTATATCGGCCAACACGGTCGTGCGCTTTCCTTTCGGCTCGCTCTTCGCGGTCGGGAAACGCCTGCAGATGCCGGGACCTCCGCGGATCTCACGGGGCCGGACGACCGGCACACGATCTCCCCGTGCGCTTGGGAACCGCTCAAGACGACTTGGGGCGGCCTGTGGGAGGAGGTCGCCGGCGGGCCGGTACGACGACGGGCAGCGCCGGCCCGCCGGAAGCTCCCGCCGACCGGTTCCGCCGGTGAGCCCGGTCCGTCCCCTTTCGGCGGCCGGGCGAGGAAGCGCTCCCGGTCACTCCAAGCGGTTCACAAGAACCGTAAGACAGCGTGACGCCGTCCCGTCATGCCCGGTTCTCGCCCTCCAGTGGGCCGCTCCCAGGAGACTCCCGATGTTTCTTGAGCACGGTAGAACGTCGACACCCGACATCCATGGCCGGATACCGTCCCCACGGCCGTGTGACACCCATCCCCGCCTCACCGCCCCCGTGGACGTGGACGAGCTGGTGCGCCCGGCTCTCCGCCAGGCCGTCGCCACCCTTCCCGAACCGGTCCGGCAGGTCGCGGACTACCATCTCGGCCTGTCCGGCGGCTCCGCCGTCGCCGCGGGCAAGGCGCTGCGTTCGGCGCTGGTGCTGGCCGGATGCCGTGCCGTCGGCGGAGACGTACGGCGCGCGGTCCCGGGCGCGGTGGCCGTGGAGCTGGTCCATGAGTTCTCCCTGCTGCACGACGACGTGATCGACGAGGACCGCGTGCGGCGGCACCGCCCCGCGGCGTGGGTGCGGTTCGGAACGGGCCAGGCCGTACTGGCCGGTGACGCCATGTGGGCACTGGCGCTGCGGACGCTGAGCCAGACGCACGACGCGGCGGCACTTGAGGTGCTGATCCGGACGCTGACCGACCTGATGCGCGGACAGAGCCAGGACGTGGCGTTCGCCAACCGCGGCGACATCACCGTCGAGGAGTACCGGTCGATGGCGGAGGGCAAGACCGGGGCGCTGCTCGGCGGGGCGTGCGCCATCGGAGCGCTCCTGGGCGGATCGTCGGCGGACCGCGCGGAGGAACTCGGGCGGTTCGGCCGGCACCTCGGGATCGCCTTCCAGTGCGCCGACGACGTGCTGGGCATCTGGGGCCGCGCCGAGCGCACCGGCAAGCCGGTGGGCAGCGACATCGCCGCGCGCAAGAAGACCTTCCCGGTGCTCGCCGCGCTGGCCCACCCGGGGGAGGCGGGCCGCTCCCTCGCCGAGATGTACCACCGGCCGCAGCCCCCGAGTCCGCAGGAGTGCGTGCTGATGACCGATCTGGTCGAACGGGCCGGCGGCCGGATCGAGGCCGAGGCGGAGGCGGAGACCCAGATCGGCGCCGCGCTGGCCTGTCTGGACCGCGCCGAGCCCGGCCCGGCGGCCCGCGCGGAACTGGCCATGATCGCGTCCTGGGCGGTGCGCCGTGACCGCTGAGACAGTCCCGCCCGCCGTGGGCGAGGGCCCGCCGGACCCGCGGTGGTCCGCCGTGGACGGTGTGCTCGCCGGAGCGGTGGACGCGCACGGCTCCATGGAGGTGCGGGCCGCGGCGGACGCCTCGGTGACCGCCGTCCAGCTGGTCGGCCACCTGCGGGCGTGGGCCGGCCGGATCGGCCTCCCGCTCGACCCTGGGGCGGCGGCGCTGTGCTCGCTGACCGCGGCCAACTGCACTCCGTGGCTGTCGGCGCCCGCCTGCTCCCCGACGGCCCGGACAGCGTTCTGGCTGCTCGCCCTCGACGCCTGGTCAGACGGTCCCGGCGGTGACGCCGCGGCCGTGGACGCCGGGGTGACGCGCTGCCTGGCGGTCGTCGACGGCAGGGCGCCCGGCGCCGACGATCCGCTGGCGGTCGCGCTGGCCGAGATCCGCGACGGCGTCCGCGGCGGGCCGTCGGGCGAGGCGGTGTACGGCTGGTGGCGCCGGGCCGCCACCGCATGCCTGGTGGGCACACGTTTCGAACGTCACGCGGCCGACGCCGTCGCACGCGGCGGCCGGCCCCCTCTCCTCGCGGAGTACCTGCACCACGCCACCGGCAGCATCGGCCTGGCCATGACGGTCACGGCGGCGTGGTCGGCCATGGAGGAGCCGGACCTGCCCGCCCGTCTCCCGGACCTGTGGCGTCCGCTGCGCGACGCCTCGGTCGCCGTCCGGCTCGCCAACGACCTGCGCGGACACGACCGGGAGCAGGCCGAGGGGACCCTAGACGCGCTCGCCCTGGGCTGCGCCCCACAAGACCTCGTCGAGCTGCTGGTGCGGCACGTGGACCGCTGCCGCCGGCGGCTCCGGCCACTGGCGGAGGTCTCCCCGGGCGCCGCCGCGGCCCTGGAGCGCCACCTGGTCTGGAGCGTCCGCATGTACCAGCGGTTCGACGCTGGTCACACCGGCTGAGCACCGGGCACCGGTCCGCGACCTCCGCAACACGCTTGTCCGCAACACGCTTGGAGGACAGATGCCAGACAGAACATCCCCGACTGCCGGGATCCGGCCCGCACCGTCGGCCGCCGACGCCGTGCTGGCCGGACTGACAGCCCATCCCCTGGGGGAGAACTCTCCGTCGATCTACGACACCGGGCGCGTGAACACGCTGGCCCCCTGGCTGCCCAACGCCGAAGGGAGGGTGCGCTTCCTGCTCTCCAGCCAGCAGCCGGACGGCACCTGGGGCGGCCCGGACGATTACGCCCTGATCCCGACGCTGAGCGCGACCGAAGCGCTGCTGACCGTCCTGCGGCGCCGGGACGCCTCCGCCGTCGAGCGCGGGCGGCTCGCCGCGGCCGCCGGCCGCGGCCTGTCCGCGCTGCGGACGCTGCTCCGTCGGAGCGATCCCGCGCGGCTGCCGGACACGGTGGCCGCCGAACTCATCGCCCCCGCGCTGACGGCTGAGGTGAACGCCCACCTCGACCGACTCGCCGACGACCCGGTCACCGGCCTTGACGGCTGGACCCGCGCCGCCCGGTTCGCCCCGCCGCCGGGCTCGGCCCCGGAGACCCTGGCCAAGGCCCGGGAGCACCTGCGCGTGAGCGGGGACGCACCCGCGAAGCTGTGGCACTCCCTGGAGATCATGGGCAGCCTGGCCCGCGCCGCGCGGTCGGTCCGGCCGGTCGGCGGCGCGGTCTCCTGCTCTCCGGCCGCCACCGCGGCGTGGCTGGGCGACCCGCCGGCCGACGAGCCGGCCTCGATCGCCTACCTGGAATCGGCGGGCGCCGATCATGACGGAGCGGTGCCGGGAACGTTCCCGCTCCAGGGGTTCGAGCGGATCTGGACCCTCGGGGCCCTGCTCGGAGCGGGTGTCGACATAAGCGTGCCGGCCTCCCTCGTCGCGGACCTGGAGCACGCCCTGGAGGCGGGTGCGATGGGCGGGGCGCCGGGCCTTCCCTCCGACGCCGACACCACCGGCGCGGGGCTGGCGACTCTGGCCCGGCTCGGCCGTCCGCGGGACCCGGCCTGCCTGTGGGAGTTCGAGCTGGAGGACCATTTCTGCTGCTGGCAGGGGGAGCGCACGCCGTCGCCCACGGCCAACGCCCATGTCCTGGAGGCGTTCGCCGAGCATGTCGCGCGGACCTCCGACGGCACCGGACGCCACCGCGCCGCGATGGCCAGGATCGTCGGATGGCTGGTGGGTGTCCAGCACCAGGACGGCTCCTGGTCGGACAAATGGCACGCCTCTCCCTACTACGCGACCGCCCACTGCGCGCTCGCCCTGGACCCGGTGACGGACGGCGGCGCCGGGGACGCGGTGCGCCGGGCGGTCGGGTGGACCCTCGCCACCCAGAACGCCGACGGCTCATGGGGGAGGTGGGGAGCCACCGGCGAAGAGACCGCCTACGCCGTTCACATCCTGCTGCGCACCCGGTCCGGGCGGGCCGACCCGCGGACGCGGCGGGCCGCCGCCCGTGGCCACGCCTTCCTGCGGGGCGAAGACCCCGACAGGCACCCTCCCCTGTGGCAGGCGAAGGAGCTGTACGCTCCGACGGCCATCTGCCGGGCCGTACGGCTGGCCGCCCTGCACCTCGCCGAGCAGAGCCGATTGATGTCGGATGTCTCGACGTCCTCGATCAAATGACCGGCCTTCGTCGGCGACCATGAAGGCCCGCCGCCAGGACTGAGGCCGCGGGTGGAGGTTCATCGCCGTCCCTCAAGGCCCCGCCGGCGCCGGACCCGCCTGTCACGGGTTGACGGACCGGCCGGATCTTGTCATGGATCCGCTGTACCGTCCAAGCGAGACCGACGAGAACAGGAGCGCCCATGAGCGAGATCGCCGCCCGCTACCGGACCCGTGCCGACATCTTCGCGGCCAAGGTGGCCGCCGTCAGGCCCGACCAGTGGTCCAACCCCTCCCCCTGCACCGAGTGGACCGCCAGAGACGTCGTCGGCCACATCGTCGAGATGCACGGCGCGATGCTCTATCCCCTCGGCAGGTCGCTCAGTCCCGCCCGCACCGTCGAGGAGGACCCGCTCGCCGCGTTCGCCTCGGCGCGCGCCGACGTCGAGGCCCTGCTCGCCGACCCCGCCGCCGCCGCGAGCGGGGTCGACAGCCCGGCCGGGCACGTCACCACCGAGCAGCACATCGACCAGGTCGTCAGCGCCGACATGGTCCTCCACGGCTGGGACCTCGCCCGTGCCACCGGGCAGGACGACACGATCGACCCGGCCGAGCTGGCGGCGATGTGGCCCGGCGTCCAGCAGATCCCCGACGAGCTGCGCATCCCCGGGGCCGTCCGTCCCGGCGTCGTCGTCTTCGGCCCCAAGGTCGAGGTTCCCGACGACGCCCCGCTCCAGCATCGCGTCCTCGGGCTCCTCGGCCGCGACCCCCACTGGTCCGCGTGACACGAGGGCGTCAGAGCGCTGCCGCCGGATCCGCCGCGGTCGGCCGCCGGGCGCGCGCCACACCCCGCCCGGCGGCGGCGCCGACCAGGTGAGGATCCGGCCGTACGGCGGACGGGAGCCGTCATTCACCGTCCGACGCGACGGCCGCCGGGATGCCAAGGATCAATCGAATGCATACTCCGGTGACATGTGCGCGACCGGCTGGTTCCGTAAAATGGCACAGACGGCGTGCGCCGATCACGCGTGGCGGCGCCGGCATCCGGTGACGGCCGGTGCGCCACGGTCCCGCCGGACGGGAAACGCGGGTCTCCTCCCATCGCGGACCTCCTCTCACCACGTGCGACACGACCAGGGAGATGACGAGATGACACGTCCTCCGCTCCCTCCGTTCACCCTCGAAACCGCCATCCAGAAAACCCGGCTGGCGGAAGACGCGTGGAACACCCGAGACCCCGAGAAGGTGGCGCAGGGCTACACGCCTGACTCCCGTTGGCGCAACCGCGCCGAGTTCGTCGACGGCCGCGACGAGATCATCGAGTTTCTCCGCCGGAAATGGTCGAGAGAGCTGGAATACCGGCTCATCAAAGAGCTGTGGGCTTTCGCGGGGAACCGCATCGCCGTGCGCTTCGCCTACGAATGCCATGACGACTCCGGAAACTGGTTCCGCTCCTACGGCAACGAGAACTGGGAGTTCGACGGGCAGGGCCTGATGCGCGTGAGACACGCCTCCATCAACGATCTTCTGATCAGGGATTCGGACCGCAAATACCATTGGCCCCTGGGGCGCCGCCCGGACGGCCATCCGGGACTGAGCGATCTCGGCCTCTGACGGCACCCGGTGTCCGGCCCGGACCCGCGCCAGCCTCCGGTCCGGGGGAGACGCCGAGGTCGGTTGGGCTTCACAAGCCGCGTTTCCTGCGCAACACTGCTCAATATCAGACATCTCTCGGCATATATCTCCATAATCCGCCTTAGAGCATGTCTTATTCGATATTCGCACCGTCTCCACTGTGCATGCGCGTCGCAGCCCACTCCCCTGGAGGACACCTGTGCGGACCACCACCCAGAACCCCCGTCCACGGCCGCGCCCCTGGCGCCGGCTCGCCGGCCGGCTCGCGCTCATCCTGACCGCCGGCACCTGCGGCCTGTCGGGGACAGCCTGGACCCCGGCGGGCGCGCTGGCCGCCGATCCGCCCGGCATGGCCGCCACCGTGGTGCCGGCGCCGGCTCACGTCGAATCCTCCACCGCCACCTTCACCCTCGGCGGTCAGGCCAGGATCTACGTGCAGGACGGCTCGCCGGAGGCCACGAAGATCGGTGAGTATCTCCGCGGCCTGCTCCGCCCGGCCACCGGCTACGCGCTGCCCCTCGCCACGTACTCGGCCGGCGTCTCGGGCGGCGTCTCGCTCCTGCTGTCCGGCGCCGACGCCGGTCTCGGGGACCAGGGCTACCGGCTGGAGGTGACCGGCACGGGCGTGACGCTGCGGGCGAACGCGCCCGCCGGCCTCTTCGCCGGAGTGCAGACGCTGCGGCAGCTGCTGCCCGCCGCGATCGAGCACCCGACCGTCCGGCCCGGACCGTGGACGGTGCCGGGCGGCATCATCACCGACCGGCCGCGCTTCCGGTATCGCGGCGCGATGCTCGACGTCGCCAGGCACTTCTTCGGCGTCGACGCCGTCAAGCGGTACATCGACGAGCTCGCCCTCTACAAGATCAACACACTGCACCTGCACCTCAGCGACGACCAGGGCTGGCGTGTCCAGATCGACTCCTGGCCCCGGCTGGCCGAGTACGGGGGCTCGACCCAGGTGGGCGGCGGCCCCGGCGGCCACTACACCAAGGCCCAGTACCGTGAGATCGTCGCCCACGCCCAGAGCCGCCACATCACGATCGTGCCGGAGATCGACCTGCCCGGCCACACCAACGCGGCCCTGGCCTCCTACGCCGAGCTGAACTGCGACGGCACGGCCCCGCCGCTCTACACCGGCACGGGGGTCGGATTCAGCTCGCTGTGCATCTCGAAGGAGATCACCTACCGGTTCGTCGAGGACGTCGTCCGCGAGCTGGCCGAGCTCACCCCCGGCCCCTACCTGCACATCGGCGGCGACGAGGCGCACGCCACCACCGACGCCGACTACGCCACCTTCATGAACCGGGTGCTGCCGATCGTCGCCAAGTACGGCAAGCGCGCCGTCGGCTGGAACGAGGTGACGAAGGTCGGCCCGCCGGTCTCCACGGTGCCGCAGTACTGGGGCACCGGCACGGCCAACACCTCGCTCGCCCAGGCGGTCCAGCGGGGGAACAAGGTCGTGATGTCGCCGGCGAACAAGACCTACATGGACATGAAGTACAACGCCTCCACCCCCATCGGGCTCACCTGGGCCGGATACATCGAGGTCCGCACCGCCTATGACTGGGACCCCGCCGCATACGTGACCGGCGTCCCGGAGGCGGCGGTCCTGGGCGTCGAGGCTCCGCTGTGGAGCGAGACGGTCAGGACGCTGAAGGACATCGAGTTCATGGCGTTCCCCCGTGTGGCCGCGGTCGCGGAGGTCGGCTGGTCCCCGCAGGCCGCCCGTGACTGGACCGGGTTCCGCGGCCGGCTCGCCGCCCAGGGGCCGCGCTGGGACATCCTGGGCGTGAACTACTACGCCTCGCAGCAGATCCCCTGGCCGGGCCGGGGCAACCTCGCCGCCTTCCGGCCGGTCACCGTCTCCAGCACCGAGGTCGACCGGCTCGGCGGAGCCAACGCCAACGACGGCGACGCCTCCACCCGGTGGTCCTCCGCCTACAGCGACCCGCAGTGGATCCGGATCGACCTCGGCTCGGTCCAGCGGATCGACCGCGCCGTCCTGAGGTGGGAGACCGCCTACGCCAGGGCGTACCAGCTGCAGGTCTCCGACGACGGCGCCGGCTGGCGTGACCTCTACGCCACCACCGCCGGCGACGGCGGGGTCGACGAGCTCACCGGGCTCAACGGCACCGGCCGCTACCTGCGCGTCAACACCACGGCCCGGGCGACCGGGTGGGGCGTCTCGCTCTACGAGATCGAGGCCTACGCGCCGAGCCCGTGACCGGCCGCGCCGGTCCGGCGGTCAGGCCGCCGGACCGGCAGGGCGCGGACCTCCCGGGTGACGGCTCCGCCGCACCGGAGAGGTCGCGCGTCATCCCCGGAGCAGGCGCACCTGGACCGGCCGCCCGTCCACGGTCTCGAACTCGACCACGGTCCGCCCGCCCTGCGCCCGCACCTCGCACGGCTGGTCGCCGTCCGCGCGCCAGCGTCCCTCCAGGGTCACCCGCATCCGGTGGGGATGGCTCGGGCTGGTCAGCCACGGCCGCGACCAGGGACTGTAGTGGCCGACGTACCGGCCGCGCTCGTACTGGTCGTGGTCGATCCCGCTGTAGAGCCGCAGATCGGGATCGCACACCGCCAGCACCAGGCCGTCGTCCCCGTCGTCCCTGGTCAGCACCATGGACGCCGTGTCGACCTTGCGGACCGGCCCCTCGGCCAGCTCCACGGGCGCGAAGACCGCGTAACCGGTGATCCCGGTCGCCCGGTCGCGCACCACGTGCGCGGAGGTGTCGGCGCGCAGCACGGCGTACGGCGCGCGCGCCGGGTCGGCCATCGCCTCGGCGAACGCGGCCATCCGCTCGGGGGTGGTGTTGACGACCATGGCGTAGCAGTAGCTCCCGCCCCGGGGCGCGGCGCCGTGCTTGATCCAGGCGGTCGCGAAGTCGCCGCTGGTCGGGGCCTCGGTGGCGTTGTCGCGCGAGCTCTGGGTGGAGCGCGTCAGGCCGACCCGCTGCCCGGCCGCCAGGTGGTAGCCGATGCCCTTGTCGTCCAGCAGCCAGCGCGGCGTGAGATCCGGCGCGTCGTGCGGGAAGGCCGTGATCGGCTCGGTCCCGTCGACGTAGGTGGGGGCCGCCTGGCTGGGCAGGCGGGTCTGGAAGAGCGTGGTCTCGGTCTCCCGCCGGGAGCCGTTCTCGATCCCGGTGCCGACGGCCACGATCCGGTCGTCGAACAGGAAGACCGATTTCAGCGCGCGGTGCGAGCCCTCGTACTTCGGGTGCTCGCGCAGTTCCATCGCGAACATGCCGTTGCGGCCGTCGATGGTGTGCGCCCCGCCGAAGCGCGAGTCGGTGAGCAGCATCTCCTCGATGGCGCCGGTCAGGTCTCCCCGCAGCTCCTCCAGCGGCCGGTGGACGACGGTCGTGCCCGGCCTGCGGTTCCAGTCCCAGCCCGCCTGGGCATAGCCGCTGTCGGCGTTGTTGACCGGGTCGCCCCGGTGCAGCACCTGGATCTGGCCGTAGGTGTTGTAGCGGCCGTACCAGTTCGCGCCGTGGTAGATCTCGGTGCTCCACAGGTAGCGGTTGTGCCCGCGTACCGTGACCTGCCAGTTCTCCCGCCGGTGCACGGCCAGGGCGGCGTAGTTGATTGTCCAGTTGCCGGTGGGGTCGGCCTCGGCGACGATGCCGCGCGCGGCCAGCTGGGCGGCGACCCGCTTCTGCTGGGCGCTCGGCGCGGCGGGCAGCAGGCGCAGGAACGCGGCGGCGATCTCGGGGTCCACCTCGCTCGAACCGTCGGGGGTGCCGGAGATCGCCAGCCACTGGTAGGGCACGGGCGACAGGGCGGTCAGCCCGCTGGGGTTGCGCCCGCTGATCGAGATGGGCCAGTGGTTCTTGTTGGCGTACAGGCGCATGGTGAGCACCGCCCGCTTGAGCGAGGCGTGCGAGTCGGGGGCCAGCCGGAACACCCCGCCGCTGAGCACGTAGACCAGCGGGGCCAGCCCGGTGAAGCCGTCGCGGGCGTAGTCGGGGAAGAACCCGACGTGGTGGAAGGTGGCCCCGTCCGTCTTGAGCCCGTCCTGGATGCCCGCGCTGGGCAGCAGCGCCCGGTTCAGCCAGCCGCGCAGCGCCCGCAGGTAGGCGATCTGCCCGGCCTCGGTGTCGCCCAGCAGCACGGCCGCGAGCATCCCCCGCAAGGTGGTGTTGAGGATGTCGGCGACGCTGCCGTAGGCCCTGCGGTGCTCCCAGCTCAGGAAGATCCGGCCGAGCCCGCTCAGCCAGGCCAGATCGGCGCGGACCTGCTCGAACAGCCCGGCCTCGCGCAGCGCGTCCTTCATGAGGTAGACCGAGTCGTAGTAGCCGCGCGCGTCGTAGCCCAGGTGGTGGATGGTGCCCTGGCAGCTGCCCCGGGTCCAGCCCTGGTCGCGCAGGTGGACGATCATCCGGGTGTAGAGGGCGGCGAGCGCCGGCTTGTGCGCCGGGCCGGCCGAGGCGAAGGCCAGCGCCACGGTCCTCATCAGGTCGGTGTAGGCGCGCAGCGTCACCGCGTTGACGAACGTCTTGAGCTCGGCGGCGATCTCCGGCGGGTAGATCTGCGACTGGTAGGAGAAGACCGGGCGGCCCACCCCGCTCGCGGACGCCTCGGGGACGCCGAGCGCGGCGACCTGACCGGTGAGCGCGGCCACCGAGGCGTCGTCCACCTTCACCGGCGAGAAGAGGTACTCGTCCCGGTAGCGGGCGACCAGCGCGCGCAGCGAGGCCGTCTCCTCCGCCGACGGCGCGGCCGTGTCCGGCCGGACCCTGGTCAGCAGGTCGTCGTAGCGGTGCAGCGCCTGCCAGTGCTGGTTGTCGTAGTACTCGCCCTCCTTGGCGATGTCCGGCACCTGGGCGTCACGGGTGGGGGCGTCCGGCCGCAGCGCCACGTTGAGCATGAGCTGGTCGAGATGGAGCGTCCCGGCGCGGCCGGGCGCGATGATCCGCAGCGTGTCCATGCCGGGATGCGGCCGGCCGTGCATGTCGTAGTCGTAGCGGACCCAGGCCGTCCGCCAGCCGGTGAAGCCGAGCCGGAACTCGAACCAGGCGTCGGTCCGCTCCCCCCGGCCGAACTCGAAGCGGACCACGTCGTCCACCGGGGTCTCGTTGAAGATCCAGACCGAGAAGGTGTCCACGGTCCCCTGCCAGGCCTGGTCGTCCATCGGCCGGTAGGGGTCGGGGGCGAAGCCGATGGGGGCGGTGACGGTGATCGTGGAGCTGCGGCCGTGCTCCCAGCGGAGCGAGTGGCTCCCGCAGATCGCGGCCCGGTCGGTGATGCTCAGCGTCGAGCCCGGCCCGGCGGTCAGCTGCGGGGGGACGGCGGTCTCCAGCAGGAAGACCGGCGGGCTCATGGCCAGGGCCCGCTGTTCCAGGTCCCCGGCCACGGCGGCGGACGCCGTACCGGGCCGCAGGAACACCGCTCCCGCCACACCCGCCGCCCCGGTCCTGAGCGCGGCCCTACGCGTGATCTCCAGCACAGCCCCTCCTTCGGATCGGATCAGCCGTATCCAATGCGAGGCAAAAGTGATGAATAAAGAAGTAATTCAAGATTTTTTATGACCGGTTCCCCTGGCCGGCCGGGAAAAACCGCCTGTTCCACAGGATTCATCCCTAATTCATTGCGTTGACTTAGGGATGACTCTCCCTCCAGGATTCCGACATCCACCCCCTCCCCAGGAGTGTTCGATGAACGGATCCCTCCCTCGCCGCCGGGTGCTCAGGGCCGTGGCCGCCGTGACCGCGGCCGGCCTGCTCGGCCTCGCCGCCGCCTGCGGCGCCGGCTCCACCGGCGAAGCCTCCGACGAGCTCGTCTACTGGTCGATGTGGAAGGCGGGTGAGCCCCAGGCCAAGGTGCTGGAATCGGCCATCGGCTCCTTCACCGAGGAGACCGGCGTCAAAGTCAAGGTCGAGTGGAAGGGGCGCGACGTCGCCAAGCAGCTCGCCCCCACGCTCAACACCAGGAACGTCCCCGCCGACCTGGTCGACTCCGCCGACCGCTTCGTGAAGTCGACCTTCTTCGCCACCGGGCAGGGACTGGACCTCTCCCCGGTGTACGACCTGGAGATCCCGGGCGAGAGCGGCAAGAAGGTCGGCGACGTGATCGCTGCCAAATACCGCGAGTACGCCACCACGGAGGGCAGGGCCTGGCTGGTGCCCTACGAGGTGCTGGCCGAGCAGATCTGGTACGACGGCGGCACGCTCCAGGACGTGGCCGCCGCGCCCCCGAAGACCTGGGACGACTTCGTCTCGCTGCTGGCCGCGCGGAAGGCCGCGCGGGGCGACGGGCCGCTGGCGCTGGACGCCGACATCGCCGACTACTCGGCCTTCTGGACCTACCACGCGGTCCTGCGCGACCTCGGGCCCGGCGCGTTCGGCGCCGCCGCGACCGACACGACCGGCGCCAAGTTCGACGACCCGGCGTTCGTGGCCGCGGTCCAGAAGATCGAGAAGCTCGTCAAGGACGGCTACTTCGTCAAGGGCTACGACGGCAGCAAATACCCGGCCGTCCAGCAGAAGTGGGCCGCCGGCGGCGCCGACTTCCTGCTGCTGGGCACCTTCGCGCCGAGCGAGACCAAGCCGTCGGCCAAGGAGGGCTTCCAGTACCGTTCCTTCCCCTTCCCCGCCGGTGCCAGGGGCGAGCAGACCCAGGAGATCTCACTGATCGGGTTCGCGATCCCGGCCAGGGCCAGGAACGCCGAGGCGGCCAAGAAGTTCATCGCCTACTTCATGAACAGGGAACGGCTGTCGAAGATCGCCACCGAGGCGGACAACATCACGCCGCGGACCGACGTCGAGGCGCCCGCCATGCTGGCCGACGTGAAGAAGACGCTGGACACCGCGCGGACCCACCCGGCGCTCGACGGGGTGAAGATGGACCACACCGACTGGTACACCAAGGTCTTCCAGCCGGCCAACACCGAGCTGATCACCGGCAAGGTCTCCGCGGCCGAGTTCGTGGCCAAGCTCAAGAGCACCTCGGTCGACTTCTGGAAGCTCAACGGCTGATGGCCGCGACCGCCGTCCGCGCGACGGAGCCCACCCGGAGGCAGCCGGCCGCCCCCGCGGAGCGCGGCAGCCCGCTCACCCGGGGGAGGCGGCGGCTGTTCTGGCCGTTCGTCGTCCCCGCGCTCGTCCTCTACGTCGTCTTCTACGTCCTGCCGGCGCTCGCCACCGGCTGGATCAGCCTCAACAAGTGGGCCGGGGCCGGGCCGATGGAGTTCGCCGGGCTCGACAACTACCGGCGGCTGCTGCTCGACCCGGTCTTCCAGGACTCCTTCGCCAACACGCTGACGATCCTCTTCGTCGTCGGCGGCGCGACCTTCGCGCTCAGCTTCCTGCTGACGATGATCCTGCGCGACATGGCGGGGCGTAAGGCGGTCCGGGCGATCATCTTCTTCCCCAACATCGTCTCCGGCATCGTGCTGTCGATCCTGTGGGGCTTCCTCTTCCAGGCCGAGGGGGTCGTCAACCAGGCGCTGCGGGCCTTCGGCGTGGACAGCCCGCCGAACTGGCTGGGCACCGACAACCTCTTCTCCGTCATCATGATCGGCCTGGTCTGGGTGCAGACCGGGTTCTTCACCACGATCCTGATGGCCGCCGTGGACCGCATCCCGAAGGACCTCTACGAGGTGTGCGACCTGGAGGGCGCCAACGCCTGGCAGCGGTTCCGGAACGTGACGCTCCCGCTGATGTGGGACGTCGTCGGGGTCTGCGCGGTGCTCTGGAGCATCAGCGCGATCAAGATCTTCGAGTTCATCTACGCCTTCGCGGGCGCGGCGGGCCAGCTCCCGCCGACCAAGGTGTGGAACACCGCCCTGTACGCCTACGCCGAGGCGTTCGCCAGCGGCGTGCCCAAGTACGGCTCCGCCGCCGCGACCGGCATGGTCATGCTCGCCCTGGTCGGCGTGCTGGTCGTGCTGCTGCGCCGGCTCTTCCGCCGTGACCCGGTCCAGTTCTGAAAGGGGACTCCCATGGCCACGACCCGTAGGTTCCCCGGCCCGTCCAAGCTGCTCGGCGCGCCGCTGGCGTGGCTGTTCGCCCTGTTCAGCGTGGCCGTCGCGGGATGGATGCTGCTGACCTCGCTCAAATCCACCCGCGCGATCTTCGCCGAGCCCTGGTCGCTGCCGACCAGCCCGCAGTGGGACAACTACGCCCGCGCGTGGACCGCCAGCGACTTCGCCGGGGCCACCCTCAACACGGTGGTCCTGGTGGTCGGCACGGCGGTCGCCACGATCGCGCTGTCGGCCCCCGCGGCCTACGCGCTCAGCCGGATCCTGACCCGCTGGAACAGCGGCATCACCGCGTTCTTCGCGCTCGGCCTGGGCATCCCCGCGCAGGTCATCATCCTGCCGCTGTATGTGATGATGAACGAGCTCTACCTCGTCGACAGCCTGACCGGTCTGTGGATCCTCTACGTCGCGACCTCGATGCCGTTCACGGTCTTCTTCCTGACCGGCTTCTTCGGCTCGCTGCCCAGGGAGCTGGAGGAGGCCGCGGCACTCGACGGGGCCTCCGCCAACCGGACCTTCTGGCAGATCATGCTGCCGCTCGCGCGCAGCGGCATCATCACCGCGATGATCCTCAACATCATCCAGCACTGGGGCGAGACGCTGTTCGGCCTGATCTTCCTGCAGAGCGAGGAGAAGGCCACGCTCTCCCTGGCCCTGCTGGGCTTCCTGCAGCGGATGCAGTACAACGGCGCCGACTGGGGCGGCCTGTTCGCCGGGGTCTGCACGGTCGTGCTGCCCGTCCTCGCCTGCTATATCTGGCTCGGCCGACGGATCATCGAGGGCATGACCCTCGGTTCAGTGAAATGAGGGCGGACGTCATGTCGGATTCGCGGGAGCTGAAGTTCCGCAGGCTCGCCGCCGGGCTCCGCGCGGAGATCCGCTCGGGCCGCTGGGCGCCCGGCGCGAAGCTCCCCACCGAGCAGGAGCTCTCCCACACCCGCGAGGTCAGCCTCACCACGGTCCGCCGCGCGGTGGACGAGCTCGTCGAGGAGGGGCTCGTGATCCGGCGGCAGGGGGCGGGCACCTTCGTGGCCGAGCACGCCCCGGCCGTCCGGGGCCAGGCCGCGCTGGTCGGCGTGGTCGTGCCGGACACCACGCTCTACTACCCGAAGGTCCTGGAGGGCATCGAGGAGGCGCTGGCCGCCGCCGGAGCGCGGCTGATGCTGGCCTGCTCCCGCTACCAGCCGGCGGAGGAGGAGGCCGCGCTGCGGCGCATGCTCGACTCCGGGGTGGACGGCCTGCTCGTCGTCCCCACGCTCATCGGCCACGCGGACCCCGTGGCCGTCGTCGGCCGCCTCACCGGCCTGCCGGTGCCCGTCGTGCTGATCGAGCGCGGCCTGGACGGCGGCGACGACCCCAGCGAGCACGTCCGCACCGACCACGCGGCCGGAGGCTACGCGGCCGTGCGCCACCTGGTCGCGCTCGGCCACACCCGGCTGGCCCTGCTCACCCGCTCGGGCAACCCCACCAGCGCGCCGGTCGGCCAGGGCTTCGCGGCGGCCGTGGCCGACCTGGGCCTGCGGGCCGCGGAGCCGTTCTCCGCGCCGCAGCGCGACTGGGACCCCGGGGTCGCCGACGGGCAGGTGCGCCGCGTCGTGGCCGCCGGCTGCACGGCCGTCGTCTGCTTCGGCGACCGCGAGGCCACCCTGATGGTCTCCGCCGCCCGGCGGGTCGGCCTGTCCGTACCGGGCGATCTGGCGATCGTCGCCTACGACGACGAGATCGCCGACCTGGCGGAGGTGCCGCTCACCGCGGTCTCCCCGCCCAAACGCCATCTCGGCCGCCACGCGGCCGAGCTCCTGCTCCGCCGCCTGCGCGAGCCGGACCTGCCCCTGCACCAGGTACGGCTCCGCCCCCGCATCGTCGTGCGCCGATCATGCGGCGCCTCCTCGGGAGAGATGACAAGTGACTGAACTCCGTCTGGGCCTGGTCGGCGCGGGCGCCGTCGGTGTGCTGCACGCCGAGGCGTCGCTGCGGGTGGCCGGCCTCCGGGTGGGCGCGGTCTGCGACCTGAACCCGGAGGCCGCGCGCCGGGTCGCCGCGCCCCACGGCGCGCCGGTCCACACCGACCACCGCGACCTGATCGCCTCGGGCGAGGTGGACGCGGTGGTGGTCAACACCCCGCACGCGCTGCACACCGCGATCGTGTGCGACGCGGCGGCGGCCGGGCTGCACGTCCTGGTCGAGAAGCCCATGGCCACCTCGCTGGCCGACTGCGACCTGATGATCGACGCCTGCGCCGCCGCCGGGGTGCGGCTGGCGGTCGGGCACATCCAGCGCTTCCTGCCCGACAAGGTCGCGGCGATGGCCGCGCTGGCGGCCGGGGAGATCGGCGAGCCGCTGCTGATGTCGGACCGGCGCGGCTCCGACTACCGGCCGGGCTCGCGGCCCGGCTGGTTCCTCGACCCGGAGCTGTCCGGCGGCGGTGTGTTCATCAACATCGGCGCGCACTGCGTGGACCGGCTGCTGTGGCTGTCCGGCCGCCGGGTCGAACAGGTGGAGGCCTCGGTGAACGGCTCGCCGATCGAGACCGACGCGCTGGTCAGGCTGGCCCTGTCCGGCGGCCTGACCGCGCAGATCGCGGTGACCGGTACCGGCCCGCCCGCCCCGCACGACGAGATCACCGTCGTCGGGGAGAGCGGCACGCTGTCGATCTCCCCCCACCTCGGCACGGCGCTGCACAGGGACGGCGAGGTGAGGTGGCTGCACCGGCCGGACCCCGACGACATCCCCGCGGCCTTCGCCGCCCAGCTCGCCGACTTCGCCGATGCCGTACGGGAGGGCCGGGACCCCGCGGTGGGCGGCGCGCACGCCCGGCACGTGCTGGAGGTCGTGCTGGCCGCCTACTCCTCGGCGGCCGCCGGGGCCCCGGTGCGGACGGGGTGCCCCGTTGGCCAGCCGTGACCCCGGACGCCCCAACGTCCTGCTCATCCTGAGCGACGACCAGGGCCCGTGGGCGCTGGGCTGCGCGGGCAACGACGACATCCACACCCCCGCGCTCGACGCCCTGGCGGCTTCGGGGGTGCGGCTGTCCCGGTTCTTCTGCGCCTCCCCGGTGTGCTCGCCGGCCCGCGCCTCGCTGTTCACCGGGGAGATCCCCTCCCAGCACGGCGTGCACGACTGGATCAGCCGGGGGCATGTGGGCCAGGACGGGACGGACTTCCTGGCCGGGCGCAGGCTCCTCACCGACGACCTGCACGACGCGGGGTACCGGCTCGGCCTCGTCGGCAAGTGGCACCTGGGCGCCAACGACCGGCCCCGGCCGGGATTCGTGCGCTGGCTGGCGCACGAGAGCGGCGGTGGTCCGTACCGGGACGCGGTCCTCTACGACGAGGGCGAGCGGGTCACGGCCACCGGATACCTCACCGACGTGCTGACCGACGAGGCGTGCGCGTTCCTGTCGGGAGAGGCCGGGCGCGCGGAGCCGTTCTACCTGTCACTGCACTACACCGCGCCGCACACGCCGTGGAAGGGGCAGCACCCACGGGCGTTCGAGGCGCTCTACGACGGCTGCGCGTTCGACTCCTGCCCGCAGGAGCCGCCGCACCCCTGGCAGCCGGTGGGCCCGGACGGGGCCCCGGTCGGCGGCGAGCCCGACGTGCGCGCCGCGCTGACCGGCTACTTCGCCGCGGTGTCGGCGATGGACGCCGGGATCGGCCGGGTGCTGTCCCGGCTGGCGGAGCTGGGGCTCACGGAGTCGACGCTGGTGGTCTTCACCAGCGACAACGGCTTCAACTGCGGCCACCACGGGATCTGGGGCAAGGGCAACGGCACCTTTCCGCAGAACGTCTACGACAGCTCGGTCATGGTCCCGGCGATCGTGAGCCAGCCGGGGCGCGTCCCCGGGGGCCGGGTCTGCGAGGCGCTGCTGTCGGCCTACGACCTGCGGCCCACGCTGCTGGAGCATCTCGGACTGCCCCTCCCCGCCGGATCCCGGCCCGGACGGTCGTTCGCCGGCCTCCTCGCCGGCTCGCCGGAGGAGGACCGGCAGCGGGTGGTGGTCTTCGACGAGTACGGTCCGGTGCGGATGATCCGGACCGGGGAGTGGAAATACGTGCACCGGCACCCCCACGGCCCGCACGAGCTCTACGACCTGGTGGCCGACCCGGGCGAGCGGCGGAACCTGGCCGGCGCCCCCAGGACGGCGTCCGTCCGCGCCGGCCTGGCCGCGGAACTGGACGCCTGGTTCGCCCGGTACGCCGACCCGGTGGCCGACGGCAGAGGACTGCCCGTCAGCGGGTCCGGCCAGAGCGCGCCGCTACGGCCGGGCTCCGGGCTCGGGGCCTTCGAGGCGGCGCCGTTCCCGACGGTCCCCCGGTACGGATGATCCGCCGACCCGATACGATGCCCGCCCGAGAGCAGATGGAGCCGGATTGAAACTGTCCTTCAGCACGCTGGGCCTGCCCGGCGAGGGGCTGCCCGAGGCGATCGAGATCGCGACGGCGCACGGGTGCGACGGGCTGGAGCTGCGCCTCCACCCCGACACCGGTGTCCACGTCGGCCTGCCGGCGGCGGGCGGCGGCCGTACCGCACCGCGGGACTCCGGCGGCTCCGGAGACCAGGGCCGGGCGGAGCCGCCCGGCGACCGGTCCCGGGTCCGGGCGGCGGTGGCCGCCGCCGGGCTGGAGATCTCGGCCCTGGCCGGATACACCGGGATCTGCGAGCCGGGGGACGACGGGCCGGTGATCGAGGCGCTGACCGCCGAGCTGGTCCTCGCCGCCGACCTCGGGGCGCCCGGGGTGCGGGTGTTCCCCAGGGGGGAGGACCCGGCGGTCGGGGCGCGGCGGCTGCGGGCGGTCGCGCCGGAGGCCAGGCGGCTGGGGGTGCGGATGCTGGTGGAGACCCACGACGCGATGCCCACCGGCGCGGCCGTGGCGCGGCTGCTCGACGGGGCGGGCGAGCCGGAGGTCACCGGGGCGATCTGGGACCTGCTCCACCCCTGGCGGCACGGTGAGAGCCCGGCGGACACGCTCGCGGCCCTCGGCGGCCACCTCGCCTACGTCCAGGTAAAGGACGCCGGACCCGACCTGACCCCGGTCCCGATGGGACAGGGCGTGGTCCCGCTGGAAGAGGCGGGGGCGCTGCTGCGCGGGCGGGGATACGACGGCTGGGTGTCGCTGGAGTGGGAACGGACGTGGTATCCGCACGTCGCGCCCCTGGAAGAGGTGATTCCCGGGGCCGTGGCCTGGGTGCGCCGCTTCTCCCTCTCCGGCCCGGGTGCCGTGCGGCCCACGCCCTCCGAGGGGTGAGCCGCACGGGCCTCACTTGATGGACCCGGCGGTCAGGCCGCCCACGACCTTCCTCTCGATCAAGGCGAACAGGATGATGACCGGGACCGTGGCGATCACCGAGCCGGCGAACAGGTTCTGCCAGTCGACCTCGTACTGGCCGATGAAGGAGTTGAGCGCCACGGGCAGCGGCTGCTTGGCCGGCGAGGTGATCAGCGTCAGGGCGACGACGAACTCGTTCCAGGCGGCGATGAACGTGAAGATCAGCGCGGTGACCACGCCGGGCGCCGCCAGCGGCAGCGTGATCCGGAACAGCGCGCCGAAACGGCCGTTGCCGTCGATGAACGCCGCCTCCTCCAGTTCGCGGGGGATGGAGGAGAAGTAGGCGTTGAGGATCCAGACCGCGAAGGCCAGGTTGAAGCCTCCGTTGACCAGGATCAGCGACCAGATCGAGTCGACCATGCCGAACTGGAAGAACTCGCGGTAGATGCCGACCAGCATCGCGGTCGGCTGGAACATCTGGGTGATCAGCACCAGCACCAGGAAGGCCGTGCGGCCCCGGAACTCGTGCCGGGCGGTGTAGTAGGCCGCCGGCAGCGCCACCAGCAGGACCAGGACCGTCGACCCGGCGGCCACCTCCAGGGTGACCAGCAGGTTGTCGGCCAGCCCCCCGGACCAGAAGCCGGTGAAGTTCTCCCAGGCGAAGGAGTCCGGCAGGTAGGTCGCCGTGCGCAGGTCCTCCTGCGGGCGCAGCGCGGTGAGGACCATCACCAGGTACGGGAAGAGGAAGACGAACGCGATCAGGTAGGCGCTCGCCGCGACGATCACCGTCTTGATCGACGGCAGCCTCCGCACCGGCGCCGGAGACGCGGTGCGGCCGGTGGCCCGGCTCACGGGCGCGGTCTGGGTGACGGTCATCAGGACACCTCGGTCTTCCAGTTGCTGACCTTCAGGAAGATCGCCACCAGGACGATCACCATGCCGAAGTTCACGACGGACATGGCGGCCGACTCCCCGATGTCGGAGCCCTTGAGGATGTACATGAAGATCGTGGAGGTGGCCGTGGAGTAGCCCGGCTGGCCGTGCGTCATCGCCCAGATGATGGGGAAGCTGTTGAAGACGTTCATCACGTTGATCAGCGTCGCCACGGTCAGCGCCGGACGGAGCAGCGGCAGCGTGATCGACCAGTAGATCCGCAGCCTGCCCGCGCCGTCCATCCTGGCCGCCTCGTAGACGTCCGCCGGGATCGTCGCCAGGCCGGCCAGGAGGGCGTAGGTGGTGAACGGCAGCGAGACGAACACCGCCACGGCGATCAGCCACGGCATCGCGGTCGAGGCGTCGCCGAGCGGATCGGCGTCCGCGCCGCCCAGGGCGTCGAGCAGCCCCAGGTCGCGCAGGATCATGTTGATCAGGCCGACCTCGGGGTCGAGCATCCATTTGAAGATGATCGCGGTCATCAGCACCGAGGCCGCCCACGGCGCGATCATCGCCCAGCGCGCGACCCGGCGGCCGGGGAACTTCTGGTTGAACAGCTGGGCCAGGCCGAGCGAGAGCAGGACCGTGAGGGCGACCACGGCCACCACCCAGATCAGGCTGCGGAACATCACTCCGCCGAAGTCGGGCTCGTCGAACAGCTTGCCGTAGTTGTCCAGCCCGTTCGTCCCCTGGACCACACCGAACCGGCTGATCTTCAGGAACGACGACTGGATCATCGTGACGACCGGCCACACGACCACCACGCCGATGAGCGCCACCGCCGGGCCGATCCAGGCGAGAGGTCCCAGCGCTCGGGCCACCCTCTTCAGGGTGGAGATCTGCTGCATAACTCCTGCTTCCTACAAGGAGGTACGGCCTGCGCCGCGGGATGTGGGCGCAGGCCGTACCGCTGGATCAGCCGGCCTCGGCGACCTTCTGGATCGAACCGAGCACCGCCGCGGGGTCGGAGGTGACGGCGTTGCCGACGGTCTGCTTGATCTGGGTGTTCACCTCGGACCACTTGGGGTCGGTGAACGGGTAGAAGGTGGCGTTGGGCAGCGCGTCCAGGAACGGCTTGAGCTTCTCGTCGGAGGAGAGCTTCTCGATGCCCGAGGTGGTCACCGGCAGCAGCTTGTAGGTGTCGCTGATCTTCTGCACGGCGGAGGAGGAGTAGAAGAAGTCGAAGAACTTCTTGATCTCCTCCTTGTGGCCGTTCTTGTTGAAGGCCATGATCCAGTCCATGACACCGAGGGTGGTGTCGAGCGGACCGGTCTTGCCGGCGATCGGGGCGACGCCGAAGTTGGTCAGGCCGCCCTTCTCGAAGATCGGGATGGACATGGGGCCGCCGTTGACCATGCCGACCTTGCCCGCCGCGAAGTCCTCCCAGACCTTCTTGCGGTCCTTGGTGCCCGGGTTCGGGGTGGTCAGGCCGGCGTCGACCATGCCCTTGAGGAAGGTGAACGCCTCGACGTTCTGCGGCGAGTCGACCGTCCACTTGCCCGCGGCGTCCTTGTAGCCGCCGCCGTTGCCCAGGAACCACAGGAACGACTCGGCCTGCGCCTCCTCCTGGCCGAGCGGCAGGCCGAAGGGCTGGGAGACCCCGGCCTTCTTCAGCTTCTCCGCCGCGGCCTTGACCTCGTCCCAGGTCTTGGGCGCCTCGGTGATCCCGGCCTTGCCGAACAGGTCCTTGTTGTAGAACAGCGCCCGGGCCGAGGAGACGAACGGGATGCCGTACGCCGCGCCGTCCACCTTGCCGAACTCCGCGAACTTCGCCAGCAGGTCCGACTGGGTGCCGGAGGAGAGCACCTCGTCGGTCTTGTAGAGCAGGCCGTCCTTGACGAAGCCCGAGTAGTCGCCGGTCTGCAGGATGTCGGGCATCTGCCCGTTCTGCACCATGGTGGCGACCTGCTTGTCGATGTCGTTCCAGTTGATGACCTGGACCTCGACCTTGATCTTCGGGTTGGCGGCGGTGAACTCGTCGGTGACGCCCTTCCAGAACTTCTCGCCGCTGTCGGGCGCGGTGGGGCCGGCGCCGTAGTCCGCCGCGACCAGCTTCAACGTCACCGAGCCGTCGGCCGCCTTCTCGCCGCCACCGCCGCCGGCGTCACCGCCTGAGCCACAGGCGGACAGGGCCAGCAAGGCGGCCACGCCGAGGGTGGTCGCGCCGGCGATCTTCTTGTTCATCACGGGATTACCACCTTGAACTGGGGGAGTGCTGGTCCGTACCGGTTGGGGAGGGGCGGGAAGGGAGCCCCCGGCGTACGGCTCCGCCAGCGTAAGTGGACAGCAAATGGTCGGTCTATACCAGCAGATATCGGATTCGCAACGACCCGGCGACAGATAGGGGTGCTGGTCTATACCGGGAGGTCCGCCGGGTCCGGGTGGCTCCACACCGGAAGGGCCGTCGGCTCCGGGCGGCGCGCCCGCCCGGAGCCGACGGGTTCACGGGGCGCGGCCGGACCTCCCGGCGGCCCGGTCGGCGATGATCCCCGACGTCACCGGGCCGCGGTCCGCGATCTCGACGCCCACTCCGGCGGCGGCCTGTCGCCCGGCGCCATGGCGGAGACGCGGACCGCCGCGGCGTCCGGCAGCCCGGCCGCGACCACCCGCCTGCCGGGATCGACGCGGACCGACTTGAGGAAGATCCGGCGGCCTGCGGCCGGGCACTGGTTCGGACCGGCCCCGGCGCCGAGGAAGGCCGGGCCGCTCGCCGTACGGGCCGGCGGAGCGCGCCACCGGCCGCGGTCGGCCACAGCAGGGCCGCGCCGTAGCGGGCGCCTGCTCCGATCGCGCCGCCTGCGGCGACCATCGCCACCACGTCGTAGCGGGCCCGGCGCAACCCGCGACGCCGGCGCGCCTCGGCGAGATCGACATCGGGGTCGACGGGCTCGGTCTCTCCAGCGATATAATGCCAGGTGAAACCCGGTTTTCCGGGGCTGCGGCGGTGGGGCCCGCCGCCTCCGCCCACGCGCGGGGACAACCACGGAGTGCGTCTTCGTCAACGGTCCCTACCAGTGGTGTTCCGCCTAGGTACTGGTAGGAGGCGGCCATGAAACTCCACGGCCCCGCCATGCGATTGACGATCTTGGTGTGCGAGAACGACCTCTGGCATCACAAGCCCCTCTACTTCGAGATCGTGCACCGCGCGCACCGCAGCGGGCTCGCCGGCGCCAGCGTGATCCGCGGAATCGAGGGCTACGGCGCATCCTCCCGCATCCACACGGCCCGCATCCTGTCTCTGTCGGACGAACTACCGGTCGCGATCACCATCATCGACTCCGAAGACCGGATCCGCGCCTTCCTGCCACAGCTGGACGAGCTCATGTCCGAGGGCCTGGTGACCCTCGAGCAGGTCGAGGCGGTCCACTACGTCAGGCACCCCGTCCAGCAGGCGCCGGCCGACGCCACGATGGCGGGCGATGCGTTCCCGCGCTGAACCCCGGCATCAGGCTCTGGCTCACTCTCGATGATCAGTTACCCAGGGTGAGTCTCGCCTGGTGTTACGCGTCATACGTTGTCGGTGGGGGAACGACCCGGCTATCAGTCATGCGCATGAGTCTGGAAGCATCGTCTTCTGGCCGTGTGGGTCACCCCACTCGCGTATAGGAACTCCGTCGCCCTTTTAACCAGGTGGCAGCCAGCATCCGACTGGCTAGCATCGGCTGGATGGGAGATCGTTTCAAGGGCGTTGACGCGCCCCTGTGCCTGCTCGCAGGCGCGCCCGGCGCGGGCAAAACAACGCTGCTGCCGCACCTCCTCCGCGCGGCGGACGGGCTGGTCGTGATGGACATGGACGAGTTGCTCGAGGACGGCAAGCTGATCGGCGTGCCGATCGCGGAGCCGGAGGCGGCGCCGATCTGGCCTGCCTACGACCGGATGTGGCGACGTATCGTGACCATGGTGCGCCGGGCCGGTCATCCCGTGCTGCTGATGTGTCCGATCCCCGACGCCGACGAGATGTCGGCGTTCGGTCGATGGGACGGGCCGGTCCACTGGGCCCTACTGGACTGTCCGAACGCCGAGCGGGAACGCCGGCTGCGGGAGCGCGGCGCGCCGCGGGAGTGGATCGACGACGCTCTGGCGGACGCGGCGCAGGGCCGGGAGCTGATCATGCCCGTGTTCCACGCCGTCGGCGCAGATCATGCCGGGCTGGCAGCACAGGTGCTGGGGTGGGCCCACGAGCTCACCATCAGCTCCAGCTAGACCGCGTATCGCGACAGCTCTCGGTCGCGCGAGTCCGGCTCTGCTCAGAACCGCGGCTCGCGCGGTGGCCGCCCGGTCAGTAACGATCAAGACATCTACAAGGAGCGCAACACAGCCGAACGCCGCATTGATCGGATCAAGGAATGGCGTGGCCCGGCCTTCCGCTTCGACAAGATTCCCGACAGCTACCTCGCCGGCCTTCATCTCCGCGGAGCCATCATGTGGATCCGCTCGACGGGATCGCCGTTGATCTTCAGTCCGAGGCTGATCATGGTCATCGCGTACGGAAAGATCGGCAATGCGAGCGCGCCTAGGCCGGTGGGGATGACCGCAGCCATGACCGGCACCCGACGGCCGCGCAAGACCGGCACCGGCGGCGAGGACGGCAGGGCACCGCGGTCGCCGACCGTGGGCACGGCCAGGTGGGCGCCGACGGTGAGCGCGGTGAGCGCCGCGATGGAGATCAGCGGGGCCGGGACCGTCGTGGTCAGGCGGGGCAGGAACACCATCAGCGCGAACGCGCCGCCGACCAGCGGATAGACGATCCACAGGACGTCGACGAGCTCGGGCACCTGCGCCATGAAGACGAGAATCGGCCACCGGCACGGCGGCCTTGAACGCGGCCGAGCGTGGGCAACTGCCGGCACGGCTCGGCCGGTTCGAACAGGCCGCCCAAGAACGTTGCGAAGCACTGCGCGGCCGGCTGAGCCGGGCCGAGGAGTTCGCCGCCGACCTGAAGCGGCGCGCCGGCTCGTAGCGGCCCGGGGTAGGGCCCGCCCTACCCCGGGCACACCAGCCCGCCTCATCCGAAAGACGCTGGTCAGCGTCATGGGGGGCGCGCTCGCGTAGCCATAATCTCGTCGACGTATGGATCTCACCGCGAGGTCTGATCCTTCTCACGTGGCAATACGCAAGTTAAAGGGGTAAACAGCATGGCTAGGGACCGGAAGCGCGTAAGCCGACGGCGGCTGTCGGCAACGGCGGTGATCGCGATGGGAGCGGTCCTCGTCCCCGTGACGGCCCAGGCGGCCCTGGCCGACACGGCCGGCGGGAAGCAGAACCCGGTCCACGCACTGGAGCAGGCGGCGCACCCGCTGCGCTCGACCGAGCCCGGGAGGAACACGGCCGACCTGCGAGCCCTGGGCTCGATGATCGGCGACGCCAAGGTGGTCGGCCTGGGTGAGGCCACCCACGGCTCGCACGAGTTTTTCACCATGAAGGAGCGGGTCTTCCGCTACCTCGTCGAGGAGAAGGGCTTCACCACCTTTGCCCTGGAGCTGAGCTGGTCCGCGGGACTCCAGATCGACGACTACCTTCAGACCGGCAAGGGGGACGCACGCAAGATCGCGAAGGAGGCACTGGCCAACTCGCCGTGGGACCGCGAGGAGTTCGTAAGCCTCATCGAGTGGATGCGGGACTACAACCGCCGCCACCCCGGCCGCACCGTCCACTTCATGGGCGACGACCTCGGCGCCCCCACACTGAGCGACGAGTTCTTCGGCCGGGTGACCGGCTACGTGCAAAAGCATCACCCGGAGTCGCTGCCGCGGCTCAACGAGCTCTACACCGGCCTGCGCCCGATCGACGACGTCTTCGCCTACCTGGGCAAGCCCCTCGCGGAACGACAGCAGCTCGCCGCCAAGGCGCAGCAGGCCCTGGAACTGATCAGCAGCCAGAAGGGCTCCGGCGGAGACGACTTCGAATGGGCCGAGCAGAACGCCCGATCCATCGCCCAGACCGCCAAGTTCCTCACCATAGACGTCAAAGACCCGGACTCGATGCCCACCTTCCAACGCTTCCGTGACAAGGTGATGGCCCAGAACATCACCTGGTGGCAGCGGCGCACCGGCGACAAGATCCTTCTGTCAGCGCAGAACGACCACGTCGGATACGTGGCCGGCGCGTCCAAGATGTATCCCAAGACCCAGGGATCGTTCCTGCGCGACACACTGGGCAAGAAGTACCTCCCCATCGGCTTCACCTTCAACCAGGGCTCCTTCCTGTCGAAGGACACCGCTCTCGGCGGCGACTGGAAGAAGTTCACCGTGGGCGCGGCCAAGCCCGGCATGAACGAGTACACCCTCGACAAGGTCCGTCACCAGGACTACTACCTGGACATCCGCAACGCCCCGGCCGCGGCGCGCGCCTGGCTGGACGTCGCCCGCCCCACGCGCAACATCGGCACGCAGTACCCCTACCCGCCCGTCGACCTCGCGGCCGCCCGCTCCTTCGACGTCCTCATCCACCTCCACGACGTCCGGGAGGCCGACAAACTGAAGCCGTGACGGCCCGGCCCCGGCATGAGCCGCCCGACCTCTCCTGACCTGCGGGGAAGACCTTCCCGCTCCGGGAGCAGCTCTCCTCCGGCCGCTCAATCTCGGCGACGGTGAACACGGGATCCCGGTGGCGACGGCGCGGGAAACAAGGTCAAGGCAGGTCAGCGAACCCCTTCCAAGCCGTGCTCGAAGGTCCTCACCGAGACCCTGACGCAGAACACAATCACCACAGGTCAGATCTCGGAGGGGCCGTCGGGGACGGCGGCCCCGGCCGCCTCGGGCGCTCACACAGAAGCGTCGCCGGAGCCATGCCTCCGCGCTCCGTGAAGGTTGCACAGCAGGCCGATCTCGGCGACGTTCTTGGTCAGCTCGACGTTGACCCAGCCCGCGATGTTCACCAGCGTTTCGTGCTGTCCCCAGGGCAGTCCGGCGGTCCTGTCGGTGGAGTCGAGGTCGGCGTCGGTGAGCCGCAGCAGGCTCGCCCGCCAGCCGTCCTTCAGCCCGCGCAGCCAGTCGGCGGTGGCCGCGGCGGTGCCCGGCCAGGTGATCTCCTCGCGCGCGGGCGCTTTGGAGCCGAAGCAGTGGCCCAGGGTGGTCGTCCACCAGAAGCCGATGTGCCAGGTCAGCCAGCCGATCGAGACGGCCGGCGCGGGATCCGGTTCGGACGTCTCCCAGTCGGCCACCCAGCGGTCCTGGCCGTCCGGCCGGACGGTCCAGCAGCCTGGTGCCGGTTCCCAGAGGCAGCGCGGATCGTCGAGGTCCTTCAGGTGATACTCGAACAGGGACCAGGCGATGTCGAGTTGCCGGATCAGAAGATCGACGCGGGTTGCGGTCATCCCCGGAGATTGTCATCGTCTCCGGCCGCCGTGCCACCGGTTTTCGCCGCGGCGGGCTTCTCCCGGCGGGCGGCCCGGGGCGGTCGCCGGGCCGGGCGCCGTCCCTCGGATTGGCCGGTGCGCCGGGGGACTCCGTTAGCCTGTGGGAACGATGAACCGTTTCACGACGTCAAGAGGTGAGTTCGACCTCGCCCGCTTCCCCGACGGCCCGCGTGACGCGCTCCGCGCCTGGGACGCCGCCGACGAATACCTGCTACGGCATCTGGCCGGGATCGACGGCGGGCCGACGGACCTGTCGGGCACCGTGGTCGTGGTGGGCGACCGGTGGGGCGCCCTGGTCACCGCCCTGGCCGATCACCGCCCCGTGCAGATCACCGATTCCTTCCTCACCCAGGAGGCGACCCGGGCCAATCTGGGGCGTAACGGGGTCGAGGCGGGGATGGTGCGGCTGCTGTCGACCAGGGACACGCCGCCGGAGCGGATCGACGTGCTGCTGATCCGGGTGCCCAAGAGCCTCGCGCTCCTGGAGGATCAGCTGCACCGCCTCGCGCCCGGTGTGCACGAGGGCACCGTCGTCGTCGGCGCCGGGATGGTCACCGAGATCCACACCTCGACGCTGAAGCTGTTCGAGCAGATCCTCGGGCCGACCCGGACGTCGCTGGCGGCCAGGAAGGCGCGGCTGATCTTCTGCTCGCCGGATCCCGGGCTCGCCCGGTCCGCCAGCCCGTGGCCGCGAGACTACGCGCTGCCCGACGACGTGGGAGTGGTCTCGGGCCTGACCGTCACCAACCACGCGGGTGTCTTCTGCGCCGACCGCCTCGACATCGGCACCAGGTTCTTCCTGCAGAACCTGCCCCGGCGCCGTGGCCGTGCCCGTGTGGTGGACCTGGGCTGCGGCAACGGGGTGGTCGGGACGGCCGCGGCGCTGGCCGATCCCGGAGCCGAGGTGATGTTCATCGATGAGTCCTACCAGGCGGTGGCCTCGGCGGAGGCCACGTTCCGGGCGAACGTCGCCGCGGACGTCACGGCGTGGTTCGTGGTGGGGGACGGCCTGTCGGGGGTGCCGGCGGGGTCGGTGGACCTGGTGCTGAACAATCCGCCCTTCCACGCCCATCAGGCGACGACCGACGCGACGGCCTGGCGCATGTTCACCGGGTCGCGCACCGCGCTGCGCCGTGGCGGCGAGCTGTGGGTGATCGGCAACCGGCACCTCGGATACCACGTGAAGCTCCGGCGGCTCTTCGGCAACTGCGAGGTCGTCGCGAGCAACCCGAAGTTCGTCATCCTGCGGGCCGTCAGGAGCTGACAGGTCGGCCGGGCCCTGCCGACGTCCGGTCCGCGCCCTGCCGACGTCCGGTCCGCGCCCTGCCGACGTCCGGTCCGCGCCGTGAGCGGTGGGCGCGGGCCGTACGGCGGGGCGCGCCGGATCGCAATCGGGGCATGGGATAATTCTGTGGTCAGGCGGCTCCGGCCTGTTCCCCCTCTGACTCTGCCGGGTTAAGAGTGAAAGGGGAGCAAGCATGGACATAACGCCCCAGGCGGTCGTCATTCCCAAGGAGACCGACCATCTCGAACAGGGCAAATACGGCCCCATCTTCCCCAGGACTCCGGCGTGCTACGGGTTCACCATCATCGCGGAGGTCAAGCCGGGGCGGGCCGAGGCGATCCGCAACCACGGCCACACGCTGGTCAAGGCGCTGGAGGCCGACCCACACCTCCTGGCGCCGCTCAAGCTGCACTACCTGCGCTGGGTGCTCTTCGACGGCGACACGCGTTTCATGTATCAGGGGATCTTCGACACCGACTTCGACAAATACACCGAGGACGCCGTCGCGCTGTTCAGCCAGACAGGGGTGAACACGGTCTTCGAGAACCTCGTGGGCTTCCCCGAGGACTGGAAGACCAACCCTGAGGCGTTCGTCAGGTACGTGCGCGAGCACCAGTGCCCGAGCTTCATCGAGTACGGCGAGTATCCGTACGTCGCCGCCGACGAGATCAAGAAGGCGCTGCGGATCAAGAGCGCCCTGTCGGAGATGCTCGACCAACTGCAGTGAGATCGGGCCGCGGCCCGCGTGCTCCGCTGTCGACCGGGAGACGAGATGAACGAGTTGAGGACCGCACGCACCTACAACCAGGACCATGTGCCGCGCGAATACACCCCCGGCCGGCGGCGGGTGAGCATCTACGTCTCGTGGAGCTATCCGGCCGAGGCCGGCCGGGACCCGGCCGAGCTCGACAACCGCTTCTCCACGATGACCGAGGTGCGGCGGACGACCTGGCCCGCCTACGAGGACCCCAAGTGGTCCGACCCGCTCCGGTTCCAGCAGGGCATCGCGGGATCACTGGAGCTGTTCTTCTGGGGCTGGCTGCCGTTCCAGCGGTTCACCCAGGAGATCACCGGGTACCCCGTGCCCGTCTACCAGCGCATCGACCAGGCCGGGTTCTACACTCCGCTGGACGAGCGGGTGCTGGCCGACACCGACACCCTGCTTGTGTTCGGGCTGGATCACATGATCACCGGCCAGGAGCCCGAGCCCGGGGAGATCGAGGCGCTGCGGCAGTTCCTCACCCGGGAGGGGACCTGCCTGGTCCTGGGACCGCACCACGACGTCGGGGCCTCGGACGACCTGGCCGTGCGCGATATGGAACACCACCACCACGGCGACGCCCTGGTCCCCCGGCAGCAACGCTTCGCCCGATACCTCCGGTCCGTGATGCGGGAGCTCGGCGTGCCGGTCGAGAATCGCTACGGGCTGCGTCCCGCGGTGCGGGCGCCCAGAGAGATCGCTCCGCTGTCCGTCGCCAGGGATCTGGACGCCAAGGGATGGCTGGAGGGGGTCAGCAGCTTCAACTTCCACATGCACCTGCCGCACTACGCCGTGACCACCGACGACCCGGACGCCGTTCACGTGCTGGGCAGGCAGCCGATCGACCTGTCGCGGCCGCCGCACCCCTTCACCGAGGCCGGCAACACCGAGTTCAACATGTTCCTGTGGATGCCTCCGGGTGGGGAGCGGGCCGGCGACGTGCTCCTGGCCGACTCAACGATCTTCAGCTCGCTGTTCGGCGGCGA
The DNA here is from genome assembly GCF_030811595.1 of Streptosporangium brasiliense. Lineage (NCBI taxonomy): Bacteria > Bacillati > Actinomycetota > Actinomycetes > Streptosporangiales > Streptosporangiaceae > Streptosporangium > Streptosporangium brasiliense. Next base: position 6,100,721 of record NZ_JAUSRB010000002.1, read on the forward strand.
TGAGAGCCTGCGCGCCTTCTGGAAGAACATCGTCTCGTCCAAGTGACGCTTCAGGCGGAGGTGAGTGCTCATGACCGGACAGACGCAAGCCGTACTCGAACTCGACGACATCCAGCGCGGGGTGCTCAGCCCCCGGCCGAGCCCGTACGCGGCGACCTACATCCTGTTCCGCATCGACGACCGCGCGCACGGGCGGGAGCTGATGCGGCGCGTCGCCGCGGTGGTGACCTCGGCAGCCGACACGGTGAGCCCCCTGGGCGAGACCTGGGTCAGCGTCGCGCTCACCTGTCACGGCCTCAGGGCACTGGGGGTGCCGCAGGAGTCGCTGGAGACGTTCGCCTGGGAGTTCCGGCAGGGGATGGCCGCGCGCGCCACGGCATTGGGCGACGTCGGCGAGAGCGCCCCCGCGAACTGGGAGGCGCCACTGGGCACGTCCGACGTCCACGTGGTGCTGGTGGCCCTCGCGCCCGACAGCGCGCGCCTGGAGGCGGCCATCGACCGTGTCCGCCCGGCCTGTCACGCCCTGTCCGGCGTGACGGCGATCTGGCGGCAGGACTGCCACGCGCTGCCCACCGAGACCGAGCCCTTCGGCTACCGCGACGGCATCAGCCATCCGGCCGTCGAAGGCAGCGGCATCTCCGGATCCAACAAGCTGGAGGAGCCGCTCAGGGCCGGGGAGTTCGTGCTCGGCTACCCTGATGAGCTCGGCGGCGTCCAGAGCCTCCAGCCCGAGGTACTGGGACGGAACGGCAGCTACGCGGCCTTCCGCAAACTCCACCAGCGCGTCGGCGCCTTCCGCCGCTATCTGCGGGACAACGCCACCGATCCGGCCGACGAGGAACTGCTGGCGGCGAAGATCATGGGCCGCTGGCGCAGCGGAGCGCCTCTGGCACTCAGCCCGGAGCACGACGATCCCACCCTCGACGCCGACCCGTACCGCAACAGCTTCCTCTACCGGCAGGACGACCCGGCGGGGTTCATCACCCCCGGCGGCTGCCACATCCGCCGGGGCAACCCCCGCGACGCGGCGGTGGCGGGCGTGCCGCGGCTGCACCGGATGATCAGACGCGGCACCGTCTACGGCCCGCCGCTGCCCGACGGCGTCCTGGAGGACGACGGAGCCGACCGCGGGCTGATGTTCGCCTTCATCGGGGCGCACCTGGGGCGGCAGTTCGAGTTCGTCCAGTCCGAATGGATGAACGACGGCGTCTTCTTCGGCGCGGGCGACGCCAGGGATCCCGTCGTCGGATCCGGCGACGGTCCCGGTGACTTCACGATTCCCCGCAGGCCACTGCGGCGGTGCCTGCGGGCGCTGCCGCGGTTCGTGGTCACGCGCGGTGGAGAATACTGCTTCATGCCCTCGCTGAGCGCCCTGCGCTGGCTCGGCGACCTCAGAGAATGACGCGCGGCGCCAGGCGCCGCCCGGACGCGGCCGTCGCCGGGCTGGAGGCTTCATGACCGCGTTGCAGCCGCTGTTCAACGCGGTCACCGTGATCTTCATCGTGGCCACCATGTTCGCCGCCGGTCTCGCGACCACGCTGTCGGCGCTGCGCGCCGTCCTCACCGACCTCCCGCTGCTCCTGCTGGCGCTGCTGGCCAATCTGGTGGCCGTCCCGCTGCTCGGCTGGGGCATCGCCGCGCTGTTCGGCCTGCCCGCCGCGGGTTTCGTCGCCGTGGTCCTGGTCGCCTCGTCGCCGGGTGGGCCGTTCGGGGCGAAGCTGAGCATGGTGCAGAAGGGGGACGTGGTCGCGGGCACGGCGATGCAGGTGCTGCTGGCCGCCGTGGGCAGCCTCTCCTTCGGCCCGATGAGCAGCGGCATCCTCGCCCTGGCCGAGGTCGGCGGGGGAGTCTCCCTCGACGTCGCGGCGCTGGTGCGGACCGTGGCCATCCTGCAGCTCGTGCCGTTCGCCGTCGGGCTGATAGTGCGCCGCTACGCGCGGTCCGCGGCCCTTTCGTGGCACCCGGCCACCGCCATGGTGTCGAACGTGACGTTCATTATGGTGCTGGCGGGCATGCTCCTGGGCAGCTGGCACGACGTCGTCGCGCTGCTCGGCTCACGCACCCTGCTCACCGGGGCCGTCCTGTCCGTCGTCGCGTTCGGCGTCGGCACGCTGCTGGCCACCGGCGCGCCGGCGCGCCGTACCACCATGGGAGGCATCACGGCGGTGCGCAACGTGGGACCTCCGCTGGCCGCCGTCGGGATCGCCTTCGGCAATGAGCAGGCCGTGCTGGGGGCGCTCGCCGCGGTGCTGATCAGCGGTCTGGTGGTGGCCCTGCCGATCGCCGCGGTGCTCGGCCGCGATCGGGACGGCGGCACCGCCTGAGACGCGCGGTGCCGCCGAGGTGCCGGCCGCCTGAGCGTGAGACGAGCGGTCCGAGGGAGGAGGGGCCCGCGGTGGGTCCGGACGGCGTCAGATCAGGCGCTCCAGGAAGACCGTGACCGTCATGACGGTGATGCCGGTGACGATCAGGTTGACGGACCAGCGTAGATTGCGGTGCTTGGTGCGCGCGATCCGGGCGATCCGCAGGGCGTCGGTGGCCAGGAACAGCTCGTAGTCCGCTGTCTCGGCGTTCATCCGTTCGATCAGGGCCTGGGGCGTGGGCTCCTCGGCGTAGGCGAGGATCCGCTGTCCGCCCTGGCCGGGGGACGGCGGGCGGATGGTGATCAGGATCAGCAGGACCGCCGCCGACAGCAGGATCAGCGCCAGGATGACGCCGAAGCGCCCGATTCCCGGGAAGCGGGCCGGACCGGTGAGGATGAGGGTGACCATCACGCCGTAGGCGACGCCCGCCCACGACAGGAGAAGGCCGGCCCTCTTCTCGCTGGCGCTGATCAGCTCGGCGCGGGCCGCGGCGGTGGCGGCGTCGAGCCGGTCCCTGAGGAACGGGGACATGGACGCGTGCCGCGCGCCGCTGTCGTCTCCGGGGAGGCCGCTGGATGTAGCCGGTCCGTGGTTCATGATGGGCGGGTCCTTTCCGTCGGGCCGTGGGCCGGTGGAGCTGACCTGCGGCCGGTGACATGCGAGGCAGCCGACGCTTCGGACGTGGGCGGATGTGAGTTCCGCTACCTTCGACTGTAGGGGTGCGGCCAGGACGGAGCCGGAAAGGGCCGTCGGTGCCGCTCTCCGTGTCCTGCAAACCTTGAACGGGCGCGCACCCCGCCCGTGGGGTGCCCGGACGGATATCCGGATTCTCACCCCCGGATCCGGCGGGAAGGTGAGCCGACCGCCGCTCCGTTACGTTCAAGAGGGCATGACAAAGATCTGGCGGATCCTCCTGGTGTCGGCGCTGCTGTCGCTCCCGGGCGTGACCGCGACGGAGCCGGCGCGGGCGGTGGCCGCGCAGCAGCCGGCCGTACAGAGGAAGGTGCTGGTGGAGCTCCGCCGGCAGGGCGGTTTCGCGGGGTTCGACGATCGGGTGATCGTATACACCGACGGGTGCGCCCGGCTGAGCCGGCGGACGGGCCCGGCCGTGGACAAGTGCCTGACCAGGGGAGAGATGGGCACGCTGCGCGGCTATCTGAAGCGCCTGCGCCTGGGGCGCTCCGAGGCGCGGCCGCAGGGGGCCGACTTCCTCAAATACACGATCGCCTACCGGGGGCACCGGGTCAGCCGCTACACGCTGCCCGGCAGTTGGAGCCCGGTGGTGCGGCATCTGGAGAAGCTCCTGGACAAGTACTGGGCGCCGGACTGACCCGCGGCGCGGTGCCCGTATCCCTCCGCCCGGCGCGCCGGGCAGGACAGGGGTTGTGATCGACTCGCCCCCGGCCTACTTTGCACTGACCGGTCCGCGTGTCCGGCTGAGGATTCCACGGCGGAGGGAGCAGGCGATGGGACGGGCGATGACCAGGCCGGAGCGGGAGGCGTTCCTGGCCGAGGTGAGGGTCGGGGTGGTGAGCGTCGTCACCGACGACGGCCATGGGCCGCTGGCGGTGCCGATGTGGTACGGCTACGCGCCCGGTGGTGAGGTGATGCTGATCACGCCGCGCGACAGCCGCAAGGCCCGGCTGATCCGCCTGGCCGGGCGCTACAGCCTGTGCGTGCAGGCGGCGGAGCCGCCCTATCGGTATGTGTCGGTGGAGGGTCCGGTCACCGCGATCGCCGAGTCGGTGACCGCCGACGAGCGCAGGGCCCTCGCCCGGCGGTATCTCGGCGACGAGGAGGGCGATCGCTATGTCGGTTCGAGCGCCGGCGCTACCGCGCGGATGATCAGTATCCGGATGCGTCCGGAGCGCTGGCTCTCGGATGACCAGTCGTGACCGGACACCGCCTCGGGAGACGCGCCGGACGGTTCTGAGCCGGTCACGGCGGCCCGCCGTGGCCGGTCAGCACGGGGACGGCCTGTGCGTCCGCCCCGGCCACGACGCCTACGTCCGGCACACGTGCTACACGGCGCCCGCGTAGACCCAGCGGCCGTCGAGGCGGACGAAACGGCTGTGCTCGTCAAGCTGCCCGGGACGCCCGCGATCGAGGTAGTGGGCGCGGAACCGGACCGTCCCCTCGGTGTGGAAGACGTTGCCGTCGGCGGTCTCCAGGACCTCCAGGCGGACCCAGCGCAGCTTCTTGTCGAGGTCGACGCGGGGCGGGCGGCCGGCGGGGTGCCAGGTGCGCAGCAGGTATGCCTCGTCGCCGACGGCGAAGGCGCTGAAACGGGACCGCATGAGCAGTTCGGCGGTGGCGGCCGAGCTTTCGCCCCGGTGGAAGCGGGCGCAGCAGTCCTGGTAGGAGGCCGGCAGGCCGCAGTGGCAGCCGGCGGCGGGGACACGACGGGACATGCCCCCATTGTGCCCGAACGGACCTGGCGGATCGCCCGGGAGCCGGGACGGCGACGGCGCCGCCGCGACCTGCGGCGCCGGCGACGGCCTGATCGCCGTGAGCGTCAGGCCGGTGCCGATCTCCCCCGGACCGGCGGCCGCGATCACGGCCCCGATCGGTCCGAGGTCTCCTCGCCGCGGCAGAACCGGGCGAACGCCTTGGTCATCGCGCCTGCCCGAGCCGCCACCCCGGGTCCCGAACCGGTCAGCGGGCTCCCGTGGTTGCCGAAGTAGAGGGGCACGTCCACGAGGTGGCACGCGCCGAGCTCGATCCCGCCCCGGCTCATGGGCGAGCGATGGTCGCAGACCAGGTGCCGTGCGCGACCGCGGTGGGCCCGGACGACCTCCTCCGCCGGACGGTGGAAGATCTCCCGCGTGTCGAGGTCTCCCGAGCCGATCGCGGCGAACAGCCGCGCCTCCTCGGTCACCGTCGTCACCAGGAGCGGCACCGGCGCGGCGGCACCCGAGCGGATCGCGTCCAGGGGATGGGCGGCCAGCAGATCGCCGTCGACCACGGGGGCGACCGGCAGCAGCCCGCCCACGGGCGGTGCGGACCGGACGGCCGTTTCCTCGGCGGCCAGCAGGTCCGCGAGCGGAACCTCGGACGGCTCGGCGCCGAGCGCGCGCCGGGCCGCCGCGGTCCAGGCGCCCGCCTCGTCGCGGGTGGCGAAGCCGTAGGGCACCGGGCTCATCGCCACGGCCCGGGCGAACAGGCCGGGCGCGCTGGCCAGCAGGGCCAGGACGCTGGTGCCGCCGGCCGAATGGCCGCCGAGAGTCACTTCGGCGGGGTCCCCGCCGAACGCCGCGATGTGGTCGCGCACCCACTCCAGCGCGGCGATCTGATCGCGCAGGGCGAGATTGGCCGGTACGGCGTCGCCGTACCAGAACCCGGACAGGCCGAGGCGGTAGTTCACGGTCACGACGACGAGCCCGTGGTCGCGGGCGAGCGCGGCTCCGTCGTACATCCGCTGCGTACCGGAGCCGAACACGAACGCGCCGCCGTGCAGGAACACGAGCACCGGGCGCCGTCCCTCGCACGAGGGCGTCCAGATGTTGAGGAACAGGCAGTCCTCGCGGCCCGCCGCGGGGTCGATCTCGAGGCCGGGCACCCACCCCATCCGCCCTGGCCGTTGCGGGGCCGGCGCGCCCGGCGCGACGGCGTCCTCGACCCCCTGCCAGGGGAGGGCGGGGGAGGGGGCGGTGAACCGGCGGGCGGGGGCGGCGTAGCGCACCCCCTTGAACGCGCGGACCCCGGCGGAGCGGACGCCGCGCAGCGTCCCCAGGGCCGTGTGCGCGAGGGTCACGCGCCCAGTCCCAGGAAACGTGCGGCGTTGCCGCCGAGGACGGCGGCCCGGCCGGCCTCCCCGAGGTCCGGGCAGTCGCGGACGGTCGCGCCCGGCTCCTGCTCGCCCAGCGGGAAGGGGAAGTCGGTGCCGAGCATGACCCGCTCGACGCCCATCACCTCGACGAGCAGGCGCAGCGCCCGCGGGTCGAACACCGCCGAGTCGACGTAGAAGCGGTCGGTGTACGCCGAGGGGGGCCTGGGCGAGTCCTTCCTGACGATGTCGCGGTTGTGCCAGGCGTTGTCCGCACGGCCGAGGAGGAAGGCGAAGCTGCCCCCTCCGTGGCAGAAGCACAGGCGCAGGGACGCGGGCAGCTTCTCGAACGCGCCGGAGAGCATCAGCGACAGGATGCCGAGCTGGGTCTCCGCGGCCATGCCGACCAGCCACGGCAGCATGTACCCGGCCATGCGGTCGGCGCCGAGCATGTCCCACGGGTGCACGAGCACCGGCATGTCCTCGCGGGCGCAGTGGGCCAGGAATTCGATGATCTGCGGGTCGTCGAGGTTGCGCGGGCCGACGTGGTTGCCGATGTGCACCCCGCGGTGGCCTGCGGCCTTGGCCCTGGTGACCGCCGCGACGGCCAGGTCGAGGTCCTGCAGCGGGACCTGGCACAGGGGCAGCAGGCGGGCGGGGTCCTGGGCGCAGTGGGCGAGGACGCGCTCGTTGACCAGCTCGCACCAGTCGGCCGCGCGGTCCGCGTCCGCCGCGTAGCCGAACAGCAGCGGTGTCGAGGAGACCGCCTGCACGTCCACCCCGGCGCGGTCCATCGCCGAAAGGCGCGCCTGCGCGTCCCACAGCTCGGGGGTGACCGGACGGTAGTCGTCCTCGCCGCTCATCATCATGCCGTCGCGCAGCCAGGGCTCGCCCGCGCCGGCGAGGATCCGGCTCTCCTGCCGGGAGATGCGCGGGAAGACGTGGGCGTGAACGTCGATCACCATTACTCGATCACCGGTCGCAGGTGTGCCGGCCGTTCCTTGCCGGGGTACGTCGCCCCGTGGCGCGGGCGGGTGCGGTCGCCGTCGTGGAACGCCTGGAAGACGGGAGGCAGGTCCTCGACGGCCGGTCCGAGGCCCGGCCCCCGTGGCCGGGTGATCACGGCGGGGACGTCCCCCGCCGCCGGCAAGGCGCCGTTGGCATAGTGCGCGGGCTTCATGGCCGCAATTGTGCGGAGGCGCCGGGATAACAGTCCAATACTGTCTTGCGGCTTCAGTATGCAATTTCTGTCATATGTTGTTTTCGGCATACCTCATGCGCAGATCGGTATTCGTCTTGGCATACCGCCAGCGTGCATCCTCGTCCGTACCCCCCGATCGGAAGGTACGGATGATGGGCACAGACAACAGCCGGGCCGCGCGCCGCGTCTCATGGGCGGCCTTCATCGGCACGACCATTGAGTGGTACGACTTCTTCCTGTACGGCACGGCCGCCGCGCTCGTGTTCAACAAGCAGTTCTTCCCGGCGATGGATCCGGTGGCGGGCTCCATCGCGGCGTTCGGCACCATGGCCGTGGGCTTCCTCGCCCGCCCGCTCGGCGGCATCGTCTTCGGCCATTTCGGTGACCGGATCGGGCGCCGGAACACCCTCGTGGTCTCTCTGCTGATCATGGGGATCGGGACCACGCTGATCGGCCTGCTCCCCAGCTATTCGAGCATCGGCGTGTGGGCCGCCGTCCTGCTCATCGTGATGCGCATCGCCCAGGGCATCGGCCTCGGCGGCGAGTTGGGCGGGGCCGTGGTGCTGACCATGGAGCACGCGCCGAAGGGCCGCCGCGCCCTCTTCGGTGCCTTCCCCATGATGGGCACGCCGGCGGGCATGCTCTGCGCCAACCTCGTCTTCCTCGGCACCTCCTCGCTGCTCAGCGAGGAGAGCTTCATGTCCTGGGGCTGGCGGGTGCCGTTCCTGCTCAGCGTCGTGCTGGTGGTGGTCGGGCTGTACCTGCGGCTGCGCATCGAGGAGAGCCCCGACTACGAGAACCTCGTCGAGCGCCGCCGGCCGGTGAAGCTGCCGATCGCGGTGGTGCTGCGCGACCACTGGCGCCAGGTCCTGCACACGATCGCGGTGATCATCGCCAACAGCGCGCTCGCCTACATCTTCATGGTCTACGTCCTCAGCTACGGCGTGGCGGCGGCGGGCCTGTCGCGCACCTTCCTGCTGACCTGCGTGATCGGCGGCGCCGCCACGTGGCTGGCCACCGCGCCGCTGTGGGGGCACCTCGGCGACCGGCTGGGCCTGCGGGCGGTCTTCGTGTGGGGTTCGGTGATCCTGCTGGTGGGAGCCATGGCGATCTTCCCGGCCATCGACACGGGGAACCCGGTCCTCGTCGCCGTATTCATGGTGGCGATGGGCGCCGTGCTGTCGATGACCCACGCCCCTCAGGGCACACTCACGGCGAGCTTCTTCCCGGTGGCCATCCGGTACTCCGGCACCTCCGCCGCCTACCAGCTGGCCGCGATGCTGGGTGGCGGCATCACGCCGCTGGTCGCGGCGTCACTTTACGCCGCGACCGGGAGCTCGCTGTCCATCACCGGATACCTGGCCGCCGTAGCCGTCATCAGCCTGGTCGCGGCCCTGGTGATCCCGCGCAACGACGCCGAGCGCCTGGGCGACCTTCCCGCGGTGCCGGCCGATATAACGAAATAAGCAGGAAACCTCCGTTCATATACTGCTTCAGTGATATCTCGCCCCCTGGACCTGCTGAGCGGCCGGCTCAAGCTCAAGCACCTGGTGCTCGTGACGGCCATCGCCGAGCAGGGCAGCATCCTGCGCGCCGCCGAGCGTCTCCACCTGGCGCAGCCGGCCGTGACGCGGGGGCTGCGGGAGGTGGAGCGGATCCTCGGGGTGGAGCTGTTCTCGCGCGGGCCCCGCGGCGTCACCCCCACCGTCTTCGGCGAGGCCTTCATCGACCACGCGCGAGCCGTGCAGGCGGAGCTGCGCAGGGCCGGCGACCGGATCGCCGGCCTCGCCGACGGCGAGGCCGGCACCGTCACCGTCGGCACCCTGCTGACCGCCACCAACGTGCTGCTGCCCCGCTCCATCGCCTCACTGAAGGCCGAACGCCCGGGCGTCACCGTGATCGTCCGAGAGGGCACCTTCGACTCGCTCGTCCCCCGCCTGGTCGACGGGGAGACCGACCTGATCCTGGGCCGGCTCAACCCGATCGAGGACCGGCCGGGCCTGCGCCAGATCCCCCTCTACAACGAGCCCGTCCTGCTGGTGGCCCGCGCCGGCCACCCCGCCGAGCAGGCCCGTACGCTGCCGGAGCTGCTCGGCTACCCGTGGATCCTCCCGCTTGAGCAGACCTCGCTGAGGCAGGAGCTGGAGCAGGTGTTCCACCGCCAGGGGCTGGCACTGCCCGGCAACCGGGTCGAATGCACATCCATCCTGACGATCCGCTCTCTGCTCCTCGAAACCGACATGATCGCCGCACTTCCGGCGCTGTTCGTCAGCACCGACAGCCGGCTGGTGGAGCTGCCGGTGCCGCTCGCGTCCGTGCGGCGCTCGGTCGGCGTGACGCTGCCCGAGGCCCGCGCGCTCCCGCCCGCGGGCCGAGCCATGCTCTCTCACCTGCAGCAACAGGCGGAAAGACTCCGGCAGGAACAGGCGGGAAGACTCCGGCAGGCACTACCCGCCGACCCCGGCCGGGACGGCTGACCCGCCGCCAGAGGAGTCGGAAGGGACTAGCGGGCCTGGCGCACTCCACGGCGCCAGACGTCGGTGATGGAGCCGGTGGCGGTGATGTCCCGGGTGGGGTCGCCTTCGACCAGCACCAGGTCCGCGCGGAGACCGGGGGCGATCCGGCCGCGGTCGGTCAGGCCGAAGTGGTGTGCCGGGACGCTGGTCGCGGCGGCGAGCGCCTCTTCGGCGCTGAGCCCGGCCTCGGTGAGCAGTTGCAGCTCGCGGTGCATGCCGGTGCCGTGGGCGGGCACGAACGGGGTGGCGTCGGTCCCGGCGAGCAGGGGCACGCCGGCTCGGCGCAGGGCCCGCAGCGCGCCGGCGGCGTTGACGGAGCTGCCGGGGCGGGCGCAGTCGGCGGTCTCCAGGTGTTGAGCGGTGATCGCCTCGAAGTAGGCGAGCGTGGTCACGACGGAGACGCCCTGGGCGCGGACCCGCTCGGCCAGCCGCTGCGAGGCCGGGTCGTCCGGCGCGAGGTCGGTCCACACGTGGGCCAGGCCGTCGACGCCAGCGTCGAGCGCGATCTCCACCTCGGACGCGGTGATCGCATGGGCGATGACCCTCAGCCCGGCGTCGTGTGCCGCCGCGGCGAGGGCGGCGGCGGTCTCCGGCGTCATGACCGGAAGGTCGGCGCCGTGCACCGCGCCGTCGTCAATGACGATCTTGAGATAGTCGGCTCCCTCGGCCAACCGGGCCTGGACGAAGGCCGGAGCCTGCGCGGGGCCGGAGACGGAGTCGATCGTCGCCGCGTCGAGGCCGTCGAGGAGGGTGCCCGCCAGGGCCGCCAGCAGTTGGGTCGGGTGTCCGCCGGGTGCGGTGGCCAGGGTGCCCGCGCTGCGGAGATCGGCCACGTCGTCGTTCTCGGCGGCCAGCCGCCGCTGCTCCGTGAGGATCTGCGGGAGGCAGAACATGTCGAGTTCGGTGGTGACCCCGTACCGCAGTGCCTGGGCCAGGCTGCCGTCGAACACGTGCGTGTGCGCGTCGATCAGCCCGGGCAGGAGCGTCCTGCCCGTCCCGTCGACCTCGACCTCGACGTCGGCCGGCCGGCCCGCACCGGTGCCGACCACGGCGATCAGACCGTCCTCGATCACCACGTCGGCCGTCGCGATGGTCCGCTCGCCGTCGAACACTCTGACGTCGCGGATCAGTGTGCGCATCGAAGATCTCCTTTATGGGTCGTGAATTCTCGGACGCCACCACAGAGGGACGCCGGCGGCCGGCTGTGACATCGCCCTGAAGGTCGTGGCATGGATCACATCTCAGCCGTTCGTGTCACACTCCCGACGTGACGGGTCTCTTCGGCCGCGACAGATGAGGAGGTACGCCGTGACATCGATCCCACCGCACGCGACCGACGCCGCCATCGAGCGGGCCGTCACCGAGCAGTTCCTCGGCTATCGCGAGCTGCTGTTCTCGGTGGTCTACAACATGCTCGGCAGCGTCGCCGACACCGAGGACGCGCTGCAGGAGGTGTGGTTGGCCTGGTCCACCCGGCACCGCAGGCCGGACGCCGGACCGATCGAGAACGCCCGGGCCTATCTGGTGCGGATCGCGGTGAACCAGGCGCTCGCCCGCCGCGCGGACATGAGCCGCAGGCAGGAGACCTACGTCGGACCCTGGCTGCCGGAGCCGCTGGTCACCGCCGAGGACGACGTCGCCGGCACCGTCGAGCGCGCCGAATCGTTGTCGATGGCGGTGCTGGTGGTGCTGGAAACCCTGTCACCGCTGGAGCGGGCGGTGTTCGTGCTGCACGAGGTGTTCGGTTTCGGCCATCCGGAGATCGCGGGCATCCTCGGCCGTACGCCGGCGGCGGTCCGCCAGCTCGCGGCCCGCGCGCGCCGCCACGTCCACGCGCGCCGCCCCCGTCACCGGACCGAGCCGGACATCCACGCCCAGGTCACCGAGCGGTTCGCCGCGGCCGCCCTCGGCGGTGACCTGAAGGCACTGCTGGAGGTGCTGGCACCGGAGGTGACACTGTGGACCGACGGCGGCGGCAAGGGACCCGCCACCAGCCTGCGGCCCGTGCACGGCCGTGACCAGGTGGCCGCGCTGTTCGTGTCGGTCGCCACGGCGCTGCCCGCGGACGGGCTGGACATCCGCTACCGGCGGATGGCCGGCGACCCGTGCGCGCTCGTCTTCTCCGGCGACAGCCCGCTCGCCGTGGTCGTCGTGGATCTCACGCCCGACGGCGACCGGATCGCCGGCATCTACTCGGTCACAAATCCCGACAAACTCACCGGGATCCGCTGAACACAGCGCCTTACGGTCCTCTGGCTGACACGGCACGGCCGCTTCCCCGCCCCTGAGCCGAGCGCGGCCGCGCGTGTTCGATCTCCGCTCCGGATCCCCGTCAGCGGGACGGGGACACCAGGCCCGCGTCGTAGGCCATGATGACCAGCTGGATCCGGTCGCGGGCATCGAGCTTTGTGAGCAGGCTGGCCACGTGCGCCTTGGCGGTGCCCGGGCTGATGTGCAGTCGGGCCGCGATCTCGGCGTTGGACAGGCCGCGCCCGACCAGGGTCAGCACCTCACGCTCCCGCCTGGTGACGCTCGCGAGCTCGCGCGGCCGAGGGGCGGGGGCGGGGCGGCGGGCGAAGTCCTCGATGAGGCGGCGGGTGACGCCGGGCGCGATCAGGGCGTCGCCGGCGGCGACGACGTGGACGGCGGACAGGATGTCCTCCAGCGCCATGTCCTTGACGAGGAACCCGCTCGCCCCGGCACGCAGCGAGGCGTGGACGTTGTCGTCGTCGTCGAACGTGGTCAGCATGATCACGCGGGTGGCGGGGGACTCGGCGATGATGGTCTGGGTGGCCTCGATGCCGTCCATGCCGGGCATGCGGATGTCCATCACCACCACGTCGGGGCAGAGCCGCCTGGTGAGCTGGACGGCCTGGGCTCCAGTCCCGGCCTCCGCGACGACTTCGACATCGGGGGCGGTGTCGATGACCATGCGCAGGCCGGCGCGGATCAGCGGCTGGTCGTCGGCGAGTACGACGCGGATCGTCACCGGGTCCTCACCCGGTCCGCCTCCGCCCGTACCCGGGCGGTCGCATGTCCGGTCGAGGTCGCCAGCGGCAGGCGAGCGGTGACGCGGAAGCCGCCCTCGGGCCGGGGGCCCGCGCCGAAGTCGCCGCCCAGCAGGGCTACCCGCTCTCGCATGCCGGCGATGCCGTGCCCGCTCCCCTCAAGCGCGGAGGCGGGAGTGACGGCGCCGCGTCCGTCGTCGACGACCTCGATGCGCAGGTCCTCGTCCCCGTAGCCGATCACGACCTGGCAGCGGCCTGTTCCCGCATGGCGCAGCACGTTGGTCACCGACTCCTGGACGATGCGGAAGGCGGAGCGGTCGACGGCGGCGGGCAGCGGGCGTGGCCGCCCGTGCCTGCGCACGTCCACGCGGACGCCGGCGGCCGTGGTCGTCTCGGCCAGCCGGTCGACGTCGGCCAGCCCCGCGGCGGGGGCCGGCTCGGGTGGCGCTCCAAGCCGCTCGTCTCCGGTCTCGCGGAGCACGCCGAGCATGTGCCGCAGTCCCCTCAGCGTCTGCCTGCTGGTGGCCTCGATCGCGTCCAGCGCCTGGCGCGCCTGCTCCGGCCGGTGGTCGATCACGCGGGCGCCCGCGCCGGCCTGGATGGCGATGATGCCGATGCTGTGCGCGACCGTGTCGTGCAGCTCGCGGGCGATGCGCAGCCGCTCGTCCGTGATCACCCGGGCCTCGGCGTGCGCGCGCAGCGCCCGGTCGTACGCGCGCCGCTGCCGGACGACCAGCCCGGCCATGCAGGCGACCAGGACACCCAGCCCGAGCAGGACCGACAGCGCCAGGAAGCCGGACGCCCAGCCGCGCAGGCCGTGGCGTAGCAGGTCCACCTGCCAGATCGTCTCCTGGACGACCAGCGTGACGGCGGCCGCGGCCAGGCCCGCGCGGCGCGGCCGGAGCGCGGTGAGCAGACCGACCAGGACGTCGGCCGCCAGGAAGAGCGGCCAGATCCGCTGCGCCGGCTGCCCCAGCGCCGCCGCCACGACGATTTCCGTCAGCGACACCGCGAGTACCACGCCGGGCCATCGCCGCGCCCAGGCCAGGGGGACGGCCATGGCGACGGCGCAAGCGGCGTGGACGGTCCCCACGGGGAGCAGGCTCTCGCCGTCGATCAGCGTCATGGCGTACAGCAGCGGCACCAGGGCCGCCAGGCCGCACCAGGTGAGCAGGGTCCGCATGCCATGGGGCAACCGTGACCAAAGGGGCGGTCTGGGCGTTTTGTCGCGCACTCGGTTGATCGTAGTCATCCGCCTCCGGCCGGGCATCGGCCGGCGGGCGTATGCCCGCGGGCCACCCCCGCGCCGCGGAAACCGGCCCGCGGCCGGATCCGGCGCGCCGGTGATCTGCGACAGCGTTGGCGATCGTGATCGAAGTCAACGAACTGACCAAGCGCTACGGCGCGGTGACGGCGGTGAACGGCCTGACGTTCACCGTACGGCCGGGGCGCGTCACCGGGTTCCTCGGCCCCAACGGCGCCGGTAAGAGCACCACCATGCGCATGATCCTCGGCCTGAACCGGCCCACCAGCGGAAGCGCCACCATTGACGGCCACCCGTTCGACCGCCACAAGGCCGGACTGCGTCACGCCGGCGCGCTGCTGGACGCCGGCGATGTCCACGGCGGCCGCACCGCCGCCGCCCACCTTCACGCGCTGGCCCGCGGCAACGGCCTGCCCCGCCGCAGAGTGGCCGAAGTGCTGGAGGAGGTGGGGCTGGCCGGGGTGGCGCGCCGCCGGATCGCCGGGTTCTCCCTCGGCATGCGCCAGCGGCTCGGCATCGCCGCCGCCCTGCTGGGTGACCCGCCCGTGCTGCTGTTCGACGAGCCGGTCAACGGCCTGGACCCCGAAGGCGTGCGCTGGGTACGCGGCCTGTTCCGCCGTCTGGCCGCCGAGGGCCGCACCGTGCTGGTCTCCAGCCACCTGATGAGCGAGATGGAGAACACCGCCGACCACCTCGTCGTCATCGGCCGCGGCGAGCTGATCGCCGCGCAGGCCCTGGCCGCGTTCGCCGCCCGCGGCGCCGGCGCCTCCGTCACCGTACGCACGCCCGACCCCGACGGGCTGACCGCCGTCCTCACCCCGGAGGGCGCGGCCGTGCGGCCGGCGGACGGCCGGGCCCTGACCGTGACCGGGCTGAGCGCCGCCCGCATCGGCGAGCTGGCCCATCAGCACCGGATCATGCTGTACGAGCTCGCCCCGCGCACCGCCTCGCTGGAGCAGGCGTTCATGGAGCTGACCGCCGACCGCGCGGACTACCGGGCCGACTCCCGCGCGGACTCCTGGGCCGATTCCCGCGCGGACTACCGGGCCGACTCCCGGGCCGGTGACCGGCGATGACCGCCCCCCGCTTCCGCGACCTGCTGGCCGCCGAGTGGATCAAACTCTTCTCCCTGCGCTCGACCTTCTGGCTGATCGGCCTGGGCACGCTGGCCATCGTCGGGTTCGCCGCCCAGAGCAGCCTCGATACCTACCGCGGCTGGCCGGACTTCACGGCGATGGAGAGGGCCCGGTTCAACCCCCTCGACGAGACGTTCAGCGGCCTCTCCGCTTCCCTGCTCGTGATCGGCGCCGGCAGCCTGGGCGCCCTGACGATCGTCGGCGAGTACGCCACCGGTCTGATCCGCACCACCCTCACCGCCGTCCCGGCCCGCCACCGCGTCGTGGCCGCCAAGCTTTCCGTCGTGGCCGCCGTCACGCTCGTGACCGGCGCGCTCATCTCGGCGGGCACGTTCGGTGTCAGCCAGGCCATCCTGTCCGGCCGCGGGGTCGCCGTCTCGCTCGGCGACCCCGGCGTGCTGCGCGTCCTGGCCGCCAACGCGCTGCTCGCACCGGTGTCCGCGCTGGTCGGCATGGGGATCGGCGCGCTGGTACGGCACACCGCCGCCGCCGTCGTCACGGTCTGCGCCGTGCTGGTCATCGTGCCGACCTTCCTGCGGCCCACCGTCCACCAATGGGCCAACGACCTGTACGCCCTGGTCCCCTTATACGTCTGGCGCACCTGCCTGGGCCTGCCCCAGGTCCGGGACGACCCGGCCCTGCCCACGGTGGCCGGCTCGTGGGCCACCTTCACGCTCTGGCCACTGGCCGCCGCTCTCTTGACCCTGATCGTCATACGTCGCCGCGACGTATGACCGCCCCGATGACCACCCCGACGAGGAGAAATCCCATGACGACACAGACCACTCGGGCCCGCCTGCTGGCTGCCGCCCTGGCGGCCTGCCTCACCCTGCCCGTCGTGGCCTGCGCCACGACGGGCGCCTCGGCGTCCGGACAGCCCACCCCCGCTCCCACCCCCGCTCCCACCGCCACGGCCGCCGCCGTCCGGCTGGAGCTCCCCCGCCCGACCGGACCGGATCCGGTCGGCCGCGACATCCTCCACCTGGTCGACGACAGCCGCAGGGACCCGTGGGTACCGGAATCGGGCCCCCGCCGGCTCATGGTCTCGATGTACTACCCCGCCCGCTCGGCCGGCGGCGGCCCAGCCCCCTACACGACCACCGCGGAGGCCGCCTCGCTGCTGCGACGCAAGGCCCCGGGCATCCGGCTCCCCGCCGAGACCGTCAGCGCCACCCGCACCCACGCCCACACCGGTGCCTCCGCCAAGCCCGGCCGCTATCCGCTGGCGGTGCTCTCTCCCGGCCTCGGCCTCCCGCGCGCCAGCCTCACCTTCCTGGCCGAGGACCTGGCCAGCCGCGGCTACGTCGTCGCGCTGGTCGACCATGCCTACGAATCCTCCGGCACGACCTTCCCCGACGGCCGGACCATCACCTGCGCTCCGCTGTGCGACCGGCCCAAGCCTCCCGAAGGCGGGCAGGCGACCATCACCAAGAACCGGAGCAAGGACATCAGCTTCGTCATCGACGAGCTGACCGGCCGGCACCCCGCCTGGCGGAAGGCCCGCATGATCGCTTCCAAGCGGATCGGCATGGCAGGTCACTCTCTCGGCGGTGACGCCGCTGCCGCCACCATGGCGGCCGACAGGCGCGTGCGGGCCGGGGTGAACCTGGACGGGACCTTCCATCCCGCCCCCGCACTCCACCGCCCCTTCCTGCTGCTGGGCAGCCAGGCCGACCACGTCCCCGGCAAGGACCACACCTGGGACGAGGGCTGGGCGAAGATGCGTGGCTGGAAGCGATGGCTCACCGTGACCCGGACCGACCACATCAGCTTCACCGACCTGACCATCCTGCAGAAAGCGGTCGGCAGGTCGGGCCCGGACGATCTGTCGCCACAGCGCTCGCTGGAGATCACCCGCACCTATGTCGCCGCCTTCTTCGACCTGCACCTGAAGGGCAGGGAGCAGCCGCTGCTCAACGGTCCGTCACCGGCCGACCCCGAGGTCGCCTTCCACAACCCCTGACCCCGCGGCCGGCCTCGGGGACCGACCGGGGATCTCCGCTCCGAGGCCGGCCAGGCCCCGCTCCCCGCCCCGGTGCCTAGTCCGCGCCGAGGGCGGGGCCGTACGCGCGGCGATGGATCGATCACGGTCGCGCTCCCGGAAGCGGATCCGGCACCCGCGAGGAGCCGCTTTCTCCTGCTTGATCATCGGAAGCCTCTCAAGATCACCAAAAGTTGACAGACGAGCACGCGGATGGCTCCCGCCGGCCGGTGACGGAGCAGGATGTCGATCACCCAGGACGGCCCGGAGCGGGCGGGGTGTGACGAAGGGAAGCCGGCAGTGTCGAAAAGCCGTCTCGGCAGCTCATTGGCGGGCGCCGTCAGCTTGGTCGCGATGATGGCGGTGGTGGCGCCGCCCGCTCGGGCCGGCACGTGTGCCGCCTCCACCGCCTGTCCCACCACGGTGACGTTCACGGTGACCGCCCCGGACGGGCTGACCATCAGCGTGCCCGACGGCCCGGTCAACCTCGGCAGCGGCAACCCGGGCGGCCAGATCAGCGGGCAGCTCGGCTCGGTCACGGTCTCCGACCAGCGCGCCGCGCTCACCGCGACGTGGACGGCGTCGGTGATCGCGGCCCCGGGCGGCTTCACCACCGGCGGCGGCACGGCCGCCGAGACCGTCCCGAACACCGCGGTGCTGTACTGGTCCGGCCCGGCCACCGCGACGACCGGCACCGGGACCTTCGTCCCCGGGCAGGCGAACGCGGCGGCCGCCCAGTCGCTGGACGTCTCGCGCACCGCCTTCAGCAAGACGACCGGGTCCGGTAACAACTCCGCCACCTGGAACCCGACCATCGTGATCAACATCCCCGCCCAGGCGGTGGCGGGCACCTACACCGGAACGATCAACCACTCGGTGGCCTGAGGACGGTGACGGGCCGGGCCGAGGACGCCGCCGCCCCCGCTCGGGCGCTCCACGCCGACGCTGGTCGGATGAACTACCGTGGTCGGCCATGAGGGTTCTCATCACCGGCGGCAGCGGGTTCCTCGGCGGCGAGCTCGTGCGCCAGGCCCTGGCGGCGGGTCATGAGGTCGTCGCGACCTATCTGACCCGGCCGGGGGAGATCGCCGACGCCGACTGGCGGCCCCTCGACCTCCGCCGCCGCCAGGACGTCGCCGCCCTGATCGGCGCCCGCCGGCCGGAGGCGGTCATCAACGCCGCGTTCCGCCAGGCGGACTGGACGGTCACGGCCGACGGCGCCGCGCACGTGGCCCTCGCCGTCGCGGCCGCCGGCGCTCACCTGGTCCACGTCTCCAGCGACGCGGTCTTCTCCGGCGCCCGGATCCGTTACGACGAGACCTGCGCCCCCGACCCGATCAGCCCCTACGGCGCGGCGAAAGCCGCCGCGGAGACGGCGATCAAGGCGATCTGCCCGGCCGCGGCGATCGCCCGGACCTCGCTCATCGTCGGCGACGGCGGCTCGTCCCACGAGGGCCTGGTGCACGCGCTGGTCACCGGACGCCGCCAAGGGGTGCTGTTCACCGACGACATACGCTGCCCCGTGCACGTCGCCGACCTCGCCGCGGCGCTGCTGGAGCTCGCCGGCTCCGGCCACGCCGGGGTGCACCACGTGGCCGGTGCCGACGCCGTCAGCCGCTACGACCTCGGCCTGCTCATCGCGGAACGCGACGGGCTCGACCCCTCCGCGCTGCCCCGCGGCCGGCGGGCCGACACCGGCATCCCCGGCCCGCTGGACGTACGCCTGGACGGCGCGGCCACCCGGCGACGGCTCCGAACCGTCCTGCGCGGCGCCCGGCGATTTCTTCGGCCGGGAGAATCGCCGGCGGCCGCGGCCGTACCGGCAGACGAGCGCCGTGATGT
Source organism: Streptosporangium brasiliense (assembly GCF_030811595.1). Taxonomy (NCBI): domain Bacteria; kingdom Bacillati; phylum Actinomycetota; class Actinomycetes; order Streptosporangiales; family Streptosporangiaceae; genus Streptosporangium; species Streptosporangium brasiliense. Next base: position 6,119,798 of record NZ_JAUSRB010000002.1, read on the forward strand.
CAGCCCGCGGGAGTGGCCGGGGCCGTGCCGGAGCGGGACGGGGCGAGCACCGCGGTGACCGCCTGGCGCAGGGACGTGGCGGGGTGGCCGAGAACCCGCTGGAGATCTTCGGTCTGGGTCTCCAGCGCACCGGCGCGCACCTGACCGTTCAGCCAGCGCAGCGCGCCGCTCGCGCCGTCGGGGACCTCGCGGTAGGCGACCGGGACGCCCGAAACCTGGCCGAGGACCTGGGCGAGCTGTGGGTAGGTCCACAGCGGGCCGGTGAAGTCGTAGCCGCGGCCCAGATGCCCCTCGCCGGTCAGCACGTTGGCGGCGGCCTCGGCGAGGTCGGCCCGTGACGCGGTGTTGAGAGCGCGCCCGCCGGTGCTGTCGGTCAGCTCGCCGGAGGCGACGGCGGCCCGCAGGCCGGAGTTGAGGAACGCCTCGCTGTAGTAGGGGTGGCGCAGCATCGTGTACGGCAGGCCGCTGCCGAGGATGGCCCGCTCGGTGGCGTGGTGGGCCTCGGTGACCCCCGTACCGTCGGTGCCGGCGCCCAGGAAACTGGTGTAGGCCAGGGCGCCGACGCCGGCGGCCCGGGCCGCGTCGACCGCGGCCAGGTGCTGGGCGAGGCGGCGGGCGGGGTCCAGTTCGGGGGAGGAGATCAGCAGCAGCCGCCTGGCTCCGCCGAACGCCTCGCGCAGGCCCGCCGGGTCGTCGTAGTCGCCGTGCCGCACCTGGATCCCGCGGGCCGCGAGGTCGGCGGCGGCTGCGGGGGTCCGCACCACGGCCACGACCTCACCGGCGGGGACCTGGGTGAGCAGCCGGTCGATGACCAGGCGGCCGAGCATTCCGGAGGCGGCGGAGATAACGATCATGGGAGCTCCAGTGATCACCGGGGAGGAGACAGCCGAAACTATCCGTACGACGAGGAGCGGCGGAAATGGTTTTCCCGCCCGCCGAGGACGTGGCGGGATGTCGCGGACGGCCGATAGCGTGCGGGACATGGACGACAAGGTTCACGATTCCCCGACCGGTTGGGTCGCCAAGCACATCCGGCAGTACGTCGAGTCGGACGGCGCGAAGGGGCACTTCTACTACGGCAGGCCGGCGCTGCTGCTGACCACCGTGGGCCGCAAGTCCGGGCTGCGGCGACGCACCCCGCTCATCTACGGCCGGGACGGCGATGCCTACGTGGTCGTCGCCTCCAACGGCGGAGCCGCCGACCACCCGCTGTGGTACGCCAATCTGGAGGCGGAGCCGCAGGTGGGAGTGCAGGTCGGCGCCGAGACGTTCACGGCGGTCGCGCGGACCGCGACCGCCGAGGAGAAGCCCGCGCTGTGGGAGCAGATGGTCGGGATCCACGGCGAATACGCCGATTACCAGCGAAAGACCAGCCGGGACATCCCCGTGGTGATCCTCACCCGCGTCTGAGACCCCGGCGCGGGCCGGCCGGCGCCTGATGCCCGCCGAGCCCCGGGGCGGACCCCACCATGCCGGTTTCCGTACGGTTAGCCCGCTTACAAGCGGAGCGCAAGCGGCGCCTGGCACGCTATACCCCATCCGTAACAGAGGGGTTATATGTTTGGGATTGTCCGTCCGTGTCGCCATGGGATGTGCAGCGGGCTTTTCAAGGAGTGGATGGCGCACCTGTGCGGGCTCTGCCTGGCGCTCCGCGACGAACACGGTCACAGCTCCCGGCTGGTGACCAACTATGACGGCCTGCTCGTCTCGGTGCTCACCGAGGCGCAGACGGTCGCCTCCTCGCCGCGGCGCCGGGCCGCGGCCTGCGCGCTGCGCGGGTTCAAGGGCGCCGACGTCGTGGAGGCCGAGGGAGTGCGGCTGGCGGCGTCGGTCTCGCTGATCCTGGCCGCGGGCAAGGTCAGGGACCACGTCGCGGACGGGGACGGCGTCTACGCGCGCAAGCTGGTGGCCTCCGCCGCCGAGCGGGTCGCCACCCGCTGGTCGGCCGCGGGACTGCGCACGGCCGCGACCCTCGGGTTCGCTCCGGAGCCCCTGACCCGGGCGGTGGAGGAACAGTCCCGGCTGGAGAGCACTCCGGGCCTGGGCCTGCTGGAGCTCACCGGCCCCACCGAGGCCGCGGTCGCCGCCGCCTTCGGCCACACGGCCCTGCTCACCGGCAAGCCGCACAACCGCGAGTCGCTGGAGGAGGCGGGACGTTACTTCGGCCGCCTGGCCCACCTGCTCGACGCGGTGGAGGACCTGGCGCGGGATCGCGCCGGCGGCGCCTACAACCCGCTGATCGCCTCCGGCGCCGACCTGGAGACCGCCCGGCGGCACTGCGAGGACGCGCTGCTCGGCCTGGAGCTGGCGGTGGCCGAGCTCGACCTGGAACGGCGGAGGCTGGTCAAGACGTTGCTGGTCAAGGAGGTCGGGCGCTCGGTCACCCGCGTCTTCGCCGAGGCCGAGAAGGAGACCCCGGAGGCGCCGCCGCGCGACCCCCGGCTCAAGCCGGATCCGGGCGGCCTGCTGTCGCTGATGTGCTTCACGGCGGCCTGCTGCACCTGCGGCCTGTACCGGCCTCCCTGGGACGAGGACCGTTACAAGTCCTGTGGCGAGCGGTGCGACGGCGGCGGCTGCGACGCCTGCGGCTCGTGCTGCGAGGGCTGTTCAGGCTGTTGTGACTGCTGCGAGTGCAGCTGCGACTGCTGAGCCCCGGCCACCCGTGCGCGACAGGCTCCAGATCGCCGTCCCCGCCGACAACCCGGCCAAGGCCGGCGGCCTGGGGGACCTGACCGTGCCCGCCGGCCCCGGCCCCGCCGCCCGTGGCCGGCGTGCGCTGTCGTACGTGCCGGGCTTCAGAGGTCGATCCGGACGCTGACCTGCGACCCCAGCTCCCGGAAGCCGAGTGCCCGGGCGACGCGCCGGGACGGTTCGGGACGCGCTCTCCACTGCGGCACCATCCCGTTGTCCAGCGCGTCCGCGACCGCCGCCGAGGCGACGGCCCGGGCGAGGCCACGGCTCCGGTGGTGGCGGGCGGTCAGGACGGACAGATGCGCCACCGCGCCCGGCCAGGACCGGTACCCGGCGGCGGCGACCACGTCCTGGCCGTCGCGGACGACGAAGGCCGCCGAGGAGATCTCCTCCATCCCGCTCTCGTCGGCGTCCGCGCCGTCCACCCCGGCCAGCAGGGCGCGGACGCCGGGATGCCCCGCCGGCAGCCTCTCGACGGGGGCGCCCTCGTGCGCCGGCGTGAAGTCCCCGGCGTCGAGATAGGCCAGCGTCGCCGGGCCCAGGACATCGGCGACGGCCAGCCCCGCCCGGAGCCGGTCGAGGTCGACCCTCACCTCTCCCGCCTGATCGAGCAGTGCGGCCCGCAGGGGGGCGGCCAGCCGGGCGTCGGGCACCGTGGCGATCGCGGCACCCCGCAGCACGACGATGCCCGCCCACTGCGGCGGGCACAGCCATGATTCCGCGGAGGCGACCACGCTCACGCCCCCTCGCGGGGGAAAGGTGACGGGCACGCGGGCCAGGCCCGCCCACATCTCACACGCACGGTCCAGGGCGCTGGGCGACATGCGCCCATGATCGCCCAATTGCGGAGGCCGGGGCCAGCGGTTTACCCCCCGTCTCGTGGAGGTGGAGACCAGCGGGTTTACTTCACGCCTCGTGGAGGTGGAGGCCAGCGGGTTCACCCCGCGCCCCCGCGTCCCTGCGAAGGGGAAGCCATACTTCATCGAGACGAGACGATCCGTCTTGACAGGTCGACGGCGACGGTGCATAGTTGCCATTCAGAGCGAGACGGATCGTCTCGCCGGAGCCTGGAGAGAAGAGGTCGCCCTGACACCGACTGCCCAGCCGCACGAGGCCGGTCCCGCCCGTCCCGGACCCCTCGTCCCAGCCCGCCCACGTCGAACGGCCATGCCGGCAGTCAGGAGGACGCCCATGCACACCGCCCATCCATCACCCGACACCCAGCTCGTCCTGTCCGAGGTGACCAAACGGTACGACGACCACGTCGTCCTGGACCGGGTCTCCTTCACCGTCAAGCCCGGTGAGCGGGTCGGCGTGATCGGCGACAACGGTTCCGGCAAGTCCACGCTGCTCCGGCTCATCGCCGGACGCGAGCGCCCCGACAACGGAGCCGTCACCGTCACCGCGCCCGGCGGTATCGGCTACCTCGCCCAGACCCTCGGCCTGCCCGGGGACGCCACCGTGGGCGACGCCGTCGATCTGGCGCTGGCCGACCTGCGCGACCTGGAGGCCCGGATCCACCGGGCCGAGAGCGGGCTGGGCGGAGCCGCGCCGGCCGAACTGGACGCCTACGCCGAGCTGGTGGCGCGCTTCGAGGCGCGGGGCGGCTACCAGGCCGACACGCGGGTCGAGATCGCGCTGCACGGGCTCGGCCAGCCCGGCCTGGACCGGGACCGCCCGCTCGGCACGCTGTCGGGCGGCCAGCGGTCACGGCTCGCGCTCGCCGCGACCCTGGCCGGGGCGCCCGAGCTGCTGCTGCTGGACGAACCCACCAACGACCTCGACGACGAGGCCGTGGCCTGGCTGGAGGAGCACCTGCGCGGCTACCGGGGCACCGTGGTCGCCATCACCCACGACCGCGTCTTCCTCGACCGGGTCACCTCGGCCATCCTGGAGGTCGATCACGATCGGCGCGCCGTCCACCGCTACGGGAACGGCTACGCCGGATTCCTGGCGGCCAAGGCGGCCGCCAGGGCACGCTGGGCGCGCGAGCACGAGGCCTGGCGCGCCGATGTGGACCGGCACGCGGCGCTGGCCGCCTCCAACACCAGGCGGCTGGCCGCCATCCCGCGGAAGGCCCCCTCGGCCTTCAGCGGCGCCGGCGCCTTCCGTGCGAGATCGCGGGCGCACGGGGCGATGAGCAGGATCCGCAACGCCCGAGAGCGGCTGCAGAAGCTCACCGGCGACCCGGTCCCGCCGCCGCCGGTCCCGTTGCGCTTCACCGCGCGCATCGCCACGGGGGAGGCCGCCCCCGGCGGGCCGCTCGCGGAGCTGTCCGGCGTACGCGTGGACGGCCGCCTGCACGTGGAGTCGCTGCGCGTCCAGCCGGGCGAGCGGCTGCTCGTCACCGGGCCCAACGGGGCGGGTAAGAGCACGCTCATGCGGGTCCTGGCCGGGGAGATCACCCCGAGCGCCGGCTCGGTCCGCCTGCCGGCCCGCGTCGGTCACCTGCGCCAGGAGGACAGCGCGGGGTACGGCGGGCGCACGGTGCTGGCGGCCTTCGCGGCCGGGCGCCCGGGGAGCCCGCAGGAGCACGCCGAGGAGCTGCTGGAGCTGGGGCTCTTCGGTGCGGCCGACCTCGGTAGGCCGGTCGCGACGCTCTCCGTCGGCCAGCGGCGCAGGATCGAGCTGGCCCGGCTGGTGTGCGGCCGGACCGACCTGCTGCTGCTGGACGAACCGACCAACCATCTGTCCCCGGCGCTGGTGGAGGACCTGGAGCAGGCCCTGGCCCACTACGAGGGCGCGCTGGTCGTCGTCACGCACGACCGGCGCATGCGGGCCACGTTCACCGGCACCCGGCTGGGGCTGCGGGCCGGCGTGGTGACCGGCGTGCGGGCCGTCCCCGGCGCCCTGGTGGCGAGCTGAGATCACGGCCGGGACCCGCGCCGGCGTCACCCGGCGCGGGGCGACGCCGGCGTCCCGGCGGCCGGTGAGTCGGTGCAGCGGGAGCGCGACGTCGGCTCGGAACAGCTGTCGACGCTGACACATCACTTCAACGTGCTGCGCGAGGCGGGCGTGATCCGCCAGTATTACGTAGGGACAACGAAGATGAACACGCTGCGCACGGACGAGATGGAGGGGCGGTTTCCCGGCCTGCTGCCGGCCGTGATGGCCGCCTCCGTCGCGGAGGCGGGTGCGGCCTGAACCGGGCCGAGATCATGTACCGCGAAGGCGCCTACTTCTACCAGCCGGTCTTCCCCTCCACGCTGGGCTACGAGGCCGCGGACATCGCCGAGGCCCACCGCTACATGGAGGCCAACGGCCAGGTCGGCAAGATCGCCGTCACCGTCGCCCACGACGGCGCCACGTCGTGAACCGCCCCGCCCGGCGCTGACCGCACCGTCCGCTGAACGGAGCGGTCGCACCGAGGCTCGACCTCATCGCCGCAACCCAACTTCACGCGTCAATGTTGTCGGACAGGACAGGTCCGCTCGCGGTGCGACCCACGATGCTTGAGCGATGCATCGGGAGGTATCCACCGTGACAGAACCCCGCGCCGAAGCCGCGATGATCGCCGATATAGAACGCCTCGTGTCCTGCGAGTCCCCCTCCGACGACCTGGCCGCGGTCGCCCGTAGCGCCGAGACGGTCGCCGAGACCGGCGCGGAGCGCCTGGGAGCCGAGGCGGAACGCATCGTCATCGACGGCCGCACCCATGTCCGTTGGCGTTTCGGCCGCGACCCGCGAGTGCTGCTGATCGGTCACCACGACACGGTCTGGCCGATCGGCTCGCTGGAGCGGCACCCGTTCGAGGTCCGCGACGGAGTGCTGCGCGGACCGGGGTGCTTCGACATGAAGGCGGGCCTGGTGATGGCGTTCCACGCATTGGCCGCACTGGACGACCTGGACGGCGTGACCCTGCTGGTCACCGGTGACGAGGAGCCGGGCTCGCCCTCGTCGCGGGAGCTCATCGAGAACGAGGCCCGCCGGTGTGCGGCCGCGCTGGTGCTGGAGGCCGCCGGGCCCGGCGGGGCCCTGAAGACCGAACGCAAGGGCGTGTCGCGCTACGAGGTGCTGGTGCGGGGACGGGCCGCGCACGCCGGCCTGGAGCCGGAGCGCGGCGTGAACGCGTCGGTCGAGCTGGCCCGCCAGGTCATGGCCGTGGCGGGGCTGGGCGATCCCGCGCTGGGCACGACTGTCACGCCGACCCGGCTGGAGGCGGGCACCACGGTGAACACCGTTCCCGGGTCGGCGCGCTTCGACGTCGACGTCCGGGTATGGGCAGCCGCCGAACAGCACCGCGTCCATACGGCGATGCGGAGCCTGCGGCCGGAGCTGCCAGGCGCCGGTGTGGAGGTCAGGGGCGGCCCGAATCGGCCGCCGCTCCCGGCCACGTCGTCGAAGGACCTGTTCGAGCGGGCACGCCGGCTGGCAGACGATCTCGGGGTCGGCCCGCTCACCTCGGTCGCCGTCGGCGGCGCCTCCGACGGGAACTTCACCGCGGGCGTCGGCACGCCCACCCTCGACGGGCTGGGGGCGGTGGGCGGTGGCGCGCACGCCGATGACGAGCACGTGCTCGTGGCGGAGCTGACGGGGCGGACGCGGCTGCTCACCGCGCTGGTCGCCGAGCTGCTGGCGGAGGTGGGTTGTCCATCCGAACGAACCGGGCCCCGTCGTCCCGTGCTGTCGGACCAGCTGCGGGGCCGATCCGGCTGGAACCATGACCGGCGTGACTGATCTCATCCGCGACCGTCGCGAGTCCCGGTCCGTCGACGCGGCGTGCGCCGCCGCCGAGGCGGTCGCGCGCACCGCGGGCGTCGACATCCGCCTCCTGGACAGCGTCAGCGAGCTCGAGGCCGTCCGTCGCCTGTACGAGCGCATCTGGCGCACGGGCGAGAGCAGCCCTCCGGTGACCGCCGACCTGCTGCGCGCGATGACGAAGGCGGGCAGCTACGTGAGCGGCGCCTTCGACGAGGGCGAACTGGTGGGCGCCTGCTTCGGCTTCTTCTCCCCGCCGGCGCGCGGGGCCCTGCACAGTCACATCGCCGGGGTGCTGGCGCGCATGCAGGGACGCAATGTCGGTTTCGCGCTGAAGCTGCACCAACGTGCCTGGGCGATGCTGCGCGGCGTCAGCGAGATCTGCTGGACGTACGACCCTTTGATACGGCGCAACGCGTACTTCAACATCGCCAAGCTGGCCGCCGATCCGGCCGAGTACCTGCCGAACTTCTACGGTCCGATAGACGACGACATCAACCGCAGCGACGACACCGACCGGGTCCTGGTCCGGTGGCGGCTGGAATCGCCCGATGCCGAGGCGGCCTGCGCAGGCCGGCCCAGGGTGACAGAAGCGGGAGCGGGTGCGGCCGTGGCGTTGAGCGTCTCCGCCGGGGGAGGGCCGGTCGCCGGTCGTGCCGACGCGCGCACCGTGCTCATCGGCGTCCCCGACGACATCGAGGCCCTGCGGGAGAGCGACCCGGCCTGTGCCGCGGAGTGGCGGAAGGCGGTACGGGACGTTCTCGGCGAGCTGCTCGTGGAGGGCGCGCGGGTGCGCGGCTTCGACCGTACAGGCTGGTACATCGTGGACAGGCAGGAGGCAGAGTGAAGCTCACCGGGGTCGAGATCCGCACCGTCCGGGTGCCGCTCGTGGCGCCCTTCCGGACGTCGTTCGGCACGGAGACCGTGCGAGAGGCACTGGTGCTGCGCGTCGTCACCGACGGGGCCGAGGGGTGGGGCGAATGCGGAGCGGGGACAGCGCCGCTGTATTCCTCGGAGTACACGCACGCCGCCGCCGACGTGCTGAGCCGTTTCCTGGTCCCGGCGTTGGCCGATGTCCAGGATCTGGACGCGCACAAGGTCGCCCCCGCGCTGGCCCGGTTCAAGGGCCACCGTACGGCCAGAGCCGCGCTGGAGATGGCGGTTCTGGACGCTGATCTCCGCGCGCGCGGCGTCTCTCTCGGCTATGCCCTCGGCGCTGTCCGCGACACGGTGCCGTGCGGGGTGTCCGTGGGGATCGCGGAGTCGATCCCCGCGCTGCTCGACACGGTTGCCGGGTACCTGGACGCGGGCTACCGGCGGATCAAGCTGAAGATCGAGCCTGGCTGGGACGTCGAGCCGGTCCGCGCCGTGCGTGAACGGTTCGGCGACATCCTGCTGCAGGTCGACGCCAACACCGCCTACCGGCGCGGCGACGCCCGGCACCTGGCCCGGCTCGACCCGTTCGACCTCCTCCTGATGGAGCAGCCGCTGGCGGAGGATGACCTCATCGGGCACGCGGAGCTCGCCGCGCAGATCGCCACACCGATCTGTCTCGACGAATCGATCGTCTCCGCTCGCGCCGCGGCCGACGCGATCGCGCTCGGAGCCTGCCGGGTCGTCAACATCAAGCCGGGGCGCGTGGGCGGCTACCTCGAAGCCAGGCGGATCCACGACGTCTGCGTGGCACACGATGTCCCGGTCTGGTGCGGTGGCATGCTCGAGACGGGATTGGGGCGTGCCGCCAACGTCGCGCTCGCCGCGCTGCCCGGGTTCACCTTGCCCGGCGACACGTCGGCGTCCGACCGCTACTACCGAACCGACATCACGCCGCCGTTCCGCCTGGAGGACGGGCACCTTGCCGTGCCGACCGGGCCGGGGCTCGGCGTCGCCCCGATCCCGGAGGTCCTGGACGCCGTCACGGTCATGAAGAAATGGTTGCCCATTAACCCCTAATAGGGTTGTCCCGTTCGACGTACGGGAGTGGCATCATTTCGTCATGCGGAACGAACGACGACCCACCCGCGCTGCGCTAGTTTCGGGCGCGTGTTCGTCCCCGTGAGCAGCCTCCCGCGAGCCAGCCTCGCACGCGTCCTGGAGGAACTCGGCGCCACGCTGCTCGACGTGGTCTGCGGCGACATCGAGCTGGCCGGCGACATCGGCGGCGTCGTCATCTACGACCCGCTCGACGAGCCGGAGCTGCCGAGCAACGCGCTGGTGATGGGCGTCGGCCTGCACGACCCCGCCGACATCGCGCGGGTCGTGCAGCGGCTCGGGCGGCGCGATGCCGCCGGGCTGGTGGTCCGCGCGCCTGTCGTCCCCGATGAGCGGCTCGTCACGGCGGCACGCGAATCGGGGGTGGCGGTCCTCGCGTTCGCCCGCGGTGCGTCGTGGACGCACCTGGCGGGGATGCTCCGGGCGTTGACGGCCGAGAGCGGCCTGGACGAGGCCGATGCCCACACGCTCGGCCGGATCCGGTCCGGTGATCTCTTCGCGGTCGCCAACGCCATCGCCGCGCTGCTCGACGCCCCGGTCACCATCGAGGACCGCAACTCGCGCCTGCTGGCCTTCTCCAGCCGGCAGGAGGAGGCGGACCCGTCGCGGGTCCAGACGATCCTGGGCCGGCAGGTTCCGGAGCACTACACCCGCATCCTGGAGGAGCGTGGGGTGTTCCAGGCGATCTACCGCAGCGACAGGCCCGTTTTCGTGGCGCCTCTGCCCGAGACGGGTGAGCTGCCCCGCGCGGCGATCGCGGTGCGCGCCGGGGACGAGATCCTCGGCACGATCTGGGTGGTCGTTCCCGAGCCCCTGAGCGAGGAACGCGGCGAAGCGCTCTACGAGGCGTCCAAGCTCGTCGCGATGCACATGGTGTGGCAGCGTGCCGATTCGGACAGGGAGCGACGGCTGCGCGCGGAGCTGCTGAGCACCGCCCTGGAGAGCGGACCGGGGTCGCTTGAGGCGGTCCGCCGCCTCGGCCTGAAGGACGAGCCCGCGGTCGTCCTCGCGCTCACCGTCGTCGGCTCGCCGACCGAGCATCCCCTGCCCGCGCAGCTCGCCACCGAACGCAAGCGGCTCGCCGACGCGTTCGCCATGCACCTGTCGGCCGTGCACCCGCGCGCCGCCGCGGCGCTGATCGGCGATGTCGCCTACGGCATCCTCCCGCTTCCGCAGAACCGGCAGGACGGCGAGGAACGCGCGGCCTGGATCGCCACCGAGTTCCTGACCCGGGTCGGTTCCCGGCTGCGCCCGCTGGTCGGGGTGGGGCAGCTCGCCACGGACAGTTCGGCGCTCGCCCGATCGCGCTCGGGGGCCGAACGGGCATTGCGCGTCCTGCGCTCCGGAGCCGGCGGGCAGCAGGTGGCCCTCCTGGACGACGTCCACATCGAGGCGCTGTTGCTCGAACTCGCCGATCTCGTTCCGCGCGGAGACATCCCCAGCGGCTCCGTCGCGCGCATCGCCGCCTATGACAAGGAGCAGCAGAGCAGCCTGGTCGAGACGCTGCGCGCCTGGCTCGACGCTTTCGGCGACGTAGTGGTGGCTTCCGCCGCGATGTACGTGCACCCCAACACGTTCCGCTACCGGCTGCGCCGCGCGGCCGAGGTCGGCCGCATCGACCTCAAGGACCCGGACGCGCGCCTGTCGGCCATGCTGCAGCTGCGCCTGATGTCGATCAGGTCGGCCTCGGACGGTTGAGACGGCCCCGCAGGCCGAGGGTCTTGACCAGGAACGCCAACCATTCGGTGTCCTGCGTGATCGCGATGTCATGGGCGGTCGCCGCGCCATGGCCGGCGTTGTCGAAGACGTGCAGCAGGATCGGCGCCTCTCCCTTCTGGGCGGCCTGCATCCGTGCGGCGAACTTGCGTGCGTGCCAGGGACGGCACCGGGGGTCGGCGGCCCCGGCCTGGATGTAGACCGCCGGGAAGACGCCGGGGCTGACCAGCTGATACGGCGACAGCCGGAGGAGCCGGCGGACCTCCGCCGGATCGTCCGGGTCCGCCCAGGCCTTGCGGATGACGAAGTCGAGGTAGGGGTCGCGGGTGCCGCCGATGAGATCCAGCAGGGGCTCTCGCGGGAGTACGGCACGCCACAGGTCGGGCCGTGTGGTGACGGCGACTCCGCACATGAGGCCACCGTCGGACCCGCCGGTCAACGCGAGCCGGTCGGCGGTCGTGAGGCCCTTGGCGATGAGGTGCTCGGCGACCGCGACGAGGTCGGCGTCGCGAACGTGGCGCTTGTCCCGGTGCGCGGCCAGGTACCAGTCCCGGCCGAACTCACCGCCCCCGCGCAGGTAGGCCTGGACGAGGACGCCGCCGGCGGCGACGAAGGCGGCCAGGTCGGGCTGGTACTGGGGCAGGAGGGGCACGTTCGCCGCGCCGTACGCGGAGATCAGTGTCGGCGCCGGCCGCGTCGGGTCGCTCCCGGACGGGCGCACCACGTGGTACGGCACCGCGACGCCGTCAGACGCGATGGCCCACCCCGCTTCCAGCTCGGCGTCGAGCATGACCGTCGGGGCCGACAGCGTCTCGATCCCCGTGTCGCCGGGGCGGTGCCGGTAGACGCCCCAGGAGCTGGTCAGTGTGGAGAAGGCGAAGACGAAGTCGTCCGCGGGAGTCCCGACGGCCAGGGCGGTCAGCGCGAAGAAGGGAGCGGCGAGCGCGCCGCGGCCGGGGAGGGGGACCTCGCCGGTGGTGGCGCCCGAGCGATCGATGATCCGGACCCTGGCGAACGTCTGGTCGAACTCGCTGAGGTACAGGTGCTCACCGACCGGGGTGAGGGACCGCAGCACCGTGTCGCCTTCGGGGACGAGCTCGGTCCACCCCGCCGGGTCGTTGGGATCGGCCGCGTCGAGCGGGATGGCGACCACTCGCCCGCGAGGAGCCCCGACGTCGGTCACGGCGATGTAGTGGTCGCCGACGACGTGGCCCGCGATCGTTCCGGGGCACGCGGTGACGAAAGGCCGCCACGCCGTACCGGACTCGGACAGGTCGCGGACCGCGACCGGGATCGGACTGCCCACCCGATGGCTGGCGACGGCCCATCGGCTGCCCGGCGACATCTGCACGAGCGTGTACTCCCGGGAACCCTCGCCGACCGGGATGGGTTCCACGGTGGTGCCGCCGTGCCGGTGGAGGAACACCCCTTGCCGGAACTCCTGCGGTGTGCCGGTGAGGGCGAAGAAGTAGAAGCCGCTGCTGTCGGGCAGCCACGAGACACCGCCGGCCCACGCGCTGTGCAGGACCTGCTCGGGCGCGCCGTCGAGCACCCGCCCCGAGGCCACCTCGATGAGCCGGATGGTGTTGTGCTCGCTGCCGTCGGTGCAGATGCCCAGGGCCAGGACGCGGCCGTCCGGCGCGGGCGCCAGCCAGGACAGGAACGCCGGGTTCCGCTCGCTGCCGAACCCGGCCAGGTCGATCACCGGCCGTCCGGGGCCGTACGGCCGGTCGGCGACGACGATCAGGGACCCGGCAGCGCGGAACCAGCGGCCGGCCGCGTATTTCGGCAGGGCCGGGCGGGACCCGCTGTCATACGCCTGGATCAGGTCCCGGACGGCTTCCGGGTCCTGCCCGTCGTGGACGACGGAGGTGGCGAGATCGGCCTGCCGCCGCTGCCATCGCCGTACCTCGGGGGTCTCCTCCTCCAGCCACCGGTACGGATCCGGCACGCGGACGCCCGCGACGTCCTCGAAGACCTCGACGGTGCGGGTGGGCGGGTAGGTCATGGTGACTCCTCGAACTCCGCGCGGAGGCGCTCGAACGCGCCGGGGATGCGGGTGGCGTGGCGGACATGGATGAGCGCGTCGTAGGCCGCCGGGAAGTCGTCGACGGGGTCGATCCCGCCGCCGGCCAGCGTGCCGTCGATGCCGTCGAAGAAGTCGCCCGGCACACGGCGGAGGTCCACGACGGCCACGGGCCGACCGATGCGGTCCAGCCGCGACTCGACGCAGTTCGGCGGCAGGCTCCGCTCCTCCAGGGAGACGTCGCAGTCGAACGGGCGCGGGGAGCGCTGCGTGAACCGGACCTCCGGACCGGAGCCGTACGTCATCCCGATGACGACGAGGTCGGCTCCCAGCGAGGAGGCGAGCAGGCCGCCCATCATCGGCCGGTCCAGGAACGGCGTGCGCCGGACGTGCGCGTTGTGGGCGCTCACGACGATGCGCTCTTCTCGCTCCAGGACCCACTTCACGGTGTCCGCCATGAACACCTCTCTCGGGTACGGCCCGGCGGAAGGCGGATCCAGTTCCTCGACGAAGGCCTGGAGCGAGGCCGCGCACCGCCGTACGATCTCGTCGTCGACCAGGGAGGCGCGCTCGACCAGCGCGCGGAGACCGTCGAGCAGCCGGGTGCGTTCGGCGACGGGCATGGCCGCGTAGCGGACTGCCGCCTCCGTCCGGCCCCCCAGGTCGCTCAGGCGCAGGAGCTCCTCGTCGCCCGGGATCCGGTCGAGAATGGCCCGTACGGCGGGCCCGGGTGACGTGGAGGAGCCGGGAAGGTCCATCCCGTAGAAGCCGACCTTCTGGCGGCGCATCCAGCGCAGCTGCCGCCGCATCGGCTCGCACTCGCCGAACCGGTAGGTGATGCCGTCGCGGGCGACCTTCCCGACCTGCCCCGGCCCGCCATGGATCCACGCGTTGACGGCCAGCCCCTCGGCGAAACCGGACTCCATCACGAAGGCCGAGAAGCCGAGCTCCTGGACGAGGATGCGGAACAGCTGGTCCCTGAGCTCGTAGAACTCGGTGATGTTGTGCGCGCCCTCGCCGATGGCCACCACTCGCGCATCGCCGACCAGCTCGCGCACTAGTTGTGGAAATACCATAGTTCCGGGGTGTACAGGAAGCTGATCAGGGCGTTGAACGACGACTGCGGACCGGACAGGGTGTCCTTCCACACCACCAGGGTGTGAGGGGTCGGGAGGAAGAGCACGGGCAGGTCCTCGGCGAGGCGGGTCACCTCGGTCGAGAGGGCCTTCGCGTCCGCTCCGAACGTCGAGGCGTTGATCGACTTGTCCACCTCGGCGTTCCGGTAGCTGCCCAGGTTGAAGCTGCCCCCCGTGTTGAACACCGTGTTGCTGCTCGGGTACCCGGCCGCGAGATACAGCGGCCCGAAGTCCTGCATCGCCCACTCGTTCTTGGTGGCGGGGGCGAAGGTGTTGCCGTAGTTGGCGTACATGTAGTTGAGCGACTTGGTCACGATCTTGACTTCGACGCCGAGCTTCTTGGCCGCCGACGCGAACGCGATGTCGCGGGCGCCGACGTAGGCAGGGGTGTTGGCGGAGGCCAGGGTGAAGCTGATCGTCTGCCCCCGCGGGATGCCGGCGCCGCACTCGCCCGGCCCGGTGCCGGGGCGCTCACAGGTGGTGGAGCCGTCCGGCACCAGCTTCCAGCCGTTGTCCGTGAGCAGCTTCCCGGCGGCGGCGGGATCGTACGGATAGGGCGCCTTGTCGCCGAACTCGGGGGGATAGGGAGAGCCGTTGCCCGCGGTGCTGTAGTTCGGGGAGCCGGCGCCGTTGTAGATGCCCCTGCTGGCGATGTACCCCTGCTGGTCGATCAGGCGCTGCAGGGCCTGCCGGACGTACGCCTGCGCGATGACCTTGTCGAAGTTGTTGACGGTGTTCTTGAAGTTGACGGTCAGCGAGTCGAAGCGGGCGGGCGCGGGCGCGCCGTAGACGTTGTACCCCTTCGCCTTCAGCGCGTCGATCTGGGTGATGAAGCTGGAGTCCAGCGTGCCGACGGTCAGGTTGCCGGCCTTGAACTGGTTGAGCACCGCGGCGGCGGAGGTGAAGGCCTTGAAATCGATCTGGTCGAGCCGTGACTCGCCCGGACCGCTGTAGGACTCGTTGGGGGCCAGGGAGAACGAGCCGGTCGTCGAGTCGAAGCTCTTGAGCCGGTACGGGCCGTTGACCACCTGCCAGAGCGGGTTGCTCGCGAACGTGGACTGGGACTCGGACTCCTTCGTGAGGTACTTGTAGATCGCCTTCGCGTGCTTCGGCTGCGTGTAGTCCAGGTGCGGCCCTCCGGAGCGAGCGATGTTCCACTCCTTGGAGGGCATCACGTACAGCAGCGTCAGCATGGACAGGAGGTACGACGGGTTGTACGCGGTCTCCAGTTTGAGGGTGAGCGTGTCCGGCGCGGTGGCTTCCGCGGTGACTCCGTCGGGGAACTGGCCCGGGGTGTAGAAGCTCCAGTTGGCCGGGCTCTCCGCGAGCGCGGCCTTGAGCAGCGCGAGGGAGAAGACGACGTCATCGGCCGTGACCGGGGTGCCGTTGGACCACTTGTAGTCCCTCATCTTGATGGTCGCGGTCTTGCGGTCGGGGCTGTAGGCGGGCTGCTCGGCCAGGCTCAGCCCGGCGTCCGTGATCTGGTCGCCCTCTCCGCTGGGCCGGTAGAGGGAGCGCCACATCAGCCCGCGGGCGATGACGGTCCCGTTGGCGGACGCCGGCGGGTAGGGGTAGATGTAGTTGGGGCTGAGTCCCGGGGTCAACGCGACCGTGGCGGTCCCGCCGTCCTTGGGAGTGCCCGTCTGCTCCGGCGGGGTGGCGTAGCTGCCGGCGACGTCCTTGGTCGAGCTCCCGCCGCCGGTGCACGCCGTGGCGAGCACGGCGATCACGGCGAGCGCCGCGGCGAGCTGCTTACCGGACACGTGCGTCATTGATGGCTCCCTGCATGTGAAGTGAATCGAAGGTGCGCAGACGGTGCGCAGACGGTGCTCAGTCCGCCCGTCGCCCGACCGCGTCGCGGAGCGCGTCCGCGAGCAGGTTGAGCGCCAGCACAGTGAGGATGATGCAGCCGCCGACGGGATAGATCAGCCACCAATAGTCGGCGGAGATGTAGGTGACGCCGCCGGCGAGCTGACTGCCCCAGTCCGCGGTGGGGTACGTCATGCCGAAGCCCAGAAATCCCAGGGCGGCGACGACGAGGATCGCGTCGGCGACCTGGAAGGTGATGTTGACGATGATCACACCGAGCGCGTTCGGGATCAGGTGGGTGAGGATGATCCGCCGGCGGGACGCGCCCATCACCCGTGCGGCCAGCACGAACTCCCGTACCCGCAGCGTCAGGACCTCGCCGCGGACCAGCCGGGCCGACAGGAGCCAGGAGAACCCGCCGATGACCAGGCTCAGCGACAGCGTGTTCGCGTGGAAGCGAGCCGACAGGATCAGGACGAAGAACAGGAAGGGGATCGACAGCATGACGTCGACCAGCCGCATCAGGAACCCGTCGACCACGCCCCCGGCCAGTCCGGCGACGGCGCCGTAGACGGTGCCGATCGTGGTCGCGAAGAGCGCGGCGAGGAGCCCGATCTGCAAGGACACCTGACCGCCTGCCATCAGCCGCCCGAGCACGTCGAACCCGTTCGGGTCCGTCCCGAGCGGGTGGCCGGGGCCAGGGGGCAGGGCCGCGTTGACCAGGTCCACGTCGGTCTGGTTGGTGGGGTGGAACAGCGGGCCGAGGAAGCAGAACCCGGCGATGAGCACCAGGAGCAGCCCGCCGGCGAGACCGAGCGGATGCCGTCGCAGTCGGCGCAGCGCCGAGACCGGGTTCCTCGCCGGCGTGATCTCGGCGTCCGCGGCGTGTGAGGTCATTTTCTCAGCTCGATTCGGCGGTCGGCGGCGGCGACCGCGAGGTCGGCGACGAAGTTGCCGGCCACGGTCAGGATGCCGCCCATGAGGGTGTAGGCGAGGAGCACCGGGTAGTCCTCGCGATGCAGGCTGTTGAGGAACAGCAGGCCCAGCCCGGGGTAGTTGAAGAGCGACTCGACGATCAGGTTGCCCGCCAGGAGCGTGGGGACGAGCGTGCCGACCAGCGTGATCAGCGGCAGACAGGCGTTGCGCAGCAGGTGGCGCGTCAAGATCAGTCGCTCCGGGAGCCCCTTGGCCCGCGCGACCCTGATGTAGTCCTGACCGAGCTGGTCCAGGGCGGAGGAGCGCTGGTACTGGGCGAAGATCGCGACGCTGGTGACCGCCAGCGTGATGACGGGGAGCGCCATCGCCCGCGGATCGGTGAGGACCACCCAGGGGGAGTGCGACTGGGAGGCCTCGGCCGGGAAGACGGGCAGGCTCTGGCTCAAGACGGCGATCAGTATCAGACCGAGCAGGAACGACGGCGTCGCGTAGAGGACGTAGGACGCCGCCGTGGCGACCCGGTCGACGACGCGGTTGCGTTTGACCGCCTGCAGGATGCCGAGCGGGACGGCGATCACCAGCGCCAGGACCAGTCCGGCCAGCGAGAGCATCGCGCTGCGGCCGGCGTTCTGCCGCAGCAGGGTCCCCACGTCCTCGTTCAGCTTGTACGACCTGCCCAGGTCGCCTTGCGCGAGCCGGCCGAGGTAGCTGACGTACTGCACGACGACCGGACGGTCGAAGCCGTGCTGGCGGTTGAAGTCCGCCACCGCCTCGGGCGAGGCGCGCTGGCCCAGGACGACGCGCCCCGGACTGTCCGAAACCAGGTGCAGGAGGAAGAAGACCACCGCGGAGATCCCGAGCAGGACGAGGAAGGAGATCGCCAGGCGTCGGACCACGTACCAAGTCATGAGTGCGAATCCCCTCTCCGCAACGGGTGGTGGCAGGCGACCTGGTGGGTGCCGGTGACCGCCTGCAAGGGAGGCTCCGTCCCGGCGCACCGGTCGGTTGCCAGCGCGCACCGGGTGCGGAACCGGCAGCCGCTGGGCGGATCGATGGGGCTCGGCAGCTCGCCGCGCACCCTCGCGGTCCCCTCCGGCCGTCGCGCCTCCGGGTCCGCGTCCGGGACCGCGGCGAGCAGCCCCGCGGTGTAGGGGTGGGCGGCGGCGCCGTACACCTCCTCGGCCGTGCCGACCTCGACAAGCTTGCCCAGGTACATGACGCCGACCCGGTCGGCCAGGTACCGCACGACCGCGAGGTCGTGTGAGATCACCACACTGCTGAGCCCGCGCTCAAGCTGGAGGCGGCGCATCAGGTTGAGCACCTGGGAGCGGATGGAGACGTCCAGCGCGCTGACCGGCTCGTCGGCGACCAGCACCTTCGGGTCCAGGGCGAGCGCGCGGGCCAGGCCCACCCGCTGGCGCTGTCCCCCCGAGAGCTCGTAGGGGTAGCGCTCCATGACGCTCGCGGGCAGACCCACGTCGTGCAGCAACTCGCGGGCACGGACGGTCCGCTGGGCGCGGCTTCCGACGCCCTGGATCGCCAGGGGCTCACGCAGGATCGTGCCGATGCGCATCCGGGGGTCGAGGGAGGCGTTCGAGTCCTGGAACATCATCTGCAGCTGGGTACGGCGCGGCCCGAACGCGCGTGCGCTCATCCGGGTGACCGACTCGCCGTCGAAGATCACCTCACCGGAGGTGGGCCGGTCCAGGGCCACGAGCATCCTGCCCAGGGAGGACTTGCCGCAGCCCGACTCTCCGACGAGCCCGAACGTCTCACCGGCCGCCACCTCGAAGCTCACGCCGGACACCGCCTTCACGGTTCGGCGCCCGCCGAGGAACCCCGCGCCGCCCGCCGGGTACTCGCGTCTGAGGTCGACGACGCGTAACCGCGGCACCGCTCCCTGCTCGGGGAGGACCGCCGGCGGGGTGGCGAACCGTGAGCGGACCCTGGCCGTCGGACCGGAGACCGGATGCCGGCACGCGTAGGCATGGCCGTCCTCCGCCACCGACGGTGCCGGCCGCTCCTCGCGGCAGCGATCCGTCGCGGCGTCACAGCGCGGCGCGAAAGGGCAGCCCACCTGAGCCACGGTCAGGTCCGGCGGCGCGCCCGAGATGCTGAAGAGCTCCTCACGCCTGTCGTGGGTGAGCGAAGGGATCGAGGACAGCAGCGCGTGCGTGTAGCGGTGCCGCGTCCGGCTGAAGAGCACAGGCGTCGGGGCGGTCTCGGCCACGCGTCCGCCGTACATCACCCCGACGCGGTCGGCATGCCGGGCGATCACCCCCATGTCGTGCGTGATGAGGATCATCGACATGCCCAGCCGGGACCTGAGGTCATCGAGAAGCTCGAGGATCTCCGCCTGGATCGTGACATCGAGCGCCGTGGTCGGCTCGTCGGCGATGACGACCCGCGGCTCGCACACCAGCGCCATCGCGATCATCACGCGTTGCCGCATGCCGCCCGAGAGCTGGTGCGGATAGTCGTCCAGCCGCTCGGCCGGCCGCGGCAGCCCGACCAGGGCGAGCATCTCCTCGGCGCTTCGACGCGCGGCCCGCTTCGACGCGCCATGGTGCAGCCGCACCGGCTCGGCGACCTGATCACCGATCCGCCGGGTCGGGTTCAACGCCGTCATCGAGTCCTGGAACACCATCGCGACGTCGTTGCCGCGGACGGCCCGGTACTGCGCCGCGGGAAGCCCGACGAGTTCCTTGCCGCCCAGGACGATCGATCCGCCGGTCACCCGGCCGCCGGCCGGCAGCATGCCCATGATCGCGAGACCGGTCATGGACTTGCCGGATCCGGTCTCACCGACGATGCCCAGGGTCTCGCCGCGGTTCAGCACGAGGCTGACGTCCGAGACGGGGCGGACGCCCCTTTCGCCGCGCCGGATCTCGACCGACAGGTCGCGGATGCTCAGCACACGATCGGCATCCGCGGGCCCGCGCGCGTTCTCGGAACCATCGGCCGTGCTCACGGCGGTACTCTCCAAATCCACCCGACGATAGTGGGACGCGGGCCCCCGGTGGTGTTCGTTGCGTTCATCGAACCTTCACGCCGGCGTTCGTCCGGCCGGACGAACTGATCGCCACGGGCGATGGCGCCGGGTCGTTCACAGGTTCACCCGCCGGTCGGCCCGCCCGGTGTG
Source organism: Streptosporangium brasiliense (assembly GCF_030811595.1). Classification (NCBI taxonomy): domain Bacteria; kingdom Bacillati; phylum Actinomycetota; class Actinomycetes; order Streptosporangiales; family Streptosporangiaceae; genus Streptosporangium; species Streptosporangium brasiliense. The sequence goes on from NZ_JAUSRB010000002.1 coordinate 6,139,944, forward strand.
CAGATACACCGCGCGTCCCGCTCCGTCGTCACCCAGAAACGCGAGCGGCGCGCGAGCGCCACGTTCGGGTTCGACCGGCAGGAACGTATCGCCGCGCCAGGCGACCAACTCCGTCCGATACGGCAATTCGTCCAGCTCGGCGGTGATTCCGATGGGAATGCGCTCCAACCACAGCCGTCCCTGCTCGTCCTGGCTCACCGCGGTCTCACACGTGCTCGACATGTACGTGCCGGCATACCGGAACGCGTCCACCGGAGGCGCGGCCGGATCGGGCATCGGCTCCCCGGGCAGTTCGACACCGGCGAGCTCGTGGAGCACGCGGCCCGCGATCTCGGCGTGCACCCGCCGCGGCAGGCCGCCGTTGGTGAGGATCGCCACCGCCACGTCGTGCCCCGGCACCGCGCGCAGGAACGCCGACTGGCCGATGGTGTTACCGTCGTGGCCGAAGACCGGGCCGCCCGGAAGGTCGAAGAGCTCCCACCCCAAGCCCCAGGCGGTGCCCTGGTTGATGTCGGGCAGCGTGACCTGTGGCTGCTGCATGGCCCTGACGCCCGCCCGGCTCAGGACGGGGGTGCCGTCCGGCCCCAGGCCGCCGGCGAGGTGCATGCGGGTGAAGGCCAGCAGGTCGCGAGGGCGCATCGCCAGCATCGACCCGGCCGGCGCGTTCGAGCGCGCCAACGCCCAGACCGGGGTCGGCTCAAGCGGGCCACCCGGCGTCCGCTCGATGTGTCCCACCGCCGTGCGGTGGACGATCGCCTCGTACGGATCGTTCGCGGCATGGGTCAGGCCCAGGGGCGAGAACAGGTGCGTCCTCAGGCAGATGTCGAACGGCTGTCCCCGGACGACCTCGACGATCCGGCCCAGCACGCAGTAGCCGGCGTTGTTGTACGAGAACATCTCGCCGGGCTCGAACAGCTGCGGCACCTGGTGCAGAGTGCCCAGATACTTCTCGAGGCAGTCGTCGCCCTTACCGGTGTCGGTGAAGATGTCGCCCTCGAAACCCGCGACATGACACATCAGCTGCCGTACGGTGATCCGCTCCGCTGCCCGCTCGTCGGCGATCCGGAACTCGGGGAGATAGGCCCGCACCGGAGCGTCGAGGTCCAGCTTCCCCTCGTCGACCAGCTGCATGGCCAGCGTCGTGGTCAACACCTTGGTGATCGAGCCGATCTGGAAGAGGGCGTCGACCGTGGCCTCGACGCCGGTAACCGTGCTCAGCATCCCCGCCGCGGCCTCGACCGTCTCATCACCGGCGCAGACCGCTACGGCCGCTCCGGGCACCTGGTTCTCGGTGAGCAGGTCAGGCAACCGGTGTTGCAACCACGTACCGACCTCATCCAGCTTCGACACTGACATCCCTCCTGGCTCGACTCCGAAGGAGCATAGAGTCGGTGGGAATCGTGCTGTTTGTTCGTTTCCACTGCGAGCGGCACGCTGGTTCGTGGGCTCGGCCAAGCCCCGCGGATCGCCGGTGTCGGGGGCCGGACCGCGGTGGCCGGCCGCCGATAGGCGGCGACGCCGAGCGCGAGGCGGTCCGGCCAGTACCTTGGTCGTCACCGTTGGAAGAAGGCGCGACACGCGAGCCAGAGGCATCAGCTACGACACCGGCTTCGTACAACGGAGCGATCGGCCACGAGCTTTTGACCCGGAGACGGTCAGGCGCGAGCTGCGCGTCACCCGTGACGACCTGCACTGCACCGCGGTCCGTGTCATGGGCGGCGATCCGGAACGGATGGAGCTCGCGGCGGCGCACGCCGCCGACCTCGGCCTCGAGGTCTGGTTCTCTCCCTACCCTTTGGAACTGACCGCCGACGAGATGCTGTCGCCGTTCGCCGGCTGCGCCGTGCGCGCGGAGCGGCTCAGGCGGCGGGGAGCCGCCCTGGGCGGGCCGGGGTCCGGGGAGACCCGGCCGGGGCGGCCTGCCCGCCGGGCCGGGCCGGGCCGGGGTGCGGGCGTGGCCCGTGGGGCCTGGAGATCACCGCAGCTCGGCCATGGAGTCGGCGACCTGGTGCTCGCGGCCGCCGCCCTCGCGACGCAGTCCTTCGATGACCCCGGCGTAGTCGGCGTCGGATCTGTTCTGGCTGAGCTTGGCCTTGCCCTCGATCCTCTCGATGGCGAACTCGATGCCGACGATGGCCCGCAGCTGCCTGTCGATGTACTGCTCGGGGGCGTCGCCGACCGCCCACGGCCGGTCGCGGCGCTGTTCGTGCCGGTCGGTGAGCCGTGTGACGGCCTCCAGGAGCCAGTCGGCGTCCTGGTGGACCCGCAGGCGGCCGGTGAAGTGCACCGCGGAGTAGTTCCAGGTCGGCACGGTCCGGCCGTGCTCGGCCTTGGAGGCGTACCAGGCGGCGGAGATGTAGGCCTGGGGGCCGGTGACCACGGCGAGCGCGGGAGCGTGCGCCTGGATGGACCTCCACTGCGGATTGGCGCGGGCCATGTGGAAGACGAGCCGGTCCTCGTCCCAGATCACCGGCAGCAGGGTGGCCAGCGGGTATCCGTCGTCCCCCACGGTGATGAGCTCGGCCGATCCGACCGAGGTGACCAGCGCGCGGACCTCGTCGAGGTCGTCCATGGCGTTGAAATGCGGGACGTACATGCGAAAACCCTATCTTCCGGTCTCGGTGGCAGGTCATCGGTCGGAGGCCGGGGCAGGGCGCTCGTGCCCGGCCCGTGGGATGGGGTCAGCTCAGGGCCAGCAGGCCGACGGCGAGGGCCGCGGTGCCCAGCCCGGCGAGCTGGCCGCGGTGGACACGTTCGGACAGTACGGCGCGGGCCAGCAGGATGGTGCCCGCGGGGTACAGTGCGGTGATGACGGCGACGACGGCCAGGTCGCCGTTACGCGCGGCCAGCAGGAAGGCGAGGTTGGCCAGGGAGTCGAGCACCCCGGCGCCGGCCGACAGCGGCAGGGAGGGCCGTTCGGGGCCCAGGCGTCCGCGCAGGGCGAGGGCCGCGCCGATCGTCACGGCGGAGGAGACCGCGCGGCCGGTGATGAGCGGGGCCAGCCCGCTGTCGGCGGGGGCCTGGTCCAGGCAGATGAGCTGGACGGCGATAGCGGTGCCCGCGCCGACGGCCAGGAGCAGCGCGGACCTGGAGGGACGGGCGGCGCGCGTGCCGGGACCGGCGCTGACCAGGACGACCGCGGCCAGGGCCAGCGGGATGCCGGCGATGGCCGGTCCGCTCAGGTGCTCACCCTGGGCCAGGCCGATGGCGACCGGTAGCAGCGCGGAGACCAGCGCGGTCATCGGTGACAGGATGTTCATGGGGCCGACGGCCAGGGTGCGGTAGAGCAGGGCGAAGGCCGCTGCCGAGGCCACACCCGACAGTGCGCCCCATCCGACGGCCTGCGCCGACCAGGAGGCGCCGAGGAAGGGCCACAGCGCCAGCTCGACGACAAGGCTGGCGGGGGCCGCGATCATCACGGTGCGCAGGACGTGGGCCCGGCGGGCCCCCAGGCCCCCCAGGAAGTCCGCGCAGCCGTAGGCCAGGGAACTGCCCAGGGCCAGGACCAGCGCGAGCACGGCATACCTCCGATATCAGTGAAGCGACCAAGCGGTCCATTGGAATGACCGCAGTGGGTTTGGTGGAGCGACCGCCGTACACGGAGGGCGGGCGGTCGGGGAGTACGGGCGGGTCGAAAGGTCGGGGAGTGCGAGCGGGTCGGAAGGTCGGGGAGTGCGAGCGGGTCGGAAGGTGGGGGAGTGTGGGCGGGTCGGAAGGTGGGCGCCCCGGCCGGGCGCCGGCCCCGGGGGCGGCTCGACCGCAGGGCCCGGCCGGGCCCTGCGTCGTCAGGACGCGCGGGTGATGGCGGGCAGGGTGACCGTCATGACCAGTTCGCACGGCCCGGTGCCGGCCCCCCGGTAGGCGTGTGGGACATCGGCGGCGAACGCGGCGGTCGCCCCGGCCGCCAGGGTGTGCTCGGTGCCGTCGACCATCAGGACCATCTCCCCGTCGACGGCGCTGACGGTCTCCAGGACCCCGGCCGGGTGCGGGTGGCTGGGATAGGTCTCGCCCGGGTGCAGGCGCCACCGCCACACCTCCATGGGCGCCGGGCCCGGCACGGTCAGCATCAGCCGCGCCTGCCCGCCGTGCTCACCGGTCCACAGCGGGGTCACCTGTGCGGCCTCGACGATCTGCACGCTGCCGGCGGAGGATCCCTGCACCAGCGCCGACATCGGCAGGCCGAGCGCGTCGGCCAGCCGCACCAGCGTGGCCAGGTTGGGATTGCCCTGGGCCTTCTCCAGGGCCACCAGCGCGCCCTTGCTCACCTGGGCGCGCGCGCTCAGCTGCTCCAGGGACAGCCCCGCCCGCGTCCGTGCCTCCCGCACGTTGCGCGCCACCGCCTGCAGTGCCGCATCCGCCATGGTCACCGTGCCACCTCCCATCGGTCAGTCTAATACACCATTCGGTCATTTCAATGTACCGCATGGTGGGCCGGAGCCGTTCCACCCGGTTCCCGGCCTCTGGTGGCGGGGGCCGACACCTGTACGGCGGCCGGGGCGCGGGGCCCGGACCGGACGGCGCCTCCGCGGTCACGACAGCCCCTGCAGGACGGCGCCCCGCGGTCACGACAGTCCCCGCAGGACGTCGCCGATGGTCGCCACGCCTTCGGCGATGTCGGCCGGCGCGCTCGCGGCGTAGCCCAGGACGAGCCCCGGCTGATCGGGCCGCTGGCGATGCCACGACAGCGGCTGCGTCTTCACCCCCCGCGCGAGCGACGCGGCGGCGAGGTCGACATCGGCGAACCCGGCCGCAAAGGTGATCATCAGGTGCAGGCCCGCCGCGGCGCCGTGCACGACGGCGCCCGGGAGGTGGGTCCTGATCGCATCGATCATCGCGTCCCGGCGGCGGCGGTGACGCCTGCGGAGGAAACGTAGCTGGCGCTCCATCTCGCCCGATCCCATCAGCTCCGCCAGGACCAGCTGCGGCAGTACGGCGTTGCCGAGATCGGCGTAGCGCTTGGCGGCCACCAGGGCGTCGTGGTATTTCGCCGGCGCGAGCATCCACCCCACTCTCAGCGCGGGGGCGAGGAGCTTGGAGACGCTCCCGGCGTAGCAGACGCGGTCGGCGAGCATCGACCGCAGGGCGGGGACGGCGGGCCGGTCGTAGCGGTGCTCGGCGTCGTAGTCGTCCTCGACGATCAGACCGCCGTCGTCGGCCCAGCGCATCAGCTCGCGACGCCTCTCGCCGCCGAGTACCACCCCGGTCGGGAACTGGTGCGCCGGTGTCAGCAGGACGGCCGGGGCACCCTGGGCGCGCAGCTCGTCGACACGGACCCCTTCGGAGTCGACCGGGATCGGCGGGGTGTCCAGCTGCCAGTTGCGCAGATGCTGGCGGGCTCCGAGCGAGCCGGGATCCTCCACCGCCACCTGGGAGATCCCGTCATGGCGGAGCACCTGCGCGAGCAGTCCGAGCGCCTGGGCGACGCCGGCGACGACGAGCACCTCGCCCGGATCCACCCTGATCCCGCGGTTACGGGCCAGCCAGTTCGCGACGGCCAGGCGCAGCGCGGCCGTCCCCCGGGGATCTCCGTATCCGAGGTCGGAGGGCGAGAGGCCGCCGAGCACCGAGCGTTCGGCGCGCAGCCACGCCGCCCGCGGGAACGCGGCCAGGTCGGGCACCCCCGGCGACAGGTCGATCCGGGCCGGAGCCGACCGCAACGAGTCGAAGACGTCCGGGCCGGGCGCGGTGATGAAGACCGCCCCCGTCGGCGGCGGACCGGCGGGTGCGGGCGGCGGCACGGCCCCCGGCGCCGCCGCCGGAGCGGCGACGACGATCGTCCCGCCCCGCCTGCGCCCGGCGACGTGCCCGTCCTCGTTCAGGCGCTGGTACGCCTCGGTGACGACGCCACGGGACACCCGTAGCTCTCCGGCCAGCACCCGGGTGGCCGGCAACCTGCTGCCCACCGGCAGGCGGCCGTCCGATATCGCGAGCCGTAGCTGCGCGGCCAGCCAGTCGGAGCGGCCGCCGGCCGGCGCGTCGCCGATGTTCAGCTGCAGGAAGTCGGACCCGGAGGTTATGGACCGGTCATCTGGGCTTGTTTTGGCCCTACTCATAAGGCCATTGTGGCAGCAGGATGAGGGCGTGGACAGATTCGAAACCTTCCCCGCCCGCGGCCCGCTCCGCGGCGCGGGCACGCGGCCGCTCGCGGCCGGCCTCTGCGCGGACCTCCTGACCCGGGCCCAGGCCGCGGGGGCGGCGGCGCAACGGCCCCCCGCCGGCCTGCCCCACCGCGCCGGCGTGTCCGGCCCGCGCGGTTAGGAGACCCACCGTGAGCATCGCGTTCCTGGTGACCACGCTCGTCGTGGTCGCCACGCCTGGCACCGGCGTCGTCTACACGCTGTCGGCCGGCCTCTCCCGAGGCCACCGCGCAAGCGTGGTCGCCGCGCTCGGATGCACCCTCGGCATCGTTCCGCACGCGGTGGCGACGGTCACCGGTCTCGCGGCCCTGCTGCGGACGAGCGCGCCGGCGTTCCAGGTCCTGAAATATCTAGGCGTGGCCTATCTCCTCTACATGGCGTGGGCCACGCTCAAGGACAAGGGCGCAGCCGTCGTGAAGAACCAGGAGGCCGTTCCCCGCCCGGCGGGGAGGGTGATCCTCTCCGGCGTCCTGATCAACGTCCTCAACCCGAAGCTGACCGTCTTCTTCCTCGCGTTCCTGCCGCAGTTCGTGAGCGCCGGCGAGCCGGGCTCCCCGCTGCGGATGGTGGAGCTGAGCGCCGTCTTCATGCTGATCACGTTCGTCGTCTTCGCCGCTTACGGCATCTTCGCCGCCTCGGTGCGGGACCACGTGACCGCACGGCCCCGGGTGATGATCTGGATGGGCCGGGTCTTCGCCGGCTCCTTCGTCGCGCTCGGCGCCAGACTCGCTTTCGCCGATCAGTAGATCCAGTCCGTGACAAGGGGCTCAACCACATGTACTTCCAGCATTCGGGTGAGATCTGGGCGGAGTATCCGGAGCTCGTCGCCGGTGCCGTCTTTGCCACGGGCATCACCGGGGAGGCTTCCGCCGGCCCTCGGATCGCCGAGTTCGGCGCCGTCGCCGGAGCGCGGCTCGCCGCGGGCCCGGAGAGCGAGTTCCCCGAGATCCAGGCGTGGCGGAGGGCCTTCTCCAGGATGGGCCTCAAGCCCACCCAGTATCGATGCGCCGCGGAGTCGCTGCTGCGGCGCTTCAAGAAGGAGCGGGTCCTCCCGCGGATCCACCCCCTGATAGACCTGTGCAACGCGGTCTCGCTCGCGTTCGCGATCCCGGTGGGCGTCTTCGACGCCACCAGGATCGCCGGGAGCCTCGAAGTCCGGCACGCGAGCGGGGAGGAGAGCTACCTGACCTTCTCGGGTGAGACGGAGAACCCCGAAGCGCGCGAAGTGATCTTCGCCGACGCCGCCGGGCGGGCCCACGCCCGGCGGTGGACGAACCGGCAGAGCGGCTACTCGGCCGTCCGGGACACGACGACCACGGTCTTGATCATCGCGGAGGCGATGCACGGTTCGGCGGCCGCGGACGTCCGGGAACTCACGTCCGTGCTCGCGGACGAGCTGAACGGCATCTGGCGGGCCGTACCGGAGAGCGCGGTGCTGAGCCGGTCCTCGCCGCGGTTCGAGTTCTCGACCAGTACGTCCTGAGCCCGGTCGGTGCCCGCGGGCCCCGGCTCCACGGGCCCCTGTTCGCCGCCGGCGGCGTTGATCGGCGCACGCCGGCCCGCGGTCACCCTTGCGCCCCTTACCAGGGGGCGGAGCCGGGATCCACACCGGTCAGGTCACAGCTGGCGGCCCACAGCCGCGCCGCGAGCTCGGTGTCGGCCAGGTGGCCTCGGACGGGTTCGAGCCTGGGCGCGCCGCGGATCCCGAACACCCGGGGTCCCCAGAGCCCGCCGCCGCGGACGGACGGGTCGAGGACCGCCCGGACGGCAGGCCACGCGGCGGCCTCCTTGCCCTGGAGGAGAACGCCGGCAGGCAGGCCGCGCAGCCGTTCGCCGACGGTCCGGACACGCACCGGCGGACGCGAGGGGGTGAGGGAGTCGATCGCGCCGCCGGGATGGGTCACCACGCTCAGCGTGGCGCCGCCGGCGGCGCGCAGGCGGCGGTCGAGTTCGAGGCCGAAGAGCATCTGCGCCAGTTTCGACCGGGCGTAGGCACGCTTCGGCCGGTAGTCGTGTGTGCTCTGGAGGTCGTCGAGGTCCAGGTCCACGGACTTGCCCACGAAGCTGCCGGTGGTGACGACACGGCTCCCGCGCACGGCCGAGAGCAGGGGTGCCAGCCACCAGGTCAGCGCGAAATGCCCGAGGTGGTTGGTCCCGAACATCAGCTCGTTGCCCTCCTTGGTCTCGCGGCGCGGCGGCCGGTCGAGCATCACGCCGGCGTTGTGGACCACCGCGTCGAGACCGTCCAGCTCCAGCGCGTCCACGGAGGCTCTGAGCGAAGAGAGGTCGGCGAGGTCCAGCCGGAGATGGCGCACGTGCGCGCCGGGGACGCGCGAACGGATCGAGGCCATCGCGGCTCCGGCCCTCGCCGTGTCCCGGCTGCCGAGAACGACGGTGGCTCCGGTGCGGGCGAGCTGCTCGGCGACGAAATACCCGATACCCGCGTTGCCGCCGGTGACCAGGTAGTTCTTGCCCTCGGCAGGTGGCGGCCGGTGGACGTCCCACGTCATGACTGGACCTCGGCGGGGGCGGGGGCACGGAGGGAGGACATGGCGGGCTCTTTTGCGTCGGGGGAGTGGTCGGGGAGGGGCCACGCCGGCTTCCGGCGCGGCCCGGGGCGTCAGTGCTGAGATTCTTCCGGCGCTCGCCTGGGCATCAGGATCACGGCGGGGACGGTGACGGCGGTGCCGGCCAGGACGACGATGAGGCTGATCTTCATGGCGTGGCCGAGGCCGGAGGCGGCGGACTGGAAGAAGACCGAGGTGACGGCCGCCGATCCGATTCCGGCCGCGAGCTGCTGGACCGCCGACAGTGAGCCGCTGGCGCTTCCGGCCTCGCCGGGGTCGATGTCGCCCAGGGCGACATCGAAGACCGTGCCGTAGCAGGCGCCCATCCCCAGGCCGGTGAGGAAGACGGCGGGGGCGAGGGCCGCCAGGCTGAGGTCGGTGCCGGAGCCGACGACCAGGACGAGCGCCCAGCCGCAGCCGGCCAGGATGACGGACAGGCCGACGAAGACGAGGTTGCGGCCCATCTTCTTGATCAGCGCCATGCACGCTCCCGCGGCGATGATGATGCCCAGGGTCAGCGGCAGCAGGCCCAGGGACGCCTCCCGCGCCGAGGCGCGCAGCCCTTCCTGCATGAACAGGGAGAGCACGTAGACCAGCCCGGTGGTGGCGGCGAAGACGATCAGGCCGACCAGCAGGCCGGAGCTGAAGCCGCGGTTGCGCAGCAGGGACGGCTTGAGCAGCGGGTCGGCGGCGGTGCTCTGGCGGTGGGCGAAGGCGGCGAGGAACACCAGGCCGAGGAGGATCGAGAGGACGGGGACGGCGGTCCAGCCGCTGGTCGAGCCTTCGACCAGCCCGAACAGCAGACCGAACATGGTGGCGGCGAGCAGCCCGGAGCCCAGCCCGTCCACGACGGTGGACGGGTCGCCGCCGTCGTGGGGGAGCAGCTTGACGGCCATGATGAGACCGAGCGCGCCGAGCACGAGGTTGATCAGGAAGATCGGCCGCCAGGACAGGCCGAACAGGTCGGCGTCGATGATGAACCCGGCCAGGATCGGGCCGCCGACCGAGGCGACGCCGAGCAGGGGGCCGAACAGCCCGAACGCCTTGGTGAGCATGTCACGCGAGAACGTCTTGGTCATGATCGCCATCCCCTGCGGGATCATCAGCGCGCCGAACGCGCCCTGCGCGCCGCGGGCGACCACCAGAAGCGCGGGGTCGGGCGAGAGCCCCGCCACCGCCGAGGCGATCGTGAAACCGGCCATGCCGGTGAGGAACATCGTGCGCTGGCCGTACTTGTCCCCAAGCCGGCCGCCGACCACGAGCAGGACGCCCATCGCGAGCATGTAGGCCGACCCCAGCCATTTGATCAAGCCCTCGCCGCCGTGCAGCTCGGCGGTGATGGTGGGCGCGGCGACGTTGGTGACCGTGGAGTCGATCATGTCGAGGGCGTCGGCGAGCAGCACCAGCCCCAGGATCGCCCACATGCGCCGGGTGGAGGGGGCGCCCGTCGGACGGGCCGTTGCCGTGGTTGCCATGGCGGCACCTCCTGACTGAAGAAACACGGTCTGTGGCTGACTCACCCCTCCAGGCAGGACGGATCCAGGCGGGGCGGAGCAAATCTGAACTGACTACGAAACTATAACCACTATAGATTAAGACGCGTTACGGGTTCCGGGTAGGATGGGGGCATGGCGACGACGATGGGGCGCCGCGAGCGCAAGAAAGCACAGACCCGTCAGGCCCTGGCGGACGCGGCACTGCGGCTGTTCTCCGCGCACGGATACGACGGGGTCACGGTGGCCCAGATCGCCGACGAGGCGGACGTCTCCATCGCCACCCTGTTCGCGCACGTGCCGGACGGCAAGGAAGCGTTGATCTTCGACGACGGCACCGAACGGCGCGACGGCCTGGTCGCCGCGGTCCGGGACCGGCCCCCCGGCCAGCCGGTGCTGGCGGCCCTGCGCCGGTTCATGTCCGGCCGGGGACCGTTCACCACCCGACTGGCGCCCGAGCTCCAGCGCAAACATGACCTGATCATGAGCACGCCCGCCCTGCGGGACTACTCGCGCAAGCTCTGGACGGCCGGCGAGGGCGCCCTGGCCGGAGTGATCGCCGCCGAGAGCGGCCGCGACCCCTCCGACATGACCGTCCGCGCCCTGGCCCGCTACGTCCTGGAGATCCCCGACCTCGCGGGCATGGAACCCGACCCCCGGGCCGCGATGAACGCCGTCTTCGACCTCCTCGAATCCGGCTGGCCCGGACCGTCCGGGGGAGCGTGATCGGGCCCGCGCGGATGTCCGGACCGTCCGGGGGAGCGTGATCGGGCCCGCGCGGATGTCCGGACCGTCCGGGGGAGCGTGATCGGGCCCGCGCGGATGTCCGGACCGTCCGGGGGAGCGCGGCGCTCGCGCACGCGGTGGACCCGGGCGGTGTCCTCACCGGTGCTATGTGGTGCCGATCAAGCGGTTCTTCCAGGCCCAGGCGGCGATCTCGACCCGGTTGCGCACCCCGAGCTTGGCCTGGATGCCGGTTGTGTGGCTCTTGACGGTGCTCAGCGAGATGAACAGCTCGGCGGCGATCTCCTGGTTGGTCCGGCCTCTGGCGATGGCCCGGACGACCTCGGTCTCCCGCTCGGACAGCGGATGCGCGGGCCCACGGCCGGCCGGCGCCCCGGCGGACGCGAGGCGGCGCAGCAGTCTCAGGGTGACCGACGGCGAGATCAGGGCGTCGCCGGCATGGGCGGCCCGGACGGCCTCGACGAGCAGCCTGGGGCCGGCGTCTTTCAGGACGAAGCCGACCGCCCCGCCGCGTAGCGCGCCGTAGAGATACTCGTCGAGGTCGAAGGTGGTGACCACGATCACCCTGAGCGGGTCGGGGACGCCGGGGCCGGCCAGGGCGCGGGTGACCGCGATGCCGTCGAGGCGGGGCATCTGGATGTCCACCAGGCACACCTCCGGGCGCAGTCTCCGGGCCAGGTCGACCGCCTCGGCGCCGTCCGCGGCCTCGGCGACCACGCTGATGTCGGGCTGGTCTTCGAGGATGAGCCGCAGGCAGCCGCGGATCATCGCCTGGTCGTCGGCCAGCAGGACCCTGATGGTCATCGGCGTCCGCGCGCGGGGACGGGCAGGGTGGCGAGCACGGACCAGCCGGCCCCGGGGCGCGGGCCGGCGCGCAGCGTGCCGCCGAGAGCCTCAAGGCGTTCGCGCATCCCGGCCAGGCCGTACCCGCCGCGGTGGTGGTGCCGGGCCAGGGTCGGCGGGGCGTCGTCGACGACCTCGACGGTGACGGTGTCCCGATCCTGGTCGACGCTGACGGTGACCGAGCGGGCGTGCGGGGCGTGGCGGGAGACGTTGGTCAGCGACTCCTGGACGACCCGGTAGACGGTGCTGCTCACTTCGGGCGGCCACACCGGCTGGTCGGCGGGCAGCCGCAGGCGCACCGCGGGGCCGTGGCCGTGGCCGTCGAAGCGTTCGACCAGGTCGCTGAGCTGTCCGGGCATGACGGGGACCGCGTCGCCGGCCTCGCGCAGCAGGCCGACGACGCGTCGCGTCGCGGCCAGCGCGTCGGAGCCGGCGGCCTCGATGTCCGCCAGGGAGCCTTCCACCTTCTCCGGGTGCTTGCGGGCCACGAGCTGGGCGGTCTGGGCCTGGAGCACGATGCAGGTGATGTGGTGGGCGACGACGTCGTGCAGTTCCCTGGCCAGGACCAGGCGCTCGGTGCGGCGCACCCGCTCGGCGACGGCTCGGCGGCGGGCGTCGAGCAGCCGCGGCCACAGCCCGACCGCGAGGGAGACGAGCCATCCCGCGCCGTTCAGCACCGCCACGGCCGGGTTGGAGGAGGACACGTGGGCGGCGAGCAGGCCGCCGGCGGCCACCGCGGCCCCTCCGGCCGCGACGGCGCAGGCCGGTAGGACCGGGAGCGCTCTGATCGCGGAGCCGGTGAGCACGGACAGGCCCAGGGCCATGGCGGGGCTGGGCTCGCCGGGCAGTTGGGCGAGCCGGGCGGCCAGGACGGCGACCGCCGCGACGGACAGGCCCGCGAACGCCGCCCACGCCCGGCCGCGCCGGCGGATCAGAGCGATCACGCACACCACCGCCCCGGCGGCGCAGCCGAACCGCCAGTGGTCACCGCCCCAGCTGCCGGCGATCCGGGACGCCTGGAAGGCGAGCGCCGCGGCGAACACGGCGCCGAGCCCGATGTCGGCCGCGATCCGGGCCGACCCGGCCGGCCGGGCCGGCCATCCCCGAATGTTCACGCCGCTCAGGCTAGGAGATCTCCGCTCGGTGCTGAACCGGCCGAAAGTACGGTCGTGCACGGTGCAACCCGGCTTTCGACCGATACCGGCACCGGGCCGGATCCGCAGGATGAGCCCATGCCACAGGAAAACCTTCCCTCCGGTGCCGACACCCGGGGACCCGAGCAGGCGGTCCGGCGACCGCCCGGCTCTGACCGACTGCCAGAGACGTATCCCGCGGGACCGGCTCATCGGCCTGGCCCGCCTCCTGGCCCGTCCCAGGAGGACCGGCCCCAGGAGGACCGTCGTCCCCGTCGCCCGCGCCGGGACGACGGCCCGGCAGGTCCCGCGACGACCTCCCCCGGCCGGCCGCGCATCGCCGCGCTCGACGTGGTGCGCGGGTTCGCGCTGTGCGGGATCCTGCTGGTCAACATCCAGCCGATAGCCAACCTCGGCAGGGTCGTCGTGCGGCATCCGGCGGCGGCGGAGGGGGCGGAGGGGGCGTGGATGGGGCTGTTCGTCGAGCAGCGCTTCTTCCCGATCTTCTCCCTGCTGTTCGGCATCGGGTTCTCGCTGCTGCTGAGCTCCGTCACCGACCGCGCCGCCCGCCCGCGGCTGCTCCTGCTGCGCCGGCTTGCGGTGCTGCTCGGGGCCGGCCTGGTGCACCACGTGCTGCTGTGGGAGGGCGACATCCTGGCCGTCTACGCCGTCGTCGGCCTGCTGGTGCTGCTGCCCTCGACCTGGCTGCCGCGGTGGGCCGTGGCCGGCCTCGCCCCCGTGCTCCTCGCGGTCCCGCTGATCGTCGGGGGCGGCTCCTTCGCGCTGGTGCCCGGGCTGTTCCTGCTGGGCTCGGCGCTGACCCGGTACGGGGTGATCGACCGGATCGAGCGCTCCACCTGGGTGCCGGCCGTGCTGGGCCTGGCCTTGGCGGCGGGGGCGGTGCCTGCCCTGTGGTGGCAGAGCGGCGACCCGGGCGACCCCGGCTCCGCGCGCGCATTCGCCCTGGCCGGGTTGCTGCTCGCGGGGGTGTACATCTGCGCCCTGCTGGTCCTGCTCAGGACGCCGCTCCGGCCGGTGCTGCAGGCCGTCTTCGCGCCGCTGGGCCGGATGGCGCTGACCAACTACCTGACCGCCACGGTCCTCGTGCTGGCGGTCAACCACATCCTGAGCGGTCCGCCGCAGAGCTGGTCCCTGACGACGGTGGTGCTGATCGCCGCCGCCATCCTCGCCGTCCAGTGGCTGTGGTCGACCCTCTGGCTGCGCCGATACCGTCAGGGCCCCCTCGAGTGGCTCTGGCGCTGGGCCACCTGGGCCCGGCGCCCGCCCCTGCGCCGCACCCTCTGACCGCCGCGCGCACCTGCTCGCCCCACCCTCTCCTCACCGCCGTTCGGGGCGGGAGGCGTCGGGCGGGGCGACCTCGCTTCCGTGGAGGGGCCGGCCGGGGGCCCGGTCCGGCCGGCGGGCGAGGGCGACGCCGGCGACCAGGACGCCGAGGAAGGTCACGCCGGCGGCCAGGTAGTACGCCGTGGTCAGGCCCTGGGTGAGCTCCCGTCGCAGCGCGTCGCCGTGCAGACCGCCGGTCCCGGCGTTGGCGATGGCCACCATGAGGGCGGTGCCGACGGCCAGACCGGTCTGGTGGGTCACCGACGCCATCCCGGAGGCGACGCCCTGCTCGCTCGCCGCGACGCCGTTGCCGGCGGCGATCCACATCGAGGTCCAGACGATGCCCATCCCCAGCCCGGCCACCATGATGCCGGGCAGCACGGCGACGAACGGGGAGTGGGGGGAGACGGCGAGGGCCAGCAGGACCATGCCGGCCGTACCGATCAGCAGGCCGGTGGACAGGGCGGCGCGCATGCCCACCCGGGTGACCAGGCGCTCGGCGACCTTGGTGCCGACGATGTTGAGCAGCGTCAGCGGCAGGTACGCCAGCCCCGCGTCCAGGGGATCGTAGTGGAGGATGTCCTGGAGATAGACGGTGAGCAGGTAGTAATGGGCGCCGAGGCCCGCTCCGAACACCGCGGTGATCGCCATGGCCGCGACCAGGCTGGGATTGGTGAACATGCGCAGGGGCATGAGCGGGTCACGGCTACGGGACTCGATCACCGCGAACACCACGAGCAGCGCGACGCCGAGGCCGAAGGCGGTGAGGGTGGGCGAGGAGGTCCAGCCCCACTCGGGGCCCTGCGCCAGGACGGAGACCAGCAGCGTGATTCCGGCGGTCGCGGTCAGCGCACCGGGCAGGTCGAAGCGGCGTTCCCGCGCGGCGCCGTCCCGGGCCGGGTCGGAGGGCAGGAGCGGAAACGCCGCCAGCAGGGCCGCGCAGGCCAGCAGCACGAAGATGTAGAAGGTCGATTCCCAGCCGAAGACGTCGGTGAGCACGCCGCCGAGCAGCGCGCCCGCAGCCAGGCCGCTGCCCCCCATGGCGGCCCACACGGCGAGGGCGCGGTTGCGCTCGGGGCCCTCGGCGAAGGTGGTGTTGACCAGGGAGAGGGTGGCGGGGAACAGCAGCGCCGCGCCCAGCCCCTGTACGGCGCGCACCGCGATCAGCGGTCCCGGGCTCTCGGCGAGCCCGCCGACCAGTGACGAGACGGCGTACAGGACGAGGGCGAGGACGAACACCCGGCGCCGACCCAGCAGGTCGGCGGCGCGCCCGCCCAGCAGCATGAAGCCGCCGAGCGTGACCGCGTACGCGCTGACCACCCACTGCAGGCTCTGGCCCGAGAAGTTGAGCTCCCGCCCGATCTCGGGCAGCGCGACGTAGACGATGTTGTAGTCGATGGCGATGATGAACTGGGCGAATGCCAGCAGGGCCAGGGTCCACCCCAAGCGGCGGGGCCGATGAGGCGCGTCCGGGGACGGCGGGGAGACAGACATGGGTTCCTCAAGCAGATCGGTGATCGTCGATGACGGGCTCGGCCAGGCGGGGGGAGCCGGGCGGATGCGGTGACAGCGGTGGCGCTCCGTCATGCCGATACGGTAGAAGTTGCCATCAGTGTCAAGTTCAAGTCCTGGGTCGGCATGTGAGGTGGGAAATGCGGATCGGCGAACTGGCCCGGCGCACCGGGGTGAGCGAGCGTTCGCTGCGCTACTACGAGAAGCAGGGGCTGCTGACGGCCGAGCGCACTCTCGGCGGCCACCGCGACTTCCCCGCCGGCGCGGTCGACCGGGTCATCCGCATCCAGGAGCTCTTCGCCGCGGGACTGCACAGCGCCAAGATCGCGCAGCTGCTCCCCTGCATGCGGGACGCGGACGGGGGCCCGTCCGAGATCGCCACCCCGCGGCTGGTCACCGAGCTCACCACGGAACGGGACCGCATCGACCGGATGATCACCGATCTGATCCGCTCCCGCGAGGTCCTGGACGAGGTGATCGACACGGCGTCGGACGGGGGCCGGCGGACCGCCACCCACCTTGAGGACCGGCAGCCGCGAGCACTGTAGCCGCCGCCTGCCCGCCTGCCCGCCTGCCCGCCTGCCCGCCTGCCCGCCTGCCCGCCTGTTCGTCCGTTCGCCTGTCCGTCCGCCCCCCTGTCCGCGCGCCGCGGCGGAGGGGCGGACCGGGCGCCGGGCCGGTAGCCGGCGGGTCAAGGGTCTCATCCGTGCCCGACGCGGATCCGCCATCCTCGGCGTTAGTGGCCGGGTCGGTCCAGGGAGGACTTCCAGCCGCAAAGGCGATCTATCGGATTTCCAATGAGCAAGCATCCTAAACACCATGGATGCGTGATTAGACTCACAATTCGGTCATTTAGGAATCTTCCTCTCTTTGGAGGGTGTTCGGTACTCCGAGAAACCCCCAAAGAAGGACAAAGTCGTGTCTTTGTCAGCGACGACGCTGCGCTCCCTCCAGCACCACAACTACCGGCTCTGGGCAGGGGCCGACCTGGTCTCGGTCAGCGGCACCTGGATGCAGGTGCTGGGGGTCAACTGGTTGATCCTCTCCGCGACCGGGTCGGCGACCAGTGTTGGCCTGAGCCTCGTCCTCCAGGCACTCCCCACGCTCCTGCTCGGGCTGTGGGGCGGCGCTCTGGCCGACCGGTTCCCCACCCGCCGGGTAGTGCTCGCCACGCAGGTCGCCCACGCGTTCCTCGCCGTGGCCCTCGCGCTGGTCGCGATCAGCGGCCCGACGTCGATGACACCCGTTTACGGCCTGGTGCTCGCCGGCGGTGTGGTCAGCGCGATCGGCGGCCCCGCGCTCGGCAAGTTCGGTGCCGAGGTCGTCCCCCCGGAGGATCTGCCCAACGCCCTCGCGCTCGGCTCCGTCGTCAACTCGGCGGGCCGCATCCTCGGCATGAGCCTGGCCGGCATGCTCCTGCCCCTCACCGGTACCGGAGCCCTGTTCCTCCTCAACGCGGTGAGTTTCTCCGCCGTGATCGCTTCGGTTCTCGCGATGCGCGCCTCCGAGATGCACCGGTCCGTGTGTGCCCAGGCGGACACGGGCGGCGTGCGCACCGGCCTCGCCTACGTGCTACGTACGCCACGGCTGCTGGTGCTGCTGGCGCTCGCGCTGGTCCTGGGCGGTCTGGGACGTAACTACCAGGTCACCATGGCGGCCATGAGCGCCGGCCCGCTGGACGCCGGAGCGGGTGGATACGGCCTGCTGTCGACCGTCTTCGCGGTCGGCGCCGTGGTCGGAGGCGTGATCGCCGCCGGACGCCCCCGCCTGACGATCGGGCTGCTGCTCGGCACCGCGCTGCTGACGAGCGTGGCTCAGAGCGTGAGCGGCTTCATGCCGGGCGTGATGACCTTCGCCGCGCTCATCCTGCCGATCGCCGCCGGGGCCGTGATCATCGACACCACGCTCGGCGCGCGGGTCCAGCTGGGCAGCCCCGGACACATGCGTGGGCGCGTCATCGCCGTCCAAGGGGTGGTGAGCGCCGCCGCCGGCGCCATCGGCGGCCCCTTGCTCGGCTGGCTCTGCGACGGCTTCGGTCCCCGCCTGACCCTCGAACTGGCCGGAGCGGTCACTGTCGCCGCAACATTGACCGCCGCCGCCGTACTGGCGCGCCTGTCGAACCTCCGGCTGACCAGGGCCGTCATTCTGCCCGCCCAAGGACTCCTCCGCCGGGTGCCCGCCGAGCAGGTCTCCGCTCTTCGCTGAGTCCCCAGGCGGCGGGACCACTCAGCCGTGACCGTCGCCGGCCTGCCGCCATGGCCGGCGGGGATCCGCAGAACAGATCCGGCGGGCACTTGTGCGGCATGAGCCGGATCCTCGACGTCGTCAGGGCGTGGCCAGTGGGATGATCCTGCGGTATTTGCCGCCGGGCGACTGCTGCGGTGGCTCCTCCGCGCGTTCCAGCGTGACCTCACCGACCTTGTGCTCAGCGAGCAGATGGGTGACCTTGTCGCGCATGGCCTGCCAGAGGCGGTCGGCGTCGGCGCCGGCCGCGGGCCGTAGGCGTACGCGCAGGACGGTGGGCGCGGTCTGGACGAGCTGGAACTGCTCCACGCCGGGGACGTCCAGCGCGGCACCGAAGGCCATGGGCGAGACGCCGACCTGCCCGCCGCGATCGGTGGGGAAGGTGAGCAGGTCGGCGATGCGGCCCTGCACCTGGACGGCGGGCAGCGGGCTGCCGCACGGGCAGGGGTCGGGGCGGACCAGGACGCTGTCGCCGAGGTCGTAGCGCAGGATCGGCTGGACCCGGTTGGCGAGATTGCTGATCAGGACGGTGTGCGAGAGCTGACCCGGCGGGACAGGCCGATGGTCGGCGTCGACCGGCTCCAGGACGGCCCAGTCGCTGTTGACGTGATACCAGCCGTGCGCGCAGCCGGCGCTGAGGAAGCCGCACTCGGTGGAGGCGTAGGCGGCGCGGACCTTGGCCTGGAAGGCGGTGGCGATCCGCTCCCGGGCATCCGGGGTCAGCGTCTCACCTCCGGGGATGACGACCGCCGGGTGGATGCGCAGACGGCCCGCCTCCTGCTCGCCGGCCAGTAGCGTGAGCATGCCCGCGAAGCCGGCGAGACTGGCCGGATCGAACCGGTTGAGCTCGTCGACCAGCTCCGCCACCGGCTGGTTGATCGGGAAGACCCGCATCATCCGGCCGAGCCACGGTCTGTCCAGGGCCAGCCGGGCCGGCGCCGCGACGGTGGCGAAATGGCCGCCGGGCGCGGTGACTATGGCGGTACGGCCGGCGCGGGCGAGGGTCCGGACGACATCACGGGCCGCCAGCCCACCGCCGGTGCGCAACCCGACGGCGGTGTGTACGGCCAGATTCCGCTCGTCCAGCACGAAGAGGCCGCGCAGGCCGCTGGTGCCGGTGGTGGTGACCACCAGGTATCGGTCACAGAACCGGTGCCCCACGAGGCCCGGGTCGGCCACGAACGCCTCGACCCGCCCGAGCGTCACCCGCCGATCGGTGACCCAGTCGTCGAAGCGGGCCATCAGCGTCTTCTTGTCGGTGACCGGGAGCAGCGCCGGGTCGTCGACCTGCTCCGGCAGGTCCCGGTACAGCTCGCGGTAGTAGGGCGAGTGGGCGCGAGCGTGGGCCACCATCTCGGCCAGGCGGGCGCGCTGCCGCCGCGCGATCGCCGCGGGCCCCTCCCGCAGGGCGCGCCGCGCGTCGCGGGCGAGCCGCCGGACGCTTGCTTCCTCTTGCCTTGCTTCCTCTTCCACGGTGGGTCGGTCCTCTCGTCCTGGCGAGTGGGATTGGGACGTCGTCTTCCTCGGGCGGTGGGTGGACCGTCGGGCCCGGGGACATCAGGGGCATCGGGGGACAGGTGCCTCCCCGGCCCGGGAGCACAGGCGTTGGCGGTGCCGGAGCCGGGGCGCGCCCTCGTCATGGGCTCTCGGTGGGCGGCCGCACCGAGAGCAGGCCGTGCAGGGCGATCTCGAGGCCGCGCCGGCTGGCCTCCCACAGCTCATCCTGCGACCGGCCGAGCCGGACGCTCGTCAGGCTCGCCTGCTGGATGGCGCCCAACAGGGATCCGGTCATCGCCGCCGCGGTGATCGGGTCCAGCCGGCCGGGGAAGGCCTTCAGCAGCTCGCCGGCGATCCGCTGCTGCAGGTCCAGCAGCAGGTACAGCCCCTTCGCCTGAAGCGCCGGCGTGGTCAGCATCATCCGGGCCGTCGCCGACAGCTCCTCGGGCTCCCTGCGGGGAACCTTGGGCCGGCGGTGGGCGGCGTACTCCTGGACCATCCTCCCCAGCACCTCGCCCGGGCTCTCGTGCGGCCGGCGTTCCGCGATCGCCCGGAACAGCACGTCGAAGTCCCGGTCCAGGTCGACCCAGAGCACCTCGTCCTTGCCGCGGAAGTAGTTGGAGAACGTCTTGGGATCGACATCCGCCGCCGCGGCGATCTGCGCCACCGTGGTCTGCTCGTACCCCTGCTCCTCGAACAGCCGGACAGCCGCCATGACGATCCGCTGTCGGGTCAGCCGCTTCTTCCGTTCGCGCCGAGACTCCTGCATGCCCCAAATATACGTCTAATCGAATTTTCCCGACAACCGGAATAATTCACTTACTGTAAGTTGCCGTCGATGGGGTGTCGGTGATGTGGCAGGAGCCGGAGGCGCGGAAGGGTTCAGCGAGCTGGGCCAGGTAGCCGGTGGGGTAGTCCGGCTTGGCTGCCATGCCGAGCTGGTCGGAGGTGAAGCGGCGGGTGGGGTCGTAGGAGAAGGTGCCGAGCAGGTGGTCCCAGATCAGGGTGAACAGCCCGAAGTTGACGTCGCCGACGCCGGCCCACTTCAGGTGGTGGAAGCGGTGTCCCTCGTTGAGCGCGAGCACGTACTTGAGCGCTCCGACGCGGTAGTCGGCGTTGGAGTGCTGCAGCAGCAGCTGGACGGCGACGGTGACGGCCAGCGCGGAGGCGACGTCGAGGGGCAGGCCGACGATGATGAGCGGGGCAACGCCGGCGCTCATCTCGACGGCCTGGTGCAGGGGGTGCTTCATCAGGCCGTTGAAGCCGTAGAAGCGCCTGACGGAGTGGTGGACGGCGTGGAGGCGCCACAGCACGCCGATCCTGTGGCTGGCGTAGTGGGTGAGGGTGATGCCGAGGTCGGCGACCAGGATCGCGGCCAGGACCTGCGGGAGGAAGGGCCAGGAGCGCGGCCACAGGTCGGCGACGGTGACGGTGGCGGCCAGCAGCGGAATGGCGGCCACGCTGACCAGGAGCAGCAGCTCGTTGACGCCGGCGTGGGCGACGTCGCGCCCGCCGTCGCCCTGCGAGTTGTTCCATCGCGCCTCGTACGGCAGGGCGCGCTCGGCGGCGAACGAGCAGCCGATCGCCGCCGGCAGCAGGGCGACCAGCCACAGCTTGGAGGCGCCGGCGGCGGCCAGGGTGATGGCGGTGCCGTTGACGCCCAGCAGCATGAACGGCACGTAGCCGTAGCGGACCACAGATTTCAGCATGCTCGTCAGCGTCGCGGCCGGGCCGGGCCGGAGGCTTGGACGGATCCGCTGACCTACCTCAGCCGTGGTCGGGTGTCACCGGAGGGAGACGTGGTCAGGTGTGACCGGAGGGGGCCCGGACGATGGGGAGCAGGTGTGAAGGGGCCAGGCCGAACATCTCGTGGCAGACGCGCGTCAGGTGGGAGCTGTCGGCGAAGCCGGCGCCGTGCGCCGCCCGGGTGAGATCCGCGCCGTCGCGGGCCAGTTCGGCGGCGCGCCGCAGCCGCGCCCAGCGCAGGTAGGCCGGGAAGGGCAGGGCGAGCTCGGCGGCGAACAGGTGACCCAGACGGCTGGCCGACAGACCCACCACGCCGGCCAGATCGGTGAGCCGGACCGGTCCGGCCAGCAGCCCCGGCAGGGACTCCAGGGCCTGCCGGAGCGCCGGATGGCGCGGGCCTGCGGCGGGGGCGGTCCAGCGGCGCGACAGCGCGGCCGGGTCCATGGCGGCCAGGTCCAAGACCGTACCCGCCGCCCCGCGAGCGGCGGGCAGCAGGGCGTGGGCGGCGGCCACCCAGCCGTCCACCCGGTCGCGGTGCGGCCCGGTCAGGGCGGTGAGCAGGTGGCGGCCCGCGCCGCCGGCCGGGTCGAGATAGAGCATGCCGGCCCGGGCGCCGGGGCTGCCGTACACGGTGTGCCGGGCCCGGGGCGGGATGATCGCCGCCCGCACCCGGCGGCGGGTGCGGTGGGCATCAGCCAACTCCACCGTCCCGGCGGCCACGACGAGGATCTGGAGGGCGGCGTGCGCGTGCGGTTCGGTGGTCCCGACGTCGCCGGTGAAGGCGAGCCGGCCCGGCTGCAGCGTGGCCGTCCCCCGCCACCCGGTCGAGGCCGTGGGGACGAGCGTCGTGGTGGTCGTCATGGGGCGGCGACCGCGGACCTGGAGGCGGACGTGGCGACTGTCCGGCGGCAGAGGAACCGGACGACATGCCGGCTCATTCACTCGCTGCCGGGGTCAGGGAGATTTTCCAGAAATCGGCGTAGCGGCCGCCGCGGCGCAGCAGCTCGTCGTGGCTGCCGTCCTCCACGATCCGGCCGCCGTCCAGGAAGACGATGCGGTCGGCACGTCGGACGGTCCGCAGCCGATGCGCGACCATCACCACCGTCCGGCCCGCCATCAGGCGCTCGACAGCCCCGTGGACGGCCGCCTCGTTCACCGGGTCCAGCGCGGAGGTCACCTCGTCCAGCAGCACGACGGGCGCGTTCTTCAGCAGCGCTCGCGCGATCGAGACACGCTGGCGTTCACCGCCCGACAGCAGCGCGCCGCCCTCGCCGACATCCGTGGCCCATCCGCCGGGCAGCCGCTCGATCACCTCGTCCAACCCCGCCGCGGTCGCCGCCGCCCGCACCTCGGCCCCGTCGGCTCCGGGGCGGCCGAGACGCACGTTGTCCTCGATCGTGCCGTCGAAGAGATAGACATCCTGGAAGACGATCGCGATCTGCGCCATCAACACCTCCGTGTCGATGGCGCGCACGTCCACGCCCCCCATGCGCACCGCGCCCTCGTCCACGTCGTAGAACCGCGCGAGCAGCTGAAGCAGGGTGCTCTTGCCCGCGCCCGACGGCCCGACGACGGCAAGCCGCTGTCCCTGGGGCACGGACAACGACACGTCGTCGATCACCGTGCGATCGCCGTGCCGGAAGGTGACGGACTCGAACTCCAGGTCATGGCCTACCGGCCGGACCGGTTCGCGAGGCTCCGGCAGCGGCTCGGTGCGCAACACCGTGTCGAGTCTCGCCAGCTGGGAACGGGCGCCGCGCATCTTGCCACCGATATCCGACAGCGACAGCAGCGGATCCGCGCAGCGGGCGGCCAGCACCAGGATCGCCAGAACCTCCGCCGCGCCGATGTTCCCGCCGAGCGCGAGGTAGGCGCCCAGGACCAGCAGCACGGTGAACATCGCCTGCACCGTGAGCGCCAAGCCCAGGGTGCCGGGCAGCGCCGACAGCACGGTACGGCGGGACGCGCGCTGGACTTCCCGCAGCGAGTCGTCGAGTAACCGGAAGCGTTCGACGCTCCGGCCGCCGGCGCGCAGCACCGGCTGGGCCTGGAGATATTCGATGACCCGCCCGGTGGCCTCATGGTCGCGTTCGGCGCGCTCCGCGTCGGCGGCGGCCATCGAGCGCCCCGTCCAGATCTGGATCGCCGCCACGACAGGTACGGCGACCAACGCGGCCAATCCCATCTGCCAGTTGAAGGCAAGCATCACGACAACGATCGTCAGGGGAGTCACGCAGGCGGAGACGGACGGTGCCAGCAGATGCGCGATCACGCCCATCGCCTGCAGGACGCCCTGGCTGGCCATGACGGACACCTCCCCGACGCGGCCCGCGCTGTACCAGCCGACGGGCAATCGGGCCAGGTGATCGCCGAGCCGGTGATACATGCCGCGCAACAGCGTGGTCCCGACACGGAAACCGGACAGATCGCTGACATAGCGCAGCGCCGCGTAGACCGCGACCGCGGCCCCGAACGCGATCAGCCAGGGCCGCGCGTCTTCGGGCCTGCTCCCGAACAGTGCCCTCAGAACGGGGACCAGTAATGCGTAGGACAGACCCTCGACCACCGCGGTCGCCGTCATCAGGGCCACGGTGCGACGCACCGGCCGGGCGTACTCGCCTCCCAGCACGCGCAGCAGCATTCGGATCATCGGGGCTCGTCTCCTTGCGGTACGCCACGGCGGGTCTCGATCTCGCCGGCGGTCGCCGATCGGTGGGATTGCCAGAACGCGGCGAACTTCCCGTCCTGTGCCAGCAGCTCGGCGGGCCTGCCGCGCTCGACGATCGCCCCGTTCTCCAGCATCACGACGGTGTCGGCGTCGGCGACCGTCTCCAGGCGATGGGCGATGACCAGGATCGTGCGATCACCCTCCAGTACCGCCAATGCCTGCCGTACCGCCTGCTCGGTCTGCGGGTCGGCGAATGCGGTCGCCTCATCCAGCACCAGAATGGGCGCGTCGGCGAGCAGCGCGCGGGCGAGCGCGATCCGCTGCGCCTCGCCACCCGACAGCCCGGCCTCTTCACCGATCACCGTTCCGTATCCGCGCGGCAGCTCAAGAATTCGATCATGAATATTCGCCAGCCGGGCGGCCCGGACCACGTCATCGAGGTCGGCGTGCGGTACCGCCAGCGCGATGTTGTCCGCGACCGAGGCGCGCAGCAGGCGCACGTCCTGGAAGACGAAGGAGACCGTCCGGTAGAGCTCCCGGCTGTCGAGCTCGCGCAGATCGACACCGCCCAGGACGACCGAGCCGTGAGTCGGGTCGAAGAACCGCGGCAACAGCTGGACCAGCGTGGACTTCCCGCTTCCCGACGGCCCGACGATCGCGGTGACCGTCCCGGGTTCGAGCACCAGGTCGATCCCTCGCAGCACCTCATGATCGGCTCCGTAACCGAATCGAACGCCACGCAGTTCCACCCGGTGACCCTGTGGTGCGACCGGATGCGCGGGCTCCGGCAGCGACTGCACCGCGAGCACGTCCCGGATCCGGCCGACCGCGCGCCGGGCGGCCTGCGTGTCGTCGAAGCCGTGGCCGAGAGCCGCCACCGGAGCGGTCAGTCCCAGTCCGAGCAGCAGGAAGGGCAGCAGGTCGGCCGGGGCCATGCCACCGGTCGTGATCAGAGTCGCACCGCCGATCAGCACGGCCAGCAGCACGAACGGCGGTGACAGCGCCAGCTGCATCCCGGCGGCGATCCCGGAGAGACCGCGCACGAACCGGTAGAAGACGCCGACGAAATCCTCTGTGGCCGTGAGGAATTCACGGTGGGCGCGCCCGGCCCCGCCGAACGCCTTGACCACCGAGATCCCCTGGACGAACTCGACGACGGAGCTCGCGATCCGTCCCATGGCCCCGTCGAACTCCTTCTGCTCGCGCAGCCGGGTCGGGGTCATCATCAGGGGGACCAGCGCAACTGCCAGCACCACCGGTACCAGCGTGATCAGTGTGAGCCGCCAGTCGACGGTGAACAAGTAGATCAGCGACACCAGCGGCACCACGAACGCGGAGACGAGCTCGCCGGGGGTGTGGGCGATGAACGGATGCACGGCACTCACGTCATCCCCCACCACCTTGGCCAGCTCGCCGGTCCGGCGCCGGGAGAACCAGCCGATCGGTACGCGCCCCAGCCGCGCGGCCAGTTGCCGGCGGAACGCCAGTTGCACCCGGCCGTCGACAATATGTCCGATTCCGGACGACGCGGCCGTGAACAGCAGCCGGACGGACAGGCCGGCTGCACCCGCGATCACCACAGCCCAGACATGACCCTGATCGACAGGGCTGGGCGACAGCAGAGTGCGACCCAGTTCGACGACCGCCAGCAGCGGCGCCAGACCCGCGACAGCGCCGATCACCTGCAGGAGCACAACGGCGGCGAAACTCCATCCGTAGGGCCGCAGCAGCCCCGCCATGCTCTGTCCCGGCGCGGGACCGGCATCCGATGACGGTGTGGACTGTTCCCTCGCCCCGGCAAGGTCAGTGGTGGTCATTGCTCTCCCGTCTTCGTTGATCTCGTCGTGGCCAGGCCGGCGGTCGAGCCGACGGTCGGGTCCCCGGGCCGGCCCGCCGACGGTGTCGATCGACCCACGGTCATCTCGTCCATGGCGGCGATGATGTGGAACACGCGGGCAGGCAGGCCGGGGCCCGTCACCCGGCGAGGGTCCCTCGGAGGAACTCGAGGATCTCCGTCCGCGCGGCCTTGGCCTGCGGCGCCACGCCCGGCATGCTGAGGAAGGCGTGGCCCGCTCCGGGGTATTCGGTGAGCCGCGCGGGCGTCCCGGCCGCCCGCAGCCGTTCGGCGTAGCGGCGGCCGTGATCGGCCACCGGGTCAGCGGTCGGCACCACCACGAGCGCTGGGGCCAGCCCGCTCAGGTCGTCGGCGTACAGCGGCGACAGCGCGCGAGGATCGGTCCCCGGCGGAACGGCGAACCGGTGGAACAGCCGCAGCTGCGGCAGGGTGAGGGTCGGGCTGTGGGCGTGCCGGGTGACCGAGGCGTGGTCGAGCATCGTCTCGGTCACGTCGACAGCGGGGTTGACCAGCACCTGGGCCCGCAGGCGCAGGCCGGCCTCGCGGGCCCGGATCGCGGCCAGGGCGCTGATCAACGCGCCGCAGCTCTCGCCGAAGACGGCGGTCCGCGCCGGGTCGATGCCCCACCGCGCGGCGTGCCGCACCACGTGCCGGAGCGCGTCCCAGCCGTCGTCGACGGCCGCCGACAGCGGAGTCCCCGGGGCGATGAGGCGGTGCTCGACCGAGACGACGACCGCGGGCAGCCGGGCGGCGAGGTGGCTGTTCACCCAGTCGCACTGCACCGCCGTACCCACGAAGCCGCCTCCGTGCACGTGGAGCACGAGCGGCAGCTCGGCCCGGCCCGCGCCCCTGCCGCCGCGCCCGGACGAGGGCCGGTACACCCGGACCGGGAGCCCGCGGCCGGGCAGCGCCACCTGTTGCCACTGGATCGCGGCGCCGCGGTCCGGAAATCCGGTGATCACCCGTGCCAGACGGGATGCCCGCTTGCGGTTCTCCGCGTCGCGGTAGGCGGCCAGTTCCTCGACCGTCATCGCCGACCAGTCCGGCTCCCTTCCCAGGGCGCGCAGCAACCGGATGCCCAGCGGCGGCCGCTCAGTATCGGTGACCTCGCTCATGTGTCCTCCTCGGCCCAGTAGTTTCGCTACTGCGAGTATCGATACCAACGGTAGCGCAAAACGGTATCGTGTGGGCATGACTCGAGCGACCACATCCGCCAGACCGCCCGGTCGCCCGCGCTCCGGCGTCAACGCCGTGGTCTTCGCCGCGACGCTGAGCACGGTCCACGAGCTCGGCTACGCGCGCGCCACCGTCGAGCGCATCGCCGCCGCGGCCGGAATCGCCAAGACGACGATCTACCGTCGCTGGCCGTCGAAGGGCGCGCTGATCGTGGACTGCCTCCTCGACGCGTTCGGCCCGGCGCCGCTGGAGGGCACCACTCGAGCCGAGCTCATGTCCTCGGCCATTCACTGGATCGCGGCGAAGATTGGTGAGCCCGGGGTGGGCGACGCCTTCGCGGGCGTGTTCAGCGACGCCGTCAGCGACCCGGCCCTGCGCGAGATCCTGTCCGCACGCTTGCAGGACCCCTACCGGCTCGCGCTCCAGGAGGCGCTCGACGAGCCGGAGAAGCGGGTCCTGTTCTTCGTCGACGTCGTCGTCGGAACCCTGCTCCACCGGATGGGCATGACCGGCGAGCCGATGGTCGACGCCGATGTCACCGCACTGGTCGAGATGGTTCTGCTGCACTTCGCCGAAGGTTCCGGTCCGACCTAGAGCTGGTTCCGCCGCGCTCTGATCGCGGCCCGTCGGGGGCGCGGGGGATGACCTGTGGCGCGACACGGTGTAAGGCGCGGACACGCATCAGCAAGTCCAGGCACATCATCGCCATGGCATTTACGGCTGAAGAAAGCATAGTTCCTCGCAGATGAGTGTGAGGGCCTGTGGTCGGGGGTATGGGCGGATCAGGCGGATCAGGCGGATCAGACGAGGAGAGCCTGTGGAGTCCACGTCGACCGATCGTGCTGTCGACGGCCGGGTGCCCCTGTCGGGGGCGCTGCGCGAGCCGGCCTGGTTGAGCGTGGCCGCGCTGCGGTTGATGCCTCAGCGGGAGCTGACGGTGAGCTTCGAGTGCCGCACCTCCGGGCTGCGGCGTCACTACTTCAGCGGGCCGCTGCTGCTGGAGGTGCTGCGGGCGGCGGGGCCGCTGTTCGATGCGGACGAGCGCAAGGATCGGCTGCGCTTCCTGGTCTCGGTGCTGGGCCACGACGGGCATCGTGCGGTGCTGTCGTGGGGGGAGATCGACCCGGAGTTCGGTAACACCGCGGCGCTGCTGGCCGTCAGCATGGACTGCCGTGACCTCGACGAGGAGGGCCCGCATCTGGTGGTGCCGGGTGACCGGTGCGGTGGCCGGCACATCAGCCGGATCGCGGAGATCAAGGTCTGCGCCGATGACCGGCTATGGCGTTAGCGCCCGCCGGGCGACGGCCGGATGGGCGGCGCGCTCGGCCGGGCGGGTCAGGAAGTGGAAGACGGCCCGGTCGTGCCAGACGCGGTAACGGCGCTCGGGACGCCAGGTGGCCTGGTGACCTGGCGCTCTGACGGTCTGGCGGTCTGGTGACAGCGCGCCGGTCGGGGAGCGGTGCCGACATCCCTTCAAGGCCATGGCCGCGGCCGGGCTCGTCGCCTGGCGCAAGAGCGGCACCCGGGTGATCTACCGGCTCGCCGACCCACGCGTCGCCCTCCTGGCCGAACAGGTCAAGCGCCTGGCCCATGATCTGCTGCCCGCGGCGCGGCAGGCGGCCGACGCCTGGCTGGGCGACGCCGCCGCCCTGCGGCCGATCGGCCGTGATGAGCTCGCCCGCCGCCTGGCCGACGGCCAAGCGGTCGTCGTGGACGTACGGCCCGCCACCGAGTACGCCGCCGGCCACATCTCCGGCGGCCCTGGGCATCCCCTTGGACCAGCTGCCCGCGCGGCTGGCCGAGTTGCCCGAGGGCGTCGAGGTGGTGGCCTACTGCCGGGGCCGCTACAAGACGATGGCGCGAGGTCTCGCCCGGCAGGCACCCCCGCCGGCGGAGCGGCCGTTCCCCGTCGGCGGGTCGTCACAGGTCGACGGCGAAGTCCGGGTTCATCGTCTCCTTGTAGTGGTCAGCGAAGATCTTCGCGGTGAGTTCGCCGCGGGTCGACACCCTGACCTTCTCGAATATCCGCTTGAGATAGCCGCGGATGGTGTGGGTGGACAGGGAGAGCCTCGCTGCGATCTCGGCAGTGGTCAGGCCCGCCGCGATCAGGCGGATGACCTGCTGTTCCCGTCGCCCTAGCTGATACGCCCTGACGATCAGGGGTGCCATCTCCGCGGCCTTGGCCGACTCGATCACCAGAGCCGTCCGGCCGACCTCGCTGCCGACCTCGCGCAGCGCGAAGCCGTGGATCACCACCCACCGGCCACCGACCTGCAGCCGGGCCCGGGCGATACCCGTGTCACGCCCGGCGGCGACGGCACGGGCCTTGTTCACCACCGAGCGCAGTTCGGCGGGTATGGGGGTGGCGCCGGGATCGTCGTGGCTCAACCGGGTGAACGGCAGCCGTCGCAGCCATGCCTCCGCGGGCTCGTTGAGCGATTCGAGCGCTCCGGTCCGGTCGAACATGAGCAGCCCGGGGCCGTCGGGCACACCGATCACCGGGTCCTGCCGCAGCAGCGCCGAGCGCCGGAAGGTCTCGCCGATCGGAGCGGAGAGGCCGGCGATCAGGTGTTCCTCCCCGAGGGTGAACGGCTGCGCGTCGGCGGCTCGCCACAGGCACATGTAGCCCCACACGTCGCGGCCGGCCCGGAACACGCACCGCAGCTCGTCACCGAGTCCCTGTAAGAGGTTCACGTTGTGGTAGCGGGAGCTCCGCGCCGGATGCCCGCCTGTGACGCGATACAGGGACGCGGTCGGAGTCGGCATACCGGCCAGCGTGTGAAAGTGATTGACGTCCTCGACGAAGAACTCGTTCTCCCAGTACCGGTCGCAGTATTCACCCGAGCCCAGGTTCTCCAGCCGCGAGGGCGAGGTGGCGAGCATCGTCACCGGATCGGCCCCCGTCCAGAACGAGGCGTCGAAAGGGACGATCTCCCGCAGCAGGTGCGAGAGTTTGGCCAGGAACTCACTGTCGGCGACGCCTGTCCGAGTCAACCGCTGGATCCGCTCGAACGTGTGCCGGGCCGCCGCGCCGCGTAAGGCTGACTCCATCGTTCGAGCATGAACGTTCGAATATGTCCGCACAACCCCTCAAATGGGGGTATTTCTGGGCCGCCTATCACACAGTTGCGGGGTCCCGCGACCAGCGGGCCGCAACGCAGCCTGGGAGGCGACAACGGGGCCGGCCGGGACAGGTCCTCCGGGTTGTGAAGATCACAGCGGATCCGACCGCGGAAGGGGGACGTGGGCGCGGTCCCGGCCTGGAGGACGATCGCCGGCCTGGAAGGGCGCCGGCCCTCCCCGGCCGGTGTTCCCCGGCGGCCGCCTCGCCCCGCGCCGCCGGTGCCGCACGCCGGATCCATCACCGGAAACCATCCGACGACCTGACGGAGACACCATGTCGAGACGGAAAGCCCTGCTCCTCGGCCCGCTGTCCGCACTCTTCCTGCTGCTGACCGTGGCGGTGCCGCAGTCGGCGCAGGCGTACACCCGGCAGACCCACGTCACGGTGGAGCAGGGGGCCACCTTCTGCGTCAAGGCCGATGCGGGCATCGACCACCGCGTACCCGGCCAGCTGTCGGGGAACATCGCGTCGGCCACGGCCTACGCGCTCGCGGCGGACTGCGTCACCGGGCGGGTCATGCAGGCCAGGGTCCGGCTGGAGGTGCAGAAGTGGAACGAGTCCCGAAGCGTGTGGGAGGTGTGCGCGACCGCGGACTGGGTCTACGGCACGACGGGCGTGAACGAATTCGGCCTCACCGGACCCTCTGTGTACAAGGAATACACCCCGTGCGGTCCCGGCTGGCACCAGACGAAGGCGCAGGCGCAGACCTACCGCTATGTCGACGCCGCCGGCCGCTATCTCTGGTTCGGCGGTACCCTCTACTCGGGTTACGAGTGGGTGGAGTGACCCGGGCCACGGTGAGGGGCAGAGCAGCCCTCCGTCATCACGACTGACCGATCTCGCCCGCCCGGCCGGAGCCCAAGATCTAATCAGGTGCGGACATCACGGCCGTCTGCCATCCTCACCCCATGTCGACGTTCGAGGATCTTCTGGCCGAGGGCTCAGCCGTCCCGACCGAGGGCTGGGACTTCTCCTGGTTCGCCGGGCGCGCGAGCGAGCAGCGCCCGTCCTGGGGCTACGCGAAACTGCTGGCCGAACGGATGGCGGAGGCCGAGGCCGCGCTCGACATCCAGACCGGCGGAGGTGAAGTGCTGGCCTCGATCCCGGTCGCCCCACCGTTCCTCGCGGCGACGGAGTCCTGGCCGCCGAACCTGGAGATCGCCCGCCGCAACCTCGCCAGGTTCAACGCCACCGTCGTCGAAGTCGGTGACACCGACGACCTGCCGTTCCCCGCCGACCGCTTCGACCTGGTGGTCGGCAGGCACCCGGTGGCGACCCGCTGGGACGAGATCCATCGGGTCCTGCGTCCGAGCGGCGCCTACCTCTCCCAGGACGTAGGCGCCGGTTCGGTCCGCGAACTGACCGATTTCATGATGGGACCGCAGCCGGTCCACCCGTCCCGGAGCCCGATGAGGGCCGTGGCCGAGGCGGAGGCGGCCGGCCTGGAAGTGGTCGACCTGCGCCAGGAAGCGCTCCGGATGGAGTTCCACGACATCGCGGCGGTCGTCCACTTCCTCCGCAAGGTGATCTGGATCGTCCCGGGCTTCACC
This sequence comes from Streptosporangium brasiliense, assembly GCF_030811595.1. Classification (NCBI taxonomy): domain Bacteria; kingdom Bacillati; phylum Actinomycetota; class Actinomycetes; order Streptosporangiales; family Streptosporangiaceae; genus Streptosporangium; species Streptosporangium brasiliense. The sequence goes on from NZ_JAUSRB010000002.1 coordinate 6,171,577, forward strand.
GTGGACGCCTACCGGGACCGGCTGGCCGAACTCCATGACTTCATGGAGCGCCACGGACCCTTCGTGGCCTATTCGCAGCGCTTCCTCATCGAGGCCCGCAAGCCGGGCTGACGGCATCCCGGACTTCACGGCGCCGGTGAGATCGACGCACCGGCCGACAGCAGTCTCTCCGCCAGCGCGCGGCAGCGCCCCCCGAGCTCCGGAGGGTCGAGCACCTCGAAGTCGTGCCCCAGCAGGAGCACGTGCATGAGCACGGAGTCGAGGCTGCCGGCGCCGCTGAGCACCTCGCACAGCTCGCTCCCTCGCCGTCGTACGACGGCCGCCGACGCCGGGATCTGCGCGCGCACCGTGTCGGCCGACGCGTGCACGAGGAAGCGCGCCTGGTGCGGGTAGACCCGGCTCGCCACACTCTCCTGCACGTACGCCGCCGCGTCGGGCGCCGCGCGCGGGCGGAAGCGCCAGGTCCGCGCAGTCGCATCGGTCATCCGGTCGACGCGGAAGCTGCGCCAGCCGTCGCGATCGAGGTCGTAGGCGAGGAGGTACCAGCGCCGCTCGGAGGCGACCAGGCGGTAGGGCTCGACCCGCCGCCGTCGCACCTCGTTCCCGGACGGGTAGTCGAAGCCGGCTTCGACCTCGTCGCGGCAGGCTCTGGCCAGCGTCATGAGCACCTCGGGATCCACCGGCGTGCGGCCGCCGCCGCCGAAGGACTCCACCGAGCCGGAGAGCGCGCGCACCTCGTGCCGCAGCCGGGCGGGCAGCACCCGGTCGAGCTTGGCCAGCGCCCGCAGCGCGGCGTCGCCGGCGCCGGCGACCGCGCCACCCGCGCCGGCGAGCAGCGAGACCGCGGTGGCGATCGCCTCCTCGTCGTCGAGCAGCAGCGGTGGCAGGTCCTTCCCCGGGCCGAGCCGGTAGCCGCCGCCGACGCCCTGGCCGGCATGCACCGGATAGCCGAGCGCGCGCAGCCGTTCGACATCACGCCGTACCGTGCGCGCCGTGACCCCGAGCCGGTCGGCCAGTTCGGGGCCGGTCCAGACCTGACGCTGCTGCAGCAGCCCGAGCAGGGTGAGCACCCGCTCCGTCGTGCCCCGCTCGTCACCGCTCGCCACGTCCATGTCGCCCACTCTGCCAGATAGCGGACTGATCCTGTCCGCTAGGAGCGTCAGGGTGGCTCCATGGACGCAGACGAACTCGACTGGAACCGGACGCTGCGCGAGCAGTGGGAGTTCCACTGGAACCACCAGCTCCGAGCCCGGCTCGACGGCCTCACCGACGACGAGTATTTCTGGTCGCCGGTGCCGGACGCCTGGAGCGTACGGCCGCGCGGCAGCTCGACGGCGCCCGTGCAGGCCGGTGCCGGGGACTTCACAATAGACTTCGCCTTCCCCCAGCCGGTCCCGGCGGCCTTCACCACGATCGCCTGGCGACTCGGTCACGTCATCGTCGGCGTGCTCGCCGCGCGCAACGCGGCGCACTTCGGCGCGCCGGCGGCGTCGTACGAGACCTGGGAGTACGCCGCCGACGCGGCCACCGCGCTCGGCCAGCTCGAGGCCCAGCTCGACGTCTGGCTGGCCGGGGTGCGCGGCCTCGGCGAGGCCGGGCTCCGGGTCCCGATCGGCGCGAAGGAGCCCTTCCCCGAGGCGCCCATGGCCGATCTGGTGCTGCACATCCACCGCGAGCTGATCCACCACCTGTCCGAGGTCTGCCTGCTGCGCGACCTCTACCCGCACACGGAACCCGCTACGGACGGAGCAACCCGATGAGCCGCCACGTCCAGGTCACCTTCGACGCCCACGACCCGCGGGCGCTGTCGTCCTTCTGGCGTGAAGTACTGGGCTACGTCCATCCCGGCCCGCCCGGGGTCGACCTGCCCGACGGCGCCGACCCGCTGGCCGCGTGGGACGACTTCCTCGCGCGGGTCGGCGTACCGGAGGGGCAGCGCAACACGAGATCGGCCATCGAGGACCCAGACGGGCACGGCCCACGGCTGTTCTTCCAGCAGGTCCCGGAGGACAAGGTCGCCAAGAACCGCGTCCACCTCGACGTCCGCGCGGCTCCCGGACTGCGGGGAGAGGAGCGGATGGCGGCGCTGGAGGTCGAGTGCGACCGGCTCGTCGCGCTGGGAGCGACGCGAGTACGTCGCCACGAGCCCGCTCCTCCGATGAGCGCCGGCTTCATCGTGATGACCGACCCCGAGGGCAATGAGTTTTGCCTGGACTGACGCGGCTCGGCCGCGGTCGCGGAGGCCGCGGCCGGTCATGCGGCCGAGGTGACGGGCTGCGGACAGCCGCCTGACCGGTGCAGCCTCTGTGCCGGGTCGCGCCACGGCGCCCGCCCGGTGCGGTGCGGTGGGCCGGGCAGGGCCGGGGGATCAGGTGAGCTGCTTGTAGTAGAAGCTGCAGTCTTCGAGGGAGCCGTCCGGGGCGGCCGCGTAGTCGGGGACGATGCCGTACCTCGTCCAGCCGGCGGCGCGGTAGAGGTGGTCGGCGGCGCTGCCGGTCGCGGTGTCCAGGAGCAGGAGGGTGACTCCGGCCCGTGCGGCGGCCTGCTCGGCGGTGGCGAGGAGCGCGCGGGCCAGTCCCCGGCCGCGGGCGTCGCGGTGGACCATGAGCTTGACGATCTCGGCGCGGTGCCGGCCGTTGGGCTTGCGTTCCAGGGCGAGACCGACGGTGCCGGTGATGCCGTCGGGCCCGTGGGCGGCCCAGACGCGGAGGCTGCCGTCGGACACGGCGGGCTGCCGGGTGCGCCACCAGGCCGCCGCCGCGTCCTGGTCGAAGGGGGACAGGAAGCCGAGGGAGGAACCGCCGGCGACGACGTCGACGAGGAGGTCGGCCAGGCCCTTCACGCTGCTGCGGAAGTCATCTGCGGACAGGCGGGTGATGGGGTGCGACATGGGGTTCCTCTGTCACGCGCGGAAGGGGACGGCCGGGAGCGTGCGGGGTGGGGGCGGTCCGGCCGCGGTTCTGAGGTGGCTGGTGCCCAAGGAGCGGGGCCGGTCCGGGACCGGTGCCGCACCGCGGACGTGTCTGGCGCCGCACCGCGGACGCGCCGGACTGTGCCTGGTGCCGCACAGCGGCCGCGCTTGGTGCCGCACCGTGGACGCACCTGGCGCCGCACCGCGGACGCGCCGGGCCGTGCCTGTCGCCGTCCGTGCCGCTCACGGTAGGACGATCATCAGGGCGTAGCGGACCGGATCGGGGCCCGGGCAGTGGAACCGCGACCGGTCCCACAGCCGGAAACGCAGGCAGTCGCCTGCCCGGATCTCGTGCACGCCGCCGCCGGTGGTGACCTCCAGCACGCCCTCCAGCACCCAGATGTGCTGCTCCAGCCCCGGCACGGGCGGCCCGTCGTAGGAGATGTCGGCGCCCGGCCGCAGCACGCCCTCGACGAGCTCGCCACGTAGTCCAGGATGGGGCGGGGACACCGACCGCCGGGTGAATCCCGAGGTCTCATCCCGCCACACCACCTGCCGATCGGCCCGCACCAGCTGCGGCGGTTCCGACTCCACCTCGGCCAGCAACTGCGACATCGTCCGCCCGTAGACCGCGCACAGCCTGCCCAGCAACGCCGCCGTCGGGCTGATCTCCGCCCGCTCCAGCCGCGACAACGTCGAGCGGCTCACGTCCGCGCGCTGCGCCAGCTCCTCCAGCGACCAACCGTGCTCCACCCGCAGTTGCGCGAGCCGACCCGCCAGGCGGATCTCCACCTGCTCGGAATCGGAGCTCTGGAACGCGGTCTCCCTGACCTTTCCCATATGCGGGAGAATATCTCAGATTTGAGAAAAGGCCTACGGGCCGGACGGGACGCCCCGGGACCCCGCCCCGGCCGGAGCCACCCCTGCTGGCCGGCGCGCGCCGCGGGCGAGCGTCTCGAGGTCCAGCGGCTGCGCCTGCTCCCGGTCGGTCCGGTCGAGGCGCGGCCGGCCGGACCACGCGGACGCCGCGGAATCACGACCTCCTCGTGCGTCGGGCGGTTGTGTCGCACGTCCGCGCTTTCCCGGGCCGTCGCCCGGCTCGTCCACTCCCGAGCCCGCCAGTCGAGTGAGACGAGTCGGAACAGGCGAGAGAACTCGTCTCACGGTGTCCGCGAGGGCCCCGGTCAGGCGCCGATGTAGGCCGCGAGGTGCTCGCCGGTGAGGGTGGAGCGGGCGGCGACGAGGTCGGCGGGTGTGCCCTCGAAGACGATCCGGCCGCCGTCGTGACCGGCGCCGGGGCCGAGGTCGATGATCCAGTCGGCGTGCGCCATGACCGCCTGGTGATGCTCGATGACGATGACCGACTTTCCGGAGTCGACGAGCCGGTCGAGCAGGCCGAGCAGCTGCTCGACGTCGGCGAGGTGGAGGCCGGTGGTCGGCTCGTCGAGGACGTAGACGCCGCCCTTCTCGGCCATGTGGGTGGCCAGCTTGAGCCGCTGCCGCTCGCCGCCGGACAGCGTGGTGAGCGGCTGGCCGAGGCTGAGATAGCCGAGCCCGACGTCGGCGAGCCGGGCGAGGACGGCGTGCGCGGCCGGCGTGCGCGCCGGACCGGCGCCGAAGAACTCCTCGGCCTCGGTCACCGACATCGCGAGCACCTCGCTGATGTCGCGGCCGCCGAGGTGGTGGTCCAGCACCGATGCCTGGAACCGCTTCCCCTCGCACTCCTCGCAGATGGTGGCGACGCCGGCCATCATCGCCAGGTCGGTGTAGAGGACGCCGGCGCCGTTGCAGTTGGGGCAGGCGCCCTCGGAGTTGGCGCTGAACAGCGCCGGCTTCACGCCGTTGGCCTTCGCGAACGCCTTGCGGATCGGGTCGAGCAGTCCGGTGTAGGTCGCCGGGTTGCTCCGCCGCGAGCCGCGGATCGCGCCCTGGTCGATCGACACCACACCCGCGCCGGCGGGGATCGACCCGTGCACGAGCGAGCTCTTGCCGGAGCCGGCCACGCCGGTGACGACGACAAGCACCCCGAGCGGGATGTCGACGTCGACGTCGCGCAGGTTGTGCGCCGTCGCGCCGCGGATCTCCAGCGTGCCGGTGGGCTTGCGCACCGTCTCCTTGAGGGCGGCCCGGTCGTCGAAATGGCGGCCGGTGATGGTGCCGCTGGCCCGTAGCCCCTCGACGGTGCCCTCGAAACAGACGGTGCCGCCCGCCGTACCGGCGCCGGGGCCGAGGTCGACGACGTGGTCGGCGATCGCGATCGTCTCCGGCTTGTGCTCCACGACGAGCACCGTGTTGCCCTTGTCCCGCAGCCGCAGCAGCAGGTCGTTCATCCGCTGGATGTCATGGGGGTGCAGGCCCGTGGTGGGCTCGTCGAAGACGTAGGTGACGTCGGTGAGCGAGGAGCCGAGGTGGCGGATCATCTTGGTGCGCTGCGCCTCGCCGCCCGACAGCGTGCCCGAGGGCCGGTCGAGCGAGAGATAGCCCAGCCCGATCTCCACGAACGAGGCGAGGGTCTGCTGCAACGTGGCGAGCAGCGGCGCCACCGACGGCTCGTCGACGCCGCGGATCCATTCGGCCAGGTCACTGATCTGCATCGCGCACGCTTCGGCGATGTTGATCCCGCCGATCCGCGACGACCGGGCCGCCTCGTTGAGCCGGCTGCCGCCGCACTCGGGACAGGCGGTGAACGTCACGGCCCGCTCCACGAAGGCCCGGATGTGCGGCTGCAGCGCCTCCTTGTCCTTGGACAGCATCGACTTCTGGATCTTCGGGATCAGGCCCTCGTACGTCAGGTTGATGCCGTCGACCTTGATCTTGGTCGGCTCCTTGCGGAGCAGGTCGTGGAGCTCGGCCTTGGTGTACTCGCGGATCGGCTTGTCGGGGTCGAAGAAGCCGCAGCCGCTGAAGATCCGGCCGTACCAGCCGTCCACGCTGTAGCCGGGGACCGTGAGCGCACCCTCGTTGAGCGACTTGGAGTCGTCGTAGAGCTGGGACGGGTCGATGTCGGTGACCTGGCCCAGTCCCTCGCAGTGGGGGCAGGCGCCGGCGGGCAGGTTGAAGCTGTAGTGGAACGCCGGTCCGGCACTCGGCTCGCCGAGCCGGCTGAAGATGATCCGCAGCATCGCGTTGGCGTCGGTGGCGGTGCCGACGGTGGAGCGGGAGTTGGCGCCCATCCGCTCCTGGTCGACGATGATCGCCGTTGTCAGCCCCTCCAGCAGGTCGACCTCCGGCCGCGCCAGCGTCGGCATGAAGCCCTGCACGAAGGTGCTGTAGGTCTCGTTGATCAGTCGCTGCGACTCCGCGGCGATCGTGCCGAACACCAGAGAGCTCTTGCCCGAGCCGGAGACGCCGGTGAACACCGTCAGCCGGCGCTTCGGGATCTCGACGCTGACGTCCTTGAGGTTGTTCTCGCGCGCGCCCTGCACGCGGATCAGATCGTGGCAGTCGGCAACGTGCAGCGCAGGCGACTGCGTATCCGTCCTCGTGGCCATACTCATCGTGTCTCCATCTGTATCTGTTACGCGGACCGCGTCCGCGGTCTCCGTCGGCGTCGCCTCGCTTGATCTAACCAGTTTCGAGCAATAGATCCGGTCCGCCCTTTTCGGCACGGTCGCGGCAACGGTCCGCCGGCTACCTGAGCGGTGCGGCCGGGGTGGCGCGGCGTCAGACCAACCAGCGGCCGCCGCGCATCAGCTCGCGGTCGAGCGGCTCGTCCGACGGGGCCACCGGGCGGCCGGCGCCGGCGCCGTGCGCGGGCTCCTTCACGGCGCCGTCCGAGCGGGGCGCGGCCGCGACAGCCGGACGGCTCAGCGGAGCTGCTGGATGCGGACCAGGTTGCCCGCGGGGTCGCGGAAGGCGCAGTCGCGGACGCCGTACGGCTGCTCGGTCGGCTCCTGGACGACCTCGGTGTCGCCGGCCTGCACCTTCTCGAAAGTGCCGTCGAGGTCGCGGGTGGCCAGCAGGATCCAGCCGTAGGTGCCCTTGGCCATCATCTCGGCGATGGTGCGGCGCTCGTCGTCGGTGATACCGGGGTCGACGGCCGGCGGCGCCAGGAGGATGGAGGTGTCGGGCTGCCCGGCGGGGCCGACCGTGATCCAGCGCATCTTGCCCTGCCCGACGTCGTTGCGGACCTCGAAGCCGAGGACGTCGCGGTAGAAGGCCAGGGAGGCGTCCGGGTCGTCGTGCGGGAGGAAGCTCGTGTGAATGGTGATTTCCATGGCGGTCACGCTAGCCGCGGCTCGGCGACCGGCGCTTCTCGATTCCTGACCGGTCGGGTCACCTGCTTGGCCACGCACGACGGCAGCCCCGCCGTCGCGCGCGCCGCCTGGCGCCGGTAGGCGCTGGGCGACATGCCGACCAGCTCGGTGAAGCGGGTGCTGAAGGTGCCCAGCGACGAGCAGCCGACCGCGAAGCAGACCTCGGTGACGCTCAGGTCGCCACGGCGCAGCAGCGCCATCGCGCGCTCGACGCGCCGCGTCATCAGATAGGCGTACGGCGACTCGCCGTAGGCACGCCGGAACTCGCGGCTGAGGTGCCCGGCCGACATGTGCGCGCCGCGGGCGAGCGCCTCGACGTCCAGCGGCTGCGCGTACTCCCGGTCGATCCGGTCGCGGACACGGCGCAGCCGCGCCAGGTCGCGCAACTGCTGCGCCGCGGCGGGTCTGCTGGTCACCTGCGTGATAGTGCCACATCGCAAGGACCGGCGGTAAATGCCCGGCCGGGGACACCGGAGCATCCGGGGCCGGACGAGGGCACCTGCGGCTTCTACGCCGGCTCCGGCACAGCGGCAGCTCGTACGCCGGCTCCGGAGCCGCGGTCCGGGCGGCCGGGCACCGACGCCGTCTGGGTGATCCATGAGGGGCGATACCGTCTCATCGTGCATCCGCGGACTGCCCTTGAGGCCATTTCCCTGCGGCCGCAGGCCTTCCTGCGGTCGTCGTGGCCGTGGAGATCGCTGGCGTACCTGGCGTCGAGCGTCCTGCTCTGCGGCGGTGTCGGGCTGGTCGCGGCGGTCATCGGTCTCCTGGAGCCGGTACCGGTCCAGGTGGTCGCCGGGCTGGCCGCCTTCGTGGCGGCGGTCCCGCTGGTGGCCGGGTTCGAACGCCGCCGGCTGCGGCTGGTGGACGCCGTCCCGATAGCGCAGCCGCCGGACGGGCGGTGGCGCGGCGTCGGCCTGGCCGTCGCCTCGCTGCTGGCCCTGTGGTGGATCGACGTGGTGATGGTCGGCCTCACCGTCGGAGGCCCGGTCCTGCTGATCCTCTCGCCCGCCGTACAGCCGCTGGAGCCGGAGGGCGAGCTGACTCTGGCTCAGGCGCTGGCCGTCTCGGCGGCGAGCGTGCTCCTGCTCCTCCCGGCCGTCTACACCTTCACCGCCTGGGCGGGGGCACGCGGGGCGATGGCCAGGGGCCTGCTCGCCTCCCGGGACGCGGAGCTGAGCCAGGTCCTGCGGTCGCGGGCCAGGCTCGTGGACGCCTTCGAGACGGAGCGGCGCAGGATCGAGCGGGATCTGCACGACGGCGCCCAGCAGCGGCTGGTCGCGCTCTCCATGAGGCTGGGGCTGGCCAGGCTCGACCTGCCCCCCGACTCCCCGGCGGGGGAGCAGCTCGCCCAGGCCCACCAGGAGGCCAAGCGGGCGCTGAGCGAGCTGCGGGAGTTGATCCGTGGTGTGCACACGCAGGTGCTCACCGACCGCGGCCTGCCCGCCGCCGTGCGGGAGGCGGCGGGACGCTCCCCGATCCCGGTGGATGTGAACGTCGCGCTGGACGACCGGTTGCCCGCGGCCGTAGAGGTCGCCGCCTACTACGTCGTCTCCGAGGCCCTGGCGAACATCGCCAAGCACAGCCGGGCGGGCCGGGCCTCGGTGCACGGCCAGGTCACCGGCCGGGTGCTGCTTCTGGAGATCCGCGACGACGGCGTGGGGGGCGCGGACCCCTCGAAGGGTACGGGGCTGACCGGGCTGTCGGACCGGCTCGCGGTGGTCGATGGCAGAATGTCGCTGTCCAGCCCGGCGGGTGGACCGACGTTGATGCGAGTGGAGATCCCGTGCGCGTAGTGATCGCCGAGGACGACGTCCTGCTCCGTGAGGGGCTCGTCGGCCTGCTGGAGCGGTTCGGGCACACGGTCGCCGCGTCGGTGGGCGACGCCGAGGCTCTCGTCGCCGCGGTGCGCGAGCACCGGCCCGACGCCGTGGTGACCGATGTGCGGATGCCACCCGGCTTCACCGACGAGGGGCTGCGTGCCGCGATCGCGCTGCGCAGGGAACACGCCGGCCTCGCCGTGCTCGTGCTCAGCCAGTACGTCGAGCAGACCTATGCCGCCGAACTGCTCGACTCGGGCCGTGGCGTCGGCGTCGGCTACCTGCTGAAGGACCGGATCGGGGACGTGACCGAGTTCGTCGACGCGCTCACGCGGGTGGCCGGGGGCGGCACCGTCGTCGACCCCGAGGTGGTGCGCCAGCTCCTCCGCCGGCGCCGTGATCCGCTGGAACGGCTCACCCCTCGGGAGCTCGAGGTGCTGGCGCTCATCGCCGAGGGGCGCTCCAACGCCTCGATCGCCCGTGAGCTGTCCGTCACCGACGCGGCGGTCGCCAAGCACATCGCGAGCATCCTCGCCAAGCTCGACCTCCCGCCGGCCGCCGACGGGCACCGCCGCGTCCTCGCCGTTCTCGCCTACCTCGACAGCTGAAGGCGGTGCCGGGTGCACCCCCGCCTCTCGCTCCGGCCACCCCGGCCTCTCGCCCCGGCGCCGATGCGACGGCCGCGCGGCGCCGGCCGGCCGGAGGCATGACGGGCAGGGGGGCGCGCCGTGGCCGGGCGGTCGCGGGCGCCGGTGGCGAGCGGCCATGGGCTCCGGTGGCCGAGCGGTCGCGGGCTCCGGTGGCCGCTCTGACATGATATGATCTTGTCAGGACCATCCGGTGTCGCCGATGAGCGCGCCGGACCGATGGTCAGGCCGGGACCAAGGCCTCAGCCGCCGGTGGATCTCACCGCATACGTGCCGCGATCGTCGGCCGCTACGGCGCCGGGCGCCGATCCGCCCTCACGCAGGTGTGCCGCGTGACGGATCCCCGTCGCATCTCCCCACCGTCATCCCCGGTCATCCTGCGCAGAGTCCCACTATGGACACCAACAGATTCCCACTCCAGCTTGCCCGCACCCAGCGCTTCTCCCTCGGCGTCCCGCGGGCCTTCACCCTCTCCCCGGACGGTCATCGGGCGCTCTTCCTCCGCACCCGGGGTGGCGAGGACCGTACGAGCTGCCTGTGGCTGCTGGACGGTGACCGGGAGCGGCTGCTCGCCGCCCCGGAGACGCTCGGCGCGGCGGGACCGGTCCCCGAGGCGGAACGGATCCGCCGGGAGCGGGCACGCGAGCGCGCGGCGGGTGTGGTCGCCTACGCGGCCGACGCCGCGCTGCGTACCGCCGTCTTCGCCGTGGACGGCAGGCTGTGGGCGGTGGACACCGACGGAGGCGACCCGCGGCCCGTGCCCACCGCGGGACCGGTGACCGATCCCCGCCCGGACCCCACCGGCAGCCGGGTGGCGTATGTGACAGGCGGTGCCCTGCACGTGGTGGAGCTCGCCGGCGGCCGTGACCGCCGGCTGGCCGCGCCGGAGGACCCGGAGGTGGTCTGGGGTCTCGCCGAACACGTGGCGGCGGAGTCCATGCGCCGGACGCGCGGCCACTGGTGGTCCCCGGACGGGACCCGGCTGCTGGCGGCCAGGGTGGACACCACACCGGTGCAGCGCTGGTGGATCGCCGACCCGGCCGATCCGTCCAGGCCGCCCCGTGAGATCGCCTACCCGGCCGCCGGGACCGCCAACGCGGAGGTCTCGCTGCATGTGCTCGGGCTCGACGGCACCTCCGTGGAGCTGGACTGGGACCGGGTGGCGTACGAGTACGTGGCCACCGCCGGCTGGGACGCGCACGGCCCGCTGATCAGCGTGCAGAGCCGGGACCAGCGCACGCTGCGGGTGCTGGCGGCCGATCCGGACACGGGCGCGACGACGCTCCTGCACGAGCAGCGCGATCCGGCGTGGGTGGAGCTGATCGCGGGCACGCCCGCGCGGACCGCGTCGGGCGCGCTGGTGCACACCGACGACACCGACGGCACCCGGCGGCTGGTCGTGGACGGCCGGCCGGTCACGCCGGAGGGGCTGCAGATCCACGGAGTCCTGGAGGTGACGGGCGAGTCGGTGCTGTTCGTCGCGGGCGACGAGCCCACCGAGGAGCACCTGTGGGCATACGACGCCGAGCGCGGGCCGGTGCGGCTGAGCGACGGGCCCGGGCTGCACACCGGCCACCGGGCGGACGGCACGCTGCTGCTCGCCTCGCACACCGAGGACGGGCGCGCCTTCCGGGTGGTGCGGGACGGGCGGCCGGACACGGAGATCGCCTCGCTGGACGCCGAGCCGCTGGTCCTGCCGCGCGTCACCTGGCTGCGGGCGGGCGAGCGGGAGATCCGTACCGCGCTGCTGCTGCCGTCCTGGCACCGGCCGGGCGGCGGTCCGCTGCCGGTGCTGATGGCCCCGTACGCGGGGCCGGCGATGCGGCTGGCGACCCGGGCCCGGAGTGCCTGGCTGTGCGAGGCGCAGTGGTTCGCCGAGTCCGGCTTCGCGGTGGTGGTGGCCGACGGCCGAGGCACCCGGGGGCGTGGCCCGGCCTGGGAGAAGACGGTGCACCGTGACACCCTCACCGCGCCGCTGGAGGACCAGGTGGTGGCGCTGCGCGCGGCCGCCGAGCACTGCCCCGACCTCGATCTGGGCCGGGTGGGCATCCGTGGCTGGAGCTACGGCGGCACGCTCGCGGCAGCCGCGGTGCTGCGCATGCCGGAGGTCTTCCACGCCGCCGTCTCGGGTGCGGCGCCGAGTGACCAGCGGCTGTACGACACCCACTGGCGGGAGCGCTTCCTCGGCCACCCGGACGAGGAGCCGGAGGGCTACGAGCGCTCCTCGCCGATCGGTGACGCGGCCCGGCTGCGCCGCCCGCTGCTGCTGGTGCACGGCCTGGCCGACGACAACGTGGTGGCCGCGCACACGCTGCGGATGTCGGCGGCGCTACTGGCGGCGGGCCGTCCGCACCAGGTGCTCCCGCTGCCGGGGGCCACCCACACGCCGACCGCCGAGGCGGCCGTGGAGGGGCTGCTCCGGCACCAGCTGGCATTCCTGCGGGAGGCGTTGGACGCTCCCGCGGTCTCTCCCGCCTGACCCGCCGTATCCGGCCGCTCCGCCGTGCCGCGGGGGAGCGGCCGTCAGCTGTCGGGGAGCCAGGAGCCGTGGAAACCAGCCGGGACGCGGCGCGGGAGCCGTACGGAGGCGACGGAGTCCAGGCCGGCGGCGTCGAGGACGAGCAGCTCCGAGCCGTCGCCCGCGTGGTCGGTGACGATCGACAGCAGCCAGCCGTCGTCCTCGGCGGCGGCCCCGGCGGCGGGCACGAAGACCGCCTCACCCGGCCGCCCGCCGAGCTCCCGGCCAAGGCCCGCGCTGGTCTCGGTGTCGTACTTCACGACCGCGCCGTCGGTCACCGCGTACAGGAACCGGCTGGCGCGGCCGAGCCGGTCCTCGTTGAACGTCGGGAACTCCACCGCGCGGTCGTCGAGCTGCTCCTCCCGCACCGTGCCGCGCGCGGGGTCGAGCACCCACCGGTGCACCACGGCGCCGTCCGTCTCGGCCACGGGGTTGGCGCTGTCGCCGATGCGGGACCAGGCCGAGGTGAAGGCCTCCCGCGTGTAGCGGACGGCCTCCAGCACCACGCGGCCGGAGGCGTCCTCGTGGGCGTTGCCGACGTGGAAGATGTAGCACGGGTCGACGTCGAACCAGGTCACCCGGCCGGCGCGGTCCATCACGCCGATCCTGGCGCCGTAGGAGTCGTCCCACCGGAACGGCATGCCGCGCCCGAGCGTCTCCAGGTCGAAGACGACGGGCAGGTCCAGCCAGACGACGTGGTTCTCGGTGATCGCGAAGTCGTGGATCATCGTCGGTCCCGGGACGTCCACGACGCGGCTCTCCACCAGCGCCCCCGCCGCCGACAGGCGATGGTAGGTCAGGTAGGGAGCGAAGAAGCCGTACCCGAACAGGTGCAGCTCTCCGGTGACCGGGTCCCGCTTCGGATGGGCCGTCATCGCGGTGGTCAGCCGCCCGCCGAAGTCGCACGGCCCGACCGTCTCCAGCTCGGGCGTCATCTCGTACGGCAGGCCGTTCTCGACCAGGGCGAGGATCCTGTCGGCGTGCCGGACGATGTGGGTGTTGGCCCTGACGGCGGTCAGGTCGAGGCCGTCCGGGCCGGCGAAGGGGGCGTCGTCGGTGAAGGCCCGGGTCCGGACCCACCGGTTGCGATACCACTCGGCGCGGCCGTCGCGCAGCCGCAGGCCGTGGATCATTCCGTGGCCGGCGAACCAGTGGCCCGGGTCCTGGCCGGGCAGCGGATTGGGGCCGTTGCGGAAGTAACGTCCGGTGAGCTCGGCCGGCAGCGTCCCGGTGACGGGCAGGTCGACGGCGCCGATCTCGTCGGGGACGGGGGCCAGGTCACCGGTGAGATACGCGGGTGCGGCAGTGGTCATCGTCAGCTCCGGGTGGTCAGGGGGAGAGGCGGCCGTCGAGGGGACCGGCACGTCTCGATATTCCTATCCAGACATGTCGAAGGTAGAACTGACAGAAATGACATGTCAATATTGGAATATAGGATCGCTGCCATGAGCCTCCGCCACGCGCTGCTGGGCCTGCTCGCGCAGGGCCCCGCCAGCGGTTACGACCTGCTGAAGGTCTTCGAGATCTCCCTGGCCAACGTGTGGCCCGCCACGCAGAGCCAGGTCTACGCCGAGCTGGCCCGCCTCGCGGACGCGGATCTGGTGAAGGTCGCCGCCGGAGGCCCCCGCGGACGCAAGGAGTACAGCATCGCCGAGCGGGGGCTCGCCGAGCTCCGCCACTGGCTGACGGAGGTCGAGCCCGCCCGCACCGGCCGTAGCGAGATGCTGCTGCGGGTTTTCTTCCTGGGGCAGACCCATCCTGACCAGGCACGTGGCTACCTGCGGCGGGAGGCGGAGGTGGCGGAGCGGCAGCGCGAGCGGCTGGCGGCGCTGAAGCAGGTCGTGGAGCGGGAGGAGAGCGACCTGTCCGTCTACGGCCGGCTCGCCCTGGAGTGGGGCCTGCGCTTCAGCGCCATGCAGCGGGAATGGGCCGAATGGGCTGGGGGCCAGATCGGGGGAGGGGTCGGGCCGGAGCCGGCGGACCCGTCAGGCCCGGTGGCCCTGTCAGATCCGGCGGGACCGCAGGGGGACCGCGGGCACCCGAGCTGAGGTGACCGCGGGCGCCGAGCCCGCCGGCCGCGGCCGGGTCCGTCCGGTGCGCCGTGGCCGGCGGGCCCCGTCCCATCGATTGATCACTTCTCGGGAGTCATTTGTCGGAGCTGGTGGGTAGCGTGCCGGTATGAGCGACGCGCACCACCCGATCGAGGGCGAGCAGTGGCAGCCGGGCGATCTCGTCCTGGACGCCGCGGGCGGCCTGTTCACCCGCGCCGGCCGGGCGGATGAGGCCGAGGGCCGGCCGTGGGGTTACCCCGCCGACCAGGCGCGGCTCGTCACCGGGGAGACCCACGTGCCTGAGGGCAGCGTCCCGGAGACCGCCCCGGCACGCCCGCTGACGCTCCTGGCCCGTGACGGCCGGCCCGCCCTGCCGGCCGTCCCCGACGACGCCTCCAGCGTGACCGGCACCGCCGCCGCGGACGCGGCGGCGTCCACGGGCGTCGGCGGGCTGTTCCTCGCCGCCACGGCCTTCGACCCCGACGGCGCCGGCGACTCGCGGGCGGCCAAGCTCCGCGCCAGCCTGCTCGACAGCGTCGTCATCGTCGACAGCCCGCAGGTCCTCACCGAGATGTTCGGCGGCGCCGCTGACGGCCTGCTCGTGGAGCTGGCGGACTGGCACGAGCGCAGCATGGGGGAGAGCGCCTGAGCGTTCCCCGCCGCGCCCGGCGCCCCGCGCCTGGGCGCGCCTGTCCCGGAGTCAGTCCGGCCCCGGCCGTGTTCGTCGCGTCCGCCGGTCCGGCTCTGACCGCACTCGTCCCGGAGCCGGCCCGGCCTCGGCCGTGATCGTCGCGTCCGCCGGACAGGCTCTGATCGTGCTCGCCCCAGCTCCTGAAAAGGCCGGCTGTCGGCAGCCCGCAGGCCCCTGGAGGGCAGGCTGTCGCCCCTGGAGGGCGGGCTGTTGACAGCCTGCACCGCTGTAGCGATCATGAGCGTCATCGGGTGGAGCTGTTCGCTGAAGCTGTGTGTGAGAGAGATACCTCGTCCTCGCAGGTAGGGAGCGTCCATGCCCCGTGCGGCCCTCGACCCGGACGGACCGGTGATCCAGGGCCCGATCCCCTCTCCGTCGGGAGACCGCCCGGCCACCTCCGCCGAGAGCGCGTCCACCACCCCCTGATCACCGGCCCCAGGACCAGCCGGTCGCAGCTCAGTCATGCCCCGCAACCCACCAGCGCGTCTGACTCGAGAAAGGTGCCTCATGGCCCGGAGCGTCCCCATCTCCGTTTCCTCGCCCGACACTCATGCCGCGGATCTGCCCCGTCACCGAGGACTGATCATCCTTCTCAGCGTGCTGGCGGGAGCGTTGATCGCCTCGCTGTGGTCCTTCCGGCTCGTCGACAGCGTGATCGGCGACAACGTCGCGAACACGCTGCTCGGCTATGACGCCAAGCAGACGCAGATCGGGGGCCTGGTCGCGGGGACGATCTTCGCCTTCGTCTCGGGCCTGGCCGGCACCTTCACCGCGTGCAACATCGCCGCCTTCGGCGCGATCGCCCCCATGGCGGACGCCGGGGGCGGCCGCGCCGGCGGCCGTGCGGACGCCTCCGCCCCGGTCCGGATCGGGGCGACCCTGCGGCCCCTCGGCTGGCTCGCACTCGGCATGATCGTGATCTCCGGCGCCTACGGCGCCATCGGCGCGGCCCTGGGCCAGCGGCTGCCCCAGCTGTCCGGGGCGGCGGCCGGCTCCGGCCTGCCGCCCAGGCTCCTCCAGGCGTCGATCGTCTTCGGCGTGATCGGCCTGGCGTTCACCTACCTCGGCCTGGCGGCGCTGCGCGTGGTGCCCGATCCGTTCGCCCGTCTGTCACGCCGTTTCCCCAACGCCCGCCTGATCGTGATCGGCGCGCTGATCGGCGGTTTCCTCGTCGGGCGGCCCTTCCCGCTGTTCCGCAAACTGTTCGAGTACGCGGCCCAGACTCACAATCCGTTCTACGGCGCCGCCGTCTTCGTCCTGCAGTCGCTCGGCAACATCACACTGATGGCGGCGCTCTTCGTCGTGCTCGTGCACGCGACCAGAGGCCGCTTCACCCGCTGGATGACCGCCAGGCCGGCACGCGTGGCGACGATCACGGCCGTGGCCTTCATCGTCGTCGGCGCCTTCACCTTCCTCTACTGGGACCTGCGGCTGCCCGCGCGCTTCGGCTACGGCTGGTTCCCGGTGGCGCCCTGGGAGTGAGCGGACCCGTCCGGCGGGCCGCTCACCGCGTTCTGGGAGTGAGCGGACCCGTCCGGTGAGCCGCTCACCGCGTTCTGGGAGTGAGCGGACCCGTCCGGTGAGCCGCTCACCGCGCTGGCGCGCCCCGCCGGGGAGGGCGGCCCCGGCCGGCGGCGGGCTCGTCGTCCTGCGGAACCGGCCGCACCTCCTCGACCACCTTCTCCAGCCGCCCCTGGGAGGACTTCACCGACCGGGTGGCGGCCTCCAGGGCGTCACCGGCGCCGACCATCAGGCCGGTCAGCTGGGCCTCGAAGACCCGGTCGGCGTCGCACGGGGCGATCAGGTAGTCGCCGAGTTCGAGCGTGACCAGCCCGTGGATCGCGGTCCACAGCTGGTGGGCGACGAGCTCGGCGTCGCCGGTCCGGAACCGGCCCGCCGTGATGCAGCGGGTCGCGCACTCGACCACGGTGCTCAGGGTGTAGCGGCCGTACTGGCGGTCCTCCGCGGTCAGGGAGAACCCGGCCAGCGACGCCCCGCCGAACATGACCGCGTACAGGTGCGGGTTGGTCAGGGCGTTGTGCCGGTAGGCCCGGCCGAACAGCGCGATGTCGGCGACGGGGTCGGTGGTCTGGGCGACGTGCGAGAAATAGCTCTGCAGGCGGGCGAACCCCTCGTACACCATCTCGCGGACCAGGCCGCTCATCCCGCCGAAGTTGGTGTAGACCGCCATCGTCGAGCTGCCGGCCTCCGTGGCGATGCGGCGGGCCGACAGAGCCTGGGGCCCCTCGTCGGCGAGCAGCCGTGCGGCGATGTCGACGAGGACGGGCCCTGTCTGCGGGTTCGATCTGCGTGGACTCACCTTGACAGTATGGCATAACAGCGTTATGTTTAGCATAACGCTGTTATGCTACCCGTCAGGCCCCACAGGGAGGTGCCGATATGACCATCACAGAGCACATCGACCCGATCACCATGACCGCCCCCGCGTCCCACTGCCACCTGCCGTTCGGCGAGTGGCTGCCCGTCGACGGCGCCATACCCGCCGGCCTGGACGGCGCCCTCGTGCAGGCGGGCCCGCATCCGGCACGGCCGTACGCCACGGACGGGCCGGCTCTCCTGTCCGGCGTGCGGCTCGGCGGCGGCACGGCCCGACGGCTCAGGGCCTCCGCCGGGGAGTTCCACGGCCACCCGCTGGACTGGGCGGCGAGTCCCATGACCTGGCCCCGGCACGCCGGGTCCACCGCGACCCCGGCCGGACCGGGCCGGAGCGGCCTCGCGCTGCCGGTCCAGGACCCGGCCACGGCCGAGTGGCACACGATCGCCACCCATCCCGGTCTGAGCCGCGCCGAACACCTGACCATCGGACCGGACGGCGCCGTCCGCGCCGTCCGGCCGTTCGCGCTCGACGGCGCGCCGCTCATGCACGCGGTCGCGCTCACCGAACGGTTCGTCGTGGTGTTCGACCTGCCCGTGACCTACCACCGGGCGGCCGCCATGGTCGGTGCCGGTTCCCCCTACCGTTGGCGGCGGGACCGGCCGGCCCGCATCGGGCTGCTGTCGCGGCGGCCGGGCGACACCGCGGAACCGCGCTGGTTCCCGATCGACCCTTGTTACGTGTTCCAGTCGGTGAACGCCTACGACGACGGCCACCGGGTGGTCGTTGACGCGGTCCGCCACGACCGGGCCTTCGACGGCCCGGCGCGGTCCGGAGCCGCCGCCACCGGATCGCCGCGGGTGCACCGGTGGACCCTCGACCTGGACAGCGGTACGGCGTGCGAGCGGCCGCTGGTCGACTCCCTGGAACTGGCCTCGGTGGACTCCCGGCGGGCCGGCCGCAGGCATCAGCTGGTCTTCGGCCGCACCCCCGGCGGGCGGGCGCTGGTCGGCCACGACCTCGCGGCCGACAGCACCCAAGTGCGGGAGCTGCCGCCGGGCTGGAGCGCCGACCGGCCGGTATTCGTCCCCCGCGGCCGCGCCGAGGGCGACGGCTGGATCGTGGTCCTCACGCGGAACGCCGTACAGCGGCGCAGCGAGCTGCTGGTGCTCGACGCGCTCCACCTGACCGGCCGGCCCCAGGCGGTGGTCCACCTCCCGGCCATGCCGCCGGCCGTACGGCACACCGCCTGGGTGCCCGCGGCCGGCGGCCCCGCCGGTCGCGGCTGACCCACCCCGTGACGGTACCGGAGCGGTGATCTCCGGGGACTCCACCGGTCAGAGCGGTGTGACGGGCCGTCCTCGCCGGAGCGGACGGCGCCCCGGTCGGGGTCGGCGCCGACGACGCCGATACTGATCGGCCCGGCGGCTGCGACAGGGAAGATCTGCTCCGGGTCGCCGAGACGGCGCTACGGGCCTGGCCTGCCGGCCGGTGACCGGCGCGGGGGCGGACGTGGGGACCGCCGGTCGCCGGCGCGCCGACCGGCGGGCCGCCGGCCCGCTCATGGGGCCGTCCTTTTTGCCGGACTGGCAATGAATTTTGTCAAGCACCGGGGTCCGGGCGGACCATCTCTCGTGAACGGAGACGCGGTGACCGCCGGTGCGGACCGTGGTCCCGCCCGGCACGAAGGCACGTAGGAGGACGCACTGATGACGGATGGCACCATCTCGGAGGAGGAGTTCTGGGACGCCCGTTACGGGGAGAGCGACCAGATCTGGAGCGGGAATCCCAACGCCGTCCTGGTCCGTGAGATCACCGGCCTGGCGCCGGGCAGAGCCCTGGACCTGGGGTGCGGTGAGGGGGCCGACGCGATCTGGCTCGCGCGCCAGGGGTGGCGTGTCACCGCCACCGACATCTCCCGCGTCGCCCTCGACCGCGCGGCCCGGCACGCGACGGCGGCGGAGGTCGACGGACGCATCGACTGGCAACGGCACGACCTCGGAGCGTCCTTCCCCGCCGGCGACTTCGATCTCGTCTCCGCCCAGTTCCTGCACTCCCGCGGAGACATGCCGCGGGAGAGGATCCTGCGGACCGCCGCCTCGGCCGTCGCGCCCGGCGGGGTGCTCCTTGTCGTCGGACACGCGGGGCATCCCTCCTGGGAGCACGATTCCCATCCCCAGATGCGCTTGCCCACGCCGAAGGAGGTCCTCGAAGCCCTCGACCTCCCCGACGGGCAGTGGGAGGTGCAGCTGTGCGAAGAGCACCAGCGGAGCCAGACCGGCCCCGACGGGCAGCCGGCCACCCGTACGGACAGCGTCCTCAAGGTCCGGCGGCTGATCGGCTGAGCGGTTGATCGGCTGAGCGGCCGGGCCGGCCGCGCCGTGCGGGCCGTACTTGGCGCGGCCGGCCGCGCCGCGCGACCGGGCGGGCCCGTGCGGCCGGGCGGGCCCGTGCGGCCGGCCGCCGTGGGACAGCGGATCCGCTGGGCGCTTTGCGGGCGTTCGCGGGGCTTCGCTCCGTGACCCTGATAACAGCTCCATAAGAGCCTCCCGTTACCTTGCCCGTACGGTGCGTGACATTCGACAGGCTGGGGCAGATCAAGACGTGACATGGGAGGCGAGATGCACGATGATCACGGCCCGGCTCACCGACGCGGCCCGGGACCGGGACCACGCGGCCGCAGGCCGTACGGCGCCCCGCCGGATCCACCGCCCGAGCCGGCGACATCTCCGGACAAGCACCGGGCCGACGCCCGCGGCCCGCGCTACGGCACCGCCGGCGACCCGTTCGTGTACGGATCCCGGATCAACGTCGACATCAGGCAGGTCTGGCCGCCCCAGCCGCCGCCCCCACCGCCCCCGGCTAGGTCGCGCCGGCCGTGGCCATGGCCGCAGATCCCCCGTGAGCGGCTCCTGCGGCCCGCGCTGATCTGCGGATTCCTCGCGGCCGCCGGGGTCGGCTTCTGGTCCTCCGGATGGTCGCCGGTGTCCCGGCCGGCCACCCTCAAGGCCGCGGTGCCCGCCCCGTCCCGGATGGCCGGCCACGACGTGGTGGTCACTCCGTCGGCGACCGCACCGGCCACCGGTCACGTGCCCCGTGACACGCCGCAGGCCGTCCCCGCCACTCCGGACAGGCGCCCCCACGGCCGGGAGCCGGCGCCGGCGCGCGCGGCCGAGCATCCCCGGCGCCACGTGATCCCTGACATCCGGGCCGGTCAGGACGGACGGCGCCACCGGGAGGCCGGCGCGCCGAAGGCCGTCCGGAGACCGGCGCCCAGGACCGCCGAGCCGGAGCCGCCGGAGCCTCCGCAGACGTCGCCGGCCCCACGGGCGCGTCGCCCGTCGCCCGGCGAGGAGACCGGCACCGGCGTCAGCGCCGACGCCCTCACCACCCCCGAGCCCTCGGTCACTCCCCGGACCCCCAGACCTCCCAGGACCCCTCGGCCCTCCAGAACCCCACGGATCCCCAGGACCTCCGCGATCCCCGACACTTCCGTCGTCCCCGACAGCCCCGGCGACCGGCTCAGTGCCGCCTACGCCTGCCGGCACTTCCAGCAGAGCGACTGGCGCCACGGTTACTGCACCCAGGTGTGGAACGACTACAAGCAGCGCAACGGCCTGCCGTAGCCGCGCCCCGCGCACTCCCGCTCCGGACGGGCCCGGTGGATCGACCCCCGGGCCCGCCCGGGACGGCCGGCACCGGCGCCCCCAGGCTCCCGCTCCTCACGCTCCCGTCCCCGCGAGCAGGGCCTCGGCGATCTCGCTGCGGGCGTAGAGCACATACCTTCCGCTCCGGTGGGCGCCGACCAGCCCCGCCGCCCGCAGCGCGGTCAGGTGCTGCGACACCCCGCCCATCGACATGCCGGTGCGCAGGCTCAGGTCGGTGGTGGAGGCCGGGGCGTCCAGCTCGGCCAGCAGCAGGGCGCGGGAGCGGCCGAGCACCGCGGCCAGTGCCTCCGGAACGCCGGTCGCCCGGCGCTCCCAGAGGGTGGCGACGCCCCGGGGCGAGTAGCGCACCGTGGGCTGCCAGGGCGGTGTGGTGACCGAGAACAGCCTCGGCCACACGAAGACCGAGGGCACCAGCAGCAGTCCCCGCCCGCCCAGCTCCCTGCTGCCCGACACGTGACGGTGCTGGATGAACAGGGTGTCCTTCTCCCATCTGACGGCCGGATCGAGGTCGTTGAGCAGCCGGCCGGCGCCCCCTTCGGCCAGCAGCCGGGCCCGGTGGAGCACGTCGCCTTCGAGGAGGGCGCGGATCTTCGGCCAGTACGGTGCCAGCGCGACGGCCCAGTAGTCCCGGATCACCTCGGCCAGCCGTACCAGGCCGCGGGCCGGATCGTCGCGGAGCGGCTGGAGACGGGGGCTCTCCATGTCCGCCAGCTCGACGCGGACCCGTCCGGGCGGGGTCGCGCACATCGTGGCCAACTCCACCTCCAGGTGAGGTGCGGTGCTGACCGGCGGCGGGCAGACGAACGCCGGGATCCTGCGGGTGGGCACGGGCACCAGATCCGCCAGCATCCCCCAGTCCAGCCCGGAGGTCCGCAGCCTCGGCAGGACGGCGGTCACCCACGGCCGGTGCAGGGGGTGCTCACCAGGGCTCTTCAGCACCCGGACGCTGGCCACCACCTCCCACAGCGGGGAGAACGCGAACCGCGTGCACGCCAGGTCCGCCAGCCCGAACTCCAGCTCCAGCACAGCGCACTCCCTCCGCGCCGCGCGTCCACGGCGTCCTCGGCGCCGCCACCGGCCCACCCGGCGCGGCGGTGGCGGCGGGTGGCCCGCGGGTGCGGAGCCCGCCGGCGTCTCCACGCCGCCCCGGCCGATTCGCTCCTGCCTAAATTAATGGAGAGGCCACCGGGGCGGCGGCAGGGTCGGCGCATGACCACCACGACGACATCTCACCGGCCGCTCTTCGCCGACGCCGACTTCCGCAGGCTGTTCGCCGCGGCCGCGGCCAGCAGGCTGGGCACCTCGATCGGTTACCTGGCACTCCCGCTCGCCGCGGTGACGGCGCTGCGGGCCACCCCCGGCGAGGTCGGGCTGCTGGCGATGCTGAGCACGCTGGCGTTCCTGCTGATCGGCCTGCCCGCGGGCGCCTGGGTGGACCGGATGCGGCGCCGGCCCGTGATGATCACAGCCGACCTGGTACGGGCCGTACTGCTGGGGTCGGTGCCGGTGGTCTGGTGGCTGGGGGCGCTCACCCTGCCCCACCTCTACGCCGTGGTGCTGCTGTGCGGGGCGGCCACGGTGTTCTTCGAGGTCGCCGACCAGAGCTACCTGCCCCACCTGGTCGGTCCCGAGCGGCTGATGGCGGCCAACACCGCGCTGGTCAGCATGGACGCGGCCAACCAGCTCGCCGGGCGCGGCGTCGGCGGTTACCTGATCCAGCTGCTGTCGGCCCCGGCGGCGATCGCCGTGGACGCGCTGAGCTATCTGTGGTCGGCACTGTGCCTGCGCTCCATCCGCCGGGTGGAGCCGCGCCCGGAGGTGAGGGCGGAGGCCGGCCTCGGCAGGGACATCGCCCAGGGGCTCCGTCTGGTGACCGGGCATCCGATCCTGCGGGCCATCGCCGTGGAGGGGGCGCTGACGAACCTCGGGATACAGATCGTCCAGACGATGCTCCCCGTCCTGTTCGTCCGGGAGCTCGGTCTGTCCCCGCTCTGGCTGGGCGCCTTCCTGACCGTCGGCGGGATCGGGGTCTTCCTCGGCTCGGCCGGTGCCCGGCGGCTCGGGCGGCGGCTGGGGGAGGGCCGGACGATCCGGCTGACCAGCGTGGCCTTCGTGCCGTCCGTCCCGCTGATCCCGCTGCTGGACGAGGGCCCGTGGCTGTGGCCGTCCGCCGCCGCGTGGCTGGTGCTCACCTACAAGGTCGGCGTCGGCAATGTGATCAAGGTGAGCTTCCGCCAGCGGGTCACCCCGGACGAGATGCTGGGGCGGGTGACCGCGACGATGCGGTTTCTGTTCACCGGGGCCCTGGCGATCGGGGCCGGGGTGGCCGGGCTGGTCGGAGACCTGGTGAGCGTGCGCGCGGCGCTGTGGACGGGCGCGGCGGTGCTCGCGGTGAGCTGGATTCCGATCATGTTCTCGCCGCTGCGGAGCCTCCGCGAGCTGCCGGAAAACGTCTAGTACTCCAGTGACGTTTTGAGATCATGGTCAGATCTGCGCTGGTAGTGGCATTGCCGGGCTCGGGCCTGATGACAACGACGCCATTGTGACCAGCGCAGGACCTCGTTGATCAGCCGGGCCGGACTGAACAGGAAAACGGCCAGCACACAACACTCGATGATCACGCGGTGGCCGTCTTCATGTGACCTGACCAGCAAGATCGCAAAACGTCACTGGATTACCAGTGGCCACGGTCTCGGAGACCGACGTGATCCCACCACTGTGCGTCAGCCGGTGAAGACGACTTCGGGAATCAGTGCAGAGGACTCCGGAAACCGATACCGGACGGTCGTCAAACCCCGAACTGGACTCAGCGGATAACAAGAAGGAACCCGCCGGTCACCGCGTGACCGTTGCCCCTTTTCCTCTTACCGGTTCTGCCCCCTGAATAAATGGCTTGCCCGCAGATGGCGCGTACGGGGATGCTCCGATGAGCAGGAGCAGAGAGGAAACCGCAAAGTGGCCCTCACCGCATCGAGCAAACCGTCCGAGTCTGAGCCGGAAGTCGGCACGGCGGCCGGCGTCCTCCGCGGCGGCCGGGAGGCGGGCCTGGCGGTCTTCCGCGGCATCCCGTTTGCCGAGCCGCCGGTCGGCGCCCTCCGTTTCGCCGCGCCGCAGCCGGTGCGCAGCTGGGACGGTGTGCGCCCGGCGGTCGCGTACGGCCCGCCGCCCCCGCAGTCCGGCCTGCTCGGGGCGTCCCAGGACACCGCCGGCGACGACTGGTTGACGCTCAACGTCTGGACACCGGATCCGGATCCGGCGGCAGGGCTCCCGGTGATGGTGTGGATCCCCGGCGGCGGTTACGTCGCGGGCAACTCCAGCCTCCCGGAATACGACGCCGGGCGCCTGGCCGGGAGCGGGGCCGTGGTCGTGACCCTCAACTACCGTCTCGGTATCGAGGGTTTCGCGCAGATCGACGGAGCCCCGGCCAACCGGGGACTGCTCGACCAGGTCGCGGCCTTGCAGTGGGTGCGGGACAACATCCGGGTGTTCGGCGGCGACCCGGATCGGGTCACGGTCTTCGGGGAGTCGGCGGGCGGCGGATCGGTCGCCGCGCTGCTCGCCATGCCGCGCGCCGCCGGGCTCTTCCGCCGGGCGATCGCGCAGAGCGTGCCGGGGACGTTCTTCTCCCCGGAGCTGGCCGCCGACATCGCCGCCGCCTGCGCCGTCGAGCTGGGGATACGGCCAACGGTGTCCGGCCTGTCGGCGGTGGCTCCGGCCCGGCTGCCCGGCGTGGGCGACGCGATCTCCGCCAAGACGGTCCAATGGCGGGAGCGCTGGGGGCAGATCACACACCGGCCGACCCCGTTCGCACCGGTTGTCGACGGTGACGTCCTGCCGGCGACCCCTTGGCAGGCGCTGGCTGACGGCGCCGCCCGGGACGTCGGACTTCTCGTCGGGCACACCCGTGACGAGCACCGGTTGTTCAGCCTGATCGACGGCGTGCTCGGCCAGGTCACGCACGAGCAGACCGAGACCGCTCTGCACCTGCTCGCCCCCGGGCCGGACGGCGCACGCCGATACCGGGAGGCGTTCCCGGCCGCGGCCGATGAGGAGCTGTACGAACTGGTCAACGCGGACTGGCTGTTCCGCATGCCGAGCCTCCACCTCGCCGACGCGCAGATCGCCGGCGGCGGCCGGGCCCACCTGTACGAGCTGACCTGGTCCGCCCCGGGATTGGGCGGTGCCCTCGGCGCCTGCCACGGTCTGGACGTGCCGCTCGTCTTCGGCAACCTGAGCAGCGGACAGCCCGCCATGCTGATCGGCGACCCGCCCTCCCCGGCGGCGGAGGAGCTGTCCGCGCAGATCCGCAGGGCGTGGACGGCGTTCGCCGCTCACGGCGATCCGGGCTGGCCTGCCTACGACGCCGACCACCGCCTCGCACAGCTCTTCGACACGCCGTCGATGGTCACCGCCTACCCGGAAGAGACCTCGCGGCTGCTGTGGCAGGACCACACCTTCCCGGCGCTCCCGTTGCTCGCACGGTAGCGGCCGTCAGCCGGCCGAGCGCAACCGTTCCAGCTCGCCGCTGATCCCGTCCCGCAGCTCGTCGTGCTGCGGGCCGAGCCCGACCGACCGCGACCGCCGCTGATCGCCGCAGAGGCCGCCGGCCCCTGGAGCCGCTGGGGGGCACGGCCACTACCGGCGCAGATCCCAATCATGATCGCGAAGTGTCACTGGAGTACTAGGCGTATGCGGTCATGAGGCCGATGACACGGCTGACGCGGCTGACACGGCTGACGCGGCGCGGGCGACGGAGGCCGCGGCGAACGCGGTGATGATCGGGTGCGGCCGGGTGCCGTCCCCGGCCAGCTCGGGCTGGAAGAGCGTGGCCAGGAAGAACGGGTGGCCGGGCAGCTCCAGCACCCGCACGGCTCCGTCCTCGTCGTGGCCGGTGAAGCTCAGGCCGCCCTCCTCCAGCACGGGCAGGTAGCCGGGGTTGAGGCCGAAGTTGCAGGAGTATCTCTCCATGCTCCGCTCGGCGCCGATGATCTTCTCGGCCAGCGATCCGGGCGCCAGCAGTACCGTGCCCTCGTGACCGACGAGCGAGCAGGCCAGCGGCAGCAGCAGGAAGTCGTCGGCGCCGGGGGTGTTCTCGGCGTGGGCGACCGGCAGGCCGAGGACGTTGCGCGCGTACTCCAGCAGGGTGTGCTGGAAGCCGCCGCAGGTGCCCAGGAACGGGATGCCGTGCTCACGCGCGGTGCGGGCGGCGTTCACCGCGCCGGCCTCGCTGCGGTAGGGGCTGCCGGGCAGCATCCAGATGCCGTCGAACCCCTCCAGGCCCTCGGCCTCGGTCGTGGGGATCCAGTAAGCGTCCAGCGTCAGCCCGTCACGCTCGCGCAGCCCCTCGAGGATGGAGGGGATGCGCACGTGGGCCTGGACGCCGGGGGATCTGTCGCCCACCAGGGCGATTCTCGCGGTGGTCATGGACTCATCTTCACGGGCTCCCGAGGTAAGCGCCAACGATGATCCCTGCTGGGTCGATAAGCGATACTGATGCACTGTGGATCCGCATCTGCTGCGCACGTTCGTGACCGTCGTCCGTTGGCGGTCCTTCTCCGCCGCCGCCGAGGAACTCGGCTACACCCAGTCGGCGGTGTCCCAGCAGATCGCCGCGCTTGAGGCGGACCTGGGCCTGGCGCTGCTGCGCCGCCGGCCGGTGGCGCCCACCCCGGCCGGGGAGCGCCTGCTGGAACACGCCGCGCCGCTGCTGCTGCGCCACCAGGCGGCCCGCGCCGACGTGCTGCGCGCCGCCGCCGACCCGGTCGAGCGGCTGACCGTGGTCGCCTCCCCGCTGGCGTGCACCCCGGCGGTCGCCCGGAGCCTGGCCCAGGCCCGGCTGTCGGTGACGCTGAGCACCGCCGGCCGCGAACGCGTCGCCGAGCAGGTCGCCTCGGGCGCGGCCGACCTGGGGTTCGTCGACGGGATCGCCGCGCCCAGCGATCCACTCCGTCTGCCGGACGTGGGAGCGGCGACCGGTATCGGCGTGGCCGAGGACGGGCTGGTGGTGGTCCTGCCCGCCGGCCACCCGCTGTCCGGCCGGCGCGGGCTGGCCCTGGCCGACCTGGCCGACGCGCTGTGGCTGCAGGCCCCGGCCGCCGTGCCGGTGGAACGGTTGCGCGAGGTGACGGGCGTGGGCGGGTTCCGCATCGGGTTCCGCTACGACGGCGACGACCTGCACACGGTGTTGAACCTCGCCGCGGCCGGGCACGGCCTGACCCTGCTGCCCTCGTCGGTGACGGCCGGGGTGCCGCTGACCGCGCCGCGCGTGGTGCACCGGGTGGAGATGCTGTGCGACCCCCTCGCCACCGGCCCGGCCAGGGCCGTCGCCGAGCGGCTCGGCTGGAGTCCCGGCCCCACCCCGTGACAGCGGGCCGGACATCCGCCCCGCGAGCCGGCCGGGACCGGCCACTGAAAGTTCGCCACACGAACTAATATCATTCGTGAGGCGAACAAAGTGCATACCGTGCCGCTGGGGGCGAAAGGCGTGGGGCGCGCCGCGGCGCCGTCAGCGCCCGTGTGCGGCGCTCTGGTCCCGCTCGCCGAAGACCGGTGGCACCTTGTTGTCCCGCACCACCCGGCCCAGCAGCTCGGTGAGCGTGTCGCGATCGGCGCCGCCGAGGCCCGCCGGGAGCTCCTCGATCCGCCGGCACGTCTCGGTGTAGAACGCCTCGGCCAGCTTGCCGCCCTGCGCGGTGAGCGCGACCCGGACCACGCGCCCGTCTCGCGGGTCGGGCTCCCGCCGGGCCAGGCCCCGCCGGGTGGTCCGGTCCACCAGCTCGGTGAGGCTCGACTTCGCCAGCCGCAGCATCGCGCCCAGCTCGCTCATGCCGTACGGCTGGGCCATCAGCACGCAGAGCAGCTGCCCCTGCTGCGGGGTCAGCCCGTATTCCCGGGCCGCCTCGGCGTACACGGCGTTGACCAGGAACGAGGAACGCACCAGTGCGGCCACGATCCCCGGCTGCTCGCCGGCGTCCTTGCTCATACGGCCAGCCTACCATCGGACCGCCTTGTGATTCGTGGCACGAACTATTTGTCCGGCCAGGTCGGCCTGGAAAGAGTCGCATGACGATGCCGGAACGGAAGACGCTTTTCGGGGCCGGGGCCGGGGCCGGGGCCGGGGCCGGGGCCGGGGCGGGCGCAGCGCCGGAGGCCGTCCAACTCGCTTCCAAGACGGCTGCAAGGCATGTGGCCCACGCTCTTGATCATAGACTTTGATCATTACGACAATCTTGGGCAATCCGAACAACTTCCCGTCATCAGACGTGATCTTGGCTGGGAAAGATGTGATCTTGGCTGGGAAAGAGGACGAAGTGACCGTTGATGTGACACGCGTCGATCTGGTAGGCCGCCTTCCCGGAACGGTGGCCGAGAGGTTCGACGCGGCAGGTCGCGTCCACGAGGCGATACAGGCCCAGAGCCGGCGTACCCCGGCACGCACCGCCGTCGTGGCGGGCACCAGCCGGCTCAGCTACGCCGAGTTGGACCGCCGGGCCGACGACATCGCGCGCACCCTGGCCGGACGGGGCATCGGAGGCGGCCACCTGGTCGGAGTCTGCCTGGATCGCGACGAGTGGCTGGTTCCCGCGCTGGTGGGGGTGTGGAAGGCGGGGGCGGCCTACGTGCCGCTGGACCCCGCCTACCCGGCCGAGCGGTTGCGGTTCATGGCCGAGGACTCCGCGGTGACCGCGGTGCTCACCTCGGCCGCGCTGCGCCGGACCGCCACCCTGACCGGGGCCGAGCCCATCCTCGTCGACGACGTGGCGCCGGGCGAGGGGGCGCCCCACGTGGCCGGAGACCCGGGCGACGCGGCGTACGTCATCTACACCTCCGGCTCCACCGGAACGCCCAAGGGCGTGGTGGTGGAGCACCGCAACACCCTGAACCTGCTGCGCTGGGAGGCGTCGGCGTACACCGCCGAGGAACTGAGCGGCATGCTGGCCACCGCCTCGGTCTGTTTCGACCC
Organism: Streptosporangium brasiliense; assembly: GCF_030811595.1. Taxonomy (NCBI): domain Bacteria; kingdom Bacillati; phylum Actinomycetota; class Actinomycetes; order Streptosporangiales; family Streptosporangiaceae; genus Streptosporangium; species Streptosporangium brasiliense. The sequence continues at coordinate 6,200,437 of NZ_JAUSRB010000002.1, forward strand.
GTCGATCAGCCAGCTCTTCCTGCCGCTGGTCGCCGGTGGGACGGTGATCCTGGCCGACAACCTGCTGGCGCTGCCGAGCCTGCCCGCCCGCGAGGAGGTGACCACCGTCTACGGGGTCCCCTCCGCGCTGGCGGTGCTGCTGCGTGAGCCGCTGCCGAGCGGGGTGCGCGCGGTGTTCTCCGGCGGCGAGCCGCTGACCGGCGCCCTGGTCCGGCGGATCTACGCCAATCCCGGCGTGCGCCGGGTGCTGAATCTGTACGGCCCGACCGAGTGCACCACCACCTGCGCCGTCGCCGAGGTCGGCCGGGACCACGAGGGTGAGCCGCCCCTGGGCGGACCGATCGCCGGCGCGGTGTTCTCGGTGCGCGACGCGGCGGGCAACCCCGTCCCGGACGGAGAAGCGGGCGAGCTGTGGATCGGCGGGCCGGTGGTGACCCGCGGCTACCTGGGGCGTGAGTCGTCCGCCTTCCGCACCGGACCGGACGGCGGCCGGGTCTACCGCAGCGGTGACCTGGTCCGCCGGGTGGACGGCGAGCTGCGCTTCGCCGGCCGGACCGACGACCAGATCAAGATCCGCGGCTACCGGGTGGAGCTGGGCGAGGTGGAGGCCACGCTGGCCCGCCATCCCGAGGTACGCCGGGCCACCGTGCTGGCCGCGACCGACGACGACGGGGCCGCCTACCTGGTCGGCCATGTGGCGGCCTCCGGGGTGAGCGGGCAGGAGCTGCGGGACTGGCTGCGCGCCCGCCTGCCCGACCACCTGGTGCCGACCCGGATCGGCGTGGCCGAGGAGCTTCCGCTCGGCCCCAACGGAAAGGTGGACCGGGCGGCCCTGCCCAGACTCGGCGCCTCCCGGTCGGCCGGCGCGGCACTGGTCGCGCCCCGCACCGACGACGAACGCCTGGTGGCCGAGGTGATCGCCGGCGTTCTCGGCCTGCCGCAGGTCGGCGTGCACGATCGATTCACCGACCTGGGCGGGCACTCCCTGGCCGCGGCCAGAGTGGTCACCGAGCTGTCCCGCAGGCTGGGGCACACCGTGCCGCTGGCGGCTTTCCTGACCGCCCCCACCGCGGCGGGCCTGGCCACCCGGTTACGCCAGGCCGGGCCCGAGCTGGTGCGGCAGGACGGCCGGACCCGGCATCCGCTCACCGACATGCAGCGCGAGTTCTGGACCCTGAGCCGGCTCCACCCCGACAGCCCGGTCACCACGCTGGGGATCCGGCTGCGCGTGCGCGACCTGCCCGAGGCCGCGCCGCTGAGCAAGGCCCTGAACGAGGTCGTGCGCCGGCACGAGGTGCTGCGCAGCACCGTGGCCGTCGACGAGGACGGCGTGCCGTACGCCGTGGTCCACCCGCCGGCCGCGGTGCCCCTGGTCGAGCACGCAGTGGGGGAGGACCCGGAGAAGGTGGCCCGGGCCGCCGCGGCGCACGTGTTCGACGTGACGGCCGAGGTGCCGCTGCTCCGGGCCGAGCTGTGCTGGCTCGGCGACGCGGAGGCCGAGCTGGTGGTCGTGGTGGACCACATCGCCTTCGACGGTGGCTCGGTCGGGGTGCTGATGGGCGAGCTGGCCGCCGAGCTGGCCGGCGAGCCGGTCCCCGGGCCGGCGGTCCAGGTCGGCGATGTGGCCGTGCAGCAGCGGGAACAGCCGGATCCGGCGCGGCTGCGGGAGTTCTGGCAGGCCGAGCTGGCCGGTGCTCCGGTGGCGGACCCCGCGCCCGCGGACCTGACGTCGGGCAGGGTGATCCGGCCGCTGCCCGAGGAGTTCGTGACGGACGTGGCCGCGCTGTCCCGGGACTGCGGTGCCACCCCGTTCGCGGTGTACCTGGCCGCTCTGGCCCTGGCGAGCGGCGAGCCCGACACGCTGGTCGGGGTGGTCGCGGCACGGCGGGCCCGGCCGGAGCTGACCGAGGTCATCGGCCCGCTGGTGGACACGGTGCCGGCGCGGCTGCGGCCGACCGGCACGCTGACCTTCCGGGATCTGGTCCGGCAGGCCGCCGCAGCGACCACGCGGGCACTGGTCCACCAGGAGATCCCGCACGCCGACCTCCCCCGCGCCCCGGTGCTGCTGGCCATGCAGCACGCCGAGGTACCGGTGCGCCTGGGCAACCTGGAACTGCTCACCGACCTGGGCTCGGGCGCCGCGGTCCACGAGTTCAGCGTGCTCGTCGACCGGACCGTGGCCGGCACCGAGCTGCAGCTGGAGTACGGCACCGCCCGCCTCGATCCGCCGCAGGCCGAGGCGTACCTGGACCGGCTGATGTGGCTGCTGCGCTGCGCGCTGGCCGACCCGGACCGGCCGCTGTCGGCGTTCGAGCTGGTCACCCCGGACGAACGCGCGGCCCTGCTGGCCGCCGCGGCAGGGCCGGAGCTGCCGGAGGTTCTCCGGACGGTGCCCGAGGCGCTGGCGGCCCACACCGAAGGAACGGCCGTGATCGGCCCGGACGGCACCTCGATCGACTACGCCGAACTGAACGACTGGTCCGGCCGGGTGGCGGCGGCGCTGCTGGAACACGGGGTGGCGCCGGGCGAGGTGGTCGGGGTCTGCCTGCCGCGGGACCACCTGATGCCGGCGGTCCTGCTGGCGGTGTGGCGGGCCGGCGCGGCGTATCTGCCGCTGGACCCGGAGCACCCGGTCGAGCGGCTGCGCTGGCTGGCCGAGGACGCCGGGGCGCGCGTGGTGCTCACCCGGGGCGGCGTGGCCGTCGCGGGCCTGCCCGCCCTGGACCTGGACCACCTGGCGGCCGTCCACGGCGGACAGGCGGAGCTGCCGGAGGTGCGGGCCGAGGATCTGGCGTATGTGCTCTACACCTCCGGCTCCACCGGAGCTCCCAAGGGCGTGGAGGTCACCCACGGCGGCCTGGCCGCCCTCGTGGCCGGGATGGCCTCCGCGCTGCGGCTGGGCCCGGGGGACATCCAGCCGGCCGTGGCGCCCTTGACCTTCGACGCCTCCGCGTACGAGCTGTGGAGCGTTCTGGCCCATGGCGGCGCCTGCGTAGTGGTGGACCGGGCCACGGCCGTGGACGGGCACGCGCTGGCCGAGCTGATCGCGGCCAGCAAGGCCACGGTGGCCCTCCTGGTGCCCACCACGTACCGGATGCTGCTGGCCGCCGGCTGGGCCGGTGACCCGGCACTGCGGGCCGTCATCGGCGGGGAGAGCCTGGATCCGGCCCTGGCCGGGCAGATCCTGGCCCGGGTCGGCGAGCTGTGGAACGCCTACGGTCCCACCGAGGCCAGCGTTGCCTCGACCCTGCATCGGGTCCGCGCGCACGAGGACGGCCGGGTGCCGATCGGGCTGCCGATGCCGGGGGAGCGGGCCTACGTGGTCGACTCCGAACTGCGGCTGGCGCCGCCGGGCGCGGTGGGCGAGCTGCTGTTGGGCGGGGCCGGTGTGGCCCGGGGGTACCGGGGCCGGCCCGACCTGACCGCGACCGCGTTCGTCGACGACCCGTTCGTCCCCGGTGGCCGGTGTTACCGGACCGGCGACCTGGTGCGGTGGCGGCCGGACGGGACGCTGGAGTTCCACGGCCGCAGGGACCACCAGGTGAAGGTGCGCGGATACCGGATCGAGCCGGGCGAGATCGAGGCGGTGCTGCGCGAGGTGGCCGACGGGGCGGTGACCGTGGCCGGCTCGGGCGCGCAGGCGCACCTGGTCGGCTATGTCGCCCCGGAAACGACCGACCTGGCCGCGGTCGAGCGGCACGTCCGGTCGCGGCTGCCCGGCCACATGGTGCCCCGGCGGTGGGTCGCGCTGCCGGCCCTGCCCACCCTGCCCAGCGGCAAGGTGGATCGGGAGGCCCTGCCCGAGCCGGTCGACGGCCCGGAGGCCGAACGGGTCGCACCCGGCACCGACGCCGAAGGTCTGGTGGCCACCATCTGGGCCGACGTGCTTGAACGGCCCACGATCTGGGCCGACGACGATTTCTTCGCCCTGGGTGGGCACTCCTTCGCCGCGACCCGCGTGATCGGCCGGCTCAAGGAGACGTTGGATCTGGCCGTCCCGGTGCGGTCGCTGTTCGAGCGACCGGTACTCGCCGACTTCGCCGCCGGACTGGAAGAACTGTTGATCGCCGAACTGATGGGCGGGAACGACGCATGACCGAAGTTCGTCAGGACCGGATCGCCGAGTTGGTCCGGTCCCGGTTCGCCGCTGCCCGGGCCGCGGCGGAGACCCCCGGCGCCGGGGGCATCCCGGCGCTGTCCACAGCGGAGATGCCGCTGTCGCCCGCCCAGGAGCGGCTGTGGTTCCTGGCCCAGCTGGAGCCGGACTCCCCCGCCTACAACGTGCCGCTGGCACTGCGGCTGAGCGGGCCGGTGGACGTCGCCGCCCTTACCGCCGCGGTGGCCGAGCTGGCCGACCGGCACTGGATCCTGCGCGGCGTCATCGACGGGACGAGGGTACGGCAGGCCGGCGGCGTGCCCGTCTCCGTGGTGGACGTGGAGCCCGCGGCGCTGGAGCGGGAGCTGGCCGACCATGCCTGGCGCCCGTTCCGGTTGGACGCCGAGCCTCCGATGCGGGCCACGGTGTTCCGGCTCGACGGGGACGAGTGCGTACTCGCGCTGACCCTGCACCACATCGCCACCGACGCCTGGTCCGAACGGCTGCTGCTGCAGGACCTCGCGGCCCTGTACGCGGCCCGGCTCGGCCTGGCGCCGCAGCCGGAGCCCCCGGCCCTGCACTACGCCGACGTGGTCGCGTGGGAGGCCGGGCGGCCCGAGGCCGATCTGGACTGGTGGACCGAGCACCTGGCCGGCCTGCCGCCGGTGCTGGACCTGCCCACCGCCCGGCCCCGCCCGGCCGTCCCCACCTGGCAGGGGGCCGCGGTCGAGGTCGAGGTGCCCGAGTCCCTGTCCGCCAGGGTGCGCGCGGCGGCGGGCGTGACACCGTTCATGGTGTTCATGGCCGGCCTGCAGGCGCTGCTGGCCCGCCTGTCCGGCGGCGACGACGTCGCCGTCGGGGTACCGCACGCCGGACGGCACCACCCGGACGCCGAGCGGGTGGTGGGCTGTTTCATCAACACCCTGGTGGTGCGGACCGACACCTCCGGTGACCCCACCGGCGCGGAGCTGCTGGACAGGGTCCGAACGGCCGCGCTGGAGGCGTTCGCCCACTCCCGCACGCCGTTCGAGCGGATCGTGGAACGGCTGCGACCGGAGCGGAACCTGTCGGTGACCCCGCTGTTCCAGGTGATGCTGAACGTCTACGACGTCGGCGCGCCGGTGAGCCTGCCCGGGGTGGACGTCCGGACCGAACCGGTGCCCTCGCCGACGGCCAAGTTCGACCTGAACCTGACGCTCGGCGACGACGGGGACCGGTTCACCGGCGAGCTGCGCTACCGGACCGATCTGTTCGACGAGGTCACCGCCCGGCAGCTGGTGGAGTGGTACCTGGCGCTGCTGGAGGGGATGCTCACCGACCAGGACGCGCCGGTCCGGCTGCCCGTAGGCCCTGACCTGCGCGGCCCGGCCGAGGACCTGCCGACGGACGTGCCGCTGCACACGCTGGTCGAGCGGATGGCCGACGCCGGCCCCGACGCGCTCGCGGTCGGCTCGCTCAGCTACGCGGAGCTGGACCGGCGGGCCAACCAGGTGGCGCACTGGCTGCTGGCCCGCGGGGTGCGGCCGCAGGAGCCGGTCGGCGTGCTGATGGAGCGGCGGCCCGAGCTGGTGGTCGCCCTGCTGGGGGTGCTCAAGGCCGGCGCGGCCTACCTGCCGCTGGACCCGGTCTACCCGGCGCGGCGGACCGAGGCCATTCTGGCCGGCGCGGGTGTCCGGATCGTGCTCACCGAGTCCGAGATCACCGCCGCCGAGGGCGGGCCGGAGCGCCGCCCGGACGTGGCCGTGCCGCCCGACCACCTGGCGTACGTGATCTACACCTCCGGCTCCACCGGGGAGCCCAAGGGGGTCGCGGTCGAGCACCGGCAGATCACCCACTACCTGGGCGCGGTGGCCGGACGGATCCCCGCCGGGACGGCCTCCTTCGCCCTGGTGTCGACCGCCGCGGCCGACCTGGGGCTGACCAACGTGCTGTGCGCGCTGACCTCGGGCGCCACCCTGCACCTGATCAACCACGAGACGGCCACCGACCCGGCCGCGTACGCCGCCTACCTGGCCGCGCATCCGGTGGACGCGGTCAAGATGGTGCCCAGCCAGTTGGAGCTGCTGGGCATGGACGCCCTGCCGGGGAGACTGCTGATCCTGGCCGGTGAGGCCGTGCCGTCGGATCTGCTCGAACGGGTCCGGCTGGCCCGGCCCGACCTGGCGGTGCAGATCCACTACGGGCCCACCGAGACCACGGTGTCGGTGCTGACCTGCGACGTGGACGAGGTGCCCGCCGGGGTGGCGCCGCTGGGCCGGCCGCTGCCCGACGTGGAGTGCCGGGTGGTGGACCCCACCGGCCGGCCGCTGCCGTACGGCGTGCCGGGGGAGCTGTGGATCGGCGGGCCCAGCCTGGCCCGCGGTTACCTGGGCCGGCCCGACCTGACGGCGCAGCGGTTCGTGGACGGCTGGTACCGCACCGGAGACCGGGTGCGGGTGAACCAGGCCGGGCTGGTGGAGTTCCTGGGCCGGGTCGACGACCAGGTGAAGGTGCGCGGGTTCCGGGTGGAACTCGGCGAGGTCACCGCGGCGCTGCGAGCCCTTCCGCAGGTGGCGGAGGCCTTCGTGCAGCCGGTCGGCACCGGGGCGCAGCGACGCCTGGCCGCCTGGGTGACCCCCTCCGCGGTGGACGTCGCGCAGGTGCGGGCGCTGCTGCGGGAGCGGCTGCCCGACTACATGGTGCCGGCCGCGATCGGCGCGCTGGAGACGTTGCCGCTCACCCCGAACGGCAAGGTGGACCGGGCGGCGCTGCCGGTCCCCGAGACCGCCCCCGCGGTGCGGGTGCCGCCGGGCACGCCACAGGAGCACCTGGTCGCCGGGATCTGGGCCGAGGTGCTTGACCTGCCGCAGGTCTGGGCGGACGACGACTTCTTCGCCCTGGGCGGGCACTCCTTCGCCGCCACCCGGACGGTCGGCCGGCTGCGCGAACGGCTGGGCGTGCCGGTCGCGGTGCGGCTGCTGTTCGAGCATCCGGTGCTCGCCGATCTGGCCGCGAACCTGCCCCGCCAGGCACCGGAGGCCAGGGCGCGGCGAGAACGGGCGGACGGCCCGGCCCCGCTGTCCGGGGCGCAGGCCAGGCTGTGGTTCCTGGCGCAGCTGGAGCCGGAGAGCACGGCCTACAACGTGCCGGTGGCGCTGCGGCTGGACGGGCCGCTCCAGGTGGAGGCGCTGCTGGGCGCGGTACGCGACCTGGCCGAGCGGCACCAGGTGCTGCGCAGCGTGATCGACGACTCCGGCGCCGAGCCGGTCCTGGTGGTACGGCCGGCCGCGGAGGTGCCGGTGTCCACCGCGGACGTCGACGGCTCCGGAGTCGAGGCCGTGCTGGCCGCGCACCTGGCCACGCCGTTCGCGCTGGACCGGGAGCCGCCGATGCGGGCGGTGCTGCTCACGGTCGGCGACCGGGAGCACGTGCTCTCGCTCACCTTCCACCACATCGCCACCGACGCCTGGACCCGTGGACTGCTGCTGTCCGAGCTGTCGGCGCTGTACGCCGCCAGGCTCGGCCTGCGGCCACCGCCGGAGCCGCCGCCGGCCCAGTACGCCGAGGTGGCCCCGGTCCCCGACCTGGCCGAGCTGGACTGGTGGGCCGAGCAGCTGCGCGGCCTGCCGCCGGTGCTGGACCTGCCCACCGACAGGCCGCGCCCCGCGGTGGCCGACCCGGGCGGCGCCTCGGTGGAGCTGGAGCTGCCGGCGGAGCTGAGCGAGCGGGTCAGGGCGGTGGCCACCGCCTACCGGGCGACGCCGTTCATCGTCCTGATGGCCGCTCTGCAGGCCCTGCTGGCGAGGCTGTCGGCCGGCACCGACATCGCGGTGGGTGTGCCGGTCGCGGGCCGGGACCACCCCGACACCGAGGGCGTGGTGGGCTGTTTCCTCAACACCGTGGTGGTGCGGACCGACGTGGGCGGCGGACCGACCGGCCACGAACTGCTGGCCCGGGTCCGGGAGGCGGCGCTGGGCGCCCTGGCACACGCGAGCGCGCCGTTCGACCGGGTGGTGGACCTGCTGCGGCCGGAGCGGAACCTGGCCGCGACCCCGCTGTTCCAGGTGATGCTGAACTACGTCCCCGACGCGGGCCGGCCGCAGCTGCCCGGCCTCGAGGCGGCCGAGATCGGCCTGACCGAACAGACGGCGAAGTTCGACCTGAACTGGCATGTGGTCGACAGCGGGCCCGGCCGGCCGCTGCGCGGCGGGCTCAGCTACCGCACCGACCTGTTCGAGGCGGCCACCGCGGCCCGGTTCACCCGCTGGTACCTGACCCTGCTCGACGGGATGCTGGCCGAGCTGGACGCGCCCGTGGGCGCGGTGCCGCTGGAGCCGGTGACCGGCCCGCTCCTGGCCGGTGACCCGCTGCTGTCCACGGCGGACACTCCGGTGCACCGGCTGATCGAGCGCTGGGTGGACGCCAGCCCCGACGCGCCGGCCGTGGTGAGCGCGGACCGGAGCCTGACCTACGCCGAGCTGGAGACGGCCGCCAACCGGATCGCCCACTGGCTGCTGGACGCGGGGGTCGGCGCCGACGAGCCGGTCGGCGTCCTTCTGGAGCCGGGGGCCGACCTGGCCTGCGCCCTGTTCGGGATCCAGAAGTCGGGCGGTGGCTACCTGCCCCTGGATCCGGCCTATCCGGCCGTGAGGATCGCCACCATGCTCGACGCCGCCGGGGTGCGCGCGGTGGTCACCACGGCCGAGTTCGTCGGCCTGATCGGTCCCGGCCGCCGGGTGCTGGCGCTCGACCGGCTCCCGTCCCTGCCGCCGACCAGGCCGGAGGTCGACGTGCGGCCGGAGCACCTGCACCACGTGATCTTCACCTCGGGCTCCACCGGCACGCCCAAGGCCGTGGCCGCCGAGCACCGCAGCGTGGTGGGCTACCTGGGCGGCATGCTGCCGCGGATCAACGTGCCGGGCGGATCGTACGCGGTGGTGTCCACTCCCGCCGCCGACTTCGGGCTCACCTGCGTGTTCGGCGCCCTGACCACGGGCGGGACGGTGCACCTGGTGGCGCGGGAGACCGCGATGGACCCCGACGCGTTCGCCGGATACCTGAGCGCGCACCACATCGACGTGGTCAAGTGCGTGCCCAGCCACCTGGAGCTGCTGGCCTCCGGCGGTGACCTGGCCGCGGTGCTGCCGGACAAGCTGCTGATCCTGGCGGGAGAGGCCTGTCCCTGGGATCTGGTGGAGCGGGCCAGGGCCGCGCGGCCGGGACTGCGGATCCAGAGCCACTACGGGCACACCGAGTCCACGATGATCTGCCTGGTCTGCGACACCGAGGAGATCCCGGTCGAGCACCGGACCGGGATCGTGCCGCTGGGCCGGCCCCTGCCCGGGGTGTACGGGCACCTGGTGGACGCGGACATGCGGCCGGTGCCGGTCGGGGTGCCGGGCGAGCTGGTGGTCGGCGGCCCGGGGGTCACCCGCGGCTACATCGGCCTGCCCGAGCTGACCGCGGAACGGTTCGTGCCCGACCCGCTGACCGGGCAGGGACGCTGCTACCGCAGCGGCGACCTGCTGCGGGTCACGGCCGACGGGCGGGTGGAGTTCCGCGGCCGGGTGGACGACCAGGTCAAGGTGCGCGGCTACCGGGTCGAGCTGGGCGAGGTCACCACCGCGCTGCGGGCCCTGCCCCAGGTCGCCGAGGCCGTGGTGCTTCCGGTGGGCGAGGGGAAGGCCCGGCAGCTCGCCGCCTGGGTGACACCGTCCACCGTGGACACCTCGGCGGTCCGGTCCGCGCTGCGGGAGCGGCTGCCCGACTACATGGTCCCGGCCCAGCTCGTCGTGCTCGACCGGCTCCCGCTCAACCCGAACGGGAAGATCGACCGGGCCGCCCTGCCCGCGCCGCAGCCGGAGACCACCGAGTTCGTGCCGCCCTCCACCGCCGGCGAGGAGCTGGTCGCCCGGGCCTGGGCCCAGGTGCTCGGCGTGGCCGAGGTCGGGGCGCACGACGACTTCTTCGCCCTGGGTGGGGACTCCTTCGCCGCGGTGCGCGCGGTCAAGGAGATCGGCTGCGGCCTGCGGGTGATCGACCTGTTCACCCGGCCCACGGTCGCCGAGCTGGCCGCGTTCCTGGAGCGCGAGGACGGCGGCGGGCTGCTGCACCGCCTGGGCGGTGGCCGTACCAGCGAGTTCACTCTGGTGTGCGTGCCGTACGGCGGCGGATCGGCGGCGGTCTACCAGCCGCTGGCCTGGGCGCTGGGCGAGCGGGTGGAGGTGCTTTCGGTGGAGTTGCCGGGCCACGACCCGGCCCGGCCGGAGGAGCTGCCGCTGCCGCTGGAGGAGCTGGTGGAGGTGCTGGCCGCGGAGGTGGCCAAGACCGCGTCCGGCCCGATCGCGATCTACGGTCACTGCGTGGGTTCCGCCCCCGCAGTCGCCCTGGCCCGCAGGCTGGAGGCGGACGGGGTCCCCGTGCTGGGCGTGATCGCCGCCGCGAGCTTCCCCACCGCCCAGCTGCCCGGCATCGGCCGGCGGCTCTTCCGCGGTGACCGCCTGGTCTCCGACCGGATGTTCCGGGACGCGCTGCGGGCCACGGGCGGGCTGCTGGAGGACATGGACGAGGCTGCCAAGCAGGTCGCGGTGCGGGCGATGCGCCACGACGCCGGCCAGGCGCGGGAGTGGTTCGGCCGCGAGCTGGCCGGCGCGGGAACGCCGCTGCGCGCCCCGATCCTGTGCGTGGTGGGGGAGCGGGACCGGGCCACCGAGCTGTACCAGGAGCGGTACGCCGAGTGGGCGGCCTTCGCGCCCAGGGCCGAGGTGGCCGTGCTGCCCCGCGCCGGCCACTACTTCCTGCGGCACCAGGCCGAGCCGCTGGCCGCCCTGATGATCGAACACCTGCGGAGCTGGGCGTCCGGGCGGCTGCCCGGCCCGGTGCGCCCACCCGACCGGACCGGCCTGCGCCCCTTCTACGCCGTCGCGGGCGGGCAGTTCGTCTCGGCGGTGGGCACGGCGCTGAGCTCGTTCGCCCTCGGCGTCTGGGCCTACCAGGGCAGCGGCCGGATCCTGGATCTGGCCCTGGTCGTGATGCTGTCCCAGATCCCGGCCGTGCTGCTCACCCCGCTGGGCGGCGCGCTGGCCGACCGGGTGGACCGGCGCCGGATCATGCTGGTCAGCGACGCGGTCTCCGGGCTGGCCATGGCGGCGCTGGTCCTGCTGCTGGTCACCGACCGGCTGGCGCTGTGGAACGTGTGCCTCATCGTCGGCCTCACCTCACTGACCACCGCCTTCCAGCAGCCCGCCTATCTGGCCGCGATCGCGCAGCTGGTGCCCAAGCCGTACCTGCCGCAGGCCAACGCCGTGGCCAACCTGGGTTTCGGGGTCGGCAACGTGGTGGCCCCGCTCGCCGGCGGCGCGTTGATCGGCATGTTCGGGCTGTCCGCGGTGGTGGCCATCGACGTGGTCTCGTTCGGGATCGGGGTGGTGACCCTGCTGGCGGTCCGGTTCCCCGACCGGCTGTTCCACCGGCAGGAGGAGACGTTCCGGGCGGCGCTGACCGGCGGCTGGCGGTTCCTCCGTCGGCGCCGGCCGCTGCTGGTGATGGCGGTCTACTTCGCGGTGGTCAACTTCTGCACCGCGCTGATGTGGGTACTGGTCACCCCGGTCGTGCTGGCCATCGGCTCCCCGGCCGCCCTGGGTACGGTGACCGCGGTCGGCGGCCTCGGCGCGGCCGTGGGCACCGCGGTGGTGCTGGTGTGGGGCGGGACCCGGCGCCGGGCCACCGGCATGATCGGCTTCGTGGTCGGGTCCGGGATCGGCGTGGTGCTGATGGGCGCGTGGCCGGCGGTGTGGCTGGTCGCGGCCGGCCTGTTCCTCCGGCTGGCCTGCATGAGCATCGGCAACGCGCACTGGCTGTCCATCATCCAGGTGAAGGTGGGGCCGGAGCTGCAGGGCCGGGTCCTGGCCGTCAACGTCATGCTGGCCACGGCCATGCAGCCGCTGGGCTTCCTGACCGCCGGTCCGCTGGCCGACTGGGCACAGTCGTACACCTCGGGCCCCGGCCGGGGCGCGGCGGCGGTGCTGCTGGTCAGCGGCGTGTTCCTGGCGATCTGGGGGCTGCTCGGGCTGCGCTACCGCCCGCTGCACCACCTGGAGGACCTGGTCCCCGACAGCGCGCCGCCGCCCGAGGCCGAGGCCGACCTGGACGCCATCCAGGACGGGGTGCTGAGCAGATGAGCCTGGTAACGGCGGCCGACGTGGCCGCTGCCACGGCCCGGATCGCGCCCTCCGTGCTGCGCACACCGCTGCTGCGCCTGCCCGGCGAACGGCTCTGGGTCAAACCGGAGAACCGGCAGCCCACCCGCTCGTTCAAGGTGCGGGGCGCGGTGAACGCCGTGGGACTGCTGGCCGAGCGGGGCGTCGGGCACGTCATCGCCCAGTCCTCCGGCAACCACGCCCAGGCCATCGCCTACGCCGCCGGCGAGCACGGCCTGCGGGCGACCGTGGTCCTGCCCGACACCGCGCCGGAGCTGAAGGTGCTGGCCGCCCGCAGGCTCGGCGCCGAGGTGGTGATCGCACCGCCGGCCCTGCGGGAGGTCACCTGCCTGGCCCTGGCCGACCGGCTCGCGGCCACGGTGGTCCGCTCCGACGATTTCGACATCATCGCCGGGCACGGCAGCGCCGGGACCGAGATCTGCCGGGATCTGCCCCGCGCGGGCACGATCCTGGTGCCGGTCTGCAACGGCGGCCTGCTGGCCGGCGTCGCGGTCGCGGCCAAGGCCGTCGACCCGGCGATCAGGGTGATCGGCGTCGAGCCCGAGCTGGCCGCCGACGGCGTGGCCAGCTTCCGCTCCGGCCGGCGCACCGCGTGGCCGGTGCAGCAGACCTATCGCACCCGGGCCGACGGGCTGCGCGCCCCGGTCCTGGGCGCCCTGGCCTGGGAGCACATCCACCGGTACGTGGACGACATGGTGACCGTGAGCGAGGACGACATCGGGGCCGCCGCCGACCTGCTCTGGCAGGAGCTGGGGGAACGCGCCGAGCCCAGCGGCGCGGTGACCACCGCGGCCTACTTCGCCCACCGGGCCACGCTGCCGGCCGGACCCGTGGTGGCCGTCCTCTCCGGCGGCAACGTGGCGGCCCATCCCGATGCCGGCGACATGAGGGAGCGCTCACTCATCCGGGGTCTGTGACCGGCCGGGCGCCGGCGGGCCTTCGGGGAGGCCGAGGGCGGAGATCGGCGGGGGAGGGCCGGAAGTGCCGGACCGCCGCCTCCGGGGGCGAGCGACCCCGGAGGCGGCGGTCCGACGGCGGGCGTCGCGCCGTGGGCGGCGGCCGACCGGCCCGGCCGGGGTCAGGCGCTCAGCTCGATGGCGGCGGCGGGACAGACGGCGGCGGCCTCGCGGACCAGGACGTGCTGGTCCTCGCCCGGCTCGGGATCGAGCAGGATGACGATGCCGTCCTCCTCCCGCTGGTCGAAGACCTCCGGCGCGATCAGCACGCACTGGCCCGCGCCGCAGCACTTGGCCTCGTCAACGGTGACTTTCATACCGGGTTCCTCTCTGTCGGGTGTGGCGGTGCCGGGTCACCAGCGGACCGGGACCTTGCGCAGGCCGCCGACGGCCAGCCCTTCCACGCGTTCCAGCTCCGCCACGGGGACGGCCAGCTCCAGGGACGGGAGTCTGCGCAGCAGCACCTCGAGCACGACCTGCAGCTCGGTGCGGGCCAGCGCCTGGCCCAGGCAGGAGTGGGCCCCGGAGCCGAAGGCCAGGTGCGGGTTCGGGCTGCGGCCCAGGTCCATCTCGGCGGCGGCCTCGAAAGCGCTCTCGTCGCGGTTGGCCGCGGCCATGCTGCACACCACGGTGGTGCCGCGGGGCAGGACCGTGCCGCTGACCTCGGTCTGCTCGCGCAGGTAGCGGGGCAGGCCGAAGCCGGAGTTGGCGTCGAGCCGCAGCGTCTCCTCCACCGCCGTGCGGATCAGCGACGGGTCGGTCAGCAGCCGCTCCCACCGGCTGCGGTCGGCCAGCAGCATGGAGACCATCTTGCCGATCATGTTGGCGGTGGTCTCGTGCCCGGCCACCAGCAGAGCCATGCCGGTGACCAGGATCTGGATGTCGGACAGCCCGCCGTCCTCGGGGCCGCCGGCCGCGATCAGCTCGCTGAGCAGGTCCTCGCCCGGCTCGGCGCGCTTGGCGGCGATGTGACCGGACATGTACTGGACGAACTCGCCCTGGGCGGCCTCGATCTCGGCCTGGCTGTAGCGGGTGAGGTTGAGCATGGTGTCGGACCAGTAGGAGAACCGGTCCCGATCCGCGGCCGGCACGCCGAGCATGTCGCAGATGACGTAGACCGGCAGCGGGAAGCCCAGGTCGGCCCTGAGGTCGCCGGGCCGGCCGCGCTTGACCATGTCGTCGATGAGCCGCTCGGCGATCTCCGCCATCGTGGGCCGCAGCGCGGCCATCCGCTTGGCGGTGAACCACTTGCCCACCAGGCGCCGCCAGTGCTGGTGCTCCTCGCCTCCGTCGGGGATGATCTGCGACATCTCGCTGTTGAACACCCCGCCCCCCTCGGCCGACAGCCGGGCCGCGTCGGGCGCGGTGAGCTGGCGGGTGAAGCGCGGGTCGGCGAGGACCCGCTTGACGTCCTCGTAGCGGGTCAGCAGCGTCGCCTGGTCACCGCTGGGCAGCGTCACCCGGGCCGCCGGACACTCGCCGCGCAGCCGCGCCCATTCGGCGGGCGGCTCCAGCGCCGTGTCGTTGGGGATCGGGTAGTTCAGGACCTGCTCGTCGAGACTCATTCGGCATCTCCTTTGAACGGATGGTCGGCTTTGAACGGATGGTCGGCCGCCTGCGGACAGGCGGCTGGTCGGTTCGTCCCCGCCGCCGTCACGCCGGCGCGAGGGGCTGGGCGTCCTGCCGGCTGCCGAGGGCCCGCTGCCTCAGCAGGCGGGCCTGCTTGGCCATGTTCCAGCCGAGCACGCCGGTGACCCGGCCGCCCTCGCGGTAGAGGGCGGCGAAGCGGTGCTGCGCGGGGTCGCCTTCGGCGATGGTCACCTCGGCCGCCGGCGACGGCAGGCCGTGGGCCTGGATCTTGACGTCGTACTGGTCTGTCCAGAAGTAGGGGACCGGCGTGTAGGGGCGGTCGGCGCCGAGGATGTTGGCCGCCACCACCTGGGCCTGTTCGGTGGCGTTGGTGCGGTTCTCCAGGCGCAGCCGCCTGCCGAGCCCCTCATGATCCCAGGAGGCGACGTCCCCGACGGCGTAGACGCCCTCGGCGGCGCGGCAGCGCGAGTCGCACTCCACCCCGTCGCCCACGGTGAGCCCGCTGCCCTCCAGCCAGCCGGTCGCCGGGCGGGAACCGATGGCCACCACGACCGCGTCGGCGGGCAGGAGCTCGCCGGTGACCAGCCGTACTCCCGTGACCTGTCCGCCGGCGCCCGTCAGCCCTTCGACCGTGACGCCGAGCCGCAGCCGGACCCCGCGCTCGGCGTGCACCCGGGCGAGCATCGCGCCGACCACGCCGCCGAGCTGGTCGGCCAGGGGGGCCGGGCCCATCCCGGCGAGGGTGACGTCGAGGCCCATGCCGCGGGCGGTGGCGGCGATCTCCGCGCCCAGCACCCCCTCGCCCACGACCACGAGCCGCTCGGCGGCGGCCAGGTCGCGGCGGAGCGCGAGCGCGTCGTCCAGGGCACGCAGTACGTGCACGCCCGCCAGCCCCTCCTGGCCGGGCAGCCGGCGGGGGGTCAGGCCGGTGGCGACGACCAGCGCGTCGCCATGTAGCACGCGGCCGGAGGCCGTGCGCACCTCGCGGGCGGCGGCGTCCAGCTCGACGGCGGCCTCACCCGGCACGGACTCGGCGTGCAGGGCCTCCAGCTGCGCCTGGCTGCGGAGCCGGGCGCGGGACGGTTCCCAGGCGCCGGCCAGGACCTGCTTCGACAGCGGCGGCCGGTCGTAGGGGAGATGGGGTTCGGCGTCCAGAAACGTCAGCCTGCCCTGGTAGCCGTGCCGCCGCAGTGCCTCCGCCGTGCTCAGACCGGCGGCCGACGCGCCGACGATCAGGACGCTCCCGGGCGGGGTCACGGGACGTCGCTCAGGTGGAGGGCGGCGGGCCGCCCCAAACGTATCCGCATATGTCGTGGTCCTTCCGATCGTCCCACGTCACCAGGTTAACCTACACGTGTAGGTAATCGTACATGTGTAGGTTGACGGTAGGGTGAGAGGCGTGGCCACGACAAAAGACGGCAGCACCCCATCGGGCGACCGGCGCGTGCGCCGCACCCACGCGGCCCTCGCGCACGCGCTGATCCAGCTCGTCGAGGAGCAGGACCTGTCCCGGATCGGCGTCGCCGACGTCGCCGAACGCGCCGGCGTGAGCCGCTCGACCTTCTACGACCACTATCGGGACGTCCACGAGCTGGCCGAGGTCGCCTGCACCGCGATGATCGACGACTTGATCGAGTCCTTGCCCGGCCCTGACCCCGGCTCGGCGGACCCGGAGCCGGAGGCGACCCGGTCGCTGGAGGCGTTCTTCGCCAGCCTCGCCGAGCACACCGGGCTCTACCGCGGCCTGCTGGGGCCGCAGGGCAGCGCGCGTGTCGTCGACCACATCCGCCGCCGTATCGCCGCGACCGTCCACGACCACCTGCGCCGGGCCACCGCCGGCGGCGACCTCCCGGAGCGGACCGGTCCGCCGCTGGACATCCCGCACGACGTCCCGGCCGCGTTCACCGCCGGGGCGCTCATCGGCGTGGCCGCCGACTGGCTGCAGCGCGGATGCCCGCGGTCTCCGGCCGAGATGGCCGCCCTGACCTGGCCGCTGTTCACCACGCTCTACCACGTCGACGCGGGCCGGCGGTGAGCGGGACGCGCGCGCCGGGCAGGCCGGCCACCGTTCACCCGATCGGCGCCCGCGCGGCGAGGCGCACGGTGGCGTTCAACGGCAGGTCGGCGGCCGAGCGTCCGGCGAGCACCATGAAGGCGCCCTCCTCGGCGTGCCAGGCGCGCCGCCCGGCCGACCAGTGCTGGAAGGCCCGTGCTGGGAGGTCGACCTCGATCTCGACCGGGGCGTAGCCGGCCAGCCAGCGCTCGGGCCGGGCCACGGCCGTCTCCGGCCGGGACAGGTAGACCTGGACGGTCTCGCGCCCGGCCCGCCCGCCGGTGTTGCGCAGCCGTACCCGGACCGAGAGCGGGCTGCCGGGGACGACGTGCCGGCCACGGGCCTGTCCGTCGAGCACTTCAAGAAGTACGGCGTGGAGTGGTCCGGCGAGCGAGGCCGGACGACCTTCTTCCGGAACGAGCTGCCCTACGACCCGCCCGACCAGGCCGCGTTCATGAACGGGAACATCAAGGGCTGGGCCGCCTGCAAGGTCGCCGATTCGGTGAACGTCCACGAGGGCTGGGGCCTGGGCAGCTACTGCGTCTTCACCTCCGACCCGACCATCGAGGTGGACCACGGCTTCGAGGTCCCGGTGAAGCCCGGCGTGAGGTTCCACAGCCTCCTGGTCGTCTCACTCGGCGGCAAGGGCCGCTACGACCACGTCGTCAACGACACCGGCGCCCCGGCGTACGGCACCGGGACGATCCCCTCCACGGTCACCTCCTGTCCCTGATCCCCGCTGTCTTCGGTGTCGCCGGGGGAGCGGGGTACGGTCCGGGAGACCGCCGTGGCGAGGCGGCGGTCTCCCGGACCGGCTCAGCCGCGCCAGCCGCCGCCGTCCACCCCGCCCGGGACCTCGGCGGTGGGGTCGTAGGGGGTGCGGGTGAAGACGAAGGTGTTGAGGTCGAGGTGGCCGGGCGAGCCGTCGGCCCGGCGGACCAGGCGCAGCGTCTCACCGGCGTAGTAGCCGTCCAGCCCGAGCCAGGTGCCGTCGGCCTGGGCGGCGAACCGGGAGGCCCGGCCGGTGCCGCCGATCGGGTCGAGGGAGATGCCGCGCTCCGGCAGCAGCCGCAGCGTGTAGGCGCTGGGCCCCCAGTGCCACGGGCCGGTCAGCTCCAGCAGGTCGGCGTCCGCCGCGACGGGCTCCCACTCGGCCGGCAGGCGCGGCTCGTGCTCGTCGAGGACGGCCAGCAGCTCGGTCAGCAGGGTGCGGCTCACCCCGGAGGTGGTGTTGGCCATGAACAGCACGCCCACCCGGTCGGCCGGGTCGGCCCACACCGTGGCCAGGAAGCCCGGCATGGAACCGGAGTGGCCGGCCAGGCGGCGCCCGCCCGCCCGGGCCAGCTGCAGGCCCAGGCCGAATCCGCCGGTCCAGGCGTCGCCGTCGTCGACGATCGCCGGCTCGCGCATCTCGGCCAGCGTGGCCGGGGCGAGGACGCCGGCGGTTTCACCGGCCAGGAACGCCGCCCACCGGGCGAGGTCGGCGGGGGTGGACCACAGCTGCCCGGCCGGGGCCATGGCGACCGCGTCGTGCTCGGGCTCGGGCAGCAGCACGTCCGCCCACGGGTGCACGGCGTAGCCGGTGGCGTGCGGGGCGAGCGGCCGGGGCGTGGTCCGGCGCATGCCCAGCGGCTCCAGGATCTCCGCCTGCACGGCCTGCGCCCAGGTCACGCCCCGGTGCCGGGCGACCAGCTCGCCCAGCAGGGCGAAGCCCAGGTTGGAGTAGTGGAAGCGGCGGCCGGGCCGGTGGCGGGCGGTCTCCGGGCCGAGCAGCCCGATGAGCTCCTCCAGTGGCATGCCCGGCGTCCGCTCCCACCACTGGCCGGGCGGCTCGGCGGTCAGCCCGGCGGTGTGCGACAGCAGCTGGGCGATGGTCACGTCACCGACCGGCGTGCCGGGGACGTGCTTGCCGATCGGGTCGAGCAGGTCCACGCGGTCCTCGTCGCGCAGCCGCATGACCACGGTGGCCACCATGCTCTTGGTGATGGAGCCGATCCGGTATTGGGTGTCCTCGGTGGGCGCGACCCCCTCGACCCGGCCGCGCGAGCCGTACCAGGCGATCCGCCCGTCGCGCACCACGGCCGCCGCGAGGGACGGCAGCCGCGACCCTGCCTGCTCCACCGCGATCCTCCGCAGCAGCGCGCGAGCCGTACTCTCCAGAACCGGCGACATCAGATGACCCCTCCCCGACATGACGTGACGCCCCAAGGCTAGTGCCGGGCGAGCCCGGCCAACATCCCCGGCAGCTCCCGCCGGTGTGTCACGGTCAGCCGCCGCGTCGCACGGGTGACCGCCACATACAGATCATGGCCGCCCATCGGTGTCTGGGCGAGGATCTCGCCGGGTTCGACGACCACCACGGCGTCGAACTCCAGCCCCTTGGAGGCGGTGACGGTCAGGACCGCGACGGGGGAGTCCAGGATGTCGTCGTGGCCGGGGAAGAGCGCGGCGATCCGGGGACGACGGGCGTCGGGGACGACGACGGCCAGGCGGCCCTCACCGATCCGCGCGAGCTCGCCCTCGACCAGGGCCGCCAAGGCGCCCGGGGCGTCGGGGTCGAGGAGCACGGCGCGCGGCGGGCTCCCGCCCTCGCGGACCGACTCCGGGGGCCGCCGGCCGGGCGCGACCGCCGCGAGCACGTCGGCGGCCACTTTCATGATCTCCGCCGGGGTCCGGTAGTTGACCAGCAGGCGTTCCTCCCGCCAGCGGCCCCTGACGTAGCGGTCGAGCATCCCGCCCCAGGACCGGGCCCCGGCGGCCGACCCGGTCTGGGCGATGTCGCCCACGACGGTCAGCGACCGGGACGGGATCCGGCGCATCACGGTCCGCCAGGCCATCGCCGACAGCTCCTGCGCCTCGTCCACGATGACGTGCCCGTAGGCCCAGCGCCGGTCGGCCCCGGCCCGCTGGGCGGTGGTCATGGCCGGCTCGGGCGTCTCGTGACGTGCGGCCAGCGTGGCGGCCTCCATCATCCGGTCCTCCAGCAGGCCGGTGAACTCCAGCACGCCCAGCGCGTACCGCTCCCCGGCCTCGCGCTCGTGCTCGGCCGGCTCCCGGGCCGCCCCGCTCTCGGTCTCGTCCTCGCCGAGGAGCTCGGCGGCCTCGTCCAGCAGCGGGACGTCGCCGACCGTCCACGGCCTGCCGTACGGCCGCAGCAGGCTCTCCCGCTCGGCCCGCGACAGGCCGGGCGCGGCCGAGGCGAGCGCGTCGGCGTCGGCGAGCAGGTCGGCGATCAGGCGTTCGGGGGTGAGCCGTGGCCACAGCGCGTCCAGTGCCTCGCGCACGGACGGCTGTGCCCACAGGACCTTGCGGGCGTGGCGCAGGTCCTCCTCGTCCATCGGCCGGTCCAACTGGGCGGCCTCGTCCAGGGCGAGCGCGCCGAGCATGGAGACGAGGAACAGCTTGCGGGCCACGTTGTGCGGGCGGCGGGCGGCCCTGGCCCGGTCCCGGGCGGCCTCGCAGGCGGCGTGGTCCACCCGCAGCGTCATCCGCTCGACCACGACCTCCACCCCGCTCCGCACCGAGGTCCGCAGCACGACCGGGACCTCCAGGCCGCTGTCGGGGACGCGCTGGCGGTCGCGGAGCGCCGTGGCGATCACCTCGGCCATCCGCAGGTCACCCTTGACCACGGCGGTGGGCGGGCCGTCGGTCGCGGTGGCGCGCACACCGGGATACAGCTCGCCGACGGCCGACAGCACCACGTCGGTCTCGCCGAGGGAGGGCAGCACCTGGCCGATGTATCGGGAGAACAGCGTGTTGGGGCCCACCACCAGCACGCCCCGCCGCTCCAGGACGGCGCGGTGGGCGTACAGCAGGAAGGCGGCTCGGTGCAGCGCGGCGACGGTCTTGCCCGTGCCGGGACCGCCCTGGACCACCAGGGCGCCCGGCAGGCCGGACCGGATCACCCAGTCCTGCTCGGTCTGTATGGTGGCCACGACCTCGTTCATCCGCCCGGTACGGCTGCGCCGCAGGGTGGCCATGAGCGCGGCCTCGCCGACCAGCGTGCGGCGGTCGCCGTCGCTGAGGCGCTCCAGGTCGAACACCTCGTCGTCGAGGTCGACCACGGTGCGGCCGTCGGTGTGCAGGTGGCGGCGGCGCACCACAGCGTGCCGGGGTCGCCCGGGGTGGCGGTGTAGAAGACGCGGGCGGCCGGGGCGCGCCAGTCGGTGAGGATGATGTCGTGATCGGCGTCGCGCAGGCCGATCCGGCCGATGTAGCAGGTCCCGCCGCTCCCCGTCATTCCCTGTCCGGCCGCGCCCTCCGGCCGTCAGACGGCCATCGGCGATCCACTCATCCCCTCCGCGCCTGTCCTCCCCGCCGCCCGGCCGGGCGGCGGGGAGGACAGGCGGCCGATCACGGGTTGTCGACACCGATCCAGTTGACGTGCCATTGGAAGGCCTGCGCGACGGCGGGAGAGATGGGGCTGCTGTCGCTCCAGCGGACGTAGAGGCGGAATCCGGTCGCGGTGGGGCTGTAAACGGCGTTGGCGCCCGTCAGCGCCCAGTGGTCGCCGGTGCCGCCGACGGAGCTCGTGTAGACCGGGGTGCCGGTGAAGTTCGCGGAGGTGGTGTCGACGTCGATGTAGAGGCCGGTGCCGTTCCCGTAGGACTCCCAGCCCTCTCCGGGCGCGGTCTTCCCGGCCGCGACCCGCTGGCTCGTCTTCGCCGCCGACATCACCTCGGCCGCCACCCGCTTGGCGGCCGGGCGGTCGTCGGCGTGCGCGCTCGCCCCTGTCACCAGAACGGCGCCGAACGCCAGGGCGGCGGACAGGGCGACGGTCGTGGACCTCACGATGGCCATGTGTTCTCCTTCGGTTCTCAGTCAAGTCCTCGGCGGTCATGACCTCGGAGAGGCGCTGTCCGCAGCTGCGGACAGCGCCTGTCATGGCGTCTGAGGATGCAAACGATCATCACCGATGGTAGCCATCTTGCAACCGAATGTCGTTGAACGTCGCTGTTCGACGGCGTGCCGCCGGTTGGTACGCATACGGGCGCGCCCTTGCCGGGCCGGGCGCCGCTTCTCGGGCGCGTGGGACCGCGCGAAATAGTAGTGTCAAACCAAAATTGCAATGACATCAAAATTATCGTCTAAGGTGGGGCGGTGACCTTCACCTCCGACACTCTCGACGGCGACGTGATCAAGGTCGTCGGGGCCCGCACCCACAACCTGCGGGACGTCAGCGTCGTCTTCCCCAAGAACAAGATCGTCGCCTTCACCGGCGTCAGCGGCAGCGGCAAGACCTCACTCGCCATCGACACCGTGCACGCGGAGGCCCAGCTGAGATACCTGAACGGCATCTCACCGTTCTTCCGCCAGTTCATCTCACCCAAGGACCGCCCGCAGGTCGACCGGATATCCGGGCTGGGCGTGACCCTGGCGGTGGACCAGCGCCGGCTGAACCGGAGCCCGCGCTCCACCCTCGGCAGCATCACCGGGCTGAACGACTTCCTCGGCCTGCTGTTCGCCCGGCTGCCGGCGCTGGGGCCCGAAGCCCGGGAGTTCCCCGAACTACGCGGGCTGACCAGTGCTTATTTCGACCGGTACAGCATGGAAGGCCGCTGCAAGGAGTGCGGCGGCATGGGCGCCACGGTGAGCCCGGCCGAGGACCGGATCGTGACCCGCCCCGACCTCCCGCTGCTCGCGGGCGCCGGGACGTGGTTCGGCTGGGCCGGCTCCGGGGAGTCCCTGGCGCTGCCCGCCCTCGCCGAGCGGTACGGCGCGGACCTCGGCCTGCCCTGGCGCGAACTGCCCGAGGAGTTCCGGCAGGCGGTGCTCCACGGCACGGGCGACGTGCCGGTCACCTACAAGGTCACCACCAGGCAGAAGAAGACGGGCGCCGAGATCACCTTCGAGCGCAGCGTGCCGCTGAAAGGAGCGGTCCTCGAAGTCTCCAGGCTCTACGACGCCGCGGGCACCGACGGGGCCAAGGAGCACTACGCCCGGTTCATGCGCCGGATCGGGTGCCCGGCGTGCGACGGCACCGGCTTCGGTGAGGTCGGTCTCACGATCAAGCTCGGCGGCCTGACCTATCCCGAGGTGATCAGGCTCCCCGTCGAGGAGCTGCGCGGATGGGTGGACGCGATCGGGCCGACGCTCACCCCGATGCAGCGGGAGGTGGCCGACACCGTCCTGCCCGACCTGGCCCGCCGCGTGCGGCTGCTGGTCGAGCTGGGCCTCGGGCACCTCCAGGTCACCCGCACCGCCCCGTCGATGTCGGGCGGAGAGCTCCAGCGGGCCCGGGTCGCCGCCCAGCTGAACACGGACCTGACCGGGATCGTCTTCGTCCTCGACGAGCCGAGCGCGGGCCTGCACCCCGCCGACAAGCGCCCGTTCCGCGAGATCCTCCGCGAGCTGCGCGACGCGGGCAACACCGTCCTGCTCGTGGAGCACGACCCTGAGCTGATCGCCCTGGCCGACTGGGTGGTGGACATCGGCCCCGGGGCCGGGCGCGAGGGCGGCAGGCTCGTCGCGTCCGCCCCGCCGTGGGAGCTGAGCCGCGACGAGCGGTCGATCACCGGCGCCTACCTCGGCGGGCGCGGTCCCCGGGTCCGCCGGACCCGGCGGTCCGGCCCGGCCGCGGCGCCCCGGCTCGCCCTGATCGGCGTCGACGCGCACAACGTCCGCCTGGACCGGGTGGAGATCCCCCTTCACGTGCTCACCTGCATCACCGGGGTCAGCGGCAGCGGCAAGAGCAGCCTGCTGCACCAGGCGCTCGGCGCGGGCCTCGACGCCGTCCTCCGCGGCGAGCGCCCGGAGGCCGTCGCCCGGATCGAGGGCGCCGGGCAGCTCGACTGGGTGACGGTGGTGGACCAGAATCCGATCGGGCGCACGCCGCGCTCCAGCCCGGCCACCTACACCAAGGCGTTCGACGCGATCCGCAAGCTCTACGCCGCCACTCCGGAGGCCAGGAGCCGCGGGCTCGGCGCGGGGGCGTTCTCCTTCAACTCCTCCGGTGGCCGTTGCGAGGCGTGCGCCGGATACGGCAGACGCCAGGTGGACCTGCACTTCATGCCGGACATGTGGGTCGTGTGCGACGTCTGCGAGGGGCGCCGCTTCACCCCCGAGCTGCTCGCCGTCACCTACCGCGGCAAGGCCGTCGACGAGGTGCTGGAGATGACCGTGGACGAGGCGGCGGACTTCTTCGGCGGATCGGCCGGCCTCGCCGCCACGTTGCGCGCCGCCCAGCAGGCGGGGCTGGGCTATCTCCGGCTCGGCCAGAGCGCGACCGAGCTCTCCGGCGGTGAGGCGCAGCGCCTGAAGCTGGCCAACGCGATCCTGCTGGGCGGCGGGGGCCGCGGCCGCGGCCTGGTGATCCTCGACGAACCGGTCACCGGCCTGCACCCGTCCGACGTGCAGCGCATGGTCGACGCGTTCGACACGCTGCTCGCGGCGGGCAGCTCGGTCGTCATCGCCGAGCACGATCTGCACGTCGCCGCCTGCGCCGACTGGATCATCGACATGGGACCGGGCGCCGGCGACAGGGGCGGGCGGATCCTCAACCAGGGCCCTCCGGCGACGGTCGCGGCCGGTCCCGGTGTGACCGCGGAGTATCTACGGCCCCTCGTCACGGGCTGAGCGCGGGCGTCCACCCGCCTGCCGGGCGGGCGCCGGGACCGCGGCCGCCGCCAGGCTCAGCCTGTCGATCTCGTAGGAGCCCGCCCAGTCCGAGCCGACCGAGCCGCGCACCCACACCTTGACCCGGGAGACGGCCTTGCGGCCCGCCCAGCGGGACAGGTCGAGGGTGAGCCGGTTCCAGCCGCGGGCGGGGTCGACCGCGCCGACGCCCTCGGCGACCTCGCCGTCCGGGCCGTAGACGCGGACCTTCGCGGAGAAGACGTTGCCCGGCCTGAAGCCGTCGCCGGCGTGCTCCGGCACCCGTACCGACACCGAAAGCTGTGACCTGAGCGAGGCGTCGAGCGGCCGGTCGAGCACCAGGTCGGTGCCCTTGTACGCCTTGGTGTACATCGACCAGCTTGGCAGGTCGCGGTCGAAGTGCACGCGCAGCGCGTGTCCGCCGTCGACGGCCACCCGTTCGACGGCGGCCGCGTTGTCGGAGGGCCGCCAGCCGCCGGTGTCCCGCTCGAAGTCGGAGACCACGTGCTCCAGCGCGGGCTCGGCGTCCAGCTGTACGCCGACGGTGGCCGGGAGCTTCCTGGTCGCCAGCCTGGCCGGGTCGGAGCCGGGGATGACGTCCTTCCGGTCGGAGATCCCGATGATCTTCTTGGCGGACTCGGTCACCTCGAGCGAGCGCTCGGTGTCGATGTATTTGAACACCTCGTGCACCGGCTTGCGGTCGCCGACGTTGGACGGCGCGGCGTGCTCCTCGTCCCACGTCCACAGGCCGAGGCGGAGGCCGCCCTCCTGCTTGTGGTCGACGTGCCGGTGCAGGATGAACGAGTCGATGCCCTCGGCGAAGGCGACCTTGTAGTAGGCGTAGGCGTAGGCCGCCGCCTGCAGCCTGAGCTGCTCGTCGGTGTAGTCCTGGGAGTTCAGGCCCTGCTCCGAGAGGATCACCCGGCGCGGCCGCCCGTCGTGGAGCAGGTGCTCCTGGGCCAGGTAGCGCGGCAGCAGCTCGATGTTCTTGAACGTGATGCGCAACGTGTCGAAGCTGTCGGTCGCCGTCCTGTCGTTCCAGAACGCCGGGTTGAACAGGTTCTCCGGATACGGGTGATGGGCGATGTTCCAGTCGAAGTCACCCTGGGCCTTGGTCAGGGCGTTGAGGCCCTCCACCACGTCACGGCCCTTGTAGGTGTATTCGGGGTCGTCGCCCACCACGCCGGTCCAGAAGTGGGTCAGCGAGGTGTAGACGCGGGCGTTGGCGTCGGCCTTGCGCACGGCCTGCCAGGTCAGCCGCATGGCCCTGGTGTACTGCTCCAGGAAGACGTCGCGGTCCTGGGGGCCCATGTTGTACCAGTACTGCTGGGCGTCGATCTCGTTGCCGACGATCCAGCCCCAGGCCCTGCCGTACCTGGCGGAGGTTGATGCCCGTGTGCTCGACGCCGATCTCCTCGGCGCCGTCGGTGCCGGGCGTGACGACGGCGACCGGCCGCAGGCCCGTGTGGCCCGCGGGGGCGTGCCAGGTGTCCAGCGCGTACAGCGCCACCTGGCCGGTCGCCCTGCCGGTGACGGTGACCGTGTCCTGGCCGACCGCGACCCCGGTGACGCCCGTCGCGGCCCCGGCGAGCGCGAGGGCGGGAAGGGCCGTCACCGTCGCCGGTACGGCGAGGGCGATCAGCGCGTTACGTAGGGTCCGTGGTGGATGCGGCATTACATCTCCTGCTCGGGGGGGTGTGACAGGGGTGTCTCGGTCTGGGCTACCTGGCCCAGTTCTCCTGGCCCCAGTTGTTCTTCTTGATGCCGGCCGCGATCCCGCGGTCCCACCATTTCTGCAGGTCGGGCAGCTCCTCCTCCAGCGAGCGCTTGCCGAGCAGGTAGCCGTCGAACACGTCGCGGGAGGAGGTGCCCTCGGGTCCGCCGGGCAGCGCGGTCACCCGGAACGGCCTGCCCCACTCGCCTCCGGAGGAGGCCGGCGGTCTCGGGGGAGGGGTCCACGCCCTCGACCGCGGGCAGACCGCCGGTGGCGTCCAGCCACGGCTTGACCGCCGGTGAGCTCATGAACTGCAGGAACTTGATCGCGGCGGCGTACTTCCCGCCCTTCACCGTGGACGGGATCATGTAGCTGGTGCCGCCGATCGAGGCCCCGTATCTGGCGGGGGCCTCCGTCGACAGCGGGCTGGTGGCCTTCGTGACCGTCGGGAACGGCATGGTGCCGATCGGGAACTCGGCGTCCGTCTTGAGCGCTTCGACGGCGAAGTCGGTGCCCCACGACATGGTGGCCTTGCCCGAGACGAAGTCGCGGTAGCCGACCGCGGCGCCGCCGTTCCCAGGTCCACCCCGGCGCGAACCCGCCCTTGTCCAGCAGCCGACGGCCAAGGTGCTCACCTCGCTCGACCACTATTTAGGCACCGCCTATGATCGACCGGCGGCGGCCGAGGCGATGCTGTCGGGCATGACCGTGCTCAAGGGGCTGGCCGCGCGGGCGGGGGCCGCGTCTGGCGGGTGGCCTACCATCCGTACCCGCCCAACCTGCTGCGCCCCGAGTTCTCCGCCGACGACTTCCCGAGAGTGACCTACGGCAACATCGGCGTCCTGGTGGGGCGGCTGCGGCAGCAGTTCCCCGGCACCCCGTCGGCGTGGGAGGTGCAGCTGACTGAGAGCGGCGTCAACTCCCTGTCGCCGTCGAGCGAGTCGGCCCAGGCCGCCAGGCTGTGCGACTCCTTCCGCAACGTGCTCGGCGCGCCCGGCATCGACAGCTACAGGGGCCCGGCCCCGGTGTCTTTGATCACCGCGCCGGGACCGGCCGGGGCGGCGGGGTGCGGGACGCCGGGGGAGCCGGTCGCGGAGTAGGGTTCACCTCCCATGGACGTCACCGAAACCCGACAGAGCCTGCTGGGCAGGCTGCTCCCGGACGACGATCTGCCGGATCTCCCCGTTCACCGGGGGCAGTTCCACGACGTGGTGATCGGCGCGGAGCGGGTCGTCTGCTTCGCCCGGACCGGGGCGGCCGGTGGCCGGCTGCCTCAGCGGGCCGCCGTGCTGCGGACCCTCTCCGGCCTCGACCTCGGTGTCCGCACCCCCGAACCGCTGGCCGTCGGAGACTCCCGGGACGGCGCCGGCGTGCCGTACCTGTTGCTCGGCCGGATCCCCGGCGCGCCGCTGGCTCCGGCGGAGCTCCGCTCCGGCGAGGTCGCCGGCGCGGTGGCCGCCCAGTACGCCGCCCTGTTCACCAGGCTCGCGGCGGCGGGCTCGGAGCCGGCGGTGCGCGAGGCCCTGCCGCGTGTGCCGCGGGACAGGTGGCGGGCGTTCGCCGGGGAGGTGCGGGCGGAGCTGTTCACGTTCATGTCCGCCGCCGGCCGTGAGCGGGCCGAGCGGGAGCTCGCGGCCCTGCGCGACCTTCCCCACCTCACCTCCGCCGTGGTGCATGGCGACCTCGGCGGCGAGAACGTGCTGTGGGAGAGGCGGGACGGGCTGCCCCGGTTGAGCGGTGTGGTCGACTGGGACGACGTCTGCCTGGGGGATCAGGCCGAGGACCTCGCGGCCGTCGGGGCCAGTTACGGCACGGCGTTGCTGGAGGAGGTGCTCTCGCGCATCGGAGCGCGGCCCGGCCTGACCGCGCGGATCTCGGCGATCCGCGGCACATTCGCGCTCCAGCAGGCCCTCTACGCGGCGCGGGACGGTGACCGGGAGGAGATGGACGACGGCCTGAGCGGCTACCGCGTAGCACGCTGAGCGGCTACCGCGCAGCACGCTCAGTGGTCCACCGGCAGCCGCCCACGGCTCTCCCCTGACCGACACCGCGTCCCCGCCCTGTCCGTGCCGCCCGAACTGTCGCAGCCACCGGTTAGTGTCCTGAAGTGAGATGCCGCACATGATCCCGGGGAGCCATGCGGTGACCGTGCTCGCGAAGCCCTACCCGACGGACGTGGACGCCTCCGTCGAGCAGCTGATATACGTCCGTGACGACGAATACACGGTCGCGCGGATGAGCGCCGAGAGCCTGGCCGGGTTCGTCGCCTCGGGCCGGGCGCTGGCCGGGGTGCAGCCGGGGGAGACCCTGCGGCTGGCCGGGGAGTGGGAGGAGCACCCGCGCCACGGCAGCCGCCTGGTGGTCAAGCAGTGCGAGCGGGTGGTCCCCTCCACCGTGCGCGCCATCACGCTCTACCTCGGATCGGGCCTGATCCGCGGGATCGGGCCGCGGCTCGCCCACGCCGTCGTCAGCCACTTCGGCGAGGAGACGCTCACGGTCATCGACACCGAGCCGGAGCGCCTCACGGAAGTCGTCAACATCGGCGCCGCGCGGCAGGCGCAGATCGTCCAGGCGTGGGCGGAGCAGAAGGCGGTCGCCGCGCTGATGGTCGCCCTGCAGGGCTTCGGGACCAGCCCGCTGCTCGCGGCCAAGATCTACCAGGTTTACGGCAACGACTCGTGCGACATCCTCACCCGCGACCCCTACCGGCTGATCGGCCAGGTCAGGGGGATCGCCTTCCACACCGCCGACCGGATCGCACTGCGGTCGGGGGTGCCGGAGCACAGCCCGCAGCGGATCAAGGCGGCGGTCCTGGACCGGCTGGAGGTGGCGGCCGCCCGCGACGGGCACTGCTTCCTGCCGCTGCCCGCCCTCCTCGCCGCGGTGGCCGATCTGGTCGGCCAGAAGGAAGGGCCGATCCGCCGGGCGGTCGACGCGCTGGTCGCCGAGCACCGGGTGGTCG
Source organism: Streptosporangium brasiliense (assembly GCF_030811595.1). Taxonomy (NCBI): domain Bacteria; kingdom Bacillati; phylum Actinomycetota; class Actinomycetes; order Streptosporangiales; family Streptosporangiaceae; genus Streptosporangium; species Streptosporangium brasiliense. The sequence goes on from NZ_JAUSRB010000002.1 coordinate 6,229,599, forward strand.
TCGAGGCGTCGCCGGCCGGCCCCGGCCAGGTGGCGTACGCCAAGGAGCAGCACAGCCGCGAGGTCGCGCTGGCGGCGCAGCTGACCAGGCTCCTGCGGGCCCGTTCGACGCTGCCGCTGCGCGCGTTCGCCGACGACGAGGGGCTGGCGGAGGACCAGCGGGTGGCCGTGAACCTGGCGCTGACCAGCACCGTGTCCGTCCTGACCGGCGGTCCCGGCTGCGGCAAGAGCCACACGGTGAAGGTGATCGCGGCGACCGTGCGGGCGATGGGCGGCACAGTGACCCTGACCGCGCCGACGGGCAAGGCGGCCAAGCGCCTGTCGGAGCTCACCGGCCTGCCCGCGATGACCGTGCACCGGATGCTCGCCCAGCAGCCGGAGCGGGAGGAGGGCACGCTGTTCCAGCAGTCTCCCGCGCAGGCGGATCTGATCGTCGTCGACGAGGCGTCGATGCTGGATCTGCAGCTGGCCACCCGGCTGACGGCCGCGATCCCGGCGGGCAGCCACCTGCTGCTGGTCGGCGACAGCGACCAGCTCCCCAGCATCGGGCCCGGCAGCGTGCTGGCCGATCTGCTGCGCGTGGCGGAGATCCCGCGCATCCGGCTGACCCAGGTCTTCCGGCAGGCGCAGGACAGCGGGATCGTCCAGGCCGCCCACCGGATCCGGGCGGGTGAGCTGCCCGCGCTGCCCGGCCGGGGCGGCTTCTGGTTCGAGGAGCTCGACGACCCGGAGCAGGTGGCCGCGCGGGTGGTCCATCTGGCGACGGAGGCGATCCCCCGCAAGCAGAACATCGGCAGGGACCAGATCCAGGTGCTGTGCCCGATGCGCAAGGGCGCGACGGGCGCCACGGAGCTCGGCCGCAGGCTGCAGGAGCGGCTGAACCCGGCGCGCGAGGGCACGGCCGAGCACTGGTCGGGCCCGTCGGTCTTCAGGGTGGGCGACCGCGTCATGCCGATCCGCAACAACTACGACAAAGGCGTGTTCAACGGGGAGAGCGCCACCGTCACGGCGGTGAACCCGCAGGAGCGGCTGGTGGAGATCCGCACCGACGACGGGGAGAGGGTGGAATACACCTTCGGCGAGCTGGACGAGCTGACCCACGCCTACGCGATCAGCGTGCACCGCTCCCAGGGCAGCGAATACCCGTTCGTGGTGGCGCCGATCGTGGCCGAGGCCGGAGGCGTGATGCTGCAGCGCAAATTGCTGTACACCCTGGTCACCAGGGCGGAGTCGTGGGTGGTGCTCGTCGGCCAGCGCGAGGCGCTGGAGCTGGCCGTGCACCGGCTCGGCCGGCGCAGGAACACCGGCCTGGCCCTCCGGCTCGCCCTCGGCTGCGCGGGCCCGAGCGTGCCCGGAGGAGCCGGACCAGGACAGGACGGGTGAGCCGGGCCGGGACAGGGCGGGTGAGCCGGGGCGCCCGCCGGCCTGCCCGGGCCGGCGTCACCTCCGGCGTGGGCTCCTTCTCCGGGGACGGGAGGAGGTGGGCGCGGCCGGCGTGTCCGAGGACTGCCAGTGCGCCGGGCGGGTGAGCGTAGGCGGCAGCGCTGTGGCGGCGTCGCCCTTGGCCGCGTTGAGCTGGGACTGGGTCAGGAAGATGCTCTCGGTGAGGTCGGCGCCCCTGAGGTCGGCGCCCCGGAGATCGGCCCCGATGAGGTCGGCCACCCTGAGGTCGGCACCCCTGAGATCGGCCCCGATGAGGTAGGCGCCTCTCAGGTTGGCGCCTCTGAGGTCGGCGCCCCTGAGGTTGGCCCCGATGAGGTCGGCGCCTCTGCGGTCCTTCTTCTGGCGGCCGGCTCCGGCCCGTACGAGCTCACTCGTACGCAGCAGCAGGGCGCTGACCTCCTGCCGGTGCGCTGCCACGTCCAGCTCCATGAGGGAGTCGGGGCTGTCGCGGGTGAGACGCTCGGTCGTGTCGAGCGCGAGGCGGATCTCCTCGTGGAGCGGGAGGGCCGGCCGCAACGTCAGCGCCTCGGTCAGATACCAGAGCAGCTCATGGAGCTGCCGCATGATCGGGAACACCTCGAACATCTGCCGTGCGGTCTGCGGGGCCCGGCGCCAGTCCTGTCCGCCGAAGGTGAGCTGGGTGACCTTCTGTCCCGCGCCGAAGCAGTCGTAAACGGTGCAGCCCGGGAAGCCCTGCTGCCGGAGGCGTGAGTGAATGCCGCAGCGGAAGTCCGGCTGCAGGTTGGCGCACGGCTGCCCGGCCGCTTTGTCGACCGCGAAGTCCGCCGAGGCCGAGAAGGGCAGCGCGACACAGCACAGCCCCGAGCAGCTCGCGCAGTCGGCTCGCAGGCTGAGCAGGTCGGCGCCGGGGACGGGGCGCGCGGGTTCGTGCGTCTCGGACAACGTGCGTGGTCTCCTCTTACGTCATGGACGGCGTTTCTCAGCTCCGAGGTTACGGCCCTTCGGCGCTCCGAGGTTACGGCGGCCGGATGCGGAGGCCCCGGCCGCGGGCCGCACGGCGGCCGGACGGGACGGCGGCCTCGCGCGCTACGACCACTCCGCCGTGTCCGCGTCCCGCCGGCCGTGGCGTGCCCGCGGGCGGGGCTCGGCGTGGGCCGTACGGCCACTTACTTGCACACGCGCTTTATTTCAAAACGTGGGTAGACTGGGCGGCGATGACGGCCCGCCTGGAGGGGGAGGGCGCGAGAGGAGGCGGCCATGGGGATCGGCGACGGCGCGGTGCAGATCCGCGCGCAGGGCTGGCGGACGCTCGCCGCGCTGCACGGGCTGATCGACGCCGCGCTGGAGAGGGCGCTGCAGGCCGGCCACGACCTGTCGGTGGTCGAATACACGGTCCTGGACGCGCTGTCGCGCCAGGACGGCTGGCACATGCGCATGCAGCAGCTGGCCCGCGCCGCGGCGCTGTCGGGCAGCGCCACCACCCGGCTGGTCAGCCGGCTCGAAGACCGGGGACTGCTGACCCGGGTCCTGTGCCAGGACGACCGGCGCGGCATCTACACCGAGCTCACCGAGCAGGGGTGGGCGCTGCTGAACAGGGCCCGCCCGACCCACGACGACGTCCTGGCCAAGGCTCTGGCCGAGGCGGAGCAGACCCCGGAGCTCGCGCCGCTGGTCGAGGCCCTGCACGGCCTGCCGATCGACTCCGGGGCGCCGGCCGTCTGAACGAGGGAGATCTCGGCCGGCGCGTGGCACCGCGACCGTCGGGGAGGACTCGACCCGCGTGCCCGGTGGCCGCTGTGGTGATCAACCCGTCTGCCGGGGGCCTCGTCCGTGTCATGAGGGGGACGCCGGACTCTCGATCGTCCTGTGACCGGGCAGACCGCCTCGGGACGGAAACATCCCGGGACGGAGAACATCCGTGAACCGAAAACATCCCGGGACGGAGAATATCCGTGGAAAAATCCGTCCCGGGCCGGCATCAACGCCGGCCCGGGACGGATCTCCTAATCAATTCTAATAGAAGAGGTGAAGAGCAACGCGAGAGCCGACGCGCTCACACTTGAAATCCTGGACGATGCCGCCACTGGTGATGGCTTTGAAGCCGGCCCTGACGCACTGGTCGTTGTAGTCATAGTAACCGGCGAGGTGCCATGAGGCGGTGGCCTGCGCGGAGGGACTTGCCGCGGAGGCGGCCGTGGCGGAGGTGGCGACGGTGCTGAAGGCAAGCCCACCGGCCATCAACGCCACTGCGGCCAGACGACGAGTTCTCATTCTTTTCCTGTCCTTCGTCGAAGTTGAAGAACGCGCCCACGAACGACGATTCCGGCGGTAATCGCGCCTTGGGCACATGATTTCCTGCCGTCAGAATGCGCCGCCGTACTTGGAAACCACTTGCGGACCACTGGGAAATACGGCCGAGGACGGCAGGCGATATCGCGGACGGACGGCGATTATCCGCGCGTCGCGCGGCCGGGCCCACCAGATGCCTCCGAGCGGCGCGGGGATCGCCGTCCCCGCCCGTACGCCTTTCTCACGCGTCATCCGCTGTCGCCGGACGGATGAGACCGCTCTCGTAGGCGAAGACCACGACCTGTGCGCGGTCCCGCAGCCCCAGCTTCAGCAGGACCCGGCTGAGGTGCGTCTTCACGGTGGCCTCGGCCAGGTGTATCGCCGCGGCGACCTCCGCGTTGGACAGCCCGCGCGCCACCTGGACCAGCACCTCGCGCTCGCGAGAGGTGAGCGCCGCCAGCCGCTCGTCGCGCTCGGGAACGCCGGGCATGAGCTGGGGGGCGAACTTCTCCAGCAGGCGGCGGGTGACCCGCGGGGAGACCGCGGCGTCGCCTGCCGCCACGCTGCGGATCGCGGCCAGCAGCTCCTCGGGCCGGGTGTTCTTCGGCAAGAAGCCCGAGGCCCCGGCCTTCAGCCCGGCGAAGGCGTATTCGTCCAGGTCGAAGGTGGTCAGGATGAGCACGCGCGAGCGCGGGGAGTCCCTGACGATCCGGCGGGTGGCCTCGATCCCGTCGACGCCGGGCATGCGTACATCCATCAGCACGACGTCGGGACGTAGCAGCCGGGCCATCCGGGCGGCCTCGTCGCCGTCGCCCGCCTCGCCGGCCACCTCCAGGCCCGGCTCGGCCTCGAACACCATGCGGAACGCCATGCGCAGCAACGACTCGTCGTCGGCGATCAGCAGCCGGATCGTCATGCCGTGCCCTTCTCCATCATGTCGTCGCCGATGTCGAGGCTGGCCGCCACCCGCCAGCCGCCGCCGGACAGCGGACCGGCATGGAGGCTGCCGCCGTAGGCGGCGACGCGCTCGCGCATGCCGACCAGGCCCCGCCCGTGGGCGTCTCCTGGCGCGGGCCCCGGGCGGCCGTCGTCAATGACCTCCACGGCGGCGCACCGCGGCGTCAGGCGGACCCGGACCTCGGCCGTCGCCCCGGGGGCGTGCCGGAGCGCGTTCGTCAGGGCCTCCTGGACCAGCCGGTAGACGGTGAGCTGGGCGACGGCGGGGACCGCCTCCGGGTCACCGGTCACCTCCAGGCGGGTCGGCAGCCCGACCGCGCGCATCCTGTCGGTAAGCGGGCCGAGCTGGGCGATCCCGGGGGCCGGACGCAGTCGCGCGCCGGCCTGCCGGCAGGACTCGCCGTCCTCCCCGGCGCCGAGGGAGCGTCGCATGTCGTCCAGGGCCTGCCGTCCGGTGGCCGCGATCTGTTCCATGGCGGCGGCCGCCCGCTCCGGCGCGCGGTGCCGTACGTACGCCGCGCTGTCGGCCAGCGCCACCATGACCGACAGGTTGTGGGTGACGATGTCGTGCATGTCGCGGGTCATCCGGGCGCGCTCCTCGGCGACGGCGAGCCGTGCCCGCTGCTCGCGGTCGTGCTCCAGCGAGGTGACGTACGCCCGCCGGGCACGCGTCCACAGGCCCGTGGTGAGGGCGGCGGCGGTCATCGCGGTCAGCGCGGCCGCCGTGAACGGCGACTGGCCGGGCGGTGCCCATCGCGCCGCGGCCAGCAGTGCTCCGGCCTCCAGCGTGAGCCCGGCCACCAGCGTCTGCCGCCAGGCGCAGCGCGTGGCGACGGTGTAGAGAGCGACCAGCAGCGCGGCGTCGGCGGGGAGCTGCACGTCGGCGACCCACTGGACCGCGGCCGCCGCCGCGATCGCGCAGAACACCGTCAGCGGCGCGCGCCGCCGCCACACCAGGGGCACCACCAGGGCCGCCTGGAGCAGCAGCGGCCCCGGCTCGCCGCGTGCCGGCACCTGGCCGGGGCCGAGCGTGGCAAGGAAGATCACGGCCGCCAGCAGCGCGTCGGCGGGTATGGACGACCATCGAGTGAGCGCTGCGAGACAGGCCACTGGACGGTCGCCTCGTTTCATGCCGCTCACCCTAGTTGCCCTGCGGATTCGCTCCCCATCCTCCTTCAGGATGAACATCCGGGCATGTCAGCCGGGAGTCGTAGGCGTGGATCAGCCGTACGCCGCTGGCCCGGGGCCGGGTCCCGCTGCCAGCCTCGTCGGGCACCGGAATCCGCAGCTCGCAAGGAGCCTCACATGTCCTTCCGCACGATCGCCGCGGCGGTCGCCGGGCTGGCGCTGGCCACGGCCGCCGCGCCCGCCACGGCCGCTGCACCTGCCACGCCCGCCGCGCGCTCCGCGACCGCCCCCGCTGTCCTGGCCGGTCAGGCGCCGGCCGGGCACCGCGTCACGATGGCCCTGCCCGCGCCGACCGGGCCGTACCCCGTCGGCACCTTCGCCGTGCGCCTGGTCGACCGCTCGCGCCCCGACCCCCTGGTCCGCTCAGAGCCCTACCGGGAGCTGATGGTCAGCCTGTGGTACCCGGCGGAGGACACCGGCCGGGCCCTGCCCGTCGCCCCCCATATGGCGCCCCTGGCCGCGGCCGACTGGGACCGCCGCTCCGCGCCGCCCATGGGCATCGCGACGGGCGCGGTGGACTGGGCCGCCACCCCTACCCACGCCCGCGTCGGCGCGCCGGTGGACCGTCGAGCGGGCAGGCTTCCGGTCGTGCTCTTCGGCTCCGGGGACGGCGGCCCGCGCACGCTCGGCACCGCCCTGGTGGAGGACCTGGCCTCCCGCGGCTACCTGGTCGTCACCGTGGACCACACCTACGAGGCCGACCAGGTGGAGTTCCCGGGCGGGCGGGTCGTGCGAGCCGCGCCCCTGCCGAAGAAGCTGACTCCGCGCGTCATCGCCAAGCTGCTCGCGCGGCATTCACGGGCCCGCCTCGCGGACATGCGGTCCGTCCTCGACAAGATCACCGAGCTGGGACGCGGCCACGGCCTCGGCGAGGAGGCCGGGCAGTTGCCCGCCGGGCTGCGCGGCGCCCCGGACCTGTCCAGGGTGGGAGTGCTCGGCCAGTCCCTCGGCGGGTCGGTGGCCGCGCAGCTCGTCCACGACGACCGACGCGTGGACGCGGGTGTGAACCTCGACGGCGGCTACGTCGGCCGGGTGGCGGAGACCGGCGTCGCCAAGCCGTTCCTGCAGATCGCAGCCGAGGCGCACACCCGGGCGAGCGAACCGAGCTGGAAGTCCTTCTGGGACGCCTCGACCGGCTGGAAACGGGAGTTGCGCCTCGCGGGCGCGGCGCACGGCTCGTTCACCGACCTGCAGGTGATGCTGCCGCAGATCGCAGCGGCGGTGCCGAAGGTGCCCGTCGCCGACTTCGTCGGCACGGTCGACCCCGGCCGGTCCGTGTCGGCCCAGCGCGCCTACGTCGCGGCCTTCTTCGACCTGCACCTGAACAGGAGGTCCAGCCGGCTCTTCGACACCCCCGACGCCCGCTTCCCCGAAGTCTCCCTCATCCCCTGACCATCCACCGCCCGCTGCCCGGCCGGGCAGCGGGCGTTTATTCGATGGACCCGCTGTCGTCGGGCTCCTACAGTGACCGGGACCTGACGGCGGCACCGGGAGCGGATCATGCGGACGCACTACCCTCGCACTCCGCACCTGCCCTGGTCTCCGGGGGCGTCCTCGGACGACGTGCGGATCGGCGACCTGTCGGGATTGGTGGGCCAGGAGGTCGTGGTCACCGAGAAACTCGACGGGGAGAACACGACCCTCTACCCGGACGGCCTCCACGCCCGCTCGCCGGACTCGGCGCACCATCCGTCCCGGGCATGGGTCAAGGCGTTGCAGGGGCGGATCGCCTCCTCGATCCCGCGCGATTGGCGGGTGTGCGGGGAGAACCTCTACGCGCGGCACTCGATCGGGTACCAGGACCTGGAGAGCTGGTTCTACGGCTTCTCGGTCTGGGACGGTGACCGTTGCCTGGACTGGGACCGTACGGTGCGCTTCACCCGGCGTCTGGGGATCCCGGTCCCGCGGGTGCTGTGGCGCGGAGTCTTCGACGAGCGGGCGCTGCGGGCGTTGCGGCTGGACACCTCGCGGCACGAGGGATACGTCGTGCGTGCCGTCGAGGGGTTCGCCCGGGAGGAGTTCGCCCGCCGGGTGGCCAAATGGGTGCGGCGGGGGCATGTCCGCACCGACACGCACTGGATGCTCGCCCCCGTCGTCGTGAATGGCCTGAGCCCGGCCGCCACGCTGTGGGCGGTGCGTTCGGGAGCCGCCGCCGATGTCCCGTCGCTGCTGGCCGCGGCGGGGATGGCCCCGGCGGACCTGGGCGGGCCGGCCGAGCCGGTGTCCGCCGCCGTCGAGCGGGCCGAGGCGGCGGTGTCCGAGGTGTCCGCGAGGCTCGATCTGCTGGGCCGGTCGGGGGACGCCCGGCTGGCGGGCGTGCTGGCGACGCTGCTGCACGGCACGCGCCGGACCCGGCTGGCGCCCCGGCTGGTGGCGCCGCTGGGCATGCCGCTGGCGCGGCGGGTCGCGGACCTGGTCGGGCTCCACCCCGGTCTGCACCGCCGGTTCCCCGACGACCAGCGCCGGACCGGCCTGGTACGGCTGGCCGCCGCCGCCGACCTGGGCGTCCTGCATGCGGTCGCCGGCGCGGTCCTGGCCGGCCGCGCCGACGGAGAGTCCGCCGACGCCCGCGAGCAGGTCGACTGGTCCGCGCTGCACGCCGAGGACGCCGGGCTGCTCGGGGAGGTGCCGCTGGAGCCGCTGCGGGCGGGTCTGCGCCAGGCGCTGGGCGACCGCGACGCCGACGTGACCGACCGATGCTGGGCGCAGGCGCGGGAGGCCTACGCCCTGGGCCGGATCGCCACCGCCGAGGAGGCCGTGGCGCTGAGCCGGCGGTGGCGGTCCGGGGAGTTCCCCCGGCTCGTCCACATGGTGGGCCCGTCGGGCAGCGGGAAGAGCCGCTTCGCCGCCGGCCTCCCCGGCGCCGGCGAGATCGTCTCCCTCGACGATCTGCGTCAGGCCCAGGGGTCCCGGTCGGACCAGCGGGCCAACGCGGCCGTCTTCCGGGCGGGCCTGGACCGGCTCGACGCCGCCCTGGCCGGCGGCGGTACCGTGGTCTGGGACGCCACGTCCCTCAACCAGCACCAGCGCTCCTCGGTGCACGCCGTGGCGCACCGCCGTGACGCGTTGATCACACACGCGGTCCTGCTGGTCGATGAGGACGTGCTGGCCCGGCGCAACACCGGCCGGACACACCAGGTGCCGCCGGAGGTGCTCGCCGCGCAGCTCCGCCGCTTCTCCCCGCCCTACCCCGGCCAGGCACACCGCACGTGGTACGTCGGGCCGGCCGGAACCGTCGAGGACGTCGCCGGAGCACTCGACGGTGAGGAGGAGTGATGCGCACGAGCGAGGAGATCTACCACCGGGTCCGGTGGGATCCACGGTTCGATCCGGCCCGGTTCGTACTGGGCATCAACGTGCGCGGGGCCCCTCCCAAGCGGGTGCCGCTGCCCGCCTTCGTCCCCGGAGGCGATATCCCGTGGCACCGGGTGCTGTTCGTCGAAGCGGACGGCGAGGTGATCTGGGACCGGTCCGCCGGTGTGGACCGGATCGACGCCTCCGGGGTCGGTCGGGTGCGGGACCCGCGTCGGCTGCGGGCGCCGTTCTTCACGGCCAGGACACCGCACGCCTGGGATCCGGAGGCCGGGTGGCGCCCGGCGGACCGCGCGTCCCGGACGGTGCCGGCGGCCGCGGGTCTGCGAGTGCTGACCTGGAACACGCTGTGGGACCGCTACGACAGCGACCGGATCGACACCGCCCGGCGCAGGCCGCTGCTGCTGGCGGCGCTGGAACACGCCGACGCGGACGTCATCGCGCTGCAGGAGGTCGAGGCCGGTCTGCTCGCCATGCTGCTGCGGGCGCGATGGGTCCGCTCCGGCTACACCCTGGGCACCGACCCCACCGGCAAGGACGTCGAGGACAGCGGGCTGCTGCTGCTCAGCCGGCTGCCCGTACGGGAGGCGGCCTGGCACGTCCTCGGCCCGCACAAGGCCGTCGCCGCCGTCACCGTCGAGTCCGCCTCCGGGCCGGTGGTGGTGGCCACCACTCACCTGACCAGCGACCACTCCGCCGACGGTCCGGTCCGGCGGCAGGAGGAACTGGCCCGGATCGCCGAGGGGCTGGCCGGGCTGGACGGCGACGTGATCCTACTGGGCGACCTCAACGACGGCGGGGACGGGCCGGCCGGCGTGCTGGGACTACGGGATGCCTGGACCGAGGTGCACGGACCCGATGACCGCACGCCCACGTTCGACCCGCGAGCCAACCCGTTGGCCGCGGTCTCCTCACTGTCCGGCCGGGCCTCCCGGCTGGACCGGGTACTGCTGCGCGCGGGTGGGCTGCGGGCGGCCGGGGCGGCCCTGCGGGGTGACTCGCCCGGCCCGGAGGGGCTGTTCGTGTCGGACCACTACGGCGTGGAAGTGGACCTGGCCGTCGGCCGGATCGAGCCGGCCGGCGTCCTCGACGTTCCGCCGACGGCCCGCACCGCGGTGGCCTGGATCCCGCCGGCGGAACTGTGGCCGTCGATCCAGCGGATCCGCCGCGAACACGATCCGCAGATCCACCGCTGGCCACCGCACGTCAACCTGCTCTTCGGTTTCGTGCCGGAGTCCGACTTCGCGCAGGCAGCCCCGCTGCTCGCCGCCGTGGCGGCCGGGACCGCACCGTTCACCGCCCGGCTCGAAGGGGTGCACGCCTTCGACCATCGGGACGGCGCCACTGTCTGGCTCGACCCGGCGGCGGCCGACCCGGCTCCGTGGGCGGGGCTGCGCCACGCGCTGGAGCGGCGCTTCCCCCGCTGCCATGGCCGCGCCGACGGCTTCACCCCGCACCTGACCTTGGGACGGACCCAGGATCCGCACCGGCTCGCCATCGATCACGCCGTCCGGCTGGGCGGCATGTCGGCGCGGGTCGGTGAGCTGGTCCTGCTCTCCCGCCGGGGTGCGGAGCCGATGCGGCCACGGGCGACGATCACCCTGGGAACGGGTGAGGTGCGGTGGCTGCCGGCGCTCGACGCGCAGGAGCCGGCCCGGCCCGGCGAGACACGCGCCGCCGGGCGGCATTCCCGGGCCCGCGCCGGCGGAGACGGCCCGCCGGCGGAGGACGGCCCCGCGACCGCGCGGGCATCGCAGGTCGCACAGCGGCTGTCGGAGGCGCTGGGCGACGGAACCGTGCACGTCGCCGGATCGCGACGGCTGGGCTGCGCGCTGGCCGGAGCGGACCTGGACCTGGTGGCGGCGCTGCCGGGCGCCGTCGACCTGGCCCGGGTCCAGGCGCGGGTGGCGGCGGCAGGCGCCACCGGGGTCCGGCAGGTGATCGGCGCCAGGGTGCCGGGCCTGCGGATGCGCGTCGACGACCTGGACGTCGACCTGGTCGTGGTCGCCACCGGGCAGCTCCCGCCCGCCCAGGCCGTGGCCCGCCGCGCCCAGCTGGGTGAGGCGGCCGCGGTGGCGTTGAGCGCGGTCAGTGACGCGGACGCGGTGCTGGCCGCGACCGGTGGCCACCGTGCCGCCTTCGCCAGGTTGGCCAGGGAGGTGAAGGCGTGGGCGGGAGCGCGCGGGCTGGATTCGGCCCCGTTCGGCGGGCTGCCGGGTCTGGCCTGGACCGTGCTGGCGGCGCGGACGGCGCGCGAGGCCGGCGACCTTCCCTCCGGTGACCTGCTCCGGCACTTCTTCGGCACCTGGGCCGCCTGGAACTGGCGGGAACCGGTCAGCCTTCAGGCCGGCGCCGCCACACCCCGTCCGGCCGGCTCCGGTACGACGACAGGTGGCGGCTCCGGAGCAGCGGTGTCGATCATGACCCCGACCGAGCCGGTCCGGCTCTGCACCGAGCAGGTCGGTCCCGGCGGGCGGGACCTGCTCGTCCAGGAGCTCTACCAGGCGTGGGAAATCCCTGGAGGCGGCGGCGGAGACCGGCGGTGATCCCTGGCCCGAGCTGTTGTCGCCCCCGCCACTGCACCGGCGGCACGCGGCATGGGCGGTGCTGACCGTACGGACCGGGCCGGGCGAGCAGTTCGAGGCCACCTTGGGCCGCCTCCGGGGCCGGGTGCGGGCGCTGCTCACCGCCCTGGAACACGCCGGATCGGTGGACGCGCATGCCTGGCCCCGGCCGTTCGAGACCGGCCCGGGGTCGGCGCGGTACGCGATCGGGCTCGGCCGTACGCCGCCGGACGCGGCCCGGCTCGCCGAGCTCGCCGGCAGATGGGTCAGGGGCCTGCCCGGCGTCGGGATCGAATGGGCGGAGTGCGGCGCTGTGCCGACGCTGCGCTGACCGGAGGGCTGCGATGGAGGTCACCAGCCCCGACGGCTGGGCGTGGGCCACCGCCGAGGGCACGGCGACACTCACCGGGCCGGGAACCGATCCCCACGGTCCCGAGGTCGAGGCGCTGATGGACTACTACCGCATCCCCTCCGGGGAGCACCCGGACTGGGAGGAGTATCGGTCGGTGATGGTGTCCGACCGTAGGGTGCTCATGGCGATGACGGTCGACCACATGTACGGCGCCAAGATCCGCTGACGGCGCTTCGAAGAATCCTTTGGCGCGGGGGACGGCCCTGCCCTTGTCACATGGGGGCAGGGCGGAGGCGCGCGATCCTGTGCGGAGGACGGCCCGGTGGTTCAGTGCCGTGGGGTGACCGTGAGGTCGTCGTCCGCGTCGGGAGTGGCCGCCTTGCGGCGGGCGCGGAGCGCGCGGACCCTGCCTCGGCTCGCGCACGCCGGGGAGGGGCACCAGCGTCGACGCCCCGGCGGGTCGACGAAGACGCCCCGGCAGTCGTGTTCCGGGCAGCTCTTCAGGGCCAGCCGGTCCGAGCCGGTCAGCTGGTCCACCGCCTGGCGGGCGATCCGTGCCAGGGCGTGCGCCGTCGTCGCCGGCGGTTCGCGTCGCAGCCGGTCGTCCGCGGCGAGCCGGACGGGATCGTCGTGTCCGGCCAGGAACGCGGCCAGGTCCGCCGTGGCGGCTACGGGTGGAGGCTGCTCGTCGACGGTGGCCAGCGCCAGGACGCGCAGCGTCTCCCGCAGCTTCCGCGCCTGGTGAAGGTCGCCCTGATCGGGCGGCCGGGCGGGGGACAGCTCGCAGCGCTCCAGCCACTCGGCGAGGCGGTCGGACGTGGCCAGCCGCTCCACCGGGTCCGCGCTGAACGTGCGGCCTCTTGTGGCGAGCAGGTTCAACCACGTGGCGCCGCAGTCGAAGCGGAAGGCGGACCGGTCCTCCTTGGTCATGGAGTCAGTGTAACGCTCTGGTCGTTACCTCTGCTAGATTCTCGTAACGCTCAAAGCGTTACGAGAATCCTGGGCGGACACATGATCATGACGGCGGGTCAGGCACTGCCGGAGCGGACGACACGGGCGCGACTGGATCGCGCTGAGGGAGACCGGATGCCGGACCTCCTCCGGGACAAGGCCGTCCAGCAGGAGACTCCGCCGGCACCGGAGCAGGGAGGACGCGCGATGAGGGCGGCGGTCCGGACCGTGCTCGGGGACATCCCGCCGGAAGAGCTGGGCATCTGCGACGCCCACGACCACCTGTTCATCAGCTCCCCGGCGCTGCCGGGCCAGGGACTGGACGACGCCGGAGCCGCGCTCACCGAGCTGAACGCCTTCGCCGCGCTCGGCGGGCGCGCGGTGGCGCAATGGACGCCCTGGGGGATGGGGCCCCGCACCGAAGAACTGCCCGGCCTCTCCCGGCGGTCCGGCGTCCATGTCATCTCCGCCACCGGAATGCACCAGGCCAAGCACTACGACCAGGAGGAGCTGACGCGCGTCCACGACAGGCTGGCCGGGCTGTTCATCCACGAGCTGACCAGCGGCCCCGTGCGGGCCGGGATGATCAAAGTCGCCGGGGCCTATCACCGCCTCGACGACCACGCCCGGCACGTCATGGCCGCCGCAGCCGAGGCGCACCATGCCACCGACGCGCCCATCGGCATCCACCTGGAGGCCGGAACCGCCGCCCTGGACGTGCTCCACCTGCTGTGCCGGACACACGGGGTCGCTCCGCACCGGGTGATCCTCGGGCACCTGCACCGGTTCCCGGACACGCGGATCCACCGGCAGGCCGCCGAGGCCGGCGCCTTCCTGGCATTCGACGGTCCGTCCCGCGTGCACCACGGCACCGACTGGCGCATGATGGACAGCTTCGCGGCCCTCGCCGACGCCGGCCACGCCCGGCAGATCCTGCTCGGCGGTGACACGGTCGTCCCGGCGGCCAGGTCCAGTGCCGACGGCCCGGGAATGCCGTTCCTGCTGAGCGGCCTGCGCCCGCGGATCGAGCGCGAGTTGGGCCCCGACATCGCATCCGCGATCTTCACGGAGAATCCGGCCCGCGCGTTCGCGGCGCGATGGCGGCGGCCATGACCCGGCGCCGGGTGGGGCCGCGGTCATATCCGGCCGAGAACTCTCTCCGGGGCCTGAGCCACGGGCCACTGAGCTCCGTCAGCCCTCGACGTGCTGGACGGCCCGGCCCCCGGTGACCGGGCCGGGCCCGAGGGGTCAGGCTCGGCGCAGCCGCCGGATCGGAGGCGTCAACAGCAGGGCCGCGCAGACCGCGAAGCTGACTCCGGTGGAGACGAACAGCAGGTCCCGAGGGTTGACGATCTCCGAGACCGGCCCCACCAGCGCCTGCCCGACGGCGACCCCGGCCACCGATCCGGCCACCTCGTAGGCGGTGACCCGGTTGAGGACGTCGGGGACGACCTGCGTCTGGACGCTCGTCGACCACATCACCGACCAGAACGCCCAGGCCGTCCCGCCCAGCAACTGGCCCGCCACCAGCAGCGGCAACGGCAGTTCCAGCGCCACCGGCAGCGGGATGAACGCGAACCCGGACATGGCCACGCCGCCTGCGGCGAGCGGCCGCGCCGGCCGGAACCGGATCGCGATCAGCCCGCCGAGGACGGTGCCCGCGCCGAGGCCGGCCATCACCCAGCCGTAGGCGGCGTCGCCGAGGCGGTCACCGATCAGGCGCGAGCCCAGCGGGATGTAGGGGCCGAAGACCAGGACGCCGAAGAACACCCAGATGAGGATCACCGACCACATCCAGCTCCGGGAGCGGAACTCCGTCCAGCCGCGGCGCAGGTCGAGCATGACCGTCGAGCGCTCCTTGGCCCCGGCGGCCGGGGCGAGCCGGATGAAGACCAGGCACAGACCGCTGAGCAGGAACGTTCCAGCGTCGACGGCGTAGACGGCACCCGCGCCGGTCAGCGCCATCAGCAGGCCCGCGAGGACGGGCCCGCCGAGCTGGGTGGCCGCGTCGGCGATCTTCAGGGTGCCGTTGGCGCGCTGCGGATCCTCGGCGACGAGGGGGACCATGCCGTTGACGCCGGGCTGGAACATCGCGGCGGCCGTCCCGGACAGGAACGAGGCCGACAGCAGCAGCCAGAACGGTGGGGTCCCGGCGAAGAAGGCGACGGCCACCGCGGTCTGGGTGAAGATCCGGACGACGTCCGCGCCGACCATCATGCTCCGGGCGCCCACCCGGTCGGCGAACACCCCGCCGAACAGCACGAAGATCACGAACGGGGCGGTCCAGACGGCCAGGACATAGCCGACGCCGGCCACCCCGTAGATCGCGCCGACGGCCAGCGCCGTCGCGACGGGCATCATCGCGTCACCGAGCAGCGATACCGCCCGGGCGCCGAAATACAGCGTGAAGTCCCTGGTCCAGAGCCTGGCCGGGGCGGCGGAGGACTGTTCACGGTCGAGAAGTGCGGTCATTTCCTGGGCTCCATGAGCACCCATCCTGGACACTCCTGAAGCCGGCCACAGGCGTCCGCAGTGACATCGTTAGGTACATTCGTGCCGTGAAACACCGCGTGGTCACCCTGGTCAGCCCGCCCCAGGAGATGTATCCGGTGACCAGCGCCTCGGCCGTCTTCGGCTACCACGGCCCGGACATCCCCGGGCACTACGACTTCGAGCTCTGCGCCGAGCGCCCGGGGCCCGTCCGGACGACCATGGGCGTCGACATGATCATCGAGCGTGGGCTGGAGGCCCTCGACGAGGCCGACACCCTCCTTGTCGCCGGCTGGTGCGCAGGCCCGGAGATCTCCCCGGAGCTCGGCGCGGCGGTCCTCGCGGCCCACACCCGCGGCGTGCGGATCATGGCCATCTGCTCGGGGATCTACATCCCGGCGAGTCTCGGTCTCCTGGACGGCCGTGCCGCCGCCACCCACTGGGAGCTGACCGCCGATCTCGCCGCGCGCTTCCCCCGGATCCGGCCCGACGCGTCCGTGCTCTACGTGGATCACGGTGACGTGGCGACGGCCGGCGCCACGGCCACGACCGTCGACCTCTGCCTGAACCAGGTCCGGCGCGACCACGGCGCGGCCCTGGCGATGCGGATCGGCCGGCAGCTGTCGGCCGCACCGCACCGGGAGGGCGGCCGGCGCCAGTATCCCGAGCTGCCGACCACCGGCCCGGTCGCCGACTCGCTCGCCCCGCTGCTCGACTGGATCACCGCCAACCTGGACCGGCCACTGACGGTCGAGGACATGGCGGCCCGCTCCGGCCTTTCCCGCCGTACCCTCAACCGTCACTTCACCGACCAGCTCGGCGTCTCTCCCGGCCGCTGGCTGCTCAACCGCCGCATAGCCAGCACCCGCGCCCTTCTCGAGGAGACCGACCTCCCCGTCGAGACGATCGCCCAGCGCGTCGGCCTGTCCTCGGCGGTGAACCTGCGCCGCCGCTTCCACGCCGCGCTGAACACCACGCCCGCCGCCTACCGGCGCTCCTTCCGCTGACACGGCCGGGTCCGGACCCGGACCCGGACCCGGCGGAGCGGGGATGGCTCAGATCTTCAGTGCTGACGGCCGGTCACAGCCGGGCGGCCCACTCGTCGCCCGTGAGGACGTCAGCGCCCCTGGCCGGGAAGACGCGGTTGACCAGGAAGTCGTGCACGTCCGGTTCCCCGTCGGCGCAGGCGTCGCTGAGCACGGTCAGGCGGTAGTCGCGGTCGGCGGCGTCGTAGAACGTAGCGGCGACCATCGCCCCGGTCGCGACACCGGCCAGCACGATCGAGTCGACGCGCTGGGCGCGCAGGAGCCGATCGAGGTCGGTCCCCGAGAACGCGCTGGCGCGGCGCTTGAGGATGACGGCCTCGCCCGGCAACGGCTCGATGCGCGGGTGCACGAGCGTCTCGGGGGATTCTTCGTGGAACAGCGTCCCCGCCCCGCGCAAGGTGTTGATCACCTGGTTTCCCGCTGCCACATCAAGGCCTGAGGCCCGGAGCCCGAACCGTATGAAGATCACCGGGATTCCGGCGGCTCTGGCCGCAGGGAGAACCCTTTCCACGACGGGGAGCACGCCGGCGGCGAAGGGGTAGTTGTCCACGATGCCGGCCTGTAGGTCGCCGATGATGAGCGCGGTGGTGGTCATACGGATTCCTTCACTGTACGGCGTGTCATCGGCCATCCTCGCGGCCGTAACCTTGGCGCTGTTGTTGATCTAGTACGACGATAGTGGGACAGATTCGCATACGGGGCATCGGCCGCGTCGCGGGCGGCTGGAGACGCGTCTCCTCACCTGCCGGTGATCGTCGCGCGCTGTCACCGCTCCACGGACCTTGATCCAGATCCTGCGTTCCGGCACCACCTCGCCGTGTCAGGCGAGCATTCGGAGAAGCTCGGCCTCTTCGGCGGCCGTGAGGCCGGAGCGGCTCACCGTGTGGCCGGACTCGCGCTGCCAGGCGAGCGTGTCGCGGGCCGTGTCGGCGACCGGGCGGATGTGCAGGCCGGCGGCCAGCGTGGCGGAGGTGTCGCGGGTCATGAAGCCGGCGTATTCGGGCAACGGCAGCCACATCGGCAGCGACCGCGGCCCCATCCACGGCTCCACCTTCTGCGCGACGAGGAACTCCTGGCCGGCCCAGACCAGCTCGGGCTCCACCTCCAGGCCCTCGGCGATCTCCGCCAGCAGCCTGCCCCTGCCGAAGGGCATGGAGATCGCGTCGTACGGCCCGGAGAGCCCCTTCTCCGCCGAGTCGAGGGTCCAGATGGCCAAATCGCGCACGTCGACGAGCTGGACGAGATCGTCGGGCGACCCAGGAGCCAGCACGGGCCCGCCACGTGCCAGCCGGTCGACCCAGTAGGTGAACCGGTCGGACTGGTCCTCCGGACCCACGATCAGCCCGGCGCGCACGAGGAGCGCCCCCTCGCCGACGATCTGCTCGCACGCCACCTTGGCCGGCCCGTAGTTCTCCGGGTCGGCCTCGTCGGCGTCGGCGGCCAGCGGCTCGTGCATGACCTGGTTGGCCTCGCCGGAGTCGGAGTAGACACTGCACGACGACACGAACGTCCAGTGACCGGCACGGCCCGCGAGCTCCGCGACGGCCCGCCGTACCGAGCTCGGATGCCTGGCGACGTCGATGACGAGGTCGAACGATCCCTCCACGGGCGCCAGCCCGCCGTCCTCGCTCCGGTCGACCCGGACGAACTCGACATCCGGCGGCGGATCGCCCGCGAGCCCGCGAGCCGCGCACACCACCTCGTGCCCGCGGTCGCGCGCCTGCCGCGCGATCTCCCTGGACAGGAATCTCGTACCACCCAGAACAAGTGTCCTCATCCCCCCATCCTGACCCACCTGCCCCGCGTGAACTCCGTCCCTTCACTCCCAGCGCAAAACCGGCCCGGCCGTGACCCGGCCGTGACTGGGGCGGACCCGTCGCCCGCAGGCGGTCGGGTGCGCCGGAGAACCCCCTGACGGTCGCCGTCCCTCGCCTCCCGCCTCCCCGTCCCCGCCGGGAACGTGACACGGGAGACGGAGGGACGGCACCGAGCCGGCACGGCGGTCGTGGCCGGTACGGGGTCAGCGGGCAGCCCTGATCCGGCCGAGCACGACGTCGACGGCCAGGAAGGCGAGCAGGGAGATCCCGAGCAGCGGGACGGAGACGCCCACCACGACCGCCGCCGCTCCGACGGGCAGGAGCACGGCCGGCGGCACCGCGCGCCGGCCGCCGCGCCCGTAGGGGGCGGCGAAGCCCCGGGTCGGGCGGCGCTGCCACCACATCCGGTAGCCCCAGACGATCATGGAGATGAGCCCGAGGGCGAGCGCCACCAGCAGGATCTGGTTGGGCAGGCCGAACAGCACCCCCATGTGCCCGTCGATGCCCCAGCGGATCAGTTTGGCCACCAGCGGGAAGTCGTCGAAGCGCAGCTCGCCGACGACCTGGCCGGTCGCCGGGTCGACCGCGACCTGGTCGTTGCGCTGGGGCCACTCGCGGTCCATCTCCTTGACCGTGAAGGCCGCGCCGGGCTCGACCGGCCAGACGACCTCCAGCGGCCCGGAGAGCCCGGCGCCCTGCGCCGCCGCGACGATCCGGTCGGCGTCGGCCTCGGCCGCGGGCCCGCCGCCGTGCCCGGCGTGGTCGGCGTGGTCACCGGCGGAGGCGGACAGGGACGGGGTCGTCCAGCCCAGCGCGTTCTGGAGCTTGTCGACGTTCGCGCCCGCGTACGCCGACCAGGTCAGCCCGGTGGCGGAGAGGAACAGCAGGCCGACGGTGATCCACAGGCCCACCGAGCCGTGCCACGACAGGGTCCGCCACAGGCCCGTGGCCCCGCGGTCGGGCCGGAGCGCGCGGCGGCGGTGGCTCAGCCAGAGCACGACGCCGCCGAGCGCGACCACCCAGAGCCAGCTCGCTGTAGAGGCGGCCGGGTCCGCCCAGGTGGAGGTGGCGGTGGAGAGTGGAGATCCAGGCGCGCACCGGGAGCGCGCCCGAGCTGCCGTAGCTCTCCAGCGCACCCCGGACCTCGCCCGTGTGCGGGTCGACGAAGACCGCCAGCCGGGTGCTCTCCGGCAGGTCCGGCACGTCAAGCAGGACCCGGGTGGTCGCGCCGGGAGACGGCCGCGGCGAGCAGTCGGGTGACGGACGAGGCCCGGCTCTCCCCGGAGGGCCGCGGGGCGAGGCGCCGTACGGCGGGCGGCGCCCAGCACACCAGCAGGGTGAGGACCGAGGCGGCGAGCAGGCGCAGCAGCGTGGCCAGGGCGGTCTCGCCGCGCTCCAGCCAGTAGGCCGACAGCAGTGCTGTCACGACGTGGGCCAGCAACATGGACACATCCGCGGCCAGGCCGCCGTGTCCGTGACCGGGAACCGGCGGCGGCTGCACCGCGGCCGCGGAGAACAGGTGGTGCAGGCCGTACTGGGCGGCGAAGGCCGCCGTGAGCAGGGTGCCCAGGCCCCGCTGCCGCCGGGCCAGCACAAAGGCCCCGCCCGCCACGAGCACCGCCGCCCCGGCGGGCGCCGCCGCGTCGACTGCGGCGCCTCCGGCCAGCACATGCATGCCCAGGGAGATCGCCACGCACACGACCGCGAACGCGATGGCGCGTAGCAGGCGCAGAGCGGGCATGCCCCTCATGGTGACAGAGATCGCCGAGTCTGCCGAGCCCGTAGATCCCTCGAAGGCCGCATTGAACAAGCGATCTGAGACAGCATTGGACAAGCGACCTGTCCGATCCCCGGCGGGCCTGGTTGTGGCCTGCCTGGCCGAGGACCGCTGACCGGACCGATGCCCGGGAAGGTCACCTCGGCCGGTGGCGGTGGCGGTGGCGGTGGCGGTGGCGGTGGCGACGGCCGGAGGAGCGTGTCCGCGCCCCGCCGGCTGTACTTGGGACTTCTGCCGGGCTCCGATGGCGGTTACCGCGACGGTGAAGGCGGCTGAGCGGCCTGACCAGTACATCTAGAGCGCCATCTCCGGTTGAGCCTGTGTTGCTGCTAGTGTCGACGATCTCAGATCCGCAACCTTCTCCCGATGGTCTTGAGGGCCCAAGCCGAAGCACCTGCTCCGGCTGTGGGGGAAGGCGCAAGATCTCCATTGACAGTTGGAGAGTCTTGCCATGGGTGAAATCAAGCGGATCAAGAGCGTGTCGGAATCCGGAGAACTGCGGCTGCTGACCGTGGTCAGTGCGCGGAAGGACGCCGGCAGCAGCCTTTCTCGCGTGCGGAGCATCGCCAAGACCATCGGCCGCTCACCACGCGCCTACGACGACCGGGCGATCGAGAACGCAGACCGGTTCCGCTGACTCCTGGCCTATGCCGCCAGTACCGCGAGCACCATCCTCGGCCACCGCTGCACCCAAGGGGCGGCGGGCCGCAGCGGCGAGGACGCTCCGCGTGGGTGAACCGGTCGCGCCGCTCATGGCGGCGCAGATCACCGCCGCGCCCGCCACTCACCAGGAGACGCTCTGCTCCTGGCTGAAACACAGGTTCACACCAAGAAGGGAATTGTCATGAAAAAAGGGATCAACTATGACACGGGCTTCCTGCCGGGAGACCACTTCACCCGCAAGGTGTTCGATGCCGAGACCGTGCGACGCGAGATGCGTGTCATCGTCGACGACCTGCGCTGCCAGGCCGTCCGCGTGTCCGGCGGCGACCCCACCCGGCTGAGCGTCGCCGCCCAGGAGGCCGCCGAGGCAGGGCTGGAGGTCTGGTTCGCGCCCTTCCCCGTTGACCTGCCCGATCAAGACGTGCTGGCTCTCTACGCCGACTGCGCCGAGCGCGCGGAGGCGGTCCGGCGCGGCGGGGCCGAGGTAGTGCTCGTGACCGGCTGCGAGTACACCACTTTCGGCCACGGCTACCTGCCCGGCGACACCTACACGGCGCGCATGGACGCCATGATGGCCGACCTGGCCTGGCTGGAGTCACTGAGCACGACTATGGGCCGCTTCAACGCGTTCCTGGCCGAGTCGGCCGAGACCGTGCGGCCGCTGTTCGGTGGCCGGATCACCTACGCCTCGGCCCCCTGGGAGTCCGTCGACTGGGCCCCGTTCGACCTGGTGGGCGTGGATGCCTACCGCGCCGCGTACAACGCCGACACCTTCGTCGAGGAGATGCGCGGCCACTTCAAGCACGACAAGCCCGTCGTGGTCACCGAGTTCGGCACCTGTGCCTGGCTGGGCGCGGCCGAGCAGGGCGGCGCCGCGATGCTGGTGCCAGAGGGGGCGGTGCCGGACGAGGGCGAGCAGGTCCGCTACTTCGAGGAGTTGATGGACATCTTCGAGAAGGAGGGTGTGGCCGCCGCCTTCTGGTTCAGCTTTGCCGGATACGCCCTCCAAGGCCCGGCCGACCTCGGCTCCTACGGTGTCGTCAGGATGCTCGACGCGACCAGGTGGGAGCCCAAGGCGGTCTTCCACGCCATGGCCGCCAGGGACGCGCGCAGCTCGCGGAAGCGCTGAGGCATGACCAGGACCTGCGGCGTCATGCTGGAGAACGGACGGCGAGCGCTGACCGGGCTGCCGGCGCTGCAGCGCGCGGCTGAATGTCCTGGGCCGCAGCGGCGGGCAGGCCGGCGTTGTCCGGTCTGCTGCTGGTGGTCCCGGAATTGCCGGATTTCCTCGATCAGTTCGGGGACCCGGTAGAGGAAGGCCCGGGAGGCACCCGAGGCGCGGACGACAGCGGCAACCGTTTACGCGGTGGCCGCCGTCGCCGGGGCGCTCCTGGCCGGCTGGGGCAGCAGGCAGGTCAAGCACGGCAAGCGCGGCCGATGACCGGCCGCAAGGCGGCGACGGCCTGGTCCCACGGGAGTCGGCCAAGGCGTTCACCGCCGGTGAGCAGGCGGCCGTACCGCTTCCACAGGGCAACACCCACGGCGAGCACGTCGAGTTCGGATGGCCTCCGTACGCGAGGACGCGCCTCGTCAGAGGAGACAGAAGACGTTGTCGATGAACTCGTCGTCGAAGTTGACCGGGTTGGCTGATCCCTCCGAGTAGGCCCAGCTCAGGCTGCGCTGCCCGTTCTCCGAGTGCACCGACCACGTCCGGTAGCCGGGGACCCGGCCGTCGTGCCACCATACGTTCTTGCCGCAGCTCAGGGTGGTCCGGAAGATCCCCATTCCGGCCCACTTGGAGCCCTCGCCGGTGTAGACGAGGTTGCTCTTCATCTCGTTGAGCCAGCTCGTCCCGGTCACGTACCCGACCAGCAGATACTTGTAGAAGAGGTTGAGTTCGGGGATGGTCGAGACCATCTGGCCGCCCGCCGCCCAGCGCGAGGCGTTCTGTCCGGTGGTCTCGACCCGGGTGGAGGTGCCGGGGTTCCACCAGTAGCCGCGCAGCCGCACCGACGAGAGCGCGGTGTCGGTGGGGACGGAGGTGCCGGCCAGCCTGAACGGGCCGATCAGGTCACGGCTCATCTGGTCGGGGTAGGACCGGCCGGTGACCCGTTCGATGATCATGCCGATGACCAGGTAGTTGCTGTTGGAATAGGAGTAGCGGGAGCCCGGCGTGAACAGCCGTGCGTGCCGGTTCACGATGTCCAGCAGCTGTTGGTTGGTGAACCCCTGCGTCATCGTCGTCGCGAAGTCGGGCAGGTCGTCGGTGAAGTTGTAGAGCCCGCTGGTGTGCTGGAGGAGATTCCGCAGGGTGATCTGGTCACCGCCGGTCACGTTGGACAGATACTGCGAGATGTGTGCGTTCAGCGAGACGTTCCCGGCGGCGGCGAGCCGTAGCAGCTCGGCGGCGGCGAAGGTCTTCGAGACGCTCGCGACGCGCACCCGCGCGTCCATGCCGGAGACGTCGCCGTAGTGCGCCTGGAACGTGCCGAGCGTCCCGTCCGACAGTTCGGCGATCGCCGCGCCGCCGTTGAACCAGGCGGTGTGCAGCGTGGTGTTCTGCACCATGGCGCGGGCCTGGTCGGCGCCGGTCATCTCCCGGGTCATGACGCCGGTGAAGAGCGTCTGACCGTTCTCGACATACCCCTGCGCGCTGATCAGCCGGGCGCCCTTGCGCAGTGTCTTGAGGTTGAGCTGGTCATGGTTGAGGCCGTACCACCAGCCCGGCGCCGGGCCGGAGGTGTTGCGCAACATGATCGCGTTGAAGGTGCCGTCGGCATTGCGGCTGGCGTCCACCAGCCGCGCGCCGTTCTGCCCCGCCAGGTTGTTGACCTGGGCGTCGCTACCGCCCAGCCACCACCAGAACTGCTGCGAGCTCCAGCCCGTCAGCAGCAGGTCGTACCAGCGGGCGCCGCCGCCGGCGTCGAACGGCCGCAGCTTGACGGGCCGGGCGCCGGTGGCCTGCTGCTGCGCGAGAACGAACGAGGTGTCGCCGTAGTACCACCACCAGGGCCGGGCGCCGTCACCTGTGTTGTCGACCAGCGCGACGGCGAACCGCCAGCCGTCCGCGGTCCAGTAGCGGGCGACCGAGGCGGGCCGGGTGCTGGTGTAGTTCGCCAGGCCGACCACGCCCTGGTCGGTCAGCCCGTAGTAGAGCCCCCAGGACCGCACCCAGTAGGCGCCCGTGTTCTTGACGAGGGTGGCGGTGAAGGTGAGCTGGGTGCCGGGTTGGTGGGCGATGTCGCTGACCCGCGCGCCCTGGCTCTGCGCGTAGTCGTGGATCTGCTCGATCGTCCAGCCGTTGACGGTCCACCACTGCGTCGGCGCGGTGAGGTACTGGTCGTCCCCGTAGGACTCGTTGAACGCGGCGGCGGTGCCGGCCCTCGCGGTCGCCCGCGCCATGGCGCCCGTGCCGCCCGCGGTGCGCCGCGGCGCCTCCGTCGTGGTCTTCACCAGGTGCCCGCCCGACCGGGTCTCACCGACGACGGGTGTCTCCGGCGTCGCCCCCGCCACCCGGCCGTCCTGCTGCCCGACGACGACGCCGGGCGGGGGACCGGAGGCGGCCTGGCCGGGCACCGCCGGCGCGAGCAGGAACAGGAGTATCGCCAGCAGGGACAGCAGCCGTCGGCTCACAGGACGCACACCTCTCTCCGAGTGATAACCGCATGATCAACCAAAGCGGTCGCTTGTTCAATATCCATCGGACGCCGATCCTACGGGCCGGGCGGATCACCGGAGCCGGCGGCGTGGCCCGCGGCCACCTCCCGCGGCCGAAAACACATTGCGGTGAAGGCCGGGACGCGCGACGATCCCGGCGTGAAGATGCACCCCGACCAGCTGACGGTGTCACCCAAGACGGTGCGCGCGTTGGTGGATGAGCAATATCCCGAGTGGCGGAACCTGCC
This sequence comes from Streptosporangium brasiliense, assembly GCF_030811595.1. NCBI lineage: Bacteria > Bacillati > Actinomycetota > Actinomycetes > Streptosporangiales > Streptosporangiaceae > Streptosporangium > Streptosporangium brasiliense. The sequence continues at coordinate 6,254,313 of NZ_JAUSRB010000002.1, forward strand.
CATCACGGGCGTCGCCGCCCATGGGACGGTCAACGCCATCTTCCGCATCGGCGACGGCTTCACCGCCCGGTTCCCTCTGCAACCCCGGCACGTCGACTCGGCGCGGCGCTGGCTGGAGTCCGAAGCGGAGGCGGCGCGCGAGCTGGTGGGCCGCACGCGCTTTCCCACGCCCGAGCCGGTCGCGCTCGGTGAGCCCGGGGCGGGATACCCGCTTCCGTGGTCGGTGCAGACGTGGCTGCCCGGCGTCGTGGCCACCGACGAGGATCCGGGCGGATCGGTCGCGTTCGCCCACGACATGGCCGATCTCATCAACGATCTGCGTGCCGTCGACACGCGTGGCCGCACGTTCGCCGGCGGAGGCCGAGGCGGTGACCTGCGGTCTCACGACGCGTGGATGGAGACCTGTTTCAGGCACAGCGAACGGCTTCTGGACGTCCGCCGGCTCCGCCGGATGTGGGAAGACCTTCGAAGTCTGCCGCGCCATGCGGCCGACGTGATGACCCACAGCGATCTCATTCCCGGCAACGTGCTCGTGTCCGCCGGCCGGCTGGCCGGGATCCTCGACGTCGGCGGCTTCGGGCCGGCCGATCCCGCTCTGGATCTTGTGAGCGCCTGGCATCTGCTGGAGGCCGGGCCGCGACAGGTGCTCCGCCTGGACCTCGGGTGCGACGATCTTGAGTGGGAGCGAGGCAGAGCGTGGGCCTTCGTGCAGGCGATGGGGCTCGTCTGGTACTACCTCGAAACCGATCCGGCCATGAGCCGGATGGGCCGGCGCACCCTGGAACGCATCCTGGCGGACGGCTGCCCCTCACCCGGGGAGCGGCAGCCGTGAGGGCAGCCGATGCCGTGGGTGCGGTGAAGGGCTGTAGCCGACGGCGGGCCGAAGGGGCCCTCGGACGACCGTTCACCGGCGGTCGGACGACGGTTCACCGGCGGTCTGCTCCGCACCGCCCGGGTCGCCGTGCTCGCGCGAACCTGATGGGCGTTCCGCCCATCTAACCCGGCATGATCATAATCCTCGCGGCGGCTCTCTGGTCCTTGCCCCCCGCCCAGATCCCCAAGAACTTCCTGCTGAGCGAGAGGGCCGCCCGTACGCCCCTGTCGGAGATAGAGAAGGACGAGATCTGGTGGGAGATCAGCGACCGGCCGGGCAGGCCCTTGGAGCTGAACCCCTGCGGGCGCAAGCACGCCACGACGGCGGACCGGGCGGCCGCGCGCACCATTGTCCGCACCGACAGCGCGCCGTCGTACTCCAGCGAACAACTCGTGATCTACCGGAACGCCGAGGCGGCCAGGACGGCCATGAGAAAGCTGCTCGCCGACGCCAAGCGGTGTGCGGCCGCGCCGTACGGCAAGCCGTACAGCTGGGCCGACGACGGGAGAACCCGGTGGGTGGTGAACCGTACGCGGCTCGCGGACGAGGCCGCGCTGATGCGCCTCATGATGTACGACAAGCTCAACAAGGAATGGTCTCCCCTGTTGTCGGGCCTCGTGACGCGCAAGGGGAGCGCGCTGATGATCTACTCCGGCGATTCGGACGCCCTCGGCCACCCGCAGAAACAGGCCGTCAAGACCCTGCGTCACACCGCCGCTGAAATGGCGGCGAAGGTATGCGCGCTGCCCGGGGTCTGCTGACCCTGACGGTGACCCCCGCCGCCTGCCGGAGGAGTCCGCACCCCAGCGGCGTGGCGTCTTCGACGGGGAGGTGAGCCGGGTCGGGGCGGGGGTGGTGGCGCGCCCCCTGAGCGGCGGCCACGGTGACTCCCCTGCCCGCGCCGACGAGCGTGATGAGTTCCCGCCAGTCCGTCCCACCTGCCCTCCTACCGGTAAAGCCGCCTTACCGATAGGTAAGAACTTCGCTGTTGTTCCAGGTCACGGCGTGATCGATGCTTGATCAGCCAACGGGAACCAGAGGAGGGCTCGATGGACCACGAGCGGATCGCTCTGAGTGCCGTGTCGCCGCGCGCCGTCGAGATCATCGCCGAGCTCGACTGCGTGCTGCGGCGGGAGACGCTGGTCGATGACCGGCTGCGAGAGCTGGTGAAGATCCGCGTCTCCCAGCTCAACGGGTGCGCGTACTTCCTCGGCAGGCGCTCCGCGGAGCTCCTGCGCCTGGGCGACACCCAGGAGCGGCTCCACCAACTGGCGGGCTGGCGCGACTCCCGGCTGTTCTCCGCGACCGAACGGGCCGCGCTGGCCCTGGCCGAGGCCATGACCCGGCTGCGGCCCGAAGGCGTGTCCGAGGAGGAGTACGGCGAGGCCGAGCGGCTGCTCGGACCCTACAACCTCGGCAACCTCATCATGACGATCTCCCTGTGCAACGCACTGGATCGCATGTGCCTGGCGGCTCGGCTGCATCCCCCGAGCTGAGCTTCCCGGTGCTACCCCCCTCGCGGCACGGATGCCGCGAGGCCGATCCGTGCTGCCCGGCTACGCGTCCGACAAGGAACGGAACAAGAATGATGTTTCAACAGACCGACCGCATGAGCAGGCGGGCGTGGGGCATGCTGCTCGTGCTGTGCGGCGCCATCTTCCTGGAAGGCGTGGACGTCTCGATGATGGGCGTGGCCCTGCCGTCGATCCAGGCGGAGCTGGCCATGTCCACCGGTGAGCTGCAGTGGGTGGTCAGCGCCTACGTGCTCGGTTACGGCGGCTTCATGCTCATGGGCGGCCGGGCCGCCGACCTGCTCGGCCGCAGACGCATGTTCCTGTTCTGGCTGGCGGTCTTCCTCGTCTTCTCCGGCCTGGGCGGACTGGCCGGCGAGGGCTGGATCCTGATCCTGTCCCGGCTGGTCAAGGGCATCGCCGCAGCGTTCCTCACCCCCGCAGGCCTGTCCATCATCACCACGAGCTTCCCCGAGGGCAGGCTGCGCAACAAGGCGCTTCTCGTCTACGCCGGTACGGCCGCCGCCGGGTTCTCCCTCGGGCTCGTCGTCGGCGGCCTGCTGACGACGATCAGTTGGCGATGGGTGTTCTTCGCCCCGGTCCTGCTGACCGCGGCGATTCTCGCCGCCGCCGTCGCGCTGGTGCCCAGGGACGAGCCGAGCGACCGTCCCGCCCAGGGCTTCGACTTCGCGGGCGCGATCAGCGTCACGGGCTCGGTGCTGCTGCTCGTCCTCGCCGTCGAGAGAGCGGCTCACGTGGGCTGGGCGCAGACGCTCCTGCTGCTGGCCGCGGGCCTGGCTCTGCTGGCCGCTTTCGTGGCCGTCGAGCGGCGGTCGCGTTCCCCCCTGGTGCGCCTGGGCGTCTTCCGGTCGGGAACGCTGGTCCGCGCCAACCTGGGCGCGATCCTGTTCTCCGGCTCGTTCTTCGCCTTCCAGTTCATCGCCGTGCTCTACCTGCAGCAACTGCGCGGCTGGTCGCCGCTCGAGACCGGACTGGCCCTGCTGGCCATCGGCATCGCCCCTCGGGCTGCGCCGTAGCGGGACCCCGATCGAGCAGCACCTGTGAACCTGGAGACACCATGACTGTGAAAGTGAAGTCCTTCGCCGAGATCGAGAGCGAGTTCAACGCCTTCGTCGGCGCCATCGTCTACGCCACGATGGTCACCGTGGACGCCGAGAACCGGCCCAGGACCAGGGTCCTGATCCCCGTCTGGGAGAACGTCGACGGCCGTCCGCTCGGCTGGCTCGCCACCTACAAGACGCCCGTCAAAGCGGCGCACATCGCCGGCAACCCTCACACCAGCTTCTCCTACTGGACCCAGGGCAACAACTCCGTCGCCGTCGACACGGTCGCCGCGTGGGTCGACGACCTGCCGGTCAGGAGCCACGTGTGGGACCTGTACAAGAGGACGAGCCCGCGCGGAGCCGGCTACGACCTGGGCAACTTCTGGCGCTCGCCGGCCGACCCCAAGCTCCACGTCCTGCGCCTGACACCCTGGCGCGTCCAGGTCATCCGCGGCATGGACCTGCGTAGCAGGATCTGGCAGAGCGGCTGACCCCCGGGGCCACGTCGCCCGATGACCGGCTGGAAGGGCCGCTCATCGGGTGACGTACCGCACCGTGGGCGGGGGCGGCCCCGGCGCCGGTGAGAGCGTCGGCGGCGTGGACCACCGGTGTCCCGGCGCGGGGAGAGACGCGGCGGCGCGCGGTGAGGTGTCAGGCCGAGGTGGCCCGGACCGCCTCGCGGATCACGTCGGCGACCTCCTTCGGACGGGACACCGCGACGGCGTGCGAAGCGCCCGCGACCTCGACGCCGGCCGCCCCCGCCCGCTTGGCTCCGAACCGCTGGACCTCGGGGTTGATCGCCTGATCGGCGTCGGCGATGACCGCCCACGAGGGCTTCGTCCTCCAGGCCGCCGTGCTCGCGGTCTCGGTGAACGCCGCGGCGGCCAGCGGCCGCTGCGCCACCGCCAGCACCCCGGTGACCTCGCCGGGCACGTCCGCGGCGAAGACCCGGGGGAACGCCTCGGGGGCGATCGTGAACTCGACGGCGGGCTCGGCGCCCTCCACCGGGTACGTGGCCTGCCGCAGGCTGGCCCCCAGCGGCGGCTCCGGGAACCGTCCCTGCAGCTCGGCGAGGCTCTCGCCCTCTTCGGGGACGTAGGCGGCGACGTAGACGAGACCGACGACGTTCTCCGTCGCGCCGGCCACGGTGATGATCGCACCACCGTAGGAGTGGCCGACCAGCACGACAGGGCCGTCGATCTGGGCCGCCACGGAGGCGACGTACGCCGCGTCGGAGGCCAGGCCGCGCAGCGGGTTGGGCGGGGCCACCACGGGGACGCCGTGCTGCTGCAGTTCGGCGATGACGCCGGACCAACTGGCCGCGTCGGCGAACGCGCCGTGCACGAGGACGGCTGTCGGAGTGGTGGTTTCCGTCATGGAAGCGCTCCTTGTCGGCAAGGTGTCGGTTGTTCAGTGGCGATCCAAACAGGCCACGACGGGGGGAACGAGGCGGAAGCGTACTTCTGCCTGTGCTTCTGCCTCGTCTTCTCCCGGTGCCGCTTGCTTGGATGTGTGGTGAACGGGAGCCCCCATGTGCCGGAGCCCCGCCTTTCCCCATTTGGAGCGATCATGATCAAGCCTGTCCTGGAACCTGCCGCGCAAGCCTTCGCCGAGGCCACGGCCCGGCCGCCGTTCCTCTTCCAGCTCCCGCCGGACGAGGGCCGCAAGGCCGTGGACGACGTCCAGTCCGGCCCGACCGACAAGCCCGCCGTGGACGAGGAGTGGGTGACGATCACCGGTGGCCCCACCGGTGCGGTCAGGGCCCGCGTCGTCAGGCCGGCGGGCAGCACGGGCGACCTTCCCGTGATCATTTACATCCACGGCGCCGGCTGGGTCTTCGGCAACGCCCACACCCACGACCGGCTGGTGCGCGAGCTGGCGGTGGGCGCCGGCGCCGCCGTCGTCTTCCCCGAGTACGACCTGTCGCCCGAGCACCGCTACCCGGTGGCGATCGAGCAGAACTGGACGGTGGCCCGGTGGGTCGTCGCCGAGGGCGCGTCCAGGGGCCTGGACGCCACGCGCATCGCGGTGGCCGGCGACTCCGTCGGCGGCAACATGGCCGCGGCGCTGACGCTGATGGCCAAGGAGCGAGGGGGAGTGCCGCTGCGGCAGCAGGTGCTGTTCTACCCGGTGACCGACGCGTCCTTCGACACCGGCTCCTACCAGCAGTTCGCCGAGGGCTACTTCCTGCGCCGGGACGGCATGCAGTGGTTCTGGGACCAGTACACCACCGACGAGGCCCAGCGGGCGGAGATCACCGCCTCCCCGCTGCGGGCCACCACCGAGGAGCTGGCCGGGCTGCCTCCGGCGCTGGTCATCACCGCCGAGGCGGACGTGCTGCGCGACGAGGGCGAGGCGTACGCGGGCAAGCTCCGCGCGGCCGGGGTGCCGGTGACGGCCGTGCGCCAGCTGGGGATCATCCACGACTTCGTCATGCTCGACGCGCTGCGCGGGACCTACGCGGCCGAGTCGGCGATCGGGCTGGCCGTCGGCACGCTCCGCCGCGCCCTCGCCGAGAGCTGAGACGGTCCCCGGGCCGTACGGGGGGCCGCCACCACGACCGGCGGCCCTCGTACGGACCGACCCCCGACTCCAGGACGGATTCATGCCATCCACCTTCGACCTCGCCCGGATACGCCAGGCCAACGCCACCGGCCGGGTCCCGGTCGTCTTCATCCACGGCCTGTGGCTGCTGCCCACGAGCTGGGAGCGCTGGGCCCGGGTGTTCGACGAGGCGGGATTCGCTCCCATCACTCCTGACTGGCCCGTCATGCCGCCGGCCGGGGCCACGGCCGGCGAGGTGGCCGACCACTTCGCGGACCTGATCGGCGGGCTGGAGCGCAGGCCCGCCGTCGTCGGCCACTCCACCGGCGGCCTGCTCACGCAGGTCCTCGCCGGGCGCGGCATGGCCTGCGCCGGCGTGGCCATCGGCCCGGCCCCCTTCCGGGGTGCGCTGCCGCTGCCGATCTCCCCACCGCGCGTCCCCGCCCGCGCGTCGGCCGATCCAGCCGCCGGCCGCGGCGCCGTCCCGCTCACCTACGACCAGTTCCGTCACTCCTTCGCCAACGCCGTCGGCGAGGAGGAGGCCGAGTGGTTGTACGAGACGTTCGCCGTCCCCGCACCGGGCGCGCCGCCGCTCCAGGCGTCCGCCGCCGCCTTCGACCCGTGGAGCGGGCCGGAGGTCGACAGCACCGCGGAGGATCGGGGCCCGCTGCTGCTCATCTCCGGCGAGATGGACGCCACCGTCCCCTGGACCGTCGTCCACGCCTCCTACCGGAACCAGGTCCGCAACGCGCACCACCTGACCGAGATCATCGAGATGCCCGGCCGTGGGCACTCGCTGACCGTCGACAGCGGCTGGCGCGAAGTCTGCGGCACCGCCCTGACCTTCATCCAGCGCTTCGTGGACCCGTGACAGGATCCGCCTGCGCGACCTGGTCGAGCTCCTTGAGCACCTGGGCCGCCCGGTCGGTGTCATCGGCGGCCTCATACAGCTCCACAGCCTCCCGGAACGCCTCGCGCGCCTGCTCCACCTCCGCCAGCTGGACCAGCGCCTTGCCCAGGTTGGTCAGCGAGAGCGCCACGGCCCGGGTGATCGGGCGCCTGCGCAGCTCCCGCAACGCCTGGTGGTAGTGGTCGGCGGCCTCCCGCCAGCGTCCGAGGGCGAGGTAGCCCTCACCCACCAGGTCCAGCGCCGCGCCGACGGCGTGGTTGACGATGGCCGGCGAGCCGCCGAAGGCGGGATCGCGCAGCCGCTCCACCAGGGCCAGGTTGTGCCGCACGGACTCCTCCACCCGGCCGAGCCGGCGCAGGCTGTTTCCCACACTGACCATGGCCTGGGCGTAGCCCTCGGTGTCCCCGGCCTCCTGGAAGCACTCCGCCGCCTGCCGCGTGTAGCTCAGCGCGGTCTCCCCGCTCGGCTGGTCGTCACGGCCCCACAGCGCCCAGGTGGCGTAGGTCAGCGCCCAGCCCTGCTGGCGCACGTCGCCGATGTCGCGGGCCAGCTCCAGCGCGCGCAGGGCGGTCGCCTCCGCCTCGTCGTAGCGGGCCTGGCAGTAGGTCTGCGCCCAGGACAGGTAGTTGAGATGCGTCGCCTCCTGCCCGCGCTCGCCCATGGCGCGGGCGGACCTGGCGGACAGCTCGAACACCTCGGGCCAGTGCCCCCAGTGCATCCACAGGTCCGAGAACCAGTGCATGGCCTCGGCCACCTCGACGACGCGCGCGTGCTCGCCGACGCGGGCCGCCTGCCGCAACGCCGCCAGCCACGCCTCGCCCTCCGACTGGAGCCACTCGTGCGCCTGCTGCGAGCTGTTCAGCTCGACGGGGGAGCTCCAGTCCGGCGGCGGGGCACCGTAGTCCGGCTCGAACCAGCGTCCGGCGACCGTGGCGACCTTCAGCAGCCAGTCGTCCATGCGCCGCCGCGCCTGCCGCTGGGCCACGATGGGCTCCTCATCCGACAGCCGGGCGCGGGCGAACAGCCGCACCAGGTCGTGGAAGCGGTAGCGGCCCGGGTACGGCGACTGCAGCAGACCGAGGTCGACCAGCTCCTCCAGCGCGTCCTCGGCCTCGGCCGGGTCGAGCTCGGCCAGGACCGCCGTCATCGGCACCCCGAAGTCCGGCGCCGCGGCCAGCGCCAGGCGCCGGAAGCTCTGCCGGGCCGGCAGGGAGAGCTGCCGGTACGACAGCGCGAAGGCGGCGGCCACGGACAGGTCTCCCGCGGCCAGGGACTCCACCCGCCGTCCCTCGTCGCCGAGGCGCGCGGCCAGCTGCCCGACCGTCCAGCCGGGCCTGCTCTGCAACCGGTTCCCGGCGATGCGCAGCGCCAGCGGCAGGTTTCCGCACAGGCTCGCCACCTGCGCCACCCCGTCCGGATCGGCCCCGGCACGCTCCGCGCCCACGATCGCGCGCAGCAGCGCGGCCGCCTCCCCGGTGGCCAGGTGCGCCAGCGGGACCTGGTGCACGCCTTCCAGCCCGGCCAGCGGCCGGCGGCTGGTGACCACTGTCATCACCGGACCGTCTGAGGGCAGCAGCGGACGCACCTGGCCTTCGTGCGCCGCGTTGTCCAGGATGATCAGGCATCGCCGGTCGCGCAGCAGGGCCCGGTAGTGGCCCGCGCGGTCCTCCTCGTCGGCGGGGATGCGCCGCTCGGCCACTCCCAGGGCCTTGAGCAGCCGGGACAGCGCCGTCCCCGGGTCCAGCGGGACCGGATCCATGCCGCGCAGGTCCAGGTAGAAGCGGCCGTCGGGGAACAGGTCGGCCAGCTGCCCGGCGGCCCGCACGGCCAGCGCCGTCTTGCCGATGCCGGCGGCGCCGGAGACGGCGGCCACGACGGCGGCCCGCTCGTCCCCCGTGCGGGCCGCCAGTTCGCGCAGCGCGCGCAGCTCCCGTGCCCGTCCGGTGAAGTCGCCCACTCCGCGGGGCAGCTCGCACGCGCCCGGCGCGGGGGCCTCCTGGCGCGGTCGTCCCGCCCGTGCCGCCTCCGACAGCGCCGCCCGCCGCGCGTCGTCGAGCCCCAGCCCTTCGGCCAGCGCCTCCACGGTGCGCCGTTGCGGGCCGCGGCTGGCCCCGCGCTCCATGTCGCCGATGGCCCGTACGCTGACGCCCGACGCGTGGGAGAGCTCCTCGATCGTCAGTTTGGCGGCGTGTCGCAAGCTCCGCAGCAACCCGCCGAACGACTCCGCCACCCGTCCCCCTCACGATCAACGTCGGCGAAGCACCACAAACGCCGCATATCTACCCTATCCGCCCGTTGAGGGCGGATATTCTCCCGCACGGGCCCGCGGCCGGGCCCATGCCGACGTCACTGGCCCTGCGGGCCTCCGGGTGGCGCGGCGGGGACGACGCAGGACAGGGCGCGGCGCAGGACGGCGGCGAAGGGTTCGGTGGCGCCGGGCGCGAGCCAGTGCCGCCCCGCCACCCGGACGGCGCCGGTGACCGCCGCGGCACCAGATGGTCCCACCCGCCCTGGACCAGGCGTGGTACGGCGGGCTCACCCGGCTGGTCCACCAGGTTCTGTTGCCTGCTGGGGCATCGGATGACGCGCAGAGCAGGATATAGGACTGGAACTGTCCTACTTGGCCTCTAATGTCTTGGGTACAGCGAACACCAACCCGTTCCGCGCACAACTGGAGTGCATCACCATGACTTTTCTCGTCACCGGAGCCACCGGGACCGTCGGCCGCCTCGTCGTCGCCGAGCTGCTGGAAGCCGGTCAGCGGGTGCGTGCGCTCACCCGGAACCCGGCCAAGGCCGACCTGCCGGCGGGCGTCGAGGTGGTCGGCGGCGACCTGGGCGACCCCGGCACCCTGGGCCGGGCGTTCGACGGCGTCGTCGGCGTCCACCTGATCAACTTCGCCGGTGACGACTACGCGCCCCTGCAGTACGGCGAGCAGATCGTGGAGCTGCTCGCCGAGTCGGGCGTCAAGCGGGTCACCGTGCTCGGCGGGCGGGTGGACGGTCCGCTGGAGAGCGCGCTGGCCTCGAGCACGCTGGAGTGGACGCTGCTCAACCCGGTGGAGTTCATGTCCAACACGCTCAAGTGGTGGGCCGACGGCGTGCGCCACCAGGGCGCCGTCCGCGAGCCGTTCGGCGGGCGGCTCAGCGCGATGGTCCACGAGCGCGACATCGCGGCCGTGGCCGCCAAGGTGCTCGTCGAGGGGGGACACGACGGGCGCACCTACACGCTGACCGGCCCCGAGGCGCTGCGCACCACCGAGAAGATCGAGCAGCTCGGCGCGGCGATCGGCAAGGAGATCGCCTTCGAGGAGCTGACCGAGGCGCAGGCCCGTGAGATGTGGGCCGGGTTCGGCATGGGTCAGGAGACGATCGAGTTCCTGATCGACGCGCTCGGCAACACCCCGGAGGTCGGCTACACCGTGGTGCCGACCGTCGAGGAGGTCACCGGGCGTCCGGCCCGGTCCTTCGCCGAGTGGGCGCGCGAGAACGCCAAGTCGTTCCGCTGAACCCGAGGCCAGGTGTCCACGGCGTACGACGTTGACGGGCGACGGCCGTCCTCGGCGAAGAGGCGGGAACCGGGGAACGTGGTGGCCCGGCGGGCCGCCGCGTTGTACCCGGCGACCTCGTGGACCGGCTGTACCGGCCGTCGGACACCCCCGAGTGGCCACACCTTCATTCGGCCACCGGTCGGGACAGGATAGCCTGGGCGGCCGGTGACGGCCCTGCGAGAAGCGCCTGTGTCGCGTACCCGGTGCCGCGTCGTCACAGATCGGGGTGCTGCCCTGTGTTTCCGGCAGGACGAGTTCACGGAGCGACAGGAGCGAGACCTTGCCACCAGCTGACAGGACCATCCGGATCCGCGTCCGAATGAGAGCTCGTCCCATCGACGAGCCGCACCGCGTGTCGAGCCAGCTGGAGCTCCTGTTCGACCTCACCTTCGTGGTCGCGGTCGCGGCCGTCACCGCCCGGCTCGCGCACGACATCGCCGACGGTCATGGGCTCGCCGGACTGGTCCCGTTCCTGCAGGTGTTCTTCGCGATCTGGTGGGCGTGGATGAACTTCACCTGGTTCGCCTCGTCCTACGACACCGACGATGTCGCCTACCGGCTGCTGACCATGGTGCAGATGGCCGGCGTGCTGGTCCTTGCCGCCGGTGTGCCGGCCGCGGCCGGTCACGGCGATTACGGTGTCGTCACGCTGGGCTACCTCATCATGAGGATCGGCCTCGTCGCCCAATGGCTGCGGGCCGGTCTCGAGGATCCGGCGGGCCGCCGCACCGCGCTGCGCTACGCCGCCGGCATCACCCTCGTGCAGGCGGGCTGGGTGCTCCGCCTCTTCCTGGCGGAGGCGGGTGTCCTGCCCCCGGCCTCCCTGCTGCCGCTGTTCGCCTGCCTGGTCGTCCTGGAACTCGCGGTGCCACGGTGGGCGGAACGGGTCAGGGCCACCAACTGGCACCCGCACCACATCGCCGAACGCTACGGCCTGTTCACGATCATTCTGCTCGGTGAGAGTGTCCTGGCCGCGAGCAGGGGAGTCGGAGGGGCGATCGAAGCGGGCCGGATCAGTGGCCCGTCCGTCGTCATCGCCGTCTGCGGCCTCGTCCTGCTGTTCGCTGTCTGGTGGCTGTACTTCCTCGTACCGGCGGGGGAAGGCCTCAGTGACCGCCGTCACCGGTCCTACCTGTGGGGATACGGCCACTACGGCATCTTCGCGGCGCTGGCGGCCCTCGGCGCCGGACTCGAAGTGGCGGTGGAGCAGAGCGGGCACGCCGTCGCGGCGTCACCGCCGGCACTCGGCTACGCCGTCGCCGTCCCGGTCGCCCTGTATCTCGCCCTGCTGTGGGCGGTACACGCGCTTGCCGCCGTGGAGCCCGTCATCTTTCCCACCGCGGTCCTGGGCTGCGTCACCGTCATCCTGTCGCTGCCGCTCGCGGCGCCCTGGATCGGCGTGGCCGCCGTGGTCGCGGCGATCGCAGCCGTCTGCGTCCTGCTGGTCGCTCTCACGATGTGGACCGCAGCCGTCGGGGGCCGCGCCGGAGCACGCCGTCATCGCCCGCCGGCCTCCGGCCCCGGCGAGTCCTGAAGCCGACCGAGCCCTACCAGGCCGAACGTCAGCCCCGGAGCTCGACGGACATCGCGGTGATCTTGGCCGGGTTCATCATCCACAACACCTGGTCGATGCCCTGCGCCGAGGCGTTGACCGTGAGGACCGTGAAGACCTGTCCGTCGCGGCTGAGCAGGGCTGAGGTCTGACCGTTCGTGGCCGCCCAGGCCACGTCGACCCCGGTCCAGAAGTGGCCCGCGAACGCCTTGACGTACTTCGCGACCCGCGACGCGCCCACCACGGGGAAACGAGAGGCGCGCACGCTGCCTCCTCCGTCTGAGTAGCTGGTCACGTCCGCGGCGAAGAGCTGTTCCAGCGCGGTCAGGTCGCCGGAGCGGGCGGCGGTGACGAAGGCGGTCAGCAGTCTGCGTTGCTCGGCCCCGGTCACGGGCGTGCGACGCTCGACGAGCACGCGCTTGCGGGCCCTGCTGACCAGCTGGCGTACGGCCGGCTCGTTGAGCTGGATGATGTCGGCGATCTGCCGGTAGGGGTAGTCGAACGCCTCCCGCAGTACGTACGCCGCCCGTTCGGTGGGCGAGAGCCGCTCCAGGAGCATCAGCACCGCGAACTCCAGAGCCTCGCTCCGCTCGGCGCCGAGATAGGGATCCGCGTCGGTGTCGACGGGTTCGGGAAGCCACGGGCCGATGTAGGTCTCGCGGCGGACGCGCGCGGACCGGGCGGCGTTGATGGCCAGCCGCGTGGTCGCCGTCGCCAGGAACGCGGCCGGGCTGTCCACCGTGGCGCGGTCGTAGCCCTGCCAGCGCAGCCAGACCTCCTGCACCAGATCCTCGGCCTCGGCCGCGCTGCCCAGCATCCGGTACGCGATCCCGAACAGGCGCGGCCGCGCACCGGCGAACACCGCGGCGGCCTGCTCGAGATCCTCCGGACCGCCTGATCCGGCATCCGCCACCGCCATCGCCCCCTGCCGGGCCGGTGTCCCGCGCTCCGTCGGCAGGGCCGTTCTCCGGCCCCCACCCTGGACTGCCACCTGCCGTCTGCTCCCTTGAGCGGCAAGGATAACCCAGCGGCGGATGACAGCCCGCGCGCTGCTCCTCCTCGCGGAAATCTCGATCGTTGTCGATGGCGTCGTCCGCGGCCCGCAAAGAATCTCGTGGCGGCTGTCACAAGACAGGAGGCTGCCCGGTCTTAGCTGATACCGGTTGGCAGCAGACGCCCCGGCGGACAGAGAGGTTTGCCATGAAGATCGTGGTAATCGGCGGAACCGGCCTGATCGGGTCGAAGGTCGTGACGGAGCTGGGCGAGCACGGTCACGAGGCGGTGGCCGCGTCACCGAACACCGGCGTCAACACCCTCACCGGCGAAGGGCTGGCCGAGGTGCTGGCAGGTGCGCAGGTGGTGATCGACGTGTCGAACTCGCCGTCGTTCGAGGAGAAGGCGGTGCTGGAGTTCTTCGAGACCTCCACCCGCAACCTGCTCGCCGCGGAGGCCGCGGCGGGCGTCGGCCACCACGTCGCGCTGTCGGTCGTGGGAACGGAGCGGCCGCCCGGGAACGCCTACTTCCGGGCGAAGACCGCCCAGGAGCAGCTGATCGAGAAGTCGTCGATCCCGTTCTCGCTCGTGCACGCCACCCAGTTCTTCGAGTTCGTCCGGAGGATCGCCGACGAGGCCACGGACGGCGACAAGGTGCGGATGGCGCCTGTGCTCTTCCAGCCCATCGCGGGCGACGATGTCGCGCAGGCGGTCGCCAGGGTCGCGATGGGGAGGCCGTTGCACGGCAGGGTCGAGGTGGCCGGGCCCGAGCGGTCCCGGATGGACGAGTTCTTCCGCGACGCGCTGGCCTCCTGGGGCGATCCGCGCGAGGTGGTCACCGACCCGCACGCGCGCTACTTCGGGGCCGAGCTGCTCGAGCGGTCGCTGGTGCCGGATGACGGCGCCACCCTCGGCCGGATCCGCTACCGCGACTGGTCGGCCCGGAACGCGGCCGGCGAGTAGCGCGCCCGGCCCGAAGCCTCCACAGACACGAAAGGTGACTTCCATGTCCGACAGCGACCCGGGACCCGCCGGGCCCAAGCCGAGATCGACCGCGTGGCAGACGGCGCTGACCATGCTGCAAGAGGCCGAGCCGCCGTTCATCCCGCAGGGCGCGCACGTCATGACCGTGGTCGTCGAGTTCCCGCCCGGCGACCCCGGCACGCCGCCGCACCGGCACTCGGGGCCGGCGTTCGGCTACGTGCTGGAAGGCGAGATGCTGCTGGAGGTGGAAGGCGAACCGGAGCGGGTCGTACCCGCCGGGGAGGCGTTCTGGGAGCCGGGCGGCGACGTCATCCACTACCAGGACGGCAACAACCGCGACGACATCCCACTGCGGTTCATCGTCACCATGCTGTGCGAGCCCGGCAGGCCGATGCTCACCCTGGTGGACGAGGAAGAGCTCGCCCGGCGCAAGGACCGCCGCGCCCCGCGCCCGTCCTGAGCGCGGACGGATCTCGCACCGCCCCGGCCGGCCGCGGCGTGCGAGCTGTTCTCGGGAACGAGGCGGGTGGACGTGGGTGCGGAACCTCTGCCGGCCTATGTCCGGGCGCGTAGGCGACGCAGCATCCGTGGGTCGCCGAAGCCGGCCTCGCGGGCGGCTGTCTCAGCCGTCGCGCCCTGCCCGAGGAGGTGTTCGGCCCGTTCCAGCCGCAATGCGGTCTGGTAGGCCAGAGGCGTGAGGCCGGTCGCGTGCCGGAAGAGCCGGGTGACAGTCCGTTCGCTGCATCCACTGGCGTCGGCGAGCGTCGAGAGCGTGAGCCGCTGGGTGAAACGCGCGTCGATCAGGTCCTGAATGTGGTGCACGGTCTCGTCGTTGTGACCGCGGTGCCGGAGCATCGCGCTGATCTGCGGCGAGGCTCCTTGACGGGGGGCGTACACCACCATGGCGCGGGCCACCCGGCTGGCGGCGTACGGCCCGCGCCTGGTGCTCAGCAGGTGGAGCGCCACGTCGACGCCGCTGGCCACGCCCGCCGAGGTCACCACCCGCCGGTCCTCGACGTAGAGCGCGTCGCGCACGACCTCGGCCTTCGGATAGAGGCGGGCAAGCTGGTCCTGGGCCGTGTGGTGGGTGGTGCAGCGGCGGCCGTCGAGCAGGCCGGCCCGGCCGAGCGCGTCGGCGCCCGCGCAGATGCCCGCCACGGTGCCGCCGGCTGCGTGGTGCTCGCGTAGCCGGCGCAAGGTGTCAGCCGTGGCCATGCGCGTCGGGCCGCGCCAGCCCGGCACGATGACGAGATCGTCCGGTCCCAGACGGGGCCATACACGCTCGGCGTGCAGGGGCAGTCCTTGCACGGTGGCGACGTGCGTGTCCTCGGCCACGTACGACAGGGCGTACTCGTGGCCGAGGTCGGCCGCCGTGGAGAAGACCTGGGCCGGCCCGGCCACGTCGAGCAGGTGCACTCGCGGGATGAGCAGGAAGACGACCCGGGACATGGTCACCGAGCCTACGCCCCGGTCAGCTCGTCCACGGTTCGGATGGCGGCGAACCGGCCCGCGAGCGCGTATTCGGTGCGCGCGATGACATCGGCGACGCCCAGCGTCCGCGGGTCGCTCACCAGCCGCGAGAACGGCAGATCCTGGGGCGCGTCGCGGTGCGGGATGGGGGTGGTCGCGGTGGCGTCGGTGGCGAAGACGACGTCGAAGCCGAGGTCGGAGGCGACCCGGGTGGTGGTCTCGCAGCACTGCTCGGTACGGATGCCGCACACCGTCAACCGCCGGACGCCGTGACTGGTCAGGGTCTGGTGCAGGTTCGTGGTGGTGAAGGCGTTGTGCGCGGTCTTGGTGATGAGCGGGTCGCCCGGGTGAGGCTCAAGGCCGTCCATCAGGCGGACGTGCCCCCGTGCCGGATCGAACACGGTGCCGGACCCCGGCCGCGAGCCGAGCACCCACACCACCAGGTGGCCCTGGGCGCGGGCCGCGGTGACCAGACGGTTGACCTGACCGACGATGTCCGGCTGCGACACGAACTCCCAGTCCGGCAGCCGCCGGAAGGACTCCTGGACGTCGATGACGACGAGTGCGTTGTTCACCCCTCAAGGATGGAGCGGCGCGGGCGGGGGCTGAAGGCGTGAACCGGTCAGCCTGCGGAACGATCTGGTCAGCCACTCCGCCGCGGAGCCAGGCAGGCCCTACGTCCGTGCGAGCGTCTCACCCCAGTCGCAGCGCCAGGAAGAAGTCCACCCGATCCTCCAGACGGGACAGGTTGCGACCGGTCAGGTCCTGGATCCGCTGAATCCGGTAACGCAGCGTGTTGACGTGGACGTGCAGAATCTCCGCGCACTTCGTCCACGACCCCGACACCAGCAGGAACGCCTCCAGTGTGCGGACCAGGTCGGCCCGGTGCACCTGGTCGTAGTCGCGCAGCGGGTCCAGTAACCGGACCCGGAACATGTGCCGTACGTCGTCGGGGACCGAGGCGAGCAGCAGCACGTGGGTGGCCAGCTCGTCGTGGCCCACGACGGCGCCGCGCTCGGCCTGGCCCTCGGCCATCCGCCGGGCGTGGCGGGCCTCCTCGATCGCGCCGCGCAGCCCCTCCAGCGGCGCGATCCCGCTGACCCCGACGGCGAGGCGGCTCGCACCGAGCCCAGGGGCCAGCGCGTGCACGGCCTCGCGGACCTCGGCGGTGATGTCGGACTCCGGAGCCGGGATGAGCGCGATGACCTCCTCCCCGACCACGCCTACCGCCGGTGACGCACACGCCCGGTTGAGGATCTCCTTGACCACGACCCGCAGCTCGCCGGGGCGCAGCCCGCCGTGCGAGCCGGCGGCCACGGCCACGAAGCCGCGCTCGGGCACCAGGCCGGTGACCTGGAGCCGGGGCAGGAGATCGCTGAGCCTGCCGTCGGAGACGACGGACTGGATCAACTCCTGGGCGATACGGCCCTCCGGGCTCAGGCGGTCGTCCAGGCGTGCCCGCTCCAGCGCGACCACCGCGGCCAGCTCTCCAGCCAGCGCCCGCCGCTCCTCCGACCAATCCCCGAAGGCGCCTTCGAAGGCCAGGAACCAGTCGGCGACCCTGGGAGTCGTCTGCTCGTCCACCGGGAGGACCGAATACCGCTCCGCGCCGCGCAACGTGTACGGCGTCCGCCTGGCGGTCAGGAAGCCGCGTGCCAGCGACCGGGCGGTGCTCTGGGACAGCGGGCGCGAGCCCGCCACCACCCGCCCGACCGGAGTGAGCACCCAGCAGGGCATGCCCAGGTCGTGGCCGAGCATGTGGAGCACCGGGTCCAGGCCCGCGCCTGCGGTGACACCCGAGACGAGCCGGCGGTGGCGGTCCAGGACGGCGGTCATGTCGGAGGCCCTGCCCGTGGACAGGCGGCGCACGATGTGCTCGGTGACCTCGGCGAACGACAACGTCTCCGGCACGTGGAACAGCGGCATCCGGTGCCTGAGGCAGGCCTCGACGAGGTCGGCGGGGAGTTCGCCGCGCTGCGGATCGCCCGCGCCCAGTGCGGACACCCTGGCATCGGCCAGGCCCCGGACGAACCGGTCGCTGTCCTCGGGGCGCTGCCGCCAGATCAGCCCGGTGAGCACCAGCTCACCGCCGTTCAGATAGCGGCCGGGGTCGAGCAGGTCGGTGGTGATGACCCAGCGGATCATCCGGTCGAGCTCGTCGCGGCCCGTTACCAGTGACAGCTGCAGCTCGGTCATCTCCAGGAGCGTGTTCAGTCGCATCGCGCGTCTCCCGTCCTTTGGCGGTGAGGTTAGTCGAGCGATCGACACCCGGATAATCCCCGGAACGCCCAAAATGCTGGGAGGACGCCGGGAAGTTTTGGAGCATGACACGAAAATCCAGGGCAGAGCCGTATTCCACTTCGGGTTTCCTGCTGCTGGACCGTGCGCGGGGTCGATGTGTGTACTGCTCCCATGGCGAAACGGTAGTGCCCCGGCGGAGTCCCCGCCGGGGGGGCCGGCCGCGCGGGAAGCCGGGCCCACCGCCCCGTACGACTCGCGCAACAGCAGGTCCTCTGTCGCCCACAAGGAGATCCACACATGAGCGCCATACCGGTGCGCGCGCCGCGCGACATCACGGTCCCGGGCGGCGGGGGAGTGGGCGACAGCCCGCCCCGCCCCGACGGGACGCTGAAGGTCAGGGGCGAGTTCGCCTACTCCTCCGACCTGTGGATCGACGGGATGCTGTGGGGGGCCACGCTGCGCAGCCCGCACCCCCGCGCGAAGATCCTGTCCATCGACACCTCCGCGGCCCTCGCCCACCCGGGCGTGGCGGCCGTCCTCACCCACGAGGACGTTCCGGGCCGCAAGCACTTCGGCCTGGACCACACCTGGGACCAGCCGGTCCTCGCCTTCGAGGAGGTGCGCCATCAGGGGGAGGCGATCGCGCTCGTCGCGGCCGACCATCCGGAGACCGCACGCCGGGCGCTGGAGAGGATCCGGATCGAGTACGAGGTCCTGGAGCCGCTCACCGACGCCCGCCGCGCTGCCTTCGACCCGGCGTATCCGCAGGTCCAGCCGCGCGGCAACCTCGCCCGCCACCAGCCCGTCCGGGCCGGCGACGTGGCGGCGGCCAAGGCGCGGGCCGAGGTGGTGGTCCGCGGCGAATACCAGGTCGGCATCCAGGACCAGGCTTTCCTCGGCCCGGAGTCCGGCCTCGCCGTCCCGGCCGAGGGCGGCGGCGTGGATCTCTACGTCGCCACCCAGTGGATGCACAACGACCTCAAGCAGATCGCTCCCTGCCTCGGCCTGCCCGAGGAGAGGATCCGCATGACGCTGTCAGGCGTCGGCGGCGCCTTCGGCGGCCGTGAAGACCTGTCGATGCAGATCCACGCCGCGATGCTCGCCCTGCGTACCGGCAGGCCCATCAAGATCGTCTACAACCGGTACGAGTCGTTCTTCGGCCACGTGCACCGCCACCCGGCCGAGATGCGCTACGAGTACGGCGCCACCCGCGACGGGAAGCTGCTCTACGCCGATGTGGAGATCCTCCTCGACGGCGGCGCCTATACCTCCGCGACGATGAACGTGGTCGGCAACGCGGCCTCGCTCGGTGTGGGACCGTACGTCATCCCGAACATCAAGATCGACGCCTACGGTGTCCACACCAACAATCCGCCCTGCGGAGCGATGCGCGGCTTCGGCGCGGTCCAGGCGTGCTTCGCCTACGAGTCGATGATGGACAAGCTGGCCGACGCCTGCGGGCTCGACCCGGTCACGGTCCGGCAGCTCAATGCCGCCTCGGAGGGGAGCCGGCTGGCCACCGGCCAGGTGATCTGGGCTCCGCTGCCGATGGCCGAGATGCTCCAACAGGCCCGTGAGCTGCCGATGCCCGCCCCGCTGGACACCGGCGACATCCGTAACCTGCCCGGTGGCGCCTCGCAGACCACCCACGGCGAGGGCGTACGGCGCGGCGTCGGATACGGGGTGGGGCTGAAGAACATCTGCTTCTCCGAAGGCTACGACGACTACTCCACCGCCCGGGTCCGCCTGGAGGTCATCGGCGGCCGGGCCACCGCGTCGGTGCACACCGCCGCCGCCGAGGTCGGCCAGGGGCTGGTGACGCTGCAGGCGCAGATCGCCCGTACCGAGCTGGGCGTCGAGCGGGTTGTCATCCAACCGGCCGACAACCAGGTCGGCGACGCCGGCTCAAGCTCCGCCTCGCGCCAGTCGTACATGACCGGCGGCGCGGTGATGACGGCCTGCCGGGCCGTACGCGAGGGTGTGCTCACCCTGGCCGCCGCCCGGTCCGGCCGTCCCCGCGACGAGCTGTCGCTGGTCGGCGGCAAGGTCGTCTCCGACATCGAGGGCGTGCTCGCGACCATCGAGAACGTCCTCGGCGACGCCGTCGTCGAGGAGACCCGCGAGTACCACCATCGGCCGACCACGGGCATGGACGCCGTGACCGGAGAAGGCGACTCGCACACCCAGCTCGCGATGTGCGTCCACCGGGCCGTGGTGGACGTCGACGTCGAGCTGGGCCTGGTGAAGGTCGTGGAGCTCGCCGCCGTCCAGGACGTCGGAAAGATCCTCAACCGCCTCTCACTGGAAGGCCAGATCCACGGCGGCAGCGCGCAGGGCCTCGGCCTCGCGATGATGGAGGAGATCGTGGTGTCCGGCGGGAAAGTGCGCAACCCGTCATTCACCGACTACCTGATCCCCACCATCCTCGACATGCCGCCGATGCGCCTGGAGATCCTCGAGAACGCCGACCCGCGCGCCCCGTACGGGCTGCGCGGAGCCGGAGAGCCACCCACGCTCTCCTCGACCCCCGCGATCGTCGCGGCCATCCGCGACGCCACGGGGCTGGCACTCACCCGAGTGCCGGTCCGTCCGGAGCACCTCACCGCAGACCGTCGACCAGCAGGGTGACCCCCACCTGAGAACGCATGGCTTCTCCATGGTCAGGCGGACTGTCGTGCGTCTGTGACCCCACGCGGGCGGCTGCGACGGCCCCCGCGACCGCACCCCCCTCGAACCGCGCGGAAGACCCGGATTCGGCCATCGGGGTCCCTCCGCGGGTCGACTACGCCCTTGGGAGGGCCCGACCATGTCCCAGCTGCAGACCAGGCCCTCCGGCGAGACCCCCGAGGCCTCCCGGACCTGGATCGACCGCTTCTTCGACCTCACCGGCCGGGGAACGACGGTCGCCAGGGAGGTTCGTGGCGGCATCACCACATTCGTGGCCGTTGCCTACATCGTTCTGCTCATTCCCATCATCCTCAGCGACGCCAAGGACGTGACCGGCACGTCGCTGACCATCCCGCAGCTCACCACGGCGGTCGCGCTGTCCGCGGCGCTCACCACGATCCTGATGGGCGTGGTGGGCAACGCGCCCTTCGCCCTCGCCTCGGGGCTCGCCGTGGCGCCCGTGGTGGCCTTCCAGGCCGCCCCCTACATGAGATGGGACCAGGCCATGGGCCTGGTCGTGCTGGAGGGCGTGGTGATCGTGATCTTCGCGCTCACCGGCGTCCGGCAGCTCATCATGGACGCCATCCCCACCCCGCTCAAGCACGCCATCGGCGTCGGCATCGGCATGTTCATCGCGCTGATCGGCCTGGTGAAGGCCGGGTTCGTCAGCCCCGACGGGGCCACGCCGCTGTCCATGGGCGCGACGGGCCACCTCGGTGGCTGGCCCGTCGCGGTGTTCTGCGCCGGCCTGCTGCTGATGTTCGCGCTCTTCTCGTGGGGGATACCCGGCGCGATCCTGCTCAGCATCATCGTGACCACCGTGCTCGCCATCGTGATCAACGCGGTCGCGGTGATCGACCCCAAGGCGTGGGATCTGATCGTCCCGAAGATGCCCGGCCAGATCATGGCGGCGCCCGACTTCAGCCTGCTGTTCCAGGTGGACCTGTTCGGCGGCTTCGGCGCGGCCGGAGTGCTCACCGCGACGGTCGTACTGTTCACCCTGGTGCTCTCCGGCTTCTTCGACGCGATGGGGACCATCCTCGGCGTCGGCGAGGAGGCCGGTCTCGCCAAGGACGGCAGGATCCACAACCTCGGCAGGATCCTCACCATCGACGGCATCGGCGCCATCGTCGGCGGCGGCACCGGTGCCTCCGCCAACACGGTGGTGGTCGAGTCGGCCGCCGGAGTCGGGGAGGGCGCACGCACCGGTCTCGCCGCGGTGGTGACCGGGCTGCTGTTCGGCGCCGCCATGTTCCTCACCCCGCTCGCCGCCGTGGTGCCCGCGCAGGCGGCCTCACCCGCTCTGGTGCTGGTCGGGGCGCTGATGATGACCGCCGTGCGCAAGATCTCCTGGGAGGACATGGACCTGGCGATCCCGGCGTTCCTCACCATCGCCTTGATGCCGTTCACCTACTCCATCACCAACGGGGTCGGCGCCGGCGTCATCGCCTACGTCCTGATCAAGACCGCCCGCGGCCGGTTCGACCGGATTCACTGGCTGCTCTGGGTGATCAGCCTGGTGTTCGTCGGCTACTTCGGCATCGGCGTGATCGAGCAGCTCTTCAGCTGACATCGCCCGCCCGGGCCGCGTCCCGCCGCCCTCGCCGGCAGCCTCCTCCCTGAGGCGCCGGAGCGGCGGGACACGGGACGGCGGCTCCGGCGCCGCCGTACGGCGGGCGGCCCGTCCCCGGCAGAGAATGGAGTCTTCTCCGATGCGTGAACTCGCCGACGACCTGCTCGGCTGGATCGAGGAGGGGCGTCCGTTCGCCGTCGCCTCCGTGGTCGGGGTCAGCGGCAGCGCCCCCCCGAGGACCGGGGGCCGCCCTGGCCGTGGACGCCGGGGGCGAGGCCGTCGGCAGCGTGTCCGGAGGCTGCGTGGAGGGCGCGGTCCACGAGCTCTGCCAGGAGGTCGTCCGTACCGGCAGGCCGGTCCGGCACACCTTCGGCCACTCCGACGCCGACGCCTTCGCGGTGGGCCTGAGCTGCGGAGGGACCATCGAGGTCTTCGTCCAGCCCATCCTTCCCGCCTCCTCCGGCACCGGCGACGTCACCCGCCCGGCCGTGCTCGCCGCCGCCCTGGAGGCCGTACGGCGGGGCGAGCCCGTCGCGGTCGCCCGCCTCGTCGACGGCGGCACCGGCGTCTTCGCCGTCTTCGAGGACCGCGTCCTGGGCGGTCACGGCGTGACGGACTCCCTGGCCGAGGTCGTCGTCGCCGAGGCCCGCGCCATGCTCGACGCCGGGCTCACCGGCCTCCGCACGCTCGGCTGCGGCGAGGAGGAGGCCGTCGTCTTCGTCGAGGCCCACACACCCCCGCCCCGCCTGCTCGTCTTCGGGGCCGTCGACTTCGCCGCGGCGCTGACCCGGATCGGCCGCTTCCTCGGCCACCACGTCACCGTCTGCGACGCCCGGCCCGCCTTCGTCACCTCGCGCCGCTTCCCCGACGCCCACGAGGTCGTGGTCGACTGGCCGCACCGCTATCTCGCCCGGACCCGGGTGGACCGTCGGACCGTGGTCTGCGTGCTCACCCACGACGCCAAGTTCGACGTGCCGCTGCTGGAGGTCGCGCTCCGGCTCCCGGTGGCCTACGTGGGCGCCATGGGCTCGCGCCGTACGCAGCAGGACCGGATCGCCCGCCTGCGCGAGGCCGGGCTGCGCGAGACGGAGCTGTCTCGCCTGTGCTCGCCCATCGGCCTCGACCTGGGCGCCCGCACACCCGAGGAGACCGCGTTGTCCATCGCCGGCGAGTTCGTCGCGCTGCGCCGCGGCGGCAGCGGCCTGCCCCTCGCCGGGACCGCCGGCCCCATCCACCCCGCCGGCCGCGCCGGGCCGATCCGGCTTCCGGCCCACTCGTAGCAACGCACAGACCCGACCCGGTGGACCCGCCGGCGGCTTCGGACTTCCTGCCGCTGGACCGGGCGGGCGGCCGGATTGTGTACTGGGTCACGCCCCATCCTCCCGATGCCGCGCACCGCGCCCCGGGAGCACAGGAGGTACCGCGCCGCCCGCACGGCGGATCCACGGGCCCACCCGACCGGATCGACTCTGACCTTGGGAGGAGCCTGCCATGGCCCTGATCTTCCTCAACGGCGGCGCCATGCGGGGCGGCCCGCTGCACCATCTGCTCGACGACGCCCCGCTGGTGGCCGAGACCGTCACCGCGCCCAAGTACCGCTTCTACTCGGTGGCCGACCGCTGCCCCGGCCTGGCGCCGGTGTCGCACGGCGGCGCCACCATCGAGGGCGAGCTCTACGACGTCCCGATGGACGTCCTGCGGGACCGGCTGATGCCCGCCGAACCTCCCGAGCTGGAGCTGGGCGTGATCGAGCTGGCGGACGGCACCTCCTCGTTCGCGATGCTCCTGCGCCGTCCCCCCACCTCATACGCCGAGCTGTACGACATCACCGCGTTCGGCAGCTGGAAGGCGTGCAGGGAGAAGAAGGCATGACGCGATTCGACGTCAACGCCTCGATCCTCTTCACCGGCCTGCCGTTGCTCGAGCGGCCGGCCGCGGTGAGGGCGGCCGGGTTCGACGGGATCGAGTTCTGGTGGCCGTTCGCGGAGGCCGTACCGGCGGACAAGGACGTGGACGCCTTCGTCGGCGCGGTCCAGGACGCGGGCGTCCAGCTCGTCGGCCTCAACTTCGCCGACGACATCGCGTCCGGAGGCCGCGGCCTCGTCTCCCGTCCCGCCGACAGCGCGCGCTTCCGCGACAACGTCGACGTCGCGATCGGCATCGCCGGTCGGCTCGGCTGCACGGCCCTCAACGCGCTGTACGGCAACCGCGTGGCCGGTCTGGACCCGGCTGAGCAGGACGAGCTGGCCGCCGAGAACCTCGCGATCGCCGCGAGGGCCGCCGCCGGGATCGGCGCGGTGGTGCTGGTGGAGGCGCTCAACGGCTACGAGTCGCCGTCCTACCCGCTGGTGTCGGCCGAGGCCGCCGTCGAGGCCGCCGGGCGGGCCGGTGAACCGAACGTGATGTTCCTCTGCGATCTGTACCACCTGGCCCGGATGGGCGAGGACCTGGAGGCGGTGATCGCCGGGCACGCGGCCCGGATCGGCCACGTACAGATCGCCGACGTCCCCGGCCGCGGCCGCCCCGGCACGGGCGGCCTCGACTTCGGCGCGCTCCTGTCCGTCCTGGAGCGGCACGGCTACGAGGGCTGGGTCGGCCTGGAGTACAAGGACGCCGAGCCGGACTTCGGCTGGAGCAGGGAGTTCACCCGTGACTGAGCGGGCCGCCGGGCACGGCGACGACCGCCAACGCACCCACCGACCGCTGCACGAGGAGAGCACATGAGCAAGATCGGTTTCATCGGGCTCGGCATCATGGGGTCACCCATGGCCGGGCACCTTGTCAGGGCGGGGCACGACGTCACCGGCTTCGATCTCAGCGAGGACTCCCTCGCCAGGCTCCGGGCCGCCGCCGGCAACGTCGCGGGCAGCGTCGCCGAGGCCGTCGGGGGCGCCGAGATCATCGCCACGATGCTCCCGGCCGACCCGCAGGTCGAGGCCGTCGTGCTCGGCGAGAACGGCGTGCTCGACAACGCCGGGCCGGGCGCGCTCTTGATCGACTTCTCCTCGATCACCCCGCAGACCTCGCGGAGGGTCGCCCGCGAGGGCGCGGCCAAGGGCCTGCGCGTGCTGGACGCCCCGGTCTCCGGTGGAGAGAGGGGCGCGGTCGACGCGGTCCTGTCCATCATGGTCGGCGGATCGCAGGAGGACTTCGACGCCGCCGTTCCGATCTTCGAGACGGTCGGCAAGACCTACCGGCTGGTCGGTCCCGCCGGAGCGGGGCAGTACGTCAAGGCCGCCAACCAGCTCGTCGTAGGCGGCACCTACGCTCTCGTCGCCGAAGCCATCGTGCTGATGGAGGCCGCGGGCGTGAACGCCGCCGCGGGCCTGGAGGTGCTCGCCGGCGGGCTGGCCGCCGGCCGCATCCTCGACCTCAAGCGCGAGGCGATGCTGGCCCGCGACTTCCAGCCGGGCTTCCGCATCGACCTGCACCACAAGGACATGGGCATCGTTCTGGAGGCCGCCCGCGGCGCCGAGGTGGCCATCCCGATGGGCGCGCTCGTCGCCCAGCTCATCGCCTCCGCCCGCGCTCAGGGCCACGGTGGCCTCGACCACTCCGCGCTCCTCAAGGTCGCCGAGAACCTCTCCGGGAGGAACAGCTGATGGCCAGGATCCCTGTGATGAACGCGGTGGTCGAGATCCTCAGGTCCGAGGGCGTCGACGTGGCGTTCGGCTGTCCCGGCGCGGCCATCCTCCCGCTCTACAAGGCGATGGAGGAGGTCGGCGGCATCGAGCACCTGATCGTCCGGCACGAGGAGGGCGCGACCCACATGGCCGACGGCTGGGCGCGCACCACCGGCAGGGCCGGTGTCGCGATCGGTACCTCCGGCCCGGCCGGCACGAACATGATCACAGGTCTCTACACCGCGCTCGCGGACTCGATCCCGATCATCTGCGTCACCGGCCAGGCGGTCACCGCCCTGCTCGGCAAGGAGGGCTTCCAGGCGGTCGACATCGTCGAGGTCGCCAAGCCCGTCACCAAGTGGGCGGTGCAGATCAAGGAGGCCGCGACGGCCCCGTGGGTCTTCCGCGAGGCCTTCCGTATCGCGCGGTCGGGCCGTCCGGGTCCGGTCCTGATCGACATCCCGCTTGACGTGGCGAGGGAGTTCGTCGAGTACGATCCCGCGCTCGACGCCCCGCTGCCGATCGCGGCCGTCGAGCCGCACCCGCCACGCGTCGAGAAGGCGCTGGACCTGCTGCTCGCCGCCGACAGGCCGCTGATCCTCGCCGGCGGCGGCGTGGTCATCGCCGAGGCCGCCGACGAGCTGCGCGAACTCGCCGAATACCTGAACGTCCCGGTTCAGGTCACCCTCATGGGCAAGGGCGCGATCGACGAGGACCACGAGCTGTTCTCCGGCATCACCGGCGTGCAGACCTCGCAGCGCTACGGCAACGCGTCCTTCCTGGAGTCGGATCTGGTGCTGGCCGTCGGCGCCCGCTTCGGCGATCGGCACACCGGCCAGATCGACGTCTACCGAGGTGAACGCACGTTCATCCACGTCGACATCGAGCCGACCCAGCTCGGCAGGGTCTTCGAGCCGGACCTGGGCGTCGTCTCCGACGCCAAGCTGTTCCTGCGGGCCATGATCCAGGCCGCCAGGAAGCGTGGGGCGGGCCGCGCGGCGGGCGCCTGGGCCGCCAGGATCCGGGAGCTCAAGGCGAGCCTGGGGCGCCGCGAGGACTTCGACACGATCCCGATCAAGGCCCCTCGCGTCTACAAGGAGATCAACGAGGTCTTCAACGAGGACACCTACTTCGTCACCGCGATCGGCCTCTACCAGATCTGGGGCGGCCAGCACCAGAAGACCCACAGGCCGCGGCGCTACCAGGTCTGCGGCCAGGCCGGCCCGCTGGGCTGGGAGATCCCGGCCGCGATCGGCGTCAAGAAGGCGCTCAAGGACACCGAGCCCGGCGCCGAGGTCGTGGGCATCGTCGGCGACTACGGGTTTCAGTACATGGTGGAGGAGCTCGCCGTCGGCGCACAGTACAACGTGCCGTTCGTCCTGATCATGATCAACAATGAGTATCTGGGCCTCATCCGCCAGGCCTCGATCCCCTACGACATGAACTACCAGGTCGACATCCACTACGACGCGTACGGCACCGACAACATCAAGATCATGGAGGCGTACGGCTGCTCCGGCCGCCGGGTCGTCGACCCCGCGGACATCCGTGAGGCACTCGAATGGGCCCGGAAGCAGGCGCAGTCGACCAGCCGGCCGGTCCTCGTCGAAATCATGATCGAGCGGGAGGCGAACACCCCGCACGGCACGGCCATCGACGCCGTCAAGGAGTTCGAGGCCCCTCCCGGACACGCGGCGGCGCTCTCCGCCCTGCCGGGGGGACTCCGTCCGGCGGGGATCATCAGCGTGCCCACCTCGGGGACCGGGTGATCCCGCCGGGCTCGACGCGGTCATCGCTCCGCGGTGCCGCTGCCCATCTCCCCGGCCCACCGCCGGCTCCAGGCGTTCAGCGGCCCGAGCGCCTCGACGAGGTCCTCGCCGAGCCGGGTGAGGCGGTAGCCGTCGTCGTGCGAGGCGACCAGCCGGGAGCCCGTCAGCTCGTCGAGCCGGGTGCTGAGCACGCTGGAGGACATGCGCTCGCATCGGCGCTGCAGCTCGCGGAAGCCGGCCGGGGCCTGGCTCAGCTCCCACAGGATGCGCATGGTCCAGCGCCGCCCGAGCAGATCGAGGACGGCCATGACCGGGCGGCCCGACTCCGATCCCCGTACCGGCGTGCCCGGCCGAGGTGCTCCGGCTTCCATGTCGCCTCCTTGCGCTCCGCTTGTCGAAGCAGCATAGTGGTTCGAAAATCGAAGCAGGAGATCGAATGCCGCGCATCGAACCGCTCAACCCGCCCTATCCCCCCTCCGTCGAGCAGGCGCTGCGCCGCTGGATGCCGCCCGGCGTGCCGTACGAGCCGCTCACGCTGTTCCGGGTGCTGCACCGCAATCCGGAGCTGGCCTCGCGGATGTTCGCGCTCGGGGCCGGGCTGCTGGGCCACGGGCTCCTGCCGGCCACCGACCGGGAGATCGTCATCGCCCGGGTGACCGCCCGCGCCGGCTGCGGCTACGAGTGGGGTGTGCACGCCGCGACCCTCGCCCGGCAGGCCGGGCTCAGCCCGGAGCAACTGCGCGCGACCGCCGTCGCGGGCATCGACGCCGCGTGGCCGCCGCACCACGCGGCACTGCTCGGCGCGGTCGACGAGCTGCACGAGACCGCGCGGCTGTCGCAGCCCGCCTGGGACGCCCTGCGTGTCCATTACGAGGACGCGCAGCTGCTCGAATTCCTCGTGCTGACCGGCTGGTACCGGACCATCAGCCACCTGGCGAACGGACTCCTCCTGCGGGAGGAGTCCTGGGGCACTCCCTTCCCGGCATCTCACGGAGGGGACCGTTGACGGGCGGGTCCGGCCCGCCCGTCACTGTCGTCCACGCGTGCCTGCGCGACGGCGGAGGCGGCAGCCCCACCGCGGTCATGGAGGAAGCGCCCTTGACCGACGGCCGGTGCCGCCGCGTACCGGTCCTGACGGGGACCTCTCACGCGGTCTTCGTCCGCGCCCACCACGGCCGAGCTGAGGATCCCGCGGTCTCCCTGCGCTTCTTCACCGCCGAGGGGGAGCTGCCCGCGTGCGGTCACGGGACCCTCGCCGCCCTGGCCTTCCTCGCCGAGCGCGCCGGGGTCGAGGACTACCGGGCGACCCTCCACACGGCGGGGCGCGTCTTCGCCGGCTGGGCCGTGCGGGAGGGCGACCGGGTCAACGCCGGCTTCGACGCCGGGCCCGTCAGCCTGCGCGAGCCCACCGCGATCGAGTGCGACCTCGTCCTGCGCGCGCTCGGTGTCACCTCCGACGTGCTCGCCCCCGGCGCCCGCGTCGCCGCGCTGGGGCGGCCGCGGCTGCTGGTCCCCGTCGCCACGCGCTCCGCTCTGGCCGCGCTGGTCCCGGATCTCGTACGGCTCCGCGCGGCCTGCGACCGGCTCGGTCTCCTGGGCTGTTACGTCTACTCCACTCCGACACCCACCGGCCGGGCCGCGGCCCGCATGTTCGCCCCGTCGATCGGGGTCGCCGAGGACATCGCCAACGCCAACAGCACCGCCTGCCTCGCTGCGCACCTGGCAGGTCAGGGCGTCACCGACCTCACCGTCGACATGGGCGACTCCCTCCGCACCCCCTCCACGATCACCGCCACCACCCGGCCCAGCCGGTCCGGCCCGCTGGTCCGGCTGGGCGGCGCCGCGGAGATCACCCGCACCGTCCGCCTGCCGTGACCCCGCAGGTGCCGTCCCCGTGCCGGTGTACGAGGCAGGACGACCGGCGCGATTCCAATGGATACGGCCGGATGGGTCAGATTATTAATCTACAATGTAAAGGGCATCAACCTTTGGCCGGGTCCCGAGCCCGAGCGGATCGATTCCCGCCGACTCCGGCAGGACGCCGTTTCTGCCCGCGCCACGCCCGTGCGGCGCGGGTGCTCACCGAAGCGAGGAGGTCGGCTGCACACTGGAACTCCGTCGTCGGCGCAGGTGGGGCCGCCGCGTGGCGGGTTTCGACCGATCGGTGCGGGGTGGTTGGATGAGCTTGTCCAGGCGTGAGATGGTCGCTGGGCTGGGCGCGCTGGTCACGCCCTTCGCCGTTCCCCGGGCGGTCGCGCCGCCACCGGCTCCGGCCGGCGAGCCGCCCGCCGTCCCGGCCGGTGTCGCACCTGAACGGCTCGCCCGGGACGAGGATTTCTGGCGTTCGGTGGCACGGCAGTACCGGGTCAGCGCTGACTTCGTCAACCTGGAGAACGGCTACTACGGGATCATGCCCGAGCCGGTGCGCCGCGCCTACCACCGCAACACCGACCACCTCAACGAGCGCAACTCGCACCTGCTGCGCACCGCCTACAAGGCGCAGGCCGAGCAGGCCAGGCAGCGCCTCGCCGCGGTCCTGGGCGTGCGCGCCGAGGAGATCGCCCTGACGCGGGGCGGCACCGAGGCCCTGCAGCTGCTGATCGCCGGCTACCGGCGGCTGCGGCCGGGGGACGCGGTGATGTACGCCGATCTGGACTATCACAGCGGGCAGTACGCGATGAACTGGCTGCGCGACCGGCGGGGGGCGCGGGTGGAGCGGCTGGTGATCCCGGAGCCGGCGACCCGCCAGGCGGTGCTGGACGCCTACGCCGCGGCGCTGCGCGAGCACCCGCGGGTCAGGCTGCTGCTGCTCAGCCACATGAACAACCGCACCGGGCTGGTGACCCCGGTACGGGAGATCGTCGCGATGGCCCGTGAGCGCGGCGCCGATGTGATCGTGGACGCGGCCCATTCCTGGGGGCACCTGGACTTCACCATGGGTGACCTGGGGGCGGACTTCGCGGTGTTCTCCCTGCACAAGTGGATGGGAGTGCCGCTGGGCGCGGGGTTCCTCTACGTCCGCGAGGGCCGGCTGGCCGACATCGACCCGGCCTTCTGCGATGAGACCTACCCGGGCGGCGACATCCGCTCGAGGGTGCACGCCGGCACCATGGACGTGGCCCCCGTCCTGACGGTGGGCACCGCCCTGGACTTCCACGAGGCCCTGGGCGGCGCGGTCAAGCAGGCGCGGCTGCGCTTCCTGCGGGACCGCTGGGTGCATCAGGTGCTCGACGTCCCGAACGTGGAGATCCTCACCCCCGAGGAGCCCGCCATGTACGGCACCATCACCGCGTTCCGGATCACCGGCCGTACCTCGGAGGCCGACAACGTCGCCATCACCACGGAGCTGATGGAGCGGTATCGGATCTTCACGGTGCGTCGTGGCGGGCCCGCCCGCGGCGACTGCGTGCGGGTGACACCGGCGCTGTTCACCTCGCGTGACGAGGTTGACCTGCTGGCGGCCGCGGTAGGCGACCTCGCGCGGCGGACGGGCGCCTGAACGGCCGTCGCCGGGGCCGTCACGGGGTGCCGGACGGGCAGGCGTCCGGCACCCCGTACGGGCGCCTACGTGGGTACGGTCGCGGTCTCGGCTGAGGCCGTCAGGTGTCCCGACCGGTCCAGGGCGCGGGTGGCCGCGGCGCAGCCGAGGCCGATCAACCCCAGCGCCAGCCAGGGCAGGCTGGGCAGGCCGGCGTGCGTGCCGAGATCCAGCGCCCACCCGGTGAGCAGGTTGCCCGCGGCGACGCCGATCCCGGCCAGGGTGCTGTAGAGGCCGTAATAGGTGCCGACCATGCGCTGGCCGCCGAAGGCGGCGATGGTCGCCATCTCGAACGGGTAGACGATCATCGTGGCCAGGCTGAGCAGCACCGCCGTCATCAGGACCGGTAGCAGCACCAGAGCCTGGGCGGCGCCGTCAGACCCACCGGCCGTGCCGGCCCATGGTGCGGCCACGGCCGGCGGGACGAACGACAGCCCCATCAGACCCAGGCCCCAGGTGATGGCCTGCGGGGGCCGCCACCGCGTCTTCGCCCATGCTGTCAGGCGTGCCTGCCCGGCGATGGTCGTCACCGCGGAGATCACGAAGATGAGCGTGATGCCGAGCTCACCGCCACTGACCCGGCGCACCTCCAGCGGCAGGCTCAGATATACCTGGAAGTTCAGCACGTAGGAGCCGATCATGGCCAGGGAGAACAGCAGGAAGGGCCGGTTGCCGATCACCTGGCGCCAGTCGAGCAGGACACCGCGCTTCTCCGGCTCCCCTTCCTGCGCTCCCGGTGCCGCTCGCGCGGGCAGGGCCCGAACCTGGGCGACCGTCAGGACGGCGAACATCACGCTCGCGCTCAGGCAGACGAGCTTGAACCCCGCGACGTTGAGCAGCAGGCCGATCAGCGGCCCGATCAGGATGCCGAGCTGGTAGAAGGCGTTGAACGCGGCGAACGCCTCGACCTTGCGGGAGCCGGCCTCGCGGGCGAGGTAGGCGCGCACGGCGGGGTTGAACAGCGCGCCGGCCAGACCGGTCAGGCCTGAGGCGATCAGCAGGGCGGGCAGGGAGTCGGCCACCGCCAGCAGCGCGAAGGCGACGGTGCGCAGCCCGCACCCGGCGACGATCAGGGGCTTGCAGCCGAGCCGGTCGGCCAGGGTGCCGCCGAGGAGGAACATGCCCTGCTGGCTGAGGTTGCGGACGCCCAGGATCAGGCCGACCAGCGCCGCCGGCAGCGCCAGCGTCCCGGACAGGTGACCGGCCAGATACGGCATCAGCATGTAGAAACCGGTGTTGATGGTCAGCTGGTTGACCAGCAGCAGCTTCACCGGCCGGTCGAAGGAGCGGGCCAGGGCGAGCGTGCTCTTCACCGCTGGGCTCCTCGCGCGGTGGGCGCCTGTCCGCCGGTGCCGGTGGGATCGAGCACCGTCGCGCAGCGCGTCCAGCGTGCCGGCTCTCGCTCGGCGGGGTGGCCGATCTCGTCAGGGCCGGCCGCCGGTGCCCAGGCAAGGGCGTGGGCGCGGCAGTAGTCGTCGTTGAAGACGGTGTCGAAGTAGCGGTGCGGGCCGTCGGGGAAGATCGCCGCTATCCGGGTGTGGCCAGGGAGGGTCCGGGCCAGCCAGGAGGCCACCAGGGCCACCGCGCCAACGCTCCAGCCGCCGGTGGCGTAACGCAGCGCGGCCAGGCGCCGGCAGGCCCAGACCGCTTCGGCGGGTGCGACCCAGTGCACCTCGCTGAAGGCCTCGTAGGCCACGTTGCGCGGGTAGATGCTGCTGCCCAGGCCCCGCATGAGCCGGGGGCGCGCGGGCTGGCCGAAGATGGTCGAGCCGATCGTGTCGACGCCGACCAGGCGCAGGTCGGGGTAGAAGCGCCGCAGCGCGGAGAAGACGCCCGCGCTGTGGCCGCCGGTGCCCACCGCGCAGACCAGGACGTCGATCCGGCCCAGCTGGCCGGCCAGCTCCATGGCCAGCCCGGCGTAGGCGGCGACGTTGTCGGGGTTGTTGTACTGGTCCGGGCAGTAGGAGCCGGGGTACTCGGCCAGCAGCTCCTGCACGCGCTGACGGCGGGCCTGCTGCCAGCCGCCCACCGGGTGCGGCTCGGTGACGACGACGACGCGCGCCCCGTAGGCCGCCAGCAGGCGGCACATCAGCGGCTCCATGCCCGGGTCGCTCACCAGCGTGACCGGGTGGCCGTGGACGATGCCGGCCAGCGCCAGGCCCAGACCGAAGGTCCCGCTGGTGGACTCGATGATGTGCGCACCCGGCCGCAGTTGCCCGCGTTCGCGCGCCCGTTCGACGATGTAGAGCGCGGAGCGGTCCTTGATCCCTCCCGGGTTGCCGCCCTCCAGCTTCGCCCAGAAGCCGTGCCCGGATCCCGCGGCGATCTCCGGGATCCACAGCACCGGTGTGTTGCCGACCACGTGCTCGGGGGCGTGGCAGGTGTTACCGGTGATCAATCGGCTGAGCGGCGACGGCGTGGATGAATTAGCAGTATGTGGTGATTTAAGCGTATATGTCATGACTCGTCCCCTAGGAATGCGATCTGGTTGACTCGCTTCTGGGCACGCTTGAGCGACGGCTCACGCCGGTCATACGGGGCGCTGGGTCGCCGGCGGGCGTGCCCGCGGGACGGCCTATATGCGGGAGACGGATTTGAGGATCAGCAGGGCCGCCCCGGACGGCGGGCGGACCGGCTGCTCGCGGCGCCAGAGCGGCACCGGTGGCGATGCCGTGGATTCCGGCTGGATCACCAGATGGCCGATGGCGGGCCCCGACGGCAGGAGAGGGCGCGCGTCGGTGATCGGTGCCCCCGCCGCCGCGCCGCACAGGCTGTGATCGTGCCCCGTGGGGGCGCAGGGGGACGGCATGTGGTCGTGCGGTGCGGCCGCGTCGGCCACGGTCGGGCGCTCGATGGCGATACCGGTGGCCGACTGCTGCGCGTCTGGCGCAGAATGGTGCACCGCATGGCCGTGGGCGAGCACATGCAACGCCAGATGCAGCACCACGACGCTGCCGAGCACGGCCAGGCACAGCGCGAGGACAGTGCCTCCGTGCTGAACAACCGGCCGCTTCGGTACGATCACGACCACAACCGTATATTACTCTCCGTAGTATGACAACTCCAGAGAGTTAATATGCGAGGGTGGGCCGCCTGCGGGCCGCGTGGCGTCCCGGAGGGACGCCGGCCCGGGGTGGTGGTGCGGTTGCTCGCGCGGTGCCCGGACGGCGCGGTCGGAAACCTCGACATCCCGCTGGGTGTCCCGCCTCGCCGGAGTCGGGGCGGTCTCGTTGATCATGGGGTATCCGGCGGCTCGATGTCACCGGTCTGAGGTCCGGGCCGGACGGCGGCCAGGTGCGCACCAGCGCCGGGGTCCGGCTCGCCGCCGACCTGACCTTCGACCAGGTCGGCGGCCGGGTGGACACCCTCCTGGTGCCCGGCGCGGTGGACGGCGGCGGCGTGCCGGTGATCGATCCGGATCTGGTCGACTGGATCGCCGGCACCGCCCGGCACGCCCACCGGGTCGCCTCGGTGTGCGTCGGCGCGCACCTGCTGGCCGCCGCGGGGCTGCTGGCGGGCCGGACGGCGACCACGCACTGGGCCACCGCCGACCGGCTGGCCGCCGACCACCCCGACGTCATCGTGGACCCCGACCCGATCTACGTCCGGTCGGGGAAGGTGTGGACGGGCGCGGGCATCAGCGCGTGCATGGATCTCGCGCTCGCTCTGGTCGCCGAGGACCACGGCGAACGGCTCGCCCTGGCGGTCGCCCGGCAGTTGGTGATGTACCTCAAGCGGCAGGGCGGGCAGAGCCAGTTCAGCGTCCCGCTGTGGCAGGCCCCGGCCGAGCGCCGCGACATCGACGAACTGCGGGTGTGGATCACCACGGACCTCACCGCCGACCTGTCGGCGGCGGCGCTCGCCGAGCGGATATGCCTGAGCGAGCGGCACTTCACCCGGGTCTTCCGCAAAGAGACCGGCGCCACCCCGGCCGCCTACGTCGAGGCGGCCCGGGTGGAGGCGGCGCGGAGGTTGCTGGAGGGCACTGACGAGCCGCTCGACCGGGTCGCCGCCGCGTGCGGCCTGGGGTCGGTGGAGACGCTGCACCGGGCCTTCCGGCGGCGGCTCGGCACCACCCCGGCCGCCTACCGGCGGCGCTTCCGCACCGCCGCCTGACCTTTCTTCTCTCCCTCCGGCCGGCCCGGCCCCGGGCCGGCCGGAGATTCCCCATGCCCGGCTTTCCGGATTCCAAGGAGGACAAGATGACCGTTTCGACGACCCTGCGCGAGGTGATCGGCCTGGACGGCACACTGCCGGCACTGTCCGCCAGCGCCCTGATCATGATCGACTTCCAGAACACCTACCGCGTCGGCGTCATGGCACTGCCGGACGCCGACCGTGCCCTGGACGCCGCCGCCCGCCTGCTGGAGCGCGCCCGCTCCGCCGGGACCCCGGTGGTGCACGTCGTCAACGACGGCGGCGAAGGCGGCCCGTACGACATCCGCGCCGAGATCGGGCGGATCGAGACTCGCGTCGCGCCCCGGAACGGCGAGCCGGTCGTGGTGAAGGGTTTCCCGAACTCCTTCCACGAGACCGACCTGCTGGAGGTGCTGCGCCGGCTGGACGCCGGGCCGGACCTGGTGCTGGCGGGCTTCATGACCCACATGTGCGTCCAGTTCACCGCCCAGGGCGCGTTCAACCTCGGCTACCGGCCCACCGTCGTGGCCGAGGCGTGCGCGACCCGGCCGCTGACGGGCCCGGACGGCGCGCCGATCCCGGCGGACACCCTGCACGCCGCCGCCTTGACCACGATCGGCGACCTGTTCGGCCCGGTCGCCGCCCGGGTGGCCGACCTGGCCACCTGACCCGCCCCCGTGCCGAGCCGTCCCGGCGGCCCGGAGCCACCGGATCGCCGGGACGGTCGCAGCGTGCGGTCCGCCTCGGGTAGGTGGGGTCACATGGTTGTTCCGCCTGAGACGTCCAGGCGGTGCCCGGTCACGTAGCGGCTGTCGTCCGAGGCCAGGAACGCCACTGTGCCGGCGACGTCCTCCGGCGTGCCCAGCCGGTGGAGCGGCGTTTGGGACGACAGCCAGGCCAGCGCCTCGCCGACCAGACGCCCCTGGTGCATGTCGGTGTCGATGACCCCGGGGGCCACGGTGTTGACCGTGATGCCGCGCGGCCCGAGCTGCTTGGCGAGCGCCTGGGTGAGCACGTCGAGCGCCGCCTTGGACATGGCGTAGTCGATCGCCCGGGGCATGGCCGCGCCCCGGGTGAGCATCGTGCCGACGGTGATGATCCGGCCGCCGTCCCGCAGCCGCGGCAGGGCGAGCTGCGTGATGAAGAACGGAGCGGTCGTATTGACCGCGAACAGCCGCTCGAAGCCCTCCCGCGTCACGCCGTCGATCTCGGTCTGGTCGCCGAGGATGCCCGCGTTGTTGACCAGGATGTCCAGGCCGTCGGCGTGGGCGTCGAAGCCGGCCCACAGCGCTTGGGCGTCTGCCGGCACGCCCAGCTCGGCCCGGACGGCGAAGGCCTGCCCTCCTGCCGTTTCGATGGCCGCGACCGTCTCCTTGGCCGCCGTCTCGTTGTTGCCGTAGTGGACCGCGACCCGGGCGCCCTCCCGCGCGAGCCGGATCGCGACGGCCCGGCCGATCCCTCGGCTGCCGCCGGTCACCAGCGCCGTCTTGCCGGTCAATGTCGTCATGTCGATCGTGCCTTCCTGCTGTGCGGTGTGTCACCCCGGTCAGGCCGAGACGGAGGGATCGGTGCCCCCGTCCCCCTAATTGCGTACCTCGTACTTGAAATCGGACCATACTCATTCGAGTACCATGTACGCAAGTAGGGGAGGGGTAGAGGGATGCCCGACGAGGAACTGATCAGCATCTGGATGCGGCCGGAGCGCCGGGAGCGCTCGGGGCCCGGGCGGCGGCCCGGCTACAGCCGCGCACAGATCACCCGGGCGGCCGTCCGGGTCGCCGACGCCGAGGGGATCGACGCCGCCACCATGCGCCGCATCGGCGGCGAACTGGGCACCGGCGCCATGTCCCTCTACCGCTACGTGCCCAGCCGTGACGACCTGTTCGACCTCATGATCGACACGGTGATGGGCGAGCTCGAACTCCCGGAGAAGCTGTCCGGCGACTGGCGCTCCGATCTCTCCCTCCTCGCCCACCGGACCCGAGCCTCCGGCCTGCGCCATCCTTGGCTGATCACCCTCCTCGCCGGCCGCCCCACCCTGGGCCCGAACCTGCTGCGCGTGCACGAGTTCGCCCTGGGCGCGCTCGACGGGCTCGGTCTCGACATCGACGAGATGACCGGCTCCGTCGGCATGGTGAACGACTACGTCCACAGCGCGATCCGCCGCGAGATCGGTTGGCTGGAGGAGGCCCGCCGTACCGGCCTGGACCCGGAACGATGGAAACGCGACTATGTCGGACCATACGTGCGGCAGGTCGTCGAGTCGGGCGCCTATCCTCTGTTCAGCCGGTCCGTACTGGAGTCCGAGACCGCGCACCTCGCCCCCGCCGAGCGCTTCCAGCACGGGCTGGATCGCGTACTCAACGGGATCGGCGCGCAGATCACGCCGGACATCCCTCGATAACCGAGAACGCAGTGGGGGAGCGGGGGCATCGCCACCCGCGGAGCCGCCGTCCCCGGCCGGCGGCACGAGATCCGATCGCGGCGCTGTCAGGGCGGGGGCGGCTGCGGCGGGGTCCGAGGGGCG
This sequence comes from Streptosporangium brasiliense, assembly GCF_030811595.1. Taxonomy (NCBI): domain Bacteria; kingdom Bacillati; phylum Actinomycetota; class Actinomycetes; order Streptosporangiales; family Streptosporangiaceae; genus Streptosporangium; species Streptosporangium brasiliense. The sequence continues at coordinate 6,291,840 of NZ_JAUSRB010000002.1, forward strand.
GGGCCGCTCCCGACGTGGGGCCTCTCAACGCTATAAATCTACTTTGTAAAGGCGTGGCCACCGCATGAAAAATCAGAGTCCACGACCACAACCAGACCACAGACGCAACAAGAAGCCAGGGCGGTCGCGGGTGCTCTCCGGTGGGGCCCGGGATGTGGATCCGGGACGGCTGCGCGGAGACACCCGAGGTCCGTGAATCTTGCTAGGCGGTGCCGGCGCGTAGGAAGAGCTCGCCCACGTCGCGGAGGTGGTGGCGGAAGTCGGGAGGGTGGACGACGTCGAATTCCGCGCCCACCGCGGCGAGGATGAGCACCGGCCAGTCGAAGGCGTCCACCTGCAGTCGCAGGTGGCAGGAGTGGTCGTCGACGGGCTCGACCCGGCCGCCGGTGACGGCGACGACCTGCTCGACCGCGCCGGCCGGGGCGTGAAGCAGGTCATCGGGCGTGCCCCGCGCAGCTACGCCGAATGGGCCCGTGATCACGTTGCGGACTTCCGCTGACCGGAGCGGTTCTCTCGGCCGTCCCGTCCCGTCCCGTCCCGTCCCGTCCCGTCCCGTTCCGTCCCATCTCGTCCGGGGCGCCTGCTCTCCGGCGGCACGTCCATGACCCGGCCGGGCCGCTCCTTCACGTCCGTGGCAGGGGTGGAGGCGAGCGGTCCGGTGGGTTGCCGCTGGGCGGGCGGTGGGTCCGGCCGGGACGTGATCATCGGAGGCGGCGTCGGCCGTACCCTCGTCCGCTGATGCCGGGCAGGGGTCCGCTGCCTGTCCGCGAGCGTCCCGGGTGGCTCATCGGCCGGTCAGGTGCTCCCGTACCGCCGTGATGAGCCGGTTGGCACGTGCGTCGCCATGGCCGACCATCCGGTTGGCGACATAGCCGAAGCCCACCCCGAACTCGTCGTCGCCGAAGGCGAACTGGCCGCCGGCGCCGTCGTTGCCGAAGCTGCGCCGGCCGAGCATGGGCCGGAACCGGGGCGCGTCGAGGAGGAAGCCCGCTCCCCATCGGGCGCCCAGGTCCGGGAAGCCCGACCAGGAGGCCCCGGCCGACAGTTCCCGCACCGCGTCGGTGAGGGTGTCGGATGTGAGCAGGCGCGCCGAGCCGTTGACCCCGGTCGCGGCCGCGGCGTACAACGTGGCCAGGCCGTCCGCCGACGAGACCGCGCCCGCCCCGGGGAACTCGGCGCTGAGCAGCGCGGGGTCGTTCCAGCCGTGCGGTTCCTCCAGGCCGGGGAAGGCGAGGGCGCCGTTCATCGTCACCGTGCGCATGATCAGCGATTCGGGGCCGGGCATCGCGGGCCGTCCCGCGGCCTCGACGAGCCGGGCCAGCCGTCCGGTCTCCTCCTGTGGCAGGCCGATCCAGGTCCTCAGTCCCAGTCCGTCGCCGACGGCCCCGCGGAAGTACGCGCCCGGGGTGAGCCCGGTGATCCGCCGGATCACCTCACCGATGAGGAAGCCGAAGACATGGCCATGGTATTCGTGGGCGGCGCCCGGCTCCCACAGTGGCTCCTGTTCCTCGATGGCGCGGACCACCGGTGTCCACTCGACGATCTCCTCGAAGCTCGGTGTGCGGTCCAGGACGGGGAGTCCGGCGCGGTGTCCGAGCACCATGCGTGGTGTGATCGTCTCCTTGCCGCGCTGCGCGAACTCCGGCCAGTACCGGCTCACCGGAGCGTCGAGGTCCAGCCGTCCTTCCTGTGCCAGGAGGTGGGCGCAGACGCTGACGACGCCTTTGGCGCAGGAGAAGACCGGCACGACCGTGTCCTCCTCCCAGGGCCGGCCGCTGCGCTCGTCGGCGATCCCGCCCCACAGGTCCACGACCTTGCGTCCGTCGACGTACACGGTGACGGCGGCGCCGAGTTCACCGTGTTCGGCGAAGTTCCGGGAGAATGCGTCCGCGACCGCTCCGAACCCTTCGTCGGCCCATCCGCTGTGCTTCACTGTGTCTCTTCTTTCTCATGGTGCCGTTCTGCGGTTTCGGCAGGTTCCTGTGCGCACCCGTCGGGGCCGGGGCCGTCCGGGGCGCCCCGGTTCACGCCAGGACCTTGTCCAGGAAGGCCGACAGCTTGGCCCTGGTGCGATCGATCTGCTCCTCCACCGTCAGGGTCTCTTCGAGGCGTCCTCCCAGGTCCGGGAGCTTCTTGCCGCGCACGTACAGCGGGCAGGCGAGGTCGGTGCACACGTACACGCCGACCGAGTTGCTGTCGCGGCCGGCCTGGCCCGCTCGCCGGGCGGTCATCAGTGAGACGCCGCTGCCCGGATGCGTGGTCAGGCACAGGGAGCACATGCCGCGGTGGAGATGTCCGCGCTGGCGGGCGGACAGGCGTAGCGCCACGCCGACGACCTCGCCGCCGCGCTCGGTGACGAGGTAGCCGCGATCCGGTGCGCCGGGGTCGCGCCATCCCAGGAAGTCCAGGTCGTCCCAGGGCTGCTCGGCGAGGTCCCGGGGCAGTGCCAGCCGCTTGGCCTCTCCTTTGGAGCAGTTGGCGAACGACGCGCGGATCTCCTGCTCATTTACTGCTTTCATGGCGCGGAACGCTACACTTCCCTACGTACGTTAAGCAATTGGTTAATGGGTCTAGGTAAGCGGGAAGGTCGGCGGATGGCTCGTGCGGGGCTGACGGCGGAGCGGGTGACGGAGGCGGCCGCGGATCTGGCGGACGCCGTCGGGTTCGAGAACATCACCGTGTCCGCGCTGGCGCGGATCTTCGGGGTCAAGGACCCGAGCCTGTACTCGCATGTCAAGAATCTTCAGGATCTGCGGGAACGGGTCGCGCTGCTGGCCGCGGGCGAGCTCGCCGACCGTATCGCGGCGGGGGTCGCGGGCCGGGCCGGGAAGGAGGCCATGGTCGCGTTCGCCAACGCCTACCGGGAGTACGCGCTGGCCCACCCCGGCCGCTACGCGGCGACCCAGGCGGTCCAGCTGGACCCCGCGGTCCTCGCCGCGTCCCCCGTCCACGTCCGCACCGTCGAGCTCACCCATGCGATGCTGCGCGCGTACAAGCTGGTCGAGCCGGACCTGACCGACGCGGGCCGCCTGCTGCGCAGCGCCTTCCACGGCTACATCACCCTGGAGGCCAACGGAGGGTTCCGTCACTCCCGCGAGGTGCAGAGGTCCTGGGAGCGGGCGCTCGACGGCCTTCACGTCATGCTGGAGAACTGGCCCGCGGATCCGTCGCGTCGCGCGGTGGAGGGGGAGGGGGCGTGAGGACCGGCAGGGTCCGGGGGGTGAGAGCCGGCCGGGGTTCGGGAGCGGCCGTACGGGATCGCGGCGGTACTATACGCTGAACCAAGCGCTTGCTACGCTCCGGCCATGAGGTCCACGATTGTCTGGGGCACCGGCAACGTCGGCCGCGCGGCCATCCGTGCCGTCGAGGCCCATCCGGCGCTGAAACTCGCGGCCGTGCTCGTCCACAATCCCGACAAGGTCGGCCGCGACGCGGGCGACCTGGGCGGGCTGGGCCGCGATCTGGGGGTCGCGGCGACCGACGACATCGACGCGGTGCTGGCCGCCGGCCCCCAGGCGGTGGTGTACGCGGCCTCCGGTGACATCCGCCCCGACGAGGCCCTCGCCGACATCATCAGGGCGATCCGGGCCGGAGCCGTGGTCGTCACCCCCTCGATGTACGCGCTCTACGACCAGCGCAACGCCCCGCCGGAGCTGCGGGAGCCGGTGCTGGCCGCCATCGCGGAGGGCGGCGGCTCGCTGTTCGTCTCCGGCGTCGACCCCGGCTGGGGCAACGACGTGCTGCCGCTGCTGATCAGCGGGCTCGGCACCACCGTAGAGGTGATCCGCTGCCAGGAGATCTTCGACTACTCCACCTACGACCAGCCCGACTCGGTCCGCTACCTGGTCGGCATGGGCCAGCCGATGGACTACGAGCCGCCGATGACCGCGCCGACGGTCCCGACCATGGTGTGGGGCGGGCAGGTGCGGCTGATGGCCAGGGCCCTCGGCGTCGAACTCGACGAGATCCGCGAGACCCTTGATCGGCGCCCGCTCGACACCACGGTGAGCACCAGGACGATGGGGGAGTTCGAGGCCGGCACCCAGGGTGCGGTCCGCTTCGAGGTGCAGGGCATCGTCGAGGGCGAACCTCGCATCGTCATCGAGCACGTCACCCGCATCCACCCCTCCTGCGCGCCGGACTGGCCGGCGCCGCCCGACGGGGACGGGGCGCACCGGGTGATCATCGAGGGCCGCCCGCGCATCGAGGTCACGGTCGAGGCCACCGACGAGGACGGCAACCGGTCCGCGGGCGGGAACGCCACCGCGGTCGGCCGGCTGGTGAACGCCATCGACTGGCTCGTGGACGCCGGACCCGGACTCTACGACGCGCTCGACGTCCCGCTGCGCCCCGCAGTCGGCAGGCTCGGAAGGAAGCAACCATGAACATCGACATCCCCGAGGGAAAGGACGCGATCGAGTACGTGTGGGGTGAGATGGTCCCCGGCATCGGGATCGCCGCCTCGAAGTTCTCACTGTCGGTGTACGCCCACACGACCCTCGGACTCCGTGAGTTCGAGGCCGCACGGCTGCGGATCGCGCAGATCAACGGGTGTGTCTTCTGCCTCGACTGGCGGACCGAACGGGACGGGCGGAAGGTCGAGGAGGACTTCGCCGACGCGGTGACCCACTGGCGCACCACCGACGCCTTCGACGACCGCACCCGGCTGGCCGCCGAGTACGCCGAGCGGTACGCACTGGATCACCACGGCCTCGACGACGAGTTCTGGACCCGGATGACCGCGCACTACAGCCAGTCCGAGATCGTGGAGCTCAGCATGAGCCTCGGTTCCTGGCTGACCTTCGGCCGGCTCAACCACGTGCTGGGCCTCGACACCGTGTGCATGCTGACCGGCGGCCCATCGCCCTCCGCCAAGCGGACAGACGCGCCATGACCCGGCGCGCCAGGCATGCGACCGAACACAAAGTCACTCATGGGTGTGCGGTGACTGATCGTGTGAGCAACATGTAGGACCCGTTCTCATTTCAATGAGAGTGAGGAACGCGACATGAGGGACAACACCTCGGGCGTTACCGGCTCGACCGGCGTCTCACGCCGTGGGTTCATCACCGGAACCGGCTCCATCCTGGGAGTCGTGGCCCTCACGGGCCGCGCCCCCGCGGCCCGCGCGGAGACCGTCCCCGCGGCCGCTCCGATCGCCACCGGGGCCCACGTCCCGGCCCTGGTGATCGGCACCGGATACGGCGGCTCCGTCGCCGCCCTGCGTCTCGCCCAGGCGGGCGTCGACGTGCACATGATCGAGATGGGCATGGCCTGGGACACCCCCGGCCCCGACGGCAAGATCTTCTGCAACACGCTGGAGCCGGACCACCGGTCCTACTGGCTGCGGACCAGGACCAAGGCGCCCCTCAACTACTTCCTCGGCTTCCCGATCGACAGGAACATCTCCCGCTACACCGGGATCCTGGACGCCGAGGACTTCGGCGGCATCACGGTCTACCAGGGCCGCGGTGTCGGAGGCGGTTCGCTGGTCAACGGAGGCATGGCGGTCACCCCCAGGCGCGAGAACTTCGGCGCCGTCCTCCCGTCGGTGAACGCCGACGAGATGTACGACATCTACTACCCGCGCGCCAACGCCGAGCTCGGGGTCGGCACCGTCGACCCGGCCTGGTTCGACTCCGCCGCCTGCTACCAGTACGCCCGAGTCGGCCGTAAGCACGCCCAGCGTTCCGGCTTCCCGTTCGTCTTCGTGCCCGACGTGTACGACTGGGACTACATGGAGCGGGAGGCGGCCGGGACCGTCACCAAGTCGGCGCTGGCCGGGGAGATCCTCTACGGCAACAACCACGGCAAGAAATCACTGCAGCAGACCTACCTCGCCCGGGCCAGGGCCACCGGGAAGGTCGCCATCTCGCCGCTGCACAAGGTCACCTCGGTCGCCCCGGCGGCCGGCGGCGGCTACACGGTCGTCATCGACCAGATCAACACCAGTGGCGACACCACGGCCACCAAGACCGTGACCGCGGACCGGGTGTTCTTCGCCGCCGGCAGTGTCGGCACCAGCAAGCTGCTGGTCAAGCTGAAGGCCACCGGCGCGCTGCCCAACCTGAACGACGAGGTCGGCAAGGGCTGGGGCGACAACGGCAACGTCATGTGCGGCCGTGCCAACCACCTGTGGGACCCGACCGGCAAGCTCCAGTCGGCCATTCCCTGCTCCGGCATCGACAACTGGGCCGCCGGCGGCGCGTTCGCCGAGGTCGCGCCGCTGCCCACCGGGATCGAGACCTACGCCTCGTTCTACCTGTCGATCACCAAGAATCCGAACCGCGCCCGGTTCTCCTGGAACGCCGCGACGGGCAAGGTCGACCTGGACTGGCAGACCTCCTGGAAGCAGCCGTCCATCGACATGGCCAAGACGATCTTCGACAAGATCAACGCGAAGGAGGGGACGATCTACCGGACCGACCTCTTCGGCGTCTACAAGATCTGGGGCGACCACCTCACCTACCACCCGCTCGGCGGCGCGGTCCTGAACAAGGCCACCGACGGCTACGGCCGCCTCACCGGCCACCCCGGCCTGTACGTCATCGACGGCTCGCTGATCCCCGGCAACACCAGCGTCAACCCGTTCGTCACCATCACGGCGCTCGCCGAACGGAACATCGAGAAGATCATAGCCACCGATCTGTGACGATGGCCCGCTGTGGTAGTCGGCCACGGGCGCGTGTGGCCGACCTTCCCCGCGGGATGAGCACCGGGGAGCGGCCCGCGCGAGCGTCAACGGACGGCTGCTCCGCTCCGTCGCCTCGCGGTCGGATCGCCGCACCGGCCGGCGGAGCCGGAAGCCCGTGACCGGGCGGCGCCGGCCGGGCCGGAGATCGGCGTCGCGGCGCAGGCGCTTGCGTGAGGCCGGCGGTCACGTCTCGGGGACCTCGATCTCCGGGGCCGAGGTCTCGGGAGTCACGGTCTCGGGAGATTCGGTCCTCGGAGTCGGAGTCAGGGGTATCACGGTCTCGGAAGTCGAGGTCTTGGGATCTGGGCTCTCCAGATCGCCATTCCCGCCAGGTCCGAGAGTCGCCGTTCCGGATGAATTTCCTTCTCCCGGGGGAGTGGTGACAATGGCGGCCTCCTCCGCACTCAGCCCTTTCCTGACAAGCCGCTCCCGCAACTCGCCGAGGCTTGGTGTCGGGCACCGGGAGTCCACGCATGTGTTGAACGCCGGATACATCAGCACGGCTCTCATGACGAGCGGCTCCGGCGGGTGCGAGAGGCGCCACTCCACCTTCCATTTTCCTCCGTACACCGTGGCCGGCTGAGACACACGCGTCATGTTCTCCGCCGATTCGCCGGCCATCAGGAAGATTCCCCCGGGGCCGAGGTTCTCCACCGAACCGCTCCCGCTGAGCTTCTTCGCCGGACGTGGATCGGCGTCCTTGACGCTTATCTCGCTGAATGTCAATCGGGCCACTCTGGGGGCATCCGGTTCAGGTGTGTGCCCGTCGCCACCTCCCCTTGTCTGAATATATGCAGAAACCACCGCGAAACAGCCTGTCACAACGGCGATTGCGAGACCGCTCATAAACGCCGGCTGCCTGTACCAGGGCCGCTCCCGCCTATTGGATCCGCCCGGGGCGGCGGATTTCCTTCTTCTTGATGTCATGCACGACACATTGGCACACCAAAGGTCAAGTTTCGGGCCGGCACCACTTCCGTCTCCGCCCAAGGCGTGTCCCGTGGATCCAAGGAACGCGGGATCCACGCTCGTGATCCGCTCACACCGCGTCTCGACTGTCACCTGCTGGTCTCGTGGCGGGTTCGATCTCCAGCGGTGCGGTGGCGTCGTCGGTGATCTGGTGCAGCTGGGTGAGGGTGTAGTCAAGCTGCCTCGCCAGACGGGGGATGGTCGCCGGCGGCAGATACGCCTCCGCGCCGGCGTCGAGCAGGCGCCGGACCGGGCCGGAGTAGTTGACTCCGAGCTCGTTGTCCTCGATCTCAGTGATGATGACACGGGCTTTCGGGAACGTCGACCGGAGACCTGCGATCAACTGGGGGCTGATCGGCGGCGTCAGCAGTACGTCGGCTGTCCTGGGAGCGGCGTGCATGTCGAGCACGACGTAGTCCGGGCCGAGCTGGGTGGACAGCGAGACCCGGGCCGACGTCGACAGCTTCATCGCGGTGGCGACGACCGTCACGCTGTCGTAGTCGATCGGAGGTTGTTCCTCGGTCTCCTCCGGAGCGCCGGGATCGACGACGGCGCCGTGGAGCACGCGAAGGGTGCTGGAGATCACCGCGATCGACTCGCCGCCCCGCGTGATGGCCAGTTCCTCCCCGGGCTCGAGAGCGTCGATGAGCGCCGAGACGTCCTCGGGAAGCCGGGTCACGTCGATCGACCGGGCGGCCCGCGCGGCGCGCTTGTCCGCCCTCAAAGCCGGAACGCGCTCAGGGCGGCGACGGCATCTTCCGGCCGCGCGCCGTGCGTCCAGAAGTCGTGCGTCCAGAAGGTGCCGGCTGCGGTGAAGTCCAGGCGGCCGGCCGGTCCGCGCGCGTGGTCGTCGGCTGTGAACACCTCAGCGAGCTCTCCGCGGTCGGCGTCCCGCGCCTTGCGCGGCACCGGCCGACACGATCCGATGACAGCGGCAGGGAGGGGTGGCAGCGTTGGTCATAGCGCTCAACCCTCCCACACCAGCCGGACCACGTGTCAATGACCGCGGTTCCGGCTCTGGCGCCGTGTCGGATGCTGAGACCAGACTTTGAACAAGGACAGGGGAGCGCAGCAGCAGCGCGCCGAGCGCGTGCAGCCGGAACAGCGACACCCGGGGCAGAGTGCCCGATTCAGGTGGCCGGTAGCGCGGTGGCCAGCAGCACCACGCCGACCGACCCGACCAGCGCCGCCAGCGCCGTCGCCCGCGCGAAGCCGGGACGTCCCGCGCCGGTGGCCCACCCGTGCAGACCCGCCGCGACCATGACCGCGCAGAACAACGCCAGCTTCGCCGTCAGGATCCGCCCGTAACCCGGCTCGGCCAGCGACGCCCACGTGACCCCCTTGTGCCAGGCGATGGCCACCCCGCTGCCCAACTGCACGGGAAGGAACACCGCCCCGGTGAACATCCCGAACCGCCGTCCCACCGCCCGCATCACCCGCTCACGCCGCTCACCGTCCAGCAGCTGCCGCGCCAGCGGCAACACCACCAGCGAGACCGTTAGCTGTCCGCCGACCCATAGCGCCGCCGACAACACGTGCAAAAACCGCACCACCGACCACCACGTCATCGCACAACCCACATCCATCGGCAGCGACCGTCCTCCGACCTCACCGCGCGTCCACCTCGAACAGGCCGTGCGCCCCGCCCTCGGCCTGACGCATCGTGTGGTCCACCACCGGATACCTGCCCGGCTCGGGGAAGACCAGCTCGGCGAACCCGCCCTGCGCCGGCGCCAGGTCCAGCACCTGCGCACCCCCCGCATCGCCCTCACGCAGCAGGTAGGCGCCCTCCTTGTAGACGGTGTCGAACGGCGCCCCCACCACGTGCAGCGCCGTACCCGAGCTCGGTCCGGCGGCCACCGCCCAGATCCGCACCCGCTCACCCGCCTTCGCCTTCAGCGGCGCATGATCGTAACCGGCGGCGGTGCCGTTGAACATCCACCCGTCCGGACGGCCCTCGCGGATCTTGGCGACCTGTGCGTCGCTGCCCGGCTCACCCAGGTACAGCTCGCCCTGGACCAGCAGGAACTCCCGATCCACCCGCGACAGGTCCGGCGGATCGATGACCACCGCCCCGTACATGCCGGCCGCGATGTGCTGCGTCATCGGCATCGTCGAGCAGTGGTACAGCCACGCCCCCGCGTGCTCGGCGCGGAACCGGTAGGTCAGCCGCTCACCCGGCTGGATCGTGCGCATCACCCGGTCAGGTGCGTTCGCCCCGGCGTGAAAGTCGATGCCGTGCCCCATTGTGCCGCTGTTGACGAACGTCACCGTGAACACATCGCCCACCGTGCCGCGCAGCACCGGCCCGGGCACGGTCCCGTTGAACGTCCACATTCGCTGCCGCACGCCGGGCGCGACCTCCAGTACCGCGCTGTCGTCCACCCGGATCTCCACCTTGTGCTCGGCACCGCCGGGCGCGGGCGCCAACACCGCGTCGTACGGCTTCCACCCCGGCGACATGGGCGCGGCCAGGTCCAGGCCGGTCTGCCCGGTGCCGGTCGCCGGGCCGCCGTTCCCGTCGGGGGATGTCGTCTGTCCGGCCGGACCGTGCGCGCCGTGCCCGGTACCGGTACCGGTGCCGGTGCCGGTGCCGGACCGGGCGAGCGCGCCGGTGGGCACGATGCGCATCGTCATGCCCGCCGCCCGGTGCCCGGCCACGGTGCACCAGCCGTCGACCGCCTCGCCGAGCGGGGCGAGCGTCAGCGTCGCGCTCTCGCCTGCTCCCAGCAGCGGGGTGCGTTCCCCGGTGGCCAGTCGCAGGTCGTGCCGTTGGGCGTCGGTGTTGGTGACGCGCAGCGTCAGCACGGTGCCCGGCGCGGCCTCGATCACCGCAGGCCGGATCCGCATGCCCGACAGCGTCACCTCGACCGTCCGGGTGCCGGTGGCGGCAACGGTGGTGGCGGGGCCGGAGCCTCCGGTGACGGAGACGACGACCGCGGCGGCCGTCAGCAGGCACCCGGCCATCACCCCGGCCAGCGCGGGCGAGGCGAGCGCCCGGCGTTCAGGGTGCTCGGCCGTCCAGGCCCGCACCAGGGCGGCCACGGCCAGCACGACGAACGCTGCGGCCGATGCCAGCACCAGGGCCCAGCCCAGCAGGGCCAACGGCCGCGGCACCGGTAGCGCCAGCAGCGGCACGCCGGCGTTGAGCGCGGCCAGGCGGACCGTCCAGCCGCGCTCCAGCAGCGCCATGTTCTCCTTGAACCGGGCCGGGCCTCCGCCCAGCACCGCCGGTAGCAGGTGCAGCAGTGAGCCCAGCAGCACCTGGCCGACGGACCCGGCCAGCACCAGCGGCAGCAGCGGCTCCAGCGCGGCGGCCACCTCGCCCGCCGGGCGGGTGGCCACGATCACCGCGTCGGCGACGAGCGCGATCTCGAACCAGACGACGCCGGCGGCCAGCATCCAGGCCGCCCCGGTGTGCGGGCGGCGCGTGCGTACCGCCTCGGCCAGCGGCAGCAGCGCGGCCAGCGCACCGGCCGCGTACGCCGCCAGCCCGGCCGTCGCCACCCAGCGCAGATCCGCCAGCAGGCCGCCGGTCAGCAGCGCCAGCCCGGGCGCGGCCAGTCGCAGCCCGGTCAGGGAGGCCCTGCGGGTGCGCTCCGGCATGCGGGTACGGAGCACGGTCGGCCAGAGCGTGAACAACGTGCCGAGCACGGTCAGGCCGACCCAGCCGAGCAGGTTCACCTGGGCGTGCGCGGCGTGCAACCGCTCGTTCGTGGCTCCGTGGCCGACATGGGCGGCCAGCAGGCCACCGAGGGTGCCACCGGTCGCCAGCGCCCCGGCCGCGCACACGTACCAGGCGATGACGTGGCCGAACCGGCCGGGCAGCGCCCGCCGCGCCAGCCGTACCAGCGCGGCGGCATGCCAGAGCACGACGGCCACGATCACCCCCGCCCCGGCCACCGCCACCGCCGCGGGACCGGCCGCCATGCCGTACAGCACGGCCGCCGTCGCGGCGTTGAGCAGGGCGAGCCGGGCCAGGCTCCAGCGCGGATCCGGGGTGCGGGCGCGCAGCAGCGCGACGGCGAAGTGCTCGCTCCAGATCAGGATCGCGGTGCTGACCGCACCCAGCAGGAAAACATGGATCAGCAGCCAGCGCGGCGCCGGCAGCCCCTCACCGGCCAGCGCGGTCGCGACCGTCAATCCCAGCCAGACCACCACGAGCGCGTTGGCCCGCAGGTGCCAGGGGGCGCGGCGGCGCACCGGACCGGGGAGTGGCCTGCCCGGCGGCCCCTTCTCGATATGCACCTCGACCGATGTCACCTCGGGTCACCTTCCCATCGATGCCCGGCGCGCCAGCCGCACCAGCGTGGCGGCGCACCCGGCGAACACGAGCAGAGCAATCTCGGCGAGCAGCCCACCGGCGGTGCGCACCGCGTCGGCGGCGGCCAGATCCCCGGCGGAGCGGACCGCCACGGCTGTGTGCAGCAGCGCCAGCGGCACATACAGCATCGGCCGGTACGGCAGGCTCATCCGCAGCACGGCCGGCAGGATTATCGGGGCGTGCCCGAACACCATCGACATGACGAATCCCAAGAACAGGGCGTGCAGCGCCGCGTCGTACAGGTAGGACCCGGCCGCCAAGCCGGTGGCCGCCCACAGGACCCCGGCCGCCGCGAGCCAGCCGTATCCGGCCAGCAGGCACACGGCCGCATACCGGGGCAGGCCGTGCCCGCGGACGGTACGGCGGGCGACGTCGTGCCAGGCCAGCCAGGCCGCCACCGCCGCCATCCCCACCCCGGCGACCCGCGCCCCCGCACCTGGCGCCCACACCGAGCAGACCATCCCGGCGCCGAGCACCACGGCGGCCGCCATCAGCCCGTCCGACGCCCCCCGCCGCAGGAACGCCACGTGGGCCAGCTCCAGCCGCTCCCCGGCGATGGTCAGCACGTGGAACGCGGCGAACCACACCACCAGCTCCGGCACCGGCCGCCCGCCCAGCCAGAGCAGCCCGGCCGCGTACCAGGCCAGTGCCCCGGCCAGCTGCATGAGCGTCTCGCGGCTGAGGCGCCGGCCCAGCAACGCCAGATAGATCCCGACCAGCCAGCCGCCGCCGGCGGTCAGCGCCAGCCGGCCCGTCTGCTCGGCCCCGGCCGCCAGCGCCACGGCGCCCAGCGCTGACAGTGCCGGGGCGGCGTACCCCCAGCGGCTGCGCAGCGCGACCGCCCGCTCCAGGCAGATCAGCGTGCCCAGAAAGCCGAGCGCCATCAGCGGCCCGTGCTGCTCGGCGAACGCCGCCGGCACGGGCACCTCGGCGATCAGCAGCGCGACGCCCCCGTACAGGCCGGCGAGCAGGGCGGCGGCACCGGCCAGCAACGGGAGCCGGGCGAGCGCGAGGCGGGCGGCGGGCACCGCGGCCGGACCACCCTCGGGAAACGGGCGGCGCCCAGGAAAGTGCCCACAGGAGCGCGTCATCATCGGTTCTGCGGCCACGGCCCGGGATCTCTCCACTGATTGTCATGTAGGGGCTTCACTCACGCTAGGCCCCGCCGGTCCGGCACAGAGCAGGCTCAAAGACCACCGTCATAGGGACCAAAGTCCTTCGTCGTTCTCTCACCGGACCAGGCAGGTGGACGACACCCCGTCGTGCCCGGCCCGATCCTCACCGGCCGGGCGCGACGGTGATGACACCTGACAGCCGGATGGAAGGGAACGGAAGGGACATCGGCGCCGGCAGGAGAGGACTTTCGTCCCTGCCCCGCACGTAGACGATCAGCGATCCTGGAAGGCATGAAACTTGACTCCGCCGGTCTGCAGGTTGTCTTCCCCCAGGAGTGCATGGCTCTGTTGGCGACGGCGCCGATCGGGAGGATCGTCTTCACCGACCGCGCCCTGCCGGCGGTGCAGCCGGTCAACTTCGTGCTGGACGGCACTGACATCGTCATCCGTACCACGGTCGGCTCCAAACTGGCCGCCGCGACCCGCCGGACCATCGTGGCCTTCGAAGCCGACGACTTCGACCCGCAGGGCCGGACCGGCTGGTCGGTGACCGTGGTGGGGCATGCGCGGGCGGTGGACGACCCGCAGGAGGCGGCCCGGCTGGCGGGGCTGCCGCTGACGCCGTGGGCGCCGGGTGAGCGGGACCATTTCATCGTCATCGCGGCCGAGCAGGTCTCCGGCCGCCGGATCGTCGGCGGCTGACCCCGCCGTCCGTGCCCGGCCGCAGCGGGCCGCCGCCTCCGATCGGACGGGGTGGCGGCCCGCTGTCATGTCCCGGTCATGGCGCTCCAACGGCTGCGCCGAGGTACTTCCCCAGGTCGTCCTGGTAGGGGAAGTCGCCGGGCACATACGAGCACCACGGTTCCTCGGCCAGGACGTCGCCGCTGGTGGCGTAGGCCCGGGAGCGGGATCCGCCGCACACGGCGCGGAACTCGCAGGCCCCGCAGCGTCCGGTCAGCAGGCCGGGGTCGCGCAGTGAGGTGAGGACCGGCGAGGTCCGGTAGATCTCCGTCAGCGGACGGTCGCGGACGTTTCCGGCCGGCAGCGGCAGGAATCCCGACGGGGAGACCTCTCCGGTGTGAGAGACGAACACCAGGCCGCGGCCGGCGCTGACGTCGATCGGGGGGCGGCGGGTGCGGGTGGCGCGGACGAGACCGGCGCGTACGGCGCGTCGGTGCAGGGCGCGGTAGACCGGTCCGAGCCCGAGGGCCTGCACGTGGTCGGCGCCGCGGGCCCGCAGGATGTGCCGCTGGATGGCGATGCGGCGAAAGTGGTGGGCCTCGGTGGCTTTGACGGGGACGGCGGCTCCGATGTCGTGGGCGAAGTTGAGGACGTCCTCGGTCTCGGCGGCGGTCAGCGAGGTCAGGCTGCGGCCCCGGCCGGTGGGGATGAGCAGGAACAGGCTCCACAGCAGCGCTCCCCGGTCGCGGACCAGGCGGGCGATGTCGGGCAGGTCCATCAGGTTGGTCTTGGTGACGGTGGTGTTGATCTGCACTTTGAGGCCGGCGTCGAGGGCGGCCTGCCAGGAGCGCAGGGTCCGGGTGAAGACGCCGTCGAAGCCGCGGAAGCCGTCGTGGCGTCCGGCGGTGGCCCCGTCAAGGCTGAGGGAGATGACCGAGGCGCCGGCGTCGCGCAGGCGGGTGAGGGCGACGGGGGTGAGGGCGGGGGTGGCCGACGGGGAGACCGACGGGGACAGGCCGATCTCGCGGGCGCGCTCGACCAGGTCGTACAGGTCGGGGCGTTCGAAGGGGTCGCCGCCGGTGATGACGAACAGCGGGGCGGGGCGGCCGAACGCGGCGATCTGCCGCATCAGGTCCACGGCCTCGGCGGTGGACAGCTCGGCGGGGTCGCGCTCGGGCCTGGCCTCGGCCCGGCAGTGCAGGCAGGCCAGGGGGCAGGCGCGGGTCGCCTCCCAGATGACGATGAAAGGGGCGGCGGCGACGTCGCGGTGGACGTGCCGGACCGGGCGGGCCGTCCGCCCACCCGGTCCGCCCGGGCAGGACTGCGGTTCGGCGGGTCGCTTCACAGGGTGGTCCCTTCGTCCCGGCCGGTGCCGGGCAGGTGGCCGACGACGTCGGCGGCGGTGTGGTCGGCGGGCAGGACGTCGGTGATGCTGGTCCGCGAACTGCCGCCGATGGAGAATCGGGCGGGATCGGCTCAGGCTGCTCATCATCACCGCGCAGTGTCCAGGCGGGTGACCCGCCGGGCCGTGCTGCGCCGCCCGTTGCGGTTCTCCGCGCCGGCCATGACTGCTCGCGGACCTCGCCACAAGAGAGCCCGGGAGTCGATGGATGCCGCCCTGAGGCGGATCGCTACTGCGCCGAGGACAGGACGGTGCCGACCACGACGAACGCGGCGCCGGCGCCCATGAGCACCGCGCCCAGGCCGATGGCCAGGGAGGTGACCTGCCAGGCCTGGTAGGCACTCATCAGGGAGGCGCGCAGCGTCTCCCCCATGAACGCGGTCTGGCGCAGCGCGGTGAGTTTCTCGTCCTGGCCGCCGGCGGCGTGCAGGTCAGCGCTGATCTCCGAGTAGCTGCGTCCCGCGGTGGCCTTGCGCACGTTGCCGCCGATCATTTCGGAGAAGACCCGGGCGTGGGCGCCGTTCTCCACCCGCCGTCCGGCGTAGCGGTCGTACTCGGCGGGCAGGCCCTTGGCCGGAAAGGTGATCTTCTGGCGGATGAGCTCGTCGCGGATCTCCTGCTTGCCGCGCATGCCGCGGACCGTCATGACGGTGCCGGCTGTCAGCATGCTGACGCCGACACCGCCCAGCAGCAGCATCAGTGTCAGCCTTCGCACGTTGTCCACCGTTTCTTCTCCTTACCGACTCACGATTTACCGACTCACGATGAGATCCATGGGGTGGGTGGCCGGTCTGCGACCGGTCCCATGCAGGGCCCTTTTTCCGAGAGGTCCGTGAAGAAAAGGGTGCGGTCTCGGCACGGGCACCGGGCAGGGCCACCGGTCCCTGATGTTCGGGCTGAAAGTCCCATCGACGGGCTCGGGCAGCCAGGGGAGAGGGGAAGGGAGATCTCTCCCGCCCCCGGCAGCTTCGCCGCAGCGGCGACCGCATCCGTCCTGACGTCCGTCAGCGCCCGGATACGGGGCGGTCGGTCAGGCCGCCAGGGCGTTCATCGACCAGTCGACGGACGGCGCCGAGGCAGGTGTGCGCCAGCCGCACACGCGGAGCCGTCCCCGTGCAGGCCCTTCCACCGCGCTCATCCCCGCGCAAGGGGCACCCGCCAGCGTAGGCGGCTCCCGCCGCCCTCGGCGCGCTCCGCGGTGAACGCGCCGCCCAGGCGCGCGGCCCGGTCGGCGAGGTTGCGCAGCCCGCTGCGCCGCCCGTCCTCGGGGATGCCGATGCCGTCGTCGCTCACCTCCAGCAGCAGCGTGCCCTTACTGACCCCCACCAGCACCTGGGCCCTGCTCGCCCGGGCGTGCCGGGCGACGTTGGACAGCGCCTCGCGCAGCACCGCCCGCAGCTGCCCGGCCACCTCCTCGGGCACCGTGTTGTCCAGCGGGGCCTCCATCCGGATGCTGGGCATGAAACCGAGCTGCTCGCGCGCCGCCTCCACCAGCTCCGTCACCTGGCCGCGCAGGCTGCAGACCTGGCCGGCCTGCGGCGGCGACTGCAGCGCGAAGATCGTGGAGCGGACCTCCTTGATGGTCTGGTCCAGCTCGTCCACCGCGTGCTGCATCCGGGTCGTCGCGGTGGGGTTGTCGACCATCTCAACCATGCTCATCAGCGTCATCGCCACCGCGAACAGCCGCTGGATGACCACGTCGTGCAGGTCCTTGGCGATGCGGTCACGGTCCTCCAGCAGGCCCAGCCGTTCGGCGTCGCGGCGCGCGTCGGCCAGCTCCAGCGCGACCGCGGCCTGCCCGCCCAGCGCCTCGGCCGTGCGCAGGTCCGCCTCGTTGAACGGCGGCGACCCGGCCTGCTTGGCCAGGCTCAGCACGCCGTGGACCGCCTGCGGCTTGCCCAGCGGGACGGCGATCGCCGCGCTCAGCGGCACCTGCTCCAGATATGCCGGATAAGCCATGCGCACCTTCACATCCAGTGCGGTCTGTGGCTGCCCGGTATGCGCCACGGCGGCGGCCAGGGAGTCCTCCATCGGCACCGCGCAGCCGCGCAGGTGCTCGGCGCCGAGCCCTTCGGCGATCTCGATGCGCATGGTCTCAGCCAGGGGGAAGCTCACGGTGACCGTGTCGGCGCCGGTGAGCTCCATGGCGCGCCGGGCCATGACGGTGAGCACCTCGTCCGGGTCCTCACCCGACAGCAGA
Organism: Streptosporangium brasiliense; assembly: GCF_030811595.1. Lineage (NCBI taxonomy): Bacteria > Bacillati > Actinomycetota > Actinomycetes > Streptosporangiales > Streptosporangiaceae > Streptosporangium > Streptosporangium brasiliense. The sequence continues at coordinate 6,309,225 of NZ_JAUSRB010000002.1, forward strand.
CTGCTGGTCACCTCCGTGGACACCCGCAGCCAGTTCTCCCGGCGCTGGCTCTCCTCGTACAACCGGGCGTTCTCGATCGCCACACCGGCGGCGGTGGCCAGCGCGCCCACCACGATCTCGTCCTCCTCCTCGAAGGCCGCGCCGCCGGCCTTCTCGGTCAGATACAGGTTGCCGAACACCTCCTCGCGCACCACGATCGGCACGCCCAGGAAGCTGCGCATCGGCGGATGTCCCTCCGGAAAGCCATAGAAAGCCGGGTGTTCGGTCAGATCGGCCAGTCGCAGCGTCCCGGGTTCCTTGATCAGCAGTCCGAGCAGGCCCTTGCCGTGCGGCCAGTGGTCGACCCGCGCGATCTCCTCCTCGGCCATTCCCACCGGGATGAACCGCTCCACCGTGCCGCCCTCGCCGATGACGCCGAGCGCCCCGTAGCGGGCCTCGACCAGCTGGGTGGCGGCCTGGGTGATGCGCCGCAGCACCGTCTCCAGGTCCAGGTCGCTGCCGATCGAGACCACGGCCTCCAGCAGGGCGTGCACTCGGTCCCGGGTGGCCAGCACCGCCTCCAGCCGGCCCTGCAGCTCGGCCAGGAGGTCATCCAGCTGCATGCTCGGGAGCAACGACTTCTCGTCCATCCTGGCTCCTTTTCCCTGAGTGAGGCCGGACTGCCTGTCAAGGTGCCCTCCTCGATCGACGCCCTCTTGGGGGCTCTTCATCGAACGCGTCAGACGGAGCTTCAGGTCCGCTCCTACAGCCCGGCTGAAAGGATGAGCGGAGCGGGCTCATGGCTCCTCCAGCCGGCAGGCACCGCGGCCAGCGCGTCGCCGATGGCCGCGCCGTTGAGGAACGCGGAACGCTGCTTGCCCAGTACGCGGGCCACAGCGCCGTCCCACCTCACCGGCAGGACCTGGGTGCGGTCGGGGGAGAACGGGACCTGACCTGTCAGCGGCACAGGAGGCAAGACCGGCAGCCGCCGCCCGGCCAATCCGGCCAGCAGGGGGGCCAGCAGCGTATGCGCCGCGACCAGGGCGGCGTAGGGGTTACCGGGAAGGCCCACCACCCACCGGCCGTCGGCGAGCTGGGCCAGTAACTGTGGATGGCCGGGACGGCAGGCCACCGTGTCGACGATCCAGCGCACCGCCCGCTCGTTGAGCAGCGGCCGCAGATGGTCGGTGACACCGACCGAGGTGGACCCGGTCACCGCGAGCACCTCCGCCGCGCCGGCGGCGGCGAAGGCATCGGCCAGCGCGCCGGGCCGGTCGGGTACGTGGCAGACGGCCGCAGCCTGCCCGCCCATGTCCTGCACCAGCGAGGGCAGCATCGGGCCCAGGGCGTCGCGCACCTGGCCGGGGCCCGGCCTGCCGCGGTGGACGAGCTCGTCGCCGGTGACCAGGATCTGTACCCGGGGCCGCGGCCGGACCTGCAGCGCGTCATAGCCGCACGCGGCGGCCAGGCCGAGCAGCGCGGGGCCGATCCGGCTGCCCGGGGAGGCCAGGTGGGTTCCGGCGGGGGCGTCTTCACCCGTGCGGCGGATGTGCCGGCCCGGCGTGAGCTGCGGGCCCTGGACCCGGTCGGCATCGCGCACGGCCAGCTCCACCGGGAGGACCGCATCGGCCCCGGCAGGCACCGGAGCGCCGGTGGAGATCTCCACCGCCTGTCCCGCCTGCAGCTCACCGGCGGGAAAGACGGTTCCGGCCCGTATCGCGCCGCACACCTGCCACGGTCCGGTGCCCGCCACGGCGAATCCGTCCATCGCCGCGGTGTCGAAGGCCGGAGCCGGTGAGCGGGTGACGATCTCCTGGGCGAGGGTCAGCCCGGCGGCCTGGGCCAGGTCGGCCGGCTGCGCCGGCACCGGCCGCGCCGAGGCATGGGCGAGCCGGCGTGCCTGCTGCCAGGACACGTTGTGGAACCCCGTTGCAGCGCTGTCGGCGCTGGTAGTGACGGTGATCATGCCGGCACCGGGCCAACTGCCGCCCGGATGCGTTCATTGCCGCAGCGGTGTGTCCTGGCCTGGATCCGGCCATCTCTCCGCCCTACGCCCCGCACCGGGGCGATGCGGAAGGAGATGGGTGGGGCTGTTCGGGTCGTGCGGGTCATCATGCTCCTGACGTCCTTCATGTTTCGCACCCCGAGGGTGCAGGGCCGGCACCGCCCATCACCGGCGGCGGGACGGATCCCCCAGGCCGCCGGTGGCGCCGATCAGGCCGGTGACCGAGCCGACCTTGTCGGCCGGGGCGATCTGGGCGACCGGCGCGAAGGTCGCTCCGCTGCCCGCGCCCAGGGCCGCGGTCATGGCCACCGGCGGTCAGGGACGGCCGATGCGCACCCGCCACACGGCCGGACCGGACTCGGCGTAGTCCCAGGTGAACTCGCCGGGGTGCTCGGCGGCGAACTGGTAGTAGAGGGGCTTGGGGTCGTGGTCGTTGACGAGCACGAACGACATGCCCGCGGGCAGTTCCCGGAACGTGGCGAAGATCTGCTCGTGGCGCTGGGCCGGGACCAGCCGGCGCACGTCGAGCTCGCCGACGACGAGAGCGCCGTCCGCGTCCTCCGCCGCCGGTTCTCCGGCGCCGCATCCGCACCCGCATCCGCACCCGCCGGCCTCGGCCGGGGCGCCGAGGATCTCATGCATCCCGTCGAGCAGGGCGGCGAGGTCGACGCCGGCGTCGGCGAGCGCGGGCAGCAGGAGCTCGTTCTCCTTGTCCAGGTGCGACTGGAACAGGGTGTTCAGCGCGGCGGCGGCCGCGACGACCTCCCCCCACGTGCTCGCCCGCTCCAGCTCGTCGACCCGGTCACGCAGCAGGACGTGCTCGTCGCGCATGGCCTGCGCGAGCAGCCTGGTCGCGGGCAGCGCGTCGGCGACGCGGTACAGCGTCTCCTCCTCGGCCTCGGCGTGCGGGAGCACCTCCTCGGCGCAGAAGGTGACCAGCACCTCCTGCCGGGCGGCCGGGGACTGCAGCTTGTCGATGGAGCGCACGATGGTCACAGTGTGGTCGGACATCGTCCGGCCGAGCTGGTCGTGGTGGGCGCGGATCGTCGCCAGGACGGTGTCCTGCGGGCTTCCCGCCGTCTGCGTGGTCATGAGGACTCCTTGTCCGTTCTCCGGCCGGTGCGCCGGTGGTTGCCGCGGGTTCCCGGGGTGTTCCGGGCCCTTTTCCGGGGGCCCTCCCGGATGGCGGGAAGGCCCCGAGGTGCGCGCCCCTGTGCGTTGAACAGCGGGGCGCTGGGGTGGCGCTCTCCGACGCCGGGGAGGACCACCACGACGAGGCGGCTCTCGCTCGCCGGCCGCGCGGCGACGACGCCTTCGGATGTCCGGGGAGGGTGGACCCGGACATCCGAAGGCGGCGTCATCGCCCGTCGAAGGCGTGCCGGACATGGACGACGGCCATGGGCACCGCGAGCCGGCCAGGCGGCGGATCGGGCACACATCGGACATGACCGGAACACCGGGCGCGGCCCTCAGAGGCCCGTCACCGGCCCAGGTCACCCGGGACGGGACCCTGGACCCCGGATCTGCGGGTCCTTCGGCCCCCAGCGGCCGTCACCGGCCTCGCCCGGGGGGCAGTGGTCGCCCTTCGGGAGGTGCACGGTCCACGGGGGCGGAGACCGTGCACCCGCCGGAGGGCGACCACTTCTACCCTCCGACCGTGGACTGCTGCGGAGTGATGCGGTCCCAGGCGGAGATCGGCAGCATGATCACCGAGGCGGGGAACAGGCCGTGCTCCTCGCTGTCGATGTGCCGGCGCAGCTTCCCGATCGCCTCCAGCACGGCCGCCCAGTCCGGTGCCGTGCGGTCGACCGTGCCGAACACCTCGTGGATCTCGTCATGCTCGGCGCAGAGCCTGTCGACCGCCTCGGCCAGGGACCCCTCGGCACGCAGTTCGGCGAACAGGCCGTTCTCCTCGGTGGCGGTGTGCGGGATGAGCTGTGCGAGCAGCCCGTCGAGGAGGGATAGGGCGTCGCCGTACCGGCTCTCGTTGATGGCCCGGCGCAGGGCCCCGGCGGTCTCCTCGATCTGCCAGTGCTCCTCGGAGAGCCGGCCGATCAGCGGGAAGTCCCGGCAGCCGCAGTAGTTGCACATCATGATCCTTCGACGTCATCGTGTGGGCTCCAGGATGTCTGGTGGTGGCTTGTCGGAATTAGAGGAAGTAGACCTTTCGGATAGGGCCGTTCGTCCCTGCGTCATGCCATCAGCGTGGAGCCGTACTTCAGGACGATCGCCAGGATCAAGGTCAGGATCCAGACAGTGACGGCGATGACGTCAAGGTCGGCCTCGATGAACCTGGCCGCTCCCGCCTGCACGCGGGGCGGCAGCGGCAGGTTGCCGTCGCGGATGTTCACCTGGGTCAGCGTGAAGAACACCAGCGTGGTGGACACTGTCACCAGCAGGCACCACGGGCACAGCGCGCCGATCACGAACATCGACTGGAAAAGCAGCCAGCAGGCGAAGACGAGACCGAGGGCGTAGACCATCTGGGCGGTGAACATGAACCAGCGCGGGAAGCGCACGCCGCCCAGGCTCGCGACCGCGATGGTGATCACGACCGGTTCGGCGATCAGTCCCAGGAAGGCGTTGGGGAACCCGAACAGCTGCGCCTGCCAGGAAGCGCCGACCGTCCCACAGCTGATGACGGCGTTGATGTCGCACGACAGGCTCGTGCTCGGGTCGGCCGCCAGGGCCAGGGCGTCGACCGAGAGCACGAAGGAGGCGGTCAGGCTCAGGCACGCCGACAGCAGCATGGTTCCGAAGATCCAGCCGCTCGTGTGCCGGAGGTGGTGCAGGCGGGCCAGAACGGTGGTCATCACGATCCCTTGGCCGCGACGATGGCCGCCGTCAGCGGGCCGGCCGTGTACAGGTCGCCCTTGAACACCTCATCGTTGATCTTCACGGTGGGCGTGCCGGAGATCCCCGCCTCGAACACCGCAGCCGTGGAAGCCGTGACCCACGGCTCGAAGATCCGGTCGGTGAAGAGGTTCACGACATCCTGCGGCACGCCGGCGTCACGGGCCAGGGCGGCGATCTCGTCGTCGGACAGGCCGCGGCTTCCCTCGGCGGGCTGGCGGGCGAACAGCGCGGTGTTGAAGGCCAGGACCTTGCCGGGCGCGTGGTCGGCCACCGTGGCGGTGGCGTTGGAGGCCCGCGTGGAGTATTCCGTCCCGCTGGACATCCGGTCCAGGAACGACAGCGGATACAGCTCCAGCCGCACCGTGCCGTCGGCGACCAGGCGGTTCAGCTCGGCGCTGTTGGCCTGCTCGAAGCGCCCGCAGAACGGGCACATGTAGTCGAGGTAGACCGCCAGTCTCACCGGCGCGGCGGCACTGCCGAGAGCGAGGGCCCCGCTGGTCGTGGCGATCGCCGGAGCGGCTGTCCTGCCCCGCGGCGCCGTACTTTCCCCGGAGCCTCCTGCGGCGTTGACGAGACTGATCACGATGGCGGCCAGGAGAGCCACGATGAGCACCCCGCCACCACCGGCGGCCAGGCGGATGCGCTTCTTCCTGCGGCGCTCGGCGGCGGTCCTGACGTCGCGCAGCTCGCGGGATCTGGCCCGCGCCGGTGTACTCATGGTCTCGTCTCCCGTGCTCCTGCATGGATGAAAGATCGGGCACCACGGCTGCGGCGTTGCCGCCTCTTCGGCCGGCGCTCGGGCATGGCCCGGTCGGTGCTCGCTGGTGGTGCCCACCGCACAGCCTGCAGTGAACCGCCCCTTACGGACCGGAGGCTAAAGTCCCTTACCGCCGCGACCTCCGTCCCAGAGCGGACAATGGGGACTCGATGTCGAGGACGCTCGAGTCTCGTCGTCGCATGGTCGGCTTCCGGGCCCGATGTCAACTGACGCACCGGTGGTGTCCAGCACGAGATTGGGTAGGGCATCGCCGGGGGACGTCCGAGGCGCTGGCCTCGAGCCTTGGCGGCGGCCGAGCCCTCGTTGGTGCCCTCGATGATGAGTTCACGGACGAACTCCGCGAGCGCGGCGAACACGTGAAACACCAGCCGTCCTCCCGGCGTGGTGGTGTCCAGGGCCTCCTTCAGCGACCGGAACCCGATGTCGCGTTGCGCAGGCCGGCGACGATCGCGATCAGGTCCTGCAGGGAACGGCCGAGCCGGTCCAGCGACGGTACGACCAGCGTGTCGCCCTCGCGCAGGTAGTCCAGGGCCTTCCAGAGGCATGGAGAAAGGCCCGCCCGGACCTTCCGCTGTGCACGGCGGAAGGATCCATGGCGAGCCATCGGTTCCCTCCGGTCGATAGGCAAGCTGACGCTGACGCATGGAGTGCGCCGGCTGGTCAGCTCCAGTCCCACCTCTGGAGCTGTCCGGCCACACTCAACAGTTCTGACTCTTTCCCGATGGGCGTCGAAAGTGAAAAACCCTAGGAAACCGGTAGGGCTCAGCGCACGATCCAGTGCACTTGCGCGCTGGTCGGCAGATTTCCGAACCTACGGCCTTGACAGGGGTGGGCCGGCGTCCAGACGTCACCGCGCCTGCGGGTCTTCAGCGCAACGATCCGCGAGGGTCTCACCGGTATCGTTCACGGAGCGAGCCGGTGCAGGTCGCGGGGGAACAGCGTGACCTGGCGGACGTTCGGCACGTCGAGCAGGCGTGCCATGAACCGTTCCAGCCCGAATGCGAAGCCGCCGTGCGGCGGCATGCCGTAGCGCATCGCGTCGAGATATCCCGAGTACGCCGACAGGTCACTCTCGCCGCGCGCGGTCAGTGCTCGCACGTAGTCGGCGTGCCGGTGCATCCGCTGACCGCCGCTGACCAGCTCCAGGCCACGAAAAATCAGGTCGAACGCGCGCGAGTAGCCGGGCCGCGCCGGGTCCGGATGTGTGTAGAACGCGCGATGCGCGGTCGGGTAGCCCTCGACGAACACGAAGTCAGAGCCATACTCACGCAAGGCCCATTCGCCGATCCAACGCTCATGCGCCGGCGCGAGGTCAGATTCGGCGGTCACGTCCTGGCCGGTCGCCCTACTGATCATCTCGAGTACGTCGGCGAAGTGCACCACCACGGGTTTCTCCGTCAGCGCCGGCATGGTGACGTCGAGAAGCTCGAGTGAGGGACCGGCCGAGGCGTGGATGTTGGTCAGCATGCCCCCGACCGTCGCGTGGCACGCGGCGATGACGTCGCGGTGGTCTTCGATGAAGCCCATCTCGGCATCGAGGGAGGTGTAGGACGCGAGGTGGCGGGCGGTGTCGCTCGGCTCGGCGCGGAAGACCGGTCCGACTTCGTAGACCCGCTCGAAGACGCCGACCATCATCTGCTTGTAGAGCTGAGGAGACTGCGCCAGGTACGCCGGACGGCCGAAGTAGTCGAGCTTGAAGACGTTGGCGCCGCCCTCGGTCGCCGCACCAACGATCTTCGGGGTGTGGATCTCGACGAACGACATCGCTTCGATCGCCGTGCGGAACCCGCCGACCGCGGCCGCGCTGACGCGGTGGGTGGCGGCGAGCTTCGGGTGGCGCAGCGCGACCGGCGCATGGTCGAGCATTGTCGGCAGGCTCGCGCGCAGGTCGGGCCGGTAGAGGTCGAACGGAGCCGGCTCGGCGGGGTCGGTCAATGCCTCGATTACCGGCGAGGTGATCTCGACGCCGCCCGGCGCGGACGGCTCGACGGTGACCGTGCCGACGACGGCGACCGTCGTCTCTTCCGGCAGGGTCTCCAGCTGAGCACGGGCGGTCTTTTCGGACACGACAATCTGGGTCAGGCCGGCGGCGTCGCGCAGGATCAGGAAAGCGACCGACTTCAACAGTCGGCGACGATGAATCCAGCCTGCGATGCGTACGGTCTCGCCGACGTGTGCGGACAGCTGGGTGGACAGGATGCGTTGCACGGTGGTGGCCTCCTCTGGTTCGCAACGCGTCCCCTGAGAGGCGTGGGCGAGCGGGATCCTCGCGGTACCACCACACCTTCGCCACGCCGCGAACTCGTGCGGCGTAGCCTCTGCAAACCCTTGACGTGGGCGATTCGGCGGGACTCTACTAGGCCCGAGGGCCGTTCTTCCCCGCAGCTCAGGAGGGTCTTCACGCCCCGGCCGGAGTCCGCCTTCGCAGCTGCCGGCGGCTCTCTCCAACTCCGGTGATCGAGGTGCTACTCGGCTCCGTCGTCGCTGTTGGGCGCTACCTTACCCGGATCGCGCCCAGTTCATCGACCGAATTGTCACCGCTGATTTCGGTGAGGCGGGAATTACCGACCTGCGGCGCGGCGCCGCCGAAAGGCGCCCCCGAATAACCCGGTGGACAATCCTTAACGGGACACCAGCACAACGGGACACCAGCACAACGGGACACCAGCACAGATTCTTGACCATCGCTACCACACCGCCGCTCAAGATCAACTATTTGCGGTTGGCGACACGTTCCTTACCAACACCCTTACTGGGACCCCTACAACGAACTCCTCGCGCCAGGACTCCACCCGGAAAGGTTCCGACCCTGAACGCCTCACTCGCAGAAGCACTGTCCGTCGTCCTGCTCCTGGCGGTACTGGCCTGCGCGGTGATCCGGCCGTGGGGCTGGCCGGAGGCGGTCGTGGCCGTCCCCGCCGCCGGGGTGGTCATCGCCACCGGCGCGATCTCGCTCGACCACGCGGCGACCGAGGCCGCCCGGCTGGGCCCGGTGATCGGCTTCCTCGCGGCCGTCCTGGTCCTGGCCCAGCTGTGCGACGACGAGGGCCTGTTCCACGCCTGCGGCGCCTGGATGGCCCGCCGGGCGGCCGGCCGCCCCCGCCGCCTGCTGGTCCTTGTCTTCGTGACGGCCTCGCTGATCACCGCGGTGCTCAGCCTGGACGCCACGGTGGTACTGCTGACCCCGGTGGTGTTCGCCACCGCCGCCCGGCTGGGCGCTCGCGCCAAGCCGCACGTCTATGCCTGCACCCACCTGTCGAACACCGCCTCGCTGCTGCTGCCGGTCTCCAACCTCACCAATCTGCTGGCGTTCGCCGCCAGCGGCCTGACCTTCACCCGCTTCGCCGGGTTGATGGCGCTGCCCTGGCTGGTCGCCATCGGGGCTGAGTACGTGGTGATCCGCCGCTTCTTCGCCACCGACCTGGACGCGGGCGCCGAGGCCCCGCTCGCCTCCGAGCCCCGCGAACTGCCGCTGTTCGCCCTGCTCACGGTGGCGGGCACCCTGGCGGGTTTCGTGCTGACTTCGGCGCTCGACATCAACCCGGCCTGGGCGGCGGCCGCGGGCGCGGCCGTCCTGGCGGCCCGTACGCTGGCCCAGCGCCGCACCACCCCTACGGTGATCGTGCGGGCCGCGGCCTTGCCGTTCTGCGCCTTCGTGCTGGCGCTGGGCATCGTGGTCCGGGCGGTGGTCGACAACGGCCTCGCGGGCGCGCTGGGCCACGTGGTTCCTGCCGGCACCGGCCTGGCGGCCCTCCTTGCCACCGCGGCACTGGCAGCCGTACTGGCAAACATCATCAACAACCTGCCCGCAGTCCTGGTGCTGCTGCCGCTGACCGCCCCCACCGGACCGGGCGCCGTCCTGGCCGTGCTCCTCGGCGTGAACATCGGCCCGAACCTCACCTACGCCGGCTCCCTGGCCACCCTGCTGTGGCGGCGGATCGTGCGCGAACACGACACCGACGTGGAGCTGGGCGAGTTCACCCGGCTCGGTCTGTTCGCCGTGCCCACCGCGCTGCTGCTCTCGGTGGTGGCACTGTGGGTGTCACTTCAAGCGATCGGAGGCTGAACGCGATGACCGTCATCGTCTGGATCGTGGAGGGCACCTGGCCCGCCTGCGTCGACGCTGCGCGCACCCACGCGCCCAAGAGCGCCGACGTGGTGCTGCTGCACGTCACCGGCTCCGGGGTGCCGGGCGCCGCGCACGGCGCCTACGCCGGGCTGCTGGGCCGCGCACGCCCCGACCGCGACCCCGGCACGCGGGTGGAGCACCTGGCCGCCGCGGCGGGTGAACAGCTCCTGGCCAGCGCGGCCGAGCGGCTGGGACGCCCGTGCACCCGGCGAGAACACTCGGGCCGCGTCGAGCGGGAAGTCGTGGCCGCCGCCGAAGGCGCCGACCTGCTCATCCTCGCCCGTGACGGCGACCGTACCCACCTCGGACCCCGCAGCCTCGGCCCCGCCAGCCGATTCATCGTCGACCACGCCCCCTGCCCCGTCCTGCTGGTCTGGCCGGAGACCGCCCCCAGCACGGCCACCATCCCGCCGCCGCCACCCCACCCGCCGCACCACCGCTAGCCACGGCCAAACCGTCACCGCTCCGGGACCAAGATCAAGGGCTTGGAGCCAACCGCTGTTCCGTTGTTCCCCGAGGCCGCACGCCTGCACCCGCGGTAGTGCCAGATGTAGGGATCCGCCCCGGGCTCAGGCTCATACACCGCCCGGGAGGTCTCCCGCGGGACGACCATGCACGCCCCCGTCTCCAAGGTGCTGTCCGCCACCAACATCGGCCCGGGAACGTCGTCCCGTCCAGCGGACCGCCTATCAAGGTCACGTGTCGCTCGGTCATGACTCCGACCCTGGACTGCAGGCCGAAGGCTCGCCAGATGCGCAGCGCGCTGGACGGTGAGATGCCCACCTGCCGGGCAAGTTCCCGTTTCGATCAGTGAGCGGCGCCCTCGGGCACTTCCTCCAGCGTGCGTATCACCACCTGTTCAACCTGCGCACCGGTGATGGTGCGTGGCGCGCCGGGCCGGGGCTCATCATGCAGTCCCGGTCCGGCGGCTGCTCGCCGGGCTCGCCGAGTGCAACCCCTGATGGCGTAGCGCCAAAATCCGGTCCGGTCCTCCCCGAAGGCCGATACGTGAGAGGGCCATCCCCTGATCATGCCTGATCGTGTCGATGCCGACTAACAACGCTTGTCGGCCCCTTCGGGCAGCATCGAGGGCCGATGCGCATCAGGAATGTCAGCCAGAAGCGGCAGCGCCTGGTTGATGCTCGGGAGAGTCGATCGGGGCCGTTGAGGTGTCGGCGTGGCGGGCGGTGGGTGCACCGCCGCTGGGCAGGTCGTGCTGGGTGAAGATGTCGATGAGCAGTCGGATGGGCAGGTTGGCCTCGGTCGGATAGCGGAAGCTGCGCTCGGGGTTGAGGGTGTAGTGGTTGCGGCGGCCGACTTTGCCGCGGGTCAGGTAGCCCTCCTGGTGCAGGTCGGACACGATGCCCTGCACGGCGCGTTCGGTGATGCCGATGCGGGTGGCGATGTCGCGCAGGCGGGCGTGCGGATCGCGGGCGATCTCCAACAGCACCCGGGCGTGGTGGGTCAGGAACGTCCAGGTGGAGGTGGGCTCGTCAGAGCTGCTCATGGCCATGTCGCATCTTTCGGGGCCGGCGGTTCGGCGTGGTGGTAACGGAGGCGAAATGTGTCTACCATAAGATGTTACCGGAAGCTCCTTTCCGGTAACTGTCTTCTCGAAACAGGCTGCGGGTGAGATGATTCCAGTCAACCGCTCTTCCTCCCTCGGTGGAGGTCCACATGCCTGCTCTCCAGCCCCAGCGCAGCTGCATCTGCCCGCCCTCCCGGAGCCCCGCCGGCCACGTCCCGCCTTTGCCCGCAGCTCCATGACCATCCACTCCGGCATCCCCGAATCCGACGACACCGTGCCCCACGACACCATTGACGCGGTCATCTATGTTGATCGCCAACTGCGCCTGACCTATCGCCCCACGCCTGGCACGACCCTCATCCGGCTGATCGGCGAGATCGACGCCACCAACCGCACCGCGCTGGAGGAAACGCTGACCCGCGCCAGGTGCGGCGACGATCGTCTCCTGATCGATGTCGGGCACCTGCGTTTCGTCGACGTCGGCGGGATATGCCTGCTGGCGAAGCTATGTCACACGGGCGCGGCCTGTGTGGTCAACACGCCGCCGCCCATGCGTCGTCTGGCGAATCTGCTGGGACTGTTGCCGGGCGTCGATGCCCTGGTCGGCGCCATGGAGCACGGACACGACCAGCCGCGACAGGGATAGGCCGGCCACTCGGTCGCGGTCTTTCACGGCTTCGGTCACATCAGCGCCTCGTGCACGCCCGGCGTCGAGTACGCCTCGTCCATCGGGTCCCCCAGCGTCGGCGCCCGCCGGTCGGCGAGCTGTCCGCCGAGCCTACGGGGGGTCCCGGTAGTATCGGCGAAATCTTCAACGGATACGCAGGTCAGAGCTTCCTTGAAGACCTTCGGGAACAGCTTGGAAGGCGGGCCGCCGACCTGCATATCCGCTGCTTTACGCGTCGTTGCTACTGGGACCCCTCCAGTGCTCGCCGGGCCCTTGGGCAACGAAACGAGAAGCGTTCTACGGCTGTTCGCCGGGACGCGCTGGGATGCTTGGCGCATTGCTCGGGCTGCTGGAGGTCCCGGAGGGTCGCGGTTCTCGGAGCTGGAGCGGTTGCGGCAGGCGCCGAAGCGGCAGCCGGGCGCGGAACTGGTACGGGCATTGAAGCGGGTGAATGACCTCGCTCGGTTCGAGCTGGGGCGGGTCGAGGTCTCCAAGGTCCCGATCCGGCGAATGAAGACCCTGGCCCGGTACGGGGCGAGCAGCAAGGCACCGTTGCTGGCCCGTCTGTCGGAGCCGCGGCGAACGGCGACGCTGGTGGCGGTGACGCGGTCGTTGGAAGCGGAGGCGATCGACGACGCGCTCGATCTGTTCGCGCTGCTGACGGCCACCAGGCTGATCAGTCCCGCGCGCCGCAAGTCGAGCGGTGACCGTCTGGCGATGCTGCCGAAGTTGGAAAAGGCGTCCCAACGGCTGTCTGCGGGTTCCTCAACCCCGGGGACGCGGGCGTAGCGGGACGGTGAGGCGACCGAGGTGTGCCCGGAACAGGGGAGCAAGGTCGAGGTGTCGGCGCCGTCCTCGGCGGCCCGGGTGAGGGCGGAGTGGCGCAGCCGGTGCAGCGTCCACGGGCCGTCGGGCAGGCCGGCGGTGACACTGTCACCTGGTGCCGACGTACCCAGCACCGGCTGCACCGCCACGGTCGCCAAGAATGCCAGCTGGATCCGCGTCGACCTGGCCAAGGCAGAACACGGCAGAGCCGTGTTCTGCCTTGGCGGAAAGCGTCGCACCGATACTTGGGCCTACTGAACCGACCACACCAGGACGAATGAGAAATTCAGTTCCGTCCTGCGGTTCAGCGGGATATCGATCTTGACTCTGCGAGCGACCTCGTTACGGCTGATGCCTAATCCATGAGCGATGAGCCGTTCGGGACGGACCGGCACGGGGGCGTCGAAGGTGACCGTGATCTGAAGGGGCCACGGATTCTCGGGAACGGGAGGTGCGTGGAGTTCCCAGCACCCGTCCCAATCGAGCGCGAACCGGTTGCGCCGGGCGATCAACGGGTCGAGAAGGGTGTCCACGACGAGGGAAGGCGAGTCGGTCGAGTAACCGGCCAGAAGGTCAGCGGGCAGTGAGCGGACCGGGACGCGGTCGTGGACGGTGAGCTTGCCGGTCCGGCCACAGGAAACGCAGTTGACCAGGAGCCAGACGTCGAGAAGCTTGCCGTTGGCGTTGACGCGGAACCTGCCGTTGCCGATGGTGGCGCGGCCGGAAGGGCAGGCCACGCACCGGAAGGCGAGCAGAGGCAGGCGGGTGCGCCGCACCACCCAGGGCAGCACGATATGAGGATGTGAAGACATGATCTCTCTGAAGACCTGACGAAGAGCATGGGAAACAGAGCCGACGGCGTCGCCGGCGACCGATGCGCAGGGAAGTGTCAGGTCTAAAGAGCAGGCGGCGTCATGCGCGCGAAGTCCTCACGTAGGGGTGAGGACCCAAGATAGGTGACCACTATCCGCAAGATCCACCCGTTTTCGCGACCGCCGTCAGCGGGAGGTTCGGAAAGCCCGGGGCCGGGGGAGGGGCAGGGCGGCTGAGGTGGTGCGCAGGCCGTCGGTGAGCAGGAGGAGACAGCGCTTGCGCTCGGCTCCGGCGATCCGGTCACGGAGGTTGCCGTGAATCTCGACCAGCCGGGCCCGTCAGTCCCGGGACGGCATCACATACAGCGTGTGCGTGCCGTCCAGCCACTCCCGGTCGATCTCACGGCCGGTGATGCGGCCGATCAGGGTCAGCGCGGAGCTGATGCTCTCCTCGATCGAGGTCCCCTCTCGACCGCTGCCGAGTTCGAAACGCAGTCCTTCCAGGTAGGGGTCCAGCGCATGGGGGTCGGCTCTGTCGCGGAGCGCGGGGTAGGTGACAGTGAGACTCGTGATCATCTGACCGTCGATCGCGTGATCAAGGGTTCCGTCCCCGTTGATGTTCCAGCTGACGCTCAGCGCCCGGCCCGAGTCACGAGACAGGGCGGACAGTCCGTCCATCGTCGCGCAGCCGGAACCGCTGATATCGCCAGGGCGCTCGCGCGGCCGGCTGTCGACCCTGACTCCACGGTGCTGGCGGCGGCCGCGCGTCACGCCGCCGGTCGGTGGGCGGCCCGCGATATGAGAGCGGGCCGCCCACCGACCAGCGGGCGTCACAGGAAACCGTCGAGCATGGCGGCGAACTCCTCCGGGGTGACGACCCGCACGCCCAGCTCCTCGGCCTTGGCCTTCTTCGAGCCGGCCTTCCCGCCCGCGACCAACAGCGAGGTCTTCGCCGAGACGCTTCCGGATGCCTTGCCGCCGGCACGCTCGATCAGTTCGTTGACCTCGTTGCGCGACAGCTCCTGCAGCGGGCCGGTCATCGTCCCGGTGGCCACCACCGACATGCCCGCCAGCGACAGCGCGGCGACCGGTGCGTCGCCGGTGCTGTCGTCATCGACGGCCAGGGTCGCTGCAGGGGCGCCGGGCTCAGTCATGTTGACGCCCTCCGCGATCAGCTTGTCGATCAGCGGCCGCAGCTCGGCCAGCTCCTCGAGCATGAGCTTGGCCTTATCGGCCCCCATCCCGTCGACGGCCTGGACGGCCTCGGCGTCGGCGGCCAAGACGGCCTCCATCGTGCCGAAGTGGCGGGCGATGCGCCGCGACATCGACCGGCCGGTCCCACGCACGCCGAGTGCGCAGAACACCCGGCTCAGGGGCTGTTTCTTGGCCTGCTCGATGGCGGCCAGCAGGTTGTCGGTGGAGGTCTCACCCATCCGCTCCAGGCCCAGAACCTGTTCGCGGGTCAGGGAGAACAGGTCGGCGAAATCGGCGATGAATCCCGCATCCAGCAGCTGCTGGATGCGGGAGGTGGCCAGCCCCGCGATGTCGAGCTGGTCGCGGCTGGCGGCGTAGCTGATGGAGGCGATCGCCCGGCAGGCGCGGCCGCGCACGCACCGCCACCGCTCCTGGGAGGCGTCGATCGCGTCGCCACAGTTCGGCGTCCCGCTCCCGAGCGTGTCCCCAGCCCCAAGGTAGATCGGCCGCTGCAGCTCATGGGCCTTGGGGCTCTGCTCTGCCCCACCCATTCCGAGGTCGGGTTTCGGCATTGTTCGGCGGCGCGTTGACCGGGACCGAATTGGTGCGCCACACCGTCTCATCGTGCTGACCTGCGGTTGTGCCGTCCGGGTGACCGGGCAGAACCTGTGTTCTGTCCGGTCACCGGCCCAGATGGCGGCTAATCGCACGTTGTGAGCAGGCGCCAGCCTCAGAGCCTGACTTGGCGAGGGCACTGGATGCCTATCCCCAGACCGGCCGGGACTGGTGTCTGCTCGTCGAGCGATCCGCCGCCGTTGTGATCGATGGATGCCGGGCTGATGAGCCTGACTTTTGGGAGGGTCTCCCAGATCTGCCCCCCGACCGGCCCTCCTGGCGTTCTCCCGCCACGACCCCGGCTTTTCGACGAGCGTGGTGTTCGTGGTTCGAGCCCGTCTGCGGGATCGACCTCCTCAACGCGGCCGAGCCGGTGAGCTCTTGCGGCAGAAGGAGGCCCCGTGGATCGCTGGGGTCGCGAACGGCTGATCGGATGTCGGACCGGCGAGTCCTTCGATTAGCGGGCCGCGCGTCTCCGCTGCGGTTTGGAGCTGCACCGATGGTCGGCTGCCTGTCCTTGGAAGAACATTGACGAAGCTGTTTTGCGGGATCGACTGGGCCGAACACCACCACGACATCGCCATCGTCGACGACACCGGTGCCCGGGTCGCCAAGGCCCGCATCAGCAACGACGCCGCGGGCCTGCGTGCGCTGCTGGAGCTGCTGGCCGGCGTCGGCGACCACCCGGACGACCCGATCCCGGTCGCGATCGAAAAACCGCACGGCCTACTGGTGGCCTGTCTGCGCGCGACCGGACGGCAGGTGTTCGCCATCAACCCCTACGCGGTCTCACGCTATCGAGACCGGCATGGCGTCGCGCGCAAGAAGTCCGACGAGCAGGACGCGTTGATCCTGGCCAATATCCTGCGCACCGACATGACCGCGCACCGGCCGCTGCCCGCCGACTCCGACCTGGCCCGGGCGATCACCGTGCTGGCCCGCGCCCAGCAGGACGCGGTCTGGGACCGCATCCAGCTCGGCCAGCGGATCCGATCGCTGCTGCACGACTACTTCGCCGCCGCCTTGCAGGCCTTTGCGCACCTGCGCAACGGCGGCGTCACCAAGGCCGAGGCCCGGGTCGTCCTCGCGCCGGCGCCCACTCCCGCCCGCGCCGCCGTCCTCACCCGTGGACAACTGCGGGCCGCGCTCAAACGGGCCGGGAGGGCTCGCTACCTCGACCGAGACGTCGAACGACTTCACGCGATCTTCCGCGCCGAACACATGCGGTTGCCCGACTTGATCGAGCAGGCCATGGGTCACCAGCTCACCGCCCTGCTCGGCCAGCTCGAAGCGGCCTGCACGGCTGAGCAGAACCTGGCCACCCGCGTGCAGGAGGCCTTCGCCCAGCACCCCGACGCCGAGATCATCACCAGCTTCCCCGGTGTCGGCCCGCTGGTCGGTGCCCGCCTCCTGGCCGAGATCGGCGACGACCGGACCCGCTTCACCGATGCTCGCGGCCTGAAGGCCTATGCCGGCTCGGCGCCGGTCACCCGAGCCAGCGGCAAGTCGCGGCACATCATGACCCGCAAGGTGAAGAACGACCGCCTGGCCGCCGTCGGCTACATCTGGGCCTTCGCCGCATTACGGCCCTCACCAGGCGCGCGGGCGCACTACGACCGCCGCAAAGCAGCCGACGACGCCCATACCGCAGCTCCGCGGCACCTGTTCAACCGACTGATCGGCTGCCTCTATCACTGCCTCCAAAAGCGCCGAACCTACGACGGGTCCATCGCCTTTCCACCTCGTCCAGCAGCCGCCGCTTGACACCACAACATGCTCGGATGTCTGGGGACACGTTCGGGAGCGGAGGGCCGATCAGCTCGATCAGCCCGCGCCGATAATGACCGGTGTAGGAGGCCTTCAACGTGGTCTGTACCGTACGCCGGTAGATCGGCCCCTTGGTCTTGAACTCCTTGACCAGATCGCGCAACGTCTCCTCCCCGCCCCGCACTGCCGGGAACACCACCTGCCGCACCGTGCCGTCCGGCTCCGCGAGCGCCGCATCGGCAATGGTGAACAGTAGGTTCTCCTTGGCCGAGACCCGCTTGAAGGCGTTGACGAGCTCCTCGGTGACCTTGCGCTCGGCCCGCGCGCCGATCCGGTGAACCGTGGCGATCAGCAGGTCGACCAGGTTGTCGGTCACCTCCCGCTCCCGCTCGGCCACCAGCGCCGCCAGCAACGTCACCGCGCCCGCCGGCGAACTGGCCGCCCGCCGCCGCAGATGCGAGGGCGACTCCACCATCGCCCGCGCCTTCCACCCAGCCAGGACCTTGGGCGCCACGTCGGCGAACAACCCCGTCGGCAGCCCGATCGCCCGGATGGCGTTCAGCTTGCCGATCTCGGTCAGCATCGACTCCAGGCTGACGTTGCCCGGCATCGCCTTGATCAGCGCCAGCACCGAGCCCGCATCCCCCGCCCCGTCGTCCTGCTCCTCCGCTTTTCCGGGATTGAACTCGTTCTCACGGTCGATGTCGCTGTCCGTGTGGCCGTCCTCGGCCGCTCCCACCAGGCCCAGCAGGCGCGCCTGAGCGGTCGCGCCCACCCGATCGGCGATCCGGGTGAACCAGGCGGCCTCGGCCGTGTGCAGTGCCGAGCGAACCATCCGCGTCACCCGGGCCGCGGCAGGTGGTTCGATCCGATCGCGGCGGCACCGCGCGAGCAGTTCCTCCCGCACACGGTCGGGGTGACGCTCGGCATGCGCGATGTTGACCGCCAGCCAGTCGGTCAGCTTGTCGGCGTCGGCAACGCCGCACACCCGAAAGCCCAGGTGTTCCCGGATCTGCGTGCGGTGGTACTCGATGGTGCTGCCCGACCAGTCATACAGCCCCAGCTCCGTCGCGGGCACCTTCATCTGCCGCGCCACATGCTCCACAGCCTCATCCGGGAGCTCGGCCCGGCCACGAGGAAAGCGACCGTGCTGGGTGTAGAACTTCAGCAGCGCGAAGCCCAGCCGCGTCGCACCGCGTTTATCTGAGACAAGTCCTCTCTCCTCCTCCAGGACCGTCCAGTGCTCGACCAGGTCGTCAATGCCTAACGGCGCGCGCTCCATGCCAGAAGATCCACGGTGGCGCCGTCACCATTACAACTCCCTCATCACCATGATCACCCGCGTTTGGGGCTGGTGACACGTTCGTTAACGGCACCCCAAGCCCCCGAGGAGGCACTGGCCGCCTCGGTGGCGCCGCTGCCGTGTCCGTCCGCCGGCGGTGTACACCCAGGCGATGTCGGCCACCGGCGGCCCGTCAGACGGGGTCCGTTTTCGCGTTGCCCTCTGGCAGGATGATCTTCCCGCACCACCCCTTCATGAAGGACATCCCCCATGAGACGATGGCTCGCCCTCGCGGCCGCCACACTGATCGCATCCGCCGCCGCTGCGGTCCCCGCAGCCGCGCAGACCGGCCCGCCCGACCCGGCGCAGGCGGTCAAACGGCAGTTGCGGGCCGAACGCGGCGTGCAGATCGCCGAGATCTCCCACACGATCTTCAAGGACGGGACCTCGGCCCGGTTCCGGTTCAACAGCAGGCTGCAGCTTGGCCCCGCCGGTCCCGTTGCCGCCGACAGCACTATGCAGTGGGTGCTTGACCCGAAGAGCAGGGGAATGGCGGAAACCAACGAACTGCTGGCCGACCTGGCAAGCCCGGCCCAGATGACCGTCGTCGGCGGGTACCTGTACGCCTCCGGCCTCTACTCGCTACCTCAGGGCAAGACCTGGGCGAGGTCGCGGGCGCCGAGGCCCGACGCCCAGTACGCCACCGAGGCCGCCACCCAGCAGACGGCGGTCAACGTGTTCGACCCGGCTACGTTGAAGGCCTTGCTGAAGGGGGCGACGGTCAAGCCAGTGCCCGACGGGTTCTTCTATCAGGGCACGCTCACCAGGCCGACGATCTCCTGGCGTCTGTGGACCGACGCCGCGGGCCTGCCCAAGCGCCTGCTGACCAACAAGCATGTGACCGGCAAGTACAAGACCGCGAAGATCGAGAGGATCGACACCCGCTACGCCGATTGGGGGATGCCGATCGTGGTCGTTCCCCCGCCAGCCGATGAGGTGATCGACTACGAGGATCTGGAGGATCCCTTCGGTCTGTTCAAGCCTGAGCCGAAGGAGCTCATCAACGCGTTGCGGTAATGAGCCGGCACCCCGCTGATCTTCGGACCGGCGGGGCGTTTCCACATGTCAGGGGTGGGTCTACGCGCAGTTGATCCAGTCGACCCGGGTCGAGTTGTAGGAGCAGGAGTCGACGAGCCGCGCGGAGGCGTTGCGGATGGAGGCGGTGTCCTTGTCGTTGTTCCAGACGTAGGCTCGCCGGCCCCAGTAGACGGTGCTCGTGCCTGACTGGCCCCGGCCGGTGCGGATGGTGAGTTTCTTGCCGGCACCGAGGATCTGGTCGTCCCCGAAGCTGTACTAATAGCCGGTCTTGTCACGCAGCGTCCATCCGGCCAGGTCGATCGCGGTGCGGGTGGTGTTCTTGATCACGACGTACTCGCCGTTGAGGCTGGCGTTGCTGCGCAGGTCCGAGCCGGGCGAGTCGTAGTAGACCTTCACGATTTGGACCGCCGGAAGGGCCGCCGCCTGGGCAGAAACGGCGGGGGCGAGCACGACGGCAGCGGCGAGAACAGCGGCCTGGACCAGGGGGAGACGCGCCGGTGAGTCCTCCAGCGTGTGAGCAATGAGATGCCTGTGAGACTGCTGATCCCGGGTGTGGGTTGGCCGGTGGGCCCGATTCGGTTGGGGCTCCAGGAGGTGAGCAGTCCAGCCGGGGTCCGGCCCACATAAGCCCAAAACCCACATTCGATCTCGCTGGGCTGCTGATGTACCGGATAACGCACCCGAGTCGCGCGGCGATCGTTCCGGTGAACCCGCAGGTCGCCGATACCTTGGCGACGGCCATGTACCGGATAACCGTCCCTTATCCGGTACATCAACCCGTGTCCGCCGCGCGCCGCCCATCAGGCTCCTCGCCAGTGGCAACGCCTGGTGAATGTGGGTTTCGGGCTTATATGGGCCGGACCTCGTCCTGCTTTTGCAACGGCTGGCCGCCGCGCAGGACGAACCCGATGACCTCGCCGCTGTGGGGCATCCGTACCGCCAGCGTGCCGGTGGGGTGGAGTCCGAGAGTCAGCCGGTCTGATCACCGGATCGGACCAATCGGCGTTCCCAGGCCAGAGCCGCGACCACACCGATGGCATAGGCGACCAGGTCCCATGGGTCGGGAAACGCGCCGACCAGGACACCGCCGATGCCCGGCGGGGTCATGCCGACTATTTGGTAAAACTCGACGGCGGCGGCGATCGCGGCCGTGGCCAGGGTGCGGCGTGCGGCGGTGGTGCGCCACAGCAGCCCCAAGAACGCGTAGACCAGCATGGTGGCGCCGACGTCGCTCACGTAACCGCGGATGAACGGTTGTCCCGGGCCCCGGTAGAAGAGGGCGAACGCGCCGACGGCGAGGGCGAGGCCACCCAGAAGGACCATGGTACGGCGCATGAGATTGACATCTTCTCCGAATCTCAACGATCAGGGCGAACCTGATCATAGAGCTCGTCCCTTATGGCGGCATGCTGATTGCGGCAGGTCAGCGACCGCGGTGGAGTGCCATGGCGACGGCATGCCAGCACGCTGGAACGTAGTGACGATCCATCCGGAATGAGGCCCGACCAGATGAAACAGTGCCCCGCGTGGTGTGAGGAAGAGCACTCCAACACCCGTTCATGATCCACCGAATGTGGGTTTTGACCTTATGTGGGCTGAACCCCCAGCCGGGCTGCACGTTCGGGTGTGCCGTCTGCGCGGCCAGCGGCCCTCCAGCGGGTCGAGCGCGGCTGCGGCGTCCATCCGGCCTTGGAGATCGTCGGAGGCGAAGACCGGCAGGTCCTGGCTGACCCGTTCGATCGTCATGCTGGGCGGGGTGTCGGCGTCAGGCCGCAGCCGGTAGTTGCGGCCCAGACGGCTGCCCGCGGGCATCCCGGGCGCGTCGATGGCTCAGTGGGTGCGATAAGCCGCCGCGCGGGCGGCGATGACCGGGTTGTCGATGAGAAGGTAGCCGCCCTCACCGGCGGCGTAGATCTTGCCGTCATTGAGGCTGAAGCAGCCAACCTCCCCGAAGGTCCCGGCCAGCCGCCCGCGGTGACGACTGCCCTGAGCCTGGCAGGCGTCCTCGATCAGGTTCAGGTTCAACTGCCGGGCCAGCGCGGCCAGCTCACAGAGTTCAGGAATGATTGTTCTTGACTAATTGTTCCTAAACTCGATACGGTCCTGCCATGGGTCGACCGCGAGGATTTGACGAGGCCATGGTGGTCCAGATGGCCGCGGAGCTGTTCGCCAGCCGCTCCTACGACGGCATCTCCATCGACGAGCTTGTCGCTCATCTGGGAGTGCACCGCAACAGTCTCTACAAGACGTTCGGTAGCAAGCGCGGCCTCTACCTGGCCGCGCTGCGGTGGTCGCTGGAGCATCACCTGGCGCCGATGATCGAGCAGATCACCCGGGCCGGCGAGCCGGAGAGGGCGGTGCGGAGCGCGCTGGAGGCGCCGGGCCTGGATCTGCTGTTGATGGCCACGGCCGAACGAGCGCCAGAAGATGCCGAGGTGGCCAAGGAGGTCGGTGGCGCGATCACTGCCCTCGACCACGCCGCCGCATCATCCCTTGGCCTCGACGCGCCCGCGGCCGTCCGGTTCACCGCGCAACTGTTGGGCCTTCGGCTACGGGCCAGGGCGAGCAACCTCTCCTAAGGAGTTCAGGCATGGCACAGGTGCACATCGAAGAAGGTTCCCTCGTTGTGGAGATCGAAGGACTGGACAAGCTCTGGGCACTGAAGAGCCGCCTGGTCATTCCGCTGGCCAACGTCCGCGGCGCCACGGCGGATCCGGGTGTGGTCACCGAGCCGAAGGGCATACGCGCGCCGGGGGCGCACATCCCCGGTGTTATCACGGCGGGCACCTTCCACATGGATGGCGAAAGAGTGTTTTGGGACATCCGTGACGCGAGTCGGGCGGTGGTGATCGAACTGGCCGACGAGCAGTACGCGCGCCTGGTCATCGGCGTGGAGAACCCGCGCGCCACCGTAGCGCTGATCGAGTCGTCACTGGCCGCGTAGCCGTAGTCGAAGTCGCCGCGACAGCACGGTTGAACGTCACAGATCCCTGAAGGGAGCCTGCGGATCGTCCCGATCCGCAGGCTCCCTTCAGACGGTCTTGCCCCGAGTGTGTTCCGCCTCGCGTCGGATCAGATAGTGCACGTGCTCGGCGCGGGCGCCGTAACGCCACCGGTAATCGGCGCCGCGGGAGCCGCGGTCAACCCGCGCAGCCGAAGATGGTGAAGATCATCCCGCGCACCGCGGCGAGCTGAGCCTCCGGCAGATCGCCCATCTTGCCCTTTAGCCGTACGGCCGCGCGTCAGCTCCGAGGGCATCACCCCGGCGCGCGACGGCGGCGAGATCGGCCGGATGGTGCAGGCCGCCGGGGACAACCTACGCGACCTGGCCCTGGTGCTGCGGGTCAGTGAGGTCTGCCGGGCCCGCGCCGACCACCTGATCCACCGCGTTCACCTCACCCCGCAGGTGCGCGCCGGCCTGGCCACCGTCGAACACGACGAACTCCCCGACGGCACCCACGAGGTGGGCCATATCGAGTGGAGGGACTACCGCACAACCCGGGATCTGCCGATCTTCCCGCCGATCGGTCCCGCCCTGGCCGCCATCACCGATGCGGGCTTACCCGCGGTCACTGACGACAACTACACATGGATCATGTGACACGGGCGGAGGCGGTGGGAGCGGGATCGCAACCGCGGCGCGAAACAGAAGAAGACAGCCGTCCTGATGTGGCCGGTTACCGGGCCGAGCCCGCCCCGGCCGGGCACCGCAGACGCGATGACGTTCGCCGTCCCGCGACGGAGCCCGGCGAAGGCCCGGGCCGCCACCGGACTTCCCCGGCTTCCCCCTCGACCACAAGGGGGACCGGCATAATCGGGTGTCCGGGATCGGGCACCAAGACGTCGGGGGATCCATGGCCAGAGCCGGCATGCCGGAATCCGACGTGGCCATGCGCCTGCGGGCGGCCTCCGACGACGAGCTGCTCTCGATCCTGGCGGCGGCCGATGCCGCCGACATCGCGATGCGCCATCCCCTGGTCGCCGACCCGCCGCGTGCGGCCCGCCCGGCACCAGGCACGTGCGAGGTGGTGCTGCTGGGGGCGCTGGGCTGCCGGTACGGGATGCTCGCCGGCGGCGCCGGCGGCCACCTTGTCCGCACCGCGGCCACCACTGTGCTCGTCGACCCCGGCCCGGCCGCGCTGGGCCTGCTGCTGCAGCTCGCCGAGCAAGGGTTGTTCGCATGGAGCGAGTTGGACGCCGTCGCCGTCACGCATTTCCACCCCGATCACTACAGCGACCTGATCCCGTGCCTGGAGGGCATGGCCAGCCACGCGGCCACCCCAGACCGGAAGCTCGTGCTGGTCAACCCCACGACGGCCGAGCGGTTCGCCGCGTTCTCCCCCTACCACGTGGGCCAGGACGGGATGGTGGACCTGGTCACGCTCGCGCATCCGGCGACCGACGGCCCCGGCGAGGCGTCGGTGCGGGTCGGCGACCTGGTCCTGCATGCCACCCCGGCGCTGCACCTCGAGGAACGCGGCTGCACCGGCTCGGCGATCGGCCTGATCTACGAGAGCGCGGCCGGGGCGATCTGGTATACCTCCGACACCACCCTCGCGCCGGATCTTCTTCACCAGGTGGCCGTGATCTCCCCAGCCCCTGTCCTGGTGATCGCCCACGCGGACGCCTCCAACATCGACCGGGCGCCGGGCCGCGCCGAGGCATGTCACCTGGAAACCCGCGACGTGCCCGTCATCGCCGCGGCGTTGCGGCCTCGCCAGGTGCTCATCCAGCACTATGACGCGGCCTACTCCGGCGTCGACTACCGCATCGCCCAGGCGGTGTGGCTGCAGCGGCAGCTCGACCGCAGCGGCCTGCCCACCCGAGTGCTGCCGTCGGCCAGTGGCCTGCGCCTCGTGCTGTCCAACGGCCAGATCATCGATCACGCAATCGTGCTGGACAGCGAGGCGGCCTTCGCCGTCGCCGGCTATCTCCACACCACCGGGAGATAAGCCCTGGGGACCCGCGCGGCTCTTCAGGTCGTCGGCCCCCGGATCAGGAGCGACGCTCGGAATCGGCCGGTCCGACATCGTGGACGTCGCGTGGGCCGACAACGGGCCCGGCTGGGTGGGGGTGCTGCTCGCAGACGCCGAGGCGGTGCTCACCCTCAAGCCCGGGTACCTCGACCCCGATACCGGTGTGGCCGGGCCGTACCCGGCGGGGTCGCCGTCCGCGTTCGAGGCCCGGACATTCATCCCGTTCGGCAGGGCCACGCTGGAGGACCTGGTGACGGGAAGCTTCAACGCCGCCCTGGCCCAGTGGCTGCTGGGTACCGGCCGTGCCATCGTTCCCTTCCATCGTCATCGGTGCCGCCCATCGCCCGGACCAGGGAGAAGTGCGGCGCCGGGTGAGCGGCCTCCAACTCGCAGGCGTAGATGTCGGCGCGGCCGAGGGCTCCTCGGGGAAGCGGCCATAGCGGGCGATCTGCTCATCAGAGAGAAATTCGAAAGGCATGGCCCAGGAACGTAGGGCCCGAGACCTGCCCAAACGGGGGCCGTCACCGAATCGGTACGAAGATCAACTCTCTACCGCTAATTTCTGCACTCAGCCTCCTCGAAGGCCATGTACGAGTCGGATTTCATCACCGGCATGCTCGACGCGCGCGTGGCCGAGTGGATCGTCCTCACCAGCCCCGCCATGGCCGAGTTCATCGTCGACATGCTGGGCCAGGCAGCCGACGACATGGAAGACCACGGCGCGTTCGAGCGGTACGCCGGCACCGCCCTCACCGCCGCCGCGTCGTGGCCGACGACCGTGACCGGATCCGCCACGGCTGGACCGCCGCTCTCGCCATGGCCCGCCGGATCAACGAGGCCCTCTCGGGCTGCGAGGACACCGACCAGCGGCTCAGCGCTCGGCCGGAGAGCACGGGCCTGTGACTGGTCCCAACCTCCCTGACGGCTTCCTCCTCCTCGGGGTCCCGGTAGTAATGGCGCAGGAAACAACGGATATGCAGGTCAGCGGCCCGTCTTCCAAGCTGTACTCGAAGGTCCTAAGGAGGCTCTGACCTGCATATCCGTTGAAAATTTCGCCGAAACTACCGAGACCCCGTACGTGAACCCGCAGTGATCAGGTGCCTCCTCCGACCGGGGTGTTCATGTCCGCCTGGATCTGTTCGGCGGTCAGGGGCGTGGTGTAGATGCGGACATCGTCGATCAGTCCCTTGAAGGACCTGTCGCCGAGGTGGGAGCGGCCGAGGTATATCGGGTTGGTCTCCGGTTTGATCGGATCGTAGGTGGGCTCGTAGTCCTTGGGTACCAAGACCCCGTTCACGTACAGGCGTATCTTGCCGCCGCCGAAGGTGGCCGCGAGATGGGTCCACGTGTTTACCGGCAGCACGCTCGTGTGCGAGACGCCGTAACTGTCGATCACGATGTAGGGACCGGACGGCGGCTCGTTCCAGTTGGCGAAAGTCGAGTACAGGGTGAATGCGTGTTGCCCCCACCGCTGCCCGGACCCCTTGGACGCCAACACGTGGGACCCGGTGATCTCCGTCGGGTAGACCCACGCCTCCACGGTCATGGCCGTGTCCAGGTGCAGCGACGGGGAGTAGGGCACCATGACCTCACTGGTGGTCGAGATGAACGCGAGCGCCCTGCCGTGCTTGCCGTCGGCTGAGGTGGTGGCGGTGGCCGTGCCGTTGTTGCCGTTGCCGGACGCGTCGGTGACGGTGACGCCGCCGTCTTCCATGCCGTACGCGGCGACGAGGCAGTCGGCGGGCGGGCACTCCGTCACGTCGGCGGCGGCACTGGCGGACAGTTCACCGGGCTGGTGGGCGGTATCCAGAGCGCGTACACGGTAGTAGTAGCGGCCCGCGGACAGTCCTGTGTCCACGACGGACCGCGTGGTGACCTTGCCGACCAGGACCGAAGCGGTGCTGCCCGCCGAAAAGTTCCAGAAGGTGGATCGCCAGACCTCGTACGCGGTTACCGCGTCGTCGTCCGAGGCTGCCGTCCAGGAGATCTCCGCGCGGCCTGCCCCCGCCTGCACGGTGGCCTCCGGAGCAGTGGGCGGGAGATCGGGAATCCTCGCCGACGCCTCGTTGGACGGGGGCCCGACCTGGCCGGCGTAGTCCACGGCGATGACCCGGTAGTAGTAAACCCCGTCCTCCAGGTAGTAGTCGCTGTAGAGCGTGGTGGTGATGTTGGCGATCCGGGTCTGGTCATTGGGCGTGAAGCCAGGCGTTGTCGACCGGTGGAGCTGGTAGTGGCTGACACCGTGAACGCCTTCGGCTTTGACGAAGCTCAGCTCGGCTCCGTCGAGTCTGCCGCCTGCGGTGAGCGGGCCGGGCGCCGACGGCGGATCTCCGGGCGTCGTGATCGTCGCGGTGGCCTGGTTCGAAGGCGCGCTGGCCTGCGTGGCGGTGTCCAGCGCGACGACGCGGTAGTAGTACACGCCCGACGGCTGGCCCACATCGGAGTAGAGCGTGGAACCCGCAGAGGTGGTGGCGCCGATCCAGGTGCTGGAAGAGGGGGTGAAGCCAGAGATCGTCGAGCGGTGGACCTCGTACCCCCGCACACCGTAGTCATCGCTCGAGGCCTTCCACCGGAGCCCCACGTCGGCGTACGTGGTCGAGACGGTCAGGTCCGTGGGAGCCGACGGTGGGCTGTCGGTCGCCGTGATCGGATTGGCCATGTCGAGCTGGATCTGGGCAGTGGTCCTGGCCACGTTGTAGATCCGCACTTCGTCGATGGAGCCCTTGAAGTACTCACCCCAGACGGGATGACCGCCGATCAGCAGCGCCCCGTCGTTTGACTGGATGGTCCCGGTGACCGCGGTCCGCCGCGACAGAAAGCCGTCGATGTATATCCGCAGCCACTGCCCGTCATAGGTCGCGGCGAGGTGGTGCCAGCCGTAGACGGGGAGGCTACGGCTGGCGCGTAGCTTCCGGAGGCTAAGGGTGTTCACGTACGCCGTGGGTATCCCCTCGTCCTGCGATCTCAGGCCGTCGCTCTCGGTCAGCGCGTACTCTGGCTCCTCGCCGAGGCCCTTCGCGATGACGGGTCGTCGGCCATCGGCGGTGGCGGGATTCACCCATGCCTCCAGCGTCATCGCCGACGACAGTCGCAGGCTCGCCGAGCTGTTCACCGTCACCAGGCCCGACAGGCCATCGAACGACAGAGCCTTACCGAACTTGCCATCCACCCAGGTGGTGGCGGTGGCCGTGCCGTTGTTGCCGTTTCCGGATGCGTCGCCGATCGCGGAGCCGCTGCCCTCGTTCATGCCGAACGCGGCCACCAGGCCGGGCTCGGGGACGGATGCGCTTGCCGCACCGGGTGTGATAAGGAGAGCGCTGAGAGTAAAGAGGCTGCTCAGCACAGCGAGAGCATGACGGAACCTGTTCACATGTGCCCCCGTAGGCAGAGAAGAACTGAAGCCCGTGGCGGCGATCCACCCCGTTGATCACCGAACTCGAATTGGATTATTTCTCCCGAAGTTCTCCGTGTCACGATGCTTCGCAGAGATTTATTTTGTCTAGTCCCGATTGATACTCGACGCGTTGAGTATCAATCGGGACTAGAACGACAGCATCGTGATGGCTCAGGAGTTGGCCTCCTCATGCGCCTCGGCCAGCCGGTTGACTGCTGCGGCGAGCGCGAGAATCGCGAGCACCTTCGCTGTCTCGGGGTTGTCGTTCGGGACTGACAGTGCGCTGTTCTCAAGGCGGTGGTGGTCGAACTGGGCCGCGCCCATTGGCATCTCCTCTGTTCGGGGGATCGCCGAAAGGTTGCCCCTTGAAGTCTTCCGGCAACCGGGCCGCCTCCTCGGCGTGCTCCTGGTCCTCGTCGACGAACGGCCCGGATTGGGGGGGCAGACCAAGTAAGCCAGAAAGGGCTAATAGGGGTCCCGGTAGTAATCGCGGAAAATCCAACGGATATGCCTCTGAACTGCTCTGATGCAAGAGCGTTGCAGAGCTGGTGCGCCAGTTGGCGGGCGCCGCGCATCGGGCCGAGGATGCCGCTGATCTTGCCTGGATGCTCTACGTCGACGCTGGTCAGCGATATCCGTTGGATTTTCCGCCATTACTACCGGGACCCCAGGCGCGTGGCGGACTGCTGCACGGCTGGGCGGAGTTGCTGCGCTGCGGCGCCGCGGACGATCCCGCCGCCGGCCTTGGCCCGTGGGAACGGGATCGGCTGGGCATGCCGGCCGACCTCGAACGCGTGTGGGTTGCCTGCACGGCCGGGCCCTCGCTGGTCCACGGCGACATTCGGCCGGACGACCTGCTCATCCGCGACAGCGATGACGCGCTGATGGTCGTTGACTGGGCGCAGCCGTCGATCGGCGCCGCATGGCAGGACGTCGTGGACCTGATCCCGCACATGATCATGGCCGGGCACGCGCCGCTCGATGCGGAGAAAACACTCGGCGGTGTGCCCGCGTGGCACGACCTGCCCGGCCTCGTGGTCACCAGCTACGCCGCCGCGTACGCCGGGTACTGGACGCGGGCGAGCAAGCTGTCTCCGCCGCCGGGTGTGCCGCACTTGCGCGCCTACCAGGCACGCGCCGCGCTGGCCGCGCTCGCCTGGACCCGGGCCCGGCTGGCCGCCTAGGTCGCCACCGTGAAGGGGGTGCCGCTTCCACTTCCTGCGCAAGGAAGGAAAGCTCCGGCTGCGCGCCGACGACCTGGCGGTCGGTTGGGTCGGCGGCATCTACGAGCCGGAGAGCGACGCCTTCGGCGGCCTTGAAGGGGGGCAGACTAAGTACGGGAGAAAGAGGCAACGGCGGCGGGCATATCGGACAGAACCTTCATTCTGTCCGGTTCTTGGGACGCCGTCCGACCAGGTCAGCGCAGTGTGGGCGCTGTGGGAGCCAATCCGGCCCCACACCGGGCGCCGCCATCCACAGCCGAAACCCCGGCTTCCGCTCCCACCGCCTGACGTGCGGTCTCCAGCGGGCGCGGCCCGTTTCCGCCGTATTCCGGTGGCACCCCTGTCTGATTCGCGGCGATAACGATCATGTAGCGTCCGGCCGGATGCGGGCCGCGGGCGGCTGGAATGGAGGGCATGCCGTTACTGCCGCGTCGCCTTTCCTCCCGAGTTGATGTGCCGGTTGTCGCGGCGGAGGTGGTTCCGCCGCGGTTGCGTACTCCCCGGCCGGCGGCGTGGTGGATCGTGCCGGTCACGTTGCTGGTGGGTGGGGTGGTCGGTGGGCTGGCCTGGCTGCTGCTGGGGGCCGGGTGGAGCGCGGCCGAGGCCACCGCCCGTCAGGGTGCGATCCAGACCGCGCTGGCGGCCGGTGCCGGGGTCGGCGCGGCGGTCACGCTGATGCCGGCCTTCCGCCGGCAGCGTCACCAGGAGCACGCCGCGCACGTCACCGCCTACCTCGCCGAACGCAACGCCCAGCTGACCGAGCAGGTGGCCGACAACACCAAGCACGACGCCACCGAGCGCCGGGTCACCGAGCTGTACACCAAGGCCGTCGAGCAACTCGGCAGCGACAAGGCCGCCGTCCGGCTGGGCGGCTTGTACGCGCTGGAACGCCTGGCCCAGGACAACCCCGGCCACCGCCAGACCATCGTCAACGTCATCTGCGCCTACCTACGGATGCCATACACCCTGCCCCCGAGACTCGATGAGGCCGCCGACCGGGCCGAGGCCCTGCGCGCCGCCCGGCGCCGCCACCACGCCCTACGCGCCGCCGCGCGCGGACGCACCACACCCCCACCCGGCCCGACCGGCGCCGGCACGAGTCAGGACGCCGAAGGCGAACGCCAGGTCCGCCTCACCGCCCAACGCATCCTCACCGACCACCTGCGCGACGAACGCCCCGCAGACCAGCGCTCCACCCTCCCGGCCGCACCGACCTTCTGGGAGAGGATGCGCCTGGACCTGACCGGCGCCACCCTCATCGGCTTCAACCTGACCGGCGGCCACGTCACCGACGCCGGGTTCGGCGGGGTGACCTTCATTGGGAGTGCCCTGTTCGGCGGGGCGACCTTCACCGGGGGCACCCTGTTCGGCGGGGCGACCTTCACCGGGGACACCTGGTTCGGCGGGGCGACCTTCACCGGGGACACCTGGTTCAGCGGGGCGACCTTCACCGATGATGCCGGGTTCGGCGGGGCGACCTTCACCGGGGACACCATGTTCGACGAGGCGACCTTCACCAAGACTCCCTCGCTGGGCGAGGCGGTGGCGGTCGATCCCGCGGCCGCTCATGTGTGGCCGGACGGGTGGCGGCTGGAGGTGACGCCGGATGGGCGCGGCCGCTTGATTCGAGAGGAAGCAATCGGCGGCCCCGCCGAGGATGCCTGACTGGAGGCGGCGCGCCGGCGGCGACCCTTGGCCGTATACCGGACAGTGCGTTGGTTCTGTCCGGTTCTCGGGGCGGCGCCTGCCCAGGTCAGCGCAGTGGGGCCACGATGGAAGCCAATCCGGCCCCACGCCGGGCACCGCCATCCACAGCCGAAACCCCGGCGTCCGCTCCCGCCGCCTGACCGGACGGCGAGCCGGTCGGTTCTAGCGCCAAAATCCGGTCCGATCCTCCCCGGAGGCCTGACGTGCGGTCTCCGGCGGACGCGGCCCGTTTCCGCCGTATTCCGGTGGCACCCCTGCGAAGCCGGGCCGACCCCGCAGGTGCTTGTACACCGATCGATGTACGGGCAGGTGTCTGCAATCGGACGACGCCGAGGATCAGGAGTCTTCTCTAACGTCGTCGCCATGAAGAAATTGGTTCTGGCCGGAGTCGGTGTCGGCACTGCGGCTTTCGTGATCTCGGACGTGGTCAACAGGGAAATGAGCCCCGTGGGGGAGACGATCAGCAGGTTCGTCAACACGGGTGCGGGCTGGCTGGTTCCGCTGGGGCTGGTGGCCATCGCGGTGGCCGCGGCGGCCCTGACGGTCGCGGTGGCCCGCACCGGTACCAGCCGGGCGGGTACGTGGCTGCTCGGCCTCTGGTCGGCGGGGCTCCTCCTGGCCGCGATCTTCCCCGCCGACCCGCCCGGGCAATGGGACAACCCTTCGGTGTCGGAGTCCGTGCACGGCTTCTCCGCCTGGGTGGCCTTCGCGGCCTTCACGGCCGCCGGCGTGGTGCTCACCCGCGCATGGCCGAAGGACGCCCCGCTAACCGGTGCGACCTATGTCCTGGTGTCTGGAATGATCCTGTTTGTGGTCACTCTCGTGGACGTCATGGTCGCGCGTTCCCTGCCTCCGGTGGTGGGGCTGACGGAGCGCGTCGCCATCGCCGCCTGCCTCGGCTGGATGGCCCTGGCCGCGGTGCGCCTGCCCCGTACCGGCCGATGATCATCACTCTGCTGCCCGCGGTTCTCACGACCGTCGCCGTCCTGACCGGGATGGCGGCGGTCGGGGCTCCGATCGGCTGGCCGGTGGCCACGATGGGGCTCCTGCTCGGCGGGTTGCTGGTGGTGCGGCGGCGGTGGCCGGTCGGCGTGCTGCTGGTCTCGGCGGTCGTGCTGCTCGCCTTCCAGGGAGCGGGGCTGTTCGAGGGCGGCTGGGTGTGGCCGCTGACCGTGGCCTGCTACACCGTCGCCGCCTCGGGCCGTACCCGCTGGGCGGTGGGCGTGGGAGCGGTGCTGCTGCTGTACGCGCTGGCCTGGGACTGGGCCGTCACCGGCGGTTCTCCGGCCCGCGTGCTCGCCGCCGGCGGAGCCGAGACGCTCTGGCTCGCGCTCGTGCTGGCGGTCGGGAACGCCCGTCACCTCCAGGCGCGCTGGCGGGCGCAGGTGGAGCAGGCGAGTGAGGCGGAGGCCCGCCGCCGGCTCGCCGAACAACGGCTGGAGATCTCCCGTGAACTCCATGACGTCGTCGCCCACACGCTGGCCGTGGTCGGCGTACATCTCAACGTGGCCGCCGACGCGCTGGAGGAGGATCCGGAGGAGACGCGTGCGGCTCTGCGCACCGCGATGGAGGTGCGCGGCAAGGCCATGGCCGACCTGCGCTCGCTCATCGGGGTCCTGCGGATCGACGGCGACACGGCCCCGGTGCCGGACCTGGACGGGATCGCCGCTCTCGTCGCCGCTGCCAGGACGACCGGCCTGAAAGTCGACCTGCACGAGGAGGGCGACCCCACGGCGGTCCCCGGCCCGCAGGCCGTCGCGACCTACAGGCTCGTCCAGGAGGCACTGACCAACACCATCAAACACGCCCAAGCCACCCACGTGTCGATACGGCTGCGCTCGACGAGCACCACGGTGATCGCCGAGGTGACCGACGACGGCCGTGGAGCCGCGGCTCCCGCCGAGGGACACGGCCTGACCGGGATGCGCGAGCGCATCACCCTTCTGGGCGGCACGCTGAGCATCGACGGGAGCGGGGGGTTCACCATCCGGGCGAGCATCCCCCTGGGCGCATGACCGTCAAAGTCCTGCTCGCCGATGACCAGGCCCTGGTCCGGGCCGGCTTCCGCGCCCTGCTCCGCCGGTCCAAGGACCTCACCATTGTCGCCGAGGCCGCCACCGGCGACGAGGCCGTACGGCAGGCAAGGGCCACGGAGCCCGACGTGATCCTCATGGACATCCGCATGCCCGGAATGGACGGCATCGAGGCCACGCGTCGCATCCTCGGCGAACGCCCGGCGACCAAGGTCATCATCCTCACCACGTTCGACACCGACGAGCACGTCTTCGCCGCGCTGCGCGCCGGCGCCAGCGGCTTCCTCACCAAGGAGGTCGAGCCCGCCGAACTACGCCGCGCCGTCGCCGTGGTCGCGGCAGGGGAGGCACTGCTGTCGCCGGGCGTCACGCGGCGCGTCGTCCAGCAGTTCGCCCATCGGCCCGCGCCGGCGAGCGGCGACGGGCTGGCAGCCCTCACCGCCCGCGAGCGCGAGGTCGTCCGCCTGGTGGCCGAAGGCCTGTCCAACGATCACATCGCGGAAAAACTCGTGATCAGCCCGCTGACCGCCAAGACCCACATCACCCGCGCCCTGATGAAGCTGAACGTCCGCGACCGGGTGCAACTGGTGATCCTCGCCTACGAGACCGGGCTTGTCCGGGCCGGCTCCTGAAGGCGTCCCGTCCCGCAGGGCCGGGGCCGCAGGCGGGATCGATCCTCAGGCGGGATCGATCCTCGGGCCAGGGTGGGCTTGATCCGGTTTGACGGGCATCTGAGATCAGGGGCTCGTCCCCGGAAGGATGTCCATGATGGAGAGCATGGGGAAGAAGAAACCGCGCCCTCGCCGTTCGTTCACCCGCGAGTTCAAGACCGAGATCGTTGAGTTGTGCCGGCGAGGTGACCGTTCGATCGGCCAGGTGGCAGCAGACTTCGATCTGACCGAGACCGCGGTCCGCGACTGGATCCGGCAAGCCGAGGTCGACACCGGCGATCGAGACGGGCTGACCAGTGGTGAACGCGAGGAGTTGGCCGCGCTGCGGCGCGAGAACCGTCGGCTGCGCGAGGACGTCGACATCCTCAAGCGGGCCACCTTAGATTCAGACGATCAACGCAACGCCGCTAGTGGATGGGTGGATCGTGGCTCGGATGGGTCGACCGGGAATGTCGGACGCGATGAAAGAAGACTTGTGGCGGCGGTGGCGCGCCGGTGAGTCCATCAGCGTGATCTCCCGGGCACTGAGCAAGCCTCCGGGGTCGGTTTTCACGGTGCTGAAGCATCACGGTGGCATCGCGCCGGCCGAGCGGGCGCGCCGGGCCGACCGCTTGAGCGCCGAGGACCGGGAATCGATCTCTCGCGGCCTCGAGGCTGGAACCTCACTACGTTCGATCGCCGTGTCGATCGGTCGCCCGGCATCCACGGTGAGCCGGGAGGTCGCCCGCAACGGCGGCCGAGTGAAGTACCGTGCGGTCGCCGCCGAGCAACGCGCTCAAGAGCAGGCACGTCGCCCAAAATCGTCCGCCTTGCAGGGCAACCCGGTGCTGCGCCAGTTGGTGATCGAACTGCTCGACAACGAGTGGTCCCCGGAGCAGATCGTGGGGCATCTGCGGCTGATGCACGCCGGCAACCCGCTTATGCGGATCAGCCACGAAAGCATCTACCGCGCGATCTACACGACCCGGTGGAAAGTGATTCCGCGTGAGCTGTGCACCAAGCTGCGCACCCGCCGTCCCATCCGCAAAAACAAGAAGAACACGGTCAAGGGCCAGTGGCGTTCCCAGATCACCGGGGCACGACCGATCGAGGAACGGCCTGACGCAGCCAACGCCCGAACCGAGCTCGGCCACCTCGAAGGCGATCTCATCGTCGGAGCCAAGAACAGCCAGGTCGCGACGCTGGTCGACCGCAAGTCCCGCTACCTGACCATGGTCGCGCTGCCCAGCCGTCACACCACGACGGTCATCCCCGCCCTGCAGCAGGCGTTCTCACTGATGGATGCTCGCCTGCTCAGCACTCTGACCTGGGACCGCGGTATGGAACTCGCCGGCCACCGGCTGCTGACCGAAGCGACCGGCGTCAACGTCTTCTTCGCGGCACCGCGCAGCCCATGGCAGCGGGGCACAAACGAGAACACGAACAAACTGATCCGGCAATACCTACCGAAAGGCATCGATCTGAGCCTGTACAGCCAAGCCGACCTCGACGCCCTGGCCGCCCGACTGAACAACCGCCCCCGCAAGTGCCTCGGCTACCGAACCCCGGCCCAATGTGTTGCCTTGACTCTTTGAATCTAAGAGGTTCGCCTTCACCGGGTCGACGCTCCGATCGAGACAGCCGGACCCGGGGCCGGATAAGACCGTGTGCCTGCCTATGCGACTGCGGTTACTGCCATCCATGCTTGTCGACCCTCTACTTGCCGGGTAGGGCGAAAGTCCCACGCGTCTCACTGTGGGCGTCCCGGCGGTCATGGCTATCGTGCCTCGGCATATGGAGCCGGTGGCCTTTGCCGTCTCACCCGACCGACCAGCCATGACGGCCCGACGACCTCCCCGGCCATGGCCATAGCGGAAATCAGGGCGGAAGGTCCTACGCCGGTGGGACCTTCCGCCCTGCCACGCTGAGGTCTTTGCCGCCGATCCTGGGAAGGGGGTGGAAGGGATGACTGATTCCCGCGACGTCGTCGTCGGCTATGACGGCTCCGACTTCTCCATGCAGGCCCTGGAGTGGGCGATGGACGAGGCCGAGCTGAGGAAGCTGCCGCTGACGGTGTCCCACGCCTGGCGATGGCCGTACGGCGAGGCCGACGAGGAGGCCAGAGGCCACCTGCGCAAGGCCGCCGAGCACGTGCTGTACCACGGCGGCGAGTGCGCCCGCTCGTGCAGCACGATCACCGATGTCGCTACCGATCTGTATGAGGGAGCCGCCGCCGAGCGGCTGGTGGAGCTGTCGGCCCGCGCGGAGCTGGTCGTGGTGGGCTCGCGCGGGATGGGCGCTCTGGCCCGGGCCGTTGTGGGGTCGGTGGCCGGCTACGTGGCGGCGCACGCGTGCTGCCCGGTGGTCGTCGTGCGTGGGCCCGGCCCGATTCCCGTTCCGCGGCACCGTGGGTCGGTGGTCATGGGGATGACCGGGCACACGCCCGACGCGGCGATCGAGTTCGCCTTCGCCGAGGCCGACATCCGGAGGCTGCCCTTGGTGGCGGTGCACGTCGGACATCTGCAGCCGATGGCGTGGAGCGCGCCGATGCCGCTGGTGCCCGACACACAAGCCATTACGACGGCGGCCGAAGACGACATGCTCGAACGGTTGCAGCCGTGGCGGGCCGCCCATCCCGCGGTGTCGGTGCGCACCTACTTTGTCGCCGCATCACCCAAGGACGCCTTGCTGGATCTGTCGAAGGAGGCCGCTTTGATGGTGGTCGGCGGCGCACGCGGGCACGGCAGGCTCGGCTCGGTGACCGCCTCGATCCTTCAGCATGCGTCCTGCGCCGTCGCGGTCGTCCCTGTCCTGAAGGAGAAGCCACTGCAGGCCGAGGGTTCACTTTCCACCTCCCACGCCGTCGAAGGCTGATCAGAACATCCTCATCGAGGAGAAAGCCGGGGAACAGCTCATGGTGACGCAGGTGAAAGACGTCATGGGTGTGGTGGCCATCGCGGTTCACCGGCAAGCGACGTTCACCGAGTTGGTGGCGACCATGCGCCGCTTCAAGGTGAGCGCCGTCGCCGTGATCGACACCGACAGACACGTAATCGGGATGGTGTCGGAAGACGATCTGCTGTTGAAGGAGACGGGCACCTCTTACGGCGAGCCCCTTTTCGAGGGCCGCCGGCGACAGCACGAGCCAGAGAGAGTTGCCGGGTTGACCGCTCAGGAGATCATGACCAGTCCGGCATTGACGGTCACTGCGGAAACCCCGATCAGGGAGGCGGCCCGGCTGATGCACGATCACCGGATCAAGCAGTTACCGGTGGTTGCCCCCACCAGCGGGAAGATCACCGGCACCGTTCACCAGGTCGACCTGCTGAAGGTCCTCGACAGGTGGGCGCCTGACATCCTGGCGGATGTGGCCGCGGCCATCGCACGCCTGCACCTGGATACGCGGACGCTGGCGATCACCGTGGACGATGGTGCGGTGCGCGTCGGGGTCAGGCTGACCAGACGCTCACAGGCCGCCCAGCTCGCTGAAGCCGGCCGCCGGATCGAGGGAGTGGTGGACCTGGAGGTCGACGCCATCTACGACCACGACGATCAGACGAGAACCCATCCGATTCCGCCCGCTTGCATGCCCATATAATCATTTATATATATGTATGTGAGGTTATAGCTGTCGGGGTATCTGGGCTGGACACGGGCCGACGATTCGGTCGTATTCTCCGACGAGCTCGCATAGCTCCGCCACACCGTGGCGAGCCGGTATCTTTACCGCCCTCTCCAGACCGGGGTGTCGTCTTGGTCCCACTCCAGTTTGTCAATCACATCGACGACCCCGTTCACCCGGCCGGCCATCCGCGCCGCGAGCTGGGCGTCACTGCGCCGGTGCATGCGCCCGGTCAGTGTGACGATCCTCTGGGGCGGTGGCGTCGTTGGGCTGCTCCCACAGGGTGTGCTGCAGGATCTCCTCGCACACCTCGTCGGCGATGTCGGCGTCCCGGCGGACGAAGACCTTCAACAGGTCATGGTGGCTGACGATGCCTTCGAGAAGGCCGTCGCCGTCGACGACGGGCAGTGTGCTGACGCTGTGAGCGATGAGCGCCTCGGTGGCGTCCTTGAACGGAGTACTGCCGTTGACCGACGCCACCTGCATGGTCATGACATCCTTGACCTCAACGCGCATCGCTGAACCTCCTCACACGCATATGGGCCCGGTCGATGGCGTGCGTGGCTTCGCGTCCGCCCGAGTTCCGGACGATGGGGATGCTCTGCCCACTCAGTTCTCGCTGGGCTCCTTACCCCTTCATCTCGCCGCCATCGGGATCGGCGGGGCAGAAGTCAGAGGTCCTCTCCTGAAATGGTCGGCATTCGAACGTTTGAATGCCTGCTCAGTGTCGGGATGGGCATTCAAATGTTCGAATGCGCAACTCATAGGTATGGCACAGATTGAGCCCAGCACATTGCTCCCGAACATGCAGCTGGATGAGCTGTTGTCGGAGCTGCAGGTGCGGCTGGAGGCCGTGCTGGGCACCCGGGACCGGGTGCACGCGCTGCTGAACGCGGTCGTGTCAGTAGGCAGTGATCTGGACCTGGAGACGGTGCTGCGCCGGATCGTGCGGGCCGCCACCACGCTGGTCGACGCCACCTACGGGGCGCTGGGTGCGGTGGGGGAGCACAAAACGCTGGTGCAGTTCGTCCCGGTGGGGCTGACGGAGGAGGAGATTGCCCGGATCGAGCACTGGCCGCACGGCTTGGGCCTGCTGGGCCTGCTGATCAAGGAGCCGCAGCCGTTGCGGCTGGCCCACATCAGGGATCATCCCGAGTCATATGGATTCCCGCCGGGGCATCCCCCGATGGGGGCGTTTCTCGGCGTGCCGATCCGGGTGCGCGAGGAGGTGTTCGGCAACCTCTACCTCACCGAGAAACGCGGGGGAGGGGAGTTCGACGCCGAGGACGAGGCGATCGTCACCGCGCTGGCCGCGGCAGCGGGTGTCGCCATCGAAAACGCCCGGCTGTACGCCGACAGCCGCCGGCGGGAACGGTGGCTGCAGGCCTCCTCCGACGTGACGACCAGCTTGTTGTCAGGGGCCGAGCCAGGGCAGGTGCTGACCTTGATCGCCCGGCGTGCGCGGGAGATGGTCAGCGCCGATGTGGTGGCGGTGCTGCTGCCCGATGACAGCAGGCGCATCTTGCAAGTGATGATCGCTGAGGGGTTGGCTTGTGGGGAAGTGGTCCGTGCGCAGGCGCCGGTCGCCGACTCTTTGGCGGGGCGGGCGTTCACCAAGGGTGAGCCGTTGATGGTGGCCGATCCGGCCGAGGCCGGAGTGCCGATCGCGATCGCGGACTATGCCGCGCTGGGTCCGGTGGCCGCGGTGCCGATCGGCGCGGCGGGCAGCGTGCGCGGGGTGTTGTCGCTGGGCAAGCGCTCAGGACGGTTGCCTTTCAGCCAGGCGGAGTTGCGGATGTTGCACGCCTTCGCCGGGCAGGCGGCGATTGCGTTGGAACTGGCCGAGAGCCGGATGGACGCCGAGCGGCTGGGGTTGCTGGAAGATCGTGACCGGATCGCCAAGGATCTGCATGACGTGGTGATCCAGCGGCTGTTCGCGGTGGCGATGACGTTGATGAGCACGGTGCGGACGGTCGAGCGGCCGGAGGCGTCGTCGCGGTTACAGATGTCGATCGATGAGTTGGATGCGATCATCCGGCAGATTCGTTCAACCATTTTCGCCTTGCAGATCTCTTCGGAAGACGGTGAGAAGGGACTGCGTGCGCAGATCGTAGGGCTGGTAGAGGGCGCCCGAGGCCACCTGGGCTTCATGCCGGGCCTGACCATGGAGGGCCGGCTCGACATCATGGTGCCGGACCAGGTCGCCGAGCAGGCGCTGGCCGTGCTGCGGGAGGCGTTGTCCAACGTGGTGCGTCATGCCAGGGCGGCCAAGGTCGAGGTGGTGGTCGAGGTGGATGAGGATCGGCTCATCCTCACCGTGCTCGACGACGGGGTGGGGGCGTCGGAGGGCGGTCGGCGCAGCGGGCTGCGCAACCTCCAGGGGCGAGCCGAACGCCTCGGCGGCTCCTTCACGGTCGAATCTCGCCCAGGGGGCGGCACCTGCTTGATGTGGAGCGTGCCGCTGGCCTAGCTGCGCTGCCTGGCCCAGCGGGAAGTTCAATCGGTGATTCCCCGAGTCTCCATGGCGGCGCGTGTGAGTTCTGCGCCCGGCAGCCCTATGAGCCAAGGTATTCGCACGTTTTCACTGGGTTCAGCTTTACCTGAATGATGCAGATGATCAGCCGGGTTCCATCTGAGGGCGTCGGAACCGCCAGGAAACAGGGGCCGGAGAAGCGTTGATCACGGTCAACGCCCGCTGCAATGCCTGTTCCGGGGAGGCGCTGGTGTCGATCTCGGCCGCGTCGGGCCAAGGGGCCATCCTCGCCGCCACGGCCGCGCCGATCGCCTGATCGGCGTCTGAGACGGCGCCGGTACGGCGGGCGAGGCGTTCGGCGGCGACCTGCGGCAGAGCGGTGCAGTGCAAGGCCACCAGGTCGCTGGAGGTGCGCTGGGCGAGGCGCTCGGCCGCTGCCCGGTGCCCGGCGTCGCCCCATGAAGCGTCGAGGATGACCGGCTCGCCATGCTCAAGCAGCTTCCCGGCTCGCGACAGCAACTCGTCGTAGGTGCGTTCGGTGTGCTCATGGGTGTAGATGCCTTCGCCGAAGGGAGCGGAGGCGGACTGGTCAGGCGAGATGCCGGCCAGTTCCTT
The DNA here is from genome assembly GCF_030811595.1 of Streptosporangium brasiliense. Taxonomy (NCBI): domain Bacteria; kingdom Bacillati; phylum Actinomycetota; class Actinomycetes; order Streptosporangiales; family Streptosporangiaceae; genus Streptosporangium; species Streptosporangium brasiliense. The sequence goes on from NZ_JAUSRB010000002.1 coordinate 6,349,453, forward strand.
ACGGACGCGGTCGCTGTTCAGCAATGTGTAACCGAGACGGTCGGCGAGGGCGGCGGCCAGGGTCGATTTGCCGGTTCCCGGGGCTCCGCCGACGAGGATCAGGGTTATCGTGCCTGCCCGCAGGTGGCGCAGTGTGAGCTCGGCGAACTGGCGAGCCTCCCCGGCCGCACCGGAGTCTCCCTGCCCCTGTCGGAAGCAGGCGACCTTGGCGCGGACGAAAGCTCGGTAGGCGACATAGTGATGCCACAGCGAGGGCGGGGCGGGGTCGCCGGTGAACTCGGTGTAGTGGTGCAAGAACACCTCCGCCAGCCGCGGTGCTCCCAGCCGTTCCAGGTCCATGGCCAGGAAGGCCGCGTCGTCAAGGCCGTCGACAAAGCGCAGTCGTTCGTCGAATTCCAGGCAGTCCAAAATCCGCGGTCCGTCGTCCAGGCAGAAGATGTCCTCTGCGAGCAGGTCGCCGTGGCCGTCCACGATGCGGCCCTCATCGGCACGGACGGTGAACAGGGCATCACGGCCGTCGAGGAAGCGCAGCGTGAGCCGTTCGATCTCCCCGACGATCTCGGGGCCGAGGACCGGCTCGGGAAGCGCCCGGACCTGATCGAAGCTCGCGCTCCACCGTGAACGTAGCGCCTGCTCGCTTCCCTGCTGGTCGATCTGGGGGCTGTGGCGGGAGCGTCCGTGCATGCTCGCGACCATCCGGGCGATCTGTCGCAGGTGTTCCTCGACCGGTTTCCCCGAATCGATCATGGCGGCGAGGCGGCGTTCTTCGGGCATGCGCCGCATCACGACGAGATGCTCACAGACCTGCCCGTCCGGGCCGAGCACGTCGGCGACTCCCTCGTAGACATCCGGAGCCAGCCGCCGGTTCAGTTCCACCTCCTCATGGCAGCTCATCTCCCGGGCCTGCCGGGTGGTGAAGTCCACGAAGCCGAGGTTCACCGGTTTCTTGAGTTTGAAAGCGTGATCCCCGAGGAGGAGCACGACGCCGATGTGCGTCTCCTTGATCTGCGCCCATGGTCTCATCGACGATGCCTCCATGTCCGGGTCCGCCGTCCAGGCGATCGAGACCGGAATGGACGGATGGCGCCCGTTTCCAATGCCGGCTCAGGTGAGTGGGACAGACTCCCCATGTCTGATTTCTCCCCTGGTCATGGCTGGTGAATCGGGCGGACCGTGACAGACCGTATCGATGACCGGACGGGGGTGCCGGCCCGTGAGAGGGGCCTTCCGGCCTGGTCTTCGGGTCTTTCGGCCCTGCTGCGCCTCTGTCGTGTGGTTGAAAGCTGGCGGTGAGCAGGGAAACCGATGGGGAGACCGGCTGATGATCACGCGAATTCGACTGCGCGGCCGGCATGCGACGGGTAAAGCGAAGCCAGGACCACCGAATGAGCCCCCACCTCCGCCGGCGACACCGCCGCCTCCCAACTGGCGGAGTTGGCTGCTGCCGGCGGCGATGACGATCTTCCTGTTGTGGCTGCTGATACCCGTCATGTTCACCGGGTCGGCGGCCACGCCGTACTCCTACAGCGACTTCGTGACGAAGGTGAACACCGGGCAGGTCAAGGCGGTGACGGTCGATGATCAGGGTGCGGTGTCCGGCGACCTGAAGGATGGCGCGAGGTTCACCACCCAGATTCCCACAGCCCTCAACGTCGGCCGGCTGGACGCTCAGCTTCAGTCCAATCATGTTCAGATCACCGCGACCCGGTCCGACGGCTCCCTGGGGTCGATCCTGATCAGCTTCCTGCCGTTGGCGCTGCTGATCGGCCTGTTCATGTGGAGCGGACGGAAGGCGCAGCAGTCCCTGGCCGGTGGTCTCGGGGGGTTCGGCCGGTCACGAGCGAAAATCATCGAGGCGGAGCGGCCGACTACCCGGTTCGGCGACGTCGCCGGTTATGACGGTGTCAAGCAGGAGATCAGCGAGGTCGTGGACTTCCTGCGGGCCCCCGAGCGGTACGCGGCGGCGGGCGCGAAACCACCCCGAGGCGTGATCATGGTGGGCCCTCCGGGGACGGGAAAGACGCTCATCGCCCGCGCCGTGGCCGGTGAGGCAGCCGTGCCGTTCCTGTCGGTCACCGGTTCGGCGTTCGTGGAGATGTTCGTCGGTGTGGGCGCCTCGCGGGTCCGTGACCTCTTCGACGAAGCACGCAGACGCGCGCCCTCCATCGTCTTCATCGACGAGATCGACGCCATCGGCGGCCGGCGGGGCGGAGCGGTCACCGGCGGCAACGACGAACGCGAACAGACGCTCAACCAACTGCTGGCCGAGATGGACGGCTTCGATCAGAGCAGCGGAATCGTCGTCCTGGCCGCGACGAACCGGCCCGAGACCCTTGATCCGGCCCTGCTGCGCCCCGGCCGCTTCGACCGGCAGGTGACTGTGCCGCTGCCCAACCAGGTCGAGCGGGCGGCGATCCTGGCCGTTCACGCGGCCGGGAAGCATCTGGCCCCGGACGTCGATCTCGGGGTGATCGCCCGTGGCACCCCGGGATTCTCCGGCGCGGACCTGGCCAACCTCGTCAACGAGGCCGCCATCAACGCCGTCAGGGCGGGCCGTACGACCATCGACGCCCATGACCTCGACGCGGCACGCGACCGGGTACTGCTGGGCCGCCGGGAGACCTCCAACGCTCTGCTCCCGCAAGAGCGCCACGCGGTGGCCGTGCATGAATCCGGGCATGCGCTGCTCGCCACGTTGTGCGAGCATGCCGACCCGGTCGCGAAGGTGACCATCCTTCCCGCCGGTCTGACACTCGGCGTCACCGAGCAACTGCCCGAGGCCGAGCGGCACCTCTACAGCGAGAGCTATCTGGCCGACCTGCTCGCCGTACGGCTCGGCGGCCGGGCCGCGGAACTGGTCGTCTTCGGCGAAGGCTCCACCGGCGCCGCCAACGACCTGGCGGCCGCCACGCAGATCGCCACTCGTATGGTGCGTGACTTCGGCCTGTCGCCCGCGCTCGGCCCGGTCGGCTACTCCTCGGCCACTTCTCAGTATCTGGGCGAGGACGCCGAAGAGTTCCGGCGCAAGCCGTACTCCGAGCGGACCCAGAAGATCATCGACGAAGAGGTGGCCCGGCTTCTCAGCGGGGCGGAGAAGCGCGCGATCGACCTGCTGCGCGCCCACCGCGGCGCTCTCGACCGGCTCGCGGCGATCCTGGTGGAACACGAGACCATCGCCGGTGACGTCGTCGGTAGCGTGTTGCAGGCTGAGCGGCCTGCGGTTATCGGTCTGGACGGCATCGCATGAGGGGCGATAGGTCCGAGATCGGCATGTTCGCGCCAAGAGTGCGCAGCAGCCCGCGATCTTCACCGGCCGTTACGGTGGAGATGAAGAAGAATGGTCCTGAGTCGTTCTTTGGGGTGGCCCTTCAGGGAAGGAGCCACCGGGGGGAGGCCACGACGATGCATGCGAGGGACACGACGTCGTCCACAGGTGGCGGTCAGGTCGAGGTTCTGGACCGCGGCACCTGTATGGCGTTGCTGCGGACCGTCAGAGTCGGCCGGGTCGCATGGTCGGCCCCGAGCGGTGAGGTGGTGGTGCTGCCGGTCAACTTCGTGGTGGACCGCGATGGTGTCGTGTTCAAGTCCTCGCCAGGAGGCAAAATTGACGTTGTGCACCGAGGCGGCCTCCTGTCGTTCGAAGCTGACGACATTGAACCCGCACTACGCGTGGGCTGGAGCGTGTTGTTGGTCGGCTTCGGCGAAATCGTCACCGACCTCGACCAAATGCGACACCTGGAGGAGCTGCCTACTACCTGGATAACCGCGGCCGAGCCGGTGTTCGTCCGCCTGACGGCTCGGCAGGTAACCGGCCGTCGTCTGCCGCTGCAGCCGGGTGGAGTCGCCGTCGAGCGGAGCGGCGGCGCCTGAGCGAGTGCCCGAAACCGCCTGGGTGGCGAGCGGATCACCAAGGCGACCGGCTCATTTGTCACCGTCGCGGGAACGGTGTGATCGTCCCGGTACTCCGATCATGATGTCCCGGGTTCCGCGCGCCGACGCTCGATGTGGGCGTCCGGCCCTGGAAAGATCATGACATCGTGTTCCTGGTCGAGCCAGTGCACGTCATAGGGCGGCGAACCGTCGGCGTGGTGTAACGCGGTGATGATGCCGATCCGGCGTGACTCCCCCAGGTGGGTGCTTTCAACGATCAAGCGGTCTCCGACCTCTGCTTTCATGGTTCTTCCCCTTTTTCTTCCTTTTCCGTTCCGCCCGGGCACCGATGCCCCGGTCGCACCGCCCCGCCTGTGTGACGTGAGAGGTCTTCACCATGAGGTGGGCCCGGTGAACTGAACGATGTCCTCCGAGGTAACGATGAGCAGCCTGTTCCCCAGATCGATCAGCGCACGGGCGGCCGCGAGCTCGTCGCCGATCTCAGGTGCCGACTGATCGACGGGGTTGCGACGTGCGTGTCCCACCCCGGTTATGTGAGTTTTGTCCCTAGTGGATAGCACTGCCCGGGCGGAAGTGTCGTCGCCCTCTTCGGTGATGTAAACCTGCACGGTCCACTGTTTGGCTTCCATGGGAAGAACCTCCCACCGAACGATTGTTCGTATCGCTGCGCCGTGTTCGCGGCGCTTGTTACCTTGCGCTCACCGTCGAGTGCCTGTCCTCATGTGCGCATGCCTTTCTCATCCACTGTCGATGCCTTACGACGACGCCGACAGAGCCGAAGGTCCCCCTCCTGTGTGACGGTCTCCTCTATATCGGCGATGACTCCGCTCGGCAGCGTGAAGGCATGTCGACTATGTCCCCGGTGCGGTCGGGTCTGACCTCCGCGGAGGCGGCGCGGCGCCTCGCTGGCGGAGGAGCGAACATGCTGCCGACTGGTCGGCGGGTGTCGGCGGCCATGCTGCTGCTCCGGGAGATGGTCCACTTCTTCGCGCTGATGCTGTGGGTGGCGGCGGGATTGGCGGTTCTGGCGGGTATGCCTCAGCTGGCACTGGCCATCGTCGTGGTGGTGGTGCTGAACGGAGCGTTCGCCTTCGTCCAGGAATATCGCGCGGACAAGGCCGGGCAGCGCCTGCGGGAACTGATCCCCGCCGAGGTGAGGGTCGTCCGAGACGGACGCCGCATGATGGTGCACGCCGCGGATCTGGTCGTGGGCGACATCGTGCTGCTGGAGGCGGGTGATCGGATCTCGGCAGATCTAGGGCTCGTCGAGGTGCACGCACTGGCGGTCAACGAGTCGATGCTGACGGGAGAGAGCGTCCCGACACGACCTCACGAGGGGACGGCGGTCTTTGCGGGCACCTTCGTGGTCGAAGGGGAGGCGGTCGCCGTCGTGGCAGCCACGGGGCCGCGCACCCGGTTGGCCGGTGTGGCCGCGCTCACCCGGAGCGCGACCCGGCCGCCGAGTCCGCTCGCTCGCCAGCTCGGGCGGGTTGTCAAGGTGGTCGCCGTGATCGCGGTCGGTGTCGGAGCGATGTTCTTCACCCTGGCCCTGATGCTTGGCATGGCCCCTTCTGCGGGTTTCCTGTTCGCACTCGGGGTCACGGTGGCGCTGGTCCCTGAGGGGCTGCTGCCCACGGTCACGTTGTCGCTGGCCCGGGCGGCGCAGCGAATGGCCGCCCGAAAGGCCCTGGTCCGCCGCCTGGAGGCCGTGGAGACGCTCGGCTCGACCACGTTCATCTGCGCGGACAAGACCGGAACCCTCACCCGCAATGAAATGACCGTCGTGCAGGTGTGGACCCCCGCCGGCGTCCTCGACCTCGCCCGGCCGGTGTCCGCTGCCGAGATCATGCGTTCTGCCGTGCTCAGCTCGACTGGCCGACTGGTGTATACGAACGGCCGCTGGAAGCCGGTAGGCGACCCCATGGAGGTCGCCCTGCACGCGTTGGCACTGCGTGCCGGATCAAGTGAGGACGCGGCGGTCACCAGACGCTTCCCGTTCGATTCCGCCCGCCGTCGCGCTTCGGCGATCGCCGACGGCGTGCTTCACGTCAAGGGCGCCCCGGACTCGGTTTTGCCGCTGTGCACGGCCACAGGGGAGGCGGAGCAGGCGCTGGAGGACATGAGCCGGCACGGGCTTCGCGTCCTGGCCGTCGCCCGCCGGACCGCTCCGGCGGGTGCCACCATGGCTGAGGCGGAGCGGGACCTGACCCTTCTCGGCCTCGTGGGTCTGGAGGACCCGCCTCGTGAAGATGTGGCGGAGGCTATCGAAAGATGCCGCCTGGCGGGAATCAAGCTGGCCATGATCACGGGAGATCATCCCGGTACGGCCCGCGCGATCGCGGAAAAGGTCGGCTTGCTCGGGCCGGAGGGGACCGTGGTCATCGGCGCCGAGCTGCCCGGGACCGATGACGCCCTCGGCGCGTTGGTCGACCGCGACGGAGTCGTGATCGCCAGGGTGACGCCGGAGGACAAGCTGCGCATCGCCCGTGCGTTACGCGGGCGCGGGCACGTGGTGGCGATGACCGGGGACGGAGTCAACGACGGACCCGCGCTACGCGAAGCCGACATCGGGGTGGCCATGGGGGCCTCTGGTACCGATGTTGCCCGCGAGGCGGCGGACCTGGTCCTGCTAGATGATCATTTCGGAACCATTGTCACAGCGGTGGAGCTCGGACGGGCCACCTACGCCAACATCCGCAGGTTCCTCACCTACCATTTGACCGACAACGTGGCCGAGCTCACCCCATTCGCCGTCTGGGCGCTCAGCGGCGGCACGATCCCGCTCGCGCTCACCGTGCTGCAGGTGCTCGCCCTGGACATCGGCACCGATCTGCTGCCCGCCCTCGCCCTGGGTGCCGAACCACCCAACCCACAGACTATGCACGGTCCCGCGCGGGCAGGTTCGCTGGTGGACCGCCGCTTGGTCCACCGGGTGTTCGGGATCCTCGGGCCCGCGGAAGCCGTTATGGAGATGGCCGGCTTCGGGGCCGTATTGGCGCTGGGCGGGTGGGTGTTCGGCGCCGAGCCGTCACCGGAACTGCTCGCTGCGGCCTCCGGCACGGCTTTCGCCGCCGTGGTTCTCGGTCAGCTCGCCAACGCCTTCGCTTGCCGCAGCGAGACCAGCTGGGTTGGGCGCCTGCGATGGGCGGGTAATCCTCTCCTGCTGTGGGCGGTCGCGATCGAGATCGTGATACTGCTGGTCTTCCTCGGTATCCCGCCGCTGACCGGCCTGCTCGGCGGATCGTTCCCTCCACCCGCGGGCTGGGCACTGGCGGCGTTGGCCGTGCCCGCAGTCGTGGCGGCCGATACGCTGCACAAGGCGATTCAGGCCCGGAGCAGCCCACGATGAGCGGCTTCCTCCTGCTTTCCGACGGCAGGCGCCAAAAGCCGGTGCGGGCAGGCTGGACGTCCTCGCCGAGCAGATCCGTCAAACCTGAGGCCGCCAGTGGCGGCGATCACAGGGGGACGTGGTTTCGGCCCGGCCGATGATCATAGGAGGAGCGGCCGGGATCAGCCATGATCGCTGAACCCGTATCGGTCCGCAACCACATCCAGGGCGCTTGGACCGCCTGACATACTGACGTCTGAGGAGCCCCGTCATGAACAGATCCGTAATCGCCGGCACCGATGGCTCTCCGGGCCCCGGTAATAATCGCGGAAAATCCAACGAATCCACCTCTAACAGGGTGAATCGAGAGTGTTCTGCCTGGTCAGGCAGACTCGGTTCGGTAAGCCGCCGCCAGGTGAGCACTGACTGCCTCCGGGTCGTTGAGCCCTAAGATCAGATCGTGCCCCTGGCCGGTGGCCGGGAGGGTGCTCGTGAGCACTGATCCATTAGGGCGAGATGGTTCTCCTGGAGGGCTTACATCGGCCGTCTGGTGAAGGAGGAACCGGATGCTGTTCGTCGGGGATGAATGGTCCGAGGAGCACCACGATGTCGAGCTCCAGGGCGCTCTTGGCGAGCACCGTCTCGATCGTTCCCTTTACCAGCTCGTCGGCGATGGCGAGGATCACGGTGTTTCGGCCTGCATCTGTTCGACAGGGCGGTGTAGCGCTCGACACCGCAGCGTTGCTCGGCGCTCACGTCGAGGGCGGCCCAGCGCCAGCCCTGCTCGGCAACAGCTCGTTGTCCTCAGCGGTCTGGGTGAAGACCGCTTGACCTGTGTGACGGTGGCGTCATCGAGGACGTAGGGCGTGGCGTGGCCTTTTTTCAGAGTGGCGTGCTGCTCGCGCACCATGGTCACGCCGTCCTCGACGTGCGCGGTCAACATGGCCAGCATGCTGATCGGCTGCCAGGTCGGTTCCTCCTGTGGTGCCACCATGGTGCGCGTCCTTCGCGGTGACCTGCCGGGGGATCGGGTCAGCGTAACGACGTGGTGCCCGCGCACGCAGGACAACGACCTCGGTGGTCAGGCGCCACCACCCGCTGTGTGCCCGGCCGGGGTCGGTCCGGCTCGAAGGTGAACAGCTCCAGCTGCTCGCCGGCGGGTATCTGGTTGGTGAGTTTCAGGCATCGGCGGCAGGTGACCGGGCCTCGGTCGGGGTGCGCCGCAGCGGGATCCCAGCCGCTGACGCCGGCTATGCAGGCCGGGCCGGGCATGCGCTCGTCGGCGAACCACTTGGTCATCGCGACTTCGTGCACGATGCCCGAGGAGCGCACCCGCAGGTTGGAGCCGCCTGCGCGATCGTGGTAAGCGCCTCCTGCACGCCTGGCGTCGGCGTGGTGTTCTCTATCAGGCATCTCCGCCGAGGATGGAGGCCATCTGGTAGGCAGCGTGGGAGTCGAGTTTGCGGCGGCCGCGGTTGTAGCGCTGGGTGGTGACCGGGGGGCGTGCCCGAGCAGCTTTGGACGTCGGCCAGCGGCCGAACGGCTAGTGCTGTGACCGGGAAGGTTCACCGGTTTGGCAGGTGTGATGAGGGGCCAGCCGGGACGGGAAAACTGATTGCGGGCGGTGGGAGTGTGTCTGACACTGTGCGGGTTTCAGTTACTCCCGTGAGGTTCTCATGACGATCTACTTCTACGGTGCTGACGAGGTCCCGTACGGATGCTTCTCGAACTTCTCCGATCATGGCTTCGACCTTGACGGGTTGTGGTGGCCCACTTCAGAGCACTACTTCCAGGCGCAGAAGTTCGCAGGCACCCGCCACGCCGATCTCGTCCGGCGTGCTCGCACGCCACTGCGGGCAGCCGAACTGGGCCGTGATTCGTCCAAACCTCTACGGAGGGACTGGGAGCGGGTCAAGGACGACGTGATGCGCCGCGCGGTGGCGACCAAGTTCCGTGCGCATGCCGCCATCCGTGAGATTCTGCTGTCCACCGGTGACGAAGAGATCGTCGAGGACACCACCACCGATCATTACTGGGGTCGTGGCCGGACCGGGACCGGCAAGAACATGCTCGGGAAGATCCTGATGCGCACCCGTGGCCGACTCCGCGCTGAACTCGCCGAAGCCCGCAACGGTGACGGGCGCCTCGGTCGGTGACGGAGCAAATGTGCGGTGTTCCGCGTGTGGGGCGACTCAGGCTGCGGGTGCGAGGGGGCGTCCGCCCCAGCGAATGCCCTTCTCGCCGCGGATGCGTGCGCGTTCTCGGCGTTGTGCGGCGAGTACGTCGGGGTGGCGGGCGTGGGCGTTGCGCCAGCGCAGGTAGCGGTGCAGGGCCCGGGTCTGCACTGTGTGGTTGAGGTGGTGGGAGTTGGCCAGGGTGAACTGCCGCAGCGGTCCGAAGTGCGCCTCGATAAGGTTGGCCCAGGAGGCGTTGGTCGGAGTGAAGCACAGCTCGACCCGGTTCTTCAGGGCCCAGGCGCGGATCTTGGCGCCCTTGTGCGCGGAGAGGTTGTCCAGGATCACGTAGATCGGGGCGCCGTCCGGGCGGGCGGCCCGGATCGACTTCAGGGCCGCGAGGGTGTTGGCCGCGCCTTTGCGGCGGCGGTTGACACCCCACAGGGTGTCGTCGCCGACCGAGTAGCAGCCGTGGAAGTAGGTGACTCCGTGGGTGCGGTGGTAGGTCGCCGGGACCCGGTCGGGGTGGCCTTGTTCGGCCCAGCAGGCCCCGCCGGTGGGACGGGTACCCAGCGGGCCGAACTCGTCGAACGCGAAGGTGCGGTCGGGGAAGTGCTCAAGGACATGCTCGATGCGGTCCAGTTTGCTGTCGCGCTCGGGGTCGCTGGACTCCTTCCAGGTCTTGGTCCGCTGGAACGTGATGCCGTGGCGGGCGAGCAGGCAGCGCAGAGCCTCGCGGCCGATGCGGATCATCCGGCCGTGGACACGGCGCAGGTAGGCGGCGAGCTTGCGTAACGACCAGCGGGTGAAGGGCTGGGCGAGTTTGGCAGGGCGGGTGGTGGCCGTCGCCACGACGAAATCCTCGTCGTCAGGGCTGAGCAGGCGGGGACGGCCTCCCGCCCACCGAGGGTCCAGACAGGCCAGCCCGATCTCGTTGAACCGGTGGATCACGTCGCGCACTGTGTCCTCATCAGCCTGCACCAGCTTGGCGATCACCGGCACTCGGTTCCCACCTGCCGAGGCCAGCAGCATCATCGTGTGCCGGTAGCGCACCGAGCTGGTGCTGCCCCGGCGCACGATCTGCTGCAGCCGTTGCCCCTCCTGATCGGTCAGCCTGCGGACTCGAACGGGCTCTGCCACCGCGCCTCCACCTGTCGATGGTTCGTCGTTGCCTCACATCCAACCGGGCCGGCACCCACCACCGCGGGCCGCAACCTGGTGAACCATCCCGGTCACAGCACTAGCCATCGGCCTGGACGAACAGCGACTCACTCGGGGAGCGGTCATCGAGGAGCGGCTGCAGCAGGGCGCGCACCCGGGGCGGGATCGGCATGCGGTCGACCTTGCGGCGAAACAGGATCACCGTGTGATGGCCGGCGTCGGCGGCCACCGAGGAGACGGTGAGGGCGACCAACTCGCCGACGCACATCGCGCACACGCTGAGCAGCGCCACGGCTGCGGCATCGGCCGGGTAGGCGGCACTGATGGTCTCGGCGCCGTCGACCAGGGCGGTGGCCTCCTCCACGGTGCGGGCCGGAGTAGTACCGACGATGGAGACCTCGGGCCGCTCGACCGGATCGGCCAGGTTGACCGGGTTGACCGCGGTGAGACGTCGGCGCAGCGCGTAGCCGTACAGGCTCGACAGGCGGTGGGCCACCGTGGCCGGAGTCAGCGCAACCCCCGGCCGGGCCAGGCCGGCGCGGGCCGATCCGGTGCCGATGCCGTCGCGGTAGTGCGTCAGGTGATCCTCGCTCACCTGCAGGAGGTCGACGCCGGGCAGCTCGGCGTCCAGCCAGCGTAGGAGGGCGGCGACGTCGGTCAGGCGGGCGCGGCGGGTGGTGACGGCCGTGCCCGCCTTCAGCTAGGCCGCCACCGCCGACCACTTCGCATGGGGGAGCGCGTCGACATCGTCGACGTCGGCGCCGGGCACCTCGCCGCCGGCGCTCCGGGGGCGGCGCGACCGCAGGCCGGCGATGTCGCCCACGGTGGCGACCATCGGCTCCGGCACGGCCACCGCTGTGGTGAAGAGACCGGCGGCCGGGCTGACATAGCGGCCGGGCGGCATGCGGGTGTACGAAAGAGGGCGACTACGGGGTGCATGACCCCTTGCTGTCGGCGACTCGTAGGCTCAGCGTCGTGCCGTAGTGCTGGCGCATGCTCTGGCCGGCGGGCGGGTCCTGGGTGCAGACGGCGCGTTCGAGGTGCGAACCGTCGTCGGATCCCGCGGCCACGGCCTGCTCGCCTCCGCCGTCTTCGGCTCGGTCAGCCACGGCGTCCTTCACCACGCCCACTGTCCCGTCGCCGTCCGTCCGAAGAGGCCGGCTCCGGAGCCGGCGTAATCCTCCGGACGGAGCAGGCGCCCGAACGCGATCGGCGGGAAAGGCGGTGCGGTGGCGCGCCTGATCGGCCGCGGCGCCGGAGAATCCTCAGCCACGTGACCGGACTCTCCGCCGGGGGAAAGGGCGAAGGTCCTGTTCATGCCGGGACGATCGCCCCTGGGGAAAACGCCGACGCTGCGGTCGGATGGAAGCGCAGCAGAAGCGAGAGGAACACGTCATGACCGAATCGATCACCGCTGCGACGGACGGCTCGCCCGCCGCCATGGCGGCCGTGAAATGGGCGGCTGATGACGCCGCCCGCAGAGGGTTGCCGTTGCAGATCGTCCACGTCGTGGAGCGCTGGCCGTATGGCGTCGCCGCGTTCCCGCCGCCCGACTGGGCCGAGCTCGCGGCGCGCGCCGGCGAGCAGGTGCTCGTCGAAGCGATCACCGTGGTCACGGAATACCGGCCGGACGTCCGGGTGAGGACCGAACTGATCGAGGGATCACCGGCCAAGGTTCTGCGGGAGCAGGCCGGCACGGCCACCGAGATCGTGATCGGCAGCCGCGGCCTGGGCGGCTTCGTCGGCGCCCTGCTGGGCTCAATGGTCCTCCACGTGGCCGGTCATGTGCCCGGCACCGTCGTGGTCGTCAGGGCGGATGCCGGCGAGCCGCACGGTGAGATCGTCGTGGGTGTCGACGGCTCCGCCGAATGCGAGCCCGCGCTGGCCTACGCCTTCGAGCAGGCCAAACTGCGCGGCTGCGCGTTGCGCGCCGTCCACGCCTGGCAGCGGCCGGTGTACGGCCTCATACCGGAGATCCCCGCCGACATAGAAGAGGTTCACCGTTCCCACCAGCGTATGGTGCGAGACAAGCTCGCTGCCTGGCGGGAGAAGTTTCCCGAGGTGGAGGTGGTGGAGGACGTTCGGAGCGCGCATCCGGTCGAGGCTCTGGCCGATGCTTCGACCAGGGCCGACCTGGTCGTCGTGGGCTCGAAGGGGATGGGGGCGGTCGGCTCGGTGCTGCTGGGCTCCGTCAGCCGAGGCGTGCTGCACCACGCCCACAGCCCGGTGGCGGTGGTCAACTCGTGACCACCGGCCTCGTACGGCAGGCCTGACGAGCCGTCGGCGTGAGCCGCTGACCGTCCGCTCACGCCCATCAGCCGCGGTTCGACCAAGGCAGAAAATCTCATGATCGTCGTTGGAGTCGATGGTTCACCGGGCGGCTTGGCTGCTGTGAGCTGGGCGATGCGCGAAGCTGACATGCGCGGCGTCAAGGTGCGCATCGTGCACGTTGTGCCTGCGTGGGCGTATGAGCTACCCGATGACGCGCCTCATGCCCACGTGGGCCGCTGGATGCGCCAGAGTGCCGCCTCTGTGCTGGCGGACGCCCTGCGGCAGGCGCGCGACGAGAGGCGCGGGGCCGAGGTGGAGTCCGAACTGCTGCGGGGAGATCCCCGGCTCAGTCTGATCAGGGCCTCCAAGGACGCCGACCTCCTGGTGGTCGGCAGCCATGGGCTGGGCGGCTTCGGCGGGCTGCTGCTCGGCTCGGTCGCGCTGGGCGTGTCCGGCCAGGCCACCTGCCCCGTGGCCGTCATCCGCAGGATGCGCACGCAGCCGCGCAACGAGGTCGTCGTCGGTGTCGACGGCTCCCCAGGCGGTGCCGCCGCGATCGAGTTCGCGTTCACCGAGGCCGACCTGCGCGGCGCCGACCTACGCGCAGTCCACGCCTGGAGCGAATCCACCGCCGGGTGCCGGCCTGAGAGCACATCGGCCCCGACCGATCAGGCCGGTGCGGAACGGCTCCTGCTGGCCCGGGCGCTCACCAGCCAGGGAGAGCATCCCCCGGGAGTCAAACTCGTGGAACACGTCGAACGAGGACATCCGGTGGAGGTCCTGTTGAGAGTCTCCATGGGCGCCGGCCTGCTGGTGGTGGGATCACGCGGGCGCAGCGACGTCGCCGGGATGCTCCTCGGGTCGGTCAGCCACTCGCTGCTCCACCACGCCGCCTGTCCCCTTGTCGTCATCGCCGTCGCAGACAGCGCCTGATCGCAGGCAGCCCTCTCCGGTCAGGCCGGTGCTCGCCCCGACCACAGGTCGCCCGCGACCTCGTTGAACCGCGGCGCAGATGACTCGCCGATGTGCCCGGCTCTAACGAAAAAAGGTCGGAGGTCCCCAGTGAACAGAGACGTTTCGCCCTACTGACCAATCCGGGCATCACCGACCATGGAACCGAGGCGATAACCATGAAGGAATCTCGCAAGATCGTCATCGGCTATGACGGCTCGGATTTCTCCATGCAGGCCCTGGACTGGGCGATGGACGAGGCGGAACTCAGAAAACTTCCGCTGACCCTCACCCACGCGTGGCGGTGGCCATACAGGGAGGTCGACGGCGGAGCCAAGCTTCATCTCCGCGAAGCCGCCGAGCACGTTCTGCACCACGGAGCCGACTGCGCCCGCGCGTGCAGCATGATCGCCGAGGTGGCGACCGATCTTTACGGAGGCTCTGCCGCGCAGCGGCTCGTCGAGTTGTCGGCCGGCGCGGAACTCGTCGTGGTCGGCTGTCGGGGACTGAGCTTTCCGGCCCGGTCTGTGTTCGGTTCCGTTACCGCCACCGTCGCGGCCCATGCGCGCTCGCCGGTGATCATCGTACGAGGGGCAGGCCCCCTGTCCGTGCCCTTGCACCCGGGTCCCGTCGTTCTGGGCCTCATGAACACCACGGCTGACGAGGTGCTCGACTTCGCCTTCCATGAGGCGGCTCTGCGGCATCTGCGCCTGCGCGTAATACACGCAGGTCATCCGCGCCTTCTGACGTGGGGCGTCGCCATGGCGTCCCTGCCCGATCCCGACGACTCAAGCCGGGCCTGCCAGGAGCGGCTGAACGAACGTCTCGCACCGTGGCAGGAGAAGTACCCAGAGGTCTCCGCCGATGTCGCCCTCACCATGAGTGCGCCGAATGAGGCGTTGAGGGCAGCCTGCGCCGAGGCCACTCTCATCGTCGCGGGCACGGGCCGGACGGCACGCCGCACGGGCCATCTCGGTATGATCACTGGATCGCTGGTCAGGCACGCGTCTTGCTCCGTCGCCGTCGTTCCATCCTAGGAGGGGCGGAGCCGTACTGAGCTCTGCGGGACGAGATCGGCTATGGTCGCGACGGTCTCTTCGACGGCATGCCGTACGGCGGGCGTCATCGGGGCTCCGAGCCCGAAGTCGGCGCCCTCAATGGTGTAGAGCGCGAGTTCACGAGGCAGACGGCCGAGTGCGTGGCCGAGGGCGACCGCATCGACGACGCCTAGAGCGTGGGAGCTGGCGTACTGGATGGTGGTGGGGGGCGGCTGCGGAGCGTCCCCCTGTGCGGGAGAAGAACCGAGGACGGTGTGCCGGACCACTGCGCCCGGGGGCGCGCCGGAAATCGCCGTGTCGATCACGATCACAAGGTCCACGCCGGTCCACGCCTCGATCAGCTCGGCCGGGTCTCCCTCGTTCTCGATCACGGGAACCTCCGGGGGAAGCATGCCGCGCAGCAGTCGGGCCGCCTCCAGCCCTGCGGCGTCGTCCCCTCGGAAGTCGTTGCCGATCCCGATGACGATAGGGGCGTGCATGATCCCTCCCGGGTTGGATCGATCTCAACGGTCCAGGTGAAGGTGGAGGAAGTGGGCCGAGCAGGAGATACACGGGTCGTGGTTGCGTACCGCCCGCTCGCACAGCGCCGCCAGCTCCGCCTCCGGCAAGTCGAGGCGGGGCTCGACGAGATGACGCAGATCCATCTCGATGCGAGCCTGATTCTGCGAGGTCGGAGGCACGATGTCGGCCTCGGCGATCAATCCCGCGCCGTCGATCCGGTAGCGGTGGTAGAGCGTGCCCCGCGGAGCCTCCGAGACCCCGTGACCGACTCCGGGACGGGGCTCGGCCGGTATGGACGGCGCCTGCGGTTCGGTGTAATCCTCGATGATCCGGATCGCCTCGTCGCAGGCGTGCAGGATCTCCACCGCCCGGACCACGATGCTGCGGAACGGGTTACGGCAGACGGGGCCGAGCCCGGCGGCTTCGGCCGCCGACCGGGCCAGCGGGGACAGCTGCCGCCCGTTCAGGGCGTAGCGCGCCAGAGCGCCCACCAGATAGCCGGCGGTCCCGTCGAGCCGCGCGTGCAGCGCGGTGGAGTGCGGAACCTGCTCTTCCACGATGTGGGCGGGCCAGTCGGCTGCCGCGAATCCGGTCCCGTCACTCACCGCGATCGTCCCGGACAGGATGGCGTACTCCGCCGGGTGGTGCAGCGCGAGGAAGCGGTAGTCGTGCTCCACGTCGGGAAAGTCGAACCCGGCCACCCATTCCACCGTCGCCAGTGCCTCCTCGCGGGCTCGGCGCAGCCGTTCGGCGACCGGCGCGAGCTCGGCGCGGGCGGGCGCCCGGTAGAAGCCGCCCACCCGCACGTTGACCGGGTGAATCGCCCGGCCGCCGAGAGCTGCCACCAGTTCGTTGCCGGCCTTCTTCAACGTCAGCCCCCGCTCCACCAGGTGGCGGTGGTCGGCCGCCATGGCCACGCCGCTGTCATAGCCGAGGAAGTCGGGGGCGTGCAGCAGGCAGATGTGCAGGGCGTGCGACTCGATCCACTCGCCGTAGTACAGCAGCAGCCGCAGGTCCCGCAGGGGCCCGGTCACCTCTATCCCGCAGGCCGCCTCGATGGCCTGACAGGCGCTCATCTGGTAGGCCACCGGACAAATGCCGCAGATGCGGGCGGTGATGTCGGGCGGCTCGGTGTGATCCCTTCCGCGCAGCAGCGCCTCGAAGAAGCGCGGCGGCTCATAGATGTTCAGCTCCACGTCGGTGACGCGGCCGTCGCGGGCACGCACCAGCAGTGACCCCTCGCCCTCCACGCGGGTCAGCCCGCCGATCCTGATCGACTTATGTGTCACTTTCGGCCTCCTCGGCGGCCTGGCGGAAGGGTTCTTCGGTGGCGTTGAACGTCCGGTAGACGCGCACCAGTTCGGGGGTGCTCATGCCGAGTTCTCGTAACTGCGCGTTGAGCGCCCGGGCGTTGGGGCTCTCCATCGGGCCGAAGCAGCCGTAGCAGCCCCGGTTGAACGCCGGGCAGAGCGCTCCGCAACCGGCCTGGGTGACCGGGCCGAGACAGGGTGTGCCGTGGGCCACCATGACGCACACGTTGCCGCGGGCTTTGCACTCCACGCAGACGCTGTGGGCGGGTACGAAGGGGCGCCGGCCGGCTAGGAAAGCCGAGATGACCTCCAGCAGCTGTCGTTTGTCGATGGGGCAGCCGCGCAGTTCGAAGTCGACCGGCACGTGGGCCGAGATCGGTGTGGAGCGTTCCAAGGTAGCGATGTAGTCGGGCCGGGCGTAGACGATCGCGGCGAACTCGCGCACCTCGGCGAAGTCGCGCAGCGCCTGGATGCCGCCCGCGGTCGCGCAGGCACCGATCGTCACCAGACGCTTGGACACGCGTCGCACATGTCGGATCCGCCGCAGGTCGTCGGGGGTGGTGATCGACCCCTCGACCAGCGACAGATCGTAGGGCCCGGGCCCGACCGCGCTCGAAGCCTCCAGGAAGTAGGCGATGTCCACCTCGGCGGCGACCGACAGCAACTCGTCCTCGCAGTCCAGCAAGGTGAGCTGGCAGCCGTCGCAGGAGGCGAACTTCCACACCGCCAGCCGCGGGCGCCCGGCCGTGGCCGCCGGCCCGGCCATCACAGCTCCCTCACGGCCAGCAGGCCGGCGGCCCGCTCGTAGCTCAGCACCGGACCGTCGAGGCAGGTCAGCAGTGGGCCGAGCTGGCAGTGGCCGCAGCGGCCGACGCCGCACTTCATGTCGCGCTCCACCGACAGCATCACCCGTGCGGCCGAAACCCCCCGTCGCACCAGCTCGGCCGCGGTCGCGCGCATCATGATCTCGGGACCGCAGACGAAGGCGAACGTGCGGCGGGGTTCGAAGACGATCCGGTCGATCAGCCGCGTGACCAGGCCCACCGGCCCTTTCCACGCGAGGTCGGGGTGGTCCACGGTGACCTGGACGTCGATGCCGTCCCTGTCGCGCCAGCGGGCCAGCTCACCGGGGTAGATCAGGGTCGCGGGCGTGCGGGTGCCGACGATCAGGCTGATGCGACCGTACCGGGAGCCGTGAGCGGCCAGCTCTCGGATGACCGGCCGCAGCGGGGCCAAGCCGAGCCCACCCGCGGCCACGACCACGTCCAGACCCGCTGCCGCCGACAGATCCCACGCCGTGCCGTACGGCCCGCGCACCCCCACCACGTCACCGCGCCGGGTGCGGCACAACGCCCCGCTGACCGCGCCCACGGCGCGGATCGTCTGCACATAGCCGCCGGAGCGGGCCCGACCGCTGATCGAGACCGGTATCTCCCCGACCCCAGGGGCGTAGATCATCGTGAACTGACCTGGTAGAAACGGCGGACACGGGCCCTCGACCGGCTTGAGAGCCAAGGTCACCGTGTCGGCCCGGTCCGGGCGGCGGGAACGCACCAGGTAGGGCGCCGACGTCATAGGATGCATCCCAGCTCCTCGGTGACGTCGATACCGGTTGGGCACCAGGTGATGCACCTGCCGCAGCCCACGCAACCGGACATGCCGAACTGGTCGAACCAGGTGGAGAACTTGTGGGTCAGCCACTGTCGGTAGCGGGCGGATCCCGAGCCGCGCACGGAGGAGCCGCCGACTTCGGAGAAGTCCAGCGTGAAGCAGGAGTCCCACACCTCCGTCCGCTCTGCGACACCGCCGGTGAAATCACTGGAGTCCTCGACCGTGGTGCAAAAACAGGTGGGGCAGACCATCGTGCAGTTGGTGCAGGCCAGGCAGCGAGAGGCGACCTCGGCCCAGCGTGGGGAGTCATGGGCTCCGGCCAGGCGCTCCTGGATGCCGTCGGTATCCACTTGGCGGCCCATCCGGGTGGCGGCGACGCGAGAGATCTCCTCGGCGGCCGAGATGTCGTCCCCGGTGGCCGGTCGATGCGAGATCGTCGTGACGATCTCCGCTCCCCGCCCGCTTCCCGTCTCGATCAGGAAGCGGTGCGGGTCGCTCAGTTCGGTGAGCGCCAGGTCGAACCCGGCGGTGGCTTTCGGCCCGGTGCCCATGGAGACGCAGAAGCAGGTGCCGCCGGGCACCGCGCAGTTCACCGCGATGAGCAGCATCGCCTCGCGCCGCTTGCGGTAGGCCGGATCGGGATGCCTGCCGCCGAGGAACACCCGGTCCTGCACGGCTATCGCGGCCAGATCGCAGGCGCGCACGCCCAGCAGGGCGATACGAGGTGCCTCGGCCTCCGCCTCCTCCACCGTCCCCTCACGCATCCGGAACAGGCTCTGCCGGGGCGGCTGGGTATAGCGTTTGGCCGAATCGGGGCTTGCGGCGAAACCGAACACCAGAGCGTCGTGCCGCTCGGTCAGCCGGTAGCGGCCGGGTTGCTGCTCGTCACCTCGCCCTGCGGGTAGCTGCGCGGCGCAGGAGATTTCGGCGAACCGAACAGCCCCGTCCCGCGTCGTCGGCCCGACGACGGTGAAGCCACGAGAGCGCAGCCCGGCGATGAGCGGTTCCAGCGACTCTGTCACAACTGCGTTCATGGGACGTCCCCCTTTGTCCCTGGCTTCTCGTATGTCGGATCCTCACCCGGGGGACAGGAGACGATGTCATCTTCCTTCCACACGGGCGCGCCGGCCATGCCGATGACGCGTCTGAGATTTCGCCGTGGCCGTACCACGATGGTCACCCCACCGCGCCGATCCGGCAGGCAGGACCACCATGTCGACGCCGATGCCCCCGGAAAGACCATCCACAGGGGCGATGTCGCACGACGAGACCCCTTATCTCGAACATTACGTCTTGCCGGTGAGAACGCGCAGTGCCGAAAGTCCCTCGTCGGACGGCCAGGAGACCTCAACGCGAGGAGACGGCGGGTCCTTCCTGACAGGAGCCCGACGGCATCCCGCCGGGCTTGCGGCGCACTTCACGGGATGACCGTAGGTCCCACGAGAAGGGGACCTACGCCGGTGGCACCTCCTGCCGCCCGGCGGTGTGATGCTGCCATGAGCATCGGGAGGTCGCCATGATCATAGTAGGAGTCGACGGCTCGCAGGCCGCTCTCAAGGCCGTGAGCTGGGCGGTGGGAGAGGCCGGCGTGCGTGGTGCCGCGCTGCGCATCGTGCACGCCGTCCCCGCCCTACCCTTGACGACAGCGAAAGACGCGGCACACGCCGATACGGACCGGCGGATGCGTGATGCGGCCGCGTCCATGCTGACGGCGGCACTGGAACGCGCACGTCAAGAAGATCCTCGTGTGAAGACGGAGTCGTCGCTGCTGGCCGGTGACCCACGCCTCGTCCTGATCGAGGCCGCGAAGGAAGCGGAGCTGCTGGTGGTCGGCAGCAGCGGGCTGGGAGGATTCCAGGGCATGCTGCTCGGCTTGGTGGCGTTCGGCGTGGTAGGACATACCGCTTGCCCGATCGCCGTCATACGGAATCCGCCCGCGCAGGCACGCGGTGAGGTGGTCGTCGGGGTCGACGGCTCTCCGGACGGCAGGGGCGCCATCGAGTTCGCCTTCGCCGAGGCGTCCCTGCGTGGTGCCGGTCTGCGGGCGATTCACGCCTGGAACTGGCCCGTCGGCTGCGGGACGTTCGCTCTGTCTGCTATGGAGGAAGAAGAGACCGCCGAAGGTGAGCGGCGTCTGCTGGCCGAGGCGCTGGCGGGCTGGAGTGAGCGCTATCCGGATGTCAAGCTCATCGAGCAGGCGGAGCACGGGCATCCGGTGGAGGTTCTGAAGAACGCCTCGGCGCACGCCGACCTGCTGGTCGTGGGGTCACGTGGACGCGGAGACTTCGCCGGGCTGCTGCTGGGCTCGGTCAGTCACGCACTGCTGCACCACGCCGCCTGCCCGCTGATCGTGGCGCCCGCCGCGGTGGTAGCCGAACACGTCTGATCAAGGAAGGACTCTCTCGATGGCCGCGGAAACGGGGCGGACGCCCCGTACGCCGTCGGTCTCGCGTCCCCGCCCGACGCGGGGCCGTACAGGCAAGCGGAGAGACTTCCCGAGAGCTTCCCGCGTTGGTAGATCGTCGGGCGCGTCGAGATTCCCTGACTCCCGCTGGTGTTGTTCAGGGATGGCCCGATGGTCTGCCGGAGCCGGCCCTGGGCGGGACGGAAGTCCTGAAAGCGGGGGACGTTCGCCCGCTGCGCGTGACGGCCTCCAACAGTGAGATGGAGATGGAAGACACGGAGCTCCCGACAAGGAGATGACCATGAGTGGGCAGATCGTCGTCGGTGTCGATGGTTCCGCGACCGCGACGGCGGCGCTGGAGTGGGCAGCCGATGACGCCGCGCGAAAGGGCGCCACCTTGAAGATCGTGTGCGTGCGTGAACCGTGGGCAGGCGACTTCCCCTTCCACACCGCCCCCGGCCTGAGCGACGCGTTGAGAGAGCACTGCGACGAAGTGCTCGCCGCGGCGGCCGCTCGGGCCCGCGAGCGAGCGCCGGAGATCGAGGTGACCACCGACCAGGTGATCGGCGCGGTGGTCGAGCGGCTGAAAAGCGAATCCGAGACCGCCGACACGCTCGTGCTCGGCAGCCGTGGATCGGGCGGTTTCGCCGGCCTGGTCCTCGGATCGGTCGGCATGGGAGTCGCCGGGCACGCGGCCGGCCCCGTGGTCATCGTGCGGCAGGCCGCCCAGAGCGTTCACGGTGAGATCGCCGTCGGCTACGACGGATCCGTTCACGGTGAGGCCGCCCTGGAGTACGCCTTCGAGCAGGCCCGGCTGCGCGCCGCGCGACTCCACGTCGTTCACGCCTGGCAGACCCCGGCGTTCGCCTCCCGCGCCGTCACCTACGCCGATCTGCTGCAGGAGACGTTCGAAAGCGAATCCCGCATGGCCCGCCAGCGTCTGGTCCTCTGGCGCGACAAGCACCCGGATGTCTCGGTGAAGGAGTCGATCCTGTGCGGCCACCCGGTACCCGCCCTCACCGACGCCTCACGTGCCGCTGATCTGGTCGTGGTCGGCTCACGCGGCCTCGGCACCCTCGGCTCGGCCCTGCTGGGCTCGGTCAGCCACGGTCTTCTGCATCGTGCCCACTGCCCCGTCGCCGTCGTGCGCCCCGGAAGGGCTCCATTGAGGTGATCTCAGCGACTTTTAAATGAGTCTGCTGTGCTCGAAATGGGTGAGGACAAGTGCGGCGCGGGTGATGTCATCGATTTTGCTCGGGCTGGCGGTGATGTGCTGCAGGGTGCGCCAGCGTTGCGTGAGTAGAGCGAAGCCGCGTTCGCCCAGGCGGCGCAGCGCGCGCAGCAGCATGGTGCGGGTGCGGGTGTCGATCGTGGACCAGATGCACGCCGAGCTCGACGACCTCGCCGCCGCCCACCCCGACCTGGTACGGCTGCGCCGCATCGGCACCTCACGTCTGGGCGAGCCGCTGCGCGTGGCGACCATCGGCGCGGGCCCCCATGACGCCGTGATCATCGGCGGCCCCCATCCCAACGAGCCCATCGGCGCGCTCACCGTCAGCGCGCTGCTGCGGCAGCTCGTCGAGGACGCCGCGCTGCGCGAGGACTTCGGCTTCCGCTGGCACCTCATCCCGTGCGTCGATCCCGACGGCGCCCGGCTCAACGAGGGCTGGTACACCCGGCCGAGCGACCGCCGCGCCTACGCCGAGCACTTCTACCGCCCCGCCGAAGTCGACCAGGTCGAATGGACCTTCCCGCTGACCGGCGAGGACTACTTCTTCGACCGCACCCTGCCGGAGACCGAGGCGCTGATGCGGCTGATGGACGAGGTCAAGCCCGCCTTCGTCTACTCCCTGCACAACGGCGAGCTCCAGGGCGCGTTCTACTACCTCAGCAAGCACGACCCCGCGCTCGCCGCCCGCCTGGCCGCCATCGCGACCGCCGAGGGCCTGCCCCTGCACATGGGGCCGCCGGAGGTGCCGAGCGCCGTGCCGATCGGCCCCGCCGCCTACATGACCCCGAGGGGCGCCCAGATCGCCGCCACCTACGGCATCGGCGGCGCCAGCGTCGACTACGCCGACCGCTTCGGCGCCCTGCACCTGGTCACCGAACTGCCCTACTGGGCCGACTCCCGCGTCGCCGACCAGACCCCCACCGACCAGCAGTACGGCGACGTGATCCAGGACGGCCTCGCCGCGCAACGCGCCCTGATCGCCGAACTGGCGCGGTCGGCAACCGGCAGACCGCGCACCTCATGCGGCTGAGGTACTGCGGGACCTGCCTGCGCATGCTGGACGCCGAGCTCGGCGCGGGCAACCAGACGCCCGCCATCCGGGCCGAACGGGCCCGGTTCGGAGCACGCTTCGACGACTGGTTCACCGGGGCCGAAGCCGACGCGACGCCCACCCCGATCCCGCTCCGCTCGCTGGTCGCCGTGCAGCTCGGCGCGGCCCTGCTCGCCGCGGAGTCGGCCAAGCGGAAGCCCTGAGCCGAGCGACACCGCATCGGGTCACCGGCCGCGCCGGGCCGCTTTCGTGTCATTCAAGAAGTCACCAGGAACGCCGGAAAAATCGTGGGCATCGGCGCGTTGAATTATTGGCATATTTCAGAATCGGCAGCCCGGCATGCGGTTAATGGCCGACCGTTTACCAAGCAATGAGATGAGTCTCGCCAACCGGACGGTGGCCGCTCAATATGGTTTATCTCGCACAGAAGAGGCAGGGGTGGGCGCGCGTCTGCCTTGCAAAATAAAGAAATATCCACATTTGTAGCCTATGGCTGAAATTGCCAATTTCATTGCCATCTTCGATAGGAGTTCGGAAGACATATGCCTGAGCTTGTACGGCGACGATTCCTGCAGATCGGCGCGATTGCCGGAGCCTCCATGCTGGCTCCGACCCGGTTCGCCGAAACATCCTTCGCGCGATCCCTGCCGGGACGAACGGTCGACCCGACCGCCATCAGAAAGTACGTTACACCGCTGGTGATCCCGCCGGCGATGCCGCCGTCCAAGACAAAACGCAAGCTCGACTACTACGAGATTGCCGTGCGCCAGTTCAGGCAGCAGATCCTGCCTCCGGGCCTACCGGCGACGACGGTGTGGAGCTACGGATCGGTCGACCAGCCGAAGTCGTTCAACTATCCGGCGTTCACCATAGAAGCTCGCTATCGGCGACCGATCCGAGTCAAATGGATCAACGATCTCGTCGACCAGCACGGCTGCTTCCTGCCGCACCTCCTGCCGATCGACCAGACCTTGCACTGGGCCAACCCCCCGGGCGGCAAGCAGCACCGCGACTCGAACAGCACCGATCAGACCCCCTACCGCGGACCGGTGCCGCTCGTCACCCACGTCCACGGCAACCACACCTTCGACTACAGCGATGGATACGCCGAGGCGTGGTACCTGCCGGACGCCTCCAACATCCCAAAGGGATACGCACGCGAGGGCTCTTTCTTCAAGTTCTTCAAGGAGAAGTCACCGCTGGGCCACGACTGGGACACCGGTGAGGTGGTCTTCGAATACGGCAACGACCAACCGGCCAACACGCAGTGGTACCACGACCACACTCTTGGCATGACCAGGGCCAACGTCTACGCCGGGCCGGCCGGCTTCTATCTGCTCCGCGGCGGCCCCAACGACCTGCCGCAAGGTTACTTGCCCGGCCCCGCGCCGCAGGTCGGCGACCGACCGGGCAAGCGCTACTACGAGATCCCGCTGGCCGTCCAGGACCGCTCGTTCAACAACGACGGTTCCCTGTTCTACCCCAACAGCCGGGCCTTTTTCGATGGGTTCACCGGCCCGTACGCGCCGGACAGCGACGTGCCGCCGATCTGGAACCCGGAGTTCTTCGCCAACACGATCGTCGTCAACGGGAAGACCTGGCCGGCACTCGGGGTGGAGCCACGACGGTACCGCTTCCGCATCCTCAACGGATGCAACAGCCGCTTCCTGATCTTCAAGCTGGTGTCCGACCCGCTGGCGCCGCGTCCCGCTCCAGCGGTGTTGCCTCTCTGGGTGATCGGCGCGGAAGGCGGCTTCCTGCCCGCACCGGTATCACTCGACAATCTGCTGATGTCGCCGGCCGAACGGGCTGACGTGATCGTGGATTTCACCGGCCTGCCCGTGGGCACGGAGATCTATCTGATCAACGAGGGGCCGGACGAGCCCTTCAACGGCCAGCCGGGGACCTTCGCCGATCCCGCCACCACCGGCCAGGTCATGAAGTTCAAGGTCGTGCCGCTCACCTCGCGTGACACCAGCACTCCACCGGATCGGTTGAAGCTGCCGGCGGCCGCCCCGCTCGGTGCGGAGACCAACCGCCGGCAGGTTTCCCTCAATGAGCAGGATTCGGCCGTCCTGCCGGGTGTGGGCCCGGTTATAACGCTGCTCGGCACAGTGCAGAACGGCGCGGCCGTCCCGTTGCGGTGGGACGACAAGATCACCGAGAATCCCGCACTGAACTCCATCGAAGTCTGGGAGATGTACAACTTCACGGCGGACGCGCATCCGATCCATATCCATGAAGTGCAGTTCCAGGTCGTCGACCGGCAGCCGATCGACGGTGATCCGCGACCGCCGGAGCCATGGGAGCGAGGCTTCAAGGACACCGTAATCGCCTACCCTGGAGAGATCACACGGGTGAAGGCGAAATTCGACCTGCCCGGCCAATACGTCTGGCACTGCCATATCGTCGAGCATGAGGACAACGAGATGATGCGCCCCTACCACATCGGGCCCATTCCTCCGTCTCTACCATAACCGCGTCGTATCGATCATCATATAGAGCAATTTCAGTAAAAGCGGTATCGACCTATCGCGTTAACTCTTTTGTCGCCTCCGGCTCGACTCCCCCCGAGGGCCGTTTCCATCGGATGAGCATCGTTCTGCAGGTGCTTTCACAACGAGGGCGGCGTGCCGGCCGATGACCGACGGGTTACGCGGTTGAAACCGCAGGCCCGCGCGGATCCCACAGTCCAGGGCTGACCGATGCCGCGAGAAGACCACCAGCGTCAAAGGCGAAAGCCTCGACCTGCGGTACTCCGGAAGGCTCATCACCACGGCGGCAACACCCAAGCGCTGTTCGCCCCCGACGGCATGCCGTTGTGGGTCTCCGACGTCGAGCCCGGATCGATCCACGACATCACCGCCGCCTGCGCCCACGCCCTGCCGGCCCTGTATCCCGCCTGCGCCCGCGGCCTGCCCGTCCTGGCCGACCCCTAAAAGTCGCTGAGATCACCTCACTGAGGAGCGGTTTGCGGGCGCGGGTCAGGCGATGGACCCCCTCTGATCATCGCCTGATCTCGTGAGAAGGATTACGGGAGTGTCGTCGACGATGCCGGCAGCAAAACGCCTTCAGACGGCTGCGCAGACCCATCGCGATCACCGTGCCCTTCCCGAGCCCGGCCCCCAGGGTGTCCTGGTCGCTACCTCGGTGATCGTCACGTCCCCGCCGGTAACGCGCGCCTTCTCCAGCCGTGAGGCCATGCGGGCCCGCTTCACCTCAAGCGGGCCCGCGCGACCCGTCAGGTATCCGGCTGCGGCTTGGACTCGATCGGGATGCGTTTCCCCTCCTGCTCGGCGTCGGCGAGTTTGACGCTGACCTCCAGGATGCCCTTGTCGTAGGTCGCCCTGATGTCGTTGTCGTCCACGCCGACGGGTAGCGTGACGGAACGAGTGAAGGAGCCGTAGCGGAACTCCGTCCGGTGCTGGTCCTTGCGTTCGTCATGCCGCTCGGCGCGGACGGTCAGGACGCCGTTGGACAGAGTTATCTCGACATCTTTTTCGGGGTCGATTCCCGGCAGTTCGGCGCGTAGTACGTAGCGGCCTTCCTTGACATAGTCCTCGAATTTGATGGGCTGGGTCATGGGCGGCCGCAGGGCGGCGAAGGGAATCTCCAGCAAATCGAACAGATCGGGGACGAGGCCCCGCTGCTCCCGGCGCATCGGCGTACTCATGTTTCCTCCCTGCCCTTCGGAGTTTCCTTACCTTGATGCCATCACCGAGCAGGGGCGGGCGCAGCGGTCGGAGGTCCCTGAAGAACAGGACTTTCGGCCGCCGTTGTGAAACAGCTGGAAACGGCTGGTTTCCTTCAGGCTGTTTCGAGGATGTCCGAAACGGGACGGCGTGGGGTGCCGAGCACAGCCGGGCCATAACCGAAGCGGATGATCATCTGTGGGTGGGCGCGGTGGTGCCGCGGATCTGTCCGGCCGCGCATGTCCCGCAGGTCCAGTGGCTGGTTGAGGAACGAGGCGGATACACCATAGAGGGTCGCGACCAACAGCACCCGTTGCAACGCTTGTCCGGCTCGCAGCCAGTCGAGCGGGTGATCATCCCAGGTGGTGAGGACGGCGAGCTGCGGACGTGTCTCCCACCGGGTGTCACTTGCCGGTAGCTGACCGAAATCGCGGTTAAGTGTCCCGGTGCCTCCTCCGGGGCCGAGATGATCCGGCGGGATACCGTCCGTCCGCGGGACGTCGGTGGTCCAGCGAGCGAGCTCCGCGCGGTAGTCGCCGTCAGCGTGGAGCCGAGTGTCGGCCATGCCGATCTGCTGCAGGAACGTGTCGCTGATCCGGGTGTCCACGATGATCAGGTCCGTGCCTTCGGAACGTGCGGCCCGGACCAGCTCGTGCATGATCGGACGAGGGACGATGCATCCAGAGAACGGTCGGCGGTTGGTGTGCCGTGCCGCGATGGCGTCGTAGAGCCTTCGCTCCTCGCCGGAGGGCGGGATCGATCGGGCCGGGCGCACGACGGCGAGCAGCGGTACCTTCATCTCCGACTCCTCGGTCCGCGGCAGTAGCCAGGTCACAGGGTCATAGCCGGCCACGCGCAGTGCCAGCCGCAGGTTCAGCAAGGCGGCGCCGCAGCTGATGTGCAGGCAACGATCGCGTGGATCGGCCACCGTCAGCCTGCGGTCCAGATCTGCCCGCAGTCGCACGGTCTCGTCCCCGTACACGCTGAAGCGCCAGGGCTGGGTGTTGTGCATCGACGGAGCGGCACCTGCGGTGGCGATGAGCCGCCGGGTTTCAAGGCGTCCCTCGGCTGGGCTGGGCATGACGCACCTCCTCCATCTGAGGCTTGCCTACCGCAACCGGACTCGGCAGGACCGAAGGTCCCAAGTTGTGCGGTCTTTCGGCGTGCAAAGATGTCGTCGGCGCGCCCGAAACCGCTGGACGCTAGCTCTCCTGGGATGTCGGAGGCAGGGGCCAAAGCCTTCAGCGCCGGCACCGGGCAAGATCAGCGACTGATGCTCCGGTCTGGGCATTCGCCCGGCGGCA
Organism: Streptosporangium brasiliense; assembly: GCF_030811595.1. NCBI lineage: Bacteria > Bacillati > Actinomycetota > Actinomycetes > Streptosporangiales > Streptosporangiaceae > Streptosporangium > Streptosporangium brasiliense. Next base: position 6,377,391 of record NZ_JAUSRB010000002.1, read on the forward strand.
TGCCGACGTCACCAGAACCTCCACGCGGACCTCACGTTCGATGTCCCGGTCAGAGCGGGCGAACACCTTCAGCAGGTCATGGCGGCTGACGATGCCCACCAGATGGCTGTGGTCGTCCAGCACCGGCAGCCGTTTGACGCCGTGGTGCTCCATCAGGCGGCCGGCGGTCGCCACCGACGCATCCATCGAGACGGTGACTGCGGGGGCGGTCATCAGCTCCCGGGCGACCTTGCCTCTGGCCTTGTCCGCATGCGGCCCCTGGTCCGGCCGGGCCTGCGGCGGCGGACAGCTCTCACCGTAAACCCGCTCTCTGTCCTCTTCCTTGTGCAGGAGATCGGCTTCGGAGACGATGCCGGTCACGTGGTCGTCACCGTCCACGACCGGTACGGCGCTGACCGCGTGGGTGACGAGCAGCTCGGCGATGTCCTTGAAGCAGGTGTCCTCACCTACCGAGATCACCCGCTGGGTCATGACGTCCTTGACGTTGACAGGCACCTTTGCCTCCAGACGGGCCCACAAGTGCGATGGGCCGGCTCGTTCATCGGAGCCGCCGGCGGAAGAGCGAGGGCGGCGGGGCTGCGGGAGCGAGCCGTACTCGCACGTCCACGGCCACCGCGCCGGCCGGGGTGACGATCACCGGATTCAGGTCGAGCTCGACCACCTCCGGGAGATCCTCCAAGAGCCTCCCGACGCCAGCGATCTGCTTCCGTAACGCGGCCACGTCGACACACGGGCGTCCGCGATAACCGGTGAGCAGGGGAGCGCAGCGGAGCTCGGCGATCATCGCCGCCGTGTCCTGGTCGCCGAGTGGCGGCACCCGGAAGGAATGGTCGGCCAGAAGCTCTGCGGTGACGCCGCCCATGCCGACCATGAGTAAGGGCCCGAAGGCCTCGTGCGCGACGCCACCGATGATGATCTCAACACCCGCCTCGATCACCGGCTGGACGACCGCGCCGGTCATGGCCGGTCCGATCGAGCTGGCCATCTCCCTGTAGGCGCGGCCGACCTCGTCCGGCGTGCCGAGACCGACGCGAACGCCACCGACGTCACTCTTGTGCACCAGGTCCGGACCGGTGGCCTTGAGCACCACCGGCAGCCCGATCATGACGGCCGCCGCCGCGGCGCTGTCCGGTCCGTCGGCCTCGATCGACTCGGCCGTCTGGATGCCGTAGCAGCCGAGCAGGCGGGCGGCGGTGCCATAGTCGAGCCACCGGCCGCCGGGGTGGCGCGTCAGGTCCGCCTCGACGATGCCGCATGCGGTGACGGTGTCGGCCGGGCGCGGCTCGGCGGGCGGGACTTGCGGTGCGGCGCGCCAGGACGCGTAGTCCACCGCGTGGTGCAGCGCCTGCACCGCCTGCTCGGGGAAGGCGTAGCAGGGCACACGCCCGTCCAGCAGGCCGTCATGCCCGCTGATGCACGCGGCCACGGTCTTGCCTGCCGACGTGGCCGCGCGGGCGATGGCCTGGCGGGTTCTGCCCAGGCCGGAGCCGAACGGCGGGGTATATACGACCATGACGATGTCGATGCCCGGATCGGCCAGGACGGCCTCGATGGCGAACGCCAGCTCCTGCGCGCTGCCGTCGGCGGTGAGGTCGACGGGGTTGGCCACGGCTGCCGCGACCGGCAGCCGGGAACGCAGCCGCCCGCGGGTGACCGCCGCCAGCTCGGGGACCAGCAGATTGCGCTGCTCGCAGGCGTCGGCGGCAAGGGCCTGCGGTCCGCCGGAGTTGCCGACGATGGCCACCCGCCTGCCCTGCGGCAGCGGTTGGGTGGCCAGGAGGCGCGCAGTGTCGAGCATGTCCTGGACGGTGTCTACGCGGATGACGCCTGAGGCTTTCAGCAGGGTGTCGACGACCACGTCCGGGGTGGCGGCGGCTGCGGTGTGGGAGCGGACCGCCCGCTCGCCTGAGCCGCCGCGGCCGCTCTTGACCGCGATGATCGGTTTGTGCCTGCTCACTCGCCGTGCGATGCGGCCGAATCTACGAGGGTTGCCGAACGACTCCAGATACAGCGCGATCACGTCGGTCGCCGGGTCGTCCTCCCAGTACTCCAGCAGGTCGTTACCGCTGACATCGGCCTTGTTGCCGACCGAGGCGAAGGAGGAGATGCCGACCTCCAGACGGGCCGCGCGGTCGATCAGGGCGACGGCGACCGCGCCGGACTGTGACATCAGGGCCAGATGCCCCGGGGCGGGCGGGTGAGGCAGGAAGCCAGCGTTGAGCCGGGCTGCGGTGTTGACGATGCCGAGACAGTTGGGACCGACCAGCCGGATGCCGGCCTCACGGCAGATCCTCAGCAGTTCAGCTTCCATGCCCTTCTCTCCGGCCTCGGCGAATCCCGCCGTGACGACGACGAGGTTCCGCACGCCGTGGCCGGCGCAGTCGCGGGCGACTTCCAGCACGGTGCAGGCCGGGGTCGCGATGACCGCCAGATCGATCGGGCCCGGCACGCTGCCCACATTCGCGTAGACGGGCAGGCCGCACAGTTGCCTGGCGTATGGGTTGATCGGGTAGACGGGGCCGGGGAAACCTCCCTGAAGGAGGTTCCGCAGAATGTGGTGGCCGACTCCGCCCGGGGTGCGGCCGGCGCCGATCACCGCGACTGACTCCGGGCAGAACAGCCGCCTCAGGGAGGTCGACGCCGCCTGATGCGCGCGTGCCTCGATCCGCTCCAACATGCCCGAGGTGGGTCGCGGATCTATCCGGACCTCAACCGATCCGTCGTTGAACGCGCGGGTGACGTTCAGCCCGATGTCGTCCAGCACCCGGAGCATGGGCCGGTTCTCGGCGAGCACGTCGGCGACCAGCTCACGCACGCCCTCGTCGGCGGCGTTCAACGCCAGGTGTTCCACCAGCAAGGTGCCCAGACCGTGGTGGTGCATCCCGTCATCGATCAAGATCGCGATCTCGGCGTCGCCCGCATCGCCGGGAATGTACTCCGCGACCGCCACCAGTCGGCCCTGTGACAGAGCCACCAACGCGCGGCCCGGGTAGCCCGGCGCTGTGATGCGGTCCATATAGGCGTGGGCGGTCGCCGTGCCGCCGGTGAAGAAACGCAGATAGGCCGAGCGCTCAGAAGACCTGTCGACCAGCTCGTGCAACCGCGCGCGGTCGTCCGGCCGCAGCGGCCGAATGCGGGCGATGCCGCCCTCACGCAGCAGGACGTCGCACTCATCGGGAACGGTCCGTCTCATACGGTCCAGCCTCGCTCATCGCCGAGGCGACCCTTAGAGTCCAAGTGCCCTTGCGGGCAGGGACTGTCGGCTCTAAGGGGCGCGGGTGCCGAAGGTCCCTCCAGCTGGTGCCTTTCGGCCGGAGAGCCATCCCGCCTGGCGGTGCTCTGCTGGGGAGTATGGGGACCGCCGTGCACATACCGTCGGGTGCGGCACACCTGATGGGTCTGTCCGCCGGTGAGGCGGCCGCGCTGCCCGCCGTACAGGTGCTCGACCGGCTGGGCGTCACCGAGGCGGGGTTGTCCGGTGCCGAGGCCGCGCGGCGCCGGGCGATCTGTGGTCCGAACGCGGTGCGCGTCCACCACGCTCGGGCGTTGCGGGTGCTGGGGCGGCAGCTGCGCAATGCGGTGCTGGTGCTGCTGGTGGTAACAGCGGTCGTTTCGTTCTTTGTCGGGGACAGCACCAACGCGGTGATCATCGGGGTGATCCTGGCGGCCAGTGTGGGGTTGGGCTTCGTCAACGAGTATCGGGCCGAACGGGCGGCTCAGGCGCTGCATTCCCAGGTCAGGCATACCGCCGTGGCGGTGCGCGATGGCCGGCTCGTCGAGGTTGACGTCACCGTGCTGGTGCCCGGCGACGTGGTACGGCTGACGCTGGGCGGGATCGTCCCGGCGGATCTGCGGCTGCTGACCACGACCGGTCTGGAATGCGACGAGAGCGTGCTGACCGGTGAGTCGCTGCCGGTGGACAAGATGGTCGCGCCCGTCCCGTCCGGCACGGTGCTGGCCGAGCTGCGCTGCTGCGCCCTGATGGGCACGGTCGTGCGGGCGGGTGGCGGTACCGGCGTGGTGGTCGCGACCGGTGGACGCGCGGCCTTCGGCCGCATCGCGCTCGGCCTGGGGCAGCGGCAACCGGAGACCGCTTTCCAGGCCGGGTTGCGGCATTTCTCGGTGCTACTGCTGCAGGTCGCGATCACGCTGACCTCACTGATCCTGGTGACGAACCTGGTGCTGCAGCGCCCGCTGATCGAGTCATTGCTGTTCTCCCTGGCGATCGCGGTAGGCATCACCCCACAGCTGCTGCCCGCGGTGGTCAGCACCAGCCTGGCGGCCGGTTCTCGGCGGCTCGCCCGATGCAAGGTGCTGGTCAAACGGCTGGTCTGCATCGAGGACCTCGGCGACATGGACGTCCTGGTCACCGACAAGACCGGTACCCTGACCGAGGGCCGGATCGCTTTCGTCGCCGCCCTGGGCCCGGACGGAGCCACCGACGACCGGGTGCTGCTTCTTGGTCTGCTGGCGACCGAGTCCGATCTGCCGGCCGAGGCCGCCTCTGCGACAGAGGCCGACCTGCCGGCCGGCGGCTCGGTCGCGGTGGGAGGAAATTCGCTGGATGCGGCGCTGTGGCAGGCGCCAGGTGCTCCGGTGCACCTGGCCGGCGGCTACACGCGGCTCGGGCTGCTGCCGTTCGATCATGAACGCCGAATGACCACCGCCGTGCTCCGCGGTCCGGACGGCACCCGGGTGCTGATCACCAAAGGCGCGCCCGAGGCCGTCCTGAGCCGCTGTCCGGACCTGCCGGCCGGAGCTGCTGACACGCTGCGGGCTCAGTTCGCCGCCGGCAGCCGGGTCGTGGCCGTCGCCACCCGGCCCGTTGCCGGTCTGACCGTCCCGACGCCGGCCGACGAACGCGACCTGATCCTGGCTGGGTTCCTGGTGTTTCTCGATCGGCCCAAGGAAGCCGCCGCCGCCTCACTGCGCCGCCTCGCCGCGCTCGGCATCACCGTGAAGGTCGCCACCGGAGACAACCCGCTGGTCGCGGAGAAAGTCTGCGCCGACCTCGGCCTGACCTCGGGTGGCACCATGACCGGCACCGACATCGCCGCACTGGACGACGACGCCCTCGCCGCCGTCGCCGAGACCACCACGATCTTCGCCCGGGTCTCTCCGGAACAGAAAGCGCGGCTGATCCGGCTGCTGCGCCGCCGCGGACGTGACGTGGGATTCCTCGGCGACGGGGTCAACGACGCGCTCGCGCTGCACGCCGCCGACGTCGGGATCTCGGTGGACACCGCCACCGACGTCGCCAAGGACGCCGCCGACGTCGTCCTGCTGGAAAAGGATCTCGGGGTCCTGGCCGACGGGGTCGCCGAGGGCCGGCGCATCTTCGCCAACACCATCAAGTACGTCCTGATGGGCACCTCGAGTAACTTCGGCAACATGTTCAGCGCCGCCTCCGCCTCAGCGGTGCTGAGCTTCCTGCCGATGCTTCCGGGCCAGATCCTGCTGAACAACCTGCTCTATGACACCAGCCAGCTCAGCATCCCCACCGACCACGTCGATCCCGAACAGCTCCACGCCCCCTCGCACTGGGACATCGGCTTCATCCGGCGGTTCATGTTCTTCTTCGGCCCGATCAGCTCCCTGTTCGACTTCCTCACCTTCGCGATCATGCTCGGCGTTTTCCACGCCGGCCCCGAACTGTTCCGCTCCGGCTGGTTCGTGGAGTCCCTCGCGACCCAGACTCTGATCATCTTCGCGATCCGTACCCGGCGGATCCCGTTCTTGCGCAGCCGGCCCAGCGTCCCGCTGCTGGCCGCCGTCCTCGGTGTCGTCGCCGTCGGGATCGCGCTGCCGTCATCGCCGCTGTCGCACGCGCTGGGATTCACCACACTGCCGCCCGTGTTCTTCCTCACCCTGACCGGAATGCTCATCGCCTACCTGATCCTGGTCGAGTCCGCCAAGAAGGTGTTCTTCGCAGGCCCTGTCGACAGGCCGCCCACTGTCCGCCGCCGCGACCATGTCCATCACATGCAGCGCCGGGCCTCCCGGTTCAGCCACCAAGGTCCGCTGCCCGGCCGCACCGGCCGGTGATCACGGTCGAGCCTGTGCCTCGAACAGGCAGACGACCCCGGCCATCGCGCCGAGATGGATCCCCTCGGCGGTGGTGCCTCCCTGGAGATCTTTCCCGTCGTTGTTCAGCGCCTCCACCAAGAAGGGGTGGGAGGCGCCGGGGCGCAGGCGTGCCAGCACCCCGGCGTGGACGACCGCGCTCAGCGTGGAGCCGTGGCAGGTGCGGGCCAGGTAGTAGTCCACCGTCCGAGCCGCCATCTCGGCGTTCCACTCGTAGCCGAGGCCGGTCAGGATCTCGCCGACCCCTTCCTGTCCCAGCAGGTGCAACAGCATGAGCACGTCGGCCTGCTTGGAGACCTTGTACCGGTTCGGGGTGTCCCCTTCGGCCTCCAGAATGCGATCCAGCCGCCGGATGTCTGTGTATTTCTCATCGAGTTCCGCGAGGTGCGGGGAGGCCGTCTGCAGCAGGTGGAAGAGGCACAGGTTGAGGATCTGCTGCGCCTCGACGTCCTCGGCGGTGACGTGCGCCCGCTGCCACAGCCGGTCCCAGGCTCGGGCGTGCCGCTTGAGCAGGGACGAGAAGCCGCCCGCGCGCACGACCGCGGCTCTGGCCGCGGCCTCGCTCTCGGTGATGGCCCGGTCCCGGGAGGTGTACAGGGCGACGACCTTCTCCACGGTGACCGCCTCGCCCGCTTTCACCTCGACGGTCCGCTCGTCGCTCACCCAGCCCTCCTCCACGCCGGTACGGCAGGGCCCGCCGGCCAGCGTGGTGCGAGCGGCGAGCGCGATCTCCACACGGGAGGTGGCGGTGCGTGCCAGCAGTTCGATCACGCCGTGGGCGGCGTGCCCACAGATCGGCACCAGGTGCCGGTCGGCCAGCCCGCGGTAGCGGGCGACGCCGGCGTTGGTGACGCGCCCGTCAAGCACCGAGCGGATCTCCAACGGCCCGCTCCAGTTCTCCGCGACGACCGTCATGGTCAGAGCCGCCAGGTGAGGGTCGTCCATCGAGACCAGGCGGCGCTGCTCCACCCGGGGGAAACCGCCCGTGCCGTGCTCCGATGGGCGGCGGGGGAAGTCATGACTGAATCGATCGCCGTCGGAACGGACGGCTCGGCCGCCGCGACCGCAGCCCTGGCCTGGGCGGTCGATGACGCCGTCCGCAGGGGCTTGCCCTTGCGGATCGTTCACGCCGTGGACCGCTGGCCGCACGACGTCGCCGAACTTCCCGCACCGGGTCGGCCCGACCACTTGTCGCGCCTGGGTGAGCAGGTGCTCGCCGAGGCGCTCACGGCCTCCGCCGAACGCGGGCCGGAGGTCTGCGTGACCACCGAGTTGATCGAAGGGCCGCCGGTCGAGGTCCTGCGCGAGCAGGCCGGAGCAGCCGTCGAGTTGGTGATCGGCAGTCGTGGCCTGGGGGGTTTCGCCGGATCACTCCTCGGTTCGGTCCCCATCCGTGTGGCGGGTCACGTGCCCGGTGCCGTGGTGATCGTCCGGCCGGGTGGCGGACAGACACGCGGTGAAGTGGTCGTGGGCATCGACGGTTCCGCCGAATGCGAGCCCGCCCTGGGCTTTGCCTTCGAACAGGCCGGACTGCGCGGATGCCCGTTGCGGGCGGTCTACGCCTGGCAGGCACCGGTTCACGGGGTCACGCCTGAGGGCGCCCGCGACATGGACGAGATTCGGGAGGGACAACGCCGGATGGCCGCGGATCGGCTGGTCGAGTGGAGAGAGGCGTTCCCCACGGTCGATGTCGTACAAGAGGTGACATGCGCGCACCCGGTACCGGCTCTCGTGGCCGCCTCGGCACGAGCCGACCTGCTCGTCATGGGGTCCCGCGGCCTCGGCGCCGTCGGATCGGTCCTTCTGGGCTCCGTCAGCCGCGGGGTGCTCCACCATGCTCACTGCCCCGTCGCGGTCGTCAGATGAATCGAATCAGCCTGCCCGGGGCGCGTGGCGGGTTTCTTGGGGCCCGGTGGCAATGATGCCGACCCGGTGACCGCTCCGGCGTACACCTCTTCGAGGATCATGAAACGTGCCGGATGCGGCGGCCGGTGATCTCTGCCGGGACGATGCTGAGGTACAGCTCCCGCTCGCCGCCCGCCCAGGGTTGGACTCCTGAGGCGGCGGCCGCGGCCTGCTCATCGGCGGAGACGTGGTGGGCGCCGCCCCGGATGAGCACGCTCCAGCCCTCGCGGGCGGCGTCGTCGATGCGGTCGACCTCGAATGCGATCTTGAACTCGGTCCCCTGGACACCGGTGCGCAGGTTGTCGTCGAGCGGGCCGCCGACGGCGGTGCGGACGATCACTGAGTTGTTGCGTAGCACGTAGTTGACCGGCAGAATCGCCGGTCCTCCGGGCTCGTTGAAGGCCACTCTGCCGACGCCGCCGGGAGCGATCAGCCGCAGGCACTCCTCGGCCTCCAGCCTCTCCAGACGAGGATGAGGGGCGGGATGGCCGCGCCCGGGCGGCAGGTCCATCGTCCCGCCGAGCAGTTCCTCGACACCGGTATTCAAGGCGGCGGCCAGTTTACGCACGGTGTCGAGAGTCGGGGAGGCGGCTGTCTCCTCCAGGTAGCCGAGGTATCCGGGATCGATCCCGGCCTGGCCTGCCAGCTGCTCGCGGCTGAGGCCCAGCTCCTTGCGCCGCAAGGCCAGCCGACGGGCCAGGTCGCCGGGGGCCGTCACACGTTCGGTCATCGGAATCTCCTGACGGGAAACAAACAACGATCATGGGTTGGGGCTGTCGGATGCCGCCTACCCTCAACCGGACAGCGTGCGGGCCTTTCGGTATCGCTCGCTTCCTATCACAGGGGAACAGCGCTCAGCAGGCCAAGAGCGCCGCCGTGTGCCGGTCCGCCTTCGCAGGGAGGCGTTTCCCATGTCCTTCATTCCACTACGGACGAAGTCCGGTGACAGGGGTCGGAAGTCCCTGACGGCCGGGTCCTTCGACCGCTGTGGAAAACGCCGGGAGAAGGTCGGATGGAAATGGAAGGGGAAGCCAGAGGAGGACGACATGACAGCGCATGTAGTGGTGGGCGTGGACGGCTCACCTTCCTCGCAGGCCGCGGTCGAATGGGCCACCGACGACGCCGTGCGGCGCGGATGTGCCCTGCGGATCGTCCAGGTGTGCGAGCCGTGGATCTACGACATCCCGCTCCAGACCCCGCCGGGCTTCCGCGACTCGGTGACCGAGTCCTGCCAGGGCGTGCTGGAGAACGCGGCCCGCCTGGCGCGCGAGCGCGCCCCGGGGATCGAGGGCGATACCGTGCTGGAGACGGGCCGCCCGGTCGAGATCCTCCGGCGTGAGGCCCAGGACGCCGAGCAGGTCGTGCTGGGCAGCCGGGGCCGCGGCGGGTTCACCGGGCTGCTGCTCGGCTCGGTCTCCCTCGCCCTGGCCGGGCGCGTGGCCGCGCCGGTCGTGGTCGTCAGAGGGGCACAGGAGCGGACCTACAACGAGGTCGTGGTCGGCTTCGACACCTCGCCCCATTCGGCGGCGGTCCTGGAGTACGCCTTCGAGGAGGCCGCCCGGCGCGGTGCCCGGCTGCACGCGATCCACACCTGGCAGATGCCCGTGGTGGGACAGGGGGCCACTGTCTACACGCCGCTGTTCGAGGAGATCTCCGCCGCCGGGCGGCGCATCGCGGCGGACACGCTCACTCCCTGGCGGGAGAAGCACCCGGAGGTGGAAGTCGAGGAGACGGTGGTCTGCGGGCATCCCGTCGCCGTCGTCTGCGAGGCATCGGAGGCCGCGGACCTGGTCGTCGTCGGTTCGCGGGGACTGGGCCGGCTCAGCTCGGCCGTACTGGGGTCGGTGAGCCACGGGATCCTGCACCACGCCCGCTGCCCCGTCGCGATCGTGCCCGCCCGGGAGGAGGCATGATGGACGTACGCGAGCTCACGGTTGCGCAGGTGATGAGCCGGACGCTGGTCGCCGTCGAGCCCGATGAGTCCCCGCTGATGGCGTGGGAGATCATGCGCCGCGCGGGTGTCCACCACCTGCCGGTCGTCGACAGGCGCGGTTGCCTGCGGGGCGTGCTGACCCGGGAGGACCTCACCGCCCGCTGGTCCGGCGGCCCGGCCGAGCAGTCACGCGCGCGGGTCCACCCGCTGCTGGCCGAGCATCGCTGCCCGCACACCACGCTCGACGCGCGCCTGGCCGACGCCGCGGAGGCCATGATCGGCGCGGGTGTCGACGCGCTCCCGGTCCTGGGGGAGTCGAACAAGCTGGTGGGGATGGTGACGGCCACCGACGTGCTGCGGGCCGTGGCCGGCCGTCTCGCCGGGTCACAGGAGACTCCGGAGCTGCTGACGGGGATGTTCCGCCTGGTCCCGGTCATGCCCCACGCCCCAGGGGAATGATGCGGAGCCGTCACTCTCCTCTTGAACGTCGAACGGCGTGACGTCGCCGCTGGAGGGAGGGGAGCTCATGAGGCGAGAGATCGTCGTCGCCTTCGACGGATCACCGCAGAGCCGTACCGCCGTCGAATGGGCGGCGCGGGAGTGCGGGACAGGCCGGGCGGAGCTGACCATCTGCCACGTCTGGGACGGCCCCCACGCCGAGCGCGAGGCGGCGATCACCGGGCAGGTGCGCAGGCTGGCGGGCCGGACCCTGATCGAGGGAGTGGAACTGGCTGAGAAACTGCTGCCCGGCCGGGCCGTGCGGTCGATTCTGGCCCGGGGGACTCCGGGGCCGGAACTGGTCTCGCTCAGCCGGGCGGCGGAGATGCTGGTCGTCGGTTGCCGGGGGCTCGGCGGGGTCGCCGGACTGCTGCTCGGCTCGGTGAGCGCCCACGTCGCCGCCCACACGCTCTGCCCCGTGCTGGCCGTACGGCGGGCCGATCCGGCATCACCGCCGTCTCCGGGGGACGTCGTGGTGGGGGTTGACGGATCCGCCTGCTCGGCGGCGGCGCTGAGGTTCGCGCTGGGGCATGCCCGGGTTCACCGGCTGCCGGTACACGTAATCCACGCGCGGAAGGGCACCTCGCCACGGTCCGGATGGGAGGTCGAGCGCTGGCTCGCCGAGACCATGGCCTCGCTGTCCGGCGACCATTCCGGCGTGACCGTCACGGCCGGCACGGTCAGGGGATCGCCGCTTCCCGCCCTGCTGACCCGTAGCCGTCAGGCACGGCTCCTGGTCGTCGGGTCCCGGGGACTGGGCTGCGTCCGGGCACGGGTTCTCGGCTCGGTGAGCCAGGAGCTGCTCCACCGAGCCTCATGCCCGGTGGCCGTCGTCAAACCGCACGATCAATAAGGAAATCGTCGCGTTTGCAGCGCGTACCCGCAGCCTGCTCACTCCATCCATGGACACAGCGGGTAGCCCGCTTACAAGCACCACTCAGAAACAGGCCGAAAGTCCCTGCGCAGGTAGTCCAGCGCCTCTGGGATTTCCCGATATCCGCGTCCGATGCTTGAACGGGCAGGAATCCTACCTGGGGAGAAGAACATGTCCTCCAACGACACCAGCCAGCCGGTCGGTCCGGACACGCACGAGGGTTCCTCGCCGATCGTCGTCGCGGTGGACGGTTCGGCCGATGCGGACAGAGCGGTGAGATGGGCCGCCGACGACGCCTTCCGCAGGCGGTCGCCGCTACGGATCGTGCACGTCGTGGAGCGCGGTCCCTATGACATTCACCGGTTCGCCGCCCCCGAGCGGCCCGACACGATGGTCATGAACGGGCGGAAAGTATTGGCCGAGGCCGAGCAGACGGCGCGAAGGCGTCAGCCGTCCGTCGAGGTGAGCACCGAACTGATTGAGGGAAACCTGACCAGGACCCTGTGCGAACAGGCCGCGGGCGCCGCGGCGATCGTGCTCGGCAGCAGAGGCCTGGGCGGCTTCGCCGGAGCACTGCTCGGATCGGTGAGCACGCACGTGGCCGGCCACGCCCACGGCCCGGTGGTCGTCGTCCGCCCCGGCGGGGAGACGGTGCACCGCGAGGTGGTCGTCGGCGTCGACGACTCCCCGCGGTGCGAGCCCGCTCTGGCCTACGCCTTCGAGCAGGCCAGGCTGCGCGGCTGCGCCCTGCGCGCTGTCCACGCCTGGCAGTTGCCGGTGCACGCCTTCGCGCCCGAGATCTCCTACGACATGGACGAGATCCGCCAGGCACAGCACCGGGTGGTCAAGGAGCGGCTCGCCGCCTGGCAGGAGAAGTTCCCCGAGGTGGAAGTGGTGGAGGACGTCCACAGCGCGCACCCCGTCGACGCTCTCACCAGCGCCTCCACCAGAGCCGACCTGGTCGTCGTGGGCTCACGGGGGATGGGCGCGGTCGGCTCACTGCTGCTGGGCTCCGTCAGCCGGGGCGTGCTGCACCACGCCCACGGCCCGGTGGCGGTCGTCCGATCCTGACCGCCGAGCCGTCCATGGGCCGGAGGCCGTGATCAAAACGGACCTCCGTTTCCGGGACGACTCAGCCCGCCGCGGGAGGCCGAGAACATGAGACGGTTCGCCACCATTGCCCTTCTCCTGGTCACCACGACCGGATTACTGGCCGGACTCATGCTGCGCCTGGCCGGTGCGGAGGCGGCCGGTGACATCGTGTGGACGGTGGTCATCGGCGCGGCCGTGGTGCCCGCGACCGGATGGGTGATCTCGGCGTTGCGCAGCGGCCGGCTGGGCGTGGACGCCATCGCCGTACTCGCCTTGGCCGGAGCGCTCGCCGTACGGGAGTACCTTGCCGGCGCATTGATCGGCGTGATGCTTGCGACCGGCCGGGCGCTGGAGGACTACGCTCTGCACCGGGCCAGGCGTGACCTGAATGCCCTGTATGAACGCGCGCCGCATTCGGCCCGGCGCTTCGAGGACGGGGTGCCTCGCCTCGTGCCGGTCGAACAGGTGTGCCCTGGCGACCTGCTGCTGGTCCCCAGCGGAGAGATCGTCCCCGTCGACGGGGTGGTGGCGGGTGATCTCGCATTGCTGGACGAGTCGGCGCTGACGGGGGAGTCGATGCCGGTGGAGCACGCCGCGGGCGAAGGCGTGCGCAGCGGCGTGGTGAACGCCGGTGCCGCCTTCGACCTGCGGGCCACCCGGACCGCGGCGGACAGTACCTATGCGGGAGTGGTCCGGCTGGCGCGGCAGACTGAAACCGACAGCGCACCCGTCGTACGGCTCGCCGACCGGTTCGCCGCCTGGTTCCTGCCGACCACGCTCCTGCTGGCGGCCGCCGCCTGGTTGCTGTCCGGCGAGCCGGTGCGGGCCGTCGCCGTGCTGGTCGTCGCCACCCCCTGCCCGCTGTTGCTCGCCGCACCCGCGGCCATCGCCTCCGGGCTGTCTCGCACGGCGCGACACGGGGTGGTGGTGAAGGGGGGCGGAGCCTTGGAGAGGCTGGGCCAGGCCCGCACCCTCATCCTGGACAAAACCGGCACGCTGACCGCCGGACGGCCGCAGGTGGTCGACGTCGTGGCCGCTCCTGGCGCCCGCGCCGAGGACGTACTGTTCCTGGCCGCCGCAGTGGACCAGATGTCCTCCCACGTGCTCGCCGCCGCGATCGTCGAGGCCGCCCGCGCGCACCGGGCCGCACTGCCGCAACCGGCCGAGGTCCGGGAGAAGGCGGGTACCGGAACCACGGGGCTGGTGGAGGGGCACCGGATAGAGGTCGGCAAGGCCGCGGCCCCCTCCCGTTCGGAGTGGGAGCGGGCCCAGCGGGCGCGGGCCGCGCTGGACGGCGCAATGACCGTCTGGGTGACGGTGGACGGCCAGGCCGCCGGAGTAATCTTGCTCCGCGACGCCATACGGGCCGACGCGGCACGGACCCTGCGACGGCTGCGCACCGCCGGGATCAGGCGAGTGATCATGCTCACTGGGGACCGGGCCGAGGTCGCCGAAAGCGTGGGAATCGTACTGGGCGTCGACCAGGTGCTGGCTGAACAGACCCCCGCCGCCAAAGTCGGGGCGGTACGGCAGGAGGCGGCCAGGGCGGTGACCGTGATGGTGGGCGACGGGATCAACGACGCCCCGGCCCTGGCGGCGGCCGACGTCGGGGTGGCGATGGGCGCCCGGGGTTCGGCCGCCTCCACCCAGGCTGCCGACGTGGTGCTCACCACCGACCGCCTGGACCGGCTCGCCGACGCCATGGACGTCGCCCGCCGCTCCCGCCGTATCGCCGTGCAGAGCGCCGCCACGGGGATGGCGCTGTCACTGCTGGCCATGGCGGCCGCTGCGGCCGGAGCACTGCCGCCCGCGGCCGGTGCCCTCCTGCAAGAGGCCATCGACATCACGGTGATCGTCAACGCGCTACGGGCGTTGCGCCCCGCCCGGGGAACCCGGGCGGTGGTCACCTCTGCCACCGAAACCCTGCTCCGCCGCTTCGAGGCGGAGCACTCCACGCTGCGACCGCCCCTGGAACTGATCCGCGAAACGGCCGACGAACTGGGCGAAATTCCCTCTGCGGCGGGCCTGGACCGGCTGCGGGAGGTTCATCGCTTCCTCACCGAACGCCTGCTGCCCCATGAACGGGCCGAGGAACAGCGACTGTATCCGGCCATGGGGCAGGTGCTGGGCAGCCCCGAGGTCACGATGACGATGAGCAGGGCGCACGCCGAGATCGAACGTCTCGTACGTCGCCTGGGGAATCACCTCACTCTCGCCGAGGCCGAGGGGTTGCGCCTGGAACAGCTTGACGACCTGCGTGCCTGCCTCTACGGTCTGCACGCCGTCCTGATCCTCCATTTCGACCAGGAGGAGGAGGCCTACTTCTCCCTGGCCGCCGGCTCACCGGCGTGACGGAGCCCCGTCACCGGGGCGAGAGCGGACGTAGGTCCCCCGCATCAGGGACTTTCGCCGCTGATACCTGCGGGACCGCTCCGAGATCCTGGCCATTGAGGAGCCTTGAGGAGCCTTGAGGAGGTCAGTCATGAAGATCTCAGATGTCATGGGCACCAGAGCGGTCGCGGTGCGGCCGGAGGCGTCCTTCTCCGAGATCGTCGAGGCCATGCGGCGTTTCAAGGTCGGTGCGCTCACCGTCATCGACGCCGATGGGCACCCCATCGGCGTGGTCTCCGATGATGACCTGCTGCTCAAGGAGACCGACTCCACATCTGCGGGCAGTGTCTTCGACAGCCATCGCAGACGCCAGGAGCATCATAAAGCCGCAGGCATCACAGCCCGAGAGGTGATGACCACCCCAGCGATCACGGTCACGAAGGACACCACCGTCCGGGACGCGGCACAGCTGATGCACCGCTACCGGATCAAGCAGCTTCCCGTGATCGAGCCGGCCACCGGACGTCTCGTCGGAACCGTGCACCAGAGCGATCTGTTGAAGGTCTTCACCCGCCCCGCCGAGGAGATCGACCGCGAGATCACCGAGATCTGCGACCGCCTCTACGTCGACCGGGAGCACCTGACGGTCGACATCGAGGCGGGTGTGGTCACGCTGACGGGTCATGTCGGCTTCCGCTCGCAGATCTCCCGCCTGGTCGCGGCCGTCCACGGGATCGAGGGCGTCCTCGACGTGGACAACCGCCTGGCCTACCGATCCGACGACCTGGCCCCCTTCCCGCCCCTTCTGTGACGGAGGTGCAATCATGAGCGCCCGCACGAGCGAGGAGATCGCCTCGGCGATCCACACGGCGGTGCAGGCCGCCGTGTGGGCGCCGTCGGTGCACAACACCCAGCCGTGGTCCTTCGCCGTCGACGGCGAGGAGATCTCCCTGCGGGCCGACAGCGACAGGAAGCTGCGGCTCGGCGACCCCGCGGGCCGGGAGCTGCTGATCAGCTGCGGTGCCGCCCTGATGAACCTGCGGCTCGCGCTGCGCGTGCTCGGCTGGGAGCCGCGGGTGCGGGTGCTGCCCGACCCCGACCGTCCCGCCCTGCTGGCGACGGTGCGGATGGGGGAGGCCGTCGTCGCCGACGAGCACACCCGGCTGCTGCACGGTGAGATCGAGCGCCGCCGCACCCACCGCGCCGGCTTCACCGAGCTGCCCGTGCCGGACCGTCTGGTCGAGGCGCTGGTGGCCCAGGCGGAGGCCGAGGGGGCGCGGCTGACGCCGGTCCGCTCGGAGGCCGCGGTCCGGGTGCTCGCCGCCCTCACCTGCGCCGCCCAGGACGTGCAGGCCCAGGACCGGCTGCTGACCCTGGAGATGATCAGCTGGGCCCAGCCGCCGGGAAGCTCCCGCAAGGAGGGGGTCCCGGCCGAGGGCTATCCCCGCGAGCCCCGACGGACCGACCCGCACTTCGCCCAGCGCGACTACGCCCACGGCCACCCCTGGGGCAGCGGTGCCGACCAGTTCTTCTCCGCCTCCACCGGGACCGTGGCGGTGCTGACCACGCCGGCCGACTCCCGCGAGGACTGGATCGCGGCCGGTCAGGCGCTGCAGCGCGTCCTGCTGCACGCCTCCGCCTACGACGTCGGCGCGGCCTTCCACACCCAGGCGCTGGAGACGTTCCACCTGCGGGAGTTCCTACGGCAGGAACTGCTGTCCGGCCGGCACCCTCAAATGATCATGCGTCTGGGCTACACCTCCGACGACAGCGCGGGCGTCCGGCGGCCGGTCACCGACGTGCTGCAAGAACGCCGACCCAACTGATCTGAAGGGGGTGTCGGTAAGACTCACGCCCCCAGGTACACGCGACTGCGCCGCCGCAGGGTCAGCGCTCGACGGGCGCGCTATGACACCGAGGTGGTCACGATCAGTGCCGACGCCGGGGTGGAACAAGATGCTCGGTGAGGGCGGCATAGAAATCGCTGGCAGGAGACGCTGTTGCGGGACGGGGCGGTCATCGTGCGGCACCGACAGTTTCGGCTTGCGGAATGTGGCCCTGAACCGGACCGGCTCCTCCGGGCACGGCCGTCGGCGAGGGGCTGCACCGGGTGGTCGGCCGCGTCAGCCGATCAGCAGGGTCTGGTCGGCGATGACACCGGCTTTGAGCGGAAGGCGGCCCGGTCGCTGTCGGCCGCCTCGTGAAGTGGAGCGGGACACCGGCCGCACCGGCGACGAGCAGCCGATGTCGTCGGCGTGGCACACCGGCATGGCCCGGCGGCCGCGCCACCCGGAGGCGGCGCCGGCCACGGCTCGGGGTGGCTGTCGCGGGCCGGGCTATGGACGCAGGAGCACCTTGATGGCGCGGCGCTCGTCCATGGCCCGGTAGCCTTCGGCGGCCTCCTCCAGGGGCAGTTCGAGGTCGAAGACCTTGCCGGGGTTGATCTTCCGGTCCCAGATCAGCCGCATCAGCTCCGGCAGGAAGCGACGCACCGGGGCGGGGCCGCCGTGCAGGTGCACCCCGGAGAAGAACAGCTCCTCGCCGGGCAGCTCGACACCGTGGGACACACCGACGTAGCCGACGTGCCCGCCGGGGCGGGTGGAGCGGATGGCCTGCATCATCGACTCCTGCGTGCCGACCGCCTCGATGACCGAGTGCGCGCCGAGGCCGCCGGTGAGCTCCTTGAGCTTGGCCACGCCCTCATCGCCGCGCTCGGTGATGATGTCAGTGGCGCCGAACTCGACTGCGAGCTCCTGCCGGTCCCGGTGCCGGCTGAAGACGACGATCCGCTCGGCGCCGAGCTGCTTGGCCGCCAGCACGCCAAGCAGGCCGACCGCGCCGTCGCCGACGACCGCGACCGTCTTGCCGGGCCCGGCCTCGGCCGCGACCGCGGCGAACCAGCCGGTGCCCAGCACGTCGGAGGCGGCCAGGAACGACGGGATCAGGTCGGGCTCCGGCATGCCGGGGGTGGCGACCAGGGTGCCGTCGGCCAGCGGGACGCGGGCCCGCTGCGCCTGGGTGCCGATGTTGTTCATCAGCTCGGCGTGCACGCAGCGGGACTGGTAGCCGGCCTGGCAGATCTCACAGGTGTTGTCGGAGGCGAAGAAGGAGCCGACGACGAAGTCGCCGACCTTGATGTTCTTGACCTCGTCGCCGACCTGTTCGACCACGCCGACGTACTCATGGCCCATCGGCTGGTCGCGGACCTCATCGACGCCGCGCCACGGCCACAGGTCCGACCCGCAGACGCAGGTCGCCGTCAGCCGGATGACCGCGTCGGTCGGCTCGATGATCTCCGGATCGGCGCGCTCCTCGACGCGCACGTCACCCGGGGCGTACAGGACTGCTCCACGCATGAGTGAGTCTCCTTAAGCGATGTCTTCGGCCAAGGTGGGATTCCCCGTCGCGTAACGGCGGAAAGTCATCACTGTTTGTGACAACAACCAGGAAACCGGCTTCATCTCGCGCGTGGGAGGTCGGGTTCATGGGGGGGACAACCCCAACCCCCCTCTCGCCATCTCCCTTACCTACAGTGAAAACTGTGGGCAATCGAGACGACATCCGCGACTTCCTCGCCGGCCGACGCGCCAAGATCACGCCGGAACGGGTCGGGCTTCTCCCCGGTGGAGGCCGCCGCCGGGTCCCCGGACTGCGCCGCGAGGAAGTCGCTGTGCTGGCAGGCGTGAGCACCGAGTGGTACACCCGCCTTGAGAAAGGCCACATCACCGGCGTCTCCGAGGAGGTCCTCGAGGCCGTCGCCCGCGCGCTCCGCCTCGACGACGCCGAACGCGCTCACCTGTTCGACCTGGCCCGCAGCGCCAACGCCGGACACCGCGCCCGGCACGGCGCCCGCCGCCGCCCCGCCCGCACGGTCCGGCCCGGTCTGCAGCGCATGCTGGACGCCATGAGCGATGCCCCCGCGATCATCCGCAACAGCCGCATGGACATCCTGGCCGCCAACCCGCTCGGCCGCGCCATGTACTGGCCCGTCTTCCAGGACCCCGACCTCACCGCAGGTCAGGGCCTGGGCCGGGGTGGGTCGCGCGCCCGCCCCGCCAACATCGCGCGGTTTCAGTTCCTCGATCCCGCAGGCCCCGACTTCTTCCCCGACTGGGACACCTCCGCTGACATCACCGTCGCGCTGCTGCGCACCGAAGCCGGCCGAGACCCCTACGACAAGGACCTCACCGATCTGATCGGCGAACTGTCCACCCGCAGCACCGACTTCCGCACCCGCTGGGCCCGACACAACGTCCGCCTGCACCACTTCGGGACCAAGTCCTTCCATCACCCTGCCGTCGGCGACCTCACCCTCGACTTCGAGTCGATGGACCTGCAGGCCGACCAGGGCCTGAACTTGACCGTGTACACGGCCGCCCCCGGCGCCTCCTCCCACGACGCCCTCAGACTCCTCGCCAGCTGGGCCGCCACCCTCGCCCCCACCGGCAGCCACCCGCCCCGGCACGGCGACCGACCGCAAGACGCGGCCCCCCACAGACCTGACACACCAGGCGTTTCATGAGCGACCGCCTATGAAACGCCGCACTCGACAGGGCCCTCCAGGGCGGACTCCGCTTCATGCCGGGCCTGCTGACCTTCGCGGGGCGCGTCGGTCATGGAAAGCAGTCTGACGACGGCGTGCCCCCTTGGAAACAGTGGCCGGAAATCCCACTATCGTGGGTTCCGTGCCAATGTTCCGATCGGTCGCCGCCTACGCGCCGCAGGGGGTCACCGCGCTGGGGCTGGGCATCGTGAACGAGATCTTCTGCCGCCCCGGCTTCGACTTCGCCCTCTGCGCCGAGCGGCCCGGCATGCTCCGCACCGACCTGGGCCTGCCCCTGCCGGTCGAGCACGGCCTGGACCGGCTCGCCGACGCCGATCTGATCCTGGCTCTGCCCGGGGTGGAGTTCCGCGCCGACCCGGCACAGGCCGTCCTGGCCGCCCTGCGCGCCGCGTACGGCCGGGGCGCGATGATCGCCGCGCACTGCGTCGGCGTGTTCCTGCCGGCCGCCGCCGGACTGCTCGACGGTCTGGAGGCGACCACCCACTGGCGCTTCGCCGCCGACCTGGCCGCCCGCCATCCGGCCGTGCGGGTCCGTCCCGAGTCCCTCTACGTCGACCAGGGCCGGCTCGTCACCGGTGCCGGTGCGCTGGCGGGCGTCGACCTCTGCCTCTACCTGATCCGTCGTGAGTACGGCGCCGCGCACGCCAACGCGATCGCCCGCGACCTGGTGACCGTGCCCTACCGCAGCGGGGGGCAGTTGCAGTACCTTCCCGCGCCCGTGCCGGCCGGCGCGGACGACGTGCGGCTGTCGGAGGTGATCGCCTGGGCCAGGGCCAACCTGGGCCGCCGCCTCTCCGTCGACGATCTCGCCGCCCGTGCCCTGATGAGCCGCCGCTCCTTCGCCCGCCGTTTCAAGGCCGCCACCGGCGCCACCCCGCATGCCTGGCTGCTGACCCAGCGCCTGAACCTCGCCGAAGAGCTCCTGGAGACCACCGACCTGCCCGTCGAGAGCATCGCCCACCAGGTCGGCTACGCCGGCGCCGCCGTGTTCCGGGAGCAGTTCGCGCTCCGCCGCGGCGTGCCGCCCCGCGACTACCGCAGGGCCTTCAGGCAGCGCTGACCTGAGCTGACGCGATCACCTGCGCCCGGGCCGGGGGCGACGTCCGCCCCTGGCGCGCTCCGCCTTACCGGTGGGCGCCGGCCGCCCGCCCTCGCGCGCTTCTTGCCGGAACCGTGGCACATGTCCGCGGCGTCGCCGGTCGACCGGGCCGTCGTGACGCCTCACAGGCTCGCGGCGCGGTGGGTGGGGCGGCCGTCGAGGACCGTGAGCAGCACGGGCAGGTCCGGCAGGTCGGTGGCGGCGGTGGTGAGCGGGCTGTCGGCCAGGACCGTGAGGTCGGCGCGGTGGCCGACGGCGAGCCGGCCGGCCTCGCGCTCCTCGCCCGCCGCGCGGGCGGCGTTGACGGTCATGCCCCGCAGAGCCTCCAGGGCGGTGAGCGCCTGCTCGGGACCGTGTGGGGGCCGGCTGAGATCGCGGCTCGGCCGACGGTGGCGGGCGCCCGCCATGACGCCCAGCGGCGGGTAGGGGGCGATGGGCCAGTCGGAGCCGAGGACGACGGTGGCGCCGGAGTCCCACAGGTCGCGGCAGCGCCAGGCGCGCGAGGCGCGCTCCTCGCCGAGGCGGCGCGACCAGTTGTCGGTGTGGTCGGCCCGGGTGAAGTCGCAGCAGTGGGTGGGCTGCATGGACGCGACGACGCCGAGCGCGGCGAAGCGGCGCAGGGTGTCGTCGGGCACGGTCTCGATGTGCTCGACCCGGTGCCGCACCCCGCGGTCCCCGGTGGCCAGGGCCTTCTCGACGGAGTCGAGGACGTGCCGTACGGCCGCGTCGCCGATGGCGTGGGTGGCGGTGGGCACTCCGGCCCGGTGGAGTTCGCCGACGATACGGGTGTAGGCCTCGGGGTCGGGCCAGAAGGCGTGGGTGGACTCGCCGTGGCAGTCGGGACGCTCCAGCCAGGCGGTGCCGTTGTCGATGGTGCCGTCCATGAAGAGCTTGACGCCCTCGGTCCGCCACAGCGTGCCGCCGGTGCCCTGCTGCTCGATGAGCGCGCGCAGCGCGTCGGCGTCGGTGCCGGGCTGGCACCAGGGCGCGACCCGCAGCCGCACCGGCAGCTCTCCGGCCGCGTCGAGCTCGGCGTAGAGCGCGAGGCTGTCGCCGTTGGCGTCCATGGCGTGACCGCCGGTGAGTCCCGCGGCGGCCATGCCGCGCAGGGCGGCGGCGAGCCGGGCGCGGCGCTCCGCGTGCGTGGGCCGCGGAGCGGCACGCTCGACGAGTTCGCAGGCGGCGTCCTCCAGGAGCAGCCCGGTGGGCCGGCCCGCCTCGTCGCAGACGACCTCGGCCGACTGGGCGAAGCTCCGCGGCCCGTCGACGCCGGCGAGTTCGAGCGCGCGCGGGCTGGCCAGCATGGAGTGGGCGTCGAAGAGCTGCAGGAGGGCCGGTACGCCGTCGAGCACGGGGGCGAGGGCGGCGGCCTCGACGGGCCGGTCCTCGAAGACGTTCGGGTCGAGGCCCCAGCCGTGCAGCCACGCGCCGGGCGCGAGGCTCCGGACCTCGCGGGCCAGCGCCTCGCGCACCGCGTCCAGGTCGGCGCAGCGTGACAGGTCCAGTCCGTGGGTCAGCTCGGCGCCCGAGACGGGGTGGAGGTGTCCGTCGACCAGGCCGGGGATCACCACGGCTCCCTTGAGGTCGATCACTGTCGTCGAGGAGTCCGCGAGTGCGCGTATCCGGCGGTCGTCGCCCAGAGCGGAGATCCGCCCCCCGGACACGGCCAGGGCGGTCTCCGGCAGGAACTCGCCGGTGACCGGGTCGAGCAGGCCGGCGGAGAGCAGGACGAGACGGGTGCGCACAGGGGCTCCTCGAAGAACGGGTGGGGGAGAGTCAGCTGGGGGTGCTGGAGGAGGCGGCGGCCGGGTCCGCGCCGTGGGCGCCGGCGGCCGGGCCTGTGCCTCTGCCGCCGGCCGGGCCCGTGTTCCGGCCGGCGGTCGAGCCCGTGCCGGAGGGGGCGCAGGGGCCGGTGGACGCGTCGACAGGGCGGGTGAGCGCGCCGCTCGGCAGGCCGAGTCCGCGCTCCGCCGTGGTGACAGCCATCCGCGTCACCGCTTCGGGGCGATCGCTGGTGTCGGTGTTCGCGTGGGCACCGAGGCCGTCGAGCACGACCAAGATCTGAATGGTCGTCACGTACGGGTCGTCCGTCCGGAATTCCTCCCGCTCGACACCCTGCCGGATGAGGCCTTCCAGCCGCCCGCGCCAGGCGGCCTCCTGCTCGGCGACCCGGTCGCGCAGGACGGGCCGGTAGCGGCTGAGGTGCCGAGCGTTGATCCAGAGCCGGCTGATGTCGTCGTACGCCTCTCCGGCCGCGTGCGCGAAGAAGCGCGCCAGATGCTGCGTGGGGGTCCCGTCAGGCCTCTCGGCCGGCAGGAGGGTGTCGAGCTCGGCGCTCGCGGCGCTGCCGAACGCCTCCGCCACGAGGTCCTCCGCCGAGGGGAAGTAGTGACTGATCAGCCCCGGCCGGACGCCGAGTTCTTCGCCGATCCGCCGCAGAGTGACGCACTCCAGTCCCTCGGACAGGGCGACGGTGGCGGCCGCGACGACGATTTCCGCATGTCGGGCGGCCGGAGTTTTCCGAATTCGCTTGCGCTGGACGCTTGACGGCATGCCCGGGATGCTATTGAGTGTGCGACCAATAAGCAAGCAGGTGGGTACGACCAGCACCCGGAGGGCTCCATGGCGTCCACGATCCCCGACCCGCGCCCAGGCGTGCACGGCGCGCACGAGACGCCGCCACCCTCGGGGCGGGCGGGCCGTGTCGAGGTTCACGGCATCGACCACATTCCCGAGCGGGAGCGTCACGGCCGTGCCCGGGAGCTGTTCGCCGTCTGGGCGGCGGCGAACGTCAACTACCTGAGCCTGGTGGTCGGCGGCGCCCTGATACTCATGGGCCTGAGCCTGTGGCAGGCCCTCGCGGTGATCGTGGTGGGCAACCTGTTCTGGGTGCCGGTCGGCCTGCTCGCCGTCTCGGGCCCGGCCTCGGGCACGCCGAGCGAAGTGATCATGAGGGCGATGTACGGCGTCCGCGGCAACCGGGTGAACATCGCGGTCACCGGCTGGGCGATCTGCATCTGCTACATCGCCCTCAATCTGGCCGCCGCCGCGCTGGCCGCCTTCTCCCTCGTCGAGAAGGCCGGCATCGCGCCGGACACCGGCGTCAAGATCGCCGTCGTGGTGGTCATCGCCACGCTCACCCTGGCCATCAGCGTCTACGGACACGCCACGATCGTGAAGCTCTACCTCCCGATCACCGTGGCCCTCACCGCCGCGTTCGCCGTCGTGGCCTTCAGCGTGCTCGGACACGCCGACTTCGGCTACGAGCCCGCCGAGCCGCTGACCGGCGGCGCCCTGTGGACGGCCCTCGCCGGCGGCATCACCCTCATCGCCTCGGGCCCGCTCTCGTACACCAACAGCGCCGACTTCTCCCGCTACCTGCCCGGCACGACCTCCCCGAAGGCGATCGTGGGCTGGACCGCGCTCGGCGGCTTCCTGCCCAGCGTCGCCGTCACCTCCCTGGGCGCGTTCGCCGCGACCGCGGTCGACATGACCGACCCGCAGACCGCGCTGGAGACGATCCTGCCCCGCTGGTTCACCCCGGTATTCCTGCTCGCCCTGGTGCTCGGCACGATCTCCATCAACGCCATGACCGCCTACAGCTCCGGCCTCGCCCTCCAGGCCGTCGGCGTCCGCGTCCGCCGCTCCCTCAGCGTGATCGTCGACGGAGTCCTCGGCGTCGCCCTCACCCTGTACGCGCTGCTGGTGTCCGACTTCCTCGACACCGTCAGCAACGTCCTCCAGCTGACCGTCGTCCTGCTCGGCCCCAGCATGGCCGTCTACGCCACCGACATCCTGCTGCGCCGCGGCCGCTACGACGGCCCCGCCCTCACGGACGAGACCCGTGGCAGCCCCTTCTGGTTCACCGCGGGCGTCAACCGGGCGGGTGCCCTGGCACTCACGGCGGGCGCCGCCGCGGCCGCCCTCTGCGTGAACACCCTGTACACGGGCCCGCTCGCCCGCGCCCTGGGCGGTGTGGACCTCGCCCTGCCCGTCGGTGTCGTCGTCGCGTCGGCCGGCTACGCGATCCTGGCGCGGCGCTCCCGCGACGGCCTCGGCGCGGTGGCGCGCGGGTGAGCCGCCGCGCGGCCCTCCGGGCCGCGGGTCAGGGGGCGGCGGTGTCCACCACCGTGTATTCCGCCCACGCCGAGCGCTGTTCGCGATGGCCGGTGACGGTGTGGCGCAGCCGCAGCACACCGTCCTCGGTGGCGTGCCGCAGCTCCCGCACCGGCACCCGGAAGCACAGGTGCCCCTCGATCTGGGCGGCGCCCAGGATCAGCGAACCGACGCTCAGGACCACCGCGTCGCGGTATCGGCCCGCGGCGCCCACGGTCAGGGTCACGGTGTCGCCGCCCTCGACCGGGTATCCGCAGTCGGTCAGGACCTGGACGACCTCGGGCAGTCCGGCCAGGTCCAGCCGGCCGCCGCCGGCCTCGGCGATGACGGGGGCGGGCAGCGCGGACACAGCGGTCATGGACGTCCCTTCTCGACGGCGCGGGCGTGCCCGCGCGGGACCGACGCGCCACCGCGGGCGAGCACCGGTCGAGTATCCCGCACCGCCGGGACCGGGGTGTCCGGGCCGGTCCTCACACATCGATCCTGGAGACCGTCTTCTCGTGCCGCCGCCGGTCCGGCACCTCGTGATCGCTGGGGATCACTCGTCCGGCTGTGGGTGAGCAGCCGGCGTAGCGCGGTCGGTGTGTGTCCCAGGTGCTCACCGACGGTGCGGGTGAGGTGCGCCTGATCGGCGAAGCCGAGGTCGGCGGCCAGTTCGGCGAGGCCGACTCCGCCCTCCGCGAGCCGGTCCATGACCTGGCCGACGCGGACGCGGTTGCGGTAGCGGGTCAGTGACACGCGCATCTGCTGTGAGAAAGCCCGGCTCAGCCGGTATGGAGAGACCTTCAGGAGCCCGGCCAGCGAGCACAGCCGCGCCGCCTCCGGGGCCTCCTCGAGGATCGCCTCACGGGCCGCCGCGACCAGCGCCCGGTCGGCGGGCCTCGGCCGCTCGGCGGGCTGTCCGGCGGCCGTCGCGACGAGACCGAGCAACTCCTCGGTGAGGGCGTAGTCGATGTCGCCGCCGGCGGCGGCGGCGAGCAGGCGGCGGTGAGCCAGGTCGACGCGCGCGTCCACATACACCGTCATCGCGTCCAGGGGCCCTTCCCAGAGCCGGGGCGCGAAGCTCACCGAGGTGCAGATGTCGCCGCCGGAGGGGTGTGCGAACCGTTCCTCCTGCCCCGGGGCGCCCAGGTAGGCCACCGTCGGATCCAGATCGGCGTCGGAGCCGTCGGTCCACCGCCGGAACCTGCCGCGCCGTACGAGCACCATCCGGTGGTCGTCGCGTGCCTCCGGCTGCGACCACCGGGTGTGATCGGAGCGGCAGGCCACCGTGGTCACGGTGAACTCCGGTCGGGTGGCGAGGGTCACGGCTGACAGCACGTCGCAGACGCTACGCCGGGGGTGCGACAGAAACGGCCCGCAAGGATCTTCAAGACCCTTCGGCACGCGAGAGCGGATGCTGGGCGGGCAGACAACGACACCGAGGAGTCATCCATATGGCCGTTCACGCGGAGCTCACCGCGATCATCATCGACTGCGCCGCCCCGAAGGCGCTCGCCGAGTTCTACCAGAACCTCACGGGCTGGGAGGTCACCTACAGCGACGACGATTCCGTCTACCTGGGCGACGGCCCGATCCAGCTCGCCTTCCAGCGGGTCGCCGGCTACCGGGGGCCCGGCTGGCCTGACGCCGCCAAGCACGCCCACCTCGACTTCAAGGTCACCGATCCGGAGGCCGCGACCAGGGACCTGCTCGCACTCGGCGCGACCAAGCCCGACTTCCAGCCCGGTGAGGGCCGGTGGACCGTCCTGGCCGACCCCGAAGGACACCTGTTCTGCATCGCCGCGGCCTGACCGGGAGTATCAATGGCCTCCATCCACAGGGAGTTCGTCGTCAACGCCACGCCCGACGAGGTCTGGGACGTGCTCAGCGACTACGGCGCGGTGCACGAACGCCTCGCCCCCGGCTTCGTCACCGACACGCGCCTGAGCTCGGACACCCGTACCGTCACGTTCGCCGACGGCACCATCGTCCACGAACGGCTCGTCGACCTCGATCACGACAACAGGCGCGTCGCCTACACCGTCGTCGGCGGGAGCCTCCACCCCTCCCACCACCATGCCTCGATGCAGGCCCTCGCCGAAGCGGGCGGCCGGACCAGGCTCGTCTGGCACACCGACGTCCTGCCCGACACCCTCGCTGCCCCGATGGCCGAGTTCGTCGAACACGGCTCGGCGGTCATGCGCCAGGCCCTGGAGACGGCGGCCCCCGGACCGGGCCGGTGAGCGCCTCTCGCTGACCCGCCGATACCCCGGCCGACGGCCCTCCCGGACGATCCGGGAGGGCCGCCGGCCGGGGCGCTGACGGCGATCCGCTACCGGCAGGTCTTCCCGGCCGGGGCGCAGAGCTCGACCTCGGGGTAGCGGGGCGACGGTCTGTCCAGCAGGGTTGACGCCCGGTACGTAGGTGCAGGTCGAGGAAGGCCCGGACGTACGTGCGGGTGATCTCCACGGAGCGGGCCGCCGACAGGTCGCCCGGTACGCCGATGCCGAGAGCACTCGCCAGGAGCGGCACATCGGTGAAGGACTGGTGATCCGCGCCGGGCAGCAGGAGCCAGCGCTTCCAGCCGGTCAGGAGCTTCCAGTCGCGATCCCACGAGTTGTCGCGGCCTCCGGGCGGGTGGCCTGCCGAGCCCATGAACAGGAACGGCCGCGACAGCCCGCTCTTCGGGATCCGGGCGTACGTGGTGCCGTCCATGTCGATCCCGGCGCGTATCCGGGAGTCCTTCAGCATGGCCGCGATGGCGCCGGCCCCTCCGATCGACTGGCCGGCCATCGCGATCCTGGACGGATCGATCAAGGAGGAGCCCTCCCACTCCGCGCTCGGCCCGGACAGCCGGTCGAGCACGAAGGAGACATCGG
Organism: Streptosporangium brasiliense; assembly: GCF_030811595.1. Taxonomy (NCBI): domain Bacteria; kingdom Bacillati; phylum Actinomycetota; class Actinomycetes; order Streptosporangiales; family Streptosporangiaceae; genus Streptosporangium; species Streptosporangium brasiliense. The sequence continues at coordinate 6,404,748 of NZ_JAUSRB010000002.1, forward strand.
CCGCCCGGACCCCGACCACCTTCGTGCCGAAGCCGAAGCCGAAGCCGAAGCCGGAGTCCGAGTCGCTGTCGCACGCGACGCATCCGGCGACCCGGCCGTCCGGGAAGGTCGTCGCGTAGTTCTCATACGTATGGTCGATGCCGGCCACCGCGTACCCTCTGCTGGCCAGCTCCTCGCCCAGGGCCGTGAGCGTGCTGCGGGGCATGGTGAATCCGGGAGAGAGCACCACCAGGGGCAGGCTGCCCTTGCGCCCCGCCGGTCTCGCGTCGCTGAAGGCGTTGGTGCGCGTCTTGCTCAGCACGTCATACGGTGCGCCGGTCACCCTCCTGCCCTTCAGGGTGAGCTCCGACTCCTTCACGGTCATGTACCGGGCGCGCCGCCCCTCACGGGCCCGCGTCGGATACCACAGGGTGACCATGAGCTCCCTGGCCCCCGCTTCGGGCGCCCACGGGTCGGGGCGGGAGGTGTCCTTCAGATGCAGGGCGGTGGTGCCGACCGGATGGGGGCCGGTGGGCGCGGGCAGGGCCGGGACGCCCGTGGGGCCGGGCGACGGGCCGGTGGACGCGGCGGCGACGGACCGGGGAGGGGTGGGCGCGGAGCAGGCGGCCGCCGGACGCCGTAGGTCCAGCGGGCGTGGTTGTCGCCCAGGGCGGCCACGACGGCCCGCAGAGTGGCGGCGGCCAGCTTCTCGCGGAGTTCGGCGTCCTGCGGCAACCGGTCGGTGACCCGCCGGTAGACCACCTCGAACGCCGCCCAGTCGCTTCTCCGGTCGCCGGTCAACGCCGGCAGGGTGGCTTCGGCCAGATCGCGTCCGCCGCGGTTGAGCCCCTGGGTGAAGGCGACGAATCCCGCGCTCAACAACGCGCGGGCGTCCAGCGTGGCTCCACTGTAGTAGTTGGCGAGGATACAGAGGTAGGCCTGCTCGATGACGTCGATCGTGACGGGTGTCTCCGGCGGGGGACTGGCGCCCCGCTGAGGCTGCGCGCACGCGGGTGCTCCAGCGGGGGCCGCCTCGCCGGGCTGGGTGCGCGGCGGTGTATGCCCCGTGCAGGCCACCGCCAGGAACAGGGCGAGCCCGGCCGCCATGGCCCTGACGGTCATGACAGGCGCCCGCGGATCCACCGGAAGCAGAACCCCGTCAGCCCGAGGGTGAGGAGGGCGTAGATCCCGGTCTCGATCCACTGGAGGGGCCAGAAACGGTCGAAGGGCTGGTAGGTCGCCGCCTGCCGGTAGCCCAGCCGGTTGACCTCGGCCAGGCACCCGTCCGGGCCGTTCCTTCCCTGCCCTTGCGCCTCGGACAGCGCGCAGGGTCCTGATGTCACGGACACCTGAACGGTGGCGCCGGCGGCGTCGGTGCCGACCGGATGTCCGGACGGGTCGACGAGGTGGCTGGACAGGACCCAGGCGCCCGTGTGGCCGGGTATCGCCGGCTCCAGGGTCACTCGCGGAGATCCGCCGCCGCGGGGCAGGCCGAACGTTTCCACGTTCGCGGGGCCGAGCTCGAAGGTCGAGGTGACCGGCGGGAGCAGGTGGGGCCGGACCAGCAGCGGCAGGGCGATCTGGAGGGCGGCGAAGACGGCCAGGGTGACGGCCATGGCGGGCAGGGTACGGCGGGCGAGCATCCCCACGGTCACGCCCAGGACGAAGGCGAAGGCCGCGTACCCCATGGGGACGATCCCGCGCGCGCCGAACACCAGGGGGTCCATCAGCGCGAAGCCCGGGGCGGCGGACCTGTCCAGGGGGCCGGACCACCAGGTCACCGCGAGGCTGCACAGACAGGCGGCGGCTACGGCGGCCAGGCCGGTGAGCGCGAGTTTGGCGGCCAGCCAGCGGGTGCGGGTGACGCTCTGGTTCCACACCAGCAGGTGCGTGCCGGCCTCCAGCTCCCGGCTGATCAGCGGTGCTCCCCAGAAGAGCCCGACCAGGGCCGGAAGGACCAGCACGATGGCGGTGACGGCCAGGAAGGGGGTCTGGTGGTCGGCGAAGAACCGGTCGAAGAAGCGCGCGCAGTCGCGTCCCGGGCGCAGGCGGTGATCCCGGTGGAATACTCGGCGGCCAGGCCCGGGCCGGTCAGGGCCAGGACGGCGGCGAGCACGACGAGCGCCGCGGCCGTCATCGCGGCCGCGCCGCGGAACTGGCGCCAGGTCAGCCAGATCATCGCTGGACCTCCAGTACGACGCGCCGGGCGGCGGCGGGCTTCTCCATGTAGGCGAGGACGAGGTCTTCCAGGCTGAGCCGGCTGACCGTCCAGGCGGGATCGTGGATCGTGGCGTCGGTGCGGACGACGAGGGTGCTCTGCCGGTCAGTGTGGCGCACGGAGACGACATGCTGGTCGGCGGGCAGCCGGTCGGGGTCGCGTCGCGGGCCGGTGAGCCGGTGATGGGTGGCCAGGAGCCTGTCGACCTCTCCCGCCACCCGGACGCGCGAGTCGACCAGCACGATCAGGTAGTCACACGTCCGCTCCAGGTCGGCGACCAGGTGGGAGGAGAGCACCACGCTGAACTCGTGCTCGACGACGGCCTCCATCAGGCCCTGCAGGAACTCGCGGCGGGCGAGCGGGTCGAGCGAGGCGACCGGCTCGTCCAGGATCAGCAGCTCGGGCCGTTTGGCCAGGCCCAAGGTGAGGGCGAGCTGGGCGCGCTGGCCGCCCGACAGCTTTCCCGCCCGCTGCGAGGGGTCGAGCCCGAGCCGTCCGACGCGCTCCCGCGCGAGCGCGTCGTCCCAGCCGGGGTTGAGCCGGCTCCCTGATCGCAGATGGTCGGCGACGCTCATCCCGGCGTAGACGGGGGCGTTCTGGGCGACGAATCCGATCTTGGCCAGTTGCACCGGCCCGCCGGCGGGAGGGCCGCCGAGCACGGTGATGCTGCCGGACGTCGGCGCCAGCCGGCCCCCGGCCAGCTTCAGCAGCGTGGTCTTGCCGGCCCCGTTGGGGGCCCCACCAGCCCGACGACGTGCCCGGCCGGGATGTCGATGGTGCAGTCTCTCAGCGCCCATCGCCGGCCGTACTTCTTGCCCAGTTCCTGGGCCTGCAGGACAGCGGTCACGCTATGTCCTCCTGAACAGCGGTCCGAAAGGTGGTCATGAACAGGGCCTCGATGCTCTCGTCGTCGAGGCCGGCCAGGCGGGCCTTGGCCAGCCAGCGCCGCAGGTCCTGACGTAACGGGGCGTGCGCGGCCAGCGAGGCGTCGGTCAGTGTCTTCGTCACGAACGTCCCGACCCCCGGCCGGGCAGCCGCCAGACCCGCGTGCTCCAGCTCGCGGTACGCCTTGAGCACCGTGTTGGGGTTGATCGCCAGCCGCGCCACCACCTCCTTGACGGTCGGGAGCTGGTCGCCCTCACGCAGCAGGCCCAGCCGCAGCGCCTGCCGTACCTGCTGGACCAGTTGCAGGTACGGCGAGACACCGGACCGGTCGTCCAGGTAGAACTCGATCACCGTTCCCCCATTTATCTAGATAAATAGTACTTTAGAGTCATAGTTGTTAAGGAGGCGTAAGGATCGCGGTGTCGCCCGGCGCCCGGAGCGGCCCATCACCGCGGGCGGCGTCCGGGCCGTCGTCGCCCCGCTCGCCCCGGCGACCGGGGGGCGGGCTGCGCGCCGGCCTACGTCAACCAGATGGGCGGGCAGGACGATCTGACACTCCGGTGGCACTCCGCGATCGACTGGGTTGAGATCACATGGAGAGGGCCGCCGCGCGATCATCCGGAGTCGGTGAAGACATCCCCAGGATCGCGCGGCGGCCGTGGCCGAGAGCGTGGACACTGACGCGCGGCGCGGGCTCCCGTCACCACCATCCCCTGAGTCCGGGACGGAACGCGCCTGCCGCGGTGACCATGGTGCTCAGGATCGGCTCTCTAGAACACCAGGGCGACCTTCCCGTTGAGCCCCCGGGTCGCCAGGCGTTCGTACGCCTTGCGCACCTCGGCGATGGGGAAGCTCGAATCGAGGCGTAGCCGCAGATCGCCTGTTTCTACCAGCTTGACCAGCTCGGCCAGGCCCGCCCCGTCCTCCTTGACCTGGTGCAGTGTCGTGGTGACACCCCGGTGGCTCAGGTCCGGAGGGGTGCCGTGCTCGCTGGCGATCGTGGCGTACCGGCCGCCGTCGGCGACCGTTTCTCCGACAGCGGCCCCGCAGGTGTCGAACACCGCGTCGTAGTGTCGCCGGTCGAGCTCGGCGACATCCGTCACGACCCTCTGAGCGCCCAGCCCGGCGACGAGCTCCAAGTGTGCCGGACGGGACACCAGCGCATCGACCGCGATGCCCCGCGACCGCGCCAGTTGCACGGCGAGCCCGCCCACGGCTCCCGCGGCGCCGGTGACCAGCAGCCGCCAGCCGCTGGAGACGTCGAGCCAGTCGAGGGTCTGGGTGGCGGTGAGGCCGGGCAGCGGCAGGGTGGCCGCCTCGACCAGGCTCACGTTCAGCGGCGCGATCGCGAGGGTGTGGACGGGCAGGGAGATCAGGTCCGCCCACGTGCCACGGCCGGCCGCGAGCTGGGCCGACATCGCGATCACGCGTTCGCCGACACTCAGCCCGCTGCCGCCGGGATCGAGGACGACGCCCGCCAGGTCCCAGCCGAGGGTCATCGGCAGAGGGGGGACGCCACCGCGTATCGCGCCTTCGCGGGTTTTGACGTCCACCGGGTTGATGCTGCTGGCCACGGTCCGGACGAGGACCTCGTCCCTGTCCGGCTCAGGAGCGGGAAGCTCCCGGACCGTCACCACCTCCGGCCCGCCGAACGTGTCGATGTGCAGTGCGCGCAAAACATTCCTCCTGGTTGAAATATGGCGGCATGAGATGTGAGCGGCAGCGCCCGCGGGCGCGCCTCCGCTCAGCTGCCGACGCCGCTGACCGCGTCCAGCAGGACGTGGGTCGTACGGGTGATGTGGGCCCGCAGCCTCGCCGCTCCGGTGTCGGCGTCGCGGGCGAGGGCCGCCTCCAGCAACCGGCGGTGTTCGCCGGCGATGTCCCGGTCCTGATCCTTGCCGATCGGGCGTGACCAGTGGCGGTAGAGCTCCGCGCTGTCACGGAGGGAGACGGCGAGCTCGTGCAGCCGACGGCTGCCACAGGCGTCGAACAGCGTCACGTGGAAGTGCGAGTGGGCCTTCGCCCATTCCTCGCGGAAGAGCTCGGGGTCGCCGTCCACCGTCATGGGTGTGTTCTCCAGCGTGTGATGCGCCGCGATGAGGCGGCTCTCCCAGGCCAGGTCCCCGCGTTCGATGGAGTGGCGGAAGGCCATGCATTCGATGTCGCACCGTACGGCGGTGAGGTCTTCGAGATCTTCCGTCGAGAGCGGAACCACCCGGAAGCCCCGCCTGGGCGTCTCCACCACGAGCTTCTCCGCGCTGAGCTTCGCCAGCGCCTCGCGCAGGACGCTGGCGCTGGTCCCGTAGCGCTCCGAGAGTGCGGCGAACTTGAGCCGATCACCTGGGCGTAGTCGCCCGCTGAGGATGTCGGCTCGCAGCCGCTCGTACGCGGCCCTGTTGAGCGTGCTGATTCCCTGGCTCATGGATGACGGCTATCAGGTCGACGAATGAAACGCAAATTTTCGATTTCTTGTTGACTTGTCGAACTTCGGGCTGCGACCGTGTCAGCCACATGATCATCCATCTGGCTGTTTTCCGATGGAACGAAGATGCGGACCCGGCACGGATCGCCGGCCTCCGGTCTCCTCGGAGACCTGGCCCGGCGGATCCGGGACGGACGCCTCCACTCCCTCGCCGGAGCCGTCCGCCCACTGGCCGGGGCCGGGCCTCAGCTCCGCGAAGCAGGATGAGAAGCACTCCGTGCACCTGGTGGTCGCGCTCTTACCGACAGATCCGATCTCCGGAGGCTGGTGCGCCGGTCGCGGCGGGCGGCTACCGTGGTTGGAGCCGGTCGAGTCGCCGCCACTGGTCGTCGCTCAGCCGCAGCTCCGCCGCGGCGACGTTCTCCTCCAGGTGGCTGATCGAGCCGGTCCCCGGGATCGGCAGCACGACCGGCGAGCGGTGCAGCAGCCACGCGAGCGAGACCTGCGCGGCGGTGGCGCCGAGTTCGGCCGCCACGGCGGCGATCTCGGCCGTCGCCGCCGATGCCGCGAGGTGGACGGGCCGCCACGGCAGGAAGGCGATCCCCGCCGCGGCACAGGCGTCGAGCACGGCCTCGTGCTCGCGATCCAGCATGCTGTAGCGGTTCTGCACGCTCGCGACGTCGATGATCTGCCGCGCCGCTTCGAGTTCGGCGACGGTGACCTCCGACAGTCCCAGGTGGCCGATCTTGCCCTCGACCTGGAGCTCGCGCAGCGCCCCCAGCTGGTCGGCGAGCGGTACCGCCGGATCGATGCGATGCAACTGGAGCAGTTCGAGCCGTTCGACCCGGAGCCGGCGCAGGCCCTGCTCGACCTGATCCCGCAGGAAGTCCGGCCGCCCGCAGATCGCCACGTCGTGCGGGGGGTCGGGCGGCGCGACCCCGACCTTCGTCGCGATGAGCAGGCCGTCCGGATAGGGGTGCAGCGCTTCGGCGAGGAGTTCCTCGTTGGCGCCCCATCCGTACAGGTGCGCGGTGTCGATCAATGTGACGCCCAGCTCGACGGCGCGCCGGGCCACGGCGATGGAGGCCTCCCGGGCCGGTCCGGGGCCGGTCGGCAGGCGCATCGCCCCGAACCCGAGCCGCCGCACGCCGAGCTCGCCTCCGATACGGAACACGGGTGATGTCATGCGCGGTTACGCCTCTCCCTGGAAAGTCAGCCGTTGACGACGCGGAGCGTGCCGGGGTGGCGGCCGGTCAGGCGATCGAGCGCGGCCGACGACGCCTCGTCCGCCGGAAGGTAGGCGATCAGGCGCAGGTCGTCGGCGAGTTCGAGGGCCTCGTAGGCGAGGTGCAGCTCCCCGGCCTCCGGATGCGCCCAGAGCTGCACACCGGCCCGCTCGGGGACGCCCGGCGTGGTGAGCCGCTCGACGAAGGGTCCGCCGGCCATGACGGTGAGCTCGTCGGCGAGGGCCGCCACGTGCGGATCGGCGAGACCGGCCGCGCACTTGAGGATGGCGACCTGCTGGGTCGCGACGGCGTTCCAGTCGGGGTAGAGGCCGCGGGCGCGCGGGTCGGTGAACACGAACCGCGCGAAGCTCGGCTCGGCCGCGTCCAGGAGGCCGGCGGGCCGGGCCAGACGCTCGAAGCCCGTGGTGTACGCGAGCACCTGCGTCATCCGGTTGATCAGCACTGCCGGGGCGGGTTCGAGTCTGTCGAGCAGCGCCCGCACCGTCGGCCGGATGGACACGACCGGCGGCTGCGCCGAGGGGCAGACGGACAAGCCGCCGCCTTCGACGGCCTTCGCCAGGAGCCTGAGGTGGAAACGCTCGTCGGTGGACATCCGCAGGGCGTCGGCGAGCGCGCCGAGCACCTGGGGGGACGGACGCCGGTCGCGGCCCTGCTCCAGCCGCGCGAGGTATTCGACGCTGATCCCCGTGATCGTGGCCAGCTCGGCGCGGCGCAGCCCGGGCGTCCGCCGCCGGAACCCGGCGGGAAGCCCTACGTCGGCGGGACTGATGGCCTCCCGGCGGCTCCGCAGGAACACGCCCAACTCGTTGTCGCTCACACCCGCAACCTAGCGGTCCCCGGCGCGCTTATCGTCGCCCTGTCAGGGCCAGCCTCAGCCCGGCCTCCCCACGCGCCGCCGCCCGGGCCAGATTGGGGGCATGACTTCCAAGACCACCACCACGGCCATGACCGCTCTGCCGCTCCACGCCGGGCACTGGACCCTCGACCCGCTCCACTCGGCGGTCGGCTTCACGATCCGCCACCTCGGCATCTCCAAGGTGCGTGGCCACTTCGGGCGCTTCGCTGCGGACCTCACCGTCGGCGACACCCTCGACGGCTGCACGGTCAGCGCCACCGTCGCGCTCGACTCGATCGACACCGGCAACGCCGACCGCGACGCCCACGTCAGCGGTCCCGACATGCTCGACGTCGCCAACCGCCCGGTCATGGCGTTCCGCTCCACCAGGATCGACGGTGCCGGCGACGAGTGGACCATGGAGGGCGACCTCACCATCGGCGAGGTGACCCGGGCGGTCGCCTTCGACGTCGAGTTCGGCGGGGTCGAGGACTCCATCGTGGACGGACGCCGGCACGTCGGCTTCGAGGCCAAGGGCGAGATCCGCCGGAGCGACTTCGGCCTCGGCTTCGCCCCCGCCATTCTCGGTGACTCCGTCCGGATCCAGCTCGACATGCAGTTCGTCGAGCCCGAGTGACACGGGGCCGGGCCGTAGGGGCGGCGCGTCGGCGCGGGCGCTCACCTGCTCCGTTGCTCTTCGACACGCGGCGGCGTACCCGCGGTTCGAGCGGCGGCAGAAGATCCCCGAGCCTCTCCGGAGGCTACTGTTTCCGGGCCGAGATGATCATGTGGGTGCCGAAGAACTTCTTCTTCCACGCTACGGAGGTGAAGCCGACTCGACGGAGGATCGCCACGACCTCCTTCGGAGTCATGAATCCGAGCGTGGATTCTTGCAGGTACGCGTATGACTCACGATCACGTGCGACCAGCTGGCCGAGAAGGGGAATCACGACTCGAACCCCCAGAGTCACCGGGTGACGGAGCGGTCCTCGTGGTGGGCAGGTCTCCAGAATGACGACCCGGCCGCCGGGCTTGAGCACCCGGTACTGCTCTTCCAGCACGCGCTCGACATCGTCGACGTTGCGGAGGAGGTAACCATGCGTGACGGCATCGAAGGACCCGTCACCGAAGGGCAGGTCGTTGGCGTCCGCGTACTGCCATGTGATGGCGGAGGCCCCCGGTTTGCGCGCCGCCTCCGTCAGCATCCGCTCCGAGAAATCGACGGCATGGATGGATGAGTCCGGATAGTTCTCCAGTGCGGCGAGAGCGATGACGCCGGTTCCGGTGGCGATGTCGAGCATGCTTCCCCCGGAAGGGACGTTCGCGCTCGCCGCGACGTCACGGCACCAGGCGGCATGTCGCCCCAGCGTCATGAGGCGATTCATCCGGTCGTAGTAGTCGGTGATCTTGTTGAACGTCCGCTGGACCTCCTGGTCCTTGGACGGCGGCGGTTCATGCGATGGCATCTGCGCGCGGCTCCTCGGTCACCCCGCCACCCTGCCAGGTCGTCGCCGGTCCTTCCTCCCCCGCACGGGGGATCACCCCCCTCGCCCGGGGGATCAGGGCAGCACATGGGCGTGCGGGGTGGAAATCGGGTGAGGCCCGCGTCCGTGACGTGGGCACGGGACGTCCCGTGCCCACGTCACGTGCGACGGCTGTCCAGGGCGGCGCTCTCCAGGTCGGCGATGCTGCCCGACATGATCGCCCGTACGTGCTCGGTGATGCGCTCCGCCGGCCAGTCCCACCAGGCCACCGCCAGCAGCCGGGCGACGTCCTCGTCGCTGTAGCGGGTGCGGATGAGGCGGGCCGGGTTGCCGCCGACGATCCCGTAGTCGGGCACGTCCGAGGTGACCACGGCGCCGGAACCGATGATCGCGCCGTGTCCGATCCGTACGCCTGGCATCACCGTCGCGCCGTAGCCGAGCCAGACGTCGTTGCCGACGACGGTGTCCCCGCGGTTCGGCAGGTCGGTGAGCAGGTCGAAGTGTTCGGACCACGAGCCGCCCATGGTGGGGAAGGGGAAGGTCGAGGGGCCGTCCATGCGGTGGTTGGCGCCGTTCATGATGAACCGCACCCCCGTGCCCAGCGCACAGAACTTGCCGATGACCAGCTTCTCCGGCCCGTAGTGGTAGAGCACGTTGCGTGTCTCGAACGCGGTCGGATCGTCCGGGTCGTCGTAGTAGGAATACTCCCCGACCTCGATCAACGGGGACTTGACCAGTGGCCGGAGCAGCACCACCCGCGGCTGCTCGGGCATGGGGTGCATCACGGTCGGGTCGGCGGGAACCTGGGACTTCACGGATCGTTTCCTTTCGCACTCCTGCTGACGGCAGGTGCTCGCAAGTCATGCCTCGCGGGACGTCAGGACCTGGCGGCGGATGTCGGAGCCGCCCGCACGGCGACCGGACAGGCCGCCTACGCCGCGGTCGCGGCCCCCATGCCCCGGGCCGAGGCCGTGCACGGCGCGCTCCACGCGGGCGCCGGCGTCGTGGCCGCCGCGCAGCTCGAACTCTCCCCGATCAGGTCGCTCACGCTCGGCGAGCATCGGAAGAGCATCGATACCTCCACTAACGCGACAACTTCTACATTAAGATGTTGTCATGACGCTGTCCGCCGAGCAAACCGGAGGCCGAGCGATGACTCCCGCGGTGCCATCGGCACAGGGCGACCCGGCGGCGCCGCCGCCCCGGCGCCGCCCCGGCGGCCGTACCGGCCGCATCCGCGCGCAGGTTCTCGACGCGGTCCGCGCCGAGCTCGGGGAGCGCGGCTACGACGGGCTCACCTTGGATGCTGTCGCGGCCCGCGCGGGCGTGCATCGCGCAACGGTGTACCGGCGCTGGCGGGATGTCGGTGGCCTGCTCGCCGACGTCTTCGAGGCGGCGGGCGACGATGACTGGCAGCCCCAGGACACCGGCTCCCTGCAGGGCGACCTGGCGGCACTGAACCACGAAAGCCAGGCGGCCCTGACCGCGCGGCCGCCGATCGTCGCAGCCCTGATCGCCGCCTCGTTCCGCTCCGAAGAAGCCGCCTGCGGCGTGCGGCGGCTCTGGGAGGACCGGTACGCCCGCTGTGAGGTCATCGTCAGCCGGGCCGTTCGGCGCGGCGAACTCCCGCCGCACACCGACGCGCGGCAACTGCTCATCGCCGCCACCGCGCCGCTGTATCACCAGTTGGTGCTTCTCCGTACGCCACCCGACCCGGGCCTTCCCGACCACGCGGCCAGGACCGCCGTCCTCGCCGCATCCGCCGGCGCCTTCGTCAGGTCCCCGCCGGTCGGCGACGGGGCCTGAGCACCAACGCGACGGCCGGTGGCGTCTTGCGCTCCTGCTCGGGCGCCGACCGGGTGTGATCGCCGGGAGCGGGGCCGTCCCTACCGCGCCTCGTCGGCCTGCGGCGGGTCGGGCAGGGCCAGGCACAGCGCGTCGACGGCTGCCGTGAACAGATGCTCGGGGGGCGTGCCGTACCCGATGACGAGGCCGTCGCGCGGAGCCATCGCGCTGCCGGGGTGGCGGTAGGCGCTGAGGCCGTCGAGGGCCAGGCCCAGCCGGGTGGCGGCGCGCAGCGCGGCCGCCTCGGTCCCGGCCGGGAGCTGGAGCACCGCGTGCAGCCCGGCCGCGATGCCGTTCACCCGGATGTGCGGGGCCCGCCGGGCGAGCGTGGCCGTGAGCTGGTCCCGGCGCCGCCGGTAGATCTTGCGCATGCGCCGCAGGTGGCGGTCGTAGGCCCCGCAGGACAGGAAGTCGGCGAGCGTGAGCTGGTCCACCACGCCCGACCACACCTCCCGCGGGCCCTTGGCCTCCACGACGCGATCGACGAGCGAGCCGGGCAGCACCATCCAGCCCAGCCGCAGCGCGGGGGACAGGCTCTTGCTCGCCGAGCCGAGGTAGACGACCCGATCGGGGTCGAGACCCTGCACGGCGCCGACGGGGTCGCGGTCGTAGCGGAACTCCCCGTCGTAGTCGTCTTCGAGCACCAGGGCACCGCTCGCGCGGGCCCAGTCGACGACCGCTCCCCGCCGCTCGGGATGGAGCGGCCCGCCGGTCGGGTACTGATGCGCCGGGGTCAGCAGCACGGCGCGCGCCCGCGTGCCGTGCAGTTCCTCGACGCGGGCCCCGTGCGCGTCCACCGTCAACGGGATCGTCGCCGACCCCGCGTCGGTGACGATCGAGCGGTGGAAGTCCAGGCCGTACGACTCCACAGCGACGGGACCGTCCAGGAGCCGGCACAGCAGCCGCAGCGCGTGGGCGAAGCCGGCGCAGATGACGATGCGGTCCGCTTCGGCGCGTACGCCGCGGGCCCGAGCCAGATACTCCGCCAGGGCGCGGCGCAGTTCGACCCTGCCGCGCGGGTCGCCGACGCCGAATGCGTCACTGGGCGCGGCGGCCAGCGCCCTGCGTGCCGAGGTCGCCCACGCGCTGCGCGGGAAGGCGGCCGCGTCCGGCGAGCTGGGCATGAGGTCGTACAGGACCCGGCGGCGGGTCCGGCGGGCCAGACCGGGGGCCGCCGGATCCGGCTCCATCGGGGTGGCACGTCGGGCGACCCGGGTGCCCGAGCCCTGGCGGGCCGTCAGCCAGCCCTCCTCGACGAGTTCGGCGTACGCCTCGGCGACGGTGTTGCGGGCGATCCCCAGATCGAGCGCGAGAGTGCGGTAGGGCGGCAGCCGGGTCCCGGGGACGAGCCGCCCGGACCGGATCGCCTCGCGCAGGGCCCCCATCAGACGGGCCCGCACGCCGCCGCCACCGGCGAGGTCGAGGTGCAGGTCGCTGCCCGCTCCCTGGTCCGCGGGCTCATCGCCATCCGGCTGCCACGCGGAATTGACCCATGATTTCTCCACAGAAATGAACCATATCTCGGGTGCTTTGCGCCCCTAGCGTTGGCGCCATGACAACCGTTCAGATCCCCGAGCGCATGAACTTCGCCGCCGTCGCCCCCCGCGTCTTCAAAGCCGTCCTGGCCCTGGACGCGGCTGCCCGTGAGGGCATCGACCCGGTGCTCCTGGAACTGGTGCAGATACGTGTCTCGCAGATCAACAAGTGCGCCTACTGCATCGATTACCACACGGCCGACGCCCGCAAGGCCGGAGAGAGCGAGGAACGCATCTACCAGCTCAGCGCCTGGCACGAATCCAGCCTCTACACGGCGGAAGAGCGGGCCGCCCTCGCCCTGAGCGAGGCCGTCACCCTGCTCCCGGGGGGCGTCTCGGACGAGGTCTACGCCCAGGCCCGACAGCACTTCGACGACAGGGAACTGGCCCAGCTCATCGCGCTGATCTTCACCGTCAACGCCTGGAACCGCATGAACGCGACCACGCGTAAGACACCTGGCACGCAGTAGCCGCCCTCACGCTTGCCGCAGCCCACGGGCGGTGGCCGTACGGCCATTGCCTGTCCCGTGCCCATGCCCGTACGGCCATTGCCTGTCCCATGCCCATGCCCATGCCCGTACGGCCATCGCCCGTCCCATGCCCATGCCCGCACGTCCACGACCCCATCCCCATGACTCGCGACCTGCTCGCCGACGAAGGAAGACGCCGTGACCCCCACCGATTCCCCTCCGCAGGTCTCTCCCGGCGCCGGCCGCTCTCCCGCCAAGGGGTGGTCCGCCGTGCTCGCCGTGTCGCTGGGCATCTTCGCCCTGATGACCTCCGAGCTGCTGCCGGTGGGCCTGCTCACCCCGATCGGCTCGGCCCTGGAGGTCTCCGAGGGCACGGCAGGCCTGATGGTCACGGTGCCGGGCCTGGTCGCCGCCGTCTCGGCGCCCTTGGTGACGGTGGCCGCGGGTGCCGTCGACCGCCGGCTGGTGCTGGCCGTCCTGGTCGGCCTGATGGGCGTGGCCAATCTGGTGTCGGCGTTCGCCACCGGGTTCGCCGTCGTACTCGTCGCACGTGTGCTGATCGGCATCAGCGTGGGCGGGTTCTGGTCCCTGGCCGGCGGCATCGCGCTGCGCCTGGTGCCCGAACGGCACGTGGCCCGCGCCACCGCCGTCATCTTCGGCGGCGTCGAGGCCGCGTCCGTCCTCGGCGTGCCCATCGGCACGCTGATCGGCGACCTCAGCGGCTGGCGCATCGCGTTCGCGGCCGTCGGTCTCCTCGGCCTGACCTCGCTGGCGGGCATGGTCGTGCTGATGCCGGAGGTGGCGCCGGAGCAGACGATCTCCTTTTCCGCCCTCCCCAAGGCTTTCCGCTCCCACGCCGGCGTGCGGCTGGGCATCGTGATGACATTTCTCGTCATCACCGGGCACTTCACCGCCTACACCTTCGTCAGGCCCATCCTGCAGGGCGACGGCGTCGACGCCGGCGTGGTCAGCACGCTGCTGCTGGTCTTCGGCGTCGCCGGACTGTGCGGCAACTTCATCGCCGGCGCCCTGATCACCGGACGGCTGCGCCAGGCCGTCGTCACCATCGTCCTGGTGCTGGCCGCGGCCATGGCGCTGCTCGCGGTGGCCGCCGACGGCACCGTCTCGGCCGCGGCGGTCCTCATCCTGTGGGGTCTGGGCTACGGGGCCGTCCCGGTCACCTTCCAGACCTGGATCCTCAACGCCGCTCCGGACGCGGCCGAGGCCGCCTCGTCGCTGTATGTGTCGATGTTCAACCTGTCCATCGCGCTCGGCGCCCTCGCCGGCGGCCTGGCCGTCGATGCGCTCTCCGCGACCAGTACGGCATGGATCGGTGCCGGGCTGGTCCTGCTCACGCTGCCCGTCATCGGCCTCGGCCGGCGCACCGGACGTGAGATCCCTGTGATCCTGCCCGAATCACCTACCGTCATCGAGGCCGCCGGTATCGAGCGGGTCCGGGACGTCCGAGGCGGATAGGCGGTGCTCCACTCGGGCCGGCGTCACCAGCCTCGGAACAGGGGTCCCCGCAGCACCGACGAAATCTCGGTCGGACACAGCCGCGGCCTGCGGTGACGTCTCCCGGCGCGGAGGTCGGCGTTCGGTGTGGGACATGTGCAGGTCATTCGCGCTCCGTCTGCCGGCCTCGGCCGCGGGTGGTGGCGGCGTTGGCCTGGATGCCGTCGAGAAGCCAGGTGAGGCCGATGGTGAAGCTGGTGTCCCAATCACCGTCCACGACGAGGGGGCCGTGGGTGGCGAGGGTGGGGTATCGCTCCCGGTTGGCGTGGAGGTGATCTTGGGTGGCCTGTCGCGCGGCCTGCTCCTCACCGGTCGGCCAGGTCGTCTGCATCAGTGCGGAGCCGATGACGTAGTTGGACAACCCGTACGCCGCGGCGGTGAGGTGGGGGTCGGCGATTCCTGCCTCCAGGAGCGTGGCATAGAGGAATTCGCTGCGGGCGAGCACATTGGGGCCCAGCATCGGGCGGCCCAGGAGCGCCGCTGACCAGGGGTGTTTCAGAAGGACGGCACGCCATTCACTGATCAACGCGGTGATGCCCGCGCGCCAGTCAGGGGCGCCCCGCTGCGGGATCCCGACCTCCGCGAAGATCGCGTCGAGTGCGAGGTCGAGGACATCGTCCTTGGTCTTCACATGCCAGTACAGCGTGGTGGAGCCGGTGCCGAGCCGCTCGGCGAGCCGTCGCATGGTCAACCGGCCGACGCCCTCCTCGTCCAGAAGGGCCACAGCCTCGTCGACGATCCGGTCCCGATGGAGCGGAGGCGCTTCGCGTCGCGCACGCTCGGACGGCCGAAGCCACACGTTTCCCGTGGCTGCCGCCGCTGACGTTGTCCCCTGGTTGCTCGTGGCCATGAAGACGAGTCTAGTAGCATGATCTGGTGTCCGGATCGTTGATCCGGACACTGGATCAACGATCCGGTGGCCTGGGTCGAGTCGATGAGAGGTGGCTGTGGCGGGGCATATCGAGGTTGACCGGCTGACCTATGTGCTGCCGGACGGACGGCTGCTGCTTCATGAGGTGTCGTTCCGCGTCGGTGACGGGGTCAAGGGCGGGCTGGTGGGGCCCAACGGCGCGGGCAAGACCACGCTGCTGCGGCTGATCGCCGGGGATGTGCAGCCCGATGACGGCCGGGTGGTCCAGTCCGGGGGGCTGGGGGTGATGCGGCAGTTCATCGGCAGTGTCCGCGACGATCGGACGTTGCACGACCTGTTGCTGTCCGTGGCACCGCACGGCGTTCGCGTGGCCGCCGCCACGTTGGAACGGGCGGAGTCCGCGATGGCGGCTCACCAGGACGAGAAGACCCAGCTGGCTTACGCGCAGGCGATCACCGACTACACCGACGCCGGCGGCTATGACATGGAGGTCGTCTGGGACACCTGCACCACAGCGGCCCTGGGGCTGCCTTATGACACCGCCGCTGCCCGTACGGTGACCACCCTGTCGGGCGGCGAACAGAAACGTCTCGTCCTGGAGGCCTTGCTACGCGGCCCGGACCAGGTCCTGCTGCTGGACGAGCCGGACAACTACCTGGACGTGCCGGGCAAGCAATGGCTGGAGGAGCGGCTGCGGGCCACCCCCAAGACCGTGCTGTTGGTCTCCCATGACCGGCAACTGCTGGCCAATGCCACCGATCGCATCGTGACGGTGGAATCGCGCGGTGTCTGGGTCCATGGCGGGGGCTTCGCCACCTACGCTCAGGGCCGCCAGGACCGCATCGATCGGTTGGAGGAACGGCGCCGCCGCTGGGACGAGGAGCACGCCAAGCTCAAGCGCCTGGTGCAGACCCTGCGGCAGACAGCGGCCAACAACGACGCGGTGTCCTCCGCCTACCGGGCCGCCCGCACCCGGCTACAGCGGTTCGAGGAGGTGGGCCCGCCCGAGCGCCCGCCGAAGCGGCAGAACGTGCGGATGAGGCTGCGCGGCGGCCGTACCGGCAAACGCGCCGTCATCTGCGAAGCCCTGGAACTCACCGGACTGATGCGATCCTTCGACACCGAGATCTGGTACGGCGAACGGGTGGGCGTGCTCGGGGCGAACGGCTCCGGTAAATCCCATTTCCTGCGGCTGCTCGCCGAGGCGGCGGACGGCGCGGTGCCCTCGATACGGCACAGCGGTTCGGTGCGGCTCGGTGCGCGGGTGGTGCCGGGGCACTTTGTGCAGACCCATGCCCGGCCCGACCTGCACGGTCGTACCCCCGCCGAACTGGTGACGTCCGAGTACGCCCTCACGTTGAACGGAGCCATGGCCGCGCTCGCCCGCTACGAACTCGCACCGGCTGGTAACCAGCGGTTCGAGACCCTGTCCGGCGGACAACAGGCGCGACTGCAGATCCTGCTGCTGGAACTGTCCGGAGCGACCTTGCTCCTGCTCGACGAGCCGACCGACAACCTCGACCTGGCCAGCGCCGAGGCCCTGCAACAGGGCCTGGCGTCCTTCGCCGGCACCGTGCTGGCCGTCACCCACGATCGCTGGTTCGCCGCCGACTTCGACCGCTTCCTCGTCTTCGGTGCCGATGGGACCGTCTACGAGAGCACCGAGCCGGTATGGGACGGAGGCCGTGTCGAGCGCGCCCGCTGAAGCAGGGCCGCGGGTCTTCTCCGCCGGCGCCGGTTTCTCCGAATCTGCCGCCAGGATCTGTCGGCGGAAACCACATCTCGGCCGGGCGGGTCACCACGACGCTACGGTCCCCGCCCCGGCGGCGGACGGCGGCAGCTCCGTCCCACTCGACTCGCTGACGCCACTGGCCTCCGTCAACTGTTCCCGTCGAGGAAACGCACCAGCTCCGCAGTGACGAACCGAGGGTTCTCCTCGACGAGCCAGTGCCCCGCGTACGGCACGTCCACCGCGCGCACGATCTTGGTCATGCGCGGGGCCACTGTGGCTCGGACCGCGTCGAGCTGCCCCTGGGCGGTCATGAGCAGGGTCGGGACACGTACCGGTGCCGATGCCGCGGTGTCGCGGACGTCTTTGTCGAGAGCGCGGTAGAGCTCGAAGCCGCCCGACAGGACCTCTGGCCGGCTGTAGGTCCGTGCGTACTCGTTGATCTCGGCGTCGGTGAACGGGGACCGGTCCGAGGTGCCACCGAACGCCGTTCCGCCGAACGAGACCTGGGGGTAGAACAGCGCCAGGTACTCGCGGACGTCGTCGCCTACGACCGCCTCGGGAACCCGTCGCTGGGAGTGGAAGGCGATGTGCCAGCTCAGTGAGCGGTACGTGGCCGCATCGACGGCGGGTCCGGGTAGCGGCAGGTCGAAGTAGCCGAGGCGTGCGGTGTCGCCGGGGAATTGGCTGGCGTACTGGAACGCCACCGCGGCGCCGAAATCGTGGCCGACGACGGCGGCGTCCCGGATCTTGAGCCGGTCGGCGATCAACGTGTGCACGTACTGCGCCAGGGTGGCCTTGTCGTAGCCGGTCGGCGAGCCGTTGCTGTCACCCAGTCCGGGAAGGTCGACGGCGTAGACGGTGTGGTGCTCGGCAAGTGCCGGCATGATCGGCCACCAGCCGTACCAGGTCTGGGGCCAGCCGTGGATCAGCACCACCGGTGTGCCGCTGCCGCCGGTCACGTAGTGCATGCGGACGCCGCCGACGTCGGCGAACTCGTGTCGGAAGGTGTTGTCGAACTCCGGTTCGCCCTGGGTGGCGACGGCGTAGGGGGCAACGTCGCCGGCTGTCGGCGTGGAACAGGCTGCGGTGCCGATCGTGAGCAGGAGGGTGAGCGTGATGGTCGCCACCGTGCGCGCGGATCGGAGGAAGCGGCGCGACAACGGCCGGGTTGCGGTCAACATGTGTTCCTGTCCTGAAGAAGCATGTGTTCCTGTCCTGGAGAAAGTGGTGGGGTCAGCGTCCGGTCGTGCCGTCGATCAGTTCGCGGAGGATGTCCGCGTGGCCCGCGTGGCGGCCGGTCTCCTCGATCATGTGGGTGAGTGCCCAGCGGATGCTGGGAGCGGGGCGGTCGGGCCGCGCTCGAGGGACCGGTGCGCTGAGATCGGTGCACCCGTCGAGCACGTCATCCGCGCGCTCGACCGTCTCGCGGTAGCGGGCGACGACATCGGCCACGCTGTGCTCCGGTGCGGCCTGGAACGTCGCCTGCCAGTCGGTGACGTTGTCCCCGAGGAACATCGAGCGTTCGACGGAAGTCAGGTGGTTGAGCAGGCCGAGCAGGTTCGTGCCTGAGGGCACCGCGGCCGTTCGCGCCTCCGGTCCGGGCGCACCCTCGACCTTCGCGGCGACCGAGGCCCGGAGATAGCCGAGGAATCCGCGCAGGACCTCAGCCTCACTGCTCCCGGTCCGGGGCGGCGGAGTGTCGCGGCGGCGCACGGTGTTCGGCATGGTGGTCTCCTCTTTCCGTGGGGTGGGGGCGGCTTTTCATGGGGTGGAGGGGCGGCGCTGTCCGCCGTGTCAGGCGCTTCGGTGTCCACTCACTCTCGCCAGGCGCGCACCGATCTGGCACGAAAACTTGCGGTTCCGGCAAGTCGGCCTCGTGGATCACGGAATGGGTGAGGTGCTCGACGCGGTGGGGCCGCGACTCCGTGCGCTGCGCCGTCACCGCGGCATCACCCTCACCGACCTCGCGTCGGCAACCGGCGTGTCGGAGAGCCGCAGGTCATGATCCAGGGTCTCGGCATTGAGGGAGCGGGTCAGTGAGTACGCGTGCGCGCGGCGACGGCGCTCAAGCCGTCACCGGCCTCGGC
This sequence comes from Streptosporangium brasiliense, assembly GCF_030811595.1. Classification (NCBI taxonomy): domain Bacteria; kingdom Bacillati; phylum Actinomycetota; class Actinomycetes; order Streptosporangiales; family Streptosporangiaceae; genus Streptosporangium; species Streptosporangium brasiliense. The sequence continues at coordinate 6,423,873 of NZ_JAUSRB010000002.1, forward strand.
TGCCGCCGTGATGTCCGGCTGGGTGTCCAGGATCAGGGCGAAGCCGCTGCGCATGAGCTCGTGGTCGTCGGCGACCACCACGCGGATCGTCACGAGACGGCTCCCGTCAGGTGCACCGTGACGGCGAAGCCGCGCCCGGCCGGCCCGGGGCCGAAGGATGCCGACCCGCCGCAGGCCGCCGCCCGCTCGCGGATGCCGATCAGCCCGTGACCTGAGCCGCCGGTGTGTCCGCGGCCGTCGTCCGTGATGCTGATCGTGAGCGGGTCCTGCCTCCAGTCCAGTTCGACGGCCACCGCGGCCGCTTGCCCGCGCGGACGAGCTGCAGGGCGGCCTGCGCGGTGAACAACTTGGGCTCCGAGCCGATGAGGAACCGGGTGCGCCCGGGATCCACCGGCACCCGCCGCTCCGCGTCGGCCCAGCCGTACCCCTTGTGCACTACCCGCCCGCCGCCCGCCACCACGGTCACCGCCACGCCCGGGATCTTCTCCTCGGCCATCGCCGTGGTGACGTGCTCGTCGACCAGCGCGCCGAGCCCCTGCGGTGCGGGCGGCTCGATCGCCTGCGCCGGGGCGGTCATCAGGACCACAGCGGTCATGAGTTTCAGCGACATGACGTCAAGAGTCCTGCGCGCACCCCTGCCGGCACATCGCCGACGCCATCCATCCGTCCCGCCGCCGCCCGGGGGAGCAACCGGGGTCGAGACGCATCGAAACGGTAGCCCTTGACCTTGAACTGATCGATGGCCCGGTCCATGTAGAAGGTGTTCCACAGCGTGGCGCTGGTTGAGCACCAGGCCCAGGGCGCCGAGCCGGTCTTCCACGCCCTTGCGGTGGCGCTGGTTGAGCTCGCCCTTCTTGCCGTGGAAGATCCTCCCGGCCAGGGCGCGCCGGGATCCCCGCAGATCGCGTACGCCCTTGATGTCGCGCCGGTAGGGCTCCTCGACCGCGTGGGTGAGGATACGGAGGGTCTTGAAGATCCGCCTGTAGTGGGCGATCGCCTCCCCGAGCGGGGCCGGGTTACCGTCCCGCTGGATCATGCGCATCACGTCGTAGGCGCGGATCTCGCCGGTGTAGATCGACACCACGACGCGCAGGATGTCGCCCCAGTGCCGTCTGATCTTGCCCAGGTCGATCTTCCCGCGGGCGGACCGGGACAGGCCGCCGTGGTCGGCGTCCTGGATGCGCCAGCCCTTCTGGTCGAGGATGTCGGCCAGCGCGGGCCGGTACTGCATGCCCAGCAGGTGGACCAGGCCGAAGATCACCGATAGGTAGTTCTGTGTCTAGTGTCGTGACCACGGACGTTCACCGGGTTGATTAGCCTTGGTCGGGTGACGGAGCGGTTCGGAGAAGCCATGCGGCTGATGCGCTGTGCTGATCCGCAGAAAAGGGAAGACGGCTTCTCCTTGCTTCGATCACACGTTGTCGAACATGTCGAGGAACTAATCGCGGAGTTCCGCGCTGAGCCCGGGGACCACGGGCTCAGCTGCTGGCTGCTGGAACTGATCGGGGAAGCGAAATCTCCGTCGGCGTTGCCGCTGCTGAGTGAGCTTGTTGACGACGAGGACGAGTCCTTCCGGTACTGGGCGGTGCAGGGGCTGACTCGTCTCTCCAGCAAGGAGGCACGGCAGGTGCTGTGGCGAGCGCGCGCCAACCGTCGCATCGACTGAGGTACCCATGTCTGGGGGTGTAGTCGGGTGGCACGGGTGCGTGGTGCATCTAAGCCTGGCCCTTTGATCCACGGACCTGCGGACCGAAGTCAGCGTGCCAGGCCAACCCGGGCAACGTTTGTGGTCGCAGCACTGGTCGACACCGGCCAGGGGGCGCCTGGCCGCCATGCTGCCGCAGCGAGCAGATAGAACCATCGGCTGGGGCACATCGGGCGTCCGCCGGAGCGGCGCTGAAGGGAAATCACCGCACGCTGGTGAGGATCATCAGGCGGTGAGCGCGTTGACCAGCGTCCTGCGGTTGCGCAACAGCCAGCGGGCCGACCGCGCCCGCCATGCCATCGCCCACAGCCCGACGTGGTGGGTGGTCATGGCGGGGGTGACGCGCGCGTCGTCGGCCTCCCAGGCGATCTCCGAGACGACGAACTCCACCATCAGCTCGAACATTCTGGCCCGGTCCGCCCGGGGCAGGCCGTAGGCGTCGACCATTGCCCGCAGCTGCCTGGCCCGGTCGGCGAGCGGGGGCAGCCCTTCCAGCTCCGCCACGATGTCGTCGTGCAGCTTGGCGTTGAGCCAGCACGCCTGCGCCAACTCGACCAACGGGTCGGTCGGACCGGCGAACTCCCAGTCGATCAGCGCGACCGGAAGGCCGTCGCCGGCGACGATATTCCACGGTGCGGTGTCGCAGTGGCTGATAATCCGCGGTCCGCCGCCAGCCTCGCGACCGTGCCACGGGAACCAGATGGCGCCTTTTGGCGGCTTGAAAGTGCCAACCGCATCGTGCAAGTCTCTGATCAGACGGCCCACGGCCGCCGCACCTTCGAGAGACCAGCCGCCGGGGTGGGCGAAGTCGCCTTCGATGTAGGTCAGCGTCTCCCTGCCTTCGGCGTCGTAGCCAGTCCCGACCAGGCGAGGGGCTGCGGAGAACCCCACCTCTTCGAGGTGGTCGAGCAGAGCATGTACGGCAGGCGTCCACGGCCCCGGATCGCGCACCAGCACATCGCCGCGGCGGTGAACAGCGCTTCGCCCGATCCCAGTGGTCAGTTCGATCTCCGTCACGGCTCCATGCTTACAGCCGCGTCAACCGATTTGGGGTGTTGGCAAGGAACGTGTCACCGGCCGCCAATTGGTGCCGCATCGGGCAACGTCCGTCCTGTTCCAAGTTGGTCCGTGCGCCTTGCGGCTGGGTGGGCGAGCTGGAAGGCTCCGGCTATGTCGATCTTGATCAGAGCTGCTGAGCGTGAGGACGTTCCCGCGCTGGTCCGCCTGCGTCTCGCGAATGCTGAAAGGCACCTCCAACTCGACCCGGCCGTCTATCGCGTTCCCGACGTTGAGGACGTGCGCGGGCACTTCGAGGAGGTGCTTTCGACCGAGTCCAAGGTGCTGATCTTGGTTGCTGAGGTGGTGGGCGAGGTGGTGGGCATGGTGGAGGTGGTCCTGCTTGCGGATCCCCCCGCCCATCAGATTCTGGCTCCATGCCGCGCGGCCGAGATCCATACCGTCGTCCTGGACGGGCATCGCGGCGAGGGTGTCGGGTCAGCCTTGCTGACGGCGGCCGAGCAAGCCGCCGCGGAACACGGTGTCTCGATCATCTATGCCGGTATCTTCGCGTCGAACAACGGGGCCGTTCGCTTCTACTCTTCGGCGGGCTTCGGACCGCGCGGAATCTTACTGAGCAAGCAGCAAGGCGCCCCCTTGGCCGGCTGATACACCTCCAGCCGGAGAGCGGGTGACTGGCAGGCAGCGTGAACGTCTTTGGCCACCTGCCCTTGTACTACGGGTAGAGCGAGTCGAAGCCGTCGCGTTGAAGTTGTGGAGCACATCGCGGACCCGGTCCGGGCTGGTGAACGTCACCTTGGCGATCTCGCCCATGTTCATGCCCTGCGCGGATGGCAGCACCATTTGGGCCCGTCGCCAGGTCACCGCCGACCCGGGACCCCGGCGGGCGATCCGCAGCAACCGTTGTCCCTCGTCGTCACCGATCTCACGGACCCGCACGCGTTCAGCCGCCTGATCATTCTGACCGTCCCGTGCCGCCCGGTACAGCAACCGGACGGCACGTCACAACGAGGCGAACGTTGCCTGATGCGGAACTAGTTGAAACAGTCCTGCTTGTTGAGTGCGATGCCGTACTCGGTGACCTTGCCGTGTGTGATGCCGAAGGTGTAGTGAGCCTTCTTGTTGCCGGGGGCCGTGATCACATAAAAGCCGTGGGCGTCTTTCTTGATGTGCGGGTAGGCCGCCTTCACCTGCTTGGCGGTGGAGCCGATCTTGATGCCTTCCGGGGTCTGCATGCCCTTCGCGGCGAAGATGGCGGCCAGTCCCACGTTCGGCGAGATATAGATGCCGACCGAGTCCTTGGGGGTCGGGAACTTCTTCAGGTCCCAGCCGGAGCAGCCGCCGTTGCCCGGCAGCTTCTTGACGACGTCCCCCGTTGCCTTGGCCTGCTTGACGGTCATGCCGAACTTGACGGCGCCATAGCCGTAGGGGCCCAGCGTCGGCTTGGTCTGGGCGTCCGCCGCGGTGGCGCCGGAGACCAGCAGCGAGCCGGCGAGGAGCGAGGCCCCGATCATCGTCTTCATCATGCTCTGCTTTGACTGCATACTCTGCTTTGACTGCGAAACGCCGGTAAAGGTTCTGAGCGGAGCTACTTTTCTCCCTGGTGACGCCGGCCCGAGCGGAGGGCCTGCGCTGCCGGGCTGAGCAAGGCCAGGCGGTGGCCACCGGCCCGGCGGCTGCTCAGCCCCCGGATGAGCCCGTCGGCGGGAGCTCGCGCGGCGAACCGCGGCCGGCCCCGGTGCCCGTTGAGGATGGCCGAAGAAGGGCAGGCAGGGACCGACCGCTGGATACCCTTCTGCGCTGCCGGCCGCTGACCTGCGCCGGAACGGAAGGCCTTGAGCGTGATTTGAAAATTTGCGGATGGGAGTGAATGTCTTCAGCTGGAGTGAACATCGAGGGGCGGGTCGGCGCTCGCGGTTGTCCGGGCTCTGCGGGTCGGGACGGTCGCCGTCTTGATCAGCCCGGACGTCAGACTGAACCTCGATGACTCACGCTGCAGTTGCGCTGTCTGAACAGTTCGGCGTGGCGGAGGTGTCCGCCTGATCACCCGTTTTCGGTTCGGCCTGTGGGGTGGCGGCGCCCCTCCATTCGGATCCGTGACTACGCGGAACCCCGATCTGGACTGCTTTTCGGTCCGAAGAGGCGGTCGAGGTGATAGTCGATGATCGCGATGGCGGCTCCATGGTTGCGCTGTCGGCCCAGGACGCTGGCGGTCAGGCCGTTGGCGAGGGCCAGAAGTGTGGCGACCTCGGTGCGCGGGTCGCGGTCGGAGGCGAGGTCTCCGGCCTGCTGCGCGGCGGTGAGCCGGGTGGTGAGAAAGTCTTCCAGCGCGTCGGGTCGGGTGAGCGCGGCCGCGGCGAGTGCCGGGTCGGTGAGGGCGGCGGTGTAGTAGGCGGTCCAGGCGAGTGAGTCCAGTCGGCTCTGCTCGTCGGTGGGCAGGATCGCGCCGAGGACGGCTTCGAAGACATTTCGTGTGGACAGCCCGCCCGTGGCGGCGGCGGCCCGCTGCTTGACCCGGCGGTCCAGGCGGGCGGTCAGCTCGCTGAGACCGGAGTCGAGCAGGGCCTGCTTGTCGGTGAAGTAGTACTGGACGACGCGCAGTGAGACTCCGGCCTCGGCGGCGATCTCACGCATCGACACCGCCTGCAGGCCGCGGGTGCCGGCGATGCGCAGCAGCGCCTCGGTCAACTGGCGTCGCCGCTCATCATGGTCCACCTGTTTGGGCATGCCGGTTTCCTAGCCGCGGTCCGTGTCGTGTTCCGGCGTTGCAATCTCGGCCTGGACTTGGCCGGGGAAGGTGAGGATCCGCTCGATGACCAGGTCTGGAGCTTCGACGGGCAGCGCGTGTCCGGCGTCGGGCACGATCTCCACCCGCCACGACGGTGCGATCTCGGCCAGCCGTGCGGCCACCGCCTGCGCGTCGTGCAGCGCGCTACGGGCGCCCAGCAGCACCTGCACGGGCACGGACAGCTCACGCACCTGCTCGTCGGTGTAGGCGGGCGGGATGGGCAGCCGTCGGCGGAAGGACCGGCTGGCCGCGATCAGTTTCATCAGCACATCCTCGCGCAGCGTGCCGTTGCCGACGGTGTCGGCGATACGGCGTCGCAGCGCTCGGGGGAGCAGGGCGGCCATACCGCCGACGATGACCCACCGGTAGAACCGCCCGGTCAACGGCGCGAAGCCGACCGGATCCACCAGCGTCAGCGCCGAGACCCGGCCGCCCCCGCCGAGCTGCTGTTCCATCACGGTCCAGCCGCCGTAAGAGGAGCCCACCATATGTGCGCGCTCGGCGCCGAGCGCGGCCAGGACGTCGGTGAGCCAGCCGCCGACCTCGGCGCCGTTCGCGAGTGGCTGCCTCTGAACCGAGCAGCCGGGCTCGCCGAGCGGGTCGATGGCAAAGACCGGACGCATGCGTGCCAGCGGCTCGATGTAGCGGTACCAGGCCAGGGCGTTCCCGCCGGCACCGGCCAGGAGGATCACCGGATCCCCTTCGGCGGGCCCGGCCCGGTGGATCCGCACACTGCCGGCGCGGGTCTCGACGTCGATGGCGTCCGCCGGCGCCGGCCACAGTTCGCCGAGCACTCGGCCATAGGCGGCGAAGTATCTGTCACGGGCGGAGTCGCTGGTGAAGGCCGACGGCCGGTCGGAGGCACGCATGGTGACCTCATCTCCTCTGAATGGATACAGTCGTATCCTAACCATACAACGCGCTCGTCGGCGTCCTGGTCGATCTCGGCGCGGCCTACCAGGACGGCCTGGACTACCTGGAGCGCGAGGCCGCCCGCCGCGGACCTCGCCGCCGAGGGCCGCTCAAGCCGGGAATTTCCCGCTCGTGTTCCGTCCCGGACGGAACGGTTCGCCGGGCCGCTTCCGCTGCCTCAAACTCATCCATGTCGAACCTTTCAGCGAGCAACTGGCGCTGTTCGAATCCGAACCGGACCCGGCGCCTGCCGCATCCGATACGGTTCCGGCCCGCCGGGCCGGGCCGCCTCCTCGGCGTGCTCCTCGGCGGTGTTGGTGCCGTCGTACATTCCGAGGGCGGCCATCGCGGCGCCGAGCTGGGGGGCGGGGGCGGGCTGAATATCCGCAGGTTATACGCAGGGGTAGGGACCGCAGGGTAATACGCAGGGGTAGGAAGATGCGTCTACTCGACCGGGTACACGTCAAGACTCAGGCGCAGCAGGGGGATGAGGGCAGCTGTGATGATCATGAGAAGGATGGACGCGCCTGTGACGTAGAAGGTCCAGGGGTTGTACCAGCGGTAGGCGACCGCGAGTAGGGCGACTGTCTCACCGGCGAGGAAGCCGAGCCCGAGCAGGAAGGCCCATCGCAGCCACAGGGCTGTTCGATCAGACACGACGATCTCAAGGCTGCGCAGTTGCTCGGGGGTCAGGGCGGGAGGCAGGCCCTCCTTGATCTGGGCGCGAAATGTCTGTGCCGCTGCTTGTGCCGCTTTGGCGGCTTCTGCGTATGGGCGCAAGATCATCCCGATCTCGATCGAGAGGGCGATGAGCGGCGTCGGTAGGACCTGGGCGGCGGTCGTGTAGAACGCTTCGGATGCCATGTAGGGGATTCGCGCCTCGCCTGGAAAGCGTTTCTCCCACCTGATTTTCATTGCCGGGAATTATCGTTATCGTAGATAAAAAGAGCTCCGAAAATGTGAACTCAAAGGGTGGGTGTGTGTCACTAAGTGGGCAGCCATATATTTGTATAAAAATGAATTTCCGCAGGTCGGGACATGTGTGCTTCATGCGGCGAGCTGAATTTTGGCACGCCGAGGCTCATCGTTAAGCGGGCTTCTTGCTGCGGCGTCACCGCGCCCGACAGGGAATTCTCCGGGTCCCCCTTGCGGTGCGCCAGGCGGCCCGTGCGGACAGGGTGACGCACGCCGCGAGGCTGCCGACCTGGAAGGGGTGGGCTCGTCGTCCCATTCCGTCAGGGAGTTGGAGGCGGCAATGGGAGCCGCCAGGATCGGGACGCCAAGGGACCGCTTGATCCCTCCGGGGAACATGTCCGCTGCCCGAAGTCGCAGCGCTTCACGATGCTCTCGCTCCGTGCCGGACAATTCCCCGCTCCTGTCCGAGCACCTCATACCTTCAGGCTGTCACCTGGGCAGACAGGGCGGACAAGCACCCTGAGCAACCCATGACGCCCAACTTTCTCCGGTCGGTATCTCTGGCTGCGGGAAAGCCGCGGTCCCGCCCCTCCGCTGCTCCCGACCATTCCCAATCACAGGTGAACCACTGGTGTGTACTGCCAGTACACTCCAGATATGAGAGCCATCGTCAAGCCTGCGGGCACCATCCTGGTTTCGATCCTCCTCAGCTATCCGCTCTGGGCACCGGAGTGGGGACGCGGCATCCTGGGGGAGATCGAAGCGCGGGCAATGCCCGGCGGACTGATCGCCGTCGCCGTTTTCTTCGGGCTCGTTGCGCTGTACTGCCGAGCCCTCCAGCGGACGATGACGCTCGTGCGGCCCGGTGCCAGGACCGCGTCGCCCACGTCGGTCTGGTGGATGTTCGCGATCCCCTACAACTTCACCGAAGATTTCTTCATCGTGCGCGCCGTCTCCACCTCGCTGGCCGCTGACGAGCAGATGACGAGCGGGTTCATCCGGCGATGGGCGGCACTCGGATACGGCTGGTGCGCGTTCCAGATCCTGTCGCTCTTCCCGGGGATGGCCGGGTATGTCGGCGGAGCAATCGCCCTCCCGCTGTGGGCGGCACACTGGATCATGACAGTCCGCGCCAATCGCACGCTTGCCACCCGGCAACCGGCCGCCCCGCTCACGCACAGCCTCTAGGAAAGCCATGCCGCTGCCTCGCTTCGACCGACTGCCGGTCGGCACACGAGCCGCCATCCTCGCCGTCGCTCGCGCCCACTTCGCCCGCGACGGCAAGAACGCCGCGTCGTTCAACCAGATCATCGCCGAAGCCGGCATCTCCAAGACCTCCGCCTACCACTACTTCGACGGCAAGGACGACCTCTTCGGCGCCGTAGTCGCCGACGCGGCCGAACGAATGCTCGCCGCGCTCGGTCCCTGGATCGACGTAGAGACCGAGGATGAACTGTGGGGGCAGGTGACGGCAGGCACCACACGGCTCATGGCGCACCTGCGCGACCACCCCGATGACCGGGCGGTGTTTGCCGGGCGGCCTCATCCCGGCGGCGACGGCAGCTCCTGGATCCACAGGCTCGTCGCGAACGGCCTGCACATCAACGTGATCGACCCGTACCCGAACGCCGAACTGATCACCGTGGCGACCACCGGTGTCTTCGACGCCCTCGACACCTGGGCGCTCGACCATCCGAGCGAGCTCGACCACTCCGTCACGGACACGCTCACCTTGTTCCTCGCACGCCTCTGGAACACCGCCCCCGAGGCGAGTCGCTGAGCCGAGAAAACTGCACCCCCTCACAGGGGAGCCGTACGGCTGGCGCGAGCCGTGCTTCCGAGTATCCCGGCTGGACCCGCGAAGGCCCCGGCGGCTGGCCGTCACTCGGGGCGGAGGTTGGCGGGGAGCTCAGCGGCAGGAGTGAAGGAGAGCGAGCCCGCGTTGAGTCCCGGGTCGTAGTCCTGGCTGTTGCCTGGCGGGACTGCGGTCAGGGGTTGATGGGATGCCAGTGTCAAAAGTGTGGCCGCAATGACAGGCCTGTCATCGCGGCCACTACCAAGGGTTACCAAGCACACCCGATCGCATCGGCGGTCAGAGCAGGCAGAACCAGTGCACGGGGGTTGAGCAGCAACCGAACGGCCAGTGGCGTCAGTGAAAGGCTGGTGGCGACTGCTACGCAAGGCAGCGTTCGCCGGGCAGGCTTTACCGTCGCCATTGAGATCGCCCACGCGGTCACCCTCGCCACCGCGCAACTCAACCCACGCCCCCTGAATCTGGGGACGACCACCGCCACAGCCCCGAGCCTTTGCCGCAAATTCGTCTACCTGCTATGAGGAACGCAGCATCAGTGCGGGCCCGTAGCCTCCGTCCCGCATGGGCCGCCACCGGTGGCGGGCTCGAGGCGGACCGGCTCGCCCGACATGGTGAGCGTGGAATAGAAGCCGGAGATCCGCTCGGCGGAGCGCCCCACGTAGTGGCAGATGAAGCTGCGCCTGAACCGGTCGGCCGTGCTGTTGGGCTCCGAGCCGTGCACCAGGCTGCCGTTGAAGAACAGCACGTCACCCGGGTCCATATCGACGGGCACCCGTTCCAGGCCCGGCGGCGGCGGGACGTATTCCCTGGTGAAAGAGACATCCAGGTCGGCGTCCTCCGGGCAGAACAGGTCCATCCTGTGCGTGCCGGGCACCACCTCCAGGCCGCCGTTGGCCCGGTCGACCCGGTCGAGCGCGATCCACGCCGCCACGCAGGTGCCCGGTTCGACCCGCAGATAGAAGTTGTCCTGGTGCAGCGCCTGGCCCCGCGCCCCGGGCGGCTTGAAGTAGAACATGCTCTGGGCTGCTATCGGCTCCTCGCCGAGCAGGTCGCGCAGGATCGACGCGATCCTGCTGTCGAGCAGATAGCGCAACGCCGCATCGTTGATCTGGTGCGGATGCATGACCCGCGGATAGTCGCGCAGAATATCGTACGGCCGGCCGGGCTCCTGCGGCGTCGGCGTGAAATGGCCCGGCACGGTGCCCCTGGCGTGCAGGGCCATGAACTCCTCCCGCAGTTCGGCGACCTCGGCGGGGGAGAGCAGTGCGGGCACGAGGACGTAGCCCTGATCGTGGAAGTCGTGGAGTCCCATACCCTCCACGGTAGGAAGCACGACCGGTGAAGGGTATGCCCGTGACCGCTGAGGACCTGTCTGTTCCTGCTGCCGACCTGATGATCGTGGGCCACTACGACAGGGGGCCTGGCTACGCCACCCGCCGCGCCTCGGGATCGCCCAGCTGGCTGCTGATGTGGACCCAGACGGGCGCCGGGCTCGTCGAGCAGGCGGGGGCCTCGTTCACCGCCGGGCCTGGGGACCTGGTCGTGCTGGGCTCCCATGCCGCGCACCACTACCGCGTGGCGCCTGGCGGCGACCGGTGGCGGTTTTGGTGGGTGCACTTCCAGCCGCGCCCGTCCTGGCTGACCTGGCTCGGGCCGTACACACTGGCGGCGGGGTGCCATCTGGTCGAGGGCGTGCCCACGACCGTTCACGCTCGGATCGACCGGGCCTTCGGCCGCGCGCTTCAGGACACCCGCTGGATCCCGCCGGGCTCCGACGAGCCGCCTCAGCCGGGCGCCGGGCCCGCCGTGGCCGTGACGGCGGCGGCGCGGGAACTGGTGCTGGGCGCGGTCGAGGAGGTGCTGGTGCTGGCGACCGCCTCCGCGCGCCGGTCGGAGCAGGGCGGCGACCCGAGGGTGGAGCGGGTGCTCGCGCTCATCGCCGCCGAGCCGGGCGCGCGGCACTCGGTCGCGTCGCTGGCGCGTTCCGTCGCGCTGTCGCCCTCCCGGCTGGCCCATCTATTCGCCGAACAGACCCGACGCACGCCGATGCGGGCTGTACGCGAGGCCAGGATCCGGCACGCGGCCCGGCTGCTCGAGGTGACCGACCTCGACATCGGACAGGTCGCCGCGGCGGCCGGCTTCGTCAGCCCGTTCCACTTCAGCCGGGCTTTCAGGCAGGAGTACGGCATGCCGCCCCGCGACTACCGCACCCGCCTGCGTCCGCCGAGCTAGAGCTGGAGCGATGTGCTCTACAGGGGTGCCACCGGAATACGGCGGAAACGGGCCGCGCACCGATATGGGTGCTGGTCAGCGCCCCGCGAGGGTCGCGTGAGCGGTGGACCGGCCGATCTTGAGAATGCGGGCGGCCTCGGTGACATGGCCGCCGGTCAGGTCGAGGTCGATGAGGGGGCGCCGGTCAGGTCCAGATGCATTCCCTCCCAGAAGGCCGGTGTGGCAGGGAGGGGGAGCGCTGGTCCGCGGGGCGATAACCCCGGCTGGTCCAGCCCTCGCTGGGAGTTGGCCCACGCCGGCAGCTGGAGAACGGCAGCATCACCACCAGCCCCACCCCATGATGACGAGAACGGTCTGGGCCGCCAGCCGCAGCCGTCGTGTCCATCGCGACTCGATCGACGACGTCTCGCTCATCGGGCTCCTTCGCCGACGTTACCGGTCGTGATCTTGGTTGTGACGGTACGCCGCCGCACGCTCGCCTGCCCGGCGCTCACCGCGTTCCAGCCCCGGGCCGAGCTCGGCCCGGTGGCGTGGCGGGAACGGAAAACGCGAGAAACCGCAGGCCAGACCTAAAGCCGTTGGATTTCCGCCGTTTGCTATGGGGACCCCTATCAGGCAGGCGTTGAACCGTCGGGCAGGCTCGGGTCCACTGTCGTCTTGGCCACCCGCTCCAGCCGCCCCCTGCCGTCGGGGCACGCCACGACCGCCCAGCCCATCGGCCAGGAATGATCGGCCTCCGGACGCCGGACAATCGCTTCGTCGAACATTGCGTTCCCAACGAAGGTCGCCTGGTCGAACCAAGCATCCTGGTAGAAGGTCGCCTGGTCGAACCAGGCCTCCTGGTGGAAGGTCGTCCCGCCGAACATGGCGTTCCCGGTGAAGGTCGCCTCGCGGAACCAGACGTTCTTGGTGAAGGTCACCCCGTAGAACCAGGCGTCCTCGGTGAAGATCACCTCGCGGAACAAGGCGTGCCCGGTGAAGGTCGCCTCGTCGAACCGGGCGTGCCCGATGAAGGTCGCCCCGTCGAACCAGGTGACCCCGATAAAGGTCGCCCTGTGGAAGTCGACGCGGGTAAGGCGGCAGGAGAGGAAATTCAGGTCGATGAGAGCGGCGCCGGCTAGGTCGACATGCATGCCGGGCCAGAATCGCGCGTCGGCGGGTTGGCTCTCGCGCTGCTCGAGGGTGCGTTCGTCGCGCAGGTGGTCGGTGAGGATGCGTTGGGCGGTGAGGCGGACCTGGCGTTCGCCTTCGGTGTCCTGGCCGGTGTCGGTGCCGGCTGGGGCGGGTGGGGGTGTGGTGCGTCCGCGGGCGGCGGTGCGTAGGGCGTGGTGGCGGCGCCGGGCGGCGCGCAGGGCCTCGGCCCGGTCGGCGGCCGGATCGGGTCTCGGGGGTGGGGTGTACGGCATGCGCAGGTAGGCGCAGATGACGTTGACGATGGTCTGGCGGTGGCCGGGGTTGTCCTGGGCCAGGCGTTCCAGCGCGTACAAGCCGGCCAGGCGGACGGCGGCCTTGCCGTGGCCGAGTTGCTCGGCGGCCTTGGTGTACAGGTCGGTGACCCGGCGCTCGGTGGCGTCGTGCTTGGTGTTGTCGGCCACCTGCTCGGCCAGCGCGGCGTTGCGCTCGGCGAGGTAGGCGGTGACGTGCGCGGCGTGCTCCTGGTGACGCTGACGGCGGAAGGCCGGCATCAGCGTGACCGCCGCGCCGACCCCGGCACCGGCCGCCAGCGCGGTCTGGATCGCACCCTGACGGGCGGTGGCCTCGGCCGCGCTCCACCCGGCCCCCAGCAGCAGCCAGGCCAGCCCACCGACCACACCGCCCACCAGCAACGTGACCGGCACGATCCACCACGCCGCCGGCCGGGGAGTACGCAACCGCGGCGGAACCACCTCCGCCGCAACGACCGGCACATCGACTCGGGAGGAAGGACGGCGCGGCAGTAACGGCATGTCCTCCATTTCAGCCGCCCGCGGCCCGCATCCGGCCGGACGCTACGTGATCGTTACCGGGCAGGTCGGACAGAGCGAAAACACTGTCAGGTATGCGCCACCGGTCGTGCGCGGGCGTCCGGTGGGCGGTGCCGAGGACGTGCTTGCAAGATGAGCGCCCCACCGTCGTTCTGTCCAACCCGCCGCACCGGGGCCACGCCGCCACCTGACCGAGATTTACTCTTCATCGCCCTGCTGCTGGGGTGTTGTCAGCGAGGCGTTTCAGGGCGGTGCAACGTGCACACGAGTTGTCAGGGCTTCCCTGACAATCTAGGTTGTCAGGGACACCCTGACAACCTGGGAGTGTGCTGTGACAACGCCTGACACCCTGGCCGGACTCGCTCGGTGTTCCTTCTGCGGCAAGCCGACCACCGAGGTCGACAAGTTGGTCGCCGGCCCCGGCGTGTACATCTGCAACGAGTGCGTGGCTCTATCCGCGTCGATCATCGACGGGAGCCCCGAAAGCACCGCAGGACCGCGCGTGCCCATGTGGGAGTCGCTGACCGACGAGGAGATGCTGAGCCATATTCCGCGCGTCGCCGCGCACATCGACCAGGCCGAGGCTGACCTGCGTTCATGGGCACAGGAACTGCGTCGGCGCGGCGTCACCTGGGCCAGGCTCGGGGAAGCTCTCGGAATCACCCGCCAGTCCGCATGGGAGCGGTTCTCCGGCGAGGAGTGACGCGATCCGGGGCAGCCCACCTGCGTCTGAGAGGTCCGACCCGCATAAGCCCAAGACCCGCATCGGATCTGCTGGGTCGCCGATGTACCGGACAGCGCACCCGAGTCGCGCGGCGGCCGTTCCGGTGGATCTCGCCGACCAGCGTTGACGTGAGGCATCCGGGCGAGGTCAGCGACATGCCCGGTCCGGCCCACCGCCCCATCGACCGGCGCACCAGTCCTGCGGCGCCCTCACATCAGAGCAGGCCAGGGGTATGTCCGTTGGATTTTCCGCGATTACTACCGGGACCCGTATACGGAACACCTTGACCTGGGCGTCCAGCCTGATCGCTCGGTGTTCCGGGGCCCTAACGGAACGCCCGCGAGTGGACACCCTGGCCAAAGGGCGGCTCAGATTTCCTTGACGAAGATGATGGCGTCGGTCTGGTCGGTGGTGGCCGGGTCGAGGGGAAGGTAGGTGTGGTCGGTCGGGACGCGGGGCGTTGGCTTCCGGTCGAGGACCGCGGCGAGGCGGACGGGATCGATGACGGCGCGGGTGTCAGGGAGGGCCGACAGTCGCCCTTCGAGGGTGTCGGGCTGGGGGACGTCGGAGCCGCGGGTGCCGAAGGTGGTGGCCGCGAAGGCGTACTGCTCACCGAGGCGGGTGCCGACGATTGCCCCGGCGCTCCACCATTCCAGCGTCCGGCCCGCCAGCGGGCCCCAGCCCTCGGGCAACAGCCAGCGGCTCCTGTCTTTCTGCAGGTGGCGGTTGTGTGCGAAGGCGAGGGTGGGGCCGCGGCGGGCTTCGCGGCCCACGATGGCGCCGAGGTTGTCGGCCATCATCGCATCGCGCAGGCACATCAGTGTGCCGACGCGGGTGGGCGCCGTGTCGGCCATGCCGGCGTGGTAGCGCAGGAGCCCCGCAGCGGTGCGGGCGTACAGGTCAGCGCGCCACCAGCCGTCAGGGGAGGTGGCGGCCGTCAGGTGAGGGGTGTGCGCGGTGAGCAGTGTGCGCAGGTCGTCGACGACCAGGCGCAGTTCCTTGGCCTCAGGGGTGCGGCCGACGGACTGGGTGGGATCCGTGGTGACGGCCGGGTTGGTCCAACGCTCGTCGGGGCCGAACAGCTCGTCGAGGGTCTCGCGGCTCCAGGCCAGGTCGAGGTGGGCGGAGAGGTAATCGTGCAGTGCGGTCAATGCCGGGCGAGGGCTGGCGGCGCCAGTCATCTCCAGGGGGCCATCGAAACCGTGGAAGTGGAGCCGCTCCTGCGGCGGACGCTGCTCGTTGTAGGCGCGCATCCAACGCACGAGCTCGCGGTTGGCGGGTGAGGCGCCGAGGCCATGGCTGAAGCCGTGCCTCATCGCGTCGTCGAGGGTCCCGGTGCCGTCGGTGACGTACGCGTCGGCAGTCAGGGCCGCCAGGCAGTCGCTCTCCATGGCGATCGAGCGGTAGCCCTCGTGTTCGACGAGGTGGCGGAAGATCTCGTTGCGCAGCTCGGGGAAGGCTTCGACGCCGTGAGTGGGCTCGCCGAGGCCGAGCAGGCGGGTGGTGCGGGGCAGCAGCGCGGTGAGGGTACCGCCGGTGAAGGGACGCGCGGCGTCCCGGATCGAGGCCGTCATTGTTTAAACTGTATCGTTGAACTTAAAGTGTAAACTTTTGCGGCATTTCTGGCTGCTGATAAGGACATACCTTCAAAGTAGTGGTTGTGCGCCCCATGGATCCGGTGCGCGAGCACAGCCTGTACGCCCATGAGATACGCAACCATGAGAAGGCGGGGATCACCGCCGACCGGGAGCTCGCTGTACGGCCACGCCACACGTTCCGCGCCATGCGGCGGCGTTGCGGACATTCCTCACATTCATCCCGGCCACAGTTACGTGACTGTGGCCGCCGTCCTGTTGGCTACCGGGACCCGTCTATCGCAGCACTACTTGGCGGCTAATCGCATGTTGTGAGCAGGTGCCAGCCTCAGAGCCTGGGGACACGATCGGGAGCGGAGGGCCCACCCGGCGGTGTTTCTCGCCCGCCACGCAGCCGGGGGTGGCGGGTCGTGAGCCCTGCCCACTATCGATGAGCGAGCAAGACAGCGTGGTGATCGGCCCCGGCCGGGCCGTCGGGATCGGCGTGCACGGTGGCGGCCTTCAGTCTGGGCACCTCGTGGATGAGCCGGTGCTCGGCCTCTACGGCCAGTGCGTGCGCCTCGACCAGGGACAGTTGGTGGTCCACCTGGATGTCCACCTCGGCGCGCAGGGCGTGGCCGATCCAGCGCAGCCGTACCGAGCCCACCCGCCGGATGCCCGGCACCGTGGCGAGGACCTGCTCGGCCTGTTCGACCAGCGCCGGGTCGACGGCGTCCATCAGCCGGTGGTAGATCTCACGCGCGGCGTCACGCAGTACCAGGCAGATGGCCACGGTGATGAGCAGGCCCACGATCGGGTCGGCGATGGGAAAACCCAGCGCGGCGCCGCCGGCGCCGAGCAGCACGGCCAGCGAGGTGAAGCCGTCGGTGCGGGCGTGCAGCCCGTCGGCCACCAGGGCCGCCGAGCCGATCTCCTTGCCGACCTTGATGCGGTAGCGGGCCACGAGTTCGTTGCCCAGGAAACCGACGAACCCGGCGCCGGCCACCCAGGCGAGCGCCTCCACGTTCTGCGGATCGATCAGCCGCTTGACCGCCTCGTACCCGGCCAGAGCTGCCGAGGCCGCGATCAGCACGACGATGACGATGCCCGCCAGGTCCTCCGCCCGGCCGTAGCCGTAGGTGAAGCGGCGGGTGGCCATCCGCCTGCCGACCGAGAACGCTATCGCGAGCGGTACGGCGGTCAGCGCGTCGGCGAAGTTGTGCAAGGTGTCGCCCAGCAGGGCCACCGACCCGGAGCGGGCGACGACGACCGCTTGGACCACACCGGTGACCATGAGCGCGGCAAAGGAGATGGCCAGGACGCGCATGCCACGGCTGCTGGACTCCAGCGCCGCATCGGTCTTGTCCGCACTGTCGTGGCTGTGCGGGGTGAAGGCGTGCCCGGCGCGGGCGAGCAGCGCACGGATCCTGCCGCCGCCACCAGTCTCCCCGTGCCCATGGCCGTGCCCGTGGCCGTGGCCATGCTCGTGCTCATGCTCGTGGCCATGGGTACCGCCCGACGCGTGGTCAGGATGGTGCGGCTCATGTGGGGTGCTCCGGTCGCTCATGACGGCTCCAACTTGTGCGGATGGGGGATGCGTCGGGCGGGTCGGTTGGACGACGGACCACGCATCCTCCATTATGTGCATATGAGCGCACGCATGCACCTCTCAGGTGCGCATGACTCGCAGGAGCGCAACCAGGGCGAACGCCTGGCGGTGGCCGCCGACATCCTGTCCCTTCTGGCCGACCGCACCCGCCTGGCCCTGCTGCAGCGGTTGTCCGAAGGCGAGACGGACGTGACGACGCTCACCGCGGCCTGCGACCTCGCCCGCCCGGCGGTCAGCCAGCACCTGGCCCGCCTGCGCCTGGCCGACCTGGTCACCACCCGCAAGGAAGGGCGTCGCGTGATCTACGCCCTGCGCCACGGGCACCTGCGGCGCCTGATCGACGAAGCGCTCAATGCCGCCGACCATCAGCTCGGCCATCTCCCGCCGCACGATTGAACTCGCCGCGACCGGCTGCGCACGCCTTTCCCGGGTCCGGCCGAGATGCGGCCGGAGGCGGCCATGAGCCGATCATGTTCGTGATCTCGGAAGCGGCTGGGGCCTGTCTGAGGTTCTGGGATGCGAAATCTCGGAAGTCCAGCCTGGAGCCGACTTCCGGGATCGGCTGATCCCGGAAGTCGGAGCGTGGTGCTCGGCCGTACGTGCGAGATGCCGTCTGCCCAGGTCGGCGTCTTCGAGATCTACCCATGGCCGGTATTACCCGTATCTCGGCTGGACCCGACCCGCGGGTCGACGGGTGTGGTGGCGTTGTGGTCCAGGTGGACCGGCCCGCCCGTGAGCCCGCCGGACAGGCCGGGATGCGGCACGGGCGCGTCGCTCATGCCTGTTGCCCGGCGTCGACGGGCATCTGGGCCAGGCGCCATTCGAGCATGCCGTCGCTGAGGCGGATCGCGCGCCGACCGTGGTCGGTCAGCAGGCGGACCGCGTCGTAGGCCAGGACGCAGTACTCGCCGCGGCAGTACACCACGATCTCGCAGTCCTCGGGCAACTCGTTGATCCGGTCGGCCAGTTCGGTGACGGGGATGGACACCGCGCCGGGAATGTGGCCGGCCAGGTACTCCTCCACCGGCCGCACGTCCAGCACCACCACGTCCCCGGCCGCCAATCGCTCGCGCAACTGCTCGCGGGTGACCTCTGTCGCGCTGTCCTGGCCCAGGTAGGCCTGACGCGCCGGAGGGACGGCGGCCTGGTGGTGCTCGGCGACCTTGCGCAGCAGCGCGAACAGGCGGGCGACGTCGTCACCGGCCAGCCGGTAGTAGATGCGCACGCCGTCGCGGCGGGTGGCGACGAACCCGGCCTGCTTGAGCGTCTGCAGATGGGCCGAGGCGGTGGTCAGGTTCAGGCCCGCCGCCCTGGCCAGGGCCTCGACGGTGCGTTCTCCCTGGGCGAGCAGGTCGAGCAGTTCCAGGCGTTTTCCGCTGGCCAGAGCCTTGCCGCTGGCCGCGAACGCCTCATACAACCGCGCCTTGGCCTGTGGTTGGGCGGTCTCCGTCATGACATCCTCCATAAATCCATGGATTATTGTAAATGATGGTGGATGTGATGACACATTCCCTCGCCCTCACATCACACCTCCCTATTTGGATCTTGGAGGACCGTCATGGGCTTCGCCGAGGACCATCTGATACCGCTGGTCGACGAAGGGCTGGGCAACAGCGCCTACCTCCTCGACCTGGGCGATGGCCGCGCCCTGGCCGTGGACGCCGGCCGTGACCTGCGCGCCCTGCGAGCCGCCGCCCGGCGGCGCCGCCTGACCGTCGCGTACGCGGCCGACACGCACCTGCACGCCGACTTCCTGTCCGGCGCCGTGCAACTCGCCCACGATGCAGGCGCGACCGTGCTGGCCTCCGCCGCCGGGCGACGCGCCTTCCCCCACCGGGGCCTGGCCGACGGCGATGAGGTGGATCTGGGCGGGCTGCACCTGCGCGCGCTGGCCACGCCCGGGCACACCGACGAGCACCTGTCGTTCCTGCTGCTGGACGGCGGCAGGGGAGTGGGCGTGTTCACCGGTGGGTCGCTGATCGTGGATTCGGCCGCCCGCACCGACCTGCTTGGCGCCGAGCGTACCGAGGAACTGGCCCGCGCCCAGTACCACTCGCTGCGGCGGCTGGCCGTGCTGCCGGAGGAGACCGCGGTGTGGCCCACCCATGGCGCGGGCTCGTTCTGCTCGGCCCCGCCCGGCGCCGAACGCACCACCACCATCGCCGCCCAGAAGCGCACCAACCCCTTGCTGGCCGCGCCGGACGAGGAGGCCTTCGTGCGGCGGCTGGTGGCGAGCCTGGGCTCCTACCCCGCCTACTTCGCCCGGCTGAGCGAGCGCAACCGGCGCGGTCCCACCGTCCTTGCCGGCACGCCGCCGCTGCCCGCGCTGGAGGCTGGGCAGGTCAAGGCGCTGCTCGCCGACGGCGGCCAGGTGGTGGACGTGCGGCCCGCGGCCGCGTTCGCCGCCGGTCACATCCCCGGCGCGATCTCCATCCCGCTGCGCGAGCAGTTCGCCACCTGGCTGGGCTGGCTGCTGCCCGACACCACGCCTCTGGCCTTCGTGGTCGGTGACGGCCAGGATGCGGAGGAGGTCGTCTGGCAGGCGTACAAGATCGGTTACGAGCGGCTGGCCGGTCACTTGGCCGGCGGCATGCCCGCCTGGCGGACGGCGGGCGGCTCGGCGGCCACCACGGCGTTCGTCACCGCCGACCAGGCTTCGGACGGTCCCTACCTCGACGTGCGGCAGGAGGCCGAGTACGCCGCCGGGCACGTGCCCGGCGCCCTGCACCTCGAACTCGGCGATCTGGCCGAGCCCGCCGGCCATGCCGCCGATGCCCCGGCCGGCGTGGTGGTGGCCTGCGGGCACGGCGAGCGGGCCATGACGGCCGCGAGCCTGTTGGAACGGGCCGGGCACACCGGCGTGAGCGTCCTTGCCGGCGGCCCGGCCGAGTACGCCGCCGCCCACGGCATGCGGCTCGAGGCCGCCGCCGACGGCGGTGACCGGTGAGCACCGCCACCATGCCCCCGGTGCGGCTCGGCCTGGCCGAGAACTGGCTGCAGTTCACCCTGCTGGTCGTCGTCAACGTCTGCGTCGGTGGCCTGGTCGGACTGGAGCGCACCACCGTTCCGCTGCTCGGCACCGAGGTGTTCGGCCTGACCAGCGACCTGGCGGTGTTCTCCTTCATCATCGCCTTCGGCCTGACCAAAGCGCTGACCAATCTCGCCGCGGGCGCGCTGACCGCGCGTTTCACCCGCAAGCGGCTCCTGGTCGCCGGGTGGCTGATCGGCACGCCGGTGCCGTTCATGCTGGCGTGGGGGCCCTCGTGGTGGTGGATCGTCGCGGCGAACCTGCTGCTGGGCCTCAACCAGGGCCTGGCCTGGTCGATGACCGTCAACATGAAGATCGACCTGGTCGGCCCGGCCCGCCGCGGGCTGGCGACCGGGCTCAATGAGGCCGCCGGCTACACCGCGGTCGGCGTCACCGCGCTGCTGACCGGCTATCTGGCCACCGTCTACGGGCTGCGCCCGACTCCTGAGCTCATCGGCGTGGTCTTCGTCGCCGCCGGCCTGGCGCTGTCGTTGGTCGTGCGCGACACCGCCGCCCACGTCGCCCTCGAACTCGCCCAGCACCCCACGCCGCTGCCCGACGGCGAGAACATCGGCCTGGCTCACACCTTCGCCCGCACCTCCTGGCGGGAGCGTTCGCTGCGCGGTGCCAGCCAGGCCGGGCTGGTCAACAACCTCAACGACGGCCTGACCTGGGGGGTGTTCCCGCTGCTGTTCACCGACCACGGCCTCGGTCTGGCCGCCGTCGGCCTGATCAAGGGTCTGTATCCGATCCTGTGGGGCATCGGGCAGATCCCCACCGGCCATCTGGCCGACCGCATCGGCCGCAAACCCCTCATCGTGTACGGCATGCTGGTGCAGGCCGCCGGGTTCGTCCTGGCCCTGGCGCTGCTGGAGCGCCCCCTGCTGGCCGGGATCGCCTCCGCCGCCGCGCTCGGCCTGGGCACCGCCATGGTCTACCCGGCGCTGATCGCCTCGGTCTCCGACCACGCCCACCCCGCCTGGCGCGCAGGCGCGCTGGGCGCCTACCGGTTCTGGCGCGACATCGGCTATGCCGCCGGCGCCCTGATCGCCGGCATCTTGGCCGACGCCTTCGGCCTGGAGGCCACCGTCATCGCCGCCGCCCTGCTCACCGCCGCCTCCGGCCTGCTCGCCGCCCGCTGGATCACCGACCAGCCCCGCCACTGACATGGCCTCGGTTCTGGTGGCGGACGGGCAGCTTGAGCGTTGGCTGACGGCCAAGGGTTGGGCGGTACCTGACCAGCGTGGCCGGTGGTAGGTCTGGACGAGCAAGTCCGGACTCCTTCGGGCTGCCCCGAAACCGTGCCGAGCCGCGAAGCAGGAAGTAGGCGGTCTGTGTGCCGATGCCGCTCACTGGGACGTCCGATCACCGCCAGCGCGGTTCTTCACCTGTCTGTGAGGCTGGGGCCATGAGTATGGCGAACGTGACCGAGAAGCAGACTGACGGCGCGCCTGCCGGGGAGCGATCACAGGACGCCTGGGCGGTGATGGAGAAGTTCTACCGGGCTGAGGCCGCGTACATCGCCGCGGGCGGGTTCGGCAAGGCCAGCTATGACGAGGTCGCCGCATACCTGGACCCTGAGGTCGTCCTGTATCAGGCTCCCGGCTTGCCGTTCACGGGAACGGGGACCTGGCGAGGACGAGACGGGCTGGAGCGGTTCCTGGCCGCTTTCAGCCGGACCTGGACATCCATGGAGTTCCTGGAGCAGGAGCACTGGGGCGACGGGGACACGGTGGTGGTACGGAACCGGGTACGGTTCCGTGCTCGGGCAACTGGTCAGGAGATCGATACGCTGATCATGCAACTGATCCGGGTACGGAACGGGCGCATGCACGAATGCCGGCCGTTTTACTGGGATCCCGCCGCCATCGCCGCCGCGACCTTGCACACATAGAGCCCTGGACCGGAGGAGGGGGCAGCACCCCGGCCTGCTGATCACGGCCGACAAGGGCCACATCTCCGCTGGACTCGACGCCTGCCTGGCCGAGCGCGGCGTGCGCCTGCTGCGACCCTCCTACCGCAACCGCGCCACCGGCCGGCCCGTCACCCGGTCACCGATCGCCTACGACCACTGACCGGACTTCGGACTTGCTCCGAGGGCGATCGTGATCGTGGGGATCAGGGTCAGCGCAGCGATGGCGGTGCCGACCACGACGGGGCCGGTGGCCTCCAGGGAGGAGCCGAGGGCGCGCCCGGCGATCCAGGTGCCGACCGCGGTGCCGAGATTGAACGCCGAGACGCTCAGGGCGGACGCCAGGGTGGGCGCCTGACCGGCGGAGCGGACCGACAGGGAGATCAGCACCGGGTTGGCGCCGAGCCCGAAGAACCCCAGCAGCGCGACCAGAACGACTGTGGCCCAGGCGTGGCCCGACAGCAGGCACAGCGCCAGCAGCAGGACCGTGGCGCCTGCGGCCGCCGCGATCGTCGTGGTGTGCGGGCGGGCGTCCCCGAGCCGGCCGCCGACCAGCGAGCCCGCCAGGGCTCCGATGCCGAAGCCGACGAGCACCAGCGGCACGAGCCCGGCCGCGATACCGGCCTGGCCGGTCAGCAGCGGCGCGATGTAGGAGTAGGCCGACAGCACCCCGCCGGTCGTGGTCGCGCAGGCCGCCAGCACCAGCCACAGGCGCCCCGAGCGCAGAGCCGCCACCTCCGCCCGCACCGACACCGCCCGATGCTCGCCGCCGTCGTGCGGGACGGTGCGGGCGATCAGCCCGGCAGCCGCCATCGCCAGGACCGCGAGCACCCAGAACGGGCCCCGCCAGCCCACCAGTTGCCCGGCGAACGCGCCGAGCGGCACCCCGACGACGTTGGCGAGCATGCCTCCGGCACCCACCAGGCCCAGGGCGCGGGAGCTTGCGGCAGGACCCGCGACGCGGCTGGCGGCCACATTGGCCACCGCCCAGAACGCCCCGGTCGCCAGCGCCGTCACGGACCGTGCCGCCAGCAGCGGTGCGAAGCCGGAGCCGACCGCGACGACCAGGTGCCCGGCCGCGAACACGCCCAAGGCCAGTATCAGCGTCAACCGCCTGGGCATCCGCAAGGTCAGCATCGCCATCAGGGGCGCACCGATGATCATCCCGACCGCGAACACCGTGATCAACAGTCCCGCTTGGGGCACGCTCACCCGCAGGTCACCGGCGATCTCCGGCAGCAGGCCCGCGACCACGAACTCGGTCGTGAGCATCAAGAAGGTGCCCAACGCCAGCACATGGACCACCAGCGGGAGCCGCGCGGGCGTCTGCCCGCGCTCGCCGAGCGCGTCGGCATCACCCGCGCTGAGGGTCCGCTCGACGACTTCTCCGCGCGTACTCATATTCATCTCCGTATCGGGATCGCGTTCAAGGTGCTGATCCCAGGAAAACCGTTCTGCCGCGCGTGAGGCAGAGCGCGTTCACAGGGGGGACAAGCTCAACCCCCTTACCGCTGCCACCTGCGGAGACCCTGCGGCTACCGTGGAGGGCATGGACCGCCGACCCGACAACCGCGACCAGATCCGGGGCTTCCTCGCCACCCGGCGCGCGAAGCTCGCACCGGAGCAGGTCGGGCTGCCCACCAGCGGTCGGCGCCGGGTCCCCGGGCTGCGCCGCGAGGAGGTCGCGGTGCTGGCCGGAGTGAGCACCGAGTGGTACACCCGGCTGGAAAAGGGCCACATCAGCGGCGTGTCCGAGGAGGTGCTCGAGGCTGTCGCTCAGGCACTGCAACTGGACCAGGACGAACGCACCTACCTGTTCGACCTGGCCCGCGCCGCCCGGCCCACCCGCCGCGCCCCCTCCCGGCGCAAGGACGTCCAGGTCCCGCCCCGTGTCCAGTGGCTGTTGGACTCCATGACGATGTCTTCGGCGTTCGTGCGCAACGGTCGCCAGGACATCGTCGCCGGCAACGCGCTGGCCCGCGCCCTGCACGCACCGGTCTTCGACAGCCCCACCACCGCGCAGCACGGCCGTGCCAACATCGCCCGCTACATCTTCCTCGACCCGGGCTCCAAGCAGTTCTTCGTCGACTGGGACGAGGCCGCCGTCGCCACTGCCGCACTGCTGCGCGCCGAGGCCGGACGCGAGCCCCACGACCGGGCCCTGCGCGAACTCGTCGGCGAACTGTCCACACTCAGCACCGAGTTCCGCGGCCGGTGGGCCGCCCACGACGTCCGCATCCGCCACGACGGCACCAAGCGGCTATGGCACCCAGAGGTCGGCGGCCTGGAGCTGACCTACCAGTCCCTCGACCTGCCCGTGTCCAACCGGACGGTGTACGACCTCACCATCTACACCGCCGAACCGGGCACCGCCTTCGAAGACCGCCTCACACTCCTCGCCAGCCTGGCAGCCACCCAGCCCGAGGAGACACACTCCACCGACCAGCCGCGCTGAAGCGCCGACCTTCAACCGGTGCTCTCCGGGATCACGGGCGGGCTCCGTCGAGGTCGTCACGGTTCAGCTGGATACGCGAGGAGACCAGGCGCTGAGTGCCGGCCACATGAGGGGAGGGGCATCACGACCGGCGGGGAAATGCCGGTCCACGACGCCGTTGCCTCCGTGATCACGCTCGTTCGGGGCTCATGACATGTTTCTTGCCGGCCCCCAGCCAGGCCGGCGGGCATCCGGGCATCGAGCCGCTACCGCTTGTGGCGCCGGCGCGCGACATGGACGGTGATGTCGGCGGCAAGCTCGACCGTCTCAGGCAGGACCTGCATGATCCGGCTGAACACCTGCTCCTGCTCCAAGGCCGGCAGTACGAGATAAGCCGAGACGGTCGAGAGATGGCCGATGTAGTCGCGGGCACTCAGGGTCAAGCGCCGCTCGACCACGGACTGCTGGACATCGGTGAACCACCGCGAGCGCTGGAGTTCCGTCCCCGGCCACTGCATGTCGTTCTCCGGAGGCGTCCCGTCGGGAGAGGGGACCTCGTCGCTCGCCAGGAACGGCGACCGCGCCGCGCGGACAGCTTCCTGCACAGCCGGGTCAGCCAGTTGGATCGGCCCGCCGAACGAGGCGAACACGCCACCCGGCTCAAGTAGCGCGGCCATGCGTGACCACCGATCCTGCGGGTCGGTCCAATGCAACGCCGCTGCCGCATAGACCAGCCCGTACCTCTCGCCCGGTCGCAGGTCCTCGAACGCGGCTTGCACGGTTGTGACGTCTGCCGGCACGTGCTTGCGCAGCTCGGCGAGCATGGCCCCATCGGGCTCGGTCGCGGTGACCGTGACCCCTCGTTGAGCGAACAGGCGGGTTGCTTTGCCGGTCCCGGCGCCGATTTCGAGGGCAGTCCGCACCGGCTGTGCCGCGTACGCCATCACCATGTCGAAAAGCTCCACGGGATACCCCGGCCGGAACCGTTCGTACGCTTCGGCCATCACTCCGAAACTCAGTGCGCGATCAGACATGCCGATCATCCTGACTCATCGACCGCGGCGGCGGACGCGGGGCTTGAGCGGCAACCGAACGGCAGTCACGTTAAGACAAAGGTCAGGGCGGGGGCCGTTGCGGTCACCGTTGATCGGCGTTTTCTTGCTCGGCGGCCGCGGCGTAGGCGGCGTCGAGGCGCTCGAACGGGCCTGGACCGTCGTGCGGCTTCGGCGGGGCGCCGAGGTGACGGACGCGAAGCTCGTCCATGAGCTCCTCGACGAACGCCGGACCCTCATCACGCATGAGCTGCTGCCGGCTCCGGAGCTCCTCGCTGCCCGGGCGCCAGTCGAGGCCCCAGTTGCCGAGGGCGTAGATGATCGGAAGAGTCTGGATGCCGGCTTCAGTGAGGCTGTAGCGAGCGCGCTGCCCCCGCGCGGCGGTGCCGCGGGTGAGGATCCCGGCCTCGACGAGCCGCACGAGGCGGTCGGCGAGGATGTTCGAGGCGATGCCCTCGATCGACCCGGTGAGCAGCGCCCGAAAGTGGCGGCGGTCGCCGAAGATGACGTCGCGCAGCACGAGCAACGACCAGCGATCTCCGAGCACCTCGACGGCGGCGTTGATCGGACACCCGGACCGTGGTTCCACGATTCCTCCTTGACAGGTATTTTGCTCTCAATATAGTGGTTGCAGAATGCAATCACTTTTGGAAGAGGAGTTGATGGGCCGCTTCGTCTACTCGATGCAGGTATCCCTCGACCTGCGCATCGAGCAAGTCCCGGGGGACAACGGTGCCGGCGAGTGGCTGCGCATCGGCAAGGAACTGCACCGCGAGGCCAACGCGCAGACGCAGGCGCTCGCCCTCATGGTCCACGGCCGGGTCTACTACGAGGCCATGGAGGAATACTGGCCACGGGCGCGCGAGGACGCGTCGCTGCCGGATGTCATGCGTGAGTACGGCGAGATCTGGACCGCCAAGCCCAAGGTGCTCATCTCCCGCACGCGCCGCAGCGCCGATCACAACACCCGGATCATCGGTGGAGACGACGCGATCGAGCAGCTCGCCGCCCTGCGGGCCGAGACCGACGGCAGCACCAGTGTGGGCGGCGCGGCGCTCGCGACGCAGCTGCTCCGGGCGGGGCTTCTTGACGAGTTGCTGCTCTTCACCCATCCCGCGATCCTCGGCTTCGGCAGGCCGCTGTTCGACGACTACGACCTGCCGATCGATCTCGACCTGCTGGAGCAGCGATCGTTCGAGCAGGGCGTCACGATGCATCGCTACGCCATCCGGGACGCAAAGGAGGCGAGCTCGTGCTGAGGCAGGTCGCGGAGGGTGTGTGGGTCCACGAGAGCGAGTTCGTGCAGAGCAACGCCGTTGCGGTGCTGGGCCGGGCCGGTGTGCTGCTCATCGACCCCGGGGTGACCGGCTCCGAGATCGGCTGCCTCGCGAACGACCTTCGCGAGTTGGGTCAGCCCGTTGTGGCAGGGTTTTCCACGCATCCGGACTGGGATCACCTGCTCTGGCACGCCCGGCTCGGTGAGGTGCCCCGTTACGGTACGGCGCGCTGCGCGGCCACTGTCCGAGATCAGCTGTCGGACGCAGGTGCGAAGGCCCGCATCGCCGCCCACCTGCTGGAGACGGAAATCGCCGGGCAGGTACCGCTGGACCTGCTCGGCCTCATCACCGGCCTGCCCGCCGAAACCGCGCAGATTCCTTGGGACGGCCCCGGGGTCCGGATCATCGAGCATCAAGCGCATGCCCCGGGCCATGCGGCGCTGTTGATCGAGGAACGCGGGGTTCTCGTCGCCGGCGACATGCTTTCTGATGTCTTGATCCCGATGCTCGACCTGGACGGCACCGCTGACCCGATCGAGGACCACCTCGCCGCCCTGCGGCTGCTGGAGGGCGTGGCGGGCGGCGTTGATGTCGTCGTCCCGGGCCACGGTTCCGTCGGCGGATCCGACCAGATACAGGCACGGATCGAACAGGATCGGGCGTACGTACTCGCGTTGCGGAACGGCCAAGTCCCCGCCGACTCACGGGTCGGCCCATCGGCCAAGCCTGGCTGGGAGTGGGTGAGCGACGTGCACGAAGGGCAACTCCAACGCCTCGCCCAGAGAAGCGAGCACGACGGGGCGCCCCGCTAGCGATCGGTGTGCGACACAGCCGGTGCGCGCGGGTCGCCGGCCGGGATCCGGGGCAGCGGCACGACGTTCTCCAGGGTGGTCGGGCTGGTCAGCGGGGGTTGCCCCCTCTGTGGCGGCGAGCTGGGCGTCCGCGGGGGGCCTGTGGACGACGCCGACGGAGACCTTGACGCCGGCGGCGATGGTGCGGATGGATTCCCCGCGCTTGCGGCGGGCCAGGATCGCGGCGCGTTCGTCGTCGCCGACCACGGGTCGGCGGCCACCGACCCGGCCGCGGCGGCGGGCCGCCTCCAGGCCGTCCTCGGTCTTGCGGACGATATGGCGGGTGCCGGAGATGGCCTCGTGGTACGCGACGGCTTCGGGGCTCGTGATGGTGCTGACCGAGGTGATCGAGTTCGGCGCCAACCCTGAGGGCGGACGCGTCCGGGCGGGACGGGTCTCGCTCAGCTCACACCCCGCTGGTGACCGCTACCTTGCCAGATAACGAAGGCTGTTCCGCAACGGGGCATGGGCGCCGCTCGCTCGCTGCGCCGTTCACACCTCATTGGACCAGCAGGGTTGGGTCGGCTCATCCACCCGGCGGTGGAGCCCGTCGAACATGACGGCCAGAAGCTGATCACGATGTGCGGGGGTCCGCTCCGCCGCCCAGGCGACTGAAGCGATCAGAGAAAAAAGGGCGGAAGCGTCAATATCGGGTCGGATCGTCCCTGTGTGCTGGGCTCTGGCCAGTAGTTGCGCCCCGGCGGCCTTGACGGCTTGGCAGGTGGCGTGGAGTTCGGATGTGGGGTCGGCGAGGCTGTCGACGAGGGCGTCGACCAGGCCGCGATAGGCCATGGCGTGCTCGACCGCGGCCGTCATCCAGGTGGCCAGGGCCTGGCGCGGGGAGGGGGAGGCGAGCAGCTCGTCTGAGCGGGCTTGCAGGCCGCGCAGGCTTTCGCCCAGCAATGCCTCCAGTAGTGCCTGGCGGGTCGGGAAGTGCCGGTAGAGGGTCACGTTGCCGACGCCGGCGGTGCGCGCGATGTCGTTCAAGGAGGCGCCAACGCCGTGCTCGGCGAAAGCCGTCCGGGCGGTCGTCAAGAGCCGCTCGTAATTGCGTCGCGCATCTTTGCGCCCTACGGGCCGGGCCTGCGTTGATCGATCCACCACGGAAACCCTCCACACATTTGCCAAAACGAGGAAGCTCCTCATATCTTAGCTCACCGAAAGCGAGGAGGTTCCTCGTTTATTTGGGTACCATTCTGAGGAGTGCCATGACCGAGCACAGCACGCACGTGGCGAGAGCGGGATCCGGGCCCGCCGGTGCCGCCCGACAGCAGCGCCACCCCGGCTTGGTGCTCGCCATCGTGCTGATCTGTCAGACGATGTTCATCCTGGACACCAACGTGGTGAACATCGCCCTCCCCGACATCCAGCACGACCTCGGCTTCTCTGCGGCCGGCCTGTCCTGGGTGCTCAATGCCTACATGCTGGCCTTCGGAGGTCTGCTGCTGCTCGGCGGTCGCGTGGGCGACATCGTCGGCCAACGGCGGGCGCTCATCGGCGGGGTGGTCATCTTCACCGTCGCCTCACTGGCCGGAGGGCTGGCCACATCGGCTGGGATGCTGCTGGCGGCCCGTGCCGGTCAGGGGATCGGCGCCGCCATTGCCGCGCCGACCGTGCTCGCCCTCATCACCGTAGGCTTTCCGGACCCTGCGCGCAGGGCGCGGGCACTGGGGGCATACGCGGCAGTCTCCGGTTCCGGCGCCGCGATCGGCCTCATCGCCGGCGGCATGCTCACCGACTGGATCTCCTGGCGGTGGGTGCTGTTCATCAACGTGCCGATCGGCATCGTCCTGCTGATCCTGGCCCCGCTGTTCATCACCGAGACCGACCGCCACCCGGGCCGCTTCGATCTGGCCGGTTCGCTGACCTCGACGCTTGGCATGACCGCGCTCGTCTACGGCTTCATCCGCGCCGCTGAGCAGGGCTTTGGCGACGTGGTCACGCTCGGCGCGCTCGGCGTGGCCGCCGTCCTGCTGGTCCTGTTCGTGGCCGTCGAGTCCCGTGCCCGGCAGCCGATCGTCCCGCTGCGGCTGTTCGCTGACCGCAACCGCGCCGGTGGCTACGTCGTGCTGCTGTTCGTTCTGGCCGCGGGCAACGGCATGTTCTTCTTTCTCACCCAGTTCCTGCAGCAGGTCCGCGGGTACAGCCCGCTGCAGGCGGGATTCGCCTTCGTGCCGCTGGCCCTCGTGATCCTGGCCTCTTCCGGTGTAGCGGCCCGGCTGCTGCCGCGCCTGGGTGCCAAGACGCTGATTGCCGTCGGCGCAGGGGCGATCAGCCTGGCTCTGCTGTGGATGACGCAGCTGACGCCCCGGACCGACTACGCCACGGCGCTGCTCGGCCCCATGATGATCGCCGGTCTTGGCATGGGCACCTTGCTGGTAGGAGCCACCACCGTGTTGTCCTCCGGGATCCGGGCCGAGGATGCCGGTGCCGCCTCGGGCCTGCTCAATGTCATGCAGCAGATCGGTGGTGCGCTGGGGCTGGCCATCCTCGTCACGGTGTTCGGCGCAGCCACGCGCGCTTCGCGTGGACCGGCCCACCAGGTCCTCACCGAGGGAGTCACCGCGGCCTTCACCGTCGCAGCCGTATTCACCGCCGGCGCAGTCCTCCTGGCCCTGACCATGAAGAACCGGCCGGCTCCCACAGCCGAATCCGAATCCGCAGCCGCAGAGGAGCTCACCCGATGACGTAGGGAGCAATCTCATCTGCGCCGGCGATGAGATGCAGGAACGGGACCCAGCGTACGTTCTCCGTCTCGGAGGCGGGCCGGGCCGGCGCCCGCGGGCCCGGGGCCGCGGTGGGGGAGGGCCTTACCGGGGGCGCTCTTCCCCTGTGGTCCGGCCGGCCCCGGCTACGGCATCTTCTCGGCGGCGAGCCCCAGCGGCACGTACAGGTGGGGTTCGGCGGTGACGATCGGCCACCCGGTCTGCACGGCGATCAGGCAGCAGTGCGCGGCGCACACGTCGCGGCGCAGCTCGGGGTGGGGGGCCACCAGGTAGGCGGCGTTCTCGAGGTCGACCCTGTCGCTGAGCGCGTGGAGCGCGATCCCGGGGGAGGTCACCAGGTCGAAGAGTGTCTGCTGGGCCGCCGGGCGCAGGGCGATGGTCACCTGGTAGGCCGAGGCGGGGACCGCCAGGGTGGCACCGTCGCGCGTGGCGACGTTCAGCAGCGTCCGCCGGTAGACCTCGGGAGCGGCCGAGTATTGCAGCAGCGCGGAATGGTCGAAGATCTTGCCGTTCACGCGCTGGCCCGTGCCGGGTCCTCGTCGCCGTGCCAGAACTGCTCCATGCGGGAAACGAGCGAGGGGTCGTGTCTGCGGATCTCCTCGACCGCCCGGCCGGCCTCGGCGATCTGGCCGGGGGTGGCGATGCGCACGGCCGAGACGAAGGTGCCGTACAGCCTCGCCCTGAGCTCATCGGGTCCGGGGGTCCGTGACTGCGCCTGATCACTCATGCCCTTCACCATAGCGTGGCAGGTTCTTTCCCTCGCGGTTAACGCCTCTCCGACTCCAGAATTATTGATCTACATTGTAAAGGCGCTCGGCCGGTTTCAAGATCATTTACAGCGGACTAAAGACTCAATCCCCGAAAAACAGGAGCTTTCGCGGGCCTGAGGGGAGCGGGGTGGGTCCGGCCCGGCGGGTGGGTGAGGGGCCGTACGGCCGCGCCCGCCGGGCCTTCTCAGGAGAGGGTGCGGGTGCGGGGGCGCAGGGCACCGGCCGAGGCGGCCATGAAGGCGGCCAGCAGGGTGGGGATGGCCAGGGCGCCGGGCAGGCCGATGATCTCGGCGGCGCCGCCGATGATGGCGGGCCCGGCGACGAGTCCGGCGTAGCCGACGGTGGCGACCTGGGCGATGGCCTCTCCCGCGCGGGCGGGGTCGTGGTTTCCGGCGGCGGAGAAGACCTGGGGGACGATGGTGGCCAGGCCGAGGCCGAACAGGGCGAAGCCGGTGATGGCGACGGGGATCTGGCCGATGAGCAGGGCGGTGGCCAGGCCGAGGGCGGCGATGAGGCCGGAGTAGCGGACCAGGCGGACGGGGCCGAGGTGGAGGGCGAGGCGGTCTCCGGCGAAGCGGCCGACGGTCATGGCGGTGGAGAAGACGGCGAAGCCGAGGGCGGCGATGCCTTGGGGGGCGTGGAGGTCTTCGAAGAGGTAGACGGCGGTCCAGTCGACGGCTGCGCCTTCGCCGACGAGTCCGGCGAAGGCGACGACGCCCATGAGGACGATCCAGCCTGACCAGCGGGCGCGGGTGGGGGGTGTGGTGGGTCGGGTGGTGGGGTGGGGGGTGGGCAGGAGGTGGCGTCGGGCGTAGAGGGAGATGAGGGCGAGGGGGATGCCGGTGGCGGCCAGGGTGGTGCCGGCGCTGAGGTCGAGCCAGGCGAACAGTCCGCCGATGCCTGCGCCGATGAGGCCGCCGACGCTGTACATGCCGTGGAAGGAAGACATGATGGGGCGGCGGTAGGCGCGTTCGACTTCGACGCCGTGGGCGTTCATGGCGACGTCGAGGGAGGCGTTGATGAGGCCGTACAGGAACAGGGCGGTGATGAGGAGGGGGAGGGTGGGGGCGTAGCCGGGGGGGATGAGGGCGAGGGAGGTGGCGACGGCGGCGGGGGTGAGGAGGCGGGCGCTGCCGAGGCGGTCGGTGAGGCGTCCGGCGAAGCGCATGCCGATGACGAGGCCGGCGGCGATGGCCAGGAGGCCGTAGCTGAGTTGTCCGTCGCTGAGGCCGAGGTCGTGTTTGACGGCGGGGATGCGGGCGGCCCAGGCGCCGGAGGCGGTGCCGAGGAGGGTGAAGAAGTAGGACACGGCTCGGCGGGCGTTGGTGGCCTGCTGGGTGGGTGTGTCGCTCACGGGTGTCCCTGGGGGTGGTCGGCTCAGGGGGTCGTTCGGTCAGGTGGGCTTGGTCATCCTGTTTTCAGGTGGTCTTGGTTGCTGGTGAGGGTGAGGGCGGCAGCCTGGATCTTGTCCATGACGGTGGACAGGTCGTGGAGGGTGGGGGTGTCGAGGAGTTGGAGGAGGCGGCGGAAGTCGGCGAGGCCGGCGTCGGCGAGCTGTTCGGTGAGGGCGTGGCCGGCGGGGGTGAGTTCGACGCGGCGGATGCGGCGGTCGTTGGGGTCCTCGCGGCGGGTGACGAGGCCGTGGCCGATGAGGCGATCGACGATGCCGGTGACGGTGCCGAGGCCGACGCCGAGGTGGTGGGCGAGGTCCTGGCCGGAGGCGGAGTCCTGGAAGGACAGGATCATGACGACCTTGAGTTGGCGCATGGTGAGGTTGGAGTCGAACAGGGGTGAGGGGGGGCGGTGCTGGGCGAGGAGTCGTCCCAGGTCGCGTTGGATTGCGCCGATCCGGTGGATCAGCTGGTCGCGTTCGTCGTTCACACTCACCTCTCGCTTCCTGAGAAGGTTATCAGGATTGCTAGAGGTCGTTAAATATTCGTGCAATGCGAAGTGTTAGTGTGGGCAAAACTTATTGTGACGTCCCCTTTAGGAGTCCGCCCCCATGACCGCCTTGGCCAGGTTGAGCCTTGCCAACCGCAGCCTCGTCATAATGATCGCGGTCGTGTTGAGCGCGTTCGGCGCCTTCGCGATCCCGTCGCTGAAACAGCAGTTGCTGCCCTCGCTCTCCTTCCCCGGCGCGTTCGTGGTCGCCGCTTATCCGGGTGCCTCCCCTGAGATCGTGGAGGAGCAGGTCACCGAGCCGATCGAGAACAGCTTCCAGGGGGTGGAGGGTGTCACGGAGGTGACGTCCACCTCGGCTGAGGGGGTGTCGCAGGTTCAGGTGGCGTTCGAGTACGGCACCGACATCGACGCGGCGGTCGGGGAGATGCAGCAGGCGGTGTCGCGGATCGGCGCCCAGCTGCCGGACGGGGTGGATCCGCAGGTGCTGGCGGGCGGGACCGATGACATCCCGGTGCTGGTGCTGGCGGTGGAGGCCGGCGGTGACGAGCGGGCGATGGCTGATCGGCTTGAGCGGATCATGGTGCCGGAGCTGCAGGGCATCGAGGGTGTCCGTGAGGCCACGGTGACCGGTACGCGGGAGGAGACCGTGGTGGTCACTCCGGATGCCAAGAAGCTGGCGGCGCGGGGGTTGGCGCCGACGGCGGTGACCGATGCGCTGCGGGGCAACGGTCAGCCGGTCCCGGCGGGGAGTCTGGTGGAGGACAAGGCGTCGCTGACGGTTCAGGTGGGCCGGCGGATCGCCTCGGTGGAGGATCTGCGCAATCTCTATCTGGTGCCTGCGGCTCCGGTGCAGGCGCAGGTGCCGCAGCAGGCGCAGCTTCAGCAGCTTCAGCAGGGGCGTCAGGCGCCGGGTCAGGGTGCGGCGCGGGTGCCGCAGCAGGTGCGGCGTCCGGCGGCGCCGCAGCCGGTGAAGCTGGGGGAGGTGGCCGATGTCGAGCGGTCGCCTGCGCAGCGTACTTCGTTGACGCGTACCAATGGTGAGCCGAGCCTCGGGGTCTCGGTGACGATGACGCCTGACGGCAACGCGGTGGCGATCTCTCATGCGGTGCGGGAGAAGTTGCCGGAGATCGTGCGGGCGATCGGTGATTCCTCCGAGGTGACGGTGGTCTTCGACCAGGCGCCGTATGTGGAGCGTTCGATCGAGGATCTGACGACCGAGGGACTGCTGGGGCTGGCCTTCGCGGTGCTGGTCATTTTGGTCTTCTTGTTGTCGGTGCGTTCGACGCTGGTGACGGCGGTGTCGATCCCGCTGTCGGTGGTGATCGCGTTGATGGCGCTGTGGCTGGGGGATTACTCCCTCAACATGCTGACGCTGGGGGCGCTGACGATCGCGGTGGGCCGGGTGGTGGACGACTCGATCGTGGTGTTGGAGAACATCAAGCGGCATCTGGGGTACGGCGAGGCCAAGCGTGACGCCGTTGTGGCGGGTGTGCGTGAGGTGAGCGGGGCGGTGACGGCCTCGACGCTGACGACGGTGGCGGTGTTCCTGCCGATCGCGGTGGTCGGCGGCATGGTGGGGCAGCTGTTCGCGCCGTTCGCGATCACGGTGACGGTGGCGCTGCTGGCGTCGTTGCTGGTGTCGTTGACGGTGATCCCGGTGCTGGCCTACTGGTTCTTGAAGGCGCCGGTGCTCGGTGCGGAGCAGGCGCGTGTGGTGCGTGAGGAGGCCGAGGCCAAGGAGCTGCGTAGTCCGTTGCAGCGGGCTTATCTGCCGGTTCTGCGGTTCGCGACGCGGCGGCGGCTGGTCACGGTCCTGGTCGGTGTTGTGGTCTTCGTGGGGACGATGGGGCTGGCCGGGCGGTTGGAGACCAACTTCCTGGACTCCTCGGGTCAGAACACGGTCTCCATCAGTCAGCGGATGCCGGCCGGTACGGATCTGGCGACCACGGACGCGGCGGCCAAGAAGGTGGAGGAGGTGCTGTCGTCTTTCGAGGAGGTGGAGGATTACCAGGTCAACGTGGGCTCCGGTGGCGGGTTCATGGGGGCGGCCAGTGGGGGTGGCGGTGATCGGGCCTCTTATTCGGTGACGGTGGCCGAGGGGGTCGACACCGCTGTGCTGGAGGGGGAGCTGCGTGATCGGCTCAAGGGGCTGGCGGATGCCGGTGAGATCACTGTGGGCGGCGCCCAGGGGGGTCCGGGGGGTGGTTCGACCAACCAGCTTCAGGTGATCGTGCAGGCTCCGGACGATGCGACGCTGCGCAGCGCCGCCGAGGCGGTGCGC
Source organism: Streptosporangium brasiliense (assembly GCF_030811595.1). Taxonomy (NCBI): domain Bacteria; kingdom Bacillati; phylum Actinomycetota; class Actinomycetes; order Streptosporangiales; family Streptosporangiaceae; genus Streptosporangium; species Streptosporangium brasiliense. The sequence continues at coordinate 6,459,359 of NZ_JAUSRB010000002.1, forward strand.
GGTGCGATGGCCGCCCTGGGCGGACTGCGGGATGTCTCCTCAAACCTGGAGGCCAGCGCTGAGCGTGTCGAGGTCCGGGTGGATCGCAGGAAGGCCGCGGCCAAGGGGCTGACCGAGACGCAGATCGGTCAGTTGGTGGCGCAGCGCTTCCGCGGTGCGCCGCTGGGCCAGGTGACCGTGGACGGGCGGGCCAGTGATCTGATCGTGCGGACCGGTGAGGCGCCGCAGGATGTGAAGGCGATCGGTGCTCTGAAGCTGCCCAGCGCGGCTGGGGAGGTCGAGCTGGCGGATGTGGCGAAGGTGGCCAAGGTCGAGGGTCCGACGCAGGTGACGCGGATCGACGGTGAGCGCAGCGCGACGGTCTCGGGTACGGCCACCGGCAGCGACCTGGGCAGTGTGACGTCGGCTCTGACGGCGAAGCTGGAGGCTCTGGCGTTGCCGGCGGGGGCGAGCTTCACCATCGGCGGTGTCAGCGCCGACCAGGCGGAGGCGTTCGGTCAGCTGGGGCTGGCGATGCTGGCGGCCATCGCGATCGTCTTCATGATCATGGTGGCGACGTTCCGGAGTTTCGTGCAGCCGTTGGTGCTGCTGGTGTCGGTGCCGTTCGCGGCGACGGGTGCGATCGGTCTGCTGCTGGCCACGGGCACTCCGATGGGTGTCCCGGCGCTGATCGGCATGTTGATGCTGATCGGCATCGTGGTGACCAACGCCATCGTGCTGATCGACCTGATCAACCAGTACCGGCAGCAGGGGCTGGGCGTGGTGGAGGCGGTGATGGAGGGCGGCCGGCGGCGTCTGCGGCCGATCCTGATGACCGCGGTGGCGACGATCTTCGCGTTGATCCCGATGGCGCTGGGTCTGACGGGGTCGGGCGGGTTCATCTCCCAGCCGCTTGCGATCGTGGTGATCGGTGGTCTGCTGTCGTCGACGCTGCTGACGCTGGTGCTGGTGCCGACGCTGTATGTGATGGTGGAGCGGACCAAGGAGCGGTTCGGCCGGCGTTCGGCGGGGGGCAGGCACGGGGCCGAGGTGAAGGTCTACGACGCCGGTGAGCTGACCGCGACGCGGTAGCGGGCTCTGCCGGGCGCCGGTGAAGGGGTGTGCCGGTCGCCGCGTGGTGGTCTTTGCGCCGCGCGGCGACCGGCTTTTCCGGTTCGGGGCGGGGTGGTGTCGGGTGGGTGGGGGTGACCCTGTGCGGGGCGTGGTGGCGGGGCGGCAATAGACTGACGCAACGTGAGTGCCAAGCCGCGTATCCCCAATGTCCTGGCCGCCCGCTACGCCTCGGCGGAGCTGGCCCGTCTGTGGTCTCCTGAGTACAAGGTGGTGGCCGAGCGCCGCCTGTGGCTGGCGGTGCTGGCCGCGCAGGCGGAGCTCGGGGTGTCGGTGCCCGCTCAGGCGGTGGCCGACTACGAGAAGGTCGTCGAGCAGGTGGATCTGGCCTCCATCGCCGAGCGGGAGCGGGTGACCCGTCATGATGTGAAGGCCCGTATCGAGGAGTTCAACGCCCTGGCCGGGCATGAGCACGTGCACAAGGGGATGACCTCGCGTGATCTGACGGAGAATGTCGAGCAGCTGCAGATCCGCGACAGCCTGCTGGTGGTGCGGGATCGGTGTGTGGCGTTGCTGGCGCGGCTGGGGGCGCTGGCGGCCGAGCATTCGGGCACGGTGATGGCGGGGCGTTCGCACAATGTGGCGGCGCAGTCGACCACGCTGGGCAAGCGTTTCGCGTCGGCGGCCGATGAGCTGCTGGTGGCTTTCGCCCGGTTGGAGGAGTTGATCGGCCGTTATCCGCTGCGGGGTGTGAAGGGCCCGGTAGGCACCGCTCAGGACATGCTGGATCTGCTGGGCGGTGACCGGGGCAGGCTGGCGGAGCTGGAGGACCGGGTGGCGGCGCATCTGGGGTTCGCGCACCGGCTGACCAGTGTGGGACAGGTCTATCCTCGTTCGCTGGACTACGAGGTGGTCACGGCGCTGGTGCAGCTGGCCGCGGCCCCTTCCTCGCTGGCCAAGACGGTCCGGTTGATGGCCGGGCACGAGCTGGTCACCGAGGGTTTCGCCGAGGGTCAGGTCGGCTCTTCGGCGATGCCGCACAAGATGAACACCCGTTCGTGTGAACGGGTCAACGGCCTGACGGTGGTCTTGCGCGGGTATGCCTCCATGACCGGTGAGCTGGCGGGTGACCAGTGGAACGAGGGGGATGTGTCCTGCTCGGTGGTGCGGCGGGTGGCGCTGCCGGATGCGTTCTTCGCCTTCGACGGGCTGGTGGAGACGATGTTGACGGTGCTTTCGGAGTTCGGGGCGTTCCCGGCGGTCATCGCCGCCGAGCTGGACCGGTATCTGCCGTTCCTGGCGACGACGAAGATGCTGATGGCCGCGGTGCGGGCGGGGGTGGGCCGGGAGAGCGCCCATGAGCTGATCAAGGAGCACGCGGTCGCTTCGGCGCTGGCGATGCGTGAGCGGGGCGCCGGTAACGAGCTGCTGGACCGGCTGGCGGCCGATGAGCGTTTCCCGCTGGACGCCGCGGGGCTGGCCGGGCTGCTGGAGCAGCGGATCGCCTTCACCGGGGCGGCGGCCGAGCAGGTGGAGTCGGTGGTGGCGCGGATCGGGGAGATCACCGCCCGTTATCCGGCGGCGGCCGCTTACACCCCTGGGGCGATCCTCTGAACGCTGTGGAGCTGAGGGCCGCCGCCGAGGTGGCGGCGGCCTGCGATGACGACACGCTGGTGGTGTGGGCGGCGCAGGGCATGCGCGGCGGGGTGCGGGCGTGGGCGCTGGGGGAGGCCGTGGCGGTGGCGAGCCCGGATCTGAACCGGCGTGACCGTCTGACGGTGCGCGGCGGGGCGGGCGAGGTGGCCGCCGTGCTGCGGCTGGCGCTGCCGGAGCTGGGGCCGTCGTATCGGCTGCTGGGGGAGCGGGCGCTGGTGGCGGAGCTGTCGGAGCGGCTGCCCTGGGTGGGGCAGATGTGGTCGTTCGAGTGGATGGACGCCGGCCCGGTGGCGGCTGCGCGGGCCGCGGCGGGGCCGGCGGGGTGGCTGCGGGACGCCGATGCGGAGGTGGGCGCGCTGCTGGCGGAGGCGTCGCCGTCGTCGTGGGCGGTGCCGGGGCTGGCGGGGGTCCGCCGCTGGGCGGGGCTGCGCGCCGACGGCGGGGCGTTGGTGGCCGCGGCGGCTGATGCCTGGTCCTGTCCTGAGGTGGGGTTCGTCGCCGGGGTGGCCACCGCCGCCGCCCATCGCGGCCGAGGGTACGGCCGGCAGGTGTGCGGGTTCGTCTTCGCCGCGCTGGCGGCCGAGCACGGGCGGGTGGCGTTGATGGTCGACAGTGACAACCGGGCGGCGATCGGCCTGTACGAGGGGCTGGGGTTGCGGGGCCGGACGGTGGCGGCGGCGACGTTGGGAGGGTGAGCCGGAGCGCGGGGGCGGCGGTTTCCGCGGGGTGGGGGAGCGGGGGGGAAAACCTGGTGCGTCGGGCGGTCACGCCCGGCAAAGTGGACGGAATGATGTCCAGTTTTGTGCCTGGTCTGGAGCTTTCGCGTACCTTCTATGCGCAGGTCGTGCGGCCGTTGGTCGCCGACGTTCCCCACAGTGCGGCGTTGGTCGGGCCCGGCTCGGAGGTGCTGGCGTTCGACACCGAGCGCTCCACCGACCATGACTGGGGGCCGCGGGTGGTGCTGTTCGTGGCCCCCGAGGTCGTCGGGCCGGTGCGGGAGTCGGTCACCGCGGCGCTGCCGCCGCTCTTCGGCGGCTATCCCACCGCCTTCGGCGCCGGGCACGGCGTGGAGGTCACCGGCGCCGCCGCCTGGCTGCGCGGGCGGCTGGGGTTCGATCCGCTGGAGGGGGTCGGGGCGCTGGACTGGCTGGCCACGCCCTGGCAGCGGCTGGCGGAGGTCACCTGCGGGGAGGTCTTCCACGACGGGTTGGAGGTGCTGGAAGGCGCCCGTGCCGCGCTGCGCTGGTATCCCGGTGACCTGTGGCGGTATGTGCTGGCCTGTCAGTGGCGGCGCCTGGCCCAGCGGGAGGCCTTCCCCGGCCGGTGCGGGGAGGTCGGTGACGATCTCGGTTCGGCCGTGCTGACCGCGGGCCTGGCCGATGACCTGATGCGGCTGGTGCTGCTGATGCGCCGCCGCTACCCGCCGTACGGCAAATGGCTCGGCAGCGCCTTCGCCCGCCTGCCGGGTACGGCCGAGCTCGGTGACGCGCTGTCGGGTGCGCTGGGCGCCGGGGACTGGCGGAGCCGGCAGCGGCATCTGGGCCGCGCTTATGAGCGGGTGGCCCAGATGCACAACCGGCTGGGCCTGGGCGAGATCCTGGAGACCACGACGCGGGCCTATCACCGGCGGCCGTTCGAGGTCATCGACGCCCAGCGGTTCGCCGACGCGCTCACCGCCTCGGTCGCCGACCCGTGGGTGCGGGCGCTGCCGCCGACCGGTTCGGTCGACCAGTTCGGCGGCTCCACCGATCTGCTGATGTGCCCGCGGCGGTGCCGGGCGGTGACGCGTGCCGTACTGGAAGGCGGTGAGGGGGGTGAGGGGGGGCTTTAGGCGGCGACCGGCTCGCGGGCGGCGGCCAGCATGCGCCGCTCGAACCACAGCGAGGTGAACGGGGGCACCGCGCACGCCAGGCCCAGCACGACCGTGCCGGCACTCCAGCGGGCCTCGCGGGCGGCGGCCAGCACCCCGGCGACGTACAGCACGAACAGCGCGCCGTGGATCGGGCCGAAGATCTTCACCCCGAGGTCGCCCGAGTCCACGATGTATTTGAAGAACATGCCGACGAGCAACCCCGCCCACGAACACGCCTCGGCGATCGCCACATAACGGAACAGACGCAGTGCGGTCGGCACAGCGGACACCTCTCCTCAGGTCGGGAACGCCCCCAGCTTAGGGGGAGGGGGGACAGGTCCCGCCGCCGGTGCCGGCGATCACCGCCGGCCGGAGGGGTGAGCGTCCTGCCCCGCCCGTGCCATGGCACGGGCGGGGCAGGGGAGGGGGGTCAGCTCCGGGCGCGGTCGGCGTTGGCGTGGACGGCCTGGCGGATGTAGGCGCTCAGCCCGGCCGCCACCTGCTCGTAGCCGGCCGCGAAGCGGGGGTCGGCCACATACATGTCGGCCAGGCCGCGGTGGATGTCGTAGGAGCAGTCGTAGCACCAGCGGGTGATGTGCGCCCGGTGCCGTTCGGCCAGCTCCATCGCCCGCTCGCCGTCGGCCGGCAGGCCGACGGCGAGGGCCTCGGCGAATTCCGCCACCGTCTGGGCGGCCTCGGCCTTGAAACGCGTCCAGTCGTCCTTGGTCATCGCGGCCATGCGCCGCCGCGACTGCGTGTAGGGCTCGGTGCCGCCCCAGCGCTCACGCGCCTCAGCGTCATACTTTTCCGGGACGAAATCCCCGAAAACGGTGAAGCGTTCCTCGGGGGTCAACGAGATGTCCATGCTGTGCGCCTCCATGGCGTGTTCCACGGCCGCGGCCATCGCCCGCAGCCGGCCGATGCGCCGGGTGAGCAGCTCGTGCTGGCGCCGCAGATGCGTCAGTGTGTCGGCGCCGGATTCGCCGAGGATGACGGCGATCTCCTCCAGGGGGAAGCCGAGCTCACGGTAGAACAGCACGTGCTGCAGCCGCTGCAGGTCCGCCTGGCTGTAGCGGCGGTAGCCGGCGGCGGTGCGCCGCCCGGGCGGCATCAAACCGATGTCGTCGTAGTGGTGCAGCGTGCGCACGCTCACCCCGGCGAGCCGGGCCACCTGCCCGACCGAGTAGTCCATGGAGTCCACGGCGCCCCTTCGCTGTCGTCTCCTGCCGGGGTGACCCTGACCCAGCATGAACCCTCCCGTTACGGGAGGGTCAACCCGCCTCGGGTGAGCCGGCGCGCCGGCTCACCCGAGGCGGGGGCCCTCGGACGGAGGCGGCGGGTCATGACCACCCTTGGCGGCGTGCCGTACCCGCCCGACGACGGAGCTGATCGCCGAGTCTGCCGCCCAACCGTCCAGGTAGGCGCCGCAGTCGACGCTCAGCAGGTCCCCGGCGCGCGGCCGGTAGCCGTCAGGGACGCCGTGCACGATCACCTCGTTGACCGAGGCGCAGATCACCGCGGGGAACGGCGTCGGCGCGAAGGCGGGCTTGTGGCGCAGGAACGCCGACCGGGCACTCGCCTGGGCGATCACCGTCCGGGCGACCTCGTCCGGCTCCAGCAGGCTGCCCCCCGGCGCCCCGTGCCCGCGCACCGCCTCCAGCGCGCGGGCCACCCCCCGGTCCGCCTCGCGCATCGCGTCCACCTCGGCCGCGGACCTGGTCTCCACCATGTGCCGCACTCCCGGTTGCCCAATACATATACCGGTATTGTTATCGCGGTTGCTAGGGTGGTCGGCATGGTGCGACCTCCACTGACCCAGCTCGACCACGAACGCGGCCACCGCCTGGGCGCGATCCTGCGCCAGGCACGCGGCCCCCGCAGCATGGCCGAGGTGGCCGCCGCCGCGGGACTGTCGGCCGAGACCCTCCGCAAGATCGAGACCGGCCGGGTGCCGACCCCGGCCTTCTTCACCATCGCCGCACTCGCCCACGCCCTGGGCATCTCCCTGGACGTCCTGGCCGAGGTGGCCGCCGCCGAACACGCCGCCTGAGCGGCCCCCGGACGGCGGTGAACTGGCCTACATCCGTGACGGGCGTCCCGCACCCCGGCCGGGATGACCAGCGCGCTGGAGAGGGCCGCGCCGCGGGCGAGGCCCGCGGCCGCACGGCCTCACCCGCGCGGCCGCCTCACCGGCCACCTCACCGGCCGCCCGAGGGCCTCCGCAGCAGCGGATGCGACCGCATCGCCACCTCCAGCTCACCGGGCAGCTCGTCACGGTAACGGCCCAGCGTCGCCAGGTCGCTGTGGCCCAGCACCCGGCGTACGGCGTCCATGTCCACCGCGTCGGCCAGCAGATGGGTGGCGGTGGTGTGGCGCAGGCCGTGCGGGGTCACCGAACGCCGCCGGTCGGGATCCACCAGCCGCTGCACCCGGTCGATCACCGCCTGCACGTCCCCCCGCGCCAGGCGCTTGCCCCGCCACGACAGCAGCAGCGCCTTGTCCGGCGACTCGGCCCGGCCCCGCGCCAGGTAGACCTCCAGCACCTGCGCGACGTCATCGGGCAGCGGCACATCACGCGTCTTGCCGCCCTTGCCGAAGATCCGCCAGTAACGCACCCCGTCGTTGGTGTAGAAATCCTCCACATTCGCCCGCACCAGCTCCGAGACGCGCGGCCCCATCGTCGACAGCAGCAGCACGATCAGCGCATCCCGCAACTCGGTGCGCTGGTCACGCCGACGGCTCCGGCCGTCGGCGGCCGGCCCCTCAGTGATAGGCGGCCCCTCAACGGCCGGCTCCTCGGTGGCGGGCGCCTGCCCCCGCGGCACCACCCGGCCGTCAACCGCCCGGCCGTCACCGGCGCTGAGATCACGGGCCGCGCCGATCAGCCCCTGGGCCTGCTCACGCGTCAGCGCCCGCCGCTCCGGACGCAACCCCCCACGCTCCCGGGCCGTGATCGTCGCCAGCGCCATCGGATTGACCTGCACCCAGCCCGCCAGCATCGCATGCTTGAACAGCGCCGACACCGACCGCCGGAAGCGCGCCTGCGAGGAGGCCGACTGCAGCCCGGCACCCGGCTCGGCCCGCCGGCCGTCGGGCTTACGGGCGAAGGCCAGCAAAATCGCGTCCACGTCCTCGCCGGTCAGATCATCAAGGACCTGCCCCTCACCCGCCAGCCGTACGAACGTGGCCACATCCCGCGCGTAGACCTCCGCCGTCGCCGCCGACAGCGCACCCGTCAGCGTCTTGGCGCGGATCAGCTCCACATAACGATCGGCCGACTCCTGCACGGTGAGGCGATTCAGATCCACTGGCCGCATGGTCTCAACGACACCCTTCTCCTCCAACGCGCCGAGTCGTCGTGCCGACCGTAGCGGCCGGCACCGACAACACCCGCCCCGGGGCCCATGACGTGCCGGGGGAGCGGGCCCTCACCGCCTGCCCGCAACCTGCCCGGCCTCACCCCCGCCCACCCGCGGGAAAACCGCACCCAGACCACACCCCACCCCTACGCAGACGATCACACATGACCGCCCCCGCAGCGCCTATACGGAAGTCTCACCCTTCTCGGAAACCTCACCCCTCTCAAGGGCGATCACGGAAGGCATGGTTCCGGCGGACTCCCACGCATCCAGGGAGACCGAGCGGGCCCGATCCGCTTGCCGCGACCGTAGGATCACCCCATGCCGAATCTCGGACCCGTGGAGCTGCTGGTGCTGCTGGTGGTCATGGCAGCCCTGGCCGCCTTACTGATCACCACGCTGATACGGCTCTCCACGCGCGGGCGACCCCCCACCGCGCAAACGCGGCAACAGCTCAGCGCCCCGCAGCTCCAACAGCAGGCCGGCGAGCTGATCGACGCCGGCAAACCCATCGCCGCGGTCAAACTCGTCCGCGAGCAGACCGGCCTCGACCTCAAAGACGCCAAGCGATACGTCGACGACCTGCGCGCCGGCCGGGCGCCCCGGCCGCCCCAGCCCCGCTACGGCGCAGCCCCGCCGCTGCCACCCGGTCCCGGCGCCGACCTGGCCACCCGGGTGCGCCTGCTCAGCGCCGACGGCCGCGGCGAGCAGGCCGTCCTGCTGGTACGGGGCGAGACCGGCATGAGCGAGTCCGAAGCCCGGCGCTTCGTCGAGTCCATCCAGGCCTGAACCCCGGCACGCCCCCAGGCGCGGCCACCCCTGAGACCGCCTCTCCGGGGCGCTGCGCCCGCACAGCCGTCCGCCCGCGGCGGCCCTGCCGGACTGGGGGACGGGGAAGCAGCCCACCCGGACGGCACGGTGCCGTCACCCGGGTACCCGGCACCCGGCGGCTACATGTAGGGGCGGGCGACCGCGACCAGCTCGGCGACGGCGTCAGCGGTCCTGACCGGCAGCGCCGACGGGGGAGTGCGTTCACGCACGTCCTCGGTCCTGATCGCCATCACCGCCGGGGGACTGCCCAGGTCGCCGTAGCGGCCGGCGACCGCCTCGGTGATCACCTCGCGCACGCCGGCGACCACCTCCTTGGGCGAGTGCCGCACCCCCGAGATCGACAGGTAACCGATCAGCGCCGCGAAGCGCAGCTCCTCTGCCATCGACACGGCCGACCCGCCGTCATGCGCCGGCGGGCCCGGCCGATCCAGCCAGAACACCCCGCCGTGCAGGAAGCCCGAATAGGACGCCTCACCATCCCCGAGCGTCCGCACCGTGTCAGCCAGCAGGGACCCGAACTCGGCCAGATCCGCATCCGGCGGCAGATCGGTGGTGACCAGCAGCGGCACTATCAGCGAATCCAGCATCGGCAGCATCCCTCCACGAGTCGGCCCATCGTAGGATGCCGCACCGACAATCTCGGCGAGCCCGTCGCCCCCGGCGCGTCGGCACCCCAATCCGCCCCGCGCCGTGCCGTGCTGGGCTGGGCTGGGTCACGCGGCGCGGGCCGGGCCATGGCCACCCCCGGGCCGTGCAAGGCCCCGGTAGCCCTCGCCCTATGCCCTGTGTCCCGGGAGCCGGAACGGCGGAGACGCGGAGACAGGGGGCCAGGGCAAGAGGACGGAGCCGTGAGCCGTGGAAGGGCCGGAGCCCCGCGGCGACCTCACATTCATCCGCCCCCACGCGTTGACCAGATATGAGCAGACGCCACCGGCCGGACGCCCGCCGCAACGGGCCGGCCGTTCCCCGCACCCACCCGGCCCGGACCGGCGAGAACACCGAGAGCACCAAAACCGCCCGGACCACCGACACCGACACCAGCACCGGCAGGACAGCGCCATGAGAACACACACGACGATCGACTCACCGATGGGGACCCTCACCCTCGTCGCCACCGACGGCGTCCTCAGCGGCACCTACATGCAAGACCACCGCCACATGCCCGACCCCGCCACCTTCGGCCCGAAAGTCATCTCCGGCTTCGAGGAGGCCACCGAACAGCTCACCCAGTACTTCGCCGGACAGCGCAAGACCTTCACCCTCCGCACCCACCTGACCGGCAGCCACTTCCAGCGCCGCATCTGGCAGGCGCTCACCACCATCCCCTACGGACACACCGTCACCTACGCCGAACTCGCCGCCGAGATCGGCAGCCCCGAGGCGGTCCGCGCCGTGGGCGCCGCCAACGGCGCCAACCCCATCGCCGTCGTGGTGCCCTGCCACCGCGTCATCGGCGCCGACGGCAACCTCACCGGATTCTCCGGCGGCCTGGCCCGCAAACAGTTCCTGCTCGACCTCGAACGCCCCGCACCCTGGCGACAAGGACAACTCTTTTGACACCACCACCTCACATCCGACCCGCCCGCGACGTTTACCCAACGTGAGACAGCATCCCTTCGAAACGATCGTGGCCGAGCACGGGCCGGCCGTGCTACGCGTGTGCCGCGCCGTCCTGGGCCCCACCACCGCCGCCGAAGACGCCTGGTCGGAGACGTTCCTGTCGGCGATGCAGGCATACCCCACCCTGCGGGCCGACAGCAACATCGAAGCGTGGCTGGTCACCATCGCCCACCGCAAAGCCATCGACCAGCTCCGCGCCGAGAAGCGACGGGCCGTCCCCACCGAGCACCTGCCGGAGACACCCGCCAAGGACGGCGTGCCCGGCGAGGGGGAGCCGGAGCTGTGGAAGGCCCTGCACGCCCTGCCGCTCAAACAGCGCCAGACCATCGCCTACCACTACCTGGCCGGCCTGCCGTACGCCGAAGTCGCCCACGTCCTGGGCGGCAGCCCGCAGGCCGCCAGGCGAGCGGCCGCCGACGGCATCGCCAAACTACGCAAGAGCTACCTCGAAGGAGAGGACCGATGACGACCACACCCGCGACGCCGGCCGGCGACGGCGAGCTGCTGGCCCGCCTGACCGAGACCGACCAGGCCACCCAGGAGCGCCTGCACGCCCGCCTGGCCGCGGCCGCCGAACGCGCCGGGATCCTCGACGTCGCCTACCGCACCCTCGACACCCCCGTCGGGCCGCTGCTGCTGGCCGCCACCGAACGCGGCCTGGTCCGCGTCGCCTACGCCCGCGAGGACCACGACAAGGTCCTGCAGCAGCTGGCCGGCAGCCTCAGCCCCCGCCTGCTGCGCGCCCCCGCCCGCCTGGAGAACGCCACCCGGCAGATCGAGGAGTACTTCACCGGCCGGCGCAACCTGTTCGACCTGCCGCTGGACCTGTGCCTGGCCCATGGCTTCCGCCGTACCGTCCTGACGCACCTGAGCGAGATCGGCTACGGCGCGACCGCCAGCTACGCAGCCGTGGCCGCCGCCGCGGGCAGCCCGAAAGCCGTACGCGCCGTCGGAACCGCCTGCGCCACCAACCCCCTGCCGGTCATCGTCCCCTGCCACCGCGTCGTACGCAGCGACGGCACCCTCGGCCAGTACGTCGGCGGCACCGACGCCAAGAAAGTCCTGCTGGCCCTGGAGGCCACCCCATGAACGCCGCACCCCGCCGGCCGGCGTCCGGACGGGCGGCGCGGACGCCTCACCCCGGCAGGGGCAGCAACCACTCGGCCTGACGAAGGCACTCCCACCGCGCCCGGAGCATCCGACATCGACGGGCCCGGAGCATCCGACATCGACGGGCCCGGCACCGCCGCCGCCCCACAGACAGTCGGCCAGGTCACCCTCTCCCGTCCCGAAGACCGGCCGCACCCCCCTGCCACCCCCTGCCGCCCGAACGCTCGACCCCGGCCGGCCGACACCACGCCGGCCCCGCCCCCAGGCAGAGAACCGAGCCGCGGCGGAGCGGACGCGCCGGCCACGGTGGACGATCCGCGGCCGATACGTTGAAGTTGCCACCATGAAGCAGCGGGGGAGCAGACCCAGACACACGACGGGCGCGATCTCACTGATCGGAGGAGCGGCCGCCGGCGGCGCCGCGCTCCTGACCCGGCAGGCGGCCGCCCCCGACCTGACGGCCTACGTGCCGCTGCCCGGCGTGCTGGGCCTGACGGCCGTGGTGCTCGCGGCCCTGGGCACCGGCCTCATCCTGAAACGCCCCGGCCCGGCCGACCACACGCGGCTGCGCGTCCTGCCGTGGTGGTGGGTCCTCATCGGCGCCGTGCTCATCACCGTGTCCATCTGGGCCACCACAGCCGCCCTGCTGTCGCTGGCCGACAGCGCGCCACAGGCCGCCAGACGCGTGGAGCTGCGGGCGGAGGCGGTGAAGACCGGCCTGACCGTGGGCGCCGGAGCCGCAGGACTGGTGGCGCTGCTGCTCGGAGCGCGCCGCCAGTGGCTGGGGGAGCGCGCCCAGGCCCACCAGGAGTACGACGCCGCCGAAAAACGCCTCACCGAGCTCTACACCAAGGCCGGCGACCAGCTCGGGCACGACAAGGCCGCCGTACGGCTGGCCGGCCTGCACGCCCTCGGACGCCTCGCCCACGACACCCCCGGGCACCGCCAGACGATCACCGATGTGATCTGCGCCTACCTCCGCATGCCCGCCACCCCGTCCGGGACTCCAACCGGGACCCCGGACCCCGCCGGCCACGGGGAGGCGGCCACACCCCCCGCCGACCCCCAGGAACTCCAGGTCCGCGCCACCGCCCAGCGGATACTCGCCGAACACCTGCGCTGGAGCAGGGACGAGCCGCTGCCGCCCGGCACCTTCTGGCCCGGCATCGACCTCGACCTCACCGGCGCGCATCTGCTCGACCTCGACCTCAGCCGGTGCCGGATACGCCGGGCGACCTTCGACGGCGCCACCCTCGAAGGACTCACCCGCTTCGACGGCGCCACCTTCGACGGAGAGGCGACGTTCACCGCGGCCGTCTTCACCCGCGGCGCGGATCCACGCGAGGCCAACCACAGAGCGGGATTCGAAAAGACCCTGTTCAACGGCACAGCGACCTTCCGCGCAACCGTCTTCGCCCTCCGCGCGGACTTCACCGGCGCGACCTTCGGCGAGGCAGCGCTGTTCGGCCAGGCCGAATTCGCCGACTGGGCGGTCTTCCGGGCCGCCTCCTTCAACGCGCAGGCGTCCTTCGGCGCGGCCGCCTTCAACGGCGAGGCCGTCTTCCGGCAGGCCGCCTTCGCAGGCGGAGTCTCCTTCCAGCAGGCCGTCTTCGCAGACGCACCCGCCCTGTGGGAGGCCACGGCCCAGACCTCCTGCGCCGCCGGACGCCTGTGGCCCGAAGGCTGGAGGGAGGACCCCCTGGGCGACGGATCCGGCCGGGCCCAGCTGATCCAGCCGCCCCCGCAGAGCAGCGGACCACCCGGCGAGCCACCCGGCGTGGGATCCGCGCCGGCGCCCGACACCGACACCGATCCCGCTCTGTCCTAAGGCGGGGCGGTGGGCGATGCCTCGAATATGGTCATTTTTATACCAAACAGAATTCACCTTCTGTCTGGTATGAGATTGATGGGCGCCGATAGGGGGGCCGGGATGGACTGTCCCGTCCCGTCCGAACTGATCCGGTTGACCTCTCCCATAGGGCCGCCCTGGTTTCCGCGTACGGTCTTGCGCGATCCGTCCGGTGGGCGCCGCGGGCGGGCCTGCCGTACGGGGCGAGAAAAATGATCTTCGATCCGTGGTCGGCGGAACGATGATCTTCCGGTCCGCGCCCGGCGGGATCCGGTCCGTCTTCCTCTGTTCCGTTCTTCCACGGTAAGCCGGAGCAATCTGCAAGTTTCCCGCAGCAAGTCCGATTCGTACTGTTTTCGGGCTGGAGGCCGTGTGGCCGCGTTCCCTGAGGCGGGATCGCCGCGCTCGGTCGTCGCCGTTCCCGTGGCCGGGGCGCGTGCCGCCGGCGTAGGCGCAGGGCGCTTGCGGGCGTCGGGGTCGGTTGCCGGGGGCCGCTCCGTGGTGTGGTTTCGGGTATGCGGGGTGGCCTGCCTCTGCCGCTGTCTCTTGCTGCCGGACTTGGCCTACTCCCCCGCGATACCGTGTCGGGGCATTTGACGCTATGTGTCCAATATGTGACAGTGTGTGTCGGGTTCTGTGGTGCCAGACAGGGGCAGGCGGGCCGGGGCCGGCCGTCGATGCCGCCTGCGCGGTCAAGCTGCCGCCGCTCCCCCGGTCTGCGCAACCGGGTCGGTGGCTCGACGGGTGGCGCCGCCCGTGACGTCCCGGACGTGGGCGGCTCGTCAGGGCTGCAGGTCGGTCACTCCTTTGCCGCTCGGTATGTCGAGCGGTACGGAGACCTGGTCGTGCCCGATCAGCCAGTTGCCGTCGATCTTCCGGAAGCAGAAAGTGGCCCGGACCCACATGCCGTCCGTCGCCGTCCTGTTCTTCAGTGTGCCGCTCAGCCGGCCGAAGCAGTGGCCGAACGCCACGTCGTCGCCCACGGTGAGGGTCAGGTCGCGGACCTCGTAGTTCACGTCCTGGAAGAGCGTGAAGACGTTGTTCCAGTTCTTCAGTTTCGCCTCTGTCCCTACGTGCTGCAGTGGCGGTTCGATGTCGAAGGAGACGACGTCGGGTGTGTAAAGCAGCTTGAGGCCCTCGAGGTCCTTGGTCCGGAGTCCTTCGACTATCTTGTCGATCTGCCGGCGGATCTCGGCCTGGTCCATCTCGTGTTGCGTAGGCATCGCTGCCCGTCCTTTCCGTCCGGTGTGGAGTCTTGGCTTCTCACCGGTACGACGACGCAGCGCCCCGGGATGTCAGGCCTGCGGCTGCCGTGCCGGCTCCGGAGTTGTTCGAGGTCGTTGCGTTTGGGGTCCGTCGGTGTTCCAGTCCCAGTTGGTGATCGTGGTGCGCATCAGGCGGGCGGCGGTCGGCAGGTGGCTGTCGGCGCCCCAGTACAGGGTGACTCTGCGGCGGCAGTCGGGGTTGTCGACGGCGATCCAGGTGAGCGGGGCGCGTGTGGTGCTGTGGCGGGCGAAGGCGAAGTGGCGGGCGAAGCTTGGGACGAGGCCGATGCCGAGTCCCGCGCCGATCAGGCCGGCGATGGCGGTGAGCTCGTCGACTTCGCAGACGATCTTCGGTGTGAGGTCTCTGGCGGCGAAGAGCCGATCAAGCAGGCGGCGTAGCCAGTGGCCTTCGCGGGCGGTGACGAAGGGTTGGTCGGCGAGTTCGTCGATGCTCACCGATGTGCGGTCCGCGAGGGGGTGGTCGAGTGGTGTGCCCACTCCCACCGCTTCGTCGAACAGGGGTGTCGATTTCAGGCCTTCGGCGTGGATCGGTTGTGAGGCGACGCACAGGTCGACGTCCTGGGCTCGTAGGAGGCGGGTCATGTCTTCGGCCAGGGACCAGTGGAGTTCGATCTCGATGGAGGGGTGGGCTTGTTTGTAGGCCGCCAGTGGGCCGGTGAGGGTGAGGAAGGTCTCCGATGCCAGTCTCACGGTGCCCGGGCCCTGGTTGCCGGCCTCGGCGACGGCGCGTCGTCCGGCTTCGAGTTCGCCGAGGGAGCGTTCGACGTGATCGCGGAAGAGTTTGCCGGCGTCGTTGAGTCGGAGCCGGCCGCTGCGGTTGAACAGTGGTGTGCCCAGTTCGCTCTCCAGGCGGGCGATGGTGCGGCTCAGTGAGGGCTGGGCGATGTGGAGTTCGTCGGCTGCCCGGCTGAGGTGTTCCAGCCGTGCGACCACCATGAACTGCTTGAGCGTGTTCAGGTCCATCATGACTCCCGGGACATAACAGCATAGCAATATTGATCTTAGACAAGATAACTTGTGAGCCATATCGTCGGGGTCGTTCACGGATCGGGAACGGAGTGAGGAGGGATTCACATGCTCACCGTGGCCTCGCCCCGGACGGCTCTGACGGGATGGATGCTGCGGGCCGTCGTCAGCGCGCACGTGGTGGCGATCGCGGGCCAGCCGGTGTTCGCCGGGATGTATCTGACCGGTGACTACGGCGCGCTGAGCCTGCATGCGGTCGGCGCCGACGCCGTCACCTCCATCGGGTACCTGCAGGCGGTCGTCGCGGTCGCGGTCTGGGTCCGGTTGCGTCAGGTCTGGCCGTTCCTCACCGCGATGGCGGTGGTGGCGGCCGAGACGGTGCAGTACTTCGCCGGGTTGGACGGCGCGCTGTGGTTGCACCTGCCGTTGGGGGTGATGACCGTCGTCGCGGTCGTGGTGCAGTTCATCGATGTGTGGCGGCGGCCTGTCCTGCGTGAGGGGGCCGAGGGTGCGTGAGGGCGGTGGTGTGAGCAGGCGGCGGGTGCTGGGCATCGGCGGGGCGCTCGGGGTGGTGGCGGCCGGCGGGCTGTCGGTCTCGGCCGCGCTGGCCCGGCGGCCGCCGGTCACCGGTGCCGAGCTGCGCAGCGCCGTGCCGCTGCCGGCGCCCTTCCGGGTGCCGTTGCCGATTCCCGCCGTGCTGAGGCCGGTCAGCACCTCGGGTGGCGTCGACCGTTACGAGATCACCCAGCGTGAGGCGAGTGCGGAGATCCTGCCCGGGGTGAAGACGCCGTTGTGGACGTATGAGGGCACCTTCCCGGGGCCGACGATCGAGTCGCGTCGCGGCCGGCCGGTCACCGTGTCGCACCGTAACACCCTGCCTGTGCCGACCGTCGTGCATCTGCACGGCGGGCGGACCCCGGCGGCCTCCGACGGATATCCGACCGACCTGGTCGTGCCCGAGGGCTGGCACGGCGCCGCCGTGGGCATGGGGCACGGCTCCTCGCACGGCTCCTCGCACGGCATGCAGGATCCGCGGGCGGTGCTGACCACGCTGACGCGGGACTACACCTTCCCGCTGGAGCAGCGGCCGGCGCTGCTGTGGTATCACGATCACCGGATGGACTTCACCGCTCCGGCGATCTGGCGGGGGCTGGCCGGGTTGCATCTCGTGCGTGACGACGCCGAGGACTCGCTCGGCCTGCCGGCGGGGCCGCGTGAGCTGCCCCTCATGATCACCGACCGGGCGTTCGCCGCCGACGGCAGTCTCGACTACCCCGCTGTCGACCCCACGCTGCGAGAGCGGCCGGGCGTCGGCGGGTCTTATCTCGCCGGGGTCCTCGGCGACGTCATCTTGGTCAACGGCGCCCCGTGGCCGGTGCACGAGGTCGACGCGGCCCGCTACCGGCTGCGTGTCCTGAACGCCTCCAACGCCCGGCACTACGAGCTGGAAGCGGTTCTCGACGACGGGCGCCGGCTCGACCTCGTCCAGGTCGGCGCCGATCAGGGACTGCTCGCCGCGCCGGTCGTCCACCGGTTCCTGCCGATCGCACCGGCCGAACGCTACGACCTGGTCGTCGATTTCTCGCATGTGCCGGTCGGCGGCCGCGTCACGGTCGTCAACCGGTTGGGTTCGGGGCGTACCCGCGACGTGATGGCCTTCCGTGTCGTCCGCAGGGCCGCCGACGGCAGCCGTATCCCCCGCGTCCTGTCTGCCGACCTGCCGCTCTGGCGGCGTTCGGAGGCCGTCAGGGTGCGCCAGTTCGCCTTCCGCGCGGGGCGGATGCGTGCGGGTCACGGCTGGCTCATCGGCGGTCTGCCGTTCGATCCCGCCCGCACCGATGTCACCGTCCGGCTCGGCGACGTCGAGGTCTGGCGGTTCGTCGCCGACGTCCATCATCCCGTCCATCTGCATCTGGTCGGTTTCCGGGTGCTCTCGCGCAGTGGCGGGCCGCCGCTGGCCCATGACGCGGGGCTGAAGGACACCGTCTCGTTGCGTCCCGGTGAATCCGTGGAGATCATCTCCCGGTTCGACGGTTATCGAGGCCGTTATCTGTTCCACTGCCACAACGCCGAGCACGAGGACATGGGCATGATGGCCAACCTTGAGATCGTCTAGGCGTCGTGTGCTGTGCCTGGCGGTCCGGGCGTCGTCGGAGCGGGTCTCGCCGGCGTGGGGTGTCGCGGGTCAGGGGTGCAGGATGAGGCGTCCGCGTACTGTGCCGGATTCGATCCGCCGGTGGGCGTCGGCCGTGGCCGACAGGGGCAGGTGCCCGGCGATCCGGGGGGTGAGGGTGCCGGTCCGGAGCATCCGGTTGATCAGTTTGGCGGCGTCGGCGAGGTCGTCGGCGCGGGCTCTGCTGATGACGAAGCCGAGCAGGCTCTGGTCGCGGGTGTAGAAGGGGCGGGCCGGTAGGCGGGGTGTGTTGTCGGCCGCCGCGGTCAGCAGGATCTTCCCTCCGGGGGCGGTGACCTGTACGGCCAGGTCCAGGTCGTGGTGTCCGGAGGTGTTCCAGAAGATGTCGATGCCTTGTGGGGCCAGTTCGGTGAGTCGGCGGGCGAGGTCGGTGTCTCGGTGGTCGACGGTTGCCTCGGCGCCGTTGGTGAGGCAGTCGGTGTGGTCGGCGGGGCGGGCGGCGGCGATGACTCGGGCTCCTGCGGCGGCGGCGATCTGGGTGGCGGCGCGGCCGACGTTGCCGGCGGCGCCGGCGATGTAGACGGTCTGGCCGGGGCGTAGCCGGGCGTGGACGAACCAGCCGAGGTAGGCGGTGGCGGCCGGGTGGGCGACTGCGACGGCGGTGGCTGGGTCCGCCTGTGCCGGCAGGTGGTAGAGGCGGTCGGCCGGGACGAGGGCGAATCTGGCGAAGGAGCCTTGTCGGCCGTCGTGGCCGAGGCTGTTGCACCAGACTCTGTCGCCTGGCCGGAAGGGCACTGTGGGTGAGCCGGTGAGGCGTACGGTGCCGGCCAGGTCGCGTCCGAGGATGAAGGGGAAGGGGGTCGGGGTGGGGTAGCGCCCTGATCGGATCAGGGTGTCGACGGGGTTGACGGTGAGGGCTTCGACTTCGACCAGTGCGTCGTTGGGGCCCGGTGTGGGGGTCGGTAGTTCGCCGTAGGTGATGAGGTCTGCTCCGCCCAGGGCGTTGATGTGGGCGGTGGGCATGGTGTCGGGCAGGTGGGGCGGGGTGTCGGTGCTCATGGTCACCAGTATTGGCAGGTGGGTGCCGGTCGGCGTCTTGCCCGGGGGTGGCTGTGGTCGGTGTCGCGGGGGTCTGTGGCGGGGTGGGGGGAGGTTGGTCCGGTGGGGTCAGCCGGTGGAGGTGTGCGGGCGTACTTCGTCGGCCAGGCGCTGGAGGCTGTCGTCGAGGGTGTGGTCGATGTCGTCGTCGGGTGGGGCGTGTTCGTCGTCGAAGAAGGACAGGTGGATGGTGACCTCGCTGGCTCCGGTGCCGCTGTCGGCGACCTGGAGCCAGCCCGCGTAGCGGCCGTCGTCGCGGGTGCCCCATTCGATGCGGAGCTGGTCGGGGTCGGCGTGCATGAGGGCGTGGGCGTCTTGTCCGGTGCTGTCTTCGTGGACGGTGACGGCGGGCAGGATGTCGGGCCGTACGTGCAGGTCCTGTGGGAGCCAGTGGTCGAGGCGGTCGAGGTCGCGTGCGTGGTCGAAGACCGTCTGTGCCGGTGCGGGCATGGTGCGGGAGCGTTCGTGTTCGCTCATGGGTCTCACTCCTCGGTGTGGGTGCCGTTGAGTGAGCGCTTACCCGTTGGGGGCGGGTCCATCCGTGGGGTGCGGGCCGGGGGTGGCGGGGGTCATGCCGGTGGTGGGGTGGGGCGGATTTTCCTGACGAGGCGTGCGGCGGCGCGGTGGCTCATTCCGGTCTCGCCGCGGACGAGGAAGACGGCTTGGTCGAATTGGCCGGTGGCTTTGAGGTGGAGGACCTGCTGGAGGAGTTCGGGGCCGATGCCGCCGCCGACGAGGGTGTTGCGGGGGCGTTGGGCGATCCGTACGGCGAGCACGATGAGGCCGATGATCACTAGTGCGAGGACCGCCGTCAGAAGGAGGATGACGATCAGGTTCGACATGGGGTGAGCGTACCCGGCGGGGGGTGGGGTGGGGCGGTGTCGGCGGGATTGTTGTCGGGTGGGGTGCGGTTCATCGCGGGGTGTGGAGCAGGAGCAGGGTGTAGGCGGCGATGGAGCAGCTGTCGGTGATGACGCCGTTGATGATCATCTGTTCGAGGTCGGTGCGGGGGAACCAGCCGTGGCGCATGTCTTGTTCGGTGTGTTCGCGGTTGGGGGTGCCGGGGGTGAGGGCGGTGGCCAGGAAGGCGTCGAAGCGCTGGCCGGTGTTGCCGTGGGCGGTGTCGAGGCGGCCGAGGTGGGTCATTGAGGCGGCGGTGAGGCCGGTCTCCTCGGTGAGTTCGGTGTGGGCGGTGTCGAGGGGTGAGGGGCTGTGGGGGACGCTGCCCTGGGGGAAGCTCCAGCTGCGGCGGCCGATGGGGTAGCGGTATTCCTCCACGAGGTGGAAGCCGTCGTTCTCCATGGGGATGACGAGGGCGAAGTCGGGTCTGTCCAGGACGCTGTAGATGCCGTGGGTGCCGTCGGGGTGTTGGATGCGGTCTTCGCGCAGGGTGATCCAGGGGTTGGTGTAGACGACGGTGGAGTCGAGGGTGCGGATGGTGGGTTCCGGTGGGGTGGTCATGGTGCAGGAGCCTACTGGCGGGGCCGGGGTGGGGTTTCGGGAAGGGTTGTGGCCGGTCCGGGGGGTTGCCCGGCCGCCGGGGCGGCGGCCGGACAGGCGGCGGGGCGGGCGGCGGGGCGGGGTTCTGGCGGGCCGTCCCCTTCGGCGACCGCCCGGCGGCCGGACAGGCGGCGGGGCGGGCGGTCGCGGTCAGGCGGGGGTGTAGGCGGTCGCGGAGACGACGGCGGTGACGGGGAGCGGCTGGTAGATGTGGGGGAAGGCCTCCGGGGCGTCGCCGGGGACCTCCATGCGGACGTCGAGGCCGGTGGGGTCGATGGTCAGCAGGGTGAGCGGGTCGGTGACGTCGCGGTAGAAGCGCTGGATGACGCCGTGCAGCTGGGCGTGGTCGGCGCAGGCGTGGATGAAGCCCTCCTGTTCGAGGGTGCGGCCGAGGGTGGAGTGGCGGTACTCCCCCGTCTTCTGGGCGGCCTCCCAGTCGGTGGTCAGGGCCAGGTGCAGGATGGTCATCGGGTGAGGGCCTCCACGGCTCGGTCGACGTCGTCGTCGGTGGTGTACAGGTGGAAGGACGCGCGGACCTTTCCGGCGCGTACGGCGGCGCGGATCCCGGCGGCCTCCAGCCGTTCGTGGGCGTCGGGAACGTCGACGGTGACGATCGCGCTGCCGGTGGCGGGCCGGCCGAGGGCGGTGAGGAAGCGGCCGGCCAGCGCGGTGTTGTGGGCGTGGACGGCGGGGACGCCGATCCGGTTGAGCAGGTCGATGGCGGGGGCGGCGCCGACCTGGCTGAACCAGGCGGGTGACAGGTCGTAGGCGTGGGCGCCGTCGGCCAGGCGCAGGGGCGGCCCGTAGTAGGAGCCGCCGGGGTCGGCGCCGGCGTACCAGTTGGCGGCGACGGGGCGCATGTGCCGGCGGGCGCGGGGTGACAGGTAGGCGTAGGTGGCGCCGCGGGGGGCCATGAGCCATTTGTAGGCGGCGCAGACGAGCACGTCGAAGCGGGTGGCCTCGACGGGCAGCCAGCCGCAGGCCTGGCTGGCGTCGGTCACGACGAGGGCGTCGTGGGCGCGGGCGGCGGTGATGATGTCCTCGGCGGGGGCCAGGCGGCCGTCGGCCGACTGCACGAGGCTGAAGGCGACCAGGTGGGTGCGGTCGTCGACGGCCTCGGCCAGGTGGGCCATGGGGACGGTGCGCAGGTCGGCCGAGACAGCCCAGGGGAACAGGTTGGAGGTGAACTCCTCGGTGGGGGCCAGGACGTGCGCGCCGGGTGGGAGGGTGGTGGCCAGCGGGGAGAGCATCTGGGAGACGGTGGCGCCTATGGCGATGTCGCCGGGGTCGGCGCCGACGAGGGTGGCGAAGGCGGTGCGGGCGCGGCCGGTGGCGGCGTCCCAGGGTTTCCAGTCGCTGCGGCCGCTCTGCCAGTCGGCCAGGACGTGTTGCAGGTCTTCGAAGGCGGTGCGCGGGGGCAGGCCGTAGCTGGCGGTGTTGAGCCAGCCGGGGTCGGGGTTCCACAGTGTCCGCGCCTGGGCCAGGTCCATGTCCGGTACTTTACGGGTCCGGCCGTCGGGTGGTGGTGCGCCGGTGGGGTGGTGGCTGAGGGGTTCGGGGGCGCCGGTGACCGTCGTGGCCGGGGGCGGGGCCTTCCAGGGGGCGTGGGTGATCGTGTCCGCCGGGGTGTCGCAGTGGCGGATCGCCGGGCTCGCCGTGGCCCCGCGCCGTGCCCTGGCCGGCTGAGGTCGTCCCGGCCGGTCAGGGCGGCCGCCCCGCCGCCGCGGGTCGAGGGGCGGGCTCAGCGGCGGGCGCGCCACTCCCGCTGCAGGATCGCGTAGATCACTTCGTCGGTCCACTCCCCCTTGACCATCTCGTTCTCCACCAGGTGCGCCTCGCGGCGCATTCCGGCGCGTTCCAGCACCCGGGCCGAGGCGGTGTTGCGTCCGTCGAGGCGGCCGGTGATGCGGTGCAGGTCCAGGCCGTCGAAGCCCAGCTCCAGCAGGGCCTGGGCCGCTTCGGTGGCGTATCCCCTGCCGTGGTGGTCGGGGTGGAAGAGGTAGCCGATCTCTCCGCTGCGGTGCAGGCGGCTGTGCCAGAACAGCACCGCGTCGCCGATCAGTTCGCCGGTGGCGGTCAGTTCCACCGCCAGGGCCAGTGCCTGGCCCTCCTCCAGCAGCGCCGACTGGGTGATCTTGGTTTCCAGGGCCTGTCTGACCTGCTCGAGGTCGCGGGGTTCCCAGTAGAGGTAGCGGGCGACCTCGGGCAGTGACTGGAAGGCGTGCAGGGGGTCGAGGTCTGCGGGGGTGAAGGGGCGCAGGGTCAGCCGCTGGGTGCGGATCGGGTGGTGGGGCTTCAGCATCCGGTCAGGTTAGGGCGGCCGGCAGGCGGTCGGCCACGTATTTAGCCCGCCCGCCTCAGCCCGCCCCCGCCCGTGCCGGAGCGAGTGCGAGTGCGGGCGGGCGGGCGGCGTTTACCGGGTGAGGCGTTCCAGCAGCCGTGGATGGTCCGACAGCGCGGCCGACAGCGTGTCGGTGATCAGCGGCGCGTAGGCGGCGCGGTCCACGGCCGCCCAGTCGATGGGGCCGTGCGGCGGCTGCGGATCGTATTCGATCATGAGCTGGACCTGGCGGGCGGTCTCCTCCCCCGCCAGGCGCCCGACCAGGTGCAGCGCCATGTCGATGCCCGCCGCGACCCCGGCGGCGGTGACGTACGGGCCGTCGTGCACGACGCGCTCGCCGACCGGGACCGCGCCGAGCTTGGCCAGCAGGTGCAGGGCCGCCCAGTGGCTGGTGGCGCGGCGGCCCTGGAGCAGGCCGGCGGCGGCCAGCAGCAGCGACCCGGTGCACACCGAGCCGACCACCTCGGCGGTCGCGGCGGCGGCGCGGATGCGCTCCAGCAGCCCGTCGTCGGCCATCGCGGCGAAGGTCGGCCCGTTGCCGCCCGGGACGATCACCGCGTACGGGCGGTCGAGCTGGTCGAAGGTGTGGCTGGGGGCCAGCCGTAGCGGGGTGTCGGTCTGCAGGGGTTGGAGGGTCTCGGCGGCCACCACCACCTCGTAGGAGGGGTCGAAGAAGGCGAGCACCGACATCACCTGCAGGGGGCCGACCAGGTCAAGGGGGGTGATCCCGGGGTAGAGCACGAACGCGACGGTCTTCACATCTGTCCTTCCGGCTGCGGGTTGTGGCGGGTCGGTGTGGACACCGGTGCGGCGCCCGCGCCGGGGCCGGCGCCGGTGTCGGCGCCGGTGTCCGGGTCCGGCCGTATTCACCCTCGCCCGCTCCGGCGCGGGCGCCAAGCCGCCCGCGCCGGCATGTCTGTTTTCCTGTGGTCCCTGTCTTTCGGACAGGTAGGGTCGGGGCGTGGAGGAGCGGCTGTTCGTGATCGTGGCCTATGCCGGCGCCGAGCTGCTGGACATCGCCTGCGTCTCCGACGCCCTGGACGTGGCCAACCGGCTCGGCGCCGGTCCGCCGTACCTGATCCGGATGGCCAGCCCGGGCGGCCGGGACGTCGCCTGCGGCTCCGGGCTGGTCCTGCGCGGGCAGCAGGCGCTGGAGCGGCTTTCCGGGCCGCTGGACACGCTGCTGGTCGCCGGCGGCCAGGGGTATGAGGCGGCCGCCGCCGACGTCCGCCTGGTGGGGCATGTGCGGAGGCTGGCGCGGGAGAGCCGCCGGGTGGCCTCGGTGTGCACCGGGGCCGGTGTGCTGGCGGCGACCGGGCTGCTGGACGGCCGCCGCGCCACCACGCACTGGGCCTACGCCGGCGCGATCGCCGGACGGTATCCGAGGGTGCGGGTGGATCCGGCGCCGATCTACATCCGTGACGGGCGTTTCTGCACCGCGGCCGGGGTGACCAGCGCGCTGGACCTGACGCTGGCGCTGATCGAGGACGACCACGGCGCGGAGCTGGCCCGCCGTGCGGCGCGCGGGCTGGTGACCTACCTGCAGCGGCCCGGCGACCAGCGGCAGATGAGCATGTTCGTGGCCGCGCCGCCGCCCGACCACGATCTGGTGCGGGCTCTGGTCGGGTATGTCGGCGCTCATCTGGACGCCGACCTGTCGGCGGCGGCGCTGGCCCGGCGGGCGGGGGTCAGCGGCCGTCATCTGGCCGGCTGTTCGC
This sequence comes from Streptosporangium brasiliense, assembly GCF_030811595.1. Taxonomy (NCBI): domain Bacteria; kingdom Bacillati; phylum Actinomycetota; class Actinomycetes; order Streptosporangiales; family Streptosporangiaceae; genus Streptosporangium; species Streptosporangium brasiliense. The sequence goes on from NZ_JAUSRB010000002.1 coordinate 6,483,729, forward strand.
CGGCCGGTTGGGGCAGAGCCCGGCGCGGTACGTGCGCGGCGCGCGCGCCGAGGCGGCGGCGCAGCTGCTGGCCTCGACCTCGCTGCGGTGGCGGCGGTGGCGCGCCGGTGCGGGTTCGGCTCGGCCGAGACGCTGCGGCAGGCTTTCACCGACCGCTACGGCGTGCCGCCGGCCCGCTACCGTCAGGCCGCCGGCGCGGGCCGCTGAGCAGCGCCGCAGCGGGTCCCCCTTGCGGGCGGTGTCGAAAACGTGTTCCACTGATCGGCATGCGATGGGAGGCGCTGCCTGCTCGCCGGGCCGTCGGAGGCCCGGCGCGGATCGAGCGCACCGCGGTGACCCGGGTTCACGGTGGGCTGACCTGTTACGAGGTGCAGGCCCGTGGCGCGCTGGAGCGCACCGCCGAGGGATGGGCGCTGAGCCCCTACCGGGGGTGCGCGCAGGCCTGCCGTTTACTGCGCGGTCCGGCGCGGCCACCGTTACTGGGGCTGGACACCGGCACCGGCTTCGACTCGCGGATCGTGGTGCGCACCAACATCGTGCGGCGGCTGCGGGCCGAGCTGGCCTCCGCCTGGGACGGCGAGCACGTCCGCGTGGGCATGGCCGGTGACTGCTACCAGGGTGCCGAGGAGATCTACCGGCTGATGCCCGGTGTGGTGGCCGCCCTGCGCGAGGCCGGGGCGCCGTTCACCGTGCACACCAAGAGCACGCTCATCCTGCGCGACGCCGGGTTGCTGGCCGCCGCTCCGGGGCGGGTGTGGTGGTCTCGATCGCCTTCGTCGACGATCAGATCCGCCGCACCGTGGAGCCCGGCGCGCCGGGCGCGCAGAAACGTCTGGAGCTGGTGGCGGAGCTCAACGAGCGTGGTGTGCCGTGCGGGGTGGTGATGGCGCCCATCCTGCCGTTGCTGACCGACTCCCCCGACCAGCTGGCCGCCACGGTGCGCCGGGCCGCGACGCGGGGGCCGTCAGTCTCACCCCGCAGGTGTTGCGCCTGCCGCCCGGTGCCCGGGAGTGGTATCTGGCCTGGCTCGATGAGCACCATCCGGCGCTGGCCGGGCGTTACGGCGAGCTGTACGCCAGGGGGGCCGAGGCCGATCCGGGCTATGTCGGCCGTGTCACCGGGCAGGTCCTGCAGCTGGCCGCCCGTTACGGCATGAGCCCGACCCGTCCTGAGCAGCCGCTGCCGCTGGCCCTGTCGGCCCATCGGCAGCTCACTTTGCTGTGAGGCCCACCCGTCACCTTGCTGTGAGGCCCACCCGCCGGGTCCGTCCCCAGTGGGGCCGCCTCCGGTGCGGGTGGCCTCTTCGGGGGCGGTCCGGCCGGCGGGTGCCGGTGGGGCCGCCCCGAAGGGGGGTCAGGCCAGGGCGCTGCCCTTGGCCCACTGCTTGAACGACAGCTGCCAGAAGCCCCAGCCGTTGTTCCACTCCATCTTCCGGTCGGTGCCGGTGATGGTGATCACGTCGCCGCGCTGGACCTGGTTGTAGTACCACCGGGCCTGGTCGGGGCGGGAGTTGATGCAGCCGTGGCTGACGTTCTGGCGGCCCTGGGCCCAGACGTTGTTCAGCGCGTGGACGTATTCGCCGCTGTTGGAGAAACGCACCGCGTGGTTGATCATCAGGTCGTAGTAGCCGGGGTCGCCCTTCTTGCGGCCCGGTGAGATCATCCGCTCGGGGTTGGCCTTGCCCATCGCCAGGTGCACGCCGCTGGTGGTGGTGTATTCGCGGGTGCTGGCGTTGCCGGCGCTGATCAGCATGGTCTGCACGACCTTGCCGTCCCGCTTGACGATCATCTTGTGCTTGCGGGTGTCGATGGTGGCGATCTGGGCCGCGCCGATCCGGATGCTCTTGGTGAAGTCCTTGACCCCGTACATGTCCTTGCCGCCCTGTACGCCGTTGAGGCGGGCGGTGAAGGTCACCTTCTGGTGGGGCTGCCAGAACTTGGCGGTCCGGTAGATCACGGTGGTGTCGTTGATCCACCGCCACGCGCCCTGGGAGGGCTTCTCCGAGGTCACCTCCAATGCCTGTTCCACTGCGGCCTTCTGACTGACCGGCTGGTTGAAGGTGACGATGATCGGCGCCCCCACGCCGACCTTCTCCCCCTTCAGTGCCGGGGTCACATCGGCCACCGCCAGTTCGACCTTCGGTTTGAGTGTCGTGAAGGAGCTGCTGGCGGTGGTTCCGCCCACGGCGCGTGCCGAGACGGTGTATTCGCTGGAGGGTTTCAACGGGGCCTTGGAGACCCATTTGGTCCGGCCGGCGTCGAAGGAGCCGGCCAGCGGCTTGCCGCCGCTCTCCACGGTTACCTGCTCAAGTGACCCGTTGGCGGCGGTGACGACGACCTTCTTGTCCGGTCGCACGGTCGCGCTGCCCTGGGCCGGGCTGATCTTTATCACCGGCGCGGCCGGTGTGGTGGCCGCCGCGGCGCGCTGGCCGTCGGTGGCAGGGGCCGTCGGGGCCGACCCGCCGGAGCAGGAGGTGGCAAGTACGGCCGCCGCCGCCACCGCCAGTCCGGCCAGCGGTGTCCTCAGACCACGACGTTCCACGTTTAACACAACTTTCTCCCCCACTACAGCAAACTGCGTTTAAAGACCCTAATAGGAGATGCGCAGGTAGTACACCTGGTTGAGGAGAGTTCGGTCACATTTAGGTCACTTTGCGGTGTGAATAACATGCCGCCCGGGACTTCGGGGAACACGAGGGGCCGCACCGGGGCGCCCGGTGCGGTCATCGCTGCCTTCACCTGGGCCGATGCCGCCTCCCCGGCGTGGGCCCGCGCCCCGGCGGACGCCGGGCGGGGATCGGGGGCGGGGCCCGGGCGGGTGGCGCCGCCGGCCGCGGCGGCCGCCGACCGGCCCGCCCCGTCCCGGGGCCGGAAAGCTAGGCTGCCGGAAAGCTAGGCTGACGTGATCGACCCGGAACGGAAGGCGTGGTGATGACCGCAGTACGGCCGGTCGGTGACATCGATCGCACGCACCAGGACCCGTCCCGGGCGCCGGGCGAGGAGCTGCTGCGCGCCATCGTGGAGGCCTCGGCCGAGGGTGTGGTGCTGTGCGGCGCCGACGGCGCCGTCGTCATGGTCAACGCCGCGGCGGCGCGGATGGCGCCGGAGGTCTCACCCGGCCGCCCCGCCGCCTCGGGCGCGGCCGCCGGGCTGTTCGACCACGACCACCCCGAGGGCCAGGACCGGGAGGTCGGCCACGGGCAGCGGCTCCTGCGGGTGCGCCGGGAGGCCTTCGGCATCGCCCATCACGCCTGGTACCTGCGTGACGTCACCGCCGAGTCGGCCAGGACCGGCGCGCTGCTGGCCGAGCGCCGGCGCACCGAGTTCCTGATGGAGGCCGGCCGCAGGCTGTCGGCCTCGCTCAACACGCGCCGCTGCGCCCGCACCACGGTCGAGTTGGCCGTCTCCTTCCTGGCAGACGTCGCCATGGTGGTGCTGCCGCCGGCCGGGCGCCGCCAGGCGAGCTGGCTGCGTTCGGCCGGCGGGCGCCAGGCCCTGCAGGAGGGCACGGTCACCACCGCCTCCACCGCGCAGGTGCCAGGCCTGGCCGAGGCGCTGGCGGGCTTCCCGCCCGTGCCCAGCCGGTGGCTGGACCCCGCCCAGGTGCCCGGATGGCTGCTGCCCGAGGAGTTCGGCCAGGCCCAGCACCTGCTCGTCACCCCGCTGCCCGGCAACGGCGTCCCGGCCGGGGCGCTGGTGCTGGCCCGCCGCGAGGGCGGCCCGGCCTTCGAGGAGGAGGCCGAGACCCTGGTGCGGATCTTCGCCGCCCGCGCGGGCGCGGCCATCTCGGCCGCCGCCCTGTATCAGGAGCAGAGCGCCACCAACGCGATCTTGACCAGGGACCTGCTGCCGCCGGCCCTGCCGACGCTGCCCGGCCTGGAGCTGGCGGGCTCGCTGCGCGCCGCCCAGCAGGCCGCCCTGATCGGCGGCGACTTCTACGACGTCTTCCTTCCCGCCCCCGGCGAGCCGCTGGTGGTCCTGGGCGACATCTGCGGCAAGGGCGCGCACGCCGCCGTCCTGGCCGGGCAGGTCCGCCAGTCGCTGCGCGCGCTGCTGCTGACCGAGACCGACCCCGGGCGGCTGGCGTCACTGCTCAACCGCTCCCTACTGGCCTCCCCCGTCCCCAACTCCTATCTCACCCTCGTCCTGGGCGCGCTGCGGGCCGGCGCCGACGGCCGGGTGCGCATGGACCTGGCCGTGGCCGGGCATCCGGCGCCGCTCATCCTGCGCCGCGACGGCACCGTGCGGGAGGTCGCCGCCGGCGGCCCGCTGCTGGGCGCGCTGGAGACCGTCACCGTGACCCCCCTCACCGTCGAGCTGGCCCCCGGCGAGGTGTGCCTGTTCTACAGCGACGGCATCACCGAGGCCTTCGGCGGCCCCAGCGGCCGTGAGATGTACGGCGGGCGGCGGCTCAAGGACGCCCTGTCCACCTGCGCGGGCATGCCGGTGGCGGCGGTGGTGGAACGGCTGGAGCAGCTCAGCACCGACTGGCTGGGCGGCGACGTCCAAGACGACCGGGCGCTGCTGGCCGTACAGGCCAGGCCCGCGCGGTGAGCGCCACCGGCCTGTCCCCCGGGGATCTGCGCACCGCCGGGGAGCACTACCTGGAGCGCATCGGCCGGGCCGACGAGTTCGGCGCCGTCGACCTGGTGCTCGGCCTGCTGGGCGAGGGCGTGCCGGCCGAGAGCCTGCTGCTGGAGCTCATCGCGCCCGCCCAGCGGCGCGTCGGCGAGCTGTGGGCGGCCAACCGCTGGTCGGTCGCCCGCGAGCACGGGGCCACGGCCGTCAGCGAGCGCGCCGTAGCCGCGATCACCGCCCGCATCCGGCCCGAGCCCACCCTCGGCCGCGTCACCGTCGCCTGCACCGACGGCGAATACCACGCGCTGCCCACCCGGCTGCTGGCCGAGGTGCTGCGCCTGCGCGGCTGGCGGGTCGACTTCCTGGGCGCCAGCGTGCCCGGCCCGCACCTGATCACCCACCTGCACCAGACCGGGCCCGACGCGGTCGCGCTGGGCTGCGCCCTGCCCACCCGCCTGCCCCGGGCCCACGCCACGCTCACCGCCTGCCAGGCCGTCGGCGTGCCCGTCCTGGCCGGCGGATCCGGTTTCGGCGCCGACGGCCGCTCGGCCCGGCTGCTGGGCGCCGACGGCTGGGCCCCCACCGCCGATGCCGCCGCCGACGTGCTGGCCGGCGGCCTGCCGGACTTCCCCGCGCCGCCGCACGCGCCGGCCCACCTGGCCGACGAGGAGTACACCCACCTGACGCGGCGCCGCGGCGAGCTGCTCACCGGCGCGATGAGCGCCCTGGCCGGCGCCTACCCGCCGATGGCCGCCTACAGCGCCCACCAGCTCGACTCCACCGCCGAAGACCTCGGTCACATCCTCGACTTCCTGGCCGCCGCCCTCTACGTCGACGACGCCGCGGTGTTCACCGGCTTCATCACCTGGACCGGCGGCGTGCTGCGGGCACGCGGGGTCCCGGCCAGGGCGATAGAGGTGGGATTGCGTATTTTCCACGATGAGCTGCGAGACTTTCCCCGTGCCCGCCGCATGCTGGTCCAGGGGATCGAGGCGGCACACGACCCCGGCGCCGATTTGGAGATCTGACGATAGATGCTCGAGAAGACCCCGCTCCGTACCGAGGTGCAGAGCACCGACGCGGGCACCACGCTGCTGGTGCTCGCCGGTGATCTGGACTACGACACGGCCGCCGAGCTCTTCCCCCTGGCCCAGGAGCTGCTGGCCGGGCAGCCGCGCCGTCTGGAGCTGGACCTGTCGGGCCTGGAGTTCGTCGACTCCTCCGGGGTGGCGGCCCTGATCAACGTCTACAACACCGCCCGCGAGCACGGCGGCACCATGCGGATCGTCGCCCTGACCTCCTACCTGCGCCACCTGTTCAAGGTGACCGCCCTGGACCAGGTCTTCGACCTGCCGCCCGTCCAGTAGCGCCCCGGCCCGGGCCCGTCCCGCCCGCGGGCGGCGGCCGCGGCCCGGCTCCGCACGGGGGCGTGGGTGATTGCCGGCGACACACCGCGGCAGAAGCCGATCTCGCCGATCCTTACCGCTTAACCTGCGAAAACAGGATCACGCGCAGGCCGGTCCGCCCACCATGCCGTGGCCGTGGCCGGTCCGGGCGCGCCGGCGCCCGGTCGCAGAGGAGAAGGCACATGCGAAAGACACTCATCGCCGCCCTGGTGGTGCTGAGCGCGGCGGCGGGCACCACCGCGCCGGCGCTGGCCGGCAGCCGGCCCCGCCTGGCGGTCGTCGGGCTGACCGACGGCCAGCGCCTGGTGCTCTTCCAGGCCAGCTCCCCCGAGAAGGTCCACGACCTGGGCGCGGTCCGCGGGCTCCAGGGCGACAGCGCCCTGGTCGGCATCGACTACCGCGTGCAGAACGGCAGGCTGTACGGCGTCGGCGACCAGGGCGGCGTCTACGTCCTGAACCGCTCGGCCGTGGCGACCAAGGTCTCCCAGCTGACCGTGGCGCTGAGCGGCACCGGTTTCGGCGTCGACTTCAACCCCGCCGCCAACCGGCTGCGCGTGATCAGTGACACCGGGCAGAACCTGCGGCACAACATCGACGATCCGGCCGGCACCCCCGCCGCGGGACAGACCGTGGCCGACGGCCCGCTGACCAATCCGCCCGTCCCGCCGGCCACCACCGGCGCCACCGCGCTCGGCGTCTCGGGGGCCGCCTACACCAACAACGACCTCAGCCCGGCCACCGCCACCACGCTGTTCGACCTCGACACCGGCGCCGACCGGGTGAGCCTGCAGTCTCCCGCCAACGCGGGCACCCTGGCGCCGGTCGGCGCCCTGGGCGTGGCCGCGACCGGCGGCGCGGGCTTCGACGTCTACAGCTCGGTGCGCGGTGAGGTCACCGTCTCCAACAGCGCCTTCGCCACCTTGAGGGTCGGCGACGGCTACCGCTTCTACGGCGTGGACCTGCTCACCGGCGCGGCCGACCTCTACGGCTCCTTCCCGCGCCACCGCCAGGTCGTCGACATCGCCCTGCCGCTCGACCGGAACTGACCGGCTCCACCCCTCTCACCGGGGGGGCGGGGCCGCGGCCTCAGCGCGGCTCCGGCCGCCACAGCCGCTGGACCTGCCCGTAGGAGGGCACGTCGTCGGCGACCGGGCCGCCGGCGGCCACCTCCAGCGCGGTGGTGACGGCCGCCCGCAGCGCGGTGCGGAACAGCAGGGAGCCGTAGCTGATCCGCCGCACGCCCAGGGCCGCCAGTCGCGCCGGCGGCACCTGCGGTTGGATGAGCACGTTCAGCGGCACCGCGGCGGCGGCGACCAGCGCCTGCACCTCCCGTTCCCGGGCCGCCCCCGGGACGAACACCCCGTCGGCCCCCGCGCCGGCGTAGGCCTGGACCCGCCGCACGGCTGTGGCCAGGGCGTCGGGCGCGCCCAGCCAGAACGGGTCGGTGCGGGCGTTGACGAACAGCCGCGGCACCCGTTGCTTGATCGCGCCGATCAGCGCGACCTGCTCCGACACCTCCGCCAGGCCGCGGCCGCGGCCGTCCTCGATGTTGATCCCGGCGACCCCGGCGTCGGCCAGTTCCTCGGCCAGGTCGGCCACCTGGGCGGGTGAGCCGCCGAAGCCCGCCTCGATGTCGACCGTGACCGGCACCTGCAGCCTGGCGATCCCGCGTGCCAGCGCCACGGTCTCGGCCCGGGTGGCCTGCTCGGCGTCCGGCTTGCCCGCGGCCGCGGCCACTCCCAGGCTCGTCGTCCCCACCGCCGCGAACCCGGCCGCCGCCAGCGCCGCCGCCGAGGCGTGGTCCCAGGCGTTGGGCAGCAGCAGGGGCTGGTGGCCGTGGTGCAACGCCCTGAACCGCTCGGACATCGTCGGCCCGGCCGCCGTCACCGCCGCACCGCCTCGATCACCCCGGCCGCCAGCGCCAGCGCGATCTCCCGCCCCGGGCAGGGGCGCGGCCCCGCTCCGAAGGTCAGGTGCTCCTGTGTGCGGCCGGGCCGGAAGCGGCCGGGGTCGTCGAACACCTCCGGATCCCGGTTGGCCGCCGCCACATCCAGCAGTACGGGTGTGCCGGGCTCCGCGCCGCCCGCCGCCCGGCCCGGCCCTGTCACGACGCGGCGCAGCACCCGCACCGGTGGGTCGTGGCGCAGCGTCTCGGCCAGCAGGTCCTCCACCGGGCAGGCCGCGGTGCCGGCCGCCAGCGCGTTGCGGATCAGGGTGGCCGTGGAGTCGCAGGCCTGGGCCAGCAGTCCGGCCAGTACGGCCAGCCGCTCCGGCTCGGGGTCGCCCAGCAGCCTCGACAGCCGGGCCAGGCCCGCGTCGGCCGCCGCCGTGTCACCGGCGGCGTCTGCGGCGGGGTGGGCGGCGCCCGCGGTGGCGGCGTGCCCGGTGCCTGCGACCTCGGTGCTTGCCGGGGCGGTGCCTGCGACCTGGGCGCTTGCGGAGGCGGGGGCCGGGGCGGGCAGGTAGGCCGGGGCGAACCGTGCTACCGCCCGCGCCGCCTGCCCGCCCTCTTGCGCCCGGACGCCGAGCGCGACGGCCAGCACCTCGACCGGGATCAGCTCGATCGGGACCGCCCCGGCCTCCCGCGGGGCCGAGGAGGCCCGCCGGAAGGCCGCGGCGCGCAGCGCCGGCGCCCGCAGCCCGGCGAGCACCTCCTCGGCCGCGGCCCGGCGCCGGGCGTGCAGGGGGCCGTCGGCGAAGCGGCTGACCGCGCCGCGCAGCCAGGCCACGGTCAGGGCGGAGGGCGGGCGGGGCGCGGGCACGACGGACAGGCCGGGGTCGGTCAGGAGCGCGCGCACCTCGTCGTAGCGGCTGACGACCAGCGGGTGTGAAGTCATGTCCCGACGCTAGGGGTGGGAGGCTTCGGCGCCCGCCGAAGTGTCGGCCGGTCATGATGGACAGATGACATCTACGACGCCGATCCCTCTTGCCGTACTGGCCGGGCTGCTGGCCGACACCACCCGGGCGCGTTTCTGCCTGGCGCTGCTGGACGGGCGTGCCTGGACCGCCGGTGAGCTGGCCCGGCACGCCGGGGTCGCGGCCTCCACGGCCAGCGAGCACCTGTCACAGCTGGTGGAGGGCGGCCTGCTGGCCGAGGAACGTCAGGGACGCCACCGGTATCTACGGCTCGCCGGGCCGCAGGTGGCCCAGCTCATCGAGGACCTGACGGCCCACGCCGAACGCGCCGAGAGCGCCGCCAGGCCGCCGACGCTGCGCGCGGCGAGCGCGGCCAAGGCGATGGCCGCCGCGCGGACCTGCTACGACCACCTGGCCGGAAGGCTCGGTGTGACCATCACCGACGCGCTCACCGCCCGGGGGCTGCTGCGCCAGGACACCGGCTTCGCGCTCAGCGACGAGGGGCTGGCCTGGTTCGAGGGGGAGCTGCGGGTGCCGCTGCCGCCGCCCACCGGCAGGCGCCCCCTGGCCCGGCCCTGCCTGGACTGGACCGAACGCCGCCATCACCTGGCCGGCTCCGCCGGGGCCGCGCTCTGCGCGACCGCGCTGGAGCGCGGATGGGTGAGCCGGATCGGCTCCGGACGGGCGCTGCGCGTCACCGGGGCCGGACAGGAGGCTCTGGGCGCGCTGCTGGGCCTGGACGGGCTCACCGGTGAGGCCGCCCAGGTCACGGCGAGCGCAGCCGGTGGGTGAGGCTGGTGTGGCGCCGTCCCGCGCCCCGGGTCCGCACCGCCTGGGCCAGGGCCCGGCGTGAGCCGACGATGACGACGAGTTTCTTGGCCCGGGTGATGGCGGTGTAGAGCAGGTTGCGCTGCAGCATCATCCACGCGCTGGTGGCCAGCGGGATGACCACCGCCGGATACTCGCTGCCCTGGGAGCGGTGGATGGAGACCGCGTAGGCGTGCGCCAGCTCGTCCAGCTCGTCGAAGGCGTACTCGACGTGCTCGTCCTCGTCGGTCAGCACGGTCAGCTTGTGGTCGTCGGGCTTGATGTCGACCACCATGCCCACGGTCCCGTTGAACACCCCCGCCGCGCCCTTGTCGTAGTTGTTGCGCAGCTGGGTCACCTTGTCGCCGACCCGGAAGACCCGGCCGCCGTAGCGGCGCTCGGGCATGCCCTCCCGGGAGGGGGTCAGCGCCTCCTGCAGCGAGGTGTTGAGGTTGCCCGCCCCCGCCGCGCCCCGGTGCATCGGCGCCAGCACCTGCACGTCCCGGCGCGGGTTGAGGCCGAACTTGCGCGGGATCCGGTTGGCCACCACGTCCACCGTCAGCGCCGCGATCTCCTCCGGCTCCTCGCACGGGAACAGGAAGAAGTCGTTCATGCCCTCCAGTGCCGGCGGCAGGCCGGTGTTGACCCGGTGGGCGTTGGTGACCACGCCCGACTCCTGCGCCTGGCGGAAGATGTGGGTCAGCCGGACCCGGGGGATCTCCTCCTCGGCGGCCAGCAGGTCCCGCAGCACCTCGCCGGCGCCGACCGACGGCAGCTGGTCCACATCCCCCACGAACAACAGGTGCGTGCCCGGCGCGACGGCCTTGACCAGCTTGTTGGCCAGCAGCAGGTCCAGCATCGAGGCCTCGTCGACCACGACCAGGTCGGCGTCCAGGGGGTTGTCGCGGTCGAAGGTGGCATCCCCGCCGGGGCGCAGCTGCAGCAGCCGGTGCACGGTGGTGGCCTCGTGGCCGGTCAGCTCCGCCAGCCTCTTGGCCGCCCGGCCGGTGGGCGCGGCCAAGATCACCTTGGCCTTCTTGGCGCGGGCCAGGGTGACGATGGAGCGTACGGTGAAGCTCTTGCCGCAGCCGGGGCCGCCGGTCAGCACCGCGACCTTCTCGCACAGTGCCAGCCGTACGGCGTGGGCCTGCTCGGGGGCGAGGTCGGCGCCGGTCCGCTGCTGCAGCCACTGCAGGGCCGCCTCCCAGTCCACCGACCCGAAGACGCCCAGCCGGTCGTGGCCGGAGGCCAGCAGGGCGCGCAGCGAACCGGCCAGCGACAGCTCGGCGCGGTGGAAGGGGACCAGGTAGACCGCCGGGACGGTGCCGTCGCCGACGGGGACCTCCTCGCGGACCACGCCCTCCTCGGTGACCAACTCCTCCAGGCACCGGACGGTCAGTTCGGCGGGGACCTCCAGGATCTTCACCGCGTCGCCGACGAGGTTGGGCGCCGGCAGGTAGCAGTGGCCGTCGTCGGCGGCCTGCGACAGGGTGTAGCGCAGCCCCGCCTTGACCCGCTCGGGGCTGTCGTGCGGGATGCCGACGGCCTGGGCGATGGCGTCGGCGGTCTTGAAGCCGATCCCCCACACGTCGTCGGCCAGCCGGTAGGGCTCGCTCTTGACGACCGTGATGGAGGCGTCGCCGTACTGTTTGAAGATCCGTACCGCGATGGAGGTCGACACGCCGACCCCCTGCAGGAAGATCATCACTTCTTTGATGATCTTCTGTTCCTCCCAGGCGACGCCGATCATCTTGGTCCGCTTGGGCCCGAGGCCGGGGACCTCGACCAGGCGCTCGGGAGCGGTCTCGATGATCTGGAGGGTGTCGGCGCCGAAGTGGTCGACGATCCGCTCGGCCATCTTCGGCCCGATGCCCTTGATCAGTCCGGAGCCCAGATAGCGCTGGATGCCCTGGACGGTGGCGGGCAGCACGGTGGTGTAGGACCACACCTCGAACTGCTTGCCGTACTTCGGGTGGGAGGTCCAGCGCCCGGTCAGCCGTAGCGACTCGCCGGGCTGGGCGCCCAGCAGCGGCCCGACCACGGTCAGCAGGTCACTGCCCGAGCGTTCGGTGGCCACCCGGGCGATGGTGTAGCCGGTCTCCTCGTTGGCGTAGGTGATGCGTTCGAGGACGGCGTCGATGGATGCCGTAGGGGGACCACCCGATCCAGGCTTCACGGAAAACCTCTCTCTAACCTTCCCGGGCCAGGGTAGAAGGGTAGAGCAGTGGCCGGCGACCGCGATGGGCCGCCGGGGACCGGAGCCCGGCTCCCCCGGGGCGCGCTCCGGTCCCGGCCTTCCCGCAGTCCAGGGGAGATTTCCACCGGACCTGCCTGACCCGCACTGATGCGGGCCTGTTCCGTTTGTCGATCACTTCCGCGCAGGACGCCGTGGGTACGCCCCCACCTGATCGACCCTGCTCGCTGGGAAGGCCGCCCTGACGTAGGTCACCTACGTGTGCGGAGGGCCTGGACGGCGGCGGTGATTCCCTTCTTGTCGTAGCTGCCGGTGGGCATGGTGGAGCCGTGGGCGTGACGGATGACGCCCTGGGAGTCGACGAGGATGCTGCCTGACTGCTGCATCGAGCCGAAGACCTTCCTGCTCAGGCCGATCATCTCGTGCGGGGTGCCGTGGCGGCCGGTGAGGACGGGGAAGGGGATCTGACGCTTGGCCTTCCACTCGGCCGCGGCCTGGCGGTCCTCGGGGACCGCGACAAGCACTCGCACGTTGTCGGCGGCGAGCTCGTCGCGGCGCCGGATGAGGTCCTGGACGTGCCGGTAGCAGACCGGGCACGACGTCGACCGCATGAAGTAGACGAGCACAGCGTGATTGCCCTGGTAGTCGGACAGGCGGACGGCCTGGCCGTCGGTGTCTTCCAGCACGACGTCGGGCGCGGGCGATCCAGTTTCAAGCATGGCGGAAATCCTCTTCAACTCGGGTTGTGAAATACGGTCTGCTCGGGTCAGGCGCCAGTGGGCTCCGGGGTCGTGCGGCCGCGGTCAGCCACGTCCGCGCCCTTGCCGTCGGAACGAGGTCGTGAACAGTGCCTGCCGCACGGCCGGCATCACGACGTCACTCATCCGAATCTCCTTCCCAGCGTGACCGTCATCCCATAAGAGGCCTCCACGCCGCGAAAGGATTCACCGTCTCGGGATCGATCTCGCTCGGCGCACCCCCGAGCCGTACGTCGGCAATCGGGCCGGCGCCCTCCTCGTGCTGGGCACCTCGGCGTTGACCGCGGCGTCGGCTGTCGGCTCGACCGGCGACGGCACCGCAATGATCATGTCGTGTGTCGGGCTGGTGGCCTTCTCCATGCACACGCGGCCGAGCCCACTGGTGATCATTACGATGACGGGTGCGACGGTCATGGCGGCCACCTCGTCGTGCGTGTTCTCGGAGCGATCGGCCGGTGACGCGTTCGGCAACGCCGCGGTGATGGTGGTCGTCGTGGTGCCGGGACTCAGCCGGCGGCAGTACCGCGCCCAGGCCGAGCACGCCCACCGGCTGCTGGAACAGACTCAGCGCGCCCAGGCGGGGCACGCGCGAGCCGCCGCGTTGGACGAACGGACCAGGATCGCCCGTGAACTCCACGATGTCCTCGCGCACTCCCTCGGTGCCCTGGGCGTGCAACTGGAGCTGGCCGACGCGCTGCTGAGCGACAAGCACGATCTGAACGGTGGGTTGGAACAAGTACGGCGGGCCCGTCGGCTGGCCGCCGAGGGCCTGTCCGAGGCACGACACGCGGTGGCAGATCGCCACGTCGCTGTTCATCGGCGAGTCGACGGTCAAGACGCACATCAACAACGCCTTCGCCAAGATCGGAGCCCGTAGCCGCAGCGACGCGACACGCTACGCCTACCGGCAGGGGTTGGCGGAAGGCTGAAAACGGTCAGAGCAGCCGGATCGTCCTGCCGATCCGGTCGAACAGGGCCTGCTTGCCGTCCTGGTCGGTGCTGAGCGTGACGGTGCAGGTCCTGCCCTGGGCGGGCAGGTAGAACTGGGTGCCCTTGACCTGCATGCCGCCGGCCGGGAAGACGTAGACCATCCGCGCCGCCTCCGTGCCGCCGACGGGCACCTTGGTCGCTTCGATGATCTTGGCTCTGATCTGTTGCAGCTCGCCGGTGGCCGCGCTGATCAGCTGGTCGGTCGAGGCGTCCGAGCTGGGCTGGCAGTAGCCGTTGAGGTTGGTGGTGAAGCCGTTGGGCGATCTGTGCCTCGATCCGGGGTCGAAGGCCCAGACGGCCTTGTTGGTCACCAGCGGCTGCAGGTCCCGCTGGGCCCGCTCCAGCGCCTTGCCCGACAGGCCGCTGCGCTTGAGCCCCTGCTGGAGGTCGTCCTTGGTCAGGTCGAGCGCGACCCAGGAGTCGGGGACCGCGACGGCGAGCCCGTTGGCGGTGCTGCCGACCAGTTCGAAACCGCCGGGCACGGTGGCGGCCCCGCCGCCGCCCGTCGGATGCCCCGGGCTCCCCGTGGGAGCCGCCGTGGGGGTCCCCGTCGGGGCCTGCGCCAGGTTGACGGGGCCGCCGCCTGCGCAGGCGGCGGCCAGCGCCAGGCACAGCGCGCCCGTGGCCGCCACGATGGGATAGCGCTTACGCACCAGACTGCCCTCCTCGCGGGCCTCGCGGGGAGGCCCGATGCCGATCGACCGGTGAAACCGCAAGGTGAATCGCCACAGGGGGACCTCCCGCACCGGAACCGCCTCGTCCCGGCCGGTAGGGGCAGCCCAACCAATGACAGGCGGCGCCTGTGCTCACTCGTCGCTGCTTGACGTGTCGCAGGAGCGCGCAGCGGAGCTGCGCGTGTTCCTGTTTTCGCAGGTTAAGCGGTAAGTGTCGGTGAGGCCGGGTTCCGCTGCGGTGTGTCGCGAGGGATTGGGGGGCGGCGGGGCGGGCGGAGGGCCGCCGCATCGCCGCAGCCGAACATTACGGGTCTTCCCAGCGTCGTGACAGGGCGGTAGGACAGGGATACGCCGGAGACGTCGGGGGCGGCGCCGGACATCGGCAGCCATGACGGGGAGACCAGCATGACCGTACGGGTGATCATCGAGGAAGTCGGCCGTCCGGGGCTCTCGGCCGAACGGGTGCGGCAGGTGGCGGGGGCGCATCCCGCCGTGCTCGCGCACCTGCGCACCACCGAGGTCCACCGGCTGATCGTGGGGGCCGCGGCCGCGCTCGGGCACGATCCGGACGGGCGGGCGCCGTTCCGGGCGAGTGTGTTCGACCCGGTCTCCAACCGGGGCGTCGAGCTGCGCGGCACCGTGGACCGGCCCGAGCAGGCGCAGGTCCTGCCCAGCTCCTACCGTCCCAACCCGCGGCCGCAGGAGCTCAGGGCGGCCGCGGCGATCCTGCGGGCCGACGGGCGCTTCCCCGCCGGGGACGACGTGCTGATCTATCAGCCGATGCCGCCGCTGGCCGACCTGGACAACCCCGACGGCACCACCACCCGCCGCCCCACCCTGGGCGTCTATGACCCTTCCGGCGCGGTCAGGCACCGGATCGTCGCCGTCGACGTCGCCGCGGGCAGCGTCGACTGGTCCCCGGCCGGGGTCTCCGTCGCGATGCATCCGGGCGACTGCGAGTCGCACCTGCCCGAGGGCGTGGAGAGCCTGCGCGACCGAGGCGGCCCCAACCAGGTGCGGCTGCGCGTGTTCGACGGTGACACCGAACTGTGGAACATGATCGTGGTACGGCCCCGCGCGTCGGCGCCCAGCGGCCCCGGTGACGGTTCCGGGGTGGAGCTGCGGCAGGTGCGCTACCGGGGCAGGATCGTGCTGCGCCAGGCGCACGTGCCGATCCTCAACGTCCAGTACGAGGAGGACGGCGTCACCTTCCGCGACTGGCAGAACCAGGAGACCCGCTTCTCGGCCACCGGCAGCGACCCGGTGGGCTGGGGCTGGCGGATCTGCACCCAGCCGCCCAGGACCATCCTGGAGCGGCCCGACAACGACGCCGGCAACTTCCAGGGGGTGGCCTTCCACTACGCCGACGGCGAGCTGAGGATCGTCAGCGAGCTGGCCGCCGGCTGGTACCGGTATGTGTCAGAGTGGCGCCTGGCCGACGACGGCGTGATCAGGCCGCGGTTCGGCTTCGCCGGGGTGCGCAACCCGCGCACCTGCATGCGCCACCGCCACCACGTCTACTGGCGCTTCGACTTCGACGTCGAAGGCGCGGCCAACGACGTGATCGAGCAGTTCGACGACACCGGCTCGGTCATCCCTGAGCCGGTGCCCATCGTGCAGGAGGTCATGCGCAAGCGGCGTCATCCCGCCCGGTTCTGGCGGATCACCGACGGTGCCGGCGGCCGTGGCTACCAGATCCACCCCGGCGAGCACGACAACACCGCCGACCCCTACGGCGTCGGTGACCTGTGGTTCCTGCGCCACCACCCGGCCGAGCTGTACGACGGCAACCCCGGTGCCGACAACCGGGCGATGCTGAACCGGTTCGTCAACGGGGAGAGTCTCAGCGGCGTCAACGTCGTCGTCTGGTACGCCGGGCACTTCCGGCACGACCAGAACGCCCCCGAGCCGCATCAGGGTCACGTCGTCGGCCCCGACCTGGTCCCCGTCACCTGACGGGGGCGGGTGGCCGGGGCCCCGCCAAAGACGGAGGACCCACCGGAGGCCGACCGGTCAGGTCATGTCCCAGAGCAGGCGGTAGTAGGCGATGCGCTCGGGGTCCGGGGTGATCCCGTAGGCGTCGTACATGACGCCGTCGTATCCCGGGCCGTAGTTCCACTCCATGCTCCACGCCGCGACGGCCAGGTCGGCCCATCGGTCGGCCACCCCGAGCGAACCGAGATCGACGTGCGCGGCGAACGTGCCGTCGTCGTGCAGCAGCGTGTTGGGGACGCACGCGTCCCCGTGGCAGACGACCAGGCGGTCGATCGAGGGCGGCTCCCCGATGCGCGCCCGGGCCTGCGCGAGTTCGAGGTGACGGTGCTCAGGGAACCAGTCGGCCGGCCCCTTGCCGTCGGCGATGCGCTCGTCGGCGCGTGCGAGCCGTCGAGCGACGCTCCATTCGAACGGGCACCGCTCCACGGGCAGGGCGTCGTGGAGCAGGCGCAGTCCTCGGCCGATCGCGGCCGCCGCGGTCGCCGGGTCGGCGATCCATCGGGGGTCCACCGCCGACAGGCCCGGGAGCGCCGCGGTGACCAGCCACGCGCCGTCGGCGTCGGCGCCGTGCTCGATGACTCGCGGGACGTTCACCCACTGCTGCGCCCAGGCCAGGCGCTCGGCCTCGCCGGGGAGGTCGATCTCCGGGGTGCCGGCGGCGACCCACTTGGCGTATCTGGTGCTGTCGTGCCCGTTTCCGAGGCGGAAGGTCAGGCCACCGAGCTCGTTGCGCCACACCGGAGTGATGGTGTCGCCGCCGGCGAGCGCCGCGATGACGTCGGGGACGGCCACGGGGCCGGTCGGGATCTCGGAGATGACAGGGTGGCTCATGGAGACAGGATCCTTCCCGGGGGCGGTGCCGGTGACAACTGGTTTTCGGGGGGAAGGGCCCGCCGGTGGGAGTGGGCGGCGCTGTCCCGGTGCCGGCGCCGGGTCCGGCGAGCGTGTCCGTCCGCGCGGCCGGGGCCGGGCCGCCTGCCGCCTGCGCTTGGCGGAGTACACCTCCACGACCGCGGTCGGATCGGGTACGGAGCCCAGGCAGTCCACCAGCGTCGCCACGTCCTCGAGCGCCTGGGAAGTAGTACTACTTCTTGTAGAGGATCGGTGCCGCCGTCTACAAGATCCCGATCCGTGCCGCCCGCCGGGTCCGGCCCCGGTGGTCCTCAGCCCCGGCTCCTGCCGGTCGACGGGGTAGGGGCCGATGGCCTCGTCCGGCGCGGGGTCATTCCTCGACGGCTCCGCCCACGGCCCGCAGATGATCACGGAAGCTCAGGGAAGGCTCCTGCCGGCGCCGGGCGAGATAGGTGTCGAACCGCAGCTGAGCGCGTAGGGAGACACCTTCGCGGATCCGTTCGGCCTGGTGCCGTTCGGTGTCGCGGATCGTCTCGGCGAGCGTGAGGAGGTCCGCGGCGCGAGTGGCCGGCACGAAGAGCACACCGTCGTCATCGCCCAGGACCACGTCCTCGCCGCTGACCGTCAGATCTCCCACGCCGGCCGATCCCAGAGCGTCGTGGGGGCGGGCGTCCAGGCGTAGCGGGCCGGTCGGGATCGCCCCCAGGCTGAAGACCGGCAGCCCGATCGCCCGTATGTCGGCTGTGTCGCGGTGCAGCCCCCAGATCACGATTCCGTCCAGCCCGGCAGCCTGAGCCTCCAGGACCACCAGATCGCCGACGCACGCCTCGTCGAGCCGCCCGCCGTTGTCGACCACCAGCACATCGCCGGGCGCGGCCCCTTCGAAGGCCTCCAGGAAGACGTCGACGCTGCCGACGTGCCGAGCAGGGCACACGCGCCCGGCCAGGCGGCTCCCGGGCGCTACGCTCCGCAGGTGCGCCGGGGCGCACCGCACCGGGACCCGGGCGCGGATGCACGCGTCCGCCAGATGGGCGGTGGTCAGAGTCGCGAACCGTCGCCGAAGCTCGTGGCGATCCATACCGTGCTTCCTCCCGCCGTCCGCCCGAGGTGTCGTCGTCCTCGAGGCTCGCATGTCGAGGACGCGACATCAATCGGCGGGGTGCCGGATACGGCACGGGCCGGGATCCGCGCCTTCCGGCTGCGGGTCCCGGCCCGTGGCGGGTGCTGAGGTCAGGCCGGGACGATGTTCTCGGCCTGCGGGCCCTTCTGGCCCTGCGTGACGTCGAATGACACCTTCTGGCCTTCCTGCAGCTCGCGGTAGCCCTGGCCGGCGATGTTCGAGAAGTGAGCGAAGACGTCAGCGCCGCCGCCGTCCTGCTCGATGAAGCCGAAGCCCTTTTCCGCGTTGAACCACTTCACGGTGCCGGTAGCCATGTCGATCTCCTTCTGTAGGGGCAGAGCCGGAATCCGCACTGCACGGATTCCGTGTCGCCGTGATGAGCCCATCCGGAGATGACCGGCAGAACAAAAATGCACCTGAGGGTCACATCCCGTCAGGTGCACACAGAGTTTCATGGGTACCACAACCGCAACTGGGTTCACCGTAGCACCTGCGCGGGCCGGTGTACGAGCAGGTCCGGTCACGGTCCCGGGCCACGTGCGCGTACCGGGCGGCGAGGCGGGGCGCCTGCTCGGGGGGCTGGCCGGCCGGCAGCTTCTCCAGGCCGTCCGCGACTACGCGCGCGACCAGCGCCTACCGCCCGGCCGGCCGTACCGGGGCTCGGGCGGTGCCGGCGGCCGCGGCGGCTGCGACGGGCCGGACGGGCGGCGCGGGGAAGCCGGTGCGGGGCGGCCCGGAGGCTCAGTGCAGGGTGATCGCCGCCCAGGGACTCTCCGGGTCGCTCATCAGCGCCCGGTGGGCCTGCAGCACCGTTGTGTACCACTCCCCGAACGTATCCTCGTCGAAGTGGAGGCAGCGGCCCAGGACGTATCCGGCCGAGAACTCCGCCCATGAGCCGTAGACGCTCTGGACGCTCTTGCCCGCCCTCTCGATCGCGGCGTGCATCTCCTGCTCGGTCGCGTACCGGGCACCCCGCCCCCAGCGGGCCATCATCGTGGCGCGGCCCAGGTCCCAGGCGGCGACGGACCGCACATACCCGTCAGGTGGCAGCAGTCCGTCGGCCCTGAACCGTGCCTCGTAGCGTGTCACCTCGCCCACCAGCCCGCGTAGCCGGGCGACGAACCCGTCGAGCTCGTCAGGGTCGGTGCCCTCCTCCGCCTGCCGGCGTATGGAGGTCTCGACGAGGTCGCGCCACGCCACGGGATCGACGCGCTCGCCTCCCGACCCGTGGGCGAGCCGGACCCGCGTCCCGAGCACGAAGTCCCAGACCCAGGGGCTGACCTCGCAGGTGAGCAGCCGCTCCTGCGTGCTGTGCCAGTCGTCGCGGGTGAAGACGTTCCAGGACTCCGCCAGCCGCTCGACCTCGTTGCTGTAGCCGGCGCCGTGCCAGTGGAGCGTGTTCCAGGCGTCTCCGTTGGAGTAGCACAGGTGCGCCCCGCAGGCCAGGCCGCGCAGCATCGCCTCGTCCGCGGGGGCGCCGGTCCGGCGCGTCTCGACGCGGTCGCACAGCTCATCGGGGCGGAACAGCTCCTCGTGGAGCTCGCCCCAGATCTCCCGCTCCTCCTCGTCGGCGAGGATCCACTGGGCACACGGCGTCTCGGCGTTGACGGCCAGGATCTCCACGCCGTCGGGCCAGATGGCCGCCAGGCCGCCGAGGGTGACGAATTCGTACACCACCTCGGGATGCGGCCGGGGCAGCACGCCCACCGTGTACGTGAGCACGACCCGGCGCCCGTCGTCCAGCGCCGCAAGCGTCACCGGCCGCCGCCCTCGCTCGTCGGCGGCGGCCTCCAAGGACACGGGCCGGTAGAGCCCTTCGGCGGCGACGGATCGCAGGTATTCGTACCCCGCGCGGTCGTCTCCCGCCTCGTCCTCCCGGCACAGCTCATACAGCCGCTGCTCGCGGGCGGCGGGAGCGCGCCATGGACTCCCGTCCTGAGGATCTTGCAGGGAAGGGAGTATTTCCTCGTGCATCTCGTCACCGGTGAGCATGAGCGAAAATATAGCGAGACTCCGCTCGGCCGTTTCCGGCCTCGGCCGGGACGTCGGCCGTCCCTCGTCGGCAGCCGGTGGGGGGCCTAGCCGGCGCGCCAGAGCGCTCCGCGGGACTGTTCCGCCGAGGCGACCGAGCCCAGCGCGTAGATTCCGTGGTCGGTGGCCACCAGGTCGGTGACGTGCGGCTCCGTGCCCTGGTCGGCGGGCGGGCGCTCCCTGGTCCAGCGCCCGCCGCTGAGGTGCCACAGCGTCGACTCCGTCGTCACCGTCCACAGCCCGCCGTCCCCGTCCGGCACCGCGTCCACGAACGCGCCGTCGAAGTTCTCCCGGTGGAAGGGGCCCCACGTGCAGCTCCACCTGCCCTGCGCGTGGCGCAGCGCCACCAGCCGTCCGGCGTTGGTGTCCTCGCCCTCCTCCAGGTAGTGGGTGCCGAACGCCGCCGCCCCGAGCACCCATGTCTCGTCCGCGCCGACGACCGCGACGGCCTGCGGGTAGAAGGCGCCGCCCTGAGTGTCATGGATGGCCTCCTCCGCGTTGATCCGCAGCGCGAACTCCACCACCTGCGGGGTGCCCTCGCGCAACCGCACGGCCTTGGACCCCGCGGCGGGCACGGCCCAGACCTCCTTGCCCTCCTCCGAGCCGAACAGCCGATATTCGGCGGATGCCCCCTCGGCGCCCTGGTCGGCGGGCAGGTCCATCCGCTCCCAGCCCGTGCCGTCCCAGTGGACGGCGGTGGCGCCGGAGCTCACCCAGCCGCCGTGCGCGTCGGCGGGGCGGTCCTCTCCCCCCTGATCCGGCACGGTCCTGTCCTGGTCCGGCACGGTCACCGTCAGCTCCCGCCACCCGTCGCCCTCACGCACGCCCCCCTTCCACGCCTCCGCCCCCGGGCTGACCGCCCAGATCCCGCCGTCGGGACTCGTCGCCAGGGCCTTGACGCCTTTCATGCCGGGCGGCACGGCCATCGTCTCCCAGCGGCCGTCCTTCCACCGGACCGGCGTCGCGGGGTTCTCCCCCGTGTCGCGCAGCGCCCACAGCGTGCCGGCCGAGGCCGCCGCGCCGCCGCGGAGGGCGCCCTCCTCGGTCACCGAGAGCAGCTCCCAGCCCGGCCGGACGGAGGCCACCTGGAACCCGTCGGCGGTGCGGGCCGGCTCCGGGCAGTCCGTCCGCGAGACGATCACCGCCTGCGCGCTCCCGCCGACGGGCGAGGCCATCGGCACGGCCACGGGCGCGGCCGCCCCGGTGGGCGTGCTCGCCGGTTCTTCCGCCCCTGACGCGCACCCGCCTGAGACCAGCGCGAGCGACACCGCCACCACCGCACCCACCCGCCGCATGAAGCCTCCGCCCTCGTCCATGTCGGTCTGAGGAGACTGCTGACGCCTGTCCTCAGAAGTCGATCATGACTCTCGGTCGCGCTGATCCATCGTACTTACCGGTCGGAGCCCTGGGGTGGTTCCTCGGTCGGGAACAGGATCAGGCTCATCAGGCGGGGTACGCGGCCGGGGCCGGGCTGGTTGGCCGCCCGGGCGGCGAAGACGGCGCGTAGCTCGTCGGCCATCTCCGTGATCTCGTCATGGCTGAGCCAGACGACGCCCTGCCGGTAGCCCACGGAGTCGGCGGCCGGGTCGGCGCCGTCCCGGTCGAGGTAGGCGTTGAACTCGGCGAGCAGGGCGGCCATGGCCGCGGCGAAGCCCCGGCGGTGTTCCTCCAGCGTCATCGACGCGCCCGCGCGGGCGTCGATCGCGGTCCGCTCGCCGCGTAGCCGGTAGTGGCGTTCCACGGCGCCGCGCACGCGCTGCTCGTCGGCGACCTCCAGCACTCCCCCCTCGGCCAGCAGGCCGACGTGCCGGTAGACGGTGGTCTTGGGGACGTCGGACAGGCGGGCGCACAGCTCGGATGTGGTGCGGGCGCGCCCTCCGGACATGGCGTGCACGATGCGCAGCCGCACCGGGTGCAGGAGCAGGTCAAGCGTATCCACGCTCCTAAGGTCCCATATCTGGTACCGTTCCCAAAATTGGGAACGCATGAGAAGGAGTCCGCGATGACCATGGAAACCTCGGCGGCCCGGCTGAACAGCCGGGCGGTGCTGCCGCTGCGCACGCTGGACCCGGCCCGGCCGTTGGACGACCTCGAATGGCTGGACGAGGCCGTCGGTGACGCACGGGTGGTGGCGATCGGCGAGAGCGCGCACTACAACCGCGAGTTCTTCCAGCTCCGCCACCGCCTGCTGCGCTATCTGGTGGAGCGGCACGGGTTCAGCGCCTACGCGATGGAGACCGGATCCGTCGAAGGACGGCTGGTCGACGGCTGGGTCCGAGGCGGCGGTGAGGACCGGCTCGGCCGGGTCATGGCGGACGGCCTGACGTCGCTGATGGGACTGTGGACGCCGATGCGCGCCCACCTGGAGTGGATGCGGCGGCACAACAGCGGCGCCGCGCGCCCGGTCGGCTTCCACGGGATCGACCTGCCCGGCTCGATGGTCTCCCTGCTGCCCGGCCTGGACGCCGTGATCGCCTACCTCGCGCGGGCCGACCCTGAATTCCGGATCGACCCGGGCATCCGGGAGACGGCCGCCGCCTTCGCGGCGCCGTCCGCGTTCTCCGCGCCCGCGGCCATCGCCGCCTACGGGAAGCTCACACCCCAGGCCAGGGACGCACTCACCGCGGGCCTGGCCGACCTCGCCGCGCGCATGACGGGCCGGCGTCTGGACTACCTCCGACGGACCACCCTCGACGCCTACGAGCGCGCGCTCCACGCACTGCGCGTCACGGTGACCCTCGACGCGATCATCCGCGCGATGGCCCGCGGCGACCAGCAGACCGTGATGTTCGACCGCGACGCCGCGATCGCGGACACGGTCGAATGGATCCTGCGCGGCGAGGAGCGGATCGTCCTCGCCGCCCACAACGGCCACGTCCAACGCTGGCCCTGCGCCATTCCCGGCACACCCGCGGCGACGTCGATGGGCATGCATCTCGCCGATCGATTGGGTGAGGACTATCTCGTCATCGGCACGACCTCGGGGACCGGCCAGACCCTCAACGTGACCGCCGACTTCTTCACCGGCACGCTCTTCACCGCGATGGAGGCGCCCCGGCCCGGCAGCCTTGACGCGCTCATGGACGCGAGCCACGACGGCCCCTTCGCGACCGACCTCCGCCGACTGTCGCCCGCCGACGCCGACGCCGTCCGGGCCGCCTCGCGGCAGCGCGCCGGCAACGGGACGTCCTACTCCGACCTGAGCCCGCTGGACGCCTTCGACATCGTCGTGCACCTGCCGTACGTCACGGCGGCCGAGCCCGACGCCGCCGCGCTCGCCCACTCACCCCGGGACGTGCAAGAGGCGTTCTCCCGGTGGAAGCCGGAGTAACACCGGCCGGTCCCGGGCGCCGGCGCCGAGCAGGAGGTCGATGAGGGCGGCGCCGCGGGCGTGTCCCTGACGGGATCAGCTCACCGTGGAGAAGAGGCTCGAGCGCAACGCCTCCGCGTTGGCGGCCAGGAACTCCCCGAACGTACGGGGCGAGCGGCCCGTGAGGTCCCGCACCGCCGTCGTCGTGGCCGCCAGGGAGCCGGTCGCCACCTGCCGGGAGAGCTCGGCCACGTCGTCGGCGAACCGCGCCGGCACCCCCTTCTCCCGCAACGCCGCGGCGAGCTCGTCAGGGGGCAGCTGGACCTGGCCCACGGTGCGGCCCAGCACGGCCGAGATCTCACGCGCGATCTCGGCGTAGGTCAGCGCCTGCGGGCCCGTCAGCACGTACGTCTCACCCAGGCCGTGCGGTCCGGTCAGCAGGGCGGCGGCGCAGGCGGCGATGTCGTCGCAGTCGACATACGACACCGGGGCGCCCCCGTAGGCGTCCACGAGCCTGCCTCCGACGGTGAAGGCGCCGGCGCCGGTGAGGAAGTTCTGCATGAACCCGCTGGGCTGCAGCATCGTCCAGGCCGGCCCGGACGCCTTGAGGTACTCCTCGATCTCCCAGTGCGCGCCCTCGGCCAGCCTGCCGCCACGGCGGGCGTGCCAGACCGACACCTTCACCACCCTCGACACCCCGGCGGCGCGTGCCGCGTCGATGGCGGCCTTCTGCTGGCGGATCATCGGCTGCGCGCCGTCCGCCGGCTGGGCTCCGCCCGCGTTGAGAAAGAGCCGGTCGACACCTTCCATGGCGGGGACGAGCGAGGCCGGGTCGTCGAAGTCGCCCACGACGGTCGCACAGCCCAGGGCCCGCCCCTTCTCCTGGTCGCGGACCATGGCCTTGACCGGCGCCCCCCGGCTGAGGAGGGCGCGTACGAGAGGCGTGCCGATGGAACCGGTGGCTCCGGTGACCAGAATCATGATGTGTCCTCCGAAAGGCGGCCGACGACGAAGAGGCAGCCGACGATAAACTGAGGTTGCCTCGAGAACACTATCTTGAGGGTGCCTCGAATTACTGGGACCACACATGACCGACAGCCGCCGGCCCCGCGCCGACGCCCGCCGCAACTACACGCGACTCCTGGACGAGGCCGACGCGGCCTTCCGGGAGAGAGGCGTTCAGTCCAGCCTGGAGAGCATCGCCCGCCGCGCCGGCGTGGCCATCGGCACCCTCTACGGCCACTTCCCCACCCGCCGGGCCCTGGTCGGCGCGCTGCTCCGGGAGCGTCACCAGGCCCTGTTCGAGCTGGGCGACCACCTTCTGGCCCACCCCGCGCCGGACGCGCTCTCCACCTGGGTCCGCGCGGCCACCGCGCACGCCGCCGGCTACAGCGGCCTGGCCGCCATGCTCGCCGACGGCCTGGACGACGAGGCCTCGGAGTTGCACACCGCCTGCCTGCGCATGGCCGACACCGGGGAACGGCTCGTCGCCCGCGCACGCGAGGCGGGCGCCCTCCGCCCCGACGCGACGGGTGCCGACATCACCGCTCTGGTGACCGCCGCCGCCTCCCTGCACGAGCACCTGTCCGCGGCCGACTCCGAGCGCCTCGTCACTCTCACCCTGGACGGCCTCGCCCGCGACCCCGGCGCCGTCAAGGACGCGTCACCCGCCCCGGACGGGCGGACGTCCGGGACGGGCGGGCGCCGCACTGCCGCCACAACCGCATGAGCACCGGATCTGCGGGGTCGCGCCCGCGCGGGCGCAAGGCCGGGGAGAGCGTCGTCCCAACCGCGGCAGTGATTGTTTACGTTCCAGCAAAAGCTAACTTGCTTTTACGGAAACGCCAACACGGCTGACGGCTTCATCTGTATTTTTGCAGGCGAACGCCGCCGCGTTTTGCAATTAATGTGAAGTCGAATGCGGGGCCCGGCCCCACTTTCTTGCAATGAGGTGCCCGCGGACGCGATACTGGTCCATCCACCCCCGCGGATGCGTCGAGCGGACCAGATCAGCAGGAGGCAGCACCGATGCCCGGAGGCAGGCTGACCCACCAGGAGCGCCGGCAGATCGCCGAGGGACTGGCCGAAAGGCTCACCTACACCGAGATCGCCGGCCGCCTGGGACGACCGATCTCCACCATCACCCGGGAGGTGACCCGTAACGGCGGCCCCGGTGGCTACCGGGCCGACCAGGCGCATCGGGCGACCGAAGGGCGCGCCCGCCGGCGCAAGCCGGCCCCGGTCCCGGGACCGCCGGCCCTCACCGACGCGCACGGGCGCGACCCCGAGGCGGTCCGCGACCTGGAGGAGCGCTTCACCGCGATGATGATCGGCACGGGGCTGCCGCGCATGACCGCCCGGGTGCTCACCTGCCTCTACACCACTGACAGCGGCAGCCTGACCGCCGCCGAGCTCGTCCAGCGCCTCCAGGTCAGCCCCGCGTCCATCTCCAAGGCCATCGGCGAACTCGAACAGCAGGAGCTGATCCGGCGTGAACGCGACCCGCATCGGCGGCGCGACCGGTACGTCATCGACGCCGACGCCTGGTTCCGGGGCTGGATGGCCAGCGCCAGGCAGAACACCTTGCTGGCGGATTTCGCCCGCGAGGGAGCCCAGGTCCTCGGCGCCGCCACCCCCGCCGGCACCCGGCTGCAGGACATCGGCCAGTTCTTCGAACATGTCGGTCACACCATGCTCCAGGCGGCCGAGCAATGGCGGCAGGCCTATTCCGCGAGGCGCACGACAGACGGTTAGGCGTCCTCCTCCCGGCCGTGGTCCCGGCCGCCGTCCGGCAGCTCGATCAGCCGGGTCGGCAGGGGGATCGGCCGGGCCGGTGGTGACGCGTCCATGGGTGAGCACGAGGCGTTCCTCGACACCGGGCCCCTGGAGCTGACCGCGGTCGAACTGTCCCAGCGCCTGTTCGACCGGGCGAAGATCGCAGCCACTCCCATGGACGGCCGGGGCCCAGCGGAAGGCACCACCTGCGGCTCGTGCTCGCCGACGGACCCGTCGAACGCCTCACCGGAGCGGCTCCGCGCCTGGCGTTCAGGACGACTTGCAGGTGGTCCCGTCCGCCCGGGCATCCGGGTAGCCGGGGTAGGCCCAGCGGCATACGGCCGTCATGTCGACCTGCTTCCCGCCGGGGCCGTAGCACCAGTAGTAGCCCGGGCCGCCGCCGGCGGCGGCGTATCCCTGGTCCTGGCAGTAGCCGTTCATGTCGCTTCCGGACACAGTCCCGAGCACCTTCGGGCCCGCAGTGGGCTGCTCCCCTGCGTCCGATGACGGCTTCTCACTCACCCCCGGTCGTGGAGAAGACTTTTCCTCCACGGCTGGTCGTGAGGGTTTCTCCTCCGGATCTGAGCGTGGCTTCTCGCTGACGTCTGATCGTGAAGGGGACTTGTCCTTCCCGTCGGACTGTGAGGGCGGCTTCTCGGATGCCGGAGACCGCGTGCCGTCCGGGCGTCGCGGGTTCCGCGTACCGGCTGTTGGAACCGTCCGGGGCCGGGGGGACGGCGATCCGGTCCGGCCCGCCACGGTGTCGGCCGGGCTGGGTGAGACCGTGGTGGCGCCGGAGGGCGGGCTGGAGCGCGGCGCCCGTGAGGCGTCGGAGTTCTCGCCTCCCGGATCGGAGGGGATGAGGGAGTAGGCGATGCCCAGGGCCGCGAACAGGGCCAGGACCGTGGCACCGGCCAGGACGGAGCGGCGGCGCTTGACGCTGCCGGCCGGTGTCCGGTCCTGCCCGTCGCCCTGACGCGCCCCGGCGGCCTGGCCGGCCGGAGGGTTTCCGGTCAGCCAGGCCGGACCGGGCAGGCCGCGCAAGCCGTCCACGACCTCCGCGGCGGTGGGCCGCCGGGCCGGGTCCTTGGCCAGGCAGGCGCGGACGATGGCGCAGAGCCGCCCGTCCAGCCAGGTCAGGTCCGGCTCGTCATAGAGGATCGACCGCATGACCGCGGGGATCGACTCGCCCTTGAAGGCCCTCTCCCCGGTGGCGGCGAACACCATGGTCGCCCCCCAGGCGAACAGGTCGGCCGCGGGCCCGACCTCACCATCCGCGATCTGCTCGGGCGCCATGTAACCGGGGCTGCCCACGACCTGGCTGGTGATGATCGACCGGCTGAGGTCCAGTGCCCGGGCGATCCCGAAGTCGATCACCACCGGGCCGTCCAGGCCGAGCAGGACGTTGCCCGGCTTGAAATCCCGGTGGACCACGTCCGCCTGGTGGATCGCGGCCAGCGCCGTCGCGGTGTTGAGCGCCAGCCGTTCCAGCGCCGCCCCGCTGCGCGGGCCCGTGCTGCGCACCGACTCCTGCAGCGACGGTCCCTCCACGAATTCGCTGACTATGTAGGGTTGTCCGTTCACGGAACCGCTGTCGAGCACCTTCGCCGTGCAGAACAGGGCCACCCGCTTGGCGATTTCGACCTCGCTCAGGAAGCGGGCCCGGGCACTCTTGTCGACGACCAGGTGCGGGTGGAGCAGCTTTATCGCCACCCGCTGCCCCGGAACCGCGCTACCGACATAAACCGTGCCCTGACCGCCGGTGCCGAGCCGGCCCTCAAGGCGGTACGGCCCCACCGCTTCCAGATCCGAGGGCAGCAGAGCCATCCACTCGGGCACGTGTCCTCCAGCGTCGAATAGGCGAGATCTTGTCCGCGGCCACCCACTGGGCAGCGGTTACGCGTGACCGCCCGCTCAGCGGTGACGGCGTCTCCACGGCCACCGGCAGACGGCGCCCCGGCCGTCGGTCCGAGCCGCCCGACGGGCCGGTGGGGACCGAGACACCCGGGGGTCGGCGGACAACGGCGGCGCGACCGGCCATATCTCGTCTCTCACAGGGTCATGATCAAAGAGCAGACAGACAGTATCGTCTTTCTGGGGTTGGAGACAGGCCGTCGACGGGTCGAGTTCATCGAAGGAGCGGGCCGAAGCCACGGACCCACCGGTAAGGCGGCCCCGGCCCCTCGGGTCAGGCGGGGCCCGTGCCCGCGCCGAAGGAGCCGCAGTTCCAGAGGGAACGGACATGGGCGATCAACTGGGGGCCCACGGCGCGCAGACCTGCACGGTCGTTCTCGGCGACCGGGACCGTGACGAGGGCGCTGGTGGCGGCGACGAGCATGCGACAGGTCAGCAGCCCCTGATCGTCGGTGACCCCCAGGGCCTCGGCGTAGACGGAGGCCATGAACGCGTGGAGTTCGCGCCGGCGGGCGACGGCTTCCGGGCCCGCGGCGTAGATCTCGACCAGGTAGATGCGGGTGTAGGGCCACTCCGCCTCAAGCGCTTCGAGGTAGACGGTGATGGCCCGCTCGTAGCTCTCCATCGGGTCGCCGCCCGTGCCGGACGTCCCGATCGCACCCATGACCCGTTCGAAGAGCAGTCCGCACGCGTGGTCGAAGGCGGCCATGAAGCAGTCGAGTTTGGAGTCGAACAGCCGGTAGAAGCTCAGGCGCGACACCTTGGCACGTTTGAGGACGTCCTCGATGGAGGTGGCGACATACCCCTTCTCCGCCATGACCTCGGCCATCGCCCGGCACAGACGCCCACGCTGCAGCCGCGCCACCTCTTCGGGCGGCAACGCGTTCCGCCCTCGGGGCAACCGGTGCGACCTCGACATTCACTCACCTTAAAGCAGCCGGCCATCTCCCCCGGCGCTCCTGTCCGTCCGGGCCGTGGTCGGAGGCCAGGGCGCTCGGACGGAGCCCGTTCCGGCCTCTCCGGGGACGGGGGCGTTCGGAGAATTGGCCATCTCATGACCGGTGGCTCAACAGGATGGGGTCGCCTCACCGTACATCACTCCTGTTACTCTATGCTCCATATTGATTACCTTGTGTTACTAGGGGAGCTCGTGTGAAGGTCGCCTGCGTCGGCGGCGGACCCGCCAGCCTGTACTTCTCGATCCTGATGAAGCTGGTGGACCCGTCCCATGACATCACCGTCTACGAGCGCAACCCGGCCGGCTCGACGTACGGCTGGGGCGTGACCTACTGGGACGACGTGCGCAACAGTCTCCACGGCACCGACCCCGAGTCCGCGCGTGCCATCGGCGAGAGCTCGGTCCGCTGGGACGGCTGGGTGGTGCACGTCCAGGACCGCACGACGATGACGGTCGAGCACGGGGACGAGGGCTTCGGCATCAGCCGCCGTGAGATGCTCGGCATCCTCGCCGAACGGGCCCGCTCCCTCGGGGTGCGCATCGAGTTCGAGCGTGAGATCACCGACGAGGGCGAGCTGGCCGACGCCGACCTCGTCGTCGCCGGCGACGGCGCCAACAGCGTGCTGCGCGAGCGCCACGCCGACCACTTCGGCACCGAGGTGGTGGTCGGGCGGAACACCTACGTCTGGCTCGGCACCACCAAGGTCTTCGACTCCTTCACCTTCTCCTTCGTGGAGACCGCGCACGGCTGGATCTGGTGTTACTGCTACGGGTTCAGCAAGGAGCACAGCACCTGTGTCGTCGAGTGCTCTCCCGAGACCTGGAGGGGGCTCGGGTTCCATGAGGCGAACGAGGCCGACAGCCTGGCCCTCCTGGAGAAGATCTTCGCCGACATACTGGACGGGCACCCGCTGATCGGCCGGGCGGACGCCGACGGCGGCGCGTACTGGCTGAACTTCCGCACCCTGACCAACCGGACGTGGCACCGCGGCAACCTCGTCCTGCTCGGGGACGCCGCGCACACCACGCACTACTCCATCGGCGCGGGCACCGCTCTCGCGCTGGGGGACGCCGCCTTCCTGGTCACCGCGCTGCACGAGGAGACGCAACTCCAGTCCGCCCTCGCCCGCTACGAGCGGGAACGCAGATCCGATGTCCTGGCCGCCCAGAAATCGGCCCGCCACAGCGCCCAGTGGTACGAGAACCTCCAGCGCTACATCGACCTTCCGTCGCCGCAGATGTTCGCGCTGCACGACCAGCGCTACTCCTCGCTGCTGCCGCATGTCCCGCCGCGGCTGTACTACCGGATCTACCGAATGGTCACGGGGCTCCAGTCGCTGCGCGGCCGGCTGGGCTCGAAGGGCCGCACGGGCCCTGAACGCCGGATCACCAGAACGAGATGATCGCGCGGCGATCGACACCGGGAGAGGCCCAGGCCGCGGGGTGGATCAGCGGGGCGGCCGTGCTCGTCCGAGGCTCGTGTGCGTGACGGCGGTCTGCCGTCGCGTGCGTGAGCCACCTGGCGGTCACTCGGCGTGGGGCGCCGGGACCAGGGGTCAGCTCCCCTTGGCCTGGCGCGTGGTGAGGGCGTCGAGCAGGCCGGGGAACGCCTCGTCCATCTCGGCGCGGCGGAGGGCGTTCATCCGCGAGGTCCCGACGTAGTACTGCCGGATCAGGCCCGCCTCGCGCAGGACCTTGAAGTGGTGGGTGGCGGTGGACTTGCTGACCGGCATGTCGAAAGCACCGCACTTGAGGTCCTCGCCGGAGGCGTCGAGCTGCGTGACGATGCTCCGGCGGACCGGATCGACGAGGGCCTCCAGCACCCGCTGGAGGTCGAACTGCGACACCTCTAGGTGCGACGGCGTACGTCCCATGGACCCGATAGTACAACACTCATCAAAGTTTGATGCCGATCATACTTATGGCTACAGTGGACCGCGTTCACAGCGAGCGAAGGATGGGTGGCATGGCGAGGACTGTACGCTTCCACGAGGTCGGCGGGCCCGAGGTGATGCGGCTGGAGGACCTGGAGCCGGGCGAGCCGGGGCCGGGCGAGGTGCGGATCCGGGTGGATGCGATCGGGATCAACAGGGCCGAGGCGCTCTTCCGGCGCGGCCAGTACATCGAGCCTGTCAAGCGGCTGCCCGCCAGGCTCGGCGCTGAGGCCGCCGGTGTGATCGAGGCGGTCGGCCCGGAGGTGATCGGGTTCGAGGAGGGGCAGGCGGTCAGCAGCGTGCCGGGGTTCTCCCAGAACGACTACGGCGTCTACGCCGAGCAGGCGATCGTCCCCGCGACCGCGCTCCTGCACCGGCCCGACGGCATGGACGCGGTGTCGGGCGCCGCGGTGTGGATGCCCTACCTCACCGCGTACGGCGCGCTGGTGGAAGTGGGCGGAATGCAGGCGGGCGATGTGGTGGCGCTGAACGCCGCCTCCAGCAGCGTCGGCCTGGCCGCGATCCAGACGGCGAACCGGGTGGGGGCCACGCCTGTCGCCGTCACCCGCACCGGCGACAAGAAGGAACGGCTGCTCAAGGAGGGCGCGGCCGAGGTGATCGTCTCCGAGGAGGAGGACGTGCCGGCCAGGCTGCTGGCCCTGACCGGCGGCAGGGGCGTCGAGTACGTCTTCGACGCCGTCGCCGGGCCCGGCGTGACCGCCCTGGCGCGGGCGGTGGCCCCGGGCGGCACGCACTTCCTGTACGGGGCGCTGAGCGGGCAGCCGACGCCGTATCCGGGATTCGACCTGGGCATGCCCGCCCTCAACATGCGCACCTACACGGTGCTGGAGACCACAAGAGACCCGCGGCGGCTCCGCCGGGCCGAGGCGTTCGTCGTCTCGGGCCTGCGTACCGGAGTCTTCCGGCCGGTGGTGGACCGCCTGTTCCCGCTGGAGGAGATCGTGCAGGCACACCGGCACATGGAGTCCAACACCCAGTTCGGCAAGATCGTGGTCACCGTGGCCCGCTGACGCCGGCGCGGATCACGGATCCCCTCGTGATACGAGGAGCCCTCGCCGCCACGCGGCACAGCGTCATGACGCCTCTTCCACGCCGCCCCCGCCCGCCGGTGCCGATCGGGACCGAGTGCGGACAGCCCCCGGGCTGGCGCAGTCGATGCTGCCCGGCTCCCCGGACGACCCGCCGCCGGCCGCCGCCGTCGGCGTCCTGACGACGTTC
Organism: Streptosporangium brasiliense; assembly: GCF_030811595.1. NCBI lineage: Bacteria > Bacillati > Actinomycetota > Actinomycetes > Streptosporangiales > Streptosporangiaceae > Streptosporangium > Streptosporangium brasiliense. Next base: position 6,516,119 of record NZ_JAUSRB010000002.1, read on the forward strand.
GCCGGGGGCGTGCTGTTCCTGTCAGTAGGGCGATCCGGTGCCGCGAGATCTGGGTGGAGGGCGGCAAGACCTGGTGCACCCCCGAGGCCGACCTGTCGGCCGACTTCGACGACAACCGGGACGTGCACCACGAGGCCCCGGCCAAGCCGCGCGATGAGCACTCCGCCGACGGCCAGGTGGGTGAGGGCCAGGAACAGCCTGGTCAGCGGGGCGGCTCCGACGCCCAGGAGTGGGAGGAACGACAGGGCGAGGACGGCGACGGCCAGCGCCGTCCAGACGGGCCGGGCGCGTCTGGGCAGGAAGCGTTCCAGTACGGCCAGGCCCGCCCAGCCGAGCAGCGACGCTCCGAGTGAGAACCCCAGGACCGAGGAGAGGCCGACCACGACGACCGGCGGCTGGTCGACGACGAAGTCGGCGCCGAGAGCGCGGCCCAGGAGCCAGGTGAGGGCGGCGGCGAGGACGGCTGTGGCGACGGCGACGGTCCGGTGCTTGATGGAGGTGACGGTCGGGCGGGTGATGGTGGTGGACATGGAGAACTCCGGAGTCAGGGAAGGACGATGATCTTGCCGCGGGTCTGGCCTGCTTCGCTGCGCCGGTGCACCTGGGCCAGTTCCTCCAGCGCGACGGCTTCGGTCACGTCGAGCCGCAGCTCGCCTTTCGCGACGAGCGCGCCGAGTTCGGCGATCTGAGTGGGGGTGTTGCGGGCGGTGAAGGTCGGGTGGCCGGGGATGGGGGTGGCGATGGACACGGCGGTGCCGCCCGGCCGTAGCAGGGTGGCCAGGCCGGCGGCCGTCTCCGGGCTGACCGGGGCGAGGTTGATCACGACGTCCATGCCGGAGGGCAAGGGTGAGTTGGTGTAGTCGATCACCTCGTCGGCGCCCAGTTCGGCCACGGTGGCGGTGCTGCGGGGCGAGGCGGTGGCGATCACGGTGGCTCCGGCCAGTTTGGCGAGTTGTACGGCGAAGCCGCCGACGCCGCCGCCCGCGCCGTTGATGAGGACGCGCTGCCCGGCGCTCACGTTCGTGTGCTCGTACACGGTCTGCCAGGCGGTGAGTCCGGCGACCGGGATGGCCGCGGCCAGGGCCAGAGCCTCATCGGCGGGTTCGGGTCCCGAGGCGTCGCGGACCGCCGAGGCGCGACCCCCCGATCCGACGCGAACCGCTGAGGCCGGTGCTTCGACCAACAGCGAAGCGGGCACGGTGGCGAACTCGGCCGCCGCCCCGCCCGAGTCGACCCGCCCCATGACCCGGTCCCCGGCGCTCCACCGGGTCACCCCGTCACCGACCGCCACGACGATGCCCGAAACGTCCCATCCGGGGATGTGCGGGAAGGTCAGTGGAAGCACCTCGCGCAGCGCCCCGGCGCGCAGGGCGGTGTCGGAGGGGTTGAACGAGGTGGCGGCTATCTGGACGAGCACTTCGCCAGGCCCGGCGACCGGCACGGGGACCCGCCCGACCTGGATGACCTCGGTCCCGCCGTACTCGTGGAAGAGCGCTGCTTTCATCATGCGGACAAAGCTAGAAGAGCATCGTAAGACGGTGAATACTTTGAAATATCGTTTTCATACGTCATAGTCTTGGGGATGGACATCCTCAGTGACGTGCTCGCCAGTGTCCGCTCCGGCCGTCCGAGCTCGGCGACGGTCTCCTGGCACGCCCCCTGGGGGCAGCGTTTCCCCGAGGTCAAAGGCAGCGCCGGGTTCCAGATCATCTTGCAGGGCACCTGCTGGCTGATCTCCGGGCAGGGCGAGCCGGTGGCGCTCAACGTCGGTGACGTGGTGTTCTTCCCGCACGGCCACAGCTACGGCCTGGCCGATTCCCCCACGCGCGCGCTCAGCGAACCCCGTTGCGATCCCACCGTGGACGCCGGCCTGTTCGTGCAGGATTTCATCGGCAACAGCGGCCAGAAGACGGTGACGCTGTGCGGCGGCTACCGGCTGGACCCCGGCCGGGCCCACCCGCTCCTGCGTGACCTGCCGGAGTTGATCCATCTGCCCGCGCGGCTGGGTCACCACCCCCGGCTGCGGGCCGCCATCGATCTGCTGGCCGCCGAGGTGGACCATCCGGGCGTCGGCGCGGACACGGTGGTGCTCGGCCTGCTCGACACGATGCTCGTCTACCTGCTGCGCGCCTGGTTCACCGGCCCCGCCGAGTCGGGCAGGGGGTGGTCGGCGGCACTCAGCGATCCCGCCGTGAGTGCCGCCCTGCAGGCCATCCATGACGAGCCGGGCAGGCCGTGGACGGTTCAGAGCCTCGCCGACCACGCCAGGCTCTCCAGGGCGGCCTTCGCCCACCGGTTCTCCGCGCTGGTCGGCCGGCCGCCGCTGGCCTACCTGACGTGGTGGCGGCTGAACACCGCGGCCCGGCTGCTGCGCGAGTCGGACGCCCCGCTCGGCGAGGTCGGCGCGCGGGTGGGCTACACCTCTGAGTTCGCCTTCGCCAACGCTTTCAAGAGGGAATACGGCCAGGCGCCCGGCCGTTACCGCCGGGCCGCGGCGCCCCATCCGGCAGAGGTGGCCAGCAGTGGGACGAGCCAGGCGTAGCGGCGTGCCTGGCTGCGGTCGAAGCCGACGCAGTGCTCGGTCTGACGCCCGCATCCAGCGCTTCGGCGGCTACGCCACCGACGAGGTCGCCCACGCGCCCGGGCCGTTCGACGCCCGCCACCACTGGTCAGGATCTTCACGATCGACCTGGTCCGCGAGCTTGTCCGCACTGGGCGCGCTTGAGGAGGTGGAGCGCGGTCGCCGCGACACTGCCGTGCTGTCGGATCGCTGACGACCGGCGTCCCGGAAAATTCTGCAAAGAAATCCGGGAGGCGGTGTCGGATCGGGGCGGTGGTGTTCGTAGCAGAGGTGAGGCCGCCCGCAAGGGGGCGGCGCCCAGGCAAGGGAACCGCGATCATGAAGCTGACGACCATGACTCAGGTCACCATCGATGGAGTGATGCAGGGAAACGGCGCCGCGTCGGATGACCGCAGGAACGGATTCGAGCGCGGCGGATGGGCCCGCGGGAAGGGTGACGACGAGACCAGGACGTTCATCACGCAGACCTACCAGCGCGCCGAGGCGTTCCTGTTCGGCCGGCGTACCTATGAGCTGTTCGCCGGCTCCTGGGGGTCAATCGACCAGATGCGCGCACATCCCATCGGCGTGGCCTTGAACGAGGCCCCCAAGTACGTTGCCTCGACCACGCTCACCGCGCCGCGTTGGGAGGACACGACCGTTCTCCGCGGTGACCTCACGGCGGCCATCAGTGAGCTGAAGGCCAAGCCCGGGGGTGAGCTGCAGGTGCACGGCAGTGGCGTCCTGACCCAGTGGTTGCTGGAGAACGACCTGGTCGACGAGATGATTCTGATCGTGATCCCGGTGATCCTCGGCCAGGGCGCGAGACTGTTCCCGGAGACCGGTCCGGATCTTGCGCTCGACCTGGTCGAGTCGCGGGTCGACTCGAAGGGCGTGACGATCCAGGTCTACCGGCCGGCCGGGCGTCCGCGGTATGCAACGGTCTGAAGCCCCTGACCACCGAACCATGCTGTCTTGTCACCACAGGAGATGATCTTCAGATGCAGTACCTGGTTTCCGTGATCGACGACAAGAGCAATCCCGGTAGCACGGACAGGCGACCTGCCATCAGCGCGTTCAACGAACGACTGATCGCCGAGGGCTACTGGGTTTTCTCGGGTGGACTCGCGGACACCGACGCGGCCACGGTCATCGACAACCGGGGTGAGCAGGCGGTGTTCAGCGACGGGCCTTTCGTGGAGTCGAAGGAGTACCTCGCCGGCGTCTGGGTGTGGGAGGCCCCCGATCTGGATGTGGCGCTCAAGCTCGCCGCCGAGGCGTCGAAGGTCTGCGATCGGAAGGTCGAGGTGCGGCCGTTCCTGTGAGCGACGTCGAGGAGGCGATCACCCTGGCCCACCGCGACGAGTGGGCGCGGGTGGTGGCCGCCCTGACCAGGCGTTTCGGTGACCTCGACATCGCCGAGGAGGCGGCTGCCGAGGCGTTCGCGACCGCCGTGGAGCGGTGGCCGGCCGACGGCGTACCGCCCAATCCCGGCGCCTGGCTGACCACCACCGCCAACCGCAAGGCCATCGACCGGATCCGGCGTGAGAACAAGCGCGACGACAAGCACAGGGAGGCTCAGATGACGTACGACGACCCGCCCGAGCCTGTTGGCGCCATCGATGACGACCGGCTCCGACTGATCTTCACCTGCTGTCACCCGGCGCTGGCGATGGAAGCCCGCGTGGCGTTGACGCTGCGCATGGTCGGCGGTCTGACCGTGCCCGAGATCGCCCGTGCCTTCCTGGTGCAGGGGGCCACCATGGAGCGGCGCATCACCCGCGCGAAGGCCAAGATCAAGGCGGCTCGCATCCCCTGTCGGATGCCGTCCGCCGACGATCTGCCGGCTCGTGTCTCCGGCGTCCTGGCCGTCCTGTTCCTCGTCTTCAACGAGGGCTACCTGGCCAGCGGCCCCGACACCGACCCCGTACGACACGACCTGACCACCGAGGCGATCCGGCTCACCCGCCTGATCCGCGCGCTCCTGCCGCAGGACGGAGAAGTGGCCGGGCTGCTGGCGCTGATGCTGCTCATCGAGGCCCGCCGCCCCGCCCGGGTCTCGGCCGGCGGCGAACTGGTCCCCCTGGCCGAGCAGGACCGCGGCGCCTGGGACGCGGAACTGATCGCCGAAGGTCATCGGCTGGTGCGCGAGCGCCTGGCCGCTGCCGCTGCCGGGGTGGCTCCGGGTCGCTATCAGATTCTCGCGGCGATCAACGCGGTGCACACCTCCGCCCGCGACATCCGCGACACCGACTGGTCGCAGGTCCTCACCCTCTACGACCAGCTCGTCCGCCTCGACCCCTCGCCGATCATCGCCCTCAACCGGGCCATCGCCGCGGCCGAGCTCGACGGGCCGGAGGTGGCACTGGCCATCGTTGACCGCCTCGCCGAGGCGCTGGCCGGCTATCACGCCTACCACGCCACCCGCGCCGACCTGCTGCGCCGGCTGGGCCAGAGTCAGCAGTCACGCGCGGCCTACGACCGGGCCATCGAGCTGGCCGGCAACACCGGCGAGACCGCCTACCTCACCCGCCGCCGCGACCAACTGCAGTAGCGCCCGCATTCGAGAGCGCACTTGATACAGCGATGAAAGGCGACACGGAACGCTGCACTATTGACATGTTCAGACGCCAACCCTTCTCGCGGCCTTCGGGGTCGCCGAACTCTGCCGGCTCCCGGGCGCCCGGAACCGGTCCCAGCCCAGGCTGCGACAAGATGATCTCAGCGGCCGGGTGTCGGCCGAAACGGTCCTCCCCCTGCCCTTGCAGGGCCTTGATCTGCTCGCCCAGCATGGTGAGGACCGCCACCGCTGAGCCGATGGTGGCGGCGTAGGCAGCGGTCACGGCCGCCGGCCGACCCAGGTGCTCTGTGCGCAGCGCGGCCTGGATCGCGGCGGCCTCGGGGCTGTGGCCGGCGACCGGGCGCAGCTGGTGGGAGTCGGTGCGGACCATGTCGGCCGGCATGGGCGCGTCGGCCGCGTCGCTCTTGGCGCCCGAGACGCTCAGCCGTTCCCGGTACCGCGCCGCCTGCAGCGGGTTGACCGCCAGCACCGTGTACCCGGCGGCGACCAGTGCCTGCACCCACAGGCCACGGTCGGTCTCGATCCCGATCACCACCTGGGCCTCTTCGGCCTCCTTTGCGCGGGACTCAAGGTCCAGTAGCTATGAGTGCTCACCCGCTGGCGGCTGTCAGGCCCGAGTCTGTCGCAGTGGCGGACTCGTTAAGAGTGATTAGTAGCTGAGAGTAATCACCTTCACGCTCTGTGAGTGTTCGCGCACACCTGGGCGACGGTCACCCGCCGAGCCGGAGCTTGCATCATCGGGACGACGAGGGCCCCGGACGTTGACTTTGTCGCAAGGCATGACGCACCATGTTGCTACAAAGCTTGCGACAAAAGGAGGGGGTATGACGAACGCTTCCATGTCTGACGCCGGACCGCCGTCGGCGGACATCCGGTGCGCCGAGACCTGGCTGCGGCGGCACGGCCTGAGCGACGGCCCGCCGACGCCGTTGCTGGCCGCGCGCTTGGCGGCGCGGCGGCGGGTGCGGCTGCTGGGCAGCGTCCTTTTGGCCGTGCTGATAATCGCGGCCTCCCTGGCGCAGGTCGCCGCCCTGCCGGGAGCCTCCGCCCCCGGCGGGTCCGGGTCGCACCGGCTGGTGCCGGTGCTGGTGCTGAGCGTGTCGATCGTCGCGCTGTTGCTGACCCAGGCGCTGCTGGACGCCTGGGTGCGGCGCGTCGACCGGCGCGTCGGGGCGGCACTGCCGCGGCGGGTGACCCATCCGGTGCAGCTCGGCTGGGCCGCCCTGCTCGGACGGCCCTACGCCGTCATGGCGGGCGCCACCTTCGCCTGCGCGTCCGCGCTGGGGGTGAGCGCGCTGGTCGTCACCGAGGGCACCGCACGGCACGCCGCCGTCGTGCTGCTGGTCGCCGTGACCGGAGTCGCCCTCGGCGCCGTCCTGCAACTGCGTGAGATGCTGGCCCGGCCCGTCGTGGCCGAGGACGAGGTCTCGCTGACGGCCGACGTCGTCATGCGGATCGAGGACGCGCGCGAGGGCTCCGCGCCGGCTGTGCTGTGGGCGCTGCCGGTGGTGCTGCTGTCCGGGTTCGCGCCCGGGTGGTGGAACGCCGCCTCGGTGGGTTTTTTGGTGCTGGGGGCGCTCGCCTTCGTCGCCGTCCATGTCAGGGCGCCGTCGTACGCGGCCACGGCGCGGCGCGCGGTGGGCCTGCAGTGATCGTCATTGATGCGGGCTCACCGGTCCCGCCGTTCGAGCAGCTGCGGGCCCAGCTCGCCCGGCAGATCCAGGACCGCACGCTGGCCGTAGGCGCCCGGCTGCCGACCATCCGCCACCTGGCGGCCGACCTCGGCCTGGCCGTCAACACGGTCGGCCGGGCCTACCGGGAGCTGGAGGAGGCGGGGCTGATCGAGACGCGCGGGCGGGCGGGCTCGTTCGTGTCGGCCGCCGGTGAGGAGGGCCGGGAGCGGGCCCGCCGGGCCGCCGCCGACTACGCGGCCGTGATCGCCAGCGTCGGCATCGACGCGGCCGAGGCGATCCGCATCGTGCAGGCGGCTCTGACGTCCGGCGCGGCGGCACCGGCCTCGTCATGACCGTGACCCCGCCGGCGGCGGGGTCACGGGAGTCGGTCGGCGGGGCCATGACTCAGTGATCTTTAATCCGTGATGTTCGGTGATCATGTGAATGTGCCGGGTTGCTGCGGTATGCCGAGGTCACGCGGTGTGCGCAGGGCGGTGGGCTGGCCACCGTCCAACGAGCCAAGCGGGAGCGGGTACGGCTGCGCGCGGCCGGACTGTTCGCCTGTGGAGACACCGATGAGCAGGTGGCCGGAGAACTACGGGTTACGCGGATGTCGGCCAACCGGTGGCGCCGGGCCTGGACCCGCGGCGGCGGACCTGGGCGCGTGGGTCTGCTTCGACGACGAGTGCGGCCGGACGATGAGGCCACCGGTGGCCCGTAGGTGGGGACGGCGTGGCCTGACGCCGGTGGTGAGGGTGCCGGACCGCCGTGCGGGCAGGGCCTCGGTCGCCGCCCTGGCCCGCTACCGGCCCGGGCAGCGGTCCCGGCTGATCTACCGGGTCCATCACTACCGGCGGCGCAAGGGCGAGGCGGCGGGCTTCACCTGGCGCGACCACCAGGAGTTGAAGAAGATCCAGTATCGGCCGCATCTGATCGACGGCTGCCTGGCTGAGACCAACCTGGTCCTCAAGTCGTCATAACACCACGGATCAAAGATCAGTGGTGCGGCCCCTGGATCCGGGCACGTCGACGATCTCGCTCCTGGGGACCGGTTGCGCTGAACCATGGACGGATGAGCCGAGGATGCGGCGCCGGCCGCACACAACACGTGCCGGTGAACACGGCGTCATCGGCGGCGATCTCTGGATGAGATGACTGACATCTCCGACCATCGCCGTGGAGGGGGAAGCGGGGAGCGCCGTCGAGCGCTTGTGCCCGTGAAAGCACCGATGAAGGTGCCCCGTCCTACGAAGAAGGTCTCCGTGTCCCAGCCATCCACACTTCGCACTTCACGCCGGAAGAGCGTCGGCGCAGAGCCCGCTCACGGCGTACCGGGCTGGCTGATCGCCCTGCTGGCCGTCGCCACCGGTACGACGGTCGCCAACCTCTACTACGCGCAGCCCTTGCTCTCGTCGCTGCGCGACGTCTTCCATATCAGCACCGCCACCGCGGGTGCGTTGATCACCCTCACCCAGGTCGGCTACGTGATCGGCATGCTCTTCCTGGTCCCCCTCGGCGACCGACTGGAGAAGCGCGGCCTGATCACCGCACTGCTGACGATCACCGCCCTCGCCCTGGTCGCGGCCGGTCTCGCGACCGGCTTCCCCATGCTGCTGGCCGCCTCGATGATCAGCGGTGCCACGTCGGTCGTCGCCCAGATCCTGGTCCCTTTCGCCGCGAGCCTGGCCCCTGACCACGCGCGCGGCCGCATTGTCGGTCGGGTGATGAGTGGCCTGCTCACCGGTGTTCTGCTGTCCCGCACGCTCAGCAGCCTGGTCTCCGACGTCGCGGGCTGGCGCGTCGTCTACCTCGGCTCCGCCGTCCTGATGGCGGTCCTGGCCGTGACGTTGCGGGTTGCGCTGCCCCAGCACGCGCGTACCACGTCCGTGCCGTACCACCATGTGCTGCGCTCCACGGTGACACTGGTGCGCACACACCCGGAGTTGCTGCGCCGCGGCCTGTACCAGGCGGCGATGTTCGGTGCCTTCAGCGCCTTCTGGACCACCGTCTCCTACGTCCTCACCGGCCCCGACTTCCACTACTCCCCCGTCGGCGTCGGCATGTTCGCGCTCGTGGGAGCCGCCGGTGCGGCCATCGCCCCGCTCGCCGGCCACTGGGCCGACCGCAGGCTGGCCCGGCCCATGACCGGCGCCGCGCTCGCCGTCGCCGCGCTGGCCTTTGCCGTCGCAGGCTTCGGTCAGCACAGCATCGTGCTGATCGCCCTGGCCGCCATCGTCCTCGACATGGCCGTCCAGGCCACCCTCATCCTCGGCCAGCACACCATCTACCAGCTCGACCCCAACGCCCGAGCCCGCCTCAACAGCGCCTTCATCGCCACCTTCTTCCTCGGTGGCGCCCTCGGATCCGAGTTCGGCTCCATCGCCTACCACGCCGGCGGCTGGGGCGCGGTCAGTGTCCTCGGCACGGCCCTGCCGGTCCTGGCACTGCTCTACTGGATCACTGAGCACCGGGGCCCTGGCCGACGCCGCCCCGGAGGTGACAGCGATGCCCCCCTGGCCGTCACCGCATGAACTCCTGGACAACTCATCCGGCCGGTCCAGCCCCCTGGGCGGCGCCGCGGAAGGCGATCCCCGGCGTCGCCGAGGTCACCTCGACTCCACGGCCGTCGGATGGCGTCGAGGAAGTCTCGGCAATGCACTCACGGCTGCTGGAGACCCACGAGACCATCCTGGTCGAGTGCCGCGACGCGGCGGCCCGGATCGCCGAGCTGGGCGACAACGGCACCAACGACCTGCTGGTCTCGCGAGTGATCCGCACCGAGGAGCTGCAGACCCGGTTCTCGGCGGAGCACCTGGTCGACGCTCTCCCTGATCCGTGTCTGAGCCGAGGCCGAGGACACCTCGTCCGCCTACGATGCTGTGAAGATCGTCGTCCTTCGGACGGGCGCTGCGGCACTGGGAGCGGATGATGGACCTGCGGCAGATGGAAGTCGTCGTCGCGGTGGCTGAGGCAGGTGGGTTCACGGCGGCGGCGAGGCGCCTGCACGTGGTCCAGTCCGCTGTCTCCGGCACGGTCCGCACCCTTGAACGCGAGTTCGGCACTCCGCTGTTCACCCGGACCACACACCGCGTGTCGCTCACGCCGGCCGGTGAAGCATTCGTACCCGCGGCACGAGCGGCGCTGCGCGCCGCCGAACTGGCGCGCGAGGCGGTCGACGCGGCCAAGGGAGAACTGCGCGGCCGGGTGACCGTCGGCACGATGCAGGGTGTTTGGGCGGGACTGCACCACGCACTGGCCGCGCTGCGGTCGGAGCACCCGGGAGTGCTGGTCCAGTTACGCCAGGCGGCGGTGGCCGACATCCGGCACGCCCTGCGCGAGGGCACCGTGGATCTGGCGGTGATGGCGCTCGACCGCCAGCAGCAGCGGGGGCTCGTGACCCGGCTGCTGTCCCGCGAGGACATGGTCCTGGTGGCTTCACCACAGCGGGATCTCATCGTGAGAACTGCTGAGGGCAGGGTCGAACTGGCCGAGGTCGCCCGGCTGCCCCTGGTGGACTTCACCCCCGGCTGGGCGATCCGCCACGCCGTCGACCGGGCCTTTCGCGCCGCCGGCGTCGACCGCAGCACAACCTTCGAGGTCAACGACATCGTGGCCGCGTCCGAGCTGGTCCGCAACAACCTGGGCGTCTGCATCATGCCCCCGTCCATCGCGAACCACTTCCCCGACCTGCCAACGTACCGGTTCGCCCGGCACGCACCCAGTTGGAGGGTGATGGTGGTACGGCCCCCGGGCGAGCCGCCCGCGGCGGTCGCGGCATTGCTGCGGCACATCACCTGACCGCCCTTGCCGCCGCCCAGGAACTCGCCGGCGGGGAACATCGGCGGCCGCGCCGTGGTTACAGTCTCCGTGGCCGGTGTGCCCAGTGTCCCCGGGCCTCACCTATTGCCTTCGCGGATTACCGTTCGGCTGGAGCCGCGTTGCGCCTTTCGCCGAGAGGCGACACGCACACCGGTACGCACACGTGGAAGGCCCCGGCCGCCTGGAACGGCGGCACGGGGCCTCCGTCGTGGGGTCCCGGTAGCAATGAAGAATTTCCAACGGACATGCAGGTCGGAGCCCCTGCATGGGCCCTCGGCGCGGCCTGGAGGACAGGCCGCTGGCCTGCATGTCCGTTGTCTCCTGCGCCGTTACCACCCGGGCCCGCATCGAGTTCACCCCGCCCGAGACCGGTGCGCACCTGGCCGACGCCGAGGAGCGGGACAAGGCCGCCGACCGGCTGCGCGCGTCCGTGGGCATGGCCATCGCCGACGACCTGCCGGTCACCGCGGGCCACGACGGCGAGGGACGCCGGGTCGTACGGCTGGGCGACCTGCACACCGCTCCGTGCGGCGGCACGCACGTGCGCAGCCTCGCGGAGCTGGAACAGGTGACGATCCCCGCGGTGAAGCTGAAGAAGGGCCGGGTCCGCGTCTCCTACTCCGCCTCCCCCGTCGCCGGCTGAAGGTAGGTCGGCGATCTGGGGTGCCTGGTGGCGACCTGAGGTGCCTGGTGGGAAAGCCCGCGCCGGGGCGCGGAACGCGCTGTCGCGGTGGCGTACGCACACCGCCCCGTCGTGCCGCCGGCCCGCCGGTCCCTCCGCCATCGCCGAACGGCTCGGGCGCTGATCCGCGGGCCCCGGCCGACGGCCGTGCCGTACCGGGCACCGGCCTGGGCGGCGCTCGGTACGGCACGGACATCGGTGGGGATCAGCCCTCCGCGGAGCCCCCACCGGCACGGCGGACAGGCATCCAGGTGGGTGTGGGATCGGCGGTCAGGAAATCGGCGACCAACCCGGTGCACAGCCCGGGCTTCTCGTGGAGGAGGACATGGGACGCGCCGGGAACGACGGCCAGCTGGGCGTCAGGGAGACCCCGGTACAGCTCCAGCGTGTGCTCCAACGTGACGATGTCGTCGTCGGCGGTCATGACCAGCACCGGGCAGGTCACGGCGCGGAGATCAGCCGGCGTCAGGCCGCGTTCCTCGGCCACCGCCCGCACGATCTTGGCCACCACGACCGGGAGGTGATCGGCGCCGTCGGGCGACACCTCCGCATAGGCCGCGACCAAGGGAGGGGGCAGCGGACCCTCGGCGGAGGGCCGGATGATCATGCCCTCCGCGTCGAAGGCGCCGCTGATCAGGACGAGCCGGTCGACCAGGTCGGGGCGGCGCACGGCCACCCGCAGCGCCACGATCGCGCCGGCGCTGTAGCCGGCCAGCCGTACCGACCCGTCGACGACCTCGTCCAGGAACGCGATGGTGTCCCGCGCCATCACCTCGGCCGTGATCGGCCCCGGCACGTCGGCGGTGTGGCCGTGGCCGCGGCGTTCGGGCAGCAGCAGCCGGAAGCGGTCGGCCAGCGCGCCGAGGTTGCCGTCGAAGTCCCTGCTGTCGGAGAAACCGCCGTGCAGCAGCACCAGCGGCTCCCCTCCGCCCCGCTCGTCGTACCACATGCGCACGCCGTTCACATCCGCGTAGTCCGCCATCGTGTCGCCGTCCTTCCGTTCCGGTCCCGGTGACCGCCACCGGGTACGCGGGTAGTACGGAGCGGCGGTCGGAAACTCATCGGCCGGTCCGGGAGATCTTTCAGGACGTCGCCTCGGGCTCCAGGGCGTCCGGCAGACCGAACAGCGGGAACAGCCGGTCGGCGTCGAGGTGGGTCGTCACCTCGACGATCAGCCCGCCCGAGAGCGAGAGGACCACGAGCGCGAACGGCTCCAGCCCGCCGCCCGGCCCGGTCGGCCGGTACTGCGCGAACGCGGGCGAGCCGTTGGCCGTGGTCGGCACCAGGCGTGCGCCCGCGCAGGGCCGCCCGGCCGCGAGCAGCGCCCGGCGGATCGCGGCCCGTCCACGCAGCCACCACAGGAACGGCGGCATGGACGTGACGGCGTCCTCGTGCAGCAGCGCCATCATGGCCTCGACGTCGTGGCGCTCGAAGGCGTCGCAGTACCGGGCGAGGAGACGCCGCTGCGCCCGGTCCATCGGCTGGTACGGCTCGCCGGGGTCGGCGGAGACGGCCCTCAGCTTCGCCCGGGCGCGTTGCAGCGCGCTGGTGACGGACGCGACGGTGGTGTCCAGCAGTCGGGCGACCTCGTCGGCCCTGCAGCACAACACGTCGCGCAGGATCAGCACCGCCCGCTGGCGGGGCGGTAGGTGCTGCAGCGCGGCGACGAACGCCAGGCGGATCGTGTCGCGCTGCGCGGCCAGTTCCGCCGGATCGCCGCCGACGGGCAGCAGGCGGCCGTCCGGCGCCGGCTGGACGAAAGCGCTCTCCGGGAGCGGCGCTCCGAGGTCGGGACCGGCCTGCACGGACGGGCCGAGGTCGACCGCCCGGGCCCGGCGCCGCGCGCCCCGCAGCATGTCGAGGCAGACATTGGTGGCGATGGCGTAGAGCCACGACCGCAGCGGCGCACGGCCCTCGTCGAACCGGTCGAGACTCCGCCAGGCGCGCACCAAGGTCTCCTGCACGGCGTCCTCCGCCTCGAACGGTGAGCCGAGCATCCGGTAGCAGTAACCGGTCAGGGCGGTCCGGTGCCGCTCCAGCAGGTCCGTTCCCTCGGACTCAGGCATGCCCCTCCCTCCCAGGGACGGTCTGGAAGCCCTCCGGATCGGGGGTCTTCTCCCGGACGTGTCGCCGGCCGCCGACCAGCGTGCCACATACGTCCACGACGGCGTTGCGGACGGAGGGGCGCAGGGCGGCCGGCGGCACCCCGTCGGTGCCGGGCCGGTCAGTGGCTGTGGTCTCCGTGGGGGCGGTCGAGCAGCAGGTCGGCGGCGCGGGCAAGGACCTGGGCCCGGGTGCGGTCGCCGTGGTCGGCGGCGAGGAAGTGCTCGCCGATCGCCACGCAGAAGGCGAGCATGCTGCGGGCCTCGACCTCGTCGGCATCGGAGCAGAAGGTGCCGATCAGTTCGCGCAGCAGCGCCATGCGCCGGTTGTCCACCCGTCGCAAGCGCTCGGCGACCGCCTCGTCGCGCCGGGCCCAGTCGCGGATCGCGAGGTCGATGGGCAGCAGGCGGTCGTCGGAGAAGGTGAGCACGCCCGCGCGCTGGATCTTGGCCCTCGGGTCGCCGCCCTCGCGCTCGACGCGGTCGATCACCTCGTCGGTGCTCTCCCGCTCCCAGGTCTCCAGCATCGCCTTCAGCAGCGCGTCGCGGTCGGCGAACGACCCGTAGAACCCGCCTTTCGTGACGCCGAGCTTCTTGGCCAGCGCCTCGACGCGGACGGCGTCCGGGCCGCCGGTGGCCAGCGCCTGCAGCCCCTCCTCGATCCACCTCTCGCGCGGCGTGCGGGTCGCGCCCATGATGTGCCTCACCTCACCTCTCCACCGTGTATACGCCACCGTATAAAACGGGCTAGTCTCAGTTTATACGGTGGCGTATACATAACCGGAGGCAGAGCGATGAACAGCTGGAAGAGGCGTGCGCATTCCGCGCGCCCGGCGCCGGGTCCGCGCCGTTCACCTGGGCGTACGAGCCCGACAACGAGTGCGCCCTCGAACCGGCGGGCAAGACCGTCCGCACGGTCACGCACCTGGGGTGGGCGCCGGCCGCGGGCGGCCGGCACGAGCTTCGGACGGCGGTCCTCGTGAACCCCGACAGCCTGCCAGGGCGGTTGTACACGGCCGCCATCACGACATTTCGGCGCCGCATCGTCTTGCCGGCGTTCACCCGGCGGTTGGAACACACGCGGCGGGACCGTGGCCGCCCCGGTCCGGAAGGCGGCAGCGCGGCCACCGTCGAAAGTGCGGTGGGAACGCACAACGTTCCCGAGTCCGTCCTCGCTCTCAGCTCGCTGTCCGGCATCGACTACGTCGACCACTTCACCCTCGCCACGGACGCGGAGGCGACACCGGAGCGGTGGGCCCGGACGATGTTCGGCGACGTCCCCAGTGCCGCCGAGCGGCTGCTCTGGCGCGGTCTCCTCGGTCTCCGGCTCAGCCGGGGGCGATCGCCGGACACCGTGGCCGGATGGCGGATCGCCGGACGTGGCGAAGACTGGATCCGGCTCGAGGCCGCTTCCTGGTTTCTGACCGGCAACCTTCTCGTCCAGGCAGCCGATGGGCGGGTGTCGCTGGGGACCTTCCTGCGCTATGACCGGCGCCTGGGCCACAGCGTGTGGCCTCCGTTGTCCGCGGTCCACCGGCGGCTGGCACCCGGGCTGCTCCGCGACGCCGTGGCGAAGACGGCGGACGCCCCGGGACACCATCCTTGAAGAACGGGGTGGCCGGCGGCCAGGTAGGGCGGGCTGGGTATGGAAGCCCGGGCTCGCCGCGCCTTCACCCGCACCCGCACGGCTCTAGGGTGCGGTGGTCAGGCCGGATCCGTAGGCGAAGATGACCAGTTGGGCTCGGTCGCGGGCCGCTGTTTTGGCGAGCAGGTTGGTCAGGTGGGTTTTGACCGTGCTGGTGGCCAGGACCAGGTCGGCGGCTATCTCGGCGTTGGACATGCCTCGGGCCACCCGGGTCAGGACGTCTCGTTCCCGGTCGGTGAGGGTGGCGAGGACCTTGCGGGACGGGGTGGATTCGGGGAGGCGGTCGGCGAGGGACGGAGGTGTGGCGGTGAAGCGTTCGATCAGGCGACGGGTCGCCGCCGGGGTCAGCAGGGCCTCGCCGGCCGCGACCACGCGGATCGCCGTCAGGAGGTCCTCCGGGGGTGAGTCCTTCAGGAGGAAGCCGCTGGCGCCCGCGCGGAGGCCGGCGAAGACGTATTCGTCCAGGTCGAACGAGGTCAGGATGACGACGCGGATCGACGGGTCTTCGGTGATCTTCCGGGTGGCGTCTATGCCGTTCATTCCCGGCATGCGCACATCCATCAACACCACGTCGGGGCGGAGGGCTACGGCCAGCTCCGTCGCCTCGACACCGTTCTCCGCGGTGCCCACGACCCGCATGCCCGGTTCGGTGTTCAGGAGGGCCGAGAGCGAGACCCGGAGGAGGGCCTGGTCATCGGCGAGCATGACTCGGATCATTGACGGGCCTCGTCCAGTGTGAGGGTGGTCTCTTCGGAACCGTAGGGGAGCCAGGCCTCTACCTGCCAGCCGTCCGGGGACGTGGGCTCGGCACTCACCGTGCCGCCGTAGAGGCGGGCCCGTTCCGCCATGCCGGGGATGCCCTGGCCCGCGCCGCGCGCGGCGACCGGGCCGGGGTTGGACACCCGCAGGCGGACGCCGTCGGCCCCGTGGGTGACCTCGATGGTCGCCGATCTGGTGGTGGCGTGCTTCACGGCGTTGGTCAGGGCCTCCTGGACGATCCGGTAGGCGGCCAGGTCGGCGCCGGCGGCCGGCGGACGCGGGGTGCCGTAGATCACCAGTTCGGTGCGCAGGCCCGCCGCGGACGCCGCGGCGACCAGGTCGCCCAGGTCGGCCAGGCCGGGCTGGGGGGCGAGGCCGTCGGCGTCGTCGCTGCGGAGGAGGTTCATCAGGCGGCGCATCTCCGCGAGGGAGGAGCGGCCGGTCTGCTCGATCGTCTCGACGACCTCGTGGAGCGGGTCGTCGGGGGCGGAGCGGAGGCGCGCGACGCCGGCCTGGACGGTCATCAGAGTCACCCCGTGGGCGACGACGTCGTGCAGTTCGCGGGCGATCGTCAGGCGTTCCGCGGCGATCCGGGCCTCGGCTTCGGCGTCGGCGCGGCGGCGCTGCTGGTCGGCGAAGGCGGTCATCCACCCGCGGCCCTGGCGGACGGCGTCGGCCAGCACGCACGGCGGCAGCGCGGCGATCAGCGGGACCACGACGAGCTGGAGCGGGGTCATGCCGTCCTGGCGGAGGACGATCCCCTGGGCCAGCAGCCAGGTGCCGGTGCAGGTGAGGACGGCCGCGCGTCTCGACCGGACGGCGGCCGAGTAGGAGGCCAACATCCAGGCGGCGGGCTGCATGGTGGCGTCCAGCTTGAGGACGAGCAGGTAGGTGATGGCGTTCGTCCAGATCAGGACGGGCACCGGGTACTTGCGGCGGAGCAGGACCGGGGCCGTGACCAGGAGCAGGGGCAGGAACAGGTCGGGCTCGCCGTCACCGTCCGCGGCGAGCCCGGCCAGCAGCAGGATGGCGACGGCGTCCAGGGCGGTCCAGTGCCACGGGCGCATCGCGTTCACGACCCGACCGTATCGATCCAGTCCGTCCCGCCGCCTCCCCCCACGGTCCGAAGCGTGATCGGCACCGTGGGCGGAAGCGGCCTGCCCGCCCGATCGGCGACCGTGGAGTCCGGGAGGCACAAGATGATCGAAGTCACTGGTCTGGTCAAGCGCTACGGCAGGGCCGCGGCCGTCGACGGGCTCACTTTCACGGTCCGTCCGGGACGCGTCACCGGGTTCCTCGGGCCGAACGGCGCGGGCAAATCCACCACTATGCGGCTCGTCCTCGGGCTCGACCGGGCGCACAAGGGCCGCGTCCTGATCGACGGGCGGCCGCTGCGCGATCTCGACCGGCCGCTCACCCGGGTCGGGGCGCTGCTGGACGCCTCAGGGGTGCATTCCGGGCGGACGGCCCGGAATCATCTGCGGGTGATCGCGGCGGCCAACGGCATCGGGGAGCGCCGGGTGGACGCCTGCCTGGAGCTGGCCGGGCTGGCCGCAGTGGCGGGCCGCCGGATCCGCGGGTTCAGCCTGGGCATGCGCCAGCGGCTCGGCATCGCCGCGGCCCTGCTCGGCGACCCCGGCGTCCTGCTGTTCGACGAACCGGTCAACGGCCTGGACGCGGAGGGCGTCCAGTGGGTCCGCACCCTGATGCGGGACCTGGCCGCCGAGGGCCGGACGGTCTTCGTCTCGTCCCACCTGATGGCCGAGATGCAGAACACCGCCGACCACCTGATCGTCATCGGCCGCGGCAGGCTCCTGGCAGACGCCCCCATCGGCGATCTGGTGGCGACGGCGTCCATCGAGCTCCGGGTCCCCGAGGCGAAGACGGGCACGGCGGTCGGGCTGCTCGCCCGAGCCGGCGGAGACGTCACCGTCGACGGCGGCGACCTGCTCATCAAGGGCGTCGACGCGACCCACGCCGGAGAACTCCTCCTCGGAGCCGGCATCCCGATCATCCACCTCGCCGAACACCGCTCCTCCCTCGAAGAGGCCTACCTGGACCTCACCGGTGAAGCGGTCGAATACCACGCTCTGGAGAGGCGGTCATGACAGACATTCGGTACATCGTGCGGTCGGAGTGGATCAAGCTCGGGTCGGTGCGGTCGACGTGGTGGTGCCTGGGGGTGGCGACGCTGCTCGTGCCGGTGTTCGGAGCGCTGACGGCGTTGTCGGTCGATCCGGTCGAAGCGGCGGCGCTGCCCAAGGCTTGGCTGGTGGAGGGCGGGTTCGACCCGCTTGAGCCGCTGAGCGCCGTACTGCTGGCGCAGTTCGCGTTCGGGGTGCTGGGAGTGCTGACGGTCACGTCGGAGTACTCGACGGGGCAGATCCGCAGCTCGCTGCTGGCCGTTCCGCAGCGGCGGCGGCTCTTGACGGCGAAGCTGGCGGTGCTGGCCGCGGCGGTCGCGGCGGTGGCGTCGGCGCTCACGTTCGGGACGTTCTTCCTGACCCAGGCCCTCTACCCGGACGGGCTCGGGATCGGGCTGGGCGATGGCGGCGCGTGGAAGGCCCTGCTCGGCAGCGTCGCCTACACGGTCTTCATCGCGGTGTTCGGGTTCGCGGTCGGTGCGGCAGTGCGCGGGACGGGGGCGGCGGTCACGGTGTTCATGGCGGTGACGTTCGTGGTGATGAGCGCCCTGCCCGCGGTGCTCCCCAGCTCGCTGCAGGAGCAGGCTGTCCACTACACCTTCATCGGGCTCGCCAGATCGCTGACGACGCTCCAGCCGGATCCGCAGCCGGGAATGCCCGTGGCCGCCCTGCTCCTGGCCGCCTACGCCGCCCTCGTGCTGGTCCCGGTGCTGCTGCTGGCGGAGCGGCGGGACGACTGATCAGAGCCGGACCACCTGCGCCTCGACCGCGGGCCGTATCGGGCGGATGCGCCTGATCAGCAACGATCGGCTCGGGCGAGGCGAGCGGCGAGTCCGTCGCCGCCGGCTGACCGCGTCGCTGCCTCGGGCCGGGACGGTGCCTCGGGCCGGGACGGTGCCGTCGTCGTTCTCTGACAGACTGCGGGCCATGGCAGATGCGATCGAGGGGCGCTGTCCCGCTCTCGGCGGCCTGCGCGTCGGCATTCTCGGTCCCCTGGCGATGGACACCGCTGCCGGCCCGACGCGGGTCGGGGGCGCGCGGCTGCGGGCGTTGCTGGCCCGGCTGGTGCTGGACGCCGGGCGTGCCGTCCGGCCGGCGACCCTGGTCGAGGCGCTGTGGGGCGAGGTGGCACCGGCCGACCACCTGCACGCGCTGCAATCGCTGGTCTCCCGGTTACGGCGCGTCCTGGGCGACCCCGGGCTGCTCACCTCGGGCCCGGCCGGCTACCGGCTGGCCGTCGGACCGGACGCGGTCGACGCCGTCCGGTTCGAGCGGCTGGCCCGCGCCGGCCGGCGCGCGCACGCGCAGTCCCGGCCCGCCGAGGCCGCCGCCACCTTGCGCGAGGCCCTGAGCCTGTGGCGCGGCCCCGCCCTGGCGGACGTGCGTGAGGCACCGTTCGCCGCCGCCGAGGCCGAACGGCTCGAGCGGGCCCGGTTGGCCACCCTGGAGGACCGGGTCGAAGCCGAGCTCGCGCTGGGCGCCGACCTCGACCTGGTCGCCGAGCTGGAGTCGCTGACCGCCGCGCACCCCCTGCGTGAACGGCTGCACGCCCAGCTGATCCGAGCCCTGGCGCTGAACGGCCGCGGCGCCGAGGCGCTGGCCGCCTACCAGCGGGTCCGCGGCCTGCTGGCGGACAGTTTCGGCAGCGATCCCGGACCGCAGCTCCAGGAGGCCCACCTGGCGGTGTTGCGCGGCGAACTCCCCCGCTCCCGCCGATCGCACGGCAATCTAGAGGTCCCGCTCACCAGCTTCGTGGGCCGCGACGACGACGTCCGCCGCGTGGCCGAACTGCTCGGCCGAGTACGGCTGGTCACCCTGGTCGGCCCCGGAGGAGCGGGCAAAACCCGGCTGGCCAACACCGTCGGCCGGCAGCTCACGCCCTCCGGCGGGGTCTGGTCCGTCCCGCTGGCCCCGGTCGGCGCGGACGAGGTGCCCCGCGTGGTGCTCGACCTGCTGCGGGGGCGCGAGCAGGGCGTGCCGCCGCGGCCTGTCACCCCGGAGACGGTCCTGGACCACCTGGTCGAGACACTCGCCGACGACGACCTGGTGCTGGTGCTGGACAACTGCGAGCACGTGATCGAGGCCGCCGCGACGCTCGCCGGGGCCCTGCTCGGCCGGTGCCCGGGGCTGCGGGTGCTGGCCACCAGCCGGGAACCCCTGCGGATCGACGGTGAGACCTTGCACCCGGTGCTCCCGCTGGAGCTGCCCGGACCGGGCTCGACGGCCGAGCGGGCCCGCGCCTGCGCGGCGGTCCGGCTGTTCCACGACCGGGCCGCCGCGGTGCGGCCGGGCTTCACCCTGGAAGGCGGCGCGCTGACGGCGGCGGTGGAGATCTGTCGCCGCCTGGACGGCCTGCCGCTGGCGATCGAGCTGGCCGCGGCACGGTTGCGCGCCCTGCCGGTCGAGGCGGTCGCGGCACGGCTGGACGACCGCTTCCGGCTGCTCACCGGGGGCAGCCGCACCGCACTGCCGCGGCACCGGACCTTGAGCGCCGCGGTGGCCTGGAGCTGGGACCTGCTCGACGCCGACGAGCGAGCGCTGCTGGAACGGCTGTCGGTCGTGCCCGGCACCTTCGCCGAGGACGCGGCGGAGGCGATCGGCCGGTCGGGCGACGCCCGGGAGCTGCTGACGGCGTTGGCCGACAAGTCCCTGCTGCACCCGGTGGAGCCTGCCGACCCGGTCGAGCCGCGCTACCGGGTGCTGGAGACCATCCGGGAATACGGCCTCGAGCAACTGGCCCTGCGTGACGAGGTCGACGCCGTACGCGGGCGGCACGCCGGGTTCTTCCTCCGGCTGGCCGAGACCGCGGACTCGCACCTGCGCACGTCCGACCAGCTGCGCTGGCTGGTCCGCCTGTCGGCGGAACGGGACAACCTGTCGGCCGCGATCCGCTGGGCGGTCGAGTCGGGCGACGCCGACCTGGCGGTCAGGCTCGGCGCCGCGCTGTGCTGGTTCTGGTTCCTGCGGGACCACCCGCCGGAATCGCTGGACCTGCTCGGCCGGGTACTCCAGGCCCGCGGCTCGACCGAGCCGCGGGCACGCGCGCTGGTGGCCGTGGCGCACGCACTCGCCACCACTGAGGCCATCAGCCGACCCGACGAGGCGGAAGCGGCCTTCGACCGGATCAGGAAGGCGCTGGAGCGTCTCGCCCCCGGCACCCATCCCATTGTGGAGATGGCCCGGTTGGCGCTCGCCGTAAGCTCGGGACGCGATCGAGCCGCACCGGACGTGCCCGGTTCCCCGGACGGGCGGGCGGATCCGTGGAGCCGGTCGTTGGCCCTGCTGGCCCAAGGCGTGCTGGCCATGAACACCGGGCACGCCGCCGAGGCGACGGAGGTGCTGGCACGCGCGCTGACCGGCTTCGAGGAACTCGGCGAGCGGTGGGGCCTGGCGATCACGCTGAGCACCCTGAACTCGGCGCTGCAGCGGGCCGGCGAACCGGCCGGTGCGCCCGCGCTGGCCGAGCGGGCCACCCGCTACTTCCGGGAACTCGGCATGCCCGAGCACACGATGGAGAACGAGGTGGCGGCCGCGCTGCACCAGGCTCAGGCCGGCGACGTGGACGGCGGGCGGCGGCAGCTGACGGACCTGCTCGACCAGGTCGAGCGGACCGGGTCGGCGGAGTCGCGAGCTCAGGTGCGCCTGGGTCTGGCCCGGCTGGAACGGCGGGCCGGACGTCCGGGGCCGGCCCGCGAACACGCCCGGGCCGGCTTGGCCGAGGCGCCACCCGGCCGGTCGACCCCGCACCTGACCGCGTTGCTGCTGGGCGTCCTCGCCCAGGTGGACATCGCGGAGGGCTCCCCGGACGAGGCGGTACGCCGGCTCGACCACCCGGCGGTGCACCTGACGCTGACCTGGCATACGCCGGTCGCGGCCTCGATCGCGGTCGTGGCCGCCGCGATCGAGCTGTGCCACGACCGGCCGGAGCGCGCGGGACGGCTGCTCGGGGGCGCCACCGTGCTGCGGGGCTGGGACGACCTCGGCGACGCCGACGTGCGGATGATCACACAGCGGGCCACGGCCGCCCTGGGCGCCGCCGGGTTCGCGGTCGCGCGCGCCGCGGGCGCGGCGATGTCGCGGGCCGAGGCCGAAGACCTGGTGTCGGCGATCATCACCGCGTCCGGGGCCGGCCGCGCCGGTCAGCCGGCGTGAGCCGCGGCTGGCACGGGCTTGCCGAACATCGTGCAGATCACCGCGCTCTGGAGCGCCTGGGCGGCTTTGGCGATCTTCGGGGCGCCTCCGAACTCGCTCCAGAACTCCGTCGAGATGAGGACGGTCGCGGTGCGGCTCCCGGTGCGGTCGGTGACACTGGTGGTGAGGTAGCCGGGCATGCCGCCGTCGTGACCCCAGAAGGTGCCGCACGGGGTGGGACCGGTCTGGATGCCCAGCCCGTAGCCGGGCCCGTCCGGCTGCCGTGGGTCCACCGGCACGGTGGTGCGCATCTGTGCCAGCTGGGCGGCGGGCAGCAGCTTGCCGGACGTCAACGCGGTGGAGAAGCGGGCCCAGTCCTGCGTGGTGGACACCACCGCCCCGGCCGCCCCGCCCCACCCGGGGGCATTGCCGGAGACGTCCACGTGGCCGTTGCGACGTGCCCCGGCGAAGTGCCTGAACTCGGCCGGCACACTCGGTGGCATGTGGGCGGCATCCAGCTCGTAGCCGTGGGCATGGGGGCCACGCCAGGTGGAGTCCGTGGCGAAGTAGGTGTGGTTGAGACCGAGCGGCCGGGCGATCCGGTCCCGGACCAGATCGGCCAGGCTCCTCCCGGTGACCCGCTCCAGAACGGCGCCGATCGCGGCGTAGCCGGTGTTGCTGTACGACCATTCCGTGCCCGGCGCGGACAGCGGATCGTGCTTCACCCCCACGGCGAGCAGCTCCGCCGGGGTCCACCGCCGCCGATCTTTGCCGAGGATCGACGGCCGGACCGCGGCGTCCTCGGTGTAGTCGAACAGGCCGCTGGTGTGGTTCAGCAGCATGCGCAACGTGATCGCCTTGCCGTTGGGCACCTTGCCGGGCAGCCACCTCTCCACCGGGTCGGTCAGGGCGAGCTTGCCCTCGGCGACCAGTTGCAGTACGAGCGTGGCCATCATGGTCTTGGTGTTGGACCCCATCCGGAACTCGTCCCCCACCTTGAGCAGGTGATCCCGTCTGGTCCAGGTGGCCTGCTCGGCGATCTCGACCGGCCGGCCGCGGCCGTCGTCGACCCGCACGATCACGCCGGGCGCCCCGGCGTCCACCAGCTTGCGCGCCAACTGCTGCAGCTGAGCGCGCCGCGCCTCGGTGCCGCTCCAGGCCGCGGACGGCGTGGCCGCGGCGGCAGCCGGGAACGCCGCGGCCACGGCCAGACTCACGGTCAGCGCCGAAGCCGTGACCGTGCGCAGCAGACGTGACCGCACCGCACGGTCCGACAGAAAAACATGTTGGGACATTGACCCGTTCCTCCGGGTGACAGGTGACGCGGACGACCTCACCCTCCAACCCGCCGCTCGCAGACCGCACCCAGCACGCTGTCAGCCGCCCGACCGAGTGTTCGGGCTTTTGTGAGTGTCCGGTCCCCGAGGCCGAGAAGGCCGCGCAGTGGCCGGCCGTCCACGTGCGCGTGACCGTGCGTAGGCTCTGTCCGGTGTAGCGGCCGGCGAGTGACACTATGACCTGCGTAAACGCTCCGGCGGCAAACAAGCGGCAGCGCGCCGGCAGCAAGGCCGTGATCCAGCCGCCCGCCGCGGACGGTCGCGGCGGGCGCTGTCAGGTGATGGCGGGGCTGCGCCGTTCGATCAGCACCACGTCGCGCCGGCGGTCGTGATGGCGGCCGATCCGTTCGCGGGTGCCGATCACCCGGAATCCGGCACGGGTGTGCAGGGCGAGGCCGGCGGTGTTCTCCGGGAAGACCCCGGATTGGATGGTCCAGATCCCTGCCGTCTCGGTGGAGGCGATCAGGGCGCCGAGCAGGGCGGCGCCTACGCCGCGGCGCACGGCGGGCGGCGGGCGGCGGGGTGGACGTAGACCGAGTGCTCGACCACCCCGGCGTACGCGCACCGGTCCGACACCGCGCTCGCCGCCACCCAGCCCAGAATTCGCCCGGTCCCGTCCATGGCGACGTACCGGTGCGCGGGGAGCTTGGCGGCGTCGAAGTGGTCCCGGTCCGGGGCTTCGGTCTTGAAGGTGGCCTGTCCTTCGTCGATGCCGAGCTGGTAGATGGCCAGCACCTGGGTGGCGTGCTCAGGTGTCATGGCTGCGGTCTGCACGGTCATGTTCGTCATGCCGGTCCCCGGTCGGAGGTCAGGTCACTGATCAGGGCGCGGATGCGGGTCTCGATCGCGTCGCGGATCGGGCGTACGGCCTGCGCCCCTTGCCCGGCGGGGCGTCCAGTTTCCAGTCCTCATACCGTTTGCCGGGGAAGATCGGGCAGGCATCGCCGCAGCCCATGGTGATGACCACGTCGCAGACGAATCGATCAAGTCGTGTCTCATTGATCATGAGGCAGATCTCGGGTCCAGCCGAGATACGGCCAGAACCGGCCATGGGTTGATCTTGAAGCCCCCAACCTGAGCGAAGTGCCAATCGCCAGTACGGCCAAGCTCCGCTTCCCCTTCCGAGATGAGCCAATCTCGGAAGTCGACTCCATGCCGCGCTTCCGAGATTCCGCGTCCCAGAGTCGCGGAGACACTCCGGTTCACTTCCGAGATTACGAGCGTGATCGACTGATGGCCGGTCTTCCCCGTATCTCGGCTGGACCCGAACGTCTGACGAAGCCCGGCTACGCTGAGCTTCCTCACGAGCTGGGATGCCGATGCGCAATGGGACGACGGTCGTCTCAGAACATGTCACCGGCACGCAAGATCAACAGCAGGACGGCGGCCGCCAGTCCGATGCCCCCGGACCAGACGTACAGATAGACACGATCACTGATCGGCCCGACGAGCATGTCCTTCGAGCGCAGGTAGAGCCCCATGGCCCCGTAGACGAGGGACATCACCAGCAGCAACGCATCAAGCGCCCACAGCCCGCCCGCCCTCGACGGGCTCCCGCCAGGGGTGGTGACGTAGAACGACCCCAGGCCGAGGGCCACGTCGACGGTGAACAGGATGAGGAGCGCTTGCACCGTCAGCGCCACCCAGACTCCGCCGGAGCCGAGCGGCTTGTCGGGCCCAGTCGGCGCCGCCGTGGGGACTGGACCCATTTCGCGCTCGTCCCGCTCGGTGACGCGCCGTTTCCTGGGCAGCTTCCAGTCCAACACGTCGCGCAGCAGGGACAAGATCCCCAGGAGGGCGGCGAAGATGCCGAGCACCAGCTCCACCGTGTCATCATGCGCGCGACGACAGGGGCGGGCAAGGCACTCTCCCCAGGACACGGGGTCAAAGAGGTGGAACGGAATCCGGCGTTGTACCGAAGGGAGACAGTAACCCCTGCTGGTGACCAGACTCCTCCCCATGACTGAGGACACCAGCGCCCATGATTGAGGACACCAGCGCGAACAGCGCGCACGAGTGGCAAGCCGCCACCTTCGTCTGTCCGCAGGTTCCTCAACCCCATGATTGGCAGCTGGTGACACGTTTCTTAACGGCACCCCGACCTGCCCGATGACGATCATGTAGCGTCCGGTCGGATGCGGGCCGTGGGCGGCTGGAATAGAGGAATGCCGTTACTGCCGCGTCGCCGTTCCTCCCGAGTTGATGTGCCTGTCGTCGCGGCGGAGGTGGTTCCGCCGCGGTTGCGTACTCCCCGGCCGGCGGCGGGCGGCCCGGCGCCGCTACCAGGCCGCCCGCGCCGGCATCACCCTGCCCACCGACCCCGCACCGCAGCAGGAGGCCGGCGACCGGGAGGGCGAGCTGCAGGTGCGGCTGACCGCCCAGCGCATCCTCAGTGCTCGCCTGCGCGACGACCGCCCCGCAGACCAGCGCTCCACCCTCCCGGCCGCACCGCCCTTCTGGGAAGGGATGCGACTGGACCTGGCCGGCGACACCCTCATCGACTTCGACCTGGCCGGCGGCCACGTCGCTGACGCCGTCTTCGACAAGGCGACCTTCCATGGGGACGTCAGGTTCGACGGGGCGACCTTCACCGAGCACGCCCGGTTCGTCGGGGCGACCTTCACCAAGACCCCTCGGCTGGGTGGGGCTGTGGTGGTCGATCCTGCCGCCGCTCATGTGTGGCCGGATGGGTGGTGGTTGGAGGTGACGCCGGAGGGGCTTGGCCGCCTGATCCGCGAGGAAGCAGACGGTGCCCCAGCCGGAGATGCCTGGCCGGAGCGGCGGGCCGGCGGTGGCCCTTGGCTATATACCGGACAGTGCGGCGACTCTGTCCGGTCACGCAGCGGCGTCACCCCAGACCAACGCCTCCGCACCGGTTCCCTCGCCGATTCGGTCCCATGGATCATTTGGCGGCAGATCGCCGAAACCCGCTTCCACCGAGCGGCACAACGGGCCTCATGACACCGACCGTTGCTTTCGTCGCTCAGAGCTACTTTGGGGCTCATCACACGGAACCGAGCGGAGGGCCAGCTAGGCAGTGTCTGACATTTCTGCATGGCTCGGCCGGATGCGCGGGCAACCGCTGGGGCAAGCTCCAGCGAACCCCGGTGCGGTCAGTGGCGATGCTCGGCGTGCGCCAACTCGGCGAAGAGCCGCTCTGCCTCGGGCGCCGGAAGCCGCTCTTCGAGCAGCGGCAGGTAGATCTCCTCTTCTTTTGCGAAATGCACCTTGACCAATGTGTACAGGCCGTAGAGGACGCGTCGTAGAGCGGCCCGGCGTTCGTCGCTGAGCCCTTCTCTTTCCACCGCCTTGCGCAGCGTGCTGAGCTCGTGTGCGAGACGGCCGATCTCGACGTGGTCCCTGGACATCGTCGCGGTCGCCTCCGCGGTCCCCATCACCCGGCCGATCACGGGGTACAGCATCCGGTCTTCGGCTTCGGCGTGCGGAATGAGATGATCGCTCAAAAACAGCTCGAGATCGGCGAGTGCGGCGCCGAGCGCCTCGAGTGTCATGTGATCCAGCGTGTCGGCCACTGTCCTCAATGCTTCAATGTGTGGCAGCAGGTGTGCATGTTCGTCACGCAGCGGTTGGGTCAGCATGGTTGCGAGCTCCTCTTGCGGAACCGGCGAAGGGCACAAGGTATCGCCTTCTCATATTCGCCCCCTTCATCAGGCTACAGGAGGCCGCGTCGCTCGCCCCCGAGGGGTGGCAAGCATGGGTCATGAGCGCGGTCGCCCTATGGAGGGGGCAGACAAAGTACGCCGTTGCCCTTTCCGGCGTACTTGTCTGCCCTCCCAGGTAGGGCTGCGCGTCCGGCAAGAAGCAGTAAGGCCAGCAATACGGCCGGTAATTCCGCTGGCGAAAATGCCTTCAGAAAAGCTGGCATTACAGGAAGCGTAAAAGCCTACCCCGCTGAGCTGGGCAGACCTCTGTCGCGGGGCGGCGCGAGTCGAGCGGTACGGCTCGCGCCCAGCGGTCAGTTGGGGCCGCCGGGCTGACGCAGGCGTGCGGCCATCTCGAAGATGCCGCCGATCTGGTCGGCGGCCTGCTGCAGCAGCCGGCCCGCCTCGGCCAGCCGCTTCTCCGCCTCGGCTTCGTTGCCCCCGGTGGCCGCCTCGTAGCGGAAGTGCAGGAGTCCGGCCAGGCCGGCGGCAGCTTCGGCCGCGGCCGCGAGCACCGGGTCGGAGACGATCGCCCGCGGGTCGGGCTCCAGTTGGTTGATAGTGGCGAACAGGCTCATGGCGCGGGCCTGCAGGAGCATCAGCGGCGCGGCCCCGTCGGTGGCGCCGGCCCCCGCGAACGCGACCGCGTGGGCGGCCTGGACCTTATCCGGGGCGATCCCCTCGTCGAGCGCGTCCCCTTCGGCCTGGAGCGCCTGGGCTTCGGCGGCGCCCAGCAGGGCCTGGCACATCCGCAGCCGCACCAGCGGCTTGGCGTCCTTGTCCAGCTGGCCGCCGGTGATGCCGAACTTCTTCAGCACGGCGCGCAGGTCACTGTTGGTCAGGATGGGAACCTCGTTCAGGCCCAGAACTCCTATAGCTACGGCGAGGGGCAGGGTAGCGGTGAGCTATCTTGCGGGTCCGTGGCGTATTGGTTGCAAGTAGATCAAACCGGTGTGGAACATCCCGACTCCCCTTGATCGTGGTCTCCGTCTGTTCGGAGAGTTCGTGGTCTGAGGGGTCTACGGTGCGTGCGGAGTGGGAGCCCGATGAGCTGATCGGCTCATGGACGCTGGTCGAGGGCGACTGGAAACTGATCAAGAACAAGTCGGGGGCAACGCGGCTGGGGTTCGCGTTGATGCTGAAGTTCTACGAGATCGCGGGCCGGTTCCCGGCCTATCCAGAAGAGGTCCCGCAGGTAGCGATCGTCTATGTGGCGTCGCTGGTGAAGGTAGATCCGGGGCTGTTCGGCAAGTACTCCTGGGCCAGCCGGACGATCAAGGACCATCGCAAGCAGATCCGGACGGCGTTCGGGACGCGGCCGCCGACCGAGGAGGACGAGGAGCGGTGGGCGCAGTGGATGGCTGATGAGCTGTGTTCGACGGAGACGAACCGGGACCGGCTGGCTGAGGCGCTGCGGCGCCGGTGCCGCAGCGAGAATGTGGAGCCACCGACTCCGGGCCAGGTGGAGCGGGTGGTGGCCTCGGCGGCGAGCCGATTTGAGGAGGATTTCGCCCGCGGCGTGATGGCCAGGCTGGGGCCGATGGTGTGCGGCCAGTTGCAGGATCTGCTGGGCAGGCAGCAGGTGCTGGCGGAGCTGAAGGCCGACCCCGGCCCGCTGGGTCTGGAGACGCTGCTGAAGGAGATCGGCAAGCTGAAGACCGTCCGATCGCTCGGCTTGGACAAGACCGTGTTCGCCGAGGTGTCGGACCTGATCGTGGCGGCCTGGCGGGCGCGGGCGATGCGCATGTATCCCTCGGACTTCGCCTCGGCACCTGAGCCGATCCGGTACACGCTGCTGGCGGCATTGTGCTGGACGCGCCAGGCCGAGCTGGTCGACGGCCTGGTGGAATTGCTGGTCGGCCTGATCCACAAGATCAACGCTCGAGCGGAGCGGAAGGTGGAAAAGGAGCTGATCGGGGAGCTGACCGCGGTGAAGGGCAAACGCGGGATCTTCTCCAAGATGGTGAACGCCGCGATCGCCCATCCCGACGACACGATCCGCGAGGCGGTGTTCCCGGTCGTTCCGGGCGGGGAGAAGACGCTGCGCGCGTTGGCGAAGGAGCTGGTGGCCACCCAGCGGGCGGTGGCCGAGCGGGTCCGCTACTCCTTGCGCGGCTCCTACTCGCACTACTATCGGCGGATGCTGGCGCCGCTGCTGGAAGCGCTGGAATTCCTGTGCAACAACGCCGCCTACCGGCCGGTGATGGACGCGATCGACCTGCTGGCCCGCTACGCCGACGTGGACTCGGACCAGAAGTTCTACGCAGCCAGCGAGACCGTCCCGATCCAGGGCGTGGTGCAGCAGGCGTGGCAGGACGCCGTGGTCGACGGCGAGACCGGCCGGGTGGAGCGGATCCCCTATGAGCTGTGCGTGCTGATCGCGCTGCGCGAGGCGCTGCGGCGCCGGGAGATCTATGTGCAGGGCGCGGGCCGGTGGCGAGACCCGGACGAGGACCTGCCGGGCGACTTCGAGGCCAACCGGGACGTCCACTACTTCGCCCTGTCCAAGCCGATGCACGCCGCCGAGTTCGTCGCCGGCCTCAAGGAGCGGCTGACCGGCTCTCTGGACCGCCTGAACACCGGCCTGGCCGAGGGCTCCACCGGCGGCGTGAAGATCGTCACCCGCAACGGCAAGCCGTGGGTATCGGTGCCCAAGCTCGACAAGCTGCCCGAGCCGCGCAACCTGTCCGCGCTCAAGGCTGAGGTGCAGCGCCGGTGGGGCACCATCGACCTGCTGGACATCTTGAAGAACGCCGCGTTCGTCACCGACTTCTGCGACCTGTTCGCCTCGGTCGCCACCCGCGAACAGCTCAGCAAGGCCACCCTCCAGCGGCGGCTGCTGCTGGTGCTGTTCGCACTCGGCACTAACATGGGGATCCGGCAAATGGCCGCGACCGGCGAACACGGCCATTCCGAGGCCGAGCTGCGGCACGTCCGCCAGACCTACATCACCCGCGAGAACCTGCGGGCGGCGATCGTGGCGGTGGTGAACTCCACCCTGGAGGCCCGCGACCCCCAGTGGTGGGGGACGGCGACGTCGACGGCGTCAGACTCCAAGCGGTTCGCCTCCTGGGACTCCAACCTGATGACCGAGTTCCACGCCCGCTACGGCGGCTATGGAGTGATGATCTACTGGCACGTTGACAAGGGCCGGCTGTGCATCTACTCCCAGCTCAAGTCCTGCTCCTCCTCGGAGGTCGCGGCGATGATCGAAGGGCTGCTGCGGCACGGCACCGACGCCGACATTGAGGCCAACTACACCGACACCCACGGCGCGTCCCTGGTCGGGTTCGCCTTCACCGAGCTCCTGGGCTTCAAGCTGCTGCCTCGGCTGAAGAACATCGGCGCGATCCAGCTGTACGCGCCCTCAGCCAACCAGGCACCCTGGCCCAAGCTGGAGAAGGTCCTGAAGAAACGCCCCATCGACTGGGACCTCATCGCCCGCAACTACGACCAGATGATCAAATACGCGACCGCACTCCGGCTACGCACCAACGAGACCGAACAGGTGCTGCGCCGATTCATGAAGGGCAGCGGCGGCCCCAAGCAGCCCGTCTACCTCGCCCTGGAAGAACTCGGCCGCGTCGTGCGCACCATCTTCGCCTGCGACTACCTCGCCGACGAAGGCCTCCGCCGAGAGATCAACAGCGGCCTACAGGTCGTCGAGAACTGGAACGGCGCCAACGACAAGATCTTCTACGGGCGCGAAGGAGCCATCACCGGAGCCGACCGCGAACACGCGGAAGTCTCCATGCTCGCCCTCCACCTGCTCCAGTCCTCGCTGGTGTTCATCAACACCCAGCTCCTGCAAGCCGTCCTACGAGATTCGGCCTGGGCGGCCAAGCTCACCGACGAAGACCGGCGCGCCCTATCGCCGCTGTTCTGGGCCCACGTCAACCCCTACGGCCGGTTCCGCCTCGACATGGACAGCCGTCTCGATCTCGGGGTCAGCGCGTAGCGATTGCCAGAGAGCTCGGAGCGGTCCTGCGAAGGCGCGTGGAAGGGTGGTGATGTTGTTGACCTTCCCCTTGGGTGAAGCCCCAGCATCGTTGACACCGGTCGTCATGGCCGGGGACGAGGAGGAGTGGTGCGGGAGCTGCTGACGATCGGAGCGTTCGCTCGGGCAGCTCGGCTGTCGCCGAAGGCCCTGCGGCTCTACGACGAACTCGGGCTCCTGCTGCCGGCCGCCGTGGATGGCGATTCGGGATACCGATTCTACGATCCGGAGCAGTTGGAGCGAGCCCGGTTGATCGCCTGGCTGCGGCGTCTGGGCATGCCCTTGACCCGTATCCGGCGTGTGTGATCTACCTGCGGAGACAGCGGCCGAGGAGATCGCCGGCTACTGGGAGCAGTTCCTGGCCGAGACCGCCGCTCGCGGCCGGTTGGCAACCTTCCTCGTCGACTACCTGATGGGAAGAGGCAGCTCTGTGGACGATTCCGCGACCATGTTCGGGATCCGTTACGTCGCCCGCTCGGAGTCGGGATTGGTGCGGACGAGCAACGAGGACACCGCCTATGCGGGCCCCCGCTTGCTGGCGGTGGCCGACGGCGTCCGTGGCGGGGCCGGAGACCTCGCGAGCGCGACCGCCATCGAGGCGCTCAAACCGCTGGAGGCTCTCGCCATGCCCGCCGAAGACCTCCTCGGCGCGCTGGCTGACGCGGTCGACGATGCTGACACGGAGATCGGGACGATCGCCGCAGCATCATTGGATGGCGAGGCCGTCACCACCCTGACCGCACTGCTGTGGTCCGGCTCCCATCTGGCGCTAGTGCACATCGGCGACACCCGCGCCTACCGCCTGCGAGACGGTGAGCTCTCCCAGATCACCCATGACCACACCTTCGTCCAGTCCCTGATCGACGAAGGACGACTGACCCCCGATGAAGCGGTCTCACATCCGCAGCGCTCACTGTTGGTGCGAGCACTGACCGGCACAGGCGGGACGCATCCGGACCTGTCACTTCACCAGGCCGCTGCCGGTGACCGCTACCTCTTGTGCTCCGACGGGTTGTCGGCCGTCGTCTCGGCCGCGTCCCTGCAGAAGGTGCTGACCGAGGAGGACGGCCCGCAGCAGGCGCTCGACGAATTGATCGCGCAAGCGTACGCCGCAGGTGCTCCCGACAACATCGCCTGTGTCGTCGCCGATGTCGTACCGCTGGACGCTGCGGATGCCGTCCGGAACGTTCCCAGCCGGTGATGCGCGCCCCTAGGCTCAAGGCAGGGCGCGGCATCATCGTCGATCGTCGACCGCTGAGGGTCGACGTATTCCGGCGGTTGTGGGTGGCGTCGGTGGTGTGCGCGGTGGGCGGGTCGTTCAGCCTGGCCGCGATCCCGACGCAGTTGTTCACCATGACCGGGTCATCGGCGGCCGTGGGTGCCTCGGCCGTCGTGTCGTTCGTCGCGCTGGTGGTGGCGGCTCTGTGGACAGGTGCTCTCGCCGATGTCAGAGACCGGCGGTCGGTACTCCTGGCGGCGCATTGCGGCCTAACGTTGACCTACGCGGCCTTGTGGACTCAGTCTGTGCTGGACGCCCGATCCGTCCCGATCCTGATGATGCTGGTGGCTTGCCAGGGACTGGCCTTCGGATCGATCATGACGACGATGGGTGCTGTGGTGCCCCGCCTCGTCCCGGTCGAGCTGCTCCCAGCGGCCAACAGTCTCAGCTCGCTGGTCCGCTACGCCGGGTCGATTTTGGGCCCCGTGCTCGCCGGCCTTCTGATCCCGCTCGTCGGGCTCGGCACCCTGTACCTGTTCGACGCGCTCGCGTTGCTGGCCGTCGTGTGGGCTGTCGCCAAGTTGCCCCGCTTGGAGCCGGCCCGACCATCGAACGTTCCGGCCGAACCGCACCGCGGGGATCATCCGACCATCGCTCAGATCCTGGCTGGGTTCCGGTACCTGGCAGCCAGCCGACTGCTCGTGGCAGTGCTGGCGGTCGACCTCTCGGCGATGGTCTTCGGCATGCCGGTCGCACTTTTCCCCGAACTGGCCCAGCGCACCTACGGCGGCCCGGCTGGCGGCGGTCCGGCACTGGGACTGCTCTACGCCGCCTACCCAGTCGGGGTGTTCGCGGTCGGTCTCCTATCGGGCACCTTCACCCGCGCCCGCCGCCATGGCGCTCTCATGGCGGCAGCCGCTGCCGCGTGGGGCATCACTATGGTCGTACTCGGCTTGGCGGCACAGCTGTGGATCGCGCTGATAGCACTCGTCCTCGGCGGAGCCGTGAACTTCGTGCTCAGCACCTTCCGCAACGCCATCTCCCAAGCCCTTACCGACGACGCCATGCGCGGCCGGATCCAAGGAACACTCACCGTTGTCCTCATCGGTGGACCGCAGCTCGCGAACTTGCTGCACGGGACCACTGCGTCGCTCCTCGGGCCCCGAACAGTGATATGCATCGGAGGCCTACTGACTACCATGGCCGTCGCCGCGATCGCATGGCGAGTTCCCGAGCTGCGTTCCTACACGATGTCCACCCCCGAACCACGTCGTGACCCAGACCGCTCAGCGTGATCCACATTGGCCTCGCTCCAGCTTGGAACGCGATCGGTGTTCCGTTAGGGGATCCCTCACCGGAACACCACCCAGCCCGAACAGACCCACAGGTCAGGGTGTTCCGTATAGCTGTTCCGCGAACCGTTCCGGTGACGGGGCCCTATCCGGAACACTGAAGGGCGTGAACGGAGCGCGTGTCGGCTATGCCCGCTGTAGTACCGATGAACAAGACATCGTGATCCAAACCGAGCAGTTGCTCGCGCTCGGCGTCCCGACCGATCGGATCTACATCGACCGTGGGTTCTCCGGGACCACCCGCCGCAACCGGGCCGGTCTCGACCAGGCCCTCGCCGCCGTCTGGGACGGGGCGGTGTTCACCGTGACGAAGTTCGACCGGTTCGCCCGCAACATGGTCGAGGCCAACCAGATCCTCACCGATCTGTCCAAACGCGGCGTCCTGTTCGGACTGGGCGGCTCGGTCTACGACTGGAACGCCCCGTTCGGCCGGCTGTTTCTGCAGACTCTGGCCATGGTCGCGGAGTTCGAGGCGAACATCGGGCACCAGCGCACCCGCGAAGGCATGGCCCTGGCCAAGAAGAAGGGCAAGCTCAAAGGCAAACAGCCCAAACTGCCAGAGCCTGCGCGCCGCTCCATCCGCCGACGCTATGCCGAGGGCGAGGTCTCTCTCGCAGACCTGGCCGCCGAGTACAGCGTCGGACGCTCCACCATCCACCGCATCATTCACGGTCAGGAAAACCCCAGGTAGAACGCGAAATCAACTTCTACTTTGCGGCTCGCCGTAGCTATAGGAGTTCCAGGCCTGGATGGGCGAACTACTTCCGGCACGGAGTGTCCATGGCGATCTTCGGCGCGATCGATAACCATGCGTGGCATCGCATCGTCGGCTGGATCTTCCGCAAACACTCCCGAATCAGCTGGCAGCAGCTGCGCCGCCGGTTCTGTCTGCCCGGCACCTGGAAACTGACCTGCAACGGCGTCGAGTTCACCGGCGCGTCCAGCGTCAAAGTGACCCGTTACCGCTATCGCGGCACCAAGATTCCGACGCCGTGGTCATCGCAACCGGCAATGGCCGCCGTTAGCGGTTGACCACCGGGCAAGACACGTGGAGAGCCCGGTGCATGGAGACATGCACGCCGGGTTCGGCGGGCGGGTCAGGGAAACGGACTGATCGCAAGACCAGCACCGCGCCCTGGCCCGACCCAACCCAGCCGCAAACCGCAACGTCTCTGCAGGTCAGAAAGGTATCCCTTCAGAGGGGCCTCGATTCACCGGACCCATCGCAGCTCCTCGATGCAAGTCGCTGACCTGTGCCATCTCCCTAATTGGCAGCTGGTGACACGTTCCTTACCAATACCCCTACTTGACGGTTGGGGCCACGCTCGGGAGGAGGACGCCTGTACGTCACTCCCCAGCCGCACATCCATCACGCCGTTCCCAAGGTCGCCGATGCGGGCCTGTACCTGGTGACACCTGAGCAGGTGAGCCAGGTGGCCGAGCGGCTCATCACTGCCTGGCAGACCATCCGCGCCCAGACCCGGACCCAAGACGCCGAGCAGGCGCGTGACGTCATCGCCTCCACCCTGCGCCTGCACCGGGTGCTGCCGGGCCAGTGGCTGGAACAACTGCTGACCAGACGCATCAGTGACGGGTAGACGCCAAGCCCGTCAACCCCATAGGTTGCCACATGCCGCATGATCGACTCGGCAGCGGACGTAGAAGCGGGACGACAGTGCCGGTCAGGCGTCAGGGGGTGGGGCGCAGGGCGTGGATGTCGCCGCCAGCGCTCACATAGAGGAGGCCGCCGGCGGCGATAACACTGGGCGCCTGGCTGCCAGTACGTATGCGCCATTTGCGCGCGCCGGTGATGCCGTCCAGAGCATGCACGGCGCCGCCGGCTCCGGCGTACACGGTGCCGGCGTGCACGATGGGGCCTGAGACGTGGTCGGCGCCCACGGACTGCCTCCACTGTTCCATGCCGGTTACGGCATCCAGGCAGTGGAGGACGCCGTCACCGTCGGCCAGGTAGACGCGGCCCCGATCGACGGCTAGCTCGGCGGGGAAGGAGACGGCGCCGGGCGCGAAGGCCCACCGTAGCCTGCCGGTGCGGGCGTCGAGCGCGTACAGGACGCCGGCCGCGCCCCAGGCGTAGACGGCGTCGCCGGCGGGCACTGGGGGGAAGGCGACGGGCGAGCCGAGCAGGGTGTTCCACCGCCGGGCGCCGGTGGCGGCGTCCAGTGCGCGCAGGCGACGGTCGGCGCCGATGACGTAGACGACCTTGCCTGCCGCCGCGGTCGTGGCGCGGTGGCTGCCGTCCTTTGCGGCCCCGGTCCGCACGCTCCACCGGCGGCGGCCGGTGGCGACGTCCAGCGCGTGCACGGTGCCGCCGGCGTCGTCGATGTAGACGGTTGCGCCGTCGATCACGGGACGGGATATGGAGAACGTGTCCGCGCTGTGGAAATGCCACAGCTCGCGGCCGGAGACCGTGTCCAGTCCGACGGCCGTCTCGCCGTCGACGAGGATGACGCGCCGTTTCGCCACCACGAAGGTCGAGCTCGGCCCCACCGGATGCCGCCACCGCCGACGGCCCGTGCGAGCGTCCAGGGCGTGAAAGGAACCCGGTCCTTCGACGAACACCAAGCCGTCGGTGACTCTGAGGGGCCCGCCAACGAACTCGGCGATCACGGTGGTCCAGAGCGGGCGGCCGGAGGAGGCGTCCATCGCGTGGACCCTGCCGCCGGCGATGGCGTAGACGGCTCCGCCGGCCACCACCGGATCGTCCCTCAACTGGCCGTCGGTGGGGAAGGTCCAGCGCAGGTTGGACGGGGCGGTGGGTACGGGGCGGGGAAGCCGGTAGCGGGCCAGTAGTTCGTCCCGTACGAGCGGGGCCAGGAGCCGCAGGGCCGAACGCGAGGCGGAGGCGAGCCGGACGATGACCGGGCCCACGTTGACGAGGACTTCTGGCGCGCCGCCGGTGCCGGTGGCGGTGGACCGGATGTAGTCGAGGAGGTACGCGTCCTCCGTGATCGCGTCGTAGATCTCCGTCTGCTTGATGCGGGCGGTCTCGGTGGCGAAGATCTGCGCAGCGACGGCGCTGGAGGAGGAGACCCAGTCCACCGAGAGGGAGACGACCGGGGCGTCGTCCACGGGCGGTATCCAGTCACACTGGACGGGCTTGGGCAGCCGCTCGCCGAACAGGGTCGGCGTCCGGGGCGTGGGCACGTAGCCGTCCGCGACGGGGCGCAGGTCGGCGGCGGTCAGCAGGCCGCACGCGTCCGGCCAGGCGTCCGGCGGGACCCTGTCGAACAGCTCGTGCCCGCCCGGGACGCCGTAGGTCAGGGTGTAGGCGGCGACGCGGCCGGTGGCGAACAGTACGAAAGCCATGCCGGGGGTCGTGCCCACGAGGGAGACGTGGGTGGAGGACGCGTCGAGCGGCAGCGCGCGCAGGCGGCCGGAGCCGGCGTCGACGGAGACCAGGAACGCCGGGAGCGGCCACCTGGAGGCGTCGCCCCAAAGTGCGCCGTCGCCGCCCGTCGTGGCCCCCTGGTTGAGGCGCATCGGCCGGCTCCAACGGCTGTCCCGGGCGGAGCCGGCGGCGCGCAGCGCCTCCTGCCCGGTGGACAGGAGGCGACCGTCCGGCCCGTAGAACGACGAGACGTCGCCCACCGAGACGCCTGCGTACCCGTCGCCGCTGACGACGAGATGGAGCGAGGGCGGGGATCCGTCGTCCGTCAGGGTGCGGGGTGGCGAGGGCAGCGTACGCGTCCAGTTCGGCCGCAGCGTGGACGGGTCCACGGACGCGAGCCGGAGATGGTTGCCCGCGCAATGGTCGAGCAGCACCACCGACCGGGCTGTGGCGTCGGCCGTCAGGGCGCAGCCCCGTGGACGAGCCGTCCTTGCCACGGGCGTGCCCGTACGCGGATCCAGGGTGCGCAGAGCAGGGGGTTCCGCAGCCTGATCGACGAGCACGACGCCGCGCTCAGTCACCATGATCGGCGACCCCTCGTAGGTCCCAGCGTCCGAGGCCTGGTTCCGCGGTGAGGCGATGGTGACGGCACGCCGCCACAGCAGCGCGCCCGTGCGCGCGTCGTAGGCGTGCAGCCGCTGGTCGCCGCGGCTCTGATCGTCGGTGAACACAACGACCGTGCCGGACGTCGCCCACACGCCGGCGACGGGATCGCGCGAGCCGTTCCCTGGTGTTGTCGGCGCGACGGACAGGGTGCGGACGAGCGCGCCGGTGCGGGCATCGTGCACGCGTACGGTGCCCTGGCCGGCGGCCATGGCCAGCGCCGGCTGCGACACGCCGTAGTGCGGGGTGCCGTGGGTACCGTTGACGAGGTCCGCCTCGGCGGGCGCCGACCACGCCATGCGCCACTGGACGGGCGCCGGTCTGCCGTCGGGGGTGTCGGCGGCCGTACCCGTCAGCAGCGCCGCGGTCAGCAGGACGACGGCGGCGGCGCGCGTGATCAGCACTTGTCCGAGGTCGTGCAGGTCTGGTCGGTAGGCATCGGCACCCAGCCGCCGCCGTCACCGGCCGTGCGGTAGGCGGTGCGGTAGGAGCTCGCGGGGCCCGTCAGCCGGAACGGGACGCCACCCGGCCCGTGGATCACGATCTCTTCAGACCTGTCCGCCGTCAGCACCGTGGCCACGAGGTCGAACTCGTAGTACGCCGTCTTGCCGACTATCGAGAGGCTGAGTGTGACCCGTTCATCCCGTTTCAGGTCGATCTGTTTCGTCCTGAAGTACGGGGTGCGCAATTCCTTTTTCGTGCCGAAACGGACCGGCCGCCGATCGAGGTCCGCGATGAGCTCGACGGTACCGGGCTGCCCGGCGCTCCCCGGGTTCAGGTAGGCGCCCTGCGCGGGCGGTGCCCGGGTGAGAACCCGCGGCTTGATGTCGATGATCCGCAGGCTGCTGCGGTTGCCGACCAGGACGACGGTGGTGGTCATGTCCCCGATCGTGGCGACGTGGTGGCGGGCCAGCATCGCGGCCACGTCGGCGGGGTCGGCCCCCCTGCCCAGCAGGATCGCCCGGTCGGCGGGGGTGGTCACCGGCTCCCTGAGTACGAGGGGGCGTTCGTCGTAGTCGACGGCCACGTGCCCGACCGTCAGCGGCGGCCCGCCGCGGATGCGGTCGATCGTGTCGGGGCCGCTCGTGGTGTACCAGGCGGTGAACACCACGCCGATCGCCGCGATGAGCGTGGCGCTGGCGACTCCGGCCGTCCATGCACGCGCGGCCTTCCAGCCGCCGGGGCCCACGGCCGGCTGATCGGCGCTCTTGTCGCGGCCATCGTCGACCGTCGCACCCTTTTTGCCGGTCATACTCGTCTTGCTCCGGCGTCCTTTAGCCATGACTGTCTTCCAGTGGGCCGTGAATGTGCGGATCTTGACCGTGCACCTTGGAGTATGCCCGACCGGAATTGGCGGCGCACCGGAAACGACGCCATGACGGCAGGCGAGCGTGAAGGCCAGCTTGAGGAAGGCCTGATGAATGTCGGCACGGAATCGGGGTCGGAGTACGGCGGAACGGAAACGTACGCCAAGCGTGATCGTCAAGCATTAAACGGGTGGCTGACGCGTGAGCACGGCGTGTGCGCTAATAGCTCCTAACAGAATGATCTCTGTTGTGGTTTGATCTCTCGCTGTAACGACAGCGGGAGGGTGAGCACGTTGGCGCGGCTGAAGCCGTGGGAGGTCAGCGACGAGCTGTGGGCGGCTATTGAACCGCTGCTGCCCAAACACCAGCGGCGAGCCCGCTGGCCAGGACGAAAGCGATTGGATGACCGCCTGGCGCTGCAGGGCATCTTGTTCGTGCTGCACACCGGCATCGCCTGGGAGCATCTGCCGCAGGAACTCGGGTACGGCTCGGGCATGACGTGCTGGCGGCGGCTGAACGAGTGGCACAAGGCCGAGGTCTGGCAGCGCCTGCACGAGGTGCTCCTGGCCAGGCTCCGAGCGGCCGATGCCATCGACCTCTCCCGGGCCTCGGTGGACTCCTCTCACGTCAGAGCGCTAAAAGGGGGGCGCAGACCGGTCCGTCCCCGGTCGATCGAGGACGGACCGGCAGCAAGCACCACCTGATCGTCGACGCCACCGGCATCCCCTTGGCGGCGATCCCGACCGGCGGTAACCGCAACGATGTCACCCAGCTCGTCCCGCTGTTGCAGGCCGTTCCACCGGTGCGTGGCAAGCGCGGCCGGCCCCTCCGGCGCCCCGACGTCGTCCTGGCCGATCGCGGCTACGACCACGACAAGTACCGCAAGCAGGTCCGCGCCCTCGGCATACGCCCGATCATCGCCCGACGCGGCACCGAGCATGGCTCCGGCCTGGGCAAACACCGCTGGGTCGTCGAGCAGACCTTCGCCCTGCTGCACCACTTCCGCCGCCTGCGCATCCGCTGGGAGATTCGCGACGACATCCACGAGGCCTTCCTCAGCTTCGGTTGCGCCCTGATCTGCTGGCGCCGTCTTAGCTCATTGCGTTAGGAGTTCTAAGACAGGAACGCGCCAAGGCATTCAGCCCTTCGCGTCTGCGCACCGATTCCGGACTGGGCCAACGGGCTTGGCGTACGTTTCCGTTCCATCACACTCTGCCCCCGTCCCGATCGGTCGGCGTGCGTCAGGGGCGGCCCGATGCTGGCTCCTGATAAAGTTTCTTCTCACGAGCCAGAATCGCGATCACTCAGCCCTCTTCCACCGCCCCCTCCGGAGCCCCGTATGGACGACACGACGGCCGACGGCACGCCGCGGATCGCCCCGGGCAGACAGACGTCCCCGTTCTGCCCGCCCTGGTGTACCTCGCGCCACGACACCGAGCACGAGGTCGCCTTCATCGACACCCCCGGCGGTCACGCCGTCAGCGTCGCCGTGGCCCAGCCCGCCGACGCGGCCGATCCCGTCGTGGTCGCGCTGGTCTCCACCCCCCGCGAACTCCTGTCCAGCGTGAGCCTCTCGCACGAGCAGGCGCGCGGCCTGGCCCAGGTGCTGGCCACCGTGCAGCCCACCCCACCGGCCGGCCCCGTCCTGCTCCCTCACGGCGGCGGTTCGGAGGAGATGGCCGAGTCCCCCGTTGTGGTGGCTGCGTTCGCCGAGGCGCTCAGCGCGGCCGCCGACGTCATCGAGCTCCTGACCATGGGGAAGCGGTGAGCATGCCGTCCCTCTCCCCCGCCCTGCGCCCCGACCCGGTGCCCGCCGGCCTCGACAGCGCACCGTCGGCCGCCGACCTTGACCTCAGCCCGGCCGCTCGCGCCGCGATCGAGGCCGGCGTCCCGGCCGCCACCCGGCGCGCCTACGCCAGCGACTGGAGCGCCTTCACCGCCTGGTGCGCCGAGACGGGCCGGACCCCACTGCCCGCCACCCCGGCCACCGTCACCGAGTACGTCACCCACCTGACGACCACCCCCTCGGCGCGCACCGGCCGCCCGCTGGCCCCCGCCAGCATCGAACGGGCCCTGGCCGCGATCCGCACCATGCACAACGCCGCCGACGCCCCGGCCCCGCAGACCAAGGCCGCCCGCAAGGTCCTGGGCGGCTACCGCCAGCGTCTGGCCCTCAGCCACGACCCGGCCGCCCGGCCGCGCCGGGCCGACCCGGCGGTGCCCGAGGCGTTGCGCGCCATGCTGGCCGTCTGCGACCGCGCCACGCTGGCCGGCAAGCGCGACGCCGCGCTGCTGCTGCTCGGCTACGCCTGCGCCGCCCGCGTCAGCGAGCTGGCCGCCCTGGACCTCGCCGACGTCGGCGAGACCGCCGACGGGCTGCTGGTGACCATCTACCGGCGCAAGATCAAGGCACACACCGAGACCGCCGTCCCCTATGGCCGCATTCCCGCCACCTGCCCGGTGCGCGCGGTCCGCGACCTGCTCGCCGCCCTGGCCGACGCCGGGCGCACCTCCGGGCCGCTGCTGGTGCGCATCGACCGCCACGGCCACATCGCGGCGCCGATGATGCGTCATGGCCGCACGATCGGCGACCCGGACGGCCGCCTCACCCCGGGCGCGGCCGCCGACGTCGTCACCCGCATCGCCGCGGCCGCCGGGCTGGAGGGCCGCTGGACCGGTCACAGCCTGCGCCGCGGATTCGCCACCGCCGCCCGCCGGGCCGGCGCCACCCTGGAGCGGATCGGCCGCCACGGCGGATGGGCCGATGGATCACGCGCCCTGCTCGGCTACCTCGAAGAAGGCGACCGCTGGACCGACAACCCGGTGACGGGGCTGTAGACCTCCGGAGGACTTTTCGGAGTTTTCGGACACCCCTACGCGCGCGCACGCGTGGGGGTGCCAAAAAAGTCACGACACTCCGCTGACACCTCGGCCCGCATCTCTGCGCGCCGGCCGAGAGGGTCAGTCGTCACCGAACATGGCCGACAGCCCGTTCAGCATCTGCAGCAGGATGTCGACGTTGCCGATCGCGTCGAGGAGGCATTGGCGGGCCGCCTCGATCTCGACGACGTGGGCTTTGACCGTCTCCACGTCGGGCACCTGGCCGGCGCCGATGACGCCCAGGAGCTTCTGCAGGCCCTCGGCGGTGTGCGCGGCCGCCAGCGGGATCGGCCCGGTCGACGCATCCTGGGCGACCAGTCGCAGGGGGCCGGCCACCCGCAGCGCCTGCCAGCGCAGGAAGGCCACCAGCTTCTCCGGATCGTCGGCCACGCCCGCGGTCGCCAGCTGCTGATGGTGCGCGGCGGCCAGGTCCTCGGTGCCGGTCGCGGCGCTCTCGGTGAGCATCGCCTCGATTTGCACGGCGCCGAGCAGCGCGTTGGCCAGTTGCATCCGGTAGGGGCCGTCGCCGCCGAGCCGGGCGGCCTCGATGGCGTGTTCGGCGGCGGTGCCGGTGCCGTCTACATCGGCGCCGTGGCCCAGGCCCTCACCGCCGCCGGACTTCCCCCGCTGTCGGGCTGGTGCACCCCCGACGAGAACACCGGCTTCCTGGCCTGGAACGCCGGCCACACCGCGCCCGCCCACTGGCCGCAAGGACTGGCCCTGTGCTGGCACCACGAGCACGGGTGGAGCTGGGCCGACCAGGAGGCCGAGATCCCCCGGGGCCGCCTGAGCGAGCTGGCCATCGACGCCGCCCCGGCCGACGTCGCTCGGGTGGCCGCCCGGCTGCTGGCCGCCCAGCGCACCCAGGTCACGGTCAGCTGACCGCCCGGCCCACCACCAACCCGAGAAGGAGAGCGATGGACACCGAGGACCTGACCCGCTTCGGGACGCTGCTCCAGGCCGCGGCCGAGCAGCGCGAGCTGACCGTGGCCGAGCTGTACGAAATCGGATGGCTGCTGAGCGAGATGACCCGAGCCGCCGCCGCCCTGGCCGACCACGCGCGGACCGAGGTCGCGGCCCTGCCCAGCCGGGGCATCCTGCGCGAGGACACCGGCGAGGACCCGGGCACCCGCCTCGCCGAGGCCCGCGACCGCCTCACCTGGATGATCGGCCTGCTCCAGGAGGCGGACGAGCCCGCCCGCCGCTACCACGCCGCGATCGGGCACCTCGGCGTCGAGGTCGACCCCGAGGCCGCCGAGGACTGACCGGCCGGCAACGCCCCGCCCCGGCGCGATCCGTACGGCGGG
The DNA here is from genome assembly GCF_030811595.1 of Streptosporangium brasiliense. NCBI lineage: Bacteria > Bacillati > Actinomycetota > Actinomycetes > Streptosporangiales > Streptosporangiaceae > Streptosporangium > Streptosporangium brasiliense. The sequence goes on from NZ_JAUSRB010000002.1 coordinate 6,559,288, forward strand.
ACATTGCCGAAAGAAGCGCACGGTCAGACCCAGACCCGATGTACCTATGCATCTACGCGTACTGGAGCGTGACCACATGACCGATGAGGCCGAGTGCATCATCTGCGGAGCCCCAGCCGAACCCGGCGTCGACTACTGCGGCGAGATCTGCCGGATCGCCGACGCCACCGGCGAGCAGCCGCCGGACTGGGACTGACGACGCCCCTCTAGGTCTAGAGGCCGGCCCCTCTAGACCTCGTGCCGAGGCCCCGGATGAGACTTTTCTCTACGGTTTCAAGGCGGCCGCCACGGCGGCCGCTCTGTTATGCACCGGATTGTTGTCAGCGATGCCGGGCGTCATCGATCCCGTGTTCTCCTTGAGGCCTACGCCTCTCACCTCTCTGGAGGAATGCGCGTGCAAAAGATGTCCCCCACCACGGAACGGCTTGTCCGGCTCATGTTGCTGCTCCCGTCCGAACCGCATGAGCCGCTGTGGACCAGCGTGGCCGACGACTGCGGAGACCTCCCCGCCGTCATGTCGATCGGCGTATGGATCCGCGACACCACCGAGATGTGGCCCGAAGGCGCCCCCCCCCCGCGTCCTGGCCGAGATGGTCCTCACCACGTTCGGCAACCCGAGCGAGACCACCCTGCGTCTGCTGTCACAAGCGGTCGTACGCGGCTCCAAGGGGACCGGTGTCGGCGCCGCGTGGGTCGCTCGCACCTGCCGCACCGCCATCGACGTCCTGGCCGAGGCCGACTCGTGGGAGGAAGTGCTGGAACGGGTGAGGACCGACTGGAGTTAGCGCCGAAGCCATCGCCAAGGTCACCGAGATTCCGGCACCCCGTCGCCGTACCCATTGATCAAATGAGTGGCGGCTCGCCGGAGCCATAGGCGTCCCGCTCCCGAGCGTGTCCCCAGCCCCAAGGTAGATCGGCCGCTGCAGGTCATGGGCCTTGGGGCTCTGCTCTGCCCCACCCATTCCGAGGTCGGGTTTCGGCATTGTTCGGCGGCGCGTTGACCGGGACCGGATTGGTGGGCCGCACCGTCTCACCGTGCTGACCTGCGGTTGTGCCGTCCGGGTGACCGGGCAGAACCAAGGTTCTGCCCGGTCAGCGTCCCAGCGCGGCCCGTTTCCGCCGTATTCCGGTGGCACCCCACGTGCAGCGGGGTCAGCCTCCGCGTAGGGGCGGTCTTGATCGGTCAGCGCGACCGCGGTGCCACGGATCTCGTTGCCCCTGGGTATCCAGGGGCAACCGTTGCGAGGTCGTCCACGACGAAGGCGACCGTGCTGCCCTGCTGGACGTCTCGGAACATCTTCGACCTGCCGAGCTCACCGCCAGGTGCTGGCCCTACGCCTGCTCCTTGTACACCGCCTCGATGTTGTTGCCGTCCGGGTCATCCACGAACGCGCAGTAGGCGCCATACTCGGGCCAATGCCGGGGTTCGTGCCGGGACTTGCCGCCAGCCGCCAGCGCGGCCGCGTGGAAGGCGTCGACTGCGGCTCGGTCGCGGGCGGTGAATGCGATGTGCGCGCCCCGAGTCACCGTGGCATCGCCCGCGGGATACAGACCGAAGGACGGGGTGTCCAACTCCTCCTCCCAGAACTCCGCTCCGCCGTCAGCCGCCTGTCCGACGACACCGAGGGGCTTCAGCGCGGCGGTGAAGAAGCGCGTGCTCGCCTCGAGGTCCGCGGCGATGAAGGTCACGTGGTGGATGAAGGGCCATCGTTCTGTCATGACCGCGGAGTCTACGAGAGCCCGGCGCCGACGCCTCGTGCCGGGTCTCATGTAGTTATCGCCGAGCTCAGTACGGCTCGAAGGTCCTGGCCCCGGACACCGGGAACGAGTGACCCGCCAGTAGCTTCACGGCTCGCGACTCATTGCACGTTCGCTGTCGTGGCGGCCTGTTCGTCACGGCTCAGGACTCCCGAAGCTACGGCCAGGGGCAAAGTAAGGGGCTGACCGGACAGAACTGATGCACTGTCCGGTATCCGGCTCAGGGACGCCACCGCCGGCCCGCCGCCTCCGGCAGTCCTCCCCTACCGAGTAGGGGTCTATCTCCTCTCGGATCAGGCGATCGGTCCCATCCGGCGCTGCCTCCAGCCACCACCCGCCCGGCCACACATGAGCGGCCTCAGGATTGGCTATGTCGGTGAGAAACGGAGCCGAATGTTGCTGACTGGCTCTCTTGATCGACTCGGTCGCAATGCCGTGTCGGTGAGTTCGGGAGCCACCTCGTCGGCTCGGGCGACTTACTGGCAGTCGCCAGCCTTCCTTGATAGCTGACGAGAACCGCAATTGTGATCACTCACACAGCTACTTTGGGGCTGGGGACATCTTCGGGAGCAGGGGGCCTGCAACGGCGCGTCGGCGTCAACGTCGATGATCTGCAGATCCTACCCCGCTCCACACGCGGATCGTTCTGTCGACGCCGCCGCTGATCACATGACGGCCATCGGGCGTCACCGCCACCGCGAACACAGAGCCCTCGTGGCCGGTCAGCCGCGCCTGTACTTGCCTGGCCCTCAGGTTCGACACGCATGGCGTGTGGTGTTCGCCGGCGCTGATCACGTGGCGGCCGTCGGGTGTCACCGCCACCGCCGGTACCCCGCCGTCGTGGCCGGTCAGTACGGCCCGCTGCCGCCCGGTCTCCAGGTCCCACACACGTACCGTCGCACTGTCGTCAGAGCTGATCACCTGGCGGCTGTCGGGTGTCACCGCCACCGACAACACCACTCGATCATCGTGACCGGTGAGTATGCGGGTCAAAGCTCCTGTGATGGACATGGGTACAGAATCTAGTGGTCGCGCCCGTTAATTCGTCGGGGATGGCGGGTTGAGCCAGGCCGTAGTGTCGCCGAGGTAGAGGCCACAGGCGCAGTCGAGGGCTTCCTGCGGGGTGCCGGCCGGGTAGCCGGTGGACAGGACGGACTTCTCGTAGTCGTCGTGGCTGGCGCGGTAAATGGCGAACCCCCAGCTGGTGGCGGATCCAGCGTAGCGGAGCCGGCAGAGCGGCAGGGTGGTGCCATCGGGGAGCCGGCCGGCGACATAGGCGAACTCGCCGTGATAGCGGACGGTGATGCCGGCGAGCTGAGGCCAGCGCTCGCGTGCCCTGGCGGCCAGGCGCTGGCGTAGCGAGGTCATGGTCGACTCAGGTGGCCTTGCCATACGGCCATCGTGCCCTACCCGCCTGGCTGCACCATGGAGGGCATGCCCTCCAGTCCCTATGTCATATGCCTTGGCGACGCTGAGCGCGCTGAGCTGGAGTCCCTGTCCCGGCGCGGCTCAGCGCCGTTTCGCCTGGTGCTGCGATCACAGATTGTGCTGCTCGCCGCGGCGGGCACAGCGAACCGGATGATCGCGGAGCGACTGGGCATCTGCCAGGACACGGCCCGCAAATGGCGGCGTCGGTACTGTGAACAGGGCATCGAGGGGCTGGCCGACGCGCCGCGCCCCGGCAGGCCGCGCGTGTTCTCCGCCCGCATCGTGGCCGGGGTCAAGGCCCTCGCGTGCGAGATGCCCACCTCGAGCGGAACTCCCCTGGCCCGATGGACCTGCCCCGAGCTGGCCCGCCATACGGCAGCCAGCGGCATCGCTCCCGCGCCCTCGGCGTCCACCGTGCGCCGCTGGCTCGCCGACGACGCCCTGAAGCCCTGGCAGCACCGGTCGTGGATCTTTCCTCGTGACCCGCACTTCGCCCTCAAGGCATCCCGCGTCCTGGACCTCTACCAGCGGGAATGGGAAGGGGAGCCGCTCGGTGAGGACGAGTACGTGCTCAGCGCCGACGAGAAGCCCGGCGTCCAGGCCCGCATGCGCATCCACCTCCCGCTCCCACCGGGGCCGGGGCGGGCGATGCGGATCGAGAGCGAGTACCACCGCTTCGGCACCCTCGCCTACCTGGCCGCCTACGACGTCCATCATGCCCGGGTCATGGGTCGGTGCGAGCCAACCACTGGCATCAGGCCGTTCACCGCGCTCGTGGACCAGGTGATGCAGAGCGAGCCATACGCTTCGGCCAGGCGGGTCTTTTGGGTCGTGGACAACGGCTCCTCGCACCGGAACTGGGCGGCGGCAGCCCGGCTCAGCGACGCCTACCCGAACGCCCAGATGGTCCATCTGCCCGTCCACGCCTCCTGGCTCAACCAGATCGAGGTCTACTTCTCCGTCATCCAGCGCAAGCTCCTCAGCCCCGACGACTTTGAGGACCTCGATGAGCTCGCCGCCCAAATCCTCGCCTTCGAGAACCACTACAACGCCGCAGCCAGGCCCTTCGACTGGAAGTTCACCCGCACCGACCTCAACCGCCTCCTGGCACGCATCAGACAGCACGACCGGCATGCACCGCACCCGCTGGCCGGATGACCCCCGACGAATTAACGGGCGCGACCACTAGTGATCACCGGCAGCTCCGGCGGAACCTCCGGGCTCGGGCCCGGCATCGACGTGCGCGCCCCCGGGCGGGGCGGCCGCGGCGGCTACCTCATCGGCCCCGGCTCGGTCATCGACGATGCCCCAGGTCCAGGTGGAGCGGACCGAGCGGAGCGAGGGGGGCAGACCAAGTAAGCCGGAAAGGGCTAATAGGACTGGTCAGGCGGTGGAGGCGGAAGCCGAGGTTTCGGCTGTGGATAGCCATGCCCGGCGTAGGGCCGGATTGGTTCCCGCAGTGATCTCACTGCGCTGACCTGGTCAGACGCCGTCTCGGGAACCGGATAGAATGTATGCCACTGTCCCGTATCCGCCTCAGAGGCGCCACCGCCGGCCCGCCTTCGGTCAGGCATTCTGGACCGGGGCGCGCTCTGCCCCCTTCTGGATCAGGTGGCCGGTTCCCTCCGGTGTCGTCTCCAGCCGCCACCCGTCCGGCCATGAATAATGAGGCTTTGCGGGGTTGGCCACCATACGGGTCCAGCCGAGATACGGGGAAGACCGGCCATCAGTCGATCATGCTCGTAATCTCGGAAGTGAACCGGAGTGTCTCCGCGACTCTGGGACGCGGAATCTCGGAAGCGCGGCATGGAGTCGACTTCCGAGATTGGCTCATCTCGGAAGTGGAAGCGGAGCTTGGCCGTACTGGCGATTGGCACTTCGCTCAGGTTGGGGGCTTCAAGATCAACCCATGGCCGGTTCTGGCCGTATCTCGGCTGGACCCGGATCTGTGGGTGTCACGGTCCGTGAGAAGGTGTCTCCCGCCCCCTCCGCAGCTCTGGCGGTCGCAGCGGCGTGCTCATCGGTGGTCATGCCGAGGCTGGGGTCGTGCCGGTTGAGGTCATGCTGGTCGTCAGCCCATTGCTGGTAGTCCCGCCGAACGGCGAGCCCGTCGGAGTCGACAATATGGGCGATATCGGCCCAGGTGACCCCGGCCAGCAATGCGTGGTGGACATTGGCGGGATGGCGCACGGTGCGCGCGATGCACTCCGCCAGCGCCAGCAGTTCAATGTGCTCGGCCACGGTGAGCGGAGGACGGTCATCAGCTCCATGCCGGGCGGGGTCATAGATCCCTCGGTCCACCAGCTCGATCCGGGCGCGAGCCGACGCGTGTTTGGCGGCCAACTCGTTGTAGCGCTCCAGCTGCTGACTGACAGGCATGTCGTAGCGAGCGTCGCGCCAGGTCGTGACATGTTCAGGCATGGTCATGACGACTTCTCCAGGGCAGTCGGGTTCTGGCTTCAAGGGGCAGTACGTCCCGGTCACCCGTGATGGCCGCACGGCGTGACCGGATCCAGTGAGGTGATCGTGCCGCAGAGGGTGTTGCCGGCGGCGTCAGCCATGTGCTCCTCGTGATCGACCCGTTCGCCGGATCCCCGCTGACTGTGGGCGGCGGTCACGGTATGGGGCCGAGGGAGGCGATGAGGTCGTGCATCTCGTCGCGGTAGACAACGGCCGGGTCCTGGATGGCGGTGCGCAGGTGGCCGTAGATCTCCAGGGCCACGAGCCCGTGCATGCGGCCCCACACCCTCAGCGTCATCGCGATGCCTGCCGGTGGCAGGTCCGGAAAGTCCTTCCGGACATGGGCCACCAGGTCCGGGTCGAAGTCGGCCCAGCTGTAGGCGCGGTCCTCGGACCGGCGCGCCTGGACCGCCGGCCAGGCTGCGGCGACGAGGCCGATCAGTCCGTTGCAGGCGCGCACCTCGGCCTGCTTGCCGGGGCCGTCGTCGGGCGGACGGTAGCCGGGCACGGAGTCGCCGTAGATCAGCCGGAAGCCTTCGGGGTTGGCCAACGCCCACTCGCGCATGGCTTGGGCCCAGGCCAGGATCCGGCCGCCCGGATCGGTCTCCGGCACCGCGTCGCGGGCGGCCTCGGCGGCGTCGACCGCCGAGGTGTAGACGTCGCCGATGAGCGTCGTGATGAGGTCGTCGCGGGTGGCGAAGTAGCTGTAGATCGCGCCGGCCGTCATGCCCATCTCGCGGGCGATCGCGCGTAGCGAGATTGCGTCCGGGCCGCCGTCCGCCATGAGCTTCATGGCGATCGCCTTGATCTCGGCGCTGGTCTGGGCGCGTAGCCGGTCGCGGCGGCTCGTCGTGTGGTCGCTCACCCTTGACAGTCTACAGGGTTGGTCTAATCTACATCGTGCTAAGTCTGAACGCCGTGTAGTAACACGACGGCATGTAGAAATGAGGGCTTGTGACCGGAGAAGGACCTCGTCCCGGGGCTGTCGGCGTTGACCCGGATCATCGTGGCGCTCGACTGCGACATCGGATACGTGGCGCTGATCGCCCTCGCCCTCAGGCCCGCTCTGTGGCCACAGCGAACGTCCCCTTGGAAGGAGCCGGCAAGTGAGCACCACCGATGTGATCCTCGCCTACCTCGACATCTGGAACGAGCGAGACGCCGCCGCCCGGGTGACACTGATGAAGTCCGTCCTCACCGAGGACTCGCTCTACACCGACCCCGCCAACGCGGGCCTGCGTGGGCACGCCGAACTGTCCGAGGCGATCGGCCGCGCCCGGGAGAAGCTCGGCGACCTGAGGTTCACCCTCGACACCGTGGTCGGCGCCCACCACGACCGCGCGCTGTTCAGCTGGAAACTCGGCACGGTCGCCACCGGCTACGACGTCGTCGAGTTCGCCGGGGGCCGCATCCGCAGCATCGTCGGGTTCTTCGTATAAGGCGCCCGCGGCACGGCGGGACCGCCGCTCTGGCCACCTCGCCGCAACGGCCGATAGCCGGACCCGGTGACCAGCACGACATGCCTGGCCGGGCCGTCCGGACCGGCGACCTACTACGCCCAGACCTCAGTCACGGCAACCACACCCGTCGCGGCGGACGCCGCATGAGATACGCAGGAGCACATATGTCCCCCCTTTCCGCCTCGCAATCGCCGGTCACCGTTGTCGGCCTGGGACTGATGGGCCATGCGCTGGCCACGGCCTTCCTGATGAACGGTCACCCGACCACCGTCTGGAACCGATCGGCAGCCAAGGCTGACGATCTCGTCGCCAACGGTGCCACCCTGGCCGACTCGATCAAGAGCGCGGTCGAGGCAAGCCCACTCGTCGTTGTCTGTGTCTCGGACTACGACGCCGTGCATGAGTTGCTGGACCCGGTCGGCCCCTCGCTGGCCGGCCGTACCCTCGTCAACCTGACCACGGCCAGTTCCACCCAGGCTCGCGAGACCGCCGGATGGGCGGCCAAGATCGACAGCGCTTACCTCGACGGGGCGATCCTTGCCCTTCCCCAGGCCGTCGGCACCGCCGATGCCACGCTGTTGTACTCCGGCTCGAAGGTCGCCTTCGAGGAGCACCAGGCCACCCTGCAGGCACTCAGCGAGACCGGAACCGTTTACCTCGACGAGGACCACGGCCTGTCTGCCCTGTACGACATGTCCGTCCTGAGCATCATGTGGGGTGTCCTGAACGGCTTCCTGCAGGGGGCCGCACTGCTGGGCGCCGCGAACGTCAAGGCGACGACTTTCGCGACCCTGGCCAACACCGCGATCAACGTGACGGCCGACTACGTTTCCGCATACGCGCAGCAGATCGACGAGGGCAGGTATCCGGCCACCGACGCCACCGTTGCCGTTCACATGGGCGGGATGGAGCACCTGGTCCAGGAGGCCGAGGCGCTCGGCGTCAACACCGAGTTGCCGAATCTCTTCCTGGAACTGGCCAGGCGTGCGGCCACCGACGGCCACGCCGACGACAGTTACGCAGCGATGATCAGGCAGTTCCGCAAGCCCTCGGTCTGACTTCTTCCCTACGGCGGAACGAGCAGAGCCGGGAACCCGGATCACGCATTCCGTGCCCGGCTCTGCTCCGAATGCTGTGCTCTGTCCAACACCGGTCGGTCGAGAAGACCCCGATATCGTCCCCAGGACGACATCGGGTCCGTCGCCGAAGTCCGCGGCGATCTCCTCAAGGAGCCCCAGCGCGTCGTGACCGTCAGGCATCGGCGTGTCCGCTGTTCGGTAGACCGTCAGGCATCGATGTGTCCTCTGTTCGGTAGAAGGCGTTGCAGTGCAGCCGCGGAGCCGTCGACGACCAGTCCCTGGGTCTCGGCCGTCCGCAGGGTCAGCTGTCCGGTGAAGAGCGCGACGAGCACCTGTGGCGGCGCCGTGATCGTCGCTCCGGGCTGCCGTGCGGTCGAACAGGGCTGCACGTCGACCTGGCCGTGTGCGGCGATGATGTCGCAGCCGTCGTGCAGGTCGCCGACGCGCACGGTGACAGGCGGCTCATCGGGTGAGTTGTCGCGGCACAGATGGCGCAGGGGCAGCGAGAGCCAGTGCACCCGGAACTCGTCGTCAAGCGGCGGGTCGATCATCAGGGGTGCGCCCCAGCGGGTCAGCTCGCGGACGACGCCGCCGAGGTCGCGGCCGCGGTCGGTGAGGCTGATCAGTGTCGCGGAGACCGGGGGCGGCTCATCGTGCCGGGCGATCAGTGCGGCCGACTCCATCTCGCGCAGCCGATCGGCCAGCAGGTTGCTGGCGATGCCGGGCAGTCCGCGGCGCAGGGCGGAGAAGCGGCAGGGGCCTTGGGTGAGGAGTTCGCGGACGATCAGCAGGACCCAGCGGTCACCAACCAGATCCAGGGCGCGTGCCATCGAGCAGTACTGGTTGTACGAACGCATGAGCCCAGTTTAGCGGGGATGGTTGAGAATCTCTATTAGGTGGTTTATTTTCTCAACCGAACGATCGGGTGTTCGAAGGGAGAGCAACATGACCGTCGTCAGCGACGACGCGCCTTCCGTGGTCCAGGCGTACTACCGGGTCCTCACCGGTGGGATCGAGAACTACGGGGATGGCCAGGAGCTCGTGCCTCTGCTGGCTGATGACCTCGACTTCGAGGGGCCCATCGCTGGACGCGTCGTCGGGGCAGCCCTGTTCCGGCAGGGTGTCCAGGGTTTCATCGCCAACGTCAGCAAGATCGACCTGATCCAGGAGGTCAACGGTCCGGACGGCACGGCCGTTCTCTACGACGCCCACCTGCCCAAGGGTGTCGTCCGGCTCGCCGAGTTCTTCACGATCATCGACGGCGTGATCCAGCGGCTCCGACTCCACTACGACCCCGCCGACTACGTGGCCAAGGGCGGGGGCTGAGCGAGCAGTCCTCCGTCCAAGCGGCCACCTGTGTCCCGGGCCCCATCGTCGTCGGGGGCGGGCCGGACGGGCCGGCGGAGGATGATGTGGCGGACCGGGGCGTCACGGTGCTCGGCACCGGCCCGGCGCAGCTTGCGGGCGGCTGCGTCGGGCCGGACCTCCTCGGGCTGCCGCAGGCCACGCCGGGCGTCGGCGGGCCGGTCGGCCCGCGAAGGTGCCGCGTTCGCGGCCACTCAGTCGAGACAGAACTCGTTGCCCTCGATGTCCTGCATCACGAGGCACGACTCGTCGTCGTCGTCGGCAGGCAGTAGTCGCACGCGTACCGCGCCGAGCGCGATCAGTCGTGCGCATTCGGCCTCAAGCGCGGCCAGGCGCTCTTCCCCCACGAGCCCGGTGCCGACCCGCACGTCAAGGTGGAGCCGATTCTTGACGACCTTGCCTTCGGGAACGCGCTGGAAGAACAGTCGCGGGCCCACACCTGAGGGATCGACGCACGCGAACGCCGACCCCTGACGCTCAGGCGGCAGTGCGCGATCGAAATCGTCCCAAGTGGCAAACCCCTTCGGTGGCGGCGGCACGACGTACCCCAACACCTCGCACCAGAAACGAGCGACGCGCTCGGGGTCCGCGCAGTCGAAGGTGACTTGGATCTGCCTGATCGATGCCATCGGTCCATCGTAGGGGCGGGGGCTTCCGTCGTCTCCACGGGCCCGCTCCCCCGCCCACCCGGCCGGCGGCCCCTGTCCCGCACGCCGCTGGAGGCGGGCGGGACGCGGAGCATCAGAGGTCGCGCTCCTGCTCGTCGAGAATGGCGAGCGCGATCTTGACAGCGCCCGCCGCGTCGCCGGCCTCGATCGCCTCGTACAGTTCCTGGTGGGAGGAGTCGGAGCTGAGCACGGCACGTTCCATGCAGTGGTCGCGGAGGAGCGTGTCGCGCACCGCCTCGCTCATGCCGCGATACAGGTCCAGCAGCACCGGGTTGTGCGAAGCCGCGGCGATGGACAGGTGGAAGCCGAGGTCGGCGTCGGCGAACGCGTCGAGATCTATGGCCTGGTGGGCGGTGGTGCGCCGCTCCAGCGTCTCCCTCAGCGCGTCAAGGTCCTCCGGTGTCCGTCGTTCGGCGGCCAATCGGGCCGCCACGAGGTCCAGGCCGCGCCGCACGTCGATGATGTCCATCGTCGCCGCGCGGTCGAGGCGGCGCTTGAGCGCCACCTCGCTCTCGTCCGTGGCGGTGACATAGGTCCCGTCGCCCTGACGTGTGGTGAGCAGGCCGGCGTGGACAAGAACGCGGACGGCCTCGCGTACTGACAGCCTGCTCACGCCCAGCATCTCGGCCAGCTGGCTCTCTGAGGGGATCTTTGTGCCGACCGGCCAGACGCCGCTCGAGATCTCTTCGCGGAGCTCACGTATGGCGGAGTCGACGAGGGTGGTCCGGCCCACTTGCCGCATTCGTCCTCTTCTCTAATCATCTGATGTCTGATAATTCTATGCCACTGTTGCCCGCAAGTTAAGGGGATCAGCCGGTATGGCTCAGATTCTGTTCACCGATGTCCGCCCCCACGATGTCCTGGTCGAAGACGGCCGCGTCGTCCCCCTGGAACGCAGAACAGAAGGATGCGAGGTGGTGGAAGCGGGCGGACTGCTCGCCCTGCCCGCCCCGGTCGACGCGCACGTCCACCCCGACAAGACCACCTGGGGCCAGCCCTGGCTGAGCCGTACTCCGGCCCAGACACTGCGCGACCTGATCGAGGGTGATGTCGCGGCGCGGGCGGGGATGGCGGCGCCGGTGGCCGAGCGGGCCGGGGCGCTCATGGATCACGCGATCGCACGCGGTACGCGGGCGTGGCGGGCACACGTGGACGTCGCCCCGGTGTACGGGCTGAGCAACGTGCACGGCGTGCGGGAGGCGGCCCGGGCGCGTGAGGGCCTGCTGGACGTGCAGATCGTCGCCTTCCCCCAGCTCGGGCTGCTCTCGATGCCGGGTACGGCGGAGCTGATGGAGCAGTCGCTGAAGGAGGGCGCGGACATCCTCGGCGGGCTCGACCCCGTGGGCATCGACGGCGACCTGCACGGACACCTCGACCTGCTGTACGGCATGGCCGAGCGGCACACCGTACCGCTCGACATCCACCTGCACGACGGCGGTGAGCAAGGGGTCGCGCAGGTGCTGGAGATCGCTCGCAGGACGAAGTCCAGCGGTGTGCCGACCACGATCAGCCACGCCTTCTGCCTGGCCGACCGAGAGGACCTCGCCGAGACGCTGGCCGAGGCGGAGGTCGCGCTGACCACCTGCGCGCTCGGCGCGGACCCGGTCCTGCCCGTCGGTCCGCTGCTCGGAGCCGGCGTGCTGGTCGGCCTCGGATCCGACGGGGTGCGGGATCCGTGGACGCCGTTCGGCGACGGCGACATGATCAACCGCGCCCACCTGCTCGCCTACCGCACCGACGCCCGCACCGATGAGGAGCTGGCCACGTGCTACGAGATCGCGGCGCACGGAGGCGCCGTCCTGCTGGGCCTGGAGCCGGCGCGGCTCCAGCCCGGTGACCCCGCCGACTTCATCCTGGTCCGCGCCGAGTCCATGGCCCAAGCCGTCGTGGACAGGCCCATCCCCCAGTTCGTCGTCCGCAACGGACACGTTCGCGAAAGGTCCTATTGATGATCCGTCGAGCCATACCCGTGGCCACCGCCCTCGCGCTGGCCCTGACCGCGTGCGGCCAGCAGGCCGCGTCACCACAACAGCAACAACAGCAAGGAGCGGGCGGAGCGCCCAAGCTGGAGCTCAGAACCGTCACCGCCCCGGCCACCGGGGAACTGGACAAGGTGACGTGGAACCTGCCGTACGAGCCGCAGACGGTCGACCCGATCAGGTCGTTCAACTACGCCGAGAACACCGTGCTGGCCAACATGTGCGAGAGCCTGCTGCGGCTGACCCCCGAGTTCGGCATCGAACCCGGCCTGGCCGAGAAGGCCGACAACCCCAGCCCGACCACGTGGGTCTACACGATCCGCGACGGCGTGAAGTTCTGGGACGGCACGCCGCTGACCGCCGAGGACGTCGCGGCCAGCCTCAACCGCCACCTCGATCCCGCACTCGGCACCTGGTGGGGCGACTACTTCCACACCGTGGAGTCGATCAAGGCGACGGGGCCGATGCAGGTCACCGTCACGTTGAAGCAGCCCGACGTGCTGTTCAACCAGGCGATGGCCTCCGCGGCGGGCGCGATCGTCTCCGCCGAGTACGCCAAGAAGAAGGACCTGGGCTCGCCCACCGGCGGTGTGATGTGCACCGGCCCGTACAAGTACGAGAGCTGGAAGTCCGGCGACTCGCTGACGATCAAGCGCAACGACGCCTACTGGGACACCGCGTTGCGGCCCAAGACCAAGGAACTGGTCTTCCGGTTCATCGCCGACGAGACCACCGCCGTCAACGCGCTGCGCTCCGGCGAGGTGGACGGGCAGTACTTCTACCTGCCCCCCGCGGGACTCGGCCAGCTCCAGCAGTCCACGACCGGCTCGGTCACGCTCGGCAAGTCGCTGACCTTCTGGACGCTGCTGGGCGCCGCCAAGACCGGCCCGTACGCCGACCCGAAGGTCCGCCAGGCCCTGTCGCTGGCGCTGGACCGGGCGGCCATCTCCAAGGTGGTCTTCCAGGGGACGGCGGTGCCGCAGCGCACCCTCGCCGGTGCCGAATACTGGGGATACCAGCGGGACGCCTTCCAGAAGGCCTATGACGCGCTCCCTCCGGAGACGCCCGACCTGGCCAAGGCCAAGCAGTTGCTCACCGAGGCCGGCTCGCCCACCCAGACCATCACCATCGGGATCCAGGGCAGCTCGGCCGTCCACGAGCAGACCGCCAACCTGATCAAGGCGACCGGCGAGGCGCTCGGCCTGAAGATCGAGATCAAGGTGATCCCCGTCGAACAGTACGGGAACCTCTACAGCGACCCCAAGGCCCGTGAGGGCATCGACGCCTTCTTCTCCACCTGGTACGGCAACGTGCCCGACCCGCTCGACATCTACACCGTCTTCCTGGCGGGTAGCCGCACCAACTTCAACGACTACGCGGCCGTGGACGCCGACATCAAGAAGGCGCGGGCGGCCTACGACGAGACGGAGCGGGCGGCGCTGGTGACGACGATCCAGCAGAAGGTCACCGCCGACGTGCCGTGGATGCCGCTCAACAACCTGCCGGTGATCCTGTACATGAACAAGCGGGTGACCGGAGCCGTCGCGTCCTTCCCCTACCTGTACTACCCGTGGGCCGCGGGCCTCGGCGCGGCATGAGGTTCCTGGCGAAACGACTGGCAGGGCTGATCGTGGTCCTGCTGGTCGCCTCCTTCCTGGTGTACGGCCTGCTCTACTTGGTGCCCGGCGGCCCGATGGCGTTCCTGCTCGGCAACCGCAGCGGCACCCCCGAGCAGGTCGCGGCCATCCGCGCGCAGTACCACCTGGACGATCCGTTCCTGCTGCGCTACGCCGCCTGGCTGCGTGACGCGGTGACGGGCGACTTCGGCACCTCCCTGGTCTATCGGCAGGACGTCTCCGCGCTGATGGCCTCCCGGGCGACGACGACCGCCTTCCTGGTGGTCTACGCGACGCTGCTGATCGTGGCCGGGGGCGTGGCCATGGGCCTGCTGGCCGGGCTGCGCGGCGGCAAGGCCGACGGCGCGGTCAGCCTGATCTCCTCGGTGTTCCTGGCCACGCCGCCGTTCGTGATCGGGGTGATCCTCGTCATCGTCTTCGCGCTGGGACTGGGCTGGTTCCCGGTCTTCGGGCCCGGTAACGGGTTCGGTGACCGCATCCACCACCTCACGCTCCCGGCGATAACGCTCAGCCTGGCCAGCGCCGCGTTCCTCGCCCGTATCACGCGGGCCTCGGTGTCGGAGGAGCTGGGCCGGGAGCACGTGGAGACCGCCCGCAGCCGCGGCCTGGCCGAGGGGCACATCGTCCGCAGGCACGTGCTGCGCAACGCGGCCATCCCGGTGGTGACCGTGGTCGGCCTGAACGTCGCCGGGCTGATCGCGGGCTCGGTCGTGGTGGAGAGCATCTTCGCCCTGGACGGCCTGGGCTCGTTGTTCGTCCGCGCGATCCTGCAACGCGACTTCGCGATCGTCCAGGCGGTGGTGCTCGTGCTCGTCACCGCCTTCGTCCTGATCAATCTGGTGGTGGACCTGTGCTACTCCGCTCTCGACCCGCGCCTGTCGCGGCAGTGACCCGCCGTCTGGGCGGGCTGGGCGTGGCCGCTGCCGTCCTGCTGACCGCCACCGTGGTGATCACCCTGTTCGCGCCGCTGCTCGCGCCCTACGACCCCGACCTGCCCGACCTGTTCAACGCGCTGGGCGGCGCTTCCGTCGCGCATCCCCTGGGCGGGGACGCCCTGGGCCGGGACGTGCTGTCCCGGCTGATGTACGGCGCGCGGACCACGTTGCTCGCCCCGGTGCTGGTGATCTGCGTCGCGAGTGTCGCGGGGACCACGCTGGCGATCGTCGCCGCCTGGGCGGGCGGCAAGGTGGACGCGGTCATCTCCCGCCTGCTGGATGTGCTGTTCTCCGTGCCCGGCATCGTTTTCGCGCTGGTCACCGTGGCCGTCCTCGGTCCCGGCATCCCCGGCGTGGTGATCGGCCTGGCCGTCGCCTACACCCCGTACGTGGCTCGGGTGGTGCGGAGCGCGGCGCTGCGTGAGCGCAACCTGCCGTACGTGGCCGCCGCCTGGGTGCAGGGCCGTTCCGCGACCGCCATCTGCCTGCGCCACCTGCTGCCCAACCTGCGGCCGATCATCGTCGCCCAGTCGGTCTCCGCGCTCGGCTTCGCGGTGATCGACGTGGCGGCGGTCTCCTTCCTCGGGCTGGGCGTGCAGCCGCCCACGGCCGACTGGGGGCTGATGGTCAAGAGCGGCCTGGACAGCGCCATGCGGGGCCAGCCGCTGGAGGCGCTGAGCGCGGGCCTGCTGATCGCGCTGGTGGTGGCCGCAGTGAACCTGTTGGGTGATCGCCTGGGGAGGCAGCCGTGAGCCTGTTGACGTTGGAAGGCTTCGGCCTGGCCGTGCCGTACGGACGGAGCTGGCGGACGCTGGTGGAGCAGGTGGACCTGACCATCGGCAGAGGAGAGGCCGTCGGGCTGGTGGGAGAGTCCGGGTCGGGCAAGTCGATGACCGCCCGGGCGGTCATCGGCCTGACCCCGCCGGGCGCCCGCGTGACCGGCAGGATCGTCTTCGACGGCGCCGAGGTGCCCTCGGGCAGGGAACTGCGGCGGCTGCGGGCCAAGCGGATCGCGATGATCTTCCAGGATCCGCGGGCGCACATCAACCCCGTCCGCAGCGTCGGCGACTTCCTCACCGAAGCCATGGTCCACAACCTGCGGATGCCGGTACGGCAGGCGTCGGCGCGAGCCGTACAGCTCCTCAAGGAGGTCGGCATCACCGACGGTGAGCGGCGCCTGCGCCAGCACCCCCACGAACTCTCCGGCGGTCTGCTGCAGCGCGTCATGATCGCATCCGTGCTCGCCGTCGAACCCGACCTGGTGCTGGCCGACGAGCCGACCACCGCACTGGATGTGACCACCCAGTCAGAGGTCATGGCCATCCTGGACGAGCTGCGCCGCGAGCACGGCATGGCCATGCTGTTGATCACCCACGACCTGGAGCTGGCCGCCGCGACATGTGACCGGCTCGCGGTGATGTACGCGGGCCGGATCGTGGAGGACCTTGACGGCGAGCCGCGCCACCCCTACACGCGCGGCCTCATGAGATCACGCCCCAGTTTGGAGGGAACGGTGCACCGGCTGCCGGTGATCCCCGGACGGCCCGTGGCGGCCTTCGAAGCCGAGGAGGGCTGCGCGTTCGCACCACGCTGCGACCTGGCCGAGCCGCGTTGCCGGGAGAGCCGGCCGCCGTCCGTCCGCGGGGTCGCCTGCCTGAGAGCGGAGGAGACGGCATGAGCGTGATCGAAGCGGAGCGGCTACGGAAGACGTACGGCACCGCCACCGCGGTCGACGAGGTCTCCTTCACCGTGGCCGAAGGCGAGTCGCTGGCCATCGTGGGAGAGTCCGGGTCGGGGAAGACCACCGTCGCCCGCATGCTGCTCGGCCTGGAGACGCCCACCAGCGGGACGATCAGCGTCTGCGGGCGGCCGCGTCCGGCAGGCCGGGTGTCGGCCGGGGAGCGGCGCAGACGGGCACGAGAGATCCAGATCGTCTTCCAGGACCCCTATTCCTCGCTGGACAAGCTGCAGCGGGTCGGCGACGTCGTCGAGACGAGCCTTGCCCTGCACTTCTCGCTCACCCCCGCCGAGCGGCGGAAGAAGGCGCTGGACCTGCTCGAATCCGTGGGCCTGGCCGAACGTCACGCCGCGATGCTGCCCAGACAGCTGTCCGGAGGGCAGCGCCAGCGGGTGGCCATCGCCCGCGCCCTGGCGGTGGAGCCACGCGTGCTGGTGCTGGACGAGGCGGTCGCCGCGCTCGACGTCTCGATCCAGGCGCAGATCCTCAACCTGCTCGCCGACATCCGCGAGCAGCGGTCGATCAGCTATGTCTTCATCTCCCACGACCTGGCCGTGGTCAACCAGATCAGCGACACGGCCGTCGTGATGCGTCACGGCCGCGTCGTGGAGCGAGGAACCACCCGCGCCCTGCTGCGCGAGCCGCAGGAGGAATACACCAAAGCCCTGCTGGCCGCCGTACCCAGGCCCGGATGGAAGCCGACCCGGAGGAACACACAGTGAGCACTCTCGTCAGGGCGTCGTTCGTCATCGGCTTCGACGGCGACGACCATGTCATCCACCGCGACGCGTGCGTCGTCTACGACCGCGACCGGATCGTCCACGTCGGCCGCTCCTACGACGGCCCGGTCGACGAGGTGATCGACGCCGGTGAGGCGATCGTCGGGCCGGGCTTCATCGACCTGGACGCGCTGGCCGACATCGACCACGCCATCCTCGACACCTGGCACGCCGACTCCAGCGGGCTGGGGTGGTCACAGGACTACGCCGTCAACCGGCGCCGTGCCGTCTTCCCGCTCGAGGACACGCTCTTCATGCGGGAGTACGCGCTCACCCAGCTCATCCGCAACGGCATCACCACGGCGATGCCGATCGCCGCCGAGACGCACAGCGCCTGGGCGGAGTCGTACGAGGAGCTCGCCGGCGTCGTGGAGATCGCCGGACGGCTCGGCCTGCGCATGTACTTGGGTCCGTCCTACCGCTCCGGCGTGCCGGTGCTGCGTGCCGACGGCAGCAGGGACGTGCACTGGGAGCCCGAGCTCGGCGAGAAGGGGCTCGCCGACGCGATCCGCTTCGTCCGGGACGTCGACGGCGCCCACGACGGCCGGATCCGAGGGGCGCTCCTGCCCTGCCGCATCGAGACCGTCACCCTCGACCTGCTGCGCGCCACCGCCCGAGCCGCGGAGGGACTCGACTGCCTGGTCCGCCTGCACTGCATGCAGGGGATGACGGAGCTGCGGTTGCTGCGCGAGTGGTACGGCCGGCACCCGCTGGACGTGCTGGCCGAGGTGGGCCTGCTCGGTCCCCGGCTGCTGATCCCACACGCCCTGTACCTCGGTGACCCCGAGACGCCGTTCGAGGGATCACCGGACCGGCTCGCGGCCCTGGCCGGGATCGTGCACTGCCCCCTCACCTTCGTCAGGTACGGCGACGCGCTCCGCGACTTCGACCGTTACCGGGAGGCCGGTGTGAACATGGCGCTGGGCACCGACTCCTTCCCGCCCGACATGATCCGCAACATGGACTACGGCAACAACCTGGCCAAGCTGGTCACCGGACGGCTGGAGGCGGGCTCGGCCGCCGACTACTACCGGGCCGCCACGCTGGGCGGCGCCCGCGCACTGGGCCGGGACGATCTGGGCAGACTCGCCCCCGGCGCCAAGGCCGACCTGGTCGTCGTGGACCTCTCCGGCCCGCGCACCGGCCCCGTCGACGACCCGATCAGGACGTTGCTGATGAACTGCACGGGCGCCGACGTGTCCACCGTGGTGATCGACGGCCGGCCGGTGATGCGCGACCGGATGATCGCGGGGGTGGATGAGGAGTCGATGCGGCTCCGCGCACAGACCTACTTCGAGACGATGAAGGCCGCCTACTCTGAGCGTGACCACATGCGCCGCGACCAGGCACTGTTGTTCCCCGCGTCCTTCCGCGTCGTCGAGGCCGGCTCATGAGCGGCGCCGGCCTCGCCACCGAGCTCAGCGCCGGGCTCGCCGCCGAGCTCGACACCCGGCTCGCCGCGGCGGACGAGCGACTGCGTACGGCCTACCCCGGTGAGCCGTCCGGCCGGCAGCCGGTGCACACCGTCTACGTCCCGGCCGACCGCTACACCTCGGACACCGTACGGACATGGGGCCGGGAGGCCCGGGCGGCGCTGGCCGAGCACGGCCGGACCGTCATGGAATTCGCCGGCGCGCTCGACCTGCCGCCGCGGACGGCGGCGGAGGTGTACGACCGGGTCCGGGCCAAGCTGGAGCGCGAGCCGGTCGAAGACCTGAGGATCGACTTCGAGGACGGCTACGGCAACCGCTCGGACGCCGACGAGGACGCCACCGCCCGGGCCGCAGCGGAGGCCCTCGCCGCCGCTGTCGCCTCCGGCGACGGCTCGCCCTTCCGCGGAATCCGGTTCAAGAGTTTCGAGGCGCCGACCCGGCGGCGCGGCCTGCGCACCCTGGCGATCTTCCTGGAGACTCTCGGCCCGCCGCCCGACGGCTTCGTCGTCACGCTCCCGAAGGTGACATCCGTCGAGCAGGTGGAGGCGATGGTGCTGGCCGCCGAGCGGCTGGAAGCGGCGTACGGGCTGGAAGGCGGGAGCCTGCGGTTCGAGATCCAGGTGGAGACACCGCAGGCGATCCTCGGCCCGGACGGCGTCTCGCCGCTGGCATCGATGATCCGCGTCTCGGCCGGGCGCTGCACGGGCCTGCACTACGGCACCTACGACTACTCGGCGGCGCTCGGGGTGTCGGCGGCGTACCAGAGCGTGGAGCATCCGGTCGCCGACCACGCCAAGGCGGTGATGCAGGTCGCCGCCGCCGGTACCGGCGTACGCGTCAGCGACGGCTCGACCAACGTGCTCCCGGTCGGCGACACCGACGCGGTCCGCGCCGCCTGGCGGCTGCACGCGCGCCTGGTCCGGCGCGCCCTGGAGGGCGGCATCCACCAGGGCTGGGACCTGCATCCGGCCCAGCTCCCCAGCCGGTACGCCGCCGTCTACGCGTTCTTCCGTGAGGGACTGCCCGCCGCGGCCGCCCGGCTGCGCGGCTATCTCGGCCGCGCGGATTCGGGCTTCCTCGACGAGCCCGCGACCGCCCGGGCGATGGCCGGATTCCTCGTCCGCGGCCTTGACTGCGGCGCCGTCGACGAGGCCGAGGTCCGCACCCTCGCCGGCATCGCCCCACCCGGACTCCGCGCACTGACCCAGCCGGCCGGTCCAGGTCGCCTCGGACGGGTGGAGTGAGATGCGCATCCTGATCGTGAATGTGAACACCACCGCGTCGATGACCGAGACGATCCGTGCGCAGGCCGCGGCGTACGCGTCGCCAGGCGTCGAGATCGTCGGGCTCACCCCGTCGTTCGGGCCGGAGTCGGTGGAGGGGAACTTCGAGAGCTATCTGGCGGCGGTCGCCGTGATGGACCGGGTCGTCCGGTACGCCGAGCCGTACGACGCGGTGATCCAGGCCGGATACGGCGAGCACGGCCGCGAGGGCCTGCAGGAGCTGCTCGACGTACCCGTGGTGGACATCACCGAGGCGGCCGCGCAGGTCGCGATGCTGATCGGCCGCACGTACTCGGTCGTCACGACGCTGGACCGCGCCGTACCGCAGATCGAGGACAGGTTGCGGCTCGCCGGGCTGGCCGACCGGTGCGCGTCGATCCGGGCCAGCGGGTTGTCGGTCCTCGAACTTGAGGAGGATCCCGGCCGGGCCGTCGACGCGATCGTCGCCGAGGCCTGGAAAGCCGTCGTCGACGACCGAGCTGAGGTGATCTGTCTTGGTTGTGGCGGAATGGCCAGCCTCGGCCGGGAGATCACCGCCGCCACCGGGGTACCCGTCGTCGACGGCGTCGCCGCCGCGGTCGCCCTCGCCGAGGGGCTCGTCCGGCTCGGCCTCACCACGAGCAAGGTCCGCACCTACGCGACGCCACGGCCCAAGACCGTGACCGGGTGGCCGATCGACAATGGAGGTGTCGTCTGATGGCCGAGCTGGACGTGCTGTTCAGGGCCCGTCGAGTGGTCACCGCGGCCGGGGAGGTGGCGCGCAGCATCGGCGTACGGGGCGGGACGGTGATCGCGGTCGAGCCGCTGGACGCGGACCTCGAGGCCGCCGAGGTGGTCGAGCTCGGTGACGACGAGGTGCTGCTGCCCGGCCTCGTCGACAGCCACGTGCACGTGAACGACCCCGGCCGGACCGAGTGGGAGGGCTTCGGGAGCGCCACCCGGGCGGCAGCGGCCGGCGGTGTCACGACGATCATCGACATGCCGCTGAACAGCATTCCGCCGACCACCGATGTCGCGGCGCTGCGGACGAAGCGGAAGACCGCCGAGGGACGGGTGTACGTCGACGTCGGCTTCTGGGGCGGGGCCGTACCGGGCAACCTGTGCGAACTGCGCGGGCTGCACGACTCGGGCGTGTTCGGATTCAAGTGCTTCCTGCTGCACTCCGGCGTGGACGAGTTCCCCCACCTGGAACCGGGCGAGCTGGCGGACGCGTTACGGGAGATCGGGGCGTTCGACGCACTGATGATCGTGCACGCCGAGGACCCGCACGTGATCGACCACGCCCCGGCCGCGCACGGCGCGAGCTACCGGGACTTCCTGCGCTCCAGGCCGCGGGGCGCGGAGAATCTCGCGGTCGCGCAGGTGATCGAGCTGGCCCGCCGGACCGGTTGCCGGGCGCACATCGTGCACCTGTCCAGCTCGGACGCGCTGCCGATGATCCGGTCGGCCCGGCGCGACGGCGTCCGGATCACCGTGGAGACGTGCCCGCACTATCTGACGTTCAGCGCGGAGGAGATCGCCGAGGGCGCCACCCAGTTCAAGTGCTGCCCGCCGATCCGGGAGGCGGCGAACCGCGAGTCGCTCTGGCAAGGGCTTGCCGACGGCACGATCGACTGCGTGGTGTCCGACCACTCGCCGTGCACACCGGAGCTCAAACGGTTCGACGTCGGTGACTTCGGCGTCGCCTGGGGCGGCATCGCGTCGCTGCAACTCGGCCTGCCGGCGGTGTGGACCGAGGCCCGGCGCCGCGGCCACACGCTGACCGACGTGGTGCGCTGGATGGCCGAACGCCCTGCGGAGCTGGTGGGGCTGCCTCGCAAAGGCCGGATCGAGCCGGGCTACCAGGCCGACTTCTGCGTGTTCGCGCCCGACGAGGTGTCCGTGGTCGACAGGGAACGGCTGCACCACCGCAACCCGGTCACGCCCTACCATGGCCGGCCGCTCGCGGGTGTGGTCCGCGGTAGCTGGCTGCGCGGCGTACCGATCGACATCGACAGCCCGCCGCAGGGCCGGCTGCTCAACAGAGGAGGAGCATGACCACCCACGGTTTCACCCGGCTTCCGGACCTGGCCTCGCGTGCGCTGGCCGGTAGCGTGGTGTACGCCAACGACGAGTTGTTCGCCGAGCGCGAGAACTTGATCAAGCCTGAGCCGTCGGTTTTCTCGACGGAGGACTTCGGCCACAAGGGCAAGGTGTACGACGGCTGGGAGACCCGTCGCCGGCGCGAGCCCGGGAACGACCACGCGATCGTCCGGCTCGGCGTCCCGGGCGTGGTGCACGGCGTGGTGATCGACACCGCCTGGTTCAAGGGCAACTATCCGCCCTACGCCTCGGTGGAGGCGACCAGCGTCGAGGGGGCGCCGTCACCGGCCGAGCTGGAGCGGGCGAGCTGGGAGACGATCGTCGAGAAGAGCGCGATCAAGGGCGACACCGAGAACGCGTTCGAGGTGGCGGACCGGCGGCGCTGGACGCATGTCCGGCTGAGCATTTACCCCGACGGCGGGGTGGCCCGGTTCCGGGTGCACGGTGAGCCGGTGCCGGACCCCCGGTTCATGGACGGCACGATCGACCTGGCCGCGCTGGAACACGGCGGCGACGTGGTGGCCTGCTCGAACACGTTCTACTCCTCGCCGGTGCAGCTGCTGCTGCCCGGCAGGGCCAGGATCATGGGCGACGGCTGGGAGAACGCCCGCCGCCGCGACGGCGGCAACGACCACGTGACGATCAGGCTGGCCGCCCGTGGCCGGATCCGCCGGGTCGAGATCGACACGTCGTACTTCGTCGGCAACGCGGCCGGCTGGGCCTCGCTGCGCGGGACCGATGGCGATCATCTGGACGAGGGCGCGGAATGGTTCGACCTGGTTCCGAAGACGCGGCTGCAGCCGGACACCCGGCACTTCTTCCGCTCGGCGTCGGCCGCGCCGGTGACGCACGTCCGGCTGGACGTCTTCCCCGACGGAGGCCTGGCCAGGCTCCGGGTGCATGGTGAGGTGGTCGCCGACGCCCACCATGGGGCCGTGCTGCGCTGGCTCGATCTGCTCCCCGCCGAACACGCCGTCCAGGTTCTCGGCGGGGCCGGCGTCCCCTCGGAGACAGCCGAGGACCTCCTCCGCCGACGGCCGTTCGCCGCCGGCGGCGTGCTGCCTTCGACGGTGCTCTCCACCTTGTCGGGATGACTCCGTCCGGCAGGGCTCACCGGCGTGCCCACTTCGGAGACCAGGTGATCACGCGTCGGCCCCGATGAGGAGGTGGCGGGGGCCGCGTGACGCCGGGGCCCGCCGGCGGCGAGGCGGCGACATCCGCCGGGAGCTCGGTCGGACGGGGCGACGGGTGCTCAGGCGGTGGGGGCGCCGGTCACCCGCCGCTCACCGCCGTTGCGCTCCTGCCACAGGCGGTAGACGTCGACGGCGGCCCCGTGCGGCTCGTAGCGCATCGGCAAGCGCCGCTCGGCCCAGTCCTTGGCGAGCTCGGAGTAGAAGGTGTCGAGTTCGAAGTACTTGCGGTCGTCCACGTAGTGGGGCTCATAGGCCTCACGGGTGGTGAGGAAGACGACCTCGTCCGGAGAGCAGTAGTACAGCGATCCCAGGCACATCGGGCAGGGATGCGCCAGGACGTAGATGGTGGTGCCGGTCAGGTGTTCGGTGCCCAGCCTCATACACGCTTCGCGGATGGCGAGGATCTCCGCGTGCGCGGTCGGGTCGGAGGTCTGGGCGACCTTGTTCGCGCTCTCGGCGAGGATCTCGCCGTCCTTGACGATGACGGTCGCGAACGGGCGGCCGCCCTCGGTGACGTTCTGGCGGGCGATGTCGACGGTGCGCTGTGCGATGTCCATGAGAAGTCCTCGGTGAGAAGCGGGGGCCTCCGGCGAGCGAGCCGGCGGAGGGCGGAAAGCCGGACGGGGAACGGTCGGGGAAGGGGGTGGGGCCGGATGCGGTGAAGGGGTCCTGTCCGGCCCGGGCCGGGTCTCGCGGTCCGGTTCAGAAGGGCTTGGTGGGCAGATACTTGCCGTCGAGGGTGATGACAGCGCGCTCGCCGCCCTCGGGGTCGGCGACCTTCTTCACATCGAGCCTGAAGTTGATCGCGCTGATGATCCCGTCACCGAACTGCTCGTGGACAAGGGCCTTCAGCGTGGTGCCGTAGACCTGGAGCATCTCGTAGAAGCGGTAGATGGTCGGGTCGGTGGGGACGGCGCCGACGATGGAGCCGCGGGTCGGGATGGTCTGCAGCAGCATCACCGCGTCGTCGTCCAGGCCGAGCAGCTCGGCGACCGCCTTCGCCGCGGCCTCGGGCAGGGCGTGCTGGCCGAGGACGGCGGCGGTGACGAAGGCGACCGACAGGCCGGCGGCGTCGGCGATCCGCTGCCAGGTCAGGTCCTTCCGCGTCTTCGCCTCGACGGCGGCTGCGGCCAGGGCCTGACGGGCGGTGGGGTCGAACTGGGCGTGTGCCATGGGAGTGTTCCTTTCCTACGGGCCGGTCCGGAGTGGCGGGGAACCGGCAGGTCTCCGTGCTGCCTGGTGATTTCCGGGTGCCGGACGGTGACGGGACGTCAGGCGTGGGGCTTGGAGGTCAGACCGCGAGCGCGGAGGGACGGCCGGTGGCGTCGAGTTCTGCCACGGTCCCGGTGCCGATGTCGTAGATCCAGCCGTGCAGGGTGACCGTCTTCCCGGCCAGGGCGTGCGCCACCGAGGGGTGGGTGGCCAGGTTCGCCAGCTGCGTGAGCACGTTCTGCCGTACCAGCGCGGCCACCTTGCCCGCGCCCGTCTCCGCGCCCGTCTCCGTGGTCGTGGTCGTGGTCGTAGTGCGAGGCTGGGAGGCGTCCGCGTGCCGCAGCCACTCGGCGACCGCGGGAAGCGCGGCCGGGTCGAGACCGTCGGCCAGGGCGGTCATCGCGCCGCAGCCGGAGTGCCCGCACACCACTATGTCGGAGACGCCCAGCACGGCGACGGCGTACTCGATGCCGGCGGCGACACCGTCAGCGGAGCCGGGGGCGTAGGCGGGCACGAGGTTGCCGGCGGTGCGGATGACGAACAGCTCGCCAGGCTCACTCTGGGTGATCAGCTCGGGTACCACACGGGCGTCGGAGCAACTGATGAACAGCGTCGCCGGCTGGTGGGCGGTGGCCAGGCGCGTGAAGAGCTCCGTCTTGGCCGGGAAGACGTCTCGCTGGAAACGTGCGACTCCCTCTTCGAGATCCTGCATGGTTCACTCCCTTCGATTGGAGGCGGCCTCTTGGGCTGACCTAATCCACCATGCATGACGTGCGGCGATAGTGTCCAAGACGAACTAACCATGATCTCCATAGTTGTCGCCTATAGTTGTCCTCGTGGCCCCGGAACTGCGTCACCTGCGCTATCTGATCGCCGTGGCCGAGCACGGCAACTTCACCCGCGCCGCCGAAGACCTGCGCATCTCCCAGCCCACCCTTTCTCAGCAGATCAAGCAGCTGGAACGGGCCGTGGGCGTGCAACTGCTGGACCGGAGCGGCCGCAGCGTGCGCCTCACCGACGCCGGTGAGGCGTACGTCCACTACGCCCGGCGTGCCCTGCGAGACCTGAGCGCCGCCGAACGGGCCGTCTTCGACGTGGCCGACCTGTCCCGCGGCAACCTGCGGCTGGCGGCGACCCCGACGTTCACCGCCTATCTCATCGGGCCGCTGATCGCCGAGATGCATGCCCGCCACCCCGGCATCACCCTGGACATCAAGGAGATGACGCAAGACCGCATCGAGTCGGGACTGCTGGCCGACGAGCTCGATCTCGGAATCGCGTTCTGTGATCACTACCTGCCCGGCATCGGCGGCACCGCCCTGTTCGTGGAGACCCTCAGCCTCGTGGTCAGCGCCCATGACTCCGACGGCGAGCACCTCCGGCCGATGCCCGCCCGAGATCTCGCCACGCGGCGACTCGCGCTCCTCAGCGGCGAGTTCGCCACCCGAGGGCACATCGACGCCTACTTCAGGCGGCAGGGCGTCAGCCCCCGCATCGTGGTGGAGGCGAACTCCGTCCAGGCCCTCATCGAAATCGTTCAGCGCGGCTCCGCCGCCACCGTCCTCCCCGACGCCGTCACCCACGACCACCCCGGCCTGAGCCCGATCCCGCTCGCACCGGCCCTGCCCACCCGCACCGTCACCCTGCTGCGGCGGGAGAACGCCTACCAGAGCGCCGCCGCCCGCGCCTTCAGCGCCGTCATCGGCGACCATGTCCGTGCACGTGGGTACGCTCCCGCCTGAGCCGCGCCGGTCTGTCGGTGGAGTGATCTAGTGTCCCGGCCATGACTTCAGCGACGCAGGCGTACACGTACGCCGCGCCCTCCTCTCTTGTCGACGGTCGTCTCGGATTGGCGACCTCCGGCGGGCGGGCCCTGTCCGGCCCGGCCGTGGCCCCCCGGTTCTTCAGCGGCGTGGTGACCCAGGCGGCCCCCGCCGCGGCGGCCCTGCTCGGCGTCGCCGACGTGGCGCTGGCCCGCTACCACCAGCCGCAGGCGCGGCCCGGCTGGGTGCGCGACCCGGTGGTGACGTGCAATGGAGACCGGTTGCGGTTCGAGTCGTTCTCGGCCTGCGGCGGTGTGTACGCCCGGCTTGACCTGCTGAACGGCGCGCTCGACGGCGAGGTGTTCGAGCGGGGCACCACCAACGTCGACGTGAACGCGCCGCTCCGGGAGGCGCTGGCGCGCATCGGCGCGCGTGACCCGCTGCACCTGGGGGTCGGGCTCGACGAACTGGTCGTGACCACGATGGACGGAGCGGTGGTGGAGAAGAAGGTGCCGCTGCCCGAGCGCTGGCTACGCGGCTTCGCCGAGGTGCAGGTCATCGCCTCGGGCATGGACCAGCGCGGTGAGCTGACCGGCATGGCGGCGGTGCGGTTCCTGCGCGGGCTGCCCAGGAAGGGCACGGTGTGGGTGGCGCAGGCGGGGCGGGAGCTGAAGGTCTCCGACCGTCAGGTTCCGGGCTCGGTCCGGCTCTCCGGCCCCAACCGGCTCGGCACCCTCCTGCCGCTGCTGCGCTTCGCGAAGTCCCTCCGGGTGTACGGCCCGGCCGACGCCGCCTCCAGCGCCTGGGAGCTGGAGCTGCCGGGCATGCGCTACACACTCGCCCTCTCGCCCGAGAGCTGGCGCGGCTTCTCCGGCGAGGGCGCGGTGCTCGACGACCTGGCCACCGACGAGGCCGAGAACGACGCCGACGTGGTGGGCATGCTGCTCAACTTCGAGCCCGAGGTCGAGATCGGCCTGCTGGCCGACCGCGCGGGCATGCCCGCCGACCGGGTGCGGGCCGCGCTGACGCAGCTCGGCGTCGCCGGCCGGGTCGGCTACGACCTGTCGGAGGCCGCCCACTTCCACCGTGAGCTGCCCTATGACAAGGACAACGTGATCCTGCTCAACCCGCGGCTGGCCAAGGCGCGCAAGCTCGTCGAGGCGGGCGCCGTGCACCTCGAAGGCGAGCTGGCCACCGTCCATACCTCGGGCGGCGCGCGCCGGGTCTCGCCGGCCGACGGATCCTGCACCTGCGAGTGGTGGTGGGACCATCGCGGCTCCCGCGGGCCGTGCAAACACGTGCTGGCCGCCCGGATCGTCGCCCGCGCCGCCGTGGAGGTCTCCCGATGACCCTCTGGACGGAGATCTGCGACCTGATCACCCGCAACCAGGTCACCCGCCTGGCCGACCGGCTGGTCACGCTCACCGAGCAGGAGCGCGCCGAGCTGGGCGGGCGGCTGCCCGGCCTGGTCAAGGAGCTGCGCCGCGTCCGCACCGAGCAGGTGCGCGCCGAGCACCCCGACGACTTCGAGGAGATGGCCTCCTGGGAGGTCGGCGACCTGCTCGACACACTGGCCGGCGCGCTGCTGCTGACCGGTGTCGGCGTCATCACCGGTCCGGCGGCCGCCGTGACGTGGATGACCGGCCGCGACGTCAACCGCCGCTGGGCCGAAGAGCCCAACGTCGCCCAGGTGTGCCGGGTGGCGGCCGCCCGCCCTTTGGAGTGGCGTCGCGATGTCGCGGTCCGGCTGGCCCAGCGGGTGCGCCGTCCCGCCGACCGCATCGCGCCGCTGGCCGTGGCGCTGCTGCGCGAGTCCGGCGCCGTGCCGCCCGACCACGACCCGCTGGTGGCCGCCTGGCTGGCCGCGCCGAGCGTGCCCGCTGACCCGCTGACCGCCGTGCTGCTGCCCCGTGTCTTCGACGCCGACGGCGCGGGCCGCGCCCTCCGTGACGAGCGGCTGGAGCCCCGGCCGACCCGCTGGCTGGCCGCCGCCCGCAAGCTGCCCAGGGAGCAGGTGCTCGACGGTTGCGTGAGCCGTTTCCTGCGCGGCGGCGAGGCGCAGGACCTGCGGTTCTTCGTCCGGCTGCACATGCTCCTCGACCCCACGCCCGCAGAGTCCGCGCCCCGCCTGCGCGACTACCTGCGGTTGCTGCCGTCGGCTCCGGGCACGGTCGCCGAGCTGGCCGCCGGGCAGGTGCGCGGGGCGATGCCGCTCGACCACGCCGACCTGGTCGAGGCGGTCGACGCGCTCACCTTCCGGGACGAGGCCAAGCTCGCCGCCACGGGCCTGCGCTGGCTCGACCAGGCGATCCGGGCCACGCCCGAGGCGGCCGCCGATTTCGTGACCGCGCTGACCACGGCGTACGCGCACAAGTCCTTCGACGTGCGCAACCGCGCGGCCGAGCTGACCCTGAAATACGCCGACCTGTTCGCCGACCACACCGGGGCGATCCTCGACGGCGTCCGCCACCTCCCCGCCGACCTGGGCGCGAAGCTGGCCGAGCAGTTCGGCGGGGAGATCCCGGTCGAGGAACTGCTGGAGCAGAAGGAGTTCCCGCCGCTGCCCGAGCTGCCGGAGGCGCGGCGGTTCCCCGAGCCGTCGATCTCCCCCGACTACCACAAGCGTTGGATCGGCCAAGAGCGCTGGCTGGCGGCCTTCGTCGCCGGGATCGCCGACGACCGGGCGAAACTGCGCCGCAAGCTCAAGCCCCACGTCGAGCAGGACCAGGGTTACTGGCGGTCCAGGGAGGTGCGCCTCGACCCCGACGACTGGCAGTCGGCGCTGTCCGCCGAGCTCGTCACCCCCGGCAGCGTGCCGGAGCTGCCGCCGATCGGGCCGGAGAAGTTCTGGGACGACGCGAGCCACTCCGTGAGAGTGCGCGCCCTCACCCGTGGCGAGGAGCCCGACCCGGAGCCGTCGCCCCGGCGGCTCATAATAAGCGGTGCCTACCGGCCTGGCCGCTACCTCGACGACGACACCCCGCTGCGCGCCTTCTTCATCACCTGGACCAGCGACGACGGCCCGGACGGGGCGGTGGCCCACGAGGGCGACCGGCAGATCCCCTTCGCCAGGGGCCGGATCCACCTGTACGGCTCCCCCACCGACGTCGAGCAGCCGGGGCGTTTCGGCGCCGACGACGAGGACGAGGAGATCCACGACGACAGACTGCCGGATCGCCTCCGTCCGGCGCGGGCGAGGCCTGGCGTCCCGTACGACGACTCCGAGGAGGCCATGCCGTCCTTCATCCTCGACCACGCCTACGAGCGCATGGCCGAGCTGGGCGTGGACCCCGCCCGGATCGCGGCGATGCGAGCGGGAGACCCGGTGCCCCCGCCGGACCCGGGCGAGCCACTCGTACAGGTGACCGTCGTCTTCATCCCACCCCGGCTGCGTTCCTTCATGCCCGAGGAGTTGCCCGAGCACGACGAGTGGCGGCGGCGCAACCGGCTGCCCCGCCCCAATCGCGTCTCCCCGCCCCACGATTTCCTGCTGCACCGCTACGCGGAACTCGCCGAGGCCCTCCGGAACGGCACCCTGCCGCCCGTGCTGCTGGCCACGCCGACCTGGATGAGCGGCCACCTCGACCCCGACGTGCTGGTCGGCCGGCTGGAGACCTGCGCCGCCGCCGGAGTGGAGCCGCCCCTGGCCGACCTGGCGCAGGCGCTGCTGCGGTTGCCCCGGGGCAGCCACCAGGCCGCGGCCGACCGGGCCGCCAAGGTCGACTCGGAGGCGGCGCGCTCGGCCGCCCGCTGGCTCGCCGGTGACGGCATGGCCGACCCTGAGTGCGGCCACGTGTGGCGCCACATGGTGGGCGCGTCCATGGTCGAGTTCGGCGACGGCGAACCGGAGCACTTCACCGAGGTCAGGCTGCAGCCGGTGTTGCGGGTGACGGCCCCGACCGGCCATCGGCTGATCGACGAGGTGCTGCTGCGTCAGCCGTTCGACTGGACGGTCGACGAGTTCGGCGGCACGCTCCGGGCGTGGCCCGCCATGCTGCCCTCGCACCGCGAGGTCGTGGCCGTCAACTTCCTGCCCTTCCTGCTGCGCGGCCGCTGGGGCGTGGGGGTGACGCCCACGGAGATCACCGGCCTGGAGATCGCCCAGGGCCCGATGGGCGAGTCCACGGCGGTGATCCTCGCCTTTCTCCTGGCCGGCAGCGTGCCTGACATGATCCCGCTGGTCCTGAGCATGGCCGCCAGGGGCGAGCTGCCCGCCGAGGCGATCGGCCGCCAGCTCGCGCTGGTGCTGCGCCGCACCTGGCAGGAGACCCGCCCCGCCATCGCGGCCCTGACCGAGCTGGCCGACGCCGGCGGCCACCACGAGGTGTGGCGCATCCTGCGCGCTCTGCTGCCCGGGATGTTGCCGGGCGAGGGGCAGCGCATCACCGTGACCCACACCGAACTCGTCGCCTTCGCCGCCGACGTGGCACGCTGGACCGGCGCGCGTGGGGAGATCCCGGTCGTCGCCGAGTTCGCGCGCAGCCGCCGGACGATCCGCTTCGTCCACGAGTGCAAGCGGCTTCACGCCCAGCTCGCCGGAGCCACGTCATGACCTCTGACGACATCCGTACCGAGATCGGGGATCCCGTGCTCGACCACGACGCCTCGGAAGCCTGCCCCGCTCACTCGCCGTAGACACCGGCTGCGGGCGCCCTCGGCCACGCCGACGCGGTCGAGGGCGGTGGTCGGCTCATCAGGCGCCGGAGTTCGCTGCGAGGGCGATGTCCGTGCGGCCCGGCGCGTAGTGCAGCATCGCGTTCTGCGTGGTCATGAACACCGGCCCGAGTGCACCGCCCATCAGCATCAGGAACACCACCGCCGCCCCCTGATGAGCGGCGAACGCGTACAGGCCGAGCATGCCCACCGCCTGCGTCGCCACGGCGGTAGCCAGCGCGGACAGCGGAAAACGGTCCAGAAACGCCCCGGTGATGCTCACCCCGGCCAGACACGCGACACCGAAACCCACGAACAGGACGCTGACCGTGCCCGAGGAGAACCCGCTCACGTCTTCCAGGAACATCACGATGTAGGTGTATCCCGTGAACGCCCCGGTGGCGGACAAGGCTCCGGCCGCCAGCACCGTCGTGAACCGCCGCACGTCGGGACTGGTCGCGTAGGCGGCGGGCTCTTCTTCCGGGTGCGAAGTCGGCAGCAGAACGGCGATCGTCACCAGGGAGACAAGCCCCAGAGCCGCCAGCAGGGCGATGGGCACCTGCCAGTTGCTCCGCTGGCCCAACCAGGTCCCAGCGGGAACACCAAGCACGAGGGCGAGCGAACCGGCGACGGACAGCGCCCCGACCACACGGCCCCGGACCTCGGGCGCGAACAGGCCCACCGCGACCGGCCCCATCACGGCCCAGAACAGCGCCTGGGCGAGCGCGGTCAGCAGCCGCGCCGCGAGGAGCAGCCAGTAGGAGGTGGCCAGCGCCGCAACGAGGCTGGACACCACGAGCGCGGCCAGCAGTCCCGTGAGCACATGGCGTCGGGGTACGGCGCGGACGACCTGGACGATCGGCACAGATGCGATGGTCACCGTCACGCCGTAACCGGTGACCAGGAGGCCGACCGCTGACAGGGACACCCGTAGGTCATCGGAGATGAGCTCCAGGAGGCCGACCGGTAGGTTCTCCGCGGTGTTGAAGGTGAGGGCGGCCAGCATCAGAGCCCCGAGCACCGCAAGCCTGTGCCACGGAGCCGGTTGACGAGTGATCGTACGTCTTCCAGTTCTCGCCCGTTGCACCTGCTCAGTGGCACCGTCCATGCAGACACCCCACCAAGCCCACCGATCCCACCGCAACCGAATTCATCCGCGGAGATCACTGCTGCGCCCGCTCGAGGATCAGGGAACTGGGGTCATCAGCGAAGCTGATCATGGTTGGGTGGTCTGGGCGGCTGTGACCGGGTCGCGGTCATAGCCGGTCGGAAATCTCCGTTACCAGCCATCGACGCAGGCCGGCGAACGAGGCCCAAAGCGTGGCGTACGGCCGGCTCAGCACTTCGTGAACAGTGGCCGGACAGCAAGCGAGAAAACTCGGCCAGATATGACCGGCACCCCTTGAGGGTGCGAGCGCTCCCGCGGTGTGGGCGGGGCGTTCGGTGCGGATGGTTGGATGAGCGGCTGGTCTGCTCAGGGGCTCAGATCCAGACGGGCTGCGGCGTTTCCACGTAGCGGGCGCCGAAGCCGCCGGCGGGCAGGATCTCGGCGATGATGGCTTCCCGCGCTCGCATATCGTCGCGCCGGGCCGCGCCACGTTTGGGATGCCGGCCTTGGAGGAGGCGCCTCGGGGGGAGGCTGCGTGCAGGCGTTGGCCGTAGAGCCCTGAGGTCCTCGACTCAGGCGGACCAGTGGGGGTCGCGGCCGAGGAGGCCGAGGAATCGGTCCTGGAGTGGAGCGTCGTCGGGGACCTTCACCTCGGGGCCGAAGACGACGATGCCGGGGCCGAAGGCGCCGGGGGTGCGCATCTCCTCCGGGATCTGCTGGGCCTTGGGCCACATCGCCTTGACCTCGACGGGGTCGATGGTGTCGTCCTGTCCGGCGGCGCGGGCGAGGTCCCAGCCGTGCA
Organism: Streptosporangium brasiliense; assembly: GCF_030811595.1. Classification (NCBI taxonomy): domain Bacteria; kingdom Bacillati; phylum Actinomycetota; class Actinomycetes; order Streptosporangiales; family Streptosporangiaceae; genus Streptosporangium; species Streptosporangium brasiliense. The sequence continues at coordinate 6,592,103 of NZ_JAUSRB010000002.1, forward strand.
GGACCATGTCGGCGCTGACAACCTGGTCGATGTGCTGCTCGACCGACAGCCGCCCCGTCGGGGTGTCGACCTCACGCGCGGCGGTCACCGGATCGGACAGGAGGGCCTCGACATCGGCACGCGCACAGACGAAGGCGGTGAGCGGGTCCTCCTCGACGGTGGGCGCGGGGGTGAGCGACCGGCCGAGGGGACGGAGCATCACGCCGTGCATGTCGACGATGTGGCCGACCACCTCTCTGGCGGTCCACTCCTCGCACGGGGAGGGGTTGGACCATTGCTCGGGGCGGACGGCGGCGACCTTGGCCGCGAAGATCTCGGCGCGGCTCCGGTAGCGGGCAGCGATCTCGCTCATGAGCACTTCCTTTTCCATCGTCATGGCCGGGGACACTACAGGACAGGGGCCTACGACAAGATCCCGCCACGCACGACGGCTCGATGATCGTCTATGGCCCCGGTCCGGCGCCGTCAGTTCCAGGACGCCGGGGAAAGCGGCGGCCGGGCCCTGCGCCGCGTGGCGGCCCTCTAGCGCCGAGGTGTCCGTCGGCCTATAGTCCTCTTCATGACTACTCATATCCATGAGTATTAAGCCGATGGCCCTCAGACACGCGGTGCTGGCGGCGCTGCTCCACGGCGAATACAGCGGATACCAGCTCACCAAGCTCTTCGACATCGGCGTCTCCAACTTCTGGTACGCCGCCCCACAGCAGCTCTACGCCGAGCTGACCAAGCTGGAGGGCGACGGCCTGGTCACGGGCCGGGAGGTGGTCCAGCGAGGCCGCCCCAACAAGCGCGTGTTCAAGGTGACCGAGGCCGGGCTCGGCGAGCTGGCCGCCTTCGCCGCCACCCCGGCCAAGCCGCTGCTCATCCGCGACGACCTGGCCGTCAAGGTGCACGCCGTCGACCTGCTCGACCCCGCGCCGGTGATCGAGCAGCTGCACGACCGGGCCCTGGAGGCCGCCGCCAAGCTGGAGGTCTTCGAGCAGCTCCTGCTGCGCCTGCGCGGCGAGCTGGACGAGGAGACGTTCCTGCGCCAGGGCGAGCACGTCGGCCCCTACCTGTCCTGCCTGGCGGGATGCAGGTTGGAGCGCGAGACCCGCGCCTGGTGCCTGGAGACGGCACGGACGCTCGGCGAGCGCATGGCCCGAGCCGGAAGGGAGACCTCATGACCGTCTACATGCGTTATGTCGCGCTCGGCGACAGTCAGACCGAGGGCCTCGGCGACGGCGACGACATCACCGGCCACCGCGGCTGGGCCGACCGCCTCGCCGAGCACCTGGCCCGCGCCAACCCCGACCTCCTGTACGCCAACCTCGCGGTCCGTGGCCGGCTGGCGGGCCAGATCCGCTCCGAGCAACTGGCCCCCGCGCTGGCGCTGCGCCCCGACCTTGCCACGGTCATGGCGGGCATGAACGACCTCATCCGTCCCGGCTGCGAGCCCGCCGCTGTGGCGGAGGTGCTGGAGGAGATGTACGCCGCCCTGACCGAGTCGGGCGCACATGTGGTTACCGTGACTTTTCCAGATATCGGGAAGATCGCCCCGATAGCCCGTCCGCTCCGGCCCAAGGTGCTCGACCTCAACGCCCGCATCCGCGCCGCCGCGGCCCGCCACGGGGTCACGGTGGTGGACACGTTCGCGATGGAGTTCGTCACCGACGCGCGCATGTGGGGCACGGACCGGCTGCACGCGAGCCCGGCGGGTCACGCCCGCATCGCCGCCGCCATGGCCCACTCCCTCGGCCTGCCCGGCAGCGACGACACGTGGATGCTGCCCTTCCCGCCCCTGCCCTTGGCGGCGGCGTGGCGGGTGGCGGCGGCCGAGCTGCGTTGGTTCGCCACGTTCGCGGGCCCATGGATCGGCCGCCGCCTCCGCGGCCGCTCCTCGGGCGACGGCCGTACGGCCAAGCGCCCGGAGCTCACACCATGGGCCCAGCCGGCCGCGAGCCCCAGCACGGCGCCGCAGCCCGCTCCCTCGGCCGGACCGGCGGCGGGCTCAGAGGTGCCGGCGCCCACGCCGGGGGGACGGCAGGTCGTGCCGCCGGGAGAGGTCGGAGCGGACGCCATCCGCCCTGGGCCACGGGCCTGAGCATGCGGTCCAGGGCATGGCTCGTCGCGTCAGGCGGAGGCCGTGCCGGACCGGCCTCCCTGGTCCAGCAGGGTATTGATCATCTCCTGGAGCTGGGCGCGTCCGATGACGCCGAGCGCGCCGGTCAGGGCCTGGGCGAGCTTGTCGAACGGGTCGTCCATCGACAGCTCCTTCACCTTCTCGGCCAGCTCATCCACGCTCCACGGCCCGTCCTTGTGGATGTGGCCGCCGAGCGACCAGCCGCGGTTGACCGCGACCGTCCCGCCCCGCACCGACAGCACCTGGCCGGTGAGCGGGCAGGCCGCGCTGGCCAGGTAGGCGGCAACAGGCGCGCTGGCGGCCGGGTGCAGGGGGTCGAACCCGTTCGTCGACGGGTCTTGACTCATGCCGGGAACACCGAGGGTGAGCCTGGTGCGGGCCATCGAGGGCGAGATGCAGTTGACCCGCACGCCGTACTGGCCCAACTCCAGGGCTGCCACGATGGTCAGCGCCGCGACCCCGGCGTTGCCCGACGCGTAGGAGACCTGCGCGGGCAGCGGGTTGAGCAGTCCGGAGCCGGAGGAGGTGTTGACGACGGCGCGGTCAGCGCGGACCCCCGCGCGGAACCGGTGGCGCCAGTGGCGGGCCGCCCAGTGCGTCACCGCGAAGGTGCCCTTCAACTTCACCGCTACGACTTCGTCGAAGTCCTCCTCCGACAGGTCGGCCAGGCCCATGTTCCGTTCGATGGTGGCGTTGTTGACCACGACGTGCAGGTCGCCGAAGGACTCCAGGGCTGTCTCCACCATGCGGCGGGCCCCGTCCCAGCTGGCGACACTGTCGGTGTTGGCCACGGCCTGCCCGCCGCGGGCAATGATCTCCTCGACCACCTCTGCGGCCACGCCGGCGTCCCCGCCCGTGCCGTCGATGGCGACGCCGGGGTCGTTGACGACGACCTTGGCGCCCTCGGCGGCAAAGCGCAACGCCTCCTCCCGCCCGATGCCGCGCCCTGCTCCGGTGATGATGACGACGCGTCCGTCCAGACTTCCCACGGGACCACCCCTTCAATGACTGCAGTCTCTGCAGTGATTCACTATATGCATAAATTCATGAGATGAAGTAGAGTGGCCGACATGGTGGAGAATCGCGGACTGCGGGAGCGGAAGAAGCACCGCACCCGGCAGGCGCTGATCGAGGCGGCCGTGCGCCTGTTCGATGACAAGGGCTACGACCAGGTGACCGTGGCCGAGATCGCCGACGCCGCGGAGGTGTCCCCGCGAACCTTCTTCCTGCATTTTCAGACCAAGGAGGACGTGCTCCTGGCCGACGCCGACGTGCGCGTCGACCTGGCGCTGCAGGCGATCGGCGAGCGCCGCGCCGAGGAACCGCTGCCCGAGGTGCTGGTGCGGGCGATGGACCAGATGATCGTCAATGCCTGGGACCGCGACCTGTCCAGTGGGCTCGCCGCGCTCCGGGCCCGGCTGGCGGCCTCGGTGCCGGCGCTACAGGCCCGGCTGCTGCAGCGGTACCTCACGACGCAGGCCGAGCTGGCCCAGGCGCTGCAGCGGGCGTTCTCCGACAGGCTCGACACGATCCTCGCCTCCGCCCTGGTCGGCGCGGCGGTGGGCGCCGTCAGCGCCTCCGCGCTGACGGCGCTGGAGCGCGGCGACGGGCCCGACGAGGTACGGAACGCCATGCGGCGGGCCATTGCCTTGGTGGCGCGATCCGTCACCTGACGGATGATCGCGGCCGACCTGGGCAGGCGGGCCGAGAAGCGGCGGCGCACGGCGGCGGAGAAGCTGCCGCTGATGCCGTCCGCCTGGACGTCCTCCACGCCCGACGCTCCCGGGCCACCCGGGTTGACCAGGATGGAGCCGATCATCGGCAGGGTTCGAGCGCTTGCCGGCCCCCAGCCGCCGCATGGGCAGGCCCGGTCCGTCACCGGGCCTGCCGTACCGCGGCTCAGCTGTTCGTGCGGATGGTCTTGTTGATCCAGTCGCTGTAGGCGGGCACGTTGGTGTAGAGGCCGGGACCCTGCTCGCAGGAGGGGCTCTTGGCGCCGGGGCCGGAGGTGACGCCGATGAGTTCCCACCGGCCGCCGCGGCCGCGCTGGATCTGGGGGCCGCCGGAGTCGCCGTTGCAGGCCATGGCCTTGGGCTTCTGGCTGACCGTGCACAGGCGGGTGTCATCGGCGAAGCCGGGGCCGCACTCGGAGACCGCGCCGCGGCGGGTGTCGAGCTGGCGCAGCTTCTTGGCCATCTTCCAGTCAGCCGGGTTGGTGCTGGACTCGGTGATGCCGAAGCCGATGATCCGGGTCGGCGTGCCGGGCCTGTCCGCCTGATCGGCGATCTTGATGGGCTTGACACTGACCGGGCGGTCCAGGCGGATCAGCGCGATGTCGTTCTTGTTCGGCAAATTCTGGGCGTAGTCCGGGTGCAGGAACGCCTGTGCGATCTTGCGGACGGTTCCGCCGGACGTCCGCTTGTCGCTCCCGATGCGCACCGTCCCCTCCGGGATCGAGCCGATCTCCATGTCGAGGCAGTGCGCCGCGGTCACGACCCACTGCGGGTTGATCAGGGCCGCGCCGCAGTTGCCGTCCGTCAGGCCCATGAGGGGGGCCGTGGTCGGGATGGCCGCCATGAAGGGGTAGGACTCGGTGGGCTCGGAGCCGTTGATGATCGCTCCAGCGCTCCCGGCGGTGAGCGCGAGGCAGGCCGCGCCGGCCAGCGCGACGACGGCGGAGCGGGAGACGATACGGCGGAACGAGGTGGTGCCAGACACGAGTGAAGCCCTTCATTGGTTGTTTATTGCGTTATGAAGCTATATGTCCGGCTTCGTTGGGGTGATCATGCCAGCAGGCCAACATGCGGTAGGGCTAACCCCACCTGACCGGGGTGGATGCACCCAACGCCGCGCGACCCGCAGGAAGTCGGCCTCGCCCTCGCCCCTCGCGCATGGCCGGGCCGGGCGGATATGGCCAAGCACCCCGGATCGCGCTCCGGGTCGGCGAGGGGCGGGGCCGTACGCCTCGGAGGAGTCCAAGAAATGCATTACGACCCGAAAAATCGAACATCAAGGCATCAACAGCTCGCCTCAAGATCCATGAAGGGGTCGAAGGCGCCCTCCGGGGTTGGTTTGACCTTGTCACCGGCGTCAACGTTTATCGTCGCAGCATGAGCAACATGGATCGGGACATCCTCCTCAAGCGCGACCAGAGCTTCTTCGACGCCCTGGTGGCCGGCGATCTTGCCGTGCTGGAGGAGCTGCTGGCAGACGACTTCGTTCTGGTCGGAGTCGAGGACGGGGCTGTCGCCGACAGGAAGATCGTGCTGGACCTGATGGCCTCCGGCTCTCTCCGGTTCCCGCAGATCCATTCGTTCCCGGACGAGGCGATCGTCCGGGTCATTGGCACAGTAGGCATCGTCGTTGGGCGTACCGGCATGAACTTCACCAACCCCGACGGTGCCACGTTCAGCGCCGGAAGCCGCTACACCCACGTCTACGCCGCCGATGCCCTCGGCGTCTGGCGCCTCGTCTCCGCCCAAGGAACCGCGATCAAGGCGTGATCCCTGCTCGGGCGCGGGCGTCCAGGCGGATGTGCCGGTCCGGCTTGTTGGCAGCACCGGCGCGATTGCCTCGCGCGGTATCGCCTCCAGCCTCGACAGCCGATGTCCCTGTTGCGCCCGCGCTAAGGCTTTGACCTGGTCTTTCTCGCTACTTTGAGGCTTGTGACGCCGACCCGGGCGGAGAGCCGACAGTCGCGCCGCGCCGGCGGCCGGATGCTGCTCACCGTGCCGCTCAAGGCCCACCGCTCGGGTCCGTACGACCGGCCGCAAGGTAGCTCTGAGTGACCAGAAGCTAATGCGGGACGAGCAGAAGGAAGGTCATCCGGGGTGATGGGGCATCCGGGAGCGGCCGGATAGTCCTGTGGGTCGATCCCAAGCTGTCGCGTCAGGACGCCTTCGCCTACATCGAACGCCGGGGTGTTCGCCCATGGATCTCACTGACCACTGGCCCCCGCCAGCGGCTCCTGTCTGGGAGGCGCCTGGCCGGCGATGTGGTCGTCCGGGCGGTCCGGCACCGAGGGAGCGTGACGGGCGGGCCCCGAAACGCTTCCGCCGCGGTGCTGTCCGCCGCGTTCTCGGTGATCCAGGATGACGCGGTTGCCGGCAGCACCCCCAGCCGTGACCACGCGCACCAGATCGGAAATGTAACTCTGAGTTACCATTCGGATGGTCGCGGCGACCCGAGCGCAGGGCTCGGTGGGCTGACCGGACAGGACAACAGCTCTGCCCGATACAGCGCGGCGGAACATGCGCGGAACCGTCGGCGACCGACCATGGCCGTAATGCGATCCGCGCCGCGCATGGCCCGGCCTCCGGAGGGTCGCGACGGAGCCGAGCAGGCCTCACCGGTCTCGCGCCCGCGTGCCCTGAGGTCTTTCCGGCACAGCTTGGAAGGTGGGCCGCTGACCTGCGTATCCGCTGTTTCCTGCGCCGTTGCTACTGGGACCCGTATTCGAGGCGGGTCCTCGCGCCTGGACGGCGGTTCTGCGGCGCCGGGGAGGGCGTCCTTCCGAACCCGGCTTGCCCGATACCGGCCGACCGTATCCCCCTGTCCAAAGATATTCCTTGACAAGAATATTTTCTCTGGTCACATTCCTCGGTATGGACATACTCTTCAGCGCACTGGCCGACCCGACCCGCTGGCAGCTCGTAGGCCTGCTGGCCGAGCGGCCCCGGCCGGTCGGGGTCCTCGCCCAACTCGCCGAGGCACGCCAGTCACAGACGACCAAGCACCTACAAGCCCTTGAGCGTGCCGGCGTCGTCGCCTCCCAGCGCTCCGGCCAGCGCCGAATCTACGCGCTCCAGACCGCACCCCTGCGGGAGCTGGCGGCTGCGCTCATTCAACTGGCCGACACCACCGACCAGATCAGCGGCCCGCACGAGACCTACGACCGCTACAGGCACAACCTCCACGCGGAGCGGCTCGCCGCCCAGGAGCCAGGGTGGGCCGACGGCCGCTCGTTCACGTTCCACCGGTCGCTGGCGGGGCGCCCGGAGGAGGTCTGGCGCCACCTGACCGAGGCCCCCCTGCTCGCCCGCTGGTGGACGCCCGACGACCTGCGCGTCTCCGAGCTCGTCTTCGAGGCGCGACCGGGCGGACGGATCGTCCAGGGGTACCGCGACGCCGAGGTTCTCGAGGTTCTCGAGGGTGTCGAGGGTGTCGACCTGGTCGTCGGGCGCGCGCAGGAAGTCGTCGAGGAATCCGAGCTGGTCGTCGGGCGCGCGCAGGGAGTCGTCGAGGACGTACGCGCCGGCGAGCACCTGGCCTACCGGCTCTCCCCGCTGCTTGCCGACGGCAGCCCTGCCTTCACCGCCCACATCCACCTGGACCTTCGGTCCACCGACACCGGCACGGAACTCGACGTCCGCTTCCGGATCACCGACAGCACGGTCGAATCCGCGGACTTCATCGCGGGCCTCGAGATCGGCTACGGCCAGAGCCTCGACAAGCTCGTGGCGGCCATCGCCGCGGACTGAAACAACACCGGCAACGCCGGGGTACGGCATCATTGCTACCGGGACCCCTGGTGACGCGCTCGGGCAGGCGCACCGGGGCCTGGGGTCCCGGCGGTAATGGAGCGGAATCCAACGGACCTCTTGAGGGGGCCACCGGAATACGGTGAGGGCGGGCCGCGCCGGGCCGCCCTCGGTATTCTTGGTGAAGGTCGCCGCGTTGAACCTGGTGGACCCGGTGAAGGTCGCCCTGTCGAAGACGGCCTCGGTGACATGGCCGCCGGTCAGGTCGGAGTCGATGCGGGTGGCGCCGGTCAGGTCCAGGTGCATTCCCTCCCAGAAGGATGGCTCGGCCGGGAGTGTGGAGCGCTGGTCCGCGGGGCGGGCGCGGGCTCCGGCGGGGTATACGGCATGCGCAGGCATCCGATCTGCCTAAGGAGTCAAGCCGTGGCCTTTAAATGAGGTTTGGAACTCGCGACTTCCTCTGTCGAGCGAGTTTTCGAGTGTGCTGGCCGGTGGCGCCGCCCTCCATATGATCGTTTCTATGTACAAGATGATCGCTCGGTCATCAGCCCGTGTACTGCTGATCGACCACGTCGATCGGCTTCTGCTCTACCGAGGCTTGTCGCTCCAGGTGGAGGACCCTTTCTACGCGTGGCTCATACCGGGAGGCGCTATCGATCCCGAGGAAACCCCGCAGCAGGCGGCTGCCCGGGAGTTACGGGAGGAGCTGGGACATGTTGTAGGCCTTCCGCTCGGGTCGGTGTCATAGACCGCAATGTAGGGGCGTATTCCCAGGTCAGGACAGCTCGCCGGTGCCTGTCGGAATCCGCTCACCGGCCCGTTCACCGACGTTGATTCTCGGCACGAATTCTTGATGCTCACTACCTGCGACCTCGTAGTTTCCCGGTGGAGTGTCGACAGAAGAGTCTGTCGACACTGACATGCGATTACACAGAGCTACTTTGCGTCCTATGACGCCGACCCGAGCGCTGGGCCGAGAAGTTCGCCTGGTGGCTGTCGAATCCGAAGCGCAATTACTGCGACGGCAAGCCGGACAGCAAACCGTGTGAGCCGTAGGCGGGTGGTCGTGTACTGAAGTGCACGGACTACTACTATGCGCCTGAGCTGTGGCTGATGCAGAACGTGCTGGGCGACTGGGAGAGAGGGCTGAGCACTCCCTGCGAGTTCAGTAACATCGTCACGCAGAACGAGAAGGCCGAAGCCATCTGCGGCCTCGTCGGACTGGTCGGAGACGCCATCATCCAAAGGGCACAGAATGGATCACAGTAAATCCTCCGATTTCCGCGACCAGTATCCGGGCTGTGGTGCCTGGGTCACCTACACGGACTCTGCTCGATCTGGCGATACGGGCGTGTTGAACCCGAAGTTCAAACCTGATTGTCATTGATTCCGATGCGATCGAATACGCTCAGGAGCGGTGTGCGGCCGCTCCTGGCCATGCTGGGCGCCACCATCCTGTTGATGGCGGCGCTGGTCGGATCAGCGGCGGCCGAGCGGCCGGTGTTCGAGAGGTGCCGCGGTGTGCATTCGGCATCCCCCGGATGCGCGCAGGCACGCGTTACGGTCTCCGAATGCCGGCAAGGATCCGGACGCTGGGGAGAAATCATCTGCGCGGGCGCTCTCCATGTCGTCGACCGGTGTACGCGCGTCGACGTCGACGGTGCGGGAGTGTCCACCTGTGCGGCTCTCAGCTCCGATTATCTGAGTTGCGTCGAGCGAGATCTCTCCCCTCTGTCATGTCAAGAGCTGGGCATCATATTTCTCGACTGCATGCGACAGCTCGGGATGACCGAAAGGAGTTGCCGGGCGGACTGGGGAGAACTGGTGGCATGTAAGACGCGCGCCGTCGACCCCGAATTCTGCCCGGTAACCGGAAATCCCAGGCCCTGGCGGGTCCGTCCAGGGGAAGAACTCGGCGGCCCGGGCGCGCTCCTGGACCCTCCTCTCGCGGGCGGTCATGGAGGGCGTTCAGGAGGGCGGTGAGTGCGGGCTGGCCGAGGGACGTCTCGCGTACCGCGATGTGGATCGAACGGGCCGGAGCCGGATCGGACAGCTCATGGACGACAACACCGGGATGAGGGCCGGGCAGGGCCGCATCCCCATCCCCCGGCCCGGGAACAGGGCTTTCGTCGCGGCGGCCGCAACTCGCCGACGAGCGACGCACCCCAGGACCGGCCGCTGGGTGTGTCAGTCGATCCATCCCCGGTAGTGCCAGATGTAGGGGTCGGCCCCGGGCTCAGGTTCATAGGCCGCCCGGGAGGTCTCCCGAGGGACGGCCATGTACGCCCCCGTCTCCAAAGCGCCATCCGTCACCACCACCGGCCCGGGGACCGTCGCTCCGTCCAGCGGGCCGCCCAGCAAGGTCACGTGTCGCTCGGTCATGGCTCTGACTCTGGCTTATGGGCCCCGCCTGTGTCCCTATGTTCGAGGGATCGTGGCGGGTCGTGATGGGCCGCGTACACCGATCTTGTTGGTTGACGTCGCTGACGGATCGGACAGTCCGTCTGTAGCCGGATCCAGCTCACTTGGGCGACAGAGAGTCCTGCCTCACTGTCCCCTGGCCGCTATCGGGGCGGTTCTGTACCGTGCGGGCATGGGCAGAGGCTGGGTCAGAGCGCCCGGGCAGGCCTCCTATGATCCGCCTCTCCCCGGATAAGAGTGGTGAGTCGGTGGTAACAAAACAGCGCAGTGGCGAGGCTGGCGGATCCCTTGACGGTGCCACTGGCCGCCTCAACGCCTAGACTCACCGTCCATGATCCACCTGGACGGGCAGGAGCGCCCGGAACCTCCCCTCGAAGCCGATGAGACCACCACTCTCCTGGGCTTTTTGGAGTTCCAGCGCGCGACCCTGGTGTGGAAGTGCGCGGGCCTGGACGTAACCGGTCTGAAGGCCACCGTCGGCGCCTCGTCGATGACCCTGGGCGGGCTGCTCAAGCACCTGGCCTACGTCGAGGACGACTGGTTTTCTCGATGGCTGCACGGGAAAGACCGACAACCCCCGTGGGACACGGTGAACTGGCAGGCCGACCCCGATTGGGATTGGCACTCGGCCGCCGAGGACTCCCCTGAGCAGCTGCATGCGCTCTGGCAGAATGCCGTGACCCGCTCCCGATCCCTGGTCGCGGAGGCGCTGGCCGACGGCGGCCTGGAGCGTCGGGCCCGGCGCACCTGGCCCGACGGCCGGGCACCGAGTCTGCGATGGATCCTGTGCCACATGATCGAGGAGTACGCGCGGCACAACGGTCATGCCGACCTCCTGCGGGAGGCGGTAGACGGGCTCACCGGAGAGTAGCCGCTGCGCGGACGGTCACATCGTCACAAGCCCCGGCGTCGCCGGGCAGGACGGCCTTGGACACCTTGGTCAGCAGGCTGCGGTCGTTGTGGTCCAGGGTGTGGTCGCCGATCGTGGTCGGACGGCGCCGCGCGCCGGGGTGACGCCCTCGGCGCTGACGCGCGGCCGCTCCAGCTCGCGGACCGGGTCGGTGGGCACCGCGGCGCGGGCGGCCAGGTGCTTGTACAGCGCCGACAGCCGCCGGGCCCGGGCTCAGCGAGGGTCCGGCGAGCGGCTGTCGAGATCGCGTGGGTCCGGACGGTCCCTGATCTGCGGAGCGCCGGCCTCTTCGACACCACTCTCGATGAGACGGCCAATTATCGTCGCCATCTTCTCGGTGTCCTCGACCACGTTGACACGGGTGATCTGGCCCCAGCGCAGCTCGATCGTCTGGGCGAACTCGTTGCGGAAGGGGTGGCCGGCGGCCGTGCCGCTGGTCCGCACGAGCACCACGACCCGGGTACGCCAGGGCCATCCCTTGACGAGCACATCATCAACGGTGAACCGGATATCGGCGAGCAGTCGAAACAGCCGCTCGAACCACCGGCGTTGGGAATCGATGTTGTCGCGTACTCCTCCCATGGCGTTCTCTCCCGCAAAGCGGTGTGTGAACGTCGGCGCGAACATCCTCAGGACGGACTCGATGTCGCGGTCGTTGAGGTGGTTCCAAGCGGTCCGTACCCTGCGCGCGACGATCGTGTTGTACATCCCTGCCTCCAGGTCAGTTCCCTTAGGAGACTGACGCTATCAGGGTCGGTCTCCTCAGGGAACTAGACTGCGGAACATGCAGCGCACCTCATTCGGGGCCATGACCTGCTCCATCGCGCGGACTCTGGACATCGCCGCCGAGCCATGGTCCCTGTTGATCATTCGGGATGTTTTCGTGGGCATCAGCCGATTCGACGCGATACGGCGCGATCTGGGAATCTCCCGTAAGGTGCTGGCCGAGCGGCTGCAGCGGCTCGTCGAGGAAGGCGTCCTCGAGCGCCGCCCGTATTCGCAGCACCCCGTCCGGCACGAGTATCACCTCACGGACAAGGGCCTCGAACTCTGCGAGATCATGTTCGCGATCATCGCGTGGGGAGATCGATGGACCGCGGGCGAGGCCGGGCCACCAGCGTTGCTCCGCCATGAACAGTGCGGTGCAGTGACCCGTGCCCAAGTCTGCTGCGGCGAGTGCGGCGAGCCGTTGAACGCCTCGCAGGTGCACGCCGAGGCCGGTCCCGGAGGCACCGATGGTCCGGGAACCCAACTGATGCCCGAATATCTGCGAGCCACCTGACGGACACGCCGGCACGCGTACCCGGCGATGCTGCGCAGGACAGAGCCCTGCTCTTCTCCCCCGTACGCCCGTACGGGTGGAGCGCGATGCTGAAAATGAGCATGCAGGCGGCACTCGGGATGGGGAGACGGGCGGATGTGGCGTGCGCATCCGGCTGGTCCTTGACGTGACTTGACAAGCACCGGACTCGGCAGGCAGAGGGTGCCTGGTGATCTCGCGCCGTGACCCCACTTGACCTTGACACGGTGACAAGGTCTTCACTGTTGCCAAGGAGGTGGTCCCGATGGCCATGCCGAAACAGGGAACGGATACGGTCCGAGCTTTTCAGGGGCTGGAGGACAGCAGCTCGTCGGTGCGGCTGCGGGCAGCGCTGGCGGTCGGCACGACCCCTGACCCGCGGTTCATCGACAAGCTCATCGAACGATGCGCGATCGAGCCCGAATTCTATGTGCGCGACATGCTGACGTGGGCACTCACCCGCCACTCGGCGTCAATGACGGTCCCGGAGCTTCTCAAGGAAGTCCGCTCGGAGCGTGCGCAGGCACGGAGCCAGGCGTTGCACACGCTGTCCAAGATCGGGGATCGGCAAGCGTGGCCGGCGATCACACGGGCGCTTCTGACCGACGCCGACGACGAGGTGGCGCGGAGCGCTTGGCGGGCGGCGGTCGTGCTCGTGCCCGAAGGTGAGGAGCCCGAGCTGGCCGCAGTGTTGTCGACACAGCTCGGGCGCGGTGAGCGTGAGACGCAGCTGAGCCTCAGCCGGGCGCTGATCGCGCTCGGTGAGGTGATCGTGCCGACGCTGCGCGCCGCGATGACGGATCTCGACCCTCGCGTGCGTCAGCACGCGATCGCCACGGAACGGCTGTTGCGCGACCCGGATGCCGGGTTCGGGTTCGCGATCGAGGAGGCGAAGCGCGTCGTGGCCCTCGGCACCACCGGCAAGGAGGGGTGATGGGCAGTGTTGATCGGTGATGTGGCACGGCGATCCGGGGTCAGCGCCCGCATGCTCAGGCATTACGAATCGCTCGGCCTGGTGCGGCCGACGGGCCGTACCGAGTCCGGCTATCGGGAGTACTCCAGTGAGGACATCCGGCGGATCTTCCATGTCGAGAGCCTGCGGTCCTTGGGGCTGTCGCTGCGTGACGTCGGGCGCGCGCTGGATGATCCCGGCTTCACGCCCTCGGAGCTCGTCGACGACCTCATCCGCCAGACGCGAGAACGCATCGCGGCTGAGACGGAGCTGCTCACCCGACTGCGTCGGATCGGCGCCGCGGAACCCGCCGACTGGGAGGACGTCCTCCAGATCGTCGCCCTCCTGCATGCTCTGGGGTCGGAGAGCGCCGGCAAGCGCCAGCGCGCGGCCCTGTCCTCCCTCGAAGAGGTTCCGGTGCCGGTGGAGGCTCTGGTCGAGGCAGTGTTGAGCGAGACGGACCCGAACGTCGCCGGAGCCCTTCGATGGGCTCTGGCGCGATCGGGCGATGACGGATTGGCGCTGCTGGCCGAGGGCCTCGGCTCCCCAGCAGCAGCGGTGCGCAAACGCGCCGTCCAGTCCATCGCCGAGATTCCGAACGGTGAGGCGACCGCGCTGCTGCGGGACGCCCTCACAGACCCCGACATCGTGGTCCGCAGGTATGCGGCTCTGGCACTCGGGGCACGTGGAGTGGCCGACGCGGTCCCGACGCTCATCGACATGGTCATCGAGGGGACGAATGACGTCGATGCCGCCGATGCGCTGAGCGCGCTGGCGAGTCGTCCCGCGTTGGCGGATCAGATCGCCACCAGGCTCGTTGATCACCTCCCCCAGGGCACCGTTGAACCGTCCGCACGTCGACGGCTGACACAGGCGCTCGCGGGTATCCCGGGAACAACAGCGTCACGGGCCCTCGCCGATCTGTCACATGACGAAGACCGTGCCGTTGCGCTTACCGCGACATACATTCTCGGGATACGCGACGCACGATGACGGATCTTCCCTGGGGTGCTGTGTGCCCTGGACAAGGGGCCCGGCGCCGCCGAGATCCGCGCCGCCGCCTCTGCCGCCGAGCGGGTCGAGAGCGCCGAGCGCGCCTACCGACGGCCGTCCGGGATCGCGGCGGCTCGTTTCCAGGCGGCGTCACGCAGCAGACGCAAGCCGTTGAGGCCGACGATGACGGTGGAGCCCTCGTGCCCGGCCACCCCCAGCGGCAGCGGCAGCTCACCGAGCAGGTCCCAGGCCACCAGCACGGCGATGAAGGTGGCGGCGATGACCAGGTTGGCGACCACCAAGCGGCGGGCGCGGCGGGCCAGGGCGAGGACCGCGGGGATGGCGGCCAGGTCGTCGCGGGTGACGACGGCGTCGGCGGCTTGCAGGGTGAGGTCGGCCCCGGAGCCTCCCATCGCGATTCCGGCGTGGGCGCCGGCCAGGGCGGGGGCGTCGTTGACGCCGTCGCCGACCAGGGCCAGCCGGGTGCCGTGCCGCTGCAGTTCGTGGACGGCGCTGGCCTTGTCCTGCGGCAGCAGCCCGGCCCGCACCTCGGTGATCCCGGCCTGGCCGGCGATGCGGGCTGCCGCTCGGGGGTTGTCGCCGGTCAGCAGGACCGGGGCCGTGCCGGTCAGGCTGGTCAGCTGCGCGAGGGCCGCGGGGGCGCCCGCGCGGATGCGGTCGGCCAGGCCGAAGACGGCGACGCTGCGGCCGTCCAGGAGCATCACGACGGCGCTGAGCCCGTCGTCTTCGAGCTGGGCCGCCACGGCGCGGGCACGCTTGAGGTCCTGCTCGGTCTCGGCCGTCCCGGTCTGCTCCAGCAGCCGGGCCGGGCTGCCGAGCTCGACCAGCCGGCCCGCCACCAGGGCGCGGACACCTCGGCCGGGCAGGGCGGCGAAGCCGGTGGCGGCGGGCAGCGGCAGGCCTCTGCGGCGGGCGTCGGCGACGATGGCGCGGCCCAGCGGGTGTTCCGACCCCTGCTCGGCCGCGGCCGCCAGCGCGAGTAGCCGGTCGGCCTCCTGCCCGGCCCCTGTCCCGGCCGTGACATCGGGCTCGGCGTCGGGCTCGCTGCCGGGCTCCCCGCCGAGCCCGACCTTGGACAGGACGCGCAGCTGGGCCAGGTGCGGGCGGCCTTCGGTCAGGGTTCCGGTCTTGTCGAAGGCGACCCGGTCGACGTCGGCCAGCTGTTCCATCACCACGGCGGACTTGACCAGCACGCCGTTGCGGCCGGCGGTGGCGATCGCGGCCAGCAGCGGCGGCATGGTGGCCAGCACCACCGCGCAGGGCGAGGCCACGATCATGAACGTCATCGCCCGCAGCAGGCTGTCCTCCACGGAGGTGCCCCACAGCAGGGGCAGCGTGAACAGGGCGAGGGTGGCGGCGACCATGACGATCGAATAGCGCTGCTCGACCTTCTCGATGAACAGCTGCGTGCGGGCCTTGGTGGCGCCGGCCTGCTCGACCATGGCCACGATCCGGGCGATCACCGTCTCGCCGGCGGGCCGGGTGACCTGGACGCGCAGCGCGCCGGTGCCGTTCAGCGTCCCGGCGAACACCTCATCGCCGCTCTGCTTGTCGGCCGGGAGGCTCTCGCCGGTGATGGAGGCCTGGTCGACGTCGCCGGCCCCGGCCACCACGCGCCCGTCGGCGCCGATGCGCTCGCCCGGCCGTACCACGATGACGTCGCCCACCCGCAGGTCGGCGGCGGCCACGATCTCCTCCTCACCCGCGGCGGTGAGGCGGGCGGCCTGGTCGGGCGCCAGGTCCAGCAGGCCGCGCACCGAATCCTCGGTACGCCTGGTGGCCACCGCCTCCAGCGCGCCAGAGGTGGCGAAGATGACGATCAGCAGCGCGCCGTCGAAGACCTGCCCGATCGCCGCCGCGCCGATCGCGGCGACAACCATGAGCAGATCGACGTCCAGGGTCTTCTCACGCAGGGCCTTCAGCCCGGCCAGGCCCGGCTCCCAGCCGCCGGCGGCGTAACAGGTCAGATACAGCACCCACCAGAGCCAGGCGGGTGCGCCGGCGAGCTGGGCCAGGCCGCCGGTGGCGAACAGCGCGGTGGCCGCCAGGGCCCAGCGCATCTCCGGCAGCGAGCCCGCTCCCGAGCGCCACCAGTGCAGCGGCCTGGGTGGTGGCGCCGGGCGCGCGGCGGCGTCGAACGTGGTCAGATCAGTCGTCACCGAAGCATCTTATATGCGCATTCACGCAGATACGCATATAGTGAGGTTCGAGGTAGGCTTGCCGCATGCACACCTCGCTGCCCGACTTCGACATGCCGAACGAGGAACAGGTGCATCTGGCCGCCGAGTCCTTCCGTCTGCTGTCCGACCCCACCCGCATCAAGATCCTGTGGGCGCTGCTGCAGGGCGAGTCCAACGTCGCCTGCCTGGCCGAGCTCGCCGACGCCGCCCCCACCGCGGTCAGCCAGCACCTGGCCAAACTCCGGCTGGCCGGACTCGTCAAAGGCCGTCGCGAGGGCACGTTCGTGTACTACAGCGCCGCCGATGAGCACGTCCGGCGCCTGCTGTCCGAAGGGCTGTTCCACGCCGACCACCTCGACCGGGCCGGCCACGCTGACGGGGCCGGCCACGCCGAGGCTCGGCTGGACGCGCCGCCGAGCGGACGGGCGGCCGCGCACGCACACCCCGCACGCTGACCCTTCCAGTCCAGCGGCACGCCGTTCACGCGGGCAGGCCTCCGTCGTGGAAGGCCCGCGGCCCGGCGGCGACGTCGGCGCGGGTGAAGGCGTAGCGGCCCAGGAAGTCGATGCGGTCGTAGGCGATCGGCGACGGCCGGGCACGCATCTCGTCGGTGACGGCCCGGCACCCCCGGGGCTACGACGAGAGGCAGAGCAGCCGTTGATCAGGCGGTGGCCTGGCCGTCGGTCGGGCCGCCGTGCAGGATGCGGTGGCCGGTGGACGATTCCCTGTCGGGCCCTCCAACCCCGGTCCGTCGACGCCCCCGATGACGTGTAACCATGGTTGCATGACTGGGCAGGGGGGTCAGCGGGTGCTGCTGTCCTACAAGATCCCGCGGGAGCCGTCGTCGCCGCGGGTCGCGATCTGGCGCAAGCTGGAGCGGCTCGGCGTGGCCCGGCCCTGGCTCCGGCCGATGCCACGCCGTCCGACATGCGCGGCGCGCGGCTGTCCCGCCACGGGCCCGACTGCAGCTTTGAGGCGATCCCGCGCCGCTACGAGCTGACCGATCCGGTGCTGTGGAAACTCGCCCGGATCGTGCACGGAACCGGCCTCGACGACGGGCGTTCCGACGCGCCCGAAGCGCCCGGCCTGGACGTGGTGCTGCGCGGGCTGTCGATGGTGTGCGACGACGAGCGGGGCCTGGAACCGACCGGGCCCGTCTTCGACGGGCTGTATGAGTATTTCCGACGCGCCCTGCCGCAGGGACGGGAGCCGGCATGAGCACCGAGACCCATCACGACGTCATCGCGTTCCGGCAGGCGGTGCGGGTCTGGTTTCTCATCTCGCTGCAGACCTTCGGCGGCCCGGCCGGGCAGATCGCCGTCATGCAGCGCACCCTGGTGGAAGACAGACGCTGGATCGGCCAGCAGCGCTTCAACCACGCCCTCAACTACTGCATGCTGCTGCCCGGCCCCGAAGCCCAGCAGCTGGCCATCTACGTCGGCTGGCTGCTCAACGGCACCCGCGGCGGTCTGGTCGCCGGCATCCTGTTCGTGCTGCCCGGCCTGCTCGCGCTGCTGGCGCTGTCGGCCGTCTACATCCTGTGGCAGGACACCGCTGTGGTGACCGCGCTGTTCGCCGGGATCGCCCCGGCGGTGCTGGCCATCGTCGCCCAGGCCGTCATCCGGGTCGCCAAGCGCTCCCTGACCCATCCGATCTTCGTCGCCGTGGCGGTGGCCGCCTTCGCCGCGCTCGCCCTGCTCGGAGTGCCGTTCCCGATCGTCATCGCCGCGGCCGCCCTCGTCGGCTGGAGCGTGCACAAGCTCGCCCCGCACGCTCTCGCGGCGGGCAACGGACACAGCGGGGACGGCGGGCCGGCGCCGCTGATCCCCGACGACGCCCTGCACCACGCCCAGCCCAGCCTCCGCTCGGCGGCCAAGATCCTGGCCGTCGGGCTGGCCGCCTGGTGGCTGCCGGTGGCCGCGGTCGCGGCGCTCACCGGAACCGACAGCGTGTTCACCACCCAGGGCCTGTTCTTCTCCGGCACCGCGCTGATCACCTTCGGCGGCGCCTACGCCGTGCTCGCCTTCGTCGCCCAGCGCGCGGTGGAGACCTATGCCTGGCTGAGTCCCGGCGAGATGGTCCGCGGCCTCGCCCTGGCCGAGACGACGCCTGGCCCGCTCATCATGGTCGTGCAGTTCGTCGCCTTCCTCGGCGCCTACCGCGACCCCGGCATCCTCCCCCCATGGGCGGCTGCGCTGCTGGGGGCGCTGCTGACCACCTGGGTCACCTTCGTGCCCTGCTTCCTGTTCATCTTCCTCGGCGCCCCCTACGTCGAGCGGCTGCGCCACAATGCCGCGATCAGCGCCGCGCTGACCGGCATCACCGCCGCCGTCGTCGGCGTCATCGCCAACCTCGCCGTCTACTTCGCCGAGCACACCCTGTTCGCCGCCACCCGCACCTGGAGTTGGGGCCCGTTCATCATCCAGCTGCCCGACCTGCCCACGATCAGTCCGATCGCCTCGGCGATCACCCTCGCGGCGCTCGTCATGACCTTCGCGCTGAAGTGGCCGGTGCTGCGCGTCCTCGGCGTCTGCGCCCTGCTCGGCCTCGGCACCGTCCTGCTGGGCGGCCGTCACTGATGCGGGATGTCGATGCCGGCCGCGCGCAGCTCCGCCTCGACCAGCGCGTTCAACCGGGCGATGGACGGCTCCTGGTTCTCTCGGTGGTGGTTGACCAGTCCGTACCGGGCGGCGGCGTCTGACTGGTTCCCGAACCCGGCCGGCACCGCCAGCACCGCACGGTTGGCCAGCAGCCTGTCGGCCAGCGCGGAGGCCAGCTTCTCGATCCGCGGGTCGTCCGGATCCCAGGACCTCGCATCCAAGCCGCGCTTGGTCAGCTCGACGAACTCGGGGTCGTCGAGCGAATGTTCGAGCTGGGTCAGGAAGCTGTCGAAGATCGCCGGAATCAGCGCCCGGGCCAGCACCAGAGCCTCCCGTTGAGTGGCCACGTACTCGGGACCGAAGCCGAGATCGGCGAGTCGGTCCAAGACCGCGCAGGCCCGCTCGGGCAGCAGGACCCGGTCGCCATGGGCGAGCCGGTGCAGCGTGTCGCGGCGCGCGATCAGGTCCTCGATCCGTTCGCCGAGCCGGCGATGGACGTCGTCCAAGGCGGCGGCGAACCGCTCGGGATCGGCGCCGAGCAGGTCACCGATCTCGGCCAGCGGCACGCCGGCCCCAGCCAGGGTCCGGACCTGGACCAGCCGGAGCAGGTCGGCCGACCGGTAACGCCGGTAGCCGGAACCGTCGCGTTCCGGCTCGGCGACCAGGCCGAGCCGGTGATAGTGCCGCACGGTCTTGATCGTGACGCCGACGAACGTCGCAGCCTGACCGATCGTGAGCCCGTCTGCCATCGGCTCAGCGCACCTCCGGACCGTCGGCGGCTGCGGTCTTGCGAACCGCGTCGGTGACGGCACCGAAGTCCTCGCGCGGGATCGAGCCGTGGTCGCCGGCGACCTCCGCGCTCACCTTGAGGTATGGGTTGCGAGCAATCACAGGGGCGAGGGTAGCGCGCATCTGTTGCGGCTGGTCGCGACAGGAATTGACCTTGACCTTGGGTCAGGGTGCAGGCTCATCGCATGGCCGCCTCGAAGGGGCCGAGCCACCAGGGCCGCCGTTGGTTTTCGAGCCGCGCCGGCACCTACTGTCGCGAGATAAGGAATGACCATTCATGATGGGTAAAAGCAGCAGCGGCTTCTCCGAAGCGGGGCTGCGCAGACTGCGTGAGGTGCTGGCACGGCATGTCGAGTCCGGGAAGATCCCCGGGCTGGTCGCCCTGGTCGGCCGGGGCGGTCAGACGCATGTCGAAGCGCTCGGGACGATGCGCCATGACGGTGGCGCGCCGATGCGCCGGGACACCATCTTCCGGATGGCGTCCACGTCCAAGCCGGTCACGATGGCGGCGGCGATGGTCCTGCTCGATGAGTGCCGGCTGCGGCTGGACGACCCGGTGGATCCGTGGCTGCCCGAACTCGCCGACCGCCAGGTGCTGAAGCGGCCCGACGGCCCGCTGGACGACACCGTGCCGGCGCGGCGGCCGATCATCGTACGGGACCTGCTGACCTCCACGTTCGGGCTCGGAGTGGATTTCGCGTTGCTGGACTCCCCGATCAGGGCAGCGACCTTCGAGCGGACCGACTACAGCGTGGCGTCCGGGCCGGCGCCCGACCCGGACGAGTGGATGCGCCGCCTCGGCGAGCTGCCGCTGTCGTACCAGCCCGGAGAACGGTGGCAGTACGACCTCAGCAACGAGGTGGTCGGCGTGCTCGTCGCCAGGGTCACGGGCCGGCCGCTGGAGACGTTCCTGCGCGAACGCGTCCTCGATCCGCTGGGGATGAGGGACACCGCCTTCCACGTGCCCGCCGGCAAGATCGACCGGCTGCCGCCCCTCTACGGACCCGACCCGCAGAGCGGAGAGTTCCACGTGTGGGACGAGGCGGCGGGGGGAAGGGTCAGCCGGCCTCCGGCGTTCCAGGGCGGCGGCGGTGGGCTGGTCTCCACCGTCGACGACTACCACGCCTACTTCCGGATGCTGCTCAATGGCGGGACGCACGGCGGCGAACGGATCCTGTCCAGGCCCGCCGTCGAGCTGATGACCACCAACCGCCTCACGCCCGGGCAACAAGCTGCCCGGGACGCCATGTACAGGAACATCGCCCACATCACGGTCGGCCAGGGGCAGCACGGCGGCTGGGGCTTCGGGATGGCGGTGCGCACCCACCGCGGCGACTACGCCCCCATCGGCCAGTTCGGCTGGGACGGCGGCAGCGGCACCTCGGCCTACGCCGACCCGGACAACCAGCTCACCGGAATCCTGCTCACCCAGGTCGGCATGTCCACCCTGGATTCGCCGCGGCTCATCCACGACTTCTGGGCCACGCTCTACCAGGCCATCGACGACTGACATCGGGCTCGCCCCGATCACCGCGTCCGCGCGCACGGCCGCGACCGGAGCCAGGCCGCCGCCGCGCCCGCTACAGCCGCAGGGCGCTGAGCATGGTCCTGCGGTCCAGGGCATGGTTGAGTGCCTGGCGGACCCAGGGGTCGCGCAGGGCCGGGGTGATCTTGCCGCCGCGGTCGAACAGCAAGAGGCCCTGGAAATCGAAAGGGGGGATCCGCTGGGAATGTCGGGGAGCATACACACGGAACTAACCACGTGGTAGGTTTTGCTGAGCCGGAACTTACCACGTGGTAGGTTCTGCCTCCCCGGAGGCGGGGTGGCGACGCCGTACCGTGGACAACGGCCCTGATCGGGGCGCCCCGAGCCGCACCCCAGGAGAGACGTACGTGAGCGACCAGACCCAGGCCCCAGCCGTGCGGCCGTCGAAGGGCGAGCGCACGCGCGCCCGCATCCTCGACGCCGCGGCAGAGCTGTTCTCCGCCTCCGGATTCCACGCCGTCTCGCTGCGCGACATCGCCACACACGCCGGTCTCACGCACGCGGGGCTGCTCCACCACTTCCCCGGCAAGGAGTCGCTGCTCATCGAGGTGCTGAGCCACCGCGACCGGGAGGACGCCAAGGTGCTGTTCCAGGCCGATCCCGGGACCAGCCCGGAGGACTTCCTGGGGCGGGTGGTGAGCATCGTCCACCGCAACATGCGGACCCCCGGCCTGGTCGGCCTGTACGCCAAGATCTCGACCGAGGCGACCGACCCCGCCCACCCCGCGCACGGTTACTTCGTCGAGCGCTACCGGGTCATGCGCGGCCAGATCGGCGCGGCCTTCGCGGCGCTGGCCGCCCGCACCGACCCCCCGGCCGGCTACGACCCGGACCTAGCCGCCCAGATGCTCCTCGCCGTGATGGACGGGCTGCAGACCCAGTGGCTGCTCGACCCCGGCGCGGTCGACATGCACGCGGCGGTGGTGGCCTTCTTCGCCCGGCTCGACCTGGACCTCAGCGGCGCGCCACCCCACTCCGACCACCGCTCCGGCCCCGCCCCGGAGCCCTCCCCCGCATCCATCCCGAACCCAGGGGCCGCCACATGAACCTCCGTGAACCCAACGACCTCACCCTCGTCGAGAAGGCGTCGCTGACCTCCGGGAGCAGCACCTGGCAGACCACCGCGATCGGCGGGCGGGTCCGTGCGGTCACCCTGACCGACGGCCCGCACGGCATCCGGCGGCAGGACCCCGCGGCGGGCGACGCGCTCGGGCTGGGCCGCAGCCTTCCCGCCACGTGCTTCCCGCCGGCCGTCGCCCTCGGCTCGTCCTGGGATCCGGAACTGGCGCGGCGGGTGGGCGCGGCCCTGGCCAGGGAGGCGTCCGCGCTGGGTGCCGACGTCGTGCTGGGCCCCGGCGTGAACATCAAGCGCTCACCGCTGTGCGGCCGCAACTTCGAGTATTTCTCCGAGGACCCGCTGGTCAGCGGGGTGATGGGCGCGGCCGTGGTCACCGGGATCCAGTCGTCGGGGCTCGGGGCGTGCGTCAAGCACTTCGCGGTCAACAACCAGGAGACGGACCGGATGCGGGTGAGCGCCGACGTCGACGAGCAGACGTTGCGCGAGATCTACCTGCCCGCCTTCGAACGGATCGTGCGCGAGGCCGCGCCGTACGCCGTGATGTCGGCCTACAACAAGATCAACGGAGTCTACGCCAGTGAGAACCGCTGGCTGCTCACCGAGGTGCTGCGGGAGGAATGGGGCTTCGACGGCCTGGTGGTGTCCGACTGGGGCGCCGTCAACGACCGGGTCGCGGCCCTGGCCGCCGGCCTCGACCTGGAGATGCCGCCGACCGGCACCGACGAGCGGATCGTCGCGGCGGTCCGCGCCGGGCACCTGGAGGAGTCGGCGGTCACCGCGGCGGCCGAGCGTGTCATCCGGCTGGGGCACCGGGTCGAGGGCGCGCGGCGCTTCGACGGCTGGGACGTGGACGCCCATCACGAGCTGTGCCGTGAGGCCGCCCGGGCCGGGACCGTCCTGCTGAAGAACGACGGTGACCTGCTGCCGCTGGACCCGGCCGCCTCCCAGCGGATCGCCGTCATCGGCGAGTTCGCGCGCACCCCCCGATACCAGGGCCACGGCAGCTCGCACGTCGTGCCCACCCGCCTGGACACTCCCTGGGACGCGCTGCGCGCCGCCGCCGGCCCCGGCACCACGCTCTCCTTCGCCCCGGGCTTCACCCTGGACGGGGCACCGGACGCCGCCCTGGTGGCGGAGGCCGTGGCGGCCACGGCCCAGGCCGATACGGCGCTGGTGTTCCTCGGCCTGCCGGCGGCGGCCGAGTCCGAGGGCTTCGACCGGACCACGCTCGAACTTTCGGCCGACCAGATCGCCCTGCTGCGCGCGGTGTCGGCGGCCTGCTCCCGGGTCGCGGTGGTGCTGGCCAACGGCGGCGTCGTCACGGTGGCGCGGTGGCAGGACGCGGTGCCCGCGATCCTGGAGGGCTGGCTGCCCGGCCAGGCCGCCGGGTCCGCTCTGGCCGACCTGATCTTCGGGCTGCACAGCCCGGGCGGGCGGCTCACCGAGACCATCCCGCTCAGCCTCGCCGACACCCCCGCCCACCTGCACTTCCCCGGCCAGGACGGGCACGTGGTCTACGGCGAGGGCCGCTACGTCGGATACCGCCACTACGACACGCTCGACGTCCCCGTGGCCTACCCCTTCGGCCACGGCCTGAGCTACACCCGCTTCTCCTACACCGACCTCGACGTGACCTCGACCGGCGACAACGCCTGGACGGTGCGGGCCACCGTCACCAACACCGGCGGCAGGTTCGCCCACGAGGTGGTGCAGCTCTACGTGGCCTTCGCCGAGGAGACCCCCTCCCGGCCCAGGCACGAGCTGCGCGGGTTCGCCAGAGCCGGGCTGGAGCCCGGCGAGTCGCGCCGGATCTCCTTCGAGCTGACCGGCCGGGACGTCGCCCGCTGGTCGCCCTCCCGGCACGGCTGGCGGATCGACCCGGGGCGCTTCACCGTCGAGGTGGGGGCCTCCTCGCGCGACATCCGCCTGCGCGCCGAGGTGTCCACTCCCGGGGACGGGCTGGTCGACGAGCTCGGGCCGATGTCCACGCTGGGCGAGTGGCTGGACCACCCCGTCGGCGCCAGGGTGCTCGGCGAGCGGATCCAGCGGATGGCCGGCCTGTCCGCGCTGTCCGCCGGCGACTCGATGCTGCTCGCCCTGGCCCGCGGCGTCCCGCTGGCGAAGTTCGCCACCTTCGGCATCGGCGTCACCCCGGAGGTCGTCGCCGAGCTGGTCGCCGAGGCCCGCAGCGCGCCCCCGTCGAAGGCTCCCTGAGCACCCTGCGCGAGGGCGTGCGCGCCCCCGGACCGATGGAGCTGCTGAGGTCAGGCGGGCGGGGCGGGGGCGGACTGGTAGAGCTCGCCGCGGCCGGCGAGGGGGAGGGTGGGGACGCCGGCGGGGACGAAGGCGGCGGTGCCGGCGGTGAGGGTCAGGGCATGCTCGCCCCGGCCGGCGGTGATGGCGCCGGACACGCAGAGGAGGACGCGGGGACCGTCCGAGACCAGCTCGGCCCGCGGGGTCTCCAAGGTCAGGGTCGCGCGGGTCAGCTCGAACTCGCGGACCGGGGGCGACCAGCGGACGACGCCGGGGGCGACCGGCTCCGGGGAGATGACCGGCGTCTCCAGGGGTTCGAAGCGGACCACCCGGAGGAGCTCGGGGACGTCCACGCGCTTGGGGGTGAGGCCGCCGCGCAGCACGTTGTCGCCGGAGGCCATCACCTCGACCCCCACGCCGCGCAGGTAGGCGTGCGGGTTCCCGGCGGGCATCCAGATGGCCTGGCCAGGCACGAGCCGTACGTGATTGAGCAGGAGGGAGACGATCACACCCGCGTCACCGGGGTAGTGGACGGCCAGGCGGGCGGCGACCTCGTAGGCCGGGTCCACGTCGCCGAGCTTGGCGCACGCGGCCGCGACCTCGGCGACCAGGGCGGCGCGGGCCGCCGGGGAGAGGGTCAGGGCCGCGGTGAACGCCTCGCGCAGGCCCTCGGGGCCGCGCAGGAGGGCGGCGACGGGCCGCAGCGCGGGGACGTCGATCCGGTCGAGCAGGTCCGCCGCCGCCTCGGGGGCGCGGAAGCCGCACAGCGCCTCGAAGTCCCCCATGGCCAGGAGCAGCTCGGGCTTGTGGTGGGGGTCGCGGTAGTTGCGCAGCTCCGGGGGCAGTCCTGCCGCCTCCTCGGCCGCGAAGGCCGCGCGCGCGTGCCCCGCGTCCGGGTGGGCCTGCAGCGACAGCGGCTCCTCGGCCGCCAGCAGCTTCATCAGGTACGGCAGGCGCGGCCCGAACTCGGCGGCGACGGCGGGCCCCAGGACGCCCCGGGGATCAGCGGCGACGATCTCGTCCAGCGGCCGGCCGCCGATCCGGGACGGGGCACCGGGGTGCGCGCCCAGCCACAGCTCGGCCTCGGGTTCCGGGCTCGGCACGGGGCGGCCCTGGATCCCGGCGATCGCGCTGCGGGATCCCCAGGCGTATGTGCGCACGGTCCCGTCGAGCCGGTAGGCCCCGGGCGGCAGGGCGCTCACGCCACCGCTCCCGCCGCCGGGACGGGCCGCCGGGTCAGCGCGGCGGCCCCGACCAGCCCGGCGTCGCCGCCGAGCGCGGACGGGCGGAGCCGTACGCGCCGCAGGAAGTCCAGCCCGGCCAGCCGTTCGGACCAGGTGCGCAGCGGGGCGAACAGCACGTCCCCGGAGCGGGCGACGCCACCCCCGACCACGACGAGGTCGAGGTCGACGACGGCCGCGGTGGACAGCAGCGCCCCGGCCAGGGCGCGGGCGGCGCGGTCGAACGCGTCGGTGGCGACCGGCAGGCCCTCGCGGGCGTCGGCGGCCAGCACGGCGGCGTCGGCCTCCGGCTCCCCGGCCCGCCACCCCTGACCGCGCGCCCAGCGCACCATGCCCGGCCCGGAGGCGTACGTCTCGACGCAGCCGCGCGAGCCGCACGCGCACGGCTCGCCCCCGGGATCGACGATCATGTGGCCGACGTGCCCGGAGTTCCCCGAGGGCCCGAACCGGGGCGCGCCGTCCAGCACCAGGCCGCCGCCGACGCCCGTGGAGACGACCACGCCGAGCAGCGCACGAGACCCGGCGCCGGCCCCGGCGAAGTGCTCGCCGAGCGCGAAGCAGTGCCCGTCCCCGGCCAGCACCACGGGCCGGTCGAGCGACTCGGCGAGCCGGTCCACGAGCGGGAACGCGCGCCAGGCGGGGATGTTGACCGGGCTCACGGTGCCGGCGCGCGGGTCCAGCGGACCGGCCGAGCCGACGCCGAGCGGCGCCTTCCGCGCGATGTCCCCGGCGGTGGCCACGACGCGCGCGGCGAGCCGCGCCACCGTCCGGAACACCTCCTCGGGGTCGTCGGTGCGCGGCGTGGGACGGGTCCAGCGGTGCGAGACGGCGCCGCGGGGATCGACGAGCGCGGCGGCGATCTTGGTGCCGCCGATGTCGACGGCCAGGGCATGGGTCACGGGGGTTCTCCGTCAGTGGCGGTGGTGGTTGTCGGGCTGGGCGGGGTCACCGGGGTGCTCCAGTCCCGGCACCAGCCGCAGCCGGTGAGCGCGCGCGTGGTCGAGCCACCGCACGAACGCCAGCCGGCGCGCGGCGTCGAGGAGGCCGTCCGCAGGGCCGGGCGGGTCCGGCTCCGGCCCGCGGCGGGCGAGGAGGGTGGCGGTCCAGGGACCGGCCGTCACGGTCTGGCCCGGTACGGCGGAGCCCAGCGCCCCGGCCAGGTCCGCCGGCAGCGAACCCGGCTCGGCGTCGAACTCGCCGCCCGGCGTGCGCAGCCGCCAGACCGGCCCGGCGGGCGGCCGCGCGGTGGACTCCCGGTAGGCGGCCGCCTCCGCCGGGGCGACGGCGACGCCGGCGGTGACGGCCTCGTACACGGCGCGGACGGCCGCGCTGCCCTCGTACGCCGCCGCGGCGATGGAGCCCAGCTCGACGGCGGCCCGCTGGTCGAGCCGGACCGGCGGGGCGTCCCCGGGGTCGAGCCCGCGCGCGGCGGCCTCGGCGGCGCACAGCTCCTCGGTCAGCACGACCTGGGCCACCCAGCGCGTGAGCTGCCGGTCCTCGGCCGTGCCCGGCGCGGGGAGCGCCGTGGACCGGGGCCCGGCCCGCAGGGCGCCGAGCCGCCGGTCCAGCTCGGCGCGTGGGAGGGGGGCGCCGTCGAGCCAGCCGAGCACCGGACCCACGCCGGGCGCGGCCGGCTCCCCGGTGACGGGTGCGTACCCGGGGACCGGATGCCCGTGCCCGTGGTGACCGCCCGTCACGGGGCCACCACCAGCTCGACGGTCGGGGCGTACTGGCAGCGGCCGTACCACATGACCTTGACCAGGGCCCAGGAGGAGCCGGGGGCGGCGTCGCGCGGCGCGGCCACCTCGAACTCGGCGGTGGCGCTCTCCCCCGCCGCGAGGGCGAACCCGCGGACCGGGTCGGCGACCAGGTCCCAGGTGCCCCAGGGCGAGACGAGCTGCAGCTCGCCGCGGATCTCGCCGCGGGTGCGGTTGCGCAGCGTGAGCCCCAGCACGGCCCGGCCGCCGGGGGCGACGCGCACCGACCGCGCGGTCACCTCCACCGACAGGCCGGTGTCGCGGCCGGGGTTGTCCTTGCTGCCCTGCGCGGCCGCCCAGTCCTCGGGGACGTCGCCGGGCACGGGCAGCACGCCGGGCAGGTCGCCGACCGCGATCGTGACCACGTCCTCGACGGTCTGGCCGGCGTGCTCGAGCCGGGCGGCGGCGAAGTACATCCCCGGCTCCACGCCCTCCGGCGGGGTGACCGTCACCGGGAACCGCAGGTGCCCGCCCGCCGCCAGCCGGTACGGCCGCCGCGTCAGGCTCGCCGTCCAGCCCTCGGGGGCGAGGATCTCCACGGCCCCCTCCACGTCGGCGTCGAGCAGGTGCGAGGAGAGCACCACCGACACCTCGGCCGGCTCCCCACCGGTCCGCACGAGCCCCGGTGCGGCCGCGACGCTCACCGGCAGATACCCCATCGGCGCCGGCCCCCGGTTGTGCAGCCAGTACCGCGAGTGCACCGGCTGCGCCGCCTCGGCCGCCGGCCCCAGCACCGCCCCGCCGTGCGGCGGCACGCCCGCGGCGGCGGCGTCGTACGACGGCAGGCCGGGTACGGCGATCACGGTGGCGACCTCGGCGCCGGTCAGCGCGATGGCGCCCGGGACGGGTCCGCCCCGGCGTTCGAGCAGGTCGGCGCGGTAGGCCTCGGTGAGGGCGAGCGCGCCGGAGAGGGTGGCGTCGCGGCCGTGGCCGGTGGACTCCATCAGGCGGACGGTCACGCCGGACGCCGGGTCCGGAGCGGCGGCCGATCCGTGCGCGGTCGGGTTGCCGGCCGGCTTGAGGGTGCCGACCAGCACCTCGCGGGCGGGCTGGACCCGCAGGTACGACCGGGCCGGCGGCAGCGGGCCCGGGTGCGACTCGGCGACCACGGCGTACAGCGGGTGGTTGAACTCCTGCCCCTGGGCGGGCAGCGTCAGCGTGCGCCAGTCGCCCTCGCCGGAGACCAGCGCGTAGCGGAACTCGTGGGTCCAGTGCATGAGCTGGAAGCCCGCGCCGTCGGGCAGCGTACGGCGAGGCGGGTCGATCCACACACCGGACGGCCAGCCGGTGCACGAGCGCATCAGCGACAGGTGCAGCGTCCCGGCCGGATCGACGGCGAAGCCCGGCAGGCCGTAGGTGAGCAGCGCGACGGTGTGGTCGGTGAGCAGCTCGGACTCCGGGATCTCCCCCGGGCAGGCGACGCTCACGCGGGCGTCGGCGAGGTCGGCGGTCAGCGCCGCGGGGTCGGTGGTGACCAGGGCGGGCAGCGCGCGCAGGTCGCGCAGGTCGGCGTTGGGCCGCCAGACCTCGCGCAGCGGCCGCGCGGCCGGCACCCAGACGCGGCCGTCCCGCTCCAGGGTCTCGGCGTAGGCCGCCCCGGCGCTCTCCAGCAGCTCGCGCACCGCGTCGTTCTCCTCCGGCCCGCCGATCATGATCCGGAAGTCGGGGAGGTTGGAGTCCACGTCGAGCCAGCCGTACCGGGACCAGTCGGCGCTCGCCGTGGTCGCGGTGACCCCGGCCCGGACCAGCGCGACGAGCAGGTCGCGGACGCCGGCGGCGTCCTCCAGCGCGGGCACGACCA
Organism: Streptosporangium brasiliense; assembly: GCF_030811595.1. Lineage (NCBI taxonomy): Bacteria > Bacillati > Actinomycetota > Actinomycetes > Streptosporangiales > Streptosporangiaceae > Streptosporangium > Streptosporangium brasiliense. Next base: position 6,621,547 of record NZ_JAUSRB010000002.1, read on the forward strand.
CCTCGGCGACCCCGAGCGCCCGGTCCCCCGAGGAGCGGCCGTCGGGGCCGGTGAGCGTGACGCGGGCGGTGGAGCCCAGGCCGAACCAGGTGTTGGCGGGGTTGTCGAGGGTCCACGGCGCCTCGGCGGCGTCCACGTCGGGCAGGGCGAACCCGCGCCCGACCACGGCCCCGGCCACCTCGCTCACCGGGAGCGCGCCGGGGAGGTCGGCGGGGAAGCTCAGCCGCAGCAGCCGGTCCGCCCCGCTGTAGTCGAGGACGCGGGTGCCGAGGTCCACCCGGTCCACGCCGTCCCAGAGCGTGACGGTCTGTTCGTAGCCGATGCCGTCCACCGTCCCGGTGATCACCAGACGCTCGCCGAGCGGGCAGGTCTCGCGGCGCACCCGGGCCGCGCCCTGCGCCGCGCCGACGACCGGGCCCTTGGGCACCAGGTGCCAGGGGCCCTCGCCGAAGTCGGGGTGGGCCGGATACTCCTCGTAGACGCGCAGCTCGTTGCCGACGCATCCCTCCCGGATCAGCTCGCGCCCCGCCTTCTTGTCGAAAACCCCGGACAGGCCGCCGCCGCGCTCGGGGTCGGCGGTGACGCGGTAGCGGGCGTTCTCGACCGTCACGCCGACGGCGGGAGTCCACGCGGGTCCCGCGCCCGACGGGCCGGGCAGCAGCCGCCAGGTGCGCCAGCCGGTGGCGGGCACGTCCTCGGCCAGGAACCGCAGGGTCCCCCGGTCGACGACGCACGGCACCTCCGCGCCGGCGTCGTCGAGCACCCGGCCGCCGTCGAGCCCGGCGGGCAGCCGTACGGCCACCGGCGCCGACCGGTCGAAGGACAGCGTGTTCGCGACGACGACCGCGACGCCCTCGCCGGTGGTGTCCACCCGGGCGACGAGCGACCCGAGCGAGGCGTCCAGTACGGCGGCCGCCAGGTCGTACGCCTCGCGCCAGCCGGACAGCAGGTCCAGGTAGACCTGGTCGGACTCGCTCCCGGTGATCGCGTCGTGGTGCGCGCCGTACGCGAGCTGCCGCCAGGCCTTGTCCAGGGCGGCCTCGGGGTAGCTCCCGAGCCCTTCGAGCGCGGCGAGGGTGGCGAGCTTCTCCGCGTCCACGGCGGCCACCTCGCCCGCCCGCTGCGCCTGCTTGGTGTCGATGTAGGAGACGTCCTTGCCCGTGTAGATCGGGTTCATGTCCCGGGTCTGCGGGCTGGGCCGCCGCCCGGAGGCCGCCAGCTCGGCCCGGACCGCGTCGAGGAAGTCGCGCGGGGTGGCGCAGACGAAGCGCGGCCAGACGTAGCGGGCGTTCCAGGAGCGGTGGATCTCGGTGACCCATTTGTTCGGCGGGGTGTAGTCGGTGCCCACGGGCAGCAGCAGGTTCCTCGTCGCCCCGACCGGCTTGAGCTTGCGGTACAGCTCGTACACGGCCTTCTCGGCGGTGGCCAGGTCGGCGGAGGAGTCCATCCACCAGCCCGCCGAGTAGTGGTGCGGCATGAAGTGCGTCAGCACCCCGAGCCCCGAGGGGGAGATCCACTCGAACTCGCTCGGGAACTGCATGACCGTCGCGTCGTCCTTGGCCTCGCGGAAGTTCTTCTGGATCGGCCCCCACTGGTGGAACGGCCCGCGCGCCCAGGCGCTCCCGGTCAGCCCGGCCGCCGCGAGGTATCCGGGGAACTGCGGGTCGTGCCCGAACGCGTCGAGCTGCCACGCCGTCGCCGGCTCCCCGCCCAGGATGTCGCGCTGGTAGCCGATGCCGTACACGATGTTCCGGATCGTGGTCTCGGCCCCGGTCAGGTTGGTGTTGGGCTCGTTGTAGGTCCCGCCGACCAGCTCGACCTGCCCGCGCTCCATCAGCAGCCGCAGGTCGGCGCGGCGCTCGGGGTGCACGTCGAAGTACGGCTTGAGATAGTCGATCTCGGCCAGCACGAACTTGTAGACCGGGTCGCGCAGCGCCAGGTCCAGATGCGCGTCCACCAGCGCGAAGCCGTTGCGCTCCCACAGCGGCCGGGTGGTGGCGTCCCCGGACAGCAGTTCCCAGGGCGAGGTGTACGCCGCCTGTGTGTTCCACCACACCGGGTCGTAGTGGAAGTGCGAGACCATGAACATCGTCCAGCCGGGCTCGGCCACGACGACCACGCCTTCGGCGCGCGCGTCGCCCGCCGTCACCACGACCGGCAGTTCGGCCCCCGGGACCGGGTCGGCGATCTCCAGCGGGACCTCGACCTCGCCGGAGCCCTCGGCCTCGCCCGCCACGCCGGGGCCGGTGACGGCGACCCGCGCGGGCGGGCCGTCGAGCGTCACGCGCAGCACCTGGCGCGGGGCGTCCTCGGTGCCCGCGAACAGGTCCGTGGACTCCACGGAGACGATGGTGACTGACACGGGATTCCTCTCTGCGGGTCGGTGACCCACGTGGTCGGCGGCCGGCCGCGCCGCCGGGTTCCCGGCGGCGCGACCGGCCTGGTGGGGCACGTTACCGCGCTACTTCCCCCACGCCTCGAACTCGTAGATCCGGGCGGCGGGGTCGGTGTTCTGGGTCGGTCTGGTGATGGACAGCCTGACGTGGCGGGCGGTGAGGGTGACCGGGTGGGTGGTGGTGGCCGCGGTGTTGCCGGTGACGGTCACCGCGGTCCTCCACTCCTCCGAGGCGGCGGAGCGCACCTGGACCGTGAAGTCCCGGGTGTTGAACGCCGCGCTCTCCCCGCCGGCCTGCGCGTGCCGGACCACGAACCGGGTCAGGGAGCGGGCCTCGCCGAGGTCCACCTCCAGCCATCTGTCCGCGGTGAGCGTGCACCACTTGTCGGAGTTCCCGCCGGTGACGCTGCCGTTCACGGCCTTGGCCGGGCCCTCGTCCGCGTTGCACTGCCCGGAGGCGGTCGCCGGACGGCCGAGCGCGCGGTTCTCCTCCCCCGGCTCACCCGACCAGGCGACCGTCGCGGTCGCGGCGGCCGACCGGCCGTACTCGGTGGAGACGGCCTCGACCTCGATCGTCGTGCTGGTCTCCGCGCCGGCCCGGTCGAGCTGCGGCACGAAGTAGGCGTCGTTCGGGGTCGCGCCCAGGTACGTCCGGGAGCTGTCGGCGTTGCGGCGGTAGAGGTCGTAGTGGTGGACCTGGCCGGATCCGGAGCCGGCGGCGGTCCAGGCCAGGCGGAGCGACTTGCGCGAGGGGGACACGTCGGTCGCGCCGAGCACCTGGAGGCCGGAGGGCGCGGCGGGCGCGTCCACGGCTCCGTCGTACACGGCGAGCTGCCCGACCCGGATGTCGTACGAGGCGGCGGAGCCCTCGGCGCGCAGGCCGAGCTGGGCGATGGTCCTGCCGGCGTGCGCCGACAGCTCCAGCGTCTTCCGCTCCCAGCCGGTGCCGCCCGTGGACCCCAGGTCGAACGTGGTGAAGGTGTCCGGCGCGTCGGTGAACGCGACGGCCGCCTTCAGGCGGGTCGGGCCCGCGGCGGGCGTCTTGACCACGACGGACAGCTTGGTGTCGGCCGTCACCGGCAGCTTCGTCTGGTAGAGCCGCACGGTGTTGGCCGCGTCGAGGTTCCCGGTGAGCCGCAGCGAGGAGCCGCCCTCGTACGCGTCGCCGTAGTCGATGGACGGCGTGAGCCGGGTCCCGGTGGAGCTCACCATCCACCGGTAGGTGGGGGGTACGTCCTGCACCGACAGGTTGTTCCAGCCGCCGGTGCGCACGCGGGCCCCGCCGACGTTGTAGAAGTCGCCGTGCCCGGTGTTGAACCCGGTGACGAACGGCTTCGCGGTCACGGCCGTGGACTCGGCGACGTAGTGCGCCAGGCCCTTCCAGGACGAGGAGGTCGCGGTGTCGGACGGGTCGGCGTTCGCGCCCACCCAGTATCGGGAGTCGCGGGTGCGGAAGTCGGCCGGCCCCGAGGAGGACTTCCAGGTCCACTCGGGCCGGTAGATGCCCAGCGAGGTGACGTGCGGCTGACCGGCGGGGAACACCGCGTCCCAGCTCACCCCGGTGTTGTAGCCGTTCGCCTCGGTGTCGATGCCCGCGTACAGCTCGTGCTCGTCCCGGCCGAGGGAGCGGGCCAGGTCGCGCGACGACCGCAGGTCGCCCGCGCCCCAGCCGAAGTCCAGGAACATCGAGTCGGACACCCGGGCGGGGTCGCTCAGGAAGGCGTCGTTCGCCGTGGTGAGCGCGTCCTGCCAGCTCACCGAGCCGCTCTCGGTCATCGCGTCGTACCACATGAACTCGGTCTGACCCTTGGCCCGGGCGTACTTCATCAGCGAGCGGATCTCGGTCGCCAGGGCGGCGTCGCCGCCCGCGGTCTCCTGGTTGATGAACCAGCCGTCGAACCCGTAGTGCTGGGCCACCTGCACCAGTTTGTCAGCGACCGGGTAGTTCGAGCCGGACTTCTGCGCGAAGTCGCGCACCCACTGGATCTGCCCGCCGTACGCCGTGGGCGGGAAGAAGACCGTGCCGTAGACCTTGACCCCGTTGCGGTGCGCGGCGTCGATCACCGTCGCGTTGGGGGCGAGGATGAGGCCCTCGCTCGCCGAACCGCCCCAGAAGACCAGGGTGTCGATGTACTGCCAGTAGGTGAAGGCGTAGTAGTTGGGGTCGAGGGAGCCCTGCGACGGGTTGCCGGAGGTGGGCCCGAACGACACCAGCGAGGCGACCTTGCCCTCGCCGGCGCGCGCGTTCGGGTTGGCCTTGAGCGCGGGGTCGGAGGCGCGGGACCGCAGCGGCACCCGTGAACGGTTGAACCGCGCGTCCGGATCCGTCGCCGGGTCCCAGTTCAGGATCGTGTTCGGGTGCCAGTAGGAGGCGTAGGGCTGGCCGCCCGCCGCCCGCACCGCCGCGCGGCCCGACCGGTCCGGCGCCGCCGGGGTGGACGGAGCGGACGGGGCGGCCGAGGGGGACGGGCCGGCGGGTGAGGAGGTGGGCGGGGATGTGGGGCCGGCCAGGGCGGGCTGGACGGCGAGGGCCGTGGCGATCAGGGCCCCGCACAGGGCGGGTAACACGCGGCGTCGCATCTGGGCTCTCTCATTCGTGAGTGAGGACGGTGTCGATCCCCCGAGTCGTGAGGTGGCCCGGGTCGGCGGCGCGGTCGCCGGCGACGATGGCCACTGGTCCGGTCTGGCGCAGCCGGACCCATTCGGTGTGGAAGGCGCTGCCGGGCGCGACCTCGGCCCGGCGGCCGGGCTCGGTCCGCAGGTCCACCTCGCACCGCAGGGCGGGGCGCCTCCCCTCGGTACGGCGGCGGCGCTCGCCGATGATCGCCGCCAGTTCCTTGGCCGCGGGCTTGGGGTGGTGGTCCACGGTGAACAGGCCCAGGTCGTACTCCCGCTCCGGGAAGTCGGTGAGGGAACGTTCCAGGTCGTGGGAGCACCACCAGGTGACGCCCCACAGGGCGGGGTTGGCGGTCACCGCGTCGAGCGTGCGGCGGACGAACTCGGCGGCGTGGGCCTCGGGCACGTCGGGCAGGGGCACGCCGATCTCCTGCAGCCAGACGGGCCGGGCCGGGTCGAGCGAGGTGGCCGCGGCCAGTTCGACGAGGTAGTCGGCGTGGCCGACGGTGGCCGGGCCGAGCGGGCCGTCGATCGCGGAGACGCCGTTGAACACCCAGGAGTGGACCGTGGTCAGGTCGCCGAGGTCCACGTTGTCGGCGGGATGGAACGGGTGTTCCGGGTCGTACCACGTGGCGTCGTACAGCGAGTGGAGGGCGAGCAGGCCGGGCGCGGCCGAGCGCACGACGTCGACCAGCTCGGCGGCCCAGGCCGTGGACGCCTCGGGCGTGGTGGGGTTGCTCGGGTAGAGGTTGTTGACCTCGTTGCCGAGCGTGACGGCGAACACGTTGTCGCGGGTGGCGACGGCGCGGGCGAGCCGGTCGGCGTACGCGGCGATGCCGTCGCGCACGTCGCGGTCGGTGAACAGGCTCCGCCGGTGCCAGGTGAGCACCCACGACGGCAGGAAGTCGAAGCTGGACAGGTGCCCCTGGAGCAGGTCCACCGCGACGGACAGGCCGAACTCGGCGGCGACGTCGATCAGCGCCAGCAGGTCGTCCACGCCGCGCTGCCGGATCATCGCCCGGTTGGGCTGGATCCACGGCCAGATCGGGAACACGCGCACGTGGTCCAGGCCGATCGAGGCCAGGTCCTCGAAGTCGCGGCGGACCTCGTCGAGCGAGAGGTCCAGCCAACTGTGGAACCAGCCGGCCGAGGGCACGTAGTTGGCGCCGTAGCGGATGGGGTCGGACAGGGGCACGCGTCCTCCGGGGGTCGAACGATCTCCCGGCGGAGCCTAAAGCGTTTTAGTCCTCCTGCCAAGTCCCGGGCGGCGCGGTGCTCTCCCGGACCACCAGCCGGGGAGTCGCCGTCTTGACGTCCCGGCGCAGCCCCGGTTCGGCGATGACCTCCAGCATCACCTCGGCGAGCTGCTTGCCGAAGGCGAAGGTGTCGCGGGAGAGCGCGCTGATCGCGGGGTGCGCGATCCGGGTCAGCACCGAGTCGTCGAAGGCCACGATGGACAGCTCGTTCGGCACCTTCACCCCCATCTCCCCCGCCACGCCCAGCCCGGCCAGCGCCATCACGTCGCTGTCGTAGACGATGGCCGTCGGCCGGCGGGGGCGGGACAGCAGCGCGCGGGTCGCGGCGGCGCCCTCGGAGTCGCTGAAGTCGGTGTGCACCGACACCGCCTCCTCCAGGCCGAGCCGCCCGGCGCGGTCGCGCAGCGCGCGCGTGCGCCGCTGGGTGTGCCGGAACTCCGGCAGGCCCGCGACGTGGGCGACCCTGCCGTGGCCGAGCGCGGCCAGGTAGTCCACGACCGACAGCATCGCCCCGCGGTCGTCGGCCCACACGCTGGACAGGCTCCCGTGCTTGCCGGGACCGCCCAGGATCACCGCGGGCACCCCCAGCTCCTCCAGCACCTCGATGCGCGGGTCGCGGACCTTGAGGTCCACCATGACGAACCCGTCCACCCGGTGCGCGGAGGCCCAGTCGCGGTAGACCTCCATCTCGGCCTCGACGTCCTCGACGATCAGCAGGTGCAGCGCCGCCGACTGCGCCGACAGCCCCGCCTGCAGCCCGGACAGCAACTGGGCGAAGAACGGCTCCACGCCGAGGGTGCTGGCGGGCCGGGCGATGACCAGGCCCACGGCCTCCGCGCGGGCCCCGCCCAGGGCCCGCGCGGCGCTGTGCGGACGCCAGTTCATCTCCTTCGCGACCTGCAGGATTCGCGCGCGGGTGGCCTCGCCGACCCCCGGGCGTCCGTTGAGCGCGAAGGACACCGCGCCCTTCGAAACCCCGACCCGCTCCGCGATGTCGGTGATCGTCGGTCGGCGCACCACTGCTCCTTCACGAGTTCATCTCAGCTATTGACACATGAGTCTAGCCGGGGGAATAGTCCCGCAACTAGAGCGATTTAGTACTCAAGGAGAGCGCCATGCGTAGGTACTGGACGGGACTGGCGGCGGCCACCGTCATGGTCGTCTCGGGCTGCGGGCTCGGCGGGGCCGACCCGCAGCAGGCCCCCGCCCCGACCGCGGCGGCCACGGGTGAGGTGAAGGGCACGGTCACGCTGCAGACCTGGGCCCTGAAGCCCAAGTTCACGACGTACATGGAGGGCGTCATCGGCGCCTTCGAGAAGAAGTACCCGGGCACGAAGGTCCAGTGGCTCGACCAGCCCGCCGACGCCTACTCCGACAAGGTCCTCAGCCAGGCCGCGGGCGGCACCCTGCCCGACGTCGTCAACCTGCCCCCCGACTTCGCCCGCCCGCTGGTCAAGCAGGACATGCTGCTCGACGTCGCCCAGGTGGACTCCAAGCTGGCCGACGAGTACGTCGCGGGCGGCCTCGACGCGTACCGGTTCCGCGGCCACCAGGGCACCTACGGCTACCCGTGGTACCTCAACACCGACGTCAACTACTGGAACTCCGAGTTGATGACGGAGTACGGACTGGACCCGAAGAAGCCGCCGACGTCCTTCGACGAGCTGGTCGAGCAGGCCCGGATCATGAAGGAGAAGTCGGGCGGCAAGGTCCTGCTGATGAGCCGCCGCCCCGAGGTCGGGGACCTGAAGGAAGCGGGGGTCAAGCTCCTGTCCGACGACGGCACGAAATTCGTGTTCAACACTCCCGAGGCCGCCGCGGTGATCGACAAATACCGCGCCGCCTTCAAGGAGGGGCTGATGCCGCGTGACGTGCTGACCGACACGTACGCCGGCAACGCCAAGCTGTTCAACGAGGGCGCGGTGGCCTGGACCACCGGCGGCGGCAACCACATCACGAGCGTGGCCAACGAGAACCCCTCGCTCGCCCCCAAGATCGTGGCCTCCTCCGACTTCGGCATCCCGCCGCTGTACGTCCAGGGCCTGTCGATCTCGAAGAAGACCAAGAACCCGCCGGCCGCGATCGCGCTGGCCCGCTGGGTGACCAGCCCGGAGAACCAGGCGGCGTTCGCCCACCTGGTGAGCATCTTCCCGAGCACGAAGGCCTCGGCGGACGACCCGTTCTTCAGCAAGAGCGACGGCACCAACGCCGGGGACGCCAAGGTCATCGCCTTCAACTCCCTGGCCAAGGCGGAGGTCCTCCAGCCCTTCGAGGTCACCGACGCGATGAGCAAGTTCATCCGGCAGCAGGTCGCGGCGGCCCTCAACGGTGAGATCTCCTCCAAGGAGGCCCTCGACGCCGCGGTCGCCAAGTGCAACGAGCTGCTCAACCAGTGACGTCTCCCGCACTGACCCGCCCGGGGCGGCTGCGCCATCTGTTCACACCTTGGGCGCTGGTGGCGCCCGCCGCGCTGTGGCTGCTCGTGTTCAACGCCTGGCCGTCGATCAACACGATCGTCCTGGCGTTCACGAACGCGAAGCCGCTGGGCGGCGGGCACTTCACCGGCCTGGACAACTTCGCCCGGGTGCTGAGCGACGCCCAGCTCGCCGACGCGCTGCTCAACAGCATCGTGTTCATGCTGGTCTGCCTGCCGCTGCTCACGGTCCTGCCGCTGCTGCTGGCGATCCTGGTCGAGAAGAAGATCCCGGGCATCGCGTTCTTCCGCACGGCCTTCTACACGCCGGTCGTCGCCTCCGCCGTGGTGGTCGCGCTGATCTGGAGCTGGGTGCTGAACGACCGGGGCCTGGTCAACGGGTTCGCGCAGTGGCTCGGCGTCATCGCCGAACCGATCCCGTTCCTCACCGAGCGCTGGCTGCTGGTGTTCAGCGCCATCTCCCTGACCGTGTGGAAGGGACTCGGCTACTACATGATCATCTATCTGTCGGCGCTCGGGAACGTGCGGCGGGAGCTGCACGAGGCCGCGGCCGTGGACGGGGCCGGGCCGATCCGCCGGTTCTGGAGCGTGACGGTCCCCGGCGTGCGGAACACGATGCTGCTGGTCTCGGTGATGGTGGCGGTCTCGGCGCTGCGCGTGTTCTCGGAGCTGTTCGTCCTCTCGAACGGCACCGGTGGCCCCGGCGGACGCGCCCAGTCCGTCGTGATGCTCATCCAGATGTACAGCCGCGGCTTCTACGGCCACTTCGGCTACGCGTCGGCGCTCAGCATCGTGCTGCTCGTCATCACGATCGGCCCGATGCTCCTGCTGCTCCGGCTCAACAGGAAGGCTGGCTGACATGCCCGACGTCACAGCACGCGCCGAACCCGGGCACCACGCCGTACCGGAGGAGAGGCCGCGGCCGGAGCCGGGCCCGGGGCGGAGCAGGCACGCGGGCCGTACGCGGCGGCGAGGGCGGGGCGGCTTCGGCGCGGCGGGACCGGGCGAGCTGGTCCTGCGCTACACGCTGCTGGTGCTGGTGCTCCTGCTGCTGATCTCGCCGTTCCTGTGGCAGCTGTCCACCTCGCTGAAGAGCCTGCACGAGGACATCTACACCGAAACCCCGAGCTTCCTGCCGCAGCAGCCCACGCTGGACAACTACACCCAGGTCACCGAGACCATCCCCGTATGGTCGTACGCGCTCAACTCGCTGATCGTGGCCGTCATCGTGGTCCTGGGCAACGCCGTGGGCGCGACCCTCGCGGGCTACGCGCTGGCCCGGCTGAGGTTCCGGGGCGCGAAGCTGCTGCTGGTGGGGTTCCTGTCCACCCTGGTGCTACCCGGCGAGGTGACGATCATCTCGCAGTACATCACCGTGCGCGGGCTCGGCCTGGCGGACACACTGCTGGGCGTCGCGCTGCCCGGCGCGATCGGCATGCTCAACGTGCTGCTGATGCGCACCGCGTTCATGGCCATTCCGCAGGAGATGGACGAGGCCGCGGTCATCGACGGCGCGACCCCTTGGCAGCGGCTGATCCGCATCGGCCTGCCGAACGTACGGGGCATGCTGAGCGTGATCACGATCTTCGCGTTCATCGGCGCCTGGGACGACTTCCTGTGGCCGCTCATCGTCCTCAACGACCCGGAGAACTTCACGCTCACCGTGGGCCTGCAGTACCTCAACGGGACGTTCACCAACAACCCCCGGCTGCCGGCGGCCGGGACCATGATCTCCTTTATCCCCATCGTGATCCTTTTCGCGTCGCTGCAGCGGTTCTTCTTCCGCGGCGTCGAAGAGGGCGCTATCAAGGGCTGAACCGGTTTCCAGAACGAGGAGTCTCTCCCCATGCATGACGACCGCGAGCTGGTCGAAGCCCGACTCAAGCGAGTGCTCGACGAGCGGATCCGCCCCGCGGTGTACCCCGCGTCCGTACCGCTGGACGTGGCCGTGTGGCACGCGCCCGGCGAGCCCGTGCCGGTGGCCGAGGGTCTGGCGGCCTCCCCCTCACCGATCGCGGTCGGTGACGTGTGGGGCGCGCCGTGGGGCACGAGCTGGTTCACGGTCACCGGCACGGTGCCCGCCGACTGGGCGGGCCGGACCGTGGAGGCCATCCTCGACCTGGGCTTCGACGAGAACATGCCGGGCTTCCAGTGCGAGGGCCTGGTCTACCGGCCCGACGGCAGCCCGGTGAAGGGCCTCAACCCGCGCAACCAGTGGGTGCGCGTCGGCGCGCCGGTCCAGGGTGGCGAGGAGGTGCGGCTGCACGTCGAGGCGGCCTCCAACCCGGTCATCCTCGACTACCACCCCTTCCTGCCCACGAAGCTCGGGGACAAGGAGACGGCCGGGAGCGAGCCGCAGTACCGGCTGGCCCGCATGGACCTGGCGATCTTCGACGAGGCCGTCTGGCAGCTCGTGATCGACCTGGAGGTGCTCGGCGAGCTGATGGCGGAGCTGCCCGTGGACGGCGCCCGCCGCTGGGAGCTGCTGCGCGCCGTCGAGCGGGCCCTCGACACGATCGACCTGCAGGACGTCAACGGCACGGCCGCCGCCGCCCGCGCCGAGCTGGCCGGGGTGCTGACCACGCCGGCCGCGCCCTCGGCCCACCGGATCAGCGCGGTCGGGCACGCCCACATCGACTCGGCCTGGCTGTGGCCGCTGCGCGAGACCGTGCGCAAGGTCGCCCGCACCACCTCCAACATGACCGCGCTGCTGGAGGACGAGCCGGAGTTCGTCTTCGCCATGTCCCAGGCGCAGCAGTGGGCGTGGATCAAGGAGCACCGGCCGGAGGTCTGGGCCCGGGTCGTCAAGGCCGTGGCCGAGGGACGGTTCGTCCCCACCGGTGGCATGTGGGTGGAGTCGGACACGAACATGCCCGGCTCGGAGGCCATGGCCCGGCAGTTCGTGCACGGCAAGCGCTTCTTCCTCGACGAGTTCGGCGTCGAGAACGAGGAGGCGTGGCTGCCCGACACGTTCGGCTTCGCCGCCGGGCTCCCGCAGATCATCAAGGCGGCCGGAGCCAAGCGGCTGCTCACTCAGAAGATCTCCTGGAGCCAGATCAACAAGTTCCCCCACCACACGTTCCTGTGGGAGGGCATCGACGGCACCCGGATCTTCACCCACTTCCCGCCGGTGGACACCTACAACTGCTCGATGAAGGGCAGCGAGATCGCCCACGCGGCGCGCAACTTCAAGGACAAGGGCGTGGCCCGGCACTCGCTGGCCCCCACCGGCTGGGGCGACGGGGGCGGCGGCACCACCCGCGAGATGGTCGCCAAGGCGGCCCGCCTGCGGGACCTGGAGGGGTCGGCCGCCGTCGTCTGGGAGACACCCGCCGAGTTCTTCGCCAAGGCCGAGGCGGAGTACCCCGCCCCACCGGTCTGGGTCGGCGAGCTGTACCTGGAGCTGCACCGCGCCACGCTCACCAGCCAGGCCAAGACCAAGCAGGGCAACCGCCGCAGCGAGTCGCTGCTGCGCGAGGCCGAGCTGTGGGCGGCCACCGCCGCCGTGCGCACCGGGTCCGAGTATCCCCACGAGCGGCTCGACCGGATCTGGAAGACCGTGCTGCTCCACCAGTTCCACGACATCCTGCCCGGCTCGTCCATCGCCTGGGTGCACCGCGAGGCCGAGAAGACGTACGCCGCCGTGGCCGCGGAGCTGAACGAGATCATCGACGGCGCGCAGCGGACCCTGGCGGGGAAGCCCGGCTCCGGCGAGCTGGTCTTCAACGCGGCGCCGCACACCCGCAACGGCGTCCCGGCCGGCGGCGCGGCCGCGGCCCCCGCCCCCGCCGCCGCCGAACTCCGCACGCGCGGCGAGGGCGGGTACGTCCTGAACGACGGCCTGCTCCGGGTGGAGATCGACGGCCGCGGCCTGGTCGTCTCGGCCTACGACCTGCGGGCGGGGCGGGAGACGGTCGCGCCGGGGCAGGTCGCCAACCTGCTGCAGATCCACCCCGACTTCCCCAACATGTGGGACGCCTGGGACGTGGACCAGTTCTACCGGAACACGGTGACCGACCTGGTGGACGCCGACGAGGTCGCGCCGGGCGAGGAGCCGGGCTCGGTCCGCGTGGTGCGCTCGTTCGGCACGTCACGGGTCACGCAGGCCCTCACCGTGGAGGCCGGGCGGCTCGACATCCGCACCGAGGTGGACTGGCACGAGACCGAGAAGTTCCTCAAGCTGGCCTTCCCGCTGGACGTGCACGCCGACCGGTACGCCTCCGAGAGCCAGTACGGCCACGCCTTCCGCGCCACCCACACCAACACAAGCTGGGAGGCCGCCAAGTTCGAGGCGTGCAACCACAAGTTCGTGCACGTGGAGGAGCCGGGCTGGGGCGTGGCGCTGGTCACCGACTCCACCTACGGCCACGACCTGACCCGCACCGTGCGGGCGTCCGACTCGGGCACGACCACCACGCTGCGGGTGTCGCTGCTGCGGGCGCCGCGGTTCCCCGACCCCGAGACCGACCAGGGCCTGCACCGGTTCCGGCACGCGCTGGTGCCGGGCGCGGCGATCGGCGACGCGGTGCGCGAGGGCTGGTCCCTCAACCTGCCCGAGCGGCGGGTCCCGGGTGACGTCGAGGTCGCGCCGCTGGTCACCGTGGACGACGACGCGGTCGTGGTGACCGCGGTGAAGCTGGCCGACGACGGGAGCGGGGACGTCGTCGTCCGCTTCCACGAGTCCCGGGGAGGCCGGGCCCGCGCCTGCGTCTCCACCGGCTTCACCGCCACCGGTGTCGCCGTGACCGACCTGCTGGAGCGCCCGCTCGCCGACGCGGCCGCGCCGGAGCTGACCGACGGGTCGGTGGCGGTGTCGCTGCGCCCGTTCGAGCTGGTCACGCTGCGGTTCAGCCGCTGAGCGCGCGCCCTCGGCGTACCGCCCGGGCGGTACGCCGAGGGCCGCCCCCGCCCGGACGCCGGGGGCGAGCCGCCGCAGGTCGTCCAGGCCTCCGGGGAGGATCGGACCGGATTTTGGCGCTAGAAAGACGATCTTGACGACGATTCGGTGACGACGGCTGTTTGCCCTGGTTGAGCGCCCTAGCGTGCCTGCTCATGCCTGTGGATTTCCTCTCGAATGAGCAAGTAGCCCGTTATCGCCGGTTCCGGCCTGAGGTGTCGGTGGCCGAGCTCGAGCAGTTCTTCCGGCTGGATGCCAAGGCGCTGGAGGCGCTGGCGGGTAAGCGCCGCCCGGCGACGAAGCTAGGGTGGGCGGTGCAGTGGGGCACCGTGCGGATGCTCGGCACCTTCCTGACCGAAGATCCCCTGGACGTGCCCGGGGAGGTGCTGGCGTTCGTCGCCGAGCAGCTCGACGTCGACCCGGCGTGCGCGCCGGAGTACCTGACCCGGCCGAAGACCGCATATGAGCATGCCTGGGAGATCCGGGACCTGCTGGAGCTGTCGGAGTTCTCCAAACGGGAGCAGGAGGTCCGCGACTACCTGGCCGCCCGGGTGTGGTCGACGGTCGAAGGGCCGCGAGCGTTGTTCGACCGCGCCGTGGTGCACATGCTGCGCGAGGGCATTCTGCTGCCCGCGGGGATCACCACGCTGACCCGGCTGATCAGCGAGGTTCGCCGGGCTGAGCACGCCCGGTTGTATCGCACGCTGGCCGAGCGCGCCGGCCCGGAGCTGCGGGTGAGGCTGGCCGAGCTGCTGCAGGTGCCTGCCGATCGGCGGGTCTCGGAGCTGGAGCGGCTGCGCACCGCGCCGACGCGGGCTTCGGGCCGGGTGATGGTGGCGGAGTTGCACCGGGTGGCCGAGATCGGCGGGCTGGGCGCTGGGGCAGTGCGGGTGGAGCCGGTGCCGGCGGTGAAGCTGTCGGCGCTGGCCCGGTATGGGCTGGTTTCCAAGGCGCCGACGTTGCGGGATCTGGAAGGCGATCGGCAGGCGGCCACGCTGCTGGCCACCGTGCGGCACCTGGAGACCTCGTCGGTCGACGACGCCCTGGACGTGCTGGACCTGCTGATCACCTCGAACCTGCTGGCCAGGGCAGAGCGGGCGGGTAAGGCCGAGCAACTGCGCACGTTCCCGAAGCTGCGCAAGGCAGCGCGGACGATGGCCTCGGCGGTGGAGGTGCTGATGTCGGCGCCGGAGGCGACCGAGGATCGGCTGGTGTCGCTGGTGGAGGTGTGGAAGGCGATCGAGGAGGTGGTGCCGCGCGAGAAGCTGGCCTCGGCGGTGGAGACGGTCGCGGCCTTCGTGCCCACGACCGACGATGACGCGGCCGCCGAATGGCGGGCCGAGCTGGTCAAGCGTTACCGCACGGTGCAGGGCTTCATCGAGCTGCTGCTGGAGGTGATCCGGTTCCGCGCGGTGGAGGCCGGCACCGCGGTGCTGGCGATGGTGCGCGCCGCGGCGGCGATGGCCAAGAGCCGCCGCCGCTACGGTCCCGGCGACATCACCGCGCACGAGACGCTGATCACTGGGTCGTGGCGGCCGCTGGTCTACCGCAACCCCGACGTCGCGGAGGGGCAGATCGACAAGGCCGCGTTCGTGCTGTGCGCGATCATGCACCTGCACCACGCGCTGCGCCGGCGCGATGTGTTCGCCGAAGGGTCCGAGCGGTGGAGCGATCCGCGCGCCCGGCTGCTGGACGGGGCGGCGTGGCAGGAGGCGCGGCCGCGCATCCTCACCTCGCTGGAGCTGGAGGTCGAACCGGCCGGGCATCTGGCCGAGCTCGCCGGCGCGCTGGAGGGCGCGTATGCGCGGGTGCTGGACGGGCTCGGCGCCAACACCGCGGTGCAGTTCGTCGGCGGCCGTCTGCAGTTGGAGAAGCTCGGCGCGGCCGAGGAGCCGCCGCTGATGAAGGAGCTGCGCTCCCTGGTCGATGACATGCTGCCCCGGCTGGACTTCCCCGAATTGCTGCTGGAGGTCTTCGACCGCACCGGGCTGCCGTCGGACTTCATCCACATCTCCGGCGCCGATCCATCGATGGAGGACTTCGGCGTCAGCCTGGCTGCGCTGATCGTGGCCGAGGCGTGCAACGTCGGCCTGGTGCCGATCGAGAAACCGAACGTGCCCGCGCTGACCCGGGCCCGGCTGCTGCAGGTGGATCAGGGTTACCTGCGCGGCGCGACGATCGCGGCGGCCAATGCCCGCCTGATCGCCGCCCAGGCGGAGCTGGACATCGTCGCCTGCTGGGGCGGCGGGCACATCGCTTCGGCCGACGGGCTGCGCTTCGTGGTGCCGGTGCAGAACTTGCACACCGGCCACAACCCCGCCTACTGGGGCAGGCAGCGCGGCGCGACCTGGCTGAACGTGGTCAACGACCAGGTGATGGGTATCGGCGGGCTGGTGGTGCCCGGCACCCTGCGCGACTCGCTGTTCATCCTGGACGCCATCCACAACCTCGACGGCGGGCCCAAGCCGGAGACGGTGGTCACCGACACCGCCAGCTACTCCGACATCGTCTCGGGACTGTTCGCGATCTGCGGCTACCAGTTCTCCCCGCGCATCGCCGACCTGGCCGACACCCGGCTGTGGCGCACCAACACCCGGGCCGTCTACGGGCCGCTGGAGCACATGTCCCGCCACACCGTCCGGCTGGACAAGATCCGCGCGCACTGGGGCGACATGCTCCGGGTGGCCGGCTCGCTGACGATGGGCACGGTGCGCGCCTACGACCTGATCCGGATGCTGTCGGCCGATGGCCGCACCACCGGCTTGGGCGAGGCGTTCGCGCACTACGGTCGGATTTTCAAGACGCTGCACCTGCTGCAGTTCATCGCCGACGAAGGCTACCGCCGCATGATCGGCACCCAGCTCAACGTCCAGGAAGCGCGCCACCGTCTCGCCCGGAAGATCGCCTTTGGCAACCGGGGGCAGTTGCGCCAGCGCTACCGCGAGGGCCTGGAGGATCAGCTGGGCAGTCTGGGGTTGGCGTTGAACGCGGTCATCTGGTGGAACAGCCTGTATCTGGACGCGGCCGTCAAGCATCTGCGCGCCCAGGGCTTTCCTGTCACGGACGAGATGTGCGCGCACTTGTCGCCGATCCAGTACGAGCACATCAACTTCCTGGGCCGTTACGCCTTTTCTCACGCGGACGTGGCCGGCGGCCTGCGCCCCTTCCATGACGGCGGTCACGAGCGGAGCTGACCCGGGTCGACATCGACGTGCGGGGGCGGCGTGGACCCGCGGTGGGCGTCACCCGGCCCGGTCAGTCGTGGCGGGGGAGGCCGGAGACCTCGTGGTCGGCGTGGAAGAGGGCCTCGTTGATGATGGCTCGGACGTGGGCGTCACGGGCTCGGTAGAGCACGCGGCGGCCGTCGCGCCGGGTCTGCACGAGACCGGCCAGGCGGAGTTTGGCCAGGTGCTGGGAGACCGATGGCCGGGCGACGCCGATGGCGGCCGACAGGCTGCTGACGTCGTACTCGCCGCTGGACAGCAGCCACATCAGGCGCAGCCGGGTGGCGTCGCTGAGCATCCGGAAGGCTTCGACAGCCGTGTCGACCTGCGCGCTTGTCGGTTGCTCTTGCGACTGTGACGCACCTGATTGATTGTCGCGTGCATACATGACTACATATAATCCCGGCAATTTGGTCACATGCAAGCGAGAGGTACGCGATGGCTGAGGTTGGTCCCCCACAGCACGGTCACGGCCATGGTCACGGACATGGGCATGGGCATGGGCACGAACAGGGCAGGCGGTTGCTGTTGAAGCTTCGCCACGTCATCACCCCGCACAGCCATGACAGCGCGGACAAGACCGACACCGCGCTGGAGTCCAGCAGCCGCGGCATGCGTGTCCTGGCCATCTCGTTCGCCGCACTGACGGTCACCGCCCTCGTACAGGCCGTCATCGTCGCGCTGTCCGGGTCGGTGGCGCTGCTGGGCGATACGCTGCACAACTTCGCTGACGCGCTGACCGCGGTGCCGCTGGCGATCGCCTTCTCCCTGGGGCGGCGGGCGGCCACGCGCCGCTTCACCTACGGCTACGGCAGGGCGGAGGATCTGGCCGGGGTCGTCATCGTGCTGCTGATCGGCGCGTCGGCGGCGCTGGCCGGTTACGAGGCCGTCAAGCGGCTGATCAACCCGGCCGACATGCAGGCGCTGGGCCTGGTGGCCGCCGCCGGCGTGGTCGGGTTCCTCGGCAACGAGTGGGTCGCCCGTTACCGGATCAGAGTGGGGCGGGAGATCGGCTCGGCGGCGCTGGTGGCCGACGGTCTGCACGCCCGTACCGACGGCTTCACATCGCTGGCCGTGCTGCTGGGGGCTGGTGGGGCGGCGCTCGGGTTCCCGCTGGCCGACCCCATCGTGGGCTTGCTGATCACCGTGGCGATCTGCTTCGTGCTGCGCGATGCCGCCCGCGAGATCTACCACCGGCTGATGGACGCGGTCGCCCCCAAGCTGATCGCCCGGGGGGAGGAGATCCTGGCGGCGGTGCCCGGAGTGGAGCGGGTCGGGGCGGTACGGCTGCGCTGGGTCGGTCACGCGCTCCGGGCCGAGGTCGAGATCGGCGTGCGGCACGACGCCTCGCTCATCGAGGCGCACGCCGTGGCGGTGGAGGCCGAGCACCGGCTGATGCACGAGCTGCCGCGGCTACGTGCCGCGATGGTGCATGCCGACCCGGACGGCCCGGCCGGTACCGATCACCACGCCGTCCTCCTCGCGCACCGATAAGACCAGGTAAGGGCTGTTTTGTCGGTCGCTTGTGCCAGGATGACGCGCTGGCGAGTCGGGGGGAGCGCGCATGCTGAGATCTTTGCCGGTGGCGGCCAGGACGCTGGTGTGGGTGCGTGTCCTCAACGCGCTCGGCGCCTACGCCCTGTCGTTCCTGGCGGTGCTGACGGGCCCTGAGCTGGCCGCGGTGGCGCTGGCCTTGTTCGGGGTCACGGCGCTGATCTCGCGGTGGGTGGGGGCGTTCCTGCTCGATCGGTTCTCGCCGCGCACGGTGCTGGCCTCCGGGTTGGTGGCGACCGGTCTGTCGCTGGCCGGGCTCGCGCTGGCCCATGGCCAGGTGCAGGTGCTGGTGGCGATCGCGGTGGTGGGTCTGGCCTTCGAGGTGTACGAGCCGGCGTCGCAGGAGCTGCTGGCCCGGGCGAGTACGGGAGAGCGGCGGCATCACACGTACGCGGTGATGGGGGTGGCGCTGTCGGCGGCCGGGGCGGCGGCGGGGCTGCTGGCGGCGGGGCTGCTGCCGCTGGGAGTGCGCTGGCTGGTGGCCGCCGACGCGCTCACCTGCCTGGTGGCGGCGGTCGTCGCGGTGGCGTTTCTGCCCCGCGAGTCTGGCCGGGGCGGCGGTCGCGGTGAGCGTGGGCGAGCGGGTGGGCGGTGGCGGCCCCCGGTGGCGCTGATGCGGCTGACCGTGGCGGGCACCGCGTTCGCGGTCGGCTCCCTGGCGGTGATGATGTATCTGCCGCTGGCGCTGCTGGAGCGGGGCGCGCCGGCGTGGCTGCCGGGGCTGGGGCTCGCGGGCGCGGCGGTGCTGGCTCCGGTGGCCTTGTGGCCGTCCCGGCGGCTGCTGGCCGGGCGGTCGCATGTGGTGATCCTCGGCGTCGGCACGGTGCTGCTGGGGATGCTCGCGCTGGTCATGGCTGTCACGGCCAGTCCAGCGGTGACGATCGGTGCTTACCTGGCCTGTACGGTGGCGAACACTGTGCTGCTGGGTCGCTGGCAGTCCGCCGTGGCCGACGCCGCGCCTGAAGCCGATCGGCCGCGCTGGTTCGCTTTCCAGGGATCGTCGTGGGGCGTGGCGCAGCCGGCCGTGCCGCCGCTGGCCGCGCTGGCCGGCACCACGGCCGGAGCCATGGGGGGCGGGCGCCTTCCTGGCAGCCGGCGTGGCCTTCCTGCTGGTGCCCTTCATGCTGCGCCGCATCGCCGCCTGACCTCGATCACGGCTGCGCCGCCAGCGCCCGCACGCCAGGAACGACAGCGGCACGAAAGGCCGCCTCCAGCTCGGCCGCAGTGGCGCTGATCTCCCCATCGACCCATTTGGCCAGCATGGCCATGAACGCCCCGACGACGCAGGTGACGACCAAGTCCAACCGCGTGGATGCCCGCACGCCACGGGCGAGCAGTTCGTCACGGACGACTGCCTGCAGGACCTGTTCGCCGTGGGCCATCACGGCCCGGCCGCTGCGCCGGCCGAGCAGTGCCCGCACCAGGTCCCGCTGGTCGTGTACGTGCTCGAACATCGGCCTGGCGAAGGCGAACAGCGGGCCGTCGGCACTGGGCACCGCGTGCAGGAACGTCAGCTCATCCAGGTTGGCCAGCAGCACCGCCTGTTTGCTGTCGAAGTGCGCGTAGAAGGTCGAGCGGCCCACGTCGGCGCGGCGGATCAGGTCGCTGACGGTCACCTGGTCATAGCCCTTGTCCAGGATCAGCTCGATCAGGGCGCGCTGGATCGCCTGCCGGGTACGGCGCACCCGCCGGTCGACGGTGCCCGCCGGCGGGCCGGAGTTCGTGGCCACTTCACCGCCTGGTGTTCAGTACCGCACAGTCGGGCGGCACATGCTTGTTGACCCGCCATGTTATCGGCCGCACCATACGTAACCGAACAGGTTGTTCGGAAGGAGACATGGAATGGGACTGGGCAGACTGCTGCATGCTCACGCAGAACACGCGGATGCGGGTGGAACGATCGACCGCCCACGCGGCTACGAGGTCATGGCGGAGGTCGGCTTCCTCGGCCGGCGAAGGGAGACCTTCACCAGGCTGGCCGCGTTGTCCGGAGCGCGGCCGGGTGACCGCGTCGTCGACGTCGGCTGCGGCACCGGCTACCTGACCCGGATCATGGCTCGCCTCGTCGGCCCGGACGGACAGGTGACGGGAGTGGACCCTTCCGCCGCGGTCGTCGAACACGCCCGGCGGCGCGCCGCCGCCAACTGTTCCTACCTCGTCGGCGAAGGCCAGGCGATGGACCTGCCCGACGCCTGTGCCGACGTGGTGGTCTCCAGCCTCGCGGTGCACCACATGCCGGCCGCCGCGCGCGGCACGGCCATCAGGGAGATGTTCCGCGTGCTGCGGCCCGGCGGGCGGCTGCTAATCGCCGAGTTCCGCCCGCCCGCCAATGCGCTGCTCGCCCACCTGGTCGCGGCGCTGACCGGGCCCGCGATGCGGCACAACGCGCACGACCTGCTCGGTGACCTCATCCCGCAGGCAGGTTTTCAGGTCCTGGATACGGGTGACCTGCCGGTGATGCTCTCCTATGTCCGAGCGCGCCGCCCGGCCGCTTAAGCGTCCAGGCGACCACCACTGGTTGATCATCATGACGAACCGCAGGGCGGCCGTCGAGCAGCACCCGCCGGTCCTCGTCCGCGACCGGGCACCGAGCAAGGCGCCGCCGAGGTGCTGCGGACGTGCGCCCGACCTCGTCACCGGGTAATGGTCAGGATCGGCGGCGCGCTGCCGGGTCTCGCCCCTCCTGCCAGCGCGCCAGCGCATCCGGCGACACGCGGGCATAGCGAGCCAGCGATGCCACCGACGTGTGCCCGGAGAAGGCCAGCAGGGTGGAGGTGTTGGCCCCGTCTTCGGCAGCGTGCGTCAGGGCACTATGACGCAACTGGTGCAGCGTCCACGGACCCGCCGGCAGCTCACGGGTGGCCTGCTCGAACAGCTCGGCGGCACGCCGGTAGGACAGCCGGGCCCGGCCGCTGCCCGGGTCTAGGTCGCCCGGAGGCAGGGGGACACGGGCGCGGCGGCCGGTGAGGAAGACCGGTCCGGCACGGCGGCCGTCCAGCAGGCGGGGCAGAAGGCGGGCGGTGGCTGTGCGCCAGACGATGACGTCGACCGCACCGCCCTTGCGCCGTACCCTGGCCCGCCGGTTACGCAAGTCGAGCTCATCGACATCCAGGGCCAAGACCTCCTCGGTCCGGGCCGCCGACTCATACAGCAGCCGCCACAGCGTCCGCTCACGCAGGGCCAGATTCGGGCGGGTCAGCAGCGCCTCGACATCAACACGGGCCAGTGCCCGGGTCCGGTCCGGGGTGCGGGGCCGACGGCGGATGCGGCGCAGCGGGTCACCCGCCAGCCAGCCCTGAACGCGCCACCAGGCGCAGACCGAGCCGAGCGCGTCCAGACGCGCGTTGGCCGTGCCCGCGGCCGAGCCGCCCCACCGATCGGCGAACCACGCGGCCACGCGGTCCGCGCCGGCCTCCCCCTCCAACTCGGCAAGGGCGGCATGCTCGCCGAACTCGGCGGCCAGGGCCCGGACCGCGACCGCGTAAGCGCGGGCCGTGTTCCGATTGGCGATGGTAGCCAGGAAGGCCTCCGCGGCCGTGCCGAGCCGGGGCACGCCCTCGCGGGCGTTGAGCCGGTGCACGGCCGCCACGGAACCTCCTCAGATCGCTATCGCAGATAAGCGCCGGGAGCCACGGGTGCCACGGTGAGGTGTTCTCCCAGGACGGGATCCAAGTTATCGCAGATAATGTGCCCCTATCTGCGATAGCAACACAAGATCACCGGCTGTCTTCGCCTACCGCCAAAATCCGATCCAATCCTCCCCGAAGGCCTCCAGGGCATGACGGCGTTCAGGCCGCTTCGGCGGGCATCGCGTAGGTCGCGCCGGCCCGTTTCCGGACCTCGTCCACCACCGGTGAGCTGGTGAACGCCGCCGACACCGCGCTCAGCCAGGCCGTCTCCGCGCCGATGCTGGGTACCGAGGAGGTGCGCGCGGCGGGCGCCTGCGGCCAACTGTGCCCGGACCTCCGGGCCACCAGCGCGGCGGCGACCTCGGCGGCCGCCATGGTCGGCCCGTCCTCGGCGGCGCCGTGCCGGCAGGCCGACTCGCGCACCCAGTCCGCCAGTTCGGGTGGCACATGCTGGCGCAGGGCCAGCAGTCCGTCCCGGATCTCGATCAGCTTGCGGTACAGCACGAACTCCGCGCCGCACCGGGCAGTCGGCGGCAGCGCGATCCTGGGCAGCGCGGCCACCAACGCCGACCACAGCGGCGTCACCGCGCGGACGTCGCGCCGGGCCGTCAGCCACCGCAGCGGCCGCTCCACCATTCCCTGCCAGGTGGTCACCACCGCGCCCGCGACCCACAACACCATTGCCACCAGCCCGATCATCCGGCTGGCCGGCAGGAAGTTGTCGCCGGGCAGGCCGGTCACCGACACCCAGAGCGTGGGAAGGCCGGAGTACAGGCCCCACACCACGGTCACCGCCGAGGCCGTCACGATCACCTGCAGTCCGGTGCGGAAGCTGCCGCGTGGGCACTGCCGGGCATGCCGGGTGAGCACCCGCATGAACATCGTGAGGCAGCCGACCGCGTATCCGACCAGCACCATCTGGTACCCGACGGTACCGAACCGCCAGTCGAAACCGGGAGTGTCCGACTGATCGACATGCAGCACCATGTCGACGAAGCACACCGCCATCAGCACCCAGCACAGCACCAGCGGCCACGACCGGGTGCGCGGTACGGGGGTCTGGGTGGCGCGGGCCAGCCGCATCAGGAAGTGCACGGCCAGCACCTGCAACGCGTTGCTCACCAGCCGGCACACCAGGGTCGCCGTAGGCGCCCCATGGGCGGACAGCAGTCGCACGGTCGGTTCGGCCGAGACCGTCAGCGCTGCCGCCATGCTCAGGAAGAACCCCAGCAGGTATCGCATCCCGGGGCTCAACGGGACGCGCCGCGCGGCGGCCAGCTTGCCTGCGCTGATCAGCACCAGCATCCCGGCCGCGAAATAGCTGATCACCTCAGTCACCGGGGCCGAACGCCGAGTGCAGACGTTCCAGCTCGCTGCTCACCGGTTCGGCGGGCACACCGCGGCGGGCCTTGTGCATGATCAGCGAAGCGACCATCTCCGCCTCCTGCTCCTGCCGTTCGGCGTAGGTGGTGCGGCCCAGCACCCGCCGTACGAGTTCGACCGGAAGGTTCGGCATGAGCACCGAGGAGACCGTCTCGTCCAGCCCGCCGGAGCCCGCGTGGCCGCACAAGAGGTGGCCCAGCTCGTGCATCAGGATGTGCTCCTGGTGCAGGGGGCTGGTGTCGGCGGTGTAGAAGACGTAGTCGGTCCGGTCGGTTGCCGCGAGCACGCCGCACGGCCTGCCGGGCTGTGCCGCCAGCGGGATCAGCTCGATGGGCCGACCTCTTCTGGCGGCGAGTCCGGCGACGAGCGTGGCGACGTCAAAGGGATCCGGTATATCCACAGTGGACACGATCTGCGCGCAATGTCGCCAGAGCGCGTTTCGCCGGTACCGCAACCTCACTCCCCCGGTTTGCGACCGTGCGCCTCCCTGGCGCCGCCCCGCTGCGCCTCGCGGCGCTCAATGGCATCGATGATGTCGGCGACCGTGCCGAGGCCCTCCTCGGAGAGGTTGACCGCACGCAGCGCCACATCACGCACCGCGCTGTTGCGCAACGCACCGAGCAGCTCCAACTCCTTGGCGATCACCGCGCCCTGTTCGTCGTCGAAGAAGTAGGCGGGTGGCACCTGGAAGAAGGCGGCGAGGGCCTCCAGGTGCCGCTTGGTCGGGTTGTCCCTGCGGCCGGTGCGGAGCTGCCAGAGGTAGGTCGCGGAGAAGGTCTCACCGGTGCTCTCCCGGCAGGCCTTGGCCACCTCCTCGTGGCTGTGCTGCTCGCCGTTGGGGCGACGGACCACCTGGAACAGGTGGTCGATCCGGTCGCTGAGCGTGCCGGCCACCGGTGCGCGGTCCTGCTCGTCGGTCATCTGCGCCTCTGGAGGATAGGCGGCGACATCAACTGATATGAATGATCGAGAGGAGGTCATTCATATCAGTTGACATCACCGTGGTGCGTGACTAGCTTGTGTCTTGATCATATTAGCTGAGATGAATGAGAAGGGGGGGTGGATGAAGAAGATGCTGGGTGCCGCCGTACTGGCCGCCGCCGCGATCGCGATCGCGGCGGGACCGGCGTCGGCGGAAGTCGGCTCGTTCACCGCGACCGCCATGGACACGAGCCATAGCGGCGCGGTGAGCAGAGCGGTGAACTACGCCTACGGCAAGGCGGCCGTGGCCGGATTCCTGAGCTCGCAGTGCTACGTGAGCAGCACCAGTGCGAGGGCCAGCGACATCCCGGGCAGCTGGTTCGGCACCGCGACGGTGTACTGCCAGCGCTGAACCCTGGTACCGCAACCACACGACAAAAGGGGTCTACAGGAATGCGTTCGATCGTTGCTCGCGGTTTCGTCGCCGCGATGATCACCGGCTTCACTGTCCTCGCTCCGGTCGCGGCGTTCGCCGCTCCGGCCGCGACGGGGCAGGCGAGCGTGCTCGAGGAGCGCGGCTTCAACGGCATGGCCCTCGAGAACAGCCCCAAGGAGGCCAAGCGCGAGGCGGAGAAGGACGCCCGCCGTCAGGCGCTGATCTCGGGCTTCAGCAACGAGCAGTGCGTGCTGCTGTTCGCCGACTCGTCCCGGCTCGGGCCGGGCTACTACTGGGGCAGTGCCTCCATCCGCTGTACCCGCTGATACCGGCGGTCACGGTTGATACCGGCGGTCGCGCCCGTGCCGCGCCGCTGACCACCGTCAATCGCCCGGAGGAGGCCCCCGGCCCGCCTCCGGGCGATTGCCCTGTCTGCTCACGGCGTACCGGCGGCAACGATCGCGTCGGGGACGCCGTACGCAGCCGTCTCCGCCCCGAGCTCCCGCCAGGGCGGCAGCCCCACCGGCGGCATCACGCGTCCCAGCCGCTCGGCGAACCACCCGTAGTCGACGATCCCGGCCGTTCCGCCGGCCTACGGCCGGGTTCCGCTGGACCACCCCGCTCGCCGTCCCCCTGTTGGCGGACGGATCCGCGCTTTCAGAACGCGGTGTCGAAGGCTGAGGTCAGGGCGTGGCGCATGAGGGTGGGGAGATCCTGCCGGCCGTCACCTTCAGCCCAGCGGATGAGAGCGACATGGGTGGCGGCCAGGCATGCGGCGGCCGTGCTGCGGACACGGAATTCCAGGTCGGGATCGGTGGCGCCGGCGCAGAGGGTGTCGGCGATGGCGATCTCGGTGGCGTACTGGCTGTCCAGGTGGCGGGCTTGCAGGGCGGGTGTGGAGATCATCAGGTGGAGGCGGGCGAGCAGGAGGTCCCGGTCGGAGTCGACGGCCGTCGCGGCGGTCTGCACCAGTGCCCGGCCGATCCGCTGACGCAGCGGCTCCTGCTGCTGCTGCTGTGCCGCGAGCGTCGCCGCGGTCTCCCGGTCGTACTCGTCGTAGAGCACCAGATCCTCTTTTGTCGCGAAATGCCGGTACAGGGTCATCGCGGACACCCCGGCCGCCTGTGCGACGTCGTTGATCGTGGTCGCGTCGTAGCCCCGTGCCATGAACAGGCGGACTGCGTGCGCCTGTAGCGCGCGCCGGGTCTCTGTCCGGCGCCGCTCGCGCAGGCTTGTCGGTTCCTCTACCATCCGGTACAAACTATCACGCTGGTAGTTACTAACATGTTTGCGAGGCGCGCAATGGGACGGCTGACAGACAAGACAGCACTGGTGACCGGGGCCTCACGCGGTATCGGACGGGCGGTCGCCGAGCGGCTCGCCGCCGACGGGGCCCTGGTCGCCGTCCACTACGGAAAGGACGCGGCGTCGGCACAGGAGACGGTCGAGCGGATCGAGCGGGCCGACGGGCGCGCATTCCCGATCGGCGCGGACCTGGAGGCCGAGGGAGCCGTCGATGCGCTGTTCACCGAGCTGGAGGCCGGCCTGGCCGGACGGCGCCTGGACATCCTGGTCAACAACGCCGCGGCCGCCCCGGCCGGTCCGATCGAGACCGACACGGCCGAGCAGTTCGACCGGCTCTTCGCGGTGAACGTCAAGGCGCCCTACTTCATCATCCAGCGCGCGCTCCCGCTGCTGGCCGACCGCGGACGCATCATCAGCGTCTCCTCGGCCGTCACCCGGATCGCCAACCCCGCGCAGACCTCCTTCGCCATGACCAAGGGCGCGGTGGAGACCATGAGCCGCACCCTCGCCCTGGCACTGGGCGAGCGCGGCATCACCGTGAACGTCGTCGCACCGGGCGCGACCATGACCGAGGCGAACACCTCGCTGTTCCCCCCGGAGGCGGCGGCGTTCCTCGCCGGGCAGGCGGCGCTGGGGCGAGTCGGCCGGGCCGAGGACGTGGCCGACGCGGTGGCGCTCCTCGCCTCCGACGATGCCCGCTGGGTGACCGGGCAGGTGCTGGACGCCAGCGGCGGGCTCCATCTCGGGGCTCGGGTGGCGCTTGCCGCGCCGGCCGTACAGGAGGAGGAACTGCCGTAGGGCAGCGCTGCGGCCGGGGCACGGACGGGCTCGACGAGATGGCGAGCCGGGCCGACGCGGTCGGCGTCGCGGCCGTCTTCCACAGTGCGGACCTTGTTCTGCCCGGTCTGGACGGAGTCGAGGCCGCGCCCCGGCCGAAGGGACGTCAAGCGCGCGGAGCGGGCGGTCAGGCCGGATCGCCTACATACAGGCGCACCACGCCGCTGACGTAGCGGCCGCCCTTGACGTCGCCGGGCACCACCAGGCGTGGTCCCTCCTTGTCGAGCTTGGAGCCGTCCTGGGCGACGGCGAGCAGGACCTTTCTACCGGAGAAGGCCGCATCGAGCTCGGCCCAGGCCACGGTGGCGCGGTAGCCGTCGGAGCCGGTGGCGGTGACGAACAGCCGCAGGTGCGCGTTCTTGGCGCCGGCATCGATGCGGGGTTTGGCCGGCTTCAACACCTCGGACAGCAGCGGGCCGGTGAAGGTGTGCTTTTCCGGGCCGTGCGAGGTCTCGTAGCGCACATGCACGGTGTGCTGGGGCAGGCTGCGCAGCCGGGCGACGGTGAAGGAGCGCGGATGGTCCACGTGCCCGCGGATCTTGACGGTGACCGCCCTGGCGGAGGCGGTGCCGGTGACGGCCTGCTGGATGGAAGACGGGCCGGCAACCACGGTGGGCGCGGCAGCGGCTGCGGTGGCGGGCGTGAGCGCGACCAGTAAGGCGATCGCGGTCGCGGCCGCCCCGCGGCGCGGAGAACCGGCCTTCGCGGAGGGTTTCTGAGATCTCGTGGATGCCATGGAAGAACCGTAGGACATGCTGCCATTGCAATGGAAGGTGGGTATTCGGGCTGGAATATGCGAGGGGTATGGTGAGGGTTTGTCGGGGGTGGTGGCGGTCGCCGTGATCAAGTCCACCAACGTCGTCGTGGAGATATCCGGTCACGAACGTGTGGCCGGTCACTTGTGAGGAGCCCCCTTTGGTGTTCAGACGTCTTTCCCGGTGGACGATCGCCCTGCCCGTCGCACTCGCGCTGGCGGGTCTGTCCGGGTGCGGGTCCGGCGGATCAGCCACGACCTCGGCGTCGGCTTCCGCGGCCGGTGGCGGGGCCAAGGAGGTGACGGTGTTCGCGGCGGCGTCGCTGACCGGCACGTTCACCGAATTCGGCAAGACCTTCGAAGCCGCGCATCCAGGCACGACGGTGAAGTTCAACTTCGGCTCCAGTGCCACGCTGGCCCAGCAGATCACCCAGGGCGCGCCGGCGGACGTGTTCGCCGCCGCCAGCCCGGCCACCATGAAGACCGTGACGGACGCGTCGCTGGCGAGCGCGCCGACCACGTTCGTGCGCAACAAGCTGCAGATCGCCGTGCCCGCCGACAACCCGGCCAAGGTGGACGAGATCAGAGACCTCACCGATCCGAAGGTGAAGGTGGCGCTCTGCGCCGAGCAGGTGCCGTGCGGCGCCGCGGCGGTCAAGGCGCTGGACGCGGCCGGGTTGAAGATCACCCCCGTCACGCTGGAGCAGGACGTCAAGGCCACCCTCACCAAGGTCGAGCTGGGCGAGGTGGACGCGGCGCTGGTCTACCGGACCGACGTGATCGCCTCGGCCGGCAAGGTGCAGGGCATCGCGTTCCCCGAGGCGGACAAGGCCATCAACGACTACCCGATCGCCACGCTGACCAAGGCACCCGCTGGTGACCTGGCCAGGCAGTTCGTCGACCTGGTGCTGTCACAGCAGGGCAAGGACGCGCTGACCAAGGCCGGCTTCGAGGCTCCCTGACCCGCATGGTCACTCCCGCGCGCCGATCCGGCGGCCCCGCCCGGCGGAGCCGCCGGACGCGCGACGTCCTTCGGGAAGCGTCCGGGCTGTTTGCCATGGCGCCGTACCGCTCGCGGCCGGACGGCAGCCCCCGAGAGACCCACGCCTCCCCCGCATGAACGAGCTCTCGCCGGCCGGCCACCACGACCGCAACGCCATCTGTCTCGGCGGCCCCTGCCACGGCCTGCTCACCCACGTCGACCAGGACATCGGCATCCTTACCGTCCCCGTCCCGCGCCACTCGCCCGACCAGCCTGAGATGCACGCCCGCTATCGCATCACCCGGGAGCGGGTCCGCTACTGCGGCCAGGCCGAGCCGTACGTCGCCCTGCACTGGGCCGACCCGCCATGAGGCGGCTCGGCGGCGCGCGCCGTGATCTCGTCTGAGAGCCCGCGGCCGACCGGGGCCCTCCATCCGTCCGGAAACCTACGTCCAGGAAGTAGGGGCGGCTGTCGTCCCAGGGCCTTTCGGGCAAGCCCACTTCCGGGACTACTGGTTGCGGATCAGGTCCAGCAGCGCCGCGTGGGTCTCCTGGTCGGCCGCCACGACGAGCCCGCCTGCGCCGGCGTGCGGCGGCCGTCCGTCGAGGCCGGTCACCACGCATCCGGCAGCCCGGCACAACGCGATCCCGGCGGCGAAGTGCACGCTGTCATGCTGTCGGCCGTCGGTGACGTAGGCGGCTCGCCGACCGGCGGCGACCCAGGCCACGGCCAGGGTGGTGGAGACGACGCGCGGGCGGAACCGCTCGGCGAACCCCGGCTCGGCGAGCAGGGCGGCAGCACGGAAAGCGGGCGAGTTCGGGAACGGCGGGTCGAGGTTGACGTCCACCAGCCGTGAATCGGGCGACGGTCGGAGCGGCCCGTCCAGGCCGTCGCGGCGGACGTAGGCGTGGACGCCGTCGGTCCAGAACACCTCCTCGGTGAACGGGTCGGCCGAGGCCGCCACCGTGATGTCCGATCCCACACGCAGGGCGACGTTCACCGCGACCAGCATGCTGTGCGCGGTGTAGTTCAGCGTTCCGCACAGAGGGTCGACCAGCCACACGCGCTCCGCCCCCGCCGGACCTGTACGCCCGCTCTCCTCACCGATCACGGCATCGCCGGGCCGGGCGGCGCCGATCGTGTCAAGGATGGCCTTCTCCGCTTCCACGTCGGCGACCGTGGCGAAGTCACCACCGGATTTCTCCAGGCGCGCCAACGATGTGCCGAACATGGTGCGCACGACGGCTGCTCCCGCCTGCGCTGCCGTACAGGCCAGCTCAACATCTGTGATCAGCATGGGTCGCAGGATAGACCAGGCGAGATCGGCCGCCACATGACGCCGGGCCGGTTGCCGGCCGTGAGGGCCCGGCGGCGGATCCGCGCAGCGCTGTCAGCCGGGCAGCGCTGTCAGCCGGTCGGTGGCCTCGTGGGGTGTCAGGTCGGCGCCCCGTCGGTAGGCGGTGTCGTAGTCGGTACGGCCGAGCCGTTCCGCGATCACCTCCGCGAGGGAGCGCAGTTCGGTGTCGCCGTGGTCGAAGGTGCCGCGGATGGCCCGGCTCAGGCCGAGCGCGGTGGCCGCGCCGGCCGGGTCGTCCTCCAGGAACAGCAGCCGGGCCAGGAGCTGGGCGGCCCAGGGGGTGTCCATGCGTGCCTGCGCCGCCTGCACGGCACGGGGCAGCAGCTCGCGCGCGGGTGCGGCGTCCCCGGCGGTGAGGAGGTTCGCCGCCCTGGCGGGTACCAGCAGGTTCTCAATCGTCTCCGCCGTAAGGCACAGCCGGCGGGCGAGTGTCTCCATCCGGTCGAGTTCCTGGTCGGCCCGTTCGATCTCGCCGGAGCGGCGATACAGCTCGGCCAGGCTGCCCAGGACCTCGATCTCCAGCACGGGCTGACCGCGCTCACAGGCCGCTCGTCCGGCGGTTTCGATGTCGTGCCGGGCGCCGGTCAGGTCGCCGGCGCGCATGCGTTCGGTGGCGAGCCCGAGCCGGGTCGAGACCTCGTCCTGCGAGCCGAGGTCGGTGGCGATCGCGATGCTGTGCTCGTAGGCGGCGATCGCCTCGTCGTGTTCGCCACCGATGGCGTGGATCTGCGCCAGGCCGTACAGCGTCTTCGCCGTCCACCAGCGGTCGCCCGCCTCCTCGAACACGTGCAGCGCCGCTGCCATCGCGGTCGCGGAGCTTTCCCGGTCGCCCCGTCCGCGGTACCGCATGGCTTCGATCATGAAGGTGCAGGCGATCGCCCAGCGGTCCGAGCCGCTGCGCACCCGGGCGACCTCCTGGTCGACCAGCTCGTCCAGCCCGACTGCCGCCGCCACCATCAGCGCTGTCGTCAGCAGCATCGGATAACGCCGCAGCGCGTCCGTGTGCGCGCAGTCGTCGATGAGCGCGCGCAGCCGCTCGGGGTCGGTGACCGGCCCGCCCTCGCCGGCTACCAGGTGGATCGCGGTGAAGGCGGCCCGGGCGTCGGCGGGCAGCGCGTCGCCGAACTCGGCGACCTTGGCGACGTAGGCATCGGCCCGAGCGTCGTAGCGGAGCATGACCCAGTACCAGTACAGCGGGCCGAGGAGGCGGGCCGCCGCATCGGCGTCGCCGGTGTCGATGGCCGTTTGCAGGGCGAACATCAGGTTGTCGTACTCGGCCTGGAACAGCCGCAGCGACTCCACCTGCCTGTCCGAGCGCAGCAGCGGCTCGTGTTCCTCGGCCAGGTCGGCGAAGTGCCGCACGAGCCTGCGCAGGACGGCTCCGGCCTCCCCCGCGAGGCGGAGCTTGTCCGCCGAATGGGCTCGGATGGTCTCCAGCATCCGGTAGCCGTCGCCGGCCCGCTCCACGATGGACTTGTCGACCAGGGAGTCCAGCAGATAGACGACCTCGCTCGCGGGGAGCGTCTCGTCCGAACAGACCGCCTCGATCGCGGCGATCCCGGTTCTCGCCAGAAAGATCGACATTCGGCGGGCCAGCGTCCGTTCTTGGTCGGTGAGGAGGTCCCAGCTCCATTCGATGACCGCATGGAGTGTCCGCTGCCGCGGCTGAGCGGCCCGGTTACCGGTGCTGAGCAGCCGGAAGCGGTCATCCAGCCGCCGGGCGAGCTGGTCGGCGCTCATGGTCCGCAGCCGCGCCGCGGCCAGCTCCAGGGCCAGCGGCAGCCCGTCCAGCCGGCGTACGATGTCCACGGTCGTGGCCGCGGTCGGCGCGTCCAGCGTGAAGCCGGGCTGTACGGCTGCCGCGCGATCGAGGAACAGCCGCACCGCGGCCGACTCGCCGGCCCGAGCGGGATCCGCGTGCGCCGGCGGCAGTCCGAGCGGGCCCAGACGGCACAGCGTCTCACCCATGACTTCCAGCGGTTCCCGGCTCGTGGCCAGGATGGTCAGGTACGGCTGGCGCTCCAGCAGCTGCCCGGCGAACTCCGCGACGGGGCCGGAGATCTGTTCGCAGTTGTCAAGCACCAGCAGACCTTCGTCACCGGCGAGCAGGTTGGCCACCCGCTCCAGCGGGGTGCCGGACGGCCGGGCATCGGCGACACCGAGCGTGCCCAGCACCGCCTCGGGCAGCCCGTCCGCCGTGGTCACCCCGGCCAGGGGGACGAGCCAGACCCGGCCACGCCGATGGGCTCGATGCCGGCTCACCGCCTCCACGGCCAGCCGGGTCTTCCCCACGCCCCCAGGGCCGACAACGGTGACCAGCCGAGAGGTCTCCAGCGACCCGGCCAGCGATCCCAGCTCCGCAGCCCGGCCGACGAAGCTGGTCAACTGGGCCGGCAGGCGTCCCGGCACCGCCTCCGGCCGGGCCTGTTCCACCTCGGGGATCTCCAGCTCGCCCCGCAGCACGGCCAGGTGCGTTCTGCGCAGTTCCTCGGACGGGTCGACGCCCAGTTCCTCGGCGAGCGTGCCGCGGACCTGTTCGAACACGGCCAGCGCATCGGACCGGCGGCCTGCCGCGTGCAAGGCCCGCATGCGCAATCCGGCCAGCCGTTCGCGTAACGGGTGGCCGGCGGCCACCGCCGCCATGTCGGCCAGGATCTCGTCGTGGCGGCCCAGCCGCAGCTCCGCCTCGAACCGGTCCTCGATCGCCGCGACGCGCAGCTCCTCCAGCCGCGCGCCGGCCGTACCGGCGAAGGGGGCGTCGCGCACGTCGGCCAGCGCGTCTCCCCGCCACAGCGCCAGCGCCTCGTCCAGCAGCGAGTCCGCTCGCTGTACGGCGCCCGCGGCCAGTTCGCGACCGCCCCGCTCCGCCTTCTCCTCGAACCGGTGGGCGTCGACGTCCTCGGCGCGTACGTGCAGGCGGTATCCGCCGGCCGCCCTCTCCACGGCCCCGGCCCCGCCCAGAGCCCTGCGCAGCCGATGCACCAGCCCGTGCAGTGCGTTGACGGTGCCCCCGCGCGGATGCTCCCCCCACAGGCCGTCGACGAGTGCGTCGACCGACACCGTCTCGCCCTCGGCCAGTGCCAGCCGGGCCAGCAGCGCGCGGACCATGACGCCGCCGACATCGATCGGCGCGCCATCGTCGGCATAGGCCCGGACCGGTCCCAGCACCTCAATCCGCATGCCCAAAGGCTATGAGCACAAAGACGCGCGCGTGCCGCTGAAAGTGGCGCCATGCCGGCTGAAAGAGCGTTCCAAGAGGCATGTAAGCGCCGATGGACACCGTGGAGGACGTACGGAAGAAACGTCCGAAAGGCAGTGCAATGGCAGCGCACGAGAAAATGCAGCAGGTGCTCGACTGGGCGGTGGACGAGGTCGGCGTCCCCGGTATCGTCGCCGACGTCAAGGACGGGGACCGGACCTGGTCCGCCACCGCCGGCGTGGCCGACATCCAGACCGGCGCCCCACGCCTGCCGGGGGAACACCTGCACACCGGCAGCAGCGGCAAGGCCTTCACCGCCGCCGTACTTCTGGCCCTGGAGGCCGAGGGCAGGCTGAGCATCGACGACGCGGTGAACAAGTGGCTGCCCGGCGTGCTGAACGTCAACGGCTACGACGGCGACAAGATCACCATCAGGCACCTGCTCAGCAACACCAGTGGTCTGTTCTCCACCGGCCTGGCGGCGGAGGTGGCCCACCGATACGCCACCCGCTCCGGGTTCCTCCAGCATCGCTTCGACGGATTCACCACCGAGGAACTGCTGAGGGTGGCGGTCTCCCAGCCGCCGGTCGGTGAGCCCGGCGAACGCTTCGAGTACTCCAACGGCGGCTTCCACCTCGCCGGGGCGATCATCGAGAAGGTCACCGGCAGCAGCTACGCCGAAGAGGTCGAGCGCAGGGTCATCCAGCCCCTCGGCCTGACCCACACCCGCGTGCGCTCCGCCCAGGACACCGGATACCCCGATCCGTACCCGCGAGCGTACTCCAACCTGTTCTTCAGGGACGGCGTCGACCCGGCGACGGCCACCCCTGAGAACTGGGAATCGCTGATGGAGGATCCCGGCCTCCCGTCCCTGGACGTCACCGAGTTCAACTCCTCCCTGGCCTGGTCGGCCGGCGACGTCGTCTCCACCACCGGCGACATGATCCGCTTCGTCAACGCGATGGCCAGCGGCAGCCTGCTGCCGCCCGCCCAGCACCGGCAGATGTGGACCACGGTCTCCACCGAAGGCAGCTACTGGATGCCGCACACCCGCTACGGCCTCGGCGTGTTCGAGTTCGATCAGCGGGCGACGGGCGGCCGGGCGCTGCGCGGCGTCGGCGGCAGCCTCTGGGGATCCTGGTTCTTCGCGGTCGGCACCCCTGACGGCCGGCACGCCGTCACCGTCCACACCAACACCGAATGGAAGACCTGGGACCTCATGTTCAAGATCATCAATGCGGAGTTCGGCGTCTCCATCGCCGCGTAAGCGCGCGACATCGCCGCGGTCGCCGTCCGTGCCCTTCTCGATCGGTGTGTCGGCGAGGCATATGCCCTGACCGGGCCGGAGGCGCTGACGAAGGTCGGTCTCTCCGGGCGTCAGCGGATCGTCGGGGCGCTGGATGCGGGCGAGCCGGGGCCGGAACTCTCACAGATGACCATTTATGAGAACCGCTTCGTTCATGCGCCTGGTGACGTCGGCCGGGGCCGCGGCGATGACGTCATTGAGCGTGTTCATGGAGGTCTGAAGGTCGGTGATGATCCGAGCGATGCGGTCGCGCTCTCGGTGGAGGTCGGCGAGCAGGTCTGAGCAGGTGGGGACGAGACGGTCGCCGGTGTCCCGCAGGCACGGCAGGACCGTGGTGATCGTTGAGGTGTTCAGACCGGCGGCCAGGAGGCTGCGGATGCGGCGGACGACGGCAACGTCCTCTTCGACGTATTCCCGGTAACCGCTGGGACGCCGCTGCGGGTGGAGCAGGCCCTGCTCCTCGTAGTAGCGCAGCAGGTGCACGGCCACGCCGGTCCGCCGGGACAGCTCGCCGATGCGCACAAGAACCTCCGGATGGCCGCGCGGACCTTGGCTGCCCGACTTGACTCTCATATTGATGTGAGACTTTAGCGTCTGCAGCATGAACGTGAACAAGGGTTTCGCGACGCTCGCGGCATTGTGCGCGAGCGTCTTCGTCGTGGGTACCTCGGAGTATCTGATCTCCGGGCTGCTGCCCCAGGTCGGAGCTGATCTGGACGTCTCCGTAGGAACCGCTGGACAAGCGGTGACCGCATACGCGCTCGGAGTGGTGGTCGGAGGGCCCGTCATGGCCCTGCTGACCGCGCGTCTGTCACGCAAGGGGCTCGCCGTCGGCCTGATGGCGCTGTTCGCGGCAGGCAGCGCGATCAGCGCCCTGGCGCCTTCGTTCGGCCTGCTCCTGGTGGGCCGCGTGGTGTCCTCGCTCAGCCACGCCGCCTTCCTGGCTCTGGCGCTGGTGACGGCGGCCCGGGTGGTCCCGGCCGAGAAGACGGGCTCGGCCATCGCCACCGTCGCCTCCGGCTTCACCGTGGCCACGCTCCTCGGGGTGCCCCTGGGGGCGCTGCTCGGGCAGAGTGCCGGATGGCGGGCTCCGTTCGCTGTACTGACCGCTCTTGCCGTGGCGGGCACCGTTCTCCTGGCCGCGGTGCTGCCCCGGCAGGAGGTGCCGGCAGCGCGACTGCGTGACGAGATACGCGTGGTGGCGCGTCGGCCGGTCATGCTCGCCATCGCCACTACCGCGGTGGGTTTCTCCGGGGTCGCCACAGTGTTCACCTACATCGCCCCGCTGCTGACCTGGGTCTCCGGCTTCTCCGCCGCGGCGGTCTCAGGTCTGCTGCTCGCCTACGGCGTGGGCAGTTTCCTCGGCAATCTCACCGCCGGAAAGCTGACCGACAAATCGATGAGCGCAACCGTACGCGGGGTCTTCGGCGGGTTGACGGGGACGCTCCTGCTCATTCCGTTCGCCGCGGTGTGGCAGCCCACCGCCGTGGCCGCGGTCCTGGTGCTCGGCCTGCTCGCCACCGCGACCATCGCCCCGCTGCAGGGACTGATCCTGCGCCACGCGGGCGCCGCTCCGACCCTGGCCGTCTCCGCCAACGTGGGCGCCTTCAACCTGGGCGCCGCAGCCGGCTCGGTCATCGGCGGCACGATCGTCGCCGTCGGCGCTCTGCGCTGGACCGGCCTGGCGGGCGCGGCGCTGAGCCTGATCGGACTGGCCCTCACCTATCTCGTCCTGCCCCGGACACGGACGGCGCAGGACGCCGAACCCGAAGTCTCCACCCTCACCGCCGCCTGATTCCCCGTCCATTCGCCCCGCAAAGGAGGTCGCCATGCACGCGATCCAGATCGCCAGCCACGGCGGGCCCGGCCGTCAGGGGCGCCGGGCTCGGCGCAGCTCCTGCACGCCGGTGACGATGCCGAAGGCGATCAACCCGGCGAGGTAGGCGATGACGCCGAAGACCAGGCCGTTGCCGTCGACGTGGTCCCACTGGGTGATCAGCAGCACACCGACGCCCACGCCGAGCACCGGCTGCAACGGCAGCAGCGTCACGGCCAGCAGGAGGCGGTGCCGCGCCAGGAAGGTGCGGCCCCGGACGGCGATGACCCGGGCGGTGACGGCCACCGCTGCGGCGGCGAAGAGGACGGCGAGCATCAAGGGGAAGTCCATGCTCAGCTCCGTCTCGCCAGCAGGCGCAGCACCAGCGCGATCGCGCCGCCTGCGGCCAGGCCGGTCAGGATCGTGGGCCAGAACGGCAGGCCGTCCGTCCCGGGAACGGGGATGTCCGGCCACTGCCGGGAGTCAAGCTCCGCGGCGATCAGGAAGACCACCGCGGCGGCGAGGGTCGTGATGATCTGCGCCGCGAAGGCCAGGCCCCAGGGCCGCTCGCCGGCCGGGTCAGGCTCCTGGACCCGTGTCACGACCTGCGGTCCGGGCGGCGCCTCCTCGCCGACGATGAGCCGCACCAGCCCGCTCGCGTCCGGCCGGTGGCGCGGCTCCTTGGCCAGGCACGCGACCAGCAGGCCGCGTAACTCCGGCGGGACGCCGGTCAGGTCGGGCTCGTGGTTGAGGATGCGGTTGAACACCGCCGGCATGCTGTCCTGGCCGAACGCCGGCCGCCCGGTCGCGGCGAACACCATGGTGACCGCCCAGGAGAACACGTCCGACTCCGGCCCCACGGCCGCGCCGCGCAGCTGCTCGGGTGACATGTACGGCGGCGTGCCGACCACGGCGCTGGACTGCATGGTCGTTCCCTCCAGCACGCGGGAGATGCCGAAGTCGATGACGCGCGGCCCGTCCGGCCCGAGCAGCACGTTGCTCGGCTTGAAGTCGCGGTGCACGATCCCGGCCTCGTGGATGGCCTTCAGCGCCGCCGCGGTGGCGAGCATCAGGCGCCGCGTGCCGCCGGCGGCACGCGGCCCCTCGCGGGTGATCAGCTGCTGGAGCGATTCGCCGGGGATGTACTCGCTGACGATGTAGGGCTGGTTGCCCTGGACGTCGGCGTCCAGGATCTGGGCGGTGCCGAACGGCCCGACCCGGCGGGCCGCCTCCACCTCGTGCAGGAAGCGGCGGCGGTTGCCGGCGTCGTGGGCCAGCCTGGCGTGCAGGAGCTTGATCGCCACCCGGCCGCCCGACGGGTCGACACCGAGGTAGACCGCGCCCTGCCCGCCTTCGCCCAGCAGCCTCTCCAGACGGTAGGGGCCGACGTGGGAGGGTTCGACGATCATGCACCTTCTTATATCAGGCGGGGGCAGAGTGGGCCCGCGGGAAGACTGCCGGCAGCGTGTGAGCTCAGCGTCATGTGCGCCGGCGGGGATGAAGACCACGGCGGCGTGGACGGGCGCTCCTGTCAGGGCATCAGCAGGTCGTCCAGTTCGGCCGCGAAGAGCAGGGCGGGGTCGAATCCCATCCCGGTGAAGTGGCCGGAGAGCTCCAGGGACAGGACGCCGTGGAGCCGTGTCCAGAAGCTCAGGGCCTGGCGGAGGACCGCGGGCGGGGCGGGGTGGCCAGCCGCCCAATCCCGGTGGTGTTCCAGGTGGATGTCGAACGGCGTGGCGGGGCGTTCCCGGGGTGACGTCGAGCCGGCGTCGAGCAGGATCATCATGATCTCGGATGAGATGGCCGTGATGTCGTCGGGCGCGTGGTAGCCGGGGACGGGGGTGCCGTAGATGAGAAGATACCGCTGGGGGTCCTCCAGGGCCCAGCCGCGCACGGCGTGTGCCAGTACGGCCAGGTCGGCACCTGCGACGGAGGCCGAGCGGAGGGTGTCGGCGAGGCTTCGGTACGCGTCCCGGACGAGTTCGGTGATCAGCTCGTCGCGGTTGGCGTAGTAGCGGTAGAGCGCTGGTCCGCTCATGCCCATCTGCTTGGCGATCGCGTTGAGGGAGAGCGCGGACGTCCCCGTCGCGGCGATCTGCTCCCACGCGTGTTCCTTGATCTCTGCGCGTACCTGAGTGCGGTAGCGCTCGCGCGGGGTCTTCGCGTCCGTCTCCGCCATGCCCTGCCGCCTTCCCCGCCCGTGAAGCTACAGCTTAAAAAGATAGTTAGAGGCTATCACGAAGCTTATTGACACTCCTCTTCTCGTTTAGTTATAACTTCTAACGAACGCATGAGTCTCTAGCTCATCGTGGTCGCGCGGTGCGGGTCCGCAGCCATGGGCCCAGCCAGACGGAGGGAACGCCATGACCACCACATCCAAGCCACTCATCCACGCGGGCCGGAGTACTCCGCCGGCGGTGACCGTCGCCTCCTGGGCGGTCCCCGTCATGGTTCTCGGCCGGTTCGCCCTGCTGGCGATCGTTCCGGTCGCGATCGCGCTGGTCGTCGCTCTCCGCCACGCCCGCGACCGGACGGTCCGCTGGGCGGCCACGCTTCTCACCCTCACGTACGCGATCCCGCTCGTCGTATGGCTGACGCGGCCCGACGGCGCGCCAAGCCTGTCCAAGGACATGCATCCCGCCTCCGTGGGGCTGATCGTCGCCGCGTCCGCCGCACTCATCGTGACCATCCTTCGAGCCCCCCGGCGCTGACGGAGCTGGAGCGAGCACCCGCCGTCGGCGAGTTTCCCGCGGTCTCGGCCGGCGAGCTCGCCTACCGCCTCGCTCCGGACCGGACCGCGCGCCCCCGCACTCACCCTCCGCACCAGCGCCCCATCCCGAGCATCCGATCCCGATCCCAGAACGAGAGGAACACCATGTTCAGCAACGGCCCCGCGAACTCGCCCGCTCAGCAGTCCCGCCCCCGGACCCGCGTGCGCACCGCCGCGCTCACGATCTCGCTCGCCGTCGCCGGCGTCCTCGCAAGCAGCGTCCCGGCCGCCCAGGCTGCCCCTGCTCCGTCCCAGACCGCCCCCCTCGGGGGCGGGTCCCAGTGCCGCGGCGAAGGCGTCGACACCACCGCCCGTATCCGCTACCGGTCCGACATCGTGATCAAGGCGCCGCTGAGCACCATCTTCAAGCTGCAGACCGACGTGGAACGCTGGCCCACCTGGCAGGCCCCCGTCCTCACCATGGAACTCCTCGACCCCGGCCTTCTCCGCAAGGGTTCGCGGTTCCGGTGGACCACCCCGGCGCCCCCCACCCCCACGACCCCCGCCACCACCATGCACATCACCTCCACCATCCGGCAGCTCCAGCGCAACACCTGCATCCTGTGGAGCGGACCCGCGATCGGAGAAGGGGTGCGCATCGACGAGGGCGTGCACCTGTGGACCTTCACCAAGGTCAAGGGCGGTGTGCGCGTACACACCGAGGAAACCTGGACCGGCGCCCAGGTCGAAGCGGACGTTCCCACCGCCACCAAGATCCTCGGCACGGGCCTCGAAGCGTGGCTGCGCGACCTGAAAACCACCGCCGAAGCCCGCAGCGACGGCAAGCCGTGAGACCCCCGCCGGCATAGGACCCCGGTCAGCGGAGACCACGCCCGAAGCGGTCGTCCCCCCCGCCCTCCTCAGCCCGTGCATGAGGAGGGCGGGGATCTGTACGGTTCGACCGGCCCCGTCCCCGGAAGGGTGAGACGTTCGACTAGCCCTGTCCCCGGAAGGGTGAGACGGGCGCCGTCTCGCCGGAACCGCCGGACGGACCGGAGGCGGCGAGGTCGAGGAGCGTCATCGCGTCGTGGTCCGGGCTGCCGGGCGGCGCCATGTAGACGATGAGGCGCTGGCCTTGTGCGCGGTTCAGGGACAGCCCCTCGTGCGAGAGCGTCATCGTGCCGACCTCCGGGTGCCGGAGCGTCTTCTCGCCGTCGCCGATCGTGTGCACCTCGTACCGCTCCCAGAGCCGGTTGAAGTCGGGGCTCTTGACGATCAGCTCACCTACGAGTGAGGCGAGATCCGGGGCATCCGGATCGGTGCCGGCGATCGCCCGCAACTGGGCGACGCACCCCTTGGCCTTCTGTTCCCAGTCCACCCACAGCTCGCGGGCAGCCGGGTGCAGGAAGGTGTACCGGACGGTGTTCCGCTGCCGCTCCGGCCAGTCGGCGATGCCGTGGAGCAGCCGCAGCCCGCCGGGATTGGCCGCCAGCAGGTCGTTGGTGCGGCTCACGACGTAGGCCGGGTTGGGCCGGAGCGTCTCCAGAAGCTGCGTGACGGTCGGACGGACCCGCCGTGACGGCAGGGGACGGGGCTCGGGCGCACGTCGCGCCGCCCGCGCCGCCAGCTCGCGCAGGAAGCCGCGCTCTTCCTCGTCGAGGCGGAGCGCGCCGGCCAGCGCCTCGACCACGGAGGGACTCGGACGGGTCTCCTTGCCACGTTCCAGACGTATGTAGTAGTCGATGCTCACACCGGCCAGCGCCGCCAGCTCCTCCCGGCGCAGACCCGGCGTACGGCGCGTTCCGGTCCCGGCGGGCAGCCCGACGTCTGCCGGGCGTACGCCGCCACGGCGAGCCTGCAGAAACTTCCCGAACTCGGTCATGTCGTCATTTTGCCAGCGGGTGACCACGGATCCGGCCCGGAGCCTGACCCTGTCACACCCCCCTATGGCGCACCCCGGAAGATCACGGTCTGCCCCGCCCCCGCGAGTCTCACCAGCCTGGACGGATGACCCCTCTTGCACCGGCCCGCGCGTCACAGAATGCCCGGCGACGCACGGCCGCACCGAAGCTGATCCTGGCGACCACGTTCATGGGCATCTTCCTGCTCAACCTCGACGCCATGGCGATGAACGTGGCGCTGCCCGGGATCGGGCGGGCCTTCGGCGGCAGCACGGCGGGACTGCAATGGATCGTGGACGCCTACACGCTGATGTTCGCCGCGCTCCTGCTCTCCGCGGGCACGCTCTCCGACCGCATCGGGGCGAGCCGCGCGTTCGGCGCCGGCGTCGCGGTCTTCACGGTCGCCTCGGCGGCCTGCGCACTGGCGCCGGGGCTGGGCGAGCTGATCGCCGCCCGCCTGATCCAGGGGAGCGCGGCGGCGATCATGCTGCCCTCCTCGCTGGCCCTCGTCCGGCGGGCCTTCCCGGACGCGGCCGAACGGGCACGGGCCATCGCGCTGTGGACCGCCGGCGGAGCCGTCGCGGTTGCCGCCGGCCCGGTGGTCGGCGGGGTGCTGTCCAGCACCCTGAGCTGGCGGGCGATCTTCGTCGTCAACCTGCCCGTCGGCGCCGCCGTCCTCGCGGTGTTGACCCGCGTGGAGCGCTCGCCGCGCCGTGCCACGCCGCTCGATCCGTACGGCCAGCTCACGGCGGTCGTCGCGCTCGCGGCGCTCACCTTCGCGGTGATCGACGGAGGGGAGAACGGCTTCGGCGAGCCCGTGGTGCTGGGCTGCCTGGGGCTCGCCGCGGTGGCGACGGCCGCGTTCATCATGATCGAGGCGCGTACCGCCGCGCCGATGGTCCCGCTCGACCTCTTCCGTTCGCGCACGGTGACGGTTTCGGTCGCGATCGGGTCCGTCGTCAATGCCGCGTTCTACGGGCTGGTGTTCGCGCTGAGCCTGTTCTTCCAGGACGTTCTGAACCTGTCCGTCATGGCCGCGGGGCTGATGTTCCTGCCGATGATGGCCGTGATCGCCGGAGCCAACCTGGCCTCGGCCAGGGCCGCGGCACGCTTCGGGCCGCGGATGCCGATCGCCGTGGGACAGGCGATCTGCGTGCTGGCGATGTTCTGCCTGCTCTGGATGGACGAGGGGACCAGCAGACCGGTGATCGCGGTGATGCTCGTCCCGCTCGGCCTCGGCCTGGGTTCCGTCGTACCTTCCCTGACCGCCGTCCTGCTGAACGACATCGCCGCGGACCGGGCCGGAATGGCCGCCGGGATCCTGAACTCCTTCCGGCAGACGGGCGGCGCGCTCGCCGTGGCCGTCCTCGGAGCCTTGGTCGCGGACCGGGGTGAGTTCATCGTGGGTCTGCGGGTCGCCCTGTGCGTCGCGGTTGTGATGTTGGTAGCCACCACGGCCGCGGCCCTCATGCTGCCGCGCGACCGTAGCTGACGGCTGTCCGCAGGTTCCTCGACGAGGTGGGGGCGCGCCGGTCAGCCGGGAAGGCCGGTCCGGCGGAGTGGCCCCGGCAGTCGAGAGCCGCGGCCTGGGTGTCTG
Source organism: Streptosporangium brasiliense (assembly GCF_030811595.1). Lineage (NCBI taxonomy): Bacteria > Bacillati > Actinomycetota > Actinomycetes > Streptosporangiales > Streptosporangiaceae > Streptosporangium > Streptosporangium brasiliense. The sequence goes on from NZ_JAUSRB010000002.1 coordinate 6,664,057, forward strand.
CCGCCTCGGCAGGCTCGGTGTGATTGATGATCCGCATTCCGTGTCACATCTCCCGCCTCGCCGTCTTTCCTACGGGGTGCACTCCGGTCAGCGCGAGGGTGAGCAGCCGGTCGGCCTGGGCCTGGCCGTCGGGTTCCTGCTCGACGGCCAGGCCCCGGTTGGACACGGCATGCCGGGCGACGGCTCCCAGCCAGGTGGTCAGCGCGTGTCCGGGATCGGGGTCGGCGGCCAGGTCGGCGGCGGTGGCGCACAGGGCCTCGACCTTGTCGCGGAAGACGGCCTCCAGCAGGCGCTGCCGGGAGGGGAAGTGCCGGCGGAGACGGGCGGGTCAGGTGTGCGGCTCAGATCATCCGCCGCAGGGCGGTCTCCACGGCGTCGATGAGCGCATCACCTTCGGTACCGGGGTGGCGGGCAAGGCCGAGTTCGACGTCCGGCAGAGCAGGCAACGCGGCCGCGTCGTGGCAGGCCATGGCCGGCTCGAGGTTGGCGGGCAGGAGCGCCGCGACTCCGAGCCCGGCCCGTAGCGCGGCGAGCACTCCGGCGAGACTGTTGCTTTCGAACGCCACCCGCCAGCGGCGCCCTGTGCCTTCCATCGCCTCCAGCACCGACGTCCGCCAGGCGCACGTGTTCGAGAACAGCACCACCGGCAGCGGATCGGCGTCGGTGGCGACACCCTGCCCGACCGCCCAGACCAGCGGCAGGCGCACCGTCCAGCGCGGCGGCCAGGGAAGATCCGGGACCTCGTCGAGCACGAGTTGGACACGGCCCGTGTCGCAGGCCTCCCGCATCGCCGCGTTGGAAAGGCTGAGCACCTCCAGCGTCGCGTCGGGGTGCAGCCGTGCGAGGTCGGCGAGTGCCTGAGGAAGGCGGGAAGCGGCGAGATCTTCGAGGAGTCCCACCCCGCAATGCCCGGTGAGCGCACGTCCTGTTTCGGTGAGTGCCTGTGCCGACAGCGCGAGAATGCGCTCGGCGTAGGGCAGTAGTTCCTCGCCCACCCGGGTCGGCGAGACGCCGGACGGCGCCCGGTGCAGCAGCGGACTGCCGACGGCCCTCTCGAGCTTGCGCAACTGCTGGCTGAGCGCGGGCTGGGTGCGGCCGAGCGCCGCCGCCGCACGGCTGATGCTGCCCGCTCGCACGGCGGTGACGAACGACCGCAGCAGTGCGGTCTCGAGATCACGTGCCATAAGCGTTCATTATGCCTGGTCCAATAGATTGACGACTTCCTATGGCATTCCTAGTGGCTTAGCGTCAAACCGGTGATCAAGTTTCGACAGGTGCTCGCGGTGCCGGGGATGACGCCACTGCTGGGCATTTCGCTGCTCGCCCGTACCGCGATCACGGCGGACGCGATGGTGTTGACGATGTACGTCGTCGTTGCCCTCGACATGAGTTACGCGGCGGCGGGAGCCGTGGTGGCGGCGCTCACCGCCGGTGTCGCGCTGGGCGGGCCGCTGCTGGGCCGGATGATCGACCGGCGGGGCCTGCGTACTGTGCTGCTAGCCACGGTTGTGCCGCAGCTCGTGTTCTGGCTGACCGTCCCTGCGCTGCCGTACGTGATCTTGCTGGGCGCCTCCTTCGCCGCCGGTCTGCTGATGGTGCCGGTCCAATCGGTCACCAGGCAGGCGATCGCCGCGATGACGACGGCGGGGCAGCGGCGGGCGGCGTTCGCGCTGGACTCGGTGGCGGGCGAGCTGTCGTACATGGTGGGGCCGGCGGTGGTGATCCTGTGTGCGGCGAAGGTGTCCCCCGGCGTGGTGGCATGGGGAGTGGGCGCCGCGATCGTCGTCGGCGGGGCGGGGATCGCCCTGCTCGACCCGCCGCTGCGGGCCGAGGACGAGGCGGACGGCGAGGCAGCGGGTCGGCCCCGGCGCCGGGAGTGGCTGGGCGCGCGCATGGTCGCTGTCCTGGTGATGGGGTTCGGCGTCGCGATGCTGCTCAGCGGCGTCGACCTGGCCATCGTCGCCACTCTTCAAGAAGCCGGCCAGGTCTCCTGGGCGGCCGTGGTCGTCGCCGTGTTCGGGGTGACGTCCGTCGTGGGCGGTCTGGTGTACGGAGCGCTGCCCCGGCCGATGCCCACCTGGCTGCTGCTCGGCCTGCTCGGGCTGGTGACGATTCCGGCCGGACTCGCCCATGACTGGCCTTGGCTGTGTGTGGCCGTCATCGGTGCCGGGCTGCTCACCGCACCGACCCTTTCCACGGTCTCCGACGCGGTGAGCCGGCTGACGCCGGCCGGTGTGCGCGGTGAGGCGACCGGCCTGCAGTCCTCGGCGGCGAGCGCGGGGTTCGCGCTCGGCTCCCCGGTCGTGGGAATGGCGATCGACGTGTCCACGCCGACGGGCGGCTTCGCGGCGGCCGGCCTGGCCGGCCTGCTCGCCGCACTGACGGGATACCTGCTCTCGCGCCGGTCACCCGCCGCCGTGCCGTCCCCGATCACCTGGGTGGACAGGCCGTGCCCATCCATCAGGCGATGCATCAACGATTGAGGGTTTACCTTGATAAGAGCGGAGATTTTCGGAGAAAAGTTTACACCGAATGTTCAACGATACCGTTTAAGGCATGGATATCAAGGACACAGCCCGTCCGCTCGATGGGGCGGGCGTCTCGGCGTTCCTCCGGTCGCTGCCCGCCAGGCCCCTGCTGCTCGGCCTGGGCGAGGCCAGGCACTTCGTGGGAGAGCTGGGCGAGTTGCGCAACGAGATCTTCCGTCATCTGGTCGAGCACGAGGGCTACCGGTCGTTCGCCATCGAGAGCGACTGTCTCATGGGCCTCGTGGTGGACGACTACATCACGACGGGCGCGGGCACGCTCGATGACGTCATGGAACGCGGCTTCAGCCACGGCTTCGGCGCCTCACCGGCCAACCGTGAGCTCGTGCGCTGGATGCGGGCGTACAACGAGGAGCATGACGAAAAGCTCCGGTTCTTCGGCTTCGACGGCCCTCTGGAGTATTGGGCGGCGAGCCCACGCCAGGCGCTCACCGCCCTCCACGCCCTCCTCGACGGCCCCCTCCCCCACACTGTGGTGACCAGGGAAACCCTCGACACGCTGCTGGGCCCGGACGACCGGTGGGCGGACGAGGCCACGGCCATGGATCCGTCCCGGTCGATCGGCCAGTCCGCCGACGCCCAGCGGCTGCGGGTGATCGCCGACGACCTGGTGGCACTGTTCGACACGCAGGCGCCGCAGCTGAGCGCGGAGGACAGGGAGCGGGCGGCACTGTACGGGCGCACCGCCACCGGCCTGCTCCGCTACCACCACTGGATGGCCGACGCGTCCCCGGCGCGGTGGACCCGGCTGTCGGCCCTGCGGGACGCGATGATGGCCGCCAACCTGCGTGCCGTCGCCGAGCACGGCCCGGCCCTGGTCTTCGCCAGCAACCTCCACCTGCAGCGGAACAAGACCTTGATGGCGTTCGGCGACCAGCGGCTGGAGTGGTGGAGCGCGGGGGCGATCACCGCGACCCACCTGGGCGACCGGTACGCCTTCCTGGCCTCGGCCTTCGGCACGGCCGGCGACGACACCCCTCCCCCGGACACCGTCGAGGGCATCCTGTCCACGCTCCCGTGGGACCAATCTCTCATCGACGCCCGCCGCCTGGCCGAGGCCGTCACGGAGCCCACCCCGCGCGTCTCCCACGATTTCGCCTATTTCCCGCTGGACCCGGCCCAGCTCGACATGATCGACGGCGTCGTCTTCCTCAAGCAGGCTGTCAGGCTGGGGTGACGCGCACGCGCGTCAGCAACGCCGGAGCCCCCTCCGCATCTCACGCCGAGGGGGCCCCTCGCTTTCAAGGCACCCGGGGTCACCAGCGAGAGCATCGCGTCCTCACCCGCCTCCTCCAGGCGGGTGGCCGTCTGCCGCCCTCGTTCAAGGTGTCGCGTCAGCGGAGGTCGGCGAGGTCGACGGCGTGAGCCGTCGCGCGATAACCGATGTCGTTGAGGTGCAGGTGGTCACCCGAGTCGTAGGCGGGGTTGAGCTGGTCCCCGTCGGAGGGTGCGGCCAGGGTGCGGTCGAGATCGACCACCGCGTCGTACTCGCCCGAGGTGCGGATCCAGGTGTTGACCTCATCCCGCTTGGTCTCGCTGCGCTCGCTGTAATACCGCGATCCCTTCATCGGCGGCAGGGTGGCGCCGATGACCCGCAGCCCCTTGGCGCGGGCCTGCCGGATCAGGTCGCGGTGCCCGGCGATGATCTGCCGGGCGGAGACGTCGGTGGGTGGCGCGCCGATCGGGGAGGGGGCCTCGCTCATGCCGATGTCGTTGATGCCCTCCAGAATGATGACCGTGCCCACGCCGGGCTGGCCGAGGACGTCGCGCCGGAAGCGGGAGGTGCCCTTGTCGCCGAGCCAGACGGAGTCGACCGTCACCCGATTTCCGCTGATGCCCTGGTTGAGTACGGCGCGAGGCCGACCGGCGGCGGCCAGGCGCTCGGCCAGTTCGTCGGGGTAGCGGTTGTCGGAGTCCGCGCTGGAGCCGTAGCCGTCGGTGAGGGAATCACCGAAGGCGACCACGCCCTGGCGCCGCGCGCCGCCGATGACATCGACTCCGCTCAGGTAGTACCAGGACTGGGAGGTCTCGGTGAACGCCGTGCCGCCGATGTCTGCCCGGTGGTCGCCGGCGGACCGGTAGCTGGTCGCCGTGGCCTGAGCGTGATAGGTCGCCGGACCGGTCGGTTCAGCGAGGTAGAGCGTGACCGTGACCGAGTCCAGGGCGTCCAGCGGCAGCGGTACCGCATCGCTGGTGATCTCGGTGCCGGCCGGTACGGTGAAGGTCCGCGCCCGGTTGACGGTGAGATGCCGGAGCGACCCGCGCCGGACGGCGGCGCCACCCGCGGTGCGGGCGACGGTGGCCCCGGCAACCTTCAACGGGACGGTGCCGTAGATGTTGGACAGGCGGATCCGGGCCGCCACGCCACCGGCACTGACCCGGACCACCTGGCGGATCGTCTGACGGGCGAAGCCCTGCTCCGACCAGTTCGGGGTGTAGTTCACGCCCGGTCGCTGCGGTGAGGCGGCCCAGGTCGCGCCCCAACCGCCGGGTGCGCCGGCGGCAGAGGCCGCCATGGACGCCACTGACGACACGGACGACGCGGACGCCGCCCCGGAGCCGGCCGCCACCGCGGTGAGCACGAGGGCCAAGGCGGACGCCAGTCGCCGGGGTTGGACATGCATGGGTGTCTCCTAACTGTTGCCCGCGCGCGGAGTACGTGCGCGGCCGTTCAGGATGGATGGGGGGCTTCCCGCCACGGGGCATCTCCACGAGGAGGCATCGCGGATCGCGGCGTGGTCTCGGGGAGGCGGCGAGGCCGCCGTCATTCAGCGGTGCCGGGCTTCCTGAGCCGGTCGCCGACGGTGACGAGCAGGACGATGAGGAGGAACGCGACGAACGCGGTGGTGGTCCGCAAGAAGTGGAACGCCTCCCACCGTTGCAGGATCGTCGCGTGATCGGCTGAGGCCGAGGTGACGGCCCACTGCTTGATCTGGCCGTTGACGGGAACGTTGCCGAACCGGGTGACCAGGAACGAGGTCACGGCCAGGGCGGCCGCGCCCGCAGCGAGGAGCCGTGGGACGGCGTGTGTCATGACGGCGAGCACGAGTGAACTGGCTATCGCCATGGCATCAACGTCTGCATGACGACGCCGTTCACCTGCATCAGCGCCGTGTGGAACGTCAGGCGCACGTCGAGGGGCACGATCCGGAACGCGTGGGCGACGTTCACGGCCCCATAGCCGAATGCGCCGGAGAGCAGGCCCGTGGACAGCAGCGCGAACGCTTTGACGGGTCGGACGAGCACGTTGAGATCTCCTGTGAGAGCGAAGAGGACAGGCGCGCCCGGTGGCCGGGGCGGCGAAAGTCGGGCGGTGCTCGCGGGCCACGACGACGTGGCTTCCGCGGAGGGGTCATCCGGGTTTCTTCATGGAGAGATCGTCGCCGTGACGAGCACCCGCGGTCGTCGTTCGTGGGGAGTGCATCCGGCTACCACGCCGGGAGTAGGTACCGGGTTCCCGCCCGGCATGGAAGAGGGAGGTCCGGACCGGCCCTGCTGTGCGTGGATGAGGTATGAGACCCGGTGAAGTCAGATACCGCCTGACCAGGGCGCTGTCGCCTCCGCCGGAGAAGGTCTTGAACACCTCCGTCGGCAAGACGGCGCGGCGGGCCGTCTCGGGGTGACCGGAGACGCTGTGCACAGGCAGGAGGCGGTGGTCGTAGCCGATGATGGATGAGGGCCTGCCCGGCGCCGGGCGTCCGGTCTACAGGCTCAAGCCCGACTCCAGGTGCGCCAGTGCCTTGTCGATCTCGGCCGGACCGTCCAGGCCGGAATTCTGTGCCCACTGCGCCCAGACCATGGCCACCACGCCGAAGGCGGCGCCGACTGCGTTCCGGATCCGTGGGTCGTCCCCGGCGCATCCGGCCCTGTCCGCCAGGATGGCGCAGACCTCGCTGATCAGGCCCGGACTTCTACGCAGGTTGGCGACCAGCAGCTCGGGCACGGTAGCCGCGAACACTTCCCGCGCGTGCCCTGCGGCGATCTCCTCGGCGGACAGGGCGGCGAATGCCGCACGGAACGCGCCGCGTAGCACGGTGACCGGGGCGCCTGGCGGCTGGGAGGCCAGTGCCTCGATGAGAGGCGGGAAGCGGTCGAGTGTGACCAGGTCTTCCTTCGTCGGGAAGTAGCGGAAGAAGGTGGCCGGGGAGACCTCGGCCGCTTCGGCTATCTGCTCGACGGTGGTGGCGTTGTAGCCACGCTCGCGGAAGAGCCTGAACGCTTCACGCAGGATCGTTTCCCTGGTCCTGGCCTTCTTGCGCTCGCGTAGTCCGATCTCAGCCACGTAGGAATCCTACTGCACACACAAATGATGGTTTACTCTCACAAGACAGTAGTCTCTCACATTCGTGGGATCGGGGAACCGGAGGTGCCCGTCATGGGCCATGACATCAACGGCCTGCACCACGTCGGCCACATCGTGCAGGACATGGACCAGGCGATGGAGCGGTACCGGCGGCTCGGCTTCACCGTGACCGCCCCCGCCTATCCCGTCATGCCAACCACACCGGGAGGCCCTGTGGAGCCGTTCGGAGTGGCCAACGCCCATGTGCACTTCCCACGCGGTTTCGTCGAACTGGTGGCCGTCATCGGTGACACCGGCCGCATGCCCGGCGACGCGCGCCCGATCCCGTTGCAGGTACCCGAGGACAAGGTGCCGGGGTTGAGGGCCGCCATCCGCGCCACCGCAGCCAACATCACGTCCTTTCTGCAGCGCTTCCAGGGCGTGCACATCATGATCGCCGATACGCCCGACATCGACCGCGTGGCCGCGCGGCTGACGGCCGATGGCGTCAGCCACGGTGGCGTGCACGACATCCAGCGGCCCGTCGAGACCGCCACGGGGACCAGGATGGAGCCTGCTCGCTACCTGGAGGTCTCCGATCCCGATCTGCCACCAGGACGCGTGCCGGAAGGCAGGATCGGGTTCGCCGAGAACACGCCGGCCGAGGCGCCCCAGGACCGGCGGCACACCGACCATCCCAACGGCTCGACCGGGCTGGTCGAATGCGTGCTGTGCGTGGCCGACACGGCGCTGCCCGAGCTGGAGCGCCGCTACGGAAGCTACTTCGGCCGGGCGCGACATGGTCGGGTAACGCGTTTCGACCGGGCGAACGTCACCGTCGTGGCCGCATCGGCGCTCGCCGACCTGCTGCCCGGTGAGCGCCCGGCGGTCCTGCCCGCGTTTGTCGCGTACGCGGTAGCCGTACGCGACCTCTCCGCCACTGAGAAGCTCCTGCGCAGCAACGGCATCCCGGTCACCCGGACCGGCCCCGAGGAGATGTCCGTGCCCACCAGCGCCGCGCTGGGTGTCGCGATCATCTTCCGCCAGGACGGCTGAGGCCACCGACCCACGCTGTGGACCCTCGTCCGAAGACCCTCGCCCGGTACGGGGCGGGCAGCACGGCTCCGCTTCCGGTTCACCTGTCGGAGCCGCGTCGGACGGCGACGACGGTGGCAGTGACCCGGTCGTTGGAGGCGGAGGTGGCCGGATCCGCCGGCCCTGTCCCTGGGCGGCTACGCCATCACCGCCTCCGCGCCCGCCCAGAGCCTTCGGCCGCTCGACGAAGTCCCCGACGCTGGGAGTGCGGCGGTCTGTTGCGGGATGACTTCGGTCATCTCGCAAGATCAACTGGCTGTCGTGAGCCGGAACCGCCCTCTCGGCGCGGGCCGTTCGATTCCCGGCTATCCGGCAGAGAGTGCGGCGATGCCCGGAAGGAACTCTGACGGAAGCTGTCGCCCCGTCCCTATCGGCGATCTCCTACCCGGGTTCCTCAGGGAGAGCCGGCCGTCACGTCGTTGACCGGGCTACGGGCGCTTTGCCCGGTCAGGACCCGTACGGCCTCTTCTGCGGCGATGTGTCGCACTGCTGTGATGGCCTGCTCGGAGTAGTAGGCGGCGTGGGGGGTGACGATCACGTTGGGCAGCGTGAACAGGGGGTTGCGGGGGCGCCAGTCGCGCTGTTTGGCGGGCTCCTCCTCAAGGTCGTCCAGTGCCGCGCCGGCGATCCATCCCTCGGTGAGTGCCTGATAGATCGCCGTATCCTCCACGATCGGGCCGCGAGCGGTGTTGACGAGGATGGCGGTCGGCTTCATCCTGCGGAGCGTCGTACGGTCGAAGGTGTGATGTGTCCCGGGGGTGAGCGGCGCCTGGATCACGAGGTAGTCGGCGCCTTCCACGAGTTGGTCGAAGGACACCGGCCGCACCTGGCGCGATCGGATCTCGGACTCGTCGAGGAACGGGTCGTGCGCCCAGACCTCGACGCCGAACGCCCTGGCACGTTCGGCGATGAGCTGTGCGATGGCGCCGAAGGAGAGCAGCCCGAACACCCGTCCCCGCAGCCGCCAGATCGGCTCCCCGCTCTGCCACCGCCATACGCCCTGCCGGGTCGCCTGGTCGTATGCGCAGATCTTGCGGGCGGCGGCAAGCCAGAGCGCGACGGCGTGGTCGGCGACCTCCTCGGCGCACCAGTCGTTCGGCGCGTTCGTGACCTGGATGCCCCGCCGGGTCGCGGCGTCGACGTCGACGATGTCCACGCCCGTGCCGTAGCGAGCGATCACCCGGCAACGGGTGAACGCGTCGATGGCACGGGACCCGACCCGGGCGTACTGGGTCAGCACGCCATCGACGTCCCGGCCCTTTTCGATCACCTCGTCCTCGCTCTTGCACTGTGCGGCGAGGAGCTCGAATCCGGCGCCCTCGACGATCGCACGTTCGATGTCCACGTCGCCGAAGTCGGAGTCGGCGATCATGATGGTGCCCCTGGCGTCAGTGCGAGTCACGGGGAATCCCCTTGGTGTGTACGAGATCCTGGTAGGCCAGGGCGAGCTCCAAGCAGCCTCCGCTGTCCAGCTGCCCGACCGTGGCGCGATAGATCTCCTGCCACGGTGTCTGGTTGTCCAATACCGGCGGTGTGTAGTGGGCCCACCGCGCGGCGATCTCCTCATCCGGCAGCAGGACGTCGACGCGTGCGTTGTCCAGGTCGATACGGATGCGGTCGCCGGTGCGCAGGATGGCGAGATTGCCGCCGGCCGCGGCCTCGGGGCTGGCGTTGAGGATGGACGGTGCGTCCGAGGTGCCGCTCTGGCGGCCGTCACCGAGCGTGGGCAACGTGGTGACGCCCCGCCGGAGCAGCTCGGCGGGGATCTCCATGTTCACGACCTCGGCCGATCCCGGATAGCCGATCGGCCCGGTGTAGCGGATGACGAGGATGCAGTCCTCGTCTACGCCCAGTTCGGGATCTTGGATGCGGGCGTGGTAGTCCTCGGGCCCGTCGAAGACGACGGCGCGATAGTCGGACACCGCACGGAGGTCGTCGGTGAGGACCGAGGTCTTCATGACCGCGGAGCCGAACAGGTTGCCCGTCATGATGAGAAGTCCGCCGCGCGCGGCGAAAGGCTCGTCGAAGGGACGGATGACCGTCGGGTCGCCGGGCGGGGCATCGGCCAGGTCCTCGGCCACGGTACGGCCGGAGACGGTCATGGCGTCGCCGTGCAGGCGCCCCGCAGCCAGCAACGACCGCATGACGGCGGGCACTCCGCCGGCGCGGTAGAAGTCCTCGCCGAGGAACTCACCGGCGGGGGCGACGTTCGCCAGCACCGGGATGTCGGCTCCGACGCGTTGCCAGTCCTGGATGGACAGTGGCACCCCGACGTGTCGCGCGATGGCGTTGACGTGGATGGGCACGTTGGTGGAGGCGGCGATGGCCGAGGCGACCACGATCGCGTTCTCGAAGGCCCGTAAGGTCATGATCTTGCGCGGGGTGAGGTCCTCGCGTACGAGATCCACCGCTCGACGGCCTGTGTCGTAGGCCATCTGCGCTCGCCGGCGGTAGGGGGCCGGGATCGCCGCGCAGTCCGGCAGGGACATGCCCAGGGCCTCGGCCAGGCTGTTCATCGACAGCGCGGTGCCCATCGTGTTGCAGTGACCGATGCTGGGCGCGGAAGCGGCCACGCGCGCCATGAATTCGTCGTAGTCGATCTCCCCGGTGGCGAGCAGCCGCTTGGACTGCCAGATCACCAGTCCTGAGCCCGACGCGGCCATCCGCCGGCCCTTGTGATAGCCGTTGAGCATCGGCCCTCCGGACAGGACGATCGCCGGGATGTTCACCGTGGCCGCTGCGGCCAGGCACGCGGGCGTGGTCTTGTCACAGCCTGTCGTCAGAACGACTCCGTCGAGGGGATATCCGTAGAGCACCTCGACCAGCCCGAGGTAGGCGAGGTTGCGATCCAGCGCGGCAGTCGGGCGTTTACCGGTCTCCTGCAGCGGATGGACGGGAAACTCGAGCGGTATGCCACCGCCGTCGCGGATCCCGTCCCTGACCCGGTCGGCCAGGGCGAGGTGGTGGCGGTTGCAGGGAACGAGGTCGCTACCCGTCTGGGCGATGCCGATGATCGGCCGGCCGGACTGGAGTTCGGCCGGGGTCAGCCCGAAGTTGAGAAAGCGTTCGAGATACAGAGCCGTCATCTCCGGATTGCCCGCGTTGTCCCACCAGGCCTGGCTGCGCAGGCCGCCCGTGGCGCGCTCCGTAGACGGCATCAGCTGCCCCTCACCGAAGTAGGCCCGTCTGATCCGGCCGGGTATTCGACAAGCGGCACCAGGTCCCTGGACCAGGCCGACATGACCGGTGTGAGGACCCGCCAGGCTTCTTCGGCCTCGTCGCCGCGGATGGACAGGGCGGCGTTCCCGCGCAGCACGTCCAGCAGCAGCTGGCCGTAGGCAGGCAGCTCGGGGGGCGCCGGCTGCGCGGCGAGGGTGAGCGGGGCGAGGTTGTGGGCACCGGTGCCGATGCCGGTCAGCGCCAGGGTCATGCTCTCCGGCTCCAGCCCGAAGCGCAGCACGTTGGGCGCGGCTTCCTCGTTGAAGCCGAAGGGCAGGTGCGGTACGGGCCGGAAGCGTACTGCGACCTCTTTGCGGTCATGGCCGAGCGCCTTGCCGGTGCGGAGCCGGAAGGTCGTGCCGGACCAGCGCCAGCTTTCGAGTTCCAGCTCCACCTCGGCGAAGGTCTCGGTACGGCGCCGCGGGTCCACGCCCTCCTCCTCGGCGTAGGCGGGGACGTCACGATCTCCGATGCGGCCGGCCAGATAGCGGGCACGGCGGGTGCGGCGTACGACGTCGTCGTCGGTGAGCGGGCGTACCGAGCGCAGCACGTCGATCTTCCGGTCACGCAGGTCGCGCTCGCCGAGGCTGAGCGGTGGCTCCATGGCCACCAGGCACAGCACCTGGAGCAGGTGGTTCTGCACCATGTCCTTGAGCGCCCCGACGCCGTCGTAGTAGCCGGCCCTGCCCTCCAGGGCAAGGGTCTCGTTCCAGACGATCTCCACCTCGGCGATGTGCGCGCTGTTCCAGATGGGCTCCAGGACCCGGTTGGCCAGCCGGCTGCCGAGCACGTTCTGAACGGTCGTCATGGCCAGGAAGTGGTCGACGCGGAACACCGCCTGCTCGGGCACGACCCCCGTCAGCAGCCGGTTCAGCTCCACCGCGCTGTCGAGGTCTTCGCCGAACGGCTTCTCCAGCACGATCCGGCTGCCCGGCGGCAGGTCCGCGGCGCCGAGGGCGGCGACCGTGCCGGGGAAGATCCCCGGCGGGAGGGCGAGGTAGACGGCGACGGGCCCGTCACCGGCGACGAGCGAGGCGATGTCAGCGGCGTCGGTGGCGTCCGCCTGCCGGTACCGGGCGGAGTCGGCGATCGCCTTCCTGACCTCGCCGGGCTCCGTCGCGGCGTGCCGGTCGAGCTGGGCGGACGCCCAGCGGCGGAACTCCTCGACGGCCCAGTTCTGCCGGTCGGCACACGTCAGCTCGAACCGGTCGGCGAGGTCTCCGGCCGCGCGCAGGGCGGCCAGGGCCGGCAGCAGATAGCGGGCGTTGAGGTCGCCGGTGGCACCGAGGATGATGAGCCGGTTGATCATGCCGTGGTACCTGCTTTCGCTCGCGCGAGGTTGACGCCGCTGGCGATGATCCCGATGTGGCTGAACGCCTGCGGGAAGTTGCCCATGAACGCCCCCGTGGACGGGTCGATCTGCTCGGGCATCAGCCCGACCGGGTTGGCGCGGGCGCACAGCGAGGTGTACAGATCCTCGGCCCGGTCCTGGTGGCCCTGCAGGATCAGGTTGTCGACCAGCCAGAAGCTGCACAGCACGAAGGCGCCCTCGTCGCCGGGCAGGCCGTCGGGCGAGTGCTCGTGCAGGTAGCGGTAGAGCAGGCCGTCACCGGCCGACAGGCGTCCGGCGATGGCCGCGGTGGTGGCGGCCATGCGCGGATGGTCGGCCGGTACGACCTTGCGCAGCGGCAGTGCGAGCAGGCTGGCGTCCAGGCCGCCGCCGCCGTCGAGGTGTTCGCTCAGGCACTGCTCGTCCTCGTTCCAGGCCTGGTCCAGGATGAGCCGGCGGAGCTTATCGGCGGTGGCGCGCCAGGTGGCGATCGGCCCGGACAGGCCGAGCCGCTCGCCGATGGCCGCGGCCCGGTCCAGGGCCACCTGGCACATCCCGGTCGAGTAGGTGAAGACGCGGCCTTCGCTGCGTACCTCCCAGATGCCCTGATCCGGCTGCCGCCACGTGTGCGCGGCGGCCTCGGCCAGCTCCGCCAGACCGGACCACAGCGCGGGCTGGGGATCGCGGCCGGGGAGCAGCCACTGGTCGGCGCAGTCCAGCACCTCGCCGTAGACGTCGTGCTGGCGCTGGTCGGCGGCGCCGTTGCCCCATCGCACCGGCGCCGAACGCCGGTAGCCCTCCAGGTCGGCGTCGTGGACCTCTTCCGGTACGGGGCGGCCGTCAAGGGTGTACATGATGCGTGGATGGCGGCTCTGCTCGAAGGCGTCGAGGACCCAGCCGAGGAAGGCGTCGGCCTCCTCCTCGAAGCCGACGCGGCGCAGCGCGAACACGGCGTAGGCGGCGTCGCGGATCCAGGTGTAGCGGTAGTCCCAGTTGCGTACCCCGCCGATCGGTGCGGGCAAGGAGGACGTGGGCGCCGCGACCAGTGAGCCGTTTCCCCAGTCGTCGCACAGCTTCAGCGTGATCACCGAGCGTCGGACCAGCGCTTCCTGCGGGCCGCGGTAGCTGCACTTGCGCATCCAGTGCCGCCAGGCCTCGGCGGTCTGCCGCAGCATCGCCTCGGGGTCGAACCGGTGATGGCGGTGGACGCGGCCCCAGGACAGCACCAGATCGAGGCGGTCGCCCTCCTGAAGGTCGTGCACGGTGCGCAGGCCGGTCAACGGACGGTTGGAACGCAGATGCAGCCGCAGATCGGGCCGCCGAGAGACGCGCACCTCCAGACCGTCGTACAGGGTCCGCGCCTGCCCGCCACCACGCGGCTCCAGCTCCGCCCGCAGCCGCACGGTCCCGGCCCGCACGACCGCCGACCGGACCAGCTCGCCCCGGCCGCCGCCCGCGTCGTCGCTGAGGTCGGCGCCCGCACGCAGGGCCAGCGCGTCGGTGATCCGGACCAGGCCGGTCGGGCCGCGCAACTCGGTCACCAGCACCGCGGTGTCCGGCTCGTAGAACTGCCGGGCCTCGCGCAGGTCGTCCACGGTCAACGTGAAGTGGCCGCCGCGCTCATGGTCCAGCAGGCCGCACAGCAGCGGGTCGCTGTCGAAGCGGGGCAGGCACAGCCACGGGATCGAACCGTCGACGCCGACCAGCGCCGCCGTCGTGCCGTCGCCGATGAGGCCCAGGTCCTCCAGCGCCAGATAGCCCTCCTGGCGGCGCACCGGGCGGAAGGGTGGATCGAGATCGAGCATGCCTGGCCATCTCCTCCGTGCCGACGCGCACCGTCGGAGAGGGGGGCGCTCCTGTCAGGCGGACGTCGCCGCTGTCCGTTACCGAACGATGATCAGCTTCCGTCACGAGAAGGTGATCAGCACTTTCACCATGTCGTCGAGCTTCTTGTCCGAGACCTCGAAGGCCCGCTCCATCTCGTCAAAGCGGAACGTGTGGGTGGTCATGTGCGTGGGATCGAGCCGCTTGCTCTCCAGGACGCGCAACAGCCGTTCCATGCGCAGCCTGCCGCCCGGGCACAGGCCGGTCGTGATCGTCTTGTCGGCCATCCCGACGCCCCACTCGATACGGGGAATGCGCACGAACTCGCCTTCTCCGTAATAACCGGTGTTGGACACCGTCCCGCCCGGTTTAGTGATCTTTATAGCGGTCTGGAAGGTGAGGTCCGCGCCGAGGGCTTCGATGGCGGTGTCCACGCCCTGTCCCTGGGTCAGGTCGAGGATGCGCTCGACGACGTCCTCGGTGGTGAAGTCGACGATCTCGTCGGCGCCGTAGTCGCGAGCGAGCTTCTGCCGGCTGGGCACCGATTCGACCCCGATGACCAGGCCGGCGCCGCGCAGCTTGGCGCCCGCGGTGGCCATGAGGCCCACCGGGCCCTGGGCGAGCACGGCGACCGTCCCGCCGATGGGGATGTTGCCGTTCTCCGCGCCCATGAACCCGGTCGAGAGCATGTCGGCGCAGTAGACCGCCATCTCGTCGGGGACGCCGTCGGGGATCTTCGCCAGGTTGGCGTCGGCCTCGTTCACGTGGAAATACTCGGCAAAGACCCCATCCTTGGAATTGGCGAACTTGAACCCTCCGAGCGGTCCGCCGGACTGTGACGGATGGCCGTTCTGGGAGGCGAGATCGCCCCAGTCGGGGGTGATGGCGCCCACCAGGACCCGGTCGCCCGGCCGGAAGGCCGTCACCTCGCCGCCCACCTCGTGCACCACGCCGACGCCCTCATGGCCGAGTGTCAAGTTCTCCCGCGGCCCGATGCCGCCATTGACGGTGTGGGAGTCCGACGTGCAGATCAGGGCGGTGGTCGTCCGTACGACGGCATCCAGCGGACCTGGCCGCGGGACGGGTTTGTCCATCAAGCCGACCTGCCCGATCTCCTTCATCACGAACGCTCGCATCGTGCCCCCCGAATGGTCCCCCGTGTCCGGCATCGCCGGGAACACCCCCAAATATGCCCAGGTCTACCCTGTCGATCTCGGCGTTTAACCTGGGCCTTTTCCCTGTGGACTGTCGCGGATCGGGCCCGCAGCCGGGTCCGCGGCGGTCCCGCGGTGGCGACTTGACACGTAGTAGCGGCCTTCAAGCGCACCTGAAGGCCGCTACTACGTCCGTGACGCCCAAGCCGCCCGACTCGCGCTGCCCGGTCACCTCGGACGTCCCCGGCAGCACCCTCGGTGGGCTGAGGCAGCGCCACGGAGGTGGCCCGTCCCAAGGACGCCTCCCAGGGAAGCGACTAACTTGGGCAAATAGCGCTTTTTCTCCTTATGTGCCATGCCGCCTGGATCGAGAGATCGTCATATGGCGCGTTCCCGCACAGCCGCAGCGTTGCGGACGAGGACGTGTCCCCCGAGAGGTCAGCCGCCCGGACCAGCCGGGCTCGGAGCCCGGCTGGACCCGGCGGCGCGCAGTTCCGCCGCCACCGCCCGCTCCCGCAGCTGGGCGGCCTCGGCGCGCAGCGTCTCCAGCTGCTCACGCAGGTCGGAGAGTCTCATCTGCTCCATGGCCAGCTGCATCCGCGCCTCGTCCCGCTCGGCCTGCGCCTCGCTCGCCTTCGCCGCGGCGAGATCTTGCGCTTCGGAGATCTTCCTGGCCGTGCGCCTGTCCGCCTCGGCCAGCCGCCGCGCCGTACGCCTGTCGGCTTCGGCGGTCTGTTTCTCCGCCCGGACCGCCTGGGCCCGGGCCTCGGCCGCCTCGGCCACCGCCTCACCGCGCGCCCGAGTCTCGGCGTCGGCCCGAGCCATCGCCCGGTCCCGTTCGGCCTCGGCCGCCTGGGCCCGGGCGGCCGAGGCCGCGGCGGCCCGTTCGGCCTCGGCCCGCGCCTCCTCGGCGGCGCCGGCCGCCCTCTGGGCCTGGTCCCGCTCCGCGCGTGCCTGCTCGGCCTGCCGCCTCTCCCCCGCGGCCTGCGCCCGGGCCTGCTCCGCTCCGGCCTCGGCCGCCTCCACCCGCTCGGCCATCTCCCGCACCGCCGCGTCCCTGGCCATCTCGGCCCGCTCGGCCCTCCGCCTGGCCTCATGCTCGGCGTTCCTGGCCAGGCGCTCCGTGGCGGCCGCTTCGTGCAAGGCGGCCAGCGCCTGTTCCCTGGCGGTCTCGGCGTCGGCCAGCGCGGTGTCCCGTTCGGCGTTGGCCTCCTCCACCTGCCGTGCCATCGCGTCACGCTCCCGGCGCGCGTGTCCGGTGGCCTCGCGTGCCAGCCGTACCTGCTCGAACGCCTGCTCCCGCTCGGTGCGGGCGATGGCGATGCGGGTGTGGGCCTCGGCCTGCACGGCGCTCACCTTCGCCTCGACCCCGGCAGGGCTCAGCTCCTCGGCCAGCACCTGCGCCAGCGGCGCGATCGCCGCCGCCATCCCTCGCTCCATGCGCTCGTAGAACTCCTCGGCCCGGGCCAGCGCCCCCTCCAGCCCCGGCGTCGCGCGCTTGATCTCCCGCTCCCGCTTGGCCGCCGCCTGGCAGTTCCCCTGCGGGCAGTACGCCCGCGGGCGCCCCCGCCCCGGACGCTGCTCGATCGGCGCCCCACAGTGCTTACACGGCGTCACCGCGCCCCGCTCTTCCACACCCCGCCAGGGTAGCATTTCCGATTTTCCAGAAATTTAAATTCAATAATTGAGATCCGTTGTGTCGAGACTGTTTGCACGGACTTCCCTGGACTGACGTTCCCACAGTTCACGGCTTTGAGCGGAGCGCTGCGGCCGTCGGTGCGCCGCCGAGGGGGCACCGCGGGCGCCTGCGGGTCACGCCGGGCCGGTTCGAGTGGATCGTGCGTTCGTGCCGGGCCCGGTTCGAGCGGTCGTTCAGTGAGCAGGTGACGGCCCGGTTGCCGGCCGAGTCCACCGCGGCGTTGCTGGAGTTGGCCAAGGGCGCGGACGGGTTCTTGGCGGAGCTGAAGTCCGATCCGGGGCGGCTGGGGCTGGATACGCTGCTGGAGGAGATCATCAAGCTGCGGCGGGCCAAGGTGATCGGGCTGCCGGCGGATCTGTTCGGCGTTCGCCGAGGCCAAGGAGGGGCACGGCAAGACCGCCAAGCTGTACTCGATCGCCGAGGCGGTGCTGCAGCGCCCCGATGACAGCGTGCGCACGGTGGTGTTCCCCACGGTCGGCGAGGGCACGCTGCGTGCCCTCGCCGAGGCCAAGGCCGACGGCATGACCTACCGGGCGCGGGTGCGCACGGTGCTGACCAGCTCCTACTCCTCCTATTACCGGCGGATGCCGCCCAAGCTGCTGGCGTCGATTGAGTTCAAGTGCAACAACACCGCCTACCGGCCGGTGATGGACGCGCTGGACCTGCTGGCCCGCTACGCCGACGTGCCGAACAAGGTCCGCCACTTCGACGGCACCGACAAGGTCCTGGTCAAGGGTGTGGTCCCGGACGCTTGGCTGGAGGCGGTCGTCAACGGCGATGGGGTGATCGAGCGGGTCTCCTATGAGTTGTGCGTGCTGGTGGCGTTGAAGAACGCGCTGCGCCGCCGGGAGAATCACGTGCACGGCGCGACCCGCTGGCGCAACCCGGAGGAGGACCTGCCGGCCGGCTTCGAGGACAACCGCGACGTGCACTACGAAGACCTGCGCCAGCCGCTGGACCCGTCCGAGTCCATGGCCACGTTGCAGGAGGCGATGCGCGTCTCGATGGCCGACTGCGCCACCGCGATCGGCCGCAAGCGCTCAGGCGGAACGAAGGCGAAGACTCACCGGGCGAGCCCCGGTGGCATGTTCCCGACCTGGGCAAACTGGCCACCCCCGACAACCTCGAGGCGCTGTACGCCGAGGTGCAGGCACAGTGGGGCGTGATCGATCTGCTGGACTTTCTCAAGGAGTCCGACTTCGTCACCGGATTCACCGACGCCTTCTCCAGCGTCGCCACCCGCGAGAACACTCGGCGCGAGGTGATCCGCAAGCAGCTGCTGCTGGTGCTTTACGCGCTGGGTACCAACATCGGAATCAAGCGCGTCGCCGACGGGGCAAGCACGGCGAGAGCGGGGCCGCGCTACGTGCCACCCACTACCTGTTCGTCAACCGCGACAACCTGCGCAATGCGATCGCCATGCTCGTCAATGGATCCGAGCCTCTAACACTGCACGGTGAGCCGGACCTGGTCAAAGCGGTGGGTGGCGAGGTGTTCAGGGCGGATCAGCCAGTAGAGGGCGCCGGTGTCACCCCACATCATCTTCGCGTCGCTGTCACTGTCGAACTGGGCAAGCAGGACCCAGCGTTCGGCTTCCCGGTCCAAGACGGGGGTGCCCCAAGAGTGAACGCTGCCGAGCGCCGCGTTCGCGATCTCGTACTCCACCGGGCCCTGCACCGGTACGGCGTGGCCACCGATCTGGTGGTCGATGCGGGTGCGTAGCCGCCGGAAGGCCCGGAGGAACGGCCGGAGCCGGGCGGGGGTTTCACGAAGGTCGGGCCAGTGCCTGCCGTCGCCGAGCAGGGCTTCCCGGACCTGGGGCAGCCCCAGGTCCGGGGCGCTCTCCTCTACGCCTGCGGCCAGTTCCACGTGTGGGTACGGTTCCAGCTCCGGGGGTGTTTCTGCCCGGAAAACCGGCGTGTCTCCCGGGACGTACAGCACCTGGGCCCCGGCCCACGTCTCGGGGTCATAGGGGGAGACGAACGAGCCGTCATCGGCATTGTCGTCCTGGCCGTCGAAGTAGAAGAACAGCAGGGTCCCGTCTTGCGGGAAGGCCGTGGTCAGCCCAGCGCGAGGGAGCACCGCGCACCGCACCGATGCGATGAAGGACAGCAGACCGTGCCCCGGCCACTCGGGCCAGACGGCCCCGGCCGGTAGTTCCGGCTCCCCGCCGAGGGTGGCGACGGCCTGCTCGCCGTCCGCAACCCGGCGCAGACGTATGCAAGGACGCAGCAGTGCGGTCCACCGCTCAGCGAGATCGGTGGGCAGGTGCTCGGCAGCGAGCCGGGAGTATCGCTCATCAGTCATGAGAGCCATGATGGAGCGTGTCACTGACACCCGTGCCGTCTACCGGGCCAACCATTCGAGTCGTGCCGTCTAGGTGTATTGACCTGAGAGGTTAGGAACGCGGCTGGCTGGTGGGTGGCCGCCGACAAGGCGTACTCCTCCTGCGGCAACCGCATCTACCTGCGCCGACGCCGGATCAAAGCGGTCGTCCCCGAGAGGGCCGATCAGGTGGCCAACCGCAAGAAGCGCGGCTCCCGCGGCGGCCGGCCGCTCTCCACCTCGTCGAGGATGACCCGGCCCACCTTGGCCGACAAGACGTGGGAATCACGGGGCTTGGTGGACAGCAGGGTGCCGAGCCGGGCTTCGGCCAGACCGGCCCCGTAGAAGGGAGCGGTGTCGTAGAAGCGGATGCCCTGCTCCCAGGCGGCCTCCAAGGTGGCGTGGACCTCCTCCTCGGGGATCGCGCGGAACATGTTGCCCAGAGGAGCCGTGCCGAACCCGAGTCGGCCGGGAAGGATGGCAGTGAGCGACATGACATTTCCTCTTTCACTGCGCCGGCGCTGTGCCAGGCTCCTGGACGACGGTGGCGGACATGGAGTCCCTGTCGGCGCGCTGGAAACGGCCCTGCCCCATCCCTCTCGCACGCCCCCTGCCGGCTCAGTGGTAGCGCCGATCAGCGCAGGTCAGGTCCCGCAAGAACCGTTTGGAATCAATTCCCCGCTGGTGGAAGGCCGCCACTTCGCGTTGATTAAAGATGGTGCTCTCAATGGATCAACGCATCACCATAGGTTGATCTTGCGGTGGCGGAGGCTTCCTCCTCCCGAACATGTCCTCAGCCGCCGACCAGCGACGCGGTCCTGTTCTCGGAAGTGCCGAGCTGGGGTTTCGCCTCTCAGCCGTGCATGTCCTCGGAAGTTGCGGCCGTCTCCGCTTCCGAGAACACGATCTTCTCGGAAGTCCGATGACCCGCGCGGACCGGCCCACTTTTGGGCTGGGGCCGCGTTCGGGAGGAGAATGCCTGATCGGAGGCGGCGGGCCGGTGGTGACGCCTCCGAGCCGGATACCGGACCACGCCCCAGCGGAGACATAGGGATTTTCTACATGAAGAGGCCGACTCCTCACACCGAAAGCCACTGCGCCGGCGAAAAGGACAGCATTTCCGCCGCTGGAATTCACTGGAAAGGGTAGGGAAATGACCGACGCCAAAGCCGATTTCCTGTTCACCGCCCGCTCGGCCGCGGATCTGCTGCGCGATCCGGCGGTCGCCGCCGCCTGGAGCCGGCCGAGCGCGCTGCCGGAGTTCAGCGTGGCCGGTCTGGCGGGCCACCTGGCCTACCAGATCCTGGCCATTCCGCCACTTTTGACCAGCCCGGTGCCACAGGAGGAGACCGTAGCCCTGCTGGAGCACTACAGCCGGGTGCGCTGGATCGGCGCGAGCCTCGACGACGACATCAACGTCCGCATCCGGCAGGGCGGCCAAGAGGTCTCGGCCGAAGGACACGCTGCACTGGTGACGCGCGTGGACCTGGCCCTCGAAGAACTGGACGGCTCCCTCGTCTCGGCGACGAACCGGCCGGTGCGCATCTCGCTGTGGGGACCGTGGTCGCTGACGCTCGACGACATGCTGATCACCCGGATGATGGAACTCGCGGTCCACTCCGACGACCTGGCGGTCAGCGTGGGCGTCGAGACGCCCACCCTCCCACCCAGTGCCGTCGACACGGTGATCGGCCTGCTGGTCCGCCTGGCCGTACGCCGCCACGGCCCGACCGGCGTCCTGCGGGCGCTCAGCCGCGCCGAACGCGCCCCGGCCACCGTCGCCGCCTTCTGAGGCCATCACACCGGTGATCCGCCCCCTGTACCGGCCAAGGGCGGCGCCGCTCAGTTCGGCGTCGCGCTGCCCGGGCAGGCCAGCCCGTCCGCCACGTCTGGAGCCCGGCAGGGGCACACGGAACAGTGCCCTCGCTTGTCCGACCTGCCTGATAACGATCATGTAGCGTCCGGCCGGATGCGGGCCGCGGGCGGCGGGAATGGAGGGGTGCCGTTACTTACGCGCCCCCGTGCCCGCCGTCCCGCCGTCGTGATCGCCGCTCCGCCGGTGATGCGCGTGCCGCGCCCGGCGGCCTGTCAGCGACGTCCCGCCGTTCTGACCCTTGCCCTCCCTACCCTTCACCCGAGTTGCATCCTTCGAGAAAGGGCCCCCGGTGAGCGTTCCCGTGCGCCGCACCACCGCCCGCACCGCCACCCAGCTGGTCCAGGCCATGGACATCACCGCCGACCAGTTCGCCCGGGCCCACGCCGCCGGGCTCGTGCCCGACCCGGAGATGAAGACGCGCTGGTCCGGGCCGGTGGTGGACGACCTGGTCGCACGCCGCCAGGAGATCCTCGACGCGATCCTTGACGACCTGGACGAGCAGCAGCTGCGCGAGGCCTTGGGCATGTCCTGGGACGACTGGAAACGCGCCCTGGAGGCCGACCCGATCCCAGCCCCGGACCGGGGCGATTACTGGACACGGCCGGCGGCCGACGCTCTCATCGCTCAAGCCGGCCGGTTGCGCGCTGAGATACCGCCGCAGCCGCTGGGCGCCACCCGGTGCGCCGCGCTGCTTGCCAGGGCGACCGGCGTAAAGGTCGACGTCGCCGACGTCCAGGCCTTGGCCGAGCTGGGCCATACCGAGATCGTCGACTGGTACGGGAAGTGGCCGCTGTACGACGTCGGCCGCCTGCACGCCCTGATCGCCACCGAACAGGGACGCCGCCTGGTGGTCGACGTGGTGGCTGAGCGCACCGCGTGGCTGGCCGGCTCCCTCACCGCCGAACAAGCCGCCGCTGCCCTGGGCTGGCGCGAGACCGAACTGGCCCGCGTCGCCGCCGAGCGCGGTATCGCCCGCGGCCGGTTCGATCGCTACAGCAGGACCGACATCGTCGCCCTGTCCGGCGACCAACACCCCAAGGTGGTGCGATCACCGCCGAGCGCATGCTCCGCCCCGGGTGACCGCTGCTGCTCAGCGGCCCCGAACCTGGCGGGTTCCCGGGCAGATGCGAACGGCCATCCCTCGCTGCTGTTCGTCAAGGCTTCCTCTCCCCGGTCGTCAGGCGGACCAGCGGATGGGATGCCCAGAGGGGTCGGTGGTGAGCCATGTTCCGTCACCGAGCGGCTGGAGGTCATCGGCATGTCCGGCGTTGGGGGCCAGCTCCGCCCCGACGCGGCCTGTGGGAACGTTGACCCGGTAGTGGCGGAACCATTCCTGCCCATCCTCGTCCTCGCCCACCAAGGTGACGACGGCTACGTCCGGGGAGAGGTAGCCGCCACTCCACTCCAGGAACACCTCGTCCGGATCATGGCCGAAGTCCCCGACCTGCAACGCCACCGCCACCTCGCCGCCGGGGTAGAAGTGAAAGGCTACGTCAGCCTGTCCGTGATCGACCGTCATGAACTGCTGCCCGTCGGGCGCCAGATCGATCAGAATCCGGTCCACCCACGGATAGCGGACGGGAGCCAGCCGTCCGTCGGCCAGGGCGGCCCGGTAGATGATCGAGCCGTCCTGGCCCTCGCCAACGTTCAGGAGGACATGCCCGTCGCTCGGATGCCGGTACTGCCGGCCACCGTGCCCGACGGTCTCCAGATCCGACTGAGCCATTACCGCTCCGCTTTCGGCGTCGAGCACGGCCCACTGGTCCGGCCGGCCTCGGTCGGCCATGACATCTGGCCGATAGATCCATACTCTGCGGTCGTCCAGCGACAGAACACATCCTGGCTGGTGCCCGTGCCGCTGATGCGAGAACGGGTCGAACGCGGTCCGCCACCGCTCGTCTCCAGAACTCGTCACGCAAACGACCCCGTTCAGCGTCGTGTAGACAGCCCAACCAAGATCCACCGACGCGGCATGCTCGATGACGTCATCTCCAGGGCGCGGTGCGAAGACCACGGCCGGCGTCAGGACACCCAGAGAGGGAGATGCCAAGTCATAGACGCAGATCTGCCCGCCGACGAGCCGCGTGATGATCTGCAAGGAGCGAGGGGGCTGAACCATGCCGGGAGGTTAGCGCCTTCACGAACCTTCAAGAAACCATGGCACCCTCAATGGGTCAACGCACCGCCCATGGATGATCATGTAGCCGTGGAGGTATGTGCGTGACTACGGGTTTTCACCCGCTCAGCAAGACGAGATCTGGCGGCGCCGGCGCGATGGGGAATCCTTCAGCTTGATGGGCCGGGCGCTGGGCGCCCCGATGCATCACGTCCGGCGCTTTCTCTTTGTCGGGTCCCGCTGCACGATGACCTGGGTGGCCTCCTCAGTGGCACCGCCCTTGGCAGTGTTCACGGCAGCGTCCGCCAGCAGGCTGACATTGAACAGATTACGATCCAGGCGCCCCGGCACGAAGCCGGCTACGTCATCCGGGATGACGTACATCTGATCGTCCAGCTCGTACTGGTCGAAGCCGGGAACGTGACCGTCCTTCCGGGCCGCGGGATCGATGGTCGCGCTCTGACGTCCGTCGGACGTCTTCACAACAGTGACACGGTCGCCGGTGATGAGAGTGACCGTGGCCGACGAGGCCGGACCACTGACGCATCACCCTGAACCCCTGTCTCCAGCGGTGTCGACCCCGGTGGAGCTGCACTCGACGGGGAAGCGCCCAGCGTGGAGACGACCAGGGCGGTCGCCGGCACGACTACGGACGAGATTCAACGGTTGGGCACGTTGTCCCCTTACGATCGATAGCCAGTCCCTCCTGACTCGCGCTGAATGCGCAGACTCTTGCAGTGGCTCCCACCCACGGGATAGCCCGTTGGCATGTCGCTATGTGGACAATGGCTACAACGCGACATGCTGTCCGACTTAGGCCTCACCGCGGACGAAGAGGCGGTGTGCCTGACGCTCGTGGAGCTCGGCTCCGCAACCCCTGACGACTTGGCTCGGCACCTGATGGGTGAGTCCCACGATGCTCGAGTGGCGACGGCCATCCGTTCTCTGCTCAGATGCCCGAAAGGACGCGGGAGATCGCCCTCAGCGTCGAGGCGGGAGAGGAGCCGCGGTTCACACCCGCGCTTCCCCTCAGACTGATGGTGGTCGACCGGGGCGTGGCCTTCATGAACGGGGTCCGTGGCGGGTCCCTGATCGACCCGCTCGTGGTCATCAAGGCAGGCCCGATGGTCGACGCCGTGGTCGTGGCGTTCGAGGGCACATGGGCCAAGGCCATCCCATCGCCAGATGCCGCTGTCCGCAACACACGGCGCGACGAGCGCGATCTGCTGGATCTCCTGGATCTCCTGGGTCGCCGGCATGACCGACGAGTCGATCGCGCACCGGCTCGGTATCAGCAAGCGGACTGTGCAGCGGTGTGTGACCGACTTCGCCAAGAAGTTGGACGCCCAGACGCGCTTCCAGACCGGAGTCCAGGCCGCACGCCAGGGCTGGCTCTGAGCCAGTTCGTCGGTGGAACGCGCCTGCCCTGGTGCCCGTCTCCTGCTCGACGCCGTCGAGCAGGGCACCTGGACCCACCAGGCATCCCCGGCCTGGGGCACCCGCATCCCCGGGACTACAGGGTGGCCACCTCCGCGAGCACGCCAAACCAAGATCGATCTCTACTTTGGGGCTGGGGTCAGTTTCGGGAGCGGAGGGCCTATACGGACAGTCGATCCAGCCATTCCGTCAGTAGCCGCTGTTCAGCGTGACTAAGAACGTTCTGGTCGGGCAATGCGGCGCGCAGGGCTCGGGCGGCGCCGGCCGGGCCCTGTTCCTGCACGGCCGCTTCCTGGGTGGTGACAGCAGTGATCATTGCTTCGCGCAGCGCGAGGAGGAGGGCGGGGTTACGCTGGGGCTCGGGCAGGGACAGCCAGGTCAGGACGGCGCCGCGTGCGGTGGCGTGGATGATCTGGGCCGCGAGATTCTCCTCGACGCGCAGCAAGCCTGTGAGGGCCAGGCGGCGGATGCGCTCCATGAGGTGTTCGAGGCCGGCTCGGAAAGCGGTGGTGGACCTGGCGGGCTCGGCGTACATCAGCGCGTACAGCGCGGGGTTGGCCAGTCCGAACTCGACCGCGATGTCCCAGCCGACGCGTAGCTCCTTGATCGGGTCGTTCGGGTCCGGGTCGAGGTGCTTGGCGGCCAGGAACCGGGTGAAGCCGTGTTCGGCCACGGCGTCAAGCAGCCCCTCCTTGTCACCGAACAGCCGGTACAGGGCCGGTGGTTGCAGTCCAGCGGCGTCGGCGACCGCGCGAGTGGTGATCGCGTCACGGCCCTTGCGTTCCAGCAGGCCGATCGCAACGTCGATGATCCGGCGGCGGGTCTGCTCGCGCGCTGCGGCGTTGGGCTCCGCGGCAAGCCCTGCGGGGCTCGGGTCAACCGGCATTTATCAATGATAACACCGTCCGAGTACCCGCGATATTATCAACGTTAACAGATCTATGTTGACGACGTTAGTAACGATGATAACGTGTCCACACTTCCGTCGGAAACACCGTGCAAGGAGCATGACCATGCCCGACCGTCTGCGGATCATCGGAGTGGAAGAGACCGTTGTCGTACCCGCCGTCTACGAGGCGTACCAGCGGGCCGGATCGCCACAGATCCCCGCCCGCGGCTTCGGCGACAGCCCGATCGCCAGGAACCTGCGCGAGGCCGGCGAGCAGCGGCTGGCCCACATGGACGACCAGGGCATCGACGTCGCCGTGCTGTCCCTGTCCTCGCCCGGCGTGCAGGACCTGCCCGAGGCCGACGCGATCACGGTGGCCCGCGAGGCCAACGACCAGCTCGCGGAGATCGTCGCCTCGCGGCCCGACCGTTTCCAGGCGTTCGCCGCGATCCCCACCCAGTCGCCGGCCGCGGCCGCGGCCGAGCTGGAGCGCGCGGTGGGCGAGCTGGGCTTCCCCGGCGCCATGCTGTACGGCCGCACCGGGGACAAACTGGCCGACCACCCGGACAACGACGAGCTGTACGCCACTGCCGAGCGGCTCGGTGTGCCGCTGCACTTCCACCCGCAGACGCCGGTCCAGCCGGTGATCGACGCCTACTACTCCGACATCGGCCCGATCGGCACGCCGCTGGCCGGAGCGGCAATCGGCTGGTACTACGACCTGGGCGTGCAGTACCTGCGGATGATCTTCTCGGGTGTCTTCGACCGGTTCCCCGACCTGCAGGTGATCGCTGGGCACTGGGGCGAGGTCGTCATGTTCTACCTCGACCACACCGGATTCTTCGCCGAGGCCGGCGACCTTCAGCGGCCGCTCGCGGACTACTTCAAGCAGAACTTCTGGGTCGCGGGCAGCGGCACCAACAGCCCCCGCTACCTGCGCTGGACCGCCGAGGTCATGGGCACCGACCGGATGCTGTACTCCACCGACTACCCCTTCACCTACGGCTTCCGCCCAGGCGGCTTCCCCTATGTCGACACCAGCAACGGCGCCGCCCGCTCCTTCCTGGAGGACGCGCCCTTCACCGACGAGCAGAAGGCCGACATCGCCCACCGTAACTGGGAACGCCTCACCGCCCGCGCGGCCGAACGCCCGGCCGCCTGAGACGACCGACCGCCGGAAGGGGGCCCGCGGGCAGCGGTGGGTGGCGTTCGTCGCGGTCGTCGTGCCGTCCACGACGCTGCCCCTGACACCGCGGCCCTTGGACGGCATCGCTGTGATCACAGTCGGGGCTGGATGCCACCCGCGAGCAGTCCGCCGGCTGCCTCGCCCGGACGGACCAGCCACTGATCCTGGAGCCGTCCGGGCCGGTTACCCGCCATGCGCTTGACGCGCGGCCTGCGCGGTGACGCGTTCAACGGCCTGGACGGCGACATCGGGCTGGTCGACGAAGATGTAGTGGCCGCTGTCCGCGGCCGTGCTCAACTTGCCGCCGCTGGACAGCGCGAGCCATTTGCGCTGGCCCGCGGCCCACGCCTGCTCCAGGCGCGGCCCGTACCCGGGGACGGCCGCGAGGTACTGCTTCCCGTGCTGGATCACCTCCACCGGGATGTTCCCTGCGGAACGGACCTTGCCGTCGGTGATGACGAGCTTCTCCGGGTTCTCGCCCCGGAACATCGCCAGGTTCTGTGCGCGCAACTCGGCCGCCGGGCCGGTGGCGGACTCGGGGATCGCCTTCGTGATGTCGTCCACCATGGTGGGCGGGGTGGCGTCCATCAGGACCAGCCCCTTGACCCTGTCCTGGTGGTCGGGGGCGTACCTGGCGGCGATCAGCCCGCCCAGCGAGTGCCCGGCCAGGACGACCGGGCCGTCACCGGCGACGCGGTCGAGCACCCCGGTCAGGATCTTGCCGGTGCTGGAGAAGCTCTGAGGGCCGTCCGGCTGGTCGCTCGCGCCCGCGCCGAGCCGGTCGTAGGAACAGACCCGGTTCTGCTTGCTCAGCGTCTTCTGGATGGCGGCCAGCTTGTCCAGCCCATCGCCTCCCCCGTGCATCAGGACGATGACCGGGCTGCCCTTCTCCGGGTCGCCCGAGCAGGACACGTTCACCGACCGGCCCGCGACATCGATCTTCTCGGTCCCGGAGATCGGGGCGGCATCGGCTGTCCGCGTGGCGGGGGCGAAGGGGTCCCAGTTCTCCACCGCGTCGCCGTCGCAGCCGGCGACCCCCGTGCCGAGCACGGTGCAGCACAGCGCGGCCGCAACGGATGTCTTGATCTTGCGGAGCATGAGGTCCTCCAGTAAGGGAGCCGGCGCCGGGATGACGCGCACGGCGGTGCAGCGGGGAAGGCGGACGGAGCACCGTGGCCGCGTCGTAACGCTACGGATCGGGCGGTCCAGGATCGTCCCCGCACGGTGGACATTCGCCTGTCCCCCGTGCGAGCTACCGGCGAGTGTCCACCGTGCGGGGACGATTCCGGACCGCCGGATCCCTAGCGTTTCCCGGCGTAGCGGCGGCGCCCCGTCGCGGAGTCCCCCACGTAAGGGAGTCGTCATGCGGTTGTTGAAACAGCTCGTGCCCGTCGCGGTGGTCGCCTTCGCCGGCGGCGCGATCGTGGGCACGGTGCAGGGGAGCCCGCTCCTCACTCTGCTCCTCGGCGTCGCGACGGCTGTGCTCGCCGTACTCGTGTACGCCCGCGTGGTGCGGTGGTCCGAGCGCCGCGCACCGGTGGAAGTGGCGGCGCAAGGCGCCGCCCGCGCCATCGCGCGAGGGGCGCTGATCGGGGCCGCGTTGTTCGCGGCCGTCATCGTGAACATCGCTCTCGTGGGCGGCTACCGGATCGAGGGCCAGGGCTCGCTGCCGGGCGCGGTCGGGCTGCTCGGCTTCATGGCCGCCGCCGCGGTGACGGAGGAGCTGCTGTTCCGCGGCATCCTGTTCAGGATCGTCGAGGAACGCACGGGGACGTGGCCGGCGCTGGCGCTGACCGCTCTGCTGTTCGGCCTGTCGCACCTGTTCAACCCGCACGCCGACCTGTGGGGCGCGATCGCCGTCGCGATCGAGGCGGGCGGCATGCTCGCCGCCGCCTACGCCGCCACCCGCACCCTGTGGGTGCCGATCGGCGTGCACTTCGGCTGGAACTTCGCGGCGGCCGGCATCTTCGGCACCGAGGTCTCAGGCAACGGCGCGACGCAGGGGCTGCTGCACGGCGTGACGTCGGGCCCAGCCCTGCTCACGGGCGGCGAGTTCGGGCCGGAGGCGAGCCCGTACGCGGTGGTGTTCGGCCTGCTGCTGACGGTCGCGTTCATGCGGCTGGCCCGCCGGCGCGGCAACGTGGTCCCGCTCCGACGCGGCGCGACCGCTACGCTCGCCCGATGACCGACCTACGGCGGGTCACGGACCTGTGGCGGCGGTGCGACGTCGTGATCCGGGATCTACCGTTCGGGCTGCTGCTGGCCGTCGCATCGCTCCTGCCGGCGCTCCACGGCAAGGGGACGCAGGTCGGCGACCTGCCGGCCCGGCCCTTCGACGCGGTGGCGCTCGTGGTGATCGCCCT
The DNA here is from genome assembly GCF_030811595.1 of Streptosporangium brasiliense. Lineage (NCBI taxonomy): Bacteria > Bacillati > Actinomycetota > Actinomycetes > Streptosporangiales > Streptosporangiaceae > Streptosporangium > Streptosporangium brasiliense. Next base: position 6,693,398 of record NZ_JAUSRB010000002.1, read on the forward strand.
GGAGTGCCTTCCCCTCGCCGTGCGCCGGCGGTGGCCGGCCGTGTGCGTGGCTCTGGTGTCGCTCGGCTTCGTCCTCGACGAGTTCCGCGCCTACCACGTGTTCGCGAGCAACGCGATGCCCATCGCGCTCATCAGCGCGGGCGCCCACCTGGAGCGCCACCGGCGCGTCACCGTGGTCCTCCTCTCCATGGCGTACGTGCCGCTGGCGCTCGCGCTCGGCCGGCTCGGCGCGACCGAGAAGGTGGAAGGTTACGTGGTGTTCTACCTGGCCCTGGCCCTCGCGTGGGGCATCGGGGCCTGGCTGCGCTCCACCCGCGCCGCCGAGGCGGAACGCCGCCGCCACGTCGCCGAGGCCACCCGCGCCGCCGAACGCACCCGGATCGCCCGCGAGCTCCACGACGTCGTGACGCACCACGTGACAGCGATGGTCGTGCAGGCCGAGGCCGCCCGCTACCTGACCGCCACGCCCGACCGCCTGGAGGCGGCCCTGAGCGCCGTCACCGACACCGGCCGACGGGCCATCGCCGACCTGCGGTACATGCTGGACCTGCTCAACCCCGGTCACGACACGGACGGCAGGACGCCGTCCGCCGGCGACCTGCACGCGCTCGTGGAGCGGACGCGCCGGGCCGGGCAGCCGGTGGAGTTCGCCGAGGAGGGCAGTCCGGCGGAATCGGTGGGCAGCGCCGAGTTCGTGACCTATAGGGTCGTGCAGGAAACCCTGACGAACGCCCTCAAACATGCCCACGGCAGCCGCACTGTGGTCCACGTGCGCTACGGCCGGAAGGAGATCAGCGTGGAGGTCAGCACCGACGGCTCCGGTTCCGGGGCCGCCTCTCCCGGTGGCAGCGGGCGGGGCCTGGCCGGGCTCCGCGAGCGGGTCGGTGCCCTGGGCGGCGAGTTCAGCGCCGACCGGCAGGCGGGTGGCGGCTTCCTCGTGCGGGCCCGCATCCCCGCAGGGAGCCCATCGTGAGCACGCCGGTCCGGGTCCTGGTCTGCGACGACCAGGCGCTGATCCGCACCGGGTTCGCGACGATCATCGACGCGCAGGCGGACCTGGAGGTGGTGGGCGAGTGCGGCGACGGCCGCGCCGCGGTCGACCTCGCCCGCCGGCTGAGCCCCGACGTGGTCGTCATGGACGTGCGCATGCCGGTGCTCGACGGCATCGAGGCGACCCGCCTGCTGGCCGGCGCCGGCGTGGCGGACCCCGTCAAGGTGCTCGTGGTGACCACGTTCAACCTGGACGAGTATGTCTACGAGGCGCTGCGCGCGGGGGCGAGCGGGTTCCTGCTCAAGGACGCGCCGCCGGCGCAGCTCCTGCACGGCATCCGCACCGTCGCCTCGGGCGCCGCGCTGCTGGCACCCGAGGTGACCCGGCAGCTCGTCGGCAGGTACGCCTCCCGGATCCGCCCCGCCCAGGACACGCCCGACGAGATCGCGCTGACCCCGCGCGAGCTGGAGGTGCTGCGCCTCATCGCCGACGGCCGGTCCAACAGCGAGATCGCCGCCACGCTGGTGATCAGCCAGGAGACCGTCAAGACGTACGTGTCGCGCATCCTGACCAAGCTCGACCTGCGTGACCGCGTGCAGGCGGTGGTCTACGCCTACCGCAGGGGCCTGGTGACCTGAGGCACACCGCCGGGGAACCTCGACGGGGCGAACGCCGCAGACGTCAGGAACCGTCCGTGGCCCTGTTCGGCCATCAGCGTGCGTCCGTCGGCCCCGGGGCGGCGTGTGCACGCGACGAGCGGGCCGAGACGACGTCGAGCAGTTTGACGAGCCGATCGAGCTGTTCCGGGTCCAGCCGGCCGGTCGCGGGCGCCAGGGCACGCCGGATGTCGTCCTCCACACGTCTGGCGAGTTCGAGCCCGGCCGGGGTCATATACACCTCGACGACCCGGCCGTCTTCGGGGTTCTTGCCGCGTGTCAGCAGCCCTCGGCGCTGGGCGCGGTCGATGAGTCCGGACAGCGTGGACTTGTCCAGGCCGAGGTAGGCGGCCAGTTCGGTAACGCGTGCGCGGCGGTCGCGGAGGATGCCGAGCACCCGTAGCTGGGTGAGCGACAGATCGTGCTCGCCACCGATGCGGGTCAGCACGCCTGCCACCTCGAAGGTGGTCCGGACGAGGGCGTCCATGGCATCGTCGGCGGCGGTCATGCCGTCATGCTAGTCCGGCATGGTTGGTAATGCCAACCATGCCGGAGCGAGGAACGCCTGCACCGCGGCCGCCCCCGGACGCCTCGCGGCCCGATCCCGCGTCAGTTGATCGACGGATATCGCATCGATCACGCCGCATCCGTTGACATGGTTTGTATTACCAACCACTATAGGGGTAGTTGGTAAAGCAAACTATTTTCTGGAGGCCGCCATGCACGCTGCCGTCATCCGGGCAGCCGACGCCTCGCCGGTCTATCGCGAACACCCCGACCCCGCGCCACACCACGGCGACGAGCTGGTCGTCGAGGTCCTCGCGGCCGGCCTGCACCATCTGACCAGGGCCAGGGCGAACAGCTCGCACTACTCCGGCAACGGCGTGTATCCGCTCGTCCCCGGCGTCGACGGCGTGGTACGCGACGAGGAGGGCAACGTCCGCTACGTGGCTCTGGACGACACTCCTCTGGGGACGTTCGCCGACCGCACCCTCATCGACCCCCGCCGCAGCGTGATCCTTCCCGACGGCATCGACCCCGTACGGATCGCCGCCGCGATGAACCCTGCCATGTCGTCCTGGGTCGCGCTGCGCCGACGTGTCGCCTTCCACGCCGGCCGGCGCGTCCTCGTCCTCGGCGCCACCGGCAGCGCCGGACGGATGGCGATCCAGATAGCCAAACTGTTCGGCGCCGCCCAGGTCATCGCCGCCGGCCGCGACACCACCCGTCTGAGGGCGCTGACCGCGCTCGGCGCCGACGAGACGATCACCTTCGACCAGATCGGCCGGGCGGCCGATGTCGACGTGGTCATCGACTACGTGTGGGGTGAACCCGCCGCCCGCGCCATGATCCCGATGCTCACCGCCCGTGCCGACCGCGCCGCCCCGCTGACCTGGATCCAGATCGGATCCATCGCCGGCCGGACCGCGCCGATCCCCTCCGCGGCGCTGCGCTCCGCCCGCCTACAGATCGTCGGCAGCGGCATCGGCTCGGTCCCCGCCCGCGACTTCCTCGCCGAACTGCCGGAACTGGCCTCAGCGGTGGCCGCGGGCGCGATCGACGTACGGGCGCGCGCCGTACCCCTCGCCCAGGTCGCGCAGGCGTGGACCGGCGAGACCGACGACCGCGTCGTCTTCGTCCCCTAGCAAGCCCCTAGCCGTCACCTCCGAGGAGAAAGGCGTGACTTCGTTGAGCAGCAGGAGGAAACGGGCCCTGGTCGTGGGTCTCGGCGTCAGCGGCATGGCCACGGCGATCGGCCTTCGGCGCATCGGCTGGGATCCGGTGATCGTGGAGAGAGCACCGGGCCGTCGATCGGGTGGTTACTTCGTCGTGTTGTTCGGCGCCGGCCAGGCCGCCGCGCGGCGACTCGGCATCCTCGATGCCATCCCCGACCGGTCGCCGCCCGGCGGCGTCACCTACACGGTGGATCGCGCCGGCGTCCGCAGACCCGGCCTGGGGTTCGGGGATCTGCCGGTCTCGCCTCGCATGATGCTGCGCGGCGACGTGGAACGTGCCGCCTTCACCGCGCTCTCGCACGACGTGGAGATCCGCTACGCGACGACCCCCACCCGCATCGAGCAGGACGCCTCTGGCGTCGAGGTGACGCTCGAACACGACGGTGGGTCCGTGACCGAGCGATTCGACCTCGTCGTGGGCGCCGACGGGTTGCGGTCCACGGTCCGGCGGCTCGTCTTCGGCCCGCACGACAGGTATCTGCATCGGCTCGGCTACATGATCGCGGCGACGCTGCTGCCGGGCCCGGTCGGCGGGCTCTCCCCGCACGAGGGGGCGAGTCTTCTCGAGCCCGGCCGGGCCATGTGGGTCTTTCCGTTCGCCGATCACCCGCCCACCGTGCTCTTCTCGTACCGTACCGACGACGTCGATGCCGAGTTCACCGGCCGGCCCGCCGAACGGGTGCGCGCCGCGTACGGACCTCAGCCCGCGGGCCGGCTGCTCGGCGAGGCGCTCGACACGCTCGACGCCGCCGACGAGTTCTTGTTCGACTCGGTCGAGCAACCCCGCATGGACGCCTGGTCGCACGGCCGGGTTGTGCTGGTCGGCGACTCCGCATGGTGCCCCAGCCTGTACGCCGCCATGGGGATCTCCGCCGGGCTCGCCGGAGCCGACCTGCTCGGCAGCATGCTGCACCGTCACCCCGGCGACATCCGCGGCGCTCTGCGCGCCTGGGAGACGCAGCTCCGCCCGCACATGACTTACTACCAGGCCAACGGCGTCGAACAGCGGTATTTCGTCACCCCCGGCAACCAGCGGCAGATCGCCCTCCGGCCCCTCATGGCGCGCAGCCTCCGGCTCCCGGTGATCGGCAACGCCTTGCGCTCCCTGCGAAGCAACACCAGGTCCATCCGGGAACGGGAACTGGACATCGCCCACGCCGGCTGACGACCACCCGCTCCGCATGCACGCACTCAGACGGTGATGCCCGCCCGGACAGCGTTCGCGTGTTTGCGCCCGTAGCCATGGTCAGCACCGTTCCAACCAAAAGCGGATCATCGCCCGCGGCTGGGACCCGGCAGCCTGCCGATGACACCGCAGGGCCGCAGCGAAGTCGCAGACCGGGTGTGACCGTATGTTCGGCAGCCATCCACTGACGCGCAGGCGCAGCCGTTCCGCTGACCACGTTGTGATCACGACCAGGAGAGAAAGGTGATGCAAGATGCCCACAGTTCTTGGCGGTACGCCGCCGGCTGACCGGGTGGCCGTTGTCACCGGCGCCTTGAGCGGTATCGGAGAGGAAGACGTACAGGTCCTGGACCATGTCGGCGGTGCCGCCTCCTTCGGGGAGGAGCCAGCGAGCTGTGCTGCCGGTGGTGGCCGCGACTTCCACGGTCGGACCACGTACTCGACGGCTGCTCGTACCGCACTGCTTCGGCGACGTGCGCGAAAGGGGCGTGCTGGGCGATCAGGAATCTGGATCAGCAGGGCGCCGAATCCGAGGTCGTTGCTCACCGGCCCGGCCGCGTAGCGGATCCGGCCTTTCCAGCTCATCGCCGCGTCATGCAGGCGCTGGGGCGAAGAACCGTAGCGTGCTGTCCAGTTCGAAGGCCGGGAGCTCACCGTGCTTGCCCGGGTTGGCGTGCAGCGTCTTCTCCGCTGAGCCCAGGGCGTCGAACAGTGCCAAGCTCTGGGCCCGCGGCACCCGCTCATCGTCCCACTGCAGCAGGAACTCCACCGGGACGGTGATACGCGCGGCGGCCTCGGCTGCGGCCAGCGCCCCGCCCAGGCCCAGCACCGCCGCGCGGACTCGGGGTTCGGCGGCAACGAACGGAACCCCGAGTCCGCAGCCCAACGACACACCCCAGTAGCTCACCGGGCCGGCGCCGACGTGCTCGAGTTGCTGGACCACGTCCAGGACGGCCTGCCATTCCGGGACGGTCCGGCGGGCTACGAGCTGTGCAGGGCGAGCAGGGCCAGGGTGTGGGCGCCGACGCTGCCCTCCCACACCTCACGCCGGCTCGCCGCCAGCCGGGCGGTGAGGAAGCGGTGGTCCTGGGCGGCGGGCGGGTGGCCGAGGCCGTGGGCGGTGAGGATCTTCATGGCGCAGCCGGTGACCTCTCCCCAGGAGGTCTGGCCTCGGTAGTCCAGGTGGGCGGCCCGGGGCGGGTAGGGGCCCTGCCCGAGGACGGCCAGGTGGAGGGCGAACAGCAACTGCTTGCGGTCTCTGGTGTGAGGGGGAATGCCGTCCAGGGCCTCCTGCAGGGCGTGCGGCGGCTGGGCAAGGCCCAGGGCGGCGTTGGCCAGGACCGCGATATCAGCAGCTGGTCCTGCGATTAGCTTCTGATATCGGGAGATATCAGAAGCTCTGATGGGAGGGTGGCGTCGGTGCGTTGATCGGGTCCAAAGTCCCGAGGCCACGCTCAGGCCAAGTCCGTTCGGGGGTCGGCTAAGATACGACGGAAACCGGCAACCAGTGATCTTAAGTTGAACTTGCCGCAGGTGAGGTGCTGGGGCGGATCGGCGTCGGCTGCCCGACGAGGGACAGCGATGCGCAAACGCAGCCGGAAGCCCGATCTTGTGTCACCATTCGCAGTGGACTTCTTCGCGTACCCGCTCAGATCGGTCAACGGCGCACCCGATAGCGCAGGTGAAGCACCCGGTTGCCCTGAATCATCACGTCAGGATCCTCCAACAGGTGCTGCGCGTGGACCGACCCGAAGTAGCGCTTGCCGGACCCGAACACGACGGGTACGACGTCCATGCGCACCTCATCGATCAGGCCCGCGGCAAGCACCTGGCCACCGACGTCGCCAGCGGCGACCTCGATCAAGCGGTCACCCGCAAGCTCCTGCGCCTTGGCCACGGCTGCCTCGACGCCGTCGACGAAGTGAAACGGTGCCTCGGGGTCCCAGCCCTCGGGCTGCGGCCGGTGCGTCACGACGACCACGTGGTCGATGCCGCTCGGCGGCTTTCCGTCCCAGCCGTCCGTCAGGTCGAAGACGTGGCGGCCGACGATCGTGACTCCGATCTGGTCCCAGTACGAGCGGGTGTAGTCGTAGGACGTCTGAGACACCTTCAGCGCGCCGCTCTCGTCCAACGGGACGTCACCGCTGGACAACCAGTCGAACAGCGGTCCGGGCTGGTCATTCTCGTCCGCGACGAAGCCGTCCACCGACACCGAGCTGTACATGACCACCTTGCCCACGGGGCTCTCCTCTGCTTTGGGGTGCCCTCAAATTAGCGTGTCGTGAGCTGCCGCTCTTGTAAGAAATCAATCGGCCGGCAGCGGCCAGCCGTCCAGCGCGTGGCCGGGATGTTCGCGCAGGAACCGCCGCCGGACTTCGACGTACCGGGTCGGCGTGAGCCCGGTGAACGCCCGGAACTCGTGGCCGAAGTGGGCCTGGTCGAAGTAGCCTGCGCCACCGGCGAGGTCGCCCCAGTCGATCGGTCCGGCGGGGTTGATCGCGAACACGGTGGCAGCGAAGCGGTAGGTGCGGGCCAGCCGCTTCGGCGTGACGCCGATGAGCTCCTTGAACCGCCGTGCCAGATGAGTGCTGCTGACACCGGCTGCCACGCTCAGGTCGCCGATCGCCACCGCCCCGCTGGTCGCCGCGATGACGCTGCTCGTATGGCGGACCAGTCCCAGGCCGGCGGTCTCGCACAGCCGTCGTATTAGCTCCTGCTCGAGCAGCGTCAGCATCTCGTGCGGTCCGTCCGCCGTGGCCAGCCGGTCTCGCAGCTCAGCAATGGCGGGCCGGCCCCAAACCTGCTCTACCGTCACCGGCCGGTCACACAGCTCGGCCGCGGGCATCGGCAGGAACGGCGCCAGCCCCCACGGCTTGAAGTGCACGCCGACGGACCGGGTCCGGAGTGGGTAGCCGAACTCCAGCGCGCGGGTGGGCATGGTGACCACGCAGCCGTCGGCGTACTCGGCCGTCTCGATGTCGGTGCCGGCGCGGATGCGGAACGGCGCCCCGAGGTTGACGATGAGCAACGCCGCCGGCATCGGCGGCAGCGTCAGCCGGGCGTACGGCGGCGCACCCTCCAGGTAGTAAAGGTCGTCGATCAGTCTGTCCAGCGGCGGTCGCGGCACTCTGGACACGTACTCCACGCCCACAGTATCGCCGACGCCCCGCCGGCATCGAGCGCCGGGATGGTCCAGCCGAGCTGCCGCCGGAACGGGCGAGCGTCCGGCGTTACGCAGTCGGCAGGTCGGTGAGGTCCAGGCGCCGGTCGGTGCGCAGCTGGATCTCACCGTAGGGGGTCATGTTGGTGTGGAACAGGGGCGTGAGCCCGCGCCGGTCGGCGTCGGTCAGGACGTTCTCCCACTCGGGTAGGGCGAGGGTGTCCTGGATCATCAGGGTGTTGATCAGACCGAGGGCCGACTGGAGAATGTGCAGGCACAACATCCCCAGTCTTTGTTCTTCGCGCCGGTTGGAGGCGAGCTCTCCGCGCTTGCCGAACTTGATGTAGTCGTTGACGCCGTTGTAGTTCTCCACCACGTTCAGCCCGGATTCGGTCTCCCGCTGAAGATCGCGGTCGCGGAGCCAGCGGGCCAGGAAGGCGGTGCGCTGGGCGCGGCCGACCTCCAGCATCGCGGCGTAGGCGGGGTGGGTGGTCTCGGAGGTGAACCGGCGTAGCAGGGCCTCGGTGGAGGCGGTCCGCAGCCGGATCGCGGTGGCGTACCTCATCATGATGTCGTAGCTCTGGGTGATGATGTCCCACCGGATCGGCCTGGTCAGCGCGGGCGCGAGCAGCGGGTAGGAGAAGTCCTCGCCCCGGCCGGGCACATACAGCTTCGTCTTGTTGATCTGCTTGAACCGGGCGACCAGGTCGAAGTCCAGCAGCCGGGTGATCCCGAACCCGACGAAGCTGGCGCCGTGGGAATCGGCGAAGTTCTGCTCGACCTCCATGTCGGTGCCGTGCCGCATCGCGCCCTCGACCATGGCGTGCACCTCGGACGCGGCCCTCCGCTCCCGAAGGTGGCCCCAGCCCCGAAGTAGCGATGAGCTAGATCACGATTACGGTTCGCGGTCGTCACGGATTGTGCGTGCCGGGGCGTAGGGGGTGTTTCCCCGTTTGATCGTGTTGCCCTGTTGCCGCAGTCCGCTCCTGGAACGGCTCAGCACCCACGTCACCGCCTTCGCCGATGCTCACCGGCCGTTACGGCGACAGGCTCGACGCCTGGCTCGCCGGCGCCGACAACGACGACCTGCCGCACCTGCAATCCTTCATCCAGGGCATCCACCGCGACCACGCCGCCGTCCTGGCCGGATCCCCCCTGTCTCACAGCAGCGCCACAGGCCAAGCCTTGGTCACGACGGTCATCAGCCCCTGATGTCCGGCCGCTTTCAGACGGCGCTGATCGGAGCCGGGTTCTCGGGGAGCTGCCAGCTGCCGCCGCGGTCCTCCTTCGAAAAGCGCGCGGCGAGATCGGGGACGTGCAGGAAGCAGGCCAGCGCGGTGGCGGCCTGGAAGGCGTCGATCGCACGCTGGGTCATCGGCATGCCCAGGCGTAGGAGACGCGGATTCACCTCGCCCTGGATCTCGTCGACGAAGGGCCGCAGCACGCTGTCATAGTTCGCCAGTGCGGTCGGCAGATCGTCCGGGTGCCGGTTGATCTCGCCGGCCAGGACGTAGGCGCCGACCAGACCGCCGGAGGTTCCCATGCCGCTGTAAGGGGAGGCACAGTGGGCGGCGTCGCCGGCCAGGACCACGCGGCCCTTGGACCAGGTGTCGGTGCGAACCTGGACGATCTCCTGGGAGTAGAAGAAAGGGCTCGTCTGCATGCCGTCGATGAAACGTTCTGTCTGCCAGCCCGCGTCGCGGAACCTGCTCGCCCAGAACTCCCGCTGGCGCTCGACGGATTCCCGGTGGATCGCCGAGGCCTCCTCGGACTCCTCCCGCATCACGAAGTACACCTGGGTCTCGGTCGGGTTGTGGCTGCGGCGCATGATCTGACGGCCACCCGGGACCATGTAGGTGTCCCGGATGTTGCTGTCGGACGCGATGCGCGGGATGAACCAGTAGGCCATGTGGATGCCGACCCGCCAGTACGGGTCACAGCCCGCAGGGAGGATCGCCTGCCGGATGCGCGACCCCTGCCCGTCCGCTCCGGCCAGAAGGTCGAACTCGCCGGAGGACCCGTCGGAGAAGTGCGCGATGACCTTCTGTTCGTCCTGCTCGAAGCCGTCCACGCTCACGCCGAAGACGTACTCGATGTCGTCCTTCGACGCGTCGTGCAGGATGCGTACCAGGTCACCGCGCATGATCTCGTACTCGGAGGTGAGGGTCTGCCGGCCCTGGCCGGAGGTGTTGGCCATGATCGTCGCCTTGGTCCTGCCGCGCGCGTCGACGAAGGCGACACCCGCCTCGTCCACCAGCCTGCCGCGGACGGCGTCAAGAAGCCCCATCCGTTCGACGGCCTCGATGCCCTGCCCTCGGAGGTCGACCTGCGCCCCGGTGGCCCGCAGCGCCGGAAAGCGTTCGACGACGGTCACCCTGTGGCCGCCCCGCGTGAGCCAGAAAGCCAGCGCCTGGCCCGCTATCCCGCCGCCGGCAACAAGGACCCGCAGAGGGTGCGCCCCCGATCCGTTGGCCATGCTCACCACCCCAAAAATCTATCAGTGAATGATTCCCTTTCAGAGTCATCTATCAGTGATAGATTTGTCAACGTGACCAAGGTGAACCGTGAGATCGTCGTCTCCGAAGCGCTCGACCTGCTCGACGAGGTCGGGCTGGACACGGTCAGTACGCGGCGGCTGGCGAAGCGGCTGGGCGTCGAACAGCCCTCCCTCTACTGGTACTTCCGCACCAAGAAGGACCTCCTCGCCGCCATGGCGGAGGCGGCGATGGCACCGCATGCGGCCGCCCCGCTGCCGACGCCCGACGACGACTGGCGCGACTGGTTCCTGGACAACACGCGAAGCTTCCGGCGCACCCTGCTGATGCGTCGGGACGGTGCACGCCTCCACGCGGGCAGCACCCCTGCCGGCGACCTCGACCGGATCCGCCGCAAGATGGACTTCCTGATCACCTCCGGAGTGCCCGAGCGGGACGCCCAGATGGCGATGCTGGCCGCCGGTCGTTTCACGGTCGGCAGTGTCCTGGAGGAACAGGCGGACGCCGGCTCCGGCGACGGCTCAGATCCACCGGCGGACATGCCTGTGACCGACTACGAGTCGGCATTCGAGGCCGGCCTGGCCCTCATCTTGGACGGCCTGGTGCACCGCACCGCAATGCGGGCCGCCCCCCGCCGGCAAACGGTGGCACCCTCAATGGGGCAACGCATCACCCATGGATGATCATGTAGCCGCGGAGGTGTGTGTGCGTGACTACGGGTTTTCACCCGCTCAGCAAGACGAGATCTGGCGGCGCTGGCGCGACGGGGAATCCTTCAGTTTGATGGGCTGGGCACTGGGCGCCCCGATTGCCCACCCGAAGCGTTCGTTTTCCCGTTCATCAACCGCTGGTGTTCGCCTTGCTTTCCGAAGACCTTTGATGAACGGAGGTGGGGGCGTGGCCCTCATCGGCCTGGTCCGGGTAAGCACCGACAAGCAGAACCCCCGACGGCAGCACGACGCCCTGGATTCGATGGTCATTTCCACGCTGAAAATGCGTTCGCTTGCGACATGCTGAGCGCGCCGGTCAACACGCCTTACATGCCTGAGGGACGCGGTCGTGACCGCGGTGCCACTGGGCCGCTCCGGCTGCCAATCGACGTGCCGACTCCGGTAAAGGCCCGGTCACCGACGGATCTCTCGGGCGGCGATCACGGTGACCAGGCCGTCCAGCAGGCGTTCGAGACCGAAGACGAACAGTGATTCCAAGTCGAGCTCCGCGCCCGGCTCCGCGACCTGGGCGATCAGCGGCCCGTCGACGGACAGCTTGGCCTTGCCCCACTGTTTGCTGGTCATCCCCGTATCCAGTTCGGCGACGGCCTCGCTCTCGATATTGATCGCCGTCCCCCGGACGTAGTTCACGATCGTGCCGTAGACGTGCATGCGGGCGATCGGGTCCAGGCCGAGGCCGTCGAGCGCGCGCAGGGTCCATACCCCGTAGGCGAGCTGCCCGGGCAGTGTGGCTGGCCGGGTGATGGACACGAGCCGCGGCAGCCAGGGATGGCGCTGGTAGGCCGCCCACTGTAGCCGAGCGGCCACCCGCAGGTGGGAACGCCATCCTGGCGGCGGCTGTGGATATTCGATCTCGGCGAACGCGGCGTCGGCGATCAACTGGGTGAGCTCGGCCTTGGCCTCGAGATGCCGGTAGAGGGCCATGGTGGCGACGCCGAGCTTGGCCGCAACCGCTCGCATGGACAGTGCGGCCAGGCCGTCGGCGTCGGCGATCTCCATGGCCACACGGACGACGCGGTCGCGTTCGAGACCCCCGGCCGAACGCGAGGGCAGTCTCCGGGGAGCGACCACGGCGCCGACCCGAGATACCGACTCGATGGCGCCTGCCTGCTTGAGCGCGGCCAGCGCCTTGGTGGCCGTCGCCATCGCGACGCCCCACTCGCGCATGATCGCCCTGGTGGTCGGGACGGGAGCGCCGGGCTGCAGCTCTCCGTCGGCGATGCGCCGCTCGATGTCGGCGACGATCCGGAGGTACGGCGGTTGCGGATCGTTCACGACGGCCATGCTGCCACGTCTCAGCGGTCAGGCAGCCAGTTGCCGTGCAGACCGAGCGGCACTCTGACAGGGAGGTGGACGCGCGCGACGGGCTCGCCGGTGAAGTCCTGGGCTGAGAGGATCACCAGGTCGCTGGCGTTTCGGCGAGGATTGTGCACGTACGTGAGCAGGTACCCCTCGTCCTCCCCTAGCCCCACGGCGGCGAACACGGCCTCTCCCACCGCCTCGTCCCTGCCGAACCCGTGCACCTCGGCCGTCCCTCGTTCCAGATCATGCTTGACCAGGGCGTTGGTGAAGGCGTCGTCCGGCGGCATGCCCTCAGGCACGAACGGAATTCCGTACAGGGCTGTCGCGGCCGAGTAGCCATATCGGTACGGGCGGGAGGTACGTGCCTCGTTCACCCGCGGGAAATCCTGCGGCCGGTCGTCGATGCGCTGCTGGTGGATCCTGTCCGGCGTGATCGTCCAGCGGTCCAGCGTCGGCCGGATCGCCCCAGGGTCGGCGGGATCGAACGGCCCCTCGGCCGTGACCAGGTCAACCACGACCGAGTCGCCGTCGTCGTAGGCGTTGAGCGTGTGGCTGACATGGATCGGGCCGATGTCCAGCCAGCGCACGTCACCACCGCTCCGCGGCATGACCCCCACGCGCGTCGGGTGTCCCGGCAGCCACCGGCACTCGAACCCGTCGAAACCCAGCGGCGTGTCCCACAACACCACGTGCTCCTCGGTAAGTGCGAAGTCGTGCATGAACGGCGTTCGCGTCATGGGGATGGCGGTGGTCTGGACGACACTTCCCCCGGCGTCGGTCACGAGGTACTGGACGAAGTCGCGGCCCGGCATGTACGACAGCGAATGCAACTCGCCGGTGAGCGGGTCGTGCTTGGAGTGCGCCCCCGCCGTGAACCCCTCCGCAGTCCCACCCAGCTCGCACACGCCCACGGTGTTCAGCTCCTCGTCCAACTCGGCGGGCGGCAGGCCACCCTCGGCCAGGACGAAGGTACGCTGGGCGTGCTCGATCACGTGCACCATGGGCGCGAAACCCGGTGTGCGCACGAAACGGTTGCGGTACCACTCGGCCCGGCCGTCACGCAGCCGCACCCCGTGCACCATGCCCTGGCCCATGCCCCAGATGTGCACAATCGGGTCTTCCGCGCCCAGCGGGTTGGGCCCGTTGCGCAAGTAGCGGCCGTTGAGTTCGGCCGGGATCCGCCCGGTGACAGGCAGGTCGTAGGCGGTGACTTCTTCAGTGAGGGGTGCGAAAGGCCCTTCCAGATACTTCATGCGGACACCGTACGCAGGAAAACGCTTGATCCCACAGCAGCAACGGGGAATGCCATGCTGTGCACTAGTGCAACAGCGGGAGCCCACCCGAGAGGGTCCCTCGCGGCATCGCTGTTCCGAAGAGAAGGCGGGGCAGCGGTGCTCCGAGCAACTCCGTGTAGTACGCCACGAGCCGGTCGAGTTCGGCCGGGGGCGCCTCCCGCCTGATTTCATCTCACACAATGCTAATTATGTGAGATGACCGTGAGATCGTTACCGGCGTGACCGAGATCCTCCCCAGCGCGATCCTCCGCCCCGCTGACGGCGTCCCGGCGGCCTCCGCCCCGTTCGGCACGGTGGTGGCGCTGCCGGAACCGATGGTGCGCACCGTGGGCGACATCGCCGGTCTGTCTCCTCGCCGCAAGCGCGGCGACGGTGGTGAGGTGCCCGGCGCCGACGTCGACACCGTCGACGCGCTCCCCCACGCGGAATGGTCGGCCGTGGCCGCCTGGCTGAAGGCGGGCAAGGCCGTCACCACCCGCCGCGCCCGCCTGGCCGACGTCGCCGCGTTCGTCCGCTGGCTGGCGGTCGAGACGCCGGGCGTGCAGCTGCTGGCCGTGACCGAGGATCACCTGACGCACTACCGCGACACCATCGCCACCGGCACCGCGCGCGCCGGCCTGGCCCGGCCCGGCGTCCCGCTGGCCCCGGCCACGGTGGCCCGCCGCCTGTCGAGCCTGTCGTCGCTGTACGGCTACGCCACCCGCCGCCGTCTCCTCGCCGCCAACCCGGCCGACCCGGTGGGGCGGCCGGAGGTCTCCACCGTGGGCACCACCCTGGCCCGCACCGTGGAGGAGGCCACCGCCCTGGTCGACGGCGCCGAGACCATCGCCGCCACCTACCCGGCCGACGCCGCCGCGGTGGCGCTGCTGAGCGTGTGCGCGGTCCGCGTCGGCGAGCTGGTCGCCCTCACCGTCGGCTCGGTGGCCGCCGACGCCGGGCACACCATGATCCTGTTTCGCCGCAAGGGCGGCAAGACCGACCGCATGCCCATCCCGCCGCGGGTGCGCGCCCTGCTGCAGCCGCTGCTGGATGACCGCTCCCCCGATGAGCCGCTGTTCGTCCGGGAGGACGGCCGGCCGTTCGACCGCTGGCGGATGACCACCGCGCTGCGCCGGGCCGCGACCGCCGCCGGCGTCGACCACACCCGCCTGACCCCGCACACCGCGCGGGCCACCGCCGCCACCACCGCCCTGGATGCCGGGGTGCCGCTGACCGACGTCCAGGAACTGCTCGGGCACGCCTCCCCCGTCACCACCCAGCGCTACAACCGCGGCCGCCGCAAACTCGACTTCCATGCCGCCTACCGGATGGCGTCCATCCTCGGCGGAGGTGCCTGATGGAGAACACGCCGCCGACCCCGGGCGTTCAGGAGGCGCTGGCCACGATCGCCGCCGCGGCACGGGCCGCCTACGCCGACGGCTCGAACCTGCGGGTCCGGTCCTCGGGCATCGTGCACGAGGTCGCGATGACCCGCTGGTTCGCCGACGAGCGCATGCCCGGCCCGGCCTGCATGGTCGGCGTCAGCGGCTGGGACCCCGCCGCGGCCCACCCCGACCGCGGGCCGGTCACCTGCCGCCGCTGCCTCAAACTCACACGCGCCGAGCCCGCCAGCGAGCAACTGGAACTGTTCCCCGAGCCGGACCAGGCGCCCGCCGAAGGCACCGCAGGCGGCGGCGCCTGATCTGGTGGTCAACGGGTTCCGGTAGTAATCGCGGAAAATCCAACGGATCTCGCCGACCAGCGTTGAGGTGAGGCATCCGGGCGAGGTCAGCGACATCCTCGGTCCGGCCACCGCACCCACTGACCGGCACACCGGTCCTGCGGTGCCCTCACATCAGAGCAGGCCAGGGGCGTATCCGTTGGATTTTCCGCGATTACTGCCGGAACCCTGCGTCAAGGGGAGAACTTCACCGTACGCGCGGCCGCTGACCTTTTCGGGCTCTGACCCGCTCCTGATGCAGTGGTGGCGGAGCAGCCCGTGAACATAAGTCGCATGGCCTGAAATTCTGCGATCGCTCGCGGACATATAGGGATTGAAACCCTCTGAGCGTTCGGAAGGTCTGACGAGGATGACGCGTGGATGAAACAGACAACCGGGCTCGGTTCGAGGCTGTGTACCGGCGAACGTACGAGCAGATCCTCGGCTACGCCACGCGGCGCTGCTCCTGCGCTGAGGACGCGGCCGACGTCGTGGCTGAGATCTATGTGATCGCCTGGCGGCGGATGGACGAACTCCCGCACGGCGAGGCCGACAGGCTCTGGTTGTACGGCGTGGCCCGGCGGGTCCTGGCCAACCACCGTCGCGGCGAGCGACGCAGAGCCACCCGGCACGCCGAGCTCACGGCCGAAGCCGAGCTTTTCTACCCTCCGACCTTCTCCCAGAACGGGCCTGACGAGGTGGGCCCGGCCCTGGACATGCTTTCGGACAATGATCGCGAACTGCTGGCTCTGGCCGTCTGGGAAGAGCTCGACCCCGGACAGATCGCCGAGGTGCTGGACTGCTCGCGCAACGCCGCCCGCATCCGCCTGCACCGGGCCCGCAAGCGCTTCGCCAAAGCCCTGGAGAAGATCCACCCATCGGTCCGTCTCGAAGCGCGGACGCTCATCGAGAAGGAGGCACCGTGAACAACGACCAGATCTTTAGGAGCCAGGCGAGGGTGCTGGACAAAGATCTGGTCGGCCGGGCGTCCTCCACGGGCGCGGACGCGCTGCTGGCGGAGATCGTCCTGCTGAAGCAGGCTCCGGCCCGGCGGCGTTTCGTGCCGTCTCCACGCCGGATCCTGTTCGGCGTAGTCGCGACCGTCGTCCTAGCGGGAGCCCTGGTCGTCGGGCCGTCCCTGTTCAGGGCGTCCGAGCAGGTATACGCCAGCCAGGCCGTGACGATCGACCGCGACGGCGACGAGTACGCCTTCTACATCACCGACGGCGATCCCGACCCCGCCGAGCTGGAGAAGGCCTTCCGCAAGGTCGGCCTGGACAACATCACGGTGAAGCTGATCCCCGTCTCGCCACAGCAGCGATCCCCCGTCGTCGGAGTTGACCTCGGCAAGGCCGGCCCCGGTGCTCGGGCGTCGGTCACCATGTCCGACTGCGCCGAGCGCGTCGAAGGATGCCTGACGGCCTTCCGCATCACCGCCGATCTCAAGGGGCCCGCGCAATTACGCCTGGGCCACCCGGCGAAGCCCGGCGAGAAATACGCCTACCCCGCCGACGCGAGTTGGCCGGGCGAGGCGCTGGCCGGAGTGAAGCTCCAAGGCCGATCCGCCGGCGAGGCGGCCCGCGTCGTGCGCGAACACGACCTTAAGGTGGCCTACGGGCTCGACTGGCCACTGAGGAGCGGGGAACAAGGTTTCCAGGTAGAGGAGAACGTGCCCGCTTCCCGCATCGACCCCAGCTGGGCGGTCGTGTCGGCTAAAACCTACAACGACGGCGTGATCATCCTGCACGTCACGCCAGGCCCGGACGCGACCTGGCCGCCTGGCTTCTGACCGATGCAAGATCGATAGCATACGCGGCCCCCGACGTCCCCAGCGAGAGAGCCCTCGGGGGCTGCGTCCAAGGCCTCCCCATCGTTGTTATCCCGCGCTGGCCTGCTCGGCCTTTGATCGGGTCCGTGCCACTGAGGGTTGAAGGGCTGGAGTTACAGCGGTTTGAGGATGAAGCCGGTCTGAGCAATGAATCCGTCCAACAGGCCGGATCGGTACTGCATTCGTTTGAGCTTGGTGGCGACGACTCCGGCGAGTTCGTCGATGTCGCGAGGCGCGAGGTTGGCCAGAGCGCGCTTGAGCGCCGACCACACGCCCTCGGCCGGGTTCAGCTCCGGCGCATAAGCGGGCAACTGGAAGACCGTCAGCCACGGGCGGGCATCGATCAACGCGCGCATCGCGGCCGACAAGTGGCGGCGGTCATTGTCCCACACCAGCACGATCGCCCCGCCGAGCTGGGCGTGCGCGGCATCCAGCAGAGCTGCGAACCGCCGGGGATCAAAACCCTTGACCTCCCCGGGTCGCCCACGCCGGATCAGCATCCGATACATCAGCCGGGTGCTCAGCCCTTCAACCTCAGATGCAGTCCCGACGGGACTGCGGGCCCTCGGCGCACCGCGAGCCGATCACGTTCATCAACTGATCGATTCTCAACAAGATCACGATGGGTCGGAACGGTGCAAGACGCAGGATCGAAGGCTTCAATCGCCGACGGGCAGACGGTCGAGTGTGCGCGTGATGGCGGCGCGGCCGGTGCGCAGGGCGGCGGCCGGGTCGGTTCCGACCGGTCCCTGCCAACGGAGGTAGACCATGGCGGTGCCATGGCGCACGCCCACGGCGACATGAGCAACCGAGCGGCGGTAGATGCCCTTGGGCCGGCGCGGCGGGTCGGGGCGCTGCACGGCGAAGGTCTTGATCTCGCCTGTCCACGGGCCACTGGTGAAGGGTTCGAGTCGGGGATCGATGCTGTAGGACTGCTCGCCCTCGTCGGAGAGGCATGAGCCATCCCAGCCGAGCGACCTGGTGCGCGCCCGTTCGGCGCTCTGCTCCTCAGGCAGGAACAGCACGTCCTCGCGGACCGATACCTCACCTACCTCACCGATCAGGCGACGGGTAACAGCGGGCGCGCCGCTGTAGGCGTTCTGCTCATGAAAGGGGTCCCCGCAGACCAGTTCATGCGAGCCCGGCGCGCTGCCTGGGACCGGCCACGACACCATGTCCTTTCCGTAAGCGGACGGAGGGGGCAGGGCCGCGGCCATCGCGGCCGAGGCCGACCGCGTGGTGGTGGCGAGTGCGGATTTGGCAGGGTCGCCGCCAACGGCGGCCAGCACGGACGTGGCCGACACAGTGCCCTGGAGCAGTACATGTGGGTCCGGCTCGCCGTCCGCCTCGAACGGCCAGGCCCACGTCACCTCCGCCAGCAGCCCGCCACGCGCTGCCACGATCGTCGCGCTGGCGCCCGAGTCGCCATCCTCCGTCCAGACATCCGTAGTGACCAGGGCCTGCACGCCAAGCCACCCCCGCTGGTTGAAGTCGGCCACGTCCTTGAGCACGTCATCGTCGGGGCGGCCGCACTCCTCGGTGCCAGAGCTGGCCGCCGCGACCGCGCTCACCGCCGTCTCGGGGGAAGTGATCCAGAACCGCACCTCCAGCGGCTCGTCCATCTCCGGGGGGAGCAGCTTGCCGCTGTAGGTGGGCACGCCCTCGGGCGGCATTCGTGTCTCAATGTTCTCCGGCCAGCACCAAGCCAGAAGGGGAATGCCCGGGAGAGTGACATGGGGGGCGTAAGTGACGTCGTCGTCGAGGTGCCCGCGCAGCCGGTCGGCGATCTCCTCGACCGAGGCGGCAGCCCGTGCCGGCATCGGCAGGGCGGGCGTCTTCAGCTGATCGAAGACACCGAGGGTGAACAACAGGGTGATGGCCGCGGCCGCGATACGCAGCCTCCGGAGCCTGGCAAGATCCACAATGGATACGACGCAGGGAATCCGGCCGAGGTTGACTCGGACGGACGCGCCCAGGCGACCCAGGTGCAGGTGCAGTACACCGGGGCCGAAGAGTGGTACACCCTGCAAGGCAGCCCCATCCCACTCGCCGGCCACTCCATCGAGCAGCTGCACCAGGTGGTGCTGCACGCCGCCGCCCACGGCGCGGACGGCGGTGTGACCGCCGATCAGCTGTCGTATTGACCAGCTCCGGCACAAAGCGCCCGCGGTTCCGTCGGGACTGCGGGCTCGCATCTGGTTGTAACGGCTTCCGTACCCTGGGCGCCCACACAGCGGCCTATTGCCGGTCGTCGCCTTCGAGGGCCCGATACAGCGTCGAGCGCCCCACCTTCAGATGCTTGGCGATCGTGGTGACCGACTCCCCGCGGGCCAGGCGGGCGCGGGCGATGGCCAGGGTGTCGGCGTCCAGCGCCGGAGGCCGGCCGCCCTTGCGGCCGTGCGCGGCGGCGGCCGCCAGGCCGTCCAGGGTGCGCTCGCTGATCAGGTCGCGCTCCATCTCCGCGGCCATGGCCGCGACCATGAACAGCATCTTGTCGGCGACCGTCTGGCCGTTGGGCCGGTGCAGGCCCGCGCAGATGCCGCTCAAGATCTCCAGGTTGATGCCGCGGGGGGCCAGGGTGTCTTCGAGGAAGACCAGCAGTTCCTTCACCGAGCGCGCGACCCGGTCGGGCTTGTAGATGACCAGGGTGTCGCCGGCTGTCATCCGCTCGATGGTCGCGGTCAGCTTGGGCCGGTCCTTGCGGGTGCTGGCGGTCTCCTCGACCACCTCGCGGCAGTGCGCCCCGGCGAGTGCCTCCATCTGGGACAGGTGGTCCTGGGCGCGGGTGGAGACGCGGGCGTAGCCGATCCGGATCGTGTTGATCGTGGGCTCCGAGGTCTCCTGGGAGGCATTCACGGGGGTGCGCATCTCCCCACCGTCCCGAAAAGGATCCTGAAACTCAATTTCCAGAGGCGGTGTTTCGGGATGAGTTTCGGGACGGCCGTTCCTGGGCGAACCCTCCTCGGCATCCATGATCGTTTCACCGTCCCGTAAACGACGGCGGTCTCAAGGGGTCAACGCATCACCACACAATGACCTTGATCATTAGTGGAGGTGCGTGTGCGGGACTACGGGTTATCACCCGATCGCCAAGACGAGGTCTGGCAGCGATGGCGCAGCGGAGAGTCGCTGAGCTCCATCGCCCGGGGCGTCGGTGCTCCGCTACAGCATGTACGCCGCTTCTTCGCCCAGACCGGCGGCGTCCGGCCTCCTGCCGTACGACGCTCGCTCCGGCACCTGGCCGTCGCCGAGCGGGAGGAGGTCTCCCGTGGCCTGGCCGCCGGCCACTCGGCGCGGGCGATCGCCCGGCGGCTGGGACGCTCGGCCTCGACCGTCTCCCGGGAGATCGCCCGTAACGGCGGCCGCGAGCACTACCGGGCCCGAAACGCTGAAGACAACGCCCGTCGGCGGGCATGTCGCCCCAAGCCCGCCAAGCTGGCCCAACACCTCCATTTACGTGGCCTGGTGGAAGACAAGCTCGCCCGGCGCTGGTCACCCCAGCAGATCGCCGGCTGGCTGCGGCGCCGTTTTCCCCAGGCCCGGCACCTGCAGGTTTCCCACGAGACGATCTATCGCTCGTTGTTCGACCCACGGCGCCGGGCGATCAACCGGGACCTGTCGCGGCAGCTGCGCACCGGCCGGCCCATGCGTTATCCACGGACGGCCCGCCACGCCTCGGGCCGGGGTCGGCTGCGCGACATGGTCTCGATCAAAGCTCGTCCGCTCGAGGTCGAGACCCGTCTGATCGCCGGTCACTGGGAGGGCGATCTGGTGATGGGCAGCCGTCCCTCGGCGATCGCCACCCTGGTCGAGCGCACCAGCCGCTACGTGGTGCTGGTGGCGCTGCCCGATGGAATCAAGGCCGCGCAGGTCCGGCCGCATCTGACCCGCGTCTTCACCGGCCTGTCGCCGCAGATGCGCCGTTCGCTGACCTGGGATCGCGGCCGAGAGATGGCCGAGCATCGCCTCTTCAGCAACGACACCGGTGTCCCGGTCTACTTCTGTAAACGGCGCAGTCCCTGGCAGCGAGGGACCAACGAGAACACCAACGGGCTGCTACGGCAGTATCTGGCCAAAAGCGCCGACCTGCGCCACCTGACACAGGAAGACCTCGATGGCA
Source organism: Streptosporangium brasiliense (assembly GCF_030811595.1). Classification (NCBI taxonomy): domain Bacteria; kingdom Bacillati; phylum Actinomycetota; class Actinomycetes; order Streptosporangiales; family Streptosporangiaceae; genus Streptosporangium; species Streptosporangium brasiliense. Next base: position 6,714,597 of record NZ_JAUSRB010000002.1, read on the forward strand.
TCGCCGCCGAGCTCAACGACCGGCCTCGCCGGATCCACGACTTTCGAAGTCCAGCCGAGGTCTACGCTGACCTCATCAAAGACGGTGATGCGTTGACCCCTTGAGACCGCCACCGTTTCAGGGACGCCCCTCAGCCTCCTTCGTCCAGAACGCCAGGTTGGCCCGGGCGGTCAGCGTCTGCGGATGTTCAGGACCCAGCACCCGCTCACGCACTGGCAGCAGCGCCGCATACTGATCTCGCGCACCGACCGCATCCCCCGCCCGTCCCGTCCACCGGGCGAGGTTGGCCCGAGCGGTCAGCGTCTGCGGATGTTCAGGACCCGACACCCGCTCACGCACTGGCAGCAGCGCCGCATACTGATCTCGCGCACCGACCGCATCCCCCGTCCGTCCCGTCCAGAACGCCAGATTGGCCCGGTCAGTCAGCGTCTGCGGATGTTCAGGACCCGACACCCGCTCACGCACCGGCAGCAGCGCCGCAAACTGATCCCGCGCACCGACCGCATCCCCTGCCTCCCCCGTCCACCCGGCGAGGTTGGCCCGGGCGGTCAGCGTCTCCGGATGTTCAGGACCCGACACCCGCTCGACTATCGGCAGCAGCGCCGCGAACAGACCCCGCGCACCGACCGCATCCCCCGTCCGTCCCGTCCAGAACGCCAGATTGGCCCGGGCGGTCAGCGCCTCCGGATGTTCAGGACCCAGCACCCGCTCACGCACTGGCAGCAGCGCCGCGAACTGATCTCGCGCTCTGGCCGCATCCCCTGCCTCCCCCGTCCACCGGGCGAGGTTGGCCCGATCGGTCAGCGTCTGCGGATGTTCAGGACCCAGTACCCGCTCACGCACTGGCAGCAGCGCCGCGAACTGATCTCGCGCTCTGGCCGCATCCCCTGCCTCCCCCGTCCACCGGGCGAGGTTGGCCCGATCGGTCAGCGTCTGCGGATGTTCAGGACCTGACACTCGCTCACGCACCGGCAGCAACGCCGCGAACTGATCCCGCGCACCGACCGCATCCCCTGCCCGTCCCGTCCAGAACGCCAGATTGGCCCGGGCGGTCAGCATCTGCCGATGTTCAGGACCCGACACCCGCTCACGCACCGGCAGCAGCGCCGCGAACTGATCTCGCGCTCTGGCCGCATCCCCTGCCTCCCCCGTCCACCGGGCGAGGTTGGCCCGATCGGTCAGCGTCTGCGGATGTTCAGGACCTGACACTCGCTCACGCACCGGCAGCAACGCCGCGAACTGATCCCGCGCACCGACCGCATCCCCTGCCCGTCCTGTCCAGAACGCCAGATTGGCCTGGGCGGTCAGCGTCTGCGGATGTTCAGGTCCGCGGGCGTGGTGCAGCACGGTGTAGCGGCGGTGCTGCAGGGCTTGGGCGGAGCGGTAGTCGCCGCTGGCACCCAAGTAGTTGAGGATCGCGCGCATGGCGTCGGAGCCGGCGTCAAGGACAGCTTGGGCGTGTGGCAGCAGCCGAGCGTAGAGCGGCCAGGAGGAGATGCGCTCGGGGTCGTCGGGCAGGGCGGCCTGCAGCAGGTCGGCGGCGGCGGCGCGGGCGATGGTACGGGCGTCGTCGGGCAGGGCGGCCAGGGTGACGGCCTGGACCAGGCGGTGGACGCTCACCGCCCGCCCGTCCCGCGACCGATTGATCATGCTGTAGGAGGCCAGCACGCCCAGGGCGTCGGCGATCACGGCCGCATCGCCACCCTCGAACCCGGTCAGCACCTCACACGGCAGGTCGTCGGGGGCGTAGCAGGCCAGCGCCTGCAGCAGCCGCATCGCCCGTGGGTCGATCTGCTCGATCCGCGCACATGTCACCTGCCACACCCGGGCGACGACGCGGTCGGTCGCTGTGTCGCGTCGCGGGTCGGCGCTCAGCGCCCGCACCGGGGTGGTGCGCAGCAGGCCCAGATAGGTGGCCGGGTCCATGCCGGGGGTGGCGGCGATGTAGGCGCCGGCCTGCTTGAGGGCCAGTGGCAGCTCCCCCAGCTCCGCCGCCAGCTCCCCGGCCGACGCCCGGTCGACCGTGGTCTCGGCGCCGATCACCTCCAGCAGCAGCTGCACCGCATCGGCCTGCGGCAGCACGCCCAGTTGCAGCACCTCGCCAACGTCCTGCCAGCCGACGGCGCGGCGACTGGTGACCAGCACGTGCCCGGCTCTCAGGCGGCCGAGACAGGGCTGCAGGTCCTCGGCGTCTGCGGCGTTGTCGAAGACCACCAGCCAGTCGTCATGGGCGGCCAGCCAGGCCAGCGCCCACGCCTCGGCCTCCTCGGCCGGAGCCTGGGCCGCGGCGTTGGAGGCCACGCCGGCACACAACGCCCGGCCCAGCTCGGCCAGCCCGGCCTGGATCTGCTCCGGGGTTTCGGCGGTGATCCACCACACCAGCCGGTAGGCGTCCCGGTGCCGGTGGGCGTACTGCAGGGCCAGCTCGCTCTTGCCGATCCCGCCCAGCCCGACCACCGCCTGCGTGATCACCCCGGGGCCGGAGCGCAGCGCCGGCTCCAGCCGCTCCAGCTGCTCCTGCCGGCCGACGAACACTCCCGCCGGGCGGCGCGGCAGCCCGGCCAGCCCAGCCGCCGGCACCTCCACCGCGCCGATGGGCGGCAGCGGTGGCCGCATCTGGGCGGCCGTCGTGGTGATCGTGGCCCCGTCGCCCGTGATGAGCATTCCGGCGGTGAGGTCGCCGGCCACGGCCACCGCCCGCTGGCCACCGGCCGCGGCGCCGCCCGGGCCGGCTGTCGTGCCGCCGGAGACCTGCCCGACGACCATGCCGCCCGACATCGCCCCGCCGACCACCGGCGACCCCGGCCCGGAGGAGGAGACAGCAGGCGCGGCGGGCGCATCGGACGATGGCGGGGTCTGCTGGCGCAGCAGGCCCACCCCGGCCACCGCCAGGCCCGCGATGCCGACGAACAGGCTGAGTACGCTGGCCCGCTTGTCCAGCACGTCCAGCGCCGCATCCGGCAGGTGCAGCGGATCGGCGAAGAACCCCACCAGCCCGGTGGCCAGTGCCAGCACCGATACGGCCACGACCACAGCTGCCACCACCCGGCGCCGATGGTGTCGAACCGGCGTCGGTGGCACACTCGCGGGCTGGGAGGAGGAGGAAGTCGGCACCCTTCCAAGATTGCCGTCTGCGGCCGATAGCGCGCCAAGGTGTCACGAACCCGTTACCGGTTGATCTTCTCCCAGCGAGTTTGTCCCGGACCGGCCAGTTCTCTGCGGAAGCTCCTGGGCATCGTCAGGGGGCAGACCAAGCACGGGAGAAAGGCGTCCTCCTCCCGAGCGTGGCCCCAGCCCCAAGTGAGCTGATCAGTACAGGTCACCGAGGTTCCAAGAAGACCGTGTTCTCGGAAGCGGAGACGCTACCGACTTTCGAGAACACACGTGACTCCGGCTTGAAACCCCAGCTCAGCACTTCCGAGAACAGGACCTCACTGCTACATGGCGGCTGAGGTCACGTTCGGGAGGAGGGCGCCGTCATGGCCGGGCGGTAAGGGGGGCGGGCCGCCTCCGCCATGACCATGTTCCCGGCGGGATTCGTGGCTTACTACCTGTCGACGGCGTCGGTCACACGCTGCCAGCTGTCCAGGTCTGCGATCCGTGCTTCCAAAGCGGGGCGCATGCCCGTCGCGCTGGAGGCGCCAAGGGCCAGGCGCAGCGGAGGGTTGGGGCTGTCGACCGCGGTCCGGATGCCTGCGGCGATCCGCGTCGCGGCGGAGAACGCGGCCGCCGGCAGCTCTCCGATGCCCTTCTGAACCTCGCGGACAGTCTGGTCGTAGTCGCCCAGGCCGACTGCGACATCGAGGTTGGCAAGGAAGGGGGTCGCGGTCAGCCCGGGCTGGATGATCGTGACCTTGATGCCGAGCGGTGCGACCTCGGCCGCGAGCGCGTCCGACAGCCCCTCGACCGCGTACTTGGTGGCGGCCAGCAGACCCACGCCGGGATGGGCGGACTGCCCGTAGACCGACGAGCCCTGGAGGATGTGCCCGGATCGCTGGGCGCGGAGCACCGGCAGCGTTGCGCGGAGCACGTTGAGCACTCCGAAGACATTGGTGTCGAACACGGCACGGACCTGCGTGTCGGAGGCCTCCTCAACGGCTCCGAACAGTCCGTATCCCGCGTTGTTGGCCACGACGTCGATACGGCCGAACCGTGCGAGCGTGCCTTTCACTGCGTCCCGGACGGCTCGCTCGTCACGTACGTCCGCCTGGATGAGAAGCAGGCGCTCACCGTGCGCTTGCGCCAGTTCGTCCAGGGAGGAGGTGTCGCGGGCGAGGGCCGAGACGGTGTCGCCGTTCTCCAGTGCCTGGAGCGTCAGTTCGCGGCCGATGCCGGACGTCGCGCCGGTGATCAGCCATGTGCGGAGGTGGGTCTGGTGGTTGGGTGTTCCGTTCATGTTGCGACCGTAAGCTGTTAGCTCGCAACGAGTCAAACTGGATCGGCTGGGAGGTTGCTCACTAGTTGGATTAGCGCCGCTCACGCTGATGTACTGTGGGGGGATGATCACTGCGGCGGCCGGATCCCCCAAACCCAGCTCGCGCACCGTCACGCCGACGGTGGAGACCGTTCTCGCGTTCGTGAACACGCGCGCGGACGGATCGGGTCGCCGAGAGTTGTTCGGGGACGGGGACTCGTTCGCGGCGTGGCTGGCGGAGCGCGACGAGTTCGGTGGCGAAACCGTGGTGACCGACGCTGACGCCGCGGTCGCGCGCGAGCTGCGTGATGCCCTGGTGACTGTGCTGCTCGCGCACTCGGGCGATGAGGAAAGTCTGGGTGAGCCGCTGCTGCGTGCCGAGCGGCACCTGCGGCGTGTGGGTTCGCTCTACCCGCTGGCGACGGTGGTCACGGCCGGCGGTGTAGAGCTGGCCTCGCCGCAGGCGGGGGTGCCGCGCGTGTTCGGAACCGTACTGGCTGCGGTGACGACGTTTGCGCAGAGCGGCGACTGGGGGCGCATCAAGGCGTGCCGGAACCCCCCATGCCATTTCGGTTTCTTCGACCGCACCCGCAATGGGGGAGGGCTGTACTGCAGTACTGGCTGCGGCTCTCAGGTGTCCATGCGCAAACACCGCCAGCGGCAGCGCCATGGCAGTGGTGCGCCGTCCGAGGCGTGAGACCGCCCTTCCAGCGAGGAAGGGTGATCATCCCCACCGGCGAGCGCAAGGGCCAGAACCCTGGCCTGGCCAGCATCTACCGGGCACTCGCCGAGCACGAGAAGCGCCAGGCCTACCCCGAAGCCGTCGAAGCGGCCCACACCGACTTCGCCACCTTCCAGGTCGGCGTCCTCCTCCCGAACGTGACCTCAGCCGCCAGGAGGATGTGCGTTACCTTCGACGATCTACTCATAAGGCGCAACCATCCCACGGATCCCGGCGTAGCGGCGCATCGTCCCTCCGATCGCCCCAGAGCCAGGACGATCGGGCCTCAGCTTCTCCGACCGGATGATCGCGACAACTAAACGACCGGACCGACACGGCTCGCCGGGGTGGTGGGCCAGTAGCTCGCCGCATGGGCCAGAGCACGGCCTTCGAGCAACGCGACCAGCTTCTCGAAGAGGGCGCCTGCCGCTGGTGCCGCCCAATCGTCCAGGAGAAGTTCACGCGGCAGGCCAGGGTCACGGAAGGGCAGCTTCCGCCAATCGTCGATGACGGCAAGGTATGACACGAACGCGTGTTGCCCGTCGATGACTCCCGAGCGCTCGAGCACACGCGTCTCGTCTTTGTGCCTGTCGATGAACTCACGGTATCGACGGTCGATTCCCTCAAGGTCCCAGCAGGCGTGGACCATCGTTCGAAGGTCCTGGCCTGCGGCATAGTCACCGACGAAGACAGCGCAGTGGCGCATGAGATCGAGCTCGCCGATAGCGCGCTCAGCGGCCGGCAGCATGCGGGCCGGGGCGATCCAGACCGCCGAGCTGATATTGCCGAACCCGAGCGATGACAGGTGCGCGCGGAGCTGGTTCCGCTTCGTCCGAGTCGACTCGGGCACCGAGAAGTTGACGACGCACCAGCCGTCGGAGAGATCCGCCGGCTGCCGGGCATGCCAGACGATCTTATCGCCGTCGGCAAGGGATTCGAGCGCCTCCGCTGCCAAGGAGTAGCCGCGGGTCCCTTCGCGTGTGTCCGGGACCAGCCAGCCACGTTGCTTGAGCCGGAAGACGCCGGTGCGGACGCTTGATTGGTCGAGGCCGAACTGGCCGAGCAGCTCGACCGTGCCCGCGATCGGCATCCAGTTCCCCATCCGTCGCACGATGGCGCCGAGAAAACCGATGAGCACGGTGCGTGACTGGTGGGACGGGGTGATCGTGTCTACCGGATCCATGTCGCTCATCTGGCTCATGATGCCTGATCCAGGTTGCCGGAAAATCCTGGTCATGAGACGCCGAGCGCTGTGAGCCACTGCTGTGGCCACGGTGCGCTCTTGCCCGTCTGAGGATCGATGTGGACCGTGACGAACCGTCCGTGCGCGGCACGAGTGCGGGGTCGCCCGGCGAACGGCTCGCCCCAGAGCTCGAACGCGAACGTCATCGAGGCTGTGCCGATGCGAACGATTTCGACGACGGTGGTGGCCTCCTGCCCGAAGCGGAGCGGTGACTCGAAATCCACCTCGTATCGGACGCGCGGGGCTGAGGAGAAGTAGCCGTCGAGGCCGCGCTCACGCATGAGCGTGGCCTCGGCGGCCTCGACATACCGCACCACGGCCGTATTGTGGTAGATCCCTGCGGCGTCGGTGTCGATCCACTCCACGCGCACACGGTGAACGCCGGCCGTCCTGGTGTCTCGCGGAGCCGTCACGGGCCCATGGTGACGCGGTCGGGAGTCCATCGCAGATGCACGTTGTCCGTCTCCGGGGCGCGCAGCAACGCCAGGCGCGGTGGGATCTTGTCGGTACGCGAACTGGGCGGCTTGCGGCGGCCGGCGGCGAACTGGTCCGGCCACGGCGCGCCGGGCCCGCCGTACTCCTGCTCGGCGGCGGCCTGAAGCGTCCACTGCGGGTTGTAAAGGTGGCTGCGGCCCAGCGCGCACAGGTCGGCGCGGCCGGCGAGGAGGATCGAGTTGACGTCGTCGTATGACGAGATCGCACCGACCGCGATGACCGCGACACCCGCGGGGCCGGCGACCTCGTGCCGGATCCGGTCGGCGAACGGAGTCTGGTAGGACCGCCCGAAGGCCGGCCTCTCCGCCATGGTCACCTGTCCGGAGGAGACGTCGATGGCGGCGGCGCCGTGCTCGATGAACGCGCGGGCGATCTCCACCGCGTCGTGCTCGGTGTTGCCCTCCGGGGCCCAGTCGGTCGCCGAGATGCGGATCGTCACCGGAATCGGGGCGGGCACCGCCGCACGGACGGCGTCGAACACCTCGAGCGGGAAGCGCAGCCGGTTCTCCAGGGACCCGCCGTATCCGTCGGTGCGGTGGTTGGCGATCGGCGAGAGGAACGAGGAGAGCAGGTAGCCGTGGGCGGCGTGCACCTCGATCAGGTCGAAGCCCGCCTCGACGCCGCGGCGCGCGGCGGCGAGGAAGTCGGCGACGACCTTGTCCATGTCGGCTCGGGTCATCTCACGCGGCATGTGGCAGCCGGATCCATAGGGCAGCGCGGAAGGGCCGGTGACCTCCCAGTTGCCCTCCTCCAGCGGCTCGTCGAGGCCCTCCCACATCAGCTTGGTCGAGCCCTTGCGGCCGGAGTGGCCGAGCTGGAGCCCGATCCTGCCGGTGGTTCGGGTGTGGACGAAGTCGGTGACCTTCCGCCACGAGTCGCGCTGCTCGTCGTTCCACAGCCCGGTGCAGCCCGGCGTGATCCGCCCCTCGGGCGAGACGCAGACCATCTCGGTCATCACCAGGCCTGCGCCGCCGAGCGCCTTGGAGCCGAGGTGGACGAGGTGGAAGTCGCCGGGAAGGCCGTCCACGGCGGAATACATGTCCATCGGCGAGACCACGACGCGGTTCTTCAGCTCCAGCCCGCCGATCCATGCCGGCTGGAACATCGCCGGCGCGACCTGTTCGAGCCCGTTGGCCTTCGCGAATTCCGTCTCGATCAGTTCGGCGAACTCGGCGTCGCGTTCTTTGAGGTTCTCGAACGTGATCCGTCGCGACCGGGTCAGCAGGTTGAAGCAGAACTGCGCGGGCTCCTGGCCGGCGTACATCCCGATGTTCTCGAACCACTCCAGCGACGCCTGCGCCGCACGCTGGGTCGACTCGACGACAGGCCTCCGCTCGGACTGGTAGGCCTCGAGGGATTCGGCCACCGTCGGATGCTCATGCAGGCAGGCGGCCAGCGCAAGCGCGTCCTCCATGGCGAGCTTGGTGCCCGAACCGATGGAGAAGTGCGCGGTGTGGGCGGCGTCGCCCAGGAGCACCACGTTGCCGGCGTACCAGCGCTCGTTGCGGACCGTCGTGAAGTTGATCCACTTGGAGTTGTTCGTCAGCACGGTGTGGCCGCGCAGCTCGTCGGCGAAGATCTCCTTGATCCGCGCGACCGCGTAGTCGTCGGACACCCCGGGCGGGAAGACCTCGCGCTCGGTCGCGTCAAAGCCGGCCCGGCGCCACACGTCCTCGTGCATCTCGACGATGAAGGTCGAGCCGGTGTCGGAGAACGGGTAGCCGTGGATCTGCATGACGCCCCACTCCGTCTGCTTGACGAAGAACTGGAACGCCTCGAAAACCAGATCGGTGCCGAACCAGATGTACTTGTTCCTGCGTACGTCCAGCGACGGCTTGAAGACATCGGCGAATTTGGTCCGGATGGTGGAGTTGAGCCCGTCGGAGGCCAGCACCAGGTCGTACGTTGCGCGCAACTCCTCGACGTCGGGCGCCTCGGCCCGGTACCGGACGGTCACGCCGAGATCGGCGGCCCGCTTCTGCAGGATGTGCAGCAGCTCCTTGCGCCCCATCGCCGCGAAGCCCTGGCCGCCGACGGTGAACGAGGTGGTGTTGAACGTGATGTCGATGTCGGTCCAGCGGGCGAACCGGCTCTCCATCTGCTGGTAGATCACCGTGTCGGCGTTCTCGATGCCGCCAAGGGTCTCGTCGGAGAAGACGACGCCGAAGCCGAAGGTGTCGCCGGGGGCGTTGCGCTCCCAGACGGTGATCTCATGGGTCGGGTCAAGCTGCTTCATCAGCGCGGCGAAGTAGAGTCCGCCGGGGCCGCCGCCCGCGATCGCGATCCTCATGACGGGTTCCTCCCCGAGGTGCGGATCATGCCTTCCTGCACGACGGTGGCCAGATGACAACGGTCGCGGGTGAAGAAGCGGCCGATGCCGAGGCCGCGGCCGCCGTCCGCCGCCGCCGCGTCCTGGACGTAGAGGAGCCAGTCGTCGATCGTCCCGGATGCCAGGGGGCGGTGGAACCACATCGCGTGGTCGAGGCTGGCGGTGACGAGCCCGGGCTCGGCCCAGGGCAGCCCGAGCACGCGCAGGACGGGCTCGAGGATGGTGTAGTCGCAGACGTAGGCGAGCGCGGCGAGGTCACGCTGCTCGTCGGTGAGCCCTTCGACACTGCGCAGAGTGTCGAACGGCTTGACCCAGACGGCCTGGTGCGGCACCTGCTCGCCATCGATGCTCAGGTAGACCGGGCCGGGGACATGGCGCATGTCGAAGCTGCGGCCGGCGGACCAGTAGGCCTTGGACTCCTCGGTCATGGTTCCGCCGCTGCGGCTTTCGAGGTAGGCCGCGGTGCTGGGCAGCTCCTCGGGGCCGGGGAAGCCGGCGGGGAGCTCTGCGGCGAAGGTCCCGCCGGGCTCGCCCGCGGCGAAGCCGGCCAGGCACACGTAGAGCGGCTTGCCGTTCTGGTAGCCGCGGACCTGGCGGGTGCTGTAGCCCCGGCCGTCGCGCAGCAACTCGACCTCATAGCGCACGTCTGCGCCGATGTCGGCGGGGCGCATGAAGTAGCTGTGCATCGAGTGCAGCGTCTTGCCGTCGGTCACCGACCGCATCGCCGCGGCCGCGGCCTGGGCGACCAGGTCGCCGCCGTACGCCTTGGGCCACGGACACGGCTGGGTGACGGCGGTGAACGCGAGATCGAAGTGTTCCGGCTCGGCCTCGGTGAGGGTGATCGCGGCGCAGAAGACCGCCGAGGTCTGCGGCGTCCGTGCCGTCATCGACGTCCCGGCGGTCATCGGCTGAGCCAGCCCGGCAGATCGGTGTCCGGGACGTCGGGCAGGTTGACGACGATGTTCTCCGGCGTGCGGGTCGTCATCCAGGTCAGCGGCCTGTCGCGGTCCAGGTTGCACTCGACGTGGGGCATGAACGGCGGGACGAAGACCCAGTCGCCCTCCTCGAGGTCGACGTAGTCCTCGAACCTGTCGCCGAAGTAGATGCGGGCACGGCCCGAGAGCACGTAGCCGCCGGTCTCGGCCTCGCCGTGGTGGTGCGGGACCGAGCGATAGCCGGCCTCGTTGCCCACCTTGCCGAACCAGAGCTTGGTGGCCGGGGTGTGCTGGATGCTGACGCCGGAGATGCGGGTCGCGCCGTCGGACTGCCCGGTGTCGCCGGCCTCGAGGCCGCCGCGGGTCACCACCGGGACGACCAGGCCACTCTCGGTGGCGTACATCGAGTTGTCGCCCTCAAGGGCGTACTTGCTCAGGTCATGCTCCATGACTGGCTCCTGGATTGTCACTGATGAGCGGGGCCGGCGTGGAAGGCCACGGCGTTGCGCAGCGTGCCGATGCCGGGGATCTCGGTCTCGACGACGTCGCCGTCGACGAGATAGCGGGGCGGTTTGCGACCGGCTCCGACGCCGCCCGGGGTACCGGTCAGCACGACGTCGCCGGGGCGCAGGATGGTGAAGGTGGAGATGTAGGCGAGCAGGTCGGCGGGGTCGAAGACCAGGGTGCGGGTGCTGCCGCGCTGCACCTCCTCACCGTTGACCCGGCAGATGACCTCCACCCCTGCGGCCACGTCCACCTCGTCGGGGGTGACGATCACCGGGCCGATCGGCGTCGACCGATCCCAGGCCTTGCCCTGGAACCACTCGCTGGTGCGGTTCTGCCAGTCGCGCACCGAGACGTCGTTGGCGACGGTGTAACCGGCGATCGCGGCGGCGGCGACGTCCCGGCCGGCCCGCCACAGCGCGGTCCCCACCACGACGGCGAGCTCGGCCTCCCAATCCACCTTGAGACCGGCCGGCAGCTCGATCGGCTCGCCTGGGCCTATCAGCGTGTCGGCGTACTTGGTGAACAGGGTCGGGTAAGCGGGGAGTTCACGCCCCATCTCGAAGATGTGGTCGCCGTAGTTCAGGCCACAGCAGACCACCTTGCCCGGAGACGGCAGGGGCTGGACGGGAACGGCCCCGAGGAGCGGGTCGGTGAGGTCGTCGAGGCGGATCGGCCCGGCGGCCATCAGCGCCGACAGGTCCGGGGCAGGCAGCCGACGCCAGATGCCGTCCTCGTCCAGGGCGGCGGCGGTCGATCCAGCTTCGGTGATCACGGTCGCAAGCCGCATACATACCTCCCAGACTCCCTTAGGTGTCACAGAATATTAACGACCGTCTAGAAAACGCAACATAGATGCGCTTAGATGTGGGGGCGACCACACTCGCGACCGAGGAGGAATCCGTGACCCCCGACGCCATCAACCCCGCTTCCCTGCCGGCGCCGAGCGGTTACTCCCACGGCACGCTGGTGGACAACACTCTGTACCTGGGCGGCCAGACCGCCCTGGACGCCAACATGCAGATCGTTCCCGGAGGGATCGTCGAGCAGTTCCGACAGGCGTTCGGCAACGTGCTGACCACGCTCGCCGCCGCGGGTGGCGTACCTGCGGACCTGGTCAGCATCACGATCTACCTGACCGACATCCCGGACTACCAGGCGCACGGCAAGGAGATCGGCCGAGTCTGGCGCGAGCTGGCCGGTCCGGTCTATCCGGCGATGGCGGGGATCGGCTGCACGGCACTCTGGCAGCCCGAGGCCATGATCGAGATCCTCGGTGTCGCGGTGATTCCCGACGAGCGGCTCAAGCGCCCGGAGTCCTGACCGGGACACGCCAAGCCAACGTCTTACACAATCTCGACGCACGCACTCAAAGAGAAATTAAGACGTAACGTCCCGGATCTAGGGTCAAGGCACCTTTCATTCTTATGATGGCCGTCACGATCGTGACATTCAGGGAAGGATCCCGGTGTGGCCGAGAGCCCGTACTGGAACCCGAAGACGGAGGCGCTCGCCCGGGACGACCTGCGCGCCCTGCAGTTCGCCAAGCTGCGGCGCGTCGTTGAATGGGCCGAGACTCGCAGCCCGTTCTACCGCCGCACGTGGGCGGCGGCCGGGTTCACCGCGGACCAGCTGAAGAGCTGGGACGACTACCAGCGCATCCCGTTTCTCACCCGGGACGAGTGGATGGCGAACCAGGCGGAGCTGCCACCTTACGGCGACCTGCCCGTGACCGGGGCCGCGGGCGCGATTCGCATGCACACCACGAGCGGCACTTCGGGGCGCACGCCACTGCGGGCGCTCGACAGCCGCAAGGACTGGTTCTGGGCGGCCGAGATGTGGTGCTACGCCCTGTGGGGCATCGGGATCCGACCGGCCGATGTCGGCTATCTGGCCTTCGGGTACGGCTCCTTCATCGGTTTCTGGGGCCTGCACAACGGGCTGGAGAAGATCGGGGCGTTGACCGTCCCCGGCGGCGCGCAGACCACCACGCAGCGAGTCAGGCAGATCATCGACTTCGGCTGCACGGTGGTCGCGACCACGCCGACGTACGCGTTCCGGATGGCCCAGGAGGCCCGCGAACTGGGAGTCGACCTTCCGAGCTCGGCCGTACGCACGGTCGTCCTCTCAGGTGAGCCCGCGGGGATGATTCCCGAGACGAAGGCACTCATCGAGGCCGAATGGGGCGCGAAGGCGTTCGACACCGCGGGGATGACCGAGATCTCAACGATCTTCATGTTCGAGCCGGCCGACCAGCCCGGCGGCTGCCACATCATCGAGGACCACTTCATCGAGAAGGTCTACGACCCCGAGACTCTCGAGGAGCTTCCGTACGGGGAGTGGGGTGAGCGCGTCACCACGTCGTTCGGCCGCAGCATCATCCCACTGATCAAGTACCGCACCGCGGACGCGGTCGTGAAGGTACCCCATACGACCGCCGCGAACGGCCGCACCTTCGACCTCTACGAGGGCGGCATTCTCGGTCGCGTGGACGATATGAAGCTGGTGCGCGGCACCAACGTGTATCCGCGGGCGGTCGAGGCGATAGTGCGCGGTTTCCCGATCGAGGAGTTCCAGATCCGGATCGAGAAAGTCGAGATGCGCGATGAGGTCTTCCTGACGGTGGAGCCCGCGCCGTCCCTCGACGACGGCGCATGGGCGGACGTGGAAGGCCGGTTGCAGACCGAACTCGCCGATGCCCATGAAGGCCTGCGCTTCATCATCGAGCGTGCGGCCCCCAACTCACTGCCTCGCTTCGAGCTGAAGGCCAAGCGCCTTCAAGACCTGCGCTGAAGGGTTGATCTCCATGGCTGCCGATCTCCTCAACAGTTCCTTCACCGGCCAGGAGGCCAAGCTCGTCGCCGTCTACGAGGCTCTCAAAGAGCTCGCCGGCGACGACATGCCGCCGTGCGCCGCCAGCAACGTCCGGGTCGCACTCGCGGCGCTCAACGTCGCCGTGATCGATCTTGGCCTGGTGTACGAACACCTCACCGACTACGGCTGCTGAGATCCGTTCTGCCGCGCGCCGGCCTACTGGCGATGCCTCGTCCGCTGATCTTCGCGTCAGGATCTCTACAGGGTGACCACGGATTCCGCCGGGGTAGCTGATCCATTTGAGTTGCGCGAGCGTTTGCCGTGAATCATGGGGTTGAGAAGATATCGCCACCAACGATCTGTCCCCTGCAGGAGCACGGTGTGACGCGGCTACGCGACGCCGCGACGGCGCTGGGACGCGTAGTCGGCGACGTTCAGGAGCAGATCGCCGGGCAGGCCGGGCGTGCGACCGGGGCCGGGGCCGGGGCCGGGCCGGCCACGGCCGCGTCCGGACAGGCCGCGCGGGTGGTGCACGGCGAGAACGGGCAGCTGGCGGACCTGCAGCGGCGGTGCGAGCATCTCGCCTATTGCGGCCAGATCGCCTATGACGCGATCGTCAAGGCCAGATGGCGATTCGTGGCATCCGCGGAGTTCGAGCGGACGGGCCTGACCGGAGCGCTCAACCGGTACCGCCCTCCAGGACTTCCTCGACAGTCTCTGACTGAGCATTTCTGACGCCGCAGCCTGCGGCCCACAGGACGCGAGCGCCAGGTCGGGCCGCGGTGGCCGCAGCGGGCTTGCGCCGGTGTGTGCCCCGGCCACCGAGGACCGACATCCGTGGCCGCGGAATACCGGGGTGTCGGCCACGGACTCTGCGGCTGCCATAGTCTGCGTCGTCTGCTCGCTCGTGGCCTTGCCGGGCGCGGCGGCCAACCGGCCCGTGGCTGCCACCGGCGTGCCGGCCGGCGCGTAGAGGAAGGCGATGCGAAAGCCGCCCACGCACCCGGCGTACCTCACGCCGAGGGGGCCAAGGGGTTCACGGATTCACCGTGAGCCCGCCCAGCACGTCGTACATCTGCTGCGTGGTCAAAGGCGCGACGGGAAGCGGTCCTCGGACGGCCTCCGTACGCAGCCCGTCGAGCAGGAAGGCGACGCCCCGGCGCCACGCGCCGGGCGCGGCGCCGGCGGCTGCGCGAGCGAGCAGAGCGCTGCTGCCGAAGACGAGCAGAAGGTCCTCGCTGGTGAAGTCCGGGCGCAGGGAGCCGGCCCGCTGGGCGCGCTCGATGATCCGGGTGGAGGCGGCCTGCGCCCGGCCGCAGACGGCCATCAGCAGCTCGGCACGCGGATACCGGCCGCTGACCACGTCGGCGACGGCGGGGTCGGTGGCCTGCAGCTCGCAGACCTTCTCGATGTAGTAGGCGAATCCGTCCCAGGCGTCGCCGAAGGACAGGGCGTGCTCGGCGACCTCGTCGAGGCGGCCTGCGGCCAGGTCGGTCACCACCTCGTCGATGAGCGCCTCGCGGGTGCCATAGAGGTTGTACAGGGTGCCGTGACTCACCCCGGCCCGGCGGGCGATCTCTTTCAGCGGCACCTTGAGGCCGCGCTCCTGGAAGAGCTCGGTGGCGGCCGCCCGTAGTTTTTCCGCGTTACGTTGCGCATCGGCCCGCATCCGGTCGTTCCTCCTGGCTGTGGCGTGGGACTCCATGGTCGCATCCTGAGACGCATCCAATTTGACCCGGGGGTCAAGTTGGATGCTACCGTCGTCCAACAAGTTGACCCCAGGGTCAAGAAAGCCGTTCATGTCAAGGAGCACTCCCATGTCCAAAGTGATCGCCGTCTTCGGTGCCGGTACCGGCCTTGGGGTGTCCGTGGCCCGCCGCTTCGGACGCGAAGGTTTCCGGGTCGCACTGGTGGCCCGCCGCAAGGACCGGCTGGACGCCCTCGCCGGGGAGCTCGGCGGCGAAGGCATCGAGGCGGTCGCCTTCTCCGCCGATCTTGCCAAGCCCTCCGAGGTGCCTGCCCTGGTGCAGATGATCCGGGACCGCCTGGGCCGGATCGACGTGGTCGAGTACGGGCCGATCAGCGGTGACACGGGCTTCACCGCCGCCACCGAGCTGGACGCGGCGACCCTGATGGAGCTGTCGCCGCTGCTCCTGTTCACCCCGGTCGAGGTGGTCCGGGCAGTGCTGCCGGAGTGGACCGAGCGCGGTGACGGTGCCTTTCTGCTGACCCAGGGCTACTCGGCGGCGCGGCCGATGCCGTACCTCAGCGGCCTGGGCCCGGTGATGTCCGCCACCCGCAACTACCTGTACTCCCTCAACGCCGAGCTGGCCGGCACGGGCGTCTACGCCGGCACCCTGAGCGTCGCCTCCCTGATCGCCCGGAGCGAGGTGGCCGCCGCGGCGCAGGCCGCCTTCACCGCGGCCGACGGCCCGAAGGTCGGCATCGTCGATCCGGACGACCTGGCCGATCAGTACTGGCGCATGTACACCGAGCGCGACCACGTCGAGCGGTTCTACCCCGACTCGCTCACTGCCTGATCACTGACGTCTCCCGTCCGCGCGTGAAGCGGTCCTGGCATCTGCAGGCATACGGCCCTTGGCTCATGACCTGTTCGACCAGGTCCGTGAACGGGACGATGCCGGTCTTGGCCGAGCAGCGGCCGAAGACGTGGGCGTGGTGGGCGGCCAGGCTGTAAGAGGTCGCGCGGATAGGCGTGCGGTCACGGTCGGCGGTCCGGCGTTCGTCCCAGCGGTGAGTCGTCCATACCTGCCTGATCAGGCTACGCACGGTAATGATCGTGTCGGCGAGGTCGAAGAGTGCGTCGATGACGGTGGTGCGCCGCTCGCGGCCGCGGGCTCGCGCGGCGGCCAGGCCCTCGCGGGTGCCGGCGACGATGAGCTCGCGGATGAACTCGGCCAGCACGGCGAAGACGTGGAAGACCAGGCGCCCGCCCGGGGTGGTGGTGTCGAGGTTCTCATGCAGGGAGGCGAAGCCGATCTCGCAGCGGCGCAGCTCGCCGACCATGGCGATCAGGTCGGCCAGGGACCGGCCGTAGCGATCCAGGGAGGGAACCACCAGGGTGTCGCCGGCGGTCAGGAAGGCGTGGCAGGCCTCCAGCTCGGGCCGCTGCACGGTCTTGCCGGACCTTTTGTGGCGAAGATGCGGCGGCGCCCGGCCGCGCTCAGCGCATCGATCTGGCGCTCCAGCTTCTGTCCGCCGGTGGAGACCCGGGCGTAGCCGATGTGGATCTCGCTGGGGTGGGCCGGTAAGGCGGCCAGCAGGTCGGCAGGCGGCTCCAGGATGCTCGTCACGCCCTCCATCCTCTCAACAAACGGCCTGTGACGGTTGTTGAAGCCTTCAGGTTATTGAAGGGGTTTTTGAAGGCATCCCGGGCCCCCTGGACCCTCTTTTGTCGATTTCCGAAGTCAACTGCACGGATTTCTGAAGTCGTGTGCACAGACGGCTGAGCGCAGAGGCCTCACGGCTTCCTGAGGATCCCGCGCAAGATCAGTCCGTGTCGGTTGCGGCGAGCAAGCGTAGTCGTTGGTTATCCGGAGACAGGGCGGTGATGCCGATGTCCCAGGCGACTTGCTCGAACCATTTCGTGGTCGCTCCGAAGGTGTACCAGCGGGATGTCTGGACTCGCTGTTCGGCGTCGGCGAAGGCCTCCCCGCCCGACGTTCCGGCCAAGCCGCGGAGCGACTGCCATGCGGCCAGCCTGCCGTACGCGCCGTAGAGGCCTTGGTTGTAGGCGCCTCCCGTGGACGCGGCGGCGAACAACACCTGCCAGGCCCGAGAAGGTGGACAGGAAGAAGTCGACAGCGTCATCTTGCGGCCGAGACCAGCGAGACATTCGAGATTCAGCGCGGCGAGCAGGTCGGCGATCGATCCTGCAGGTCCGTCGAGCTCGAATGATCTGGATTCGATCCGGCCGTTCGATTCCTCTGCCCAGTTCGTGACGGCGCTCTCGATGGCCTCGGAAGTCTCGGGTGTGCTGATCTCCCGGACCGGGGGTGGAGCGGCGCCTTTCTCGGAGGTGACCGCTGATCCTTCGTCTGACGGTCCGAAGGGAAGCGAGTGGCTGGAGCCGCGAACGCTGTAGCCGGGAAGCTCGTGTCCCTCTTCTACTGGTGAGCGTCTCAGAGGAAGCCACCGCAAGGGGTGGTGGCTCCAGTGCGGAGACGTGGCCCACTCCGCGATCGCCGGCACATTTTCGATGACCGAGTCCCGGAGGATCAGTTCATGAACGAGGCATGCCCGGAGTTCCTCTAAGCCGCCCCCGCTCCGCAACCCACCGGCGAAGACCTGTGCCAGATCCTCTGCAGAATGGTTGGAGCCAAGGAGTGACGCCAGATACCGCGCCTTCTTGCGGTCTCCTTCTCCGACGACCGCAAGAAGGCGGAGCGTCTGCTCCATGTGCTCACGTCCGGCTGCGACGGTCAGAAGACGCAGAACGGAGTTGAACACGCTTCGGTACTGCCAGATCGGATTGGAGGATGCCCCGAACCGCTTGAAGAGGGCGATTCCAAGATCTGCGACGAACACGGCATCTCCCTGGGTCAGCCTTCGCTCCGCCAGGTCGCGCACACTGTTCACGTCGTCCATGCCCGACAGGGCTTCAACGGTCTGCTTGATCGAGTCGGACATGCTCTGAGCGTACGCGGTTCGCGATCAAGACCAGTCTCCGGCGGTCTCAAAAACCCTCGATTCCGCAACCGCCGCAGCTGTCAGTCGCCGAGGTAGCGGTGCAGCGAAGTCTTGGGGATACCCGTCTTGCCTGCGATGACGCCGAGGGAGTCGCCCTGGGCCTTCAAGAGTCGGGCGTATTCGATCTTGTCTTCGGGGTGGGCGAGAGGTCGGCCGATCTGGCGGTGGTTGGCTTCAGCGACGGCGCGGGCATGGGCGGCGCGTTCGGCGGTGAAGGTGCGTTCCATCTCGGCGAACAGAGCCAGGAGAAGGAATAAATGCGCCTTCCAAGACACACCCACCGCCGTACCAACATCGGACCGTTCAAAGCGCGGGCAGTACCGACGGGGGGCAGACCAAGTACGCCGGAAAGGGCTAACAGGGCTGGTCGGGCGGTGGGGGCGGAAGCCGGGGTTTCGGCTGTGGATGGCCGCGCCCGGCGTGGGGCCGGATTGGCTCCCGCAGCGGTCTGGCTGCGTTGACCTGGTCAGACGCCGTCCCGGGAACCGGACAGAGTTGACAGAGTTGTAGTCCTGTCCGATGTGCCCGCCGCCGTTGCCCCTTTCTCCCGTACTTGGTCTGCCCCCCTACAAGGCTTCCCCCAAACTGGGGATCACCTCGCGGGCGGAGCCGGCCGCGCTCACCTGAGCAGGCCGTACAGCTGGTTGATCCTGGTCTGGTCGGCGATCAGCGGCAGCTGGTCGAAGGACAGCTGCCACCGCGTCGAGACGCCACCCTTGTCCGCGATGCGCTCGATGATGCCGAAGCTCATCGGCTCGCTCTGCCCCTTCGGCAGGACCGTGCCGTACCACTCCACGTACGTCGCACCGTGCACCCGCACGGCCTGGCCTGGCTGCAGCTTCACGTCGCTGACCTGGTCGAAGAAGGCCGCCAGGTAAGCCCGCTTGCCCTCGCCTGTCTGCAGCTCGCGCTCGCCCAGCCCGGGGGCCGACAGCGGAGCGCCGCTGAGGTGCGCCGTGAGGACCTCGGCGTCCTCGCTGTTCCACGCCTGCGCCCGGGCGGCGAGCTCGTCGGGGCCCATGACCGGTCGCCTTCCCTCCTCGGGCAGACCGCTGTCGGCGACGTCACCGAACAGATCGGGCAGGCTCGGGTCGAGCGGGGAGAACCACAGATGACGGTCGTAGTACCGGCGGCCCTGGATCACCTTGCCGCCATCGGTCAGCAGGACCCGGTACACCGCCGGATAGGTGATCTTGTGGCCTTTGAGCGTGGCCTCGTTGACCGCCTCGAACATCACCGCCGGACCGTTCACGGCGACGCGCGTGCCGCGGAAGCGGAAGTCCGGCACCAGGGCCAGCGACCCCGCGATCGACGTCCTGATCGTGTCCAGACCCTGCATCAGCGGCGCGCCGGCCTTGCCCGGCTCCCAGAGCGTCGCGTTGGCGTCCCACATGTCCACGTAGGCCTGCACCCGGTTCTCCGTGGTCACCTTGCCGAACCTGATCTGCTTGTCGATGAACGTGCAGGCGTTGGGCGACACCCATCCCTTGATGCTCGACACCTCCTCGCGCGCGTCCGCGCAACCGTCCTTTGCCTGCGCCGGGCTCGCCATCACGCTCAACGCCAACGCCGCAACGACCAGAACCTTCATCTCCGCCTCCTTCGGGGGCGCTGTGCCCCGAACTGAAACTACGAAGATCGGCCCGATGGGCGAATCTGTCATCGTGACGGTAGTCGCAGGCTCAACGGCCTCCCCCCAGAGGCATTCAACGCCACGGTTGATCTGCGGGAACGGGCTTGGCCTGCGTTTTCGTTCCGCCGCACTCCGAACCCCCGACTCAGTCCTGGCTGATCAGGTCGGTCAGGCCGCTCAGCATGCCGAGCAGGATGTCGACGTTGCCGGCCCTCCGCTCGGGTCGACGTCACCAGGGGCAAAGTAGCTGTGAGTCGGGTGCCACCGGAATACGGCAGAAACGGGCCGCAGGCTTGATCATCGATCGGAATCACTTCACAGTTGCCACAACCGCACGGTGCCGTCACTGCTGCCGCTGGCCAGGAGCTTGCCGTCGGGGCTGAAGGCCACCGCGGAGACCCCGCGGCCGGTGTGGCCGGCGAGGGGCTGGCCGCGGAGGGTGGCGGTCTCTTCCCGGGTGAAGGTGTAGTAGGCGGCCGGCAGGGCGGCGGCCAGACCTGCGACACCCAGCCCGGTGAGCAGGCGGCGGCGGGACAGAACCCGGTGCGGCGCGGCAGCGACGTGCTCTCGCGGTGCGGATGCGGGCGCGGACCGATCCCCGAGACCGGGAGAGCCGGGTGCGTGGAGGGCCGACGCCTGGGGCGCCAGTGCAGGGGGCGCCGGGTCGACAGGTGGGGAGACGTGAAGCCGGGTAGCCGGTGCGGTTGCGGGGGGCGGGGCCGGCGCAGGCGCCTGGGCGGTGGGGGCGGCTAAGCCGGTTTCGATGGCCTGGCGCATCGCCGCGGCATCCCGGTGGCGCTGGTGAGGGTCTTTGGCCAGCGCGGTCGCCAGCATCTGGTCCCAGAAGGGGGCCAGGACCGGGTTCAGCTGTGAAGGCGGCAGCGGGGCCTTGTGCAGGTGCCCGAAGAGCACGACGGCGGGTGAGTCCCCGGTGAAGGGCGGGCGACCGGTGAGCATCTCGTACAACACGCATCCGGTGGAGTACAGATCCGAGCGGGCGTCGGTGGGCCTGCCGTCGGCCTGCTCGGGCGACATGTAGGACGGGGTGCCGATCCGCATCCCGGTGGCGGTCAGCCGGGTGGCCGTCTCCGACATGAGCTTGGCGATCCCGAAGTCCATCACCTTCACCCGCACCCGGCCGCCGGCGCGGTGGACCATGATGTTGGCGGGTTTGATGTCGCGGTGCACCACCTCCCGCCCGTGGCTGTGCTCCAACGCCTCCAGGACGGCCGCCACGATCCGCCCGGCCTCCGCGGCGGTGGGCGGCGCCTGGCGCAGCAGATCGGCCAGTGTTCCGCCCTCCACCAGCTCCATCACCAGATACGGAACCGGATCCCCGCCATCGGTGCTCTCTCCGATGTCGTAGACGGTCGCGATGTGGGGATGCGACAAGCCCGCCGCCGCCCGCGCCTCCCGGCGGAACCGGGCCCGGAAGTCCTCATCGCGCAGCATCTGCGCGGGCAGCACCTTGACCGCCACGATCCGCTCCAGCTCCCGGTCACGCGCCCGGTACACCACCCCCATACCGCCGCGCCCCAACGGCTCCAGCAGCTCATACCGCCCTGACAGCGCCCTCACCACAACACCCCAACCTCTCCACCCCCCTCTGATCCACATCAAACTACGGGCAAGAGCGCAGGCCGGCGTCTCGGCCACCTCGGCGACTCCGCCGCCTACGCAGCACTCGCATAACGCTGACCAGCAGCTGTGCCACCCCGTGGCCCGTTTCTGCCGTATTCCGGTGGCACCCCTGGTTCGCCGGCCTTGGCCCGTAACTCCGGTTTATCTACCAACTTGCTCCGCGCAGTGACGTGTCACCCGCCCGTCGGCGGATCGGCGTTCATCCGGCAGGGGGACGACCCGGTGGCGTGGTGACGGCATCATGTGACTTCTCTCCGCGGTGGCCCTTCCTCTGCTTTTCGGCGGGCGAAAGCGTCAACGACGTCGGCCGGTTCTCGATCGGGATCCGATCGCGACTGGTCACGGCGGAAAACATGGTCATCGGCCCAAGCGATGATCGCTACCCCTCAGCCCTGCTGACCCCACGGGAAAGGCCAGCTTTTGAACAACCTGCTTCAACACCTCTCACGTCATGTCGCCTCATCCATGGCACGCCAGTTGTCCCTGATGGACCTGCTCGGCGATCGAGGTTGGTTCGTGGACACAGACGCCGGAATGATCATGTTCGGTGAGGACCTCAGATTCCCGATCCAGCTTCTGGGCACGGAGGGTGAGCGCGCCCAGACTTGGCTCTGGGCGTGGGCGAACACGCAAAGCGGTTTCCCGCCGGGTCTCCTGCGCGCGGCCAACTGGTTGCGAGAGTACGGGCGCCAGCACCACATCCCGGAGCTGACCGAAGGGACCATGCCTCTCGACCGTGTCGACGGGCATCTCCTCTCCCTGCTGGCGGCGGGCCTGACCGGACACTGCTACTACCGTGGCCCCTACTCGGGCGGGGCTGTTTTTCTGCTTCTGGAGAGCGTGCCGGATGTGGTATTGGCGCCCGTGCGGCCGGAACGTGTCGTCTCCGTCCTGGGGCAGGTCATCTCGACGTACGAACTCGAGCATCGAACAGTGGTCGAAAGCTTCCTGGGCCAGCAGGGATGGCACGTCGAAACGACGGCGACAGCCATTACCGGCCGGCATTTCAGCGGATCAGATCTACGTGCGGAGTTTGACGGTCAGGGGCGGATCGCCGACCTGCAGAGCACGCTCCGAGCCGGCTGAGCTCACACGGCTCTCCGTTTCCTGGGTTGGGCGGCCCCGGAGAGGGGTCTCGGTAGCAATGGAGCAGAATCCAACGAACCTGCTGCTGACCTGCGGGTGGAGACCGCAGATCAGGCGACAGGGTAGAAGCTGGGTTTCGGCTGTGGACGGCCGTACCCGGCGTGGGGCCGGATTGACTCCTGTAGCGGTCTCGCCGCGCTGACCTGGGCAGACGACATCACGGGAACGGGACAGTACGGAAAATCTGTCCGGTTGGCCAAAGTTGCTCGCCGGTATCGCCAATGGCTGTCCCGCTGTTCCTCGACTCCGGATTCAGCCGGGCGTGGTGACAGCGTGAGCCGTGGGCATCCCGACATGCTGAGGGGATGAGACGCCGCAGCGCCCAACCGCCTGCTCCACCAAGGAACTATGCCGGCGCGATCTACGGCGCGCTCCTCGCCGCCTCAGTCATCGCCACAGCAGGAACGCTGGGCCCATTTCCACGGCTGCAGCTCGTGATCATGTTGCTCGTCACTGGACTGGTCTTCTGGGCCACCCACGTCTACGCCCTCCTCGTCGGCGAGCGGCTGGCCCATCATGAGTTGTCCTGGAAGCAGATCCGCCGTGCGGCCGGCCACGAGTGGCCGATCGCCGAAGCCGCACTCCCACCGGCCGCCGCCGTGGCAGTGAGTCCTTTCCTGGGGCTCGAATCTGGCGGCACCGCGTGGCTGGGGCTCGCCGTCGCCCTCGTTGAACAGGCCGGCTGGGCCACCGCGGCCATCGTCAGAGCCGGCGCCCCCCGCCGGGTGGTCGCAACCACCGGTGTCGTCAACCTCCTCCTCGGGCTGATCATTGTGGCCGCGAAGGCCGCCATCCAGCACTGAGCCGAGCGATCAACCACCCCTTCCCGGCGGTTGACGGTCAGATCGTGGCGCGGCGCAGCATCAGCGGTACCAGCAAGAACGCCATGCCCGCGACCAGGAAGGCGCCGGCCCCGACGGCGCCCACTGCTCCACCGGCCAACGCGGCCAACGGCGGGACGACGGGCTGCGCCACGCCCCACGACGACCCTTGGAAGGCGAACCAGCGCGGCCGATCGGATTCCGGTGCGGCGCCGCCTCTGAGGTGGATACCAGACAGTGCCCTCGCACTGTCCGGTACAGGGCTCGGGGTCGCCTCCGGCCTGCGGTCAGTTCTCCCCCGCCGGGACGCCGTCTGCTTCCTCTCAGATCAGGCGGCCCGTCCCCTCCGGCGTCACCTTCACGCGCCACCTGTCCGGCCAGGAATGAGGCGCCGCACCGTGAACTCCGGGGTGAGCATCCGCCGCAACCGCGTGTGCTCCGGCGGGTCGAACCCGATCAGCTGTCCGGCCTGCATCTTGGCCAGCTCGTCCGCGTTCATCTGCCCGGATCCCGGGAACGGCGTCAGGGCACTGCTGAACCGGGCCGGATCCGACAGCACCTGGTGAACGTCCTCGTGGCGGCAGACCAGGTACGCGGGCAGACCGAACGGCGTCTCTACCCGGACCACCCCCTCGCCGTCGCGGGCCCGGGCCAGTGCCTCGACGGGGTTGAACCCGTTCCGCCGCAGGTGCAGCGGCAATTTCGGCGTTTGCGTCATCATCTGTCCGTTCATCTGGTGATCGTGTGGGATCGTCAGGTGCGGGACTCGGCCAGCAGGTCGATGAGGACGAGTGCGGTTGTTGTGTCGATAGTGGTGACGGGCATGAGTGAGCCCCTTTCCGGGATGCGGTGATGAGTCCAGGCGTCGAACTGAGCCCCCGAACGCCGCTGGCGAGCGAAGTTCGGAGGAAGGCTTGCTCTCGGAGCTCCGGGCCGTGGAGCTCCGAGAGAAAGGTGAGGCCGTGGTCATTCGGCCGGCTCAGGGTTGGATGTCGAGCCACTCCTGGAAAGTGGGGCCGGCGAGCTTGGCGTGCGGGCTGGGCAGGAAGCCGCCCTTGGCGGCGATCTCGGCATCGGGCATGCCGGAGCCGTCGACACCGACGACCTTGATGCCCCGGCGGGCGCCGAGGAGTGCGGCCGCCTCGGCCAGGGTCTCCTTGTGGGGTCCGGCGATCTCGGGGATCGGCGTTCCTGGAGCGGGCTGGGCGGGGTCGAGGGCCAGGTCGACCAGTTCCTCCGCCACGGTGCGGCAGGCCACGAGCTGGCTGGGCAGGGCCGGCATGTAGGCGACGTCGCCCTGCTGCCAGTCCAGGAGCTGACCGACGAATTCGTGGAACTGCGCGGCCCGCAGGATACGGACGGCGAGCGGGCCGGACAGGAGCAGTTCCTCGTGCGCCTTCTTGGCGGTGAGGAAACCGGTGGTGGCGTTGTCGACGCCGATGATGGACGCCACGGTGATCCGGGCGACCCCGGCCTTCTGCCCGTACTCGTGCAGATTGCGGGCCGACGTGCGGAAGAACTCCGTCGCCGCCTCCTGCTCGGAGGCGTGCCACGAGGCGACGTCGATGATGACATCCACCTCGGTGAGCGCCTCGGCCAAGCCCTCACCGGTGATGATGTCCACGCCGGTGGCTCGGGACATCGGCACGACCTGGTACCCCCGTTCAGCCAGGACGTCCACGGCGTGGCGTCCCAGCCGCCCGGTCGCTCCTGCCACCGCGACCTTGGTGATGCTCATGCTTTGTTCCCTTTCCTACTCGCTGTAGTTCTGGCCGGGGGGCATGCCGGGGATCGGCTTGGCGATGAGCGCGGCGGGGGTGAAGAAGCCGATGTGGGCGATCGCCATGATGAGCGTCCACATCGCCTTGTCGTCGTAGTGCGAGGACGCCTTGGCGTACAGCTCGTCGGGGACGCGCTCCCCGGACGGGTTATGGGTGAGGACGGCCTCCACCAGCTCCAGCGCGACCCGTTCGGCGTCGGTGAAGCAGGTGGCGTCCCGCCAGGTCGTCACGGCGGTGATGCGCTCCTCCGATTCCCCTGCCTGGCGGAGGTTGCCGGTTTCCCGGATGGTGAAGTACGTGCTGCCGAGCATCTGCCCGGCGCGCAGCTGCAGCAGATGGACGGTGACCAGCGGGATCGAGCCGTTTTTGATGACCTTGTGCAAACCTCCGGCGACTTCTGCCATCTCGGGGACGAACGGGAGGGGGTTGGGCATGCGCGAGCGGAGGTCGCTCGTCGTGGGTGCAGACATGGTGAGGCTTCCCTTCTCAAACTCAACTCGTGGTGTCGCGTGCCGCACGGATCGTTCGCGCGGCGTCCTGACGACCATGAGACGTCGGCTATCCGCCCCCCGTAACAGCGCCTGACATGTGATGTGGACCACTGATCGCAGGTGTTACAAAACGGTCCGCAGCAGCGTCTCGTGCGTGTGGTAGAGCTAAGTGCGGACAGGCAGGGGCCAGGCATGAGTGAGCGCAGCGGACGAACGACGGGCACACCGGGGCCGCTCGACCGTGCCGACCGCGGGGACCCCGCCACCGAGGCGTTCGTCGCCCATCGCAACCTGCTGTTCACCGTCGCCTACGAGATGCTCGGCTCCGCCGCCGACGCCGAAGACGTCCTACAGGAGACATGGCTGCGATGGGCCGGCATCGACCTTGACAGCGTTCGGGAGGAGCGTGCCTACCTGGTGCGGATCGTCACAAGGCAGGCGCTGGACCGGCTGCGTACGCTCGGCCGGCGTAAGGAGTCCTACGTCGGACCGTGGCTGCCCGAGCCGTTGCTGACCGCGCCTGATGTCGCCGAGGACGTGGAGTTGGCAGACAGCGTCTCCATGGCGATGCTGCTGGTGCTGGAGACGCTCCAGCCGATCGAGCGGGCGGTGTTCGTGCTCCGCGAGGTGTTCGATCTGGATTACGACGAGATCGCCGAGGCCGTCGACAAGAGCCCGTCCGCGGTCCGTCAGCTCGCCTATCGGGCACGGGCACACGTCGCCGCGCGCCGGCCACGCGGCACCGGCTCCCCGGCCGAGCACCGAGCCGCCCTCCAAGCTTTCCAACGAGCGGTAGAAACCGGCGAGCTGCAGAGCCTGCTCGACATCCTCGCGCCGGACGTCGTCGCCCTGAGCGACGGCGGCGGTGTTAAGCATGCCCTGCTGCGGCCCATCGTGGGGGCTGACAACGTTGCTCGCCTGCTGGCCATCGGCTGGTGGAAGCGCGACGCGGAAAGGTCCGTCGAGCTGGTGCAGATCAATGGCGGCCCGGGGCTGCTCGTCCGCGTCAACGGCGAGATCGACGGCGTGGTGGCGGTGCGAGTGGAGAACGGCTACGTCACCGGCGCCTACCACGTGCGCAATCCCGAGAAGCTGTCCCGTATTGACCAGCAGACCGCCGTGAGCCGCTGAGAACCGGTCAGTAGACCTGTCACCCGAGGAATCCTGGACGCGCAGATCTTCGCGCACGGTCGCGGCCGGTGTGGTCGCGGCCATACGTCTGACATCTCGGGCGTCCTCTGTCCGAGCAGGGGTCCCGGTAGTATCGGCGAGACTTTCAACGGATATGCAGGTCAGAGCTTCCTTAAAGACCTTCGGGAACAACTTGGAAGGCGGGCCGCTGACCTGCATATCCGTTGTTTTCTGTGTCGTTACTACTGGGACCCCGCTTACTGAGTTTTAATATGTGAAGTTACAGCGACGTGAGGACCAGGCCGGTCCCGGCCAGGCAACCGTCGATCAGATGCGGCCGGTACTGGATCTTCTTCAGTCCTCGCTTGACCACTCGCACCAGCTCATCCAGGCCACTCACCGCGAGGTTGGCCGGCCCGCCGCGATTCAGCAGCGACCAGACGCCCTCTGTCGGGTGGAGATCGGGCGCATACGCCGGTAGCTGGACGACCCGCAGCCAGTCGGCGCTCTCGGCGATGAACCGGCGTATTTCCGCGCAGGTATGCCGATTCAGGTTGTCCCAGATCAGCACGGTCGGCGCGCTGAGTTGCCGGTGTGCCAGGAGAATCAGGTCGCGGTAGTCGGCCCAGGTGAAGCTCGCCTTCTCATCCTTGCGCCGCCGATGGACATGCACCCGCTACAGCAGCCGGGAACGCTCACCGGGCCGGTAGCAGGTCAGCGCGGCCACCGAGATGCGGCCCGCGCGCCGCCCCGGCACGTGCGCCACCGGCGGGGCGCCGCGCGGGGCCCGGCTCCGCGCGATCGGTGCTCTCAGCGTCCGGCCGCACTCGTCTTCGAAGCAGACCCAGGCATCCAGGTCCGCCGCGGCCTTTCCACGGCCGGCCACACCTCCGTCTTCCACACCACGATCGCGCCCTCATCGCGCTCGATGGCCCGGCGCGCCGGAACCTGGCATGACCAGCCGTGCCGCCGCAGCAGCTTCCACACCCCGGGCAAGGAGTAGCTCAGGTGGAACATCCGGCCGATCACCTTCCGGATGCGGGCCAGGGTCCAGTACTGGTCGTTCCAGCCGTGCGCGGCCGGGCCGCGCAGCAGCGCGGCCTCCAGTCGGGCGAAGCGCGCCTCATCCAGCACCGGCAGCGAGGCCGGGCCCTTGGAGGCCGGCGCCGCATCCCCGCCGCGGGCCCAGGCGCGGCGCCAGCGGTTGGCCGACATCCGGCTGACCCGCAGTTCCTTGGCCACCTGGGCGTCGCTGTAGTCCCGGGCGAACAGTTCGGCCGCGCGCAGCCGTACCTGTTCGCGCTTGGCTCGTTGTCCGGCGGTCAGCCCGCCGCCTTGCGCGTACCGCATGTTCTGGGCGTACCACGACAACCCGGCGTGGTCACATGATCGCTTAACACCACGAATTAAAGATCAGTAATCGCCGAAAATCCAACGGATATACCCCTGCTCCGATGATGCCGCTCGCTGAAATTTCGCAGAGCGCCACAACACACCCCTAGGGTCGATCAGATGCCCCCCGCTTTCCGTCGTTACGTCACCGCCGACGGCTTCAGCCAGTTCGGCACCCAGGTCACGCGCGTGGCCCTCCCACTGGTCGCGCTGCTGGTGCTCGACGCGGGCCCGTTCGAGATCGGCCTGCTCAGCGCCGCCGAGATGATCGGTTTCCTCCTCTTCGGGCTGCCCGCCGGCGTGTGGGTCGACCGGTTGCGCAGGAAGCCCATCCTGGTGACGGCCGACGTGCTGCGCGCGGTGTCCCTGGCCTCCATCCCGATCGCCGCGCTGTTCGACGCGCTCACGCTGGCGCAGCTCTACGCGGTCGCCGTGATCGTCAGCATCGGCACGGCCTTCTTCGACGTCGCCCACCTGAGCTTCCTGCCCTCCATCGTGACCAAGGAGCAGCTGCCCAAGAGCATGGGGACCCTGGAGTCCGTACGCAGCCTCGCCGGGCTCTTCGGCCCCGGGCTCGGCGGCTGGCTCGTGCAGGCGCTCACGGCGCCCATCGCCATCGTGGCCGACGCGGTGAGCTACATGATCTCCGCCACCCTGCTGGCGACCGTCAAGGCCAAGGAGACTCCCTCCGGGGGGCGCGTGAGCCTCATGGAGGGCCTGCGCTACGTGCTCGGCCACCCCATCCTGCGCCTGATCGGCCTCGGCGGCGCCATGAACATGTTCATCAACGGCATCTGGGCCATCGTCCAGCCGTTGTACCTGGTCGACGAGCTGGGCGTGAGCGCGACGGCCTACGGCCTGATGATCTCGGGCGCGGGGGCCGGCGGCCTGCTCGGCGCGCTCCTCGCGCCACGCGTGATCGCCCGCTTCGGTCACGGCCCCACGATGTGGGGCACAGCCGTCCTCATGCTGCCGCTCAACGTGCTCGTCGCCTTCACCGGACCCGGCTGGCGGCTCGCCCTCTACCCGATCGGCATGGCACTCGTCTTCCTGGCCGGGGTGATGTTCAACGTCGCCCAGGGCAGTTACCGCCAGGCGATCTGCCCAGAGGCCCTGCGCGGCAGGATGAACGCCAGCCTCCGCTTCCTCATGTGGGGTTCGCTGCCGCTCGGCGGTGTCATCGGCGGGCTGCTGGGCGAGGCCGTCACCGTTCACCAGCTCCTGTGGATCGCCTGCCTCGGCACCGCGGCGGCCCACCTACCCTTCGTGCTGGCTCCCGCCGTACGAAAGCTCAAGATCACGGACGACAGCGGCCGTGAGGACGCCGACGCCAAGGAGGACAGCCGCGCGTAGGTCGTCGGGGTGCGGAAAATCCAACGGATATCGCTTCGCCAGCGTCGAAGTGGAGCATCCGGCGAGGTCAGCGGCACCCTCGACCCAGCCCGCTGCGCCCACCAACCGGCATACCAGCCATGCGATGCCCTCACAGCATCGACCGGCACGGCCGCATCACCACCGGCCACACCGGCGCCTCGGGCAAGACCGCCCCGCGGATCAGCGGGCACGGTCTGAACCTCATCGTGCGCCGCGCCGCGACGCGGGCCGGCCTGCCGGGCGCCGAGACCTACACCGCGCACTCGCTGCGCGCCGGCGGGGCCACCGCCGCCGCCAAGAACGGGGCGCCGGTCTCGGCGATCGCCCGGCACGGCCGCTGGTCGGAGACCTCCCCCGTCGTGCACGGCTACATCCGCTCCGCCGACAAGTGGCGCGACAACCCCATACGCGGCATCGGCCTGTGACCGCACGGCCGCCCCGCGGCGGCGGTCCCCGCGGTGGAGTTTCCGGAGTTTCCGGACCCCCCTACGCGTGCGCGCGTAGGGGGGTCCGAAGCGTCCGGCGGCTTCCAGGCGCGCATCAGTCCTTGTCGAGAAACACCGACAGGCCACTGAGCATCTTCAGCAGGATGTCGACGTTGTCGATCGCGTCGACGAGGCACTGGCGGGCCGCGCGCATCTCGGTGACCCCCTCCTTGACCGCCTCCACGTCGGGCACCTGCCCGGTGCCGGCGATGCCGAGGAGCTTCTGCAGGCCCTCGGCGGCGTGCGCGGCCGCCAGCGGGATCGGCCCGGTCGAGGGGTCCTGGGCGATGATCTTCAGGGGGCCGGCCCCCCGCAGCACCTGCCAGCGCAGGAAGGGGCGCCGTTAAGAACCGCGCCACCAGCCCCAAACGAGCGAGAATATGCAGGTCAATGGCTTACACGTGAGAGCTGCGGCGGCCCTGGCGAGTCGACGCTTCTCCGGAGGACACCCCGCCCGGCCTGGGAAGATGTTGCCGCTTGGGGTTGGTGGCGCGGTTTTTAACGGCACCCCAGGATGCATGACCGGAGACGGCGGGCCAGCGGTGGCGTCCCTGACTCCTGGACGAACAGCGCGACGGAAATGGTGCGGGCGGACGAAGCCCACCGCTCTCGCTGTCAGCAGGATGAACGGATGGCTGACCTTAACCATCTGCAGAGCCTGCTCGACAGCAAGGTGAAATCCCTCCATGTCCCCGGTGCCGCCGTCGGCGTGCTTTTCGATGGCGCGGACCACGTCCTCACCACCGGCGTCACCAGCGTCGACGCGCCGGCCCCCGTGACGGGCGACACGCTGTTCCAGATCGGGTCGACCACCAAGACGATCACGGCGACAGCGATCATGCACCTCGTCGAGCGCGGTCGGCTCGACCTGGACGGGCGCGTGCGCCAGTATCTGCCCGGCTTCCAGCTCGCCGACGAGCGGGCCGCCGACGAGCTGACTATCCGGCACCTGCTCACCCACACCGGCGGATTCCTCGGCGATATCGACGACGGCGAGAGCTGGGACACCGGCGCGCTGGCCGCCTCGATCGGTACCTACGACCAGCTGCCCCAGCTCTTCCCGCCCGACGCGCTCGCCTCCTACAACAACGCCGGGTTCAGGCTGCTCGGCAGGGTCATCGAGGTCGTGTGCGGCGAGCCGTACGAGAGCGCGGTCAGTCGGATCGTGCTCGAACCCCTGGGCATGAGCTCCAGCTTCTTCTTCCCCTGGGAGGCCGCGACGCGGTCGCACGCCGTCGGGCACGCCGTAGGAGAGGACGGCCCGCAGGTCGCGCACACGTGGGGGCTGTTCCGCGAAGGCATGCCCGAGGGCGGGCTGGTGTCGTCGGTGCGCGACCAGCTCCGCTACGCCGCCTTCCACCTGGGTGCGAGCGGCGAGGAGCCGGTCGGAGCCGCCACCAGGGAGCTGATGCAGGCGGAGCACGTCCGGGTCGGCGTGCCGTGGACCGGCATCGGGCTGCCGTGGCTGCTGGATGAGCAGGCGGGCGTGCGGCTGGTCACGCACGGCGGCAACATCGGCAACCTGCAGCTGTCCACGTTCGTGCTGGTGCCCGAGCGCGGCTTCGCCGTCACCACGCTCACCAACTCCGCGCCCGGCAAGGTGCTGGGCAAGCTGGTGACCGACTGGTGCCTGGAGCATCTGCTCGACGCCAAGCCGCAGGCCGTACGGCTGGCGCTGCGCGAACCCGCGCCGGAGTACGCGGGCAGCTACGACGCGGGGCAGTGGACCTTCGAGGTCGACGAGGGTCTGACGGCGCGATTCGTGCTGCGACCCGAACTGGTGGCCGCGGGTGTGGAGGGCATGCCCGACATGCCGCTCGCGCTGGTCGAGGGCTGTGACGACGTGACGATCGCCGCCGACCCGCAGCGTGCCGTCGGCCGCTTCCTGCGAGACGACGCGGGTGAGGTCGCGTTCCTGCACCTGGGCGGTAGGGCGGCCAGGCGGATCCGCTGAATCGGCCTGCCGTCAACGAAGCTGCTACCGGGCACATCCGATCGCATCGAGCCTGGTCAGCAGCTCCCCGCCGCTGAGCGGAAGACCCGGCGGAACGGGGGCCCTATCCAGTATTGCCGTGCCCACCACCTGACCTAACGTGATCGCGTGTACCTGGTTGCACGAGCCTTAGTGCGCCACGAGGCGCTGTTTGTCCGAATGGAGGTGAAAGACCGTCCATCTCTTCGCCGTCGTAGCGGCGGGGTGAAGCTGGAGGCAGCCTGAGCCGGGAGTCGCCGGGGAGGGTGGGAGCAGCCTCGACAAAGTCGCGTCGGCCCAGCACTACCGGATGGGCCGAGCGCGGTGAGCAAGACGAGAAGGTATACGCGAGGAACCGGTGCCATTACGCCTCTTGATGTGTCTGCCAGCTCAAATCCGGTGGATATGGGCTGGATGGCGGCGCGTACCCGCTCCCTCATCACGGAGCGGGGAACTCCAGGTTCGGTCTTAACTGCTTGGGCTTGGAGGCCACGGTGAAGGACTACGGCGTAGCCGTGGCGATGCCGCAGGGGTATAGCCGGGTGCCTAACCCGTCGATCGGACAGCAGTGAACGTGGGAACCGCCCGTGGTCGTTCCCGGCCTCATCTTCTCCAGGGGTGAGCGCGGGATAGGCGCGACGCCAGCCGAAGGCGCGGGCGGGACGGAGCCGCCGTAGTACTCGGAGACCGGGAGAGCCGGTCACATGGGGAAGGGCGGCAGCATGCCAGACAAGGAAGGAATGCAATGTCCGAAGATGCGCCGGTGAATACCGGCGCCACGCGATGGCCGGACGCTGATTCGGCTTTCGTCACGGTACGGAGGATGCAGACCAAGTTGCACCGTTGGGCGACCGATGATCACGGTCGCCGGTTCGGTGACCTGTTCAACCTCGTCTACGATCCAGCGTTCCTGATCCATGCGTGGGAGCGCGTGGACCAGGAACGTCGGAGCTCGGACTCCAGGAATCGATCGGGCCACGGTGGTCTGGATCGAGACCCGGATCGGGGTCGAGACGTTTCTGAGCCAGATCCGGGATTCACTGAAGTCCGGTGAGTTCTTTCCGGTCGAGGTCCGGCAGGTGATGATTCCCAAGGCCAGCGGCAAGCTGCGCAAGCTGGGCATCCCCACCGTCGCTGACCGAGTGGTCCAGGCCAGTCTCAAGCAGGTGCTCGAACCCATCTTCGAGGCGGACTTTCTGCCGTGCTCGTATGGGTTTCGCCCCAACCGGCGCGCGCACGACGCGATCGCCGAGATTCACCATCTGGCCTCTGAGCCCATCAACTACCGCTGGGTGCTGGAGGCCGACATCACGGCGTGTTTCGACGAGATCGACCACACGGCCCTGATGGATCGCCTGCGGGTAAGGATCTCGGATAAGCAGGTGAACGCGCTGGTCAAGGCGTTCCTGAAGTCCGGCGTCATGACGGCGGACGGCAATCGGGAAGAGACCTGGACCGGAACCCCACAAGGCGGCGTCCTGTCCCCACTGCTCGCCAACATCGCCTTGACCGCGCTGGACGATCATTTCGATCGGTAGTGGCGTCAGATGATGGGCACATGGCGGCGGCGGAACCGGCGCAGACTCAAAGGCCAGGGCAACTGGAGACTCATCAGGTTCGCTGATGACTTCGTGTTGATGGTGTCGGGCGACCGGCACCATGCCGAAAGTCTGCGTGAGGAGGTGTCAGCCGTACTGGCCCCGCTGGGGCTGCGGCTGGCTCCGGACAAGACCTGCGTGGTCCATATTGACGAGGGGTTCGACTTCCTCGGACATCACATCCGCCGCCAGCGGAAGCGAGGGACGAACAAGTACTTCGTCTACACCAAACCGTCCAGGAAGGCCGTCCAGGCAATCAGGGACAAGGTGTCGGCGAAGACACACAGGTCAACCCGCAATCAGGACCTGGCCAGGCTGATCTTGAGCTTGAACAGGATGCTGCGCGGGTGGGCGAACTACTTCCGCTACGGCGTCTCCAAGGCGACCTTCGCAGCGATCGACGCCCACACCTGGGCCCGGTTGATGCGCTGGATCCGCCGGAAGTATGCGGGCAAGGCCCGCATGGGGATGCCGGAGTTCAGGCGTCGCTTCTGCGACGTCGGCTGGAGAGTCGCTCACCAGGGAGTCGCCTTCACCGGCACATCCACTGTCTCGGTGAAGCGCTACCGCTACCGCGGTGGCAGCATCGCGACTCCATGGGCTCCGACACCGGCAACCGCCTCAGGCGGCTGACCAGCGGGCAAGGCATGTGGAGCGCCCGGTGCGTGGAGACACGCACGCCGGGTGCGGCGGGCGGGCCGGGGAAACCCACCGGGAGTAATCACGGCAGGGCGCCCCGGTCCGACCCAACACGACACCCCATGTCGGCGCGCAGCTCACGCAGGGCCTCTGTGCTCTCCGCGGCTTCCTGCTCGCGGCGCAGTGCCCACAACAGACGTTCTTCGGCTCGTACGGCCAGGCGCTTGGCCTCCTTACCAACACCGTCCACAGCTCCCTGAACGCACGCTGTGCGGCGTGACCGGCACCCTGGCCAAGGTCGTTGTCCGCACGATGAATCACAGTGCGGGCAGGGGCTTGGAGCGCTCGTTGTCGGCAGTCGCCCAGAACGCTGCCCGCCACGCCGCGGCGAGACCGTCGCGGCTCGCCTCGACGGCAGCGGCGGTGTTGCCGCCGGGAACCGCGACGCGGTCCACGATCTCGGCCAAGGGCGTCCCGTGATCCAGCAGCCGGCTGACGGCGTCGATGCTCTGCGCGAGGAGTTGTTCGGCCAGACCCGGGGGTAGCGGCGCGCCGCGCTCGATCTGCGCTGCGATCATCGATTGGGCCACACTGGCCAGAAGTGCCGGACCGCACGATGCCAGGTCGGTGGCTGCCCGGCCCTGTCGCTCGCCGATCACGAACGGCCGGGAAAACCCCTGTAGCAACTCCGTCAACTCGGCAACGGCGTCCTCGCTCAGGCCAGGGCCGGGCATGAGCAGCGTCGCGCCCGCACCGATCTCGTTACCGACGCTGGGAATCAGCTTGGCAACGGGACAGGGAACCGAGTCCGCCAGCCTCGGCAGGGGCAGTGCGTTGTTAATCGTGACCACGATGTGCTCCGCCGAAAGTCGAGGACGCACAACGGCGAGCACGTCAGGAAGGTCCACGTTGCGCACACACAGAACAACCAGGGTAGCCCGGTCAGCCAAGTCGGCTGGCGGCAGCACCGTGGCGGTAGGTACAGCAGCGCGTACGCGCTCGATGCTGGATACCGACCGACCTGCGACGAACAATCGTGCCGGTTCGACTGCTCTGCTGAAGCCAGCGGCCAGAGTCAGCCCCATTCGGCCCAAGCCCACGATCCCCACAGTTCGTGCTGTCACGAGCACCATCGTCCCAGAATCTCGCTGCCGCCGTGGACCCGCCTGCCGCCTTGGACATCGATTGACCGCCGACCAGGCGTGCTGTCGGCCGGTGTCGGCACGGGTGGGCCGACGTCGGCCCCCGCCCGATTATCGATCTCACTCATCGGGTTGTCAGCCGGTGGAGCAGACCTTGGTTAGCAGTGCAAAGACGTGCGGGTGGAGCTGCTGACTCGGGCGCTGGCGCTTGTATCTTGGGGCGATGTATCCCCCGATCGAGCCCTACGACCACGGGCACCTTGGCACCGGCGACGGCCACCTCATCTACTGGGAGGTCTGCGGCAACCCCGAGGGCAAGCCTGCGCTCGTCGTCCATGGCGGCCCTGGCGGGGGCTGCACGCCTGGTCAACGCCGCGGCTTTGATCCCGAGCGTTACCGCATCATCTTGTTCGATCAGCGCAACTGCGGTCGGAGCCTGCCGCACGCCAGCGACCCGGCCGTCGATCTGAGCACCAACACCACCCAGCACCTGGTCGCTGACATGGAACGGTTGCGCGAGCATCTCGGTGTCGACCGATGGCTGCTCTATGGCGGGTCGTGGGGATCCACGCTGATGCTTGCCTACGCCCAAGCCCACCCGGCGCGCGTGTCGGAGATGGTCATCTGCGCCGTCACCATGACCCGCCGCTCTGAGATCGACTGGCTCTACCGTGGTGTGGGTCGCTTCTTTCCCGAGCAGTGGCAGCGCTTCCGCGAGGGCGTCCCCCAGGCCGAACGCGACGATGATCTGCTGGCCGCCTACGCGCGGCTGATGTCCGATCCCGACCCCGCCGTACGCGCCAAGGCCACTCACGACTGGGCGGCCTGGGAGGACGCGGTGATCTCCCTGGAGGTCAACGGCAAACCGAACGCCTACAGCGACCAGCCAGAGGCCGATCTGCTGGCCTTCACCCGCATCTGCGCCCACTACTTCTCCAACGCCGCCTGGCTGGAGGAAGGCATCTTGCTGCGCAATGCGCACAAGCTGGCCGGCATCCCCGGCGTGCTCATCCACGGCCGCTTCGACTTGGGCTGTCCGCTGGAGAACGCCTGGCAATTGGCCCAGGCCTGGCCCGACGCACGACTTGTCGTGGTGGATGACTCGGGGCATACCGGCAGTAGCACCATGGCCAAGGCCGTTCCCGCCGCCTTGGATGGCTTCGCGAGCTGAGTCGGGCCTGGCTCACTGGTCAATAACGGGGGGTTGAGGAACCGGCGGACAGCAGTCATCGCTGAGAATGACCATGGCGGTTAGTCGTCTCGGTGTTTCACAGGCGAGGACTCATGAAACACCGGCCCTGGCCGATCACGACCAGGGACTCCCCTGTTTCATAGGTCGGTGCAAACGGGTAACAAGTTGAAACACTCCTATGAAACGATCTTGGGGTGAGCGACGACGACCACCTTCGCGTGAAGGCCCACGCCTGCCCGATGACCTCCTGCGCCGCCCCGGCCGGTTCACCCTGCCAGACTGGCAAGGGCAAGGTCGCTGTCCAGTACCACACCGCCCGCTTCCGGCTCGTGCCTGCGCTCGCCAAGACGCTCAACCTCCCGACCCCGGCCGTCCGCAAGCCAGGCACGCTCTGGATCGAGCTGCCCCGCCCGACCGCGGCCGGTGCGGAACCGGCGGGGCATGTGCGGATCGGCTACGCCCGCGCCTCCACCGCCCGCCAATCTCTCGACACCCAGCTCGACTCCCTCAAGACCGCCGGCGTCACCCGCATCTTCTCCGAGAAGATCTCCACCCGCGCCACCATCCGGCCCGAACTCGACAAGGCCGTCATCCTGGCCCGCGAACTCCGCACAGCGGGCGTCGCGGTCACCATCGTGGTGCACGAGCACAAGTGGCTCGGCCGCGGCCTCGACCTGGCCGCCCTCGCCGAGCAACTGCGCGCCGCCGGCATCGGCCTGGAGTTCCTCACCGGCGAGCTGCAGGGCAGCCACGACCCGTCCGGTGTGGTGTTCACCGTGCTCGCCGCCCTGTCGGGGATGGAACGCGAGTACATCCGCGACCGTACCCTGGAAGGCCACGAATCCGCCCGCAGCCGCGGCAAGACCATCGGCGGCGCCACCGTCACCGACGACGCCATGCTCTCCATGGCCCTGCACCTACGCGCCCAGAACCTCAGCCTCCGCGACATCGCCGCCCGCCTCGTCATCATCAAGGGCAAGAAGAAGGGCCGACGCCCCTCCCCGGCCACCGTCCTGCGCATGCTCCGCGAACACGACTAGGCGAACGACACGGCGCCATCAGCGGCGGCCACCCCCGCAGGCTGATCGGCCAATCATCGGCAGCACCGTCCACCGCGACGGCGGTCCGCCCTCATTCCCCACCCCGCCTCGGCACTCTGAGCGACTGGTCGGCAAGTTGGTCGGTGCTGGCGCCAAAATCCGGTCCGATCCTCCCCGGAGGCCGTCAGGTGAAGGGAGCGGCGGAGATGCGTCAGGAGTGGGAGCCTGAGGAGCTGATCGCGGCGTGGACGCTGCTGGACAGCGACTGGGATCTGGTGGGGAACAAGACGGGGGCGACCCGTCTGGGCTTCGGCCTGCTGCTGAAGTTCTTTGAGCAGGAGGGCCGCTTCCCGCGACATGCGGGTGAGGTGCCGCGGGCGGCGGTGGACTACATGGCCGGGCAGGTGAAGGTCGATGCTGCGCTGTTTTCGGAGTATCGGTGGTCGGGGTCCACACCCTGCCCATGGCGGTGTGCACTGCCCCGATGAGGCCCTGTCAGACGCCTTGGCGTATGTACAGGTCGCGCAGCAGGCCGATCTCGCCGCCGTGATGCGCGACCTCGACCAGGGCGTGCAGTGCGAGCTTCAGGTAGGTCTCCTCGGCCCAACCGCCGGGACCCATGCCGATCGGGGCCAGCAGACGCTGGTCGCCGAGGGCGGCGATGCGGGAGGTGAAGTGCTCCCAGTCCTCGGCGAGCGCCTCGATGCCCTCTTTCGCGGTGCCCGGCCACTCGTCGCGCTCGCCGAACTCGGGGGCGTCGTCGAAGAGGTAGATCACGTAGCCGCGCAGGCAGAGGTTGCCGATGTGCCAGATGCGCCAGGCGATCGTGGTGACGGGGTCCGGCGCATCCGGGCTCGACTCCGGAAAGACCGCGTCGACGCGGAAGACGCCGTCGTCGCCGGGGCGCAGGCCGACGCAGTCGCTGACCGGCTCCCAGTGGTACTCGGCGTCGGTCAGGCCCTCAAGGCGCCTGAACAGCATGGATCGCGCGCGTTCGAAGCTGGCGAGGATGTCCCGGGTGGCGGGATCGGTCATGTCCACCTGATGCACCCTATAGTCCGGATCATGGAGCGCTATGCCGGGGATGTCGCATCGGTGATGTCGGAGATATTCGGCCCACGCCTCGTGGGCGCGTATCTGCACGGTTCTGCGGTGCTCGGGGGCTTCGACCCGCGACGCAGTGACGTCGACCTCCTCGTCGTCTGCCAGGACCCGATGACGGCAGAGCAGCGCTCGGCCGTCGCCGAGCGGCTGAGCGACGACCGGCTGCCGTGCCCGGCTCAAGGGCTGGAGCTGAGCGTCGTCACCCTCGCCACCACGCAGCTTCGCTGAAGCCCAGACGGGTCGCCCCCGTCTTGTTCCCCACCAGATCCCAGTCGCTGTCCAGCAGCGTCCACGCCGCGATCAGCTCCTCAGGCTCCCACTCCCGACGCATCTCCGCCGCTCCCTTCACCTGACCGACCCCCGAGAACAGGGCACACGATCGAACGGGGAACACCCCCTACGCCCCGGTACGCGCGATTCGTGACGACTACGAACCGCAACCGTGATCTAGCTCATCGCTACTTTGGGGCTGGGGACGCCTTCGGGAGCAGGGCGCCGACCTGGTCAGACGTCGTCTCGGGAACCGGACAGGGTTGTAGTTCTGTCCTGTATGTCCGCCGCCGTTGCCCCTTTCCGGCTTACTTGGTCTGCCCCCTCTCAGGCACCGGGTCGCCGTAGTCGCGCGCGTCCGGTCGCGGCGGCGGTCACCAGCAGCGCGCCGCACAGTCCCATGCCCAGCGTCGTCACCGCGGCCAGCGTCGAGCCTTCCTCGATCGACAGTGACGCCAGCCCGGCCAGTCCCGCCGCGACCCCCGCGGCCATGATCCACTGCTCGATCTCCTCGTGCGTGATCTCCCACGATCGCGCGTCCCCCAAGCCGATCCTGGCCGTCAGCCCGCCCCAGCCGGGCACCGGCCCGAGCCTGACGCGCCGCGCGAGTACGAACAGGGCAAGGCCGACGCTCAGCAAACACAATCCCGCGACCTCGTTCACGACACCCTCCAGCAGGCGGTGGATCCTGGCCTGGCGACGCCGTATGACGCCGCTCTTTCCAGTCCCATGGTGAGCCGGTACCCGGGCCCGTCACCATGGCTTTAACACGATCCATATGCCTTTGCGGGATTTCCTGACGCCTTCACCACGCCGCATTCCCGGATGTCGGGGTCCCGGTAGCAATGGAGCAGAATCCAACGGACTCGCCCCGAGGGGCCACCGGAGTGCGGCGGGAACGGACCATACCGGGCCGCAGACCGGACAGGACCTTCATTCTGATCGGTCAGAAGTGTCGCCTGTACCAGGTAGCAAGATCCTTACTGGCAGGCCTTGCCAGGTCGGACACCCGGTCCGTCACAGCCCGGTGATGTGTAAGAGCCTGCTGACGAAGGCTTAAGTGCGCGTGGGCATGGACCGTAGAGGGCCGACTCGGTCTTCCCAGCCTCACTGCATCTGGTCGAGCATCTCCGACAGAGCGCTCTTGACCCGCAGCGCCTTCTTGATCTCGGCGGCGGTGACGTAGGGGTACTCCCCATACTCGATGAAGCTCGGGCACTGGTGCTCGCGCACGTACCTGACGAACGCCTCGGGGTTGCTCTTCCAGTCCTCGGGGAACCCCACGAGGTTCTCGAA
Organism: Streptosporangium brasiliense; assembly: GCF_030811595.1. Taxonomy (NCBI): domain Bacteria; kingdom Bacillati; phylum Actinomycetota; class Actinomycetes; order Streptosporangiales; family Streptosporangiaceae; genus Streptosporangium; species Streptosporangium brasiliense. The sequence goes on from NZ_JAUSRB010000002.1 coordinate 6,754,910, forward strand.
GACCGTGCTCACCCCCACCTTGCTGAACAGTGCGACGGCGTCCTCGGTGTACTTGTCGAAGTCGGTATCGAAGATCCCCTGATACAGGAAGCGCGTGTCGTCGTCGAACAGCACCCAGCGCAGATAGTGCAGTTTCAGCGGCGCCAGCAGGTGCGGGTCGCTCTCCAGCGCATTGACCAGCGTGTGACCGTGGTTACGGATCGCCTCGGCCCGCCCCGGCTTGATGTCGGCGATGATCGTGAACCCGTAGCACGCCGGGGTCCTGGGGAAGATGGGGCCGTACTTGCCCTGTTCGAGGTGGTCGGTTTCCTTGGGGATGGCGACCATCTGCGGTGTGGTGATATCCATGCCTGCTCCCTTCACCTGGGTCAGGGGGGAACGGGCTCGTAGGCTGCCTGACCAGGGAATTATCCCACACCGTGATACTGAAGGACCGGTGAGCGGGACAGCCGCATGGCCCAGGAGGAGACCGCCCCCGCCGTTGCGCTGGAAGCGCACACGCTGCCTGCACACCGAGGAACTGCCCGGCCCCACCGCTACCAACACCTCGCAGCTTGACCCACTTAGCTCCTGGGGTGTCTAACGCCACTGGCCGTTCGGTTGCTGCTCAAGCCCCGGCTCGGCGGGGGCGGGGGATGTCGTCGGCGCCGTGGAGGTCGGCGAAGTCGGTGTGCGCCTGGGCGACGGCTTCGGGGTAGGCCTGCTGCTTGGCGTGCTCGGCGAGCGCGTGGTAGATGCTCGCGACGCTGGGGGCCTGGCCCTTGCGCTTGCCGGTTGCGATGATCAGGTCGGGTTGGATCTGCTCGACCGACTCACCGTTCGCGCGGCGGCGGAGCACGGTGTGCAGCATGTCGTCGGTGATGACGGGCGGGCGGCCGCCGTGTTTGCCCTTGCGGGCCGCCGCGTCGAGTCCTTCGAGAGTCGACTCGCGGATGTTCTCCCGTTCGGTCTCGGCCATCGCGGCGAAGAACGCGAACAGCAGGCGGCCGGGCCCGCTGGGGTCATACATCCGGCAGGGACCCGGCGAGCATCTCCAGGACCAGGCCGCACGGCCTGGCCAAGCACGTCTTCCACGGCCGCAAGGGCGAACTCCGCGAGGCCTACCACTCCGGGATGGAAGACCAACTCGGCGCCCTCGGCCTGGTCGTCAACGCCATCACGCTGTGGAACACGGCCTACCTCGACATGATCCTGGGCCGGCTGCACGCCGACGGGTACCCGGTACGCGAGGCTGACGTCGCCCGCCTGCACCTGTACTGGCACCGGCACATCAACGTCGCCGGCCACTACAGCTTCACCCCGCCCGACCTCGACTCCGATGGTCGCCGCGCCCTGCGCGACCCGGGCACCGACGACGGGCAGATGTGAGCCGCCTGGCCAGCAGGTGAGAAGACAACATGGACCCCGTGAGCTGAATCTCCGGGCTGGCCGACCTCCCCGTAGTAACCAGCAAAAAACAGCAGAAATCGGCGCTGGCAAAGGAATTCGGCATCAGCCGCGAAACCGTGTACAGCTACCTACGCGCCACGCCAGCCGAAGCCCGCACCTAGATCATCCTTAGCGCCAGTATCAAGCGCCGTCCACTCCTCAACCAAGTTCAACTTTTTGGCCCCTGGTCGCAAGATCGTCAGGAAACCCCCTTACGGATCGGAACTGCGGTGCAGGGGGCCGCGCGACGGTCCGTGAGCGTCGCTATGCGGAGGCTCTCAGGGGCTCCAGGGCGGCTAGGACGAGGTCGAGGCCGAAGATGAACTCCTCCGCCGGGTCGTAGCCGGCAGCGACGAGCGCCGCGGCGGACTCGTTGAGGAAGGGGAACTCGTCAGGAGGAAGCTGGGGCAGGAAGACGTCCTCGGTCATGTCCGCGAACTCATCGGCGGTGTCGAACTGCAGGCTGGCTTCCTGCAGGGCGAAACCGTAGACATAGCTGTTGAGCAACCAATTGGCGTGCGTCGCCATCACGACCGAGAAGCCAGCCCTCCGCAGGCAGGCGGTGACCGCCTCGCGGTGGCGGAGGTTCGCGGGCCCCGGCGATGTCCGCGACTCCATCAGGCCGATCGCCCACGGGTGGCGCGCGAGAACCTGTCGGGCGGATACCGCCTCCCGTCGCATCGCCGACTGCCAGTCGGCCTCTTCGGGCGGGAGCTCGATCTCCTCGAACACGACGTCGATCATGGCGTCCAGCAACTCCTCCTTGCTCGCCACGTAGTAGTAGAGCGACATCGCGCCCGCGCCGAGCGCGCCAGCCAGCCGGCGCATGCTCAGCCCGCCGACCCCCTCGCTGTCGGCGAGCCGGACCGCCTCGGCCACCACCCGCTGCTTGCTCAGCCCCGCGTCTGACGCGACCTGGCGTTGTTCCCTCGCAGACACGGTTCTCCTCGCTCTCGAACGGCTTGACAATCGTACAACGTACTATCATAGTACGGCGTACGACGTACGGTGTACGAGCCTGCGAGAGTCGCAGCTCGGACGTGAGGAGGCTTCGGTGGGAATCGAACAGCGATCGAATGCCGGAGCACGCCTGGTTCCGGGGGCGAGTCCGGCCGGGGCGGCGACGATGCGGGCCGCCGTCCAGTACCGCTACGGCCCGCCCTCAGTGCTCGAGTCGTCCGCCGTCGGGCTACCGCTGCCCGGTCGAGGCGATGTGCTCGTCCAGGTGGGCGCGGCCTCGGTACACCCTGGCGACTACTTCGTGATGACCGGTGTGCCGTATGCGGTGCGCCTGGCGTTCGGGCTCCGCCGGCCGCGCCACGGCATCCCGGGCAGGGACCTCGCCGGCGTGGTGGCAGCGGTCGGGAAGGATGTCACCGCTCTCCGCCCCGGCGACGAGGTGTTCGGCTGGAGCACCGCCGGAACGCTCGCGGAGTACGCCTGCGTCCCGGCGGACAACCTCGTGTCCACGCCTGCAACCCTGTCGGTCGTGGACGCGGCAGCGGTGCCCACGTCGGCCATGACGGCGTTGCAGGCATTGCGCAAGATCGCGAATGTTCAACCGGGCCAGACGGTGCTGGTCACGGGAGCGTCGGGCGGCGTGGGCTCCTTCGCCGTACAGATCGCCAAGGCTTTCGGCGCCGAGGTGACGGGTGTGTGCAGCACCCGCAACGTCGACTTGGTCCGGTCGCTCGGTGCCGACCATGTCGTTGACTACACGAGAACCGACTTCACCCGCACCGAGAAGCGCTACGACGTCATCCTCGACAACGTGGAAGCGAAGCCGCTGGCGGCTGTCCGCCGAGCACTGACGCCCACCGGCACCCTCATCCCCAACAGCGGACGCGGCGGCCGCTGGCTCGGCCCCCTCGGCCGGATCGTCAAAGCACGCGTGCTGTCCGGGTTCGCCCGTCAGCAGCTGAAGCCCTTCACGTCGATCGGGAAGCGCCAGGACCTGCTCACCCTGGCCGACCTGCTCACGACCGGGCAGGTCACGCCCGTCATCGACCGCACCTACCCCCTCGACGAAGCAGCCGACGCCCTCCGCTACGTCGCGGCCGGCCACACCCGAGGGAAGGTCGTCGTCACCGTCTGACGACCGGACCGACGCGAACGACCCAACCCATGCGTACACGCCCAGACCTGCCGCCACTCCGGCGGAGGGACCGTCCTCTCGAAAGAAGAACCGATGACCATCCGAACGAAATCGCCGAACCTGCTCGACAACCCGCCGATTCCCGTGCAGGCCAAGCTCGCCGCCGCATGGACCAGCTTCATGTTTCTCTACGCCTACGTCGACATCTTCAACTTCTTCAAGCCCGGCGTCATCGACGACATCCTGGCTGGCGTCGTCTTTGAGTTCGACATCAGCCCGACGTTGTTGACCATGATGCTCGCGTCCGTGGCGATCCCGGCCCTGATGGTGATGCTCTCCATGACGCTGCCCGCCCGGGTGAACCGCGCCACGAACCTCGTCGTTGCATTGCTCTACATCCCCTACTCGGTGGTCAACGCGGTAGGGGAGTCCTGGGACTGGGCCTCCTTCTACGGCCTCTCCATCGGAATCGAGGTGCTGCTCCTGGCCTTCATCCTGCGCTCCGCCTGGACATGGCCTCGAACCCCCGCCGTCCCAGCCGGTCCCGCGACGACCGACCTTCGACAGTAGGTATCCGTGTAAACGCGCCTCGGAAAGTCCTGCGGCGTGAAGCCCGCCGCCGCGGACACCGCCGACCGTGACCAGCTCAGTCGCCGTATGCGCAGAGAACCTGCTCACGAACGGTCCGGTGTGCACATGCCGAAATGCTCAGAAGCCCACCGCTTGGGCGGTTTGGAATCGCGCTCAGTGATCATCACATTTCCGCAATGGGCATCGGAATAATTCACTGCCTGCGTGGCGCGGCCAACGACGCCACCATCGCCGCCGGCGCTCATGGCGGAGACTGGCCGAATGGATTTCACGCCCACAGGTTGGGCCGCTCGCTACGACGGCAGCGGCGCCAACGGACAGACTTGGTGAGCGGTTGAGTCCTGGAACACCAATGGCACGGCGATGGTCGTCGACCCTGCCACGGCGAAGCTGACCCCGGCATCGGGCTTGCCGGGCTTCGAGCGGCTAGAGGAAGCCAGCCGGGTCGTTGCGGCTTTCCCTGCGCACCCGGGCTGGGGTGCCGGTATGACCGACGGGTGGGCCGACGACGTCACTACCGAGCTGGCCGAGCTCCTGGATGATCCGGATCACGATCCAGACGTCGACTTCGACGAGGAGTACGAACGGCTATAGGCCGGCGAACTCCGCGCGGGCCGCCTCCACGGCGTCGGGATACGCGCTCGCCTTGGCGTGCGCTGCCAGGGCCCGGTAGACGCTGGCCACACTCGGCGACTGCCCCCGGCGCTTCCCCGAGGCGATGACCAGGTCCTGCGCGATGGCCTCGACCTTCTCCCCGGCCGCCTGACGGCGCAGCACGGTGTGCAGCATGTCCTCGGTGATCACCGGCGGCCGGCCGCCGTGCTTGCCCTGGCGCGCGGCGGCGTCGAGCCCTTCGAGAGTGCCCTCGCGGATGCTGTCGCGCTCGGTCTCGGCCAGCGCGGCGAAGAACGCGAACAGGATCCGGCCGTGCCCGGCCGGGTCGTAGATCCCGGCCAGCGGGCCGGCGAGCATCTCCAGGGCCAGGCCGTGCGCGGCGAGGTGATCGGCGATGGCGGTCAGCTCGGCGCCGTCGCGGCCGAGCCGCTTCATCTCGTACACGGTGACGATGACCCGGCAGTGCGGGGCGTGCGCCTTGATCTCCCGGGCGGTGGCCAGGGCCGCCTCGAACTGCGGTCGGAGGCGCACCCGGGTGCTGATCTTCTCGGAGAAAATTTTGTCCCGGGGTATGCCGTACGCGGCGAGGGCGTCGAGCTGCGGCTGGAGCTCCTGCCGCAAGGTGCTGCACCGGGCGTACCCGATCCGGATGTCGGCGGCCGGACCGTCCGAGCGCGGCGCGACCGGCGGCGGGGTGCCCGGCCGCCAAGGCTGCCCGGGGCCGCGGTCGACAGGCGTGGGTACCCGCAGCATCTTCGCCAGGCGGGGAACCTGGGTGAACCGCCCGGTGTGGTACGTGCCGGCGACCGCCCCGGACCGTGCCCGGCACGGCGAGCCGGGCTGGACGCCGCAGCGGGGGCAGGGGTGGCGCTCGACGTCGTCGGCGTCGCGGATCTCAGCGTCGGTCACTCCACAATGTTCTCACAAACATTTCCGACAACCCTCGCCGCGCTCTCTTGAGTGAGAACGGGTTGTGAGAACAGATCCGGCCCGGGTCCGGCTCGTCGACGGATCGGTTGATCTTGCTCTCAGAATGGATTGTTTATGAGAACGCCGACAGCAGTCGTCGTCGCCCGCCGTCGCCGGAGGAGTGGCTATGCGCCGTGCCCTGGGCGATTCTCTCCGGTGCCTCGGCGGGAGCTCGGTGCACGGCAGGGGCGTGACGGTCGGGGCGGCGTTGTTCCGCTTTTGGCTGGCCGTACTTGCGGCTGCACCGTGTTCTGGCTCCGGCCCCGGATCTTGCGCGATCTTCACCACGTCGGGCCCGGCGGCACGGGCCTGCGTGGACATCCGCGCCTGGATGGACCAGTGGAACGAGGCCCCCAAGCCGTTCGCGTGGACCAAGACGGCCGAGGAGATCCTCGAATCCCTCGCTCAATATTGCCGACGAATATCAGGTGGATGACACTAGTGGTCGCGCCCGTTAATTCGTCGGGGATCATCCGGCCAGCGGGTGCGGTGCATGCCGGTCGTGCTGTCTGATGCGTGCCAGGAGGCGGTTGAGGTCGGTGCGGGTGAACTTCCAGTCGAAGGGCCTGGCTGCGGCGTTGTAGTGGTTCTCGAAGGCGAGGATTTGGGCGGCGAGCTCATCGAGGTCCTCAAAGTCGTCGGGGCTGAGGAGCTTGCGCTGGATGACGGAGAAGTAGACCTCGATCTGGTTGAGCCAGGAGGCGTGGACGGGCAGATGGACCATCTGGGCGTTCGGGTAGGCGTCGCTGAGCCGGGCTGCCGCCGCCCAGTTCCGGTGCGAGGAGCCGTTGTCCACGACCCAAAAGACCCGCCTGGCCGAAGCGTATGGCTCGCTCTGCATCACCTGGTCCACGAGCGCGGTGAACGGCCTGATGCCAGTGGTTGGCTCGCACCGACCCATGACCCGGGCATGATGGACGTCGTAGGCGGCCAGGTAGGCGAGGGTGCCGAAGCGGTGGTACTCGCTCTCGATCCGCATCGCCCGCCCCGGCCCCGGTGGGAGCGGGAGGTGGATGCGCATGCGGGCCTGGACGCCGGGCTTCTCGTCGGCGCTGAGCACGTACTCGTCCTCACCGAGCGGCTCCCCTTCCCATTCCCGCTGGTAGAGGTCCAGGACGCGGGATGCCTTGAGGGCGAAGTGCGGGTCACGAGGAAAGATCCACGACCGGTGCTGCCAGGGCTTCAGGGCGTCGTCGGCGAGCCAGCGGCGCACGGTGGACGCCGAGGGCGCGGGAGCGATGCCGCTGGCTGCCGTATGGCGGGCCAGCTCGGGGCAGGTCCATCGGGCCAGGGGAGTTCCGCTCGAGGTGGGCATCTCGCACGCGAGGGCCTTGACCCCGGCCACGATGCGGGCGGAGAACACGCGCGGCCTGCCGGGGCGCGGCGCGTCGGCCAGCCCCTCGATGCCCTGTTCACAGTACCGACGCCGCCATTTGCGGGCCGTGTCCTGGCAGATGCCCAGTCGCTCCGCGATCATCCGGTTCGCTGTGCCCGCCGCGGCGAGCAGCACAATCTGTGATCGCAGCACCAGGCGAAACGGCGCTGAGCCGCGCCGGGACAGGGACTCCAGCTCAGCGCGCTCAGCGTCGCCAAGGCATATGACATAGGGACTGGAGGGCATGCCCTCCATGGTGCAGCCAGGCGGGTAGGGCACGATGGCCGTATGGCAAGGCCACCTGAGTCGACCATGACCTCGCTACGCCAGCGCCTGGCCGCCAGGGCACGCGAGCGCTGGCCTCAGCTCGCCGGCATCACCGTCCGCTATCACGGCGAGTTCGCCTATGTCGCCGGCCGGCTCCCCGATGGCACCACCCTGCCGCTCTGCCGGCTCCGCTACGCTGGATCCGCCACCAGCTGGGGGTTCGCCATTTACCGCGCCAGCCACGACGACTACGAGAAGTCCGTCCTGTCCACCGGCTACCCGGCCGGCACCCCGCAGGAAGCCCTCGACTGCGCCTGTGGCCTCTACCTCGGCGACACTACGGCCTGGCTCAACCCGCCATCCCCGACGAATTAACGGGCGCGACCACTAGTGCGATGACCGGAAACGTTTGCCGGGTTGGGTGATCATGCGGCGAAGATGAAAGGGCGTCCGCCGAAGCGGATGCCCTTTTCGCTGCGGACACGGGCGCGTTCGCGGCGCTGGGCGGCCAGCACGTCGGGGTGGCGGGCGTTGGCGTTGCGCCAGCGCAGATAGGCATGCAGGGCCCGGGTCTGCACCACATGGTTGGGGTGGTCGGAGCCGGCGATGGTGAACTGCCGCAGCGGCCCGAAGTGCGCCTCGATCGGGTTGGCCCAGGACGCGTAGGTCGGGGTGAAACACAACTCGACCTTGTTCTTCCTCGCCCAGGCGCGGATGCGCCAGTTCTTGTGCGCCGACAGGTTGTCCAGGATGACGTAGATCGGAGCGCCATCGGGGCGGGCGGCGCGGATCGATCTCAAGGCGGCCCAGGTGCGGTCGATGCCCTTGCGGCGCCGGTTGACCCCCCACAACGTGTCCTCGCCGACGGAGTAGCACCCATGGAAATAGGTGATCCCGTGGGTGCGGTGGTAGGTGGCCGGCAGCCGCTCCGGCCGCCCTCGGCGAGCCCAGCCCGCCCCTGTAGAGGGCCGGGTACCCAGTCGGGGCTGGACAGGCCCTGGACGACGTAGACAGGCAGCGACAGGGCGAGGAAGGTGCTGCACAGGGCGAAGATCATGCACGTCCCGATCAGCGCGAGGTAGGGCCGGTCACGCAGCAGCGCCCGGTGCCCGGAAGGACGGTCCGCCGGTGGCGGTGCATGCGGCAGCGCCGGCACCGCGAGCACGACCATCAGCGCGGCGGCCAGGAACGCCAGCGCGCTGCCCAGGATCAGCTCGTCGTAGACGCCCGTGGAGTCGAAGGCGAGCATCGCACTGGCCAGCAATGCCTGGCCGCCGGCGCCTGCTTCCCTGATCATCCCCGTGCGCGCGTACCAGTGATCTTTCGCCTCCGCCGACCCGGCGTCCGCACGGTCGGTATGATCGGCGATGAGCGTGAAGATCGAGGACCAGTAGACCCGCGACCCCACCATCGTCACGAGGACGGCGGCCACCAGCGAGCCCGCCCCGGAGACCGTCAGGTAGAGCAGGGAGCCGAGCCCTTGCAGCGCCTGGCCGTCGGCAACCACCAGTCGCGGCCCGAACCGATCGGCCAGCCGTCCGACGACGATCGGCGCCGGCAGGGTCAGCGCTGTGGTCACGCTGACCAGCAGCCCGATGGTCGCCAGGTCCAGGTCGGTGACCTTGAGGAAATACGGCAGGGACAGCGGTCTTGCTCTGGGTGATCCCGCCCGGGTGACGTGCGAGCTGACGGCGTCGCCACGGTGTGCCCTTTTGAAGAGTGCTGTCGAGCCGTGGTGGATCGACTGAATCCTCTCGATCCAGACATTAGGAGCGCATGTGTGGAACAAGCGGCAGAATGATCGACCGTGCCTCTTCGCTTGGCTTATCTCACCGTGACCAACACGTTCGCCGCAGTGCGACTGCTGCCCGTGGGTGCTTCTGACCTCGCCGCCGGGCAAGGTCCTGCACCGGCTATGGCTCCTCATTCGACCGGACACCGCCAGGGTAAGTGGATCTCCACTGCGGACGGTCCTGGACGCGCCACAACCGACACCGTACGGATTCAGCCGACGACTCCCAGGCGGATGACATTAGTGGACGAGATGCCAAGAAGGCGCATCAGCCCAGGACTGTGCCTGAGTTCTCGGTGCCGGGGGGACGCTTGCGGGAGAACGCCGAAAGGTCTATGGCCAGGCCGGTGTGCTCGCCGACGAATCGCACCGGCCGTTCGTCGTGATCTACGCCGTTCTCGGTCTGTTCGATGATCGCGGCGAGGAACTTGCCGACGACCGGTGCGTTCTTGAACTGGTTGCCGCTCGTCCCCATGGCGACGTAGAACCCGTCCAGCTCCGTACGGTCGTAGATCGGCGTCCAGTCGTCGGCGACGTCGTAGACTCCCACGACCCCGCGAGCCCGATTCGGTATCTCCAACGCCGGTAGCCGTCGCGCAGCCCTCGTCACCTGGGCCTCGAACACCGCCGTCGTCGGATGCGCAGTGACGGCATCCGGGTCGTCCACCCACTGCAGCGGGTCGCATTCCGGTTCCGTACCACCGACCAGCAGTCCCCCGCCGGCCTCACCGCGCAGGTAGACACCCAGGTCCATGTCCGCGACGCAGATCCCGGCGTGGTTGTCGGCGCCGAAACCCACGGGGGCCGCGACGTGCGCGACCTCCTGCCGTAACGGCCGGCATCCCACGGTGAAGTCGGATCCGACCGAGGCCAACTCGTTGATGCGGGTCGACCATGGGCCTGCGGCGTTGACCACCACGCCGCAGGGGATCCTGCTCCCGTCCGCGAGTGTCACCGCGGTGACTTGGCCATGGGCCCGTTCGATCCCGCGCACCGACGCATGGAACCGGAACTCGGCACCGTGTGCCCGCGCGGCGGCGGCCAGATTCTGCGCCGCCAGTTGCGGATCGTTCACGAACCCCGCATCAGGTGTGTACACGGCACCCAGCGTGGTTTCGGTCTCGGCCCAGAACTCGTCGTCGTCGATACGTTTCGGTGGCCAGTACCTGCCGACGTCGATACCCGGGATCCGCTCCGACAGGTCCGCACTCGTCCACTCCTCGAACGGGATACCCGCGTTCTGGAACAACGGCAGGTACACCGACCGAGGAGCCACGTCCACGTCCAGCATCGCCATCCCGCACCGTACGTACCGAGCTAACGGCCCGACATCGTGGCCAAGGTGCTCCGCCCACGACCTCCAGCCGAAGTGCGCCTCCCAGGCGGTGGCGACGCCCGCGGCGGTGGAGAAGTTGAACCGCACCACCGCGCTGGACGCACTCGTGGAGCCGTGGCCGGCTCCTCCGGCCTTGTCGACCACCGTCACCTGCCAGTCACGGCGGGCGAGTTCCAAGGCGACCGACGCGCCGATCACCCCCGACCCGATCACCACGACATCCGTGCGCTTACCGGGCACGGCAGGTCCTGAGATAACTGAGGAACGAGGCCTGCAGGCCGGTCACGTGCGTTTCGTCCAGGATCGCGCTGGTGACGGCTCCACTGCGTGAGGTGAGGCGGTGCAGGAGGGTGGCCGTGTTCTTCGTGATGCTCTGGTAGACGGCCAGGTCGCCGAGAAGCTCCTGGACGTTGAAGGTCACGTGCAGCCTGGCCGCACGCCGGCTGTCCCCCAGCTCTTCGAGCTGGGCGAAGACCTGACTGTCCGTACTGACGACGCCGGGGCTGCCCGCTCCGACGCTCTCGAAGAGCGTGCTGCCGGAGAGCCAGGTGTAGAGGCTGAAAAGTCCGCCGTAGGAGTAGCCGTAAAGGCCGTGACCGCTCGCGGCTGTGCCGTAGTCGCCTTCGATCCGCGGGTGCAGTTCCGCGGTGAGGAAGCTCAGGAACGCATCGGCGTGGGTGTCGCTCAACTCGGCGAGGTAGGCGTCGGCTTCCTCGCGCGTCATCACACCCGCTTGGAATCCCTTCTCCACGGCATCGATGAACTCCTGGGCGATGGGCTCGCCGGGGGGCACGAGGTCTCTGTTGCGCAGCCGTGCCCAGTGTTGTGCTTCCTCGCCCGCGTAACCGACGCTGACCTGGATATAGGGCTGGATCTGCTGCATGGGGTCCAGCTGGGTGACGATGAGCGGAGCCGTCATGCCCACGGCCCAATTGCCGTCGAGCACGTACACCGCGGGCGCCGGCGTCGTGGCGGGGTCGTAGCCCGGTGGCGTGGTGACCCAGACGCCGTAGTCGTACCCACCGCTGGAACGCAGCTCGAAGTAGTCGGTGTCGGCGAGGCAGCCCTGCCACATGGCGCTCATCGCAGGTCCTTCACCACGCGTCCGGCCTGGACGACGAGGACGGCGTTGGCGGGGTCGGCGAAGAGCTTCGGATCTTCGAGCGGGTTGCCGTTCCAGAGCACGAGGTCTGCCTGCATGCCGGGAGCGATGACCCCCACCTGGTCCGACAGGCCGAGGATCTCGGCGTTGGTCTTCGTGGCCGCCACGAGAGCTTCCATCGGCGTCTCCAGCTCCGCGCGCAACTTGAGCTCTTCACCTCGGCGGTCCTGAGCCGGACCGATGAGATCGGAACCCAGCCCGATCCGCACCCCGGCCTCCTTGGCGGCAGCGAGCGCCTCGGTCATCCGCTCACGGACACCCAACACACGATCGCGGACCGACTCGCCGAGGCCGGCTTCCGCGGGGTCGTGCAGCAGTCGCTCGACGACGGCGAACGTGGGCACAAGGGCGACCCCGCGCGTGGCCATCAAGGTGGCCGTGGGCTCATCGAGGTCGGTGCCGTGCTCGACACAGCGCGCCCCGGCCTCGACCGCGTTCCGAATGCCCTCATTGTTGTGGGCGTGAACCGTCACGTAAGTGCCCCGTGCCGCGGCTTCCTGCACAGCGACAGCGATCTCCTCCACGGTGAACTGGGTGTCGGTCAGCCGGTCGTGAGCGCTGACCACTCCCCCGGTCACGCAGAGCTTCAGGAAGGAGGCTCCGCGGCGGAAGGCCTCACGTACGTTGCCTCGCAGCTCGTCCGCGTTGCCCGACATCATGGACAGGGCACACAGACCCGGAAGGTGATGGCCGCTCCACAGCTCGGTGGGTTCCCAGTCGGCTCCGTAGTAGCCGTGCCCACCGATCTGGCACTGCACAGGTCCGCACGACAGGACGCGCGGTCCCCTGACCTTGCCCTTCGCGATCGTGGTGACGACGCCGCCGTCGATCCCGCCGGTGTCCCGGACGGTCGTGAAGCCGGCGTCGAGCGCTGCGCCGGCCGTGGCGAAGATGTCCGCCGCGATCTCGGCGGCACTGATCTGGAACGAGAACTGCGGCTGGATCGGGCTCGACAGGCCCAGGTGAACGTGCGCGTCGATCAGGCCGGGCGTCATCGTCAGTCCCCCGGCGTCGAGCCGCTCACCGGGTTCGTCACCGGAGGCCCCGAGCTGGGTGATCCACCCGTCTTCGACGGTGACGTCGACGTCTATGGGGTCGCGCCCCGTCCCGTCGGCGACCGCCGCGCCGACCACCTGCAAACGTCCCACGAATCGTTCCCTCCGCCGTCGCGAGCTGACTGCGACCATGTACGAAGCAACACGGCACCGCCAGCAATCTTTTCCAATGGATAAACTGTGGGAGTGATCCTGTCAACCTCGGAACGCAAAGGCGACGCACGCGAGCGCCTCCTGGCCCGGCTCCTCGACGCCTTCGACGAGGCCCTTCCCTCACCGGAGGTGTCGCTCCGCGAGATCGCCGCCCGGACCGAGACCAGCCATGCCCTCCTGCGATACCACTTCGGGTCACTCCCGGGCGTCCTGGCGGCCATGCTCAAGGCACAGCGATCTCGTGACAACGAGGCCCTCTTCGCAGCCGCCCAGCAGGGCACCTTTGCCAACCTCGTCGTGGCGATCTGGCGGACCTACACCCGCCCGGAGCAGTTGTCGCGTGTCCGCGGCTTCTTCCACGTCGTAGGACTGGCCGCGTACAGGCCGGAGGACTTCCGTGAGTTCATCGACTCGCTCGACGACCTGACCAAAATGCTGGCCTCACTCGCGGAACGCGAAGGGCACGACACCGGGGAAGCGCTGACCATGGCCACCGTCACCATTGCCGCGATCCGCGGCCTGCTCTTACAGGAAGTCCTGACTCCAGGAGTCCACTCGGGGAACGCCGTCGACTTGATCCTGCGCATGCTCCCCGGCAACGCGGCCGGTGTTCACTCAGGCGATGGAGTACGCCCGCACCATCAAGCAGGCCGTCCCGCACCAGTGCGTGATCGTCATGGTGCGTGAGATGAAGCGAACTTCGATCTGGGCGCCAAAGAGGGCCGGTTCATGTTCGCGTCCTGGCCGCGGCCGCGGAATACGAACTGGAGCTGCGAGCCGAGCGCCAGGCCGAGGGTATGACCGCCGCCAGGCGCCGCGAGGCCACTGGTGCCACGCTGCCCGGCAAGAAAGACCGGCCGGCCGCGCGTGATCGGCTTCGCCGAGCTGGCCGCCCTAGTGCTGCGTTCCTCAAAGCAGGTAGACGAACTTGCGGCGCAGGATCCGGGGCCGTGGCGGTGGTCGCCCCCAGATCCAGGGCTGGGCGTGGGCGTTGAGCTGGGCGGTGGCAAGGGCGACCGCGTGGGCGATCTCGACGGCGTCGGCGAAGGTCTGCCCGGCGAACGCCGCCTTGCGTAGCAGTCGCCACCAGCCCTCGGCCAGGTTCAGCCAGCACGCCTTGACCGGGATGAACACCTGACGGATCCGCGGGTGACGGACCAGCCATTGGCGGACCTTCCAGCTGAAGTGGCTGGACAGGTTGTCGGTGATGACGACGATCGCGCCACGCCGGTTGGCTTTTGCGATGCGGGCCAGCAACTGGATCCAGCCGTCGCTGTTGCGTGAGGGCGCGCAGAAGGTGAGCTCGGTGCCGTCACGGATGCGCAGCGCGCCGTAGACCCAGGTCTTGTCGGTGCCGCGTGAATACTCCAACCTGGCTTTGATCCGGTGCCCGTCGGGAGACCAGGCGGGCGCGGGTGCGAAGGTGCGCGGGGTCACCGGCCCCAGCTCGTCGGCGCAGATCACCGTGGTCGCGGCCGGCGGCTGGGTGTAGAGGCCGATGATCGTGGCTCTTTTGGGGCGAAGTCCGGATCGGTCGATTCGGTCCAGGAGCGGGTGTGTCGCCAGCGGACCTTCTCCGCTCGCAGGATCCGGCGGACCTGGCTGCGCGCGATGACGATGCCCTGCGCGCGGGCGGCGGCGGTCAGGCTGTCCAGCGTCCACTGCGCCGGGCCGCTGTCGTCGGTGGCGGCCAGGTCGCCGGCCGCGTCGCGGGTCAGGCGTCCGGGCGGGGTCGAGCGCGCCAACGCGATGAGCTGTCCGCGTTCGACCTCGGTGATCCGTGGTTTGCGACCCGTCCCGGGCCGGTCGCCCAGTCCGGCCAGGCCCTCGGCGTTGAATCGCTCGATCCGCTCGCGCACGGTCTGCATGTGACAGCCGAGCTTGGCCGCGATGGCGCTGGTGCGCAGGCCCTGCCAGCTGAACACGATCATCTGCGCTCTCATGATCCAGTCGGCCGGGGCATGACGGGCGCCGGCCAGCTTGCGGATCTGCCGGTCCTCCTCGGCGTCCACCGGCGGACGCGCGTACAGCAGTTTCGGCATGGCAATCCCCCCTGAGACCATCATCACCCCAGGTCGATAGGGATCTCCACTCCCATTCAGGAATGCAGCACTAGGGCTGTGACCAGAAACGATCACCGGATTGGGTGAGGGGTTCAGGCTGCCGGTGCGGGCCGACCGCCCCAGCGGATGCCCTTCTCACTGCGGATCAATACAGTTAGCGCCTGGCGAGGTCGCGGTAGTCGCGTAGCGTGATGTTCTCGGCGGCCTTGCGGGCGATTTTGGTGGCCATGTTCTTGCCCGGCAGGTAGGGCATGATCTTGTAGTAGCGGTTGAGGAGTGAGGCCAGCAGTTGGTTGCCGGGGACCATGAGTTTGGCGACGCCGTCGCCCATCTTCTGGCAGCCCGTCGCGTACTCGCGCATCTCCTGCTCGTAGCGGGAGAACGCGACGCGGTGGTCGCCGTGCGCGGCGGCCAGCTCTCCCGCGAGGATGTACGCGCCGACCAGCGCGAGGCCGGAGCCCATGCCCGACAGGGAGGAGGGGCAGTAGGCGGCGTCCCCAACCAGGGCGACCCGGCCGCGACTCCAGGTGTCCATGTGGACCTGGCCGACCGAGTCGAAGTAGAAGTCGGGCGCGTACCGCATGTCGTGCAGCAGCCGGTCGCTCTGCCAGCCGTTCCCGGCGAACTGCTCGGCGAGGACGGCCTGCTGGCGTGCCACGTCGCGGCGGTCGAGGTCCAGCATCGGTGAGGCGAAGTAGAAAACGGCCTTGGCCTCGGTGTTGTGGCGGGCGCTGTACATCGCGACGAGCCTGCCCGCGGTGCGGTAGGCGTGGCCGGTGTGGTCGAGCCCGAGGTGGTTGGCCGTGGTGAAGATCGCGCAGTGGACGCCGAGGTGCTTGACGAACTGCTCCTCCGGCCCGAACGCCAGGCGGCGGGTGTTGGAGTGCAGTCCGTCGGCGCCGATCACCAGGTCGAATCTGCGGGGCGCGCCGCGTTCGAAGGTGACGGTCACGCCGTGGGCGTCCTCGGTGAGAGAGGTGATGGAGTCTCCGAAGATGTACTCGGTGTGTTCCTTGGTGGCGTCGTAGAGGATGCGGGCCAGGTCGCCCCGGAGAATCTCGACGTCTCCGGCGAACAGATCGGCGGGCAGCTTGGCCTGCGTTTTCCCGGCGCTGTTGACGTACGACATGGCGCCCACGCCGGTCTTGCTGCGTTCGATGTCGGCCAGGAGGCCCATCTGGCGAAGGACCGACAGGTGCGCCTCGCCCCGGAAGTCGACGGCGTAGCCGCCGTCGCGCAGGGCGGGGGCGCGTTCCACGATCGTGGGGGTGAAACCGTGCCGGTGGAGCCAGTAGGCGAGCGCGGGGCCGGCGACGGAGGAGCCGGAGATCAGGACGTTGATGTTCTTCATGAGGAGAGCTTCTACGGGAGGGCTCACCGCGCGCTCACCGCCGGCTCACCGCCTCGACGAGGGTTTCGGGCAGGGCCACACCTCCTTGACCCACCCAGCGACCGCCTCGTCGTCCCGCTCGATGGCCCGTCGGGCCGGGACCTGCCAGGACCAGCCGTTACGCGCCAGCAGTTTCCGCACGCCCTGGATCGTGTAGACCATGTGGAAGCACCGACCGATCACCGTCTTGATCCGCGCCAGTGTCCAGCGCTGGTCCTCCCAGCCGTGCGCGGCAGACCCCTTGGCCAGCTCTGCCTCCAACTGCGCGAACTGCTCCTCGCTCAGCCTCGGCAGCGATGCCGGCCCCTGCGACCGCAGGGCCTGCGGACCGCCCTCCTCCCACTTCTGCCGCCACCGTTGTACCGAGCGGACGTTGACGCGCAGGGCCTTGGCGATGACTGAGGTCGCCTCGCCCTGGGCGAACCGCTCGGCCGCCTTGAGCCGCAACTCCTCGCGAAACTGTTGCCGTTCGGCAGTCAGCCCGCCTCCTTGTGGATACCGCATGCCCCGGTGATACCGCACGGACGACGAGCCATCAGCCCCTACGACACCACGAGTTCAACCTCAGTAACGAACGTCTGATGAACGTCATCGGGAGCACGTCCGGGCGAGCCACCGTAACTCGTCAAAGCGTTCATCTTGCCGTTCATCTTCCAATAGTGTTCAGCTACCTCGCACCACACGTTTGATGAACGGAAGGCGCTCTTTCTATGGCGCTCATCGGCCTGGTCCGGGTCAGCACCGACAAGCAGAACACCCAGCGGCAGCACGACGCCCTCGATCCGATCTGCTGGAAGGTCTTCGAGGAGAAGATCAGCGGCAAGCTCGCCACCGATGACCGGCCCGCGCTGCTGAACGCGCTGTCCTACATCCGCGATGGCGACCTGCTGACCGTCCAGGAGGTCGACCGCCTCGGCCGCAACCTCTTGGAAGGACTCATCGTCCTCACCGACCTGTTCCACCGCGGCGTCGGCGTCAAGGTCCTGGAAGGCATCGCGTCCGGCGAGCACACCGAACGCTCCCTCATCCTCGACCTCGCGCTCGCCCTGGCTGAAGACCGCCGCCGCGACATCACCCGCAAGACCAAGAACGGCCTGGACGCCGCCCGCAAACGCGGCCGCGTCGGAGGCCGCCGACCCGTGGTCGACGACGACAAACGCGCCGCTATCCTGGCCCGCCGCCAGCGCGGCGAATCCATCCGCACCATCGCCGCCGGAGTCAACGTCTCCGTCGGCGTCGTCCACAAGACCCTCGCGGCCACCGAGGGCAAGCCCACTGACCAGCCCTCGACTCTTTGAGGAGAGCGCCATGCCGCTGCCCCAGATCCCGCTCGACGACCCGCATGTCCTGGCCCTGGCCAGGGCTCGCCAGCGCCTCGCCCACGACAGGGCGCTCGCCCGACCTGGGAGGAGCTGACTGACAAGGAAAGGAGGGCTCTCTTCCCGATGCCCGGACACCCCTCCGCGCCCGAACTCCAGCTAAATCCCAGGCATGCCTGCCTGCCACCCTCGGCCACCACGCCGGCCTCGGCGCAGACGCCGACGAACGCAACACCCGCGAAGACAACCCCGCCGATCGCCGCCGCTGACCCCAACGGCTTCTTGCGGCTCATGACACATTCGTTACCGGCAGGCCTTCACCGTGGGATGTCCATTACCACTGAGCGCGCCCAGCAGGCGCAGCCCGTCCTCGGTGGGGCTCCCGGGTGCCGCGGACAGCACCAGCAGCTCCATGCCCGATTCACCCGGCAGCGCGAAGTTCTCCTGGTGCAGTTCCAGCAGTCCGACCAGTGGGTGCCGGTACGCCTTGCGTCCATGTGTGCGGGCCCGTACGTCCGCGCGGGCCCAGAGGCGGCGGAAGCGCTCGCTGCCCATCGCCAGCTCGCCGACAAGCGAGGCCAGGCGCGGGTCGTCGGGGTATTTCCCGGCCGCCAGGCGCAGGTGCCCGACTACGTCGAGGGTGCAGGTCTCCCAGTCGGCGTACAGGCCGCGCTCGGCCTCCTCGAGGAAGATGTGCCGGGCGGTGTTCAAGCCCGGCATCTCCCGACCGTAGAGGAGCCCGGCGAGGCGGTTCCCGGCGACCACGTCCAGCCGGTGGTCCATGATCAGGGCGGGCGCGTCGGTGACCAGGTCAAGTACGCGCAGCAGCTCCGGCCGCAGGCGCCCGCTGGGAGACTTCGCGCGGCGGCGGCGCTGCCGCGCAAGCCGGGACAGGTGCCCGCGTTCGGTCTCATCGAGTCCGAAGACACGGGCGAGCGCGTCGAGGACCTGTTCGGAGGGCTGGGTGGCGCGGCCCTGCTCCAGGCGTACGTAGTAGTCGACGCTGACCCCGGACAGGTGCGCGACCTCTTCGCGGCGCAGCCCTTCGACGCGGCGGCGGCTGTCGACGGGGATGCCGGCGGCGGAAGGGTCGACCCGGGAACGTCGGGTGCGCAGGAAGCCCGCGAGATCGTCCATGCGCCCCATTGTGGCTCTGATTGCGCAGGTGAAGGTGGTCCTGCCAGTACCAGGAAGTCCCGTCCGATGGAAGAGGCGCCCCTGAATGACGCGGCCTCGGCGGTCGAGCATCAATGGCGACACACCTCGTTGAAGGGAACAGCCATGAAGACGCTCATCGTCTACGCCCACCCCGAGCCCCGTTCGCTGAACGGCTCCTTGAAGGACCTCGCCGTGTCCACTCTCGAAGCCGCCGGGCACGAGGTGCGGGTGAGCGACCTGTACACGATGAACTGGAAGGCCGTGGTGGACGCGGCCGACTTCGGCGAGCACGCCACGAGCCCGCTGCAGGTGATACCGAGTTCGGCCGGGGCATACGATGCCGGCGCGCTCACGCCCGACGTGGCGGCCGAGCAGGAGAAGCTACTGTGGGCCGACACGGTGATCTTCCAGTTCCCGATGTGGTGGTACACGATGCCGGCGATCCTCAAAGGCTGGGTGGACCGGGTGTTCTCCTTCCGCTTCGCGTACGGCGTCGGAGTGCACGACGAGACCCGGTACGGCGAGCGTTTCGGTGAGGGGACGCTGCAGGGGCGGCGGACGATCCTGTCGGTAACCGTCGGGGGCCCGGAGTCCCACTACACCGATCGCGGCATCAACGGCCCGATCGAGGACCTGCTGTTCCCGATCCACCACGGGATTCTGTACTACCCGGGTATGGAGGTGCTGCCGCCGTTCGTGCTGTACGGCAGCGACAGGATCACCGACGGTGACTTCGAGGACGCCGCCAAGGCATGGAAGGAGCGGCTGCTGTCGCTGGAGACGACCGAGCCGATCGCGTTCCGGCGCCAGAACTTCGGTGACTACGAGATCCCATCACTGCGGTTGAAGGAGGGCCTGGAAGCGCCGGGCCGCAAGGGTTTCGGCCTGCACGTGCGAGGCTAGCCGCCGGCGAGGGACAGGACGAGCGACCACCCGCATCAGAACGGCCAGTGATGATAACCCGAGCCCCGGCGGCTCGCCTAACGTCACTGGCCGTTCGGTTGCTGCTCAACCCCCTTCGCCCGCCCGCGTCCGTCGAGGGTTTCGGCACCTGCGCGCGGCCACACCCAGCCCCGCCCAAGCGCCGAAACCCTCCCGGCCTGGGCCGGGACGGCCACCCGGCCGGCGCAACAACCAGCCTGCCCCACGCCACGACGTCTACACCGCCACGGGACTGACCAGCTCGGAGAGCATCAAGATGAAGCCGAGGATCAAGAAATCCGCTAACCCGCGTCCGCGACGTACGGGTTAAAGATCAAGCTTAAGGCCTGTTGCGAAAGTGGAGTTGTCGGACTGGACGTGCCCTGCGGCAGGTACCGTTTCATGTCAGGCTCTGGGGGGCCGCTGCCCCTGGGAACTGTCAGTTGCAATCGGGAGGCTGCGTAGTGTCAGCGCAGTCGGCGGAGGCAGCGGTTTGTTGGCCGTGTCGGTCCGGAACGACTGGAGCAGATAGGCCACCAGGCGCCGGGACGCTGCACCATCATCCGGTAGGGCGGTCACCAGACCGCAGTGTGCCAACAGGACCACGGCGAGGTCGGAAGGGTGAAAATCGGCCCGCAGCGCGCCCGACGCCTGGGCCCTGCGTACCAGGGTCGTGAAGTCCCGCTCGGCTCGTTGCCGGGACTGCGCGTGTTCCGACGTGCTTTCCGGGAAGGCCGCGACGAACGCAGCTGGGAACCCGCGTTCCTCCCGTTGCAGAGTGCAGACCGTCTCAACCAGCTGCTGGAAGCCCTGCCACGGGTCAGGGGCGGCCAGAGCCTCGGTGAGCGCCCGCGCGCAGGTCTCCATCTGCTGCGCGAACGCGCCCCGCACCAGAGCGTCCCGGGTCGGGAAATGCCGGTACAGCGTCGCCACGCCGACCCCGGCCCGACGGGCCACGGTCGCCATCGGGGCGTCGATCCCGTGCTCCGCAAAGACCGCACGGGCGGCGACGAGGATGCGCTCCCGGTTGCGCCGGGCGTCCGCCCGCACCCCGTCCCGGGCTGTGATCCGAGAGGATTCCGCTATCACTGTCTCTCGCTTCCGGTCCAAACGGACGATTGCGTCCGTTTAAGAGCTTACGGTCGATGCCAGACCCCTGTACGGCCCCCGGCGGCAAAGGCAGAACGATGAACGACCGCATGATGAAGGCAGTGCTCTACGACCGCTACGGTGGCCCCGATGTGCTCTACGCGGGCCGCGTGCCACGCCCCGAGCCGGCCCGCGGCGAGGTCCTTGTGCAGGTGCGCGCGTTCAGCGTCAACGGCGGCGAACTGGCAGCCCGTGCCGGCCGTCTCCGTCTCCTGACCGGCCGGAAATTTCCCAAGCGCGTCGGCTTGGACTTCACCGGCGAGGTCGCCGCACTGGGTGCCGGAGTCACACGGTTCGCGGCCGGCGACCGCGTATGGGGGGTCTTGGGCCGCGCCTCCGGGTTCGGCAGCGCCGCCGAGTACGTGACCGTGCCCGCCGAGCGGGTCGGCCGGCTCCCCGACGGCCTTGACCTGGTGGACGCCGCCGCGCTGCCGGTGGCCACCACGGCCATCACCGCGCTGCGGGACAAAGCCGGGCTGCGCCCCGGCGAACGACTCCTCGTCCGGGGCGCGGCGGGCGGTGTCGGCAACGCCGCCGTCCAGCTCGGACGGGCGTACGGCGCCGAGGTCACGGCCCTCGCCCGCGCAGCCAACCTCGACTTCGTCCGCGGGCTCGGCGCGCACAAGGCTGTCGACCACCGGACTGTGCGGCCGGCGGAACTGGGCCGCTTCGACGTGGTCCTGGACACCGTGGGGACCGATCTGCGGGTCTTCCGGCGCCTACTGAATTCCGGCGGGCGCATGGTCACCATCGCCTTCGACCTGAAACGGCCCGCTGCGTCGCTCGGCTATCTGGCGGCCAGCACGGTCCACGGACACGGCCGGGTGCGCTTCTTCAGCGGCAACCCCATGCGGGCGGACTTCGACGACCTCGCCCGCCATGTGGTCGAGGGCAAGCTGAGCCCCGCGGTGGACACGGTCTTCCCCCTGGAGGAGACAGCAGCGGCACACCGGGCGCTGGAGGCGGGCGGCGTCCAGGGTAAGTACGTGGTCAGGGTCGCGTAGGACCCCTGTGGAGGCGCTGATCACAGCCACTCGTTGATGGCAGCGATGAGGACAGTCGCCTCGTAGCGGACCGCCAGCTTGTCGTATCGCGTGGCGACGGCGCGGTGCCTCTTGAGGCGGTTGATCCCGCATTCGACCGCGTGACGCTCGCGGTGGTCGGCTGGGTCGAAATGCGGTGGTCGGCCGCCGCGGGAACCGAGCTTCTGGCGGTTGCGCGCCTGATCGGCTTTGTCGGGGATGGTGCAGCGGATTCCGCGGCGGCGCAGGTAGGCGCGGTTTCTGCGGGAGGCGTATGCCTTGTCGGCGCGGACCCGACGGGGACGGACACGTGGCCGCCCCGGCCCGATGCGGGGCACGCGGATCTTCTCCAAGACGGGTTCGAACTGCGGCGAGTCCCCGCGCTGCCCAGCGGTCACCACGATCGACATGGGCTTTTGGCCCTGCTCGACGGCTAGGTGCAGTTTGGTGGTGAACCCGCCGCGCGAGCGTCCCAGCCCGTGATCACCAGGCTCGGTGAAGATGCCGCCTGGTGGTTCCTTCTGTGAGTCACCCTGCTTGCGGGCCCCGGCCCCGTACTGGGCGTAACGCACGTGAGGGAAGACGATCCTGGCTTGCGGCGAAGAACGAGTGATCGTAACCATCACCCGTAAGGCGGGCTTATGTCGGAGACAAGAACTTGATCGCCGAAGTGGGCGAACAGGTGACCGATGCCGAACTCGTCGCCCAGTGCTGGCGGGACCCTGACCTGTTCGTCATCGTGCACGACCGCTACTACCGCGACGTTTACCTGTACGTGGCCGGTCGCCTGGACACGCAGATCGCCGAGGACATCACTGCCGAGACGTTCCTGCTGGCCTTCGATCGGCGCGACCGGTTCGACCCGGAACGCGGGAGCCTGCGGCCCTGGCTGTTCGGCATCGCCACCAACCTGATCGCCAGGCACCGGCGCAAGGAGACACGCCACTACAGGGCGCTGGCCCGGCTGGGGCCGGAACCCGTCGTGGAAGGCCACGAGAGCCGGGTCGTCGCCTCCGTCGCCGCTGAGCGCATGCAGCCGCACCTGGCCAAGGCACTTGCCGCCCTGTCCGGTGGCGAGCGCGACGTCCTGCTTCTCGTGGCCCTGGGCCAGCTCGGCTACGAGGAGGTGGCCCAGGCGCTCGGCATCGCCATCGGCACGGTGGGCTCCAGGCTCAGCCGAGCGCGCGCGAAGATCCTCGCCCTCATCGACAAGGAGACAGTCCATGGATGACCTCGACACGCTCGCCACCCTGCTGACCAAGCCCGAGCCGTCCACCGAGGCGATCACTCGCAGCAGGAGCCGGCTCCAGGACAGGATGCGAGGCCGCGCGCGACGGCGGATCGGGTGGCTCATGCCGGGAGTCGGCCTGGCCACCGCCGCCGCGGCGGTCGTCGCCGTGATCGCCATGGGTGTGACCACGCCCGCCGGCGCACCGGTCTCGGGCAGCGAGGTCCTGCTCATGGCCGCCACCAGTGCGGAGCGTACGCCGCAAGGTTCCGGGACCTATTGGTACGTCAGATCTGAGTGGTCAAACCCGGAAATCCCGGCGATGGAGAGCTGGACCAGGCGTGACGGCCGGCGCTGGACCAAGGGCGAGCCGGGTGACCCTCCCGGCGTCGTCGTACCGTCCCCGCTCTCGCTCAGACTCAAGGGGGCCGAGGTGAGCTTCGAGGATCTCGAAGGGCTGCCGACGGATCCAGAGGCGTTGAAAGCACGGATCACCGAGCGGAAGGGGAGTGCCGGAGACATGAGCCGGTCCGAGCAGCGAGGTGATCCGCTCTTTCCCCTGCTCTCGCTGATCTCGGAGCTGCCGACGCCTTCGGAGGTCCGTTCTGCGGCGTTCCGAGCGCTGGCCACGACACCGGGAGTCGAGAGCAGAGGTGTGGTCGAAGGTGGGCAGGAACTGCTGATCCCCGACCCCGAAGGCGGGCGGGAGATCAAACTGGTCGTCGATCCCGAGACCGCTCGGGTGACCCGCACCAACGTCCTCCTCTCCGGCGACGGAAGCACGGCGTCGACTGATGAATTGATCTCGGTGACCACCAACTGGACGGACCAGCCTCCCCGGTAGGGGGCTGGGTGACGACGGCTGAAGGCTCCCACCACCCGTACGGAGACGGCGGGGCGACTCGGCCGTGTCCTGAGGGCTGCCCCCACGTCCATGAGCGGAGTTCAACCGGGGCGGCCTGGGAGGTTTCGCATCTGGCGGGCGCGTGCCCATGGCTGAACGGTCTGGCGGGCGCGTGCCCATGGCTGAACGCAGGAAGAGACCATTTCCCCTCGCACAAAGGCAGATCATGAGTTTAGGTAAGTCGCTCCTTGCCGTCGCCATGGCAGGAACGATCGTGGGCATCACACCGGCGCCAGCACCGGCGCAGACACCGCAGCCTCCCTCCCAACCGGCGAACGGGGTGACCCTGATCACCGGTGACCGTGTCATTGTCACCGGCCACGGGCACCGGGTGGAGCCCGGGCCCGGCCGGCAGGAGGTCGGCTTCACGAGCCAGGTACGTGAGAAGCATCTGTACGTGATTCCGTCCGACGCCCAGCCCCTGGTCGCCCAGGGGGTGCTCGACCGGCGGCTGTTCGACGTCACCCAACTGCTGCAGTGGCGGTACGGAGACGCCGAGATCCGCGACATCCCGCTGATCACGCGGTCGGATGCGGGCCTGGCCCCTGCGCTCAGGGGCGCGCAGGGTACCCGGCAACTCGCCGGCCTTGGCATGACCACGCTCCGCCTGCCCAAGAGCGACGCGGCTCAGGCGTGGAAGGAGATGACGGGCGGCGGCCGTACTCTGGCCGCGGGCACGACGAAGATCTGGCTGGACGGCCGCCGCACCTTCAGCCTCGATCAGAGCGTCAAGCAGATCGGCGCCATCGAGGCGTGGAAGCAGGGGATGACCGGCGAGGGCGTCACGGTCGCCGTCCTCGACTCCGGCTACGACCCTGACCATCCCGACCTGAAGGGCGTCGTCACCCAGGAGCGCAACTTCAGTCCCGATCCCGACATCCGCGACACCCTCGGCCACGGCACCCACGTCGCCTCGATCGTCGCTGGCGCCGGGGAGAAGTACCGGGGCGTGGCGCCCGGCGCGCGGCTCGCCATCGGCAAGGTCGGCGACGCCGTCGGCCCGATCGACTCCGCCATCCTGGCGGGTATGGAGTGGGCCGCCGTCGAGGTCAAGGCCAAGGTCGTCAACCTGAGCCTGGGTGACGCCGACCAGCCCGAGATCGACCCCCTGGAACAGGCGGTGAACACGCTGTCGGCGGAGACGGGCACACTGTTCGTCGTCGCCGCCGGGAACGACGGCGGGAGGCGGCCGGTGAGCAGCCCCGCCAGCGCCGACGCCGCCCTCGCGGTCGGCGCCGTCGACAGGCAGGATCGGGTGGCCTCGTTCTCCAGCACCGGCCCCCGCATAGGCGACCACGCCGTCAAACCGGACCTCACCGCACCGGGGGTCGACATCGTCGCGGCGGCGGCCGAGGGCACCGCCGACGGCGCTCACGTCAAGATGAGCGGTACCTCCATGGCCGCACCGCACGTGGCCGGGGCCGCGGCCGTCCTCGCCCAGCGGCACCCCGACTGGACCGGGCAGCAGCTTAAGGCCGCTCTGGTCGGCAGCGCCGCCCCTTCGTCCGGTGCCACGCCGTTCCAGCAGGGCACCGGGCGGGTGGACGTGGTCCGTGCCCTGAAGCAGCAGGTCGTGGCCCAGACGGCGGGCACCTGGGCCGCCTTCCCCTGGGACGGTCCGGACGGACGCAAGAAGACCGGGACCGTCACCTACACCAACTCCGGCGACGCCCCGGTCAGCCTCGACCTGACCGTCGAGGGAGAAGTGCTCGAACTCGGCGCCCGGCGGCTCGACGTGCCCGCCGGAGGACAGGCGTCGGTCACGCTCAGCATCGACGCGAGCGGCAAGGCCCCCGGCGACTATGCCGGGACGATCACCGCCACCTCGGGCGACAGCGTGATCCGCACCCTGGCGGGTGCGTACGTCGAGCCCGAGTCCTACGACGTCACCATCGCCGTCATCGGCAAGCAGGGCCAACAGGTCGACCCCTGGTCGGCTGAGATCTATGACGCGAAGACGGGGACCGTCACCGCGCCGGTGTTCCGGAACGGCATGGCCACGGTACGGCTCCCCAAGGGCGACTGGGACCTCTACACCATGATCGGAGAGAGGATCGACGGGAAGTTTAACCTCACCGTCGCCAACTCCCCGCTGAAGGTCGATGCAGGCAGCCGACGACTGACGGTGGACACACGCCAGGGCAGGGCGACCAAGGTCACGCTCGACGATCCGACCGCCACGCCTCGGCGTGGTTTCGCCCTCGGGCTGGCCCACGGCGCATGGAATTCGTGGTCGTCGACGAACATGAACGTCAACACCGAGCTCTTCGTCGTGCCGGTTCACCGGCCAGGCCTGACCTACACGTTGAGAACCACGTGGCTGAGCAAGGACGTGTCTCCCAGTCCCTACGTCTACGATCTCGTCGACCGTCGCACCGACGGCGTTCCCGAGAATCCCGTCTACGAGGCCAGGCAGAAGGATCTGGCGAAGGTCTCCGCGACCTACCGGGCCTCGGGAGTGGCGGCCGTGGGGACGCCGATGGCCGGACTACAGGTCGGGGACTTCCCGGGCTCGTTCCTGGCATCACTGGTCGGTGACATCCCCCTGCCCGGCACGCTCATCCACTACCGGACCCCCGGGCTGACCTACGAAAGCGGACTTCAGGTCGGCACCTCCCTGATTTTCGACGGCGGCAAGCTCATGAAGCGCGGGCAGACCGGTGAAGTCTGGAACACCGCGGTCACCGGTCCGTCGTTCCTGCTGCCGGGCGGCAGCCGTACCGGCGACAAGCTGACCTTCTCCGGGGTGGGGCTGTTCGCGGGCGGGGGGCCGGGCAGAACGGGCTCGGACACCGCCGCCACCGGCACCGCCACCCTCGCCAGAGACGGGCAGGTGCTGGCCAAGGCCGACATCGCCAACTGTGAGGTCTACCAGAGGGAAGCATGCGAGCTCCAGGCCGACCTTCCCTCCGAGCCCGGCGCCTACACGCTGACCGCGTCGATGCGCAGGCAGGTTCCGCACTCGACACTCTCCACCGGCGTGGAGTCCGTATGGAGGTTCCGGTCCGCGGCCACGGCGAAGGAGCGGCCACTGCCGCTGACGGCGGTCCGATACAGCCCCACCGGCCTGGATGAGTCGAATCGCGCCAAGCCGGGCAGCGTGACCCGCCTGCCTCTGTGGATCGAGCACAACCCTGGCTCCACCGGGGCAGCGACCGAGTCGGTCCAGGTGGAGATGTCCATCGACGACGGGGCGAAGTGGCGTCGTGTCCCGATCGTCCGCACCGGCTCGGGCTGGACCGCCGTGCTGCCGAACCCGCGCACGCCCGGTTTCGTCTCCCTCCGCGCGGTGGTGACCGATACGGCGGGCACCGGCCTGACCCAGACGATCATTCGCGCCTACGCCGTCGGCTGACCGACGGCTACGTTACGCTCCCCCGGATTCGGTTGCCTTTCGGACCGAATCCGGGGGCAGTACCGTTCGGGACAGAGCGGCTCGACCGGGACCCCGTCGAGCTGACCACACCGGCCGACCGTCTCACCGCGCACGGCGTCATCCTGGAAAGGGGCGTCCGGGCTGTAAGCGTTCATGAGGGCGCGGGCTTCCTGCTCGGCGAGCCGCTCGGCCCCGGAGCCGGGAGTAGTGGGCGCGGAAGGTCGACGAGGCCCATAGAACAATCAAGGCCCTGGTCAGGGAATCATCCCTGACCAGGGCCTTTGAAGTGGAGCGGGTGACGGGAACCGGACCCGCGCTGTCAGCTTGGGAATCATCTACTGACCTTGCCGACCTGAGCTGGAAAAACGGGGGTGCAGGTCAGGGCGGGTCGAGTCCCCGTGATTCCCCGTGAGTGACCGTGGTTCCCCGCCTGTTCTGGCACGCATCTGGCACGCGATCAAGGTTCTGACCGCTTCCTTATCGGGACCATGCCAGTCGTGATCAGCAGCTTAGGAGATGGTTCTGAGCAGTGCTGGACAGGTGGGGGCGTGAGTCATCCTGCTCCTCTGTTGCAGTACCCGTTGCGGTACCTCGACGCCCTGGACGGAGTGAGACACGTGATCGAGATCGACGGCCCCTTCTGTCGTGTCAGTGAGCCCGACTTCGAGATGCTGATCCCCCGATGGGAAGGATGCGGACCTGAGACTGCCAAGGAGGCCGACGCGACCATCACCCTTCCCGACGGCACCCGACGCTACGCCACCTTCATGACCCTCGACGTCGTGAGCAGAGTTATGGACCGCTGGAAGGGCACGGGCGAGAACCTCGGCGGACAGTACTTCTGGTGCTCTGACCTGATCATAATCCGCCAGCCGGGCTTCGCCTCGATGATCGATGCCGTGCGAGACATGATCACGACCGGAGGGATCGAGAGCGCTTGCAGTGTGCTCCCACCTGACGACAAAGAACAGTGCGCGGATTAAAAGTGGAACGCTGCTGCTCCTCCCTTCGCGCCGATCAAATCGTCAAGACGATCCTTCTTTAGCAACTCCAAGGACCGCCAAAGAAAGTCCAAGATTTTTTTAGTCAGAGTTTGTTTTTGTCGTGCAGGCGCAGCCAGGAGTGGCCGGATACGTTAAAGCGCTGACTCGATAGGGATTTGGTGGATTCTGCTGCATGAGTAGTGAGCCTCCCCTCGTAACGTGGAGATCTGGCCTAAGGGGGAGGTCGAGGTATGGGAGAGACCAGACGTAGTTTCGATCCGGAGTTTCGGGCGGGTGCGGTGCGCATCGTGCGGGAGTCCGGGAAATCGATCGCCTCGGTCGCGAAAGACCTGGGGATCAACGCGGGCACGCTGGCCAACTGGATGCAGATGGACCGCCTGGCCCGTGAACAAGACGCCACCGGTGAGCTGGCCGAGTCCGAGCGGGAAGAGCTGACCCGGCTGCGCCGGCAGCGGGCCGAGTGGAGCAGGGAACGCGCTGAGCTGGAGATGGAGCGTGATGAGGCCCCTATGCTTGTCAAGCCGCGATCGCTGGAGACTGCGCTGGTGACAGGGCCGCTGCGATGATCGGGAAGACCTCGCGGGCGACGTAGCGTTTGAGGCAGCGGATGATCTCCTTCTTCGATTTACCCTCGCCGGTGCGGCGTTCGGCATAGTCGCGGGTGCGCTGGTCGCGGCTCAGACGGGTCAACACGATGGTGTAGAGCGCGCTGTTGCCACGTCGGTCGCCCCCGCGGTTGAGTCGGTGGCGGGTGGTCTTGCCGGAGGATGCCTCGATCGGGTTGACCCCGCACAAAGCGGCGAAGGCAGCCTCGCTGGTCAGCCGGTCAGGGTTGTCGCCCGCGGTGATGAGCAGCGCGGCGGCGGTGTCCGGGCCGATGCCGTGCCGCTCCAGCAGCCGTGGTGCGCAGGCGGTGATGATGGAGCGCATGCGCTGCTGGTGGCAGCGGATCTCCTCGGTGAGCGCCAGAATCCGCCGCGCCAGGATACGCAGCACCTCGGTGGCGACGGTGGTGAGGTCGTCGGCTTGGGCGCTGGGCAACTCGGCGCAGCGGCGAAACAGCGTGGCTGGGCCCAGGCCGGCCAGCGATTCGCGCAGGTGCGGTTCGGTGCGGGCCACGATGGCGCGCAGTTGGTTGATGGCCTGGGTGCGGGCCTTGACCGCGGACTCTTTAGCTAGCTTGACCATGCGCAGCATCTCCACCGCCCCGTCACCGGACTTGGCCACGGCGCTGGCCTGCCCGGACAGGACCGCACGGGCGGTGTTTTCGGCGTCAATGGCGTCGGTCTTGCCGCGTCGGCGGCGCACCGCCCGGTCGGGCCGGTTCACCTCGATCACCTGCACCCGGTGGCGGCGCAGGTAGCGGGTCAGGGCGGTGCCGTGGGAACTGGTGCCTTCCACGCCGGCGCGGTGCAACCGCCCGTGGCTGCGAGCCCAGGCCAGCAGTTCGGCATAGCCGCAGGCGGTGGCCGCAAAAGGGCGGGTGCCGACCAAGACGCCCTGGACTGTGAGAACGGCAGCGACATGAGCCTCGGTATGGGTATCGACGCCGACGATGACCTCTTCGCGTTCATCGTCGGTGGAGTGGGTGGTGACGGGGTGGCGGCCGGGGGCGACGCTCACGTGCTCCTCCTGGAGGTGCGGTCATGACAGAGGCACCGACCGGGTGAGGGAGGTCAGGACTGTGATGGTGCACGGCAAGGCCCCTATGGGGACACACCCCCGCCCGATCGACAGCGCCACCGGCACCAGGGCGACAGGTCATCACGAAGGCAGCATGGCCAGTCTCAAGCTGGGTCAGACCCTGGCACCGGGGGGCACGTCATCCATCCTCACAGTGCTCAAGCGCTCGGTGGTCTTGTGGGTCAAGGAGTCGACGGGCCGGTGAGCGCACGCGGCCTTCATCGCCTCCCAGAAGACCGAGCACGATGTTCCCCACGCGACGGCCTGCCGGATCCTGGGGGTCTCGCAGTCCTGGTTCTACAAATGGCGTGGGCGCGCACCGGGTGTTCGTCAGCAGCGTCGCGCCGGCTTGGATGCGGCGATCGAGGTGAAGTTCACCGCCTCGGGCGGCACCTACGGCAGCCCGCGCATTACCCGGGACCTGCACGAGGAGGGCTGGCGGGTCTCGGCCAACACGGTGGCCGCGCGGATGGCCGAACTCGGCCTGGCCGGTCGGCCGGCTGCCAGACGGCGTTCGCTGACGCGCCAGGGCGCCAGGCCCGCGGCACCGGATCTGGTCGGCCGTCAGTTCACCGCCGTCGCACCGGACGTGTTGTGGTGCGGAGATGTCACCGAGATCGTCACCGACGAGGGCAAGCTGTATCTGGCCACCGTGCAGGACCTGTTCTCCCGCCGGTTGCTCGGCTATGCCATGTCTGCCCATCATGACGCCGCTTTGACGGTCGCCTCCTTGCAGATGGCCGCGGTCACCCGAGGCGGCGACGTCGACGGGGTGATCTTCCACTCCGATCGCGGCGGTGAGTACACCGCTGCCCGGTTCCAGGCTGCCTGCCGCCACTGGGGTGTGGTGCAGTCGATGGGCCGGGCCGGCTGCGCGCTGGACAACGCTCCGGCCGAATCGTTCAACGTCACGCTCAAAGTCGAGCTCGCCCACCGGTATCGCTTCGCCACCCGCGCCGAGGCCCGGCTGAAGATCGCGACCTGGATCGCCGGTTTCTACAACACCCGCCGCCGCCACAGCGCCGCCGACGGGTTACCACCGATCATCTACGAACAGCGGATCGCGGCCGTTAGAGCGGCCACCACGGTGAGACGTCAGCAGCTCATAGCCGCATAGAAAAGTCTCCACGATTTCAGGGGATTGCCACTCGGTTACTCGGCACCCGCTCGGTGATCATCGTTTTGTGAACTACCCTCAGCGGCCAAGTAGCGCTGCGACAGATCACCGTCACCCCGAGATCCTTGACCGGCACTTCCCGCCAGCGCGGCCGTAGCCGTCACCGACGGGCACAGTCAGGAGTACGAGACGATTACCGAGCTCACGGATTTCAAGACCGAAGCGCTGTCCCGCCTCGCCGCCCAACACGACGAGACCATCTGTCTGCGCCGACAGGCTCACCAGGTTGCCGACGTCCACCGATTGCCGATCCGCGGTTCCGTCATCGAACCAGGTGACTGAGCACCAGGCGCTCAACGTTGCGCTGAATCAACGGATTGGCAACGGCCCAGGCACTGCAAGGATCATGTCGTGTCCCAGTTGCGCCAACGAATGACAGCCCTGATCTCCGAAGCCGGCTACCGCAGTGACGAACCGGTCCTGGTCGGGATGCAGCAACCCGGAGCGCCGCCTGTCCTCCTGGCCCAAGGGCTGACAGTCACCGGCGAGTCGGTGACCGCCACGACGCTCGTCTATGCGGCGTCGCTGTCGAAGCAGATGACCGCGGCCTGCGCGGCGCTGCTCGCCCAACAGGGGGCACTGGACATGGAAGCGCCCCTGTCACGCTGGCTGCCCCAGCTACCGGCGTGGGCCGGCACCGTCCGCCTGCGGCACCTCGTCCATCACACCGCGGCCCTCCCCGCCGACTCCAAGATCGATGCCATCATCACCGGCGAAGCCGACCGGACCACCCCGGGCATCATCCAAGCCCTCACCCAGTTCCCGGCCCTGAACCACCAGCCGGGCACCGAACACGTCTATTCCAACGCCGGATACGTCTGCCTGGCCGCGGTGGTGGAACGAGCGGCGGACATGCCGCTGCCCGACTTCGCCCAGTGCCATCTCTTCGTCCCGCTGGCGATGGCAGACACCCGCTACTGGCCCGGACCTGACCCCACGCCCCCGGGTGCCGCGCCGCTTGCCCGTCTTCATCCCGCCCCGCTGTCCCTGGGTGACGGAGGGGTATGGACGACTCTCCGCGATCTGCTGCGCTGGGGCCAGGCGCTCAACGCCGACGAACTCGGCATCTCGGAGCTCCTGCAGACACCTGGACACCTCGATGACGGAACGCCGATCGACTACGCCTGGGGCATCGGCGTCCGATCACACGCCGCACACCGCGTCTATCGGCACGGCGGAGGCTGGATCGGCCTGCGCGCCCTGCACGCGCGAGTACCCGATCTGGACCTGAGCGTGGCTGTCATAGCGATCAACGACCACACCGAACGCCGAGTCCCGCTCCTCAACAGCATTCTCGATGGGGTAACCCAACCTCAGCCTCTCAACCCGCTGAAGGATGAGCAGGTGTGAGTCCTACGGATATACCCCTGACCTGCTCTGATGTGAGGGCACCGCAGGACTGGTGCGCCGGTCAGTGGTGCGGTGGGCCGGACCGGGGATGCCGTTGACCTCGCCCGGATGCCTCACGTCAACGCTGGTCGGCGAGATCCGTTGGATGTTCCGCGATTACTACCGGGCCCCTGCCGGAGGCGAGCCGGCAGGTGGCCGCGTACTGCACAACGCTCAGCCGACGGTGGTGTCCCAGGCTTGCTGGCGTACCTCGAGGTGTGGGGAATCACGCAGGTCGCGGATGATCTCCCCCCATGGGGGCGCCCAGTCGGTGTGTGCGCCGCCCCACTGGGTGAGCGTGATCGCGAACAAGGCGCCAGCCAGGTCGCCGCCGGCCGTCAGCCGCCGGATCGCGGGCAGCGTGGCGGCGGGCGGCACCTGCGGACGGCTCCGGTAGCTGTCGTACAGCTCGGCGGCTACCCGCTCGGCTGTCTGAGCCGCCAGGATCGGCCGGTTCCCCAGAAGGTCGGCCAGCGTACACAAGGCATCGGCCAATTCTGCGTCCGATGTGGGGAGCAGGGCTATCGCCAGCCGCACCGCCTCGGTCAGCAGGCGCGGCCGGGTGGCGAGCAGGTCCATCGCGTCCTGGGCGAGCCGCATCTGCCATGGCCGCTCCTCGTCCAGCATCGTGGCCAGGCTTTCAGTGATGGCGGTCACGCGCGTTCGCGCCGGCGCCCGCAGGTCCTCGCCGGGTACGGCGGCGGCCAACCGGGCGAGCACGTCGAGCGTCCGAGACTGGATCGCCCCTGTCCGCAGCAGCGCCAGGAACACCTCCATGATCTGCCCGTCAACCCCCGGGTCGGCCACGGCCTCGAGGATCTCCTCGAAGCCGCCGCGGTACCAGTGCGCCCACAAACTGAACGCTTTCGACCCGCGGAAACGTACCCCGGGCAGGTCGGCGGACATGAGCAGCCGCCGTACGAGGTCCGCGTAGCCGGGGCGGGCGGCGGGGGCGTACTCCATCGGGTGGGCCTGGAAGAGCGTGCGCAGGATCACCTCGTCGGCGTACCGGCCGGGGGTCTCCATCAGAGCGGCCAGGGTGCGCGGGTCCTCGGGCATGCCGCGCAGCACCGCGGCCACGGTCGCGCGTACGTCCCGATGCAGGCCGGGGTCCTCCCATGCCCGCAGCAACACCTCCACCGCGCCCGGCGGGCGGTCGCGGTGGAGCCGACGGGCGGCCAGCTTGCGCAGGGTGATCTTGCTTTCAGGGGCGGTCAGCGCCTGCTCCAGGAACGGGCCCAGCCGGGACGGGGCGCCGGACCGGCAGGCGCGCGCCAGGGCGATCACCGCGGCACGGGAGGCCGGGCCGCCGGCGTGCCGCAGGAGCAGGGGCATCGCGTCGGCGCCCGCCATGGCCATGACGGCGGCCTCGGCCAGCACCGTGTTCTCGTGGTCCGCCCAGGTGGCGAGGAGGTCGAGCCCGCCGCCGACCCGTCCGAACGCCTGGACCGCCGTCGCCCGGACGGAGACGGGCAACCGCTCGTCGCCGACGGTGGCGGCGAGCTTGGCGCGTACGCGGTCGCGCTGGTCAGGGGTCCATCGTCGGGCCTCACCCTCGACGATCGGCGGCACCCACGAGGGGTCGGCGAACCGGCCACCGCGGTCGTGCTCGAGCAGCGGCAGGAGGAGATCGGTACGGCGCCGCGCCACCGCACACCACACGGCGGGCAGCGTCACGGCGGACGGCTCTTCCAGAACAAGCCCGACGATCCGCTCCATCCGCCCATCACCCGCTCGCACCGGCCGCCCGGCCGCGCCGGGTTCCGGCGGTGGGGTCGTTCGGTGGCGGCCGGGTCGGTGGGACAGCCATAGGTCGGCGGCCTCATGGGCGAGTGGCTCCGGTGCCTGGCCGATGGCGGCGCGCAGGTCGTCCTGCAGTTCGGCCAGCGCCCAGCCGCGTCGGCCGAGCGTGCGGGCGAGGGCCACGGCCACGGTGAAGTCCCCCCGCTCGCGCGCTGCCCGCAGGTGCGGCCGCAACAGCGCGAGCAGGTCGTGCTCCTGACCCGTGCGCAGCACCCGGTCCAGCTGATGCGGATCCGTGGGCGTGCCGGGAAAGCCACGATCACGACGGCGGCGACGGGCGGGAGCGGGCCAGCGTGCGTCAGAGTGAGGCACGAGCGCTGGGAGCCCCGCCGCGCCGTACCGGGCCACCAGTGATGCGTATACGCCCATCCCCCACGAGACCAGGGCGGGCGCGAGGGCCGGGTCGTGGTGCCGCAGCACCCGGCCGGCCAGGCTGCGCAGCGCCTCCCGGGTGTCGGGGGAGGAGTCCGGGGCCTGGGCCGCGGCGGTGGCGATGCGGCCCAGCGTGGCGGCGAAGGAGTCGTCGAGCAGCGCGGGCGGCACCTCCAGCAGCGCGGTCAGCAGGTCCCGGCGGAGCGGGTCCCGTTCGTTCACGGTGCGCAGGGCCAGCTCGGCCAGGAGATCATGGAGCAACGCCCGGTTCCGCGTGCGCGCCGTGCACCGTACCAGCAGCGTCCTGGCCAGGCCGCGCCGCCGCGGATCCCCTCCGACGGCCGCCTCGCGCAGCGGGCCGACCGCCTCCTCGTACGGCAGATGGCTGGTGAGCTCCAGCGGGATGTCCGGATTGTCCAGGCAGGAGCGGGCCGAATGCCACACCGAGGCGTGCCAGTCGAGTATGCGCCTGGCCTCGGCCGCCGCCGGCTCGGGAGGCAGCCATCCGAGCAGCCGCATCGCCCACAGCCGGCCTGCTCTGCCCTGCGCCTGCGCGGCCGTCTCGAAGATCGTGACCCGGCGGGCGGGCGGCAGCCGGCGCAGCACCGTATCGAAGCGGTAATCGACCGAGGCGAGCCGCAGCAGTTCGGCGTCCGACGCCGAGCTCAAGTGGCGGAGCAGCGCTTTCGGTGGTTCTTGCCAGCGAGGGGAGGCTTCGGCGATGAACAGCCTCCTGGCGCGTACGGCGTCCGCCCTGAACAGCGCGTTGGCGACCGCGCCGGGAAGCTGGGTGAGAACGTCACGCAGGTCGTACCGTTCCAGCAGTGCCAGCATCCGGTCCGGCTCGGAGAGCGCGGCAAGCTCCACGCCCGCGCCCCGGCGGCGCCACCAGGTCCACGGGCGCACGCCGGTGGCCAGTTCTTGCTCAGCCACCGCCATGATCGCGCCCGCATGCCGCTTGGCCATCGTCGTCCAGGACGTCACCGCGTGGGCCAGCTCCGGCAACCATCGCAGGACCGCCGCGGAGCCGCAGGCCGGCAGCAGCGCGGCCGCCTCGCGGTCGCTCCATCGGGCGCGCACGTCCGGCAACAGCGCCTCGGCCAGCGCGTGCCGGCGGCCGTGCGCCAGCATGCGGTACAGCGCGCGCCGCAGGTCGGCGGGCGCGTCGTCGAGCGCGGCCCGCACCGCCGGATCCGATACGGGCAGCGTACGGACGGCACGCAAGGCCGAGCGCCGCAACCTCATGTCGGGTCCGGCGAGAACCTTCTCGATGAAGCCGATGTCGCGGGCCGCCATGGCGAGATGCAGTGCCGTGTGCCGGGCGTACTGGTCCCCCGCCGACAGCTCGTCCAGGAGAACGCGCAGATGGGAGGTGCCGGCCAGGCGGCGGGCGTGCAGCGCCAGCGCCCGCGCGCGCCGTGGGTGGGGAAGAGGTGCAAGACGCGCCAGCAGCGCGACCGCGGGAATCGATCTCGAGGGCCGGCTCTTCGACCGGCTCCATGGGCCTCAACGGCCTGGGCGGAGAACGCCCTTTCCACTAGTCATGCCGACAATGGTGACCCACCATCCCATTGCCGCGCAACTCGGGGTTCCAGTAATGTCGGCGCGACATGCGCGCCCTGAAGGCCGTGCTCGCCGAGAAGCCGCGCCAGCACCTCAAACTCATCCGTCCGCGACCAATGACGTGCGAGCGGACGGTTGCCGGAGCCTTCAGCCTGGCGGCCGTGGCCACCTGTTTGAGGATCGGCGGGACGTGGCGGCGGGCCAGTGCCCGGCCGGTGACGGCTTCATCGGTCCTGTTCGGGCTCTGCGGCGGCGGGGGTCGGGCGCGCCCGCAGCTGGTCGATCTCGGCTCGCAGCTTCCCTACCTCGGCCTGCAGGGCGTCGTGGCGGGCTTTGAGGTCCTTGCGCTGGCCGCGTAGTTCGGCGAGCAGGTCCTGGTCGGCCTCGTGCCGGGCTTGGGCGCGGGCGAGGTCGGCGGCGCCGGCCGCGCCCTGGGCGCGGGCGTCCTCCAGCTGCGTGCGCAGGGCGCGCAGCTGCTCGTCACCGGCGCGGCGCAGTTCCTCCAGCTCGGTGCGTGTCGCGTCGGTCTGGGCGCGGGCCCGGCGGCTGTCGTCCTGGGCGGCGGCGAGCTGGGTGGCCAGGGTGTCGGTACGGCTGCGCTGCTCGGTGAGCTGGTCGCCCAGCGCTGCCGCGCGGGCCCGCTCGGCGGCCAGGTCCCGGTCGCGGTCGGCCAGGCCGGTCCGCAGCGCCGTGGCGGCGGCCCGGGCCTCCTCTGCCTCGGTGCGTAGCGCGCGCAGCTGGGTGGCCTGGTCGGCGGTCACCGCCGCGGCGTGCTCGGCGGCCTCGGTGGCCTCACCGAGCTTCGTCCCCAGGTCAAGCACTTCGGCGCGGGTCTTCTCCGTCACGCGCTCGAGATCGGCGCGGGCGTTGCCCTCGCGCTCCTCGGCCAGTCGCTGGGCCTGCTCGGCTTCGCGCATCCGCCGCTCGGCGCTGATGCGGGCGCGATCGGCGGCCGCGGCCTGCTCGCGGGCGATCGCGGCGTCCGCGCGGTCCTCGGCGGCTTCGGCTTCGGCGGCACTGATCCGGGCCAGCGCGCCGGTTTCGGCCAGGTCGACCTTTTCGGCGAAGCGGTCGACGAGCGCGGCGAGTGCCTCCTGCAGCGGGCGTGCTTCGGTCAGGATCGCGCCGGACTCGGTCACCGCGGTGGTAACGGCGGTGAGCTGTTCTTTGCGGCGAGCGCGAGAGGCGGCGGTTTTGCAGGCGTCACTGCAGTACTGGCGGGGCCGTCGGCCGGTGGAGCGCGGCAGCGGCTGGCCGTCCCAGGCACATCGGCCGTGCGGGGCCGCCGCATCGGCAGCGGGCGATGGGAGCGGTTCGGCCACCACTCCCGGGCCGCCGTCGGAGCGGCCGGTGGTGCCAGGCGGGTCGTCGTCGAGCGGCGCCTCGGGCGGGCCGGCCAGGTGATCCGGTTCCGGGCGGAGGCCGAAAGCGGTGTTTTTCGGGTCATCCGCAGAGCGGAGCGATGCGTTGTCAGCCACACAAGCACTCTACCAAAACGTGTCTGCAAGACCCGATAAAAAATCGAAGCGTTACGTTACGAAATCTCGGTGATGCGTGCGCACCGAGCAGGCTTGCGATAACTTTGCTTATCGCAAGCCTGGAAGCACAAAGATAGAACCTATGATCCTATGAATTAGCAAGGGATGGCCGCATGCACCTGGTGCAAACTGCCATGAAGTTGTCCTGGCGTAATGCCAGTTGATGTCAGTGGATTTGCCATTTCATGTCAGCAAGATCACTAAGCCTCGCCTGAGCCGCTCGGCGAAGATCCCCGGACGCAGGTAGTTTCCTCAGCTACGAGCCCTGTTCTCCGGAACTTTTCGGCCACGCTCGACTGACGAGTCGTGTCACTTTGCCATGCACTGACAACCCTCATCAGCAGCTTGACCTCTGGTTTTGCCATGGGGTATCAGTGCTGTTGTCATCGAGATGTCAGTAGCCTGCCTTCGGCTGCTCCCCCTCGCGTCGGGGAACGGATCAAAGATCGACACTGCGCACGGCGCTGTCGCGCCAGCAGCCGACCGTGTTGGTGGCAATCGTCATCGTGCCGTCGGCAACAGTCTCTCTCTACGATCGTCTGCTCTCGGTTGAGCGCTCAGTCTCTTCGCCCGTCCGGTTCGACGCCCGCCCCCTTGGACGGGGGCGGAGATGACGTTGAGAGAGGCGTTTTCCGGCGCCGACAGCCGCTGCGGCGTACGGACGTGTGCGTCTCAGGGACGCTCAGGGAAGTCCTTGTGATGCGCAGGGGGCGGCTTCCGTCAGCCTCTTGCGTTCGGTGATGAGGTCCTCCCTCCAATTGGATGCAACGGATAACGCGCGGACCGGCGCAGGCCACAAGCATGTTTTGGCTGGTCTGGCCGGTGAGGGCCAGGGTAGTTTCGTCCGATTTTGCGTGAGTTACAGGCCGACGCCTCGCATGGCGTTGTCACGCCAGCGGTCGACGGCGCGGATATAGCGCAGGACGACCGGGGAGGCGGGGGCCCAGCGGCCGTGCGGGGAAATTTTCAACGGATATGCAGGTCAGCGACCCATTGCCAGGATGTTGCCGCAGCACTCCGAGAGCGCCCTGACCTGCATATCCGTTGTTTTCACGGCGATTGCTACCGGGCCCCCTAGGTGTGATGTCTCAGGACGTTGGTTCCACGGCGTCCTCGATCGTGAGCTGGACGGGCAGTAGATCGAGGGGATCGGGGTGCTCGTCGGCGGTGAGCCGGTATCCGTGGTCGGTGACGCAGCTGGCGGGTGGCTTGCCGCCGAGGGCGCTGTGCGGACGTTCGTAGTTGTAGTGGTTGAGGAAGTCGGCGAGGGCGGCGCGGCGTTCGTGTTCGGAGGCGTAGGGGCGGACGTAGGCCCATTCGCGGGCGAGGGTGCCGTTGAAGCGTTCGACCTTGCCGTTGGTGCGCGGGGTGTAGGGGCGGGTCCGCTTGTGGGTGGTGCCGGTCGCGGCGAGGGCGTCGGCCCAGGCGGCCGAGCGGTAGCAGGAGCGTTGTCGGTGAGGACCCGCCGGACGGTGGTGATGTCGTGGGCGGCGAAGAACGCGACGGCGCGGCGCCAGAACGCCGCTGCGGTGGTGCCGCGTTCGTCGTCCAGGGCCTCGGTGTAGGCCAGGCGAGAGTGGTCGTCAACGGCTGAGTGCAGGTAGGTGTAGCCGACCTTCCCGGTGCCGGGCCCGACACGCTTGGAGGCGAGCGCTTCAGGGGTGCCGACGCCATGGGCACGCCAGCCACCGCCGACGGGGATCCGGCCGAGCTTCGGGGGGCGAGCAGCAATGGAACGGTCAGTGGCGTTAGCGAGGCGTCGGGGCGCGGCTTACCGCCACTCGCCGTTCGGCCTTCGAGGAGGCTGGGTGCAGAAATTAGCGGTAGAGAGTTGATCTTCGTGCCGGTTCGGTGACAGCGCCTGTTTGAGCAGGTCGCGGGGCCTACGTTGCTGGGCCATGCCCTTCGAATTTCTCTCTGATGAGCAGATCGCCCGCTATGGCCGCTTCCCCGAGGAGCCCTCGGCCGC
This sequence comes from Streptosporangium brasiliense, assembly GCF_030811595.1. Lineage (NCBI taxonomy): Bacteria > Bacillati > Actinomycetota > Actinomycetes > Streptosporangiales > Streptosporangiaceae > Streptosporangium > Streptosporangium brasiliense. The sequence goes on from NZ_JAUSRB010000002.1 coordinate 6,794,776, forward strand.
GGAGCTGGAGCAGTTCCTCCGCCTGGACCGCAGCGCGCTGGACGCGCTGGCGTCCAAACGGCGCCCGGCCACCAGCTCGGCTGGGCCGTGCAGTGGGGCACGGTACGGATGCTCGGGGTGTTCCTGACCGAGGACCCGCTGGCGGCCCCGCCGGGCGCGGTGGCGTTCGTGGCCGAGCAGCTCGGGCTCGATCCGGCGCACTTGGCCGACTACGGCCACCGCCAGCAGACCGTCTACGAGCACGCCTGGGAGATCCGCCAGTTGCTGGGCAACCGCGACTTCGGCGCCTGCGAGAGCGAGGTGCGCCGGTACGTGGCGGCGCGGGTGTGGGCGTCGGTGGAGGGGCCGCGGGCGCTGTTTGACCGGGCGCGAGTGCACATGCTCAAGGAGCGCATTCTGCTGCCCGGCATCACCGTGCTGGTGCGGCTGGTCGGCGAGGTGCGACGGGCGGAGAACGAGCGGCTGTCGGGACGGTTGTCGCGCGACATGCAGCGGGCGCTGGACGCTCTGCTGGCGGTGCCGGACGGCAGGAGGCGCTCGGAGCTGGAGCGTCTGCGCACGGCGCCGAGGAAGGCCTCAGGCCGGGTGCTGGCCGAAGAGCTGAAGCGGGTGGCCGAGATCGCGGCGCTGGGCACCGGCCGGGTGGCGACCGACCCGGTCCCGGCGGTCAAGCTCGGGGCGCTGGCCCGCTACGGGCTGGCCGCCAAGGCACCCACGCTCAAAGGGCTGGACGAGCCGCGCAAGGGAGCGACACTGCTGGCCACCGTGCGGCATCTGGAGGTCTCCTCGGTCGATGACGCCTTGGACGTGCTGGATCTGCTGATCGCCACGCATCTGCTGGCAAGGGCGGAACGGGCGGGCAAGGCCGAGCAACTGCGCACGTTCCCGAAGCTGCGCAAGGCGGCGCGCACGATGGCCTCGGCGATGGAGGTGCTGATGACCGTGCCGGAGGCCACGGAGGAGCGGCTGGTGTCGCTGGTGGAGGTGTGGAAGACGATCGAGGAGGTGGTGCCGCGCGAGAGGCTGGCGGCCGCGGTGGAGACGGTGGCGGAGTTCGTGCCCGTCACTGATGACGATGCGGCGGCCGAGTGGCGGGCCGAGCTGGTCAAGCGCTACCGCACCGTGCAGGGCTTCATCGAGCCGCTCCTGCACACGATCCGGTTTCGGGCCGTTGAGGCCGGCAGCGCGGTGTTGGCGATGGTGCGCACCGCGGCGGCGATGGCCAAGAGCCGCCGCCGCTACGCACCGGGTGATATCGCCGCCCACGATGGGCTGATCACCGGGTCGTGGCGGGGCCTGGTCTACCGCAACCCGGACCTGCCGGCGGGGCAGGTGGACAAGGCGGCGTTCGTGCTGTGCGCGCTGATGCACCTGCACGCCGCGCTGCGGCGGCGTGATGTGTTCGCTGAAGGCTCCGAACGGTGGAGCGACCCGCGGGCCCGGCTGCTGGCCGGGCAGGCGTGGGAGCAGGCGCGGCCGCGGGTGCTGGCCTCGCTGGAGCAGGAGCAGGAGCTGGAACCGGCCGGTCACCTGGCCGAGCTCGCGGGCGCGCTGGAGGCGGCCTACACCCGGGTGCTGGACGGGCTCGGCGGCAACACCGCGGTGCAGTTCGTGGGCGGGCGGCTGCGCCTGGACAAGCTCGGCGCGGTGGACGAGCCGCCGCTGATGAAAGAGCTGCGCACGCTGGTCGGCGGCATGCTGCCGCGGGTGGACTTCCCCGAGTTGCTGCTGGAGGTCTTCGACCGCACCGGGCTGCCGGCCGACTTCACCCACGTCTCCGGCGCGGATGCGGCCATGGAGGACTTCCCGATGAGCCTGGCCGCGCTGATCGTGGCCGAGGCGTGCAACATGGGCCTGGTGCCGATTGAGAAGCCGAACGTGCCGGCGTTGACCCGGGCCCGGCTGCAGCAGGTCGACCAGGGCTACTTGCGCGGGGAGACGATCGCCGCGGCGAACGCCCGGTTGATCGCCGCCCAGGCCGGCATCGACATCGTCAAGTCGTGGGGGTCGGGCCATATCGCCTCGGCCGACGGGCTGCGCTTCGTCGTGCCCGTGGCTAGTCTGCACGCCGGGCACAACCCGATGTACTTCGGCCGTCAGCGCGGCGCGACCTGGCTGAACGTGGTCAACGACCAGGTGATGGGCATCAGCGGGCTGGTGGTGCCCGGCACGTTGCGTGACTCGCTGTTCATCTTGGACGCCTTGTTCAACCTCGACGGCGGGCCCAAGCCGGAGACCGTAGTCACCGACACCGCCAGCTACTCCGACCTCGTCTTCGGACTGTTCGCGATCTGCGGCTACCAGTTCTCTCCGCGCATCGCCGACCTAGCCGACACCCGGCTGTGGCGGACCAACACCGCCGCCGTCTACGGGCCGCTGGAGCACATGTCCCGCCACACCATCCGGCTCGATCGCATCCGCGCTCACTGGGGCGACATGCTGCGCGTGGCCGGCTCGCTGACGATGGGCACGGTGCGCGCCTACGACCTGATCCGGATGCTGTCGGCCGACGGCCGCCCCACCGGCCTGGGCGAGGCGTTCGTGCACTACGGCCGGATCTTCAAGACGCTGCATCTGCTGCAGTTCCTGCACGATGAGGGCTACCGGCGGATGATCGGCGCCCAGCTGAACGTGCAGGAGGCCCGGCACCGTCTCGCGCGGAAGATCGCGTTCGGCAACCGCGGTCAGCTGCGCCAGCGCTACCGCGAGGGCATGGAGGACCAGCTCGGCGCGCTCGGCCTGGCGCTCAACGCCGTGGTGTGGTGGAACAGCCTCTACCTCGACGCCGCCGTCAAGCAGCTACGCGCCCAAGGCTTTCCGGTCACCGAACAGATGTGTGCCCGGCTGTCGCCCATCGCCTACAACCACATCAACTTCCTGGGCCGCTACGCCTTCACCCGCGCCGACGTCGGCTCCGGGCTGCGCCCCTTCCACGACCTGCCCGCCTCGACCGGATGAACCCGGCCACCGGCGCTCAGCAGCAGAATTTCAGGTAGCTCTGCAGGTCTTCGAGGATGCGGGCGACGCCGTCGCGATCGCCTCGATACAGCACTTCCTTGCCGTCGCGGCGGGAGGTGACGATGCCACTGCGGCGCAGCAGGGCGAGCTGCTGGGAAGCGGCGGACTGGCTGATGCCGGCGCGTTCGGCGACCTGGTTGACCGACAGCTCGGCGCCCTGGGCGAACAGCAGCATGATCTGCTGGCGGCCGGGGTTGGCCAGGGCCTTGAGGAAGTCCTGGGCGGCCTGCGGCAGCTGCGGCGACGCGCACGCGGGGCCCGCTCTCCCGTCTGTGGGCTCATCCGTCGGCGCGGCTGATGATCTCGTGGGTTCGGCCATGAGTGCTCCCTCCTGCGCCAGCACCCTACCGCTCATTTCAAGTTATTGACATATTAGAAAATGACGGTACGTTCTGCGGCATGCCCATCGACAACGACCGTGTCCTGATCGTCGGGGCCGGGCAGTCCGGCCTGGCCTCCGCGCACGCCGCCCTGGAGCACGGGCTGCGGCCCGTGCTGCTGGAGGCTTCCCGGCGGGCGGCCGGGTCCTGGCCGCGCTACTACGACAGCCTCACCCTGTTCTCACCCGCCCGCTACAGCAGCCTGCCCGGCATGGGCTTCGACGGGGACCCCGAGCGCTACCCACGCCGCGACGAGGTGGGCTCCTACCTGGAGCGCTATGCCGTCGCCCTGATCGAGCGCGGCGCCGAGCTGCGCACCGGCGCCCGCGTCAGCGCCGCCGAAGCCGGCAGGCAGGGGTTCACCGTGCGGCTGGAGGGCGGCGAGCAACTGAGCGCCGGCGCCCTGATCGCGGCCAGCGGCTCCTTCGGCCGCCCGCACCGGCCCGCCCTGCCCGGCCTGGACACCTTCACCGGCCCGGTGTTGCACGTCGCCGACTACCACTCGCCGACCTCGCTGCCCGGTGAGCACGTCATCGTGGTCGGGGCGGGCAACTCGGCGGTCCAGGTCGCCCACGAGCTGGCCAGCCAGCGCCGGGTGACGCTGGCCAGCCGGGTGCCGATCCGGTTCGTGGCCCAGCGCCCGCTGGGGCGTGACCTGCACTTCTGGTTCCGGGTGACCGGCTTCGACCGGCTGCCGCCGGCCCGCGCGGAGGCTCCGCCCGCCTCGCCCGTGCTGGATGACGGCCGCTACCGCCGGGCGCTGCGCGAGGGCCGCTACCGGCGCCGGCCGATCTTCGCCCGCCTGGACGGCGATCAGGCGACCTGGCCCGACGGCAGCCGTGAGCGCGTCGACGCGGTGCTGCTGGCCACCGGTTACCGGCCGAACCTGGCCTATCTGGAGAGGCTGGGTGTGCTGGGTGCCGATGGCCGCCCGCGCCAGCGCCATGGCCTGTCGCTGATGCACGTCGGTCTGGGCTACCTGGGCCTGGAGTGGCAGCGCACTCCCTCCTCCAACACGCTGCGCGGCGTCGGCGCCGACGCCCGGCACGTGATGGGGGTGCTCGCCCGTCAGCTGCGCGGCACTCGTCAGCGCACCCGAGCCTGAGCCCGGCCCGTCTTTCCCTCCGCCCTGCGATCCCCTCTGCTCCGGCGAAGACTGCGAGTTGATTTGACTTCCATCTAAGCAGTGGCGCATGATGACTCCTGCTTAGATGAATTTCTATTCAAGGGGGTGCGCGATGCGCGCTCTGTTCACCCGACGACACCGCCCGGCCACCGAGCGGGCGAATATCACCTTCGACGAGGCCACCTCACGGGTGTGCGACATCGAGTGCCGCGCCGAGGCCGCCATCGAGCGCGCCCGCGCCTACGCCGCGTTCCCGCTTTTCCGCTGATCCACCTCTAACCCATTTCGCCACCTGGAGAGCAGTTATGAGTGACAGTTGCTGCGGCCCCACGCCGATCGCGATCGAACACACCGCCACCCCTCAGCAGGCCACCTCAGGGCGATGGGATGACCTGCCCGTGGTCGTGATCGGCGCCGGCCCGGTCGGGCTGGCCGCCGCCGCCCACCTGGCCGAACGCGGCGTCGACTTCACGGTCCTGGAGGCCGGTGACTGCGTCGCCGCCTCGGTGGCGCAGTGGGGGCACGTGCGGGTGTTCAGCCCCTGGAAGTACAACATCGACGCCGCCGCCCGCCGCCTGCTGGAGGCCGACGGCTGGACGGCTCCGGACGCCGACTGGCTGCCGACCGGCGCCGAACTCATCGACGGCTATCTGGCGCCGCTGGCCAAGCTGTTCGGCGACCGGGTACGGCTCGGCGCGAAGGTGACCGCGATCAGCCGTCTCGGCTACGACCGGGTCCGCACCGCCGGCCGCGACCAGGCCCCGTTCCTGATCCGCCTGGCCGACGGCACCGAGCTGCAGGCCCGAGCGATCATCGACGCGTCCGGCACCTACACCAGCCCGAACGTGCTCGGCGCGAGCGGCCTGCCCGCCCACGGCGAGCACGAGGTGTTCGTCGACCACGCCCTGCCCGACGTGCTCGGCGCCGACCGCGACCACTACGAGGGCAAGCGGGTGCTGGTCGTCGGCGCCGGCCACTCCGCCGCCACCACGCTGCTCGCCCTGGCCCAACTGGACGACACCCCGATCACCTGGGCGATCCGCGCCGGCAACGCCACCCGCACCTACGGCGGCGGCGACGCCGACGCGCTGCCGGCCCGCGGCGCGCTCGGCACTCGGCTGCGCGCCCACGTCACCTCCGGCCGCATCCAGTTGCTGACCGGCTTCTTCACCCACCGCGTCAACGCCACCGGCCAGGGCGTCGAGGTGATCAGCCGCGACCCGTCCGGCCGAGAGCAGAGCGTCACCGTGGACCGGATCGTCTCGGCCACCGGCTACCGCCCCGATCACTCCATCGCCTCCGAACTCCGGCTCGACCTCGACCCGGTGCTCGGCTCCACCCGTGCCCTGGCCCCGCTGATCGACCCCAACCAGCACTCCTGCGGCACCGTCCCTGCCCACGGCGTCGGCGAACTCGCCCACCCCGAGCCCGGCTACTACGCGGTCGGCGTCAAGAGCTACGGCCGCGCGCCGACGTTCCTCATGGCCACCGGTTACGAGCAGGTCCGCTCGGTCGTGGCGGCGATCGCCGGGGACTGGGAGGCGGCCCGCGACGTTCAGCTCGACCTGCCCGAGACCGGCGTGTGCTCCTCCAACCTGGCCGAGGCCCAGGAGCAGCGGGTCGGCCTGGCCACCGGCATCAGCGGCGGCCTGCTGTCGGCCCCGCTCCCCCTCGCCACCGTCAGCGCCCCGGCCGGTGCCGGCGGCGAGTCCGGCGGCAGCTGCTGCGGCTGAAAGGAACACCCCTGATGTCCGACGGCTACCCCACCGCCGCACAGAAGGAGGCGCTACGCCTCATCTGCCACCACGGGCGACTGGAGACCGAACGCCTGGGCCGCCACCTCCTGCGGGCCCGGCGGCCGAGCACCAACCCCGGCTACGCCCGCGCGATCACCCGGATGGCGGGCACCCTGGCCTGGCGCCTGCACGCCCAGGGCTTCATCACCGAAACCGCGGGCGGCGCCTGGGCCACGACGGCAACCGGCAGGCAGCTCATCGCCTGTCCCGGCGAGTGCGAGTGAGCGCCCCCGCTTCGAGCGCCGTCCCCGCCCTCGGGGACGGCGCTCAGCCACGTCGGCGGCACGGCCGGCCAGTCGTCGCGGCGCTGGCCGTCACCCAAACCATCGGCTACGGCGTGCTCTACTACGCCTTCTCCGTCTTCCTCGCTCCCATGGCCCGCGACCTGCACGCAACCAACACGCAGATCGCCGCGGCGCTCACCCTGTCCATCCTGATCGCCGCCCTGTGCGCGCCGCTGGTCGGCCGCCTGCTGGACGCCCGCGGCGGTCGCGCCCTGATGACGGTCGGCTCGCTGCTGGGCACCGCTGCGGTGCTGGCCTGGTCGCGCGTGGAGAGCCTGCCGCAGCTGTACGCGGTGTTCGCGCTCGTCGGCGTCGCCTGCTCCCTGGTGCTGTACGAGGCCGCCTTCGCCGTCATCGTCTCCCTCTACGCCGGCAACGAGCGCGGCCGGGCGAACGGGCTGCTGGCGCTGACCATCGTGGCCGGGTTCGCCTCCTCGATCTTCCTGCCGCTGACCGGCCTGCTCGTCGACCGGTACGGCTGGCGTACGGCGCTGGTGATCCTGGCCCTGATCTACGGGACGGCGGCGATCCCGCTGCACGCCCTCGTGCTGCGCCGCCGCGCCCGTCCGGCGAGCACACAGGCGTCCGACGCGGCGCAGGAGCGCGCCGCCATCGTCAAGGCGGCCACCCGCCGGCGGCCGTTCTGGCTGCTGATGATCGCCTTCACCGCCAACGGCGGCGCGGTCGCGACCGTGGCGGTCCTGCTCATCACCTACCTGATCCAGCTGGGCCACCCGCCCGTGCTGGCCGCCACGCTGGCCGGGCTGCTGGGCGTGCTGTCGGTGACCGGACGGCTGATCACCACCGGCCTGCAGACCCGGCTGCCCGCCGCGCTCATCGCCGCCGCCATCTTCGCCCTGCAAGGCGTGGCCGTCCTGCTGCTGCCCCTGATCGGCCGCAGCGTGGCGGGCGCGATCGGCGCGGTGCTGCTGTTCGGGCTCGGCTTCGGCATCGCCTCGATCACCCTTCCGCACCTGCTGGTCGGCCGGTACGGCACCACCGCCTACGCCTCGCTGGCCGGCCGCATCACAATCTTCTCCGTCGCCGACAAGGCGCTGGCCCCGCTCGGCGCGGTCGCCCTCGCCCAAGCCGTCGGCTACGGCTGGGTGATGAGCGCGGTCGCCGCCGTCTGCGGGATCGCCGCGTTCGCGCTGCTGGCCTACCACCGCCTATAATTTCGACAGGCTTCTAATCAGGAGGGGTTGTCATGACCGTCCCGACCGGCCAGTGCTGCGCCCCGATCGCCCGCGAACCGCTGGCCGAGGACGCTGCCGCCGAGCTCGCCGTCATGCTCAAGGCGGTCGCCGACCCGGTACGGCTGCGTCTGCTGTCGATGATCGGCTCCCACGCCGGCGGCGAGGCCTGCGTGTGCGACCTGACCGGTACCTTCGACCTGACCGCCCCCACCATCTCCCACCACCTCAAGGTGCTGCGCACGGCGGGTCTGATCGACGGTGAGCGGCGCGGCACCTGGGTCTACTACCGCATCGTCCCCGAGGCGGTGAACCGGCTCGGCGCGCTGTTCGCCCCGCTCACCGAGTCCGCTCCTGGACCCGCTCCCCAGCCTGCCGCGGGACGCACCGAGCTGGAGCTGCTGCCCGCATGACGGCCGCCCCCCGGCCCGTCGACGTCCTGGTGATCGGCGGCGGGCAGGCGGGCCTGGCCGCCGGCTACTATCTGCGCCGCACGAAGGCCGACTTCGTCATCCTCGACGCCCAGGACGGCGCCGGCGGCGCGTGGCGGCACGCCTGGGACAGCCTGCGCCTGTTCTCACCGGCCCAGTACAGCTCGCTGCCCGGCCGCATGATGCCCATCCCGCCGGACGGCGGCTACCCGAGCGCGGCCGAGGTCGTAACCTACCTGACCGACTACGAACGCCGCTACGAGCTGCCGGTGCTGCGCCCGGTGACCGTGAACGCCGTCCGGCGCGGCGACGGCCACCTCCTGGTCGAGACCGGCCACGGCACCTGGCAGGCCAAGAGCGTGATCAGCGCCACCGGCACCTGGTGGCGCCCCTACATCCCGCACTACCCCGGCATGCGCGACTTCGGCGGCGAGCACCTGCACACCGCCGGCTACCGCGGCCCCGAACCGTTGCGCGGCAAGCGCGTGGTCATCGTCGGCGGCGGCAACTCCGCCGCCCAGCTCCTGGCCGAGCTGTCCACGCTCGCCGAGGTCACCTGGGTAACCCAGCGGCCGCCACGCCTGCTGCCGGACGACATCGACGGCCGCGCCCTGTTCGACCTGGCCACCCGCCGCCACCGCGCCGTCCAAGCGGGCCGGCAGGCCGAGGGCATCGCCGACCTGGGCGACATCGTCGCCGTCCCGCCCGTGCGCGAGGCCCGCGACCGGGGCGTGCTCAAGGCCGAGCCCATGTTCACCCGCATCACTCCCGACGGGGTGGCGTGGGCCGACGGCAGCACGGTGGCGTGCGATGTGATCCTGTGGTGCACCGGCTTCCGCCCCGCGCTCGGCCACCTGGCTCCGCTGCGGCTGCGCGGCCCGGACGGGCTCATCCCCACCCGCGGCACCCAGGCGGTGGGCGAACCCCGCCTGCATCTGCTCGGCTACGGCGACTGGACCGGGCCCGCCTCGGCCACCCTCATCGGCGCCGGCCGGACGGCCAAGGAGGCCGTGGCCACGCTCGTCGAGCAGGTGCACGACCGCGGCGGCGCCAGCTAACCTTCGCCGCTCACCGGGATGCCCGACTGCTGCACCCAGCGTTCGACGGTCCGCCAATCCGCCCCCCACGCATACGGGCTGAGGCTTCCATCGCGTCGCAGCTGCGCGTTCTCCGCGACCCCGTACACCTGCAACAGGTCGCCGACCAGATGGGCGGCCGCTTTTACCAGGGCAGGGCCGTTGTCGGCCAGATCATCCAGCCAGGCCACCGATTCGCCATGGGCCAGCCTGACGCCCCGTGCTCCCCACGCGCGAGGAGCGCCTGCGATCTTGGTGGGAGTCAGCAGATCGACGGCATATCTGCCGTGGCGGGGATCGTTGTAGGGCCATTCCTCGCTGTGAAGCTTGGGCTGCACGGCCGGGTGCAGGGACAGGTCCGAGACCAGCATGAGGCGCAGCAGCGCCGACCCGGTGGCACCGGCCCGGTCGCGTGCGTGCCGGGCCAGAAAGCGCAACGCGCTCACCGTCCGCGAGGCGATCTCGGCGTCCACGATCCCGACCTTGACCTCCTCGCCGGAGGAGGGGTAGATGGCCTGCGGATGCAAGGCGAAGGTGCCTGCGCCGTCGGTGTGCAGTTCGGCCCGCACAGCCTGCGCTGTACCCGCCCCGGACTCGGCGATGATGCGGCGATGGCCGACGCTCACCTCCTGGAAGGTGGGGGTGTAGGCGCCCAGCATGACGACCTCGTGCTCGGCCTGCCTGCGGATCCGGTCCACGGCGGCCCCATCCACGATCATGTCGCCGGGCAGGTCCGGCACCAGGGACACCGCCAGCAGCGGGAACGGGCGCGGTATCTGGGCGCTGCTCCGCGCCGCCGTGGTGACCACGCCTCGTTCCAGCTCCCGCAGCCGGTCTCCTTGATCGGCGGCGCCCATCAAGCACCGCCGGTATGCCGGCTCCCCGCTCCCATACGGACACCCACCCCCGTTGATTCGATCTATATCTATCTTGACGTCTATCGAATCAGCGTGAGATCGTACATCTGCTTAGACATCCATCTAATTGTTCCGAGCGCAGGCGGATCGCTCCTCCTGCTCGGTAGGGAGACACACATGACGAACTCTGCAGCGACCGGCGGCTTCCTCGGCGACCTGGAAGAAGCCTTCACCCCGCCCGCAGCCGGAAGCTGCTGCGGCGCCCCCTCCGCCTCCGCCGGCGAGGCGTCCGGCGTCGCCGGGCAGGGCACGGAGCCGGCGGCTGCGGCGACGGCCTGCTGCGGCAGCCCGGCCGCCGCCGAGCAGGCAGCCCAGAGCGGTTGCTGTGGCCAGGCCCCGGCTCCGGCCGCTCCCCAGGCCGGTGTTCAGGACGGCGTTCACAAGGCCGCCGGGTGCTGCGGATGACCAGCACCGCATCCGAGCGCCACCAGGGGGGTCAGGGCGGGCCGGACCTGGCCCCCTTGGTGGGGGCGGTGTCGGCCACCCGCATGCACGCCACGGTGTGTGAGCTGGCCGGCGACCGGTACGCCGGGCGACGCGTGGGCACGTCCGGCGGCCGCGCCGCCGCGACCTGGCTGGCCGAGCAACTCGGCGAGCTGGGCGCCCAGGTGCACCTGTCGGAGTTCGACGTCGCCGACGTGCGCGAGCTGTACGCGACACCGATGCTCGACTGGAGCAGCGCCGGGCAGACGCAGCGCCTGGAGCACCGCCGCGACTTCGTCGAGCACCTGGCCTCCGCCGACCTGGCGCACCCGCGCTCCGCGCTCCTGGTCAAGGTCCCCGAGACCGGCTCTGCGGCCGGTACTGCGGCGGGGCTGCGCGAGCGGTGGGTGCTGGCCGAGGCCGCGAACTGGGGGCGGGCGTGCGAGCTGGCCGAGGCGCAGGGCGCGGTCGGAGTGCTGACCGTGCGCAGCACCGACGCCGATGGCTGGATGCCCAAGATGATCGCCGGGCCGCCTGCCCGCGCGGTGCCCATCATCGGCGTGCATCCCGAGGTCCACCGGCGCCTGACCGAAGCACTCGACGGTGGCCCGGTTCAGGTGACCGGCTCGATGCCGTTGCGCCAGATCGCCACCCGAGGCCGCAACGTCTACGCCGGCTTCCCGCGCCTTCCTGGCACCGAGACCGGTGCCGAGGCGAGCACCGGGGCCTACAACCCGGCCGACGGACGCCGAGGCGGCACCGCTCACGGCGGGCAGGCCGGGCTGCGGGTACTGCTGAGCGCGCACTACGACGGCGTCGGCGACGATCCCGACCGGCGCCTGCCCGCAGCCGCCGACAACGCCTCCGGGGTGGCCGCGGTCCTGGAAACCGCCCGCGTGCTGGCCGCCGCTGCGCCGTCCAGGGTGCTGGAGCTGACGGTGGCCTTCCTGGACGCGGAGGAGGCGGGCGCGTGGGGCTCGGCCCACCACGCCTCCACCCTGCCGCCCGACACGTTGGTGATCAACCTCGACGGTGCCGCGCAGCTGCACCAGGCCGCCGCCGTCGAGGCGGGCGGCCCCGCCCACGCCCTGCTGGCCACGCTGGACCAGGCCGCCCGCCTGACCGGCGTGCCGCTGCGGGCCGGCGCCATGGCCTCCGACAACCGCCGTTACGCCGCGGCTGGGCTGGCCGCGGTCGGCATCGGCATGGGCATGCCCGGCTACCAGACGCCCGCCGAGACGCCTGAGCGCGTGCAGGCAGACACGCTGCTGGCCGCTGCCCGCCTTCTGGTGGCCACCGTAGGACTGCTGGCCGCCCAGGCGCCGGCCTGATCACCTCGCCGGTGGCGCCACCCGGGTGCAGCCGCTGTGCTCAGGTGCCGGCGCTGGGTGACGAGGCAGTGGCCTGCTGGGTGAAGTGTTCGGTCAGGGCGGTCATCTTGCCTAGGTAGCGGGCGGCCAACTGCAGGTGGGTGTAGGCGGTGTCCTCATCGACGGCTCGCCCGCGGGGATGGCCGGCCTCGTTGCGGGTGATCCTGAGCAGGTCGGCCACCGCGTCCATGGTCAGGTTGTCACCCAGATCGTCGGGCAGCGTGTGCCGCATCGGCTCCAGCCGGGCGCGCAGCGCCTGAAAGCGCGCGTTCTGGGAGCTCTTGGGGTTGTCCAGTTCCTTGCGCAGCTTCTCGGCCGAGCTGCCCAGCGCGGCGACCATGGCCTCGGCCACGCCGAGGAAGACCTGCTCGGCCGCGACTCCGAGCATCACCGAGCAGGCCAGGTAGCAGCCCGCGTTGAAGGACTGCAGGGCCTCCTGCATGTACTGGTAGGCGATCGGATGCAAGTCCGGAACCTGGCGGCGCAGCCGGCGTAGGTAGCCTTCGGGGTCGTAGGGTTCCCATGGCCCGCCCCCGACCGCCCTACGGCCTCGCTCGGAGTTTCCATCGCCAGTTGTCACTGGCCGGTTGGCGTTCGGGGTCCAGGTAGATCAGGCCGTCGGCAAGCAGTCCCCATAACGCCTCCCACGCCTCGTGTGATCGGCAGCCGGTGGCTGCCTGGATGGACTGGGGCAGGCAGGCTCCGTGGAAGCGGGTGTCCGTGTGCGGGGTGGCTATCAGTCTGAGGACCTGGCTGCGGATCTGCATCCCGACAGGGTAGCCAGCCGATTGCCGTCCGTACCGGCGTGAAACGGGCGATGGCCGCCTCCTGCCAGGGGAGGCGGCCATCGCCGTCGTTCAGCGCAGGCGCTCAGCCGGGCAGCACCTCGCTGAGCAGCTTCTCGATGCGAGAGCGGATCTCATCCCGGATGGGGCGGACGGCTTCGATGCCTTGGCCTGCGGGGTCGTCGAGTTTCCAGTCCTCGTAGCGCTTGCCGGGGAAGATGGGGCAGGCGTCGCCGCAGCCCATGGTGATGACCACGTCGCTGGCCTGGACGGCCTCGGTGGTGAGGATCTTGGGCTGGGCGGTGGTGATGTCGATGCCAATCTCGCGCATGGCCTCGACGGCGACGGGGTTGATCTGGTCGGCGGGCGCGGATCCGGCGGAGCGGACCTCGATGCGGTCGCCGGCCAGATGAGTGAGCCAGCCGGCGGCCATCTGGGAGCGTCCGGCGTTGTGCACGCAGACGAACAGGACGCTGGGCTTGTCAGGCACGTACGGGCTCCTTGGTGAACAGGCGGCGCCCGGCCAGGCTGACGTAGACCAGGGCGACCAGGACGGGGACCTCGATGAGCGGTCCGACCACGCCCGCGAGGGCCTGGCCGGAGGTGACGCCGAAGACGCCGACCGCCACGGCGATGGCCAGTTCGAAGTTGTTGCCGGCGGCGGTGAAGGCGAGCGTGGTCGTCTTGTCGTAGGGCAGGCCGATCGCCTTGCCGGTCAGGAAGCCGCCGCCCCACATGAGCGCGAAGTAGGCCAGCAGCGGCAGGGCGATGCGGGCCACGTCGCCGGGCTGGGAGGTGATGGTGTGGCCTTGCAGGGCGAACAGGATGACGATGGTGAACAGCAGGCCGTACAGGGCGATGGGGCCGATGCGTGGCAGGAAGCGCTGCTCGTACCAGCCGCGGCCGCGGGCGCGTTCGCCCAGCTTGCGTGAGGCGTAGCCCGCGGCCAGGGGGATGCCGAGGAAGACCAGCACGTAGAAGGCGATGTCGAAGGCCGACACCTCCAGCGCCGACTGCGGCAGGCCGAGCCATCCGGGCAGCACCTGCAGGTAGAACCAGCCCAGCGCGCCGAAAGCGATCACCTGGAAGACGGAGTTGAGCGCGACCAGGACGGCGGCGGCTTCCCGGTTGCCGCAGGCCAGGTCGTTCCAGATGAGCACCATGGCGATGCACCGGGCGAGCCCGACGATGATCAGGCCGGTGCGGTACTCGGGCAGGTCGGGCAGGAAGATCCAGGCCAGCGCGAACATCAGCGCCGGGCCGAGCACCCAGTTGAGCAGCAGCGAGGAGAGCAGCAGGCGGCGGTCGCCGGTGACGGTGCCCAAGCGGTCGTAGCGAACCTTGGCCAGCACCGGATACATCATCAGCAGCAGGCCGAGCGCGATCGGCAGCGAGATCTCGCCGATCTTGACGGCGTCCAGCGCGGTGTCCAGGCTGGGCACCAGACGCCCGAGCAGCAGCCCCACGCCCATGGCCGCGATGATCCACACCGGCAGGAACCGATCCAGCACCGACAGCGCGCCGATCACGCCTGCCGATGGCGCGGTGGCCTGTGCAGGTCGTGCCGCCATCACCGCGACACCGCAGCTGCAGCAGCCGCCTCACTTGCGGGCCCACTGGTGGGCCCACCAGTGGGCAGGGTCAGCAGCGCCGACAGCTCGCCCAGCGTCTCGGGCACCAGTCGGTAGTACACCCAGGAGGCGCGCCGCTCCGAGGTGAGCAGCCCGACCTCCTTGAGCACCTTCAGGTGGTGGCTGATGGTCGGCTGGGACAGCTCGAAGGCGTCGGTGATGTCGCACACGCACACCTCGCCGCCGGCGCGGCTGGCCACGATCGACAGGATGCGCAGCCGTACCGGATCGCCCAGCGCCTTGAACACCCGCGCCACCCCGGCCGCCTGCTCGGCGTCCAGGGGCTGCCGGGTCAGCGGCGGGCTGCACTCCAGGATCTCCAGCAGTTCCATCCACTGCCCTTCCATATAGATGCTCGTCGAAATAGGTGTATGTCTATATTGACATCTGCCTCTGCCTGCCCGGTACGTGAGCTTGCTCTCAGCCGGCCGGGACGCCGATGTCGGACAGCAGGGCGCGGACCCGGCGCTCGATGTCGTCGCGGATCGAGCGGATCTGCTCCGGCGTCTTGCCGTCGGGGTCGTCCAGGTCCCAGTCCAGGTAGTGCTTGCCCGGGTAGACCGGGCAGGCGTCGCCGCAGCCCATGGTGACCACCACGTCGGCGGCCTGGACGATCTCGCTCGTCCACGGCTTGGGGAACTCGCCGGTGATGTCGATGCCGCGCTCGTGCATCACCTCCACGACGGCCGGGTTGATCAGCTCGCCGGGCTCGGTGCCGCCGGACCAGCCGAGCGCGCGCTGCCCGGCCAGGTGAGTGAAGAAGCCGAGCGCCATCTGCGAGCGGCCGGCGTTGTGCACGCACAAGAACAGCACGATCGGCACGCCGGCGTTGTCCTTGCCCTCGACGCGGGCCAGCGCGCGCAGCCGCTGGCGGGCGAACCGCTCGGCCAGCAGGGGCAGGTAGTTGGCGATGACGGCGCGGCCGGCGAACTGGTCGTAGCTGGTGTGCAGGAACCGCTCGATGGTCTCGGTGCCGAAGGTGCCGGTGAACTCCTCGCCGAGGGCGCGGGCTGCGGTGAGCAGGGCGTGCTGCTGATCGACGGTCAGATCAGCGTGGCGGTAGGTGCTGTCCATGAAGGGCTCCGGCGGCGTCGCTCATATCGACGGCTGTCGATTTCGATATTTATCGATATTGGCAGCCGTCGATGTCGTGCAGGTGAACGCCGGGCCAACAGCGGCCTCGCGGGCTCAGGCGCCGACCACAGCGCTGCGGCGTTCGATCAGCAGCACGTCGCGCCAGACGCCGTGGTGGCGGCCGACGCGCTCGCGGGTGCCCACGACGCGGAAACCGAGCGCCTGGTGCAGGCTCAGGCTCGCGGCGTTCTCGCCGAACACGCCCGACTGGATCGTCCACACGCCGGCGTCCTCGGCGGCGGCGATGAACGCCGCCAGCAGCGCCCGGCCGATGCCGTGGGCCTGGCAGCCGGGGTGGACGTAGATGCTGTGCTCGACCACGCCCGCATACACCGGACGAGACGAGACCGCCGTGGCGGTCACCCAGCCGAGCACCTCGCCGGAGGCGGCGTCGGTCGCCACATACCGCAGGTGCGGCAGCCGGCTCGCGGTGAAGCCCTCCCAGCTGGGCGCTGTGGTCTCGAAGCTGGCCTGGCCGGTGTCCAGCCCGGCCTGGTAGATGGCCAGCACCTGCTCGGCGTCGCTCTCGCGCATCGGCCGGATCTCCAGGCCGGGTCCGATGGCGGGCTTGACGGCCTGGACGATGGCCGAGTGCACCCCGTCGCCGTGATCGGCGGTCAGCGTGATGGCGATCTGGACGAAGCCGGCCTCGGTCAGCAGGTCCCGGTACTCCTGCACGGTGAGCGATCCGGCCGCGCAGCCGATGCGCTGCTCGGCCTGCTGCCGCGCCTGCTCGTCGAGCGCCTGCGCGGTGACGACGTCGCTGACGCCGAACCGGCCGCCGGGCCGTAGTACCCGGAACGCCTCGGCCAGCACTGCGGCCTTGTCGTCGGACAGGTTGATCACGCAGTTGGAGATGACCACGTCGACCGTGTGGCCGGGCAGCGGGATCGCTTCGATCGTGCCGTGCAGGAACTGCACGTTGGACGCGCCCGCCTGTGCGGCGTTGCGCTGGGCCAGTTCCACCATGGCAGGGCTGGCGTCCAGGCCGAAGACGGTGCCGGACGGGCCGACGCGGCGGGCGGACAGCAGCACGTCGATGCCGCCACCGGAGCCGAGGTCGAGCACCGTCTCGCCGTGGCGCAGCTCGGCGACGGCGACCGGGTTGCCGCATCCCAGGCTGGCCCGCACTGCCCCCTCGGGGAGCACGGTCAGGTCGTCGTAGCCGGCCGCGCCGAAGCCGCCCTGCTCGAACGCCTCCTGCCCGCAGTCGGCGACCGTCCGGCCGGCGTCCGCGGCACGGGCCAGGGCCGAGTAGCGGTCGATGATCTCATCGTGCGCCATGGCGACGCTCCTTCACTCGCAGGTGGGCGCGGCCGGCACGGGGTTGCCCATCACCACGTCCGCGGCGGTCGGGAAACAGCTCACGCAGTTCTCGTTGATCCGGTACAGGCTGGACGTGCCCTGCCGCTCGACGAGCACGAACCGCACCTCGGCCAGGATCTTCAAATGGTGCGACACCGTGGACTGCCCCACCCCGGACGCGGCCACGATCTCACCCACGCTCATCGGCGCGCGCCGTCGGGCCAGCAGCGACACGATCTGGATGCGAGTGGCGTCGGCCAGGGCCTTGAACCAGCTCGCGTACTCTTCGGCCTCCGCGCGCGGCAGCGGCTCCTTCATCTCATCCATCGTCAATCGACGATATTCGATAAAAGGCGAAACCGAAAGCCCCATGCTTCCCTTTCGCGCGAGCCTCCATGTACGTGATAGTGGCCTTTATCGCGTACATGAGCGATCATGGCGGCGCGGCGACCAGGAGAACCTCTTGCCGGGACGGTACGCGACTCCGGCACGTTATCCGGTACATCTCGATCCGGTGCATCGCGGCGGACGTCGCCCGGCGGCCGGCATGAGCGCCGCACCGAAGATCTCCGCCCTGCGCGGCGGGCACGTCACGCTGGCCGCGGCCGCCGACGACTTCCTCGCCACGGCGCGCACCGCCAACCCCAACACCCACCGCGCCTACGCCTCGGCCATCGACCGCGTTACCGCGCGGCTCGGCTGCGACCGGCCGCTCGCCGACGTCGCCGACGCTGAGATCGGCGCCGCGCTCACCGAGCTGTGGGGCCGATGCGCGCCGGCGACCTGGAACCGCAACCGCGCCGCCGTCACCTCCTGGCTGACCTGGTGCCAGACCAAGAAGCACTGGGCCGCCCCATCGGTCCCAGCCGACGCCGAACGTCGCAAGGAAACCGCCGACGAGACCCGCGCCGTGGCCAAGTCCACCATCCACCGGTTGCTGTCGCGCCGTGACATCCCGCTGCGGGAGAAGACGCTGTGGCGGATGCTGTACGAGACCGCAGCCCGGGCCGCCGAGATCCTCGCTCTCAATGTCGAGGACTTGGACATGGAGCACCGCCGCGCCCCCGTCCGCTCCAAGGGCGGCGCCATCGAATGGGTGTACTGGGACAGCGGCACCGCCCACCTGCTGCCTCGCCTACTGCGCCTGTCGGATGGCAGCACGCGCACGCACGGCCCGCTGTTCTTGTCCGAACGCCGTCCCGTCCCCGCCCGGCGGCCGGCGGCCGCCGACATCTGCCCGCACACCGGCCGCGCCCGCCTCGGCTACGACCGCGCCCGCGTCCTGCTCGACACCTACGCCGGCCTCGACCTGCACCAGCTGCGCCATAGCGCTGCCACCCACCTCGGCGAGGCCGAAGTCCCGCTGCAGCTCATCATGGGCAAGACCCGGCACAAGAACCCCCGCACCGCCCTGCGCTACGTCAAACCGGGCGCTGAGGCCATCGCCAAGGTCACCGAGGTTCTGGCACCTCGCCGTCGTACCCACTGATCAACTGACTGGCGGCTAGCCGGAGCTGTAGGAGTTCCGGGCCATCATGGACCGCTAACAGGCGAAAAAACCGCAGGTCGCTACCGCTAATTTCTGCACCCAGCCTCCTCGAAGGCCAACATGCACGAAGGCCCCCCGCACCTCTGGATCATCCAGCGGAGCGGCGGGGGCCTTCGGCATGTCCGGGGAGTTTTTTGGCACCTCCACGCGCGTGCGCGCGACCTGCTAGCGCGGGAACCGGGGTCGAGGAACAGCGGAACAGTCATTGGCGGTAAGCCGCTGCGTCGCAGGTCGCGGAATGCTGTGCAGGGCATCGGGGCGGTGATTCCCAGGGCCATGCCCTCGCGTCAGCAGTCCCTGACCGCCTGGCCCTTCCCATTCGACCAGCTCACCGCCACAACGAGAAACAAGATCTTTCTCACCGCCAACGGCTGTTCCACCGTTCCTCAACCCCGATGGTCCGCACCACCTGGCCGATCGCTTCACGCCGGTCGCGCGCTGGCGTACCGCGAGGGCGAACATGGCCAGTTGGTTGGCGGTGTGCGGCCAGAGCTGAGGAATGATGTGCGCGGGCACTACGGCCTTGGGAGCGGGGCGACGATGAAGTCACCCCCGCTTCCCCGAGCAGCTCAGCCCGACCGGCGGTCTTGCGCGATCACCTCCAGGAAGGGCGGGCGGATGGCGTCAGGTCGGCTCCCGGTCGCGGGGCTGGTGAGCCCGGTAGTCCTGGGCACGGGCGGTGAGCTCTCGGAAGAACACCGGTGGTGGTGTGACCTGGCCCTCGCGCCCGATCGGGGAGGGGGCCAGCGGTATGAGCAGGTCGGTGTTGGGCGAGTGCAACCACAGGGCCATCTGGTAGAGCTCGGGGATCCGCAGGAGTCGGAGGTCGAATCCGGCCAGTTGGAGCTGCGGCAGGGCTCGTGCGGCTTTGACCGCGGTCGCGGTGGCTCCAACGGATGAGCCTCTGTAGAACGTCGGCGGGAAGGTGCGCTCCGGCGTTTCGGAGACTTCGGCGCCGGCGAGCACCTTGCCGCCGGACTCCAACAGGAATCGCCAGCCCACCGGCTGCGCCCTCTCCAGGCCACCGCCGGCCTCGATGTCTCGCACGAGCAGCGCGAACACCCGGTGCGGGGTGGACACCTCCACATCGTCCGGGGCGATCTCGCCCAGCAGTTTCGGGCCCTCTCCACTGGCTCTGGCGATCTGGCCGAGATGGGAGCGCGTTTCGTCGCGAATCCGTCCCGGAGGTTCAGGCGTGTTCAACGGCATTGTGCAGCTCCCTGAGGCTAGTTGCGCCGAGTCTTGAAGGTCCTGTTCCAGGTGCCGTTCGGGCCGCCCGGGTAACCGCCGAAGAGCGTCTCCCATGCGACCCACATGATGGGATCGTTCTCCGTGCCCGCGTATGTCCCGTGAGTGTCCTCCCATGGGTCATGCACCCATACGTGCACCAGTTCACCGGTCGCCGGGCGGTAGCTGTAGCCCCAGATGTTGACGATGTGGCCGGACAGGCCGCCACCCCAGCCGATGTTCATCATGATCGGGCGTCCGGCGTCTATCTCTGCCTTGACCTCGTTCTTCGTCAGCTCTTTGAGCCTTCTGACCTCCACCCACTTGTCGACCACCCAGCTCGCGTCAACGGAATACCTGTCACCGTCGGCGACCGGGACCTGAATCCCGGCCTGCTGCAGCGGCCCGAAATCCGGCCACCAGCCCTGGTTGCAGTCCCCGCGTAAGTCCCCACCTGGGCAGCAGCGGAACGGCCGCTGGTCGGCAAGCCGGGAGTCGTCCCTGTTGAGGACCGCGGCGGCGAATCCGCACTGGGTCCAAACCTGCGCGTTGGCGTAGGAGTTGGCGATGCTGATCGTTGTCGCGTTCCAGCACCAGAGGGTCTTTTCCTGGTATTGCTTCCAGCGCCAGTAGGTCGAGCCGAGGCTCTTGATCATTACGCTCTCGTCTGGTTGTGTCACTTGATGCCATCCCCTTCCCTGCGCCGCTTACCTTGTCGCCGTCTTCGTGTTGATGATCCAACGGCATCCTTTTGCCGGAGTTTTTACCGGATAGCCGAGAATGTAAATGGGTAGATTTGCCGGAGTGGAGCCGAGAAACTCGAACCTCTGAGACCAACTGGGGGTGCCGTCAAGGCGGCTGTCACCAGCCGTCATTTGGGTGCTGACGTGCGCAGTCAGTGAGTACGGTGACGGGGTGCCAGAACCTCGGTGACCTTGGCGATGGCGTGCGTTCGTGGCGCGCTCCATACGGAACGGTGTCCAGATCCGGCCAACCTCGCACCCCGTCGGGGCCGGGGCCCTTGCCGGGGGCGGGTGCGGCCGGACGTTCCTCAATCCCGGAAAGGCCCTCCGCTCCCGAACGTGTCCCCAGCCGCCATCTGGGCCGGTGACCCGGCAGAATCTGGGTTCTGCCCGGTCTCCCAGACGGCGCAACCGCAGGTCAGCGCGATGAGATGGTGCGGCCCGCCAATCCGGTCCCGGTAAACGAGCCGCCGGACCATGCCGAAAGCCGGCCTCGGAACAGGTGGGTCAGAGCGGAACGCCAAGGTCCTGACCTGCGGCGGCCGATCTACCTTGGGGCTGGGGACACGCTCGGGAGCAGGACGCCGGCCCCCGGGGCTTACTGGTTCCCGAGTCTTACTGGAGTTCGCAGGGATTACCCTGACTGTCCTCGCCGCTGGCCACCCTGAGACCCACCGACGTGCCCCGCGTGACCGTGGTCCCGGTGCTCGGAGTGGTGGACAGCACGGTCCCTTCCTCCCGGATGCACGTGTTGAGCAACGTGGTGGAGCCGACTCTCAGGCCAGCCGCGATGATGGCGCTTTCCGCGCCCGCCCGGTCGCGACCCGCCACGTTGGGCACGACCGTGAGGTTGCACCGTACGCGGAACTTCTCCCACGACTGCACCAGGGTCGCGTCACTGTGGATGACATCGGTGGTCCGGCCCCCACCGCCGACCGCCGTGAGGAAATGACCGGTGATGGTCCGGATCGCGTACACGTCGCCGCCCTGCGGGATCAGGGCGAACTTCTCCCATGCCTGCAGGAGCGTGGCGTCACTGTGGATGACATCGGTGGTCCGGCCCCCACCGCCGACCGCCGTGAGGAAATGACCGGTCACCGTCTTGATCCCGAAGTTCACGCCATCGCCCGCGTCGACGAGCGTGAACCGCTCCCACGAGCGCGCCACGGTGGCGTCGGTGTGGATCACGTCTCCTGTCTGGCCTCCATCGCCGACCGCCGTCAGGTAGTTCCCGGTGTTGAACGTCTGGAACGTGCACATGGTGGGGGTAGCGAACATCATTCGGGGGCCGCCACCGTCAATCCCGGTGGCCGGATCGTGCAGGGCGGTCAGCGCCAGGGTCCGGCGGTCGGCGATGACCTGGGTGAGCGCCTCAGGCAGCCACCGCCCCTGGTCAGGCGAAGCGAGCGCGGTGAGCTGGGTCAGCACCTGCTCCAGGCTGGGCCGGGCGGCGGGGTCCTTGGCCAGGCAGGCCGCCACCAGGGCGGCCAGGGGGGCGGGCACTCCCTGAAGATCGGGGTCGGCGTGCGCCACGCGGAAGACGACCGCGTGGACGGGCCCCGTTCCGAAGGGGCTGCGGCCGGTCACGGTGAAGGCGAGCACGCAGCCGAGCGAGAACACGTCCGAGGGCGGCCCGACCTCTCGGGCCATGGCCTGTTCGGGGGACATGAACGCGGCGGTGCCCAGCACGGTGGAGGTCTGGGTGTGGCTGGTGGCGTCCAGGGCGCGGGCGATGCCGAAGTCGATCAGGCGGGGCCCGTCCTCAGCAAGGATGACGTTGCCGGGTTTGAGGTCGCGGTGCACCATCCCGCAGGCGTGCACGGCGGCGAGTCCTTCGGCCAGCCCGGCGCCGAGCACCGCGGCCGACTCCACAGGGAGCGGCCCGTGCTCATCGACGGCTTGGTGCAGGGAGGGGCCGGGGATGTAGGCGGTGGCCAGCCATGGCCGGACGGCGTCGGTGTCGGCGTCCACGACCTGGGCGGTATAGAACCCGCCGACCTTGCGGGCGGCGTCCACCTCGGAAGCGAAGCGGCGCAAGAAGTCGCTGTTGCCGGCCAGCTCCGGGCGCACCACTTTGACGGCGACCAGGCGCCCACCCGGGGAGCGGCCCAGGAACACCTCTCCCATCCCGCCCCCGCCGAGCCTTGCGTGTAGCCGGTAGGAGCCGATGTGAGCCGGGTCGCCGTCGCGTAGGGGGTCGGTCATAGTGACTCATTCCTCGCCGAGATCTTCACCGGTCGGTGTCGATGATTCCAAAAGAGGTGCCACCGGAATATGGCAGAAACGGGCCGCGCCCGGGCACTGACCGGACAGAACCGCTGTTCTGCCGGGTCACCGGCCCAGATGGCGGCTGGGGACACGTTCGGGAGCGGAGGGCCGAATACGGCTGGCGTGGGCTGTCTGAGCGGCGGAGACTTCGTGGACGTAGGTATTTCGGACGACAATCGCGCAGTTGAGCCCGTCGTCCGAGAACGTGTACGGTTCTGGACGGTCTGCGCTGGGACTTGCGTCATCGCAGGTCAGAGACTTGGCGGCCCGAATCTGCCGTATTCCGGTAGCACCCGGACGAGGCCTCCGCATCTCCTGGGGGACCTGCAGCGGAACCTACAGTCGGCACCGGCACGGCGCGGTGACCAGGGTGCGCGCCGCCTCGTCCAGGTGCGCCACCGTCCCTGAATCCAGGCAGTAGCGGCAGCCCAGCGCGGCGGCCACCGCCGGGTCGGACCAGATGCGGTGCTCCCAGGCCGCCGGACGCTCCGGCGGCTCGGCCTCGCCGCGTTCGGCGGGCTCGTTGTGGCCGCCGACCCAGCCCAGGCCGCCGCAGAAGCGGCAGGCCAGAAATAGTCGGCCCAGGCGTTGGCCCTTGCTGCCCTCGCACTCGGGGCAGGTGATCGGGTCGGTCATCTCCGCCCGGTCCCGCTGCACGCGGTGCAGGGCACCCACACGCTTTGCTTGTTGCTGCTGCCGTTGCGATCGACCCATTCGCCGGCGGCGCCCAAACAGGTGTCGCAGATCGGCGGGTCCTTCTGGTCGTCGGTGGCCATGCCTTGACGCTACGCGGCGCATGCGGCGTTGTCAGTCCCGTAGCTGGTCCCACGCGCGTGCGTAAGAGACTCTGAAAACTCCGGAAACTCGCCATCTCCGTCTGGCTATGTCGATGAGAAACGGAGCCGAATGTTGCTGACTGGCTCCCTTGATCGCCTCGGTCGCAATGCCGTGTCGGTGAGTTCGGGAGCCACCTCGTCGGCTCGGGCGACTTACCGGCAGTCTCCAGCCTTCCTCTGGGCCGGGCGGTCGGAGCGTGCCGGGGCCTGCCAGCCCTTGCTCCGGGAGCAGGACGGCGGGTCGTGGTTCGGGGCGAGGACAACCAGGATCAGGCGACGGTGAGCGGCCCGTCGACCAGGTGCGCCGCCAACGGACCGGTCATCCGGAACCGTGCCGGCGGCTGCAGGGCCAGCCCGTTGGCGCAGGTGGCGAGGTGGCCGACCTCGTCGGAGGCCGTGGAGTCGAGGTTGCCGAGCAGTTCGACCGCGCGTGGGACCACCCGGGAGAGGGCGTCCTGCACGCAGTATCGGACGTAGAGCGAGTCGGCGAGTGTCGACCCGTCCGGGTCGCCGTCGTCGATCCGGCGGGGGATGCCCTCCGCGGCCGACATCGCGCCCTCGGTCTCCACCGGCAGCCAGACCCGCTCGGAGTCGGGCACCCGGTTGTCGGGCAGCACCCGCTCGCATGGTCCCAATGCTTGTCAAGACGCTGATGATATTGCCGGACCGCCCTGTTATGGCCGCCTTGAGTGGGCTTGTCACGCTCCAACGCTGGGCGATTGGATCCAGAGGTGATCTTCTGCGGTGCGTCACCGGCGGGTTCCGGATGCGCCACCTAGGTCACCGCCCGTCCTGCCCGGCCCGGTCCTCTTGCCGCGGGCGGGTTATCGGCCTGCGCCGTCCTCCAAGAAGCCGTCCTCCAAGACAAGGAGTCGTGACCATGACCCTGCTGACCTACACCGTCCTCACCGACCCGGCGCCCCTGGAGGCGTCAGCGGCCGGGCGGCCGTCCACGGGAACGGTGTACCTGGTCGTCACCAACACCGGGCAGCAGGCGGCGTACTGGTCCACGATCGAGGTGGGGGTGCCCGTCGGCAACGGCGCCGGCGACCTCACCCCGGACTTCAACAAGATCAAGCCCAAGGGCGAGTACGGCCCGCGGTCGGGCACCCGGTCGTCGGTGAACATCCAGCGGCAGGGCTCCAACGCCTTCCAGGCCACCGCCCCCGGCGGCAGAGCCTCCTTCGTCCCCGGCGACCACATGGTGCTGAGGCTGGAGAACGTCACTGTCGCCTCCACCGCCGGGCTGGCCGTGCTGAAGGTGACCGAGAAGGCCGGCAGAACCAAGACCGGGCGCCTGAGCCCCAGCTTCGCGGCGGTGGCGCTGGTGAAGACCGCGCCAAAGGAGCTCCCGGCGCCGCACAGCTTCCATCCGGACAAGGCCATGATGAACCCCGGTGACAAGCTCACGCTGAGCTGGCAGGGGTCTACCGGCTTCCGCTACGAGATCATGTACCCGGGCGCGCCGCAGCCCATCCCCGTCTCCGGGGACAGCTGGTCACCGCCCGACGCCCCGAACCGGGCTACGACCTACATCCTCATCGCCACCGACCCCAACAAGCAGCAGCACTTCCTCACCACGACCGTTCAAGTGCGCAATCCCGTCCTGGAAACCCTCACCGCCACCACCGGGATCAAGACCCCCCGGGTCCAGGGGACCGCGACCAACTGGGGCCTCACCATCACCGGCACAGGGGCGGAGATCTCCAACGACTCCGGCGTGAAGGGGACGTTGACGGCCGGCGAGGCCACCGTCAGCGGCGTCGCCACCGAGTACGTGAAGGGGCTCAACAGCGGCGACGGAGACATCACCTTCCCCCCGGGCGGGGTGAAGGTCTGGCGCACACCCGGCTCCAACGACTCGGGCACCCTGTACGCCGGTGGCGTAAGAACCGATTACGTGAGCGGACCTAACGACGCCGACGGAGACATCAGGTTCCTCCCAGGCGGAATGAAAATCTGGAGCGCACTCGGCTCCAACGACCCGGGCACCCTGTACGCCCGCAAGGTCAACGGCGGAGTGGCCTCAGGGCGGAGCACCCCTAGGTATGGCTGGAGGCCGACAGGAGGGAACACGTACGACATCACCGTCGATACCTCCGCAGCCGGGTTCACCAACACCCCCGTTTACCTCATCGCCCTCGGGGGTGACTTTTACGGCGAGCATGACCTTCGTGCAGGTGGCATCTACAACGCCACCGCCACCGGCTTCAGCGTTCACCTCAAATGGCGCGACAACGTATTCCCGACGCTCGCCGATGCCGAGCGGCTCGGCTGGCACATCAACTGGGTCGGCTACGAAACTTCCTGACTTCACCACCGCTCGAGCAAACAACCCCTGCACACGACATGGGTCCCGCAGGATGCTCCGGGTCCATTGGCCCCTCACGCTCACGTCGGCCTGGCCCGCCCGAGCACGCCGCTGGCGGCCCCCACCGTCGCCTACAGGTTGTCCCTCGCTCGCACCCCTTTTTCCTCCTCAGCCGCTTTTTCGAGCGCCCGCAGGAGTTCGGGATCCACTGCCATCCCTGCGGCGTGCTGGTGGGCTCGCTGGCTGGTGGAGTCCACGCTGACCAAACTGAGATCGACCTGACCGCGAGCAGCCGCCTCCGCGATCATCCGTTCCTGCAAGTTCTGCATGACGCCCGACAGCGCCCACGCCCGGAACCGGTCATAGACCGTCGACCGCGACCCATACTCGGCCGGAACGTCCCGCCATGGGCTGCCCGTCCGGAAGTGGTGGATCACCCCGTTCAGTTGCCGCCGAAGGTCGGGGACCGGCCCCCGCCCACCCAACGGCAGCCACGGCTCGATCAGCGCCCATTCCGCATCGGTTACATCACCACGTGCCATATCAACGGTGCTACCAGCCGCGGTGTTCACCCGCAGGGCGAACACCGTGATCTCAACTCAGAACACTCCCTAGGGGTGCCGTCGGAATACGGCAGAAACGGGCCGTGCGAGCACATCGCCGCAGGCAGTAGAGAAGCCTCGCGGCGGTCAGAGGGCTTGCACCGGGACCCCGATTTCCGTCATTGGAGGGATCATGGACGCGTGAGGGCGGAGATGCTTGCGAATCTGTCGGCGGCCGATCCGGGTATGCGGGCCGAGGCGCTGCGGTGGTTCGCGGCGCACGGGGACTCCGGCGACGCGGCGGTCGTGGCACCTCTCGTGCGGGATCCGGGCGAGTTCGATGATCGGGATCATGACGATCCACCCGAGTCGGCTCGAACGCCCGTCCGGATGGTCGCCCTCGAAGCGCTCGCCCGGCTGCGGGCGCCGGGGATGTTCGCCGGGGTGTTCGACGACGCGCTTCAGGACGGCGATCTCCGGGTTCGGGCGCGGGCCGCGCTGGGCGCTTCGGCCGGGGCGCTGCTGGCGCGGCTCGCCGTTGAGGGCGATCGGGGGGTGCGGTACCGGATCGCGGTCGGGCTGCTCGCCGGTGACGTCGGCCGCGACCAGGCGGTTGCGGCCCTCGAACGGCTGCGCGGCGGCGACGACCCGGCAGCGGTCGCCGCCGCCCCCGTCCTCGGCGCGGTGGCGTGCCTCTCCCACCGGCGGCGGGACGACGGGTAGCGATGCCGCCGCTCCGGTGATTGGGGACGATACGCCCACAGTGACCCGGCAGGGCTTGTGTTTCTGTCGGGCCAGCCGGACGCGGCCCGTTTCTGCCGTATTCCGGCGGCACCCCCATTACGCGAATCCAATGGTGCCGTCAGACCTATCTGGCGGCTGGGGACACGTTCGGGAGCAGAGGGCCGATACGGCCGGTCCCGGCCCCCCGTCCGCTGAAGCCGCCTTCGACGGAGCAAGTTGGGGTGCCGTTAAGAAACGCGTCACCAGCCCCAAACCGTAACGTCTCCGCAGGTCAGACAAGGTTTCCTCCGTAGAGGCATCGGCTCACCGGGGCTGTCATGACTCTCAGATGCAAGCCGCCGACCTGTGCCTTCTCGCCCATTTGGGGCTGGTGACGCGTTTCTTAACGGCACCCCTAACACGTCCAACCCTGCGGCGAGGTCCGGACGGTGTGGGGCGCCAGTAGTCGTGATCAGGGTAGGTCGTTCCCGCCTGTGTCGCGGACGAGCAGCGCGATCTGCACCCGGTTGGCCAGGCCCAGCTTGGCCAGTGAGCGGCTGACGTGCGCCTTGACTGTGGTCTCGGTCATGCCCAGCTCGCGGGCGATCTCGGCGTTGGACAGCCCTCGAGCCACCGCCCGCGCGATCTGGCGTTCGCGCTCGGTGAGCCGGGCCAGGCGCTTCCTGGCGGCGGCCGAGTCGGGGATCTCCTGCCTGGCGAAGGCGTCGAGCATGCGCTTGGTCACCGTTGGTGAGAGCGTGGCGTTGCCTTGAGCCACCGCGCGCACGGCGGCGATCAGGTCACGGGGCGGGGTGTCCTTCAGCAAGAAGCCCGCTGCCCTGGCCCGCAGGGCGCTGTAGACGTACTCGTCGCGATCGAAGGTGGTCAGCATGACCGTCTTGGGCGGCTGAGGCGAGCAGTTGATCTCCCTGAGCGCCGTCACGCCATCCATGACCGGCATCCGCACGTCCATGAGGACGACGTGCGGCTGGTGGCGGGCGGCCTCGGCCACCGCCTCGGCCCCGTTGCGCGCCTCGGCGATCACCTCGATGTCGCCGGCGGCCTCCAGGATCGCGCGCAGGCCGGTGCGCACCAGCGCCTCGTCGTCCGCGATGAGCACTTTGATCATGTCGGTAGCCTGACGCTGACCAGGAATCCGCCGTCCGGCTCCGCTGCGGCCGTGAAGCGTCCGCCCAGCAGCTCCACGCGCTCGCGCAGCCCCAGCAGCCCGGCCCCGCCACCGGGCAGGTCCAGGGCCGGTTCGGGCGGGGCGGCGTTGCGCACGTCGACCTGCAGCGCGGCGGGCAGGTGACGCAGGACGACCTGGGTCGCGGCCCGGCCCGCGTGTTTGTGGATGTTGGTGAGGGCCTCCTGGACGACGCGGTAGGCGGTGTGCTGGACCATGACCGGCAGCGCGCCAGGATCGCCCTCCTCGTGCCGTTCCACCGGGACGCCGGCCGAGCGGGACTGCTCCAAGAGCCCGTCGAGATCGGCCAGTGTCGGCCGCGGATGGTACTCCCCGTCCTCCTCACTGAGAACTCCCAGCACCGCTCTGAGCTCGGTGAGCGCGTCCTTGCCCGTCACGCGGATCAGCTCCGCCTCCGCCGCGGTCTTCTCGTCGGTGGCGTTGATCTCCAGCGCTCCCGCCCGCAGGACCATGAGCGAGACCCGATGGGTCACCACGTCGTGCATCTCGCGCGCGATCCGGGCGCGCTCCAGCGCGCGCGCCTGCTCGCTTCGCGCCGCCTGCTCGCGCTCCAGCCGCCGGGCACGCTCGCGCAGCCCCGCGACCACTTCGCGGCGGGCGCCCGCCCACAGCCCGAGCACCAGCGGGAGCCAGACGAACAGGGGCGCGCCACCAAGCGCGCTGACCAACCCGGCACCGGGCTGCGGGATGACCGCGACCAGACTGGCCGGCACCGCATACAGCGCCAGCGGGACCGGGCGCCGCAGGGCGGTCGCGGCCACGTACGAGGCCACCGCCAGCAGCAGCCCCGGCGTGCGGAGCACAGCGTCGACCGGCGCGAGCACCAGGAGCAGCCACGGCCTGCCGAGCGCCGCCCTGGCCGCCGCCCACACGGCGAGCAACCCCACCACGGCGGCCGCAACGTAGGCAACCGGCAGGTGCGCGGGCAGTCCGGCCAGCGTGGCCGCGTACCCGTACGCCTGCGCGCCGGGCAACGCCGCCGGCACGAAGGCCCCGCAGAAGGCGGCCGCGGGCAACGCCCACGACAAGAGCCCGGCCCGCACATCCCTCACCCACCACAGCGTAGAGGCCGCCGAGCGGTGCCCGGAGCGGCCTGTCACCAGCTGAGCACCCGCAACGGCACCCGGTCCCCGGCCGGCTGCGCCTGCGCGCGCAGCTGCGGTACGGCATCGCGCAGCACCTTGATCCCGAGCGGCACGAGCACCAGGCACAGCGCAGCACCCGACAGGACGCCGTCGATCAGCTCGCTTCTCTTCAGCACGCCGGTCCACAGCCATCCCGAGAACACGAACAGCACCAGCCGCCCGGTGCCGAACGTGCCCGCGCGGAAGGCGGCCAGGCCGAGGAGCAGCGTCCCGAGGTAGAGACCGAAGGCCGCCGAGACCGGAACCCGCCAGGGCCCGTAGGAGATGTCCACGTACAAGTCCATCACGATCTCGGTCGTCCGCTCCAGCCCCAGCGTCCCGATGAGCCGCAGGGCCGTCTCGTCCACTCCCGCCCAGTACAGGCGCGAGAACAACCCCACGACCACCAGCGCGCCACCCAGCCGGGCCGCCCAGGGGGAGCGCGCGGCAGCCACCCGGGCCAGCACGACAATCGCCAGGCACAGCACGATGGCGCCCGCCGTGTAAAGGGCGTACCCAGCCGTAGCCAGCCCCGGGTTAACGGCGTAGGCGGCCAACTGCTCCGGCGCGGCGAACGGCTGCGTGGCGAAGGACGCCCGCTGCTCCGGCGTGAACTCCGCCGTGCTTGTCGCCAGGTGGCGCAGCGTCAACCCGGCGAACCACAGGAGCGGCCCGAGCACCAGGGCGCCACCTCCGAGGAAACGCCCGGGGAACCAGGCATTGTGGTGAACCGACGTGGGAGTGATGTTGATCAATGACATGCCCTCACCCTGACGTGCAGGAGAAGGCCGCCACATCTGCCGTTAGACATGTACAGATGTCTCTTTAGTTGAGTTGGTGACTGACGTACCGCGGCCCTGGCCGCCTTCCTGGCCGCTCTCCACCAGCCTGTCCCTCTACGAGGTGGACACCGCCTTGCCGGGGGCCGCGGAAGGCTGCGGCCCGGTTCCTCCGAGTGGATCGCCGGCAGCTCGCCCCAGCCCGCCGAGCTGCCGGACGGCTGATGGGGTCGTCGTTCTTCTCTCCCAGTTCTTCGTCCACGTCCAAGGCACTTTGATCCTGGCCGCCGGGCTGCGGACGCTGCCAGCCTCGCTGGCCATGGTGATCGTCAGCCCGTATGCGGACCCGCTCGCGGCTAGGTACGGCGTCCGCGTCGTCGCAGTCCCCTGGAAGCATGAGCAAGCACGCATCGATGGACAGGGAAGCCGGCGCCCGCATCCAATCCGCGGCCGCCAAGATCCCCCTACATCGACAGCTCCCAGGGCGACTTCGATCGCCGGGCTCAATTGGCCGCCGGCAAGAACGAGGCCCGAAAGAGGGATCAGCAAGACGACGACTGAACGTATGAGCGCGCCGAGTACCTGTTCAAGCAGGCCACCATCAGCCTGGACCCGGCCGGCGCCGGCTACACCCTCCACCAACTGCGCCACTCCCGGCTGACCCACCTGGGCGAGGACGGCTGGTCGGCTTCCATGCTCATGATCCTGTCCGGCCACCGGAACCTGCGTACCCTCGGCATCTACGTCCAGCCCAGCACCGAAGCCGTCGCCGCCGCACTGGCCGAGCACGACCCCGGCCGCCGACGACACTGACCACGACCTCACACCGCCTGCAGGGTGATCGCATGCCTCGTGACCGAAGCCCGATTCGCGTCCAGCGGGTGTCCCGCCTGCGCTGGTGGTGGAACCGCATCACCACGCCGCACGCCCCGTCGCGCTTCGTCTACCACCCGCCCGCACTTCCGGCCGGCCTGCGCGAGATCTACGTCTACGATCCCGGCGATTACGACATCGCCCGCCTCGTCTGGCAGGTCTGCGACGCCTGCCGCTGCGGCAGCATCAACAAGATCTCCATCGACCAGAAATGGCAACGCCAAGGGCTCGGCCGCCGCCTGATCCACCGCGCCCTGCGCGACGGCCCCGCGTACGCCTGGGTCACCTCAGGACAGTCCCCGGAAGCCAAGCAGTTCTTCCCGATCATGAGCGCCGAGACGGGAGCGGCGTTCACCGCGCACGGCCCGTCATGTCCCCACACCAAAATCGACCGGAGCATCGCCGCCGAACGCATCCCGCCACCGCGCGCGGTGATCGAACACGACATCTGACAACGCCACGCCATGGACAATGCTGACCACCAGTCCGCCGCCTCCTCCCCAGCCGGGGCCGAGGCTGCAGCTCCCGACTACACCGTTCCTCAACGCCAGGACGGCTGGCCCAACTGGCTCGGCCGCCGCCCGATGCGCAGCTCCGACCGAGCGAAAATCCGTGAAGCGCTCGAGACCGGGCTACCCGACGGACCACTCACCGTTCCGGGCCCCTTCCTGTGCTACCTCACTATCGACGGCCTGGACCGCGAAACCGACCAGCGCAAGCTCATCCGGCTCCGGGGCCGGATCCACGCTGCGGCCCGGGTCGCCGCCGAGGGGTGCCGCACCACCTACTACGCCACCGACTCAGCCCTCACCATCGGCATCCAGGGCCCCGACACACATGAACGCGTCAACCAACTGCGCAACGCGCTGTCCAAGCTCATCGCCAAACACGGCTGGACTATCAGGGATGAGCCCCGCTGACCAGCGCCTCATCGCTTAGCGGGAATTTCGGCCGGATATGACCACGACCCCTGGCCGCAGCGATGGGCCCAGGCTGACCGGAACGGGAAGCAGGAGATCTCGAGAGAAATCTTGTCGGCTATAGCATCCAGCCAAGACTCGCCGGAGGCCGTAGCACCGGAGGACGCCGGCGTGGGCGGCGTAGCGGGTGTAGGCAACGATGACCGCGGCGACCGGGTGAAAGGTCATCCAGTCCTGTGTCGGCGGTGGATGGGACGACGGCACCCCCCTCGCTCTCGCACCTGCTCCCGGATACGAGGAAGGCGGCCCCCGATCGGACGGCCGCCTTCGTCATGCGCCTACAACGCGAGGATCGGACATGACCTCATGCCGAGCGCCGTGCCGCACGAGCCCGATTGTGACACGGCTCTCAGGGCACGGGCGGGGCGTCGGCTGCGGCGATCTCCGGCGCTGTCCAGCTGCTCAGCAACTGCAGGGCCTTGGCGCTGTCGGAGCCGGGTTCAACGTTGTAGACGCACAGCGTCTGCTCCGCGTCGCCGGGGACCTGGAAGGACTCGTAGGAGAAATGCATCTCGCCCACGACCGGATGGAAGTAGTGCTTGGCACCGTGAGTGCGGCGCAGCACCCGGTGATCGTTCCACCATCCCGAGAACTCAGGCGACAGCAGCGTGAGCTCTCCGACGAGGTCGGCCAACTGGCGGTCGTTGGGGTAGCGACCGGCTTCGAGGCGCAGCATGGCCACCGTCTCCGCGGCGATCTTCTCCCAGTCGCCCACCCGCTCCCGGGCCTGCGGATCCAGGAGGTAGTAGCGGGCCAGGTTGCGCCGGGTCGCCGGCAGGGCGTCGAAGTCGGTGAGGACGGCCTTGGCGAGCTGGTTGGCCGCCAGTACGTCGGTGCGGCGGCCGAGGATGAACGCCGGCACATGGCTGAGGGTGTCCAGCATCAGGTACAGGCCGGGACGCACCCGCTGGGGCCTGGCGGGCGCACGCCGGGCCGTGCGGGGATTGCGCAGCAGCAGATCGGTGAGGTGCTCGCGCTCCGACGCATCCAGCCGGAGGGTACGGCAGAGGGCTTCCACGACCTCGGCCGACGGAGTGCCGACCCGTCCTTGCTCCAGGCGCGTGTAGTACTCGGTGCTCACTCCGGCGAGACGTGCCACTTCGTCCCTGCGCAGTCCGGGCACGCGACGCACCCGTCCGTCCAAGTCGAGCCCTGTCTGTTCGGGGGTGATCGCAGCACGTCGAGAGCGGAGGAAGTCGGCGATCTCCTTACTGCGGTCCATGAGTCCAGTGTGAACGAGCCGACCCGACCTGTCCTTCGCGAAAGTGGCCCTGCCAGTACCTGCCTGAGCAAGGCCAGCTATGGCGCTCCGAAGGGGACACGGACCCGGTGTGCTGGAGGTGCGCCGGGAAGCCCGGCCCCTCGGAAAAGATTTCGTTCGAAAGGTACACACCATGTCCACACAGACCACCGTCAAGCCGCTTCAGGGCCGCGTCGCGGTCGTCACCGGCGCCTCCAGCGGCATCGGCGAGGCGTCCGCCGAGAAGCTGGCCGAGCTCGGCGCGCACGTCGTCTTGCTGGCTCGGCGGGCCGAGCGGCTCCAGGAGCTGGCGGCCCGGATCGAGAAGAACGGCGGCGGCGCTACGGCGATCGCCGCGGACGTGACCGACAAGGCGGCCGTCCAGGGCGCGGCCGACCGGGTCGCGGCCGAGCTGGGCGGCGCCGACCTGGTCTTCAACAACGCCGGTGTCATGCTGCCCGCCCCGATCGAGGAGCTGGCCACCGACCAGTGGCAGCACCAGATCGACCTGAACATCACCGGCCTGATGAACGTCGTCGGCGCCTTCATCCCGCAGCTGGTCAAGGCGGCCGGAGAGCGCGGTGTCGGCGACCTGATCAACACCTCGTCGATCGCGGCGCAGAACATCTTCCCGAACTTCGCGGTCTACACGGCCACGAAGGCGTACGTCACTCATCTCTCCCGTCACCTGCGCGTGGAGCTGGGCCCGAAGAAGGTCCGCGTGGCGGCGATCGAGCCGGGCATCGTCGGCACCGAGCTACAGAGTCACGTCACCGATGAGGGCGCCCTGGCATGGCTGGCCGGCGCCAAGGAGAGCATCGAGTGGCTCACGCCGCAGGACGTCGCCGAGACCATCGGCTTCCTCGCCGCGCTGCCGCCGCGGGTGAACCTCCAGCAGGTCACGATCATGCCGACCGGTCAGACTTCCTGACCCTCGACCGTTGTCTGGGTCTGCCCACCGCCAAGGGGCAGACCCGACAAGGGGTGCCACCGGAATACGGCTGGCGTGGGCCGTCGAGCGGCAGGGACTTCTTGGACGTAGGGTTACCACGGTCCGGTGTGTGGGGTTTTGGGTGTGGAGCGCGTCGAGCAGGGTGGAGGCTAGTCCTCGTCGGTGCGCGCGCGTGGGTGCACTACAAGCCTGCAGATGTCGACGGTTCCGTCGTCCAAGATGACCCAGGACACGGCTCGGTCACGCGGTGATCGTCCCAGAGGTTCCCAGTGGTCGGCCATCGGGCCTCGGCCACGGGGGCGGGGTCGTCCCAGGAGGCAGGTTCACCGGTCCGGTGCCTCCTGCGGCGGCACCGGCGATGACCGCCGGCCACGCCGACGGCTGGTTATCCGGTGCCGCTTCCTTCTGGGGCATGCCACCGACGATCCGGGGCAGCTTCACCGACGCGGACGGCACGCAGCCCGACTTCGCCGCGCACTGGGCGGTCGCGCTCGAAGCCGAGTACGGCCCGCTGGGCGAGCCGCTCTGACACCGCCCGCCGCATGGCACACACGGCAGAATGGGCAGCGGCGGCGTGCCGCTTCTGCTTGTTCACGGCGGGCCGGGCTATCCGAGCGACCTTGTTGTTCAAGGCGTTTGAACCGCTCGCCCTGGAACGCGAAGTCATCTGGTACGACCAGCTCGGGGTGGGGCGTTCGGATCGGATCGACGACGCCTCGCTGCTGACGGTGGATCGCTTCCTCGACGAACTCGGCGCGGTCATCGGAGGTCTCAGCCTGGAACGACCTCACGTCCACGGCCACTCCTGGGGAGCCATGCTCGGGCTGCAGTACGCCGCCGAGCGCGCGCCCGAATGGACGAGTCTGATCTGCGCCAACGGACTGGCCAGCGTCCCCCGGTTCGAAGAAGAGGTACGAGATCTACTGGCGAAGCTACCGGGCGATGTCCTGGACCGCACCTACGGCCGTGAGCTGCGAGGAGAGACGGATGATCCGGATTACTGGGTCGCCCAGGGCGAGTACATGCGCGTGTGTCGTGCGCACCTCTTCGGTGAGCCTCGACCCGGATCTCATGAGCTTGATCACGTTCCGGACGATGATCGGTCAGGCGGACTGCCACGTGACGGGAGCCCTCAAGGATTGGGACATCTTCGACAGGCTTGAACGGATTCGAGTTCCTACGCTGGTCCTCGGCGGAGAGTTCGACGAATGCGTTCCCTCGCATCTCGCGGATATCGCCGGCCGCATCCCGGATTCCGAGCATGTCACGCAGTCCGGCGCCGCCCACATGGGCTATCTCGAGGAGGAACCGCTTCGCCGCGAGTACGTCTCCATCATTCGGGACTATATGGAGCGGATCGAAGCGCGCTCGTAGCGGCGATCCGCCGGCCGGCTGACCGCCCCGGTCAGCCCCCCTGATGGAGCCTTGTTCCCCGCCGCCCGCTCGTCTGCCCGATACACCGTCGAGCGGGCCACTCCAAACAGCTTGGCCGGCTCGGCGCTGGTGTGCTCGCCTGCCTTGTGCAGCGCCACCAAATGCGCTTCCTGCCGCGCGTTCAACTTCGGCTTCTTGCCGCGCAGCCGTCCTTTGGCCTTGGCGATCTTCATGCCCTCGCGGGTCCGCATCCGCGCCAGGTCCGCCTCGAACTCCGCGACCATCGCCAACACGGTGGACAACAACTTGCCCATCGGATCGGTCGGATCATGGATCGACCCGCCCAAGTTGAGCTTCACCGCGCGAGCGGTCAGTTCTTTCGTGATGTCGTGGGCGTCGGCCACCGACCGCGCCAGCCGATCGAGGACGGGCCGGCAGCAAACACCACCTGATCACCGAGGCCACCGGCATCCCTTATCGGCCCGTGCTGACGGCGAGGCCGCCAGGTTCCGTCGACGACACTGTCCACTTCAGATCATCGCAGCTCACAGCCATGATCGATGTTCAAGCTCAAGATAAGGTGGGCGGTGCAGTGGGGATGGTGCGGATGCTCGGCACGCTCCTGAGCGAGGACCCCACGGCGGTCCCGGCCTTCGTGGTGCGGTGCGTCGCCGAGCAGCTCGATCGACGACGAGCACTTCACCGAGTACGGGGCGCGCTCGCAGACGGCGTACGGGCACGTCGACGTCAGGCGGGTCCCGGCCGCGCGGATGACCGGACTGGCCCGGTACGGGCTGGCCCCGAAGGCGCCCACGCTGAAGGGGTACTGGGCGTCGCAGGTGGCGCCATTGTGTGTCAGCGCGAGGTGTCGGTGTCTGGCGCCTGCGTCGGGTGGGTGATGCCTGCGGCGTTGGCGTAGCGTGCGGCGAGGCATGCGAACGCGGTGGTCAGCTGCGGCGGGCCGATGACTTCGATGTCGGTGTCGAAGCGGCCGATTGCGGCGGCCAGGTCGGTCCATGACCAGGAGCCGAGGGTGAGCCGACAGCGGTCGGGGCCGAGTTCTTCAACGATTCCGTCCTGGACGAAGGGGGCTACGGCCGTAGCGGGGAGATTGAGGACGACTTCGCCGTGGCAGGGCCAGTCGGTGGTGGTGCCGTCGGTGCCTCGGAATCGGCCGACGATGAAGGCGGATACGTCGCCTCCGGGGAACTCGCGCGGGGTGAAGCGCGGACCGGTGGGTGTGCGGGGGCGTATGCGGTCGACGGCGCGTCTGAAGCAGTGAGAGCAGCGCGAGGACGTTTTTTGCATGCTCATCATTCTGCTCCGCAGTACAGGACACAACCTGTCCGCTACCTGCGGAATGGTGGATACCAGAGCCGCTGAGGAGGCATTGCCCCTGGCCATGGGTCGCCGCGCCCGTGGGCCCTGTCGTTGCAGCTGCGCACCCCCGTCAAACCGAAGGCAAGGAGCCGGCCATGTCCGTCACTACCACCACCCACCTGAACTTCCGGGGCGCCGCGCGTGATGCGCTGGACTTCTACCAGTCCGTCTTCGGCGGACGCGCCGTCACCGTCACGTACAAGGACGCCGGCAATGTGCAGAACGAGAACGAGGCGGACTGGGTGATGTGGGGCGAGGTGGTCGGCGACAACGGTTTCCACGTCATGGCCTACGACGTGCCCTCCCAGCTGCCCTGGAACCAGGGTGAGAACCCGTTCTTCGTCTCCGTGCGTGGCGATGACACCGACGAGATCAGCGCCCTGTGGCAGAAGCTGGCGGAGGGCTCGACAGTGGTGCGGCCCCTGGAGGCGGCGCAGTGGGCGTCGCTGTACGGCATGCTCACCGACCGCTTCGGCGTGACCTGGGTCCTGGACGTCACCGCTCCGTATAACGGCTGATCCAGCCCGGCCAGGAACAGAAGATCGGCCTGGGCCGCCGCGTCCCTGCGGCGGCCCAAGGGTAGCGAACCGGAAGGAAACGGGTCACCGTGCGAATGCGACAGCTGGGACGTACCGGCATCGAGGTCAGCGCCTACTGCCTGGGCACCATGATGTTCGGCAAGATGGGCAATCCCGACCACGACGACTGCGTGCGCATGATTCACCGGGCGATGGACGCAGGCATCAACTTCGTCGACACCGCCGACGTGTACGGCTGCAGCGAGACCGAGGAGATCGTCGGCAAGGCCCTCAAGGGGCGCCGCGACGAGGTGGTGCTGGCCACCAAGTTCAACGGCCCAATGGGCGAGGGCCCCAACCGCGGCGGCAGCTCACGCCGCTGGATCATGGCCGCGGTCGAGGGTTCACTGCGACGGTTGCAGACCGACTACATCGACCTCTACCAGATCCACCACCCCGACCCGCACACGGACATTGAGGAGACTCTCTCCGCATTCACCGACCTGGTACGCGCCGGGAAGGTCCGCACGATCGGCTCCTCCAACCTGCCGGCCTCACAGATCGTCGAGGCCCAGTGGGTGTCCCAGCAGCGCGCGTTGCACCGGCTGCGCACCGAGCAGCCCACCTACTCCATCCTCAACCGCGGCATCGAGCGGGAGATCCTGCCGACCTGCCGCCGCTACGGCATGGGCGTCCTTGTGTGGAGCCCGCTGGCCATGGGCCTGCTCACCGGCCGCTATCGCAAGGGCACCGCGCCGCAGAACAACGCCCGCATGCGGTGGGTCCCCAAGCACCTCACCGACGAGGGCAAGCTTGACGCCGTCGAACAGCTCCTGCCTGTCGCCGACGAAGCCAGAATGTCCCTCACCCACCTGGCCATGGCCTTTGCCACCAGCCATCCGGACGTCACATCCGCGATCATCGGCCCGCGCACCATGGAGCAACTGGACGACCTGATCACGGGTGCAACTCTCACACTCGACGACGGCGTCCTGGACCGGATCGACGCGATCGTCCCGCCCGGCACCGACATCAGCCCCCTGGACGTCTCCTACACGCCGCCCTCCGTCACTCGGCCTGTCCTGCGCCGCCGTCCTGTTGACGAGCGCGCCGCGGCCTGAGCACCCATGACCGTCCTCAACGTACGCGCTCTCAACCGCGCGACCCTCGCCCGCCAGTACCTGCTCGAGCGCACGGACACACTGGTCCGTGACGCTGTGGCCCACCTGTGCGGCATGCAGGCGCAAGAACCTCAGGAGCCTTTCATCGGCCTGTGGTCCAGGCTGCACGCCTTCAGGCCCGAGAAACTGGACGAGGCGCTGGCAGACCGTGAGGTCGTCCGAACGCACCTGATGCGCCGCACCGTCCACCTGGTCGCCGCTGACGACGCCCTGGCCTGGCGCGTCCGCCACGACACCATGCTGCGCCAGCGGGTGCTCGGAACCTACCGCCGTGAGCTCGACGGGGTGGACCTCGACGAACTCGCCGCCGCGGGCCGGGCGGTCATGGCCGACGGCCTTTGCCACTCGATGGCCGAACTCACCCGCGCCCTCGCCGACCGCTGGCCGACCCCGGCACCGCGGGCCTTGGGCGAGATGCTTGTCTCCGCCCTCGTCCCGATGGCCCAGCGGCCACCGCGCGGACTGTGGCGCACGAAGGCCGGAGTGCGCAACGTCCTGCTCTCGTCCTGGCTGGGACGCGAGATCGACCCACCGGCCCCGGACGGCACCGACCCGGTCGGCGCAGCGCTGGTGCGCCGCTACCTGGCCGCCTTCGGCCCCGCCTCCTCAGCCGATCTGCGCGCCTGGTGCGGCCTCGCCGGGCTGCCGGCCGCGGTCGCGGCGGTACGCGAGGAGCTCGTGTCCTTCCGCGACGAGCGAGGCCGGGAACTACTGGACCTTCCCGACGCCCCGCGCCCCGACCCCGGCACCCCCGCTCCAGTAAGGTTCCTGCCGGCGTTCGACAACGCGATCCTCGGCTACCACGACCGCAGCCGGCTCATCGACGACGCCCACCGCGGCCTGTCGGTCACCGGCGCCCGCGTGGTCCTGGTTGACGGCCGGGGGGCCGCGACCTGGAGCGTCAAGGCCGGCACCGTGACCGTCACCCCGCTGCGCCGCTTCTCCCGAGCCGAACACACCTCCGTGGCCGAGCAGGGCCAGGAACTGGCGGCATTCCTCTCCGACCATGACAGCGATCGCATCGAGATCGCCAAGACGCCCTGTTGAGTGGCGCCTTGGACGCTTCGGCCACCGATACCGCAGCAGTGTGCTGGTGCCTCACCGCGGAGTGCGGCCACGCGTCATGGGCCGGGAACCGCGGCAACCGCTTGCCGCGGCACCTGACACGGCTGGGCGCCACCTCCGGAGAACCAGTGCACGGGACGCGGTTCACCCGACCGACGTCAGGTCAGCCGGCAGGTGTGCCGATCTGGTCGCGTTCGAGCGCGGCACGTAGGGTCCGCGAGGACCCACGCGGCGTCGTCGGTCAGGAGCAGCAGGGCGGAGCGTGGGTCCGACCGTTCGGGCCGCCGGGCGGCCGATCACTCGACGGTCCGAATGGCCGCCTCAGCCACGAGATCGAAACCGCACCTCACCCAGCTTCCCGAGAGTTCGCGCCCAGGTTCAGCGGCCGCTGCGCTCGGCGCGCCAGCGGCTGGGTGAGAGACCGGTCTGGCGCTGGAAGAAGGCGGTGAAGTTGGCCGCGTCGGTGAAGCCGACCCGCTGCGCGCAGCGGGCCGCGGGCAGGTCGGTGTGTGCGAGCAGGCGTTTGGCCTCCAGGATGATGCGCTGGTCGAGGAACTGTTTGGCGCCCAGCCCGGTGGCGGCCCGGGTGGCGCGGGTCAGGGTGCGCCGGTCGTAGCCGAGCGCGCGGGCGTAGTCGGCGACCTGGTGCTGGGTGGCGAACCGCTCCTCGACCGCGATCCGGTAGCGGGCGAAGGTCTCCTGGTCCACTGTGTCGGGCGCACCGAGCGTGTCGGGTTGGTCGGGTCGCACATGCAGGACGAGCACCGACAGCAGGTGGGTGAGCACGGCTGCAGACGTCGGTCGGGGAGCTGTCACGGCCAGCCGGTGCTCGTGCGCCAGGTGCTGCCCCGCGCGGACGGCCGCCGGCCAGGACCGTTCGTCCAGCTGCCAGTTCGCACCGCTCCAGCCGAGTGCAGGTCCTGAGGACATCGGGCCCGACGTTGCCGAGGCAGTGGCCAGCGGGTCGGTGGGCAGGAAGCCCGGTTCGAACAGCACCAGCGGCCCGTCCACCCGTTCCACGTCGTTCCAGCGGTGCACGGTGCCGGGGCGGATCCACACCACGTCGCGCGGTCGCAGCCGGTGCTCGACGAAGTCGGCGCTGTGCCCGCCCGTCCCTGACCGGACCAGTGCCAGGACGTGGAAGTCCGGACGCTGTGGGCGGGTCCGCAGCCGGGCGGGGTCCATCCGCCGCAGCCGGGCGAAGCTGAGCACCTCGACGCCGAACCTCGACCCTGCGCCGGGGGTGTAGCGCAGCTGCCGCACCTCGGAAGGCTGACCGTTTTCCACTAGCACCACGCCTCTTTCCACCGTGCCCCGAACCGGACGTCAACCGTAACGTCTGTGCCGGTCATCCTGTTCGGGTGACCTGAATTGGGACCGGCACGGCGCGCCGCCGATCACCGGCCCGAGTCAGGAGAGGCACCAATGACGACGGAAAACACAAGTATGAGCGTGGCGGTGACCGGCGGGCGGCTCGGTGTGCACCGGCGGGAAGGGACTGGTCCCACGCTGGTGTTCGCGCATTACTGGGGTGGCTCCGCCCGCACCTGGGACGCGGTGTTGGAGCAGCTGCCGGACGAGCGCGGCACGGTCCGCTACGACCAGCGCGGCTGGGGCGCCGCACGGCAGTTGCCCGGCCCGTACCACCTGGACCAACTCGCTGACGACCTGCTCGATCTGGTGGCCGGGCTGGAGCTCGACAGCTTCGTGCTGGTCGGCCACTCGATGGGCGGGAAGGTCTGCCAGCTGGCTGCCGCACGCCGGCCTTCGGGTCTGGCCGGGCTCGTCCTGCTCGCCCCGGCTCCGCCGCAGCCGCCGGCTTCTGTGACCGCCGACTACTGCGAGTTCCTTGCTCACGCCTACGACTCGGCGGGCAGTGTGCGGCAGGCGCTGGACCATGTCCTGACCGCGAGCGCGTTGACCGAGTCCGCCCGGGAGGCCGCGGTGCGCGACAGCCTGGCCGCGGACGACCCCGCCCGCAGGCATTGGCCACAGCACGGCATAGCCCTGGACATCACGCAGCTCGCAGGGGCGATCGACGTCCCCGTCCTGGTCCTGGCAGGCGAGCAGGACAAGGTCGAACCCGCCGCCGTCCTGCGCCACCACCTGCTCCCGCACATCCCGCACGCCACGCTCCAGGTGGTCCCCGCCAGCGGCCACCTCTTGCCCCTGGAGGCACCGCACGCCGTCGCCGCGGCCCTGGAATCCTTCACCACCGCCCTCCACCCCCCGCGCCACCCCACTGGTGAGACGCACGACACCCACCTCCGCTGACCACCCGCGCCCGTCGGCCCTGCTCCGCGTCCTGAACGCGAGTGGCGGGGCCGACGCCCACTCAGGCGGTGACGGACCAGCGGCCGTCCATGCCATCGGAGCGCGTGTCTGCCGCTCGTCGGATCCGTGTGATGACGCGCCGTTTGAGGGATCTTGTGGCCTGTCCAACGCGCTGGCAAGTCCCGATCTCTACCGGGTCATGTTCGACGCCGGGTTCGAACTAGAGAACGCCGAGGCCGCGGACGACACGCTGCACTGTCTGGTCCGGGCCGTCGAACGGGCCACGGCCACCGGCCGCTTTGGCGACGACATCGACCCGCTGGAGTTGGCCACGCAGAGCTGGATCATCGGACATGGACTGGCATCCCTGGTCGCCACCGGCCCCCTGCACCATCAGGCGCTGGCCCCGGGCGTACCGCTGCTGACCGCCCTGTTCACCGGCGCAGGCGACAACCCCGAACGTTGCCGCCGGTCAGTCGAACGCGGCTGGCGCCCCTGACCTCTGATCGTCGCTTCGAGTTCTCCGACACGGCGTCAACGGACGTCTCACCTCGATGACAACAACTCGGAAACGCTAACGAAGAACACCACGAGACCCAATATGGGGGCGAACGTTGCCTGATGCGGCAACTATGTCGGCGGCACCGGGACCCGCCATGGGCGCATCAGCTCGTTCAGTGCGCCTGGGCGGTGTGCTCGCGGTGAAGGCCAGAAGAAGCGCGGCGGTCCGCGGCGGGTCCTTGAGGATGGGCGTGTGCCCGATACCGGGCAGCAGCTCGACTTTCGCGCCCGGAACGGCGCGGTATTCGGCGGCGGAGGAGGATCGCCATCTCTGGTCGTCCTCACCGAAGATCACTAGCAGCGGTTTGCCGAGGGAGTCAGCCGATCGGGGAGCGCGCGCTGGTTCACATAGTCGTCGCCGGACTGCGATGTCGCGATGAAGGCGTGGTAGGTCATGCCGCGCGCGTCGTCCACGACCGCCTGTGGGGCCTTGTAGCCGGGGCGGCTGAACGCGGTGCTCGCGGCGTTGCGGATCAGGCTGTCGGTCCGAAGCCGCCACAGCAGCTGCCCGATGACGGGGTCATCCAGGAGCCCGCCGACGAAGCCGCTTGAGACGGCGGCGTTCAGGCGGGGTGCGGTGTCGATGATCGCGAATGCGGTCACCAGGTCGGGTCGTTGCTCGGCGAGAGCGGTGGCGACCGCGCCACCGGTGGAGTGGCCGACCACGACGGCGTGTTCGA
Organism: Streptosporangium brasiliense; assembly: GCF_030811595.1. Classification (NCBI taxonomy): domain Bacteria; kingdom Bacillati; phylum Actinomycetota; class Actinomycetes; order Streptosporangiales; family Streptosporangiaceae; genus Streptosporangium; species Streptosporangium brasiliense. The sequence continues at coordinate 6,838,032 of NZ_JAUSRB010000002.1, forward strand.
CGCCGAGCCGGTCCATCGCCTCACCGACCCGGCGTCCCTGCCCGGGCATCTCGTAGCCGCCGCCGGCCGGTTTGGCCGATTGGCCGTGCCCGAGCAGGTCGATCCGGATGACGCGATGGGACCTGGTCAGCAGCGGAACGAGCGCGTCCCACGAGCGGGTCGACGCGGCGAGCCCGTGGATCAGCACGAGTGCCGGGGCATCGGGGGGCCGTCCTGACGCACGTAGATGTTCCCGCCGTCGAGGGGCAGGGTCGGATTCCCGCCGGCCTTGGCGCTCTGCCGCGTCACCACCTCCGCGTTCACGAGAAGCAATCCGACGACGACGAAGAGGACAGCCGAGGCGATCAAGAGGCGCCGCCGGCGCCGTGCCGCGCGGCTCACATCAGCCTGCCGGTGCGGAAACCGCAGGTCGGCGTCGCCGAAACAGCGGGGTCATCGAGCCCCAGGGAAATAATCATGGGCCTACTGTCGCCGTCGGTACGCGCCGGTATCTTGTACAAATGTTCCGGTCAGTCGGCTGGATGCTCTCGGTGCCGGCCAGGGCGCGGACGGCGTCCGGCTTCCCGCTCGCCGAACCTTGCTCGTCCAGGCGGTCGGTACATCGCGCTCTGATCGGTACGGCCGGCACCCTTGACCATCTCGACGTGGCGGTCCTTCATCAGGGCTTTCCCGACTCGGCGACCGCGCCATCAGCGCGCGTCGTCGCCTGGCTCGTCGACACCGGCGCGGTGGGCGCCGAGGCGCTTCACCCATCCGACGCCAACCCACAAGGTCGGTGCATGACACGCGACGCCGTGCTGGCGACCGTAGACAAGATCAACCGGCGGTCCGTGAAGATCGGCGGATATCGCGTTGACGCCCAGATCGTGCCTTACTGGCTGTTCCTTCGCCTCTACAGCGACAGCCCGCAGTCCTACGCCACTCTCGCCGAGGAGGCCCGCGCGCTGAGCCGAGCCGGCGCGACGCCGCCCCCCGCCTCGTTGAAGCAGTTCCTCGACGGCGTTTTCACCGGCGCCGGCGACGCGTCAGATCGGGCCGGAACGGCGATCCTGTGCGGTGACCGGGCCGCACCTCGTGATCCGTTGGTCTACTACCGCGACATCCAGCGCCATCGCACGGCGGAGCCGCTGTTCGGGCCGCTTGCCCGCAACATCCCCCCGTGCGCGTTCTGGCTGGTCAAGCCGCTCGAACCGGCCACCACGATCGGCAACGCCGTACCCGCGCTGATCGTCGGCGCCGCCGGCGACCCCGCCACGCCCTACCCGGGCCAGCAGGCCATGCACCGGGCACTGACCGGCTCCCGCATGATCACGCTGAAAGGCGCCTACCGCCACACCGTCTATCTCGTGGCGGGCAGCACCTGCGTCGATACCAACGTGAGCCGCTACCTCATCGACGGTGTCCTGCCCAGCAAGGACGTCACCTGCACCCGCAGCAACGCCTAGCGCGGCTACCCCTGCTGCGCGCGCTGCGGTGGTCTGCCCCGCCCCGGCGCCGGGGCAGGCCATCCGCCCAGCCACAGGTAGCCGCCGGCCGACAGCCAAACGCCCACGCGGAGTGCCGTCCACCGCTCATCGCCAGAGTGAACGGCAGCGGCGCCACCGGCCGCGGTGAGCCTGCCGCACAGCATGCCGTAGGCGGCCATGTAACGCCTGCGCAGCTCGACCGGGCGTGACTTCGATTTCTTGACGGCGTCGCTCTTTGAACGCTTTCTGGAATCCCGGGTCGGCGAACTGACGGATCCCAACGGCAAAGAGCATGCTGCGGCCATCATGGTCGAACGTCTGTGAGGTGGCCGCCCGGCAACCGGGCCAGCCATGCTCCTGTCTCCAGAGCGGTCTGCGCGGCCTGGCCTGGCACTCTGCGGCTGTCGGTAGCGGGGCACGCGTCCCGGTTCGACTTGTGGGTAGCCGGACCAGGGAGTGATCTATCGGTGTGGACAGGCGCGCGTGGATGGGTGAAGGAGACGGACTCATGATGGCCAGGAGAGGCTTTGGTACGGGCCTGATGGACCCGGTGGGCTCGGCGCGTACGCCGTGGATGATGCTGGCGTGCGCGACCTTGGGGTTCGCGCTGAACTTCTGGGCCTGGGCGCTGCTCAGCCCGCTCGGCCCGCGTTTCAAGCAGCTGCTCGGCCTGCCGGCGGCGCAGCAGGCGCTGCTGGTCGCGGTGCCGGTGATCGTCGGCTCGCTGGGACGGATCCCCGTGGGCGCGCTGACCGACCGCTACGGCGGCCGGGTCATGTTCCCGCTGGTGTCGGCCGCCACGATCGTGCCGGTGCTGTTCATCGGTGTGGCGGGGCAGAGCTCGCTGGCCGCTCTGCTGATCGGCGGGTTCTTCCTCGGCATCGGCGGCACCGCTTTCGCCGTCGGGGTGCCGTTCGTGGGCGCGTGGTTCCCGCCGCACCGGCGCGGGCTGGCGGTGGGGGTCTTCGGCGCGGGCATGGGCGGCACCGCCATCAGTGCGCTGACCACCGTCCATCTGGTCGACAGCGGCGGTGCGGCGGCCCCGTTCGTCATCACGGCGGTCGTGCTGGCGCTCTACGCGGCCATCTCGTGGCTGGTCCTGCGGGACGCTCCCGGGCGTAGCACGCCGGGTCAGCCGTTGATCGCGCGGCTGGCGGCCACGGCCAGGCTGCCGATCACGTGGCAGGCGTGCCTGCTGTACGCGGTCGCCTTCGGCGGCTATGTCGCCTTCTCCGTCTACCTGCCGGCCTATCTGCAGACCGGGTACGGCCTGGAGCAGGCTGATGCGGCCTACCGGATGGCCGGGTTCGTGGTGCTGGCGGTGCTGATGCGCCCGCTCGGCGGGTGGCTGTCGGACCGGATCGGCCCCGTCCCCGTCCTGGCCGGGGTGTTCGTCGTGGTCATCGTCATGGCGGCGGTCCAGGCGCTGACGCCCGCCCTGATGCCGGTGGGCACGGTCGCGTTCCTGTCCATGGCGGCGGCGCTCGGCGCGGGCAGCGGCGCCACCTTCGCGCTCGTGGCCCAGGCCGCCCCGGCCGACCAGGTGGGCTCGGTCACCGGGCTGGTCGGCGCGGCCGGCGGGCTGGGCGGGTTCGTGCCACCGCTGGTCATGGGCTTCCTTTACGGCCGGCTCGGCTCCTACGGGCTCGGCCTGGCCTTGCTCGCCGGTACCGCCGCGCTGGCGGTCGTGCTGACCTTGACCGCGGTGCGCGCCTTGGTGGGCGTACAGGTGCGGGCCCGCTGATCAGCGCTCGCTGTTCAGGCCCCGCTGATCAAGCAGGGGCCCTCCGGGCTTGTGCCGTGCCGCCCGGCGGTGACCGGAGGGTTCCTGCGGGGTCAGCGTGACGGCTCCCAGCCGCGCCGGGCGGCCGGGCGTTTCTCGTCCCTGCTGCGGTAGACGATGTACGGCCGCGTCAGGTAGCCCACCGGGGCGGTGAGCATGTGCACCAGCCGGGTGAACGGCCAGATCGCGAACAGCACCAGCGCGCTGAGCGCGTGCAGCTGGAACAGCAGGGGCACGTCCGTCATCAGCGTAGGGTCCGGCTGGAAGGTGAAGATGGACCGGAACCACGGCGAGACGGTGGTGCGGTAGTCGTAGCCGCCGCCGGTGAGGTTGGCCATGACGGTGGCGGCCAGGCCGAGGGCGATGGTGAGCGCCAGGACGGCGTACATCAGCTTGTCGTTGCGGGTGGTGGCGGTGAACACCGGGCCGACGGTGCGGCGCCGGTAGATCAGGATGGCCAGGCCGCCGATCGTGGCGATGCCCGCGATCGTGCCCAGCACGACGGCCGACAGGTGGTACAGCTCCTCGCTGACCCCGACGGCCTCGGTCCAGCTCTTGGGGATCACCAGGCCGCCGACGTGACCGAGCGCCACCACCAGGATGCCGAAGTGGAACAGCGGGCTGCCGATGCGCAGCAGCCGTGACTCGTACATCTGGGAGGAGCGGGTGGTCCAGCCGAACTTGTCGTAGCGGTAGCGCCACACGTGGCCGAGCACGAACACGGTGATGGCCACGTACGGCAGCACCACCCACAGCAGGACGCTCATCGGCCCGCCTCCATCATTGAGTATGGTTCCAGGCCGACGGCCTCGGCGGGCGGCCCCTGCGCCGCCAGCCGCAGCGCGGCCTCCTGCTCGCGGGTGCCCGCCGGGGGCAGCGTGGCCAGCACGGCGGCCACCACGTCGGCGTACGGTGAGCGCTCCTCGGCCAGCGCGGCGCGCAGCACCTCCACGCCCGCCCGGTGCTCGGTCAGCAGCCGCCGGGCCTCGCGGACGGCGCCGCGCGCCGACAGCTCGCACACCACGGCCAGGTGGTCGGGCAGCTCACCGTCGGCGGGCTCGAAGCCCGCAGCGCGGAGCGCGTGCTTGAAGCGCAGCAGCGCGGCGCCGCGCTTGCGGGTGTCGCCGTAGGCGTAGTAGGTGAGGTACGGGCAGCAGCGCCGCTTGAGGTCGAACGTCGCCACATAGTGTGCGGCCAGCTCGGACCGGTCGGTGCCGGCCACATGGCTGAGGAAGGCCGACAGCCGCTCGCGAACCTCGCCGGTCGGCAGTCCGTTCACCGCCTCCGCCAGCACGCCGAGCCCGTCATACAGGCGCTCGTCGGGATAGCCGAGCAGCACCGAGGCCACCATGTGGGCGGTGCGCACATCGCTGCTCATTTCTTCCTCCCGGGGAACAGCCCGTCCGGTGTGCCCTTGCCGTCCCAGTTGAGCAGGTTGACCCGGCCGCGCAGCTCGCGGGCGTCGTCCACGTCCTCGCCCTCCTGCCGCTGGCGCAGGGCGTGGAAGTTCTCCACCGCCACCGGGGCGGGCGTGCCGGAGGCCTCGCCGAACGGGCCGTTCATACCGGGGCCGCCCTCGTAGTCCAGGCTGCAGCCGGTGGCCAGCTCCTCCAGCTGCTCGCCCTGCTCGGCGTGGGCCTTGGGGATGACGTAGCGCTCGCCGTAGGGGGCCAGGGCCAGCAGCCGGTGCATGCCTTCGACCTGTGGGCCGCTCATCCCGACGGCCTCCGCGATCGACTCGTCTCGTTCCTGGCCGAGGTTGACGCGGCGCATGTACGAGCGCATCGCGGCCAGCCGGAGCAGCACCGCCCGTACCGGCTCGGGATCGCCGGCCGTGAACAGCTCGGCCAGATAACCGATCGGGATGCGCAGGGCGTCGATGGCGCCGAACAGGTTGCCCGCGTCCTCCCCGTCGTGCCCGGTGCCCGCCAGCACGTCCACCACCGGCGACAGCGGCGGGATGTACCAGACCATCGGCATCGTGCGGTACTCCGGGTGCAGCGGCAGCGCCACGCCGTATTCGAAGATCAGCTTGTGGATCGGGGAACGCCGGGCGGCTTCCAGCCAGTCCTCGGGGATGCCGGCGGCGCGGGCGGCGGCGATCACCTCGGGGTCGTGGGGGTCGAGCATGACGCTCTTCTGCGCCTCGTACAGGGCCTTGTCCTCGGGGACGGAGGCCGCCTCGGCGACGCGGTCGGCGTCGTACAGGATGAGGCCGATGTAACGCAGCCGCCCCACGCACGTCTCTGAGCAGACCGTCGGGATGCCCACTTCGACGCGCGGGTAGCAGAACGTGCACTTCTCGGCCTTGCCGGTGCGGTGGTTGAAGTACACCTTCTTGTACGGGCAGCCGGTCACGCACATCCGCCAGCCACGGCAGCGGTCCTGGTCGACCAGCACGATGCCGTCCTCCGACCGCTTGTACAGCGCTCCGGACGGGCAGGAGGCCACGCAGGAGGGGTTGAGGCAGTGCTCGCAGATGCGCGGCAGGTAGAACATGAACGCCCGTTCGAACTCCAGTTTCACCTGGTCCGACAGCTTGCGCAGCACCGGGTCGGCGGGGGCGAGCTCAGGTGCGCCGGCCAGATTGTCGTCCCAGTTCGCGCTCCAGCTGATCTTGGTGGGTTCGCCGGTGATGAGCGAGCGGGGCCGCGCCACCGGCGTGTCGGCCTGCATGGGGGCGGAGAAGAGCCGGTCGTAGTCGTAGGTCCAGGGCTCGTAGTAGTCCTGGATGGACGGCATCAGCGGGTTGGCGAAGATGGAGAGGAGCTTCTTGAGCCGGCCGCCGGCCTTCAGCTTGAGCCGGCCGCGCCGGTTCAGCTCCCAGCCGCCCTGCCACCGTTCCTGGTCCTGGTAGGTGCGCGGATAGCCCTGGCCGGGCCGGGTCTCGACATTGTTGAACCAGACGTACTCGGTGCCGGCCCGGTTCGTCCAGGCCTGCTTGCAGGTGACCGAACAGGTGTGGCAGCCGATGCACTTGTCCAGGTTCATCACCATGGCGAGCTGTGCCATGACACGCATCAGTAGTCGACCTCCTGGCCGCGGCGGCGGATCACGGTGACCTCGTCGCGCTGGTTCCCGGTCGGGCCCAGGTAGTTGAAGGCGAAGCTGAGCTGGGCGTAACCGCCGATCAGATGCGTGGGTTTGACCAGCAGGCGGGTGAGGGAGTTGTGAATGCCGCCGCGCAGCCCAGAGGTCTCACTCTTGGGCACGTCCACCACGCGTTCCTGGGCGTGGTACATGTACACCGTCCCTTCGGGCATACGGTGCGAGACGACCGCGCGGGCCACCACGACGCCGTTGCGGTTGACCGCCTCTATCCAGTCGTTGTCGGCGATGCCGGCCTTGGCGGCGTCGGCCGGGCTCATCCAGATGGTCGGCCCGCCACGTGACAGGGTGAGCATCAGCAGGTTGTCCTGGTATTCGGAGTGGATGGACCACTTGGAGTGCGGGGTGAGATAGCGCACGGTGATGCCGTCCTCGCCGGACTCTCCCACGCCGGGCTCGGCGAACAGCGCGGTCATGTTCAGCGGCGGCCGGTAGACCGGCAGCGCTTCGCCGGTCTCGTGCATCCAGTCGTGGTCGAGGTAGAAGTGCTGGCGGCCGGTGAGGGTGTGCCAGGGCTTGCGGTGCTCGACGTTGATGGTGAAGGCCGAGTAGCGGCGGCCGTGGGCCTCGCTGCCCGACCATTCCGGCGAGGTGGTCACCGGGACGGGCCGGGCCTGGGTGTCGGCGAAGGCGATCTGCTTGTGCTCGTCGGCCAGGCCGTCGAACGACGTCCCGGTCCGCCGGCCCAATGTGGCGAACCCCTGCGCGGCCAGGCGGCCGTTGGTGGTGCCCGACAGGGCCAGGATGGCCTCGCACAGGTCGCGGTCGCGGGCCAGGGACGGCCGGCCGTCGGCGACGCCGCCGCGGGCGGTGCCGTTCATCCGAGCCAGCCGGTCGATCTCGCCGGACACGTCGAACGTCAGGCCCTTGGTGGTGGCGCCGAGCCGTTCCAGCAGCGGGCCGAGCGCGGCCATCTTCTCCGCCACGGCCCCGTAGTCGCGCTCCACCGCGACCAGTTTGGGGAAGTCGCGTCCCGGCGTGGGCGTCTGGCCGGTCGCGCGCCAGTCGCGCACCCGCCCGTGCGGGGTGGCCAGCTCGTCGGGCGTGTCGTGCAGCAGCGGCACCGCCACCAGGTCCGTACGCGTGCCGAGATGGGTCTTCGCCAGCTCGCTGAACGCCGTGGCGATGGCGTGGAAGGCGGCGAAGTCGGTGCGCGTCTGCCAGGGCGGGTCGATCGCCGGGGTGAAGGCGTGCACGAACGGGTGCATGTCGGTCGAGGACAGGTCGTGCTTCTCGTACCAGGTGGCGGCCGGCAGCACGATGTCGGAGAACAGCGTCGTGGAGGTCATCCGGAAGTCCAGCGACAGCAGCAGGTCCAGCTTGCCGCGCGGCGCCTCCTCCACCCAGGCCACGCTGCCGGGACGCTGCTCGGGCGCGGCCTCCTCGGCCCGCACGGCCGAGTCCGTGCCCAGCAGGTGACGCAGGAAATACTCGTTGCCCTTGGCCGAGGAGCCCAGCAGGTTCGCCCGCCACACCGTCAGCACGCGCGGCCAGTTCTCCGGCGCGTCCGGGTCCTCGCAGGCGAAGCCGAGCCGCCCCGTGGCGACCTGCTCGGCGACGTACGGACCCGGATCGGCGCCCGCCTCGTCGGCCAGGTCCAGGGGGTTGCGGTCGAACGTCGGGTAGGACGGCATCCACCCCAACCGGGCCGACTGTGCCAGCAGGTCGGCGGTGGACTTGCCGGCGAAGGCGCCCTCCGCCAACGGGGAGGAGACGACGTCGGCGCTGTAGGTGTCGTAGCGCCACTGGTCGGTGTGCAGATACCAGTAGGCGGTGCCGATCATCTGCCGGGGCGGACGCGACCAGTCCAGCCCGGAGGCGAGCTGCGCCCACCCGGTGATCGGCCGGCACTTCTCCTGGCCGACGTAGTGGGCCCAGCCGCCGCCGTTGACGCCCTGGCAGCCGGTCAGCGTGGTCAGCGCCAGCATCGCCCGGTAGATGGTGTCGGAGTGGAACCAGTGGTTCGCCCCCGCCCCCATGATGATCATCGATCGGCCGCCCGACTCCTCGGCGCTGGTGGCGAACTCACGCGCGATCCGGGCCGCCGCCGCGGCCGGCACCCCGGTGATCGCCTCCTGCCAGGCAGGCGTATACGGTTCGGTCGCGTCGTCATACCCGGACGGCCAGCGTCCCGGCAGCCCGTCGCGGGCGACCCCGTACTGGGCGAGCATCAGATCGAACACGGTGGTGACCAGGTGGCCGCCGATCCGCCGCACCGGCACCCCGCGTTCCAGCACGCCGTCGCCGTGACCGTCGAAGCGCGGCAGCGCCACCGCCGCCGCCTCCCCTCCCAGGCACGTGAGCAGCGGATCCACCTCGCCCAGGTCGAGGTTCCAGCGGCCCTGCCCCTGCTCGGAGTGGCGGAAGGCGAGCGAACCGTTCGGCACCACCGGATCCCCGGTCCGCGCGTCCAGCAGCACCGTGGCGAACGCCGCCTCCCGCCCGTCATCACCGAGGTCGGAAGCGGTGAGGAACTTGTCCGGCACGTACGACCCGCCCCGCTCCCGCAGCCGGACCAGGAACGGCAGGTCGGTGAAGCGCTTGACGTAATCGGCGAAGGAGCGCCTCTCACGCTCGGCGAAGAACTCCCTGAGGATCACGTGCCCCATCGCCATGGCCAGCGCGCCGTCCGTGCCCGGATGCGGGGCCAGCCACTCGTCGGCGAACTTGGCCGCGTCGTTGTAGTCGGGTGCGAGCACCACCACCTTCTGCCCGTGGTAGCGCGCCTCGGCCATGTAGTGGGCGTCCGGCGTGCGGGTGACCGGCACGTTCGAGCCCCACACCATCAGGTACGCCGCGTCCCACCAGTCCGCCGACTCCGGCACGTCCGTCTGGTCGCCGAACACCTGCGGCGAGGCCACCGGCAGGTCGGCGTACCAGTCGTAGAAGGACAACATCGCGCCGCCGATCAGCGAGATGAACCGGGCACCGACCGCGTGCGAGGCCATTGACATCGCCGGGATCGGCGAGAATCCCGCCACCCGGTCCGGGCCGTACGTCTTGATGGTGTGCACGTGCGCGGCCGCGATGATCTCGCATGCCTCGTCCCACGTGATGCGGACCAGGCCGCCCTTCCCACGGGCGGACTGGTAGCGGCGGCGCTTGTCCGGATCTGTGGTGACCTCCGCCCACGCCGCGACCGGATCGCCCAGCCGCGCCTTGGCCTCCCGATACAGCTCCACCAGCACGCCCCGGGCGTACGGGTAACGCACCCTCGTCGGAGAGTAGGTGTACCAGGAGAACGCCGCACCGCGGGGGCAGCCGCGCGGCTCGTACTCCGGCCGGTCACCCCCGACGCTCGGATAGTCGGTCTGCTGCGCCTCCCAGGTGATGATCCCGTCCTTGACATACACCTTCCACGAGCACGAACCCGTGCAGTTCACCCCGTGCGTGGATCGCACCACCTTGTCATGGCTCCACCGATCCCGATAGAACGCGTCCGCCTGCCGGCCGCCCACCTGGTACAACGACCGCAGATCCGGCGAGACCGTCCCCGGCCGCAAATGCCGGCCCAGTCTCAGCAACGCGTCACTCACCGGCCCGTCCGTGCCCGCCATGCCCGCTCCTTTGCTCATCCGTCACCACCTCGCCTGATCACGGATCACGCCATACCCGGCAAGCCCGGCTTTACCGCCCAGGAGACCCGCATCGTCTTCCCGAGCATTCCGGAACGACCAGCCGCGACCAGCTCTCACGGCGTTACCCGGCCGGACTTTCCGGTGCCATGGCCCAGTAGCGCGCCAGCAGGTTCAACCGGGACCAGCCCTTGGGCCGATGCCGCCCCGGTCAGTCGGCAAGCCGCGATCGCCGCGAGGTCACCTGCGCAGCATCGGACGCAGGAGCCGCCAGCCGCCGCCGTCCAGCTCCGCCTCGACGGTGATCATGCCGAAGAAGCTGGCGTTCTCGCTTGTGCGCCGGGAAGATGTGGGCCAGCAACTCATCAGGCACCTCCCGGCCAGTGGCGCGCAGCTGCCGCACCGCCAGCGCGTAGTACCCGGTGGATAACAGGTGACGACAGCGTTGATCAGCACGGTCACACACCACGCCTGGTCGGTCTGGTCGGGGCGGCATGTCAGGGCGACATACCGGATCAGGTCGTCCCGGCCGATGTCGGGTTACGACCGCAACCGCTCCAACTGGTCTTCGGAGAACATCTGGGTTGACATCGATCGTCCCCACACCGTCATCGGTCAGGATCGCACGAACCGTAGCGAAAGTGATCAACGAACGGAACGGGCTTGTATCAGTGCGGGTCAGGCAAATCCGGTGGAAATCACCCGGGGACTACTGGCCGGCGTGCTCGTAGGCGTGCACCGGGCTGGAGTAGGCGTCGTCGGGGACGTGCCGGCCGTCTACGGAGCAGGCGAGGACCCCGGCGGCGCGCAGCGCGCACAGGCGGTACTGGCCGTTGGTGATTGCGTCGTGGCCGTCGTCCCAGGCGATCGGGTCGATCTCGAAGCTGTCGAGCCAGTGCTCGTCTTGCCGGGTGAGCCTGCGTAGAGATGGTGCGAAGGCGTATCCGCAGGGCTGGTGAACGCTTCTCGCCCCGGTATGTTCCCGTTTCCTTCGTGGTGGTAGCCGAGGAGACGCAGGTTCTTGATGACGGCGGGCAGGTCGTCACGGGTGTTGATGACCACGTCGATGTCGATGATGGGCTTGGCTGGCAGGCCTGGGACTGCGGTGCTGCCGACATGCTCGATTCGCTGGGCGAGCGAGCCGAGTCTGTGGGCGATCGGGTCGCGGATTGCCGCGAACATCTCGAGCCAGCACGGGTCGTAGGGGACGATCTTGATGGGCGTGCTCAATCAGGGTGCTCCTCTGCTGGTCGTATGCCGGCGGTGGCTGATCTCAGCAGCGTAGCCAGTCCAGTCGCCGCTGTTCCGGGCCGAGCTCGCGCGATCCCCTCCGGCAAGGGGTGGCAGCACACCTGGTGATCGCTGCGAGCGACCTGTATCGCCGCTGGACCCGAGCCAACCCCGCCGGCGGGCCGAAATGTGATATGATCATTTTGTCATGGACAGTCATGACACATTCCAGCCTCGGATTCCTCTCGCCGACGACTCTGACGGCCCCGTGGCCCGCTTCGTCGCGGCCATGAACGCCGGTGACCCCCATGCGCTCGACCACGTCTACGAGGACGGCGCAGTCCTCGTACCGGCGCCCGGCCATCCCGTCACCGGCCCCGCGCGTCTCGCCGCCAACCAGCACCTGCAGAGCTTCGGGCTGCCGATCGAGGCTCGTCCGAGACACGCGTACGTGGCCGGTGACATCGCCCTGCTCATCGTCGACTGGTCCATGCGCGGCACGGCAAGCGACGGCACCGAGATCGACATGAGCGGCACCGCGACCGACGTCGTCCGCCGCGGCCCCGACGGCCGGTGGCGCTACGTCATCGACAACCCCCACGGCACCAGCTGACCAGCTCAGCCGCCGAAATGCGATCCACACCAGGGATCATGTCACCGGCCGCCGGGCGGTTATGGTCCTTCGAGAAAGCCGGCTGGAACGCACCTGGGAGATCGCCAAGGCGTGCGGGCTGAAGGGCCTCGCCTCGGCCGTGCGCTGACTGCGCCAGTACCTCACGCAGCTTGGGTGCTTCCCTCGTGGCCGGGGCGGAGTTTCCTGACGAAGTGGTCGACCACGCCGCCGGCCGCGCTGCCGTCAACGAGTCATCGCCACCGAGTGACAGATCACCCGAACGTGGACTCCTCACATACACTTCTGCCATGTCGCGTTGCGCCAGGCCCGGCCCCCGCCCGGGTTCCGTGCACCATCGCTGACATCCGATGCGGCCGAGCCGACAAAGGGAAATTTATGATCACCCATATCAACGTCGCCGTCATGTACGTAGCCGATCAGCAGCGGTCGATGGATTTCTATGTCGACAAGCTCGGTTTCACCAAGACCGTCGACGCCGAGATGTGGCCAGGAGCGCGCTGGGTGGAGGTCAAACCGCCGAACGGACAGACCTCGATCACTTTGCACAGCGCGGAGGCGTTCGGCAAGAAGCCGGGCGAGGGTGCCTATCTCACCTTCGCCTGCGATGACATCGACGAGACGGTGCGTCAGTTGCGCGAGGTCGGCGTCACCGTGACCGACCCGGTGAAGGAGCCCTGGGGCACCTACATCAAGGCCACCGACCCGGACGGCCACGAGGTCATGATCTCCAAGAAGTGACAGGCGAGAGCGGGTCCGGGGCTTGAGCAGCAACCGAACGGCCAGTTACGTTAAGGAGCTTGGCGGGCTCCTCTTATTGTCACTGGCCGTTCCGATGCGGATGGCACAGGGCGGGACGTTGACCGGACAGAATCAGATTTCTATCTGATACAGGACTTAACATACCTTTTCCGGGCGCTGGTTGTCTTGTCTCACTCAACCTGAGGCGGTCTCATCCAAACTGAGGTATCTGATGGTTTGCCTCACCTGTCTAAGGCATGATCACGACCGGCGGGTGATGGTGGAGCGCCTACTGTCCCCTCTCATTTGGGAGTCCCGGTAACATCGGCGAAATTTTCAACGGACACGCAGGTCAGAGCTTTCTTAAGGACCTTCGAGCACGGCTGGGAAGGTTGACCGCTGACCTGCATATCCGTTGTTTCCTGCGTCGTTACCACCGGGACCCCATACCCAGGCCGCTATCGTCGCCAGATGCCCGAAGCTCCTGAGAAGTTCAACACCGCGATGACCACCTGGCGGGAGTGGCAGGACGCCCCCTGGGGCCGACTGCGCTACTCGATCGCCGAGGCAAACCTGCTCCGTCACCTCGACAGCCTGGGCGGCGAACCGCTGCGGATCCTCGACCTCGCCGGTGGCGACGGCGGCGACGCCATCCGCCTCGCGGCCCGCGGGCACCATGTCACCATCGTTGACTACGCGCCCGCCATGCTCGCCGTAGCCACCGAGCGAGCCGCGGCAGGCGGCGTGACAGCACTGATCAACTGCGTTGAGGCCGACGCGACCGATCTGCCCCGCGACCTCGCCAACGGGAAGTTCGATGTCGTGCTCTGCCACAACCTCCTGCAATACATGGAGGACATCCCGGGGACTCTCACCTCGGTACTTGCCCCGCTGAAGCCCGGGGGCCTGGTCTCTGTCATGGCGATCAACCGGCATTCGGTGTCCTTGAACATCGCCGTCCGGGAGATGGACCCCGCGGCCGCGCTCGCCGCACTCGACACCGATCAGGCTCGAACCCAGATGTTCAACTCGGCGCTGACGCTCCACACAGCCGAAGAGATCATCCCCACCCTGCGAAAGCTCGGATGCCGGGACATCGCCCACTACGGCATCCGCAGCTTCTGCGACTACATCACCGACGACGCACGCAAGCACGAACCGGACTTCTACGCCGACCTCGAACGCCTCGAGCTCGCCACCACCGCACGCCCGCCCTATATGCACACCGCCCGGCTCTTCCAGCTCATCGCCTGGAAGCAGACCAACTGATGTTGGACCAGCCGCCGGTCGACGCCTCTGGCTGCTTGCCAGGTCACGGTGGTATCGGTGGGCGCGCATTCCACGGCATAATCACCAGCCGGTCACCGGCCGCCGCCGGGGCGTCGAGTCGCGCCCATCATGAGGATGCTTGCAGGAGTAGTTCGCTGAACGAGGCCATTAGCCCCACCCCGATCCACATGGCGGCCTGCGGTGAGGTCGCCGCTTCGGCGGCCCGGCACTGGTGCGGGCAACCGGGTTGCGCGGTGGCCTGCCCCATCGCCACCTGCGAGATCTGTTTCCCCCCTTCACCGCAGATCACCTGGCCGTTTCGGTGAGCACGCGCGACTGCGCCTCGGCCGTCGTCTTCCGACGGTGCCCCCGAGGCTAACGTCGGCGTCCGGAGGGTTTTCCGAACGGGTGATCGGAAATCGGGTGGCGGGCCGGTAGGGTCGCCATGTGCGTGACCTGGTTGGGGTCCAGCCAAGGTGAGCCCAAAAGCCGCAATACATGATCGTTAAGCGGCTTTCGGGCTGGTCAGCGGCCTGCCGATGACCCGTCGGGGTCGCTGGGGCGGCGAGCGGTCCGGTGTGGCGAGCATTAGATACCGCTTCGTTCCCTGGTGCGCTTTTTGCCCTTTTGGCTCCGACTGGAGACGATGTCGCGCGTGCGCATAGATCATGTGGGCACGTTGGCGCGGGTATCGGGTGGAGTGGGACGTCAGGGATGACCTCGATTGAGCGGACCGCGTATCCGCGGTTCAAGCGGCTGATCGGCGCACGGGAGCTGCATCTGTTCTTCTCCCCGACCAGCCAGGAGGTGGCCTGGGCGGCTGAGGGCACCGACTCCTACGAGCACCAGCTCGCGCTGCTGGTGGCGCTGAAGTCGTATCAGCGGATGGGTTGCTTCCCCAGGCGGGAGGAGGTCCCGGACGTGGTGGTGGACTTCGTGCGGCGGGTGGTGGATCTGCCGGAGGGGACGCTGCCGGTGTACGCCTCGGAGCGCACGGCTCAGCAGCACCGCACCCAGGTGCGGCGGCGCACCGGTGTGGTCTACGACGGCGTGCGGGCCCGGGCGCTGGCTGAGAAGACGATCCGGGACGAGGCCGCGTCGAAGAACAACCCGGCGGACCTGATCAACGTCGCGTTGGAGAAGCTGGTCGAGGCGGGATATGAGCTTCCGGCGTTCTCCACGTTGGACGCCATGGCCTCGACCGTGCGCGGTGAGGTCAATGATGCGATCTATGCGGGTATCGGCGCCCGGATGAGCGAGGTGGAGCGGGCTAGTCTGCTGGGGCTGCTGGAGGTGGTGGATGTGGGGCCCGGCAATAAGACGTTGTTCAACCGGCTCAAGCAGTCCGCCAAGCGCGCCACCTGGTCGCATTTCCGTAGGCAGACGGCCCATCTGGAGTGGGTGGACGGCCTCGGTGACACCGGGGTGTGGCTGGAGGGGGTGGCCACGGGGAAGATCGCGGACTTCGCCGGGGAGGCGGCCGCGGCCGATGCCGGGGTGCTGAAGGATTACGCGCCGCCCAAGCGGGTGGCGGTGCTGGCGTGCTTGGTGCACAAGGCGCGGATGCGGGCCCGAGACGAGCTGGCCACGATGTTCTGTAAGCGCGTCGCCATCAAGGTCAAAAGGGCCAGAGATGAGCTGGAGGAGATCCGCAGGCATCAGCAGAGCCTGGTGGAGGCGTTGATCGGCAACTACGCCACCCTGCTGCGGCAGGTCGATGAGCAGGGGCCGGCCCATGCGGCCCAGCTCAGGGCGGCGCGGATGACGCGGGCGGCGCTTACGGCGTTGGAGGGTCTGGACGAGCACGCGGGCGCCGATGAGGTGCTGCGGCGATTCGACGGCCGTCTGTCGCCGGCGTTCCTCGCGCTGGCCCGGGGCCTGCGGGTGCAGGCGGGTGCTTTGGGCGCGGTGCAGGACGCGGTGGGCGGTTTCGGCGGGTTCACTCAGCAGTACGAGCAGATCGAGAAGGTCGCCGCGCACCACGGCGATAACTGGGAGGTGTTGTTGTATGCGCAGTTGCGCAAGGACCGCGCGGTGATGTTCGACCTCACCTCGGTGCTGGAGCTGACCGCGACCAGCACCGACCGCCGGGTGCTGGAGGCCCTGGAGCACGCCCGCCGGCACAAGACGGCCCGGGATTTCATCCCGGACGTCGATGAGGATGGCCGCCCGGTGGATGTCTCCTTTGCCACCCAGAACTGGCAGAAGGTCATCCGGGAGCGCGCCCGGCCCGGGATGTTCGTGCGGCGCCACTTCGAGGCGATGGTGTTCGCGGGCCTGGCCGATGAGCTGCGGACGGGCGATGTGGCGGTGGTCGGCTCGGAGGAGTACGCCGACTGGAGCGCCCAGCTGCTGTCGTGGGAGGTGGTGCAGGCCAAGCTGCCGGCCTACCTGGTGGATGTCGGCCTGCGCGAGGCAGGAGACGATCGCCCGTTCGACGCGGCGGCCTTCCGCGCGCAGCTGCACAACAAGCTCACCGCTGCCACCGCGGAGGCCGATGCGAGCTATCCCGACAACGAGGACCTGTTGATCGACCCCGAGACGGGTGTGCCGACCTTGAACCGGCGCAAAGCCGACGTCCAGCGGCCCTCGGCCAAGAAGCTGGAGCAAGAGATCAGGTCCCGGATGCCGGAGCGGTCCCTGCTGGGGATTTTGGCCCGGACCGCCTGTCGCGGGCGTGGGGGGATGGGACGACCGTGGCGGCCGACGGCACCCACATGGACACCTATCTGAACAACCTCCTCGCTGAGACCTCTGTGCGGTACGGCAAGCCCGGCGGCATCGCCTACCACCACATCGCCGACACCTACATCGCGCTGTTCACGCACTTCATCCCGTGCGGGGTGTGGGAGGCGGTCTACATCATCGAGGGGTTGTTGAAAAACGCCTCCGAGGTGCAGCCCACCACCATCCACGCCGACACTCAAGGCCAGAGCCTGCCCGTTTTCAGCCTGGCCCATCTGCTGGGCTTTGAGCTGATGCCCCGGATCCGCAACTGGAAGGACCTGAACTTCTACCGGCCCGGCAAGCAGAGCAGCTACGTCCACATCGACGCGCTGTTCGGCGAGCCGGGCGCCAACGTCATTGACTGGGACCTGATCGAAAACCACTTCGAGGATCTGATGCGGGTGGCGGTCTCGGTGCGCGAGGGCGCGATCTCCTCCACGCTGCTGCTGCGCCGGCTTCGCTCCGGCTCCAAGCGCAACGCCCACTACACCGCCTTCCGTGAGGTGGGCCGGGTGATCCGCACCGTGCAGTTGTTGCGCTACCTGTCGGATCCGGCGATGCGCCGCCGGGTCACTGCGGCCACCAACAAGGTCGAGGCCTACAACGGCTTTTCCGAATGGCTGCGCTTCGGCAACCGCGGGGTGATCGCCGACAACGACCCCGTCGAGCAGGAGAAGACGCTGAAGTTCAACGCCCTGCTCACCAACGCGGTGATTTTCCATAACACCCTGGACATCGCCGAGGTCGTGCGCCAGCTGCAGGCCGAGGGCTGGATCATCGAGCCCGAGGACCTGGCCCAGGTCTCCCCGTACCTGACGGAGTCGATCAACCGGTTCGGCCAGTACGCCACGCACGAGCTCGACGCGGAGCCCGAGGCGTATGAACCCCACCTGGACGTCGACTTCACCAAGCTCGGCGAAGCCGACACCGAACAGGCCGCATGACGCTGGCCGGCTGCTATCGGCAGGTCGCCGGCCCCTGGGGCCGGCGACCCGATGGCAGATGTGGCCTCGAAGGGTGTTTCACGCTGCGGGCGGTTTCACCGCACGCAGATGACGGGCGCCGGCAGGGACGTCCTCGATGTGGCTTTGCTCGATCAGTTTCCCCGCGAGATCGTCCAGGGTTCGGGCCGCGACCACGTTCACCAGACTGCGCCTGGCGGCTTCATCGCTGATGGGGTGTCGGCGGATGGCGACCCATTCGCCGTACCAGTCGGTGATGTCCCCCACCCGACCTGCCGGGGAGCCGAAGAGCCGGTCCGGCTCAGTGATCAGCACGGCTGCGGACAGCCCGCGCATGCCCGCGGCGAGCCGTCCATTCCTCAGGGGAAATCCTCACCCCCTGCAGGGGAGGCCGAACAGCCCCGCGGGCAGGGACTTTCGGCCCCTGCGTATACGGCTGGAACGGTGAGAGCGTGGCAGTGGCGAGAAAAGACCGGTACGGCGGGTGTTGTGCCCGCCGCGGCGGCGCCCCGGGAGGTGGGAAGCGATGATGCCCTGGTACGACCATGACCTCAGCGGGTGGGGCTGGGGGGCGATGTCCGTTGGCATGATCTTGTTCTGGGCTCTGGTCATCGCCGCCGTCGTCGCGCTCGTCCGTGCCCTGAACCGCCCTCAGGGCAGTATCCGCACCCCTGCCGGGCCCACGCCCGAGCGACTGCTCGCCGAGCGGTTCGCCCGCGGCGAGATCGACGAGGAGGATTACCGGCGCCGCCTGGCCGCGCTGCACACCTCCGGCCACCTCACCGGACGCTGATCTCGGGCCGCGCGCCGAGTCGGCCCCGTCCTCCCGAACAGGAGGCCTACCATGAACCTCACCAAGAACGCCTACGGCCTATACGCTCTCGTGTTCATCGTCGCCTGGGTCGGTGCTTTGCTGCTCGGCGTGCCCGCTCATATCCTCATATTGCTGGCCATCGCCTCCGCCTGCCCGCTGATGATGCTGCTCATGATGCATGGCGGCCATGGCGACGGCAGTCGAAATGCCGGCCAGGCGGACCCGCCGGACAAGCACGAGCCTCACCATCCCGGTCCGGCCGGGCCATAGGCGGCCAGGGCGACGGGAGCCCGTCATGGACGCCGTGG
This sequence comes from Streptosporangium brasiliense, assembly GCF_030811595.1. NCBI lineage: Bacteria > Bacillati > Actinomycetota > Actinomycetes > Streptosporangiales > Streptosporangiaceae > Streptosporangium > Streptosporangium brasiliense. Next base: position 6,856,646 of record NZ_JAUSRB010000002.1, read on the forward strand.
TGGCGGTGGTGGTGACGCTGATCGGCACGCTGATCGTGGCGGCCATCCTCTACGACCTGGTGCGCATGATCACAACTGACGAGGCCCGCTGTCCTCCGCTGGCCCGGCTGCGGGGGCGGCGCGCGGCCCTGGAGGCCGCCGAGCGGTGGTGTGTCGGCCTGCGGTTGCACGGCCAGATCGGCTCGTCCACCTACCAGCGGCGGATGAGCGCTCTGGCCCGCGGAGAGCGCACAATCTCCGGGAGGACGTGATGGCGGACGCCGCATACGGCCTGTGGCCGCTGGTGGTGCTCAACACCGCCCTATTTGTGGTGTTCGCCGCGAGTTTCTTCCACCCGCGCAGCAGGCGGGACTGGCGGGCCATGGGCACCTACACCGCGTTCCTGGTAGCGCTGTTCACCGAGATGTACGGCGCTCCGCTGACGGTCTATCTGCTGGGCAGCTGGCTCGGATCGCGCTTTCCGCTGCTGAGGGACACCCACGCCGGCGGGCACCTGTGGAACGACCTGATCGGCTGGACGGGCGATCCGCACCTGAGCCCGTTCCACCTGGCCAGTTATCTGGCGATCGGCGGCGGGTTCTGGCTGATCTCCGCGGCCTGGAAGGTGCTGCATGAGGCCGCTCAGCACGACCGGCTGGCGACCACCGGCCCGTACGCGCAGGTCCGGCACCCGCAGTACGACGGCTTCATACTGATCATGATCGGGTTCCTCCTGCAGTGGCCGACCATCCCCACGTTGATCATGTTTCCGATCCTGGTGTTCGTGTATGCGCGGCTGGCCCGTAGCGAGGAGCGTGAGGTCGCCGACCGGTACCGCGACCAGTGGGAACCCTATGCCGCCCGCACTCCCGCGTTCTGGCCTCGGTGGCACCGCGGGACACCGCCCACCGGGCAGCGGCAGGGCAGCGCTCGGATGGATGAGCACCGCCTGCCGGGTGCGTGAACCCGACCGGGCAGGCAGGCCTCGGCCGTATCGCCCGGACCGTCGGGGGTGGTCAGCCGAACAGTTGGAAGAAGGCCGGGAAGGTACCCAGCACGCCCAGGCCGATCAGGACCAGGGCGACGGCCAGGGCCCGGCGGGTCTCGTACACGCCGGTGCGCATGCGTAGGTGCAGCACCAGCCAGGCCACCAGCCACACCAGCACGGCGGCGGTCGTCTTGCCCGACAGCGGGCCGACCGCGTCGCTCCAGGTCAGCCACTTCTTGACGGCGGTGCTGGCCTCCGCGAGCGTGGTGAGCAGGCCCAGCGCGGCCGAGCCCGCCCCGGCGGCGAGGACCGCCGCCGCGATCGGGCCCTCCGGCTTGGGCGCGCCGGGGACCCGCCGCTCGGCGTCGGGCTTGGTCATCATCGTGTCCCTCCTGCCTCTTGTGCCTCATGCGACCGGCGCGGCCTTGGTGATGAGTGCGCCCAGCAGCCCGGCCACCGCGGCGAAGACGAAGGCCAAGACGAACAGCGTCATCGCGGTCCGGCGCGCCCGCTCGTGGTGGACGAGGTCCGCGTCGAGGGAGAAGACGATGAACACCACTGCCGTCGCGAGGATCGGGCTGATCCATGCGATGTGCTCCTTCCACTCCATCGCGAACTCGTGCCAGCCCGCGGTGCTCTCGGAGGCCAGCAGCCGCGACCTGGGGCTGCCGGGGGCCGGGTCCCGATACCACGGATAGACGATCCACGTGCCCGTGATGTCGGTCAGCCAGGTGACCGTCGCCATCGTGGCTGTACCGATCTTCAGGCGGCGTATCCGCGCCCGCAGGCCCTGGGCGGTCACCAGGTGCGGCCGCAGGCCGTACAACTCCGCCAGCCCACCGGCGAAGGCCAGCAGATACAGCCCGCCCAGCACCACGCCGTGGATCAGTGCCCACCATTCCTGCCCGGTCAGCCTCATGGCCCACCTCCCGTGGCTTTCGCGCACCGTAGAGGCGCGCGGGTGCGTCCGTGCCCGTTGACCCAGCGCCACGCGGGAGCGACATACCGCAGGCCGCCGGATCCGGTACTCCGGAAGCTCCGGCCAGGGCCGAGAGCACCTTCAGCCGGGCAGGTCCCGGATCCCGAATCCCGGCGGATCATCACCGGGAACGGGCGCTCAGCGGGCGAAGACCCCGCGCGCGGTGGTGACGCGCTCCACCTCCGGACGCAGCAGCATGACCACGGAGGCCGCGGCAAGCCACAGCGCGAACGCGATGCCCATGGCGTAGGCCAGGAACATCGCGGTCCCGGACAGAGCGGCGAAGAAACTGCTGACGCCCGCGACCAGGCCGATCACGGCGACGATCATGCCCAGCCAGCCCAGCCACGGTCCCGCCAGTTCCCGGCGTACCATGGCGGCTCCGGTGCTCACCGCGAACAGCGCCACCAGCAGGCCGACCGGTCCGAGGGAGAGCTGGTGCATGCCGTACAGGACGCGCACCGCCTCGGACTCGCCGAGCCCCACAGGCCGGGCGATCAACGTGGCCAGCGCGGTGAGCGGCACCATGCCCAGCGCGCACACCGTGGCCAGGCTCACCCCGGAGACCAGCACCACCGGCGAGAACGCCTCCGCGCCGCCCTCGGCCCGCTGCAGCACGTGCCGCAGGTGGGCGACGAACCACAAGAACGCCACCGCGGCCAGCGTGACCAGCAGGGAGGCCGTGAGCATCCCCACCCGGTGATCGCCGAGGTAGCCGATAATGGTGGCGGCGGACGCGTCCAGCCCGGGAGGGCTGGGAGCCGTCACGAAGGCCGCCAGCAGCAGCACCGCGGCCACCAATCCGCTGGCCGCTCCCAGACGCTCCCAGGATCGTTCGTTCATGGCCGCCTCCCGTTGTCGAGAGCCATTGGCGACACCGATCGCCGAGCCCGCTACGCCAGTGGCAGACCGGAGACCGGACGGAGCCCGGCGCGCAGGCAGCCCGTGGCTTCACCCCCCTGTCCCGCAACACCAAGCAAGTCGTTTGATTTCTACCCATTTGTGGCTATCTGCTACCTCGGTTATCTGGGGTGCCGAGGAACCGTCAGGCATGTAAGGCACGTGCAGGACTGGGAACTTGCCTGACAAGTATTCGGGGGTTGTAAGGCACGTCGGTCATGTGCGGAAACCTGGCCTCCCGACCTCTGAGACCGGCTCAGCCGGTGTCCGCGCTGGCTCGGCGTTCGGGCAGGATGGATCCCATGCAAGGGCGCGGCTGGGTGGCGATGGCTCCAGGGCGGCTGTACTACCGCGGCCAGATCGACCCCGGGAGCCTGCACGCCCACCACGCGGTGCAGTTGCTCGTCGGCGACGGCCTGGTCCTGCGTGGATCGGACGGCATCGAGCACGCCTGCTCCGCCGCCCTGATCCCCGCGAACGCACCACACGCCATCGTCGAGGGGACGCTGGAAGGTCTGGTCGTGCTGATGGAGCCGGCCTCGGTCGCCAGTCGAGACGGCAACGCCGCCACCTGGCGGATCGAGCTCGGCGAGCGGGTCCAGGCGGACGGGGTCGCAGCGGCGGAGGCTCTGGTCGCCGCGGTCACCGGTGCGCCGCCTCCCGATCCGCGACATCCGGCGCTGATCGCAGCGGCGGATGTCATCGAGGACCTGCTGCCCGGCGGGGTACGGCTGGGCGAGGTGGCGCGAGCCGTACACCTGTCGGAAAGCAGGTTGTCCTGGCTCTTCCGCGAGGAGCTCGGGGTGCCGTTCCGGCCGTATGTGCTGTGGGAGCGGCTGCGCCGCGCGATGGGTCTACTGTCGTCGGGCCGGTCGTTGACGCAGGCGGCGCATGAGGCGGGCTTCGCCGACGCGCCGCACATGACCCGGGTGTTTCGCCGGATGTTCGGCGCCTCGCCGTCAGAGCTGGCGCGGGATGTGCGCTGGGTATGACGGCGGGTTCGTTCAAGCCGCAGTGTCCGCCTCAGGGCCAGGCTTGGCGTTGTGACGAAGATTCTTATCATCGGTGCGGGGCAGGCTGGACTGGCTATGGGCTACGAGCTGCGGCGGGCGGGGCACGAGGTGCTGCTGCTGGATGGGCGGGCGCGGGTGGGTGACTCCTGGCGGGAGCGGTGGGACTCGCTGCGGTTGTTCACCTCCGCGCGGCACAGCTCGCTGCCAGGGCTGGCCTTCCCCGGTCCAGGCAGCCGCTACCCGGCCAGAGACGAAGTGGCCGACTACTTGGCTGCCTACGCCAAGCACTTCGAACTGCCGGTGGAGCATGACGCGCACGTCCGGTCGCTCCGCCGTACCTCTAACGGGTTTGTCGCGGTCACCGACCGAGGGACGCACCACGCGCCTGCGGTCGTGGTCACGACCGGACCGTTCCAGACTCCGTTCGTGCCGGAGACGCACCTGCAGATCCCGTCGCTGCACAGCTCGGACTATCGCTCGCCCGAATCGTTGCCCGACGGCCCGGCTCTCGTGGTGGGCGGCGGTAACTCCGGGGTCCAGATCGCCGCCGAGCTGGCGGCTAGCCGACCTGTCACGATCTCCCTGGGCGCACGTCAACCCGTGATGCCGCAGCGGATCCTGGGCTCCGATGTGTTCAGCTGGCTGAATGCCCTCGGGATTGTGCGTGCGCCGGTCACCGGGCGGCTCGGGCGGCGGGTCCAGGCGCGGGATCCGCTCATCGGGCTGGGACCACGCGTGCTGCGGCGGCGGGGAGTCCGGATCGTCGACCGGATCGTCGAGACGACCGGCCGGACCCTTCGCACCGCTCTGGGGGAGGAGGTGACGCCGTCCGTCGTGATCTGGGCAACCGGATATCGGCCGGACTACTCCTGGATACAGGTCCCCGGTGCGCTCACCGACTCCCGGCCCGTGCATGAGGGGGGCATCAGCCCGGTGAGCGGTCTGTACTACGTCGGTCTTCCCTTCCAGCGCAGCCGCGGGTCTGCGCTGCTTGGCTGGGTCGGCGGGGACGCCGCTCCGCTGGCGCATCACTGTCACACCTTCCTGACGGGACGCGAATGAAGGCTCCACCCGACCACCCGGCCCAGGTCGACGGACAGCGTCATCGACTAGTTCCCCGTGTGAGACGGTTCCCTCACTCCTGTCTACCTGCGGGAATGTCACAGATGGCGGTTGGTGGGGCCATCCTTACCGACAGGCCAACCCGTCAGGAGCTCGGCCGCCGCCAACGATCGTCACGGCCCTAGTGTCGGACCTCTCGGGATTGTCCTGGAAGTGGAAGGTGTTTCGGTCGAACACCTTGTGGACTCCTGTCCTAATGCGATGCCATGCGCTGCGCGTGACCTCCCGAGCGGCCAGGTACTTGCCTAACATGCCTTACTGAGCATCAACCCGCTGACCAGTCGAAACGCTCAGCAACCCAAGATAACGCCGGTGGCATGGCGCCGACCGGGCACCCGTGCCGGGGCGTAATACCCGGACTGTGCCGATCGACGCTCGACCGCCGGGGATCGGTGTGAAACCGGCATCAGGCGTGGGCGCTCTCGTTGTCCGACTTCTCGATGGGGGAGGACAGGCGCAGCCTTTCGAGGGTCAGGGCGTTGACGGCGACGATGACGCTGGAGCCGGACATGGACAGGGCGGCGATCTCGGGGCGCAGCACCAGGCCGAACGCGGGGGCGAACACGCCCGCGGCGATGGGCAGGGCGATGGTGTTGTAGCCGATCGCCCAGCCGAGGTTCTGGCGCATCTTGCGCAGGGTGCCGCGGCCGATGCGCAGTGCGGTGGGCACGTCGAGGGGGTCGGAGCGCATGAGCACGACGTCGGCGGTCTCGATGGCCACGTCCGTGCCGGCGCCGATGGCGATGCCCAGGTCGGCCTGGGCGAGGGCGGGGGCGTCGTTGACGCCGTCGCCGACCATGGCGACCCTGCGGCCCCCGGCCTGCAGTTCGGCGATCTTGGTCGCTTTGTCTCCGGGAAGCACCTCGGCGATGACCGTGTCGATCCCCAGCCGCTGTGCGATCCGCCGCGCGGTGGCGGTGTTGTCGCCGGTGAGCATGACCACTTCGACGCCGAGGTCGTGCAGGGCGGCCACCGCCGCCGCCGAGGTCTGCCGGGGTGCGTCGGCGATGCCGATCACCCCGGCCGCGACGCCGTCGACCGCGACCATGACGGCCGTGCGGCCGCCGGCGGCCACCTCGTCCCGGCGCGCATCGAGCGTGCCGACGTCCACGCCTTCGCGCTCCAGCAGGCGCCGGTTGCCCACCGCCACCCGGCGCCCGGCCACGTCGGCGACGGCACCGTGGCCGGGCACGTTCTCGAACCGCCCGGCGCGCAACGGTTCCAGGCCGCGGGCGTCGGCATGGCCGACGATCGCCTCGGCCAGCGGATGCTCCGACTCCCGCTCCACCGCGGCCGCCAGTCGCAGCAGCTCATCAGCGGCGATCCCTTCGGCGATGACGTCGGTGACCTCCGGCTCGCCCCTGGTCAGGGTGCCGGTCTTGTCCATCACCACGACCTGGATGCGAGCGGAGGTCTCCAGCGCGATCGCGTTCTTGAACAGCACACCCCGCTTGGCGCCGAGCCCGGTACCGACCATGATCGCAGTAGGGGTCGCGAGGCCGAGCGCGTCCGGGCAGGTGATGACCACGACGGTGATGGCGAACAGGATCGCCACCCCGAACGGCGCGTCGGCGAGCAGGAGCCAGCCGGCGAAGGTGAGCGCGCCGCCGATCAGCGCGACGAAGACCAGCCAGAAGGCCGCCCGGTCGGCCAGCCGCTGCCCGGGGGCTTTGGAGTTCTGGGCTTGCTGCACCAGCTTGACGATCTGCGCCAGAGCGGTGTCGGCACCCACCTTGGTGGCCCGCACCCGTAGCGTGCCGTTGCGGTTGATCGTGGCGCCGATGACGGCGGATGCCGGTTGCTTGTGCACCGGCAGACTTTCGCCGGTGACCATGGACTCGTCCACCTCGCTGTCGCCGTCCTCGACGACCCCGTCGACCGGGATCTTCGCCCCGGGGCGGACCAGCAGCAGGTCGCCGGCGACGACCTCGGCGGTGGGCACCTCGACCGGCCGGCCGTCGCGCACGACGACCGCCTTGGGCGGGGCCAGATCCAGCAGGGTGCGGATGGCGTCGTTGGCGCCGCCGCGGGCCCGCATCTCGAACCAGTGGCCCAGCAGCACGAAGGCGGCCAGCACGGTGGCGGCCTCGTAGAAGACCTCGCCGCCGCCGGTGAGGGTCACGATCACCGAGTACAGCCAGCCCGCGCCGACCGCCACCGCGACCAGCACCATCATGTCCAGCGTGCGGGCCCGCAGCGCGCGCACCGCCCCGGTGAAGAAGATCCAGCACGAGTAGAGGATCACCGGCAGGCTGAGCAGCAGCGCCCACACGTCCCGGCGCAGCCCGAACGGCACCGGCAGGTTCAAACCGAGCACCTCGGTACCGATCGGCGACCAGGCCACGATCGGGATCGAGAACAGCAGCGCCACCAGGAACCGGTTGCGCATGTCGGCCACCATCGCGGCCATCGACATCCCGCCGTGACCCATCATCTCGTGCGGGGAGGGCAACGTCTCGACCTCGCCGGGGCCCGGGTGCTCGGCATGGTCCATCGCCGCGGGCCCGACGTGAGCGTCGTGGGCGGCATGCCCGACGGGCATGTCCCTGCCAGACCGGCGACGTTGCGGCAGTACGGCCGTGCCGGCCTGTCCCCGTTCCTGGACAGCCCCGTGGTGTTCATCGTGGCCGGTCGCCGACGGGTCCGGCTCGTCCATCGGATCGCAGATGTGTGAGGGCACCGACTGGCCGGCGCAGTGATAGCCGCATTCGATCACCCACGCGCGCAGTTCGGCCAGCGAGGTCCTGGCCGGGTCGAACACCACGGTCGCGGTCTGGGCCACCGGGTTGACCTCGACCTCCAGCACTCCAGGGCGGCGGCCGAGCCGGGCCGTGACGACGTTCTGCTCCGAGGCCCACTGCAGGCCGCTGACGTCGAGGACCGCAGTGCTGCGCTCCTTGCCGCCGCTCCGGACGTCCGCGTGCTCTGTCAAGGCTCTCCCCCCCTCGGGCCAGAAAGCGCTGGGGCCGGCATTCCTCTATCGCTATCGGAGGTTTGCCCGGGAGGCGGGGCTGCCTCGCAGGAGTTGGTAGCGGCGCCCGGACTGGGACAGAGACGGTCCGGGGTCGGGCCTCGGGTCCTCCTTCTCGAAGACCCGAGGGCATCGCGGCCGGGACGGAAAACCGGGATATGCCCGGCGATCCGCCCCCCCGGGGGTGGGTCTATCCGCCGCTCGTCGGGGAGGGGCCGGTGCCCGTGGGTACGGGCGCGGGTGTTCCGGTCATACCCGGCATGCAAGGCATGCTTTGCTCACCGAACCAGCTGACCAGCCACTGCCGCATCTGGAACATCTCGGCATGCTGGGTGTCTCGCACCGTACGGGCGAACTCCATGACCTCCGGATGCTCGGCGTTCCCGCGCATAAGCAGCTGCTGGGACATCATCACCGCCATCATGTGATGCCAGATCATGTCCTGCAGGAACGCCTTGTCCAGCGCGTCCCCCGACAGCCCGGACAGGTCGCGCATCATCGGCCGGGGAGTGACCTCGGTGGAACGTCCCGGGTACCACTGGGCCAGCCACGCCTTCATCGTCTCGATCTCGGCGCTCTGCGTCGTCGCGATCGACTCGCCCAGCCGGCGCATCTCCGGCCGGGCCGAGCGTCGCAGCTGCTCCGCGGCGGTGACGGCCTCCTGATGGTGGGAGATCATCTGCGTCAGGTAGCCGAACTCGTTGTTCACGGCGTTCATCGGCCCCCCTGGCCCCATGCCGGGGGGCATGCCAGGACAGGTCTGCTGTGGTCCGGAAGGGGTCGGCACCGGGGCCGACCGGCCGACATTGGCGTCCGCGACGGCGAGACCCACCGTCGCCACGGCCATCAGGACCGACCCGACCGCGATCCCCGTCGTCGCTGCGCGTCGTCTCATTCGTCCCCCCAACCGTTCGTGCGGGTTCCATCTCCCACGGTAGTCTTGCCGTGGTCAGGCTTCCCGAAGCGGCCCTGCCGTGACCCGGTGGGCGCATATGACGTCAGGCGTCCCTCGCCGCCTCGGCTCAGCCCTTTCCCCCCGGCGATCCAAGCCTGCCTTGATGGAGTATTTGTAAGAATCATGCCGCCCAGGCCCAAAGGGGCATCGTTTACGCAGGTCCCCCTACTGGCAGGCATCCTTCCTCCAGTGACCGCCTACCTGCAGCCACGTAACACAAACGATCGTTCGCTTTACACAAAGATCAACCTGGTGTTCCCGCAGGTCACCTCTGTAACGCATGCCGTGTACGCACCTATGTAACGCACAACCCCCTTCGCATTACACTTCGATCATGAGAATCGGGGTAGCGCGCGTATCGACCCGGGACCAGCACCCGCAAGCTCAGCAGAACGCGCTGCGCGCGGCCGGCTGCGAGCAGGTCTTCACCGACAAGGCATCCGGGAAGCTCGCCCGCCGGCCCGAGCTCGACAAGGCCCTCCTCGTCGCGCGCGAGGGCGACCAGCTCGTGGTCACCAAACTCGACCGGCTCGGCCGCTCCCTGGAAAACCTCATCGAGCTGTCGAAGGAGCTCCAGGGGCGCGGGGTCGGCCTTGTCGTCCTGGACCAGGGCATCGACACCTCCACCGCGGTCGGCCGGATGTTCTTCCAGATCCTCGGAGCGATCGCCGAGTTCGAGCACGCCTTGATGTCGGAGCGGACGATGGACGGGCTGGAGGCCGCCCGCGCCCGGGGCCGCACCGGCGGCCAGAAACCCAAGCTCGGCCCCCGCCAGGTACAGCTCGCGCGGGAGATGTACGACTCCGGCGACTACACCGTCCAGCAGATCGCCGACGAGTTCGGCGTTACCCGCCCCACCATCTATCGCCACCTCGCCAAGGCCTGACGTCACACAGGTCCGTACCCGAGCCACAACGTTGTTGATCTTGTATTGCGGCTTTTGGGCTCACCTTGGATGGACCCCTGGTTCCTCTTCCATTGCCGCCGCTGGTGACGCACGATGGGGCGTCGCTGTTTTTGAGCGCCTGGTGGCAGAGTGGCCTACGGATGTGGTGGGCCGATCTCCTGCAAATCATCGACGACTCAGCCCTTTCACCGCGGCGGCCGCGGGTCGTCAGCCGTCGCGTTCCTGCGGCGGCGGTTCAGCGGCTTGATGGCCAGGACTACCGGCCGGTGCCGCGTCTGCGGGCATCTACGTGATGCGCCGGCCACCACGCCGGTATCGGCGTCGATCAGGTCGGCGCGGGTGAGCATGATGCGCCCGGCGCAACCGTCCAGCACCTCATCGGGGCGCCACAACAGCGACGGCCCGCGCCATCGACCATCAGCACCGTAGGAGCGCTTGAGCCAAGGCCGCCCGGGCCGCTGTGGGCAGCAGCAGCGCGGCGGCGTGGGTACGGGTGATGCGCGGCGGGCGGTGAGGCGGCATGAAGCCTGCTTTTCGGGCGGTCGTCTCGGGTGGGTGGTTCAGGGCGCAGGGGCTGTCCGGCCGATCCCCCTCCCCCATCCTGGATGCCGTGCGGGCGCGACGTGGCGCGCCGCACGTCGTCGATCATCGAAGGCCCCCACTTCGCGCCGGCCCTGATCCGGAGCCCGGATGCGCGCCGCAGACGAGCGCCGCGGCCACCGCGGCGACGTCGATCAAGGCGGGGACTCTGGTTATGTGGCACGTCAGGACGTCATCGGCGCCTCGGTGCCGGTGCCCGCCCCGGCACGCAGGACGGGGATCTCGGTCACGATCGGCGGCCCTCCCAGGTTCGTGACGCGCTCATACAGACCATCTCGGTTCTCCCCGCCCAGCTCCGACGCTCTCTCACCTGGGACCAGGGCTCGGAAATGCATCTACACGAGGATTTCAGCACCACCACGGACATGCCGGTCTTCTGTGAGCCAGGCAGTCCCTGGCAGCGGGGTTCGAACGAGAACACCTATTGGTGCAGGGTGGGTCGCGCGGGGCTTCTTCGACGGGAGACGCTCCGGTCGGGCCGTTGGGTGACTCGGAGAACACGGGGTGCTGGTAAGAACCGAGTCACGCGCCCCAAACGCGCGGCATCGTCGCGGATCAGGGGTCTGAGGAACATCGGTAGCAACGGTGCAGGAAACAACGGATATCCAGGTCTGCGGCCCGTCTTCCAGGCTCTCGATGCCCTCAATTGGGGCTCTGACCTGGATATCTGCTGGAAATTCCCCATTGCTACCGAGGCCCGGAGGGCTAGGTGGTCCGGCCAGTTCTTGTTTCATCTATCGATATTCGATAGATTTTCATCGTAACTCGATGGGAGGATGGGTCATGGGAAAGCTGGCAGTGCGTGCGCTTCGCGCCGTACTCGTGGTGGTGCTTGCCGGCACCGTGTTCGTACAGGCATTGATGGTGTGGGTGTTGGTCAGCGGGAGCGACCCGGAGGACGGGTCGCTCCCGCTGACCCCGCTGCGCGTGATCACGATCCTGGGCATGGTGTCGGCCCAGGTCGCGCTGGTCAGCGTATGGCGACTGGTGACGATGGTGCGACGCGGAACCGTGTTCTCCCACGCCGCCTTCCGGTACGTGGACGCCGTGATCGGCGCGATCGTGGCGGCTGCCCTCCTGTGGTTCGCGGTCACGGCCTTCAATGCGCCGGGCCAGCGGGCCGACCCGGGCGTCACCGTCATCATGGGCGGGGTTGGCCTGGCCATCCTGGGGGTCGCGCTCATCGTGCTCGTGCTGCGGATGCTGCTCGCCCAGGCCGTCGCGCGCGACATCGAAGCGGCGCAGATGCAGGCCGAGTTGGACGAGGTGATCTGATGCCGATCGTCGTCGACATCGACGTGATGCTGGCCAGGCGGAAGATGTCCGTGGGCGACCTCGCGGACCGCATAGGGATCACGCCCGCCAACCTGGCTGTACTCAAGAATGGCCGGGCTAAGGCGGTGCGCTTCGCGACGCTCGCCGCGCTCTGCGAGGTACTCAAGTGCCAGCCGGGCGACCTGCTGCGCTGGGAGGCGGAGGACGCCGCGGGCGGATGACGTGCCCCAGAGCGGGCGTGAAAACGCCTGGCACCACCGGCCTGTGGATCTCGGTCGGGATACCGGTCACGTGCAGTCACCTGCGACGATGCCGCTCGTTTGGGGCGCGTGACTCGGTTCTTACCAGCACCCCAAGTAACCTCGCGGGTGACTTGAGGGTCTCGACGGTCATCCTTCGGCCCTCTGCCTTCGAAGACCATGGTTTTCTGTCGGCACGGGTCCGAGAGCGTTCGGACGGATGAGTTCAATGGAGCCGCCGACCCGGCGTGCTCCGATCTCGCTCAGCAAAGTGGTGGATCCGAGGTTGGTGGCATCGACCTCAGCGATCACAGACGTTTTCCCCCGCTGGTGAAGGAGGCCGAACACGCGCGCCAACAGGGCTCTGGCGAGACCGAGGCGGCGGTAGGGGCGGCCGACCGTGATCAGGCCCAGCCGCGGCATGCTCAGGCTGCCCCAGACCCGGGCGAGTCCGGCGTATCGGCCGGTCGATTGATCGACGGCCACGAGGTAGGTGGCTGGATCGAAATCCGGTGAATCATAGGTCTGCCGGCGGAATTCCTGCCGGTCCCATTTCCATCCCGCGCAGCCCGGGACGTCCTGGCGCAGCTCGTCGTCCAGTTCCCGGAGCCCTTTCTCGGGCACCTGGTCAGCGGTGACGATTGTGAATCCGGCAGGAGCAGCCGTGCTGGACAGGCCGGTGACGTGCGGGTCGGTGGACAGGGTGTAGACGTGCTCGGTGCGAGCGATCGTGAATCCCGCTTCCGCAAGGTGGCGGCGGGAGTCGACATCGGACTCGCTGAGCTCGGTGCAGAGATCGTGTGGATGGTGCTCTGCCGCAGCGTGTACCGGCGGCCCGTACGCTTCGGCGCGACAGGAACGGAAGAAGACGAAGTGCCGGCCGTCGGGCCGCAGGAGCATCGATGCCTCGCCCCAGAGCGCCTCCCCGTTCCAAACGGTCCACTTGTCGGGACCCTTCACGACAACGAGATGCATGGCTTGGACCGTATGCCTCTGTCTCATGGCTGGGCGATCGGTTTTCCCCGGGCCTCGAGCGGATCGGAGTCCCCTGGGCGGCCGCTCACTTATGCAGAGCCACTTTGCGGCTCGCCGCAGCTCCGGGAGTCCTGGGCCGATACAGCGGCGAAGCGCTGTCTGCGGTCTGATCCACGAGTATCGCAGAGCAGCTTGACGAGGCGCGAAGCCGCAGGCCAGCGCTATGAGCGAGGTTTGGCACCGGACAAGGCGCTCGCCCGATGCGAACGCAGGAAGGCGTCCTGGACGACGCCCTCGGTCTCCTCAGCCGAACCCAGCATCCGATAGGCCAGCCCGAACAGCTTCGAACGGTGTCGCTCGAACTCCTCAACCGCATCACCTGTCACGCCCACCACCCTCTCCCTCTCAGCCCGCCTTGCGAGCCCGGTCGCCTGGATGCCATGACCGGCGCCCTCGGCGTCAAGCCCGTGCGCGGCACGCCAAACTCAGCCGCGCCTACGTGGCCGCCCGGCACCTGAAGTCACAACCAGCCGTCCTCACACACGCTCCCGATATTTGGTGAACTCAACCATTAATGATGGGGGTATCCGCGGGCAACGGGCCGGTCTCGGGGTTGAAGAGCGTCTTGGACAGGCGCTCGACGCCGTAACAGACGGCGCCGACCGCCACGCACTCGTCGCCGAGCACCGAGGCCCGCAGCTCCGGAGTGCGCAGGCACATCGTCTCCAGTTCGTCCCTCAGCGGCTCCAGGAGCACGTCGGCCGACCGGGAGAAGCCCCCGCCGAGCACCACCAGGTCGGGATCGACGGTGAGGGCCATCGCGGAGGTGGCCAGCGCGAGCACCTTGACGTACCGCAGGACGGCGCCGCGCGCGCCGGCGTCGCCGCGCCTGGCGGCCTCGAACACCGCCCCCGCGACCGCGTCGGGCGGCGTGCCGGGTTCCACGGTGGGGACGGCCTGCAGCAGCTCGCCCACGTGACCCAGGTTGAACAGCGGGTGCACGCCGATCTCGCCCGCCGCGCCCCCACCGCCGCGCAGGGGGACTCCGTCGAGTACGACGGCGGCCCCGGCCCGCCGGCCGATGTGCAGGAAGATCAGGTTCCGGGTGTCGCGGGCGATGCCCCTGCGGCACTCGGCGAGCGCGGCGAGCCTGCTGTCGTTCTCCACGAGGACCGCGCAGCGGAGCCGTGCGCCGAGGTGATCGGCGAGCGGCACGCTCGACCAGTCCTGGATGGCCCGTGACAGGACGACGCGTCCTTGCAGGTCGACGTAGCCCGTGCTACCCGCGACCGCGATCCAGACGTCGGAGGCGGAGGTGCCGGAGCCGGTCAGGCAGGCGTCGACGGCCCTGTCGACGGCGGCCAGCCGCTCGGCGCGCGGCTGCTCGGGGGTGACCGGCTCGCGCGTGGTGTGCAGGACGTTGCCGTCGAGGTCGGCCACGACCGCGAGCACCTTGTGCGCTCCTATGTCGAGCCCCAGCACTCGGCCCGCTTCCCCGCGGAACCGGTAGCGGCGCGCGGGCCTGCCCTTCTCGCCGCCGCTCGGGTCCAGCTGGGCCACCCAGCCCAGCTTCATCAGGTCACTGACCACCACCTTGATGGTGGCTCTGGCCAGGTCGGCGCGCTCGGCGAGCTTGGTCAGCGTCATCGGGCCGTCGGCGCGCAGGACGGCGAGCGCGGAGAGCGCGTTGAGCCGCCGGAGCCGCTGAAGGTCGCCGCCAGTCACGGAGTGCGTCACGGATAACCCTTCTTGACGAATCTTAATGGTGGACTTCATCATAAATCCTCATCGGGGCGGTACTCCACCGCAACGCAAGCCCGCCCAGCCCGTACGGCGACACAATCGCCGAACCCCGACCTCCGACCCCTCAGGGACCTGACTTGCTGCTGCCACGACCCGTTCACCTCACCCGAGACGGCACGGAGCCCTTCACCCTCACCACGGCCACAGTGATCGCCGCACCCCCCGAGCTCGCGCGGGTGGAAGGCTGGCTGCGTGGCGTGCTGTCCCCCGTGACCGGCCTGCCGCTGCCGCCCGGAGAGGCGCGGCCCGGGGCGATCGAGTTCACCCTGGCGGCCGGGCTCGGCCATGAAGCGTACCGCCTGACCGTGCGCCCCGGCGGGGTACGCGTCGAAGCGGGGGACGCGGCGGGGGCGTTCTACGGCGCGCAGACCCTGCGCCAGCTGCTGCCGCCCGCGGCCTTCCGCAGCGGCGCGGTCGGCGAGCGGGACTGGCTCGTCGCCCCGGTCACCGTCGAGGACCGGCCGAGATTCCGGTGGCGCGGCTGCCTCATCGACGTGGCCAGGCACTTCCTGCCCAAGCCCGACCTGCTGCGGTACATCGACCTGCTGGCCGCGCACAAGCTCAACGTGCTGCACCTGCACCTGACCGACGATCAGGGCTGGCGGTTCGAGGTGAAGGGGTACCCGAAGCTGACCGAGGTCGGCGCCTGGCGGAGGGAGAGCCCGCTGGGGTCCCGCCGGCACGGCCTGTTCGACGGCCGCCCGCACGGCGGCTTCTACACCCAGGACGACCTGCGCGAGATCGTGTCGTACGCGGCGGACCGGTTCGTCACCGTGGTGCCCGAGATCGAGCTGCCCGGGCACTCCCAGGCCGCCATCGCCGCCTATCCGGAGCTGGGCAACCTCGACGACCCGCTGGAGGTCGCCACCCAGTGGGGCGTCTCCCCGAACGTGCTCAACGTCGAGGACGCCACGCTCGCCTTCTACCGGGACGTGCTCGACCAGGTCATGGAGATCTTCCCCGGCGAGTACGTCTGCGTGGGCGGCGACGAGTGCCCCAAGACGCAGTGGCGGGAGAGCCCGTCGGCCCGGCGGCGCATCCGCGAGCTCGGCCTGCGCGACGAGGACGAGCTGCAGAGCTGGTTCATCCGCCAGTTCTCCGACCATCTGACCGCGCGCGGGCGACGCCTGCTGGGCTGGGACGAGATCATCGAGGGCGGCCTGCCGTCGGGTGCGACCGTGGCGTCCTGGCGCGGCACGTACGGCGCGGTCGTGGCGGCCAGGGCCGGGCACGACGTGATCACGTGCCCCTTCACGCAGCTCTACCTCGACTTCCGGCAGTCGGACCGGCCCGACGAGCCGGTCCCGATCGGCAGCGTGATCTCGCTGCGCGACGTCCACGCCTTCGAACCGGTGCCGCCGGAGCTCACGGAGGCCGAGGCCGTCCGCGTGCTCGGCGCACAGGCGAACCTCTGGACCGAGCACATCGACTCGCCTCGCGCGCTCGACTACATGGCCTTCCCCCGCCTGTCGGCCTTCGCCGAGGTCGTGTGGAGCCCCGCAGGCGGCGACTTCGACGACTTCCGGGCGCGGCTGCACCACCACGAGCGCCGGCTCGCCGCGCTGGGCGTGGAGTACCGCAAGGAGACCGGCCCCGAGCCGTGGCAGACGCGGCCGGACGTCAAGGGCTGGCCGCGCGAGCGGGCGGAGACCGAGGCCGAGGTGGCGGCCTGGACCCGCGGCATCCGACGAAACCTCAGTGGAGAGAGGCACGCATGACCAGACGCCTGTCCGTCATCCTCATCGGCTTATCCTGCCTGCTCGGCGTGATCACCCCGGCCCGTGCGGCGACTCCCGAGCTGTCGGCGTACTTCAGCAGGCCGAGCGTCGACGGCACGCTCGACGGCTCCCTGCTGACGCGGTTGCTGGGCCTGATCGACCTGGCCGCGCCGGGTTCCACCCTGCGCGTGGCGACGTACGTGCTGGAGATCAGGACCGTCAAGGACGAGCTCGTGGCGGCGCACGATCGCGGCGTCGACGTACGGGTGGTGTCCGAGGGGTCCGGTCACGACCCGCTGCTCGACGAGCTGGCCGCCGCCGGCGTGCCGGTCACGCTCTGCACCATGGGCTGCAACGGCCCGGACACCGACATCAACCACCACAAGTTCTTCGTGTTCAGCCGCCTCACGGACGGCAGGACCGACGTGGTCGCGCAGAGCTCGCAGAACCTCAGCGCCGACAACGGCCTCCACCAGAACATGCTGATCAGCTCGGGCGACGGCGGCCTGGCCGAGGGCTACCGGCAGGTGTTCGACACGCTGGTCTCCCGGGTGCGGACGACGTGGCAGGCGCCCTTCACCTCCACCAGTGGCAAGGTCACGGTCTGGATGGAGCCCCGCGACACCGTCTACGACCAGGCTACCTACGACAGCGCCGACCTGGTCGCGGCCATGATCAAGGACGTGGGCTGCCCCGGCACGATCCGCGTGGCGCAGTCGCAGTTCGCCACGGACAGGCCGCTCGTCATCGACGCGCTCAAGGCGAAGAAGCAGCAGGGGTGCGGCGTCCAGGTGCTCGTCGCCGAAGGCAACCAGACGGTCTCGACCGCCCAGGAGCTCGCCAAGGGCGGCATCGTGGTGCACACCTTCAGGCCCGGCGGCTGCCACTACCCGGCCGGGGACACCTGCGCGCCCGACAACCTCCACTCGAAGATCATCCTGGTGGACGGGCCGTCGGCGGCGGCGGGTGGCGCGACGCGGCGCTACGTCTACACCGGATCCCACAACCTCAACGCCGGCTCCCTGACCGCCTCGGACGACTCTTTCATCCGTATCGACGACGCGGGGATCTACGCGGCGTACGACGCGGACTTCGCCGCGATGCTGGACGAGATGATCAAGTTCGTCCCCTCCGCCTATCCGGACGCCGCGCTCCAGATGGCCGCCAATGGCCCCGACGACCAGCGGGCGCCGAGGGCGGCCGCCATGCGCGCCGGCTACACGGCCGTGGCCTGGGAGGACGACCGTGATCGTGCCTCGGTGGACGGCACCGAGGTCTACGCGCGCATCTACCACGACGGGCAGCAGGTGACCGGCCCCGTGAAGGTCTCGATGGGCGGGGCCGGGTGCGCGACCGGCTGGAACCACGTGCAGCCGTCGGCCGGCGTCGACGACACGGGCAACGCCTACGTCGCCTGGGCCGAGGACGGCGACTGCCGGGGCGAGCACAACATCGCGGTGCGCAGGCTCTCGCCGTCGGGCACGCTGAGCTCGACGATCTGGGCGAACGACCCGCAGTGGAGCGGCGACCAGACCCGGCCGAGGATCGCGGTCCGGGGCGACGGTGGGTTCACGGTGGTCTGGGAGGACGTGCCGACCAAGACCGTCCGCGCGGCCGGCTACGCCTCGCTGACCTCGCGTGCCTTCGCGCCGGTCCAGGTGGGCGCGGGGGGCCGGCCGGACGTGGCCGTCGACGGCGCCGGCACCGCGTCCGTGGTCTGGCAGCAGGCGCCCGACGTGTACGGCAAGCGCGTCTCGGCGACCGGCGCGACCGTCGCCGCCGCCACGAAGATCAACACCAACGCGGCCACCGAGCACCTGGCCCCCGCGGTGGCGACGACGGCGGGCGGCGACAGCGTCGTCGCCTGGAGCGACAACGTGGCGGTCACCGGCGGCGACGTGAAGACCGTCTGGCGGGTGCGGACGCGGGGTCTGACGCCCTCCCTGGGATCGAGGTTCGCGGAGAACCCCGTCGCGTTCGGGAAGTACGCACCGAACACGGTCTCCGACGGCGGCAAGGAGTACCCGCCGCTGTGCGGGAGGGTGTCGTTGGTGGACAGGTGCGCGGTCCAGGGATCGCCGTCCGTCGCCGTCGACGACAGCGGACGGTTCGTCGTCGGCTGGACCGAGTCCGACATCTGGAACGCCGGCCGTTCCTTCGAGGTGTACGCCCGCGGCTTCAACGCCGACGGGACGACGGCCGGCCGGTTCCCCTGCGAGCGCATGAACCCGAACACGGCCGGCAGCCAGTCGGCCACCGCCGTCGCCGCCGACGCCACCGGCTTCCACCTTTTCTACGCCGAGGACTTCGACGTCAACGGATACAGCGATGTCGTGGCGCGGACCGGCTTCACCAACACCGAATTCTGAGCGGAGCGCCGATCCCTCGCGATCGAGACCCTGACCACCACCCCCGACGCTTCCAGAGAAGGAACCCCCCGTGCGTCTGCGTATGGCATTGGTCGCCGCCCTGGCCGTGACCCTGGCCGGTTGTGGCTCCGGCACCGACACCACTACCAAGTCCGGAAAAATCACGATCAGCTACGCGATTTGGGAGAAGAACGACCAAGTCAGCACCCAGAAAATCATCGACGCCTTCCAGAAGCAGCACCCCGACGTCACGGTCAAGCTGGAGATCACCCCCTGGGACCAGTACTGGACCAAGCTCCAGACCGCCGCCGCCGGCGGCGCGGCCCCCGACGTCTTCTGGATGAACAGCCTCAACGTCCGCCTGTACGCCAAGGGCGGCGTGCTCGCCCCCATCCAGAACGCCGACGTCAGCGCCTTCCCGCAGGCGATCGTGGACGGCTACCGCTACGACGGCAAGCTGTACGGCATGCCGCGCGACGTCGGCCTCCCCGTGCTCTGGTACGACAAGGAGCTCTTCGACAAGGCCGGCGTCAAGTACCCGACCGCCGACTGGACCTGGGACGACCTCAGGGCCGCCGCCAAGAAGCTGACCGACCCGGCCAAGAAGCAGTACGGCCTGCTGGCCCCCATGTGGGACCAGGGCGGCTTCTACCCCACGATGATCCAGGCCGGCGGCCACGTCATCTCCGCCGACGGCAAGAAGTCGGGCTTCGACGAGCCCGGCTCCATCCAGGGCCTGGAGTTCTGGACCGACATGATCAACAAGGACAAGGTCGCCCCGCCCGCCCAGGCGACCACCGACACCGATCCCGTACAGCTGTTCATGACCGGCAAGTACGCCATGTACTACGGCGGCTCCTGGCTCGCCACCGCGTTCAAGGCCAACACCGAGCGCGGCGACAAGGTCGACGTGGCGCCCCTGCCCAAGGGGCCGACGCAGGAGGCCGTCATCCTGCTCGGCCTGGCCAACGCCGTCTCGGCCAAGAGCGAGCACCCGGTCGAGAGCGCGCAGTTCGCCACGTTCCTCTCCTCCGAGGAGGCCGAGAAGATCCTCAGCGACACCGGCGGCGCCTCGGTCTCCTCGCGGGCGGGCACCCAGGACAGCTGGTTCAACGCCTTCCCGAACTACCACCTGAAGGAGGCGTTCGACGCCTCGATCCCGCACGGCGTGCCGTACCCCGTCTCCCTGAACACCGCCAAGTGGCAGGACGTGCAGAACAAGCTCCTCGCCGAGGCATGGGCAGGCAGGCGGCCGACCGCGGACGCCGCCAGGGAGATCGCCGCGCAGATGAACGAGATCCTGGCCAAGGAGTAGCGGATGCTGCTGACCGAGGAACGGGCCGCCGCCAAGGCGGCGGCCCAGCCGGGGCGGCGGCCGCGCTGCGACTGGCTCTGGGGCTACGGGCTGATCGCGCCCATGGCCCTCGGGCTGGCCGTGTTCTACCTGTGGCCGATCGTCCAGACGCTCTACCTGAGCTTCACCGAGTCCGGCGTGTTCGGCGGGCAGACGTGGGTGGGCGTCGACAACTTCGCCGCCCTCTTCGGCGACGAGGAGATGCTCGGCGCGCTGCGCAACACGCTGCTCTACTCCCTGCTCGTGCTCATCGGGGTGCCGCTGGCGATCGTGATCGCGGCGCTGCTCAACGTACCGGGGCTGCGCGGGCTCGGCTTCTACCGCACGCTGTACTTCCTGCCCGTGGTCACCATGCCCGCGGCCGTCGGCCTGACCTGGCGCTACCTGTACAACGGCGACTTCGGCCTGATCAACTACCTGCTCGGCGAGATCGGGATCGACGGGCCCTACTGGGTCTCCGACCCCGAGTTCGCGATCTACGCCATCGCGGTGGTCGGGATCTGGAGCTCGCTCGGGTACAACGCCGTGCTGTTCCTGGCCGGGCTCCAGGGGATCCCGAAGCACTATTACGAGGCCGCCGCGATCGACGGCGCGGGCAGGATGCGGCAGTTCTTCCGCATCACGCTGCCGCTGCTCACGCCCACCACGTTCTTCGTCATGGTGATCACGCTGATCAACGCTCTGCAGGTGTTCGACCTGGTCTACCTCATGATCGACACCAAGAGCCCGGCGCTGGCGGGGAGCCGCACGATCGTCTACCTCTTCTACGAGCAGGGCTTCGTGCAGAACAGCCGCGGCTACGCAGCCGCGATCGCGGTCGTGCTGCTGGCCCTGATCCTCGCGCTGACCGCCCTTCAGTTCAGGCTGCAGAGGCGGTGGGTCCACTATGAGTAGGCGCTGGATCGTGCACGCGGTCCTGCTCGCCGGCGGGCTGATCATGATCACGCCGTTCGTCTGGCAACTCGTGGTCTCGCTGCAGACCGTCACCGAGTCGATGCGGATGCCGCCCACGCCGGTCCCCTCCTGGCAGTGGCACAACTTCGCCGACGTGTTCAGGACCGTGCCGCTCGGGCGGCAGTTCCTCAACACCGTGATCGTCACGGCGGCGGTGACGGCCGGGCAGCTGCTGCTCTGCTCGCTCGCAGCCTTCGCCTTCGCGCGGCTGGAGTTCCCCGGGCGCGGGCCGATCTTCCTGCTGTTCCTGGCCGTGCTGATGGTGCCGGGGGAGCTGTTCCTGCTGCCCCGGTACGAGATCATGCAGGGGCTCGGCTGGCTCAACACCCTCCAGGCGCTCATCGCCCCCGGGGTCTTCGGGGCCTTCGGCACGTTCCTGCTGCGGCAGTTCTTCAAGACACTGCCCAGGGAACTGGACGAGGCGGCGCGCCTGGACGGCGCCAACCCGCTGCAGATCTACTGGTGGATCATGCTGCCGCTGGTGCGGCCCGGGCTGCTGGCGCTCGGGCTGCTGACCGTCATGTGGTCCTGGAGCAGCCTGCTCTGGCCGCTGGTGGTCAACACCGACCCGGAGATGATGACGCTCTCCGCCGGGCTGGCCTCGCTGCGCGGCCAGTACCTGACCAATTACCCGGTCCTCTTCGCCGGGTCCGTCGTCGCCTCGCTGCCCGTGATCGTTCTTTTCGTGGTCATGCAGCGACAGCTGATCGCTGGGATCGCGTTCACCGGCTCGAAAGGCTGAACCACCAGTCTTTTCTCCCGCTATATCCCCTATCGAGGAGTATGTGTGCATTCCCGTCGTAAGTGGATCGTCGTCGCCTTAGGCGTCACTCTGGCCTCCTCCGCCTCACCGGCACTGGCCGACCCGAAGCCCGTGGACGTGCAACTGCTGTCCCTCACCGACTTCCACGGCTACATCACCCCGCAGAACAACGCCACCGACGGGACGATCAAGGATCCGCAGGGGAACACCCTGGTGGTGGGCGGCGCGCCGTACGTGGCGACGCATCTGGACAAGCTCCGGCAAGGCCATGAGAACACGGTCACGTTCTCGGCCGGTGACAATTTCAGCGGCTGGCCGACCGAGGTGTCCTACCACGCCGACGAGCCCACGATCGAGTTCCTGAACAAGATCAAGGTGGAGTTCACCGCGGTCGGGAACCACGAGCTGGACCGGTCCCTGGAGTTCCTGCGCGACCACATGGGCGAGGGCGAGTGCTTCGGCGAGATCGGGGTCGACAGCTGCTTCACCGACTCCGACGGGCGGCAGTTCCACGGCGCCGACTTCGCCATCTCGACGGCCAACATCACGCGGAAGGGCGACACCCGTCCGGTGCTCCCGCCGTACGTGATCAAGCGCTTCCAGGGCATCCCCGTCGGGTTCATCAACCTGACCACACCCACCACGGTGGACGGCTCCACCTCCTACCAGCCGTCACTGGACAACCTGCCGCTGGTGGAGACGGCCAACAAGTACGCCGCCATCCTCAAGCGGCGCGGCGTCAAGGCCATCGTCGCCAACGTGCACGAGGGCGGCAAGGCCGGAGACGACTACAACGGCTGCGCCGATCAGAAGAACGGGCCGATCTGGGACTTCGCCGCCAACGCCTCGCCCGACATCGACGTCATCGTCACAGGCCACTGGCACTGGTACTTCACCTGCTCGCTACCCGACCCAGCGGGTAATCCCCGCCCGGTCGTCGAGGCAGCCAACCACGGCCGCCTCATCAACGAGATCAACCTGAAGCTCGACCACCGTACCCGCGACGTCATCAGGTCCGAGACCACCGCGGTCAACCACCCAGTGACCCGCGATGTCACCCCCGACCCCGCCATGGTGAAGCTGGTCGACCACTGGAACGCCAAGCAGAAGGAGACCTACGCCAAGCCGTACGGGACCATCACCGGCGACCTCACCAGGACCCGCGACGCGACGGGGCAGAGCACGCTCGGCAACACCGTGGCCGACGTGGCCTACTTCGACTCCCAGCGGACCGAGGGCGGCAAGGCCGACCTGGCCATGGTGGCCGTCGCCCCGACCAAGGGCTCCAACTCCCTGCGCGGCGACCTGAGGTTCGCCAAGGGCGCCAACCCCGCCGACAGCGACGGTCAGGTGCTCATGGGCGAGTCGTGGGCGGCCTGGGGCTACGCCAACCCGGTGCTCACCGTCACCGTCAAGGGCTCGCAGATCGAGCAGGCCCTGGAGCAGCAGTGGCAGGCGCAGGCCAACGGCACCGTGAAGTTCGCGCCGCTGGCCGTGTCCAAGAACGTCCGCTTCTCCTTCGACGCGACCAGGCCCGTCGGTGACAGGATCAACCCCGCCGACGTGATCGTGAACGGGCAGCCGCTCGACACCGGCAGGACCTACCGGCTCGCCGCGCTGGCCTACACGCTTCTCGGCGCCGACGGCTACGCCGCCTTCGCCGGGTACACCGACGCCGTGCGCGGCAACCGCGACTACGAGGCCATGCGGGCCTACCTGCGGCAGGGACCGGTGGCCCCGCCCGCCCTGGACCGGGCGGTACCGCTGATATAGGACTCCGGGTGCGGGGGACCCACATCCCCCGCACCCGCGCGGGCCCGCCCGGACGGTCAGCGGGAGCCATTCGGTGCCTGCCTGCCGTCCGGTCGGCATATCGACCTCGACCTGGGATCGCCGCCCTGTCCATCCGGCTGACCGCCCACCGCCTGGCCACCACTCAAGACCCGGCGCGACGAGCCGTGCTCCATCTCACCCATGCGAACCGCCTGCGCAACGTCAGCCAGCACCAGAACGCCCTGAAAGCCTCCCAGCAGGCCGTCGACCTGTACGGCGAGCTGACCCGACTCAACCCGAGTCTCCCTCAGCACTCCGGACTCTTGACCTGAGGTCATCCCCGATCGAGTGCGAGCCCTAGCTGGCGCGTCTGTCGTCGCGCACCGTGAAGGGTGGAGGTGGGACAAATGGCAAAGACTCGTGTTCCCGCAAGCTAGCACCGCTAGATCGGCGCCCTGGGGGTCGCGTGCACCCGCGTAGGGGTGTCACGAAAGTCTCGAAACCCCCCGGCCCCCCGGGGTCGGCGGACCCTACGGTGGGTGCCCATGACCCTCCCCCCGCTCTCCTCCGACGAGCCCCCGCCGTCCATCTCGACGCCGCCATGGCCGCCCTGGGCCTGTACGGCGGCACGAACACCCCCGACGAACACGCGGGCGAGGCGGCCCGGCTCGGTGGTGACGGCCCGTACCGGATGCGGGCGTCCTCCAGCTGCGCGCGCAGGACGCGCAGCTGCTCGTCGCCGACGCGGCGGAGTTCCTCCAGCTCGGCGCGTACCGCATCGGTCTCGGCGCGCGCCTCGGCGGTGGCGGCCTTGAGCTCGGTGATCTGCTCGGCGGCCGTGGCCAGGTGCTGGCGGGTCTCGGTCAGCCGGTCGGTCAGCTGGTGCGTGCGCTCGCGCTCGGCCCCCAACTGGGTTTCGGCCTCCAGCCGCCGGGCCTGCTGCTTAGCCACCACCGAGGCCCAGTTCCGGCTCAGCATCCCGTCCAGCCACACCGCCTACGACGACCTCCTCAACGAATTCGAACGAGACCTTCGGGCGCAGTCCCCCAAGGCATGGGCTGACCTGGAGACTGACGATCCCACCGCCACGGTGCCCGTCCCCTTCTGGTCCTGGACCGCTCGGCAGGACAGAGTCATGCAAATCCTGCATCCGTGTGCCAGCGACGATGACTTCAAGTTCACCTGGCCGCTGATCGATGATGTGCTGGACCTGTGTACCGTCACCGTGACCAGCACCAGCACCAGCACCCAGACAAGCCCGCCCTGCCCACCCATCGCGATGATCCCTGCCTTCGCGACGGCACGCCGCCGCGTCTATCTGACCGCCGCTCTCTCCGACGACAGCATCCTCGTCACCGATTTCAACGCCTCCCCCGAAGACATCGCCCAACCCGTCACGCCGGGAAGCACCGCCGACCTGGGCGACCGCATGATCCTCGCACCGATCGCGCTGAATCCCAGCCTCTATCCAAAAGCCGTGCGCGTGCCGGCTCGCCAGTACGCCGACGGTGATCGCGACGGGGACGGCACCCCCGATGCCAAGCCCGTCAACGTGGTCGTCCTCGTGCCCAGCAACCGCGCCGCCGCCCCTTGGCGCTCACACGCCGCTCACGTATGGCGCGCCGGCGAGTTGCAGGACGGAGTCGCTGCACTCAAAGACGGCCATGTGGAGCTGGTCGTTCTGGTGAACAAGTACGACGGCATCGATCTGCCGAAAGAGGCCTGCGAGCTACTGATCCTCGACGGGGTGCCGCGGCCCATGGATGCCACCGAATGTCGTGAAGCCGCAGTGCTCTCGGGCAGTTCTACCATCCTCGCCCGCCAGCTCCAGCGTATCGAGCAAGGCATGGGCCGCGGGGTTCGCGACAGCGAGGACCACTGCGCCGTCCTCCTCCTCGGCGCTCACCAGTCCATCGCCCTGCATGACCCCAAGCAATACGACACCACAGGTTTGGTTCGGCAAGAGGCCGTCGCCTTGCGTCAGGCATTCGACCTGGCCGCCACCGGCCGCCGCAGCGACGCCGCAGACCGGCTCAAGAAAGTCATCCCCACCATCACTGATCCGGCAGTACACGGCTGGCTCACCGAGCAGCGCGCTGCCTACTTCCACCACGTTGACGCGGCGGCCGCCCAACAGCGTCCCGCGGCCGCCCAGGCGCAAGCGGCCGCCGAGTTCCTCGCCAGCAAGTACACCGACGGCACCACCTTGGTCCTGGCCATCAAGGCCCTCATCGAGGACGTGGTTTGGGGCGATGAAGATCGGACCGAAGATGCTGAGCGTGCCTGGCAACGCCTTGGCCAGCACCTCGGCCTGGACAGCACACGTCCCGAAAAGTAGTACTCCAAGGGTCCAGACAATTTGTAGGTGCTCAGCGACGAACGCCATGCCGTCATTGAGCTCAAAACCGGCCGCACAACGTCGACGATTAGTAAGCACGATGTTGACCAGCTCGGCGGTAGCGCGCTGTGGGACAAAGATGTCTACCCAGACGTGACGCACCTGCCCGTTATCGTCCACCCCAGCAGGGAACTCGATGGCAAGGCCACCCCCGTGCCGGGCATGCGCGTCATCACCCAAGACAAGTGGGATCTCCTCGCAGCTGCCATGCAGAACTGGGCCGAGGCTCTCGCCGCGGGCCATGCTCGCTGGAAAGATCCGCAGGCTGTAGCGGAGCAACTGGCCCACCACAAGCTGGCGGGCGCCAGCCTCTTCAACACCTACAGCCTGCCGCCGCGCCGTCCACGCGCCTGAGGCAGGCGCGCAGCGACCCGCCCTGGCAGCCGCCGCTCAACCACTGTCTGTACGCCCGCACCTGGGTGCAGATCAAGCACCACTGGGGGCTGACCCTGTAAAGCTCGGAGAAGAGCGCCCTGCAGGGCATGCTCGCCACCTGCCTCAAGCTTGGTCATCACCTTGGACGCGGGCGGAGCTTTGATGGAGAGCCTGGTGCCCCAGCCGGTGAAGCGGGTCTCGGCGCTGATCGCCTTGCCTTCCCAGCCGGAGCTGTCGAAGATGCCCGTGATCGGGAAAGACGTGATCAGACACTTGGGACGTGGAGTCGTACATGCTCGGCCAGTTGCTCCCCCATGACTGCTTCAGCCCCCGTACTTCATACCGGATGATCCGGTCGCGACCCCTTTTTGTAGGTGAGGAGTCTTTAGTCCATTGTAAATGATCTTGAAACCGGTCGATCGCCTTTACAATGTAGATTAATAACTCTGAGGCATCGTCGCTCCTGCGTCCAGACACTTGAAGCCCGTCCACGGAAACCAGTTGCACGTCTGTGCTTATCTTGTCCCTACCGGGCGACGGGGGAATGCCGCCGTCCACGCTGCCGGGCACTCCCCCACGCATCTCCCGAACCGATGCCCTTGACGCTCCTCCCTCACCGACTCCGATATCTGGATCGCCGTCCTGCGGGCATCGGCGCGGCGATACTCACCCCCTGGCCGCCGGCCGCGGCCCGGACGCCTGATGCCAACCGCAGGTGAAACCGTGTGATCGTCGGCGTGATCTGACGATCAACGGGAGAGGTGCACCCGATCACCACAGAGCCCGCCACTTCTCAAAAATTCCTTCTCATGCGTTCTCCCGACGTCCCCGCCGAACACCTGCAGGCGCTGAGCGAGGCCTCTCGCCCGGACCTCTTTCCTCACGCCCAGTGCGCCGGCGTCAACCTCAAAGGGGTGCGCTGCGCCAAACGCATCTTCACCGGTATCGGCGCCGAGCACTGCCACGTGCATTTGACCGCCACCGAACAACAGCGCCGTGAGCAGCTGCGCGCCGCCCGCGAAAAGGTCCGCCAGGCCGAAGAAGACGCGGTCGAGACCCAGCAGGTCGTGCTGGCACAAGACTGGATCGACCGCTACGGCCGGCGCCCCCACCGGGTGGAACCGCCCACGCTGCCTTCGCGGCCGCACCAGATCACTCCCACCCACCCCGACGTCCCGCGGCCGGCGGATGCGCCTCATGTGGTCCTCGGGGTGTACGAGACCGGCTGGCTGACGGTATGCCCCCGCGCCGGTGAGATCACCAGAGCTTTCCTCGACGCCCCGCGCGCTTCACCGCAGGAGATCGCCGCACACGCCGCAGCCCAGAGTCCTGGACGCTGGGCCGACGGTGAGCAGTGGCTGGCCTCCAGTATCTGGGACGGTATCCAGCCGCCCCTGGACTACATACCGGCTGCCGGTGAGGTGCCCGAGCTGGACGAATACCCCGGCATCCACACGTTGCGGCTGCAGATGATCGGCGACGAGCACAACTGGGCCCGCTGGGACAGCGGGTTCTCCGCCCTGGTCCAGGCCTGCGGGCACCCGGCGGTGCAGACCATGGCGGATCTGCTGGCGTTCTGGCAGCACGTGGGCATCCTGGCCCAAACCCAGAGCACGGACACAAGCTCATGCGCTGAGAAGCCGTTGTCTTACCGAATGTAGTTCCTGCGTTTCCGCTGGTGAGCCCAGGGGTGTTCGCAGCGAACGCGGTTTACGTCCACGTCGGTGGCCCACAATTGGGCGCCGGGGTGCGGGCGTTCCTTCCGCACGACCAGCCCCGTCCCACGCGTCCTCACCGACGGTGCCGTCGGCTTCGACGGTCGGGGTCCACGCGCTCGCGGGAACCCCGAACCGGCACAACAGCGCGCCTGGGCGGGTGCCTACCGCAGGACGGGCCTGCCCTCAAGCACCGCCTTCAGGATCTGAAGGCTGTCGCGGATTCTGTCCTCTTCGAGGAACTCAGGGAGGACCGCCTCCGCCACGCTGGCGACCTTGCCTTCCCCGCCGAGGTAGACAGCGGCATTGGCTCCCTCGGCGTACTCGTTCAGGTGCCCGCGAACACAGATGTCGGTCGTTGGTTTGCCGGCGAAGTAGATACAGCCCCGGCCGCCCATCTCAAGCCAGGTATGTGCAGACACCGGCCCTTTGACGACGAGGGCGGCCGGGTCGTACAGCGAAGTCGCGAGAAGGTTCCGGACGGTCAAAGACCGGCCGACGAACAGGCAACTGTCCCAGAGGCACACCAGATCCTGTGCCACGACCGAGCCGGTGACGTAGAGCGAAGTATAGACGTCCGCGTTGCAAAAGGTGATGGGACCGCTGACGGTTAGATCGCCATCGATGACGTAGACCGTGTCCTCGTCCTCGCAGGGCGTGTTGCCCAGCGCCAGCGCACCGTCGATCGTCAGGTCACCGCGGTGGACGTAGAAATGCTCGGGTTCCTCACCGAAATAGTCGTCGACATCCCAGCTGGTGCGGTTGCTCGCTTCGGCCATGTCGTACTGCTCCAGCGCCTCCTCAACTGGCACGGCATCCCAGTTTGCGGCGGGCGATTCGAGAAACATGCTTCTCCCTTTCGACAGTGGGGTCATCGGCGGGTGGTCGCCGCCGCAGCGTTCGATAGCTGCCGTGATCCTCCCTCACAGCTACGACAGCATGCTGATGGGCGATCCGAGTGAAGGTCACTTCTCCGAGTTCCTTCATCCGAGCGTCACCCGTCGCAGGTCGCGATCCGTCCGAACCCTGCTGCCGAAGGCGTCGATCCCGAGGTCCAGACCTGTCGCGGCGTTGTCAGACGCAGGACGTAGGCTCCCGGTCCGATGAGGTGCGACTACAGGCGTGGCACATGCGAGATGACGGCTGGCGACGGGACTGTGAAACTGGCGGCGTTGCCGACCGGGGCCAGGCCCAAACTGCGCGCGGACCTGTTCGCCGTGCTGGAGGGGTCGCTGCTCCAACGCAGCTCGCAGGCCAACACCGCATTTACCGACACCGATCAGTTCGTCCGTCACCTTCGGCGGGACTCCGCGAAATCCAGTACCGCAGCGACCTGATCGACGGATGCCTGAGAAGCCGTTGTCGTGCCGAACTTGGCGTCGGGTTATCTGGCAGGGTGATTTCTGTGCTGTCCGCGCATGCGAGCAGGGCCTCTTGGAATCTCAGTGGTTGTCGAAGCCGAACGAGAGGTCCAGGAGACCCTGTTGCCGCGGTTGTACGCGGTCGCGGCGGGCGAGTCCAGTCCGTTCCACCGTGAGTGTGACTGCCTCGCGCACATGTACGGGAACGCGGA
Source organism: Streptosporangium brasiliense (assembly GCF_030811595.1). Classification (NCBI taxonomy): domain Bacteria; kingdom Bacillati; phylum Actinomycetota; class Actinomycetes; order Streptosporangiales; family Streptosporangiaceae; genus Streptosporangium; species Streptosporangium brasiliense. The sequence goes on from NZ_JAUSRB010000002.1 coordinate 6,886,344, forward strand.
CGGCCGGCCGGTCCGGGCACGCGTGTACCCGTCGGACATGACCGATGCCGAGTGGCGGGTCGTGCGGGCGGCGCTGCCGGTGCCCGCCTGGTTGGAAGGGCGGGGCGGGCAGCCGGAGGCGTACTGCCACCGGGAGATGGTCGACGCGGTGCGCTTCCTGGTCGACAACGGGATCAAGCGGCGGGCGATGCCAGCCGATTTCCCGGCCTGGACCTGCGTCTACGCGTTCTTCCGCCGCTGGCGCGACCAAGGCCTGGCCGGCGAGTTCCACGACCGGCTGCGCGCACGGTGCCGCATCGCCGAGGGCCGGGCGGTGGAGCCGACCGCGGGCGACATCGACGCGCAGTCGGTCAAGGCCGCCGCCTCGGTCCGGTCCGCGACGCGCGGCTACGACGGCGGCAAGAAGATCAATGGCCGCAAGCGGCACATCGTCGTGGACACGCTCGGGCGCTGCTTCAGGTGCTGGTCACCGCGGCCGGCGTCACCGCCCGCGAGGCCGCCCGCGAGGCCGCCCGCACTGCGGGCGAGGCACCGCCGCCTGCGACGTCTGTGGGCCGACGACTCCTACACCGGCGACCTGGCCGACTGGGCCGACGAGCGGTGGGGCATCGCGCTGACCGTGGTCAAACGCACCGACGACATGCGCGGCTTCGTCGTCCTGCCGCGACGCTGGGTGGTGGAGCGCACGTTCGGCTGGCTGATGCGCTCACGCCGTCTGGCCCACGACTACGAAACCCTCCCCACCAGCAGCGAAGCGATCGTGTGGTGGTCGATGACCATGCTCATGACCCGGCGCCTGGCCCGCCGCGCGGCGGCCGGACCTCCGCTGGTCGCGGCGTGAACACCCCCGGCACCGCCTCGGCCAGCCACCCCCGCGCCACCAGCCGCTTCGCCTTCGACCGCACCCCCTCCAACTTCGCCGGGACCAGCTCCAGGCCCAGCCCTCACGCCAGGTCCTTCACCAGCAGTTGCGCTGCGGCGCCGTCGGCCTCCACCAGCGCGACGATCCGCCGGTAGTCCGGCGCGAGCACCTCCACCGCTGTCTCTGCACGCCGGTGCGGCACCACCGCCCCGGACTTCGCAGGTTTCACGACCACCGGCACCGGCTCGACGCCCCCGGCCTGCTCGGCCGACTCGGCTGGCGCCCGCGCGTCCAGAGCCTCGGCCAGTTCCTCAACCACGACCACCCGGCGCTCCAGGACCACTTCGGCCTCGCACAACGCGGCCAGGACCCGGTCAGCCTCCGCGCGCAACCCCTCCACCCGCACCCGGGCAGCCGTCTCGCGCTCCTCCAACAACCCCATCACCGACGCCACCACGACCTCCAGCGAACGAGACGACATCACACGTCATCCCTCCCGCACGGCACCGGACTTCACGCCTGACCAGCGCAAACGCAGGAACTACATTCGGTAAGACAACGGCTTCTCAGGGAATCGATGATCGCCTTACCGGCACTGTTACTGACACATTTGTGGCACGGCTCGCTGACATCAGGTGGCAAAGCTACACGTCAGAGCGTAAGTTCCATGTGCCAGTAGATGGCAATCTCGTCACAAATGACAGCAACGGACCCTTGCCAAACCTCTACCATGGGCGGCAAGCTCCGAGAGACGCGGGAGTCTTAGATGAATCGAACGTCTGGCACCCGGCCCCGATAGGAAGCGGCACGCTATCGCGATGAGCTTCGTGAACCGACAACGCGCTGACCAGCCCACTGACACTTCGTGGCAATCCGGCATTGACAGTTTCGTGGCAATCCGCACCACGCCGAGCCTTGACGGCAACGGCGGAGCCGGGGCGGATGCCTTCCCCGATGAGCCGAGCCCGCCGGGGACCGCGCTCGCCCGGCGGGCGCCGGCCGACAGTGCGGCACGGATGGGCGATGCGGTGGTTCTGGACGGGGTGACGGTCGTCGGTGATCGACGCCCGGCCGACGAGCAGGTGACCGAGGAGGCGGCGCGGCTGATCGCGGCGGCTCCGGCGGCCAACACCACCCGCGCCTACGCCCGCGTCTGGGCCGACTACCTGTCCTGGTGCACGGCCACCGGCCGCACCCCGCTGCCGGCCACCGCCGCCACCCTGGCCTCCTTCGTCGCCGAACTGGCCGGGCGCGGCCTGGCCCCGGCCACTATCGACCAGGCGCTGGCCTGTGTGTCGTCCGCGCACGGCAAGGCGGGCCTGGCCAGACCGCACACCACCGCCGCCCGCGACGCGTTGCGCGCCTACCGCCGCGCCTGGAGCACCACAGGGGGCAACACGGTGCGCAAGGCCCCGCCGATCACCATCGACATCCTGCGCAGCCTCGTCGAACACACCCCCGACGGCACTCCGACGGGCATCCGGGACCGGGCCGCGCTGGTGCTCGGCTTCGCGCTGATGGGCCGGCGCAGCGAGATCGCCGCCATCGACTGCGACCATCTCACCTTCCCGCGCCAGGGACTGGAGGTGTTCATCCCGATGAGCAAAACCGACCAGGACGCCGCCGGACAGACCATCGCGATCCCCTACGGCTCGCACCTTTCCACCTGCCCGGTCCGCTCGGTGCAGACCTGGCTGGCCGTGCTGCGCGAGCACGGCATCACCACCGGGGCGCTGCTGCGGCCCATCGACCGCTTCGGCCGCATCGGCGGCACCCCCGGCTGGGCCGGCCGCGGCGGACTACGCCTGTCGGGCGTCACGCTGAACACCATCGTCAAGGACGCCGCGCTCCGCGCCGGTCTGGCCGACGCCGAGCGCTACAGCGCACACGGGCTACGCGCCGGCGGCGCCACCACCCTGGCCGACGCGAACGTGCCCACCGGCAAAATCGCCGAACAGGGCCGGTGGAAGCCCACCTCCCCCACCGTGCACGGCTACGTCCGCGCCGTCGACCGCTGGAAGGACAACCCCATGGGCAGAGCCGGGCTCTAGGTGTACTTGTAGGGTCTCAACGATCTTGGCACCGGTCTGGCACATGTGCCAGACCGGTGAGACAGCCTCTCTGCGAGAGGGTGTCTCTGATCCCTCTGGCTTTGATCCTTTCGTGCATGGGCCGGAGCTGGGATAACAAGATCCAGTCCTTGGCCTTGCCGGGATAGCCTGGCTTCCAGCGTCGGCCCGCCCCCGGGGGGGCGGTCGAACCTCGCTGGCGACCATCCGGCTGGCCGGTCGTCGGACAACGTGTCGGCTATGTCAATCGGTCGTGCTGGCGTGCACGGCGATGATTCGCCAGCCGTGTGTCTCGTCGTATAGCCAAGTACGGGTGTAGCGCATCCTGGCCGCGAACGGCGTACCGGAGACGGTCCCTTCGACGGTGCCGAGAAACCACGTCACCCCGGTGTGCCCATCGGCGAGCACGGTCAACTCCTCCTCGGCCACTCTCGTCAGCACTTGCGTCCGAGTGCGGTGCAGCTCCAGGTCGTCTGCCTTGGTCGCAACGTTCGCACCGAAGGTAAAGATCAGCCGATCATCCAGCAGCCGATCCAGCGCCTCGACATCTCCAGCGAGCTGCGCGGCCTGGAGTCGGCGCTCGGCGGCCCGCAAGTCCTCCATCATGAGGTCCACCCTCCCAGCCGGCGCCGTATCCGCGCCAGGACGTTCACGCTCGGCTGATCTTTGCAGTCCGATCCAGGGACTCCGATCGTCGGTGAGTGGGTGTCGGGTTCAGCAGGCTTCCCGACAGGCCGTTGAAGTGGTGCGCGGCGGCCCGGAAAATCAGACCGTCGCGAGTTCGCGTCTTCGGTGATTCGCGACGGTCGAGGATTGAAGACACCTCTGAGAAGCTCGCGGTCGAGGATTGATGCGGTGTTCTCGTCTCATTACGTTTCGTTGATAGTGGCTGTTGGTGGCAATCCCCTGAAACCGTGAAGACTTTCTATGGAGCGATGAGCTGCTGATATCTCATCGTGGTGGCCGCTCGGGCGGCCGTGATCTGCTGTGGCAATCCCCTGAAATCGTGGAGACTTTTCTATGCGGCTATGAGCTGCTGACGTCTCACCGTGGTGGCCGCTCTAACGGCCGCGATCCGCTGTTCGTAGATGATCGGTGGTAACCCGTCGGCGGCGCTGTGGCGGCGGCGGGTGTTGTAGAAACCGGCGATCCAGGTTGCGATCTTCAGCCGGGCCTCGGCGCGGGTGGCGAAGCGATACCGGTGGGCGAGCTCGACTTTGAGCGTGGCGTTGAACGATTCGGCCGGAGCGTTGTCCAGCGCGCAGCCGGCCCGGCCCATCGACTGCACCACACCCCAGTGGCGGCAGGCAGCCTGGAACCGGGCAGCGGTGTACTCACCGCCGCGATCGGAGTGGAAGATCACCCCGTCGACGTCGCCGCCTCGGGTGACCGCGGCCATCTGCAAGGAGGCGACCGTCAAAGCGGCGTCATGATGGGCGGACATGGCATAGCCGAGCAACCGGCGGGAGAACAGGTCCTGCACGGTGGCCAGATACAGCTTGCCCTCGTCGGTGACGATCTCGGTGACATCTCCGCACCACAACACGTCCGGTGCGACGGCGGTGAACTGACGGCCGACCAGATCCGGTGCCGCGGGCCTGGCGCCCTGGCGCGTCAGCGAACGCCGTCTGGCAGCCGGCCGACCGGCCAGGCCGAGTTCGGCCATCCGCGCGGCCACCGTGTTGGCCGAGACCCGCCAGCCCTCCTCGTGCAGGTCCCGGGTAATGCGCGGGCTGCCGTAGGTGCCGCCCGAGGCGGTGAACTTCACCTCGATCGCCGCATCCAAGCCGGCGCGACGCTGCTGACGAACACCCGGTGCGCGCCCACGCCATTTGTAGAACCAGGACTGCGAGACCCCCAGGATCCGGCAGGCCGTCGCGTGGGGAACATCGTGCTCGGTCTTCTGGGAGGCGATGAAGGCCGCGTGCGCTCACCGGCCCGTCGACTCCTTGACCCACAAGACCACCGAGCGCTTGAGCACTGTGAGGATGGATGACGTGCCCCCCGGTGCCAGGGTCTGACCCAGCTTGAGACTGGCCATGCTGCCTTCGTGATGACCTGTCGCCCTGGTGCCGGTGGCGCTGTCGATCGGGCGGGGGTGTGTCCCCATAGGGGCCTTGCCGTGCACCATCACAGTCCTGACCTCCCTCACCCGGTCGGTGCCTCTGTCATGACCGCACCTCCAGGAGGAGCACGTGAGCGTCGCCCCCGGCCGCCACCCCGTCACCACCCACTCCACCGACGATGAACGCGAAGAGGTCATCGTCGGCGTCGATACCCATACCGAGGCTCATGTCGCTGCCGTTCTCACAGTCCAGGGCGTCTTGGTCGGCACCCGCCCTTTTGCGGCCACCGCCTGCGGCTATGCCGAACTGCTGGCCTGGGCTCGCAGCCACGGGCGGTTGCACCGCGCCGGCGTGGAAGGCACCAGTTCCCACGGCACCGCCCTGACCCGCTACCTGCGCCGCCACCGGGTGCAGGTGATCGAGGTGAACCGGCCCGACCGGGCGGTGCGCCGCCGACGCGGCAAGACCGACGCCATTGACGCCGAAAACGCCGCCCGTGCGGTCCTGTCCGGGCAGGCCAGCGCCGTGGCCAAGTCCGGTGACGGGGCGGTGGAGATGCTGCGCATGGTCAAGCTAGCTAAAGAGTCCGCGGTCAAGGCCCGCACCCAGGCCATCAACCAACTGCGCGCCATCGTGGCCCGCACCGAACCGCACCTGCGCGAATCGCTGGCCGGCCTGGGCCCAGCCACGCTGTTTCGCCGCTGCGCCGAGTTGCCCAGCGCCCAAGCCGACGACCTCACCACCGTCGCCACCGAGGTGCTGCGTATCCTGGCGCGGCGGATTCTGGCGCTCACCGAGGAGATCCGCTGCCACCAGCAGCGCATGCGCTCCATCATCACCGCCTGCGCACCACGGCTGCTGGAGCGGCACGGCATCGGCCCGGACACCGCCGCCGCGCTGCTCATCACCGCGGGCGACAACCCTGACCGGCTGACCAGCGAGGCTGCCTTCGCCGCTTTGTGCGGGGTCAACCCGATCGAGGCATCCTCCGGCAAGACCACCCGCCACCGACTCAACCTCGGGGGCGACCGACGTGGCAACAGCGCGCTCTACACCATCGTGTTGACCCGTCTGAGCCGCGACCAGCGCACCCGCGACTATGCCGAACGCCGCACCGGCGAGGGTAAATCGAAGAAGGAGATCATCCGCTGCCTCAAACGCTACGTCGCCCGCGAGGTCTTCCCGATCATCGCAGCGGCCCTGTCACCAGCGCAGTCTCCAGCGATCGCGGCTTGACAAGCATAGGGGCCTCATCACGCTCCATCTCCAGCTCGGCGCGCTCTTTGGCCCATTCGGTCTTCTGCCGGCGCAGCCGGGCCAACTCCTCGCGTTCGGACCCGGTCAGCTCGCCCTCGGCGTCGCGCTCGCAGGCCAGGCGGTCCATCTGCATCCAGTTGGCCAAGGTGCCCGCGTTCATTCCCAGGTCCTTGGCGACCGAGGCGATCGATTTCCCGGTCTCTCGCACGATGCGCACCGCACCGGCCCGAAACTCCGGATCGAAGCTGCGTCTGGTCTCTCCCATGCTCCGACCTCTCCCTGTGACGGCGGCCCCGACCCCGGCGCCGGCGGCCGGCGCGGTGCGCAAGGTCTCTCCCCGTGCGGTGCCGGCCCCGGACGGCCCGGAGGGCCCCGGGGCCGGGACGGTCAGGGCGGGGTCGGCCAGCAGCCACCACAAGGTGCCGCCCACGGCCGCGCCGACCAGCACGATCACGGGGAGGATCCACCAGGCCGCCGGGCGCGGCACACGCATCACCGGCGGAGCGGCGATCACGACGGCGGGACGGCGGGCACGGGGGCGCGTAAGTAACGGCACCCCTCCATTCCAGCCGTACTGGCACCAGCCTTGTACGGCGCCGTACTTGTCGAGGACGAGCGCGGCGTGGGCGCGGTCGGTCAGGACCCGCTCCTGCTTGACCGCGCGAAGGCTGATCCCCGCTCGCCGCACTCCGGGTGGTAGCCGATGCGCCAGCACCCGCCGAAGATCCCTTTGTTGCGCTCGACCAGCTCCGCGAACGCGTCCCACGTCGAGGCGTCCAGGGGCCGGATGGTGTACGGCATCGCGGTCAGGCCTCGGCGAGCAGCCGGGCGAGGTCGGTCGGCCGGGTGACCATGGGCCAGTGGCCGGAGTCGATGTCGACGAAGTCGATGTGCTTGACCCTGGCGAGCTCGGGCACGTCACCGGCGTCGATCCACTCCTGCGCCTGGGCGGGGGTGAACTCGGGGCACACGATCACGACCGGAACGTCGAATCGGCGCTCGTCCGCCAGCGATACCACGGCCTTGGCCACGCCCTCGGGGACGGGGACCCAGGCGGCGGCCATGCGCCGCCTGGTCTCCTCGTCGAGGTCGGCGGCGTCGGGTCCCTCGAACGGGCCCCAGCCGGGGAAGGGCATGACGCCCTCGTCGATGGGGAAGAAGTCGGCGTAGATTCCGCCGTCGGTGGCGGGGAAGCCGCCGACGAAGACGACCTTGGCCACCCGTTCCGGCCGGGCGTCGGCGGCCAGCCAGGCCAGCGTGCAGGCGGCGGAGTGCCCCACCACTATGACCTTGTCCTGCGCGGCGTCCAACGCGGCGAGCACCGCGGCCACCTGGTCGTCGAGGGTGGCGGAGGTGGATCCGTCGCCCTGGCCCGGGAGTGTGATCGGCACGGGGCGGTGGCCGAGCGGCCCGAGGGCGGCGGCGACCTCGTCCCAGGCGGATCCGTCGAGCCAGAGGCCGCCGATGAGCAGGATGTCCATGATCTGTTCGCTTTCTTCCGTGAGGTGCGGTTCCCTACCGTAGAGCCAATTCCGGACGATTCACTTCCTGTATTCTCCGAGGGTGCCGAGCGATCTCAGCCCCACCGCACGAGCCCTGCGGGCCCTGGAGATCCTCCAGACCCGCCCCGGCACGACGGCCGCCGAAATCGCCGAGCGGCTGGAGGTCACCGAGCGCGCCGCGCGCCGATACATCGGCATCCTCCGGGAAGCGGGCATCGCCGTCGATTCGGCCCGCGGCCCGCACGGTGGCTACCGGCTACAGCGCGGCACGCGGCTGCCTCCGGTCGTCTTCACGCAGGCAGAGGCGCTGGTTCTGGTCATGGCGGTGCTCGATGGACAGCCGGCCGACGACGACCTTGTCGGCACCGCGCTGGGCAAGGTCATCCAGGCACTGCCCGAGAGCGTCGGACGGCAGGCGGCCGCGCTGCGCGAGCATGCGGCGGCCGCGCCGGACCGGCGCTCGACCCGCCCCGATCCCGCGATCATCAGCGCACTCGTCGCCGCCGTCGCGATCCGGCGCCGCGTGCTGGTCACCTACCGGAGCGGCGCGGGCCAGGAGTGGGAGGCCGAGGTGGACCCCTGGGCGGTCGTCGTTCGCCACGGACGCTGGTATCTCCTGTGCCACTCCCATCGCGCGGCCGCGCTCCGCACCTACCGCGTCGACCGGATCCTGGCCGCCCAGCAGACTGGTTACGGCTTCGAGCCGCCCGACGGCCTCGACCCGGTCGCGACGCTGGAGGAGCACCTGGGAACTGGATGGTCGTTCGCCACCCGCGTGGTGTTCGACGCCCCGCCGGCCGAGGTGGCGCCGTGGATCCGGCCGCCCATGGGGCGCCTGGAACCGGTGGGCGAGGGGTGCGTGCTCACCGGCAGCACCAACAACCCGGCCATGTACGCCCAGGAGTGGCTGGCGACCGTGCCGTTCGCCTTCCGCGTCGAAGGCGGACCCGAACTCCGCACCGCAGTCGCGAAGCTCGCGGCACGACTCACCACCGCCCTGGCGGACCGGGACGACCAGACGATGGCTTACTGAGTTTTCGTTAGTTGTGTGGGGTTGGGGGGATCTTCAGGCCAGTGTGGGCTAAGAACGACCATGCGAGTCGTTCGTCCTGGAAAATGCGGTTGATGCCGCCTTCGGCGGCGTCGCCGACATCAGCGAGGTGGTCGCCGGCGAGGTTGGCCAGTTCGCGTGTTTTGATGCTGGACCACAGCATCTCCACCGGGTTGAGTTCGGGGGCGTAAGCGGGCAGCCGCTCCAGGGTGAGCCAGTCCTGCCCGGCGGCCCAGGCGCGCATGGCGCGGCTCCGGTGCGCGCTCAGCCCGTCCCGGACCAGCACCACCCGTTCGCCCTGGTAGAACGTCTTAACCTGGGTGAGCACGTCGATCAGTGCTTCGGTGTCGTAACTGCCGGGCCGCAGGTGGAAGCACAAACGCGCACCGCGCCCGGTATCGGCGGCGTGGTCGCCCAAGGCGGCGGCCGTCGAGGCGCGTTTCCAGTTCAGCCGGTGCCGCAACGTGGGCGTGCGGCCGCGAGGGGCGTACGTGCGGCGCACCTGCGGCAGCAGCGATACGCCGGATTCGTCAAAGAACACGATCCATCCCCGGTTTTCCAGGGCCCCCTTTTGATGCGTGGCCACTCGAAGTCGACCCACCGGGCGATCTCGGCCTCGTCACGCTCCACGGCCCGGCGCTCGGGGCGCTGCAGGCTCCAGTCCAGCCGTCCTGTGAGCAGACGCCACACCGACGCCCGCGACAGCCGCACCCCGCACACGCGCTCGACCACGCAGCCGACCCGTTCCAAGGTCCACAGATCAGCCTCGAAACCATGGGCCTGAGCGCCCTGCTCCAGCGCGGTACGTACCCGCTCGACCTGGGCGTCGTCGCCGCCGAGATCTCCAGGCTGGCCGTAGCGGCGCCCGTGGCCTGAGTAGGTCTCTGGTCAGCTGCGATCCAAGAAGACGGGCGCGGACGGCGCACAGCCGAAGCGGCAGGGCGCCCATCCCACCCCGCTGCCCAACCGTCATGACATCGGCGGCTGATGAGCAAGGGCCGCCATGGGACCCGTGGAAGCTCGGCCAACTGACCGTCAACCGGATGGGCTTCGGCGCCATGCGCCTCACCGGTACAGCTGCCTTCGACCTCGGGCAGGTACGGCCCCGCCAGCCTGCACTCGACGTCCTCCGCCTGGCCGTTGACCACGGCGTCAACCACATCGACACCGCCGCCTTCTACTTCTCCCCGCTCCGCTCCGCCAACGAGCTCATCAACCGCGCACTCGCGCCGTACCCCGATTGATCTGGTCATCGCCACCAAAGTCGGCCCCGGCCGCGACCCAGCGGGAAACTGGTGGTGGGCCACACCCGAACAACTGCGCGGCCAGGTCGAAGAGAACATCCGCCAGCTCGACACCGACCACCTCGACCTGGTCAACCTGCGCGCCGCCAACACCCGCGACTCCATCGCAGACCTCTTCGGCGTCCTGGCCGACCTTCGGCAGGAAGGACTGGTCAGAGAACTGGGCGCCTCCCAGGTCAGCCCCGCGCAACTCGCCGAAGCCGAGGCCATCGCACCCGTGGTGTGCGTACAGAACTCTTTCGGCGTCGACGCCCCCGAACGACAACGGGAATTCGTCCGCGCCTGCGGAGAGCGGGAAATCGCCTTCGTGCCCTTCTTCGCCATGGCCGGCGCCGGCCGTGAACAGGGGCCAGGCACCGAACAGAACGACGCGGTGACCGAACTGGCCGCCGCACGCGGCGTGTCACCCGCGCAGATACGACTGGCCTGGACCCTGTACCAAGGCCCCAACGTCCTGGCCATCCCGGGTACGGGCAACCCGGCCCACCTGATGGAGAACCTGGCCGCCGGCGAACTCCACCTCACCCAGGACGAGCTCGACCTCCTATGATAACCCAGCCCAGGCTCGTCAGCGAGCAGGAACAACGGGCGTGATGTGCGGCGAGATGGTGGCCAAGTCCGTGGGGATCGGCGCGCTCAGGGAGAACAGCGGAGCATGGAGCCGCTACGCCGCCGGAGAACACGGACCGTCACCATCAAGCCACATGGGAACGACAACTCATGACAGTTGAATAGGCGAGCCCACCAGTATCAACCCCGGGGTGGCCCGCTTCCCCCTCTGAACCGGGGTGTCTACACCTCGCTTGCCTCGTTGCACGGGTCTTGACCTGCGGAGATCCACCCGCGAAGCGCATCCGAACGGAATGTCACGGTAAGCCGCTGGAGGCCGCTCCGCTAACGGGACTTTCCGTTCGGATCCTCGTCATGCCCCGCGAAATCGGCGAGTCCAGACGGGCGGGACGGTGTCGGTGCTGAAGTCGGCGGCGGGGGCTCTCCCGTCCCGCTGTGGTTTCCCCAGGGAGGGCAGGTACTCCCCCTCGTCGGCCGACACGCCCTCCGGTCCTGCGAGGGCTCGCCTACCGATGGTCAGGTCAGGGGGTGGCCAGGACGCCGGGGAAGCCGTAGTAGGCGTCCATGTTTCGGTGAAATAGTGGCGGCAGGGGTCGCAGACGCCGCCCCGCTGGTCGCTGCCTCCGTATCGGAGATGCCTTGGTCCACCCAGTTGTGATCTTGTGAGACGACTGTGGCAGGAGAGGAGGAGGGATCAAGGAGCGCGGGGGCGTTGGGCTTCACGAGGGGTCAGTGGAAACGACAGCAGATGACAGTCCAGGCGTCATGAAGTCAGTGGACGCGTCACAGTGCGTACGTGATGCTTCCGGGGAGCTGCGACTATCTCTCGGGCCGTCATGGAGGCCTCGCTGACAGGGTTCACCCTCGCGCTGATCGGCGTCGCCGACCGCCACACCCAGCTCGCGTCCTGACCGACACTCCGACGGAGGCGAGAGCAGCGGGCCGAGGGCGCCCAGGGCCGCGCCCACGCAGATGTCGCGCAGCTGGTCGCGGGTGCACGTCTCGCGGGTGAGCCAGTCGACGCACAGCACCTGAACGAAGACCAGCCACGCCTTCAGCACCCCGGAGACCGCCTCGCGCGCGTCGTCGCCCGCGAGTGGAAGGACGCCCAGCAGTCGTTCCCTGAGGACGTCCAGCTCGTTCGCCATGATCGTCTGGATGACCGGGTCGCCTGCGAGGACCCGGTTCGCGGCGAGGACGGCGTTGCGATTGGCCACGAAGTAGTCGAGATGGACGTCCATGCCCTGGAGGAGCTGCTCACGCAGGGAGCGCGCGGGATCGAGCCGCGTGTCGGCGAGGAGCTGGTCGGCCGCCTGCTGGTAGACCGCGGCGAAGAGGGCCTGCTTGCTGGGGAAATGCCGGTAGAGCAGGGCCCGCGAGATGCCCGCCTCATCGGCGACCTCCTCCATCAGCACGTCGGCGTACGGGTGCGCGGCGAAGAGCCGGGCGCCGACGGCAAGGAGCTGGGCGCGACGCCCGTCGGGCGTGAGTCGCTGGCGAGGAGGCATGGGATCAGTCTAGTTGACACACGTCTACTAGACTGACCACTGTAGTAGACATATGTCTACTGAGTCGGGAGAAATCATGGCCAAGACGCTCCGGATCCTCACGGTCGTGATGGGGTGGTCGTGCGTGCTGATCGGGCTGCTCCACGTCGTGCTCGGCAACGCGGCGATCCCCGGAGCCGGTGACGCCGGAGCAACGATCGACAGCTGGGGGCGCTTCATGGGCGCCGCCTTCACCGGCTACGGCCTGGCCTGGCTGTGGGCCGCCCGCCGGCGGCCCATCCCGGCGGGGGTGGTGCGCTGGCTGGCCGCGGTCTTCCTGCTGGGCGGGGTGGGGCGGCTGCTCTCACTCGCCGTGTACGGCCGGCCGCACGGCTTTCAGATCGTGCTCACGGTGATCGAACTGGTCCTGCCGCCGGTGTTCTTCTGGCTGGCCGACAAGGAGGAACGCGCCTGAAGAGGCTTACGCCCGAGAGGAGCGCGCTCCGTCACCCGAGGCGCGCTCTGTTATGAGCTCCAGGCGCGGCGGAAGTTCTCCCGGGCCCGGTGCAGCCGGGACTTCACCGTCCCCGGCGCCACCCGCAGCGAGCGCGCCGCATCCTCCTCCGGCACCCCTTCGAGATCGCGGAGCACCAACACCGCCCGATGCTCGGGGGAGAGCCGCTCCAGCACGTCCTGGACGTCCACCGCCCGCTCCACATCCTCACGGGACGGCAACTCGCCCAGTTCTTCAGGACGCGAACGAGCGTCGCGCTTGGCGATCCGCACCGCCTCCCGCACGGCGATCGCCCGCGCCCAGCCGTGCAACGCCTCGGGCTCCCGCAACTCCCGCAGGTGCCGGAACACGGCAATCAACGCCTCCTGCACCGCGTCGGGCCCGCTGTCCAGCGCGATTGGCCCGCACACCCGGCCCAGATAGGGGGTCAGCTCGGCCAGCAGGTCGTTCATCGCCATCGTGTCACCCCGCTGGGCCGCCATCACCAGCGCGCTGCTCATGACACCTGCTCGCCGAACCGCGCCGCCAGCCGTCCCAGCGCCTTCTCCCCGGCCGCTCGCACCCCCCACGGCACGAGCGCGGCCCGCCCCGGCACCCGCACACCACCAGTCTGCGCCACCAGAGTCCCCCCGGGTACGGCTGTCGCCGCGAGGCCGATGAGCAGGAACCGGCTCTGCATCCAGCACCATCCGGGCGACAGGTCCACGTCGAACCTGGCCCGCATGCCGTACCGGCTCCGAGCCCTGGCCACCAACCGCCCACCGAGACCGCCCGGTTCGAGGGTCAGGGCCCGCATGTCCGGCTCGAACGTCCCGAACTCGCGCTCCAGATTCCCGGCCACCGCCCACACCTCGGCGAACGGCGCGGGGATGAATCGTTCGGCGACGTGCGCCCCGGGAATGGCGGCCGCCAGCACCCGCAGCCGCCGCACGGCATCCAACTCAGCAAAAGGCCAGCTCATAACTCTCCAGAGGCACCCAGAACGCGAAAGGTTCCCACACGGATGGAGGGAACTTCTCAGCGGGTCGCGTCCTCCTCCAGGACATGAAAACCCCACGCCCCGCCGCCATCGCCGCCGGGATCCTGCTCGCCGACGCGACCGTCCACGCGATCTGGCTGACCGGCCTGACCTGGCCCGCCTCCGACACCCGCACCCTGTCCCTGGCGGTGCTGAACGCGGAGGTCCCCTTCATCCCCCGGGTGCTGGTGCCCCTCATCGTGCTGCTCATCACCGCCGCCACAGCGGTGCTCATCCGTGCCCGAACTCGAGGCGGCCGAGCGGCCACCCTCGTCACCGCGGCGGTGGCGACAGGTGCTTCGCTCCGAGGCCTTGCGGGCCTGGTGTGGGCCTTCGGCCTGGGCGCCGATCCGGCGACCCCGTTCTACTGGCTCAACCTCCTGCTCTACACCCCGCTCTGCTTCGCGCTTGCGACCACCACGGCCGTGACCCTGAAGGGCCGCATCAGCTCCAGGTGGCCTGCCTGACGATCGTGTCGAGCCCACCGGTGCCAGCCCCGCCTCACTGTCACCGCCGTTACTGTACGTGTGGGGGCGCCGGCCTCGAAGGTGCGCCGTCGGGGATGGTGACCCGCCTGGCCACACGAGGCTTCCTGCGGGGCGTACACAGTGATGCGAGCCTGGCACTGGTCGAGACAGTCATGATGGCCGTGGGAGTGACTCGGGGGGTTCGGCCGGCCTGTCGGGCAATTTACCTAGCGATCACGGGGCATGCACGATTACTCGCAGTGACATCACTGGGGCGCTCGACGCAGCCGGGATCGTATTCTCCCTCGTCGAACACGAAGAGGCGCGATCGACCGAGGAGGCCGACGCGTTCATCGAGGGATACGAAGGAGTGCGGACGAAGAGTCTGTTCCTGGTGACCGCAAGCGCACGGCTCGGTACCTGTTGATCATGGATGACCAGAAAGATCTCGACCTGATCAGGCTCAAGCAGACACTCGGCGAGAGCCGGTTGTCGTTCGGGTCCGCGGAGTGACTGTCGGCCGCGCTCGGCCTTGAGCCGGGGGCGGTCTCGCCGTTGGGTCTCATAGACCCGGTCCCGGCAGTAATCGCGGAAAATCCAACGGATATGCCCCTGACCTGCCCTGATCTGAGGGAACCGCAGGCTGATGTGCCGGTTGGTGGGTGCGGTGGGCCGGGCCGAGGATGCCGCCGACCTGGAGCGCAAGGCTGCCGAGGAACACGCCGCAGCCGCCGCTGATCGCCCAGGCGGGCACAGCACCGCCGGGCGGTCGAGATGAAGTGGGACGGCATCCACGCGCTGCTGTATGTGGAGGACGGCCGGGTACGGATCCCTCGTGTAACAGCGCCGTCGTCACGATCGGTCCGCTTGCCAGCGCGGCCACGGTCACGTCGTCGGTGGCGCACACCCTGCGGACGAGCTCCGCTACGGCGTGCTTAGAGGTCGCGCAGGTAGGTGCAGAGGCTGATGTTGGTCATGCACGACAACGGCACCGTCCGCCGCCCGGCAGTTGATAGCGTGATCGTCGTGGCAGAACTGGAAGAGCTGGTCCTGAGCCCCGGCGAACGGGCCCGGGGGGTTCACGTCGACAGCGTGATGTTCACGATGGACTGGGCCGGTGAGGACTACCCGGGCCAACTGGCTGCGTTCGTGGCTGGTCGAGTACGGGCCTTCGGGGCGGAGCCGACAGACCTCGACACCAACGTCGTCTACCGAGCGGCCGAGACCGACCCGACTCTGCGCCGCGGTGATCTGCCGGTCCGTCAGCTCGATCACCTGTCCGGTGTGCTGGCAGATCTCCGCTGCACGCTCATGGTGTGGGAGAACGGCACCGACACCTACGAGGTACTGGTCGCGCTGACCGATGAGCGTGAGCCGACCGGGCTGATGCACCAGGGCCTCCCGGTGCGGGCCTGGGGCTCGGAACCCGAAGAGACCCTGGTCAGCCTGGACTGCCCGAACTGCTCGCAGATACTGGCCTGGGAATTGTCGGCGGACCAGGCCCTGGCCGACGAGCGCTGCGATTGTGGAGCCGCGTTGTTCGACGCCACCGGCCGTCCGCTGCCCCACGTCACTCTCCACGGCTGAGCCGCTCAGCGCCCTCTGACCCCGACTCGTCCTCACCGATGCACTGCTCATCGAATGCAGCGCCCACTGATCCGCACGAACCACGCCCGCCCGTCTTCACGTCACGGCGATCTACACCCAGCACTTCATGCTCGTCGGGTGCGGATCGCGCACAGAGACGCCGGGGGTCAAGGCCATGGCTCGATGGTGGGGCCCGGCAGCAGGACAGCCACGGGTGCCGACGATCAGGGAGTTGCGACGCTCTGTGATCACTGGGGAGACTTGTGCCCGCGCTTCCATCATGGCTGACAGAACCGCTCTAGGGCCAATTCGCAGCCTTGCTGCCCGAGCGGCCGGACTACCCCCCGGCCATCCGCTCGGCTGCCACCGTCGGCGCATCAGTGACCGGGTCATCTTCGACAAGCTCCTGCAACTGCTCCGTTTCGGCTGCTCTTACGAGGCGATTGCCGACACAACCTGCTCGGCCACCACGATCCGCAGCCGTCGCGACGAGTGGATACGCCTGGGCGTGTTCGCCCGGCTCAAGCAGATAGCGCTGGACTCCTACCCCGACCCTGGACCGTCTTGACGACCTGGGACCGTTGCCCGACGACATCACCGTGCACCTGGACGCCGGCTACGACCCGGACAAGACCCGCGCTCTGCTCAACGGACGCGGCCTGCACGAACGCATCGCACACAAGGGGGAGAAGGCGCCCATCCAGGCCAGTCAGCGTTGGCATGTCGAACGCACTCACGCCGGGTAGAACGCCTTCTGCCGGCTCGCCCGCTGCCGCGAGCGGCGCACCACCGTCATCGACGCACTCTTCGACCTCGCCGACACGATCGCCTATCCGCGCGACCTCTTACCCTGATCACGGCTCCTGGCCTCGGTCGCGGGCCGATGCGCGCCGGGCACCACCCGTACGCGGCCGGGAAACGCGCGTTTGCTGATATGGCAACGGATCTTGCCCCCTGGGAAACTGCGGACCTATGGTTAGCCAGATCAAGGAAGTGCAGGTCAGGGGGGCGTGATGACAGTCGAGCATCGGATCTTGGAAGCGGGCGCGGGGCGCATTCACCTGGCGGTGCAGGGCAGCGGGCCGCTGGTGCTGCTGGTGCACGGGTTCCCCGAGTCGTGGTATTCCTGGCGGCGGCAGATGCCTGTGCTGGCGCAGGCGGGTTACCGGGCCGTCGCTCTCGACGTGCGGGGATACGGGCGTTCGTCCAAGCCGCGGGATCCGGCCGCCTACCGGATGCTCGATTTGGTCGCCGACAATGTCGCGGTCGTGCGGGCGCTCGGCGAGTCGTCGGCGGTGATCATCGGCCACGATTGGGGGGCGACGATCGCGGCGCACTCCGCGCTGCTGGCACCGGAGGTGTTCCGTGCGGTCGGCATCTTGAGCGTGCCCTACGCGCCGCCGGGCGGTCCCCGGCCGAGCGAGGCGTTCGCTCAGATGGGCGGGCTGGAGGAGTTCTACGTCTCCTACTTCCAGGAGCCCGACCGGGCCGAGTCCGAGATCGAGCCCGACGTGCGGGGCTGGCTTGCCGGGTTCTACCGCGCTCTGTCCGGCGACACCATGGCCGGCCCCGACGCTCCCGACCCGCATTTCGTCACCCGCGAGGGCGGCACCCTGCGCGAGCGGTTCCCCACCGGGGCGCTGCCGTCCTGGCTGACGCAGGAGGATCTCGAGTTCTACGCCGCGGAGTTCGAGCGGACGGGCCTGACCGGAGCGCTCAACCGGTACCGCAACATGGACCGTGACTGGGAGGACCTGGGTTCCTACGCCGGGGCCCCGATCGAGCAGCCGTCCCTGTTCGTCGGTGGCAAGCGGGACGCCTCCACCATGTGGCTGTCCGGCGCCATCGACGCCTACCCCCGTACTCTCCCGAATCTGAGGGGAAGCCATCTCCTGGACTGCGGCCATTGGATTCAGCAGGAACGCCCGGACGACGTCAACCGCCTCCTCCAGGACTTCCTCGACAGTCTCTGACTGAGCATTTCTGACGCCGCAGCCTGCGGCCCACAGGACGCGAGCGCCAGGTCGGGCCGCGGTGGCCGCAGCGGGCTTGCGCCGGTGTGTGCCCCGGCCACCGAGGACCGACATCCGTGGCCGCGGAATACCGGGGTGTCGGCCACGGACTCTGCGGCTGCCATAGTCTGCGTCGTCTGCTCGCTCGTGGCCTTGCCGGGCGCGGCGGCCAACCGGCCCGTGGCTGCCACCGGCGTGCCGGCCGGCGCGTAGAGGAAGGCGATGCGAAAGCCGCCCACGCACCCGGCGTACCTCACGCCGAGGGGGCCAAGGGGTTCACGGATTCACCGTGAGCCCGCCCAGCACGTCGTACATCTGCTGCGTGGTCAAAGGCGCGACGGGAAGCGGTCCTCGGACGGCCTCCGTACGCAGCCCGTCGAGCAGGAAGGCGACGCCCCGGCGCCACGCGCCGGGCGCGGCGCCGGCGGCTGCGCGAGCGAGCAGAGCGCTGCTGCCGAAGACGAGCAGAAGGTCCTCGCTGGTGAAGTCCGGGCGCAGGGAGCCGGCCCGCTGGGCGCGCTCGATGATCCGGGTGGAGGCGGCCTGCGCCCGGCCGCAGACGGCCATCAGCAGCTCGGCACGCGGATACCGGCCGCACCCCGCTGCCGGCCACCGCCGCCACCCTGGCCTCCTTCGTCGCCGAACTGGCCGGGCGCGGCCTGGCCCCGGCCACCATCGACCAGGCGCTGGCCTGTGTGTCGTCCGCGCACGGCAAGGCGGGCCTGGCCAGACCGCACACCACCGCCGCCCGCGACGCGTTGCGCGCCTACCCGGGGGTGAGGAACCGGCGGACAGCCGTTAGCGCTGAGAACGATCTCGTGGTGTCGTCCCTGCTCAACCGGGATCCCAGCCTCTCCGCGTTGTACCGCCTCCCGCGAGTTCTCGGCAGGGTTTGCGCTCTCCGAGAGATCAGGGTTTCGGCGACGGGCCGCCGCCCAGCGCACGGGACCGAAATGGCATGGGAACCAGCAGCGGGGCGGTGACCTGCGGTGATGCAGTCCCAGTGACCGGACAGAGTCTGTGATCTGGGGGCGTGTCTTGCCTGACTGTGGGCCGCTCGGCTCGATGATGCGATCACAGAGATGACCGGACGTCGCGGCAGCCCTGATCTCTGGGTCCGCGCTGTGCAGGCAGGTAACCGTATGAGAAACCCGCCTGGTTGGCGGTGGGGTATGCGTTGATGATGGCGTTATGGCTGTTCAGGGTTCGAGCTGGGTGCGGTGGGTCTGTTCGAGGCGTTCTTCCGCCGCATCAGGGCCGGGCAGATCCCCTGGTATCCGAGGTTCAAGGGCCGGAGGAGTGCCTGGCGGCCGTCGTGGGCACGCCTTTCGCCTCCGACGGGTCGCCCTGGAAGGGCTCCCCGCCGGTCTGGCGCATTATGACGTCAGCTTTGCTCCCGCCCAGTCCGCGTGGTCGCTGTTGATCCCGTCTCCCGCATCCGTCACCTTCAGCACCAGCGAGGTCACCCCGGCCACGCTGACGTCGATGGAGGCTGCCGCGCTGGACGGAGTCATCGCCGACGGACTCTGGTACAGCTTGACGCCGTCGCCCCAGACCTCGAACGTGACCGTCGCATTCGCGCCGACCTCGTCATCGACCCCAATATCCGATTGGAATCGGGAATAGGCGCCGTTCAGGGAGTAGGTGATGCTGCTCGTCGCATGCGTGCCTATCCCCTTGGCGTACGTGGTCCCGTTCAGGGTGATGGTGTGCCCATCGACGCTCCGGTCCTTGTGAAGGGTGCCCCACCCGATGGTGGGAGTACCGGTCCAGTTCAGATCGCTGAGGAACACCGCAGCGCCGCTGGAGGTGGTGACCGTGACCGCATTGCTGGCACCCGACACGTTCCCGGCGGAGTCCTTCGCCTTCACCGTGAACGTGTACGGCGTCGCAGCCGACAGCCCGGTCGCCGTGAAGCTCGTGCCCGTCGACGAGCCGGCCAGTGCCGTCCCGCGGTAGATGTCGTAGCCCGTTACCCCGACGTTGTCGGTCGATGCCGTCCAGCTCAGCCGGGTACTGCTCGACGTGACGTTGCTCGACACCAGGTTGGTCGGCGCCGTCGGCGCCTGGGTGTCCGCACTGACAAGTCGAGCGTTCGCCCAGTCGGCGTGGTCGCTGTTGATCCCGTCTCCCGCATCCGTCACCTTCAGCACCAGCGAGGTCACTCCGGCGATACTCACGTCGATCGACTGGGTCGGGCTCGACGCCGTCAGCGCCGACGGGCTCTCGTACAGTTTGACGCCGTTGCCCCAGACCTGGAACCTGACCGACGCGCCCGCGGAGATCTCGTCGTCCACGCCGACCTCCGCCTGGAACTTCGCGTACCCGCCGTTCAAGGTGTAGGTGATGGCGCTGTTGGCGTGCGTGCCGATGCCCTTGGTGTAGGCGGTCCCGGCCAGCTTGATGGGGTTTGAGTCGACGCTTCTGTTCTTCTGAACGGTGCCGAAGTCGCTCACGGCATTGACCCAGGTGAGATCGCTCAGATCGGCTGTCTGCCCGTTTCCGCTGATGGCGGTGGTGACGTTGACCGGGTCGCTGGCCGCCGAGCTGTTGTCGGCCGCGTCCTTCGCCTTCACCGTGAACGTGTACGGCGTCGAGGCGGAAAGGCCGGTCGCCGTGAAGCTCGTGCCCGTCGACGAGCCGATCAGCGTGGTGCCGCGGTAGATACCGTAGCCGGTCACACCGACGTTGTCGGTCGACGCCGCCCAGCTCAGATCCACGCTGTTCGAGGTCACCTTGCCTGTCGCGAGGTGGGTCGGCGCGGTGGGGGCCGTGGTGTCACCCCCTGGGCTTCCGGCGGTCGCGGTCACCGACGCGCCGGCGGTCACCGGCACCGTCACGTACGAAACCGTCCGGCCGTACAGCGACTTGGTCTGCGGCGTCTGTGGAGTGCCGTTCACGCTGATCGTGGAGAGGGTCCCGTAGAACTGGGCTTCCCAGGTGATGGTGGAGCCGGAGTTGTTGGTCAGCGTGGAGGCCGTCGTGCCGGTGTGCTTGAGCTTGAGGTCGTTGCCGCCGACCTTGAGGTGGTTGATTTCCACCCACGGCACCTCAGAGGTCAACCGCGGGACGGTGGCCACCTTGTTGTGCGGGGCGTCCGGTTGCACCCCCATCATGCCGTCGATGGTGCTGCTGACCACCGTGAACGAAATTTCCGGATATCCGTTCTTGTCAGCCATGAGCTTCTTGAGCCACGCCCAACCCTGTGAAGGCCGGTTGTACTGGTAGTACATCTCCGGCAGATAGGAGGTCGCCTCGACGTTCAGGTCGTCGTCATTGGCGGCGATGAAGTCCAGGTAGTCACCGGTCCTGGCGCCGTGGTCGCCCAGCCCCGTCAACATCATCAGGAAGCTGGCCTCATGCCCCCAACTGCTGTAACCCTTGCCGTCGGCGTCCTTGCCGCGGATGTAGCGGTTGGTCGCCGGATCCCACCAGTTCTTCTCGAAGTGGTCGCGTACCCGCTGGGCGCGGTCGGCCCACTTCGTGCTGTTGGCGTTGTCGCCCTTTTCCTTCAGGATCGCCGAATACGCGATCATCGACTGGTACTGGTAGCCCAGCGCATCGGCGGCGGAGACGAGATGTTCGTTCGGGAATTCAAAGAATGTCGCCGTGTATTCGCCGGGTTGCATCTTCGCGACCGGCTGCTCGCCGGAGGGATTCGCGTCGTTCCACGTCACCTCGTGATTGGTCAGAAACGGACCCATGGTCGAGTCGTAGTACGCCGAGAGGGTCGGATCGTTGATCCAGTTCTGGTTTCCCGTCCACTGGTACTGCTTGTAGGCCTTGGCCATCACGTTGAACGGCGACGGAAGTTCCCGAAATCCCGTGCCGTCGATGTAGTACATGCTCCCGTAGGAGCTGTGCGCCCAAAGCGGCCAGCCGTTCTGACCCGGATCGTCGGCATCGCCGGCGAACGTCTTCAGCATGGCGAAGGTCTCATTGTCCAGGCCAAGCGCGTGCGCGCCGTCCGACTGATGGGCGATGTCCCTGTTGTAGAAGGACTCCCGGTTCAGATAGGCGCCCCAGTAACCAGGCATCACCGTGGTGTGCATGGAATCCTTCAGCCGCCACCACTCCGGTTCATGCCCCATCATCGGGTTCCCGGGGTAGAACGTCATACCCAAAGCCCGGCTCTTGCCCCAGGTGAAGCCCTCGTTCAGCGCCGCGTTCGGTGAATCGATGCTCAGCGTGCTGGCCGGCGGACCCACGTACTCCTGGATTGTGATCTTGTCGACGCGCGGTGTCTCGTTGGCGGACGCGGCCGTCAGCTTGATGGTGTCACCGCTGTTGAGCGTGACTTTGCTCGACGTGTGGGTGTCGATGTTCGCGGGATCGGTGTAGTCGCGGCCGTTTCGCTGCGACGTGGCCCACGAATCCACGGTGGTGGAATTCACCGCGAGCGTGTAGGTGACTCCACCTGCGGTTTTTCCGTTGTAGCGCGTGATGAGGTCGTAGGTGCCGGTGGCGCCGCTGAATGCCTTGGTGGCGGTGCTCGACTGGCCGGAAACGCCTTGGACGTAATTCACGGTCTCGACCGGCGCGCCGTTGAAGGTGTGCTCCACGCTGGCTGTCGTGAAGTTGGACAGCGCCATGCTCTCGGCCTCGACAACGTACGACTGCGCCGCTCCGGCGGGTAATCCGGGGAGGGCGGACACGGCAAGGGTCGAAGCCAGTAAGGCCAGGAGCGCATGGGTGAGACGGCGCATCTGAAATCGATCCCTTTCGACGAGGAGCCGGGGCGCTGCGTTGGAAGATGTTGAACTATGGGGCCTATTGAGTGCTTCACAAAGATCAATGTCAACAGTTGTTTAGTTGGACGCGGGCGGCTATCCTCCGCGCGTCCATATGCGTATGCGTCGAGCCAGCCTGCCTCTCGGCATGGATCAGCTCGATCGAGCGAAAACTTTCATTGAACTCTTGCAAGAGGGGGTGTAACGTCCTGGCCAACACCACGCCCCGCAGGAGTCACTCCATGGATTGGCAGAGGAAGAGGTAGGTGGCCATGGCGGTCAGCGCGGGCCACATGACCGACAGCGCCCCCTGGACGAACAGCCGCGGCCGTCGGCGATCGGGCCGGTGACGATGGGCAGGAAGAAGCCGAGCCGTACGAACGAGCGGAACCGTAGTAGCGCCGAGTTGAACGCGACCGACATCACCTTGGGAAACCGGACCCATGTCTACGAACACCACCACGACGCGCTCGGTCACCGTCGAGGTCGAGCTCCCCGAGCCGGGCATCGAGGAGCTTCGAGACGGGTCTGCGCGCGGGCGGAATCGGGCCTGCATGTGCGTGATCGCTCACACGGCAGACCGAGATCGTTATCGCAGATGACCATGTGGAGTCAGCCATCCCCGAAGGTCTCCCGTCCACGCTCCACGGGGAGTGTGAGGCCAGAAGCCGCAGATACTCGGCAGTTGTCTGCGGTAGACCGTCGAGGATGGGGCAGCCGCCCGGCAGGCTGGACGGTGAGGCGTCGTGGCACTGGCTCGACGGTCCCGACCAGTACCGGTGGGCGGGGCTGCGGGTCCTGGTGGAGGCGTATCCGCCGACCGGCCGGGCCAGTGACCTGCGGCCCCCGCCCGCCCTGACCGTCTCCGGCAGCGACCTCGACCCGCAGGAGCGACGACCATGGCGGTGATCCGCCTGGCACGGCCGGGTGATGGGCCCGCGGTGGAGGCGCTGGCGAAAGTGGCGCTCGGTGCGGACGCCGCGACGCCGGTCGGACCAGGGGCGTTCGCCGCGGCGATCGACCGGCACGGCGGCCGCCTGAGCCTCCCGCACGGCACCGGATGCGCACTGGTGGCCGAAGCCGCCGAGAGCACACCGATCGGGCTGACCTACACCTGCGCGCCGGTGCGGCTCATCGAGCACTACGCCGAGCTGGGACGCCACGGGCAGCGGCGCCTGGCCGGTGTGCTGACCGAACTCGAACTGCTCACGGTGGCCGAGCACGCCCGCGGCGCGGGCGTCGGCACGGCGTTGCTCGCCGCCATGGAAGCGCGGCTGCGCTCCGGCGGCTGCCGCCTGGTGCTCGCCAAGGTCGGTGCCGGTGATCGGCTGGTGCTGCGCTGGTATCGCCGGCGCGGCTACCTGCCGGCCGTCCCCGGCGAGCCGGTCACCATCGACGTCGACGGAGCGATGATCGCCTTCGATGACGGTGGCGACGGCTACCGACTGGCGGTCAAATCCCTGGATCCGACCCAGCAGGTCCACCGCGGCAGCACCCGTACCGGCACCTACCTCGCCGTCACCCCGGCACGCCCATCCGCGACGCCACCGTGGTCTGTACTGCCGCGCGGGCGCCCGCGACGCTGAGCGCGCCCGCTGTCCGCCGGGTTCCCGCCGGTCCACTCTGACCCCACCCTGCTTTCACAGGGAGAGAGAACGACGAACATGTCCGACCGTCTCACCGGCCGCGACCGCGCCGCGCACGCCGACCATACCCGCCACCTGGAGCGCGAGCGCGCGCTGACCACCCTTCTCCACGAGGGTGGGTCATGACCGCCGCGACGGACGCTTCCGCCGACCCGGAACAGCAGCTCCTACCCCATGTCGCCGCCCATGCGGCCCTGTGGGCCGGCACACCGCGGCCAGCGTGACGACTGGCCGTATGCCAGCCTGGTCAGCGGCACCTACCGGCGCCAGCAGCAGACCCGCCGCGGCGGGGTGGCCTTCATCAGCGGGTCCGGAGTTCGAGTCCCTGACGACGCCCGGACGAGTCACCCAGTTCTGTCGCGGTGTGGGCTGCTGTCTGCCCGCACCCCGTGGGGTCGGTCAGGCAACCGCTTCGGCCGCGGCGCGACCGGCCTGTCGCCCGCTGAAAAGGCAGCCACCGAGAAAGGTCCCTTCGAGTGCGTTGAAGCCGTGGACGCCTCCACCGCCGAAGCCCGCAACCTCGCCGGCCGCATACAGACCGTCGATGGGAACGCCGTCCGGGCCGAGCGCGCGGGAGTGAAGGTCGGTCTGGATGCCGCCGAGGGTCTTGCGGGTCAGGATGTGCAGCTTCACGCCGATCAGGGGGCCGCCGCGGGGTCGAGGATCCGGTGGGGTACGGCGGTGCGGCCGAGGCGGTCGCCGAGGTAGCGGCGGGCGTTGCGGATGCCCTGGACCTGTGAGTCCTTGCTGTAGGGGTTGGTGATCTGGAGGTCGCGGGCCTCGATCTGCTGCCGGACCCGGTCGGCGTCGAGCAGGGGGCGGTCGGTGAGCTGGTTCATGCCGTCGATCAGCTCGTCCAGGGTGCCGGCCACGACGAAGTCGGCTCCGTGCCGCTTGAACGCCTCGACGGGGGCGGGGGCGCCCTTGCCGAGCAGTCGTGTGCGCAGGAAGGCGGCACGGTTCTTGCCGGTGATGTCGGGGTTCTGTTCGGAGCCGGAGAGTGCGAACTCTTTCTCGATGATCTTCTGGGTGAGGATGAACCAGGAATGATCGTAAGCGGCGATGTCCGGTGTGGTCCGGAGGTATCGCAGGGTGGCGAGCGTGTCGTAGCCCGGCAGGCAGGGATCGGGCAGCCACCGACCGAGGGCGTCGAACCACATCGAGGAGGGGCCCGGGAGGATGCGGATGCCGTGCGCGGGCCAGATCGGGTCGAAGTTCCGCAGTCCCTCGGTGTAGTGCCACATACGGTCGCGGTTCACCAGCCGCGCACCGGCGCGGGCGCTGATGTCGAGCATCCGCCCGTCCACGTGCGCCGGGACCCCGGTGACCATGCGCGAAGGCGGACTCCCCAGGCGCGCGGGCCAGTGGCGTCTGACGAGGTCGTGGTCGGCGCCGATGCCGCCGGTGGTCAGAATGACAGCCTGGGCGGTCAGTTCGAACGGGCCGGTCTCCTCCCGGCTGGTGGCGACACCGCGTGGGGCGTCGTCTTCGGCCAGCCGCTGTCCCCGCACGCCGCACACCGCACCGCCGTCGACGACGAGCTCGTCGACGCGGTGGCGGTGGTGGAAGGTGAGGAGACCGGCCGCGGCCGCCTGCTGGGCATACCGGACGAAGGGCTCGAGGACGCCGGGCCCGGTCCCCCAGGCGACGTGGAACCGGGGTACGGAGTTGCCGTGGCCGCCGGCGCGCAGGCTGCCGCGCTCGGCCCAGCCGACGGTCGGCAGGAAGCCGATGCCGTGACTCGTCAGCCAGGACCGCTTCTCCCCGGCGGCGAACTCGACATAGGCGCGAGCCCATTGCATGGCCCACGCGTCCTCGTCGTCGAGCCGATCGAATGCGGCACTTGCCTGCCAGTCGCTCCAGGCCAGCTCGGAGGAGTCCCGCACCCGCATGCGCCGCTGCTCGGGCGAGCCGACGAGGAACAGGCCGCCGAAGGACCAGTACGCCTGGCCGCCGAGGTTCGCCGGTCCCTCCTGGTCGACGAGGGCGACCTTCCGTCCCCGGCTGGTCAGTTCGTGGGCCGTCACCAGGCCGGCGAGTCCGGCTCCGACGACTATGACATCGGCCTGCATGGTCAAGATTTCCTTACGAGAGATGTGGTCAGGAGGTCGTGGGTCGCGCTGCGGGAGGCGTGGAGCAGGTATGGCCCAGCAGCCAGGCTCCACCTGCCCGCCTCCTCGTTCCAGACCTGGAAGGCCCGCGGAGCGAGCGCGATCTCTGCCTCGACGCTCTGGCCGGGCTCGGCGGTGACGGTGGCGAAGCCGACGAGCCGGCGGGCGGGCCGGTCCTCGGCGGCGTCGACGGGAGCAGCGTAAATCTGGACGGTCTCGCGTCCGGGCCGGGGCCCGGTGTTGCGCAGCCGTACGCGAACATGCTCAGCGGTGGCCTCCATGTCCTCGTACTCCCAGGTGGTGTAGCCGAGACCGTGGCCGAACGGGTAGGCGGGGGCGATCGGGTGGCGCTCCCAGGCCAGGTAGCCGATGAAGAGACCCTCGTCGTACCGCAGGATCCCGTGCTCGGGCGTCACCGTGCTGACGGGCGCGTCAGCGAGGGCGGCGGGCCAGGTGGTGGGCAGACGGCCACCCGGCTCCTGGGTTCCCAGGAGCACCTCGGCGAGTGCGTCTCCGCCTTCCTGCCCGGGGAACCAGGACAGCAGGATGGCCGCAACCTCCTCACGCCAGGGCATCTCGACCGGAGCGCCGGAGTTGACCACCACGATGGTCCGCGGGTTGACGGCTGCGACGCGGTGGACGAGTTCGTCCTGGATGCCCGGCAGCTTCAGGCTCGTGCGGTCGAAGCCCTCGCTCTCCACGGCTTCCGTGGTCGCGACGACCACGATCGCGGCGTCCGCCGTCCGCGCGATGGCGACGGCCTCCTCGATCAGCGCCTCGCCGTGCCCGTCAGGTGGCCGGTGGGCCAGGGCGAATGCCACCCCTTCGACGGGGCCGTAGGACAGCTTCGGCTCCGCCGCCAGCAGACTTACGGTCACCGGCTTGTCTTCCTCCAGGCTGATCGAGCCGCGCTCGATCGGGCGGCCGGTGAGCGCCTCCAGCGGGTCACCGTTCTCCGGCCGGTGGACGCCGTCGAACAGGACCGTGCCGTCGATGGCCAGGCGGAAGGCGCCGATGCCCTTGGTGCCGAAGTGGTGCGTGCCGCTCTCCGCGGGGGTGAACGTACCGGTGATCTCCACCGAGCCGAGTGCCTGGAAGTCGGCGCCGCCGGACCCGATCCGAGATCGGGCCGAACACCAGGGCCGTCACAACGATGCAGGCGATGTGGACCATCAGGACCTTCACCAGCACCGGACCGACGCTCTCCTCTGTGTAGCCGAACCTGCTCATCAGGAAGAAGGTCTGATAACTGATCAGGGTGACGTTCCCGCACTGGACGAGGAAGCGTGACAGCCAGGCCCACGCGAAGTCGGGATACTTGCGCAGGCTCCCCCAGTACGCCCTCAGCCAGCTTGCTGCCCGCAACGGCTGCCGCTCGGCGAGGGCCAGGCGCCGGTCGCGCAGCGCCACCACCAGCACACCGGCGCCGACCAGGCAAAACAGTCCGGGGACCATGATCGCCAAAGCGAGGTTCGGCAGGAACAGCTGGGCGAGGAAGACCCCGCCGACCGCTCCTAGCTGGGAGGTTATGCCGACCACGGCCGAGACCTTGCCCACTGGGCCGACGGCACCTGGTCGGGGATCACCGGGTTCAGCCCGGCGAGCAGGATGTTGAAGGTCAGCTGGGTGAGGGCCCAGGCGGCCACCAGCGTGCCGACGCCGGCCGCGGTGGCCAGGAGGCCCAGGCTCGCCACCCCCAGCAGGGCCCCCGCCACGATCCACGGCCGCCGCATGCCGAACCGGCTCGCCGTACGGTCCGACAGCAGCCCGAACACGTTCTGCGCCACCAGCGCCACAGCGGCTCCCACCGACAGCACCAGAGAAAGGACAGCCGCCTTGTCGTCCGGGCCACAGTTGCCGAGCTCGCCACCCGGCACCTGCTCGATCGTGGTCACCGGCAGCTCGCCTGTCTCGTGCCGGAAGGCGACATCGCGGAGCTCGCCCGGGCGCGATTCGACTCCGTCACCACCGTCGCCGGCCGTGCGGGCGTTCCCGTCCAGCGTGTCGACTGCACACTGGACAC
The DNA here is from genome assembly GCF_030811595.1 of Streptosporangium brasiliense. Taxonomy (NCBI): domain Bacteria; kingdom Bacillati; phylum Actinomycetota; class Actinomycetes; order Streptosporangiales; family Streptosporangiaceae; genus Streptosporangium; species Streptosporangium brasiliense. The sequence continues at coordinate 6,914,620 of NZ_JAUSRB010000002.1, forward strand.
CGAGAGCCTCGCCCGGACCGTCCACTCCTGGCGCGACCCCGATCGGCGACCCGGCGCCGTCTACGTCTACGTCTACGTCTACGTCTACGTCTACGTCTACGTCTACGTCTACAACGACGAGTACGCTCTCGTCCTCATCCAGGCACTCGAGGACGCCGGGCTGCGCGTCTCGAACGACATCGCGGTGGTCGGCTCCGACAACCTTCCCCTCGGCTCCGCCCTGCGCCCGCACCTGACCACGACCTACCTCGACCTCGCCCCGGCCGCGGCGGCCGCGGCCGGGGCGATCGACTCCCTCCTCCAGGGAGGCGAGCTGAGCACAGACCTGTCCGCCGCCCGCCCGAAACTGGTGATCCGCGAGTCCGCGTGACGTTCACCGGGACCCTTGCATGATCTCGGTCCAGCGCCTGCGCAGGTAGGCAGTCCTGGGCCGGTCGGGCGCGTGCCATGAGACCGAGACGGTCAGCGCGTCGAGGCGCGCCTCGAGACGGGCTGCTGGCGCGCACCGCCGAACTGGAGCGCAGCGCCGAGCAGGCCGACGAGCGGGCCGAGGCTGAGGCCGCCGACCAGCGCGCCGCCGCGGCCGCCACCGAACGTCAGGCACTGCGTGAGGGTCGAGAGCACGCCGAGGCACGCGTCGCGGCGGATAAGGACGCCGCCCAGATCGCAGCCGAACGCGATGGCCTGCAGGCCACGCTGACCGCCGAACGGCAGCGCGCCATCACGGCGGCCGCCGAGCAGCAGAACCGCATCGCCACGCTGGAGGCCGCGCCCTGGCCGAGCACGGCCGCACCGGCGGCCCGATCTTCGTCCGTATCGACCAGCACGGTCACCTCGGCATCACCAGGCCCCGGCACGGCCGCCCCATCGGCGACCCCGCCGGGAGCCTGACGGTCCGGGCCGTCGACCCCATCATCGCCGCCGCCCGCCGCGCCGGTCTGCCCCCCGCCGACGCCGAGGGCCTGCTCCCGCACTGGTCCGGCCACTCTCTGCGCCGCGGCTTCGCCACCGCCGCCCGTCGCGCCGGCGCCGACCTGCTGCAGATCGGCCGCACCGGCGGCTGGGCGGATGGCTCCAAGGCGCTGCTCGGCTACATGGACGAGGTCGACTGCTGGGACGCCTCCCCCTCGACGACCTGCTGTAGTGCTCCTCGTCTGACCCGCCGATGCGAGCAGGAGGACGGACGTCGGCGAGCCCTTAACCTGCCCACCCCATGAGGGCTCCCACTCAGTCCCGGCCTCGTGGGTACGGCGCCAATGACCTGCTCAGCCGCTGCCTCTTCTGGCCCGCGAGCGTCTGTCCACCCGGCCCGCAACCTCCGGCCCGTGATGCATGCACTTACGAATTACATGTGAGTGCATGCATCACTCATCATTACCTCTTCAACTTCTCGAAAACTGTTCGAGAAGTCCGCGGCGTACTTGTATCGGATCGAACTCTCGGTTGTCACCAGGCTGTGGCCCTACTCTCCGTGCCGGCGGAGGATGAACCCCTTCTCATGGGCATCCGCACCGGTGGAGGCAACTGCCCATAGCGTGTTCGACCCCGGCACCCGGGTGATCGATGTCCTCGTCACCCGGTTCCAGGCGGCCTCGTCCTGGTCGGGGATGGGCAGGCTGGGACTGTAGGAGACGGCCCACTCACCGGCTGTGTAGCGGAGGAAGAGCACCTGCTTGGGGTGGGCCAGGTCGACGCCGCTGGCCCATACGGTCCCGGATGCGTCGGCGGTGAGGCCGGAGAGGTGTCCCCGCTCCACCGGTACCGGCACCTGGCGCCAGGATGTTCCGTCGTAGTGCAGTGAGATCGGCATTTCCAGCGTCTGGCGTTTGTTGTCTGGGTCGGGCGAGTTCCTGTGGCCGACCGCCCAGACGTTGTTCTCGGCCACTTGCCATACCTGGGTGAGCTGGCCGCCGGAGATCGGCGGGGTGGTGCTCACGTTCCACTTGGTGCCGCCGTCCGTGCCGTGCAGCACCAGCGGCCGGTTGTCCGCCGAGCCGACCGCCCAGTAGTCGCCCGCTGAGCCGACCGCCCAGATGTCGCCCGTCTTGCTGTGCGCGGTGATCGCCTGCAGTGAGCCCGGGGTTCTGAACTGCGTGGCGAACCCCTTGCTCTTCGTCCAGCTCAGGACGGTGGCCTTGCTGTGGCCTTTCCCGGGGTGCAGGACGCCGTATACGAGGTCTGTGTTGCCGGCGAACCACGGGCGCTTTCCGGAGACGGCTACGTCGGAGAACAGGATGTCGGTGTCGAGGCTCTTGTTTCTGTATGGGTGGTGTTCCCTCCAGCGGGAGCCGTTCCAATGTGCCGCCCAGGCGATGATCCCGTTCCCGGCCAGCCACACGTCATCGGCCGCTTTCACGCTGACGCCGTCGATGTATTGGGACCTCCCAGCCGGAGCGGTGGCCTGACGCCAGCGCGAACCGTCCCAGCGCTCGATGACCGGGTCACCGAAGTCGTCCTCCGTGCCGCCCTTTTCGCCGACCGCCCACACATCGTGCTCGCTAGTCGCGGCCACCTCCATCAGCGCGCTGGCGGAGGAGATCTTCGCTCCCTTCACGATGTGCCATTGTCCTGTTCCGTCGTTGATCGTCCTCGACCTTGGCGATGTTGGTGTCGTGATCTGCGGATTCCCAACCGACGAGGAAACTTTCGACAAGGAAGGCAATGTCGCCTGCGTCGACAGGGCGTCGGTCATCCCCCAGGCCATCGCTGACGAACTCAGACAGATCATAGGAACAGCAAGGACCGATAGGCGGCGGCCTAGGGTACGACGATCACTCATGTTAGGGAACCATGCCAGATTTTCACCCGTCAGTCTCCATCTCCATCGAGGGTGATGCGGGCAGGCGATGACGTCGGTGCGGGTCGAGGTGTAGGAGCAGGAGTCGATCAGGCGGGCGTCGGGGCGGCGGATGGAGGCGGTGTCGCGGTCGTTGTTCCACACGTAAGCACCCCTGTGATCCTCCCCTCGTACTGTGGAGATCTGACCTAAGGGGAGGTCGGATCGGTCCAACCAAAGACAAGATCAATCACACCGACAACGGCTGTACCGCTGTTCCTCAACCCCGAGATCTCCCTCGGACAGCACCACCCTCCGCTGCTCGTTCACGATGATCGTTTGATGCTGCGGGCGCCTGCTCATCCCAGCCGCCCCTTCACGCGCCGGCCTGTTTCCGATCCGACGCCGAGGTCCCAGGCGCCGTCACCGCGGCCGCCCCTTGCGAAAAGGGGCGGCCGCGGGTGGCTCAGCGGGTGGCCCGGACGTTCCGTGCGGCCGCGACCATGTTGGCCAGGGCCGCCTCGGTCTCGGCGTAACCGCGGGTCTTCAGCCCGCAGTCGGGGTTGACCCAGAGCCGGTCGGCCGGGACGGCCTTCAGGGCGCGGCGCAGGTTGGCCTCCATCTCCTCCACGGTTGGGACCCTGGGCGAGTGGATGTCGTACACGCCGGGCCCGAGGCCGTTGGCGTATCCGGCCTCGCGCAGGTCGGCGACCAGCTCCATGTGCGAGCGGGCCGCCTCGACGCTGGTGACGTCGGCGTCGAGGTCGGCGATCGTGGTGATGATCTCGCCGAACTCCGAGTAGCACATGTGCGTGTGGATCTGGGTGGAGATCGCCACTCCCGAGGTGGCGAGCCGGAAGGCCGCCACCGCCCAGGCCAGGTACGCATCCTGGTCGGCCCTGCGCGGCGGCAGGAGCTCTCGTAGTGCCGGCTCGTCCACCTGGACGATGCCGATCCCGGCCGCTTCCAGGTCGGCGATCTCGTCGCGGAGGGCCAGGGCGACCTGGCGGGCGGTCTCCGGCAGCGGCTGGTCGTCGCGGACGAAGGACCAGGCGAGCATCGTCACCGGGCCGGTCAGCATGCCCTTCACCGGCTTGGCCGTGAGGGACTGCGCGTAGGCCGCCCACTTCACCGTCATCGGCTCGGGGCGGGAGACGTCTCCGTGCAGGATCGGGGGGCGGACGCAGCGCGTCCCGTAGGACTGGACCCAGCCGTGGTCGGTGGCCGCGTAGCCGGACAGCTGTTCGGCGAAGTACTGGACCATGTCGTTGCGCTCGGGTTCGCCGTGCACGAGAACGTCCAGGCCGAGGTCCTCCTGAAGCCGGATCACCTGCCCGATCTCGGCGCGCATCGCCTCGGTGTAGGCGGCGTCGTCGATCCGGCCGGCCTTGTGGTCGGCGCGGGCCCTGCGGATCCGGGCGGTCTGCGGGAACGACCCGATCGTGGTCGTGGCCAGGTCAGGCAGGCCGAGCTTCGCCTGCTGGGCGGCGGAGCGGGTCCTGCGATCGGCCCGCTGGATGTCGCCGAGGGCCTCCAGCCGGGCCCGGACCTCGGCGTCGACCCCCGCGGCGGAGGCCGGTGCCGCCTGCGGGGCATCGGAGCGGAGCTCGGCGTCGAGTGCCACCAGTTCGGTGACCTTCTGACGCGCGAACGCCAGTCGCGCCCGGACCGCCGGGTCCAGGGCCGGCTCGCTGTCAAGGTCGACGGGCACGTGCAGCAGTGAGCAGGACGTGCTCAGCTGCACCTGCCCAACCAGCCCGAGCAGCACCGCGTAGGTCGACCTCGCCCGCGCCGGATCGGTTCGCCACACGTTCCTGCCGTCGACCACGCCGGCGACGACGGTCTTGTGGGGCAGCCCGCCGGCCGAGGCCACCACCTCCAGGGTGTCCGGGCGAGTGACGAAGTCCAGCCCGATCGCCTCGACCGCGGTGGAGGCGACCACCTTCAACGCCTCGGCCGCGACGGTGCCGAAGTAGGTGGCCAGCAGGATCTTCGGGCGGCTGGACAGCCCGCCCAGGCGGCGGTAGGCCCGCTCGAGTGCTTCGACCTCCCGCGCGCCGAGATCCCCGGCCAGTGCCGGCTCGTCCAGCTGCACCCACTGCGCGCCGGCTCCGGCGAGCCGCTCCAGCAGCTCGGCATAGACCTCCACCAGGGCGCCCAGCAGATCCAGCGGCACGAACCCCTCAGGCGAGCCCGGCGCGGCCTTGGCCAGCAGAAGGTAGGTCAGCGGGCCGACCAGCACCGGCCGGGTCTCGACCCCCAGGGTCTTGGCCTCGAGGTACTCGGCCACGGGCTTCGCCTGCGCGCCGTCGGCGAGCCGGAGCCGGGCGTCCAGGGACAGCTCGGGGACGATGTAGTGGTAGTTGGTGTCGAACCACTTGGTCATCTCCAGCGCCGGGATGTCTGCGGTGCCGCGCGCCATCGCGAAATACCGCTCCAGGCCGGACAGCGCCCGGTACCGGTCGGGGACCGCGTCGACCATGACGCTGGTGTCCAGCACGTGATCGTAGAAGGAGAAGGTGTTCGACGGGATCGTCCCCAGGCCGGAGTCCCGCAGTTCGGTCCACACCGCCCGCCGCAGCGTCGAGGCCGTGGACTGCAGTTCCTCTTCGCCGACGCGCCCGGCCCAGTACTCCTCGGTGACGAATTTGAGCTCTCGGTGCGCGCCGATGCGCGGATACCCGAGGATCGTCGTTGTCATGGCAGCTTCCCTCGCTATTGCCAGGATGCGGCCGGGCAGGAGGAAGAAGCGCACAGCAGGCAGGTCCTGCGGGCGCGTCCCAGGCCCTCCCACGAGGCCGCGAACCACCGCGCACCGGTCGGTGCACGGGCGGAAGGCAGGTCTTCGGACTCGCGGGCACCACACCTGAACAAGGCGTGACCTACTGACCGTCGCTTCCCAGGCCACAGGCCCAGTGCGTATGACGGCGGTCGTTCCCACTCACCGCTGCGGGGCAGTCCCGGATTCCCACCGGGTTCCCTCTTACGACGTCCGCACCCGGTCGGGCACGGACGAACCATCCACAGCGGGATTCTAGCCAGCCGGTGCGCTGAACGGACACCGCCGTCGTAAGGGTAGACCGGCCGATCGGGCGCCTCCGTCGCGCTGACCGGCTGAGAAGAACCGTGCGGTGCTCCGAATGCGATTCACCACATCACCGGTATTCAGTGAATTGATGGCTTCGTGTAATGATGACGGAAAGGCGAGCGCGGTCGAGGAAGCCGGTGTGAATCCGGCGCGGTACCGCCACTGTGATCGGCGAGCGGATCCCCATACGGCCACTGCCCCACTCCGGGGTGGGAAGGCGGGGACGAGCCTCGACCCGAGAGCCAGGAGACTCACGCGGTCGCCTCCTCGATAGAACTGGGGCGGATCTCCCCGGAGAGGAGCGGGTCGGCATGCCCGATGGGCCGATGAACAGCGCGCCGCGTGGCGGTGCCGCGTGGCCGGTGCGCCGACGCGTGCCCGGAGACGTCTCCCGGGCCGGTTTCCGCCGCCTTCCGACAGGACCGCCCCATGGTGCAGATTCCGTGAGAGGAACCATCCATGACGGGCAGACGCCCTTTGTCCCTGCTGCTCTCCGCCGTACTCCTCGCCGGCTGCGGCGGCGCGCCCGCTGAGGTGAAGGCCTCCGCCGCGGCGTCCACCGCACCGGTCGCGGCGGGGTTCCCGGTCACCATCGACAACTGCGGCGTCAAGACGACGTACGAGCGCCCGCCGCGGCGGGCGGTCTCGCTCAACCAGCACGCCACCGAGGTGATGCTGGCGCTGGGGCTACAGCAGGCGATGATCGGCACCGGCTACCTCGATGACAAGATCCTTCCCGAGTACCAGGCCGCCTACAACGGGATCAAGGTGCTCGCCAAGGAGTACCCCTCTCACGAGGCGCTGCTGGCTGCCGAGCCCGACTTCGTCTACGGCGGCTTCTCCAGCACCTTCGACGAGAAGGAGGGCCGCAGCCGCGACGCGCTGGGCAAGGCCGGGATCGACACCTACCTCAACATCGAGGACTGCCCAACCGGCCCGGTGACCCTGGACCTGATGGACCAGGAGATCCGCAACGTCGCCGCGATCTTCGGTGTGCGCGATCGGGCCGAGTCCCTCATCACCCGCCTGCGCGCGCCACTGGCACAGGTCAAGGAGAAGCTCGCCGGGGTGAGCCCGGTCAAGCTGTTCGTCTACGACAGCGGTGACAAGACCGCGTTCACCGCCGGCGGCAAGGGCGTCGGCAACGACGTCATCACGCTGGCGGGCGCGCGGAACCTGTTCGCCGACGTGGACAAGGCATGGGGTGACGTGTCGTTCGAGCAGGTCGCCGAGCGGGCGCCCGACTGGATCGTCATCTACGACTACGGCGACCAGCCGGTGGCCGACAAGAAGAGGTTCCTGCTGTCGAACCCGGCGCTCGCGGACGTGCCGGCGATCAAGGAGCAGCGGTTCGCGGTGCTGCCGCTGTCGTCGGTCGTGCTCGGGGTCCGGGCGCCGTCGGCGGTGGAGTCGCTGGCCCGGCAGATCCATGCCGGCCGGTTCAAGTGAGCGAGCTGACCAAGGTCTCCCGGACCGCCGACGCCCGAGTCACCGCACCTCTCGCGCGGCGCCCTGGCCTGCCGTACCTGCTGGTGCTGCTGTTGTGCGCGCTGTTGCTGAGCGGGGCGGCCACGGCGGGGATCGCGGCCGGGTCGATCAGCCTGCCCGCCGGGCAGGTGTGGGGCATCTTGTTGCACCGGCTCCATCCCGCGCTGGCCGAGCCGGTCTGGGCTCCGGTCCGGGAGACCATCGTCATGGACGTACGGCTGCCGCGTGTGCTGCTGTGCGGGGTCATCGGCGCGGGGTTGTCGGTCTGCGGGATGGCGTTGCAGGCGCTGGTGCGCAACCCGCTGGCCGATCCGATGCTGCTGGGCGTCTCCTCGGGGGCCAGCGTCGGCGCGGTGGCCGTGGTGGTGTTCGGCCTGACCTTCTTCGGGGCGTTCTCGCTGCCGGTCGCCGCGTTCGCGGGGGCGCTGGCGGCGCTGGTCGCGGTCTACTTCCTGGCCCGGTCGGGCGGGCGGATGACCACGATGCGCCTGGTGCTGGCCGGGGTGGCGATGGCCGAGGTGCTGTCGGCGGTCGCCAGCTTCCTGATGGTGACCTCCAGCGACCCGCACAAGACGCAGTCGGCCGTCCGCTGGATGCTGGGTGGCCTGGCGGGGACGACGTGGACGATGGTGTGGGTGCCCGCGGCGGCCGTGCTGGTGGGCACCGTCGTCCTGCTGGGCGTCTCCCGCCCGCTGAACCTGCTGCTGGCCGGGGAGGAGGCGGCTGCCTCCCTGGGGCTGGACGTGCACCGGTTCAGGGCGGCGCTGTTCGTGCTGGTGGCCGTGATGATCGGCGCCATCGTCGCGGTCAGCGGCGCCATCGGGTTCGTCGGGCTGATCATGCCTCACGTCGTACGGCTGCTCGTCGGGGCCGACCACCGGCGGGCGCTGCCGGCCACGGCGCTGCTCGGGGCGGCGTTCCTCATCGTGGCCGACCTGGTCGCGCGGACGCTGATCGCCCCCGAGGAGATCCCCGTGGGGATCATCACGGCGCTGGTGGGCGGGCCGTTCTTCATGTGGCTGATGCGGAGGCGGTCGTGACGAAAGAGGCGATGACGGAGCGGGCGGCCGCGCTGACCGTACGGCAGGTTTCGGTGCGCATCGACGGCAAGGACCTCGTGCGCGATGTGACGCTGGAGGTGCCCTCCGGTGAGGTGCTCGGCCTGGCCGGTCCTAACGGCGCAGGGAAGTCGACCCTGCTGCGCACCCTGTACCGGGCGCAGCGCCCCACCTCCGGTCAGGTGCTCCTCGACGGGTACGACGTGTGGCGGATGCCGGGCAGATGGCTGGCCCGCAGGCTGGCGGCGGTGCTGCAGGAGAGCGGCGGCGACTTCGAGCTGAGCGTCTACGACGTGGTGGCCATGGGCCGCACCCCGCACAAGCGCGCCTTCGACGGGGACGCCCCCGACGACCGGGCGATCATCGCCGACGCCCTGGAACGCCTGGACGTGGCCGATCTGGCGTACGCGCCCTTCGACCGGCTGTCGGGCGGGGAGAAGCAGCGGGTGCTCATCGCCCGAGCGCTGGCGCAACGGCCGGGGACGATGGTGCTGGACGAGCCGACCAACCATCTGGACCTGCGCCACCAGCTCGACGCGCTGCGCCTGGTACGCGGCCTCGGGGTCACCGCGGTGATCGCGCTGCACGATCTCAACCTGGCCGCCGCGTTCTGCGACCGCATCTGTGTCATGCACGCGGGCGAGGTCGTGGCGCTGGGGACTCCACACGAGGTGCTGACACCGGCGCTGTTCAGGGACGTCTACCGGGTCGATGCCGAGGTCTCCGCACACCCGCGGACCGGCATCCCCCATGTGACGTTGACCACCGGAGGGAGCCATCCGATGACCTGACCTTTCTTTTCGAGTTCGCTGGGCACGTCGTCCGGCTTTTTCGCTGTGCGATTTTGATGAATGGAGCAGCAGCGCTATGGAATCACTTCGACCGGCTCCTCCAAAGTTGACTCTGAGCGCCCTGCGCAAGGGGGCGGAATTCGGTTCCTTCTTCACGATCGACATCGGAGCTAACGGCACCGGCTGGCACAGCGTGAATTCCGACTACGCACGCGGTTTCACCGATCCGGTGGAGGCGACCGCCACCCAGTACGGCACCGGCGAGCTGCGCATCGGCGCCTCCATCGCGCAACTTGGGCATGCGGCACGGCTATGGTCGCCGCTTCTCGCGGCCGTGCTCGGCCACGGGGTGGTGCCCGACCTGCGTCGGCTGGAGCGCGCCGACGACGGGCCGCGACTGTGTCTGCCCACGGCGTCCGGATGGCACACAGGACCAGAAGACCAGGTCATGGACCTGATATACGACATGGTCGTGCGCGGCCACCTGGAGCCGCTGGCGGCCGGGCTGCGGGTCAAGGTCGCGCCCGGACTGCTCTACGGCAACGCCGCCTCGGCGCTGGCGGAGGCTGGCCGGGCGATCGTGGCGGCCCGCCCCGGCCTGGCCGCGCCCGCCACCCGGCTGGTCACCGATCTGCTCGGCCGGGGCGCCCTGACGGGGAAGGGCGCGGTCACCTCGCCCGATCTGGCATTCCGCCGAACCACATGCCGCCTTTATTACCGGGTGCTCGACGAGGCCAAATGTGACGACTGAAGGAGGACGCACATGACGCACCACGGTTTCTCCGAGCCCGAGGGCCTGGAGACGTGCCTGAAGTCCCACACCCTCGCGGTGGACGCGCCGTTCGAGGGGGGCAGACCAAGTACGGGAGAAAGGGACAGCGGGGTGTTGAGGTGCTGCTCAGAGGGTGCTTGTCGGATGATGTGACCCTCAGTCTGGGTTTGGTTACGGCTTGATGAACACGGCCGTTCGGCAGGATTGATCACCGCTACGGTTTTCGGTGTCTGGACGCCGGGATCGAGGCGAGGGACGGCTTGGGATGACGTGGATCGAGCGGACCGCCTATCCACAGTTCAAACGGCTGACGTCGGCGCGGATGCTGCACGTGTTCTTTACGCCGCCGCCGGAGGAGGTGGCCTGGGCCGACCAGCGCACCGGCAGCCCCGAATCGTGCTTCGCGCTGGTGCCGGCGTTGAAGTGCTTTCAGAGGATGGCGCGTTTCCCGTCCCCGGACGAGATCCCTGACGTAGAGAGTGAGGATGTCGGGGGCCGGCGCGAGGCGGAGGCTAGCGGGCGAGGGCTGCATCCATGATGGACCAGGCCATGGTGCGCTCTCTCACAGGAGACCCCTCACGACTGCTCGCCGTTCCTGCCGCACCCGCACCGCTGCGTTGCGACGAGTGCCGTCACCCGCTGGATGCCTCCGGCCACAGGGCTAGGTTCTGTTTTGTGGATCACTGAACGTTGAATGGCAGGGCCCGCGTCTTGGACCTCGCTGGGTCCTCGCGCTGCGCGCGCATCACGCTCGGACCGTGTCTGATTGGGGCTTCGTCCCAAGCCCCAGGCGAGGGGCCTTCCAACCCCTCACACTCCCCGGCCGCCGACCGATTCGCCTGACGCGGCACCGATGATGTGGCTGGATAGAACAACATAGTCCGTCGCCATGAACTGACCGATGAAGCCTGGGAGCACATCGCCCCCTTGCTGCCGGCCGACCCTGAACGCGGTGGCCGCTGGCGCGATCACCGCCAGGTACCAGGCGGCATCGTCTGGAAGGTCCACACCGGCGCCGGCCGGCCCCGCACCCGGCCCGATCACGTGATCGCCGACAAGGATTACAGCTCCCGCGCCATCCGCACCTACCTGCGCCGGCGCGGCATCGGCGCGACCATTCCCGAGCGCGCCGACCAACTGGCCGGGCGAGCCCGCCGCAAGCATCGGCGTTGCGCCTTCGACCCGGTCCGCTACAAGCGGCGTAACGTCGTCGAACGCTGCTTCAACCGGCTCAAGCACTTCAAAGGCATTGCGACCCGCTACGACAAGCTCGCCGCCCACTACCGATCGGCCGTGACCATCGCCTGCCTGCTGCTATGGCTCAGATGATCCACAAAACAGAACCTAGCGACCTTCGGCCCGGGCGGTGGCCATGGCCACCGCCTCCAGAGCCAGTTTGGCCTGCTGCAGCGCATGCGTGGCGTCGACGCCAAGTTGTCGCGCCTGGATCGCGAAGGTCTGGGCAGCCTCGGCCAAGCGCTGCTCGGCGTCCACGGTCGCGGCCGGATCCGGAGCCTCGCAGACGAAAGTGCCGTGCCTCCCCCGGGTCTCGATGACCCCATCCCGTTCGAGCTCACGAAAGGCACGTGCGACCGTCGCGGTGGCCAGACCGAGATCGCGAGCGAGCTGGCGAATACTCGGCAGTCGGGTGCGCGGCCAGAGCACGCCGGTCGCGGCCATGGTGGTGATCTGCGTGCGTAGCTGCTCGTACGCAGGGACCGGCGAGGCAGGATCGAGATGGAGGATCATGTCTCCGTCCGGCTCTGTGCCTCCGTCGGAGTATTCGCCCTTCGCGGTGCGCTGCGCCGGATGAGCCAAAGGCATGGATGCCCGATGTGCAGCCAGCTCGCAGGTGCGCAGAAGAAGACGCAGACCAAGCCGACCCACGGCAGAGTCACCCGCAAGGCCGGGATGTCGGTGCCGCCGCCCAGGCTGAACAGCTCGAACCCGAGAAGCAGGAAGAGCATCGCGAGGCCCGCGCCGGCGGTGCGGTGGATCGAGGTGGAGCGTAGGGCATCGTCCAGGGTCAGCTGTGACGTGGAACCGACGGGCTGACGCCGATGCGTCATGAACCGTAGCGCGGCCTCTGTCGTCACCAGGACCGCGGCGGCCGCCACCGCCGACCCCGGACCGAACCGGAAGGACTCGGCGATGCGGCCGGGATAGACCCAGTGCGCCAGGACTCCCACCGCGACCGTGGCCAGGGCGATCACCCGGATCAAGACAAGCACAGAGCCCCTGATGTAGTCGCTCACCCCTCTGGGCAGCAGCGCAGCGGCCAGCGGAACACGCGGGCCCGGCCGTCGAGGACCTGCCCGCCATGTACTGGGTGACCGCCGGCGAGCTGCATCAGGTCGCGGCGAGTTCGGCGTTGTCGCTGGGCGAACCCCAGCGGGCGCTGCGGCACTTCGACGCCGCCTTATCCCATCATGATCCGTACGACACGGAGAAAGAAGCCCGGGGCACGGCGATCTATCTGGCGCGTCGGGCCGAGGCCCACCTGGCGCTCGGCGACGTCGACCGCTGGAAGGACAACCCCATGGGCAGAGCCGGGCTGTAACCCGGCACCCCTGCCGCCTCCCGGATGTCCGGTACTCCTGCGCCGACGTCCCGTCCGTAACCGCCCCACCCAGCCTGCGCGCCATGCTCGCCGCGCTGGACCGCACCCCCCTGGTCGGTGACCATGATCGCGGATGGCTCATGTACGTGATAGCGGAATCCAGCTCATCATTCGTGATCTCTAAATTGCGAATATTCGCAATTTAGTACATCCTGATAAGGGTTCACCGGGATAGATCAGATGGAGGGTGCTGTGAGTGAGTCTTTTGCCGCCGCGGTGCGAGATCGCGTCCGGCGGGCGGACGCGGCATTGGCGGCGGCACGTCTCAGTGGCGATATCGAGGAGGTGATGCTGGCCGAGGCGGAATGGGAGGAGGCGCGGCATACCGCCCGTAGGCATGGCGTCCCGGTCGGCTCGGCTGAGCCGGGTGAAGGGTCGGTTGCGTGATGTCGGTGCCGTTGTATGAGGCGAAGGCGGAGTTGTTTCGGCTGCTGGGTCATCCGGTGCGGATCCGGGTGTTGGAACTGTTGCAGGACGGACCGATGCCGGTGCGGGATCTGCTGGCCGCCATCGAGGTGGAGGCGACCGGACTGTCGCAGCACCTGGCCGTTTTGCGCCGTTCGGGCATGGTCAACGCTCATCGCGAGGGTTCTACCGTTGTCTACGCTCTGGCCGGCGGGAACGTGGCCGAACTGCTGCGCGCGGCCCGCACCCTGTTGACGCAGATGCTCACCGGGCAGCATGAGCTGCTGAGTGAACTACAACAGACGGAGACCGGCGCCTCGTGAACTCCTTTGTCTCCTCGAGCTGGTCCCGGGTGCGTTCAGTGCTGCCCGAACGCGGTGAGCTGGCCGTGATGGGCCGAGGTCCCCGCCGTGACCTGCTGGCCGGGCTGACGGTGGCGATCGTGGCCCTGCCACTGGCGCTCGGGTTCGGCATCTCCTCCGGGATGGGTGCTGAGGCCGGCCTGGCCACCGCGGTCGTCGCGGGTGCGCTGGCCGCGCTGTTCGGCGGCTCGGGTCTGCAGGTCTCGGGGCCGACCGGAGCGATGACGGTGGTGCTGGTGCCGATCATGCACCAGCACGGCGCGTCCGGAGTGCTGACGGTCGGGGTGCTGGCCGGGCTGATACTGATCGCTCTGGCTCTGGGCCGGGCGGGCAAGTACATGGCTCTGGTGCCGGCGCCGGTGGTGGAGGGCTTCACCATCGGTATCGCCTGCGTGATCGGCCTACAGCAGGTGCCGGCTGCCCTGGGCGTGCCGACCCCCGCCGGCGACAAGGTCGTCGCCGTGGCCTGGCAGGCCGTTCAAGACTTCGCCGCCCGCCCCGGTTGGTGGGCGCCCGCCGTCGCGCTGGCGGTGGCCGTGCTGATGCTGGCGGGGGCGCGCTGGCGGCCCACCGTTCCGTTCTCCCTACTCGCCGTGGCGGCGGCCACCCTGGCCGCCGAAGTGGCCGGCCTGCCGCTGGCCCGGATCGGCCAGCTACCCGCCGGGTTGCCCGCCCCGTCATTGGCCTTCTTCGATGCGAGCGCGCTGAGCTCGCTGCTCGCCCCCGCGGTCGCGGTCGCCGCCCTGGCAGCACTGGAGTCGCTGCTGTCGGCCGCCGTGGCCGACGGCATGAGCGTCAACCACCGCCACAACCCGGATCGCGAACTGTTCGGCCAAGGTCTGGCCAACCTCCTCGTCCCGCTGTTCGGCGGCGTCCCGGCTACCGGTGCCATCGCCCGCACCGCGGTCAACGTCCGCTCCGGCGCCCACTCCCGGTTGGCCGCACTCGCCCACGCGGGCATTCTGGCCGTGATCGTCTATCTGGCCGCCGACCTGGTCGCCCGCATCCCGCTGGCCGCGCTGGCCGGCGTGCTGCTGGCCACATCGGTGCGCATGGTCGAGGTCGGCTCGGTCAAGGCCATGATCGGTTCCACCCGCAGCGACGCGCTCGTGCTGGCGCTGACCGCCGTCGCCACCGTGGCCCTCGACCTGGTCGCCGCGGTCATCCTCGGCCTGATCGTCGCCGGCGCACTGGCTTTGCGCGCCATCGCCCATAACGTCCGCCTGGACGTGATGCCGCTGCGTCCGGACCTGTCCGGCGACCACACCGAGCAAGAGCACGCCCTGCTCGCCGAGCACATCGTCGCCTACCGCCTGGACGGTCCTCTGTTCTTCGCCGCCGCCCACCGTTTCCTGCTGGAACTGTCGGAAGTGGCCGACGTCTCAGCGGTCATCTTGCGCATGTCCCGGGTCACCACCCTCGACGCCAGCGGCGCGCTCGTCCTGGGCGATGCGATCACCCGGCTCGAGCGTCGTGGCATCACCGTCTATATCTCCGGCATCCGTGACGGTCACCACCAGGCCCTGCAGGCGCTCGGCGTCATTGCGCGCCTCGATGAGGCCGGGCGCGTCCTGACCACCACTCCGCAGGCCATCGCCGCCGCCCGTGATCACCTGCGCCAGGTGGGGCTCCTGCCCGTCGACAGCCACGCCCCGGCCGGCGCCGGCGACCACGGTGACGGCCGTACTCGGGGGCGGGTGCGGCGCCCCCTCTGAAGGAGAGGGGCATCCCGAGGTTCGAGAGCCGCTGAGCTTCTCGGGACTGCCTGCGAAAGCACCGATTGCGCTTACGCGGGCGGCTGCTAACGTCCGGACGCATGGGCGACAGCGTGTACGTGGGCAACGCGGGCAAGGATGCGGCGCTGGACCGGGGGTGGCTCCTCGGGCACTTCAAGGACACCGATGATCCTCGCCACAGCGAGGCCGTAGAGATCAAATGGGGCCTCCACCCGCGTGGCGACGAACGGCTGCAATGGGTGAGAGGTGAGGAACGAACGGCGCTCCTGGTGCTCATCAGCGGTCGCTTCCGTGTCGAACTCCCCGGTCGCAGCGTTCTCCTGCAAGAGCAGGGTGATTTCGTCGTGTGGGGTCACGGCGTCGACCACTCCTGGTTCGCAGAAGAAGAGTCGGTGGTGCTGACGGTTCGGTGGCCGTCCGTACCCGGCTACGCAGTGACACAACACGATGAGGCTCGGTCGCCTGGAGTCGCCCCGGTTCAGTAGACACATCAGGGCTTCGACCACGCGGCAGCACGACCATCTTCCCGGCTGCTCTTGAAAGTCTGCCGTTGATCGGATCCGGCGAGGCTGAGCGGCCTGTTGGCAAATTCGCCACGACTGGTTGCTGACCGGCCGGTAGCAGAGCAGCCGTATCGACCTCGGAGAAAGAGGCCGTCATGACAGAGCAGGGAGGCGGCCTATCCCCCTCGATACCAGCGCCGGCCGTACTACCTTCAGCGAGATGAACACCCGCTCGCCCCGGACCAGCCACATGCCCTGGCCCCGGGCGGCCCGTACTGGGGTATCCGCGCTGAGCACCCCCCATGATCTGAGCGGGCACACCTCATCGGCAACCACGGCGTCGGCGACTTCGAGGAGTATCCATGACCCACCCGCGTGACCAGATCACCCAGCTCCTCAACGATGGGTGCGCGAGCGGGTCTTCCCCGGCGCGGTATGGGCCATCGGCGACGCCACCAGCACGCTCCTGTCGGGAACCTGCGGCCTGGCCGACCCCACCGACCCCGCCTCCGCGATGCGGCCCGACACCCTGTTCGACGTCGCGAGCCTCACCAAGATCCTCGCCGTCTGGGCCTGCATCGGCTCCCTCTGGGAAGCCGGCGCGCTGCCGCTGGATGACCCGCTCGCCACCTTCTGGCCAAAGGTCGCCGGCCATCCGCTCGGCCAGGTCACCGCCCGGCATCTGCTCACCCACACCGCCGGCATGCCGCTGCGTGCCAACCTCAAGCACCTGTACGGCACCGACCCGCAAGCCGTCCGCGACGGTGTCCTGCACGAGGAACTGCATCGCCCGATCGGCGAAGCCGTCGACTACACCGACCGGGCCGCCCTGGTTCTGGGCTATCTCGCCGAGTACCTGTCCGGCCGGCCGCTGGACCGCCTCGCCCGGCACCGCATCTGGCAGCCGCTCGGCATGGCCGGCACCTGCTTCGGCCCCCTGGCGTGCGAGCTCATCGGGCGGTGCGCCCCCACCGAACTCGACCCCGACACCGGCGTCCACCTCAAAGGCGTCGTCCACGACTTCTCCGCCCGCCTGCTCAACGGCGTATGCGGCATCGCCGGCGTCTTCTCCACCGCAGACGACCTGGCGCTCTTCCAGCGCCACCTCCTGGCCCCCACCCCCGGATCGGATCCGGTCGGTTTCGGCGCCGCCTGGGTAGCCGAGTCCCTCCAGATCCACACCGGCGACCTGGCCCCGGCCCGCGGCCTGTTCTGGTATCCCGCCTCCGGCACCGCCCCTGAAGCCGACATCTATGTTCACTACGGTTTCACGGGCACCGGCATGTGGATCTCTCGCAAACAGAATCGGTGGGCCGTTCTGCTGACCAACAAGCTGTACTACAGCAGGGACCGCAAACCCCTCTCTCGTATCCGCAGGGCCTTCTGCGCGCTCACCTTCGATTGACCGCCCCTGGCGGATCCCGGTGGTCATGACCGTTGGAGGAGTGCTGGTGTGGGGGGCCGGCCGCGTCATCGCCGGTGCCAACGACGTGCCTGGTGCGCCAGAGGCGCTCAACGTCATCAGCAGTGCGGCTTCCTGGATCGGCGTGGCCGCCGTCGCAGTGGGCACTGCTGGCCCTGGCCATGATCGCGGCGCTCCTCATCGGGCGCAACAGGCAACACGGCCGTGAGGAAGACCTGAACCGCTGGACCAATCGGTGGCGCGCTCAAAGGATCAACTGATCAGGACGTGCACGAGGGGTGCGGCAAGCTCAGCAGGGCAGCTACCTGGAGCGGACTTCTACCGGCAAGCGACGACGAGCTTACGGACAACAGGATCCACCGCTACGTCACGGCTTCACCCCCTGCTCTGCTGGGCGCACGAAAAGGGCTCACTGTTCGGTGGTGTCATCGAGTGTCGATCTGTCCCTGTGGGTGCCAAGAACTCGGCCGCCCACAGGAGCTGCGGCTCACGACCACGATCACGACGTTCGCGACCGCGCTCGACGTGACCGTGGCGGAGGTGAAGCTGGAGGCGTTCCTGCCTGCGGACGCCGCCACGGCGGCGCTGCTGGCGTCCTGGCGCCCTCGTCGGGAACATGTAGTCGGTGACGATACGGCCGTCCTCGTCGAGTACGAGGACCTCGAGGCCACCGCCCGTCACCGCGCCCGCGTCGCGGAGGTCCACCGATTCCCATTGGAAGGTGACGACGTCGTGCAGGCGCACGGCGTCGCCCCTGCTCCTGAAGGTGAACTGCCCCGTCGCGACGGACTGCTCATAGCTGCGTGCCCCCCTGGTCTCGATCGCGTCGTACCCGTGCGCTTCGAGGGTGGTGGGCTCGAAACCCAGGTCGTGGGCGGCCTGCCGGATCTCCTGCGGCGGGTGGAGCACATGCTCGCCGCCCTCGGCCCACAGCTTCTGGACGGCCTTGCGGCGCAGCTCGGCGTCCGGTTCGAGTCAGAGCGCGACGTAGCGGTCGGCCAGGTCCTGGGCACGGGCACGGATATCGGTCACCGCTTCTCCTCGTGTCGGCGTTCCTCCCGATCCTCGGGAACGGGAGGAACACCGACAATTCCTCACAGGGAATCGCGGACGTTCAGCCGCCCCGTGTGCAGATAGCCGGCTCGCTCGCCCTCGCCGATGAACGCGACCGCCGCATGCACTCCGCCCCTGGCCTGCGCGAACACGAACGTGTCCGCGCGCAGCCTGGCCAGCTCGAAGGTCTGCGGCTCGCCGAGCTCCGCCATCGCGCCGAGCGGCGTGACGGTCACCCACAGCCGGCCCTCGGGGTCGCCCGTCACCTCCCACGCCGTCACGTCCGAGGCGTAGCGCCCGGCATAGCGATCGACGTCGAACGGGAGCGGCGGGGCGGGCGGCGCCACAGGAGGGGGCGCGCTGACCCCGGCCAGGCGGCCGAGCACGGGCGTGAGCAGCTCGGCCACCAGCGGGTCGGGGTCGCCGCCGTTGGTCAGCAGCACCGCGGCCACCCCCGCCTCCGGCACGAGCTTCAGCGTCGCGGCCTGACCCGGCGTGGAGCCGTCGTGCCCGACGACCGTGCCGCCCGCCCACTCCTGCAGCTCCCAGCCGAGCCCCCAACTTGCGGGCCTGCCGAGGTCGGGAAGGACGACCTGCGGCTCCCGCATCATCCTGGCCGGCGGCGCGGGCAGCATCCCCGCGCCGTCGGCCAGGTGCGCGCGGGCGAAGGTCAGCAGGTCGCCGGCGCTCATCGCCAGGCTGGCCCCCGCCGGGTCGTTCGAGCGCATCAACGACCAGGTCGAGACCGGCTCGCCGTGGGCGTGCCCGACGGCCGTGCCGTACAGGATGGCCTCGTCGGCGCTGGTGGCGGTGTGCGTCAGGCCCAGCGGGCCGATCAGGTGCGCGCGCAGCGCCTGGTTGTACGGCAGGCCGCGCATGACCTCGACGACGCGCCCGAGGATGACGTATCCGGCGTTGTTGTAGGACCAGATCGCGCCGGGCGGCGACAGTTGCGGCACCTTGCCGAGCAGCGCGACCAGCTTCTGGATCGCGTCGTCACCCCTTCCGGTGTCGACGAAGACGTCGCCCTCGAACCCGCCGGTGTGCGCGAGCAGCTGCCGGATCGTCACCGGCTCGGGCAGCGTGAGCTCGGGCAGCACCGACTGCGCGCTCTGGTCGAGGTCGAGCCGCCCCTCGCCGACGAGCTGGAGCACCAGCGTCGCCGTCCAGGCCTTGGCGACCGAGCCGATCTGGAACAGCGAGCCGGTCGTGACGGGCTGGCCGGTGCGGGTGTTGAGCACCCCGGTCGCGGCCATGGCCACCTCGTCGCCGGCGGCGAACGCGAGGACCGCACCGGTTATGCCGTGCGCGCCGGCCAGCGCGTCGAGATCGTCCTGCAGGTCAGGGAGGTCGAGGCTCATGCGGCGGCTCCGAACGTAGGGTCGATGCGGTATCCGGCCGGCGGCTCCGCGCCGATCAGATGGCGGGTGAGGAAGTCCCACTGGCGGCGCAGCACGTGTGCTTCGGCGTGCAGGTAGCCGTGGGCGGCGTTGGGGACCATGAGCATCTCGAAGTCGGCGTCGGCCTCGACCAGCGCGTTGACCAGGCGCAGCGACAGGCCGGGATGGCAGTTGTCGTCCATCTCGCCGAAGATGATCAGCAGCTTGCCGGCGAGCCTGCTGGCGTGCGGCAGCATCGAGCCGGCGGCGTAGTCCTGCGGCGGCGGCCCCTGGTAGGTCTCGCCCCAGATCGCGTAGTAACCGTCGTGCTCGTAGTCGCCCGCCGAGGCCACCCCCACGCGGAAGAAGCCGGGATGGGTCAGCATCGCCCTGGCCGTCGCAGCGCCGCCGCCGGAGTGCCCGATGACCCCCACCCGCTCCAGGTCGAGGTAGGGCCGCTCGGCGGCCAGCTGGGTGATCGCCGCCACGTGGTCCTCCAACCCCGCCGACACCGCGGGGTCGCCGTAGGAGACGTCCTGGAAGGCTTTCCCCCGGTACGGCGTGCCGCGCCCGTCGAGCACCACGACCGCCATGCCGAGCGCGGCCAGCGAGGGCGCGCCGCCCGCGGGATCGAGCAGCCAGGGGTCGAGCGTGTACCCGCGCAGGGTGGTGCGGAGCTGCCGGGCGATCTGCGGCCCGTTGTAGATCGAGTCGAGGATGGGGTACCGCCTGCCCGGGTCGAAGTCGCCGGGCAGGAACAGCAGGCCGTGGAGGTCGGTGACGCCGTCGGCGGCCTTGGCGGTGAAGCGCTCGGGCGCCCGCCATCCGGCCTTCTCCAGCAGGGTCAGGTCGGCCCGCTCCAGCTCCATGACGACCGCTCCCGTCGTGTCGCGCAGCACGGTGACGCTCGGCGTGCCGGGCGTGGCGTAGGTGTCGACCAGCCAGCGCCCGTCGGAGGAGACGTGCACGTGGTGGTCGCCGTCCTCGGGGGTGAGCACGGTGACCCCGCCGCCGTCGAGGTCGGCCCGGCACAGACGGCGGTCGTAGGGGTTCGAGCCGTGCCCGCCCGACAGGAACAGCACCTGCCTGGCCGTCCAGTCGACCTGGAGCAGCTCGCGGACGAGCCACTCGCCGGCGGTGACGGCGTTGCCGAGCTCGCCGCCCCTGTACAGGTAGAGGTGGCCCCAGCCCGAGCGGTCGGAGTACCACAGCACCTCGTCGCCGCGGGTGCGCACGAGCGGCGGCTCGACGATCGTCGGGGCGGTGTACATCACCGTCTCGGCGTGCTCCTCCTGGACGATCTCCGCCCGGCCCGTCCTGGCGTCGACGCGGTAGAGCACGGCGCCCCGGTGGCCGCGCGTGCCGTACAGCATCCACAGCGTGTCGTCGTCCTCCCACCAGATCCGGCCCAGGTTGAGCGGGGCGTCGTGGGTGAAGGCCAGCGGCTCGACGGCGACGTCGACCCGCTCGCCCGTCTCCGCATCGAAGATCGCGTGCGTGAAGGTCGGCAGCGGGTCGCCGGGCATCTCGTAGTGCATCGTGTGCGCCAGCGGCCGGCCGCCCCCGGGAGGGCACGACTGCGTGATCGTCAGCGTGGGCACGTGCCGCTGGTCGACGCGGTGGGTGATGAACCTGCGGCCGTCGGGCGCCCACGCCAGCAGCGGGGGTGTGGTCATCCCCTGCTGGGTGGCGACGATCGGCAGCCGGTTCTGGTCGCTCGGCAGGCCGTAGGCGTGTCCCGGTTCGCCGTCGTGGGTGAGGGGGGCGCCGTTCACCAGGAGGTCGCCGGCCTCGCAGGTGACCGTGAAGCGGCCGTCGGGCGAGGTCTGGGCGCCGGTGAGCTCGGGCGGGAGGGCCGGCTCGGCCGCCGGAGGGGTCGCCGGGCCCTCCACCCGCTCCTTCCGCTCCGGGAAGATCCGGACCTGGCGCGGGCCTTCGGACGTGCCGACCAGATACCAGAAGGAGTCCTCCTCCCAGACGGGCGTCACGGCCGAGCGGTGCACCAGCTTCGCCTCCTGCGAGACGTGCAGCGCCTCGGCGCGGCGATAGGCGTCGATCATGTGGTCTCTCCGATCGCGTGGTCGATGAGGGCGTCGAGATCGCCCATGAGGGTCTTGCGGATGGTCGCGATGAACCACGACCCGAGGGCCGCGGGGACGAGCAGCAACAGCAGCGCGCCGCGCAGGTCGAGGAAGGCAGTGGCCAGGGCCAGCAGCCCCGCGCCCGCCAGGCCGCCGACCGCGACGATCAGCCCCAGCGCGGCCATGGCGTGCGGCCGGTCGGCGGGCCGGACGACTGAGAGGGCGCCGATGAACAGGCACGGCCCGATCACCGCCAGGAACGCCTGGCCCAGCGCGAGCAGGGCCAGCAGCAGCCACAGCGCCGGCGCGACCGCGGACAGGGCGAACGCCGTGGCGGCCGCGGCCAGCGCCCCGCCCGACAGCGCCATGAACCGCGCCGGTCCCGCCCGGTAGGCCGCCTCCGCCCTGGCCCCGAAGGCGGCCAGCGCTGCGATCGACACCGCCGCGGCGGCACCGGTGAACAGCCCTCGCTGGCCGGGCGTGAGCGCGTACTCCTGCTCCAGCAGGGTCGAGACCACCACGCCGTACGGCGCGGCCAGCGCCCCTATCGCGGTGAATCCCACGCACATCCGGCGGATGGTCGGGACGCGCAGGGTCCGCACGAGCGCCGCCCCGAAGCCGGTCGTCCCCTCGTCCGCGGCCGGCGCGGGGGCACCCGACCTGGCCTGGAGCTCGGCCACGTCCCAGCGGCCCAGAACCGGCTCGCGCAACCGCAGCGCGTACAGGCAGGCCGCCAGCGACAGCCCGCCGAGCGTCGCGAACACCGCCCGCCAGTCCATGCCGAGCCACGACACCAGCGCCGCGACGACCAGCGGCCCCAGGACGCCGGCCAGCGGCGACGAGGCGGAGTACAGCGACATCACCCGTATGCGGGCGGGCGGTGGGTAGGCGTCCACGAGCAGCGGCGGATGCAGCACCGCCACCGTGCCGGTGGTGGCCCCGTTGACCAGCATGAGCGCGGCCAGCGAGAGCGGTCCTGCCACCGACCCGGTGAACAGCGTGGTCAGGCTCCAGGCGAACCCGGTGCCGACCGCCAGCCGTACCCGGTGGGGGTAGCGGCGCAGCAGCGCGGCCACCGCGAACGGAGCGAGCCCCGCCGCCACGCCCTGGGCGGCCACGATTCCCGACAGCGAGCCCGCGTCCATCCCGAGCGAGGCGGCGATCTCGGGTGCCAGCACGCCGAACACCTGGGTCTGGAAGCTGTCCACGACGGCCAGCACGGTCATCGCGACCAGGAACGACAGGCCGGTGCCGTGCTCCCTGAGCGTGCGCAGCAGAGGAGCGGTGTCGCCCTCCCTGCCGGTGACGCCCAGGACCGCGCGTGCGTCCTGCCTGCTCAAGGAGGCGTGTTCGCCTGGAAGATCGTTCACGCATCGAGGATCACGCGGTACGGCACGCGCGCACGAGCGCCGAACGGGGGCTTCCCCGTGGCGATCGTAGGCGATGGCACCCTACTTTCGTCGGATCCGGCCCGCCCATGCGGATCGGTAGCGTGTGCGGTATGAACGCGCGGGTCAGAAGGCTGTCGGGGGACGTCGCGCTCGCCGTGGCCGTGGGCGTGGTGGGCGTCGGCAGCGATCTGGCCATCAGCGGCGCGGTGCCCATGGCGCTGGTGCCCGACGTGCCGTGGCAGGGGCTGTGGGTGCAGGTCGCGGGTGCGGCCGCGCTGCTGGGGCGGCGGCGCTTCCCCCTCGCGGTGGCGCTGGCGATGATCCCGCTCGGCTTCATCGAGGTGCCGGTGGCCATGCCGTTCGCGCTGTACGCGCTCGGCGCCCACCGCGGCGATCGGCGGCTGCTCGTGGCGGTGACCGGGCTGGCGCTGCTCGTGCTGACCCACCTGTGGGAGGCCGCCGATCTCGCCACGGCCCTGCACCTCATCGCGATCTGCGGCCTGGTGGTCATCCCCGCGACGCTGCTCGGCCTCTACGCCGACAGTCAGCGGCGGCTCAACACGGCGCTCGCCGAGCGGGCCGAACGGGCCGAACGCGAGCAGCGACTGCTGGTCGAGCAGGCCAGGGCGGAGGAGCGCACCCGGCTCGCCCGCGAGATGCACGACGTCGTCACCCACCACGTCAGCCTGATGGTGCTGCAGGCGGGGTCCCTTCGGATGGCCGCGCCGTCGCCCGAGGTGCGCGACGCGGCCGAGGAACTACGCGCCACGGGCCGGCGCGCGCTCGGGGAACTGCGCGAGGTCGTCGGCGTGCTGCACGACCGGCAGCCCGCCGACCTCGCCCCGCCGCCGACCCTGCTCGACGTCACCCGCCTGGTCGCCGATTCGGGGCTGCCGGTGTCGCTGAGCCAGGACGAGCAGATCGAGGTGTCGGCCCCGCTCGGCCGTACCGCCTACCGGGTGGTGCAGGAGGCGCTGACCAACGCGCGCAAGCACGCGCCGGGCGCACGGGTCTCCGTCCGCCTGAGCCACCACGACGGCGGGGTCCGCGTCGAGGTGCGCAACCGCGCGGCGGACCCGGCGCCCGCCGATCCCCTGCGCCTCGGCCTGCCGCCGTCCGGCACCGGGCTGCTCGGCCTGCGGCAGCGGGTGGAGCTGGTCGGCGGCGCCTTCACCGCCGGCCCGACCGAGACCGGCGGATTCGAAGTGCTGGCGAC
The DNA here is from genome assembly GCF_030811595.1 of Streptosporangium brasiliense. Taxonomy (NCBI): domain Bacteria; kingdom Bacillati; phylum Actinomycetota; class Actinomycetes; order Streptosporangiales; family Streptosporangiaceae; genus Streptosporangium; species Streptosporangium brasiliense. The sequence goes on from NZ_JAUSRB010000002.1 coordinate 6,938,762, forward strand.
ACTGCCGGGAAAGGGAAGGGGAAGCGCCCGATGATCAGGATCCTGCTCGTGGACGACGAACGGATGGTCTGCGCCCACCTGCGGGCGATCCTGTCCCGCGCCGACGATCTCGAGGTGGTGGGCGAGGCGCACGACGGCGCCGAGGCGATCGAGGCGATCGTCCGGCTGGCGCCGGACGTCGTGCTGATGGACATCAGGATGCCCGGCGTCGACGGCCTGGCCGCGGCCGAACGCGCCTGCCGGCTGCCCCACCCGCCGAAGATCATCATGCTCACCACCTTCGACCTGGACGAGTACGCGGTCAGGGCGCTGCGCGCGGGCGCGGTCGGCTTCCTGCTCAAGGACACCGACCCCGAGGATCTGACCGGCATCGTCAGGGTCGCCGCCGACGGGCACGCCGTCGTCTCGCCCGAACTGACCAGGCGCCTGGTGTCGGCCTTCGCGCCCGGCGAGCCCGCCAGGCGCGCCGCCAGGGCGCTGGTGGACGGGCTGACCGAGCGCGAGACCGAGGTGCTGGTCTGCCTGGCGGAAGGGCTGTCCAACTCCCAGACGGGCAGCCGGTTGTTCCTGAGCGAGACGACGGTCAAGGGATACGTGTCACGGCTGCTCGGCAAGCTCGGCTGCACCAACCGCACCCAGGCCGCGCTGCTGGCCTACGACGCCGGCCTGGTCAGCCGAGCCTGAGCTCAGACGACCCTGCGGGCGGCGAAGCCGCCGCTGACCAGGCGCACCGCCCGCCCGTCCCTGACCACGAACGCCAGATCCCAGCCCCGCCCGCCGGACAGGTCCTGCTCGGGCAGGAACCGGTGCTCGTCCAGCGGCAGCAGCGCCACCGGCGGGCTGAGCGCGCCCGAGGCCACGTCCTCCAGCGTGACGGTCAGCACCCCGTCCACCGCGGTCACTTCGTAGCGCAGGTCGCAGGCGGCGTACCGGCCCTCGTACGGCCCCGCGTCGGCCGTGAGCCGCGTGACGGGCTCCACGTCGGCGGGCCGAGCCCCCAGCACCTCGGCGGCCACGGCGACGGCCAGCGGATAGCCCGCGTGCGGGCTGTTACACACCACCGCGACGACCACGCCGGTGGAGGGCACCCACAGCAGCGTCGACGAGCCGCCGAGATTGGTGCCGCTGTGGCCGAGCACGGTCGTCCCGCCAAAGTCGCGCTGGTAGGGCCCCAGACACCAGCTGTCGGCGAACCTCCTGGTCGGCAGCGACACCTGCGGCACCTGCATGGCGGCGCACGCCTCGGCCGACAACACGCCGGCGCCCGCCCGGACGAACAGCTCGCCGAACCTGGCCAGATCGGCGGCCGTCGAGCACAGCGTGCTGCCCGCCGGCCCCGAGGCGCGCGAGAACGTCCACGGCCGCACCACCGAGCCGTCGGGCGCGTGCCCCACGGCGACCCTGTGATAGGGCAGCTCCTCCCACAACGTCAGGCACTCGCGCAGCCCGAGCGGCTCGAAGACCCTGCGCCGCAACGCCTCGTCCCAGCTCGCCCCGGTCAGCCGGGCGACCAGCGCGCCGGAGACGACGGTGGAGGCGTTGCTGTAGGAGTAGCCGTCGCCCGGGGCGAACAGCATCTCCATGCCGGCCAGCGTCGCCAGGTAGTCGGCCGGGTCGTCGTAGTGCCCGTTGTCGATCCCGCTGCTCATGGACAGCAGGTGGCGCGCGGTCACCGACGCGGTGGCGGCGCCGTCCGACAGCCGCAGCTCCGGCAGGTGGCGCACGACCGGCTCGTCCAGGTCCAGCAGCCCGTCGTCGACCAGAGTCATCGCCAGCACCGCGGTGTGCAGCTTGGTCGTCGAGCCGATCTGGATCAGCGTGCGCGGGTCCATCGGCAGGCCCAGCTCGGCGTTGGCGACCCCGGTGGCGGCCTCGCACAACTCGCCGTCGGCGAGCACGGCGACCTGCGCGCCGGTGACGCCCATCCGGCGGGCGGCCTCGGTCAGCATCTCTTCCATGGCGACCGAGTCTCGGCCGCCCGCCCCTCCCCCATCAAGGCAATGGCGGGCGCAGCCCACCTTCGCCACGGCAGGACCGTACTTTGGTGTGGCCTTTCAGAAGCCGAACTGGGCGAAAGGCCGCCCGTCGCCGATCTCCCGCAGTGCCGCCGCCGGGTAGTCGACCATGCCGTCGGGCAGCCGGTTCAGCGGATGCCACTCCAGCGCGTCGCACTTGCCCGGCTCGGCGGATCCTCGCCAGCACTCGGGTGTCCGGCAAGAGATCAAGTCTCACCGAACCCAGGGCGGTTCACTCACCGCCCGGATGGGTTCCCTGCGACTTCCCCAGCGGAGGCGGGGACGAATTGCATCGCTTCCTGGAGGGCGCCCGCAGCCGCGACGAGACCGCTCTAGCCGTCATCCCCCTGGGCGACGGGGCTGACGACACCCCTCGATCCGCACTGATGCGGGACGGCGCCTCGTTCTACCACCTGCACAGCTTGACGGCCCGGACGCTGCTGGAGCGCCACTCAGAACTGCCCTGTGCTGTCTGCTCTTTGCTCTCACGGGTGATCCCCTGGTCAAGAGCCTTGTCTGCGGCACCCGCCCAGGGGATGCCGTCGATCACGGCTCAGCGCGTGTCAACCACGACCTGCCGGATCAGCTTGACGGGCTCTTCGCCCGGTTCCTTCCGGAATCCGTCGGCGTCACACACGGTGTACGGTCCCATGAGCCGTGTGCCGGCAGTGCTGGCCAGGTACCACCGGCCGCCGACCAGCGCCAGCCGGTAGTACGGATCCTGGGGGTCGACATCGACGAGGGATGGATCGACGCCACACAAAACGTCGACGCCGTGTCGCTCTCCCATGTGCTCTGCGACGCGGAGGTCAGGGTACGGCCCAAGTCCACAGTCGTATCCGCCCAGCACATCCAAGGAAAGCGGCCACGCCGGATCTTCGTTGCCCACCAGGCGTATCCACAGGTCTCCCATATTGTCCGGAATATCGGCGTCGTCCGGCTGAACCACCAACTGCAGGCCAGGCGGGATCAATTCCACGAATGTGGCAACCACGTCGGCAACGGTGAGTGCCCGTGACACGGTGATACTGAACATGACCGTCACATAACCATGCGGGGCAACTGTCACGAGCTGTATTCGATATCTGTGTGGCAGGCGAGCGTGTTCCCCGGTCAGGTACCGCAGACAAGATCGAAGGGCATGCGTAGGGCTATCGCCAGGGCGAACGTTGCCTGATGCGGCACTAGTGCTGCGTTCCTCAAAGCAGGTAGACGAACTTGCGGCGCAGGATCCGGGGCCGTGGCGGTGGTCGCCCCCAGATCCAGGGCTGGGCGTGGGCGTTGAGCTGGGCGGTGGCAAGGGCGACCGCGTGGGCGATCTCGACGGCGTCGGCGAAGGTCTGCCCGGCGAACGCCGCCTTGCGTAGCAGTCGCCACCAGCCCTCGGCCAGGTTCAGCCAGCACGCCTTGACCGGGATGAACACCTGACGGATCCGCGGGTGACGGACCAGCCATTGGCCGACCTTCCAGCTGAAGTGGCTGGACAGGTTGTCGGTGATGACGACGATCGCGCCACGCCGGTTGGCTTTTGCGATGCGGGCCAGCAACTGGATCCAGCCGTCGCTGTTGCGTGAGGGCGCGCAGAAGGTGAGCTCGGTGCCGTCACGGATGCGCAGCGCGCCGTAGACCCAGGTCTTGTCGGTGCCGCGTGAATACTCCAACCTGGCTTTGATCCGGTGCCCGTCGGGAGACCAGGCGGGCGCGGGTGCGAAGGTGCGCGGGGTCACCGGCCCCAGCTCGTCGGCGCAGATCACCGTGGTCGCGGCCGGCGGCTGGGTGTAGAGGCCGATGATCGTGGCTCTTTTGGGGCGAAGTCCGGATCGGTCGATTCGGTCCAGGAGCGGGTGTGTCGCCAGCGGACCTTCTCCGCTCGCAGGATCCGGCGGACCTGGCTGCGCGCGATGACGATGCCCTGCGCGCGGGCGGCGGCGGTCAGGCTGTCCAGCGTCCACTGCGCCGGGCCGCTGTCGTCGGTGGCGGCCAGGTCGCCGGCCGCGTCGCGGGTCAGGCGTCCGGGCGGGGTCGAGCGCGCCAACGCGATGAGCTGTCCGCGTTCGACCTCGGTGATCCGTGGTTTGCGACCCGTCCCGGGCCGGTCGCCCAGTCCGGCCAGGCCCTCGGCGTTGAATCGCTCGATCCGCTCGCGCACGGTCTGCATGTGACAGCCGAGCTTGGCCGCGATGGCGCTGGTGCGCAGGCCCTGCCAGCTGAACACGATCATCTGCGCTCTCATGATCCAGTCGGCCGGGGCATGACGGGCACCGGCCAGCTTGCGGATCTGCCGGTCCTCCTCGGCGTCCACCGGCGGACGCGCGTACAGCAGTTTCGGCATGGCAATCCCCCCTGAGACCATCATCACCCCAGGTCGATAGGGATCTCCACTCCCATTCAGGAATGGAGCACTAGGGGTTGACCCAGACGCTCCGACCGAACTTATAGCTCCTAACAGAATGATCTCTGTTGTGGTTTGATCTCTCGCTGTAACGACAGCGGGAGGGTGAGCACGTTGGCGCGGCTGAAGCCGTGGGAGGTCAGCGACGAGCTGTGGGCGGCTATTGAACCGCTGCTGCCCAAACACCAGCGGCGAGCCCGCTGGCCAGGACGAAAGCGATTGGATGACCGCCTGGCGCTGCAGGGCATCTTGTTCGTGCTGCACACCGGCATCGCCTGGGAGCATCTGCCGCAGGAACTCGGGTACGGCTCGGGCATGACGTGCTGGCGGCGGCTGAACGAGTGGCACAAGGCCGAGGTCTGGCAGCGCCTGCACGAGGTGCTCCTGGCCAGGCTCCGAGCGGCCGATGCCATCGACCTCTCCCGGGCCTCGGTGGACTCCTCCCACGTCAGAGCGCTAAAAGGGGGGCGCAGACCGGTCCGTCCCCGGTCGATCGAGGACGGACCGGCAGCAAGCACCACCTGATCGTCGACGCCACCGGCATCCCCTTGGCGGCGATCCCGACCGGCGGTAACCGCAACGATGTCACCCAGCTCGTCCCGCTGTTGCAGGCCGTTCCACCGGTGCGTGGCAAGCGCGGCCGGCCCCTCCGGCGCCCCGACGTCGTCCTGGCCGATCGCGGCTACGACCACGACAAGTACCGCAAGCAGGTCCGCGCCCTCGGCATACGCCCGATCATCGCCCGACGCGGCACCGAGCATGGCTCCGGCCTGGGCAAACACCGCTGGGTCGTCGAGCAGCCCTTCGCCCTGCTGCACCACTTCCGCCGCCTGCGCATCCGCTGGGAGATTCGCGACGACATCCACGAGGCCTTCCTCAGCTTCGGTTGCGCCCTGATCTGCTGGCGCCGTCTTAGCTCATTGCGTTAGGAGTTCTTACTGGCCCCATGCCGCGCACTAGCGGACCCACGCGGAGCGATCCCGTCCCAGCCGCGTCAAGACCTCGTGGGGGCAGACCGGACCCAGATGCTGGGGTCGGTGGACGCCAGCCGGTGCAACAGCGCGGTCGGCAGGCGGACGTTGCCGGCGGCGGCGGTGCGCACCGTGCTGTCGGGGTCGTCGGCCAGCGCGGCCAGCAGCGGCGCGCTGAGGTCGGGGTTGGAGGCGGCATTGGCGCGCAGCCAGGAGTCAGGGTCGGTGGCGGCCTGGTCGATCAGCCAGCACGGAACCCGCGGATGGGCCAGGGCGCCCGAGAATCCCCCAGGAAATGACCGAACTCGGCGAGCACACTGCTGCGCCGCGGTCACGTCCAGCGAAGTGGTGTATGAGTTGATCTTCGCGTGATCCTGTTTCTGCAGGTTAAGCGGTAAGTGTCTGCGGGATGGGGTTCTGTTGCGGTGTGTCGCCGGAGATCACGCGTAGTCGGGTCTTGGCCAGGACGTCCAGACCCATGTAGCGGCGGGCCTCGGTCCACTCATCGGTCTGCTCGGCCAACACCGCACCAACGAGCCGGACGATGGAGCCGCGGTCGGGGAAGATCCCGACGACGTCGGTGCGGCGGCGGATCTCCTTGTTCAGCCGCTCTTGCGGGTTGTTCGACCAGATCTGACACTGTTGGCCAATCCCGGTGGTCAGGCGGCGACCGCGGTTTGGAGCTTTTCGAGATGGTGGCGGCGACTGGTGGATAGAGGGACGCCGGTGAGCCAGGCGTCGATGCGGACGAAGTTGATCGCGGCTGCTGTCAGGACGTGCTGCACATGGGTCTTGGCCAAGCCGAGGTAGCGGGATCTGCGCAGCTGGAAGCCGCGCACTGCCTGGGAGATGGTGCCTTCGATGCCGGAGCGCAGAGCGTACTGCTGTTTCCAGGCTTCGGTCTGTTGGGCGGCCCGGTTGCGCTGCAAGGTCTCGTGGACTTCGCGTGCGTGGAGGGTGAGCTGACGGGGTTCGCGTTTGGCGCGGGTGCATTTGGCGCGGACCGGGCAGGAGGTGCAGTCGGACTTGGAGAAGTCGACGTGGATGGACTCCTCGCCGGCCTTGGTTCGCCAGGGCGCCCAACTGGTGGAGGTCTTACCCTGTGGGCAGGTGACCGTCTGGTTGTGCCAGTCGATGGTGAACCCAGAGCTGTCGAAGCCCTCCCCGGCTTTGGCCTGCCAGCTGCAATCTTCCCGGGCGGGCCCCAACAGGTCGATGCCGTAGGTATTCCGGCTGGTCACGACAAGCTCGCCGCCGGTGTATCCCGAGTCGATCAGATGGATATCCGGCAAGAGATCACGTTCGGTGAGCCTGGCGTGGATGACGGGGATCAGGTCGTTGTCAGCGACCTGCGCGGCGGTCGTGGCGACGTTCACGACCACGTGCGGGACGTCTGGCTCGCAGGTCTCGGTCAGGTGAGCCTTGTAGCCGACCCAGCCGCTGCCGCGTTTGACTCCGTAGCGGGCATCGTCGTCATAGGGCGAGGCTTGCCGCTCGCCCGAAGGAGGAAGATCCTTCGGCTCTCGCCAGCGGCGGCGGCCTTGTTCGTCGAGGCGGAACTGCTGGTCCCAGACCCGCCGCAACACCCCGATGGCCGGGAGTTCACGAAGCCAAGCCGGAGCCTCGTCGGAGTCGATGCAGCCAAGCAGCCGATCTCCGTCGGCGCCGATCGTCTCGGCATAGGCCAGGCGTTTCGCGTCGTCCTTGGGTAGCTGGTACTCCTCTACCCGATGACCGTAACGCTGGGCCCAGCCCTGCTCGATCAGCGGGGCGAGCCAGTTGGGAGCGACGATGGCCACAGCGGCGAGCGCGGCCCGCATCGTCTCGCCGACAAGTTCCAATCGGTTGACTGCGCGGATCGCGGCGAGAACATGGGTGGAATCGGTGCGCTGGCGGCCACCGGCCTTCACCAGCCCCGCCGCCTGCAACCGCAAAAGCATCAGATCGAGCAGCCGATCGGGCCCGGCCTCGATCAGACGTGATCGGAACTCGCTCAGCACCGAGAAGTCGAACCCTGGATCAGTCAACTCCAGACCCAGGGCGTATTTCCAGTCGATCCGTCCCCGCACTGCATCAGCGGTCTGCCGGTCCGACAGCCCTTCCAGGAACTGCAGCACGCTGACCAGCGCCAATCGGCCCGGCGACACCGCAGGCCGTCCGCGCCGGGAGAACATGCCGATGAACTCGGCATCCTGGAACACCTGTCCCAGAGCGTCCCGCAACCGGATCGGCAGGCTTCCCTTCGGGAAGGCTGCTGCGCAGATGCGGGCGGTCTCTTCGGGAATGTCATGATCCTCGATCGGGCGCAGGGACAACCGAACCTCCTCGGCAGCAGCCCCGATCTAACAGAAGGATCATGATCCCACCGCCGTCACTCTCCGCGCAGGCAGTCTCGCGGATTCGCCAACAGTGTCAGATCTGGTCGAACAACCCGCAAGAGCGGCTGAACAAGGAGATCCGCCGCCGCACCGACGTCGTCGGGATCTTCCCCGACCGCGGCTCCATCGTCCGGCTCGTTGGTGCGGTGTTGGCCGAGCAGACCGATGAGTGGACCGAGGCCCGCCGCTACATGGGTCTGGACGTCCTGGCCAAGACCCGACTACGCGTGATCTCCGGCGACACACCGCAACAGAACCCCATCCCGCAGACACTTACCGCTTAACCTGCAGAAACAGGATCACGCGAAGATCAACTCATACACCACTTCGCTGGACGTGACCCCGTCACTCTCCGCGCAGGCAGTCTCGCGGATTCGCCAACAGTGTCAGATCTGCTTCCAGACCTCGCGCGGGAAGGCAGTGAAGGCCAGGAGCTCGTCTCGGGCGGCGTCCAGGTGCTCGCACGCGGCTGGGTACTTGGCTTCCAAGGCGTCGATCACCCAGGTGTGCTGGGTGCGCACCTGCTCGGTGGTGGGCTGGTCGAAGATGGTGCGCACCAGGGTCGCCACCCAGGGCTGGGCGGACTTCGGAACGGTCGTCAAGAGGTTGCGCAGGTAGTGGGTGCGGCAGCGCTGCCAGGACGCTCCGGGCAGGGTTGCGCCGATCGCGCCGACCAGCCCGGCGTGGGCGTCGGAGATGACCAGCTGCACCCCGGACAGGCCGCGGGCGACCAGGCCGCGCAGGAAGGCCAGCCAGCCGGCGCCGTCCTCTGATGAGCTGACCTCCAGGCCGAGGATCTCTCGGTTGCCGTTGGCATTGACCGCGGTGGCGACCAGGACGTGCACGTTGATGATCCGGCCGCCCTCGCGCACCTTCTGCGTGAGCGCATCCAGCCACACGAAGGCATACGGGCCCGCGTCCAACGCTCGAGTACGGAAGGCCTCCACCTGGGCGTCCAACACCTTGGCCATCTCTGACACTTGGCTTTTGGAGATGTTCTTGATGCCGAGCTGCTCGACCAGCTTGTCCACCCGGCGGGTGGAGACCCCCAGCAGATAGGAGGTGGCCACCACGCTGATCAGTGCCTGTTCGGCCCGGCGGCGGCGCTCCAGCAGCCAGTCGGGAAAGTAGGAGCCCGAGCGTAGTTTCGGGATCGCGAGCTCGACGGTGCCGGCGCGGGTGTCCCAGTCGCGGCTGCGGTAGCCGTTGCGCCGGTTGGTGCGCTCGTCGCTGCGGGTACGGTAGTCGGCGCCGCACAGACCGTCGGCCTCGGCCGACATCAATGCCTCGGCCATGGTCTTCACCATGGATCGCAACAGATCCGAGTCCCCGTGCTCGATCTGCTCCGTCAGCCAGGCGGCGGGGTCCACACTGTTGTTCACGGCCATCGCTTCTTCTCCTTCGATCTTGGTTTCGCAACCTGAAGGATCACGCGATGGCCGTCCTCATTCCACGACGCCACGCCCACTAGCTGGGGAAACTCGTACACCACCTCCGTGGACGCAACCTGCGCCGCCTACAGCCGCAAGCAGGCCACCCCCACCTCCATGCGATTGACCGCCCCGACGCCGCCAACCGCACAGCATCACCCCGACCGCCGGGCTCTGCACGTCCATCGGCCGGTTCCCCGTGCACTCACAGCGCTCCGACACCGCCAGATGCCTTCACCACAGTCACCACACGAGCCTGAACCAGCCCGGCCGGCGGCCATAGGAGCCCAGAAACAACAAGATCCCGTCCGATCAAGCCGATCGGACGGAATCCCGTCAACTTCCTTCAAGCCGTCTCAAGAACGGCCCCAGAGGCCAGGTAGCAGTTCTGCCACCACACAGAGCACCAGTAGAGAGCCCATCGAAGGGCCTCCTGCTTCAACGCCGACTCACCAGGGCAAAGCGCCGTCGTCCTGCAGGAAGGCGCCCGTCGGACCGTTCGCGTCCAGACTGGCGAGATGCACGGCTATCGCTGCGCCCTGCTCTGCCGTACGGAATCCGGTGTGCCCGTTGAGGTCGGTGGCGCAGTAGCCGGGGTTGGCCGCGTTGACTTTGATCGGGGTCTCGAGGAGCTCCTTGGCGTACGCGACGGTGATCATGTTGAGTGCCGACTTCGAGGAGTTGTAGGCCACGTAGGAGTGCGCCCAGAGGGCGCTCTCCGGGTCGCTCGCGTAGGTGAGGGACCCCAGCTCGCTCGACATGTTGACGATTCTGCCTGCCTTCGACGTGCGAAGCAGCGGCAGCATGGCGTTGGTGACGGTGATGACGCCGAACACGTTCGTCTCATAGACACCTCGCACCGCCTCCAGGGAGATGCCGCTCGGGGTGAGCTCCTCCGGCCCGCCGGTGACTCCCGCGTTGTTGATGAGGACGTCGAGCGTGCCGTACTCCTTCTCGATCCACTTCGCCGCCGCCTGAGCACTGGCGGGGTCGGTGACGTCGAGGGGCACGTACCGCTGCCCGAGCCGGTCGGCGGCGGCGCGGCCGCGCTCCTCGTCGCGTGCGCCGATCAGGACGGTCATCCCCCGCTCGCCGAGCAGTCGTGCCGTCTCGAAGCCGATTCCCTTGTTGGCACCTGTGATGAGAGCTGTCGTCATGGGTCCAACGCTGGCCGTGGACGGGGCCGAGCGGGAGAGACCTTCTTATGCTGGTACAAGCTGTACCAGGGGCAATGTGTCATTCATGGCGCAGGATGGGTAGATGAACCAGTTGCCCGAGTTCCTGCGTGACAGGCGTGCCAAAGTCAAGCCCGGTGAGGTCGGCCTTCCGGAAGGTCAGCGCCGCCGGACGCCTGGGCTCCGTCGTCAGGAGGTCGCGCACCTGGCCGGGATGTCGGTCGATTACTACATCCGGTTGGAGCAGGGCCGCGGGCCGCGCCCGTCCAAGCAGGTGCTGAACGCGCTGGCTCGTGCCCTGATGCTCACCCAGGACGAGCGCACGCACCTGTTTCGCCTGGCCGGCCAGCCCCTGGAACCGGCCAGGCGCCGCGCTGACGTGCCGCCGGGCATGCTGCACCTGATCGCCTTCCTGGAGGACGTCCCGGCGTACGTGATGGACGCCGCCTACAACCTGGTCGCCTGGAATCCCCTGGCCAGTGCTCTGATGGGTTCTCTGGAAACCCGGGCGCCTCATGATCTGAACGTCATCCGGTGGTGCTTCACCGCATCAGATCTGGCCGACCATCTCAACGACGAGGAGAAGGGCGCCTTCGCCCGCGCTTCCGTCGCCGACCTCCGGGTGGCCGCCGGCCGTTATCCGGACGACCCGGACATCCAGGCGCTGGTGGCGGAGATGCTCGGCTGCAGCGTGGAGTTCGCCTTGCTGTGGGCGCAGCATGAGGTGCGTGTGCGCCGCGAGCAGCGCAAGCGCATCTCGCATCCCACCGTCGGGGTCATCGACGTGATCTGCCAGGTCATGTTCGTGCCCGACCGCGACGACCTGCGTCTCGTCCTCTACACGGCCGAACCGGGGTCCGCCTCTCACCATGCCCTGCGCACGCTACGGCAGCTGACCCTGACCTGAGCGGGGTCGCAGTCCGTCCATGGTGAGGTCCAGGAGTCGCTCGGCCTGCTCGCGCTGCTCCGGTTTGCCCGAGGCGAGCGCGATCCCGGTGAGCGCGGCGAACATGTCGGCCGCGCTGATGTCCGCCCGGATGGTCCCGGCCTGAGCTCCTGCTTTCAAGAGCGAGTCCAGGGTTTCCAGCATCATCTCGTGGCTGTGGGCGTAAGGGGTGATCCCGGACTCCACCAGGGAGCGCAGGACCTCGGCCATTCCGAGCATTGCGGTGACGTAGTCGATGAAGCACCCCATCCAGGCGCGCAGAGCTTCGTGTGGTGGCAAGGCCGCCAGCAGCTCGGGGCCGGCTTCGCAGAGCTTGGCCAGCTCGTTGCGGTAGGCGGCTGCGGGAGACCCTCGGCGAGGGCGTCAACCTGGCCGTCGCCTCGGTGCCGGAAGGCCTGCCGTTGCTCGTCAGCGCCGCCCAGCTGGCGGCGACACGGCGGCTTGCCGTCCGCGGCGCGCACGCCCGCGACCCGGGTGCGATGACGGACCGTTTCGCTGCTCAGCGTGCCGTACGGTCCTCGGCGTGCCTGTCGGGCATGGGTGGTGTGGGTGTGACGCGGCGCGTGCGGTCCGAACGGGCCGCTGGAGCCGTAAAGACATCCTGACATATCAGCTTTATCGGTGAATTTGCCATCCGGGAGCTGGACACCTGCTTCTCCGAGGAGATAACACGGAACAAGGGGTGGTGCTCATGGCCACAGTCGACGAATCGGTCAGCCCACCGGCGCGAGTGGCAGATCCCGGCGAGGACATCTCACTGGACGAGCTCCGGCTCGCGGCGCGCAATCACGGCATGCCGCTGGAAGCGCTGCGCTACGACGTCACCCCGGTGGGCCTGCACTACCTGCTGATCCACTACGACATCCCCCACCTCGACCCCCAGGCGTGGCGGCTGCGGATCGACGGTCACGTCCGGCACCCGCTGACGCTCGACCTCGCCGCGATCCGGGCCAGGCCGTACGTCACCCATCGCGTCACGCTCGAATGCGCCGGCAACGGCCGGGCCCGGCTCGCCCCTCGGCCGATCAGCCAGCCCTGGCTGGACGAGGCGGTCGGCACGGCCGAGTGGACCGGCACCCCGTTGGCGCCGCTGCTGCGTGAGGCAGGCATCCGGGACGGCGCCGTCGACGTGGCGTTCACCGGCGCCGACCACGGCATCGAGCGCGGCATCGAGCAGGACTACACGCGCGGCCTGCCACTGGCCGAGGCCCTGCGCGAGGACGTGCTGCTGGTGCACACCATGAACGGTCAGCCGCTGCCGCCGCAGCACGGCGCCCCGCTCCGTCTCCTGGTGCCCTCCTGGTACGGCATGGCCCAGGTGAAATGGCTCGTGCGCATCTCGGTGCTCGACACGCCGTTCGCGGGTTACCAGAACGCCACGGCGTACCGGATCAAGCACTGGCCGGACGACGACGGCGAACCGGTGACCCGGATCCGGCCCCGCGCGCTCATGCAGCCTCCCGGCTTTCCCGATTTCCAGACCCGCGGCCGCATCCTCGACCGCGGTGTCCATGAGGTGGCGGGCCGGGCCTGGTCGGGGTGGGGGCCGGTGACGCGGGTCGAGGTGAGCGTGGACGGCGGCGCGACCTGGGCGGAGGCCGACCTGGGGCCGCAGCCGAGCCGGTACGCCTGGCGGGCCTGGCGGTGGACGTGGCACGCACGGGAGCCGGGGCGCTACGACCTGTGCGTCCGGGCGAGCGACGCCGCCGGCAACGTCCAGCCGGTCGAACAGCCGTGGAACCGCCAGGGCATGGCGAGCAACCAGGTGCAGCGGGTGCCGGTCCTCGTGCGGTGACTCATCCGCCGCACCGCCGTTCGAGGTGCTCCGCCCGGGTCCGCGGCGACCTGCCCTCGGGCCGTCAGGCGGTGACTCGGGCGTCCCAGTCGATACGGTGGTGGTGCACGGGGGCGAACATCTGCTCGGGGGCCGGCATCGCGGGACGGTCTCCCGCCTTGCCCGCCTTGGCCTTGTTCTTGGCCGCGGCATCCCCGGCGATCATCGACACACGGGGGCGGCGCAGCCGCTCGTAGGCCGCGAACGCCTCCTCCGGGGTGGGCAGGTCGCGCAGGCAGCGGGCCAGTTCGACGGCGCTCTCGGCGGACAGTGACGCGCCTTGGCCGGAGCTGGAGGAGGGGGCGTGCGCGGCGTCGCCGACCAGGACCATGCGGCCCCGGTGCCAGGTCGGGACGTCCGGCATCGCCTCCATCGGGCCGACGGCCATCAGGTCCTCGGGCGCGGTGCGGGCGAGCAGGGTCTGGCCGGGGACGTGCCCGGCGTACAGGGCGCGCAGCCGCTCCAGCCATTCGGCGGCGGGCACGGCGCGGACCTGGGCGGAGGTCAGCGGCTCTTCGCTGGGCAGGCTGCCGAACCAGACGATCCGGCCGTCCGGCAGCGCCCAGTAACCGAGGAACGCGCGGCCGAATGCGAAGTACATCGTTCCCGGCTCGGCCTCCACGTCATCGCCGGGAGCGATCCCGCCGAAGCTGAGCACCCCGCCGTAGACCGGGCCGGGCGCGTCCGGGTCGATCAGGGTGCGAACGGTGGAGCGGATGCCGTCCGCGCCGACCAGGACGTCGGCGCTCGCCGTGGTGCCGTCGGCGAACGTGGCGGTCACGCCGTCCGGGCCCTGGACCGCGCCGACCAGCCGCTTGCCGTACTGGATCTCGACACCTTGCGCCACCGTGTGGTCGGCGAGGGCGTGGAACAGGTCGGCCCTGGCCATGGCCAGCGTGGGCGGCAGGCCGGGGAAGCCGTGGAAGTCGGCCAGCCGCCGCCCGGTGGCATCGGCCATCACCACGCCCGGAACCGGCTGTCCGACCTTGGCGACCGCCTCATCCGCACCGACCACGCCCAGGGCGTTACGGCCGTTGGGGGCCAGGGACAGCATCGCGCCGACCCCGTCGGCGGCGGTGGGGTGGGCCTCGAAAACGGTGGCGGTGATCCCCGCCCGGGCCAAGGCCAGGGCCGTCACCGGCCCGGCCACGCCACCGCCGATCACCAGGGCCGTCCGCACGCTACTCATGTTCACTCCTCGGGAGAGTCTGTCGGTCACAGGCGAAATAGTTTTATTGAAACTAGTTATTGGTCAACTAGTGTCTGGCATAAGATGGCGGGCATGACCGTACGAAGTTCACCTCTCGCCCTGACCGTGCTGGCCCTGCTCCACTACAAACCGCTGCACCCCTATGGGATGCAGCGGCTGATCAAGCAGTGGGGCAAGGATCAGGTCGTCAACGTGAGTCAGCGCGCGAGCCTTTACCGGACGATCGACCGGCTGGCCGCCGAGGGCCTGATCCGGGTCCGTGACACCGAGCGCGACCAGGCCTATCCCGAGCGGACCGTCTACGAGCTGACCGACGACGGCCGGGCGACCGCTCGCGCCTGGATGGACGAGATGCTGGCCACCCGCAGGCGGGAGTTCCCCGAGTTCCCCGCCGCCCTTTCCCACCTGCTCATGATCGCTCCAGAGGAGGCCCTCGCCGCCCTGGAGCGCCGCGCCGACAACGTCGCCGCCGACCTTGCCGAGCTGGACGCCATCCTGGCCGCTCACACGACCGACGGCCACGCCCGTGTGGGCGCGCTGGAGACCGAGTATCTGCGCGCGGTCGCCGCGACCGAGCGGGACTGGCTGTGCGCAGTGATCGACGATCTGCGCTCAGGCCGCCTCTCCTGGCAGGGCGCCTGACGGGGGTGAGGCGCATCGGAACGATGGCCGGCGATTATCTCCCCGCCGGCGCTACCCACCGCCGCATCAGAGCTGGTCGGCGAATGATCGAAGCTCGGCGATCACACTGCACCGCGGCCTCGAGTTGGGCCACCCACAACGCCCGATGGGTGGCGAAGCTGTCGATCAGCGCCTGCCGGCGCTGCTCCGGCTTGTCGGACGGGGTGCGACGGGCGAGTCCGTCGCCGAGCTCGTCGACCGCTTCCACCAGGAGGTCCCAGTAGCAATCGCGGAAAATCCAACGGAAATGGGTCTGACCTGCGTGGACGGGCTCTGGGCCTGCCGTCCCGTGATCGCTTTTCTCAAGGAGTTTCCGCAGGTCAGCAGCAAAACTGTTGGATTCTGCTCCATTGCCACTGGGACCCCAACCCGTGGAGGGCCCTGAGCACCGGCTGCGACTCGTCGGCAACGTCGGCCGCAAAAGCGTGGATGCCCCTTCCGCTCAGGACGACCCGGCAGGCCCCTGACGGCTCTCGCGGCGAGGGCCGGCGGTGGATTCATCCGGCCAGAGGCGAGTGCTCCCCTGCGATTGATCACGAACCGGGGCGGGCCGGGCCGGCGACGGTCAGCCGTCGCCCCCGTCCCCGCCATAGCCGCCGTAGCTGCCGCCGCTGTAGTCGCCGCCCGCGCCGGACGACCCCCGGAGCCGGATGAGCTCCCGGAGCCTGAGGGGCCGTCCCAGAGAGAGCCGTCGATGAGCGCGCCCACTAGGTATCCGATGCTGCCGAACAGGAGCATGCCCGCGATCAGGTTTTCCAGCTTGTCCGCCACAGCGCCCCGCGGTCCGATGCTCGCACGCGACCCCGATCACGCTAGCCGCCCGGACCTCAGGCGGCCAGGCGCCACTGGCCGCGCTCTTCGTCCGGCCTCAGGCCTACTTCTTGGGGTGAATGTTCGGGTGGGTCGAAGGGAGGCGTGCCGTATTCCGGTGGCACCCCTATTCGGCCGCATCCCAACGCTGCCCTCCGGTGCCGAAATCCCAGTCTCCGTGATGTCCGGCACGCACCCCGTGACCTGCAACGATCGATCTAGTTTGGGGCTGGGGACGCCTGCGGGAGGAGAACGCCACGACGGTGGGCACCGCTTCTCCCTTGCCACAGATAGCAGGGCCGCTTCACGTAGCGGACGGTGGCCATCGTTCCAGGTCGCGATCATTGATGCCGCAGATAACAGGGCAGTATCTGCGGTCAATTACGCTCGACGAGACTCGACACGGAACCGCACAGCGATGACCTGCGCGGACGGGGCTTGGCGCACGATCCGGTTCCGGTGTTCCTCAGATCCCGCGACCGCAGGACCCTGCCGATAGGCGACACCTGATTACGTGAGGTCGCCAGTGAACCACCCCCTCTACGGGGGCGCCAGAGGGCTGGGCGCCGTAACGCGCGCCCTCGAAGAGACGTTCTGGGACTGAACGCCTCAGCCGTCAGCGGCGCGGTGTATCCAGGAAGGCCGGGTCGAGGACGGCGCCGACGCGCTTGACGTTCTGGACGATGGGGGCGGTCTCGACGTGGCCGATCGACTTCAGGGCGGCCACCCGTTCGGTGAGGTAACGGTAGAGCTCGCGGGAGTTACGGCATACGACCTGGACGGCCAGGTTGGTGGGCCCGGTGGTGGCCGCAGCGAAGACGACCTCGGGGTGCCCGGCGAGCGCCTGTCCGGTAGCGACCAGCTCTGCGGGGGCGACCGTCGCCCACAATCGGGCCGCGGTGTGGAAACCGACGTATGAGAGATCGAACTCGGCGTAGTAGTGGAGCACGCCGATGCCGCGCAGATGGTCGAGACGGCGTCCGACGGTGGACTGCGACCAGCCGGTCGCGGCGGCGAGCTCGGCGTGGCCGGCCCGGCCGTCACGGGCCAGGATGTCGAGGAGCTGCTGGTCGCCAGGGTCCAGAGGCTGGATGTCGTCGATCTCCGGAGCCGGCTCGGGGCTCAGCCGCTGGACCTCCTCCGGGCTGAGAGCCTCCAGGCTGCGGATCCTGCCGGGTGAGCCGTAATAGGTGTGCAGGACCGAATGCGCAGCGATGGCGACGACCCGGTTACCGCGCGGCAACCCGGCCAGCAGAAGTTGCTCGCTCTCGACCTGGCTGCGGGTGCGTGCGATACAGAGCAGTTCGGTGCCGCCGGAGACGATCTGGACCCAGGCGGTGTCAGGACGCCGCGCGAGGGTGGCGGCGACGCTCTGCGCCGCGCCGGGCGCGCAGCGGAGCCTGAGGAGCCATCGGCCGTGGGCGACGTAGTTGGCTGGGGGGACGCCGACGATGCGCAGCACGCCCTGCGAGCGCAATCGGCGGTAGCGGCGGGCGATCGTCTGGTCGGAGACGCCGAAGACGTCGGCGATACGGCTGAACGGTGCCCGACCGTCCAGTTGCAGCGCGTGGATGAGCTTGCGGTCGAGGTCGTCGGCAACGGCGCTGATGGGGAAATTCACCACTCAAGAGTAAAATATGTCGAAAATACGGATTTACGCCCTCCTGGATGGATCTCTCGCAGTTCTTCGGCGATCGTTGCCGCCTGACCGCTCTGGCGGTCCGCGACGACCGACGGAGGACTGATATGGGCAAGTGGTGGCCGCTGACGGCGGTCTGTCTCGGGACGTTCATGCTGCTGGTGGACGTCAACATCGTGACGGTGGCGTTGCCGGACATCGCGATGGGGATGAAGGCGTCGTTCTCCTCGCTGCAGTGGGTCATGGACGTCTACGCGCTGGTGCTGGCCGCGCTGCTGATGGGTGCGGGCGCGCTCGCCGACCTGGTGGGACGCCGCAAGGTGTACGTGAGCGGGCTGGCGCTGTTCGCGCTGTCGTCACTGGTCTGCGGGCTGGCTCCGGACGCGGTGGTGCTCGTCGGCGCGCGGGCGGTGCAGGGCGCCGGCGCGGCGATGATGTTCGCGACGACCGTCGCCTTGGTCAACGCCTCCTACGAGGGACGCGACCGGGGAGTGGCGTTCGGCGTCTGGGGGGCGGTGAACGGCGCGGCAGCGGGCGTCGGGCCGCTCCTGGGCGGGCTGGTGACGCAGGAGTTCGGCTGGCGGTGGATCTTCCTGGTGAACCTGCCGGTCAGTGTACTGGCCGTGGGGCTGACCCTGAGGGTGGTTCGCGAGTCGCGCGACCCGGCGGCACAGCGGATCGATCTGCCCGGTGTGGCGCTGTTCGTCCTGGCCGCTGGCGCGGTGACGTACGCGCTGACAAGGGCGGGAGAGAACGGATGGACCTCGGCGACGACGCTCGGCATGTTCACGATCGGGACAGCCGCCCTGATTGCCTTCGTCGTGGTCGAGATCCGTGCCCGGCATTCCCTGCTGGACCTGCGTCTGTTCCGCAACCCGACGTTCGCCGGGATCATGATCGCCTCGCTGGTGATGTCGGGGGCGGCCTTCGCCTACCTGCTCTACACCTCGCTGTGGCTGCAGTCCGTCCAAGGGTTGAGCGCGATCGGGGCCGGGTTGGTCATCCTGCCGATGAGCGGCCTGTCGTTCGTGACCTCCTGGCTGACCGGGCGCTTCCTCCACCGGGTGTCACCTCGGTGGACCGTCGGCGCCGGAATGCTGCTCATCGGGATCGGGACGCTGAGCCAGGCGGTGCTGACCACGAGATCGGGCTGGACCGCCGTCATCCCCGGGTTCGCGATCACCGGGATCGGCGTCGGACTGGCCCTCCCCAACGTCACGGCGGCGGCGATGGGCTCCGTTCCGCCGGAGCGGAGCGGGATGGCGGCCGGTGCTGTCAGCGCGTTCAGGCAGCTCGGCTACGCGCTGGGAATCGCGGTG
This sequence comes from Streptosporangium brasiliense, assembly GCF_030811595.1. Lineage (NCBI taxonomy): Bacteria > Bacillati > Actinomycetota > Actinomycetes > Streptosporangiales > Streptosporangiaceae > Streptosporangium > Streptosporangium brasiliense. The sequence continues at coordinate 6,957,562 of NZ_JAUSRB010000002.1, forward strand.
CTTGGCAGCGTCTTCCGTGCGACGCTGCAACATTCCCTGGAGGGCGAGGTGCCCGATCCCGCCGCCATGACGGAGGCTCTCACCGGTGGCCAGGCCGCGCAGGCGATCAGCCAGGTCTCCGACGCGACCGTCGTCCCGGCCGCCTACGCGGCCGGCCTCAACGCCGCGACCATGACCGCGGCGGCGATTGCGCTCGCCGCCGCAGTGGCGACGATCGCCCTGGTACGCCGCCCGGCTCCGGCCCCGAGCCCGGCCGCGCCCGAACCCGCTACGGCCTCAGCACCCTGACCTAAGCTTGATCTTTAACCTGTCTGTCCAAGCCGGGCAGCGAGGGTGGTTTCTCGCTTGATGGTTTTGCCGACGTCGTAGTGGGGTGCCGGTCAGTCGATGCCTTCGATGATGCGGAAGTCGCGCTCGACTCCGTCGGGGAGGGCCACCAGCGCCTTCTGGTACGCCTCGCTCTCGTATGCCGCGACGGCCTGTTCAAAGCTGTCGAACTCGATCAGAACGACGCGTTGCGTGATTCCGGCCTCGTGGGCGACGACTCGGCCGCCACGGTCGAGTCGTCGCCCGCCCCCAGCCTGGACAGCCGGACGGGCCAGCTTGTCATAGGCAGTCAGCCTCTCAGGGGCGGAAATGGCGGGGTAGACACTGACCCAGTAGCCCTTAGCCATGGAAACCTCCTGTGTTCGGCCGGACACGTCCGACTTCGAATTGACACTCAGATCGATCGATCCCCGCGACGGGTACTGCGGTCAGTTGAATCGTCATATGCGCAGGTTAGGTGTATTGACCTGAGAGGTTAGGAACGCGGCTGGCGGGTGGGTGGCCGCCGAGTGCGGTGTGTGCTCGGTGGTGATTGTAGGCGTGGAGCCAGGGCTCGAACGCGTGCCGGCGTTCCGGTTCACTGATGTAGGGCCGGGCGTAGGCCCACTCGTCGGCCAGGGTGCGGTGGAAGCGCTCGACCTTGCCGTTGGTCTGGGGCCGGTAAGGGCGGGTGCGTTTGTGGGTGATGCCCAAGCCGGTGAGGGTGTCACGCCACAGGAAGGACTTGTAGCAGCTGCCGTTGTCGGTCAGGACCCGGCGGACGGTGATGCCCAGGCCGGTGAAGTGGGCGTGGGCGCGGTGCCAGAACGCGGCGGCGGTTTCCTTGGTCTCATCGGGCAGGATTTCGGTGTAGGCCAGGCGGGAGTGGTCGTCCAGGGCGGTGTGCAGGTAGCTGTAGCCGATCTTGGGTTTGCCGTGCTTGTAGCGGGCGGTGGTGGTGGCCTTGCGGTGGTGGTGGCCGGTCTGCCGGTCGGTGACGCGGTGGCCGCCGCCGTCGGGGATGTTGCCGAGTTTCTTGACGTCCACGTGCACCAGGTCGCCCGGCCGGTCGTGTTCGTAGCGGCGGATGGGAAGGGCGGTGGCGCGGTCCAGATGCCGCAGCCGGGCCAGCCGGTAGCGCGACAGGACCCGGTGCACGGTGGAGGGGTGCAACCCCAGCAGGTAGCCGATGCGGGCCGGTCCCCACCGGCGTGTCACCCGTACCTTGATGATCCGACGTTCGGTCCGCGTGGGCAGGCGGTTAGGACTGCGACGCGGCCGGGAGGATCGGTCTGCCATCCCGGCGCGACCGTGTGTGCGGTAGCGGTCGGCCCAGCGTTTTGCCGTGCTCACCGCTACCTGGAAGCGCTCGGCGGCCCGTCGCAGGGGCCAGCCGTCCTCCACGACGCAGCGGGCCAGGCGAAGCCGCCCGAGTTCGGTCAGCGGAGCGTTACGGTGGGGCATGAAGGGCCTCCGAGGCTCGGCGTAGATGTCGCAATCCACACCGAACCCGCAGGCCCTTCACTTTTCAACGATCCACAGACCGTGTCGCCCTGCGTTCTCAACGTCCGTGGTCATTACAGTTAGGGCTTGATGTGCGGTCGAGGGAAAGATCGGTACGGGATAGACTCAGAACGGATCGTTATCAATCGGCAGGGAGGGCACGTGGCGCCGGATACGGTGAGCCTGCGGTACTTCCTGGTGCTGGCGCAGGAGTTGAACTTCACCCGCGCGGCCGCACGGATCGGTATCGCACAGCCCGCACTCAGCGCCCGGATGCGCCGATTGGAGGCGGAACTCGGTACGGCCCTGCTGGTCCGCAACACGCGTAGCGTCGTGTTGACCACGGCCGGTGCGGCTTTGGCGGAGTCCGCGCCGCCCGCGCTGGCGGCGCTGGACCGGGCATGGGACACCGCCCGGAGCGCGGCGGCCGGCGAACTGGGCACGCTGCGCATCGGATACAGCCTCAGCGCCGGGGCCGAGACGGCACCGGCCCTGGTGGACAGGCTGATTCGCGGCAACAGCGGACTCGAGGTCGGCGCGGTCCCGATGGCGACACCGGAGATCTCCCCCGCGGTCGCCGACGGCCGCATCGATGCCGGGATCACCCGCGGTGAACAGCCGGGCCGTGGCGTGCGCCGGTTCCTGCTGCGGCGTCAGCGCGTCGGGGTCCAGCTGGCGCAGCACCATCCGCTGGCCGAACACCCGGAGATCGAGATCGCCGACGCGGCCGCGTATCCGCTGCGGCTCCCGGACCGTGCGGCCAACCCCGTGATCCACGATCAGCTGTCCGCACTGTTCCGAGACACCCGGCCACACCCCCGATTCCACACGCCCGCAGTCTCTTTCGACATGTCTCAGCGCGACCTGCGCGACGGGGTCACCCTCGCCCCGGCCGGAGAAGCCGCGGTCACGGCATCACCGGCCGGTCTCACCTGGCGACCGCTGCGGGGCGCGCCCAGCCTGACGATCCACCTGGTCCTCCCACGCGAGCAGTCGCCACTACACCGCCGCATCCGTGCCGTCGCCAAAACCCTGGCGCACGAGCTGCACTGGCTGCCGGACTGACGCGCAAGAGGTCAAGCGAGACGGACGCCTGCGGTGGCGAGACCACCCGCCGGTACACCCTGCCCACCCACGCCGACCTCGAAGACGCCGTCGGACGCCTCCCCACCGATCAATAGGGCACCGCTGATCTGGGCGAACTCAAACGGGTGTACCTGGTTGCACGACTCTTACCGATACCCCATGTTCCCCAGACCCCGTAACCCGGACGAGGACCTGCCCGCCGACTTCGAATCGCGCCGCCGCCGCCTGGTCCGTGACCTGCACATCCGGCCCCTGATCGCCCGCTGCGGCACCGAACACGGCTCCGGCCCGGGCAAACACCGCTACGTCGTCGAGCAGACCTTCGCCCTGCTGCACGCCTTCCGGCGGCTCCGCATCCACTGGGAGATCCGTGCAGATATCCACCAAGCCTTCCTCAGCCTGGCCTGCGCGCTCATCTGCTGGCGACGACTCAACTCATTGATCCGGCCGCCGCTTGGCCGACGGGACTCGTTGGCGGCACCTGCCTTAGTTAACCGTTACCTTATCTAGCTAACGGTTAACTAGGAAGCGTGATGGCAGAGACGATCGGCGCGCCCGGCAAGGAACCTTCCCAGGGTTACCAGCTGCGGGTCGTACAGGAAGTGTTGCTGGCCCTGCTGGCCAAGGACGCCTCGCACGGCTACCAACTGCGCGCCCGGCTACAGCTCGCGCTCGGCCCGCTGGCCGGTGCGCTCAACGCAGGCCATGTGTACGTGACGCTCACTCGCCTGGAGAAGGCCGGGCTGGTGAGCGCTGAGCGGGTCGGCCAGATCGACCGTCCAGATCGCAAGGTCTACGAGCTGACCCCGGAAGGACGCGAGCGCGTGATCGCCTGGCTGGACGACACGAGCTGGCCCAAGCCGGCCCCGGCGGAGTTCCACCTGAAGCTTGTGGCCGCCGGTGCGGCCGGGCTGGTCGACCCGGAGCGGCTTGTAGACGCCCAGCGGCACGCGCTGCTGGCCGAACTGGCCGCCGCCCAGCGCGCCGCCCTGGCCGAACCGGCTGGCGCGGTCGCCGGGCTGCTGCTGGAGGGCGTGGTGCTGCGGCTACAGGCGGACCTGCGCTGGCTGGAGGCATGTGCCCAGTACTGGACTGTGAGGCGAGGATGATAGATACCGACCAGGCGGTCCTACGCACGCACGGACTGCAGATGCACTACGGCCACGGCGCGGGGCGGGTGCATGCGCTCAACGGGATCGAGCTGGTGGCGGCCGCCGGGGAAACGGTGGCGGTGATGGGCCCCAGCGGCAGCGGCAAGTCGACGCTGCTGCATCTGCTGGGCGGCCTGCAGCGTCCCTCGGCGGGCGAGGTGTGGCTGGCCGGGCGGCGCATCGACAAGCTGAGCGAGAAGGGCCTGGCCCTGCTGCGACGCCAGGCGGTCGGGTTCGTCTTCCAGGCATTCCACCTGATGGATGAGCTCACCGCGGTGGAGAACGTCGAGCTGCCCGCGCTGCTGGCTGGGCGCTCCCCGCGCGCGGCGCGCCGCCGAGCCGTGGAATTACTGGAGCGGGTGAGTCTCGGCCACCGCGCCGGGCACCTGCCCTCGGCGATGTCGGGTGGGGAGCGGCAGCGGGTGTCGCTGGCCCGGGCTATCAGCAACGAGCCCCTTGTCGTGCTCGCTGACGAGCCGACCGGCAATCTCGACAGCGCCGCCACCGTGGAGGTTCTGCGGCTGCTGGAGAGTTTGCGTACGGCGGGGCAGACGGTGTTGATCGTCACCCACGACGCACGGGTGGCGGCGGTCGCCGACCGGCTGATCACCATGCGCGACGGTGCCTTGGTGGAGGAGACCAGGCTGACCTCGGGCGGCGGCTGGCCGGGCTGACCGGGCTGGAGGGCTGATGGGCCGCCTGCTGCTGGTGTGTCGGCTTGCCGTACGGGACCTGTGCCGTCGCCCGGCCGAGGCGGCGCTACTGCTGCTCGCGATGAGCGCCGCCACCACCGCGCTCGCGATGGCGTTGGCCCTGCAGGGGGTCATCAACCAGCCGTACCAGAGCACCCGGGAGGCCACCGCCGGTCCCGACGTGGTCGCCAGCGTCGCCACTCCCTTCGTCGGCGGCCGGCCCGCCGATCTGGCCCAGCTGCAGGCGCTGGCGAGCGCTCCCGGTGTCGTCGCCCACAGTGGCCCCTTCCCCTACACCCAGGTGCGGGTGAACACCGGCAGCGTCACCTTGCCGGCCTGGGTGCAGGGACGCGCCGCCGCCACGGCCGCCGTCGACCAGCCCACGGTGGTGCGCGGCAGCTGGGTGCGTGAGGGCGGCGCGGTGCTGGAGGCCAGCTTCGCCGGAGCCCTCGGGGTCGACGTCGGCGACCGGATCGCCCTGGACAATCGCCCCTACCAGGTCGCCGGGGTCGCGATCACCGCCGCGTCGGCTCCCTACCCCAAGGTCTGCCTGGCCCCCTGCCGGTTCGATTCCGCGTTCGCCGCTCTCACCGAACGCCCGCCGAAGCCACCGCCGGGCACGCCGGACACGTTCTTCGTGGGCCAGGCCGGCATGATGTGGCTCACCGAGGCCGAGACCCGCGGCCTCGCCCGCTACCCGGAGTCCCTGGGCCACCTCATCAACCTGAAGCTGACTGGCCAGGCCGAGGCCTTCAGCGCGGCGCACCACGGGCGAAGAATCAACGAACCGGCGCTGGTCACGTGGCAGGAGGTCCTGGAGGGGCACGCCAAGGTGGCGGAGAACGTCCAGCGGGCCCTGCTGGTGGCCGCCTGGCTGCTCGGTCTGCTCGCGCTGTCCAGTGCGGTGGTGCTCGTCGGCGGGAGGATGGCCGACCAGATGCACCGGGTCGGGCTGCTCAAGGCAGTTGGCGGCACGCCGGGCCTGGTCGCGGTGGTCCTGCTGGCCGTGAATCTGGCCGTGGCGCTGCTGGCGGCGCTCGCCGGGTTGGCGGCCGGACGCCTGGCCGCGCCATTGCTGGTCGAACCCGGCGCCGGACTGCTCGGCACGGCGGACACCGTGCCGTTGACACCGGCCGCGGTCGGCCTGGTGATCGCCGTCGCGCTGGCGATCGCGGGGCTGGCGACGTTCATGCCGGCCGTGCGTGCCGCGCGCATCAGCACCGTCCGGGCGCTGGCCGACTCGCAACGCCCGCCGCGCCGTACTTCCTGGATGATCACGTTGTCGGCGCGACTGCCGGTGCCGCTGCTGCTGGGGATGCGGCTGGCGGCCCGACGGCCCCGCCGTACGCTGCTGAACGTGGCCGGGATCGCGATCTCGGTGACCGGGATCGTGGCCGCGCTGGCGGCCGGGGCCAACCGATATCTGGAAGCGACTCCGGGTGATGATCCCCGGCTGGCCATGACCCGGGTGCTGGCTCCGGTCGTGATCATGCTGGTGGTGCAGGCGGTGGCCAATGCGATCTGCATCATCTGGGCCACGGCACTGGACACGGCTCGGCCCTTGGCGCTGGCTCGGGCGCTGGGCGCGACGCCGGGCCAGGTCAGCGTAGGGCTGGCAGCGGCGCAGGTGCTGCCCGCGCTGGCCGGGGCGCTGCTGGGGGTTGCCGGGGGCATCGGCCTGGCCGAAGTCCTGGACGACGATCCGGTGGCCGTCCCCGCGCTGTGGCAACTGGCGGCCGTGGTCGTGGGCTGCGCGGTGGTGGTGTCGGTGCTGACGGCCGTACCGGCCGGCATCGGCGCGCGGCGTCCTGCGGGCGTGAATCTGCAGGCCGAGCTGACCTGAGGGTTAGCGTGGCTCGGCGAGTGAGTGAAGGCGCGCATGCCGCTCACCCGCAGCAGCCCACGCATCCCCGCCGCCGGCTCCGGCGGGTCGGTCGGCAGCCCATACACGGGTGCGGCCGGAATGCGGCAGGAACAGGCCGTGCCCACCTGCAACCGCAGGTCGGGCGGCACAGCCAGCGGCGGCTGTTTCGGTGACAAGTCCTCAGCGCGAGGAGGGGGCCGGAGCCGAGCGAATCGTGGTCAGCGCATTGACCTGCGGTTATGTGGATACCGAGACCAGAGAGAGCCCTACTTCTGTCCGGTAGGCACCCGGATGCGGTGTCTTTCTGCCGTACTCGGCCTGTCGTTAAGGAAGCTGTCACCAAGTACACGCGGGTGGTGTTGGCCCCGCCACTCAGTTGATCATGTGGCTTGTGCGGGGGAGGCTGTCAACACACAATAGTGATCTTGACGTGCCGTGAGGACTTCTTCAGCGCGTCACTTGGCCGTGGCGTCGGCGGGCGGCGCGGATCTCGGCATCGGCGACCTTGTCGTCGAGCAACGCATACAGCTGCGCCGTCTCGGCAGAAGCGTGGCCGAGACGGCGGCGCACGGCCTCGATGGAGACGCCGGCGTTGATGAGTTCGGTGGCGTGGGCGTGGCGCAGCTGGTGGATGTCGATCTCGACGCCAGCCTGCGCGCAGTAGCCCTGCCGGCGGTGGTGGGCGGCGTCGTAGGACAGGGGCCCGCCCCGGCCGTTGATGGAGGCGCGGAACAGCGGCCCGGCGGTGTGGCCGGCGCGGGCCAGGTAGAGCTTGAGCAGGGCGACGTACCCGCGGTCGTCCAGCAGGACGGTGCGTACGCTGCCGCCCTTGCCGTGGATGCGGACGTGTTCGTCGTCCAGTCGCAGGTCGAGGTCCTCCACGTGCAGGCCGCAGGTTTCGGAGGAGCGGCCGGCCAGCGGGATGGCGCTGCCGCCCTGCAGGGTGTACCACTCTTCGGCGCCGGTGTACTGCGCCTGCACCTGCACCTGGGCCGCCTGGGCGTCGCCGGCGGCTTCGGTGCGGATGGTGAGGTCGCCGGTCACGACGCCGACGTCCTCGGTCATCACGCCGCCGGGGCCCCCGACGACTTCGCTTCCGCAGCGGGTGTTACCGGCCACGGCGGGCGCCGACGGCCGGGCAGGTCTCCAGCATCTCGGCCAGCGCCGTCTTCTCCTGCGCGGTCACGGCCAGCGCGTAGCGCTGCTTGATGTCCACCCACGCGCGGGAGTAGGTGCACCAGTAGCCGCGCAGCGCGGGCTTCCACTGGGCGGGGTTCTGGTCGCCCTTGGCCCGGTTACTGGCCGCGCTGACCGCGATGAGCTGCGGGTTTTCCAGGTCGTTGGCGAAGACCTTGCGCTGGGCGGTGGTCCAGGTGTCGGCGCCGCTGCGCCAGGCCCCCTACTCGGGTCGGCGCGACCAGCCCCAAAGTAACTCTGTAGTCTTCGTCACCCTGTGCGTCTGGAGCCGCCGAATCGAACGGCTGCAGGGAAAGCCTCGCACCAGCGTGCTGGCCATAGGGCTCCAGGCCTTGCCGAAGTCTCTGATCGGCATTCAAGGAGGCTGAGTGCAGAAATTAGCGGTAGTGACCTGGGGCTTCTTCGCCTGTTAGTGATCCGTGACGGCCCGGAACTCCTACAGCTCCGGCCAGTCCCCACTGGTTGATCAGTGGGTGCGGCGGCGGGGCGTCAGGACCTCGATGACCTTGGCGATGGCCTCAGGGCCGGGGTTGACGTAGCGCATGGCGGTGCGGGGGTTCTTGTGCCGGGTCTTGCCCATGATGAGTCCGCGGCCCGGGCCGCGGGTCTCGTAGAGCATCCGCCACAGGGTCTTCTCGCGCAGCGGGATGTCGCGGCGGGGCAGCAGCCGGTGGATGGTGGTCTTGGCGACCGCGCGGGTCTCGTCGGCGGTTTCCTTGCGGCGTTCGGCGTCGGCCGGGACCGACGGGGCGGCCCAGTGCTTCTTGGTCTGGCACCAGGTCAGCCAGGAGGTGACGGCGGCGCGGTTGCGGTTCCAGGTCGCCGGCGCGCATCGGCCCCACAGCTCGGTGAGCGCGGCGCCGATCTCAGCGTCGGCGACGTCGGCGAGCGGCCGGTCGCGGCCGAGCCGCTCGATGGTGCGGTCGATGGCCGAGGCGTAGGCGTGGTGGGTGTTGGGGTTGGCCGTGCGCGCGGTGGCGAGGAAGGCGTCGGCGGCCTCGGCGAGGGTTACGCCTCCACCGTGAAGAGCGGTGATCTTCGGCGCGGCGCTCATGCCGACCGCCAGGCGACGGCTGCGGCGATGTACCGGATAACGTGCCGGAGTCGCGCACCGCCCCGGTGGAGGGTTCTCCCGGTCGCCGCGCCGCCATGATCAATAGATCATTATCGCGTACATGGAGAGCCAGTCTTACGGTGGGGTGCACGGCGAACGGATATGTGCACCGGCCAGGATCAGGAGGCGGAGTTCCGGAAGATGGGGCTGGCTGTCCAGCAATGCGTCGTAGGTGACCACAACGCCCGCTGTACCTGGTGGCACGAGATGGCCTGGGGTCCTGCGCTCGGGCCGGTCTGAGGGTCGCAGCGGCCAGGGCGCAGGACTGTCATCGGTCGGCTGGGCTGATCACATTTTGTGGCCGTTGACCGTGGCGCAGGTTACCTTTGTCACGCGGACCTCGTCTGCGACCAGGATGCCAGGCGTTCCGTCGCCTGTGTTGACGTGGAACCCGTAACCGTGAAAGCTGAGCTTTCCCTCGTTCTTGTTTCCTTGCAGCCATCCGGTGTTGATGCCGTTGAAGTCGCCCCGGTCGGCATAGACCGACCCCCTGGTCTCGCCGTTCGCCCGATGAACGGTCAGACCTTCCGTGCCGAAGGTGACTGAGCCTTCGTCGTCTTGTCTTCCGCGTACGACTCTGGCCTTCACGATGTCCAGGTCGGCCTGATCGGCGTACACCACCCCCAGGGTTGGTTCGTTGTCCCGGTGGATGGTCACGCCTTCCTTGCGGAATTCGAGCCACCCGTTGTCGGCGCCCGTACCCTGTACCCGGTCGGTGGCGACCGTCCTGAAGTCGGCCCTGCGAGCCGTCACGGTGTCACTGAAGCTGGCATTGGCGGCCGTCAGCATCCCCTTGACCTTGACGTTGTCGGAGATCCCGACCTCCGTGCCGGTGAAGGTGATCTTCCCGTCGGTGTTGTTCTTCCCCTGCACCTGCGGGGTGTTGATGCCGGTGGTGGCGGTGAGGGTCTCCAGGACGGGAAAGCGCACCTGAACGGTCGTGGTGAGGGCATGCTCCTGTTGAGGTGTGGTACGGGAGGTGGCGAGGAGGGTGTAGGTGGTGGCCCGCACCGGGGCAGGCGACACCGGCCAGGATCGCTGGCCTTTGGGGATAGGCTGCGACCCGCCCGGGAACTCGATCTTGTAGTCGAAGTCGTCGGACCCCTCCCAGCTCAGCGTGAGGGTGTCTCCGGCGTCCAGCAGAGCCGTGTCAGCGCGGAAGTTATGTGGTGCGGGGAGCCGCTGGGGTGTGGTCTTCACCACCACCACCGCCGCGTAGGTGGGAGGATCCGGATCGCGTTGGGTGACGAGAGTCTCGGTCACTGGCAACACCACCGGCCCAGCGCCGACGCTGAGGGTGACATCGGCCAGCGTGAAGATCATGCAGTCGCCGGGATAGAAAGCTTCACTACGGTCGCGGGCAGTGGCTCGGAAGCCATTGTCGCCGCTCCGGGCGAAGGTCACCGAGGTCGGCGTGTTCGTCGTGGTATTGATGTATTGGGCGGAGGGTGTGATGGTGCCGGTATCTGGGGTGAGGGTATAGGCGCCGTCGCCGACCGGCACCGTCACCTCGATCGTCGACCAGTCCACTACCGCTTCTGTGAGGTTGGTGACGATCAGATACACCGTCCCCTTGGACGGGGACCTCTCCTTTTCCGAAGCCTCCAGCGACACAGGATCGGTGAGAACGGTGTAGGTCAGCGAGGGCATAGGCCGCTACTCCTTGTTCTGGCTGACGGGCGCAGGCCGGCGACCCGCGCGACGAATCGAAAGGGGCGGGACAGGCAGCGATACCAGGAACACACCCAAAATCCACCGCATGTCCACACCGCGGAAGATCACCCCACCTGATCCAAACGCCCGGATGCCGGAGCGGACAAGAGCACTCAAGGCCCCATAGCAGGGCGATTCGGCAACATCAACAACGCCTTGACACCAGCATTCGGAGCATGGAACCCCCAACCGAGGGTGCCGTTGACCAACGTGGCGCCAGCCGCCAAATAGACCCTGAGGCGGGATATCAGCTACCCGCGTCCAACTCGGCGCGCGCTGTTGGCGGTTTGACGACAGGGTGGCCCTGTCGGCCCCGTGCGTCACGGGGCGCTGGGCCGCCCGAGCGGAACGCCGTCCAGCTCCAGGTGGTGGCTCATGTCGAGCTCGAAGCGGCCGTACAGGTTCAGGTGGGACCAGAACAGCGCGGTCAGACCGCGCCGGTCGGCTGGACTCAGTCGATTCCGCCAGGCCGGATCGCGCAGCACGATCTGGATCAGGTGCGTATTGAGGTAGGCGATCGCGGCCGCGACCAGGTGCAGCGCCAGCGCGGAGACCTCGACGTTCTCCCGGTCGTCGCCGGTCAGGTCGCCGGCCTTGCCGTAGAACAGGTCCTTGCTTGCGAAGCTGAAGTTCTCCACCACGTTCAGGCCCTCGTTGATCTCCCTTCTGAGTTCCTCATCCGCGAGATACTCACAGATGAAGATCGTCCGGACGACGCGGCCCAGCTCCTCGATCGCCTGGTAGGTGGGGTGCTTGGGGCCGCCGCGGGTGAAGCGGCGCAGCATCTGATGCGACTCGGCGGTAAGCAACCGCAGCGCGGTCGCGTACTTGATCATCTGGTCGTAGTGGCGGGCGATCAGGTCCCGGTCGATGGTCTTGTTCGACAGCACCGCCTCCAGCGCCGGCCAAGCCTCGTCCTCGCCGGTCCCGGGCCGGTACAGCCGCGCCGGGCCGATGCTCTTCAGCCGTCGCAGCAGCTTGAAGCCCAGCAGCTCGGAGAAGACGAACCCGACGATCGAGGCGCCGTGGGTGTCGGTGTACTGACGATCGAGCTCCGCGTCGGTCAGGTGCCGCAGCAGGCCCTCGATCATCGAGGCCACCTCGGAGGCGGTCGTGCTGGTCACCTGGCTGTAGATGCACACCGACCGCCGTTCGACGTGCCAGTACACCATGATTCCCGGCCCGTGATAGCGCTCATGCCACTCGGTCATGAAATTCGCCGACCACGACCCGAACTTGCGCGAGTCGGACGCGCACGAGGTGCCCTCGCCCCACAGCATCGTGTCGCGCGCCTTGAGGGTGGCGTTGACGATGAGGCGGATCGCCTCGCGCAGGTTGGCGCGGTTGATGAACAGCCGGCGGGCGCGCCGCAGCGCCGCCTCGTTGTCGAGCTGCCCGGACGGCAGCGCGGCCGCGGCCACGCCGTCGGCGACCCGCTTGATCCCCGACGTTCGTGCCCAGCCCGTACAGGCAGAGCAACAGCCGTCTCTGCAGCAGCGCAGGGTCGATGGCGGTGCGCGAGGCCACCGAGGTGAAGGCGGCGGTGCAGCCGGTGACGTGAGCGACGTCCTTGAGCACGTCCAGCAGGTCGATCACGCCCCACCGGCGGGAGATCTCCGCCTTCAGCCCGTCGGCTCCTCCTGCTTGACCAGTGGCGGGGCCCTGATCCACGGCTCGCCCTTCTTCCGCGTGATCTTCACGCCGCCGGCGGTGCCCTTGCGCATCGCCGTCTCCAATCGGTCCAGGGCAGCGGTGTGACGGCACTGCAGGTCGGCGAGGAACGCCGCCGGATCACGGGGCTTCTTCAGGGCCTCGTAGTGCACGCCCCGGTTGTCGTCGAAGTCGGCCGGCAGGTCCGCCTCGGGGTTGCGCCAGACCTTGCCGCCCTCCACCCAGATCTCTCGCCGCCGGATAGCCTTGCGCAAGGCCACCAGCACGCACAGCTCGTACGGGATGCGCTCGATCCGGCCGCGCTCGTCGACCACCGCCTCCTGCCAGTCCTCGGGCACCACATGCTTGATCGGGACCGTCTCGGCGCGGTCGTAGAAGACCGCCTCCGAATCGGCGTAGCGCTCCAGCAGCTTCAGCGCGTCCATCACCGACTGGAAGGCGGTGTTGTTGCAGTGGAAGTCCAGCGCGCGCAGCAGCTTGGGCAGGCCGCGCCGATAGTGCCGCGAGTAGGAGCCGCGCAGCTTGACCCGCACCCGGGTACGCAATTCCTTCTCGTTCGCCTTGGCCTCGGCCACGATGTCGGCCGGCGTGGCCGTGCCCACCACCGGGTAGATCGCCGTGCGGACGAGCTCCTCGGGCAGGTCCAGCGCCGCCTGGGCGAGCCGGGCCAAGGTGCCGTGCTTGCCCTGCACCCACCGGAACTCACCGCTCAGCTCGTTCTCGACCTTCTTCTCGGCCCGCATGCTGATCTTGTGCACGAGCTGGATCAGCAACTCCACCAGGCCGTCGATCATCTCCGCCTTGCGCACCCAGCACAGCGCCGCCAGCAAGGTCAGCCTGATCGGCTCCGGCGCGGCGGCGAAATCGGACAAGTACATGCGCATCGCCCGGGCCCGCCACACCCCCACCACCTTCTCCGCCACCCCTTCGAACAGGCCCTCCGGTAACCCGATCGCCTTGACCCGCTCCAGCTTGACGATCTCGGCCAGCAGCGTCTCCAGCTGTAGCGGTCCCGGGTCCTCCTTCAGCTCCTGCAGGAAGCTGCGCACTGCGGCCGTGCCAGCCTTGCCTTCGCCCTCCGGCTCAGGGTCGGGAACCGCGACCAAGTCCTTCAGGGCGGCCACCGCCGAGGCCGGCAAGTCCCGCGTCGTGCTGGTGGTGAACTCCCGCTCGAACAGCGCCTCGGCCGCGCCCGCCAGCCGCTCGACCTGCTTGGGCGTGGGAGGCTCGGTCCGTTCCTCCCGGCAGCGGGCCAGTAGCGCGGCCCGCAGCCGCTCCCGCGACGTCTCCACCGGGCAGATCTCGTCGGCCAGCCAGAACGTCAGCTTGTCCTCGTCGGCGACTGTCGGCTCACGAAAGCCGTGAAACCGGCGGATCTGCGCCCGGTGATACTCGATCGTGCTGCCTGACCAGTGGTACTCGGCGAACAGCGTCGCATTGACCTTCACCTGGCCCGCCATGTAGTCGACCGCGGCCTTCGGCACGTCCTCCCGGCGCGGGAAGCGGCCCTCGAGCTCGAAGTACTTCAGCATCAACGCGAACCCGAGACGGGTGGCGCCGCTCTTGTTCGCCAGCAGTTCGGCCTCGGCCTCATCCAGTGTCCAGCACTCGATGAGGTCCTCCAGCTCCCACTCTCCGCGCATCGGCAGGGATCCCTTCTCCCCCGATCGCTTGGAAGATTCGGAGGCACCCTGCCCGCATCGAGGTCGCTACGGTTCAGTACCGCTCATCCGTGACTGTCACGTGGCGGCCTTGAGGTATTACAGAGAGTTACTTTGGGGCTGGTTGCGCCGACCCGAGCGGGGCCCCGACCGCTAAGGAACTCTCAGAAGCCGACACGGTGGAGGACGGATACGGCCTGACCGTCGGTGACTACTGAAGTAGATCTTGACTTCAAGTGTGCCTTTCTGGCTTGATCAAGGAGTTTCGGCTCATCCTTACCTTTACGGGACCTTTTGCGAGCGGAGCTTCACGTGCGCTTCTTATCCGTGACACCTCGTAGATCCGCCCTGTCATGGCCGGGCGCGCTGGCCGGCGTCCTGGCCCTGACGGCCGGCCTACTCATCGCCCCCGTCCCCGCAGCCTCGGCCGAGGACTCCGTGACCGATCTCGGCGCCTTCTCCTACAGCACCGACCTGGTCGTCGGAGGCAACAAGGTCGCCGTTTCGATCGACGATCGCATCGTCATCGCGGACACCACCGGCGAGGTCGAGGGCACCATCACCGGCCTGTCCGGCGCGTACGGCCTGGCCATGACACCCGACGGCACCCGCCTGTACGCCGCGCTGATGGGCTCGGGAGAGGTGGCCGAGATCGACACCGCCACGCTGGAGATCACCCGGCGCGTCGACCTCGCCGCCTACGGATGCCCATCGAGCCTGGCGCTCACCGGCGAACGGCTGTGGGTTGGCTATGGCGGTTGCGGCGGTGCGTCCGGCGCCCTCGGTCTCGATCTGTCGGTGACGACGCCGGAGCCAGCGCCGTTCGAGGTTCCTCTGAAGTCGGGCCCGTACCTCGCGGCGGCAGGGAACACGCTGGTGGTCGGCGAAGGGGGCGGCAGTCCGGCTGACCTGTTCGTCTACGACGTGAGCGGTGCCGCTCCCGTCTTCCGCGGCGAGATCGACGGGCACACCTACTCCCACGGCCGGTTGAACGATGTCGCCGTCACCCCGGACGGCTCGCACGTGATCTCGGCGTTCGTGCTTCCGGACGCCTTCGAGATGTGGGACGCCACCACCTTGGCCCTGGTGCACAGCTACGAGAAAGGTCCCGAGGCTGAGGGATACCCAGCAACCGTCGCCATCAGCCCGGACGGCGCCTACATCGCGGGCGGGCGCAATCAGCTCACCGCCGGCGGGATGACGCTGTACGACAGGGCCTCGGGCGCGGAGATCTATGCCGCAAGCCTCCCGAAAGGTGAGATAGTCAACGGAAGTGCTGCCTTCTCCGGCCGCGACATCTTCAGCCTGCTGAAGACGGATTCGGACCACCTCTACCTGTGGCGGCTCCATGACGTGACTCTGCCGGCCTCCACGTTGACGCTGACAGCCGAGCCTGGCGGGGCCGCGCAGCAACCGCTCACTTTGACGGGACGACTGGCATTCGACGACGGGACCGTGCCGGGCGCGCAACCGCTGGCCGTGACCCGCACCCTGCCCGACGGAACCAGCACGGAACTGCCCAGCGCAACCACCGCGGCGGACGGAACCTTCACCATCACCGACACGCCACCGATCGGGGGGGAGCTCACCTACACCGTGCTCTGGAACGGCGACGAGAGCCACCGCTGGAGCAAGGCCTCCCTCACCACGGCGGTCAGATACGTGACCACGCTCACGCTGACCGGGCCCACGAGCGCGGCCGCCGGCACGAGGCTCGTGTTCAGCGGACAGCTCCAGGTGACGGGCGCCACCGCGCCGCGCAGCGGCACGATCACCGTCCGGCGCACCCGCAGCGGCAATGACGGCGAAACCGTGCAGTGGCCGGTAGGGATCAACCCCAGTGCGTCGTACATGTTCACCGACGTACTGAGCGCGGGCGAGTACACCTACACCGCGCACTGGGCCGGCGGCGGCCAGACCGGACCGGCGCAGGCGAGCCACGTCGTCACGGTTTACGAACCGACCAAGTGACCAGCGGCGCTGGCCGACCTGATCGCCATGGTCGGCGAGCTGCGCCGCCGCGAGATCGGCTTCGCCTCCCTGCATGAGAGCCTCGACACCACCACCCCGGGCGGGCGCCTGGTCTTCCACGTCTTCGCCGCGCTGGCCGAGTTCATCCGCGAACTCATCGTCGCCGGCACCCGCGAGGGCCTGGCCGCCGCCCGGGCCCGCGGCCGGATCGGCGGCCCGCCCACCGTGGTCACCCCCGACCTGCTGCGGGCGGCCCGGGACCTGCTGCCCAACCCCGAACACTCCATCACCTCGATCGCGCGCCTGCTCGGCGTGAGCCCCGGCACGCTCTACAACCACATCCCGGAGCTGCGCGAGCTGCGAGCCAGCCGACCGGCGGCACTGGAAGGGGGGCAGACCAAGTACGCCGGAAAGGGTTAATAGGGCTGGTCAGAGGCTGTGACTGTTGCTTACTCGGCATGGCCCGTCAGGCGAGCCCGGCGGAGGGGCGCGTGATCCAATGTCCGATGAGTCACTGGATCTCCGGCATATGATCATGCGCATATGAGTGACATCACCGAACCCCCGATCGCCCGGGTGGACGTCGTGCGCGAGACCCTCCACGGCATCACACTCGAGGACCCCTACCGGTGGATGGAAACCGGAGGCGAGGAGTTCCGCCACTGGCTGGACGGCCAGGCCAGGCACGCCCGTGAGCACCTGGACGCCCTGCCGCACCGCTCCGGCCTGCTGACCCGGATCTGTGAACTGGGCGGTGCGCTCACGCGGTGCTTCGGCCTGGCGATGGCAGCCGACAGGGTCTTCGCCCTGGTGCGCGAGCCGGATGCCCGCGTGCCGGTGCTGACGGTGACCGAGGCCGACGGAGCGCGCAGGGTCCTGTTCGATCCCGGCACGGTGCCCGGCGACGGGCACCACGCCATCGACTGGTACGTGCCCTCCCCCGATGGCCGCCACGTCGCCTGCGCCGTCTCCGCCTCCGGCTCGGAGGACAGCTCCATCCGCGTGATCGACGCCGATTCCGGCGCCCTCCGGGAGACGGTCCCGCCTACGACGCGTTTCGCCTTCCTGAGCTGGCTGGAGGACGGCCAGTCGTTCGTCTATCACCGCTACGTGGAGCAGCACCGCTTGGACAGCCGCTCCTTCCTGCATCACCTGGGCGCCGACCCGGCGCAGGACACGGTGGTGCTGGCCCGCGGCCTCAACCCCTACATCGAGCTGACCCCGCAGGACCGGCCTTTCCTGGTGGTGCCACCACACGGCGAGTGGATGCTGGCGATCATCTCCCACGGCGCGCTCAGCCCCTGGCCCTGGACCAGCGAGCAGCTGAGCGACTGCACGCTGTATGTGGCGCCGCGCGCCGGGCTGGCCGACCCGGACGCCTGCCCGTGGCGGAAGGTCACGGACGTGGCGGACGGCGTAACCGCCTTCGCCACCAGCCACGACACCCTCTACCTGGTCTCCCACCGGGACGCGCCGCGCTCCCGCGTGCTGGCCGTTCCGCTTGCCGCACCCGATCTGTCCCGAGCCCGGGTGGTCGTGCCCGCGGGTGAGCGGGCGGTGGAGACGGTGCGGGTGGTGGGCGACCGGCTGCTGGTGCGCGATCTCGACGGCGGCGTCAGCCGGATACGGCACGTGCCCCTGTCCGGCGGCGAGCCCGCCGACCTCCCGATGCCGGTGGACGGCGCCATCCTGGAGTGGACCACCCACCCCGAGCGGCCCGAAGCCCTGCTCCTGGTGGCCGGCTGGACCGACGCGCCACGGCTCTACCGCTACGACGGCCGGTCCCTCCAGGACACCGGGCTGGCGCCCCGCTCACCGGTGGACTTCGGCGACGTGCACGCCCGCACCCTGTACGCGCCCGCGCAGGACGGGACGCCGATCCCGCTCACCGTCATCCACCACAAGGACCTGGAGCTGGACGGCGACAACCCGGCCGTGCTCACCGGCTACGGCTCCCACGGGTTCATCGACCTGCCGGAGTTCCGTCCCGAGATGCTCGCCTGGTACGAGCGTGGCGGCGTCTACGCCGTCGCGCACCTGCGCGGCGGCGGCACCTACGGCCGCGAATGGCACGAGGCCGGGCGCGGCGAGCGCAAGGAGGCCACCATCACGGACTTCATCGACTGCGCCGAACACCTCATCGCCCTCGGCTACACCCGTCCGGGACGGCTGGCCGCCGAGGGCGCCAGCAGCGGCGGCATCCCCACCGGCGGCGCGCTGGTGCGCCGCCCCGATCTGTGGGCGGCCATGGCGATGCACATGCCGACGGTGAACGCCACGCGCAACGAGTTCACCGAGAGCGGGCCGATCAACGTGCCCGAGTTCGGCAGCGTCACCACCGAGGAGGGCCTGCGTGCCCTGCTGATCATCGACGCCTACCTGCGGGTTCGCGACGGCGTGCCGTACCCGGCGGTGCTGCTGACCACCGGCCTGCGCGACGCGCGGGTACCGCCGTGGCAGCCGGCGAAGCTGGCCGCCCGCCTGCAGGCGGCCACGGCCTCCGGCCGGCCGGTGCTGCTGCGCGTCGAGGAGCACGGCGGCCATGGCGCCGGCTCGACCCGAGACCAGGAGCAGGCACTGCTCGCCGATGTGCTGGCCTTTGTCCTGCACGCGTCCGACGGGTCATGATGACGACAGACACGTCGGGTACGGCACGCGCACGCCCCATCAGCCACGTCACGGCCCGGTCGATCCCGGGCTGCGTGTGACGCTCAACTTCCATCCCGACCGCCTGATGGGCGAGCTGGCGGTCCTCGACAGGCCGGCAAGGACGGCGTCTACCTGTCCCCGTTCGTCACCGGGACCGGCCACGGGGGGCCTGACCGCCCATCCCGGCCGGGGACCGGTGGCTCTGGGAGAGCCGCATCTTCGGCGGTGCCTACGACGAGGCGCCCGCGCGACAAGGTTGAGCAGGCCGTCACCGCGTGGGTGGCGGCGCGCCGTCACGACGTCGTCTACCGCGGCAAAGCCGTCAAAGGGTCGTGGTGGCGGGCGCTCGGGCGGCAGCCGGGCGGTGACGAGGACCAGGCAGGACTGCAGCAGGTGCAGCGCCAGCATGGAGACCTCGGCGTGCTCGCGGTCGGGGCCGGTGAGCACGCCTTCCTTGCCGTAGAAGATCTTGCCGTTGGCGCCGTTCCAGTTCTCCACCACCTGCAGGCCGCTGTTGATCTGGCGACGCAGGTCCTCGCCGGCCAGGTAGTCGCAGGCGAAGATGGTGCGCACCACCCGGCCGAGCTCCTCCATGGCCCGGTAGACCGGCTGCTTGGGGCCGCCCTTGGCAAAGCGGCGCAGCACCTGCTCGGCCTCGGCGGTACCGAGTCGCAGCGCGGTCGCGTATTTGATCATCTGGTCGTAGTGGCGGCTGATGAGGTCCCAGTCGATGGGCCGCTGCTTGACAATGCGCTCCAGGCGCGGCCAACGGTGCGGGCCTGCCTCGGGCGCATACAGCCGGATCGAGCCGATGGTCTTCAGCCGCGGCAGCAGCCGGAACCCCAGCAGTTCGGTGAAGGCGACCCGACGGTGGAAGCGCCGTGAGTGTCGGTGTAGTTGGCCTGCACGTTCGCGTCGGTGCAGTGCCGCAGCAGGCCCTCGATCATCGCCGCGACCTCGGAGGAGGAGCTTTTCAGCTGGGAGTAGATGCAGGCGCGGCCTTTGTCCACGTGTCAGTGGATCATCACGCCGTAGCCGCCGTAGCGGGCGTGGAACTCCGTCATCAGGTCCGACTCCCACGAGCCGAACCGCTTGGAGTCCGAGGCGGTGGCCGTCGCCTCGCCCCACCAGGCCGTATCCCGCATGGCCAGCGTCTCGTTGACCACGCACGCGATCGCCGCGCGCAGGTTGTCACGGGTGATGTAGGTCGCGCGGACGCGGCGCAGGGCGGCCTCGTCCTCGCCGTGCTCGCCGGTGGCGGCCATCTGCCGGATGCCCATGTTGGTGCCCAGCGCGAACAGGCACAGCAGCAGCCGCCGGTGCAGGGTGGCCTTGTCCAGTACCTCGCGGCTGGCCACCGAGGAGAACTCATCGGTGAACCGGGTGAGGAACGCGGCGTCCTTGAGGATGTCGAGCAGGTCGATGGTGCCCCAGCGGCGCTGTACTTCGGCCTTGAGCGCGGAAAGGTCCGTCGGCTCGGCCTGCTTGTCCAGCTTGGGCACGCTGATCCACGGCTGGCCGCCGCGGGTGAGTCTCCAGGAACCAGGCTGAACGTTCGTCGGTGGGGTCGAGGTCTGCGCGCGCTGCGGCCGACCAATCGTCGCGTCGCAGGATGGTCAGGTACTGGTTGGCCAGGTGGGTGACATGGGCGTCTAGGACCCGGCGGATCGCGTGATAGCCGTTCCAGGTCTGGCCCATACCATTGTTGTTCGCCATGAGGCTGAGCAGGCGGCCGGTGTGGTCGATGAGGTCATCGTCCGGGTCAGGTGCGGTGATGGCCTCATGGACGTCGGCGGCTTTGGCGACGGCGCCAACGTAGTAGCCGTTGAGGATGTCGCCGTCGATGGCCTCGCGCAACAGCCAAGGGCGGGCGGCGAATCCGCCGACCTGGCACAGAGCCTCGACGATGTAGACCCGGCCCCACCCTGCGGTGCGCCGGGCGAGCCACAGGAGTGCTTGGCCGCCGCCCATCCGCCGTTTCAGCGCGTGTGCCGTCAGGGGACCGAAAGTCTCCGACAGCAGGCCGATGTGCTTGATCAGGTCGATGTCCTGCCCGTCCCAGTCGGACGCGAGCAGGGCGAGGCCGATGATCGTCGAGCATTCGTCAGAGCTGTTGCGGACCAGCCAGCGACCGGTCTCCTGGACTCCTTCGAGGTCGGCGCGCAGCGCGGCTGCAGTGATGTGCTCATTGAAATGGATGGGGACGTCGACGTCGTGGAAGGCCCAGGTCAAGTCTCGTGGGGCGGCGTCGGGGCGCGTGAAAAACGCATCCAGGATCATGGCCGCTCCGGCGCCCTGGCGTCGTCGGTCGTCTTGTGACTCGCGGACCCGCCGGCGATGGGCATCGCTGACCGGGTAGGGCTTGCCGTCATTCGAGAGCGCGGCATCGGGATACAGGCGGTGGAGCCGTAGAGCGTGGTCGTACAGGCTCGTCTGGTTTCCGAGCAGTCCAGGCTTGGGCGTCTCGCTCACAGGCGGATGGAGGACTCGATTCTCTTGATCATGCGTCCAGCATAGGCCACGCGACAAAAGAATGTTCAGGAGCCGGCCCCGGCGCCAGGCTGCCCAGCGAGCGGTGACGTCCTACGGTGAGATCAAGAAGGACAGGCCCAGCTCGTTGAGCTGGGTGGGGTGCAGCGGCCGCCAGCCGCCGTCGAGTTCGGCGAGTTCAGCGTCGATATCGACGTCGATGGTGCCGAACAGGTTGATGTTGTCGCTGCGGCCCGGCGACACGTGCGAGAGGAGTTCGTCGGGGACGTCGCGGCCTTGGGCACGGAGTTCGAGGACGGCGCGGGAGTAGTACTCAGTAGTCCAGGCGGTATCCGGCGTTGCGGTCATGAAGATGACTGCCATTGCAGGTTGATCGCTTGCGGTCGCGTCCGCATGAGAACGTGGGGGCATGCAGCAGCCTGCCCTCAGCAACTCGGAGAAGACCTTCCTGGGCACGTTGCACCGGGGTCAGCACATCGAAGGAAAGGTGATCGAGATCGCTGACTCCGGCGTCACCTTTGTTGATATCGGCGGATTCACCGCGATGATCAACATTCCTGAGCTGTCGTGGCGTTACCTCAGCCACCCCGGTGACGTCGTTTCCGTTGGGCAGCAGGTCACCGCCGAGATTCTTGACGTGGATACCGAACGCGGGCGGGTGGCGCTGTCACTGAAGGCGCTGCAGAATGATCCGTTGACTGAGCTTGAGCGGCAGATCGGCTCGCTTGTCAGTGGACCGGTCACCAAGATCGTGCCGTTCGGGGTCTTCGTTCGCGTGGAGGACAGAGACAACGGCTTCGAGGGTCTCGTGCAGAACACAGAGCTCGCGGGCAACCAGGTGGAGGTGGGCGACATCCTGATGGTGAGGATCAGCTTCGTCGATGTTCCCCGGCGGCGGATCGGCCTGACGCTTGCGCAGACACCAGCTGGTCTCAGTGATGCCGACGAGTCGCCGTCCTTGCGGGCGGCCGCGAGGTAGCCGGCGTAGCGGGACGGTACGGACGAGGTCGGCACGCCCGCAGGGACTTTCCGTCCGCCTGCCCGGTTGACCTCGCGCAGGATCTTCAGGGCGTCCATCAGGTCGGTGGTGCCAGGGCCGCCGGTGAAGTCGACCGCCGCAAGGACCTCGGGGTGAACTGGCGAAGGTAGGAGTAGGAGGAAGCCAGCGCCGAGAGCCGGCCGCGGTCGCGCGGCAGCGGCTTCCACCCTTCTGCGACGATCTCCCTCAGCCGCTGCATCCCGATGCTCTCGCGTGGCATCCCGCCCACCTGCTCATCCGGGACAGACGGGGCAGCCAACACCGGCAAGATCAGCTCCATCAGCACCTGCCGGGCCTCGCCTCGCCGGGCCCGCTCCGCCAGCGCCGCCTCCGTTGCAGCGACGGCGCATCATGCTCCATCGCCCGGTCCAGCAGGAACTGCTCCAACTCCTTCATCGGCGCACTGGCCGGCTTCGGCTGCCGCCACCCCAGATAGCCCGCCACCAGCTTCAGATGATCACTGCGGGGCTGCGGACGACCGTAGAAGTCCAGCACCCCCGGATGCAGCGCGAGCTGGTTCGCCAACCGGATCACCACCGCCCGCGGAGCACCCTGCAGATCATCGATTCCGGCGGTCAAGGCCACAGCCGAGCGCAGCGAAGGGTGCGGCCTTGAGGAGCGGGGAGCGACGGCCATACTCGGGGCCGGTGCGACGGCCAGGCGATGGGCAGGGGCCGGTCCCACTCGACGGAGCTTGGCCCGCGGTCGCCGCGACGCAGCCCCGGCCCGGGTTCCGTCGTCCGCCGGCAGCCGCCGCGGTCGACGACGGATCAGGCCGGGACCCCGGCCGGTGCCTGCCTCTGCTGGGCTTGCCACTGCTCGTGTCGGGCTCTCGTTTCCTTGATGCGGGCGGCCAGACGCTCGATCACCTCGGTGTGTGGTCGACCGCCACGGCGCCGCCTTGGGGGCCGGAGATCTCCACCGCCTTCACCGGCCGCCAGTCCAGATGCATGCGGGCCGGCAGCTCCAGGGCCAGGCGGCCGTTCCGCGGCGTGGTACGCACCTCCTCGGTGCCATCGGGCCGGATGGTCCGCTGGATCTCGACGCCGCCGACCGCGTCGGCGAACGCGGCGGCCACGAGGATGTCGCGGGCCTTCGCGCGCGCCCGCGTAAGGGCCTGCGCAAACTGCGCGAACTCCTCGGGGGCGTCACCGGCCTGGCCGCGTTCGCGCCAGGTGTGCACGGTGCGTTCGCAGCTGCCGGCGAGCTCGGCGGCCGAGGCGATGCTGTGGCCGGCCTGCAAAGCGGCGAGCAAGCCGGCCTGCACCTGCGGGGTGAGCTTGGTCGGTGGGCCCATGAGTCTCATCTCCTTCGTGTCGGGGTTTCCGCAGGGTCCGTCAGCCTCCGGCACGCGTCCACGCGTGCCGGAGGGCCCGCGGTCGCTTACTGGTCGGCGGGCGGTGGCCAGGGCAGGCCGAGCAGGTCGGCGAGCTTGGCGGTGGGGACACGGATGGCGGGCAGGTCGCCGCGGTGGACGGCGTCGTAGGCGGCGTCACGGTGCACGCCGAGCGCCAGGGTGGTCTCGGCGACGGTCATGGTGGCCCGATCGGGCAGAGCGGCAGTCACGAGCGGATCTTTACCGGAAAGGACGCTTAGCGCAGGACCCGATCCGCAGCAGCCGACCAGGGCCCGCCCGGACGCTCTGCAGGCGCCGCCACCGGCCCATTCCTGCAGGTCAGCGTCACGGCACGATCGCGGCGAGACGGTAGCCCCTCACCTTGTGTACCGATACGGCCGTCAGGGACCCCTTCAGCCCTCCGGGAGACCACTGTGGCCGGCACCACCGGATCGACCGCTTCACCGCGTTCACGAAGCTGCCGCGCGCCGTCACCAGCCGTCGCCGGACTGGATGTGACCGCGCCACGCCGACGACGTGATCATGCCCTCCTCCCGCAGCTCCTGCAGCCGTCGGAGCCTGCCCCTGATCTCCCGGTGCCCGAACCCGGACTCACGCAGTACCCGCGCTTCCTCCTCCAAGTCCAGCGCCCGCAGGTCGGCGAGGACGCCGGGGCTGAGCGGCTCGTCACGGTAGGCCACGACGAACGGCGAGCGCATGGCCCGGGTGTGCGACCGCGGATGCGACAACGCGTTGTCGATCAGCCGGAGGTCACCGGCCGCGTCGGTCAGGTAGTTCTCCGTATGCCGGTCCAGGCTGCCGGTGACGTAGTCGAAGACGGCCGCGCGCTCGCGCTGGATCTCGGGAAAGGCCCACCTCCCTCCCCCGCGCGCGTTCTCCACCCACAGCTGCACCGAACCGTGCCCGTACGGGCCGTCCCAGGTCGTGGTGGGCGGCACGAGGTCCCAGCCCAGGCGTTCGCTGAAGCGGTACGACTCGGCCTCGCGGCGCGGCATGCCCGACCTCGGCACCGTCTCCCGGGGGCTGCGGCCGGGCGCCAGCTTGTAGATCGCGTGGCCGCCGTCGTCGAAGGTGATCAGATGGACGCCGTCGTCGCCGGCGTGCGGGTAGGGGGCGATGTCCTTCTCCCGTACCCTGCTCAGCCTGGTCAGCAGGTCGCGTTCGGCGGCGCTGACCGGCCGTCCGGCCGCCCGCTCCTTCGTCAGGGTCCGGGCCTTGCGGGCGTTGCGCACGGGGTGGAGGAGCGTACGGAGGCCCATGGCCAGATCGCGGGCGAGGAAGCGCTCCAGCTCGCGGGCGAAGGTCTGCCAGAAGCGCGTGGCGGAGACCCGTAACGACAGAAGCGCGGACCTGGACTGGAGGGCCGCGGCTCCCCCGCTCACCGCGGCCGCCGCCATCGCCCAGACGAGTACGGCGACCACCCCGCCGGCGAGCGCGATCAGCACCGCCTTCAACGCCTCCACCAACCGCGCCGCCACCTCGTGCGCGTCGGCCAGGGCGTGCAGGGTCGTGCCGACCCTGGACAGGTGACCGGAGCGGTCGTCCTCCTGATCCAGTTCGTCCCAGAACGCGGCCACCGCCTCCATGTGCAGCCCCGCGTTGCCGCCGGCGGCCCGGCCCAGCGACTCGCGCACCAGCGGCGTGACCTGGACGGCGAGCGCCGCCGCGCACTCGCGGTAGGCCGCCGCGCAATCGCGCAGCCGGTCCTCGTCCTGGGTGGGCCAGGGCACGCCGAGCGCCTGGAAGGCGATCTCCAGCGGCGGCGGCAGCATCACCGTCATGAAGGGTCGATCACCGACGCCCGTTCGGCCGCGCGGCGTACGGCGGCCATGTCCCGCAGCCCCGCCCCGGCGCTGACCATGCTCTCGTGCAGCCGCGTGCACGCCTCGCCGACCAGGAGGTTGAGCTCGTCCACTGCCATGCCGAGCACGCCGATGCCCCACGGGGAGCGTCCGCCACCCGCCAGGGAGCCCAGCAGCGCGTCCACGTGCCGCCCGAACAGCTCCGCGGACTCGTCCATGGCGTACGCCGCGTTGGCCATCGACGTGTCGTCCGCCCAGAACTCCCGCGCCATCGCCCTCCGTCCGCCCCGATCGGGGGCCCACCCTACGCGCCGCCGGCGACGAGTGATCGACAACGGGGTGAACGCGCGCCTACCGGTGCATGCCACCTGCCGGAGGCCGGGCCTTCAGCGGTGGCGATGGCCGCCGCGCTCTCCCGGGCCGGGACTTCCAGGACGGCGGTCCGTCACCCGCCGTCCTCGTCGTGCCCCTGCCAGGCGGGACGCAGCTCCGCCCAGGCCCAGGAGCCGAGCGTGGTGCCGGTCGTCGTCGCCGGGGTGCGCGGCTGCTCGGGGACGTACCCCTCCCGCAGTCCCGTCGACATGCCCATGACGGCCTCGACCTGCGTCGGCGACATCCCGGCGCCCGCCAGGACCGGCCTCGGGGAACATCGGTACAGCGGTTAACGCCAAGCCGGTGATCATGGCGTCCAGCACAGGCGGCAGGCCCGGCGGAAGGCTCCCGGTTCTCGGGGCTGGAGCGGCTGCGCCGGCCGCCGACGCGGACGACGGGCACCGCGTTCGCCCGCGCGCTGGAGCGGGTGGACGAGATCGGCGCGTACCGGCTCGGTCGGCTGAAGCTGTCGCAGATCCCGCCGGACCGGACGGCGGCGCTGGCCCGGTACGCGCTGGGGTCGAAGGCGCCGCTGCTGGAACGGGCGCCGGAACCGGAGCGCACGGCGATGCTCACCGCGGCGATGCGGCACCTTGAGGCCAAGGCGATCGATGAGGCCCTGGACCTGTTCCAGGTCCTCATGGCCACCCGGCTGTTGAACACGGCGAAGCGGAAGACGGAGAAGGAGCGGCTGTCCACGCTGCCGCAGCTGGAGAAGGCGTCGCGCACGCTCGCACGGGCGGCGAAGGTGCTGTTCGAGGAGCTGGAGCTGGTCGAGGAGCACGGCGCGGACCTGGACGTGGCCGCGCTGTGGGCGGCGCTGGAGGAAGTCGCCCCGCGCGCCGCTGTGATGACCGCCGCGGCCACGGTGGTCTCGCTGGTGCCCCAGGGCGCGGTCGACCGGGACGCGTACGTGGTGTGCGTGCTGGAGCAGCTGCACCGGGCCCTGAACAACCGCGACGTCTTCGCCTCGCCCTCGTACCGCTGGTCCGACCCGCGGGCCCGTCTGCTGGACGGGCCCGACTGGGATGCGGTCGAGGAGGACGTGCTGGCCGGGCTGAGCCTGGACATGCCCGTCGAGGAGAACTTGGCGGAGCTGGTGCGGGGCCTGGACACCGGGTGGAAGCAGCTCGCCGAGCGCCTGGAAGAGGCGGGGCCGGCGACGAAGGTCTCCATCGAGGTGCAGGACGACGGGCGGGTGAAGCTGAACGTCGACAAGCTCGGCGCGCTCGGCGAACCGAAGTCCCTGACCTGGCTGCGCCGCCGGGTCGAGCGGATGCTCCCGAAGATCGACCTGCCGGATCTGCTGTTCGAGGTGAACGCCTGGACCGGCTTCCTGGACGCCTTCGTCCACCTCGGGGACGGCACCACCCGGATGAAGGACCTGCCCAGCTCAACGCAGTAAACGACCAGGTCGCGGGCATCGGGCAGATGGTCGTCCCCGGCACCCCGCGCGACTTCCCGCACATCCTGGACGCGCTGCTGAACCTGGACGGCGGGGTCAAGCCGGAGATGGTGGCGACCGACAACGCCTCCTACTCCGACATGGTGTTCGGCCTGTTCAAGATCCTCGGCTACAACTTCTCACCACGGTTCCGCGATCTGGACGACCAGCGGTTCTGGCGGGCCACCATGCCCGGCGTCGAGACGGGTACGTACGGCGCGGTGGAGGACCTGGCGCGCAACCACGTGAACCTGAACAAGGTGATCACGCACTGGCCGGACATGCTGAAGGTCGCCGGTTCCCTGGTCACCAACCAGGTCCGCGCCTACGACCTGCTGCGCATGTTCGGACGCGACGGCCGCCCCACCCCGCTCGGGGCGGCGTTCGCGGAGTACGGGCGGATCGCCAAGACCGAGCACCTGCTGCGCGTGGTCGACCCGGTCGACGGCACCTACCGGAGGAGAGGAACCGGCAGCTCACCGTCCAGGAATCCCGCCACAAGCTGGCCCGGAACGTGTGCCACGGCAAGCGCGGCACCATCCACCAGACGTACCGGGACGGCGTTGAGAACCAGCTCGGCTCGCTCGGCCTGGTCCTCAACGCCATCGTGCTCTGGACGCCCCGTTACATCGACGCCACCGTCGCCCAGCTCCAGGCCGAGGGCCACGATATCCGCGAGGAGGACATCACCCGGCTCCCCCGCTCAAGCACCGCAACCTGAACCTGCTCGGCCGCTACAGCTGCACCGCCTCGACCCCGGCCGCCGGCGCCCTGCACCCGCTGTGCGACCCGGACGCGCCCGAGCTGGACGAGGACGACGAAGGCGTGGACTGAACGCCCACATCGGGTGACGCGGGCATATCAGGTGGCCGGGGTGCTCGGAAATCGCAAGCGCCGGCAGGGGAGCTGATGTCAGGCTGCCTGGTATGTCTAACTAAGCCTTGATTGGTGCGGCCGCCCTGGCGACCTGCTCGATCTTCGCGCGGTAGGCGGCTCGGGCTTCCTCGTCGATTGGCTTCTCGTGTTCGGCGCGCAACCCGGTCCGGCCGTCGAGGCCCTCGCGCAGGATGTCGGCGTGCCCGGCATGCCGGATGGACTCGCTGAGGACATGGAGCATGATGGCGAACAGGTTCGTGTTGGGATAAGGCTCCGGCCACCACGGCACGTGGCCGGGGGCGTCGAGGGGAAGCTCGTTGATCGTCGCGTCCGAGTGGTCCCACGTGCGCCGGTAGAACCCGATGATCTGTTCGCGGGTCTCGTCCTCGGCCGCCCACTGATCGCTGCCGTTGGAGTCCTGCCACCGGGGCAGCGGTTCCGGGGAAGGGCGGTCGAAGACCTCGCCGAAGTACCTGGCCTCGACGGTGGCCACGTGTTTTACCAGGCCGAGGAGGTTGGTCCCGGTCGCTGTCAAAGGTCGGCGGGCGTCGTATTCGGACAAGCCGTCGAGTTTCCAGAGCAGCGCCTTGCGGTCCCGCCGCAGTCTTCCGTGCAGGTTGTCTTTCGCGAATTCATCGATCATGCGGCATGAGCCTGCCATGGGCTGCTCGTGGTCTCAAAATCCCGTACATGGTCCGCAACGACCGGCAGAGCCGAGGCCTGGCCATGGCCGCCGTTGTTCACGTCCACGGACAGCACTGCCTCGGGGCGCAGAGCTGGAGGCCGGCGATGACCGGGCCGGACTACGCGGTGGCCCAGTAGCGGCCCCACGCAAGGTGCTGGACCCCACTGGCCCTTCAGCAGCAGGCGCTGAAAACAACGCTTAGCTGCGTCGGCGCTGGTAGAGAGGTAGGTACTCGCGGATCTTGCGGCGCACGCGCGGCCGCTGGCCGCCGGGCGAGATGCCCAGCGTCGGGAACTGCTTGGCGATCTCCAGCCCGGTGAGAGGGCTCGGCGCTGTAGCTGTGTGACCAGGCGTTTGCGAGGGTGAAATCGAGATCCGGTCGGTGGTGCTCGAGCCCGCCGAGTACGCCGTGCTGAGTCCGGAACGCGAGGACTACCTGCGGACGCAGGTCGCGCACCGATTAGGTTTCCGCGCCGCGCCCGTCTGTACGTGTGAGATCGACTCACGGAAGGCTGGCACGATGCGGAAACTGATCTTCGGCATGAACGTGACCCTGGACGGCTACATCGCCGCGCCCGGCGACGACCTCGGCTGGAGTGGGGGGGAGGGACCGGACTCGTCGCCGAGCGCCGAGCTGTTCCAGTGGTGGTCCGACCGGGTGGACGCGACGGGCCTGGCGCTGTACGGGCGCAAGCTGTGGGAGGCGATGAGCTCCCACTGGCCGACCGCCGACAAGCAGCCGGGTGCCACGCCGGCGGAGATCGAGTTCGCGCGCCGCTGGCGGGACATGCCGAAGGCGGTGTTCTCATCGACGATCGGCAAGGTCGACTGGAACACCCGCCTGGTCACCGGCGACGCGGTCGCCGAGATCACCCGGCTCAGGGCCGACGACGGCGGCCCGATGGACATCGGCGGCGCGACGCTCGCCGGGGCGGCCATGCGGGCCGGGCTGATCGACGAGTACGCGATCGTCACCCATCCGGTCCTGGTGGGCGGCGGCACGCCGTTCTTCACCGCGCTGGACAGCTGGGTGAACCTGAACCTGGTCGAGACGCGGACATTTCCCGGCGGCGTGGTGCTGACCCGATACGAGACGAGGCGATGAGCACGGGCCGGATGCTCGGCTCGTAAGGCCAGGTCGAAATCCTTCCTGGCGTGCTCACCGTGACCCTCGGCGATAAGGGAACCTTTTCCCGGCCCTTCCTTGGGTTCCGAGTGAGCTGTTGACCGACTCGCTGAAGATGAGGACGACGGTGACGCCGGCCCGTGCGCTGGACTCGTACCCGATGGGGACTTGTCTGATCACAGCGTCGCGGGCAGGCTCAGCCATGGTTTGTCGGTGGCGTCGAATCCGGTGAGCTCGGCGATCTTCCCGTCGACGATGTGCAGGACCGCGATGTTGAACAAACGGTACTCCGGGTCGTCGGGGCTGCGGAGGTACAGCACGGCGGCAGGCATGCGGTTGACCGTCGTGGCGATGCAGCGCCAGTCGTCGTAGCCGCGCTGGAAGAGCCCACCGGAGACCCAGCCGTCCACCGCGTCCTTGGCCGTGACGATCAAGGTGCCCGGCTCGGGCAGCATCGCGAAGCGCAGGTCGTCGCGGAGCAGGGCCATCAGCCCGTCAAGGTCGTTGCGCTCATGGGCGTCCATATACGACTTCACCACGCCGCGCTCGTCATTCGACAGCTCGTGCGTGGCGGGGCTCCGCCAGTCGAGGCGGCGGTCGGGCAGCTGCTCGCGCATCGTCACGCGCGCCCGCTGCAGTGCGCTGGTCACCGATGCGACGGTCAGCTCGAGGGCGTCGGCGGCCTTCGACGCCGGCCAGCCGAGGACGTCGCGCAGGATGAACACCGCCCGCTGCCGCGGCGGCAGGTGCTGGACGGCGACGATGAACGCCAGCTCGATCGTCTCCCGCGCCACCACCGATTCCTGCGGGTCCTCCGGGAGCATCCGGTCCGGGTAGGGCTGCAGGTAGCGCATTTCCGAGTCCGCGCCCGGCAGCTCGGCAGGCACGGGTGTGCGGTCGTTGCGCTTGTCCAGAAAGTCGAGGCAGGCGTTCGTCGCGATCCGGTACAGCCAGGTCCGCAGCGCAGCGTGGCCCTTGAACGACTCCCGCTTGTTCCACGCCCGCAGGAACGTCTCCTGCGTCATGTCCTGGGCGTCCTCGTAGTTCGCGAGCATCCGGTAGCAGTGCACCTGCAGCTCACGCCGGTAGCGCTCCGTGATGAGCGCGAACTGCGCTGCGTCATTTGAGCGGGCCGCCGCGATGAACGCGGCCTCGTCGTCGCCTAGCAGTCTGGCGTCGGTCATGGTCGTCAATCCTTCCACGGGTGGCGAGGGGCTACCAGAACTGACGACGTGGCGGAGGATTTCTGAGCGGTGAAGCCGCTGACACCGGGCCGTCCGTCAGGCCGGATGGGTCGGGTCGATCCAGGGGACGTGTTCGGGTCGGGCACACCCTCGATATCGAGGTGGGGTCCCCGTAGTACTGGGGAAAGATCGGGCGGATATGGCTGGTCCGGCTGATCGCCCAGTGCAGCGGCCGATCCCGGCCGGCGGCAAGCCCTGTGCGTCGTCTTCGGCGTCCGGGTCACGCAACGGACGGTGGCTGCCGCCGAGGTCGGGTAGGTGAAAGCTGTAGTGCCCGCCGATGCTGATGTGGTGGCAGCATCCGCAGCGACTGGCAGTTACTCCAGTTACCGAGAGTTACTTTGGGGTTGGTGTCACGGACCCGAGCGGAGGGCCGACAAGGAGCGCCACCCCTCGGTGGCCGGCGTCTACCGGGTTCTGGGCGACGGCTCGCAGTCCCCGGCCATGGAGTGACCGGACAGCGGCGGCGGCCTGGCCGCCTCACCGGTCCTGCGGACCGGGAACGGCGTCGGCCGCCAGGTCCAGGTGATTGTTCATGTCGAGTTCGAAGCGGCCGTACAGGTTCAGGTGGCTCCAGAACAGTGCGGTCAGCCCGCGCCGGTCGGCGGCGGTGAGCCGCTTGGTCCACGGCGGGTCCCGCAGCACGATCTGGACCGGGTGGGTGTTGAGGTAGACGATGGTCGCGGCGAGCAGGTGCAGGGCCAGGGTGGAGACCTCGACGTGCTCGCGGTCATCGCCGGTCAGATCGCCGGCCTTGCCGTAGAACAGCTCCTTACTGGCCGAGTCCCAGTTCTCCACCACGTTCAGGCCCTCGTGGAGCTCGCGGCGCAGCCGCTCATCGGCGAGGTGGTCGCAGATGAAAATCGTCCGGATCACACGGCCGAGTTCCTCGATGGCCTGGTAGGTGGGGTGCTTGAGGCCACCGTGGGCGAAGCGGCGCAGCATCTGGTGGGACTCGGCGGTGCCCAGCCGCAGCGCGGTCGCGTATTTGATCATCTGGTCGTAGTGGCGGGCGATCAGGTCCCAGTCGATGGTCTTGCCCGACTGTCCCTACCGTCCCTGCCCAGCGCAAGGCCCGGCGCGAGTACGAGAACCGCGTCACCGGTCTCGGAGTTCCGGACTGAACAAGATCACCGGCTTGGCGTCAACCGCTGTACCGATGTTCCCCGAGGCCGATGTACCTCTTCCGGCGCGTCACGGTGCGGAACCGTGCTGTAGGACGTGCGGGGTTCGCCGGCTGTGTGAGATATCCCTCTCCTGTCGTCGTGGTGCTGGTGGTCCGGGGAGGTGACCATGTAGTGATGACCTCCTCGCCCCGCCCGCCGCACGTCAGTGGCCGACCGAATCCGATAGGCGGGACTACCGCGCTCGGTGGAGAGTCCGCTCCCGCCCGCGGGTACCTGCTGGACAACGCGCGAGCCGAGGCGGGCGAGCGATTCGTCTGGCTGGCCGAGCTGTTCGACGGTGTGACGCGGGGGCACTTCGATCGACTGGGGGTCAAGGTTGGCTCGCGCTGCTGGGAGGTGGGGGCCGGTGGCCGCAGTATCCCGGAGGCGCTCGCGGCGGCCGTCGGTCCGACCGGGCACGTGCTGGCCACGGACATCGACCCGTCGTGGCTGAAGGCAGGCGGCGGGTACGAGGTGCGCCGGCACGACGTCGCCGCTGATCCGCCCCCGGAGCCGGGGACGTTCGATCTGGTGCACGCCCGGCTCGTGCTGGTCCATGTACCCGACCGGGCTCGGGCGTTGGCCACGATGGCGGCGGCACTGCGGCCCGGCGGCTGGCTGCTGGTCGAGGACGCCGATACCGCTCTGCAGCCACTGGCATGCCTGGACGACAGCGGCCCGGCGCAGCGGCGGGCCAACCGGCTGCGCGAGGCGGTCCGGGAGCTGCTGACGCGCCGCGGCGCGGACCTGCGCTACGGCCGGACACTGCCGCGGGCATTGCGTGAGGCCGGCTTGGTGGATGTCGCCGCGGCGGGCTCTTTCCCGGTCGGCGGGCTGGCCTGCGACCGGCTGGAGGCGGCGACCATCCGGCACGTGCGCGGCGAACTGCTCGCGGCCGGCCTGGCCGACGACGCCGAGATCGACGCGCACTTGGCCGCCATCCACGCGGGCAAACTCGACCTGACGCTCGCGCCGCTGATCTCGGCCTGGGGACGCCGTCCAGCCGAGCACCCGCCGGCACTCGGTTAGGTATCGACCGGCACCAAACGGACCGAAACACTACCGGGCCAGCCCACGAAGCTGATCAATGCGCCTTAACGTTGGTTTTTCGCTGGAAGCTACGGGCAGGCCGCAGAGGCCGGGCGGGCCATCATCGCGGAGAACTACGCGGCATACGTCGCCGAATACGGCGAGCCCGCATAGTCACGGAGGTACCTGGCGGCTGGGGACACGTTCGCAAGCGGAGGGCCAAGTCCGTCGGCCAGCTCCACGCGGCTGGATTGCGTCCCGGCGACGCCGCAGCCCCGGCCGGGTGGTGGATCCAGACATTCGCCGGTGATCGCTGGCGTACTGAACTCTACGATCTCCGCCTGGCCGTCCCCCTGGTCCCTCAGCCCGCTTCCCCATTTGAGGCCGGTCCCGCCGAGCACGGGCCGGTGGTGATGACCGATCGTCACCTGGACCCGGCCGGTGTGGCGCCGCGTCGACGGCCGCTGCACCGAGACCGAGCAGCGCACTTCGGTGAAGGTGCACGTGAGTCTGGACGGCACCCGCACCGCGTGCGGTTCCGAGATTCCCGAGCACGCCACGGCGACGACCAAGACGGCCGATTGGCACCTGCACACCGACTGCTACAAGTGCGCCTACCGGCTCTGGCCGTCGTACGGCCCGGCCGGCTACGTCCGCCCGGTCAACAGCGATGACTTCCCTATCCGCCGTGTCTGACCAGCGGATCCGCGGGCGACCCTCTCCGACCCGGTGTTGTCGCGACCGCATACGGATCGGATGTGGTCGCCGGCCTTGGGGGTGCGCAGGTTGGGATACTGGACGCGGACCTCGATGGTCTTGCTGCCTGTCGGCTCGCCGTCAGCACAGGGGTGTTGTGCCGAGATCGTCACACGGTCGCTGACGGCTCTGGGAGCAGGGTCCCAGAGCGGATCCTCCGAGAGGCCGACGAAACCCGGAGCACTGGAAACGAGACTGTCGGCATGATCGCAAAAGCCTTAGGACTCGTACTGGCCACGGCCCTGTTGCCCGGCGCACCGACGCCTCCGACCGAACTGCATGAGTGCGCGACCGCGACCACACGCTGCGACGGCACTATCGAAGTCCCCCTCGATTGGGAAAACCCCTCCTCCGAACGTATCTCCGTAGCCTTCACCTTCATCCCGGCCAAGGACGCCGACGGGACGGTGGCGGCCAACCGCGGCGGGCCACAACCGGCTCTGCCGGAGACACCCGCGATCCAACAAGTTCTCGGGTCTGTCCTTGACCGGAAGAACCTGCTGGTCATGGATCCGCGTGGGATAGGCAAGTCCTCGCCGCTGCTGTGCTCGGGCGCCGACCCTTTCAAGCCGGAGACCGTTGCCGCCTGCGCCAAGAGCGTGGGTGCGCGGGGCGCGTACTTCACCGCCGACCAGGCCTCGCACGACCTCGACGCGGTACGGCGAGCGCTCGGCCTGGGCAAGATGAGCTACTTCGGCAACTCCTACGGCACCCTGTACGCCCAGGCGTATGCGGCCCGGTACCCGAACAGCCTGGACGCGATCTTCCTGGACAGCACCGTGGTCATCGGCCGCGACGGATACGCGGACTGGTCGTTCGACGCCCGGCTCGACTACCTCGATCTCGTCTGCGGGCGCTCGAAGGCATGCGACGCGCTGCCCGGCAAAGCCTCCGGTACCTGGACGAGGCTGGTGGACCGGCTGCGAGAGCAGCCCGACCCGGAGGTGACGATGCAGCAAGCACTCACGCTCCGTGAGCCAGCCGAAGCGGTGCTCGGCCGGGAGAACGTCGCGGCCGCACACGCCTACCTCAACGGTGACCCGGCTCCACTACGCCGCCTGGCCCGGCTGATCCCCAAGACCATCCCGCCGTTCACCCCTCCGTGGCTTGCCGGATATCTGGGCTTTCGCTGCGGCGACGGCTCCTTCCCCTTCAACCGGCTGGCATCAGCAGCCGAGCGCCAAGCGCAGGCCGAGCGGTACTATGAGCGGGAACGCCCGATGGCGCCCTATCAGCCCACCGACGTCTTCCCCACCGAGGCGGTCGCCGGCCAGGAGTGGTGTATCAACTGGCCGACCCCACGACACAGCCCGCCTCGCCCGCCAGGACAGGCGCTGCCCAACATCCCCATCCTGGTGGTGGCAGGGGACTTCGACGTCAACCGCCCCGCAGAGGTAGCGCGTTCGCTTCAGGTCTTCCCAAACGCGACCGTCATCCGCATTCCGTTCGGGATCCACGCGCAATCCTTTTTCCCGTCGCCGATGGGTGACTGCGTGCGCGGCATGCTGCGTACCTTCCTGACCACCAAGCAGGTGGTCGACCGGAAATGCACCGGCGAGAACTACCGCGCCGTCGGCGCATTTCCCCAAAAGCTCAGGGACATGGCGCCGCACCCGGCCCGCAAGCTCAGCCGCGGCCAGCGGCGGATCCTCGCGGCCGCCTTCGCCACCGCCGCCGACGCCACCGCCCGCCGCAATCCGCACGCCTTCTACTACTTCGGGCGGCCGAACGAGCCGGGGCTACGCGGCGGCCAGGTCGCCTTCGGCCAGGACATCACGCTCGACGGGGTGCGGTTCGTACGCGACCTGCGGGTCAGCGGACCGATCAAGCTCACGCAGGACGGTCGTGCCACCGCAACCCTCACGGCCGAGACCGGCAGGCGCACCCATGAGGTGACGCTGACCTGGACGGCGTTCTCCACCCGGCCGGCCTTGTCCGGCACCTTCGATGGCATTCCCTTCGACTAGTCACCGCAGCACAGACACCGCGTTGCAGCCAGGTGCACGGCGAAGTCACGTGACTCAGGGAGAATTTCAGCGTGCGCGTGGCCCGAAACTACATGAGGATCGTGCGTTTCTTCGGACGGCCCCGGGTCTTCGACACGACGCTGGTGATCGTGCTCCCCGTCCCGGTGCTCGTGGGCATGATCGCCCTGCTGGTCCAGGGTGAGACGCGGGCGACGCTGACCGCCGGGCTCCAAGTGGTGGGTTCCCTGTGCCTGCTGATGAGGCGTGGCCGGCCGATCTGGACCGCCGGGCTGACAGCCGCGCTGGGCATCGTAAGCATCGCGACGCAGTTGCTGCCCGTCTCCAGCGTGACGAGCCTGCCCTCGATCGTCGCGTACTACAGCCTGGGGCGCTACACGACCGGCCGCCCGACATTGATCACATCGGCGACCCTCTTCGTCGTCTACGTGATCGCTGCGGAACTGTTCCACGTCGCGGCGGGCGGCTGGTTGTGGTCCCTGTTCGCCGTTTCAGTGCCCGTGGGCATCGGCCAGTTCGTCCGGCTCAGGACCGAGCTCAACGAACGCAGCAGGCAGGAGACCGCCGACGCCGCCGTGCGCGCCGAGCGGCGGCGCATCGCCAGGGAACTGCACGACGTGGTCGCCCACCACATCACCGTGATCAACGCCCTGGTCGGCGGCGCACGGGCCACGCTCCCACCCGGGCAGGAGGTCACCAAGGACGCTCTGGAGAGCGCCGAGCAGACGGCGCGCCAGGCGATGTCGGAGATGCGCCGCCTGCTCGACGTGCTCAGGGCCGATGACAACGAAGGACCGGACGCCGCGACGGGGGTGGGCGCGGAGCGGCTGCCCGTACTGATCAAGGAGGCCAGGTCGTCGGGATTGCCCGCCAACTTGACGGTGACCGGCGAGCCCGTCGAGCTGCCCGCCGCGGTGGACCACGCCGTCTACCGCATCGTGCAGGAGGCGCTGACCAACACGCGCAAGCACGCCGTCAGCGCCAAGGCCGGCGTGCGTCTGGCGTACGAGCCGGCCGCGGTGGAGGTCGAGGTGATCGACGACGGCCTGGCGAGGCAGACCAGCACGCCGGGGTTCGGACTCGTCGGCATGGCCGAGCGGGTGGCGTTATGCGGTGGCCGGCTGTCCACGGGCCCGCGCCCAGAAGGCGGTTTCCGGGTGCACGCCCGCATCCCCCTGGAGAGATCGTGATCAGAGTTCTACTGGCCGACGACCACGCGCTGGTACGCAAGGGCTTCAAGCTGATGCTGGACGCCCAGCCCGACCTCAGCGTGGTCGGCGAGGCCGCCGACGGCGCGGAGGCGGTGGAACTGAGCAGGAACCTCCGGCCGGACGTGGTGCTCATGGACCTGCACATGCCCGGCCTGGACGGCGTGCGCGCCACCGAGCTGATCACCGCGCAGCTGCCGGGCGTCCGGGTGCTCGCGCTGAGCACGTTCGACCTGGACGAGAACGTGGTCGCGGCACTGAGGGCCGGCGCCGACGGCTTCCTGCCCAAGGACATCTCCTTCGAGGAGCTCGTCGAGGGCGTACGCGTGGTGCACCGCGGCGAGTCAGCCGTCGCGCCGCGCCTGCTGACCAGGCTCATCGGCACGTTCGTCCGCACCTCGCGCCCAAGGACGATGCCCGCCGAACCGGCCGGGCTGACCGACAGGGAACGGGAAATCCTCATCTTGATCGCCCGGGGCCGTTCGAACTCGGAGATCGCCGCTGACCTGACCGTCTCCCCGTCGACCGTCAAAAACCACGTGACGAGCCTGTTCGCCAAGATAGGCGTCAGGGACCGGGCGCAGGCCGTCATCGTCGCCTACGAGGCGGCGTTGGTCCAACCTGGAGAGTAGGAACAGGATCCCGGAGTCCTCGCCCGAGAACCGTCCCCGGGCGCGACGAAAACGACCGCCGGCGACGGCAGCCTTGGATCATGAACGCGGTCCGAGCAGCGAATCTGAGCAAGCACTACGGCGGGGTCGCCGCGGTCGCCGACCTGACGTTCGACGTCGAGCCCGGTCAGGTGACCGGGTCCCTGGTCCTGAACGGAGCCGGGAAATCCACGACCATGCGCATGATCCTCGGACTCGACCGGCCCTCGGTCGGGTCGGTGCTCATAGACGGCCGGCCATACCACTAGTTGAAGCATCCCCTGCGCAAGGTCGGCGCGCTACTGGACGCCAAGGCCGTGCGCAGCGGGCGCAGCGCGCGCAACCACCTGCCGGCCATCGCCCAGAGCAACGGCATCCCCGCGAACCGGGTGAACGAGGTGCTGGAGACGGTAGGCCTGCGGGAGGTGGCCAAGCGCTGGTCGAGCCGGCAGAACATGTGCCGGCGGACATCGCCACGCACCAGCCGCTGCTTGCCCGTATCAACCGATCGGTTGATGCCGTAATCCACCACCCCGCTCCCCGTACGGACGATCCGTCACCCCCGCCCCCGCGCGATTCTCAAGGCATGCCAACACACCGGGAGCCCGCCCTCCGCACCACCGGACTCCGCAAAGCCTTCGGCGACCACCTGGCCGTCGACGACATCCACCTCACCGTCCCCGCCGGATCCTTCTACGGCCTGGTCGGCCCCAACCGAGCCGGCAAGACCACCACCCTGGCCATGGCCGTCGGCCTGCTCCGCCCCGACTCCGGCAGCGCCGAGATCTTCGGCGTCGACGTCTGGCGTGACACCGTCCAGGCCAAGGGACTGATCGGCGTGCTGCCCGACGGCAACGCCATGCCGGAACGACTCACCGGCCGCGAAGTCCTCACCTACCTCGGCCTGCTGCGCGGCCTGCCGCCCGCCGTCGTCGCCGAGCGCACCGACGAACTCCTCCAGGTCCTCGAACTCGACTCCGCCGAGCGGACCCTGGTCATCGAATACTCCACCGGCATGCGCAAGAAGATCGGCCTGGCCGTCGCCCTCCTGCACGCGCCCCGCCTGCTCGTCCTGGACGAGCCCTTCGAGGCCGTCGACCCCGTCTCCGCAGCCACGATCAGGGCCATCCTGCGCAGGTTCGTGGGCAACGGCGGCTCCGTGATCATCTCCAGCCACGTCATGGCCCTCGTCGAGCAGCTCTGCGACCACGTGGGCGTCATCTCCGACGGCCGCGTCGTAGCCGCCGGGCCGCTGGCCGACGTACGCGGCGCCGGAACCCTGGAGGACGCCTTCGTCGACCTCGTCGGCGCCCGCACCGGAGGGACGGAGAGGCTGGCATGGCTCACCTCCTGACCCCTGCCCCGGCCGCATTGGCACAGCACATGATCCGCATGCGGCTGGCGCTCATGCGCAACTCCCTGCGCGGCGACAACGCCTCCAACCTCTACACCGGCGTCTCGCTCGGGCTGATCCTGGCCTTCGCGACGATCGCCGTCGCTGTCCTGTGGCCCGTCTACCTGCCAGTCACGCTGGCGGTCTGGCTGTCCGGCTGGATCTTCGGCCCCATCTTCATCGGGGGTGGCAGCGAAGCCCTGCGCCCCGAGTACTTCTCCATGCTCCCGGCCACGCCAGGCCGGATCGCGGCGGCACTGCTCGCCGGAGCCTTCGTCGGCCCCGCACCGGCGGTCAACCTCGTCGCCCTGATGTCACTGCCGGTGTATGGCTGGCGCTTCGGCCCGGCAGGTGTGCTCATCGGCCTCGCAGCAGCGGTCATCACGCTCATCACGATGGTGATGATCTCCCGTGTGATCGTGGCCCTGATCGGCCTGTCCGTCAGATCCCGCGCCACCGCGGCAGCGGTCGGCGTGGTGACCGGAACCGCCATCGCCCTGTGCAGCAACGGCTGGGCCCCGGTAGCGGCGCTGGGCGGCGCCGATACCGCCGCGTGGTCGCAGCTCTTTGTCCGCGTCCTGCCGTCGGGATGGGGCGTGGCCGCCATCGAGGCCCCCTGGATCCTCGCCCTGGCCATCCTCGCGGCCAATGCCGCCGTGGTCGCCCTCCTCCTGGCCGCTTGGTCCGGCCTGCTCACGCGCCGCGTCGTCTCGGCCGCGCGGGGCGGAGTACCGCCCCGCCGGGGCACCCCGCGCCCGCTTCCTGTGGCGGCCGGCGCCCGGATCGCGGCTGCGAAGGAACTGCGCGCCTGGTGGCGTGACCTGGTCCGCATCCAGCTCCTGGCCACCGCCCTGTCATACGCCGTCGTCACGCCCCTCCTGCTCGTGACCATCGACGCCTGGGTCATGGTCCCGTTCACGGGTCTCATCGCGATCGTGATGGGAGCCGCTACCTCGGCCAACCTGTACGCCTCCGACGGCACCGCCCTGTGGCTCACCCTCATGACCCCCGGAGCCGAACGCGCCGACGTCCGCGGCCGCCAGCTGGCCTGGTTGGTCATCGTCGGCCCGGCCGCGCTCGTCCTCTCCCTGGCAGGCACCCTCATCAGCGGCCTGACCTGGGCCTGGCCGTGGGGCCTGGGACTGCTGCCCGCCCTGCTCGGTGGCGGCGCCGGGGTCATCGTCCTGCTCGCCGTCACCTTGCTCGTCCCCGGCACCGACCCGCACAAGCGCGGCGGCAACCCGCTCAGCACCGGCGCCGACGAGACCGCCGAGACCAGCCTCGCCTGGCTCGTGCTCCTCGCGGTCCCCGCCACCGCCCTGCCCGCGGCCGGCGCCATCCTCCTCGACCCTTGGGCCGGCGTCGTCACCGGCGTGCTGACCGGCGTCCTCAGCGCCTGGGGCCTGGGCAAGGTCGCCTACCGCAGGCTGGAGAGCCACGGGATCGAACTGCTCAACCTCATGAAGTACGGCCCGCCCCCCGAACCCGCCAAGCCCACCACCGCCGATCTCCCCACCCACCACCGCATCGGCGTCACGATCAGCTACCTCATCGCCTGGCTCCCCCTGTTCCCGCAGGGCCTGGCCCCCCTGGTCATGAAGATCCTGGGTGTCGAGGAGCGCGTCTGGTTCCTGGCCCTGCACCTCCCGCCGATCTGGCAGTGGCCGACCATCATCTTCATGATCGCGATCAGGCTGCTGATGTACGGCTACGCCATCCTCATCCCGATGCGTCTAAGCTCGTCCACGTCGACTACCAGGCGGAAAGGAGGGTAAGCCCCGGATGAACGGCCCCTTCCCCCCTTCCGTCTGGGAACGGCGCTTCGAGCGCGTCATCGAGATCGTCCCCTACCTCACCCTCGCCACCTCCCTGGTCATCAGCCTGGCCTCCCCTGAGCAGCCCCCGGGCGGGATCCCGCGCACCCTCGCGCTCACCGCCCTGGCCCTGGTCTGGATCCTCGGCGCCCGCACCCTCCTGCCCGCCGCCGTGCGTGGGCGGCGGGTGGCGGTCACCGCGCACTTCCTCGGTGTCCTGGCCACCGCGGCATTGCTGGCCTTCCACGACCCCATCTTCGTCATCTACTGCATATCCGGCTTCTTCCTGGCCGCCCACTTCGCCCCCTCCAAGTGGACCTTCGCCGCCGTCACCGCCACCTCCTTCGTCCTGTACGGCTCGACGCTCGACTGGTCGCAGGCCACCATCCAGCTCATCGCCTTCTACCTGGCGATCATCGCCGTGCAGACCGTCGCCATCGGCGGCGGCTCCATCGCCGGAATCAAGATCGAGGACCGCCAGCGCATATACCAGAAGGCGGTCAGCGACCTGCAGACCGCCCTGGAGGAGAACGCCGACCTGCACACGCCCAACTCCTCACCCAGGCCCACGAGGCGGGCATCCTCGACGAACGCCAGCGCATGGCCCGCGAGATCCACGACACCCTCGCCCAGGGCCTGACCGGCATC
Organism: Streptosporangium brasiliense; assembly: GCF_030811595.1. Taxonomy (NCBI): domain Bacteria; kingdom Bacillati; phylum Actinomycetota; class Actinomycetes; order Streptosporangiales; family Streptosporangiaceae; genus Streptosporangium; species Streptosporangium brasiliense. Next base: position 6,999,224 of record NZ_JAUSRB010000002.1, read on the forward strand.
ATCACCCAGCTACGCGCCGCCCAGCGCGTCGAGGACTCCGACACCCACGTCGCGCTCGCCCTCGACCTGGCCCGCGAAAGCCTCACCGGGGCCCGCCGTTCCGTTGCCGCCCTCCAGCCCCACCAACTCGACGACGCCCACCTGCCCGAGGCGATGACCACCTTGGCGCGCGACTGGGCACAGTCCACCGGCGTCGACCTGCACGTCGAGGTCACAGGCGACCGTATCCCGCTCAGCCCCGCCATTGAGGTCACCCTCTTCCGCGTCGCCCAGGAGGCCCTCACCAACGTCGCCAAGCACGCGGGTGCCACTCGCGCCGGCCTGACCCTCTCCTACACCGGCGCCGTCGTCCTGCTCGACATCCGCGATGACGGCACCGGCATCCACGACCCCGACGGCAGAGGATTCGGCCTAAGCAGCATGCGACAACGCCTACGCGGCGTCGGCGGCTCCCTCGAAATCGAGAGCACGCCCGGCGAGGGCACCGCCGTCAGCGCCACCGTCCCCGCGCTCCAAGGAAACCCCCGGTGATCCGCCTCCTCATCGTCGACGACCACCCCATCATCCGTGACGGCCTGCGTGCCGCCTTCGAAGCCGAACCCGACATCCACGTCGCCGGCGAAGCCGCCAACGGCCGCGAAGGCATAGCACGCGCCGCCGCACTCGAGGTCGACATCGTCCTCATGGACCTGCGCATGCCCGAAATGGACGGCGTCACCGCCATCACCGCCCTGCGCCACTCCCACCCCCACATCAAGACCCTCGTCCTGACCACCTTCGACCGCCGACTCCGACGTCCTGCCCGCCATCGAAGCCGGCGCCACCGGCTACCTCCTCAAAGACGCCCCCACCGACGAACTCCTGCGCGCCGTCCGCGCCGCAGCCACCGGCGAGCCGGTCCTGTCCCCCTCGGTCGCCGGACGTCTGATGGGCCAGGTACGCAAACCGGTCAAGGCTGCCCTCACCGACCGCGAACTCCAAGTCCTCGCCCTCGTCGCCGACGGCGCCTCCAACCGCCAGGCGGCCGCCAAGCTCTTCATCAGCGAAGCCAGCATTAAGACGCACCTGCTGCACATCTACGACAAACTCGGCGTCCGCGACCGCGCCGCCGCCGTCGGTGAGGGCTACCGACGGGGTCTGCTCAGCTAACCGACCAACAGCCCGCCTTTACCGAGCCCACCCCGTCTACCTGCAGGAACGCCGCAGATGGCGGCTGGTGGAGCAGACCTTGCCAACAGGCCTCCTAGCAGCTGTACCGCTGTTCCTCGGCCCCGGCCGCCGCCTGCTCCAACGTCAGAGGGGGTCCCCGGCGCACGTGCCGCGGCGTGCCGTCGTCGTCCAGCCCCGGCGCGTACGCGGTCGTCGGCGTGCTGAGCAGCCAGATCCGATGCCGGAGGTCGTACTCGATCACGGTGGGGCACTCCTTGGGGGGGCGGCGTCGGTCCGGGAAATGTACCGCCGATCCGCGCGGAATTAAATTCTTGACGAAGTTAATTACTAGACCCTACGGTGACTCGCATGCCGAGAAGCCAGGGCTCCGGGGCGCCCATCACCAGCCCCGCCGCCAGCGCGGTCTTCACCATGGTCCTCACCCGGGGCCCGGTGAGCAGGGTCGACGTGTGCAGGCTCACCGGCCTCTCGTCGGCGGCGGTGACCAAAGCCGCCCGCCCCCTGATCGAGGCGGGCTACCTGCGGGAACTGGCCCCCACCGAGCGGACGGCGCCCGGCGCCGGCAGGCCCGCCAGCCCGCTGGCGATCGCGCCCGAACGCGAGTACTTCATCGGTATCAAGATCACCGGCGATGATCTCATCGGCGTGGTCACCGACCTGGGCTCCCGGATCGTCGCCACTCGCCACCACGCCGTGCCCGGCTTCGACGTGCGGACCGACGCCTCCGCCTCCCCCATGGAGCCCACCGACGTGGTCGCGGCCCTCGCCGCGATCGTCGCCGAGCTCCTGGACATGCGGCCCGGATTCCGGGAGCGGACCCACCGGCTCGGAGTCGCCATCTCCGGCGATGTCGACCGCGCCGCCGGCATCGTGCGCTACTCCCCCTTCCTCGGCTGGCGGGACGTCCCGCTCGCCGCGCTGCTGAACGACGCCACCGGGCTCACCACCACCCTGGAGAACGACGTCAAGGCCCTCGCCGCCGCCGAGCAGTGGTTCGGCGCGGGCGTCGGCGCGTCCTCCTTCGCGCTGGTCACCATCGGCACCGGCATCGGGAGTGCGTTCGTCGTCAACGGCGGTCTCGTCTCGGGCGCGTTCGGCGTGTCCGGGGAGATCGGCCACGTGCCGATCGGCGTCGAGGGACCGCGCTGCCACTGCGGCGCGACGGGCTGCCTGGAAGCGGTGGCCTCCACCCAGGCACTGCTCACCGAGGCTCGCCGCGCCACGGGAGTGGACGACCTCACCATCGACCAGGCGGTCGATCTGGCCCGCTCGGGCGACCAGGTCCTCCGCAAGGTCTTCGCCGTCGCCGGCCGGGCCATCGGCCTCGGCCTGGCCGTGGTGGCGAACCTCCTCGGCCCGGAGAGCCTCGTGGTCTCCGGCGAGGGACTCGACGCCTACGACCTGTTCGAGGAATCGATCCGAGAGGCGTTCTCCGCCCAGGCCTACGGCAGCGCGGGGCGGTGCGGCCTCGTCATCCGTCCGCTGCCGTTCGAGGAATGGGCGCGCGGCGCAGCGGCCGTCGCCGTCCAGTCCCTGGTCACATCCCCAGGTTAGGGAGCGTATCGGCGGATCTCCGCCACGGCGGAGCCGAGAGGATCCGCGAATCACGACCTAGCACAGTCTCCGGGAACACCGGCCCTCGTGGGCCGATGGGCGCCCGGCCCCAGGAAGGAACCCCCCCAATGAGCACTTCCTTGACATCCCGCCGCGCCTTCTTGAGCGGCTCACTCCTCTTCGTCGGCGGTGTGGCGCTCGCGGCTTGCGGCAAGGACGACGCCGTCAAGGCCGGCGCCAAGGTCACGCTGGAGCAGTGGTACCACGCCTACGGCGAGGCCGGCACCCAGCAGGCGGTGATCCGGTATGCCAAGGAGTACACCAAGGCCAACCCGGACGTCGCCATCAAGGTCAACTGGATCGCGGGTGACTACTCCGCGAAGCTCCACTCGACGCTGCTCACCCCGAAGGCGCCCGACCTGTTCGAGATCGGCGACTTCCAGTACGTCGACGTCAAGAACGGCCTGCTCGCTCCGCTCGACGACATCATCAAGGGACAGGAGGCCGAGTACTCCAAGGCGTCGCTGGACTCCGCCACGGCCGACGGCAAGCTCTACGGCCTGAAGATGATGGACGACGCGATGGTCCTGTACTACCGCAAGAGCGTCCTGGAGAAGGCCGGGATCGCCGCGCCGCAGACTTTCGCCGAGCTGGCCGCGGCCGCCAAGAAGCTCACCAGCCGGGAGCAGAAGGGCCTGTTCGTCGGCTCCGACGGCATCGGCAACGCGGGGTACCTGCTGCTGTGGTCCAACGGCGCCGACCTGCTCGATCCCGAGGGCAAGAAGGTCGTCTTCAACTCGCCCGAGGCCATCGCCGCGCTCGCCGGCCTCAAGCAGCTGCACGACGACAAGTCGCTGCTGCTGGACTTCACCACCGACTGGTACGACCCGGCTGCGTTCGTCCAGGGCGCCGCCGCCATGCAGTGGTGCGGTCTGTGGGCCATGCCTGCCATCAAGAAGGCGCTCGGTGACGACTTCGGCGTCGTCGCGTGGCCGAAGTTCGGCGACACGGGCCAGGCGGTCTCCCGCATCGGCGGCTGGTTCGCGGCCGTGAACGCCAAGGGCAAGCACGTCGAAGAGGCCAAGAAATACCTCGACTGGCTCTGGATCAAGCAGACGGACCTGCAGAAGGACTGGTGCGTCAGCTACGGGTTCCACGTCCCGGCACGCAAGAGCGTAGCGGCGCAGACCACCGAGTTCAGCTCGGGCCCGGCGAAGGACGCCGCCGACATCCTGGCGAACACCAGCAGGGCCTACTCCAACCTGTGGAACACCACGATGGACTCCGCGTTCGCGCAGGCCGTCTTGAAGATCGCCAAGAGCGCGGGCGACGCCAAGTCGCTGCTCGACGAGGCCGCGGGGAAGGCCCAGGCCGAGCTCGACAAGCAGCTGGCCTGACCATGTCAGACACCGCTACGACCGGGCGGACGGCGACGGCCGCCCGCCCGGCCGGGGTCCGGCCCGGCCGCCGCGGGCGGCGGACCGACTGGAAGGCCGTGGGCGCTTTCACCCTGCTGACCGCGCCCATGCTCCTCGGCCTCGGCCTGTTCAAATACGTCGCCATCGGCTGGAGCTTCCTGCTCAGTTTCAGCGAGGCGCGCGGCACCGTCGATCTCGGATCCTGGGTCGGCTTCGACAACTACGCGTTCCTGCTCGAGGACGAGGCGTTCCGGTCCTCGATGACCGGGATCATCCTGTTCACGTGCTTCATCGTGCCGGTGACCTTCGGCATGTCGCTCGGGCTCGCCGTGCTGCTGCACGGGATGCGCCGCGGCCGGGCCTTCTTCCGCACCAGCTTCCTCATCCCGGCCGCCGTCTCCTACGTCGTCGCCGCCCTGGTCTGGAAGATGAGCCTGTTCAACGGCCTGCCGTCCGGCGTCGCCAACACCATCGGCGGGCTGTTCGGCTGGGACGTCCAGTCGTGGATCGCCAGCACCGACCCGCCCCTGTACTGGATCGTGATCATCACGGTGCGCCTGTGGCTCCAGGTCGGCCTCTACATGATCCTTTTCCTGGCGGGTCTCCAGGCCATCCCGGTCCACCTGTACGAGGCGGCCTCCCTGGACGGCGCGTCCCGGTGGGCGCAGTTCCGGCACATCACCCTGCCGATGCTGCGCAACACCTCGGTGGCGATCCTCATGCTGATCCTCATCGCCGCGTTCCAGGCCTTCGACGAGTTCTACAACGTGTTCATCACCGCCGCCGGCAACTCCACCGCCCCCGTACGGCCGCCGCTGGTCTTCCTGTACGACACGGCGCTCAAGGGCCAGGACTACGGCGTGGGCTCGGCGGGAGCGTTCCTGCTGACGCTGCTGATCATCCTGGTGACCCTGCTGCAGGGCCGTCTCGTCGGATTCGGCCGGAAGGACTGACCATGCGCAAGACCACGCGCAGGACTCCGGTGACGATCCTGACCTACCTGGTCGTCGGCTTCGCCGCCGTACTGTTCCTGGCGCCTTTCTACTTCGTGCTGCGCGCCGCGCTGATGACCGGGACGCAGATCACCGACCCGGACTGGCACTGGCTGCCCGACCCGTTCACCCTGCAGGGCTTCACGGACCTGTTCGACGACCCGTCGGTGCCGATGGCCAACGCACTCGGGAACTCCTTCGTCATCGCGATCGTCACCGCTCCCGTCTCCACCCTGCTCGGCTCGATGGCCGGCTACGCCCTGGCCCGCATCTCGGTGCCCGGCCGCGGCGTCGTCATGTCCTTCATCGTCGTGACCCTGATGATCCCCACCTCGGCCACGTTCGTGCCCACCTTCGTGCTGGTCAGCGCGATGGGCGGGGTGGACACCCTCTGGGGTGTCATCGCGCCCGGCCTGTTCAACGCGTTCTCGGTGCTGCTGTTCCGCAACTTCTACCTGAAGTTCCCGCAGGAGATCGAGGAGGCGGGCCGCCTGGACGGCCTCGGCCATCTGGGCGTGTACTGGCGGCTCGCGCTGCCCAACTCGGGTGCCATGCTCGCCTCGCTGGGCACGCTGTCGTTCATCGAGAGCTGGAACGCCTTCCTCTGGCCGCTCGTCATCGGCCAGGACCCGGAGTCGTGGACCGCGCAGATCGCGCTGTCCACCTTCCTGACCTCGCAGTCGATCAACCTGCCCGCGCTCTTCGCCGGAGCCGTCGTCACGATCCTCCCGCTGGTCGCGGTCTTCCTGTTCGCGCAGCGCTACATCGTCCAGGGCATCGCCGCCAGCGGAATGAAGGACTGAGTACATGAGTTTCACCGACCGCCTGGGCGGCCTGGGATTCGGCGGCGACTACAACCCCGAGCAGTGGCCGGACGAGATCCGCGCCGAGGACGTGCTCCTGATGGCCGAGGCCGGGGTCAACCTGGTCACCGTCGGCGTCTTCGGATGGGCGCGGGTCGAGCCCGCGCCGGGCGCGTACGATTTCTCCTACTTCGACGCGGTGATGGACGAGCTGGCGGCGGCGGGGGTCACCGTGGACCTCGCCACCATGACCGCCTCACCGCCGCCGTGGCTGGCCACGGAACACCCGGAGATCCTGCCGGTCACCGAGTCCGGCACTGTCCTGTCGCCGGGCGGCCGCCAGCACTACTGCCCGTCCAGCCCGGTCTACCGCGACCGGGCCGCCCGGCTGGTCGAGGCGCTCGCCGCGCACTACCAGGCCCACCCTGCCCTGGGCTTCTGGCACATCGGCAACGAGTACGGCTGCCACGTCTCAGAGTGCTTCTGCGACGAGTCCGCCCGTGACTTCCGTCGCTGGCTGCATACGCGGTACGGCGACATCGAGCGGCTGAACGCGGCCTGGTGCACCGACTTCTGGTCCCAGCGCTACACCTCGTTCGACCAGATCCTGCCCCCGAGGCTCGCGCCGACGTACGCCAACCCGGCCCAGCAACTGGACTTCAAGAGGTTCAGCAACGAGGCGCTGCGCGCGTGCTTCGAGCTCGAGGCCGCGATCCTGCGACGGGTCACACCGGACGTGCCCGTCCTGACCAATTTCCTGGCTCACCACAAGCCCGTGGACCTGCACTCCTGGGCCGACCGGATGGACATCGTGGGGCTCGACAGCTACCCGGACCCGTTCTGGCCGCGCTCGCACGTGGCGGCGGGCCTCGCCTACGACCTGGCGCGCGGCGCGCACGGCGGCGACCCGTGGTACCTGGTCGAACAAGCGCCGTCGGCGGTCAACTGGCGGGGGCGCAACGGGATCAAGGAGCCCGGCCGGATGCGCCTGTGGAGCTGGCAGGCGATCGCGCACGGCGCCGACGCCGTCCTGTACTTCCAATGGCGGCAGTCACGCGGAGGCGCGGAGAAGTTCCACTCCGGGATGGTGCCGCACGGGGGTGCGGACACCCGGGTGTTCCGGGAGGTCGCCGCTCTGGGCGCCGAACTGGCCGCGGTGCCGGAGCTGGCCGGAACCCGCGTGGCGAACGAGGTGGCCGTGCTGTTCGACTGGAACAGCTGGTGGGCGCTCGAACTGGACTCCCGTCCGTCCGACGGGCTGAAGGCCGTCGACCGGGCACTGGATCACTACGGCCCGCTGTTCGACCTCGGTGTGGGTGTGGACGTGCTGCCGCCCGGCGCGGACCTGTCCGGCTACAAGCTGGTCGTGGTCCCCAACCTCTATCTCCTCACCGAGGAGCACGCGGGGAGGCTGGCCGACTACGTCTCGGCCGGAGGCCACCTGCTGGTGTCGTTCTTCACCTCCGTGGTGGACGGCAACGACCGGGTCCACCACGGCGGCTGCCCGGGGCCGCTGCGCGAGGCGCTCGGCCTGCGCGTCGAGGAGTATCTGCCCGCCGCCGAGGGCGAGACGTTCCCGCTGGCGGAAGGCACCGCGGATCTGTGGCGGGAGGACGTACGCATCGAGGGCGCGGACGTCCTGCTGGCCTTCCCCGACGGCACGCCCGCGGTCACCAGGAACCGGTTCGCCGCGGGCACGGTCCGTTACGTCACCACCCGTCCCGACGAGACGGTCATGCGTGCGGTCATGGCCGAGGCGCTCGCCGAGGCCGGCGCCGAGCCGGTACTGCCCGGCCTACCCGACGGTATGCAGGCCGCGGTGCGCTCGGGCGGGGGCCGGGAGTTCCTGCTGCTGCTCAACCACACCACCCAGGCCCGCACGGTCGATCTGCCGCACCGGTTCCACCATCTGCTCGCCCCCGGGCGTCCCGAGGTCGAGCAGGTCATCCTCCACCCCCGCGACGTCGCGGTTCTCGCGCGTCACTCCCCCTCCGAGGAGACCTGATGAGAACACGAGCGTTCCTGGCGGTGCTCACCGCCGCCCTCAGCAGCCTGGCCGCGCTCCCCCAGCCCGCGGCCGCCGACACACCGACCCCCCTCGCGGCGTCCTGGGAAGGACCTCTCAGCACCAAGGGCCGCTACGTCGTGGACGCCACCGGAAAGCGGTTCAAACTGCAGTCCGGCAACTGGCACGGTGCCAGCGGCACCTGGACCGGCAGCGGCGACGACGAGGACCCGGCCAACAACTACGCGTCGGAGACCTCCCATCGGGTCCCGCTCGGCCTGGACCGGGTCCCGATGAGCAAGCTGATCACGGACTTCCATACGCTCGGCGTCAACAGCATCCGGCTGCCGTTCTCCAACGGGATGATCACCGACGCGCGTCCGGTCACCGACGCGGGCGTGGCGGCCAACCCGCAGCTGCGCGGCCTCACTCCGCTCCAGGTCTACGACAGGGTCGTCGAGGCGCTCACCGCCGACGGGTTCGCCGTCATCCTCAACAACCACACGACCACCACCCGCTGGTGCTGCGGCGTCGACGGGAACGAACGGTGGAACAGCAGCCAGACCACCCAGAAATGGCTGGACGACTGGGTGTTCATGGCGCGGCGGTACCAGGCCAACAAGCGGGTCGTCGGCGCCGACCTCCGCAACGAGGTACGCCGTGATACCTGGGACAACCCCAACTGGGGCATGGGCGACGGCCACGACTGGGCCGCCGCCGCGCAGCAGGCGGGCGACCGGATCCTCACCGAGGCCAACCCGGACATGTTGATCATGATCGAGGGGATCAACTGGTCGGGCATCCCGGTCGACGGTGTCTGGCACGACAGGCCGCTTCTCAAACCGGTCGCGACGCTCTCGCAGACGCTCGTCCGCTCGCACAAGCTCGTCTACGCCGCGCACTTCTACGGCTACACCGGCCCGCAGCACACCGGCGCGGACGGACTGGGCGAGACCCATGACTATCGCTACCGGGATCTGAGCCGCTCCGATCTCTTCGCGGTCATGCGTGACACCGCGACCTACGTGGCGACCACCCCGGACCGGCACTTCACCGCCCCTGTGTGGATCAGCGAGTTCGGCGTCGGCAAAGCCGCCACCGACAAGGACAAGGCCTGGTTCGCCAACATGGTCGACTTCCTCATCGACAACGACACCGACTTCGCGTACTGGCCGATGGTCGGCTTCCAGGAGAACGACCGGGGCAACACCTGGGGGCTCGCCCGCTACGCCGTCGACGGCGCGCTGCGCAGCGTGCTCGACACCGACGACTGGCGGGCCGCGCACTGGCGCCGCCTGATCGCCGCCACCGGGCACACCGGACAGGTCGCGCCCGTCCGCACCTGGTCCATGCTCCAGGCCATCCACGCCGACGCGGACCAGTCCGCGCGGATGCGTGCCCGGGGCGACTGGGACTCCGGCGCGCACAAGCTGTCCTGCCCGGACGACCAGCGCCTGATCGGCATCAGCCAGAAGGGCCAGGGCGGCCTGTGCACCGACGCCGGAGTGGCGGACCTGTGGGCCTCCGGCCCGGCCACCGTGGTGACCAGTGAGAACGTCACGACCGACTGGGCGTCCACGTTCACCAAGTACCAGTGCCCCACCGGCCAGTTCATGACCGGCTACAGCCTGCGCGGCGACAAGGTGTCGGCGGTGCTGTGCGCCCCCGGGCGGATCCCGCTCGCCGGAGCCGGACGGACCCTGTGGGACGACCGGAGCGACAGCCGTCCCTCCTCCGGCGAGGGCGGCGACTACGCCTCCGGCTACCGCAAGGCGCAATGCGCGTCCGACGAGTACGCCGCCGGGATCGCGTTCTCCTACCGCACCGGCCGGTACGGCACGCCGGACGCCCTGTACTGCCGCAAGATCTGAAAGGTCGCCTTCCCCTTGTCTGCTCTTCCCCCGTCCCTGCGGGCGGCACTGGCTCGGCCGGTGCCGCCCGGAGGACTCGGCTCCCTCCAGCACGTCGTGTTCTTCATGCAGGAGAACCGCTCTTTCGACCACTATTTCGGGACACTGCGCGGAGTGCGCGGGTTCGGCGACCGCAACGCCATCACACTGCCGGACGGCCGGCCGGTGTTCGACCAGTCCGGAGTCCTCCCTTACCCGGTACGCGCAGGGACGGGTGACCGGGACCTGACCGAAGGCGACCTCCAGTACGTCGAGGGCGTCGACCACGAATGGGACACGGGGCAGCGGACCCGGGGCGGCGGCTGGCACGACGGCTGGATCGCGGGCAAGGGGCCGGGGGCGATGGTCCACTTCGACCGCCGTGACCTGCCGTTTCAGTTCGAGCTCGCCGACACCTTCACCCTGTGCGACGCCTATCACTGCTCGATGTTCGGACCGACGAACCCCAACCGCCTGTACCACTGGTCGGGGACCGTCGGATACGAGCCGTCCGGGCGGCGCACCACCGCCAACGACGCCTGCGACGAGGACGCTCATCCCGGCTACACCCACGTCTCCTACCCCGAGCGCTTGACGACGGCGGGCAAGACCTGGCGGGTCTACCAGGAGTGGGACAACTACCAGTGCAACTCCCTGGACTACTTCGCGTCCTTCAAGGACGTCGCCCGCAAGGCCCTGGCCCACACGCCCTGCCGGAGCCTGCACTCCTTCTACACCTTGATCGCCGGGCTGCCCGCGGAGGAGCGGGAGGAGATGCTCGCGGCGCTGTGCAAAGGCGTCGAGGCGCTCACCCCGGCCGAGCGGGACGCCTACGAGCGGGGCCTGCACCGGGTCCCGCCGGGGCGGCTGGCCGCGGCCTTCCGCGCGGATGTCGCCGAGGGGCGGCTGCCGCAGGTCTCGTACATCGTCGCGCCGGAGGCGTACTCCGAGCACCCCGACCCGTCCAGCCCGGCGCACAGCGCCGGCCTCGTCTACGAGATCCTGGACGCGCTCGCCGCGCACCCCTCGGTGTGGGAGCGGACCGCGCTGTTCCTCACCTTCGACGAGAACGACGGGTTCTACGACCACGTGCCGCCTCCGCTACCACCGGAAGGCGCCGAGGACGAGTTCGTCGACGGGCTGCCGATCGGGCTCGGCTACCGGGTGCCGATGACGGTCGTGTCGCCGTGGACCGTCGGTGGGCACGTCTGCTCGGAGGTGTTCGACCACACGTCGACGATCCGCTTCGTGGAACGCTGGCTGGGCGTCACCGAGCCCAACATCAGCCCGTGGCGGCGGCAGGTCGCCGGAGACCTCACCTCGGCGTTCGACTTCACGTCGGCCCCGCCTGCCGTACCCTCGGCGGCGACCGTGGCGGCCGTGACCGTGCCCCCGTTCCGGGTGCGCTGGCCGGCGACCCCGCCCGCCGAGAGGCGGCTCGCCGCGCAGGAGCCCGGCACGCGGCCCGCCCGGCCGCTGCCGTATCGGCCGGAGGCGTCCGCCGTCCTGGCGGACGACGGGCTGATCGTCACCATGACCGACGCCGGGGAGCGGGGCAGCCATGTCGTGCTCTACCCGTACGCCGGGGAGTTCGCGTTCCCACGCCACTTCGACGTGCTCGGCGCGCAGTCCGTCACCATCCCCGTCTGTGCGGACGCCTACCAACTGACCCTCACCGGCCCGAACGGGTTCCGGCGCGAGTTCGCCGGGTCGCGTACGGGCCCGGCTGCCTGGACGGCGGTGTCCTCCCGTGGCGGCGGCGGGCGGCTCACCGTGACGATCGCCAACCCGGGACCGGCGCCGTTGACGTTCACGCTCGACGCGCTCGCCTACGGCGCCGGCCGTCGTGAGGTGGCCGTCGCGGCCGGGGACCGGGCGGTCATCGACTGGGACACCGCGTCCGGCTGGTACGACCTGCGGCTGACCGTCGCCGAGGACCCGTCCTTCCACCGCCGGATGATGGGCCGTCTCGAAGACGACCGTGCCGGCGTCTCCGGCTGACACGCTCGACTTCGAGGATCGATCATGTTTTCCGCTGCCGCGGTCCTGTTCGCCGGCCTGCTGCACGCCACGTGGAACGCGCTCGCCAAGGCGGTGCCCGACCGGCACGCGGCCTTCGGTGTCATGGGGATCACCCAGTCGCTGATCTGCCTGCCGCTGCTGCCTTTCGTGGCTCCACCCGCGCCCGGGTCCTGGCCGTACGGCATCGCCTCGATCGCGATGCAACTGGTGTACATGCTGCTGCTCATCCGCAGCTACGAGCTGGGCGACTTCGGCCAGGTCTACCCGATCGCCAGGGGGAGCGCGCCGCTGCTCGTCGCCGTCGTGGTCACGTTCCTGGGGGAACGGCTCACGATCCTCCAGGTGTGCGGCCTGGCCACGACATGCGGTGGGCTGGCGGCGCTGGCGCTCGCCGGGGCAGGATCGCAGCGCATGCCGTCCCGCCAGGCCGTGACCGCCGCCGTGCTTACCGGAGCGACCATCGCGACGTACACGGTGGTGGACGGCATAGGCGTACGGGAGTCCGGTACAGCGCTCGGCTACACGGTGTGGATGTTCGCCGTCGAGGGGGTCCTGGCCTTCGCGCTGATGGCAGCCGTACGCGGGCGGGCGATCGTGTCCGCGTCGCGCGACCGCTGGCGGGTCTCGGCCGGCGGAGGGGCGATCTCGATGCTGTCGTACGGGTTGGTGCTGTGGGCGCAGACCGGCAGCGCGCTCGCCGAGGTCGCGGCGCTCCGCGAGACGGGCATCCTGTGGGGCGCGCTCATCGGCGCGATGTTCTTCGCCGAACGGCTCGGCCCCCGGCGCATCGCCGCGGCCGGGATCGTGACGGTCGGCGTCATCCTGCTGTCCACGCATTGACGGCCGACCCGCCGGCGGCACCGTTCCCACCGCGTGTGGCCCGGCGATCGGCTACTGGCAGCTCTCCGTTTCCACCACCGGACAGAGCTTGACCTCGGGGTAGCGCGCCGATGGCTGGTGCAGCGGGCGGCGAGGGTGGTCTCCGCGGCGAGCAGAGCTTCGATGCGGGTGGCAGGGCGCCGCCCTTGCGCAGTTGTCCCCTGACGTCAAGGACGGTTCGGATGAGACGCATGCGCGAACTGCACGGTGATGGATAAGCCCCCTTCGAGGCGTGCGCTGGTGGTGAGGGTGGCGCGATGAGCTTGGGTGACGGCGTTGACGATGGCGAGGCCTAGGCCGTAGCCGTCGCGGCGGCCGTGACGATCGGGCGCCAGTTTCTGGAAGGGTTGAAAGAGGCGCTGGATCTGGTTGTCGGGGATGACTGGCCCGCTGTTGGTGACCGTAAGGGCTACCTGCGTGCCGGAGGTCTGAGTGGTGATCTTTACGTGCCCGTCTGGGTGGTTGTGGCGGATGGCGTTGTCGATGAGGTTGGCGACGAGGCTTTCGATCAGTCTCGGGTCCCCGACCGTCACTGCGGGCGTTAGGTGTTGGGCGAGGTCAATGCCTTTCCCCGTTGCTTGGCGGCGGCGGGAGGCGAGCACTCCTTCGACGATGTGGGCGAGGTCGAGGGTGTCCCAGCGGGTGACGCCGCGCTCGCTGGTGGCCAGGGCGAGCAGTGCTTGGACGAGCCGCTCCTGGTGTCCGCCGAGAGCGAGGGCCTCCTGGCAGGCCGAGCGCAGGGTGTCGGTGTCGGCATCGGGGTCGGCGAGGGCGACTTCAAGGAGGGTGCGCAGGCCGGCGAGAGGGGTGCGCAGCTCGTGGGAGGCGTTGGCGACGAAGTGGCGTTGGGCGTCGAAAGAGGCTTGAAGGCGGGCGAACAGGTCGTCGAGGGTGTGGCCGAGTTCGGTCAGCTCGTCCATGGGCTCGCCGAGGTCAAGGCGCTGGTGGAGGTTTCCGGCGGAGATGATTTTGGCGGTGGCGGTGATGGCGCGCAGCGGGCGCAGGAACCGGCCGGAGACGGACCAGCCGAGGGCCAGCGCGACGGGAATCAGAAGGATCAGGGCGACGGCGGATCCCGTGAGGAGTTGGGGCAGGCTGATCCCGGGCCTGGTTTCGGTGATCGCACTCGATGAGGGGTGGCCTATGGGTGTGGCCGCATTGATGCCGGCGAGCGGGACGGCGACGAATAGGAGCACGAGGACTCCGGCGGCATAGATGCCCGCCGCGTAGGCGAGCGCGAGCCGTGTCTGCAGGGACTTTCTGGCGAGCTGCTGGGAGGTCATGACGATCCGATGCGGTAGCCGCCTTCGCGGATGGTCTCGATCACGGGCGGGTCGCCGAGTTTGGCCCGTAACCGGTGCATGGTGTGCTTGACGGCGCTGCTGAAGGGGTCGGCGGCCTCGTCCCAGACGCGCTCGAGCAGTTCCTCAGCGGAGATGACCAGGCCGGGTACGGCGAGCAGGTCGCGGTCGAGGATCACCACGTCGTAGCGGGTGGCGGCCAGGCGGTCGAGGGCGGCGGTGCCGTCCAGGACGACGTCGACGGCCATGCCCTCGCGGCGCAGCCCGGTTCCGACGGAGCGGGCGAGGATCTCGAAGTCCTCGACGACGAGGACCCTCACCGCCCCTCACCGCCGGTCGTCGTGCGGGCGGGGCGGTCGAACCGGCCGCCGGGTCGAGAAGCCATGGGTCAACGATGCCAGATCCCCGGTCGCAGCCAGGTCGCAGCGGCTGCGACCCGGCTGGGACCGGGTGCCGCGTACAACCGTCGGCATGAGTTCATTCACGCCTTACCGATCCAGCCGGCCGGCCGGGCGGGACGGCTTCCCCTAGATGCTGCGCGCGGAGTGGACCAGGTTCCGCTCCGCGCGGGGCTGGGTGCTCGCCGTGGCGGCCTCCGTGCTGGTGACCGTGTCGCTCGGACTGCTGATCGCCGGAGGCGCCCGCACCACCTGCGTGACCGGGAAGGGCGAGGGCCCCTGCCCCGCGCCTTTGGTGGGTCCCGATGGCACGGCTGTGAAGGACAAGTACTACTTCGTGCACCAGCCGCTCAAGGGGAACGGCAGCATCACCGCCCGCGTGTCAGGCATGACCGGGCAGATCCGGCTGCCGGACGCCGTACCCGGGGTGCGCAACATCAAGGAGGGGGTGGTGCCGTGGGCGAAGGCCGGCCTCCTGGTCAGGCAGAGCCTCAAGCAGGGCACGCCGTATGCCGCTGTCATGCTCACCGGAGATCATGGCGTGCGGATGCAGTACAACTACGTCCACGACGTGGCCGGCGGTCCTCACAATGGCCCGCAGTGGCTGCGGCTGACCAGGTCGGGCGACACCATCACCGGCCAGGAGTCGGACGACGGCAAGACGTGGACCGAGGTCGGCACGGTCAAGTTGACCGGGCTGCCGGAGACGGTCGAGATCGGGCTGTTCGCCACCTCGCCAGGCGCCTTGTGGGACATGGCGAAAGCCTTCGCCAGCGCCACCGCCGCCTTCGACCAGATCGAGCTGCGGGGTGCGAACGGTTCGTGGCGCCGCGACGACGTCGGCGTCTCCATGGAGTCCGACGGGAAGACACCGCATCACCCGGGCGGGGTCGTCGAGTCCGGCGGGAAGCTCATCGTGACCGGGGGCGGTGACATCGGGCCCGCCACGGTAGAGGGCGGTCTACGCGCCGACCTCATGCTGATCGGCGGGGCCGTGGGGCTGATTCCGATGCTCGTGGCGGCGGTCACGTTCTTCACAACGGAACACCGGCGCGGACTGATCAGGAACAGCCCGCCGGCCGAGCCGCATCCAGCGCGGCTGCTGGTGGCCAAGGCCGCGGTGGTCGGCGTGGTCGCGTCCGTGGCGGGGCTGGTGACCTCGGGGGTCGTGGTCCCTGCCGGCCTGGCGATGTTGCGTGCCAATCGGAACCCGATCCAGCCGATCACCCTGGGTACCGAACTGCGGGTGATCGTCGGCTACGCGGCGCTGACCGCGGCCGCCGCCGTGCTGGCTCTGGGCCTGGCCGCGCTGGTCAAGCGGGCCGTCGTCGCCATCGGGCTGGCCATCGCGCTGGTCGTCGTGCCCTATCTGCTGGCGACCGCGGGTCTGGCGCCATGGCTGCTGGTGATCACCCCTGCCGCCGGGTTCGCGATCACGCAGAGCGTCCCCACGTTCGCGCATGTGGACGTGGACCCGTCACTACTGGGGGGCTATTACCCGCTCCCGCCATGGGCAGGTTTGGCCGTGACCTGGGGATATGCCGCCTTCGCCCTTGGGATAGCGATTGCCGCATACCGCAGGAAAGTGCCACGTTAGGTTCCGCCCGCCAGAACGTGCAGAACCCGCTCGGCGCGTTCGGCGGCAGCACCCCGGGATACGGCTCCGACGATGCCGGAAACATGTCCGAAATGCCCGAATCTCGATGAAGCCCACCAAAACCGTGTTCGGTCCCTTATGCCGACAATGCAAGCACTTTGGGCATCCGTGCAGGTTATTTCGAAAGTGACACCCCTGATCCTCCGCCTCATGTACGTGGTAACCGTCTGTTATCACGTACATGAGCGATCATGACAGCGGGCCGAGCAGGCGATCCTCCCGCTCGGCCGCGACCGGCCCCTCACCGAGATCGGCGCCGCGCTCGCCTCGGCTATGACCGGGCCCGCGTCCTGCTCGACAAGTACGCCGGGCTCGATCTGCACCAGCTCCGGCACAGCGCCGCCGTCCACCTCAGCGACACCGAGGTGCCCCTCCAGCTCATCATGGGCAGACCCGCCCCAAGAACCCGCGCACCGCCATGCGCTATGTCCAACCCGGTGCCGAAGCCATCGCGGCCGTCACCCCCGGCCGCGTCCCGGGCGGGCCGGAACGTAGCCGTCGCTTGCCGCCCCTCAAGGGGTGCCGGTGGTAATCGCGGAAAATCCAACGGATATGCCCCTGACCTGCCCTGGTCTGAGGGCATCGCAGGACTGGTGTGCCGGCTGGTGGGTGCGGTGGGCCGGGCCGAGGATGCCGCTGACCTTGCCCAAGGGCTCCACGTCGACGCTGGTCAGCGATACCCGTTGGATTTTCCGCGATTACCACCAGGGCCCCGGCCAGACCCTACGAAATTCGAGTGCGCCAGGAGTGCAGTCGGTGTTGCATGAATCAGATGATCGACGAACCGCTGGAACGACTCCGCACCGCCGCACGACGCACCCGTGAACTGGCCCTGAACCGGGCGGCCACCGGCCTGGGCCACCAGGACGCCGACGACGACGCCGGCACGATCAACACCGACGACGCCCTCGGGTTCAACCCGTTCCCTCTACTCGAAGCCTTCCACCACAACGGCATCCGGGTCGTAGTGATCGGGCAAGTCGCCGGCATCATGCATGGATCAACCGAACTGACCGGCGATCTAGACCTGCTCTGGGACGGCGACCCGGCCCACGCCCCAGCCCTGGCGGCTGCCTTCACCTTCGTCAACGCCCAACTCGCCGATGAAACGGGCAACCCCATGGCAATTCACCCGGATTCCTTTCTCCGCCCCAAAGTGCAGTTCACCTCACCTGGAGCCAGCGGCGACTGCTGCACCCCGACGCTCCCCTGGGGAAACCTTCACGTCCGAGGGTTCCTCGACCGCGCGATCACCGCAGTCGACCCCGGCGGCCTGGAAGTTCACTACGTCTCCCGAGAAGACCTGATCCAGATGCGCCGCGCCCTGGGCCGCCCCAAGGACCTCCGTCGAGCAGACGAACTGGAGGACCGCCAAGGTTGACGGCCCATCTCCGGGATCCGTCACCCGTGCACTCCGCCAAGCAGGTCTGCCGGTGGGCGCGGATGGCGCCGGGCCACGTCAAGGAGCGGACCGCTCAGGTCAGATGGGCAGCTGTCTCATCACCCATGCCGCCAGGCCCCAGGCCGGATTCCCGTACGGCAGGGGGCTGGGCGGCGGCGTCGGCTCTGGCCCCCCGCAGCAAGAGCACTTCCTTGACCGTGATCGGCCTGTCACGGAACAGTCATATCACCAAGCGCTTGCTTGCGATAGCTGTACGGACTTAGAGTCGAGGAGATGTCCATGCCTGAAGGTCCTCTGGGCTGGGTGCTGGAGCTGGCTGGGCTCGCCCCGGGCCCGTTCGCCGGGATGATGTTCGCCAACCACGGCGCCGAGGTGCTGCGCGTCGACCGCGTCAAGGCGGTCTCCGACAAGCCGCGCGCCGATGTGATGGACCGCGGCAAGCACACGATCGGGCTGGACTTGAAGTCCCCCGACGGGGTGGCCGCCTTCAAGGAGCTGACAGAGCAGGCCGACGTGGTCGCCGCGAGGGCGACAAGCCGACGCCGCCGATCAACATCCTGGTGCCTGCACGAGGAGAAGGCACGGAAGCCGCGCGAGGCGGGGGTACTGGCCTGATGGAGCGAATGAGGAGTGGTGAGCGACCGATGAGCATGGACGTCTTCGAGGCTCTTTACACCACGCGCGCGATGCGCCGGGTCAAGCCGGACCCGATCCCGCTCGAGGTGCAGCGCGCCGTCCTGGACGCCGCGGTGCGCGCCCCCAGCGGGGGCAACCAGCAGAACTGGCGCTTCATGCTGGTCGACTCCCCCGAGGTCAAGGCCGAGCTCGGCCCGCTCTACCGGGACGGGCTGCGCCAGCTGTTCGACAGCTACTACAGGCCGCTGCTGGAGCAGGCCGACGACCAGGCCCGCCGCGTCTTCGCCTCGGCGCAGCACCTGGCCGACAACTTCGAGAACTACCCGCTGATGCTGTTCGCCTTCGTGCAGCACGACCCGAGCGGCGGCGGCTCGATCTTCCCCGCCGTCTGGAACGCCCAGCTCGCCGCTCGCGCGCATGCCGTCGGCACCGCCCTCACCAGCATTCTCGGCATCTTCTACCCCGAGCAGACGCTGAGCGTGCTCGGCGTGCCCGACGACGAGGGCTGGCAGCTGGCGTGCACGGTGACGTTCGGCTACCCGACTGGCCGCTGGGGCGTCGCGCCCCGCCGCCCGGTGCATCTGGTGAGCTACCGCAACCGGTGGGGCGGCCCGGTCGGTTTCACCGTTGACGAACCGTTGTGGAGGGAGCAGCCATGAACCTCGACGGCCAGGGAGTGCTCGTCACCGGCGGCGGCAGCGGCATCGGGCTGGGCGTCGCCAAGCGCCTTGCCGCCTCAGGCGCCGCCGTGACCATCTGCGGCCGCACCGAGGGCCGGCTGGCCGCCGCCTGCACGGAGATCGGCAAGGCGAGCTACGTGGTGACCGACGTGGCCGACGAGGAGCAGATGGCGGCGGCCGTACGGCGGGCGTGGGAGCACGCGGGCGGCCGTCTGGACGGGGTGGTCGCCTCGGCGGGCGGCTCCGGCTGGCTGGGCCCGATCACCCGGCTGCCGATCGAGGAGTGGCAGAAGGTCATCGCGACGAACCTGACCGGCACCATGCTGGCGCTCAAGCACTCCGCCGCGCTGATGGCCGCGGCGGGCGGCGGCTCGTTCGTGGCGATCTCCTCGATCGCCGCCTCCAACACCCACCGCTGGTTCGGCCCGTACGGCGTGGCCAAGGCGGGCATCGACCACCTGTGCATGCTGGCCGCCGACGAGCTCGGCCCCAGTGGCGTCCGGGTGAACGCGATCCGTCCCGGCCTGATCCGCACCGAGATGGTATCGATCATCACCGACGCGGAGAACCCGATCCTGGCCGACTACCAGGCCTGCACCCCGCTGCCCAGGGTGGGCGAGGTGGCGGACGTGGCCGCGCTGGCGGCCTTCCTCCTGTCGCCCGAGGCCTCGTGGATCACCGGCCAGGTCATCAACGTGGACGGCGGCCACTCGCTGCGCCGCGGCCCCGACTTCTCCTCCTGGCTCGAACCCGCCTACGGCCGCGACGGCCTGAGAGGGGTGACACCCACCCAGAGTCCTTCCTGATATGTCCGGCGCTGGCGCCGGACATATCAGGAAATTTCTTTATGACCGCCAAATCGTCGGCGCGAGCGATGCGGCGGCTCCGTGACACTCCCACACCGGAGCTGACCATGCACGATCTTGTCATTCGCGCCGCCACCGTCGTCGACGGCACCGGCGCCCCGCCGTACACCGCCGACGTCGCCGTCACCGGCGGCCGCATCACCGAGGTCGCCCGCCAGAACGGCGCGGACCGGCCGGGGCGCGCCCGGCGCACCGTCGAGGCGGACGGGCTGCTGCTCACGCCCGGCTTCGTCGACCTGCACACCCACTACGACGGCCAGGCCACCTGGGACCCGCTGCTCGGTCCCTCGTGCTGGCACGGCGTCACCACCGTGGTCATGGGCAACTGCGGGGTCGGCTTCGCCCCGGCCAGGCCGGACCAGCGCGAGTGGCTGATCGGCCTCATGGAGGGTGTCGAGGACATTCCCGGCACCGCTCTGTCCGAGGGCATCGCCTGGGAGTGGGAAAGCTTCCCCGAGTTCCTCGACGCGCTGGAGCGGCACTCGCACGTGCTCGACATCGGCACCCAGGTGCCGCACGGGGCGCTGCGCGCGTACGTGATGGGCGCGCGCGGCGCGCGCAACGAACCTGCCTCACCCGACGACATCGCCAGGATGAAGCATCTGGTCAAGGAGGGCATCGAGGCCGGGGCGCTCGGGTTCTCGACGAGCCGGACGCTGGCGCACAAGGCGATCGACGGCGAGCCTGTGCCAGGCACGTTCGCGGCCGAGGACGAACTGTTCGGCATCGGCGAGGCACTGCGCGAGCTCGGCAGGGGCGTCTACGAGATCGCACCGGCCGGAGCTGCGGGCGAGGACGCCAACGCGCCGATGAAGGAGGTCGCCTGGATGAGCAGGCTGGCCGAGGCGATCGACCGGCCGGTGACCTTCGCGCTGCTGCAGATCGACTCGGTGCCCGACCTGTGGAGTGAGCTGCTGAGCGAGTCGGCCAAGGTGGCGCGGCTGCACCCGCAGGTGGCCTGCCGGCCGTTCGGGATGCTGATCGGTCTGGAGGCGCTGCACGCCTTCGCCGATCACCCCTCATATCAGGAAATTTCCACCTTGCCGCGCCACGAGCGTGTCCACCGCATGCGCGACCCCCAGGTCAAGCACCGCATCCTCCACGAGATCCCGAAAGACGAGGACATACTCGCGGCCCTCTGCCGCGGCTTCACCGACCGCCTCTACCCGCTGAATCCCGAAAACCCGGACTACGAACCGCACCCCAGCACCTCCGTCAAGGCCCAGGCCGAGCGCCAGGGCCGCGAACCGCTCGAGCTGCTGTACGACCTCATGCTGGAGGACGACGGCCAGGCGATCTTCCTGCTGCCGATACTCAACTACGCCAATGGCAACCTGGATCCCCAGCGTGAGATGTTGCTGCACCCGCAGGCCGTACTCGGGCTCGGCGACGGCGGCGCGCACTGCGGCTTCATCTGCGACGCCTCCATGCCCACCACGATGCTCTCCCATTGGGCGCGCGACCGCTCGCGCGGTGCGCGGCTGCCGCTGGAGCACGTCGTCAAGCTGATGTCACGCGACACCGCCCGGCTGTACGGCCTGCACGACCGCGGCACGATCTCCCCCGGTATGAAGGCCGACCTCAACCTCATCGACTTCGAGCGGGTCGGCAACCACCGCCCGCGAATGGTGCACGACCTGCCCGCGGGCGGACGCAGGCTCATCCAGCGGGCCGACGGCTACGTCGCCACCTTCGTCGGCGGCACCCAGACCTTCTCCCACGGCGAGCACACCGGGGCACTGCCCGGCCGGCTGGTCAGGGGCGGAGCATGAGCGAACTGTTCAGGACCACGGAAGCGGCGATCGCGGACAGGAAAGCCACGGCCGCCGGCCACCGGACCGGCATCGACCTGCTCGACGGCGACATGTACGCGGACGACCCCTGGTCGCTGTACGCCTGGCTGCGCGAGCACTCCCCCATCCACTACGACGAGGCGAACGACCTGTGGGGCATCTCCCGCCACGCCGACGTCTCCGCCATCGAGCGCGATCCCAAGCTCTGGACCAGCACCGGCGGTTACCGTCCGCAGCTGCCGTCCGACCCCTCCATGATCGGCCTAGACGATCCGCAGCACGCGGAGCGCCGCCGCCTCGTCTACCGCCGCTTCACCCCGCGCTACGTGCACGAACGCTACGCCGAGCGGATCAGGGCGGTGGTGGTCGAGAAGATCGGCCAGGCGCTGGAGGAGGGCACGGTGGACGCGGTGCCTGCGCTGGCCGCGCCGCTGCCCGCCCAGATGATCGGCTGGCTGCTCGGCTTCCCCGACGCCGACTGGCCCAAGCTCAAGCATTGGTCGGAGACGACGATCGCGGCGGGGGGCGGCCTGCGCTACGTCACTCACGAGGCCGCAGTCGCCGCCGGGGAGTTCGGCCTGGCCGTGCTCGACCTGGCCGCCGAGCGCCGCAAGTGCCCGCACGACGACCTCATATCGCTGTGGTCGGTACGGCCCGACTACGACGACGAGCACCTGGCCAACGAGGCGCTGCTGCTGCTCGACGGCGGCGCGGAGACCACCCGCACGGTGATCGCCACCGCCATCGACGTGCTGATCAGGCACCCGGACCAGTGGCGGCTGCTACGCGAGGACCCGTCGCTGGTGGAGAGCGCGGTCGAGGAGTTCATCCGCTGGAGCACCCCGATCCTCAACATGTGCCGCGCCGCCACCCGCGACACCGAGCTGCATGGTCACATCATCAGAAAGGGCCAGCAGGTCCTGCTCATGTACGGCTCGGCCAACCGCGACCCGGCGGTCTTCGCCGATCCCGACGTGTTCGACGTGACCAGGAAGCCGGGCGGCCACATCGCCTTCGGCCTGGGCACGCACTTCTGCCTCGGCGCGGCGCTGGCCAGGCTGGAGCTGAAGATCTTCTTCGAGGAATGGGTGGCCAGGGTCGGCTCGGCCGCGTGGGCCGACGCGGAGGGGCCGCGGCTGATGCGCAACTCGTTCGTGCGCGGTGTCACATCCTTCCCGATCGTCCTGGAGGCGCGATGATCAACCTCGCGGACGTCTTCGAACGCGCCGCGGATGCGGTGCCCGACCGGCTCGCGCTGGTCGCGGGCGAGGTCCGGCTGACCTACCGCGAGCTGGACGAGCGTGCCAACCGGGTGGCGCACTGGCTCCAGGTCCAAGGGGTACGGCCGGGCGAGCACGTGGGCATCCTGTCCTGGAACCGCGCGGAATGGCTGGAGAGCATGATCGGCTGCTTCAAGGCCAGGGTGGCGCCGGTCAACGTCAACTACCGTTACGTCGAGCGGGAGCTGGCCCATCTGCTCGGCGACGCCGACTGCGTGGCGCTGCTGGGCGAGGCCGACCTGCTGGCCAGGGCGCCTTTCGACGGTCCCGTGCTGGCCTTCGGCGAGCCGTACGAGCGGGCGCTGGCGGGCGTGCCGGGCGGCAGGGACTTCGGGCCGCGGTCGGGAGAGGACCCGTACATCCTCTACACCGGCGGCACGACCGGGCTGCCCAAGGGCGTGTTGTGGCGTTCGGAGGACATCTACCTCGCGGCGATGAGCGTCTACTCGGGGCCCATCGCGGATGTTTCGGAGCTGCGCTTCGGGGCCGAGGGGCTGCTCTTCCAGGTGCACGCGCCGCTGATGCACGGCAACGGGCAGTGGAGCACCTGGATCTGCCTGTCGGCGGGCGGCACGGTGGTCCTGTGGACGGGGCGGCACTTCGATCCGGCCGCGGTGCTGGAGTTGGCCGAGCGCGAGCGGTCGCAGGTGCTGTCGTTCGTGGGGGACGGCATGGCCAGGCCGGTCGCCGACGAGCTGGGGCGCCGGCCGTACAAGCTGGAGGTCTTCTCGGTGGGGTCGGGCGGGGCGCCGCTATCGGCGACGACGCGCGAGAGGATCCGCGCGGCGCTGCCCGACGTGATGATCGTCGACAACTACGGCGGGTCGGAGACGGGCGCGATCGGGGCCGCCGCCGAGGAGGAGCGGCCCAGGTTCGCGCTAGGCCCCGGCTTCGCCGTGCTTGGCCCCGATCACCTGCCGGTACGGCCGGGCGAGCAGGGCGTGCTGGCCAGGTCAGGAAACATCCCACTCTGCTATTACAAGGATCCGGTGAAGACGGCGAGCACCTTCGTCACCGGGCCGGACGGGACCCGCTGGGCGCTGCAGGGCGACCAGGCGATCCTGCACGAGGACGGCACCGCGCTCATGCTCGGCCGGGGCTCGATGGTGATCAACACCGGCGGGGAGAAGGTGTTCCCCGAGGAGGTGGAGATCGCCGTGCGCAGCCACCCGAAGGTGTACGACGCGCTGGTGGTCGGCACGCCCGACCCACGGTTCGGCCAGCGGGTGACAGCAGTGGTCGCAGGTGAGGTGACGCTGGAGGAGCTGGCCGAGCACTGCTGCGGACGGCTCGCGGGTTACAAGATCCCGCGAGCGCTGCGGATCGTGCCCGAGATCAGGCGGACGCCCGTGGGCAAGCTCGACTACGCGTGGGCGCGGACATTGTTCGCGTAGTCCTTCTGCATGATCGTGACGAGGCGCCGTTAGCCGGCTTCTAGAACGAAGAACAGGAAGCACAGGAACCTCGTGCCGGTGATCTCGCGGAACTCCTCGGGGAACAGTTCGCGGGCTTCCGGCACAAACGGCGGTTCGCTGATGACGCTGATGCGAAAGCCGGCCGCGGTGAAGGCTTCGGTCATCGCGTGCAGCGGCCGGCTCCAGAAGCTCATCTGGACGGTCTGCCCACCCATGGTCCATTCTTCGGTCCGGTTACGGGTCTCGAAGTACTTGGGCCTTTCCCCGGCCATGTGCTGAAAGAGAGCGACGGAGAAAGGATGGTCGACCGAGACGAGGAGTCTGCCACCAGACCTGAGCACGCGTCGCAGCTCGGCCAGTGTCGGTCCCCAGTCTTCCAGGTAGTGCAGCACCAGGGACGCGATGACGTCGTCGAACGCGTCGCCGGGGAAGGGCAGCGGGCCGGCCAGGTCGACGACCCGCAGATCTGCGTCGGCGCCCAGCCGCCGTCGGGCCACCTCCAGCATCCCGGCGCTCGCGTCGACGCCGGTAACGATGGCGCCTCGATCACGCAGCTCGGAGAACAGAGGGCCTGAGCCACAGCCGGCGTCGAGGATCCGCCGGCCGGCCACGTCCCCGGCGAGCTCCAGCATCGCGGGACGCTCGTAGTACGCATTTGTGAGGCTGGTCTCGTTCTCGGTCGTGTACCCCTCGGCCATCCTGTTGTAGTCGTTGAATCGGGGCGATGATGCGGTCTCAACATACTTCTCGGGCATAGCAGACATCAGGCCATTGTGGCCCATTAGGCACGGGAGACACAGGCGTACGGCCTGGTTGCCGTGATTGAGCGTTTCGATTGGCGGAAATCGCCACCTTGTCTGGTAACGGCCTGCTCGCGCTGTGCTGAAATGCGAGCAGGGGGATTCCTCCAGGTGCTGTGATTCTTGTTGTCGGTGAACCACGTGCGCACGGCTGGCGGGTCCGCTCAGGTGAGGAGTTTCGCGAGCTGGGCCATCTCGGTCGGTGGGTCGATCACCGGCTGGATGAGCAGTTCGTCGACGCCGGCCTGTTCCAGGATGGTGATGCGGGCGCGGAGGTCGTTGCGGGTGCCGACCAAGGCCAGGGTGTCCATCAGTGAGGGCAGGATCAGGTCCCGGTCCTCCGGTGCGATGCGTTCGAGGCAGTTGGGGTAGAGCTTGGTGTGCCGGTCGGGTGCGGTGGCGGTGGTGCCGCGCCGGTCGAGGAGTCGCCGCACCGCCTCGCGTTCCTCGGGGCCGAGTTGCTCGGCGAAAGCGCGTGCGTCGGCGGCGGTGTCGGCGGCGAAGGCCAGCAGCGACAGGACGATGTGGCCAGTTGCGTCCCGGGCCGCGTCGCCGCGGGGGTCCTCGCCCTCGTCGAGTATGTGCAGCGCGGTGACCACGTAGGAGTCCATGCGGGAGTCGGGGGCGCGTGGCGTGTCGTGGGCGGCGTGGCGGCGGGCGTCATGAAGTGCTTGCCAGGCGGTGGGGTCCAGCAGGCCGAAGGAGATCAGGCCGGTGCCGCGGCGGCCGGCGACGGCGGCGGCCTTCGGTCCTGGCAGCGCGGCCACGACGAACTCGATCGGGTCGGCCGTGTTCGCGTGCGCCCCGGTGTGCAGGAATCGGACGTTGCGGACCCGGTCACCTTCGCGGTACTCGATGGTGCGTCCGGCGCACAGGTTCTGCAGTGCGCTGGTGAAGTTCTCCATCGTGGCTGCTGTGGTCGGCCGCATGCCCAGTGTGCGCCGGGCGGTGTTTCCGGTGCCGATCCCGCAGATGATCCGGCCTGGTGCCAGGGCGTTGAGGCTGGCGAACGCGCTCGCGGCGGCCGGGGCCGAGCGCAGCGCCGGTGAGGTCACGCCGATGCCGAGCCTGATGCGGCTGGTGGCCTTCGCACACAGTCCCAGGGCGACGAAGGGGTCGCCGTGGACCATCGGGGTGTCGTAGAGCCAGAAACTGTGCAGGCCCAACTCCTCGGCCTGTACAGCGAGGTCCTCCGCACCGGGGTGTGCGATGACCACGACGCCTGCACGCATCAAAACCTCCAAGGCGCGAAGAATCGAACGTACTCAGCCTGACACCGGACGGTGGATCGAGCACGTCGAGGTCGATTGGACAGTCGGCGTCGAGCGGTTGCGGATGTCGTTCAGCGACATCGAAGGCGGAACCCGACAACTCAACCTGAACGGGGTTCGGGTCGCCGGCGGCGCACAGCGCAGAAACCCCAGCCGGGCACAGCCAGGCTGGGGTTTCTTCATCGTACGGCTGAGCCTTCCGCAGGCGACCGGTCACCCGTCAGCTGGTGAAACGTCCCTCACGGGTGTACTTGCAAGCCCCACCGAGGCAGTTAGGGCTGGACCCCCAGCTGTCGTTATAGGTGACCTTGCGGTGGCGCTTGACCTTGCCCTTGATCTCTTCCGCCTGAAGCCCAGGGCCGACCTTCTCGTCCGCATGCTTCCACCAACTGGTGCCGTTCCAGTAGTAAAGCCGGTGCTGGGCCCACAGGGAACTCGGCGAGTCCGCCGGCAGGCAGTTGAAGATGAAGCTCTCCGCGCGACGCTCCTTGAAACCGCCGAAGTCATGGGTGGTGTACGACTTGGGAGCCAGGCCGGCCTGGGCTTTGTCGTGCCAGCGGTTCCAGCTCCAGTGCTCGTCGGTGCACGAGGCGGAGAGCACGGCGCTGGCCGGAGCGGTCAGGCCGCGTACGGTGACCGGCTCGCTGGTGATCCGCCGCCGCTGCAGCTCGGCGGGGAGGTCGGTGCCGTGGTCATCGACGAGGCGCTGGGGCACCGGCACGTCGGGCGGGGTGATCTCCAGGTAGGTCTGCAGATAGCTGTTGCTCCGATCCCAGGCGATGAGCGGCGCGCGGCCGATGATCCCGAGCTGGGACATCCCCACTTCGTTGGAGGGCTGGCTGTCGGAGAAGCTCACGGTGAGACCGGTCGTGTATTCGATGTGTGCCAGGGGGATCTCCCGGTCGCTCTCCTCGGGTTCGGCCGCGGCCGGGGAGGAGGCGAGCACCATCGTGGCGGCGATAGCTGCGATTACCTTCATGTCACTCCTTGCGGTTGAAGTTTCCCGCGCAGAACGTTAGGCAGCGACACTTTCAGTTGCCTTAAACATGAGCTCAGCGCATGCTTCCAGCGCGCCGGCGCCGGATCGGATTGTCTGTCGGGTCTGTCACTACTGACGTCTTCTCTGCTTGGCGGCCTCGCGCTCGAGGCGCCAGGCCGCCCGGGTAAGCCCAGAACTCCTATGGCTGCGGCGAGGGGCAGAGTAGGCGGTGATCCCGCGTTCTACCTGTGTTCGCTTCGAGGTTGTGGTCATATTCCGACGAGACTTCTCGATAAGCGCTGAGCCGCAGGTCAGCTGAGTGCTGGGGGCGATGCCCCAGCCGGCTTTGTCCAGGCCCGCAAGCTGCGGCCGATCAGGTTCTGCGCGAGATGACCATGATGTATTCGCAGGGAGCGTCCGTTCGGTTGGCGAAGCCGTGGTCCGCGTCGGCCTGGAAGAACAGGGAGTCGCCTGCGTTCAGGGTCTCGTTGATCCCGCCGATCGCGACGGTGAGGGTGCCTTCGAGCACCACGAGTTGTTTCTCCGTACCCGGCGGATACGCGGGCAGCAGCCCGGTAGAGACCTGCGCGGGGAGGTAGTGGACGACCATCTCGGCTCCTCCCGCGCCCGGGGCCGCTGACACCATGTGCCGCTCGAAGCCGGTTTCCGGGTCACGGAAAACGGGGCGATGGTTCTTGCGCATGACAACGGCCACACCGGACGCGGCAGCAGCCGGCGCACCGATCAGGTCCGAGAGCGACGCGTCGAGCGCGTGGGCGATCCTGGACGCGACGCCGATCGTCGGGCTCTTCTCACCGCGTTCGACCTTGGACAGCATCGCCCGGCTGACCGACGACTGTGTGGACAGCTGCTCCAGCGTCAGGCCCGCCTCCTCGCGGCGTCGCCGCACGTTACCGCCGAACGCGCCGGCCAGGTCGTCACCGTGCTGTAGTTCGGCCGCGTTTCCGTCTTGCTCGACCACTGTGCTCCTCGATCGATGAGTACCTCGCTGCCCACAGTGTAGAGTTTCTTCTATAGGAGATATGTTCTTTTATAGGAGACGCGCGATGCGCGCCCAACACGACGGAGGTTCCATGCGTTTGATCTCGAGTGGCCGGCACCATGCCACGTTCGAATTCGGCGATCTGCAGGTGATCTCGTTGCGAGACGGGTACATCGACATGCCGCCGACACGGCTCCGCGACGAGGACGGGCGCACGCTCGATGAGCTGCCGGCCGCCGTCCCGCTGGCCGGCGACAACTTGCGGCTGTCGGTCAACGCCTTCTTCGTCACCGACGGCACGCGGTCGGTTCTCATCGACACCGGCGCGTCCAACGCCTGGCACGACCCCACCATGGGATTGATCTACGACGCGCTCGACGAAGCGGGGATCGACCGCGCGCATGTCACCGATGTGGCCATCACCCACAAACACGAAGACCACGTGAGCGGCCTGATCGCGCCGGACGGTTCAGAGGCGTTCACCAAACTCGAGCGCGTGTGGATCGGCGCGGGCGACACCTCGGTGTTCACCGGGCGGCTCGAGCCGATCCGCGACCGGGTCGTACCCGTGTCGGAGAAGGTCGCGATCAACGACTGGACCACCGCGATCCCGACACCGGGCCACACACCCGGTCACACCGTCTACGAGGTCAGGAGCGGCACCGGCCACCTTCTCGCCTGGGGCGACACCGTTCACGTTCCCACGCTCCAATTCGATCAGCCGAACGTGTCCTGGGAGCTCGACGGCGACCAGTCCCAGGCCCGCGCCGCGCGGGCGGCACTCCTCGAACAACTGGCCCAACCACACCACTTCGTAGCCGGCGCCCACCTCGACTCACCCGGCATCGCCCGCGTAACCGCCTCCGGCGACGGTTATGCGCTGGAGTACCTCGCACCACCGATCGGCTGATCGAGCCTGTCGGCTCCGGGCCGCGCCCGCGACGGCGCCCAAGGAGGGCGAGCTCGTCCGGCCCGGCTGGTCGCCCACGGACTCGACCACCTGGACGGCCGCCGCTGCACCAGCCGCATGCGCGACGGCCTCCAGCCCATCCCGGTCCGAGGTATACCGCGGCATCGGCGGCGCCCGTGGATCCACGGGCGCCGCCCGGCGACCTGATCAAACGTGACGGTTGGCGGAAACTTCCGAGAACAACGTCTTCCCGGAAGTACACTCCGGTCGTGACTTCCGGGAATCCGGTCCCAGCCAGGTCACAACCCCCGCCGGTGACTTCCGAGAACACGGACTCCGCGACCCCGGCCGCTGCCACCGCCAATACGGCATGGCCCGGCTCGGCGGTCGGGTCCGGCCGGTCGACCAGCTTGAGGTTCTCCGGACCACCGAAGTCGGTGATCTCTACTGCACGCATGAGGTCTCCTTGGGGCGTTTGCCGCGCATGAAAGGGGAAGTGGCTGCCGAACAACGAGGCTCAGACGTCCTCGGTGACCTCGATGCCGCGGCACCAGAGCAGGCTAATCCCGCTAAGCGGATGACCTCTTCCATTTGTGGTTAAGTGAGAGACATGCCTGTTCAGCCGTCTCGGAACCCGCCCTCGTCCGCCTCCGAGCCCCCCGTCCGGGGGCAGCGAGCCGACGCCCGGCACAACCGCGCCCGGCTCCTCCGGGCCGCCCGCGAGGCGTACGCCCTCAACGGCACCGACGTACCCTCCAGCACCATCGCCCGCAGGGCCGGCGTTGGCGCCGCCACCCTCTACCGGCACTTCCCGACCCGGGGCTCGCTGATCGCCGCGGCGTTCTCCGAGCAGTTCTCCGAGTGCGTCGCAGCCTTGGACGAGGCCCTACGGGACGACGATCCCGGGCGCGGTCTCTGCTCCGCCCTCACCAAGGTGTGCAGGATGCAGGCCGAAGACCGCGGGTTCAGCGCCGCGTTCCTCGAGGAGTCTCCCGACGATCCCGACCTCCATCGCGAGCACGCCCGCGCCGAGGCAGGACTCGCCCAGCTGGTACAACGTGCGAAGAACACAGGGCAGTCGCGCAAGGACTTCGATCCCAGCGACGTCACCCTCCTGCTCCTGGCGAACAGCGGCGTCGTGCGGCAGTCCCCGGAGGCGTCCCTGGCCGCCTCTCGCCGCCTGCTCGCCTACTTCCTCCAGTCCTGCCGGGCCACGGACGGCGCGCCGCCCCTGCCCCAGCCCGCACCGCCTCGACGACGTTTACGGGCCGCCACACCGAACCGACTGACCGGCGACTTCCGCCGGGGGGCGCGCCCCCACGCCAGACGCTTGCCCGTCTGTGCGCCAGCCAATCAAGATCAACATCGTCGGGATTTCGGTTCCGATGCGACATCGACTGCTCGGCCCGCTGAGCACCGACCCGATCGCGGCAGCTGGAAACATCTCCGTCAGAGGTCACTGGCCATTTTGGGGCTGGGGACACCTTCGGGAGCGGAGGGCCTGCACGGGGGTCGCCACGACTGGGTGGCCTGACCTCGACGAGGAAGGCTCGCTGGGGCGGGTTGGCTGCACTATCTCATGTGATCTTCCGGAGGCAGGCGGGGGATGTCGGCTCGATAGAGGCTGAGGAGCAGTCCGTAGGCCTCGGTTCTGTGCCCTGCGGCCCCGTGCGGCTCGTAGCCGTGGTCGAACGTTTCGAGTCGTTCGGCCAGCGCGCGGGCCTCTTCGGGGGTGAGCCAGAGGTGGTGCAGCACGGTGTGGCCGGGGTCGCCGGGACGGACGGGGGACATCTCCGCCAGGGCCGCGTCGTGGAGGAACCTGGCCCCGGTCTCCTCATCGAGCTGGAATCCCTTGTTGATCAGCTCGAAGCGCTGTTCGGTGCCGCCACGGACCTGCCGGGTGCTCGCGAGGCGGACGAGCCCGGCCTCGCGCAGGATGCGCACGTGGTAGCCGACCGTTCCCTTGGTGGAATCGAGTGCCGAGGTCAGCTCGCCCAAGGTGGCGGGGCGCTGGCGTAGCAGGTTCACCATGCGGTGGCGCAACGGGTGGCCGAGTGCTTTGTACTGCGCGGATGAGCGCAGGGCGAGGAGCTGCTCATCTGTCATGACGTAAGTGTCCAGGAACTTCGACGCTTTTGACAAATCGCTCACGCCGTTGGCAGACTGCCCGGCACCGAAAGCGTCGAATAATCTAGATACTTGGACTCCGCATGCCTCTGTCAACGGCACATGTCGCAACCGATCGCCCCGAGCGCTACGCCAAACAGTTGATCTCACACATGGGCCACAAGGCCGACGTGGAGCACACCGGCGCCGGCAGAGGAACGATCACCTTCCGCTCCGGCGCCTGCTCGCTGGCCTCCTCCCAGCGGGAACTGGTCCTGATCGCCGCCGCCGTGGACCTCGACTCGCTGATCGGCGTGCAGGACGTCATCACCCGGCACCTGCTGCGCTTCGCCACCCAGGAGGAGATCCGCGTCGACTGGACCGACCCGGGCTCCGGCGATGCTCTCGAGATCGTCGCTCCGGCCGTCGATGACTACCTGCGGGCACACTGCACACCGGCCGGCGAGCTGCTGACCGAGCTGGCCGAAACGACGCGAGAGGCGACAGGTCGCGCCGCCGGAATGCAGGTCACGGCCGACGAGGGGGCGCTGCTGGAGATGCTGGTCCGGCTCTCGGGTGCACGCCGGGCCATCGAGATCGGCGTGTTCACCGGGTACTCCTCGCTGTGCATCGCTCGCGCGCTGCCCGCCGACGGCTACCTGCTCGCCTGCGACGTGAGCAGCGAATGGACCTCCATCGCCAGGCCGTACTGGCGACGCGCGGGCGTCGATGACCGCATCGACCTCAGGATCGGCCCGGCCCTCGACACGCTCCGGGCGCTGCCCGAAGAACCAGCCTTCGACTTCGCCTTCATCGACGCGGACAAGGGCAATTACCCCCGCTACTACGAGGAGATCGTGCCGCGGCTCGCGTCCGGCGGCCTTCTCGTTCTTGACAATGTGTTCTTGGGTGGCAGGGTCCTCGACCCGGCCTTCCAGGACGACGATCATCAGGCGATGCGGCGCGTGAACAAGGCTCTCAGCCGTGACGGACGCCTGGATGTGGTCATGCTGCCCGTCCGCGACGGCGTCACTCTGGCCAGAAAACGCTGATCAGGCCATGGAGCTGCCGAGTCCGGGGTGGAGCCCCAATTATGGAACAAAGTATTCCGTTCTGATAAAGTTCGCCTGTTGGTCGCCCCTTGAAGAGGAGTCCTCATGTACCTGGTTACCGGTGCCACCGCCCACTTCGGCCGCCAGGCCGTCGAAGCGCTGCACGCAGCGGGCCATCCCGTCCGGGCGTTGACCCGCAGCCCCGAGCAGGCAGGTCTACCGCAGGGTGTCGAGCTGGCCCGGGCCGACCTGACCAAGCCGGAAACTCTCCCCACCGCCCTCCAGGACGTGACCGCGATCCTGCTGGTCCTGCAGTACGGCATGGACCCGGCGCCGCTCCTGGCCGCCGCCGGGCAGGCCGGTGTCGCCCGAATCGTCTTCCTGTCCTCGGGCGCGGTGGTGGACGGCATCGACCCCCAGTCGGATGTGATCGCCCAGTACCACTGGGACGTGGAGCAGGCCGTCCGCAATTCCGGCCTGGAATGGACGCTTCTGCGGTTGCTGTTCCCGGCGATCAACTCGTTGACGTTCGCGATGCAGCTGACCGGCGGTGATGTGATCCGCGCGCCGTACATCAACGCCGCCTTCAGCGCCATCCACGAGCTGGACGTCGCGGACGTGGCGGTCTCGACACTGATCGGCGACGGCCACGCCGGACAGACCTACAGCCTGACCGGACCCGAGTCGCTCACCCAGGCCGACCAGGTCCGCATCCTCGGCCAGGCGCTCGGACGCCCGCTCACCACCGAGGACCTCGATCCGGAGCCGGTGCTGGAGCAGATGAGCGCCTTCATGGATCCCGCCTTCCTGGGCGCGCTGTTCGGCCTCATGGCGACCACCGTCGGCAAGCCGGCCGACGTCAACGACACCGTGGAACGGATCACCGGCCACCCCGCGCGCTCCTACGCGCAGTGGGCCGCCGACCACGCCGCCGACTTCTGATCAAAGGATCCCCCTCACATGCGTTTCGCCAAGACCCTCGCCGCGCTGGCCACCGCAGCCGCGCTCATCACCCCCGCCGTACCGGCCCAGGCCAGCACGGCGGGCCCCCGCTGGACGGGCGCCTGGTCGGCCGCCGTGCAGCAGCCCTCGCCCGGCGGACTGCCGGGCTCGTCCAACTGGTCACAGGCGGGCTTCAAACGGCAGTCGGTACGCCAGGTGATCCGGGTCACCGGCGCCGGCGTCGCCGTCCGTATCAAGATCTCCAACCTGTACGGCACAGCGCCCCTCACGGTGAGCGGAGCGACGGTGGCCAAGGCCGCCGCCGGGGCCGCCATCCGTCCGGCGACCCTGCGCCCGGCGACCTTCTCGCTGCGGCCGTACACGGTGATCCCGGCGGGTCAGGAACTGGTCAGCGACCCCATCCCGCTACCCGTCCAGGCGCTGGACCGGCTGGCCGTCACCCTCTACTTCCAGGGGGCGACCGGACCGGCCACCTTCCACGACATCTCCTCGGCCACCAGTTACCGGGCACCCGGCGACCATCGGTCCGACCCTCGCGGCACCGCCTTCACCGACAGCTCGCACTCGTGGTACTTCCTGAGCGGGGTGGACGTGCTGAGCCCCGCTGCCCAAGGAGCGGTGGTGACCTTCGGCGACTCGGTCACCGACGGCACCGGCTCCACCCTCGACGCCGACAACCGCTATCCCGACCAGCTCGCCGAGCGGCTGGTCGCAGCCGGCAGGCCGCTGACCGTGCTGAACAGCGGTATCTCCGGCAACCAGGTTCTCGCTGACCACCCGCTGTTCGGCGAAAGTGGCCTGGCCCGCTTCCAGCGGGACGTGCTCGACAGGCCGGGAGTGCGCACGGTGATCGTGATGGAAGGCATCAACGACATCACCTACCCCGGCCCGGTGGTCACCGCCGAGCAGGTCATCGCGGGACACCGCGAGCTGATCCGGCTCGCCCACGCCCGCGGGATCCGAGTCGTGGGCGGCACGATCATGCCGTTCAAGGGCAACCCCTGGCTCTACCCGGACGGCACCCCGGAACCGTTCGCCCAGGAGCAGGTCAGGGACCAGGTGAACACCTGGATCAGGTCCAGCGGCGAGTACGACGCGGTGGCCGACTTCGAACAAGCCCTGCGCTCGCCGACCGACCCGGACCGGTTGCGGCCGGAGTTCAACGTCCGCGACGGGCAAGAGGGCGACCGGCTCCACCCCAACGACGCCGGCCTGAACGCCATGGCGGAGGCCATCGACCTGAGCCGCCTATAGGGACCGCGCCCTTGGTGACGTCGGCGGTTGATCACGGGTGGAAGCCCCGCCGACCGGGTCACCCGCCTCCGCGTGGCCTTGGCCGCTCTGGCCGGGCCCAGGGCCGGCCCCTCGAAGGGTGGCCAGCGCGTGCTGGCTTGCTCAACGGGGCACCGTTCCCGTCGCCGGGCAAGAGCCGGATCGGTCTCGGTGCCGATGGCCGGCACCGCCCAACCCGGCGCTCACCCCGCCGCCGTCGGGCAGGGCGGCCCTGACGGGCCTCGGTGCCGGAGGCGGCGGCAGTAGGTCTGCCGGCGGTGGTGGGCGGCATCGTAGGATAGCGGCCCGCCGGCGCCGTTGATGCCGGCCCGGAACAGCGCCCCGGCGGTGTAGCCGGAGCGGGCCAGGTACAGCTTGAGCAGGGCGACGTAGCTGCTTGAGCAGGGCGACGTAGCTGCGGTCGTCCAGCAGCACAGTGCACACGCTGCCGCCCTTGCCGTGGATACGCACATGTTCGTCATCCAGACGCAGGTCCAGGTCTTCGACGTACAGGCCGCACACCCTGGGACGCAATCTGGAAGGGGGCCGGTGACCTGTGTTGACGTTGTTTCCTCCGCTGTTACCACCGGAACCCCCCAAAGCAGGAACGCGACTGACAACTGCTGTTGGCTCCGAGACCATCAGGCAGTGACCACAGAACCGCATCGGCTGTCCCTCCGCGTCGTCGTGCCACCACTCGGAACCAGGGCCGGCGTGGAATGCCGACCGATCGTCGACGGACGAGACATCCTGACCGACGTGTTCGATGAGGGCCCAGCAGAGGACCCTCGCTATCTGTTGGGCCCGAACGCGCCGCTGAAAAATGCGACCGACGTCCCTCGTGAGGTTCGGCTCGCTGAGGCTGGGTGCACCGAAAGATGCTGCGGTGCTGTCTACGTGACAGTCAGGCGCCAAGGGCAGTACGTGATCTGGAGCGGCTGGCGCAACCCGGATGCCGAGGAGTTCGATCTCCCAGAGTTCCGGTTCGACGTCGATCAGTACGCGGCAGAGGTCCACCGGGCCACGACGGATCACAGCTGGGAATGGCCGGCCCGAACGGTCGCCAGACTGCTGGAGGAACGGCTCCGGGAGCACACCGACTGGCTGACGACGTGGGACTGCGAGCTGTACGCCGTCTCCGCCTGGCCCTGGGAACCTGAGCAGATCACCATCTTCCTGTTCCATCCCGGCTGGTCCGCGATCGGGGAAAACCGCCCTTGGCTTCAGTTCAGGATGACCATTCCGATCTCCGGAGACGACCCGGCCGACCAAGTCGAACACCTTGAGGCGCGTCTCACGGCCGAAGATCCCCGCGAGGTCGCTGAGGTCTGCGGAGGTTCGAAGGAGTCCGCCGACCAGCTCGGCTACCCCCGGCCTGGGCCCCGACGACGCGCGTGAAGAAGGGGTGCCATCGGAATAGGCCCACCGCTCGGGTCCATGCGATGAGCCCCGAAGTAACTCTCAGTAATCGGGCAGGGGGCCTTGAGTCCGGGGCGGCCTTGCCGCCCCGGGTGCGGCATGCGCTGCCGGCCGGCGCGACGCACATCGGGCAGTCGAAGACTTCGGCGGCGGTGGCCGGATCGGCGAGCTCGGCCATGTCGCAGAACCTGTCGCAGGCCTGGTTCTGCGAAGGCGGTTTTGCGAGAGGTTTTGAGAGTGACGCCTGGGAACGGACCGGACACTGTGTGAACCGTGGTCGCGTCTCGCGGAATTACTCATTTATGAGAAGTCGCACAGATCGCGGTCAGGGCCAGGACGTGCAGGTTGTGACGGTGGTGTTTGCCGGAGTAGTTGGGACGGTTGGCTCCGCCGGTGCGTCTCTGGGTGGGGATGAGGGTGCCGTCAACCAGGACGACCTCCCCGCCCCGAGCGACGATCTTCTTCAGGTGTTACATCCGCGTGGTCGCGACAGTGAGGTCTGCCATCTGGGTCAGACGTAGGGAGGTGGACTCATCGGCCGGCGTCATCACGGTCATCCGGTGTCCCGTCTCCGAAACACTGGTGGAGACGAAGTTCAGCTGAAGCTGCCCGACAAGAGGGCTGTCGAGGCGCTTTGTCTCGTACTGCTGGGGCAGTACGTCGTGACGGGCCCACAGTCGGGCGAACTCCTCTGATCGTTCCCGGAGGTCGTCAACGACTCCGGCAGCGGCAGGGGCGCCGAGGTGGGTGCCGACTTCGGCGCGCATTCTTGCGACCATCCGGGCGGCAACCAGCTCACCGTCGATGTAGCGGCTGCGCCAGTCGGGGTCGGTGAAGAACTGCACCGCGCAGTTGCGTTCACCAGGTGGGATGAGGTCAAGGTCGGTGAACAGGAACCGGTAGGCGCGGTTGTATGCCACCACATCGAACAGCGGCGTTTGCAGGCACGCAGGGAACGGGTCGAGCTTGTCCAGGACAGGTTGAAACGCCGCGGTGAGTCCTGGGGCACATTCGGTGGGCCCGGCTTTCGGCGTACTTGATCCGGCGAGCTGGTGCAGGTGCCGTCTCTCGATGTCATCCAGATGCAGGGCTCGGGCGATCGCCTGCAGGACATGAATGCTGACGTTGATGGGACGGCCCTGTTCGAGCCAGGTGTACCAGGTGACGCCGACCCCCGCGAGGACGGCGACCTCTTCGCGCCGTAGTCCGGGTGTCCGCCGTCGCCCTGTGGACGGGAGACCTACCTGCTGCGGGGTCACTCGTTCGCGCCGGCTGCGGAGGAAGTCACCGAGCTCGCGCCGGATCGCGGCGGGCCTGGTCTCTGTCATGTCTTCATCCTCCCGCACGGAGAACCCGGTATCCAGGTAGTGGCTAGTACCCCCATAAATAGGCTCCTGGTGCCAGGATAACCAGCCCTTCAAGATCGACGGCATGGCCACATCTTCTGCACCACACGACAACCTCTCCCCCCGCGCAGGCGAACCTGGCAGGGAGAACGACCGTGCCGCGCCGCCGCCTGCACCGGGTCCATCGGAGCCTCCGACTCCAGGACTGGGGATGGGCCGGCTCCTGACGACACTGTCGGCGTTGCTGTTGTCGGTGGCCAGTTTCGCGGCGGCGGGTATCGCCGTGCCCGACATCGGTGCTTCCCTGGGTGCCACGGCTGCCGAGCAGTCGTTGGTGGTGTCGGTGTATGCGTTGGGGTTCGCCGTTCCGATGGTCCTCGGGGGCAGGCTCGGGGATCTGTACGGGCGACGCCGACTCTTCCTGCTCGGCATGGCCGGTTTCATCCTGTTCTCCCTGGTCGCGACCCTGGCCCCGAGCATCACCGTGTTGATCGCCGCGCGGGCTCTCACCGGGATCTCTGCGGCGGCCATGGTTCCCCAGGTGCTGGCGACGATCACGGCGTCCACCCAGGGGCCCGAACGTGCCCGTGCTGTCGCGCTGTTCGGTGCGACCGCCGGCGGGGCCACGGCGATCGGTCAGGTCCTCGGCGGCCTGTTGCTGTCCGTCCCCCTGCTCGGTGCCCCCTGGCGCATGGTCTTCGCGATGAGCGTGCTCATGGGCGTGATCGCGTTCGGCGCCGCGCTGCGCTGGCTGCCCGACACCAGTGCGCCCGGCCACCGGTCGCTCGACCTGATCGGGACGACACTGCTCGGGCTCGCCCTGCTGGCACTCATGATCCCGACCTCCCAGGGCGGCGCACTGGGCTGGCCGGTCTGGTGCTGGACGCTGCTGGGGGCAACGCCGGTGCTCTTCGCAGCGTTCTGGCGGTGGCAGTTGCGGCTGCACCGTAGTGACCGCGTTCCGCTCGTTCCGCCACCCCTGTTTCGACTCAGCTCCTACCGGATCGGGCTGATGATGGCGTTGATGCTCCAGTCCGCGTTCGGTGCGTTCACATTCCTCTACGCGATCTCTACGCAGACGGGGCTTGGATGGCCTCCCATGCACGCGGCCCTCGTGCTGTTGCCGTTCTCCTTGTGCTTCCTCACCGTGTCGATCTGGTCGGGGAAGCTCACGCCCCGTTCCGGGTTCCGCAGGCTCCTCACCATCGGCGGACTCATCCAAGCCGCACTCCTGAGCATCACAGCCGTCTCCGTGTTCCTCCAGGGTGCCGACCTGAACTCGTGGACGTTCGCCGCCCTCCTCGTCGGAGTCGGTATCGGTCAGGCCTTCATGTTCGGGCCGCTCGTCGGAGCGATGATCGCCGAGGTCCCTCCAGCATCCGCGGGAGCAGCATCCGGCGTGCTTCAAACCACACAGCAAGCCGCAATGGGCCTCGGCGTCGCCGTCGCCGGAGGTCTACTCGGTGCGGCCCTGGCCGGTTCCACAGCCCCGACAGGTCAGGCCTACATGAGCGCGCTGGCGATCTGCATGCTCGTCCAGGCAGCATTCGCCATCACGTTCGCCCTATGCGCGCTCGCCCTGCCCCGGCGCTGACACGAAGGATCCCGCGCGGCGTCCAGTGTCGTAATCGTGGCATTGCACGCCGCGCTGAAAGCCGGCATCGACAACCTTCTGGCCAACAACAACTGGTTGCCGCCGGCAGCGACGGGCTACGCGGCGATGCTGAGTCCGCGTCGCTTCTGCTTCCTGTCGAGGGTGGGCGAGGCCGGCAGCGGCGTGATGCTGAGGTGTCCGGCCGGTCGGCGGCGGCGCGCACGTCGTCGATGCCGCCGGCCTGCACCATGGTGGCGAGGGTTGCCGGCGTGCGACAGACCGGGGGAGCTTGTGGATGCCCGGCCTGTACGCCGGCCTCGTGATCACCGCCGGGCAGCGCGGGGACTCCCCGCAGTTCGAGGTCGTCCTGAGCCGCAACAGGGTGCCCCGCCTGGGCCCAGGACGGCCACCGCGGATCGCCGGGTCCGTCAGTGTCGCAGTAGTGCGTGCACCGGCAATGCGGAGATGAGATCGCGTCCGGCAGTTGTCAGAGCCGCCTTCTACACTCCCGGCATGGATCTGAGGCAGCTCACCGAAGCGGTCGAAGCGGTGTCGAGCACCTATGCCCGCAAGCACGGGATCATCCGAGATGACACGTGGTTCCTGCTGAAGCTTCAGGAGGAAGTCGGCGAGTTGACCCAGATGTTCCTCATGCGCTCCGGGCAGGCCAGGGATAAGGGGCACTCTGCCGATGAGCTGGAGTTGGGCTTCCGATCCGAACTCGCCGATGTCTTGTCCCAGGTCCTGCTCCTGGCACGGCATCACGGAGTCGACCTGGAGGCGGAGGTCGAGCGGAAATGGATGCCGTGGCATCCTGATCGGCTCTCCCCCCAGAACGGGAGCCGAGCGGCCGACGCGGTGCTCAGCGAAGACGCGGTGTAGGGCGGCGGCGGCCAGGGGGAAGCCGCCGCCATGGGTCACACAGCAGGGGCGCATCACCGAGATGAGCGGCGATCGAGGCCGCCTGATCGATGAGCTCGCCACGGGTTCACCGCCGCCGCCCGCCACGCGGGCGGCGACCTGCTCCAGATCGGACGCGCGGGCGGTTGGAAGAACGGCTTCAAACCCCTGCACGGCTACATGACCGCTGGAACACCTCCCCTCCCCCCTCGACGACCTGCTGTAGGGCAGACGGCGTCGCACGGCGCGTCATCCTTCGTCGACCACGGCGACGGCCGTACTCGGGTGCGGGTGCGGGTGCGGTGCCCCTCTGAAGAAGGGCATCTCGAGGTTAGAGAGCTGCTGAGCTTCTCGGCACTGCCCGCGAAAGCGCTGATCGCGCGCGGGGAACGGCCGGGCCCAGGCGGCCCCGCGTTCCTGGTGCCGCGCGCCCGGTCAGGCCCCTCCGTCGTCCGTCGTCCCTCGTTATGACCGCGAGCACAATCCCCGGGAGGATACGGGCGCGGCCGTCCCGCCGGTCCGCTGCCCGCCCCGAGGGCATCGCGGCGGCCTCCAGTCGGATGCGCTCGCGAAATGCCCGCAATTCGGCGGTCAGGCCGCCACCTTGCGGATACCTCATAAGACAGGCGTACCGCGACAGCTACCACCTGTCATCCCTCCACGACATCACGCCCACAAACACAGTAATCTCTGCAACGATCCTCCCCGGATGCCAGTGGAGATCTTCTCGGAGAAGCTCCCGGCGACCCCGGCGTCGGCGAGCGAGTCGAGTTGGGAGTCGAGGGACTGCCGGGCGGTGGATGCGCGTGCGTACCCCAGGCAGGCGTGCCCGACGGGTTCGGCGCCGGCGTTCCTCGGCCGGGGCAACTCAGCCCAGACGGAGCCGGGCTTGCGGAAAGCGGGGCTCGGCACGTTGAGTGCCTTGGTGAGTTGGGGCACAAGGCGGAAGCGGGCGGTGTGGTATTGGATGGCCACTTTGCCCTTGTCGGTGCAGCATAGGCCCCAGCTCGCTGGGAGGGCTGAGTCAGCGAGAGGCGAGGAGGGCTAGGGCCTGTCTCGAAGTCCGGTATGTGATGGTGTGTCGCGATCGCTAAACAGCGAGATCTCCGGTAAAGGGTTCAACGACCAAGAAGAACCTGAATACCGGAGATCTCGTGACCACCCTGGCGGTGACGAGGCGGTTCGACCTGACCGATGCGCAATGGGCGGTGCTGGAGCCGTTGCTGCCCGTGGCGAAACGGCCGGGACGACCGTCGAGGTGGACCAAGCGGCAGCTCATCGACGGGATCCGGTGGCGGGTGCGGATCGGGGCGCCGTGGCGGGATGTGCCGGAGTGTTACGGCTCCTGGCAGGCGGTGTACTCGTTGTCTCGCCGCTGGCAGCGGGCCGGCGTCTGGCAGCGCATCGTCACCGGGCTGCAGGTCCTGGCCGATACGGCGGGCCTGCTCGTCTGGCAGGTCGGGGTGGACTCCACGATCTGCCGGGCGCACCAGCACGCCGCCGGCTATCCGTCAGCGGGCAGCGTCAAGCGCAAGCGCCCGATCGTCCGCAAGACCTCGGCACGGTTCTTGGCGGTCTTGAGCCACGTGGGCAGGCGCTCTACCAGACTTGCCGGAGCCCAAGCCACAAGATCTCCACGTTCGCGCAGCTTCGCAGCCACATAGGCATCCAACAAGTCGAGATGACGGACGTTATAGGCCCACAGCACATGTCCGCGGCAACTCGCCTGCAACCACACCGGCCGCTGGAAGAAAGGATCGACAGGAGCGCCGACGACAGCCGAGCCGACCGTCTCGTCCTTGAAGTAGCCACACTCCCTACAGCGCAAGCGCCGACGGAAGTTCATGACCCCGATGGAAGCCGCCTCACCGTCCTCAAGCGTCCCCGGATGCGCCAAGACGACAGCGCACCCGTCGCACCGAGGACAGCGCACCAGCACCTCGTCGATGAAGTCGTACCCGTACTTCCGTTCGCGCCGGTCTCGGAACCGGTCACCAGGATCCGATGCACTCCCTGTCACCCGATAAGCCTGCCAGAGGCCCATCGCGATACAGAGCCGACACTCGTCTTGCCCGACCCGGGCACCATCAGATCTCCGCTCACCGGCCAGCACCGTTACCGCCTATTCGCAATAACGTGCCCATACGCGCTGACCAACACAGGCAGCCGTGCCCGATCGGTGGCCCACTACATCGCCGACCCCAATGAGGCGATGCTGCCGCTGCTGATGGAACACGTCACCGTCGCCCTCAATCCCCGCCAAGGTCTGATCGCCGGAGCCCGCCTGATCGACGTCCTGGCCGCCGAGGAAACCGCCGCCCCCTGCTGGCCCGCTTCGACGACTACCTGAACGCCCAGCCCTGGGCCCTCTACGACGTACGGCGTGCCTTCCGCGCCGACAAAGACGACACCCAGCGTCCGGCAGGCGTGGTCCGTGCTGTGACCCGCCTGGCCGAAGGCACCCGCCGCCAGATGTCGACCGTCCTGGACGCCCGCGCCGAGACGCTGCACCTGCCGGTCGAGCACGACGGCCTGCACCAGCGCATCTGGCTGCAGCACCGCGACCCGTTCTGCCCATGCGTCGAGCACGCCCTGGTCGCCGCCCCTGCGGCCGTCGCCAACAAGATCGGCCCTGGATTTGACCAAGCCTGGCAAGCCGCACGGACTGGCCCGCGGAAGCTGCCGCGCGCCGCCTGATCCGACCTCGGTCTTGCCCAGTACAGAACCCCCTGCTGTGTCCGCCGGCCCGCGCAGGCGGCGCCCCGCCCCCTTCCCGTGGTGCGGACTGATGTCCCCCGTTTCCCCTTGGTGATCGCCCCGGTCTCGGCCGGACGCATCGCCTTCTCGTCAGCGGGTACGGCTCATCGATCAACGACGGTGGCCTGCCTGACCAGCTCGCCTACCTGATCGACGCCATCGGCGCGGACAGCGTCCAGGAGTTGCTCCTCCAAGGGGCCACCGACCGTGCCTTCGTCGCTGCCTGACCGGCCCGAATGCTTACGCCGGGGCGGGCCGTTCGCGGATGGGGCTGAGCTGGGGCTTTGACAGAACTCAAACCGCCGTTCCCAATCGCGTGGAGATCATTCCCCGACTGCGTGCATAGTGCAATCATGTAGGGCTCCGGGCCCTCCGAAGCAGTGCCGCTCCGCCGACCTGATCGGCTGCAGCGTCATGGGTTTCCTTGTTACTCCACAGCGCGGCCGATGAGTTTGTGGCTCCCGGCCGGTCCAAGCTCGTGACACCCTAGGAAAGGACACCGCCATGTCGGAGCTTCTCGTCGACTTCATCACCTCCCTCGACGGCCACGCATCGGGAGAGGGATGGCCCGGGTTCTGGGGCCTCGAGGGCCCGGAGTACCTCGCATGGCTCGGCGAGCAGCCCGAGGCCACCTACCTGATGGGAGCGAACACCTACCGCCTGATGTCGGGCTTCGCCGCAGGCGAGGTCCCCAATGGTCAAGACGAGTTCAGGCCCGAAGAAGAGGCGTCCGTCGACGGGCTCACGCAAGCGTCCAAGGTGGTGTTCTCCTCCTCACTCAAGGAGCCACTGACGTGGGCCAATTCAACGCTCGTCCGCGACGACGCCGTCGAGGCGGTCCGCGCCATGAAGTCGAGCGGCTCAGGGCTCCTCAGCACGATCGGCAGCCTCAGCCTGTCCCGGTCCCTGCTACGAGCCGGACTCGTCGACCGCTTCCGGGTCGTGATGTTCCCGGTGATCACCGGGGCCACGGGCGAAGAACGCATCTACGACGGCTATCCGGACGTTGCCCTCGAGATGATCGAGCACCGCACCT
Organism: Streptosporangium brasiliense; assembly: GCF_030811595.1. Taxonomy (NCBI): domain Bacteria; kingdom Bacillati; phylum Actinomycetota; class Actinomycetes; order Streptosporangiales; family Streptosporangiaceae; genus Streptosporangium; species Streptosporangium brasiliense. The sequence goes on from NZ_JAUSRB010000002.1 coordinate 7,042,792, forward strand.
TCGACGGCCGCATCCAGCTGGTCGAGTACAAGCCCCGCGTGCTCGAGCACCCGCCGCTCGGCGTCCCTGCGTGACGTCGCCCCGTCCGCCGGTCTGGACGGCACCATACCGGCGCCGGCGGGCGCGGAGCAAGACCGAATAGAGGGCGAACGGCCAACGTCAGGACGCCCGGTCCAGGTCGCGTCGGAGGAGTAGATCAGCCGAGCAAGCTCCCCCATCCGGGCGAACTGCGTTCCCCGAGGCACCAGTGCTGCGTTCCTTAAAGGCAGGTAGACGAACTTATGCCGGAGGATTCGGGGCTGCGGGGATGGCCGTCCCCAGATCCAGGGCTGGGCGTGAGCGTTGAGTTGGGCGGTGGCGAGAGCGACCGCGTAGGCGATCTCGGTGGCGTCGGCGAGGGTCTGCCCGGCGAACGCGGCCCGGCGCAGCAGTCGCCACCAGCCCTCGGCCAGGTTCAGCCAGCAGGCCCTGACCGGGATGAACACCTGGCGGATCCGCGGATGACGGGCCGGCCATCGGCGGACCCGCCAGCTGAAATGGCTGGACAGATTGTCGGGGATGACCACGATCGGGCCACGCCGGTTGGCGGTGGCGATCTGCTGAAGCAGCTGGATCCAGCCGTCGCTGTTGCGCGAGGGCGCGCAGAAGGTGAGTTCGGTGCCGTCGCGGATGCGCAGCGCGCCGTAGACCCAGGTCTTGTCGGTGCCGCGTGAATACTCCAGCCGGTCCTTGATCCGATGCCCGCCGGGTGACCAGGCGGGCGCGGGCGGGAAGGTGCGCGGGGTCACCGGTCCCAGCTCGTCGGCGCAGATCACCGTGGTGCCGGGCGGCGGGTGGGTGTAGAGGCCGATGATTTCGGCCCTTTTGGGGTGAACTGCGGATCGGTCGATTCGCTCCAGGAGCGGGTGTGCCGCCAGCGGACCTTCTCTTTGAGCAGGATCCGGCGGACCTGGCTACGGGCGATGACGATGCCCTGCGCGCGGGCGGCGGCGGTCAGGCTGTCCAGAGTCCACTGCGCGGGACCGCTCTCGTCGTCGGCGACCAGGTCGCCGGCCCCGTCGCGAACCGGTCGTCCGGGCGGGGCCGAGCGCGCCAGGGCGATGACATACCCGCGTTCGACCTCGGTGAGCCGAGGTTTACGGCCCGCCCCGGGCCGATCGCCGAGCCCGGCCAGGCCTTCGGCGTTGAAGCGCTCGATCCGCTCGCGCACGGTCTGCATGTGACAGCCCAGCCTGGCCGCGATGGCACTGGTGCGCAGCCCCTGCCAGCTGAAGGCGATCATCTGCGCCCGCGTGATCCAGTCGGCCGGGGCATGGCGGGCCCCGGCCGGTTTGCGGATCTGCCGCTCCTCGTCGGCGTCCGCCGGCGGACGCGCGTACAGCAGTTTCGGCATGACAATACCCCTGAGACCATCATCTCCCCAGGTCGGCAGGCAGGGATGTACGGCCGCATTCAGGAACGTCGCACTAGAGCCTGTACGGAGTTCGGGTCTCTATGCTGGCCGGGAGGCTTCGGATCCATAAGACGGCCCCGCGTAGATGCAAGCCGGCCAGATAGCTGTCGGGCGTCCTGTCGAACCGGAAGGCCGGCCCACGCCACTGTTTGATGCGGTTGATGCAGCGTTCGGCCGTGTTGCGCTGCTTGTAGAGATCGGGATCATGGGTGACCGGCCGGCCGCCGCGGGAGCCGCGCTTCTTGCGGTTGGCCACCTGATCGGCCCTCTCGGGGACGACCGCCTTGATCCGGCGTCGGCGCAGGTAGGCGCGGTTGCCGCGGGAGGAGTACGCCTTGTCGGCGGCCACCACGCCCGGCCGGGTGCGGGTCCGTCGCTCACGACAGCGCGGGGTAGTCGGTGCAGCCCTCGTGGTCCCCACCGTAGAAGGTGGCTCGGTCCGGTTCGTTGTACGGCCCGCCGCGCCGTACCCGCTCCGGCAGGTCGGGGTTGGCCAGCCAGAGGGCGCCCAGGCTGATGACGTCGGCGACGGTCAGTGCCTCCTCTGCGGCTTCGGGCGAGGCGTGCATCCCGGCGTATACCGGGGTGGTCCCGGAGTGGGGATTGAGCATGAGCACACCGGGCCAGGCAGCGCGGACCTCCTCGGTGACCCGCCTGTTCCCGACTTCCAGCAGGTGCACGTAGGCCAGGTCGGGGTGGAGCGCGCGGACCAGACGGGTGTAGACGCCCATCGGGTCGCTTTCCTCGATGTTGTTGTACGGGTTCCCCGGGGACAGCCGGATGGCGGTGCGCTCGGGGCCGATCGCCTCGGTCACGGCATGGGCGACCTCGACGGCAAAGCGGATCTTGTCTCCGTACTCGTCGGTTCGCAGGTTGACGTTGTCGGACAAGAATTGCTGGATCAGGTAACCGTTGGCGCCGTGCAGTTCCACCACGTCGAACCCGGCGTCAATGGCGTTGCGTGCGGCCTGGGCGAAGTCGGCGATCGTCTGAGCGATCTCCGCCACGGTCAGCGCATGCGGTGTGGGGTGGTCGAGCATCGTCCCGTCGCGCGCGGTCATCTGCCCGCCTGAGGGGACGGCCGAGGGCGCCACGGGGAGTCTGCCATCGGGATACAGACTGGGATGCGCGACCCGGCCGCTGTGCCAGAGCTGGGCGAAGATGCGGCCGTCCCGGTCGTGCACGGCATCGGTCACTCGGCGCCACGCCTTGACCTGCTCAGCGTTGTGCAGGCCCGGGGTGTCGATGGAACCCTGCCCGATCACGGAGGGCTGGACGCCTTCGGTGATGATCAGTCCTGCGCCGGCGCGCTGGGCGTAGTACTCGGCGGTCAGTTCCGTGGCCAGCCCTCCGGCGGCGGCCCGGCTGCGGGTCATCGGGGCCATCGCCAGCCGGTTGGGCAGGTCGAGCTTGCCGACGGTCACGGTGTCAAACAATGTCTTGGCCATGACAGGGACGTTAGGGACGGGACCACTGGGCCGACATCCGTAGTGCCCACGGGGTAGCGTCACGGGGGTGCAGATGACGGTAAAAACGGAAATATCCGCGCTGGTGGAACAGGCGGCCGGCGGCACCCTGCTCATCCGAGGCACGGCGGGCTCGGGCAAGTCCACTCTGTTGGAGGAGGCCGCGCACGGTCGGCGGACGCTGCGCACCACCGGCATCGAGACCGAGTACGGCCTGCAGGCGGCAGCTCTCGACCGGCTCCTACGTCCCGCATCACTGCGCAATGCCACCGACCCGTTCCAGGCCGGGGAGGCGCTGATAGCACTGTTGAGGGAGGGCCCTCGGGTTGTCCTGGTCGACGATGCCCACTGGCTGGACCGTTTCTCCGCAGCCGCACTTGTCTACGCCGCGCGCCGAGCGCATGCCGAGGGTGTGGCGATCATCTTCGCGGCCGACGACGACTTCGACGCTCCCGGCGTACCGGAGCTGGCCCTGCCCGCCCTGGACACGGCCGAGGCAGCGGAGCTCATCGCCGACGTCGAACTGAACCCCCAGGTCCGCGAGCGGATCGTGCGGGAAGCGGAGGGCAACCCGCTCGCGCTGCGCGAGTTCGCCACAGCACTCACCACCGAGCAGCGTCTCGGCCGCGTAATACCGCCGCCCCTGCTCGCCGTACGGCCGCGTGTGCTCGGCCGGTTCGGCCACCGGCTGGCCACCGCGGTCTCCGAGGGCAGCCGCCCGCTCCTGTCCCTGATCGCCGCGGAACGCGATGGCGACCTCGCCGCCATCATGACGGCAGCGGCCGCGCTCGGCCAGACCGAGAACGACCTTGCGGAAGCAGAGGGCGTCCTGCGTGTCACGGGGATGCGGGTAGAGTTCCGGCACCCCCTGGACCGCGCCGCCGCCTACTATCTGGTCCCGCTCGCGGACCGGCTACGCGCGCACCGCCTGCTGTCCGACGCCGTACACGACCCGGTCCGCCGCCTGGCGCACCGGCTCGCGGCCACCATGACCCCGGACGAGAAGATCGCAGCAGAGCTCGAAGACCTCGCCCGCCGCGCCGATCCCCTACTGGCGGCCTGCATCTACGACCACGCCGCGCTCCTCAGCGCCCAGCCGGAACAACGCACCCGGCGCAGCGGCGCGGCCGCCAGGCGACTCCTGCGCGCCCACGACTACGAGCGGGCGCTGCCCCGCCTCGCCGGCCAGGAGAGCGTCCAAGCCCTGCTGCTGGCCGGAGACGACGACGCCGCCCTCGCTCTCGCCACCCGGCAGGTGGCGCGGCTGCGCGAGCAAGGCCGATGCGACGCGCTGCCAGAACCACTCGGCCGGCTGGCCCGGGCCCTGATCGCCGCAGGCCGGTTCTCCGAGGCCAGAGCAGCTGTCGAGGAGGCCACCCAGATCGCCGCTGACGCTGCTCCCACACCTGGCCTCCTCGCCGAAATCGCCGCCCTCGAAGGTTCCTCCGATGGTCTGCCCGGTCTGCTGGAACTCGGGCTCGGCCGGTTCCACGAGGCCCTCCCCCACCTGGAAGCGCGCTGGCGCCAACCGGACACTCCCATGATCGCCGCCGCCGACCTGGTAGAGGCAGCGATCATGGCCGGCAGGCCCGAACGCGCCGCCGAGCCGCTCGCCCGCTTCCCCGAATGGGCCGAGCGGACCGGCCAGGACTGGGCCATGGCGGTGGCACTGCGCATCCAGGCCCTGGCCGGCCAGGGCGAACAGGCCGACGACCTGCTAGCGCGCGCCGTGCACCTTCACGAGCGGGGCGGACGTCCCTTCGAGCGAGCCCGCACCGCTCTGCTGTACGGCCAGCGGCTCCGCCGAGCACACCGCACGTCCCAGTCGAGGGCATCCGCTCCGTCTGGCCGCGGAACTGTTCGAGCATCTCGGCGCCGCAGCGTGGGCCACGCGGGCCCGTGCCGAACTGCATGCGGCCGGTGAGCACTCCGCTTCGCGAGCAGACCCGCTCAGCCAGCTCACCTCACAGGAACGCCGCATCGTCCGGCCGGCCGCAGCGGGCGTCAGCAACCGCGAGATCGCCTCACAGCTCTTCATCAGTCCGAGAACCGTGGAATACCACCTCTACAAGGCATATCCGAAACTCGGCGTCGCCTCCCGACACGAACTTCACACCGTGCTCAGATGATGACCTGGCTGCAGGAGCCGTGGCAGAACCTCGATCCGGGCCGAGACCGTGCTCAGTTGCCCTGCCGCTCCCTCCGGCCGGCCGCACAGCAACTCGGCGCGGGCCGACAGGTAAGTGAGCTCAATCTGCTCGACCGGAGCGTCGGACCAGCGCAATTCCTTCTGCATGATCAACAGCTGGGTACGGCACTGCTCCGCACGTGAGGGCTGCACAGCCGAAAGCACCTCGGCCTGGGTCATGACAGCGCGTGCCCGCACCGGCATGAAGCAGTCCAACCGCCGAAACGGCTTCTGGATTCGCTGCCATCAAGCCGCCTCGTCCGTGGAATCGGGAGTGGGAGCCAGTCGCACGCTGCCGGACCGGGCCTTCTCGTCGGGGAAGACCCACTTCCGGAGCGCCCAGAAGCGGAAGACCATGGCGATCAACGTGCCGATGACCTGCGCGCTCATGAAGTCGGCGATCTCCTGCGTCACCAGGCTCACATCCGGGGTCTCCAGACGAAATACGTACCGGGAGATCCATAGCGGCGCGGAGCTGAGCACTAGGCCGACGCCACTGACCAGGAAGAACAGCGCCGCCTCGTGACGGCGCTCGCGGCCGCCCCTGGTCCGGAACGACCATTCGCGGTTCAACACGTAGGACACGATCGTCGCCACGAGCACCGCGATGATCTTCGCGGTCACCGGCTTCGGTTCCAGAACGGTCAGCTTCAGCCCATAGAAGATCGTGTTGTCCACCAAAAAGGCCGTTCCACCCACCACCACGAACTTCAGCAGTTCACGGTGCTTCAGCGCAAATGCGTGCAGCGGTTCCGGCAATCTTGCGAGTACTGCGTTTGCTGTTCGGAGCACCCCCGATCTTCTCACCAGTCGAACACCCTGGTAACAAGATTTACGGAGTAGTACCGGGACCCCGCCGGGCGGACCCCTCGTCCGCCCGGCCTGGCGGATGGACAACGGTCACCGAGAGGGCGCGGCGGCTGACGGCTGCTCCAGCCCGCCCTGGTGATGCATGAACCGCGCTTCCGGGAAGCGGCCCGACGGCCCTTCGAGCAGTGACGGTGACTGTCCCTTGAGATGCTTGCCGAAGAACGCGAGCGAGTAGGCGTTGATGATGTCGTGTGCTCGCTGAGCGTCGATCGTCCCGTTCAGGCCAAGCTGCGGTGTGACCGGTGACCAGACCGGGACGTCGGTGAAGTCGACGTGGAACAACCCAGGGACCTCCACGTAATAGCCGGCGCCCGACAGGCGCTGGTACACGTCGGTCATGGTCTCGATGGTCTCGGAGATCTCCTTCTCCGGCCAGCCGCCGCTGCGCTCCCGTTCGAGACGGAAGGTGTCGGTATCGCGGGTCATGAACATGACTGGCTGCTGCAAGCCCGCCCTGACGACGTGGGCCGTCATTTGAACGTCCATGATGAAGCACGCCTTGAGGCGCTGGTCGTTCGCGCACGCCTCGGCACCGGTCGCGCCGCCCCACGAGATCCCGAAGACGCCGGCGCGCTCGAGGTCGAGGCGGCCGGTCAGGATGCCGTCGGGGTCGGCTCCGTTCAGCCCCGCGAGCCGGTCGAGCGCGAAGCTGACGTCCTGCGCGAAGTACGGGATGATGCCGTCGGGAAGCGCCTTCCCCTGGAGTGTCGGCGCGTCGGGCCGCGGCGTCCAGCTCTGGCTGATCAGCGGATAGATCTTGTCCCTGGGCCACCCCGGGATCTCCCGCCCGTCGGGGAAGCGTGTCATGGCGGCGGCGCCCGGCTGGTCGAGCCCGACGACCACGTAACCGTGCGAGACCAGCTCCTGGATCTGGAAGGTGCTCGCGGCGCGGAACCCGCCGAGCCCGGTGAGGGAGATGAGCACCGGGTAGCGGGGGCGGTCGACCGCCATCCGAGCGGACGTGACGGCGTTGGTGGTCACGTACCTGAGCTGGCTGAAGACGGGCTCCGGGAAGCCGGCCAGGCGCGCCATCGCCGACGTCACCGCCTCGGCGTCTTGGATGTAGGGGGTGCGCGGCGCCGACGGCTGAGGCTCGGCGGGATACCAGACCTGCGCCATGAGTTCCCGGTGATCATCGGGGGCGTCGGTGAACAGCTCCGGACGGCCTGCGTCCACCCAGTGGTAGGTCGTAGTGCCGATCGCATACGGTCCGGTCGGCTCGGGGAAACGGAATACGGGCATCACCGTCGCCAGGAGGATGGAGACGAGGGCCGCCAGCGCACCCAGTCCGGCGGCTGAGCCGGCGACCAGTCGGTTGACGTGCACGGCGCTCGGCCGGACGACGCCGGTCAGCCAGGTCAGGAAGAGGATCGCGGTCAGCGCGTAGGCAGGGGCCAGCTGCCAGCGCGGGCCTTCGACGAGGAGCTGCGCTGCCGCCAGGAGCAGCGCGGCGGGCACCACGGAGCCTGGCCGGCGCAGCGCGCGTAGCCGGGGGATCGCCACGATCGCGAGCCCCAGCAGGTTGGCGGCCGACAGCAGGATCTCCAGGGGTCTCATCAGGTGCTCCTCAGGTTGTGGCTGCTGCCGACGGCCGTTCGGGCGAAGACCGGGTCGAGCCGGACCAGGTCGTCGGCGTCGGCGAGCTGCGGCTCAGGCAGCTTGGGCATGCGGGTCTCCTGTCTGTATGGGGGCGGGGGTGCTCGGCGCTCGGACGTCCATGCCACCGGGTAGCGGGTCCGCAGGGTGGGTGCGGTGAGGGCGTGCTGGATTGGGCCACCGACAGTGGACTGTCCGAGGGAGGAGGCGATGCTCGACCGAGACGGTGACCGCAGGCAGTTGGACATTGTGGTCATGACCGCTTCCCTCCGAAACCTACGTCGTAGGTTTCCATCTGCACGATAAATTCTACGGTGTAGATTTGGCAAGAGGGAGGGAGTAGACGTGGCCAGACGCACACAGGGCACGTCGGCGGGGCTCGATCGCGGGCGCATCGCGGCCGCCGCCGTCGTACTCGTCGACCGCGACGGCCTCGAGCGCTTCGGGATACGGCGGCTCGCGGAGGAGCTCGGGGTCGACCCGATGTCGATCTACCACCACATCAAGGGCAAAGCGGCGCTGCTGGACGCGATCTCCGAGGCCGTGCTCGCCGAGGTGGCGGCCGGCGCGGACGACACGCCCCGCGGCTGGGAAGAGATCACCCGCTGGACGGCGCACCGCTACCGGGAGATGGCCTACCGGCATCCCCGGGTGTTCCCGCTGCTGGCTACGCGCGCCCAGACCTCACCGGTGGCCCTCGCCGCCCTGGAACGACTGGTCACCGCGATGCGTGAGGCTGGGCTGCCCGACCAGGTGGTCGCGGACGCGCCGCTGATGCTGTTCGGCTTTCTCAACGGATATCTGCTGGCGGTCCTCAGCGGCGGGCCCGACGGGGTCGGTGACATGCCCGCGATCGACGCCACGGTGTACCCGACGATGGCCACCCTCACGCCCCTGCAGGCCGACTTCGGGTCTGTGGCGGAGTTCGACCGGATGCTCGACGCCGTACTCGGCGGGATCCGGAACCGGGCCGATCGACAGGGGACCCGCTGAGCGCGCGGACCACGGCGAACGCCCGCCGCGCTCTTCAGCCTCGGCTGCGCGCTCAGCTGCCGGCGACGCCTCACGTCATTGTGTCAGGAGCTCTTGGGGGCCGGTTGGGGCGGTGCTCGTCAAGGAAAACACACGCGCACGGTGAGGCCGCCCCTAGGGTTGGCCTCAGCGGTAACGGCGGCGCCGTGGGCTCGGGCGATGGAGGCGACGATGGACAGGCCGAGCCCGGCGCCCTCGCCCGCCGTGTGCCTACGTTCATGGAGGCGGCGGAACGGCTCGAAGAGCAGAGGGACCTCGTCGGCGGGCACGAGCGACCCGGTGTTGGCGACGGTGAGCGTACGGTCCGGGGCGGTGAGGGTGATCCGGACGATGCCGCCCCACTCGTTGTAGCGCAGGGCGTTGCCGAGCAGGTTGCGGACGAGGTGGGCGAGCAGCACCGGGTCGCCCTCGACGGTCGTCGGCGCGGCCGTGATCTCGACGGAGATGCCGCGCTCCCCCGCCTCGTCGGCGAGTTCGGCGGCCACGTTCGTTGCGGTCTTGTCCAGCGCGACCGGTTCGGGTCGCTCCAGTCCCTGGTCGGTGGCGGCGAGCAGCAGCAGCGACTCGATGAGGTGTTCGCTGTGGTCGGCGACCTCGATGAGCTTGCTGCGGATCCATCGCACCCGTTCGGGGTCCGTGTCGAGCAGGCCGATGTCGGCCGCCGCCCGCTGGACGGCGAGCGGGGTGCGCAGTTCGTGCGCGGCGTTGGCGGCGAACCTTCGCTGGGCGGTGACCAGTTGCTCGATCCGGTCCAGCATCTGGTCGAAGGTGTCGGCCAGTTCCTTCAGCTCGCCGGGCGGGCTCTTCAGGCCGATGCGCTGGTGGAGGTTCTCGCCGGAGAGCTTTCGGGCGGTGGCGGTGATCACGCCGACCGGGCGCAGCACGCGGCCCGCCATCCACCAGGCCAGCAACAGTGAGAATGCGGCGAAGACGGCGAGTGCGATGCCGGAGACGGTGAGCAGGCGGCTGAGTGTGGCGTCAGCGGCGGCGCCGACCATCTTGGTCTGGGCGTACTCACCGGCTTGGTCCGAGGGGATCAGGCTGCCGGGTTGGGGTTCGGATGTCGCGAGCGGGACGACCCGGATGCCCGGGCGCACGTCCGAGAAGGCGCTGCCGATGCGGTTGTCGAGCCCGTCCTGGACGAGGGAGTAGATGACCGTGACGAGCACGCACGCCGCGCCGAGCAGCAGGCTGCCGTACAGGACGGTGAGGCGGGCGCGCTCAGTGGCGGGGCGCAGCCGGCGGAGCGCTTGCCATCCCCCGGTGCGGGTGCGGATCACTTGCCTTCCTCCACCTCGGCCGGCGATCACCCGCCGACCTTCGGCGCGGCCGGGGTGAGGGCGATGCGGTAACCGGCACCGGAGACGGTCTCCACGACCTGCGGATCGCCGAGTTTGGCCCGCAGCCGGCTGAGTGCGACCCGCACCGGGTTGGTGTTGTAACCCGCATGCTCCTCCCACACCTGCTCGATGAGGTCCTCGCCGCTGACCACCGCGCCGTCCGCCCGCATCAAGGTCTCCAGGACGGCGAACTCCTTGCGGGTGAGCATGAGCCTACGGCCGTGACGTTCTGCCTGGCGGCGTGCGGTGTCCAGGACGATTCCGGCCCGCTCGATGACCGGGGGGAGCGCCGGCCTGGCACGCCGGCCGAGCGCGAGGACCCTGGCCAGGAGCTCGTCGTAGGCGAACGGCTTGGTGAGGTAGTCGTCGGCGCCGAGGCCCAGGCCCGCGACCCGGTCGGGGATGGCGGTGGCGGCGGTGAGCATCAGGACGCGGGTGAGCAGGCCGTCGGCGACCAGTCGGCGGAGGACCTCGTCGCCGTGCAGGCCCGGCAGGTCGCGGTCGAGCACGAGTACGTCGTAATCACCGAGCTGCGCCTTGCGCAGCCCGCTGAAGCCGTCGAGGGCGACATCCACCGTGATCGCGTCACGGCGCAGACCCATGGCGATCATCTCGGCCAGGAACTCCTCGTCTTCCACCACCAGTACGCGCATGCCTTATGTGTACCCGAAGCGGACCTTTCGCCGTTGTTTCGCCGACCCGCGTGCCCGGGCCTGCAGTCGGCCCGCACCGGGGCTCGGGTCGGCTGTAAGAGAAACGAAACAGCCCCCTCTGCGACTCTCTCACCAGCCGCGATCACGTGGTACCGGCGCGGCGCCCGCCGCCGCGCACCCCTGTCCGCGAGGAGAAACACAATGAGGAACCACAGGCTCCCCCTGGTCCTGGCATCCGGTCTCGCCGCCCTGGCCATGCTCACCACCGCTTGCTCCCCGTCGTCCGGATCGGACGACGGAGCGAAGGAGACGGTCACGACGGGCGGTAACGGAGCGGGCGACAGCGGAGCGGGCGACAGTGCGGCCGCCGACAAGGCGCAGGCCCTGCGTTCCTGCCTGCGCGGCAAGGGCATGGACGTGCCCGACCTGAAGCCGGGCGCGAACCCGTACGCCGAGGTGCTCAACCAGCCCGCCGGAGTCTCTCCGGAGAAGTGGAAGCAGGCGCTCGACGAGTGTGGCAGCGGAGGCAGTGGGGGCCACAGCGACTCAGGCAGCCAGCAGTCGCTGGACCAGCAGGTCAAGATCGCGGAGTGTGTGCGCGCGAAGGGCTTCGACATGCCCGACCCCAAGGCGGGGCCGGACGGGGCGAACAGCGGTTTCAAGCTCCCGCAGGGGGCTGACCCGGAGAAGTTCATGAAGGCGCTGAACGAGTGCGCCGCATGAGGGGCCGCACCATAGCCGTCACCGTGGCGGCGGTCGCGGCCGTGACGGGTGGCGGCTTCGCCGTCACGGGCCTGGTCGACCAGTCGGACGCCAAGGGCTCCGGGCAGCAGCAGACCGAGCTGCCACCGGCCACCGCGCCGATCACCGAGGGCGACCTGGTCAGCAGCACCAGCGTGGACGGCACTCTGGGCTACAACAAGGAGAGCAAGGTCAACTCGGGTGCGGCCGGCACGGTGACCTGGATCAGTGCCGCCGGTGCCAAGATCAGGCGGGACGACCGGCTCTACGCCGTCGACGGCAAGAGCGTACGGCTGATGTATGGAACCGAGCCCATGTACCGGTCGCTCAGGAGCGGGAACTCGGGCAACGACGTCCGGCAGCTGAAGCGGAACCTGCGGGCGCTCGGGTACGGCAGCGGCCTCGTCGCCGACAACAAGTTCACGCCCGGCACGGCCGACGCGGTCAAGCGGTGGCAGCGGGCGCACGGGCTGGAGGAGACCGGCGAGACCGGTCCCGACCAGATCGCGTTCGCGCCCGGTGCGGTGCGGGTGCAGAGCGCGAACGCGGCGGTCGGCGACCGGACCGCGCTCGGGCAGAGGTTGCTCACCACCACCGGCTCGGGCCGGGTCGTACGGTTGCAGGTGAAGGTGGCGCAGGCGGCGCTGGCCAAGGTCGGCAAGAAAGTGCAGGTGCAGTTGCCTGACGGGACCAGGACACGCGGCACCGTCTCCTCGGTCGGGTCCACCGCGAAGTCCGGCGACGACCCCAACGACAAGACCCCCCGGATCGCCGTCGTGGTCACGTTCGGTGACCCCGGCAAGGTCAAGGGCTTCGACAAGTCGCCCGCCACTGTGCGGCTCAAGGGCGAGACCCGCAAGAACGTGCTGAGTGTGCCGGTCGGGGCGCTGCTCGCGCTGGACGACGGTTCGTTCGGGGTGCAGGTCGTCGAGAACGGCAAGGCCCGCGAGGTGAAGGTGAAGCTCGGCATGTTCGCGCAGGGCCGGGTGGAGATCTCCGGCGACGGGCTGCGGGGCGGCATGCGGGTCGGGGTGCCGTCGACATGAGCACGGCCATCCGAACCGCGCCGCCGGTGGTCGAACTCTCCGCCGTCACCAAGGAGTACCCGGGCGGCGTCACCGCGCTGCGCGGGGTGAACCTGACCATCGAGCGGGGTGAACTCCTCGCGATCGTCGGGCCCTCGGGGTCGGGCAAGTCCACGCTGCTCCACATCGTCGGCACCCTCGACCTGCCGACGGCCGGGTCCGTGCGGATCGCGGGGTACGACGCGGCTGCGCTCAGCGACCGCAAGCTCTCCGCGCTGCGGGCCCAGCACATCGGGTTCGTCTTCCAGGCGTTCCACCTGGTGCCAGGCATGAGCGCCCAGGACAACGTGGCCGAAGGGCTGCTGTACTCCGGGCTGCCGCGCGCCGAACGCCGCAAGAGGGCGGGCGAGGCACTCGAACGGGTGGGGCTCGGCGAGCGGTTGAAGCACCGGCCTCACGAACTGTCCGGCGGGCAGAAGCAGCGGGTCGCCATCGCAAGGGCGGTTGTCGGCGAGCCCGATCTGCTGCTCGCGGACGAGCCGACGGGCGCGCTCGACTCGGCGTCCGGCGAGGCCGTCATGGAGCTGCTCCATGAACTCAACAAGGAGGGCGCCACCATCGCTGTCATCACTCACGACACGGAGATCGCCGAGATGCTGCCCCGCCGGGTCAGGATCCGCGACGGCCTGGTCGTCGAGGACGCCGGCAACCCCGTGGTGGCTTCCCTCTTGAGGGAGGACGCCCGGTGAGCGGGCGGCGGCCGGCCCTGAAGCCGGCCAGGCTGACACCCCGGGACGTGCTGCACACCGGCTCGGCCGGGATGCGGAACCGCCCGATGCGGGTGGTGCTGTCTGCCTTGGGCATCGCGATCGGCATCGCCACGATGATCGCGGTGGTGGGAATCTCCGCGTCCAGCAAGGAGCAGCTTCTCCAGGAACTCGACAGGTTGGGTACCAACATGCTCGTCATCACCCCGGGCGAGGATCTCCTGACAGGGAAGAAAGTACCGCTGGCCGAGGACGCGGCGGGCCGGGTGGCGCGGATCGACGGTGTGGAACATGTCGGCGCCACCGGTCAGCTCCCCTTCTCCGTAAGGCGTTCGGACAAGATCTCCGGCGACATCACCGGCGGTATCGCGGTCCAGGCCGCGAGCGGGGACCTGCTCACCACCCTGCGGGCTCGCATGATGAGCGGCACCTGGCTGAACGGCGCCACCGGCAAGTACCCGTCCGTCGTCCTGGGCGATGTGGCCGCCAAGCGCCTCGGCATCACTGCGGCCGGCCAGCAGGTCTACATCAACGGGCAGTACTTCACCGTGCTCGGCATCATCGGCCCGTTGCCGCTGGCCCCCGACATCGCCCGCTCCGCGCTGGTCGGCTGGGACGTGGCCCGCTCCCAACTCGGCTTCGACGGCCACCCCACGACCGTCTACGAGCGCTCTGCCGACGTGAGGGTCGACGCCGTCCACGCCCTGATCCCGCGCTCGGTCGACCCGCAGACCCCGCACAATGTCAACGTCAGCGACCCCTCGTCCGGACTCCAGGCCAAGGCCGCCGTGGAGGGAGCCTTCAGCAACCTGCTGCCCGGCCTTGGAGGAGTGGCACTCCTGGTGGGCGGCGTGGGTGTCGCCAACACCATGATCATCTCGGTTCTCGAGCGTCGTTACGAGATCGGGCTCAGGCGCTCGATCGGCGCCACCCGCGGCCAGATAAGGAGCCAGTTCATCACCGAGTCGCTGCTGCTGTCCGGGCTCGGCGGCGCCGCCGGCATCGTCCTGGGTGCCGCCGCCACCGGCGTCTACGCGGCGAGCAGTGGCATCCCCTGGGTGATCCCGCTGTGGGCGGTCGGCGGGGGCTTGGCCGCCACGCTGGTCATCGGCACGGTCGCCGGCCTCTATCCCGCGGTCCGCGCTTCCCGCCTCTCCCCCACCCTGGCGCTGCACGCGAGCTGACAGGCCGCGCCCTGAAGTGTCCGCGCGTATCCCCTCCAAAGCCCGCGTACGCGCGGTCCCTGCGGGCCGGCAGTGCCTGGAGCCCTGCTTCGGTCCGGGTCTTGCGCCGGCGCTGGACCGAGCGCACGCTGACCCGTAGCCGTTTGGCGATCACGGGATTGGGCTGTCGTCGGGCGGACAGTTCCGCTGCCTGTAGGCGGAGCTGTCCGCGAAAGGTCCGGCGTTCGGCAAAGGTCCGGCGTTCGGCAAAGGTCCGGCGTTCGGCGGTCAGGCCACCGCCTTGCGCGTACTGCATGAATCCGACATATCCGGCGCCCTGTCGTCGTCAGCCCTCGACGGCACCACACCTACAAGCTCAGTAACCGGTGACCCCGGGTTGGGCCGAGTCGGCCAGGATTGCCGCCAGTTTGAGGCCTTCGTCGGCGAAGAGCCGTCCTGCCTGCTCTCCTCTGGCCCGCGTTTCCAGGAGGACAAGCCGGGAGGAGCCATCGCGTTGGGGTACGACGCGGATTTGCCGTACCTCGCTGGAGCCGATCTCCTGCAGTCCGGGGTGGATCGCGCTCGGTGACCAGGCAACTTTCCAGGCGCGGTCAAAATCGATGATCTCCAGCTGTCCGTCATAGGTATAGGGGACCGGGCCGTCGAGGGTGACGGAGAACGTGGCGTGGTAGGTGGCGGCCTCCCCGAAATTCAGGTTGGCCTTGGGGCGGACGCGGATCCTCCGGATGGTTGTCTGCTTGGCCTGGGAGCCCTTGGTGAAGGCGTCATAAACGCCGTCGAAGTCTCGGGGCGGTTCCAGCACCTGGGCTTTCATGGCGGGTAGGTCGCCGCGTTGCCAGGCCGTCAGGAACGCGGTCGCCGTCTGCTGGGGCGAGCCTTCGGTGCGCAACGTCAGGTAGACGGCAGTACCTGAACCGAGGATGGCGGCCAGGGCTACGGCGACGGTGATCCTTGTCCGTCGCCGGCGGAGAGGAAGCGCGGGCATACCGGGCGACTCTATCGGCTGGGCCGCAACACGTGATTCACAAGCCTTGACCAGGGCTCCCGGGACCCCGTTATCGGAGCGCGTACTGTCGCCACTTGCCGTTCTGACGCGGGCGGCGTGGTCAGGCCCCGTCTCCATTCACAAGGACTCGCCCTCGCCGGAGGTCTCGGTGGGGTCGGCGAGGCCGACCAGGGGCAGCGCTTGGTGGGCATACGCCTGGTCGCGGCGGCCCAGGTGACGTCGAGACCCTAGAATCGGCGGCCGAGCACTGATCGAGAAGGGCAGGAGGCCGAGGGTGGAGCCGACCGGTGCGTTGGCGGAGGCCGACTGGCAATCGCATCGCCCCGCCGTATTCGGGGCGGCCTACCGGATCCTCGGCAGTGTGGCCGAGGCCGAGGACGTGACGCAGGAGGTCTGGTTGCGCGCCGCCGCCGCCGACCTGTCCGAGGTGCGCGATTTGCGGGCCTGGCTGGTGACCCTGGCCGCCCGGGCGTCCTACAACGTGCTCAAGTCGGCGCGTGTCCGGCGGGAGTCCTACGTCGGGCCCTGGCTCCCCGAACCGCTGCTGACCGGGCCCGACGCCGCCGCTCAGGTGCTCATGGACGAGTCGGTGAGCACCGCGATGCTGGTGGTCATGGAGACGCTGACTCCGGCCGAGCGCGTCGCGTTGGTGCTGCACGACGTCTTCGACTTCCCGTTCGGCCGGATCGCCGAGGTGCTCGGCAGCACGCCCGCCGCCGGCCGCAAGCTCGCCTCCCGCGCGCGGGCGCGGGTCGCCGCGGTCAAGGAGCGGCCCCGGGCGTCCAGGGCCGAGACCGAACGTCTACTCAAGGCGTTCAAGGCGGCCGCCGACGCGGGAAACATGGCTGAGCTCGTCGAGCTGCTACACCCCGAGGTCGTCTATGTCGCCGACGGCGGCGGCAAGGTGACCGCCGCGCGCAGACCGGTGCAGGGCGCCGAGCCGATCGCCCTGCTGGCGGTCAGGCAGATCGAGATCAGGCGTCCCGACGCGTTCCAGATCATCGAGGTGAACGGGCAGCCGGCCCTGGCGACCTACCGCGGTGGCGAACTGGTCTGGCTCGACACCGTGGAGATCTCCGACGGGCGGATCACGACGTTGCGGAGACTGGCCAATCCCGAGAAGTTTGCCCACATCGGTCACATCTGAACCCGCTGTCTTGTCTCCCTGCCGCCCCCGGATCCCCAGGGGTGAGGCTGAGAGAGGACGAGACGATGGCACACGTTGTGATCATCGGAGGCGGTTTCGCGGGCGTGTGGAGCGCGGCGGGCGCGGCGCTGGCACGCGAGCGCGCGGACGGTGATGCGGACCTGCGCATCACGCTCATCGCGCCGAACGAGCACCTGGTGCTGCGGCCGCGCCTGTACGAGCCGGAGCCGGACCTGGCCAAGGTGGAGCTGCGCAGGATCCTGGGGCCGATCGGCGCCGGGCACCTGCGTGCCTCGGTGAGCACGATCGACACCGACCGCCGCACGCTGGTGGCCGATGGTGAGGAGATCGGCTACGACCGCCTGGTGCTGGCGGCCGGCAGCCGGCTCGTCCGGCCCCACGACCTGCCCGGCGCTGAACGGCTCTTCGACATCGACACCCTCGACGGAGCCCGGCGACTCACCGGCTATCTGCGCCACCGGGAGGACTACACGGCCGTGGTCGTCGGTGCCGGGTTCACCGGTCTGGAGGCCGCGACCGCGCTGGCCGCCCGGGGCCGGGTGCTGCTGGTCGACCGGTCGCAGGTGGTCGCAGCCCAGCTCGGCCCGGGCCCACGTGAGGAGATCGAGGCGGCACTGGACGAGCTGGGCGTCGAACGCCGTCTTGGAACGACGGTGACCGAGGTCGGCGAAGGGCATGCCGTCCTGTCCGACGGCACCAAGGTCGAAGCGGACGCGGTGGTCTGGTCGGTGGGGATGCGGGCCAGCGAGCTCACCCGGCAGATCTGCGACGAGCTCGACCACCTCGGCCGGATACCGGTGGACCGGCGGCTGCGCGCCCTTCCCGAGGTGTTCGCCGCCGGGGACACCGCTGCGGCGGCGTTCGACGCCGAGCACACGGTCATGCAGGCGTGCCAGCACGCCACCCCGCTCGGCAAGGTCGCCGGGTACAACGCAGCGGCCGACCTGCTCGGTGTGCCGCTGCGTGACTTCACCCCCGGCCCGTACGTCACCTGCCTGGACCTGGGCGGTGCCGGTGGGATCTTCACCCGGGGCTGGGACCGAAGGGTGATGGCCTCGGGCACCGACGGCAAGGAGATCAAGACGCGGATCAACCAGGCAATCCACCCGCCGGTCGACGACGCGGAGAAGATCCTCGCCGCCGCCGACCGCGTCCACATCGAGCTCCCCTTCTTCCCCCGCGACGAGGAGAAGACCACTCCCGCCGCCTGAACCCCGCCCTCCTCCGGAACGCGGCGGACCACTGCCGCCGCGTTCCCCGCACTCCCGCCACGGCCGGCCGAACTCGCCGCCCAGCTGTTCACCGGCCCCATCCGCGGCACCGAACCACGAGCCTGACCCGCTGACGCCACTGCCCGTCCGGTTGCTGCTCAAGCCCCGTGACCGGGTGGTGTTCAGCGGCATCGACCCCCAGGCCAAGACCCTGTACTGGGCATCGGCGACACACATCAACGGCCCCGGAGCCCTGGCTCAGACACCGCTCGCCGGTTGCGCCGCCCGCTGGGGCTGGGCCAGGTGCTGCAGCAGCCGTACGGTCACCGACGGCGACACCAGCGCGTCATTTACCGCGGCCGCCCGGACGGCCTCGATGAGCAGCGTGGGCCCGCTGTCCTTGAGCGGGAACCCGGTGGCGCCGGAGCGCAGGGCTCCGTCCATTTGCCGGTCGTCGGCAATAAGGAGCCGAGTAGTCACGGTTGCTGCTCGTCGGTGATGAGGACCCGAGTAGTCACGGCCCCAACTCCAGAGATCAACCGTTCGGCCGAGGGGGTTATGGACTCGCGGCCGATGCCGGCGCCGATCCGGGACCGCAAGATCAACCCCATGGCACACGACAACCCCTACCCCGCGCGGACAAGGCCCGTACTTGTGGCCGCCGTCGCGGGACTGCTCACCCTCACGGCCTCCATCGTCTGGGCGCCGGCCCCCGCCACTGCCGCTGCCTCGGCACCCGGCGCGCCGTATCTCCCGAAGCCGACCGGCCCTCACCGGGTCGGCACGACGTCCCTGCACCTGACGGACACCTCCCGCCCCGACCCGTGGGTCCCCGCGGCCAAGACGAGGGAGCTCATGGTCTCCCTGTGGTACCCGACGGCAGCGCGGGCCGGGCGGCGCGCGCCGTACGTCACCCCCAAGGAATCGGAGCTGCTCTTGAAGGGCTCGGGGATCAAGGAACTGGAGAACATACCGCCGGAAGGGCTGAGCCGGACGCGGACGAACGCCTTCACCGACGCCGAGCCGTCGGGACGCCGGCGCAGTCTGCCGCTCGTGGTGCTGTCGCCCGGCTTCACCTGGCCTCGCAGTTCGCTCACGGGGCTGGCCGAGGACCTGGCGAGCAGAGGGTATGTGGTGGCCGGCATCGACCACACCTACGAGAACTTCGCCACCACCTTCCCTGACGGGCGGGTCGCCACCTGCGCCGCCTGCCAGAACGTCAACGACGACGACTTCGGCCAGAAGGTGATCCGGAGCCGGGCGATCGACATCCCCTTCGTGCTCGACCAGTTGACCGGTCCGCGGCCCAGGTGGAAGGGCAGCGCCCTGATCAATCCGGCCCGGATCGCGATGGCGGGCCAGTCCATCGGAGGGGCCGCCGCCCCGGAGACCATGTTGAAGGATTCCCGGGTGCGCGCTGGGATCAACATGGACGGCAGCATGTTCCTCCCGATCCCCAAGAGCGGGCTGGCGCGACCGTTCCTGTTGATGGGCGCCCCCTCAGCCGACAGCACCTGGAAACGGGACTGGGAGCACCTGACCGGGTGGAAACGCTGGCTGGTGGTGAAGGGGGCGCTGCACCCGTCCTTCACCGACTACGACATGCTGCTCCAGCAGCTCGGCGTGGACCTCGGCAGCGGCCTGAAGGGAACCCGCTCGGTGGACATCACCCGTAAGTACGTCGCCGCCTTCTTCGACCTGCACCTGCGCGGCAAGCCGCAGCCCCTGCTGGACAAGCCCTCCCCGCGCTACCCCGAGGTCCAATTCTGCGCGCCGTCGGCCAAGAACTGCTGATGTGAACACCCGCACTCCAGGCCGATGATCATCCATCGGCCTGGGCCCGTGGGAACGGGATCGGCTGGGCATGCCGGCCGACCTCGAACGCGTGTGGGTTGCCTGCACGGCCGGGCCCTCGCTGGTCCACGGCGACATTCGGCCGGACGACCTGCTCATCCGCGACAGCGATGACGCGCTGATGGTCGTTGACTGGGCGCAGCCGTCGATCGGCGCCGCATGGCAGGACGTCGTGGACCTGATCCCGCACATGATCATGGCCGGGCACGCGCCGCTCGATGCGGAGAAAACACTCGTCGGTGTGCCCGCGTGGCACGACCTGCCCGGTCTCTCGGATGGTCACCTCATGCCCGGCGGCCAGGCGTGGCTGGGTGCTGATCGAAGCCGGCCGCCATGGATGTCAGGGATGCGTCGAAGGTGACGGCAGTTCTTGGAAGAGGTTGAGCGCTACCGGCCCACGGTGGAGAACGTGTGGCACGTCGCCCCACGGCAGCAGCGGCTCGTCTGGGCCGAGGTTCCGGAGCCGCTCAAGAGCGCGGTCGGTCACTTCGGAGACTGCCCGTAGCGTGGCGGTTGTCAGCGGGAGATAGTCGTCCTCGGTGCCGGGGTCGGCAGTTCGGGCTCCCGGTGTGACGCGCATGAGCCGGATGCAGCATCGTGCTGGGTCGAGTTGCGAGGCGTCGAGTGTCCAGACCGGGACGTTGCCCATGCGCAGCCCAGCACTTCGCACCGCGTCGAACAACACTGTGGGGTTGAGCGGTGAAAGGAAGACCACGTCGGCCCAGGTGCACTCGAGCGGTATCACTCGTTCACGTAGACAGTGCTCTCGGCCGGTGTACTTGGCGACGTGACGCGCGTGGAGGTCTGGGTAGCGCTCCCGAAGCATTGCCAGCGGCAGGAGCTGGTCACCATGCGGATCCGTGATCATGGCGTGGAAGAGGCGCCCGCGAGCGCGCTGCCGAGTGAGTTCGATGGACATAAAAAAGCGTCGGGCTCGAAGGAGGCCGACGCATGATCAATTATATCCGATGTCCTCCATGGGAACCGCGCTGAGAGATACTTGATCTCGTGCTCCTCTGCCGCACTGGCCTGGCGGCTGAGGACACGCTCGGGAGCCGAGGGCCTATCTGGAGGCCGCCCGGCGCGTGAGCAGCTTCCGCGGCAGCGCTGTCTCCACTCGGGGGCGGATCGTCTCAGTCGACAATCACCTTCTCGGCCAGCTCCCGGATGACGCGGGCAACCGCGGCCGGCTTCTTCAGGTCGGCCCCGTGGTCACATCCGGAGAGCACCACCCGCTCGGCGCGCGGCATCACGCGCTGGACAGCGTCCAGCCGCTCGGCCAGGTTCGCCGGGCTGCGCTCGCCGCCGAGCAGGACCGTGGGGACCTCGATCGCGGCGTAGGCGCCGAGGCGTACACCGAGCCGGTCCATCGCCTCGAGGTCGTCGAGTTGCCTGGGGACGAGGCGGCGGTAGTACGGGATGAGGGCGGCGATCGCGCCGCCGAGCCAGGCCTGCCAGTCCGGCAGTCCGACGGTGTCCCGCATGAAGATCGTCAACGCCTTGCCCGGCTTGCCCGACGCCATCGCCGCGCGAGCCCGCTGAAGCACCTCGCCGCCCTCCCCCGACAGCGGCGGCCCGATCACCGCGGACGGCTCGAAGATCACGGCGCCGGCGAACGAGGACGGCGAGGCCGCCAGGGCCTCCAGTGCGACCACCCCTCCGGAGGAGTGACCGTAGAGAACCACCGGCTTCCCGACGGAGCGTATGAGCGCCAGCACGTCTTCGACCTCCTGCTCGACCTGGACGGGCGCGCCGCGATCCAGCCGGTACTGCCGGCGGTCCAGTCGCAGCACCCGGTAACGGCCGGACAGGATCGCGGCCACTTTCCCGCATCGCCTCCCGTCGGACAGCCCCGGATGGACCATCACGATCGGCGGCCCCTGCCCCTCGTCGTAAGCACGCACCACGCCTCCTCACTTAGCATCGCTAAGGGCTCCACTTAGCGACGCTAAGCTACTCACATGCCCATCGACAAGAGGCCCGGTCTGACCAAGCAGGTGCTGATCGACACCGCGCTTCGGCTGCTCGACGAGGTGGGGCTGGAGGGACTCACGGTGCGCCGACTCGCCGCGGAACTCGGCGTTCAGTCCCCCGCGTTGTACTGGCACATCCGCACCAAGCAGGAACTGCTCGACGGGATGGCCGACGCGATCTGCCGGGCTCCGGGGATGGGCCCGCCCCGTGACGACGAGTCCTGGCAGGACTGGCTCCTGCGCCGCGCCCGGGCCTACCGCACCACGCTTCTGGCCCGGCGCGACGGCGCACGCGTGGTCGCCCACGCCCGTTCACTGAGCCCCGAGACCGTAGCCCTGTTCGAGCAGGAGCTGACAGCCATGGCCGAACGGGGCTTCACACCGGCGCTGGCGCTGCACACGATCGCTTCCCTGACCTACTACGTAAACGGATTCGTCCTGCAGGAGCAGGCGGCAGCGCCGTCGCCGGAATCCCTGGACCGCGCACCGGCCGTGCTGGTGGCTGCCCTGCGTGAGGGCGGCGGGCCGATCGGCGAGGAGGCCTTCGAACACGGCCTGCGGGTTTTCATCGACGGCACCTCCGCTGCGCTGTCACCCGGCTAATGGCCCGTCACCGAACCTCGGCGGGATTGGTGAGGCCATTCTTGTCGTCCTGGGCGCCCTGCCTCTTTGCCCTGCCGCTGCTCGCCAAAAATGCGCTTTAATGCTTGGCTGTGCTCTTCCAAGAAATCAACCAGCTCATCACCTACGACGAGCGGCAACGGATGGTCCCCAGCGATCGCGACAGGCTCACCGCGCTCGTCGACTCGGCCCGTGCTCAAGACCCCACCGACTACACCACGCTGCGCGCGCTGGGGGTCGGGCTGCTGGTTCTGGGCGAGTACGGCGACGCGATCGATCACCTCGACCGTGCGCTCGATCTGGCGGACACGAGCGGCAGGCGGATCGCGGCGTCAATCAATCTGGCCGACGCCTATCGCTACTCAGGCGACGCGGCTGCCTCGGAAACTCTCTGCCGCGAGATGCTCGCCCTGGCGAGAAAAGAGGTACCCGAGATGTTGTACTTCCCGCTCCAGCATCTCGGCAAGACCCTCGCTGACCTGGGTCGCAGACATGAGGCGCGCGAGGTGCTGCACGAGGCCCTGACTTTGCGCATGACCGAAGGCGACCCCGAACTGATCGCCAGAAGCCAAGCGGCCCTGCGACTCCTCGACAACTAGCGATCTTCATGCGGCCTTGGCTGGATAACCGGTCCAACTCCTGATGGGTGAGCCGGCCGCGGAGTTGGTCTTGGGCTGGGCGCGGGTGTTGCGCCAGCGGACGTAAGCGCCGATCGCCGTGTCTTGAGGAAGGACAAGAACTCCCGCCACCGCTTGCGTTTGCGGATGCGGTAGTACAGCTGGCCGGTGGCCAGGTCGAGGGCGGCAATCATGTGCATCACGCCGTAATAGCGGTTGTAGGTGGCCCGCAGCCGCGCCGGACTTCCGGCCGGCCGCCGGCGCTTGCCCTTGCGGGGCATCGGGTTCAGCGGCCCGAACTCATCGACGCAGACCGCCTGCCCCTCGGCGGGCCGTTGATCGTATAACTCCAGCACGCGCTGCATCTTGGCGATGAAGTACGGGTCGTTGGAGGCTTCCAGGCGGTGGTCCGCCAGGCCACCCTGCCCGCGCGCAGGATCCGCCGCAGGTGTTCGCGGCTGTTCGCGGCCACCACGCCTCGAGTGACGAGGTGCTCGGCCAGGGTGGCAGGCTCCAGGTCGACATCCCGGCGATGCCCCACTCGGCCGGGACCGTCTTGGTGATCAAGCAGATGTGCTCACGTACCTGCTCACTGATCGTTCGTGGACGGCCCCCGCCCCATTTTGGGTCCAGCGCCGCAAACCCCCGCTCATTGAAGGCGTGGATGACGTCACGGACGTAGTCGTCACCGACCCGCATTAACGAGGTGCTGTCCGGAACGCTTCGACCTTGGCCGGACATCATCACCACGATCGCCCGCCGCAGTTTCACCGGATCCGCTGCAGCTTGCGGCCTTCCTCCATCGTCAACGGCCGGACGGACACCTCCGGTCGGTGAGCCATGATCACCTCCATGTTGCGGAAGCAGCCAGCCTGACGGCCTCACCGCCCGAGACCAATTACCCGTTCGAGATTCCGAGACGAGCCACTAGCTGGAATGCGGCAGGGGCAGATGGCCGCCGTGCCGGCCGATCGCCGCGGCGAACTGTCCCGGCGCTCCAGGCGCAGCGGCAGGCCGAGGAGCGCGAGGACGCCACCCGCGCCCGCGCGGCAGCGCTGGGCGACCAGCTCACCGAGCAGCGCAGCCGTACCGACACCCTGGCCACCCAGCTCACCTCCGCCCAGGACGACAGCCGCCGGGCCCGCGCCCAGACCGACGCGACGCGCACCGAGCTGGAGGAACTGCGCCGCGCCGGCGACGAGCAGCTGCGCGCCCTGCGCACGCAGCTGGAGGACGCCCGCGCAGGGCGCGGCTACCGCCGCCGGGAGGGGGGTCCCACAACTGATCGCCGACATCGTCCAGGCACACCATCTCCCGCCCGCGCGGACAGGCTTCACCCAGTTGTCCTCATCCGCGGCTGCCGATCAAACCGGCAGGAAATCAGGGGCGCAGCAGGGGACGTCCTTCACGCGCGGCTTCCCAGAGCTTTTCCGAGGCATCTCCAGTGTCGCCGTCCAGGAACTCGGGCAACAGGATGTCAGCCGCGTCATCCGCGTCGGAGTCTTCGAGGTAATCGCCCTCGGACACGCGCAGCCGACGGGCCTTCAGATCACCGACAAAGGTGACGTCACCCCTGTCCCATGTTTCGAGCCACGCGCCCGCAGATGCAGCACCGTGTACGACGAGCATTCCCATGTCGGAGAGTTCCGTCATCAGCAGGCCCCCGACAGTGAGCGAGCCGCCGATGAAAAGATTGCTGTCCAGGAGGCACATCAGGTGCTGCGCGGTGACCGAGCCGGTGATGTAAAGCGGCGTGCAGACGTCTGCGTTCAAAAAGCGCATCGGCCCGTTGACCGTCAGGTCGCCATCGATGACGTAAACGGTGTCCTGCGCCAGACCAGGGTCGTTCCCTATCGACAAAGGCCCGTCGACGGTGAGGTCACCCTGGTGAACGAAGAAGCACTCCGGTCCGTCCTCGAAGAGTTCTTCCAGGTCCTCCACGTGGTTGTCGCTGGCTTTGCAGATGTCGTAGCGCTCTGCTGCCTCGGACAGCGGTACTGATTCCCAACGTGTGCTCCACTGCTCGAAGGACACCTGACTCCTCGCGTTCTGTCCGATCCCGGTTGCTGTGCTGCGGGCCGCATGCGGCCCGCAGCACAGCAAAGGCCATTCAGCGAGTCTTGCACACGCCGTCACGGGCAGCATCGGAACTATGCAGTCCAGTCCGTATCTCTGGACAGGTACCCGGAGGGCAGGCCGCGACGGGGCGGGGGTCCTGCCCCGTCGAAGGTCGCGCGGCCCGTCACGGGCGTGACGGCCCAGGGAGCGGTGGCCACTGGCCGTCCGGAGCCGGGATGGGTCACGGCGTACGACTCGGCATGCGGCTGCGGGGCACCCATCAGGCCCCGAGCCGAGAGGGGCACCTCACGCTTTCATCGCAAGTCCCTTATTCACGTACGTTCGCCTTGCCGCCGAGCCTGATCCGCCGTTCGTCGACCCGGCTCCACAAACGCTGGTAGCTACGGCCATCGAGGATGACCGTTTCCCCGTCGCCCGCTGCGGCGGCGTGCTCAAGCAGGGCGCGTCGGTGCCCGTACCGGGCCTCCATATATCCCACGAGTGTGCTCAGCAGTGGTTGGCGCTGGCGGGTTCTGTCGTCCATCCGTTCCTTGACGCGCCGCTTGCGGACCCCGAAGCCGCGGACTTCCGCGTCGCCGGCGGGACAGGGCACGACCCAGATCGCCCATTGCTCGGCCTCGGCGGCGGCCCAGGCTCGCAGGTCGGCGTAGAAGGCTCGGATGGCACGCAGGATCGGCTCGAACTCGCGGCGTCCCTTCCCGTCGGCCCGGGCCGCGACCTGCTCGCGCCACCGCCGGTAGAACTCACCGTCGGTGCGCAGGTCCGCCTGGTCGGGCGCGGGCTTTTCGATCGTGGACCAGAAATGGCCGGCCAGGTGCCGGGACTCGAACTGCTCGCGATCGTCGGCCACCGGCATCGGGCACCGGGCCCTCCGCTCGGTCCATGCGACTGGATGAGACTGGATGAGGAGTATCAGTGATTTTTTGGTGGGCGCCGCTTTATCGGTGTGCAGTTGGTGCCCACCCCAACTGCACCACCAAATTGTTTTGTCTCTCTGGTTTCTTTTTCGAGTTTCGATATCGACGCGGGCAGTCCGTCGTTAGATTATTCCGGTGTTCGCTCTCGAACACTCGGGACCTCATAGGAGGGTCAAACCTTGAACCGGTTACGCGTACTCGCCCTGGTGTCCGTTTCCGCCGCGCTAGTGATCGGCGTGTCGGCTTCGGCGTCGGCAGACGCACCCGCCCCGAAGGCGTCGACCAGCGCGGCCCCTACCTGTTACGAGCCGGCTCGTGATCAGGTCCTAACCACTCAACAGGGCATCGAGCTCTTCAAGGCGTGCTCCGCGGCGAACGCGGCTGCGGTCCCGGGATGGCATTGGATGGGCAACTACGGGGACGTCTACGCCTTGGCCAACGCCGCCAATGCATGGGGGGCCGGGCCAGGGGAGCTTCTCACCCAGATCATGAGCAACGGCCTTCTGGCAACGTTCATGTATTACTGAGAAGGCAGCTAAACCCAGGGGTATGGGGCCGGGTGCGGCGGAAGAGAACAACTCCAACCGGCCTTTCGTCGACTTGACGAACGCTTTGGTCTGAGCGTATCGATGCGCCGGATTCCCATCCACAATCAGGAAAATGTTTCCGGCACATCATGCAGCAGATTTTCAAGATGCTCGACAAGCCCGTCCGCGCCGGATTGGGGCTTGACCGACAACGGAACGGTCGGTGGCGTCAGCGAGCCGACATGGGCGGAGTTGCCGTCAACCACCGTTCCGATGCCGGTGGGCTCGATGTCCGCGTCGGATGTCGAAAAATCGTTCGGTCGATGCATGTGATCGGCTCAGGGCACCCCGGCCGCGGTCCCAGGTCAGCGAGCGCCGCAGCCGTTGCGGAACGGCCAGGACGCTGCCGGTCAGATAAGGACGGACCTGCTCGGCCTGGGTGCCCCCGGGCAGCGCGACCAGGCGGGTCTAGTTGTACTTGGCCAGCAGGTTGGTGACACGCCGTGGCTGATGCTTGATCAATAAGAAGACCTCCGGATGTGGTGGAGATTGCCGTCCTCACCACTCAACCGGAGGTCTTCGTGGCCCACGCTAACGCCCGCCTGACCCTGCACGGCCGTACCCTGCTGGTACGGCGCGTCCGCCTCGACGGCCGGCCCGTCGCGCACGTGGCCAAGGAACTGGGCATCTCCCGCCAATGCGCCCACCGCTGGGTACGCCGCTACGACGAGGACGGCTGGCCCGGACTGCGAGAACGCTCCTCGCGCCCGCACCGCGTGGCCAACCGCACCTGCGCAGCCGTCGAAGAACACGTCGTGACCTGCCGCCGCGCCCTGCGCTGCGGACCGGCCCCCATCGCCGCCCACACCGGCGTGCCCGAACGCACCGTCTCGCGCATCCTGCGCCGCCACCACATGCCGCACCTGGCCGACTGCGACCCGCTGACCGGCACCCCGATCCGCACCGGCCGCACCAGCTCGCTGCGCTATGAACATGAACTGCCCGGCGACCTGATCCACCTCGACGTCAAAAAGATCGGCCGCATCCCCGACGGCGGCGGCTGGCGCGCCCACGGCCGCAGCGAGCAGGTACGCGGCCGGGGCATCGGCTACGACTACGTCCACGCCGCCGTCGACGACCACTCCCGCCTGGCCTACACCGAGATCCACGCCGATGAGACCAAGGAAACCACCACCGCGTTCTGGCGCCGAGCCCAGAGCTTCTTCACCAGCCACGGCATCACCATCGCCCGAGTCCTCACCGACATTCAAACTTGGTGGTGTCCCCAAGATGCTCACTTTGTTCGGCCGGCGAGGTGGAGTTCGCCTGGTCAGGTCGCCGGTTTCGCACCACGGCCGAAGATCTGGAACGGCTGTGGGTGATGCTTCCGGCCGGGACCGACCCGTCGATGGTGACGGTGATCATGGAGCCCACCCGCAACGCCTGGGTGCCGTTGGCGGCGTGGTTTCAGCGCAGTCGCAGCGGTGGTGATGGTGCCGCCCGAACGGTCCGCCGACCTGCGCGCCTATTACAGCAAACACGCCAAGTCCGACCGACTGGACTCCCGGATCTTGGCGCGCCTGCCGCTGCTGCGCCCTGAAGGGCTGCACACCGGGCAAGGGCTCGGCCTCGGGGACTCGCTGCGCCGGGCGATCAAGCTGCGTTCCACCTTGGTGCGGCGCCGCACCGCCACACTCGCCCGCCTGGACGCGCTGCTGGAGATCCTTGGGCCGGGATGGCACGCCGCCCTGGGCCGACCTGGCCAACAAGACCCGCTGAAGTTCCTGGCCGCCGGCTACGCCTGCCCGCGCACGGTCCGGCGACTGGGCAGGGCCCGGCTGGCCCGCTTCTTACACCGCCACTCCTGCGGCGCCTGGAGCGAAGCCAAGGCCGAAGAACTCTTGGCCACCGCCGCCGTGACGCTCCAGCTCTGGGACGACGATCTGGACTGTCCCGACCTGGCCGACGACATCGCCATCGAGCTGACCGCCCTCCCATCAAATCTATCGTTCATGATACGGTCGTTTTCATGACGACCGTATGTAGTGAGATAGATTCTGGGGGAGGTTCCCCCCGACACGTCGATGTGCTGATCATCGGGGCGGGTCTGTCCGGCATAGGCGCCGCGTGGCGCCTGCAGCAGCGGTGCGACTGGACCTACGCGGTTCTGGAAGCCCGGGATCATATCGGTGGCACATGGGATCTGTTTCGCTATCCAGGTGTCCGTTCGGACTCGGACATGTTCACCCTCAGCTACGCGTTCCACCCATGGCGGGGGAAGAAGTCGCTGGCCGACGGCGACAGCATCCGCCGCTACATCGAAGACACCGCACGCGAGCATGGCGTCGACCGGCACATCCACTACGGAACCAAGGTCGTCGCGGCCTCATGGTCCTGGAAGCGGTCCCGATGGGTGGTGGAGACCCGGGAAGGTCGCGACTCCCGGGTGTGGACCTGTTCGTTCCTCTATATCTGTGCCGGCTACTACGACTACGAGCGCGGCCATCAGCCCGAGTTCGCGGGAGTGGAGCAGTTTGGCGGCCGGTTTGTGCACCCGCAGTTCTGGCCCGAGGATCTCGACACCACGGGCAAGCGGGTGGTGGTGATCGGCAGCGGAGCCACTGCGGTCACCCTCATCCCCTCGCTGGCCACGACGGCGGCGCACGTCACGATGCTGCAGCGGTCGCCGACCTATCTGGCCGCGCTGCCCGATGTCGACCGGATGGCCGACGTGCTGCGCCGACATCTTCCCGCACGAATCGCGCACACGCTTATCCGCGAGAAGAACGTGCTGAGCAGCCAGCTGACCTACTGGCTGAGCAGGCGCTTTCCCGAACAGACCAAGCGGCAGCTACGCAGGTCCGCGCTCCGGTTCCTGGCGGATCCGGCATACCTGGACAGGCACTTCACTCCCCGGTATGAGCCGTGGGACCAGCGGCTGTGCGTCGTACCCAACGGTGACTTCTTCCGGGCCGTGGCCACCGGGAAGGCATCGGTGGTCACGGATCGGATCACGCGCTTCGTGGAGAACGGGATCGTGCTGGACTCCGGGGAACTTCTGGAGGCTGATGTGATCGTCTCTGCGACGGGGTTGTCGCTGATGCCGTTCGGCGGGATCAACCTGTCAGTTGACGGACATGCGGTCAACATGGCGAATGCCACCGCCTACCGCGGGCTGATGCTCAGTGGCGTGCCCAACCTGGCCTTCTGCGTCGGCTACACCAACGCGTCGTGGACGTTACGGGCGGACATGTCCACGCGCTACGTCGTCCGGCTGCTCGATTACATGAGGCGCCACGGTTACGCGACCGCGATGCCCACGCTCCCGCCCGGACGGGCACGGCGTCCGCTGCTCGGTCTGACCTCCAACTACGTGCAACGCTCCGCTCACCTGTTTCCGCAGCAGGGCGAGCGCGATCCGTGGGTGGTCTCACAGAACTACCTGCTCGACAGGCTGGCCTTCGTGTTCACCGACCTCCGCAAGGGAATGGTCTTCGACGGCCGGAATCCCGCATCGTGACCGATCAGTCTGGCACCGAAGGGGCTGGCGGATTTCCGCCGATGAGGACCTCCGGCTCCTCCAATACCACCCGGACGGTCATGCCGGCCATGATGGACCGGGACGGACGACTCGACGGCCCGGCCTTGTATGAGATGGCCGAGCTGCGCGGATTGACCGACCAGCGGGTACGGGTGTGCCTGCGAGGTCACTCCGGCTGGAGCGCGGTCGTGGACGGCGGGCTGTGTTCCTGGCCACGCCCGGGGTGGCCTCGATGATGTTGCCGGAGTTGAATTGCGCGAAGGGAGCCATCACCGACTCTCCCGACCTCTGGGTACGCCGCCCGGATACCTCCGCCTGACAGCTCCTCGCCGCCGATGCCGTCGCCATCGTGCGGTCCCTGGCCCGGCTCTACGCCATGCTCCTGCCCGGGACCGAGGACCCGCTCATCAGCGACCGCACACTGAGTGCCGCCGTACGGCCGCGCACCGTCGGACGGGACCGGGTACTCGGTCTCCCGACGGCGTTCGGGCGCGGATTCGCCCTGCCCAGCCGTGCCTAGCGGCTCGGCTCTCCCACGGCCTTCGGCCACCCCGGCCTCGGTGACCCTCGCCGTCGGCCTGCCCTGGACTTCCTGCCATGCACCGTACCCGCCGACGCCCTGAGCGACGCTCGCCACCGCATCCTGCTGGACGCGGTGACCACCGTCATCGGCCCATGAACTACTCGCGGCAGGGTGCAGGGATGGCCTACTCCGTGGCCCGGGGAGAGTCGGTCGCGTGGGGAAGGGCGGCAGCGCGCCAGAAGGCCTCGTCGCATGTGGTCATGTCTTTGGCGCGGTGTCGTTGTCGCGTGCCCCCAGGCCGTCCAGGACCAGGTCGGCCAGTACGCGCGGAAGTTCTTCGCCCAGGGGCTCCTGCAGGAGCAGCACTCTGCTGTGCAGGGGGGCGATCAGTGCTTCGAGCGCCACGCGCGGATCGATCCCGGCGCGCAACTCACCTCGGGTGACGCCGCGTTCGATCATCACTGCGGCCAGCTCGATCCTTGATCGCCAGAACATTTCGCGTGCCTCGGCCATCTCCGGGTCTTCAACGGGGATCACTGCGACGCGGGCGAACACAGCGCCGAGGGGGCTGTTGAGGTAGTCCGTCACCAGAGTGGCGAAGATCCGAAGGTCTTCTCGTACGGAGCCGGTGTCCGGTACCGGGATGCGACGGTCGCTTGCGGCGAGCAGGGTGTCGGTGAGGAGATTCTCGCGGGTCCGCCAGCGCCGGTAGATGGAGGTCTCGTTCACTCCGGCCCGTTTGGCGACGTCGGCGAAGCTGAATTTGATCGTTCCGCCTTCGATCAATGCTTCGAGGGCGGCGTCGAGCACCGCCTGGCGTACTCGCACGGCCCGTCCGCCGGGCCTGCGCTGGATCTCGCCGTCACTCACATGCATCACCTCTCACACCCACGGTAACGCAAGTTTTCTTGCTTTTTCACCGAGTGTGCACCACTGTGGTTGAAGCAAATTTTCTTGCTTTAGCGTCGTCGGTAGTGACGCGAGAGGAGAGCGACATGTCCTTCGTATGGCCTCAGGACCCGCGCGACCTGTTTGTCGAGCGCTACCCGCAGATGGTCGCCTTCGGCCTTCCCACCCACGATGTCGACGCCGTCCGCGCCGCAATCACCGCCATGTGGCCCGACGCCCCGGGCGGCTGGGTATACGAATGGTCGCGGCTCGCCGGCCGCTACGCCGCCGCCGGACAGCACGACTTGGCGGCGCTGGCCTACGGCTACGCCAAGTTCCCCACCCTGGCCAACGAGCCCAAGCGCACGGCCCTGGCCCGTCAGGTCGAGGAATACCAGCTCGCCGCCGCCGACTTTCCCGTCGACTTCGAACGGCACGTCCTCACCCTCCGCCACCAGGGCAGCCGGACCCAGGTCCCGGTGCACGTCCTGGCCGCGCCCGGCCTGCCCGCCGACGCTCCCGTCACCCTCGCAAGCGGCGGCGTGGACGGCTGGAAGATGGACCTGCACTCCATGCTGGTCGGCATCGCCCTGCAGACCCGCACCCGCATCATCGCCTTCGACCTGCCCGGCACCGGAGAGACCAGCCACGTCCCGATGACCCACGACGGCGGCACCGAAATCATCGAAGGCCTCATCGCCGAGGCCCGCAAGACGGGCAATGGGCAGGTGGCGCACTTCGGCCTGTCCATGGGCGGCTACTACTCCGCCCGCACCGGCCTCACCGGCGTCGTGGACGCCGCCATCAACCTCGGCGGCCCCGTCGAAGCCGCCTTCGCCTCCGGACGCTCCCTCGCCTTCGGCATGGAAGGCATCGTCGGCAATGCCCTCGGCTTCGACGAACTCCCCAGCCCCGAAGAGCTGTCGGCGGGATTCTCGAAGTTCAACCTGCGCCACCTGCTCGACCAGGACACCAACGGCCCCATGCTCGTGATCAACGGGGCCGACGACGTCCACGTGCCCCAGCACGACACCCTGGTCTTCCAGGGCCGCCGCGACACTCGCGTCGAGCTCATCCCTGGCACCGGCCACTGCGCCGTCACCAAGCTGCCCGAGGTCATGCCGATCGTCGTCGACTGGCTCAGGCAGACCCTCGACATCTGACACCTCCCCGACACCGACGGGCCGGCCGGGCGGGTTCCCGGTAATAATCGCCGGCCATGACGGCTATACATCGGCTCTGTCCAATCAACGGCTCTGTCTCTCTTACAGTGGTAACTGAGAGTTAGGCCAAGAGGATGCGGTGACGGAGCAGTGCGAAGCCGGCCCGGCCGTGCATCTGGCAGATGATCCGCTTGGTCTTGATGTTCACGCCTTCGGTGCCGCCGTTACGGAACGGCAAGGTGACGGCCGCTCGGACGGCATCGGTGGTCGGCCTGCCATGCCGAGTCGGTCGCGGCTTGGCGACGGGCAGCGGCCAGCAGGTCATGGTGGGGATGGACGTTGACGTTGCGCCCGGTTGTGGAAGTGGTGCAGCGGGCCCGTAATGGGCAGGTAGTGCACCGTTTCTTGAACTGGGCGATGCGGGCGCCGCTGACCTGCGGCCGGCCCAGGACAACGACGTGCCCGGCCGGGCAGGTGACAGTGCTCGCGACGGCGTCGGCGGTGAAGTCGTTGATGGTGAAGCCACCGGGAACGGCTTGGCGTAGCGGGGGCGGTTTGACGATCAGCGTGTGGCCGGCGGCCTCTGGCGGGCTTGGCCGGTGCCGTAAGCGGCATCGGCCAGCACGGTGACCGGCCCGTCTTCGCCGTTCAACAGCTGTTCGGCTACGGCCGCTTCATGGTGGTCGGCTCCGGTGCCGGGGCGCAGGGCGACGGCGGTGTAGATCCCGCTTTCCGGTTCCACGGCCAGGTGCGCCTTGTAGCCGTCCTGGCGCTGGGTGCGGTTTTTGTGCATGTGCCGGGCTTCGGGATCGACGCATGAGACGATCCGGTCATGAGCGGTGCGCCGGGCGATGCGCCAGCGGCCGTCGGTGCCATCGGAGCCCTCGGCAGGCTCAACGTCTTGGTAGGCGACCAGCGCGAGCAGGCCGACCGCGGTGGCGGCCTGCTCGCCCAGCGGCTGTTGGGGCAGATGGGCCAGTGGGCGGATCGCGTCGCCGACCAGCGCATCCACCAACACCTCCCGCGCCTGCTCGTCGTTCCAGGCGATGCGCGGCTTGCCTGGATCGCCCGCGTAGTCGTGGCCGGTGCACTGGGCGGCGGCGATCTGATCAGCGCCGGGCACCTGACGGATCACCCGGCGAACGGCGGAGATCAGCTGGGTGATGGTGTCTTGGGTGGCCACCGCGTCATCGAGCACGGTGGAATCCAGCGCCCGCCGCTGCCTGTCCTTAAGCACCCCGGTGGCGGCGATGACCTCCTTGACCCGGGTGAAGATCCGGTCCGGGTCGGTTGAGCGGGCCAGACGACGGCGAGAGTAGGTCAGCAACGACGGATCGAACGCGCTGTCATACACCCCCAGCCCGCAGGCGGCCTTCCACCGCAGGTCACATCGCAACTGCCGGACCGCCTCGAAGTCCGATATCCCCGACAGGGCCTGCAACACCAGGGCCGCGGCCAGCACCTGGGGCGGCATACTCGGTCGCCCGTTGGCCGAGGGATACATGTCGGTGAACATCTCCGCCGGGAACAACGCCTGGCGGTGCTCGGCCATGAACGCGAACACGCTCCCTGTCGGGATCAACTCCCGGCAGGTCTGCCACACATCCGGTCCGATCAGCTCTCCGGCCCATTCACCCTGCACGCCGATGAGTCTGGCCCTGCATCGTCTGACGCAAGGCCAGAACGCAGGATCTTCAGCGGACTTCTAGGTCCCGGTGGCCTTCCCGGAGCAGGCGGATGGTCGTGCCCTGGCCCGCGCACCCCGCGCCGACGACGGCGACGTGCCGCCCGGGCCGGGCTCGTCTCGCCCTGGCGTCCTTGTGTCCGGCACCCCTTCCTTGGGTTCTGGTCGGTCGCGACTCTTCCGTCATCGCTAAACCTATCGTATAGAATGCGAACGGAAGAAAAACGATACATGGGAGGTGGAGGGTGAGAATCCTGGCGCTCGGCGGGCCCGGAGCGATGGGAGCGGCCGCGGTGCGGGTGGCCGCCGGACTTCCCGGGGTGACCGAGATCGTGGTGGCGGACCGGTGCCTTGAGGCGGCGCAGAGCCTGGTGCGCCGCCTCGCCGGCACCGGCGCGTCGATGCGGCCGCTGCGGGTGGACGTGACCGATGCCGGCGAGCTACGGGCCGCTCTCGAGCAGGCGGACGTCGTGCTCAACACGGTCGGCCCGTACTACCGGTTCGGCATGACCGTGCTGCGCGCCGCCATCGCGGCCGGCACCCACTACCTGGACATCTGCGACGACTGGGAGCCGACCCAGCAGATGCTCGGCCTGGACGAGCAGGCCCGGACCGCCGGAGTCTGCGCGGTGGTAGGCATGGGCGCCAGCCCGGGGGTCAGCAACCTGCTGGCCCTGCGCGCGGTCACCACGCTGGACGGGCCGGTCCAGGACCTGTACACCGCCTGGCCCGTGGACGTCTCCAGTTCCGAGACGGTCGGGCGGGACGACGAGCAGTTGCTCGGCCCCGATGGGCGTCCCACCGCCGCCGCCGTGCATTGGATGGAGCAGATCAGCGGCAAGGTCGCCGTGGTCGACGGCGGACGGCTCGTGCACCGGCGACCGTTGCAGCCGGTCACCCTGACCGTCGCCCCCGGCCGTTCCGGTACGGCTTACATCGTGGGGCATCCTGAGCCGGTCACCTTCCACCGCAGTTTCCGCCCTGCCGGCAGGTCCGCCAACCTCATGGTCATCACCCCGGCGGTCCTCGCCTACCTGGACCTGCTGCGCCAGGGCATCGACTCCGGCAAGCTCAGCAACGAGACCGCCGCTGCCGATCTGGCCAGGCCATCGGTCGGGCGCGGCCTACGCGCCACTGTGGCGGCGCTGGGTCGTAAGGGCCCCGGAACGCTGCCTCCGTTCTTCGCCACCGCTACGGGAACGCGGCACGGCGCCCCGCTTACCGTCACCGCCCGTCTCGCGGACACCCCCGGCGTCGCCGCGTTGACCGGCGACATGGCCGAGGCGACCGGGGTCCCGCTGGCCCTGGGGCTGGCGCAGCTTCTTGATGGCCCCCCTGTCCGGCCCGGCGTTCACCCACCTGAGTCGGTCATCGACGCCGAGCGGTTCTTCCACGACCTGGTACGCCAGGTGCCCCGGCTGCGCGCTGACGGCGCCCCCGACGGCGTGGTGGTGGACGTGACCCCGACCGACGTCGAGGTCGTCCGAACATGACGGGATCTCATCGTCGCGAGCCGGTGGAGGCGCAGGGGCCTCTCGAACGGCACGACGTCACCACTCCTCCCGCCACGTTCGCCATGTTCGCCGAGGTCGACGGATGCCGTGTCCGTTACCGCGTCGCGGGAACCGGTCCGCCGGTGATCCTGCTGCACGGCTTGGGCCGCAGCCTGGAGGACTGGGAGCCACTACGCGCGGCCCTGCCCGGGTATCGCCTGCTGGCGATCGACCTCGCCGGGTTCGGGCACTCCCATCCCCTGCCCAACCCTCGGCTCGACTCCCTGGCCCGGCATGTGATGAGAACGCTAGACGCCTTGGGCGTCACCTCCGCCGTGCACGTGGTGGGCAACTCGCTGGGCGGTGCCGTCGGGATGCGGCTCGCCGCCGACGACCCCGGCCGGGTTGCCTCGCTGGCCCTGGCCGACAGCGCCGGATTCGGCCGCCGGGTCACGTGGGCACTGCGCGTCCTCGACCTGCCGTTGCTGTGGCGGCTGCTGCTACGCCCCGACGAGCGCACCGCACGGTCGACCGAGCTTTCGCTGTTCTACGACCCGGCCTTCGCCACGCCCGAACGGGTCGCCCTTGCGCACGAACTCTCCCAGCGACCAGAGGCGGCCCGAACCCTGCGGAGCGTGGCCGCCGGCCTGGGCTCACTTCGGGGCGTCCACCTCGGGTGGCGCCGGGACCTGATCGCGGCGGTGGCACGGCTCGGCATCCCCACGCTCATCACCTGGGGAACCCACGACCGGATCCTGCCCGCCACCCACCTCGTCAACGCGGCGACCGCTTTGCCCTGGGCCCGTATCCACCTGTTCTCCCGAACCGGTCACATGCCGCAGATCGAGCGGGCCGAGGAGTTCGCCGCCCTGCTCGCCCGCTTCTGGGACGACCTGGAGATCGGGCAGCCTCCCGACACCGCCCCCGCCTCCCCAGCTCCCTAGCCGTACCGACCACCGACCTTGTGACGGACGGGACCGCCGGAAGGTGACCGGCGGCAAATATGAGAGCTTTCAGGCCGGTGTCGGGATGAAACCGCAGCACCGGCCCGAAAGCCCTCGATGGTCTACCGCGACGCCCCTCCGTTTCGGCGGGCCCGCACGCCGTGGTCAGCTCCAGGACCGGAGATCGCGCAGAAAGTCCTCCTGATCGTCCAGGTAGTGGGAGACGAACACCGACCGGGGCGCGAAGATTGCGGTCAGCGTGAGCCTGAAGCCGGAGCGGGCGAGCTCGTCGTCGACCATGGAGTGGTCGGCGTCCGGATACCGGCGGACCGTGAGCGCGCCGCCGGCCTCCAACTGCTTGCGGTACACGGTCTCAGTGTCGGCCGAGTCCACGTTGATGTCGTGCCCTCCCAAGAAGAGCACGACCGGCACTCCGCGCAGCGCGAGCAGATCATCGGTTGCGTCGGCGGTGTAGTTGCGGCCGACGAACCCCCAGCGGTCGGCGGTCATGCCGTCGCCGCCCCCCATGGTGCGCACGTATCCCTCGAAGCTCGCCCCGCGGCGCAGCAGCTCCCGCGTCCGATCACTCCTGGCGATCCTCCCCTCGATCTCGGCCGCCGAGGCATGCTCCTGCCGCAGCTCGGCCAACAGGTTGTATCGGCCCTGCTGGAGCCAGTTCACGGCGGTGCTGGTGGCCATCACGAAGGCCACGGGGGTGCGCTTGGCAACCTTGGGCATGACCCACCCGGCCTGGCTGGCGCCCCACAGTCCGATGTGCTCGGCGTCGATGTCCGGCCGGGACCGAGCCCAAACTATGGCAGCGGCGACCTCGTGCGCGCGGTCGTCCATGGACTGGTGCAGCCAGTTACCGGGCGCGCCCGCCACTCCCGGCTTGTCCCAGGACAGGCTCGCGTACCCGGCGCGAGCGAACGCCTCCCAGATCGGCCGGTAGCCGTCCTCATGGGTCGCGTCGATCGGCCCGTCACCGTGGACCATCACCACCAGGGGATGGCGCCGCGCGCCGTCCCGCGGTGTGGTCAGCACCGCGCGCAGATCGTGTCCGTCCTGGCGGATCGTCATCCGCTGCTCGTTCATGGCGTAGGAGTTCTGCCACACCACCACTCCACTCAGACCGGCCACGACCAGCCCCAGCACGGCGACGGCGACGAGACCGGCCCGCCACCCGCCACGGCCGAGCTGTCTCTTGCGTACCATGACACTCCTCGAACTTTAAACTATCGATTTTTACTCGATAGTTTAAGATATAATAGACAAGGGGGTGTCCGGCGAGGTCGATAGGCTCGACACACCGGGCACCCCGCTGTCCGCCCGCACCCGCCAGGGATCGGCGTCGCCATCACGGCCTGCCGCCCCGGCCGCACCTGGAAGGCCCGCACCATGATCGCCGCACCCCAGATGCCGGAACCGGACATCCAGGTCCCCACCCGGATGCTCGTCGAAGCGCTCGTCCGCGCCGACCTCACGGTCGACACCGGCGAGCTCTACACCACCGGCAACCTGCTGGGCATGACCGACCAGCAGGTGCGCCTGTGCATTAAGCGACTGGTCGCCGAAGGACGCTTCAACCACGAAGGCAGAGGACGCAAAGCACTACTACGAGCCACCAGTACCACCGAGCAGACCCTGGGCCTCGATGTCGAATTCGTCGCCCACGCCTTCCGCCAAGACGCGGGACTCGCCCCTTGGGACGGTACGTGGCACCTGGTCGCCTTCGCCGTCCCCGAGACCGCCCGCACCGCACGCGACACCCTGCGCGCCGCGCTCACCCGCCTGGGCGGAGCTCCCATCCAGGGCGGCCTGTACCTCAGTGCCAACCCGTGGGAACCCTACGTCAAGGACCACGCACGCCACCTGGACGTCCTCGACCACCTCACCTTCGCGACCACCCGGGACCTGCGCCAAGGCGACCGGGACGACCCCGCCGCACTCGCCCGCGCCCTGTGGCCACTGACCGAGATCGCCGAGCGCTATGACCGGCTCACCGCCGTCGCCCTACCGCGCCTGAAGCGTCTTCGCGACCACGCCGACCTCTCCGAACCGGAGCGACTGACCATCGCGGTAGAACTGGCCGCCGAATTCACCCGCGCCATGGAGCCCGACCCCCTCCTGCCCCCCCAACTGCTCCCGCAGCCCTGGCCGGGCGGTCAAGCGCGCGCACTGATCGCAGAGTGCTGGTCACTCTTGAACGAGAACGCCGGCCCGGACAGCGAGAGCACCCGCCTCTTCCGCCTCTACGGCGACATGGCCCGCAGAGCGGCCGCTCGCAGGTGACCGGCACGCCGTCTCGTGACTCCAAGGACCCAGAAACGTCAGGCCGGACCGCTACGAGACCGGCCGGACCCGGTCGAAGCCGAAGGTCATCCGCGACGCCCCCTGTGGGCCGATCCGCCGGCATGCGCGGGTCGCGTGGACGCCGACGTTCCGGTCACGGCCCTTCCTCAACTACGACCGCGATGGGCTTGGCCCGTTCCGCCAAGTCGGCGAAGAAACGGTCGGGATCAATGGCGGTTTCCGGCGGGTGGACTCCGGGCCGGCCGACGGTGCCATCGAGCAACTGGGCGAGCCCCAGGGCCGCCGGGATCCCGGTGGCCTCGGCCATGCCCTTCATCAGCGCGGCCGTGCCGGTCAGGTGGGCCAGGACCGTGGTCGGCCGACCATCCTTGATTCCTCTGGCGACGGCGAAGAACGGCGGCAGCGAGCCGGGGGTCTTGAACTTTACGGCGCGCGCGGCGGCCCTCATGGCGCGTCGCATCGTGGGCTTGGCCAGGTCGGCGGCTGCCGTCTCGTTGGTGAGCCTGCCACCGTCGATGTCACTGCGCAGTACGTCCAGATAGGCCACGGTCCCAGGCGTGACGACCATGAGATTGGCCGAGTCTCCGACCGGTCGATAGCTGCGTTGCAAAGTCACCGGCTCAGGATGGCCGACGGTGTATGCGGTGCCCTTGCGGC
Organism: Streptosporangium brasiliense; assembly: GCF_030811595.1. Lineage (NCBI taxonomy): Bacteria > Bacillati > Actinomycetota > Actinomycetes > Streptosporangiales > Streptosporangiaceae > Streptosporangium > Streptosporangium brasiliense. Next base: position 7,082,286 of record NZ_JAUSRB010000002.1, read on the forward strand.
CACCAGGTAGGGCGAGCGTGACCGGCCGCAGCGGCGGCCGCTGCACGACCTCACCGTTGCTCACCACGGCGACCGTACCGCTGATCTGCTGCATCCAGTGCACGGCGGCCGCGACCGGCCGGCCGTCCGAGCCGCGTAGGTCGGTCTCTTCGGCGCCGGAGCCCGGCACATCGACGGGCCAGGCGGTGTAGAGGTCGGTCACGATGTCGAACCGGGCCACCGCCCTGGCCGCGAGCAGGTTGCTGATGCCGGGGCTCGCGCCCATGCCGATCACGGCGCATACCCCTGCCACTCGGGCGTCGGCGTCGAGATCGAGCATCTGCAGGGTGGGTTCCCAGTCGTCGCAGATGTCGATGTAGTGCGTACGAGTGCGGATCGCCGCCCGCAGCACCCCCGGGCCGAACCGATAGTACGGACCGACGCTGTTGAAGACGATGTCGGCCTCCTTGAGCGCCGCGTCCAGTTCGGCCTCGTCGGCGACGTCGACCTTTCGGGCGCACATCCGCACCCGTGAACCGGCCAGGTCGCGGACGAGTCGCCGCGCCGCGTCCACGTCGCGGTCGGCGACCACGATCTCCTGGACGCCCGGCAGCCCAGCGGCCACGCGCACCGCGACCCGGCCCATCGCGCCCGGGCCGCCGAGGGCAAGGACTCTCATCAGCCACTCCTTGCATATCGTGACTAAATCGATCGTTTAATTTACGATCGGATACATTATGAAAGTACCATTGGTGACGCTCTTCCGCGAGCGGCCCGCGAGCCGGCTCCTCGCCGCCGAGGCTCTGTGCGCCCTGCCTATCGCCACGCTGACCCTGCCCGCCTCGACACCGGATCACCACACCGTGCCCGACTGGGTGCAGTCCCTCGGCCTGATGATGCTCTTCGTGCTGTACGGCACCGTGCTGTCCACCTGGCGCCTGGTCATGGTCGGCGGCCTGCACCCGGCCCCGACGACCCGGCAGCAGATCCGCGACGATCGGCGGCTCCGAATGCTGGTGCTGAGCTACCCGCCCCTGGTGGCGATGCTCCTGCCGATCCCGTCCACCTGGACCCTGTTCTGGTTCGGGCTCACGCTGGCCACCGCGGTCGGCGGCGCGACCTCGCTGGTCCGGATGGTGGTCCTGCTCAACGGCCGGTCGATTCGAGCGACAGCCGCCGATCACACGGATACCCCCACACAGACAGCGACCGAGGGGCGGTGACCGCGACTAAGGCTGTCATCACTCATGGCCGTGCACCGCGTGGCCGGCCGACCGGCGACCTGCCCCCTCAACCCGGCTCCATGCCGTCAATCGCGCGGACCGATGAATGAGTCCAAGGGGTGTGGTCACGCTTAGTGGTCGTAGGCGATCAGGGATCGCTTGATCGGCTGGCTGGTCGTGTCGTTGTGCCAGATCGCGGCGGTCAGCGCCAAGATCCGCGCCAGGACCCGGATGATGACTCCAGCAGGGCTGCGGCCGCCATGTCGTTCCAGGTCGAGCTGCCCCTTGAAGGTCTGATCGATTGATTCGATGGTCTGCCGTAACGGCCTGAACAACCGCGCACCGGCCCGTTCGGGTTCTCCTCGACGAGCCGGGCGCAGTAACCTCAAGTCCCGATCGGTGAGGGCGGACTCGAACGCGCGGCCGTAGTAGTTCTTGTCCGCGATGATCGTCTGGCTCGGATGGGTGGTCACCAGGGCGGGGTCGGCATCGACCGTCTGGAGCAAAACCTCGCGTTCGTCGGCCTTGGCGCCGGTGAGCGCGAAGGCCACCGGCAGCCCGCCCAGGGTGCACACCAGATGCAGCCGCAGCCCCCAGAAATACCGGGAGTGACTGGCGCAGTAGCCGTAGGTCGCCCACCCGGCCGGCTCGCTGCGCCGGGCCGTCTCGCGCGAGCGGCCGCACTCCACCGGGGTGGAATCGACCATCCACACATCGTCGCTCCACAGCGAGGTGCTGGCGGCCAGCCTCTGGATCAGGTCAAGACCAGCCCGGAGGGCCTTGCGCAGCCGCTTGCCGTACCCGGACTGCTGCGGCAGACAAGGGAACATCCCCCGCAGATCCGCGTGGGCATAGCGCAGCCGGCGCCGCTCGGAGACAAACCCCAGCAAGGCCAACAGCACCGCCAGTGTCACCAGCTCGGCATCACTGAGCGTAGGCGCGATACCGGCTTTCGGGCGTCATGGGGCCAGTTGCGGAGGAGCCTTCAGCAGGCCGTCGATCTTCACGTAGAGTGCGGTTGCGAGGGTGTCCAACTTGGTCGTCACAAACCGAGGGTGGGCGCCCTCGTCCTATCTCCGCAGCCATGTCCCTATGCAGCTACCCCTTGAACTCATTCATCCAGGCGACCACAGGGACAGGTCACCGCCGCCGGCCCTGCGCTGCGGTGCGCCAGGGTTATGCCGAGCAGCAGCGCGTTCAGTCAGGAGAGAGCATGAGATGCGAGAACTACGTCGTCGACGACGACGCCGACCGGATCGACGTCGACATTGTTCATTCTTTCCTCAGCAAGCAAGCGCCGTGGGCGGCAAACATCCCCCGCGAAACCGTCGTTCGCTCACTGCGCACTTCGCTGTGCTTGGGCGCCTACACGACCGGCGGCGCACAGGTCGGCTTCGTCCGCGTGGTGACGGACAACGCCACCTTCGCCTGGATCTGCGACGTGTTCGTCCTGCCCGAACATCGGGGCTGCGGGCTGGGCGACAGGCTGGTCCGAGCCGCGATCGAGCACCCCCGGGTCGCCGGGGTGCGCCGCGTCCTGCTCGCCACGACCGATGCTCACGGGCTTTACAGTCGCTGGGGGTTCTCGCCGGTGCCCGACCACCAGTTCATGGAGATCTGCCGCGCCCCTCGGCAACTGTGGCCCGAGAGCACTGAGGTGACATCCATCCGCGCCAATGGCCACTGACGCCCACAACGCGTGCGACATCAGAAGGGAGCCCAGTGTCGCCGCGCTCCTCCTCTGATGTCACAGCCACCGATGTCGGCGAAGCCGGCATCCGCCGCTCTTCTCCAGATGCTGGCCGCTTTTCCACTGGAGCGGCCGGGAGCGCCGGGCACCGACCGTCAGGCACCGCCGAGTACGGCGTTAAGAGGCCGGGAAAGGTCCTATCCCCAGTCGGCATGGTCGCGCCCGCGATCAGAACGCGCATGCCGTGGACGTCGATGCGGTTTCGATGGAGCCCAGATCGATAACCGATCCGCTACAACCACCTCGGCCGGACGTCAGGATGCCGCCAAGGCGCGTTCCAGCCCATCCAGAACCAGATCGAGTCCGTACTCGAACCCGTCCGCGTAGGCGTACCCGGGTTGGAGCGCGTGGTCCACGATCATCTCGGTGAGGTGCGATCGGTCAGCCCCGTGCCCTCACTGCTGGCGGCGGCCTTCAGCCTCCTCTACGCGGCCATGCTCGACGCCGCCATGTTCAACCTGTTCGATGCGTTCCTGCTGCTGACCGGCACCGAGCGGGGAACGGGCCTGACCGAGCCGCAACGCCAGGTAGCGGCGTTGGCCGATCTCGAGACCTTCAGCACCGGCTGAACCCTCGAAAGGTATGCGTGGCGGGGCCTCGGACAATCTCGGGCGCTACCTGGTACGGCACACGCTGGACTGCGGCTACCAGGTGGTCGGCGTGTGCCGGGAGAGCAGCATCCACAAGCTCGATGAGTTCGCCGGGCGGATCACGATCCTTCCCGGCCTCACCGACGACCGCGAGGTCATCCGGCGCGCTGTCGGCGGCTGTGACGGCGTTCTCACCGTGCTCGTCCCGCAGGGTGTGCACCACTGTTCGACAGGAACCACCCAGGCGATACTCGACCACGCTACGGACGGTTTTCTGGCCTTGTCGAGGTCGGGCACCGCGCGTTCTGGGGCATCAACCCACGCTCCGACCAGAACCAGACTCCTCTCGCCCTCACCAAGTTCGACCCGGCCGCAACAGCCAGCCGAACCTGGACCTGCTCCAATCCAGCCTCCTTGGAGATCGTCGCCGCCTTCCTCCAAGACGGCGACAACCCAGCCGACTGGGCCATGTACGTCCATGCACAGCGGCGTTTCCATGCCCACACAACGATCGCCACCACGTGGCCCGCCATCGTCCACCTTGCCGAGCTGATGGAGGAATACATCCTGTGATCGACGCTTCCGGTCTCCTATCTTCACGTGGCCCACATCAAGCGGCGGGAAGAGGCCGGCGACGCCGAGCGACGCGACCCGGCAATCGTGATGCTCGCCTGCGACGCGCTCTTCGAGCAGAGCGAGGTGTATGTGGACGAACACGGGGTGATCCATGCCCGCCCCATCCCAGCCGGACCCTCAACCGATCTTCCCGCCGCCGTCGAAGCGCTGGAAGGCCTACGCTGCGCGGCGCATTCGCCGCAGTCGGAACAGTACTTCCACACCCATCGGCAACGTCACGGACACAACGCCGGACGATGATCGAGCCGACGATCACCCTCCGCCGTACGGTATCTAGTACTGGATTTACGATGGACTCTTCGAGTCGCGGCCAATCGAGGACGCCGATCATCTCGATGATCGGCACGCCAGCGTCGGCTTGGCCCGCAGGCCGACCACGACCGCACGATGCGTGAGCTGCACGAGTGATTCGCGCTCGAAGGTCACCGCGGGCCAGCTCGGGGTGGGTCTGGCTCGCTCCGTCACGGATGGGCTGCCGCCGCGCAGGTCGATGATGTGGTCCTGGGCGGCCTCATGCCGGACCTGTACGTGAGCGAGGTCGTCGGAGCTGGCCGCGCCCTACTGCCGGGCGTCCTCCAGCTGCGTGAGCAGAGTGCGTAGGCGTTCTTCGGTCTGCTGGACCGCTGAGGTGAGGGTCAGCAGGCCCGCCCAGCCGTGGCAGAGACAGGCGTCGGTGACCCGGCTCAGACGAGCCGAGTCGGTGAGCGCGGCCATGGCGATCTCCTCAGCCTTCTGCGTGCGGGCGGGATCACCGAACGCGGCTCATTGATCGCCATATCCCGAAGTGTGGCATCAACATACGACAGCGCCCACCCTCTGGGAGGGTGGGCGCTGTGGATGCGGGGCAGGGGTGCGAACGGGCATCTACTTGAGCACCGGGTAGGCACGGACCAGCGGGGTGCGGCTCCACCAGGCGCCGATCCCCCAGGTGTCGCCGGCGTTCGCCCGAGCCAAGCCGATCAGGACGATCGAGTAGATCAGGTGCTCGTCCAGGAACGGGTTGGTGGTCAGGGGCAGTTCAGCGGCCCACATGAGGACCAGCATCAGGGTGCCCGCGGTGGCGGCCAGGCGCATGCCGGCGCCCAGGATCAGGGCGGCGCCGACACCGAGCAGGCCGAGCATGAACAGCCAGTCGACCCAAGCCTGACCGGTCAGGCCGGAGAAGAAGCCGCCCAGGGCGTTCTCGCTGGTGCCCTTGAGGAAGCCCGTGGTGGGGCTGCCGCCGGAGACCCAGGCCTTCTGCGCCGGGGTGGCGAAGCCCCAGCCGAAGGTCTTGTCCAAGAAGGCCCACAGGAAGACCCAGCCCAGGGCGATGCGCGCGGCGGCCCAAGCGTAGCGGGCCCGATGCGTTCCGTCCGAGAGCAGAGCGGTGTCCTGAGCGGGGAGGGGGGAGATGCGGCGTCCTGCGGTGGTGGCCATGGCCGTTCCTTTCAAGGGGGGTTGTTACTTCCCATCACACCGGTTGCGGCCGCCGGTGTGCAGTGCCGTACGACTTCAGTTCGTCGGGACCTTCGGCCCTCAACTGCACTGCGCCGGCACGCCGTCCGGCGATCCCGTGTTCACGTCGGTGTACCTGGAAGCCGTGCGCCCGGCTCGACCTTGCGCTGTCATGGAATGGCCTGCTGCTGCGTGATCGCCCGGATGGCGAGTACATGGAGGAGTTCAGGCCGCCCCTGACGCGGGAGAACCAGTTCAACAGCAACCGGGTGCGGATCACGGAGCTGGGCCGCGCCCACTGTCCGAAGCATTGGCGTACTACCGGGAGCTGCACCCCGACGTGGTCGCCGACGACCCGACCGAGCCCTTCGAGGGCGCCCACACGGGGCTGGCCGACCACCGGGTGGCCAAGCCGCGCGGCCTGCTGGCCCGCCCCACGTGGAAGGACTTGGCCGAGCTGGCATACCGGGACATACAGGCCCCTGACCAGGTGCAGGCCATCATCGAGCAGGAACAGCGCGCCTACGCGAACCCGCGCCCGGCCGAGATGACGAAGCAACTCGCCGTGGGACTGCTGAAGTGGCAGATCGACAAGCACATCACCCGCAGCGGCACCGGGGTGGCCGCGCTGACCGGCTTCCGCGCCGGCCCACTGGCCGAGCACACCGATATCCGGCACCTGGCGGACTCGCACCGGACCAACGTCGGCCAGCCGCTGCCGCCGCTGCTGCTGCGCATCACCCCGGCCGGACGGCAGCACTACGCGACGTACCAGCGCCTGTACGACGACGTGGCCGCGGAGGAACCTACATGGGAGGCTGCGCAGTAACGTGCCCGAGCAGGTCACACAGCCGGCCCGGGGGCCACATCGGATGCGGTCTCCCGGCCGAGCGTGAGCAGCGAGCGTGAGCAGAGTGCACAGCCGTTCTTCTCCTTGACTGACCGCGGCGGTGAGGGCGTCCAGGTGGACTGCGGGCAGGCTCCCGGCGCCGAGTCCTGCGGCGGTGAGCACGGCCGCGACTTCCTGGTGCTGCTCATGGGTCGTCTGGGAGCGCAGCCAGTGGTGGCCGAGGACGTCGCGGGCGGCGTAGGCGTCGCCGGACGCGACGTCGATGACCGCGGCACGGAGGTCGCAGTCGTGCGGGGTGGGCTGGTCGGCGGTCAGGTCGACCGCGGTCAAACCGAGCCGGGCCCGGAACGCCGCGGTCATCGGTCGGGCTGCATGACCAGCGCGAGCGTTTCCCGCACCGCACGATCCAGTTCCTGCTGTGATGCCGGCGACGTGGCCGGCCGGCAGGAGATGCGCAGGAGCGCCGCGACGGTGTGCTCCCACGGCTCCGCTGGGACACTGGAGTCGATCATGGCGGTGGCCTCGTCGGTGAGGCCCGCCTCCATCAAGGACATGATCTTGATTTGGCGGCCGTCGAGGAGCCGGTTGCCGATACCGCGGTGCGCGGCCATGGCGTCGGTGGCCTCGCTCCAGCGGCCTTCGGGCGAGGGCCCGTGCCCCGTCGATCAGCAGCGTGCCCCACAGCTCCTCGCACACCTTCCGGTGGTCCGCGTCCGTACCGATCAACCCCGACAGGTCGACGTCATGACTGCGGATCACGGTGGTGCCGCGTCGCTGAGCGGCGCGGTACAGCCGCTGGAGTAGGTCGTAGGCGCCTTCGCCGTCGCCTTCGCGGATCAGCAGCCGGGCGATGTTCACCACCGGCATCAACGCCATGACGGCGATGTCCTGGCCAAGTCTGCCGGCCTCGGCGAAGACCTTGTGCTGCCTCCAGCACAGATCGGCGGCCAGCTCGGGCAGGCCGGCGTCGGAGGCGATGAGCGCGGCGAAGTTCAAGACTCCGCGGGTGCGGGCCACCCGCTGGGAGTGGCCCGCACCGTCAGGTTCGATGGTTAGTACTCCAGCGGTGGATCGTGATCACGCTGGCGCTGCGGGAATTTGCGGTCAACGGTGTAACGGCGGATCAGCTCCCCCTGAGCGCGGCCCTTGGGTGGCGCCGGGGGCGCCACCATGGGTGCATGGCCGTTGTCCGGCGGTGTGCTGGTCTGGCGCCGGTTGTGGCGCAGGCGTGGGGTTTCGAAGCGCCTGGCATACTCAGGCCGTGATGGATGTCGAGGAGTTCTGGGCCCTGATAGACGAGGCGTGCGCCGAGGTTGACGCGCTGGAACTGGACTTCGACGATCGGCGCGACGCGATCGAGCGCGCGTGCGAGGAGCGGCTTGTGAGCCGCACGCCTGCCGAGATCGTCCAGTTTTCCCTGCGCCAGTGGCAGCTGCGCGACCATGCTTACCGGTACGAACTGTGGGCGGCGGCGTTCCTCATCGAAGGCTGGTGGTCCGACGACGGGTTTATGGACTTCCGCGAGGGCCTCATCTCGCTCGGCCGGCACTGGTACGAGCGCGCGCTCGCCGATCCGGACTCTCTCGCTGACCATCCGGGGGTGCAGGACGGCGGGGACGTGCTCATCGGGAACGAGGACTTCAACCAGGTGGCCCACCGGGCCTACCAACGTCTCACCGGTGAACCGGACGGGCTCAACGAGGCGCTGGAGGCTTCCCCGGAAGCCGGCCCGCTCAGCGCCATGACCGAGCCGGCCGGAGTTCGGTGGGACGTCGCCGACGGCGATGAGATGCGTCGCCGCCTGCCACGCCTCGCCGGAATCTTTCTGGACTGATACTCCAGCGGTGGACCCTGATCACGCTGGCAGGGCCGGTGCGGACGCGGGTGCGGCCACCGTTGATCATCGGTGTTTGATGGCAAACGATCACGCGGTGGCCGCAGGCCACAGCGTAGACCCTGCCCGCTGGCAGGACGCATTCGAGTGCCTGATGGACCGGATCGCGGGCTGGTTCGCCCGGGTCGAACCCCGCCGCAGGATACGGCGGCTGGTGCTCGGACTGCTCTCGGACCTGCCCCGCAAGAACTGCTGGACCATCGCCGAATGGGCCGGAGAGGCGACCCCAGATGGCATGCAGCACCTGCTGAACCGCGCCAAATGGGACGTCGACATCGTCCGCGACGACCTACGCGACTACGTGGTCGAACACCTCCATGACGACCATGCGGTGCTCGTTGTCGACGAGACCGGCGACGTGAAGAAGGGCACCGACACCGTCGGTGTCCAACGCCAGTACACCGGCACCGCGGGCAGAATCGAGAACTCCCAAGTCGCCGTCTACCTGGTTTACGCAGGTCAGCGAGGTCACGCCGCGGTGGACCGGGAGCTGTACATCCCGCGCTCGTGGACTGACCAGCCCGACCGCTGCCAGGCGGCCGGACTCGACCCGGACAACGCGTTCGTGACGGAGCCCGAACTGGCCGCCCGCATGACCGCTCGGTTCCTTGACGCCGGCCACCACGCCCGCTGGGTGACCGGCGACGAGGTCTACGGCGGCAACCCGAAACCGCGTGCCGTCCTGGAGGAACGCAGCACCGGCTACGTCCTCGCGGTGGCCTGCAACCACGAAGTCACCACTCAGGCAGGCAAGTTCCGCGCGGACAACCTGGCCAAGAAACTCCCCAAGCGGGCCTGGCACAGCTGTCCGCCGGGGCCGGCGCGAAGGGGCAGCGCTTCTACGACTGGGCCCACATCGACCTGCCCGATCCGACCCCCGGCCGCCGCTGTCTCCTGATCCGCCGTAACCGCACCACCGGCGAACTCGCCTACTACCGCTGGAGTACTAACCGCCCACCTATGGACATACGGGCAGTTATCCCTGGATGATTCCCCCATGAAGATCATGAAACTGCTTCCCGCCCTCGCGGCGTCTGTCCTTGCCCTGTCTCTGACCAGCGCCCCGGCGCAGGCGTCGGCCGCGATGGGCTACGTGGTCGCCGTCACCGTGGGCGGCGGAAGCGTGTACGGCGAGGCCCACCTCGGCCCGAGCGGCGGGCAGACGTACCTGAAGGTCCAGGACTTCACCGAGCTCGGCAACTGGCGCATCAGGGGCAGCATCGAGAAGTACTACCGCGGCGAGTGGGTCCAGGTCGTCGCGTGCACGGCGAAGGACACCTACTCGACGACCTGCTACGCGAGCATCCCCGTGGGCACGCTGGTCAGGTCCCATGTGTGGGCGTTCCTCAACAACACCGTCCGCTACCACGGCTACAGCCCCTCGACCCGCGTCTGACGAATGCGGTGCGGCCCCATCCTCCCGGCGGGGCCGCACACACCCCCGCAGTTTCCCTAACCGTTGAAGACCCGGTCGAGGAACAGTCCGAGGTTGGTCGTCATGCGGTCGACGCGTTCCTCCAGCGTCAGCGTCTCGAACTGCACGCCCAGGTCGGTCAGGCTTCTTGCCGCATACATACAGCGGGCAACGCAGGTCGGCGCAGAGGCCCGGAGCGCCCCGTCTCACCGGAACCCAAGTAGTCGCAGGTCAGACCTGAATCCGTTGGATTTCCGCCGTTTGCTACGGGCCCCCCTTTCACCTGCGCTTATGCGGAGGTCTCAGGCTGACAGGCCAGACCTGAGCCCTGTTGTCCATGCAGGCCAGAGGCATATCCGTTGGGTGCGGCTCCTCCTGAGTGACTGAAGCGATCAAGCCGTAAGGGCGTATCCGTCCTGGTAGCCGGTCTGATGGATGCGCTCGTGTTTCCGGGCGAGATGGAAGGTCCAGTACTCCTCCAGATGACCGTTGGCGACCAGCGCGCGGAGCTTCAACACCGCTTCGGCCCCGGCCAGGCCCCACCGCGCCCCGGCCAGGTCGAACCTGTCGGCGATCAGATGACGGCACGCGCCCTCGATCACCCCGGTCGCGATCGGCCATCCCGCCTCCAGTGCCTGGTCATACCGCAGATGCCCGGCGTTGTTGGACAGATAGCGGATGCACGCGTCGATGCCGTCACGGTGCTGCGCGCCGGCTGTGGCGGCCTGCGCGGTCAGCGTGGTGATGACCTGGCCGGTGTGCCCGGACAGCAGGGCCAGGGCGTGCCCGGCGACCCAGTCCTCCGCAGCCGGCGCCGCGGGCGGGTGCAAACTCCACGCAGCAGCCCATAACTTCTCCAGTACGTGCACGAAATCGATCACGATGCGGACGCGGATGCGACGCCGGGCGGCTTCGGCGGTGACCAGGTCGAGCTGGTGGCGGGCCCCGTCGACGAGCACGACCCAGGGACGGGCATGCGCGGGATCACGGGCCTCGGCATGGTCGAACACCTTGGCGATCACAGGGCCGGGGCCGGTGATGACCGAGCCGCACAGCCACTTGCGCGTCGCGTTCGGCCGGGCCCGTGGCAGGCGCCGGCCGGATCGCCCGCCGCCGGGGACGGCGATCACATCGTGCGGCCGCCGCGGCGCCGGTTCGGCGTCGTAGACCACCCCCAGCGTCGCCATCCGTTTGCGCGCCGGTTTCTCCCCGGCCGCCAGCCACGTCCGGAACGTGGCCCGGGCGCGGGCTGCGGCCTTGGCGGTCGCGGGCCGCAGCGCTTCGGGGCGCATCGCGATGCCCTTGCCGTCCACGCTGATCGCCAGCACCGTGGACGCCGTGCACGGCAGCACGGCTCGCGCGGCGTAGAAGGCGTCGACATCGGCCGCGGCCTGGGCGACCAACTGCTCGATCTGCCGTTTGCCGATCACCTGACCGCAGCGCGCGCTGATCGCCGCCAGGGCGGTATCGAACGAGCCGCGCACCGTCTCGATGACCGCGAGTTTGGCCAGCCCGGCCGAGTGCCGCACCGCCGGCAGCGACAACACCGCGTCCGCCGGATACACGTTGCGCACCCCCGGGGCCCGCCACGCGCACCGGGTGACCGTCACCGTCCCGGTCACCGTGGCGAGCAGGCGGTGGTGCCCGAGCTCCACCCGCCGCCGCGGCACCCCGTCCGCGCCGATCACCCCCGCGGCGCCACCGTCTGGGTGGCGGGCGTGGCGTACCTGCTCCCGCTCGCGCAGCGCGCGCAGGTCAAGGTGGGCCTGCAGCAGCAGGCGCTGCAGCTCCCGGCCCTGCTCGGTGATGGTCTCCTCCAGCCGGTTATGGGGCAGCGTCCCGGTCTGCGCGTCGGTGAGGTGTCCGATGAGCCAGTTGAATGTGTTCTTCGCCTTCGCAAAGACGTCAGCGGTGGCCTCGGTGTCGTACGGTGCCTGCACAGGGCTCTTCCTTCGTCGGGGTCGGTTGGGTGGCACCTTCGAACCTGACGGCGGGAGAGCCCCGCCACAATCACCCGACTGGTGACGACGCGATTGCGTCCCGTGACGCCGCGCCATCCTGCCCGGCCATCTCGCGGGCCACCGGATCGGTCACCGTGAACAGTCCCGGCCCTTGTTCCTTCGCCCAGCCGCGTTCCACCAGCCGCTTCAGCTTGGAGCGCAGCCCTTCCCTCTTGGCGGCCTCATCCGGCATTCCCATCGCCACCGCGATCTGCCCGGCCCGTATCGCCCGCCCGGCATCGGCCATGATCTCCACCGCGTCCCGGTACGCGCGCGGCAGCACCGCCGCCTTCATGCCGGGTCGCCAGTGCGGCACCGTCACCACACCCAGCACCGGCGGCTGTGCTGGCGGGCCGGTGCCGGCCGCGTCGGCGGCCTTTGCCTGTCCATTGGGCTCATCGAGCAGCTGGGCCGCTTCGCCCACGATTTCCTCGACGGTCTCCCGTGTGATCGTCAGCCGTGACAAGCGGTCCTGCTCGTCCCGCATCTGTGAGGTGAGCGCGGCGATCTGCTCGCGGATCTCCTCGATCCGCCGGCGGGCCGCGGCTTCGCGCCGTACCAGTTCCTCGAGCAACGAGCTCATCGTCACTACCGCCTCACGGGTCTGCACTCACAGTAAAAGGCAGTTAGTTCCCGGATCAAACAGTCATGTCTACAAAAGCCCAGCTCAGGCACTCACTGAGGGAGAGTCGCACCCCTCTCCTTACGCAGCCGCTCCAGCTCCAGTTGCTCGGGCGTCTTACGCGCCCGCGCGGAGCTCGCCGGACCGGCGGCGGTCAACTCGCCGTTGTCGCGCTGGCGACGCCACAGGTCGATGCTCGTGCTGTAGAGACCTTCGCGCTGCAGGACCCTGCCCTTCTCACCGTCCGGCGCGGCCTCGTACTCCGCGACGATCCGCAGCTTGTACTCGGCCGAGAAGTACCGCCGTCTGGGCCGGTCACCCCGAGGGCCGTCACCGCGTTGAAGGTCGTGGCTGGTCATGGTCACTGTGCTCGATACCCGTTCTCGCCCTGCTCATATCAGTTAAGGAACTTAGTCCCTGTTTGTCTCACTTGAGCTTGGCACAGAGGGAACCTTCACGAGGCGAGCTGATCACCCTTCACATGTCCGGCAGAGCAGAAAAAAGTTGATCGGGGCATGCTGTCGATTGCTTCCCCATTCAGGAAGGCCCTGCGCCCTTACGGCGGACAAAACGGTGACGACGCGAGCTGGATCTAAGCGCCAACAAGAACGGGCATGACTCCCTCGAGACTGGAGGCCTGCCCGTTCCTATACATCCTCGCGGCCTGAGCTATGTGGTGGTTCTGAAGGACGGCGATGGCCTTGCCCAGGCGACCGGCCTTGTTGGGGCAGCAGCGGAGTTTGCGCAGGATGCGCCAGCTTTGAGCTGGGCGTTCGCGCGTTCGCCAGGGCCGCGGAGCTTGGCCTGGGGGCGGTCGTCCGGGGTCACGAGCCCGTCCAGGCCCCACAGGTGCCGACGTAACCCGTCGGACCCTTGTTGCAGGCTCGGAAGTGCAGGTCGGAGTACAGGCCGACCGGAAGATCGTCCGTGGTGACCCCGATCGTGGCGTCGCCGGGCTCATAGCTTACGAAGGTGGTCGCGGAGTGGTTGGTCCACGTACCTCCGGAGTACCTGTACCCCTTGAACTGGAGCGCGCCGCCGTAGTCGCCGTAGTAGCAGTCGCTGTTATAACCGGTCAGCTGCCCACTCAGATACACCTTGTAGGCCTTCCGGCCGTTGTAGGTGTTGATATAGGTATAGGTGTAATCGAACGACGCCTGCACGCACCCGTTGCCGCTACTGACCGTGAAGTACGTCAGAGCGGAGCGGTTGGCGGACGCTGAGGCGGGGGCGGCGAGCGCGCCAGCGAGGGTCAGCGCGGCGGCCAGCGAGGCGACGCTGCGGGCGAGGCGAGTGCGGCGGATTTGCATGCGAGACTCCTACGTGGATAGCGAGGTCCGAACGAGGTGTCGCTTCTTGGAGCAAAGCAAGTCTAGATCGCCGGGATCTATGCCGTATGTCACGAGTCCATCACCATCCAGCGCATCACACGCGCTCTCGTGCTGATCGTGGCCGCCTACGAGCGTTCACCACCAGGGCGATGGGGATCTACTGACGCGCGCCAGGATCGACGCAGCTGAGGAAGCACCACTGGCTGGGGACCGGCTCGATCATGGTCCACAACTGGCCCACAACCTGCGAGCGTCAACGAGAACGGGCGGGACTCCGTGAGACTGGAGGCCCGTCCGTATCTACAATGTTCACCCTGGTCAGCAGTCAAAACTGCTGGTCAAGATCGTGTGCCCCCTGCAAGATTCGAACTTGCGCTCCTGGCTCCGGAGAGGGTTGCACCTTTCATAGGATAAGCCTCCCAACCTGGGCATACGTCGATTACCCTCCCCCGAGAGATGTACTTGGCCCACGACTGGCCCACGATCAGCGCTGAGGCACGGCCTACCTGGGAGATTCGGCCTGGATGACGGGTTCGGGGTTCGGGCCTGGGCAGGCTGAGGCGACGGCTTTACAGAGCCCTGGCTATCGAGCGATTACACGCGTCACCATCTGAAATGCTATGGAGGTGACTGCCCGAGCACCCGCGGCGACGCGTATACGACGCAGGCCCCTTCGCCAAGTTGCAACACTGACCTTTTTCATCCTCGTGCGGCCTGTGCGGCGCGGTGATTTTGGAGGACGGCGATGGCCTTGCACAGGTGGCCGGCCTTGCTGGGGCTGCTGCGTAGCTTTCGCAGGATGCGCCAGCTCTTGAGCTGGGCGTTCGCACGCTCGCCGGGTCCGCGTAGGCGGGCGTGTGAGCGGTTGGCCTGCTTTTGGGACTGGGGTTTGTTCTTGCCCTTGTACGGAGTGACGACCGGGCCCTCGGCCCCCTGATACGCCTTGTCGGCCAGGGTGATGATGCCGGCCTTCTCCAACGCGCGCAGGATGCCCCAGATCCGGGCGGCGGTGAGGTCATGGGTTCTGCCGGGCAGCGCGCCCGAGGTCCACAGGATCGTCCCGTCCGGTGTGGCGATGATCGGGACGTTCATCCCGTGCACGCGGTGCTTACCGGAGAAGTAGGGCCGATCGGCTGTCGCAGCCCCTCGATCCGACGCCGAGCCGCAGCCTCCCGCCGCGCCAGCTCCTCCAGCAACGAGCCCATCGCCATCACCGCCTTGCCTCAGACGGTAGGACGGTGATCGCTCACCCAACCAGGCCCCAACCACGAACCCCCAGCTCAGCCACTCCCTCAGAAGGAGCCGCACCCATATCCGTTGGACTTCCGGCCGAAGCCACGGGGACCCCGGTCTGCGGTGTCGGGCAGGAGGTAGTACTCCTCCAGCAGGGCGCGTGCGTCGTCGTTGTCGCTGACGGCGCAGTCCCAGATCACCTGCTCGCCGTCGCTGGTGACGTGGAAGGCGAAGAACGCGCAGCATGCCTTTTCGCGGGCGGCAGCGGCGGCTTCTACCCGTGACCGCGGTGGACGCAGAAGAGCTGGTCTTCGGTGCCGTAGGGTCCGCGGTAGGAGACGATGGCGGGGCCTTGAGCGCTCAGGTGGCCGGGCAGCCGGGTGTCGGGGCTCCAGTGGGCCGAGTTGAAGCTGGTCCACCACAGGCTCTGGCCGCCGGAGCCGCGGTGCACGCAGTACAGCCTGTTATTGAAGACGGCCAGGGCAGGGCCCTCCGCACTCCGGTGGGCGGGCAGCCGGCGGACGTGGTGCATCGGCGCGCCCAGCGCACGGCCCATCGCGTTGAACGACTCCCCGTCGCGCCGGCGCCGCCAGATCTCGTCTTGCTGAGCAGAGGAAAACCCGTAGTCCCGCTCACGTACCTCCATGGCCCGCATGATCATCCATAGGTGGTGGCCGTCGTCTGTGAGAAAACGTGATCCTGGAGCTCACGTGTTCGGCGGTGTGGGGCGCATGCCTTCGAGCAGGGTGGCCAGGTAACGGTGGGCGGTGTCGATCCGGTCGGTGGGGGTGCCGCCGTGGACGGTCACGGCGTGGGCGATGCCGCACATGAGCGGGACGAGGTCGGCCGCGGCGAGGTCGGGGCGGACGGCTCCGGCGTCGCGGGCCCGCTCGAGGAGTGTGGTGCCGGCCGACGCGAGCGACTTCTTGAGTTCCGTGGTGCGCGGCAGGGTGTCCGTGGTCGCGGCGGCGACCGGGGGCAGGGCGGCGTCGGTGACCTGTGCTTCGACGATGCGGGACAGGAAGCCCTCCAGCGCCCGCCAGGGGTCGGCGTCGGCCAAAGCCTGCTCGCCATGCGCGGCCAGGGCTTCCAGGCAGGGAGCGGCGACGGTCTCCAGTAGTGCCTCGGGGGTGGCGAAGTGCCGGTAGACCGTGGCGACCCCGAGGCCTGCCCGGCGCGCGACGTCGTTGAGCTGCAACGCGGTGCCCTGGTCGACCAGGTCGCGGGCGGTGGCGACGATCCGCTCCCAGTTGCGGGCGGCGTCTTTGCGCAGCTGTGTGGTCGTCATGTGGGAAGAATCCAGGTTGCTCGTCTTGGTTCACAGGCTCGTCGTCTGATCATATGCGGGCGTTCCCGGGAGACCTGGCTGTCGGGCGGTGGGCGGGCTGCCTGGCCCGCCCACCGCAGGCTGTCAGCGCGCGTCGTGCTCCTGGCCGAGGAAGCCGATGATGATCTCCAGCTACTGGTTCGACGGTCATGGTTGTGTCCTCATGCGGAACGGGCGAACGGGGAGCGGTGGGAGTTCGGCGTGTTTCCCGAGAGAGCGACGGGAGCGCGCCGGCGCTGGTCGTGTGACCGGCGGGCGGCCGGGGGCGCACCTGCCGATGGTCATGCATCCGCTCTGGCCGCAGGCGCGTGGGTCTCGCTGAGCAGGTGTACGGCCTCGGCGATGCGGCGGTCGGTCGCCGCACGGAACGGGGCGACGGGGTGTGCCTGGGGCCCGATGACGAGGCCGGTCCGGCCGGTCAGCGCGTGGTCGGTGGCGGCGGTGATCGAGGGCCTGGCCGCCGCGGACGCCGGACCGGAGGTGGAGCGTTCGAACTTGCGGCGTACCAGCGGCCACAGCAGCCGCAGGGCAGGAGAGACGATCTTCGGGTCGGTCAGGGTGCCGTTGGTCATGTCGGTCGCGGCGCCTCCGGGATCGGCGGCGAAGACCGACACGCCTGTGCCGTCCAGCCGCCTCGCCAGGTCGAGCGTGTAGGCGAGGTTGGCGAGCTTGGCGCGGCCGTACCAGTGGAAGCCGTAGTAGCCGCCTGGCGGCTCGACCGCGTCGAACACCCGCTTGGCGACGCCGACCGCGCCCGAGGTCACGTTCACGATCCTGCTCGGCGCCCCGGCGGTGAGCGTGGGCAGCAGTAGTTCGGTCAGCAGATACGGCGAGAGGTGGTTGACGACGAACGACGCCTCGACGCCCCCCAGGTCCGCGCGCTCGGCGAACATCGCCCCAACGTTGTTGACCAGCACCGTCAACGGTTTCCCCGACGCGGCGTGGTCGGCGGCGATGCTGTCGGCCAGCGCGCGGACCTGGTCGAGCGAGGCGAGGTCGGCGGACAGGAACCGGCCGGGGTGCGCCGGTTGCGTCGCGTTGATCCGCTCAACCGCCCTGGCTCCCCGGTCGGCGTCGCGCCCGACCACAGTGACCGCGAATCCTGCGGCGGCCAGCCCCAGCGCGGTCTCCAGGCCGATGCCCCCCGTGCCGGCCGTGACCACAGCTGTCTTCATCATGAGCCCCTCCACCCAGATAACCGGATAGTTCATCCGCCTAGGTGGGACAGTACCACAATCGGATGAACTATCCGTTTAATGCTTCGACCGGTGATGACAGTCGGCCACGAAGGGGCCCGGCAGTAATCGCGGAAAATCCAGTGGATATACCCCTGACCTGCCCTGATGTGAGGGCGCCGCAGGACTGGTGCGCCGGTCGGTGGGTGCGGTGGACTGGACCGAGGATGCCGCCGACCTTGCCCAGATGCTCCAGATCGACGCTGGTCGGCGATATTCGTTGGATTTTCGGCGAGCACTACCGGGACCCCATGACACCGGGGCGATGCCGATCCCGGATCAAGGGCGAGGACGTGTGGAACAGCTACCCGGCGGCTGGGGACACGCTCGGGAGCGGAGGGCCGGTCTGTGGCCCTCCACTCGGGTCGGCGTCACTCAGGGTGACGTAGCTGTGCGTGATCGGCTCCGTTGTCAGGCAGGAGTTTCCCCCGCATCGGGCCTTTCATCTGCCTACCCAAGCATCTGCCTACCAAGAAGGCGGGCGTTCCCGACGATCGAGGGAGTCGGCAGGTGCGGGTGGTGCCGTTCGCTTCGCGGCGGGCGGGCCGCTGATGAATGGCCGGATCTTCTGCGATCAAGCGGGCCTGCGCGCTTGAACGGTGTGCACGGTGAAGGACACCGCCCGGAAAACGGGATGGACGATCGCCGCACGGGCCGCCTCGAGGTCCGATTCCGTCAGACCGTGTGCCAGCAGGGCCGGCTCCAGATGCCGGCTGTTGCTGAGCAGCAGCGCCGCCCCGGCTGAATCCGGTCCCCATACCTCGCTGTGACACTGTGGGTCGACATCGGTGAACCCGGCATCGGTGAGGGCGGCGGCGACCTGCGGGCCCCAGGACGGGTCGGCGCCGGCCGCGCGCAGGACGCCGACGAGCCCGAGGAGATAGGCGTGGTAGGCCTTGGCGTCCTGCGGTGTCGCCGCGGTGAGGATCGGCCAGTGTGTGGTGTCGATCTCATCGATCTGGATGACTCCACCTGGCTTGAGCGCGGCGAGGAGCTTGCGGAGAACCTGGTGGCGCTCGGGGAGGTGGCTGAGGACCAGACGGGCGTGGATCAGATCGAAGGCATCGTCCAGCAGCGGATCGGTGGTCACATCATGCCTGGCCACGGTGAGACCGGGAACGTCGGGGATGAGTTGCGGCTGGATGTCGGTGGCGAGCACGCGGCCGGTGGGGGCGACGCGTTCGGCGAGCCAGACGGCGACGCTGCCGCCGCCGGCGCCTATCTCCAGGCATTCCCAGCCATCGGTGATCGCGGTCTGTTCGAGGCGCTGGAAGGTGCCGGGATCCAGTAGCCGGGCGAGACTGTCGTGCTGGCCTCCGGCGTGGGCGTTGGCGTTGTCGAAGGCGTAGGCGGGACGGGCGCCATCAGACCGGTGGGTCATGGATCTCTTTCGCTAGGGGACGGTCGCTGGATGGTCGGTCGCGGCGGCCGGGTCCGGCGAGCGATCGTCGGCGCACGTCCGGGAGGTCGATCGCTGCCATCAGCGGTGCCGCAAAAGGAGAATCGGGTGTCTCTACGCTAACCGATCTTGACGTCTCCCTGGCGGGTCGGCAGCTGTCCGGAGGCGGTGCTGGTGATCGGCGGGACTTTGGGCCCGTGGTGCCGGTGCGGGCCGCGGATGCTGTGTGAGAGCGCCGGCCGGTCGGAAGAGATCTTGGGCGTGAACATCGAGGACCTGGACTTCGCCGGACGCCGATGTCAGGTCAAGGCCAATGTCAGGTCAAGGCCAAAGGTGCGCGGACCAAGGCCCGCCGGCGCGGCCAGGTGCGTGAAGACTCCGTGCTGGAAAACCTCTACTGGGACGCCGGCACCGCCCGGCTGCCGCCCCGCCTGCTGCCCCGCCTGTTCAAGGGCCGCATCCGCGGCCCGGTGTTCCTCCCCCACCGCCGCCCCGGCCCCGGGAAGGCGGTCGACGCGCGAGACGTGTGCCCCGACACCGGCTTGGTCCGGCTGTCGTATGGGCAGGCCCGTGCCCTGCTGGATGAGCACACCGCCATCGGCGGGCCGGGCACAGGCTGGGATCTGCACGAGTTCCGCCACTCGGCCCTGAGGCGCCTCGGGCAGGCCGGAGCGAGCCTGCTGATGCTGATGGCCAAGTCGCGGCATAAGAAGCCGGAGAACCTGCGCCGCTACTTCAAGCCCTCCCCAGAAGCCATCGCCGAGCTCACCAGCTTGCTCGCGCCCGGCGACACCGGGCGCTGAGTGATGGGTGGGACACCTCCACTCAAAGGTTGGGTCAGCGGTCATCGCTCACATGTGGGTGGGGCCAGAACCAGACGGGCTGACCAGGGGCATCCCACAGCGTTTGAGGAACACAGCGCTAGGACACCCGCTTGTTGGCGAGGACCGCGATCAGCAGCGGTACCACAGCCCAGGCGCCCAGGACGGCGAAGGCGGCCGCGTCCGGCATGATGTCCGGCATCTGCTCGATGAGCTGGAGCGCCGGATAGCCCGGCAGGATCCGGTTGACCACCTCACCAACCGGCAACATCCGCCCGGCGAAGGGGACCAGCACCATGAGCACCACGAGCACGGAGATGGCCACGACGCCGTTGCGGAAGATCGCACCGAGTGCAAGGCCGAGCATCGTGGTCACCACGATCATGAGCGTGCCGCCGCCGATCACTGCCCATGCTCCGGCGGGTGGCAGCGTGGGGTCGAACCCGGAGGCTACCGTGTGCCCGTACAGGTATCCGGGGACCGCGATGAGCAGCGAGGCGGCGATGGCGATCCCACCCAGCACGGACGCCTTGGCGAGCAACACCCGTGAGCGCGACGGCGTGGCGACGAAGGTCGTGTGGATCATGCCGGAGGTGTACTCACCGCTGATCGACATGGTGCCGAGCATGCCGAGCGGCAGCTGAGCCAGCACGACTCCGACATAGACGGCCACGACGATCCCCATCGCGGCCTGCTCGCCCCTCTGGCCCGGGTCCCAGCGCGAGATCACGGTGGATGCGCCGAGCGCGGTGAGCGCGAGCGCCGTCAGCACCCCCACGCCCAGGGCCCACCAGGTCGAACGCAACGTGCGCAACTTGATCCACTCGGCGGCGACGGCGTTCACGACGCGCTCCCTTCGATGACATTCATGAACGTGTCCTCCAGCGACATCCCGGGCCGCACGAACTGCGTGATCTCCGTGTCGGCCAGCAGCCGGCCCCGCCCGACAACGATCAGGTGGTCGGCGGTGACCGCCATCTCGTGCATGAGATGGCTGGAGACCAGCACGGTCCGCCCCTCGGCTGCCAGCGACTTCAGCAGCCCGCGCAGCCACCGGATGCCTTCGGGGTCGAGCCCGTTGAGCGGCTCGTCGAGCAGCAGTACCTCGGGATCGCCGAGCAGCGCGGCGGCCAGCCCCAGCCGCTGCTTCATGCCGAGGGAGAAGCCGCCCACCCGCTTGCGCCCCGCTTCGCCGAGCCCGACCAGCTCCAGCAGCCCGCCGATGCGCGTGCGGGAGATCCCGTTGGCTCTGGCCAGCCACTGCAGGTGCTGCTCGGCACGGCGTCCGCCCTGCACGGCGCTCGCGTCGAGCAACGCGCCGACATGGGTGAGGGGTCTGTCCAATGTCCGGTACGGCACGCCGTTCACGGTGGCCCGTCCGGAGGTCGGCCGGTCGAGTCCGAGGATGATCCGCATGGTCGTGGTCTTGCCCGCGCCGTTCGGCCCGAGGAATCCGGTGATCTTTCCGGGGGTGACGGTGAAGGACAGGTCGTCGACAGCGGCGCTCTGCCCGAAGCGTCTGGTCAATCCGATGACTTCGATCATGTCCGTCACGATCCGCCTCGGCGGCCGGCCCGCGCATCGGTCCTGAGACCGATACGCGCCGCCGAGCCCGGTGGCTAGGGTCGAGGATGTGCCTGATCAGCCCCGACTCCCCCTGCTGAGCCGGATACCGGACTGGGCCTGGGTGTTCCTCGACACCGTGGTGGCCCTGTTGCTGGCAGCCGGCTTCCTCGGGCTCATCACTTCGCGTAATCCCGCGCCGCCCGACGTGCTCGACCACACGGTGGCCCTGACCACCAGCCTGCCCCTCGCGGTCAGGCGCCTGTGGCCGCGGGCGGTGTTCGTGGTCGTGCTGGCCGGCGGGCTGGGGATGCGGGAGTTCCTCATCCCGCAGGCGGACCCGTTCGGCCTGCCGCTCGTGCTCTACACGCTGGCCACCCGGAGCAGGGCGGTGCCCGCGCTGCTCGCGGCGGTGGCGGTCACGATGCAGGGGGTGGTGGAGTTCCCGCTGCGGGGCCAGATCATCGACCAGCTCGGGCTGGTGCTGGCGATCGTGGTGGCGGCCTGGTCCACCGGCACCGCGGTACGGCAGCGCAGGCTCTACACCGAGCAACTGGCCGCCAAGGCAGAAGAGCGGGCCCGTGCCGAGGCGGCGAGGGAACGTCTGCGCATCGCCCGCGAGCTGCATGACGTCATCGGTCACAGCCTCAGCACGATCGCCGTGCAAGCCGGCATCGAACGGCACATCGGCGGCGCCGAGGAGATGAGCCGCGCGCTGGGCTCGATCGAAGAGACCAGCAGGTCGGCGCTGCGCGAGACCAGGCGCCTGCTCGGCGTGCTGCGCGAGGACACCCCGGCAGACCTGGTCCCCGCTCCCGGGCTCGACGACCTCGACGATCTCCTGGCCAGGACCAGGGCCGCGGGCCTGGAGGTGGAGCTGCGGCTCGACGGCGAGGTCCGGGGGGAGATGGAGCTCACGGTCTACCGGATCGTGCAGGAAGCGCTGACCAACGTGCTCAAGCACGCCGGGGCCCAGCGGGCCACGGTGATGATCGAACGGCAGGAAGAGGAGCTGGTCGTGGAGATCACCGACGACGGCAGGAACGCGCGGGAGCGGCCCTACGGCCACGGGCTGAAGGGGCTGCACGAGCGCGTGCGCGTCTTCGGCGGCGAGTTCGAGGCGGGCGTCCGCCCGGTGCGTGGTTTCCGGGTGATGGCGAGGTTGCCGCTGTGATCAAGGTGCTGGTGGCCGACGACCAGCCACTCATCAGGGCGAGCTTCCGCCGGCTGATCGACAGCGTGCCGGGATTCCAGGTGTACGGCGAGGCCGCGACGGGCGCGCAGGCAGTGGCCGTCGCCGCGAGCGAACCGCCCGACCTGGTGCTGATGGACGTGCGGATGCCCGAGATGGATGGCATCGAGGCCACGCGCCGCATCCGCGCCGCGAACCCGCAGGCCCGCGTGCTCATCGTGACCACCTTCGACCTGGACGAGTACGTCTACGGAGCGCTCCAGGCCGGTGCCGCGGGCTTCCTGCTCAAGGACACCCCGCCGACCGAGCTGATCAGGAGCGTGCAGGTCATCGCGTCCGGCGACTCCCTACTCGGCCCTAGCGCCACGCGGCGGCTGATCGAGCGTTACGTGAGCCCACCGGTCCGTCGCCTGGACATCACCGAACGCGAGCGGGAGGTGCTGGTCCTGGTGGCGCGCGGCCTGTCCAACGCGGAGATCGCGCAGACCCTGTACGTCACACTGAGCACGGTCAAGACGCACGTCAGCAGCCTGCTGCTGAAGCTCGACGCCCGTACCAGGGTCCATCTGGTCATCGCCGCCTACGAAGCGAATCTCGTCTAGAGCCTTTCGGAGTCGATCTACGACACGCCGTTGATCGACTCCGAAGCGGTCCCCAGCCCCGATGCCCTCGATGTGCCCGGCTGCTTGCGGTCACGGATGGCGCGCAGCCAGTTGGCCGAGGCGGTGGACCGGTCGGCCTTGAAGAGCTGCTGGATGAGCAGTCCGTGGTTGTCATGCTGATAGACCGTCACCTCCTCTGTCGGCCTCGGGGCCAGCCTCGATACTGTCCAGCGTGGAGAACGCCGGCGGCTCCAACCAGGCTTGGGCCAGCCGCCCCAACGCGACGTTGATCAGGTCCGGCGGATGGTTCTTCACCCACACCGCCCGGGTCATCGCCTTGGCCGCGATCCTGCGCGCCTTGGCCGGCGCGTAGCCCACCACCTCGCGCCGCACCAACACCGGATGCGACTCAGCCGTACGCGGCGAGGCATACACCGGCATGACATCCTCGCCCAGTTCCAGGCAGCGCCGGCTCCAGGCAGCGCCGGACGTGCGCCACCACCGCGAGCGGCACCTCACGGGCCTTGGCGGACCGGCCCAGCCGCTGAAAGCACTTCAGCGCCGGCGTTCTTTGGGTCGGTTACGGCTCGGCCGCGACAGTTGAGCCGTATCGGGCTCGCGATGGCTTCATCTCGACAATAAAATCGCCATGTGCGCGGCGCTCCCGCTGTAGGTCATCGGTCTCTTTCATCAGCCAGGCCAGGGTTCATACATATCGAGACCGAGGAAATTCCTGTTATACAACGGCGTACCCGTGTGCAGTGATGAACGGTGCGAGATCGGGAGCCCCAAAGCTTTCGCACATTGACTTGAAGACCAGGGCCTTGTCTTCGCCGAAACGGCGGATCTGAGTAGCGTAGGACGCGGCGGAAACAAGAGTTGGGGGGCTGGTTTTGCTGTGAAACTTGTCCGCATACATTACGAGTTTCTCCTCGCCTGATTCTGCCACATAGTCGGCTGGCGGTAGCGGGAGACCCTGTTCCTGCACGTCGTTACGGCTAAGGCCCATGCCCGTATGGCACGAGCAGAAGCGGCAGATAATTTCCGGAAAACCTTCTTCGAGA
Source organism: Streptosporangium brasiliense (assembly GCF_030811595.1). Lineage (NCBI taxonomy): Bacteria > Bacillati > Actinomycetota > Actinomycetes > Streptosporangiales > Streptosporangiaceae > Streptosporangium > Streptosporangium brasiliense. The sequence goes on from NZ_JAUSRB010000002.1 coordinate 7,106,448, forward strand.
AGGAGTTCATAGCCGAGTATCCCGTGGCGCAGGTAGCGTGCGTGATCGAGTTTTCCGTCATGGTCATACAGTCGATAGACCCCAATGTCATGAAGCAGGCTGCCGGCTCGTATCAGGTCTGCATCGAGGTCAAGGTCAGCGCGGTCGAGAAGTTGTTCTGCGATTCCACATACGATTTCACAGTGGGTGTAAACAAGGTCGAACGCTTCCCGCGTGGGCGCATGTTTCGCGTGCAACCTGCGAATCTCTTTGTCTGTCGGAATCTGCATGCCGGGAGTCTAGCAACTTGTGAACATAATATTCTATCTCAAAAATGAACTCTGTTTACGCTGGAGTTCCGCAACCCGGCGGGGCCGCCTTCGGCTCCCCGAGTCGGATCCTGCGCTCGCGCGTTTCGGCGCCGTGGCAGGCCAAGGGAAAAGCCTGACGGGACTGCGTAGCAAGGGGTGCCACCGGAATGCGGCGGACACGGGCCGCACCGGGACAGCCCGGGTTTGAGGAACCTGGGGACAGCCGTTAGCGCTGGTCCTCACCGACCTCCGAGGGCGGCTGCTGAGCTGGAGGGCTCTGGCACACCACCACGGCCGTCGCGATCAGCTGCCCGGCACAGTCCGGGCCGTGGCCGCACTTCTGTCCGGCCGGCAGAAGGCTGATCATCCGGCCGCTTCCGCCCGGTCCGGGGAACAGAAAGCGTGATCGATGAAGTGTCACCTCAGCGGACCATGCCCTCATCGTGATCATGCACGAGGTCGTTGGAGCGTCCAACAGAATGAGGCGGCTCTCTTTTCAGCGCCGGTGCGGTGAGAACCTTCCCCAGGTGGGCGGCGCCCATGGGCGGCCCCCCAGCTAAGCAGCGCCCATGGACGGTGCAGACGCGATCACACCTCATTTGACAGGAGCTCCTCTTTGACAGGAGCTCCTCGCCGGAAGCGCCGCAGCCGGCCACGCCCCAGCGGTACCGCCCCTCGCGGCGGTACCGCCGTACCCGCGTCAGGAGAGCGGGCGCACGTCCACGCCGTAGCTCAGGCGGTCGATCCACCATGGTCCGCAGCTCGCTATGCTCCACTGGCCGCTGTTGGTCGTCACCCAGCCGCCGTCCCTGCGGCCGTTGATGCACTGGACCCACGCGCGAAACTCGTAGGCGGGACCGTTCGTCGCGCATCGGGCGGAGAACGAGTTCTGACCGAAGGTGTAGTCACAGTCATTGACTCCCGCCGACGCCGAGCTCAGCACACTCGACCCGACGGTAACGACTCCCGCCGCGAGCACGGTTGCGGCGAGGACGCGCAGGGTTCTTCTCATACCCTCTCCTAGTACTGGTGACGGATGGTCGTTTCACGTTCCGTACGCCCCGATCCGCGCCTCACTTCGGGGATGTGCAACAGAGGGAATTCTTAGGAAACTTTCCTGAATGAAAGATACGTGCCAACCGGAGCACGTCAACCCTGCGCGTACCGACAACCTCATCCGCCCAGCGGGTGCCGAAGAAAGAGCGCTTCATTCGATTGGACGCTCTTACGGCCTCGTGCATGATTGCGATGAGGGCATGGTCCGCCGAAGTGGGGGTGCCCGTAGTCTTGGCCGAAAATCCAACGGACCTGCTGTGCCGGCAGCCCCGGCTCAGCCGGCCGGCCCACCACCGACTAGAAGCGCGCCAAGGATGCCGAGTGCTGGGTCCGCAGCTCGGGCTCGACCAGTCCCCCCGTGGTCCAGGCAGTATCACCTCAACCAGCAGCGCGGCGACTTCACCGTGTGGCCCTCGCGGGAAGCCCTGGCCGAGATCCTCGGCTTCAGCCGGCCCCAGTCCATCGACCGCTACATCGACCAGCTCGTCGAACTGGGACCGCCGGGACGCCCGGGTCGCCGTCGAGACGCCCAGCCCGGACCGCTCGCATGCAACCAGGGGCCGGCCCTGCGGCCGCTGCGTCCGGTGGGCCGGGCGTACGCGTCTCCGCCCGGCCCGGGCGATCGGAGCGTGCCGGGGCCTACCAGCCCCTGCTCCGGGAACAGGACGGCGGGTCGTGGTCCGGGGCGAGGACGCCCGGGATCAGGTGACGGTGAGCGGCCCGTCGACCAGGTGCGCCGCCAACGGACCGGTCATCCGGAACCGTGCCGGCGGCTGCAGGGCCAGCCCGTTGGCGCAGGTGGCGAGATGGCCGACCTCGTCGGGGGCCGTGGAGTCGAGGTTGCCGAGCAGTTCGACCGCGCGCGGGACCACCCGGGAGAGGGTGTCCTGCACGTAGTACCGGACGTAGAGCGAGTCGGCGAGCGTCGACCCGTCCGGGCCGCCGTCGTCGATCCGGCGGGCGAGGCCCTCCGCGGCCGACATCGCGCCCTCGGTCTCCACCAGCAGCGGGACCCGCTCGGACTCGGGCAGCCGCTCGTCGAGCAGCACCCGCTCGACGAGCGCACTGGCGGCCCCGAGGTGGCTGCCGGTCATCAGCAGCTGGTACCAGGCGAAGCCCGCGCTCAGCAGTACGTCCAGTTGCCCGTCGAGGGCCGAGGCGCGCACCAGCAGCTCCGGTGGCAACAGTACGTCGTCGAGGGTGACCTGCTCGCTCTCCGCCCCGCCGACGCTCACACCCTCGCTTTCCACGGTCACCAGCGCCACCGCCGCCTCCTCGCCCGGGCCGTCCGAGCGGGGGACCATGACACCGGCGAGGAGCAGGTCCATCGACCGGGCCAGACCGCGCGGGCGCGTCGCTCCGCTGATCCGCACTCCGTCGGGCCCCTCCGTGGCGGTCATCGAAGGGGAGAGGACTCCCGCGCCGGGGCGGTCCTCGGCGAAGCCGGACGCCACGAGGCGGTTGGTGGAGGCCACCCCCTCGACAAGCATCGACTTCAGGCCCTCATCGGTGATCAGACCGGCCAGGGTGGCTATCGAGAAGTGGTGCAGGGTGGTGGCCACGGCCAGCGACGGTGCCCTGCTGCCCAGTGCGCGCTGCACCCGCAGGGCGTCCAGGGCGGTGGCTCCCCGCCCCTGGTAGGCGGTCGGCGCCAGCAGCCCGGGGCCGCCGCTGTCGCGGAAGAGCCTGATGCCGAGGTCGCTCGGGCCCTCCAGCTCCATGAGGGGTATCGCCCGCAGGCTCTCGTCCAGCCCCGGCAGCAGCTTCGCCACAGTGGCGCGTTCCCGCTCCAGAAAACGCATGTCCTCTCCCACTTCCCCTGGGACGACCACCCGGCCGGTGGCCCAGGCCGACTCACAGCGCCCGGGTGGCGCGCAGCCACACCGCCCCGGGGCCGGGCCGCCCCTGGAAGGCAGGCTACTCGGGCAGCACCGCGTGCGGCGCCCACTTGACCCCTATAAGAACAATTCGGCGTCACCCTCGCGACGGAACTCACGCCGGATGCTTTCGGCAACGGCGTCGGGCCGCCCCTCGGCCTGCTCCTGCTCCTCCTCGACGGACCGGATCTGTTCTTCGGCAATCGCCCGGGAGGGCCAGAGCGTCGTGGGTCAGGACCGGCCGAAGAGTCGCAGCCCGGCGGCGCGGCAGCGCTGGGCGGCGTGTTCAGCATCGGGCGACCGGGTGCCCGTTCTCCAGTGAGGCCACCGCCCCACCCGCCGGCGCGTTCACCCCGGCGAGGATGCGCCACCCTGAGGACCACGTCACCATGGACGTCAGAGAGTTGATCTTTGTTCCGATCCGGTGACGGCACTCCCTGCCACGTCGTGCGGACAGTTATGTTTCTCCTATGTGCAAGCTCCCGGATTAGTCGGTGCCACCGCTCTCGGTGTCCTGACTCATCTCCCGACCGGCCGCCGGTCGGGCTTTCTGTGGAGCTTCCATGTTCAACAATCGTGCCGTTCTGCACGCTTTCGTCGCGGCCAGTGTCGGCCGCCTGTCCTTTTCCACCATCGGCCTTGCCCTGCTGCTCGCCACCGAGCAGGCCACTGGCTCCTTCGCCGTAGCGGGCCTGGCCCTCGGGGTGTTCGGCGTGGCGAGCGTCGCCGCGCCGGTCAAGGCCCGTCTCGTCGACCGCCTGGGAGTCAGGCGCATGCTGCCGCTGCTCGCCGCGGGCTACGCTGCGGCGCTCCTGCTGGCCTGCTATTTCGACGGGCTGCACGTGCCCGCCGCGGCCGTTGCGGGACTCACGGCTCCGCCACTCGGTTCCACCATGCGCGCGATCTGGGCGCAGCTGCTGCCGGACCCGGCCGACCGGCAGCGCGCCTACAGCCTCGACGCGGTGGTCGAAGAGGTCCTCTTCGCCGCCGGGCCGCTGCTGGTAGGCGCGATCGTGCTGTGGGCCACGCCCGACACCGCTCTGGTCCTCTGCGCAGGGTTGATGGTCGTGGGCACCGGGACCCTGGTCACCTCGTCGGCGGTCCCCAAGCCCGTTACCGTCAAGCGAGATTCGCACTGGGCCGGACCACTGCGTGGGCGTGGCTTCCGTGTCCTGGTCGCGGTTGAGTTCGCCGTCGGTCTGGGCTGCGGGCCGGTCGAGGTGGCCGTGGCCGCCAAGGCCGAGGTCGCGGGCCAGCCCGCCGCCGTGGGTTACCTGCTGGCGGCGATGGCGGTGGGCAGCGCGATCGGCGGGCTGGTGTGGGGACGGGTCAAGCACGGCCGCCGCACCTCGGTCATCTTGGCCCTGCTCTTGACCGCGCTGACCACCAGCGTCGCGGTCGCCTCCTTCGTGCCCTCCCTGCCCGCGCTCGGTGTGGTGCTGGCTGCCTTGGGCCTGGCCAGCGCTCCCGCGCTGGTCGTGGCCTGGCTGGCCGCAGACGAGCTGGCACCGGAGACAGCCCGCCTGGAGGCCAACGCCTGGGTGACCACGGCCGCCAACCTCGGTGTCTCCTTCGGCGCCATGCTGGCGGGCCTGGTCATCCAGCACTCGACGGCCGGGCTCTCGCTGGCGGGTGGCGCGGGTGTCCTTGCGCTGACGACACTGGCGGTGGCGGTCTCGGGCCGGAGTCTGGACCGGGTGATCAAGCCGGTCTCCTGACGCGCGCTGCGATCTCCACAGGAGAATCGGCATGATCGTGGAGGCTGTGAACGGACAAGATGATCTGCGGCTGGGCGGATCTCCCCGGCGTTCTTCTCCCGGACGTGATCTCAGCCGCCATGTAGCGGTGAGGTCCTGTTCTCGGAAGCGCTGAGCTGGGATTTCACGTCGGAATCACCGGTGTTCCCGGAAGTCGGTAGCGTCTCCGCTTCCGGGAACACGGTCTTCTTGGAACTTCGGTGACCCGCACTGATCAGCTCACTTCGGGGCTGGGGCCACGTTTGGAAGGAGGACGCCGGGACCAGCCGGAGAGCCGCAGCCCGGCCCGTGAACGCCGACGGCCCGTCAGGGGCGGACCGCCTGAAGACGTAGAGAAAGGTCTCATCCGCCACGTTGGCCAACTGTGTCCTACTTCGGCTGATGCTCCGCGCTGTCCCGGGAGATGCTTGACACCTCTGTCCCAGGGACATGTTTGACGGGTGCCGTTGTAGGCCGATCTTCCGTGCGTCTTTCGCGGGCGTCCGCGTCCGGAGGCCGGGATCGGCCCTGGTTGACATGTCCGTTGTCGAGCAGCGGTATCGGGCTGTGCCGGCGGTGCTGCCGACGGGGTGCAAGGACGTAACCGGAAGTTTCAGCTCGGGCGGACCGAACCTTTCGACAGGTCACCGGAGTCGGTAACGGTCGAGAGGAGTCGTCTTGGACCGCAATGACAGCTTCCGCGAGTTCGTCGCCGGCCATCAGCAGGCGCTGATGCGCACCGCGTACTTGCTCACGGGAGACGCCCACCAGGCCGAGGACCTGCTGCAGAGCGTCCTACTCAAGGTGCTCGGACGCTGGTCGAGGCTGTCGCGCGTCGAACGCCCCGAGGCGTACGCGCGCAAGGCGCTGCTGAATCAGTACATCTCGTGGCGGCGGCGCCGGGTCAGGACCGAGCTCCCGACCGCGGACCCGCCCGACCGGCCGTACTCGAGCGAGGACTCCACCATCGTGCGACTCGTCATGCGCCGGGCTCTCATGCGGCTGCCACCCCGGCAGCGGGCGGTGATCGTGCTGCGCTACTACGAGGACCGGACCGAACGTGAGACAGCTGAGCTGCTGAACTGCTCGATCGGCACGGTGAAGAGCCAGGCCCACTACGCGCTGGCCCGTTTACGCGAACTGGCACCCGAGCTGGCGCCCAAGCTCGCCGGCATGGAAACCGAGGAGGCCTACCGATGACCTGGCTGAGGAACGTGCTCGTCGACCTGGCCGACGAATCTCCACAGGTGGACCTGGCCGAACGCACAATTGCGACGCATGACCGCAGGCGGCGTACCGTGCTCTCGCTCCTCGCGGCGGGCATGGTCGTGGTCATCGCTTTCGGCTTGACGGCCACCGTCCGGCTGCTGCCGGACGGGCCGCAGGAGGCCGCTTCCCGAGGCGACCTGCCGGCACGCGGGGTGGGGCCGCTGAGCCACGCGTACAAGACCTTTTGCAAGCCGGACAAGGGGAAGGCGCCGAAGGACTGCCGGGACGGAGGCTGGCGGGTGGTCACGCGGAGCGGGAAGGCCTACTACGTCACCGAGGCGCTGCCCAGCCTCAGTCCCGGGCGTAGCGGACTGCGGGACAGCCCACTGGCGATCAGTCGGGACGGCCGGAAGATCGCCTACTACAGCGCCAAGGAAGGGACCTTCCAGGTCCGCGACCTGGCCTCGGGTCAGAAGACAACGGCAGCCGACAAGGTGCCGCAGGGCTGGCTGGGCAGCATCTCGCGCCTGATGCTGTCGGACGACGGCCGGTTCGTGGCCTTCAGCAAGGTCCCGGACCTCAAGGACCCCGCGCTGCTCATCGACATGCGCGACAGGGTCGTCCGCCAGTTGCCGAACCGCTGGGTCCCGATCGGCCTGTCCCAGGACGGCGCCACCATCACGCTCGCGGAATACTCGCCCAATTCGCAGCTGCGAACGATTTCGAACCTGTGGCCGTCCTCCTCGGCGGGCAACTCCACATCGGTCATCCTGCCGAAGCACTACCGCTTCAGCCCGCTCGCTCCCGACGGGAAGACCGTCGCGGTGATCGAGGACCTCAGCACCGCCGAGAAGCCATGCCGTTATGGCGACCTCGCCCTCATGGACACGCTCACCGGCAAGCGGCGGAAGGCGACGGCTTTCAGCGGCCTGTCCCCGGAGGTCTCCCAGATCTCGCTGCGCACCTGGCTCAGCGCCGAGGAGGTCACGGCTCTTACCATGTCCGTGCAGTGCAGGCCGGCGTCCAAGGTGCCGGACGACGAGCCCGCGGTGATCGACCCACCGTATCGGACCATGACCGCCTACGCGGTGAACGTCAGGACCGGTAAGGCCAGGAAGATCGCTACGTACAGAGCGCAGGACTTCTTCCAGATCGTTCTGCCTGGGCCCCCCGGGGCGCTGTGACCTCAGGTCTCAGCCTGCGGCAAGCATTCGCCCTAGCCGGCCCCGAACGCTAGCCGGCCCCGAACGCCCACGTCACCGCTGAGATCGCCTGTCGCTTAGGGCGTGTGACAGAACCGCCAGGCATCTCATGGGACTGGACAACGTTGGTCAACTGCCCTCTAGGCACTAGATCCCAGCTCAGAAGGCCGATGGACCTCTAGGGTGCCCTCTAGGTCCAGAGCCCAGCCCTTCTAGGTCTAGAGGGGCTGGGCTCGCCAGTTCATCAAGATGCATCGGTACATCGCGGCGGCCGGTCACGCCTTTTCGGGACCGGCGGCCATGTCACCGAGGCCGTCTCCAGCAAGGCTGACCTTCACCGGGGGCGCCGGGTCCGGCGGGGCTATGGTGGCCAACCCCGCGAAGCCTCATTCATGGCCGGACGGGTGGCGCGTGAAGGTGATGCCGGAGGGGACGGACCGCCTGATCCGAGAGGAGGCAGACAACGACCCAGCCCAGATGCCTGACCGGAGGCGGCGGGCCGGCGGTGGCCCTGGGCCGCATACCCGACAGTGCGGTGGTTCTGTCCGTCAGCACCCCAGCGCGGTGTCTTTCTGCCCTATTCCGGCCGCACCCCATGGAGACCCTGCCCGTCGGCACGGCCTACGCCGTCTTCACCGGCATCGGCGCAACCGGCGCGATCATTCTCGGTGTCATGGTCCACCGCGCCCCCGTCACGGCCGGCCGCACTGTCCATGATCATCGGCGGTGTCGTCCTTGCTTGCCTCCCCCGAGGCCGGTTGAGTTCGGGTACGGCCGACGCGGCCGTACCCGGACTCAACCGGCCCCGCCTCACCCGGCGCGTTCAGCCCGCTGTCGCGCCGGCGGGGTTCGCGTCGTCGCCGAGATAGGTCCCGTACCCCTCGGCCACCAGCGGGCCGTCGAAGATCAGCACCTCGTTGACCAGGCCGCCCTTCTGGTTGCGGTAGTTGATGACCAGGCAGTCGACACCGACGTAGGAGTTGAGCACCTCGAAGCGCAGGTCGGGGATGCGCCGCAGCCCCTCCGCCCAGTAGGCGCGCAGCGCCGCCTTGCCGTGGATGGTCCCATCGCCCCCGACGAGCTGCACCGCGACCGGCGAACGGAATGTCACGTCCTCCGCGAAGTGAGCCAGCAACGCATCCAGGTCATGGGCGTTCCATGCCGACACCCAGCCGTCCACGAACTCCCGTACCGCGACATGATCCATACACGCGATCGTATCCGGCCCCGCCCAGCGCGGTGACGGCGGCCCGAGACAGGACCTGCGACTCCACTGCCCGCCCGCCGCAGCCCCCGGCGTCCCCGCCCCCGCCGTCGCTCACGGTGGTCCCGCCGCCCTCCCCCATGGTGTCCTCGGGTCCTGTACGACAACGGCAGCACGCTGGTCTACGCCTCTGGGCACACCGTCGGACGCGTCCCTTGGCAGGCGGCCGGCGAGGTCCTGGCCCGGCCCGAGCTGCCGCCTGAGGCCTGACGCCTCGCTGAGTCTGCGCTTCAGCGTCAACGGGACCGGCGAGCACCTCCTGTACGTGCACAAGTGGCGCGCCTACACCCCTTTCCGCAGCGCCGCAGCCGCCTCCCCCGGCTTCGACAGCCCCCAGAGCGAACAGGCCCGGCAGCAGCTCAACCAGTGGATCCGCTCCACCCGGGCATACGACGCGGTCGCCGACCTGGACCGCGCCCTGCGCAATCCCGCCGCACCGGCCGCCCTGCACCCCGACTACGACAGCGGCGACCACATCCACCCCAACGACGCCGGAGCTCAGGCCATGGCCGAAACGGTCGCCGAAGTCCTCCAGGCCTGACGCGGACGCCCGCAGTCCATGATCGTTCTCAACGCCCACGGCTGGTCCGCTCGTTCCTCAACCTCGAAGACGAGTGGACCAGCTGCGCCGAACACCCCGGATTGGCCGTCTGCCGGCCGGATGGATGACGGTGTTCCGCTGGTCAGCGGCTGACCAGGCCGGTCTGGTAGGCGATGACGACCAGCTGCGCACGATCGCGCGCGCCCAGTTTCGCCATCGCGCGGCTGACATGGGTCCGCGCGGTGGCCGGGCTGAGGAACAACTCCCCGCCGATCTCGTCGTTGCTCAACCCCCGGCCCACCAGGGCCAGCACCTCACGCTCGCGCTCGGTCAGCACCGCGAGCCGGTCCTGCGCGGCCTGGGCGGCTCTTCGATGGGCGGTGACCTGGCCGATGAGGCGCCGGGTGATCCGTGGTGCGAGCAGCGCCTCTCCGGCGGCGATCACCCGGATGGCGTGCAGGAGTTCGGCCGGCCCGGCGTCTTTGAGCAGGAAGCCGCTGGCGCCGGCCTGCAAGGCGTCGAAGACGTGCTCATCGGTGTCGTAGGTGGTGAGAATGAGGACCCGGACCTGCTCCAGCCCGCGCGTCTGCGCGATCTGGGCGGTGGCTTGAATGCCGTCCAGTTTCGGCATGCGGATGTCCATGAGGACGACGTCGGGGCGGATGGCGCGTGCCTGCTCGACGGCTTCGGCGCCGGTGGCGGCTTCTCCCACTACCGTGATGTCGTCCTCGAGGTCGAGCAGGACCCTGAACCCGGATCGCACGAGACCCTCGTCGTCGGCGAGCAGCACGTTGATCGGAGCCTTGTTCATATACGTGACCCGTTCGATACGAGAGGGAGCCGAGCTCTGACTTCGAACCCGCCGCCGGGAAGCGGCCCGGCATCGAGTTGTCCGCCCAGCAGCAGGCAGCGCTCGCGCATGCCGAGGATGCCCCGGCCGGGCTCGGCCGCGGCGCGGGTGCCGGCCAGTTGCCGAGCGGGTGGGTCCGCGCGGTCATCACCCGGGGCGGCCGGGCGGCCCTCATCGGTCACGCGGATCTCCAAGACCTCGCTTCCGGCCTTCAGCGCCACCGTCACCCGGGTCGGGCCGACGTGGCGGATCACATTGGTGATCGACTCCTGCAGGATCCGGTAGGCGGCACTGTCCACCGCGCTCGGCACCGGTGCTGCGGGCGAGACCTCCTCGAGCTTGAGGTCGAGGCCGGCCTCGCTCGCCTTGGCGGTCAGCTCGTCGATCTGCCCCAGTCCGGGATACGGTGCGCGCGCGCTGTCACCGTCGTCGCCCCGCAGGACCCCGAGGATGGCCCGCATCTCGCCCAGCGCCCGCGAGCTGGTCTGCTCGATGGTCCGCAGCGCCTCCTGCGCCACTTCCGGCCGTTTGCCGAGGACGTGCGCGGTGACGCCCGCCTGGACGTTGATGATCGCTATGGCATGCGCGACGGTGTCGTGGACCTCACGGGCGATCCGCAGTCGCTCTGCGTCGACACGCGCCCGCGCCTCCTCCTCGCGAGTCCGTTCGGCCAACTCAGCGCGTTCTTGGGCTTCGGCTGCGATGACCCGCCGGGACCGGACGGACTCGCCGAGGGTCACGCTCATGACCGACACGCCGATCCGGAAGAACACCCAGCCGACGGCGGCACGTGGCTCGATGTCGGCCGCGGCGGCCAGCCAGACGACGGTGAGCACAGTGACGCCCACACCCGTGATCATCAGCGACCGGCGCCCGTCACCGTAGGCGGCGAGGGTGTACAGGGCGACGAAGAGCCCGAGCCAGCCGGGGCCGTCGGGGAAGTCCACGCCGTAGTACACCAGGCTGGCGAGCGCCGTGGTGACGAACACCGGCACCGGCCAGCGGCGGCGGCCGGCGATGACCAGGCCACTTGCGATCAGCAGAGCGTAGCCCAGGTATCCGAGGTCGCTCAGCGGCCGCTGCACCACCTCGCCGGCATTGCGGATCATCGTGCCCTGAACCTGCATCACGGTGACGAAGAGCGCGAGCAGTACGTCCTGCGCCGGCGCGGGCAGGCGTAACGGCGCGGCGCGGTGTTCCATACGGCGATCCTACGATCGCCGCGCGCGCAGGCACTGCGCCCAGACGCGCGAGCGCCTACGACGACGGGCGTATGAGGGTTGCGGTCGGCTACGCAGAACCGCGTGCACGCTGCCGCTCCCCGCCGGAGGCGCTGCCGCCGCGACGCGGTGATGATCGTTCCGTCACCCCTCCACGACCGAAGACCGACCCCACCTGCTCCCACCCCTTCCTTGACCCGAAAGGATCCTCCATGTCCATCCGCCCCCTGCTCACCGCCGCAGCCGCCCTGTTCGCAGTCTTCGGCTCCGCCACGCCGGCGGCCGCGGCCGTTCTGGCCCAGCCTGTGGGCGCCTATGACCTGACCAGCGGCCGGTTCTGGTCCTTGGTGGCCGCGGCGCTGGGGCTGGCCGGCGCCGTCGTCGGCGGGCTGGCTCTGGCCCGCTCCTCCGCTCGTTCCGGCGCCGCAAGCGGGAGGAATCGCGCCATCGCCGCCGTGATAGCTGGTCTGACCTGCGCGGTCATCGGCGGGGTGGTGGTGGCCGCTGCCAAGGGCGGTCCCGGCACCGGCTACGGAATCGTCGGCGGCTTCGTAGACCTGGTGGTCGGGCTGATCGCCATGATCCTCGGCGGGCTGGCCGTGTCCCGTACCCGCCGCACCGGCTGACGCGGCCTCGATGCCGAACGTGGGCCGCGGTCAGGGCCGCCGTGCGGGCGACAGCGTCCGCCAGGACATCAGGGCGGCGACGGCCGAGGCCGCGCCGGCCAGTGTGACGACCAGCCCCGGGGCCGCGACTTCGCCCAGCGCGCCTCCGGCCGCGGCGGCCAGGCCCTGCAGCGTCATCGTTCCGGTCAGCAGCAGGCCGAACGCCTGACCGCGCTGCGTCTCGGGCACCGCGTCGAGAAACCTGCGGGCCAGCGCGAGCTGGTAGGCGACGCCGAAACCGGACACTGTCATCAGGACGGCGGCGTATCCCGGTGCGGGGCGCAGCGCGAACCCCAGCAGCGGCAATCCGAGCGCAAGCGCGAGGGGGCCGGCCAGCCGCTCCCGGCCCGCAGGGCGCACCAGGCGGCCGACGACCAGGTTGCCGGCGAACATCCCGGCGGCGACCGCTGCGAACAGCAGACCCGCCGCGTCAGGCGCGCCGACCTGCGCGGCGTACGGGACCAGCACGCCCTCGGCGCCGACCATCAGCGCCGGCGCCAGCCATTGCGCCAGCAGCAGCGCCCGGACCGCAGGCCGGCGCAGCAGCGCCCGGTTCACCTGCCAGGTCTCACTGATGCCGGCCGAACCGCCGGTGCGGCGGCGTGGGTGATCGGCCAGGCGCAGTTGCAGCAGGCCTGCCGAGGCCAGGCAGGTCGCGGCGGTGATCCAGAGCGCGCCTGGCGCGCCGACAGCGGCGATCAGCATGCCACCGGCGGCGAAGCCGAGCACCTGCGTGCCGCCGGCCGCCATGGAGAACACGGCACGGCCGAGCACGTAGCGGTCGCCGTCCAGCAGGTCGGGCAGAAGAGCGGTGCGCGAAGCGGAGGCGACGGCGCTGGGCAAACCCGTGACGGACACGAGCGCCAGCATGGCCGGTACCGGCAGCAGACCGGCGGCGAGCACGGCGCTGACCGCGGCGCGCAGCACCTCGTAGCCGACCATGACGGCGCGCGGTGGCCAGCGGTCGGCGAAAGCCAGCAGCAGCGTGCCGCCCAGGGCATAGGGCAGGAAGCCTGCCGCATACGCCAGCGCCGACATCAGCGGCGACCCGGTTGCCGCGTAGACGGTTACGGACAGTGCGAGCATCCGCACCGTCTCGCCGATCAGGAAGAGCGTGTAGCTGCCGAACAGCACGCGGAACTGGCCCACGGCGAACACCTCGCGGTAGGTGGCCGGGCGTGGCGCGACGGACGTGGTGGTCATGGCCGACAGCATCACGGCAGCCCGGCCACGGTGACTATGCTTTCGCGTGGAGGCAAAACGTGCTGGCCATCGAGGTGGGACCCGTCGACGTGGCGCGTACCCGCTACGCGATCTCGCCGCTGGGCGAGGCGATGCAGGCGCTGCGCGTCGCAGCCGGCGTGCAGGCCGCCGGCCCGCTCCGGCCGTGGGCCGAGCGCATCGCGCCCCGGTACGAGCAGCTGCGCCGGCAGGTGCCCGCAGTCGGAGCGCTGACGGCGCTGTTCCGCCGCGGCGGCTACAACGCCGACTTCATCCATCCGCCGCCGTCGGGCTCCGGCGGCGACTTCGCCGCTGAGCTGGCCGCCGTGCGCGCCACGCCGCTGCGCCGCGCACGCCTGGAACTGGCCCGCAACCTGGCGGGACTGCGGACGCCGCCACGCTACGTGCAGCGCATCCTCGACGCGCCGGACGTGGTCACCCGGCTTGCCGATGCGCTCGAGGCGAGCTGGCAGGCGCTGGTCGAGCCGGACTGGCCGCGGCTGCGGGCGGTGCTGGAGCGTGACCTGGTCCGCCGCGCCGGATACCTGGCGATGTACGGCTGGGCGGCAGCGCTGTCCGATCTCGACCCGCGGGTGAGCTGGCGTTTCGAGGGGCAGGCCGGGACCATCGAGGTACGCACGGGCTCGCGTACCGAGTGGGACCGGCACCGGCTGGCCGGCAAGGGCCTGCTGCTGATGCCGACGGTGTTCGGCACTCTGATCAGCTACGTCGAGCCGCCATGGCCCTACGCCCTGGTCTATCCCGCCCGGGGCATCGCGGACCTGCTCGGCCCCGTGGCGCGTGCACCGGGCGGTGAGGCCCTGAGCCGGCTGGTCGGCCCTCGCCGCGCGGACGTGCTGCGCGCGCTGGAGGTGCCTGCGACGACGACGCAGCTGGCCGCCCAGCTCGGCCTGAGCCTGGGCGCCGTCGGCGGCCATCTGGCGGTCCTGCGCGATGCCGGCCTGGTCACCCGCACCCGCGTCGGCCGGGCCGTCCGCTACGAGCACACGCCGCTGGGCGCCGCCCTGGCGGGCAGCTGAACGCCACCGGGCGGCCCACCTGGCCGCCCGAGGCTGACACCTCGGTGGCGGCAGGGCGCCACCGAAGCACGTCCACGGCTGATCAGCCCCGCTGCCGACCAGTCGGGATCGCGCGGCGGGCGCCAGGCGCCGCCGAGGTCAGGCACTGGATGATCGCGTCTTGCTCGTCGGTCGAGCAGTGGGCATAGCCGACGCGGGATCCCACGGCGGCACTCAGCCCGGACCGCGCCGTCGCCCATGGCTGGTTCAATGTCCACTCATGCAGACCCACGATGTGCAGATCGACGGCGACCTGGTGCGCAAACGCTTCATCGACGGCAAGCCGGGCGGCGCCGAGCGGGAATGGCGGGCGCTGCAGCTGCTGGCGGAGCACGCGCCCGGGCTCGCGCCCTCACCCGTGGAGTACGGGACCGATCTGGTGGTGATGTCGCGCATCGAGGGCACGCCGCTCTTCCTGCTGCCTGCCGTACCGGAGAGGGAACTGGTGGAGGCGGTGGACCGGCTGCATGGCGCCGTGCCCCGGCAGGTACTCGACCGGGTGCCTCAGCGGTTGTGGCCGGTGGAGCGGATCAGGGATCAATTGCTCGTGTGGGCCGGGCGGTGGCGGCCGAAGAACGAGCTCGCGGACCAGGCCGTAGCAGAGGGCGCGCGGTGGCTGTCCGGGTGGGAGCCGGGCGAGCGTGGGGTCCGGCCGGTGTTCGGAGCCAGTGACGGCAACAGGGCGAACTTCCTGTGGGACGGCGTGCGCGTCAGGATTGTCGATTTCGAGGAGTCGGGCCGCAGCGATCGGGCGACCGAGGTCGCGGAGATGGCCGAGCACGTGTCGTGCTGGGTACGTGGGGAGAGCGAGTTGTGTTTCGAACTCGACTCCGCGGAGGAGCGCAGGCTGTTGGAGTGTCGCAGGCTGTTTGCGTTGATGTGGGTCTTCCTGCTGAAGGACGAGGGGCCGAGAAATCCGCCCGGTACGTTCATGCGAGCGGTCAGACGGGCTTTGGATCGGCTCGGTTAGGAACGACCTCCTCTCGGAGCCTGCCTGCGCTCTGCACCCCTCCTCGTCCACGCCGCCGTTGGGCAGGTCAGGGATCTCGCCGAGCCGCCGCAGGACTTCAGCCGGGACGGAGGAGATGAAGTAGCCGCCCAGGACGTTGAGGCGGGCGTGGCCGAGTGGAGACAGCCGGGCGGCGTCTTGGCCCGTGAGCGGGAAAAGGATTGGACGGGACGATGCTCGGGCTTGTAGCTTGCAGTCGATCGTGACACCGCCCGAGGAGGTGAGACCCATGAACGCTGTATCGATGTGGGTGCTCCCCCTTCCCGTCACGGTCGGGCGATTGACGTAGGTGTCGCCGGGAGCGCCTCGCCAACAAGGCACTCCCGAAAGGCAACACCTATGCACTCTTCGCAGTTCCCCGCCGAGCCGCCGTCGAACGGCATGGTCGAGCGGGACTTGACCGTGGGCGACGTCCCCGGGCTCCGGTCGCCGGCCTCCGGCGCCGATCGCGCGCCCCTCATGTTCGACGTGATCATCGCCGGGTGCGGGCCGACCGGTGCGATGCTGGCCGCCGAACTGCGGCTGCACGACGTACGGGTACTCGTTCTGGAGAAGGAGACCGAGCCCAAGTCGTCCGTCCGCATAGTCGGTCTGCATATTCGCAGCCTCGAGCTGATGGCGATGCGCGGACTGCTGGAGCGCGTTCTCCAGCATGGAAGGCAGCGTCCGGCCGGCGGTTTCTTCGCCGCCATCAACAAACCCGTGCCCAAGAGTCTGGACTCCGCGCACGCCTATATGGTGGGCATCCCGCAGCCGGTCATCGAGCGCCTGCTCGAAGAACATGCGATCGAACTGGGTGCGCAGGTCCGGCGCGGCTGCGCGGTGGCCGGTTTCGAGCAGGACGACGAAGGGGTGACCGTCGAGCTGGCCGACGGGCAACAGCTGCGTTCGCGCTACCTCGTCGGCTGTGACGGCGCGCGCAGTACGGTGCGCAAACTGCTCGGCGTCGGCTTCCCCGGCGAGCCCTCACGGACCGACACACTCATGGGCGAGATGAAAGTGGGTGTACCGCAGGAGGAGATCGCCGCCAAGGTGACCGAGATCAGCGAGACCCATAAGCGATTCTGGCTCAGGCCCTTCGGCGAAGGGGCCTACAGCGTCGTAGTCCCCGCCGCGGGAGTCAGCGACCGCGCGGAACCGCCCACCATCGAGGATTTCAAACAGCAGTTGCGCACCATCGCCGGAACCGATTTCGGCGTGCACTCCCCGCGCTGGTTGTCCCGCTTCGGGGATGCCACCCGGCTGGCCGAACGCTATCGGGTCGGGCGGGTGCTGCTGGCCGGCGATGCGGCACACATCCATCCACCCATCGGCGGACAGGGCCTGAACCTGGGCGTTCAGGACGCATTCAACCTCGGCTGGAAACTGGCCGCACAGATCCGCGGCTGGGCACCGGAACCACTGCTGGACACCTACCAGGCCGAACGTCATCCGGTCGCCGAGGACGTGCTGGACAACACCCGCGCCCAGATGGAACTGCTGTCCACCGAACCGGGCCCGCAGGCCGTGCGCAGGCTGCTCACCGAACTGATGGACCTCGACGAGGTGAACCGCCATCTGATCGAGAAGATCACCGCGATCGGCATCCGCTACGACTTCGGTGCAGGCCCCGACCTGCTCGGCCGCCGCCTGCGCGACATCGACGTGAAACAGGGTCACCTCTACGGTCTGCTGCATCACGGCCGCGGCCTGCTGCTGGACCGCACCGAACGCCTGACCGTCGGCGGCTGGTCCGACCGGGTCGACTACCTCGCGGATCCCACTGCGGTACTGGATGTTCCGTGCGTCCTGCTACGCCCCGACGGCCACGTCGCCTGGATCGGCGACGATCAGCAGGACCTGGACGACCACCTCTCCCGCTGGTTCGGCAGGCCCGCCGACTGATTTCACCTGAGCAACCGGAAAGGTCCGTGAGGATGATCGGAACGGCCAGTAGCGACTGACCACCGGAAGGCTGTAAGCAGCATCAGCCGTGGTGCTCTGGCGCCAGGGTCGGCCTGCGAGGAGGATCAGCCTCCGAGTGACGACCGGAAGACGGCGGAGGAGCACCGCGGGGTGGATCGGCGCAGGCGTCCGCGCGTTCGTATGACGGTCGCCTGACGGACGCGAGCGGGAGCACCCCCGAAGGGGCAGCCGCGTCCGGTTCTCCCGTTCATTTCCCGAAGACCAAGAACGGCCTGGAAGCAGCCCGTAGAGGCGGCAGGGGCGGCGGCCGGCGTCCGGTGGTCGACGACGACGAACGCGCCGCGATCCTCGACCGCCAACTCCCCCGCCCGGGAAAGCCTTCCGGACGGCACAGGGCACAGTGCGGTAATCCTGTGCGGCCTCAGCTTCGCCGGGACCGGCGTCGAAGCCGGCGCACGGACTTCCATACGGACCACGATCGGTGCCGAATGCGCGCGTTGTCTGCCGCATGTCTCGCTCTGTCGACGGCTGCCACCGTCGGTTGCGGCCGTGACACGACCATGACATGACACGGACGAGGCGGGGACACCGCTGGCCGACAGTGGACGGAGTCGGCCGGCGAGCGGATTACGGAGCGCGCTGCGGAGCGATCCGGCCGCCCGCACCGGGACGACGCTGTACCCCCGGCACCACGGCGTCGCCCTCATCGAGCAGGGCCAGACGGACCGGCCGGAGGTGTTGTGCCCGTCCGTCGGACAGAAAGTCACGGCGAAGGTGATCACGAAAAGGAGAAGGCGTGGCTGATGACAGGCAATGGGACCGGCGTTCGCTGCTGCGGGGCGCCGCCGTGCTGGCCGGTGCCACCGCGGCCGCGCCGCTGTTGGGCGGCGCGGCCACCGCGCTGGCCGGCAGCGGTGACGCGGACGCGCTGTTCAAGGCCGGCAAGTTCGAGGAGGCCGGCCGCGCGTACGAGGAGCTCCTCAAAAAGGACCCCAAGAACCTGCACGCGGCCCGCCTGCGCGGCTATGTCGGGCTGCTGGCCAACCGGTTCGCCGACGCCGAGAAATACCTCAAGATGGCCCTCGCCCTGGCGCCCGGCGACAAGGACGCCAACTACTTCCTGGCCGACTGCTACATCCGGCAGGACAAATTCGGCCTGTCCGCACCCCACTGGAGAGCGGCCGGCGAGGACAGCTACGCCAAGTGGTTCGCCGCAGTCCGCGGCCAGGCGTATCAGGTCCACGGCGAGACCGCGCGGGTGCCATGGAAGCAGATGGACCCGCTGCCGCTGGTCGAGGCCTCGGTCAACGGCGGACCGACGAAGCGCTTCACGTTCTACACCGGCGCCCCGAATCTGAGCATGCGCGCGTCGGTGGCCAAGGAGGCCGGGCTGAGCCCCGTCGCCAGTCAGAAGACCGAGTACGAGAACGGCGTCATATGGGCGTACTGGGGGATACTGGACTCCTTCAAGCTGGGCGGCATCGAACTGCGCAACGTCCCGGTGAGCTGGTCGTCGACGGAGTCGGGCGAAGATGTCGACACCGACAGCGACGGCCTGATCGGCACGTGGGTCTTCTACCACTTGCTGACCACCTTCGACTACGCGGGCCGGCAGCTGATCCTGCGCCGCCGGACCCCCGAAACGGCCAGGAAGGCACGCGCCGCCGCCACACGGGCGGGCGCCGAGTCGCTGCCGCTGTGGCTGGCCCGTGAGCAATACCTGCACAGCACGGGCAGCTTCGCCGGCGTCGCCGGCTCCCGCACAGGGGTGGTGGGTGTGAACTTCGGCGGAGTCGGCGAGATCGCCGCGGGCATGCGCGGGGACACGGCCAAGCGGTTGGGGATCCGCACCGACTACGACCGCCAGATCGGGACCTTCGCCCAGAGCCACCCGGCCGTCGTCTACCCCTGCTACCCGAAGGAGATCCGCCTCGGCAACGCCGTCGCCAAGGAGGTCTACTGCTACACGAACCCCAACCAGCCGGTCAACGTGCCCTGGCCCTATGGGACAGGGTTCGACACGATGGGCTGGTTCTCCCACTGCTTCTGGAAGCCCTACAACATCACCGTCGACTTCACCGGCATGAACCTCTACATCGCCCGCGGCGAGGCCGCCTGATCACCGCGACTGCGCGGGCGTGACGGGAGCCACCTGGAACTGCCGGCTCCCACCGTTGCGGGGTAAGGGCGGAGCAGGCGCCCTTACCCGTCGCCCGGTGCCCTACTGCATCGCCCATTCCGGCTTCGTCGCCGGACGGCACCTACCGGCCGGCGCCTCCAGCGCTCTGGAGTCCAGCCGGAAGAACTGCTCGAGCTCGGCCACCGACACCTCAGCCCGGAACCGGCGACAACGGGCCACTTGCTCAGATGATCGGGTCGGCGGCCGGGACCGGCCGCCGGGGCCGCGTGCCCGGTCGGCCGGCCACCGGGCACGCGGCGGAGTACGGCTCCGCCGCGGCGGCCATCGACGCCCCCGGGCACGGTGACCGGCCCCGTTCCGCCGTCGATGAGCAGGCCCGCGCCGACCTCCGCCAGGCGATGGAGGCCGGCGAGCCGGTCGACGAGATCGTCGCCGCCTTCATCGTTCCGCCGGTCGAAAGAGCGGCCCCGGAATGGCGGACCACCCTGGACGCCCTCCTTTCGCTGCCCAAGATCGGCGGCCCGGCGGGTAGGAGGGGATGACCACCATCGGCATACGGCTGGCGGTGGTCGAGCCGCGCATCTCGGCCGCCGTTTCTCCGGCGGGGGTTTCGTATCCGACACCCTGTCCGAGGCGGCCCGGCAGGTCACCATTCCGCTGCAGTTCCTGCTGCAGCGGGACGACGAAGGGGCGGAACGGCAGCCGACCCTGAACCTGTTCGACGCCTCCGGCACCAGGGAGAAGACGCTGCACGCCAATCTGGGCGGGCACGCCGGTGTCCCGTGGTTCGAGGTGGACGACGCGGCCCGGTTCTTCACCCGGCACCTGAAGTGAGGCCGGGCCGTCAGGCCAGCAGCGGACGGTAGGCGGTGTCGGCCAGGATGCCGCTCGTCGAGGACAGGTCCCGGCCCTCCTCGATGGCGGTGGCCAGCAGATGCACACCGCCCCGATCGCGGCGGTACCGGCCGCCGGCATGTGCGTCTTGTCATTGTGGTCCGGCCGCTTTCTGGACCTGAGGGATCCGCGTGCCCATCGTCGGGCTCTGGAAGCTGCCTTCACAATGACTGCTCCAGGTGGTGACGCATTGGAGTGAACCCGGCGGCCTGGTAGAAAGCCGACGCCTCCTGGTTGAAATCCCATACCTCCGTGAGCAGGCGGGAACATCAGCCGGGCGCGTGTGGTTCTCGGGCGCCCGCGCCGAGTTCCCCGGAGCCGGAGGTGAGCAGGCAGACGGACACGCGAGCGGGCATCCGGGGAAGGCCGGTCCCGACCAGCGGCGTCGCGAGCTGCTCCACGGAACCGCGCACGGACTCGGCCGGCCGCTGCTGAAGACGGACGACCGTCGCGGTGGCGTATGCGATTGTCGATACGCCACCGCCGCGCCGGACCCCTGGCATCAAGGAACTGGCGCAAGCCGGCAGTGAGAGGGTCCTGCCGCTGCGATCGCGACAGCCTGACTGCTGCAGGTGCTGGACGACTCGTCCAGCCGCTCCCCGTTCTCGACGACGTAGCCCACGCCGGGGTGGGGCCGTCGTCGTGGTGGCGTGCCGCCGCTGTCCGGGCAGTGCTCGAAGTGCCACCACTCGTTGTCGTAGAGGCGGTAGAGGTCGTAGCGGGCGCCGTGTTCCTCCAGCCAGCGCGCGCCTTCGTGGGGGCGCACGTCCAGTGCGATGCCCTTGACATGGCTGGATTCCGCCGGTGGTAGCACGAGCATTCGCGCCAAGGCCGGGGAGCCGGAGCGACGCACCTCCTCGTCGAACATCCGCTGCTGGACAAGGGGGTCGCGGTATCCCGAGGTGAGGCCGATGAGCTGGCCGTGACGCCAGAGCGCCTCGGTGCGCGCCGCGGTGAACGCCGCCATGGCGCCGTCGGTGAGGCCGGTGAGGTCCTCGGCGGGGAATCGCGTCCGTAACGCCCAGCGGCAGGCCAGTTCGCGGGCGCGGCCGGGATGGCGGGCGAGCGCCGCGGGCAGCAGGAGCACGGCGAGCACCAGCGTGGCCGCGGCGTACAGCCGGTCTCGGAGCCGAGGTGGGAGGGTGTGTGTTCCGTTCATGGCGACTACGATTGGCGCCGAATGTGTGTGCTCTGTCCGCCGTATGTCACCGTTTCTCGACGGCGGCGATCGTCGGCGCGATCGTGACACAACCATGACATGACGCTGACGAGGCGGGGACACGGCCGGCCGACAGTGGATGGGGTTGACCGGCGGGCGAGGTACGGAGCGTGCTGTGAAACTCGGCGGCGTGTCGCGAGTGTTGTTGATCGAGGATGACCCGGCCGTGCGGGAGGGCCTTGAGCTGGCCTTGACCCGGCACGGGTACCGGGTGCGCGCGGTGGAGTCCGGCGAGCAGGGGCTGGACCGGCTGCGCGCCGACCTTCCCGACGTCGTCGTGCTCGATCTGATGTTGCCCGGCATGGACGGGTTCGAGGTCTGCCGCCGCATCCGGGCCGCCAGGGAGGTACCGATCATCATGCTGACCGCGCGCGGCGACGACATCGACGTGGTGGCCGGGTTGGAGGCGGGCGCCGACGACTACGTGGTCAAGCCGGTGCGGCCCAGGGTGCTCGAGGCACGCATCCGCGCGGTGCTCCGGCGGGTCGGCCGGGACCAGGCGGAGCTGGAGCGGCACGGGGACCTGACCATCGATCGGGCCGGGCTGGTGGTCGCCAGCCGCGGCGTGCCGGTCGGCCTCACCCCGACCGAGCTACGCCTGCTGCTCGAGCTCTCCGGCACGCCGGGCCGGGTGCACAGCCGCCAGCAGCTGCTGGAGTCGGTGTGGGAGCACGGGTACTTCGGTGACTCGCGGCTCGTGGACGCGTGCGTGCAGCGGTTGCGCGCGAAGATCGAGGACGACTCGGCGGCGCCCGTCTACGTGCAGACGGTGCGCGGGTTCGGGTACCGGTTCGGGCCGGTGTGAAGCGGCCGGTGACACCTCTGCCGAGCCTGGGGCTGCGTGCCCGGCTGTTGTCCGCGTTCGCGCTGCTGTGTGTGGTCACCGCGACGGCGGTGGCCGGCGTGATCTACGTCGAGGCCCGCAACGCCATCCTGGGGCGCGCCCAGGATGCCGCGGTGCAGACGATGAGAAGCCGCCTGCAGGCGCTCTACCCGTTGCAGAATCCGGCGCCGGACGCGGGTGAGCTCGGCGAGATCGCCCGCACCGTGGCCGACGGCAACAACGACGCGGTCGCCGTCTACCACGAGAGGCGCTCGCCGGCCGGCCCCCGCCGGCCGTGCCTGCCTTTCGGCGGGCCATGCCGGCAGGGCCTGGATCCCGGGATGATCCCCAAGGAGCTGCGGCGGGAGGTGGCCGGCGGCAACGTCGCGTGGCAGCGCGTGGTGTGGCAGGACGGGCCCCACCTGATCATCGGCACGCCGTTGCTGATCGTCGAGGGGGACCGGCCGACGCGGGCGTCCGGCATCGAGGTCTACATCACGCACAGCCTGGCTCCCGAACAGCGCAGCATCGACCGGCTGGCCATATTCGCCTGGCTCATCGGCGGGGCGGCCCTGGCGTTCGCGGTCGTCCTGGCGTTGCTGGCCGCCCATGGCGTGCTGGGCCCGGTGCGCGAGCTCGGCCGGGCGGCCCGCCTGCTGGGCCAGGGCGAGCTGCGCACCAGGATCGCGGTCCGCGGCTCCGATGAGCTGGCCGACGTGGCACACACCTTCAACACCACCGCCGCGGAGCTGGAACGGCACGTCAAGCAGCTGCGCGAGATGGAGGCCGACGCCCGCCGGTTCGTGGCCGACGTGTCGCACGAGCTGCGCACCCCGCTGGCCGCGCTCACCGCGGTCGCCGACGTCCTGGAGGAGGAGGCGGCCGAGCTGCCCGAGCCCGCCGGCCGGGCCGCCAGGCTGGTCAGCCAGGAGACGCTCAACCTCACCGCTCTGGTGAACGACCTCATCGAGATCAGCAGGTTCGACTCCGGCGTCGCGGCCCTCGCGCTGAACGATGTCGACGTGGCCGAGCTGGTGCGCGCGACCCTGCGTACGCGGGGCTGGTCGCAGCAGGTGCACACCGAGCTTCCAGCCGCGGTGACGGCACGGCTGGACCCGCGCCGGGTGGACGTCATCCTCGCGAACCTGGTCGGCAACGCCCTGCGGCACGGCGAGCCACCGGTGTCGGTACGGCTGTCGGCCGACCCGCACCGGATCGCTCTGGAGGTCCGCGACCACGGGCCGGGGCTGGACGGAGCGGTACTGCCGCACGTGTTCGACCGGTTCTACAAGGCCAGCGCGGCCAGGGCCAGGTCCGAGGGCAGCGGCCTGGGCCTGGCCATCGCGCGGGAGAACGCGCGCCTGCACCGAGGCGACCTCACCGTCACCAACGCCCCGGACGGCGGCGCCGTCTTCGCGCTGCGCCTGCCACGCCGGGCACACGATCCGGACGGAGGCCCCGAGTGAGGACCGGGATCGCCCGCCGCGTGCTCGCCGCGGGCCTCGTATCGCTCGTCGCCGTGGCCGGCTGCGGTGTGCAACCCAGCGACGCCATCCCCGCCGGAGACCCGCCGAGCGGAGCAGTCGCACTGACCGTCGCACCGACCGTCGCACCAGCCATGAAGATCACCATCTACCTGGTGAAGAACGGCCGGCTCAGCGCGGTAACGCGGCCCGGTGGTCGACCACTGTTCCGAGCGGACACGCTCGCGCTGCTGGCGGCCGGGCCCACCGCGAGGGAGCAGGCACACGGCTTCACCACCGAGGTCCCGCCCGGAGCCGGCCCGTTCTCGGTAACCGTCAAGCCGACCGGCCACCTGGTGGTGACCCTGTCCACTGCGGCCGGCGAACTGTCCACACTGGCCGTCGAGCAGATCGTGTGCACGGCCGCCGCCGCGGTGCCGGAAAACTCTGCCCAGGTCACCATTGTCGGTGCTGGGCAGGACATCGGCCCCCGCAACTGCCCGGGGTAACGGTAGCGACCTGTCCGCTCGGGAGCGGGCGCCGGGGGCGATGGCACCCGGCGCCCTGCCCACTCTCGCCCCCCGCGGACCGGTCAGCGGAAGTCGGAGATGCGCAGCACCGCCAGCATGTCCGTCGCCCGGGAGCCGGTCGAGAAGGACGCCTCCGCGCCGACCCAGCCGCGGAAGGCTCCCGTGTCGTCGATGATCTGCATGAGCGGTTTGACGTGGGAGTTGCCGGTGTAGCAGAACTCACCGCGCTCCATCGCCAGGCAGGTGCACCAGTGCCACAGCGTGTCGCGGCGGTCGGACTTGGAGATCATCGTGAGGTAGTACTGGATGGAGCTGACGTTGGAGCGCGTTCCGCCGCCGTACTTGGGGCAGCCACCCGACTTCTGACACGCGCCGCGCGAGGACGGTTGCAGGTAGGTCAGGCACGAGGTGGTGGCGGCGCAGGCGTGGAAGGCGGAGTGGCCGAACGGCTGACTGCCGGACGTGACGAGCTTGCCGCCCGCCCAGCTCGTCAGGTCCTGCCTGAGTGAGCCGGGGAACGCCTTCACCGAGCTCATCGCGCGGCGGGTGCCGAGTGCGGCGTTGCTGCCGTAGCCGTACCCGTGCGTGGCCAGCGTGCTCTGCTTGAGGTCCAGGCGGGCCAGCCTGCCGTCAGGCGAGGGCCGCACGTACCACTGCTCCGTCCACGTCTGGGCGATCTTCCAGCGGATGGTGAGCACGCCGCCCGCCACGGTGTACGTCCCGGTGCGGCTCTCGTCGGGGGCGGCGGTGAAGCCTCCGGCGGTGAGCACCTCGCAGGCGCGGGGCCGCGACGCGGCACCGCCCGCCTTGGTGGTGCAGCTCGGGTCGGGGACGGTGCCGGTGCGCTGTCTGGCCTTGGGATGACGCTGCCACCACAGGTAGAGGGCGGCGCTCACCGTGCCGTCGGCGGCGAAGCGGTAGCTGCCCAGGCGTACCCAGTTCTGCCGGGAGGCGGCCTTCAGATGACCCTGTGAGACGACATAGGTGCTCTTGCCGCCCGGCAGCGGCGAGGCGGAAACCGCGGCGATGGCCGGCCGGGCGGGCAGGACGGTGAGGGCGAGCAGGAAGGAGAGGATTGCCGCTGCGGTACGCATGAGGAGACTCCGGAAGGCTTGCGGGCTTAGCCGATCGTCAACAAGCCACCGTATTCGGCCCGGACCGGATATGTCTGCGAAACCGCGGCCATGACTCGCCCGGATCGCCGGACCGTCCCCTCCCGTCCGGAAGGTCTCGGGACCTGGCCGGATGCGCCTGCTCCCAAGCGCTCCCAAGCGCTCCGCGCGGTCTCGACGATTTCGTAGCCGCCGGGTTCCGCGTGCGTACGGGTACAAAAGGGCGTCGAAGTGCTGTCAGGGACGTAAGTGAATTCATGGTGCGAAGGGGATGAACATCCCCGGTAAAGCTCGAGCCCGGCCGATCAACTTGTCTAGCTTTGTGCCATGTCACACACAAGGCATCATTTACCCCGGGCCATGCGTGCCGTCGGCGTGTTCGCCGTGGCGCTGGCCGTAACGCTTGGCATCTGCGCTGGTCCCGCGTCCGCTCATCTGACCCGTGGCCATGCCGAGCTGGTCGTCGGCACGGCGGCCGGACTAACAAGCGGTCGCTTGGTTGTGCACAAGGACGTCGTCTCCCCCGAGCGCGCCGGAGCCTGGGCGAGGGCCCTTCTGGGAGGTGGATGCCCGGTCAGCGCTCAAGGGGTGTCCGGCGACGCCGGCGGCATCCCCGGCGGTGTGGTCGTCGAGCTCGCGTGGTCGTGCACGGTGGACAGCCTGGACCTGGGCGGGCTGCTGCGCGCAGGCGGGCTGTCGGAGATCGTCACGGAGTTCGACGGTGTCACCTCGAACGCGACGAACGCCCTCCCCGTCGTCGACGCCACCGGTTCGCACGCGCCCGCCTCCCCGTGGCCGACGCCGTACCTCGTGGCGATGCTTCTCGGCCTGGTACTGGCCGCCACCGGATTGATGTGGCTGCGTCGCCGTAAGGGATGGTTGGGCGTCGTGGCGGCCGCGGCCGCGCTGGCGATGCTCGCGCCGAGCGCCGCGCTGGCCGCCGTGGACGATCCGGGGAGCGCCACCGAGGCGGACCCCGCACCCAGCCAGACCACGCAACCGAGCGCCTCTCCGACGAGTGCCTCTCCGGACATGGCCGCCCCCACCGGCACGCTTGCGCTCACCACCGCCGGCCCGAAGGCCGGCGAGCCGGTCACCTTCCGCTACACCACCGACAGACCGAACGCGCTCAACTGGGTGGGCCTTTACGGCACCGCCGACAAGCCCGGCTCCACCGCGTCGAAGACCTGGGTGCGGGCACCCCTCGCCTCGGGAACCGTCACGCTGGACACCGGTGCCCTCGGCGAGGGGTCCTGGACCGCGCACTTCCTGGCCGACGACGGCTACGATCCGCTGAGCGCCCCGGTCACGTTCACCCTGGCGGGCGCCGGCTCGGACCTCGTGACCGTCGAAGGCACGGTATTCGCCGACCAGGACGGCGACGGCGTCCGGGACACCGGGGAAAAGGGCCTGCCCGGCGTGTCCGTCACCGACGGCGCGGTCTGGGCGACCACCACGGCCGATGGCGGCTACACGCTGGCCGTCGACCGCAGGCGCAGGGAGACCGACCTGATCAGCGTCATCTCGCCGAACGGCTACACGCCGGTCCTGCGCGACGACTCCGTGCCGGCTTTCTTCCGCGAGGTACCGGGTGGACAGGGCCCCCTCAAGGGACTCGACTTCGCGCTGGTTCCCGACGCCAACGCCGCCGACCCGACGGAGAAGTGGCTGATGGTCTCCGACGTCGAGGTGGGCAACCGCACCGACGCGGAGGCGAAGAGCGCGCTGCCGCGCTGGCAGGGCCAGGTCGAGGCGATGTCCGAGGTGCACGGCGCCACGCTGACCATGACCACGGGCGACCTGACCGTGACCGACTACGCGGCCGAGCCTCGCCGCCAGGGCGGCTACGACATCCTGCGCGAGGGCCTGCGCAAGGGCTCACTCGGTCATCCGTACTATCCGGTCATCGGCAACCACGACGTCGGCGGCACCGCGACCTCCACCGGCTACGGCGGCAGCCTGGAGTACTGGCGCAGGAACATGGGCCCCGAGTGGTACAGCTTCGACCGCAACGGACGACACGTCGTGGTCCTGGAGGACAACTACGACTCCAGAGGTCTGGCCCCGCAGCTGGAATGGCTACGCGAGGACCTGCGCAGGCACGCGACCGGCAAGCAGGTGCTGGTCTTCGCGCACCGCTCGCTGTTCACCAAGTGGGGTCCCGGCGCCGGCATGCAACCGACCGTCGACGAACTGGCCAAGCACGACGTGCGGATGTTCGCCGCCGGCCACAACCAGCAGGCCGAATATCGGCGCGGCGCGTTCGCCAGATCGGTCGAGGTCAACAACATGGGCGTCTACGGCATCGACTCCGCCAGACCCGACTACAAGATCCTCGACTTCAGCGGCATCACCGACGACCCCGACACCAAGCACAACGAGGACATCGGCTACATCACCGGCACGCACCGCCAGTTCGAGATCGACGACGACGTCGCGCTGGTCAGCCCGGCCCAGGGCAGCGTGCACGGCGCCAAGAGCGGCGTCCCGGTCGAGCTGTACGCCGAGGACGACGGCCGCACCCCCGCCACCGCCACGCTGACCATCCGCGCCGGCAACGGCAGGGTGATCCGCCGGGACCGCGACCTGGAGTTCGGCCGCGCGACCGAGCCCACCGGCCGGGTCAACTGCTACACACCCCCAGGCGGTACGGCCGAGCCGTGCCCCCAGGCGCATGTCTCCTGGACCAGGGTCAGCACCCGCATCACCGGCCTGCGCCCGGGCACCTACACCGCGGAGATGGCCGCGGTCGACACCGCGGGCAAGGCCTGGCCGGCGGCCAAGACCACCTTCGAGGTAATCGCCGACTCCCGCCTCAACCGGCCCGGCCTGGGCCAGGACTGGACCCGGCAGGGCGGCGACGAGGAGTCCCGCTCATCAGCCAAGGACGACCCGGGCGCCAGGCTCGACCTGCGCTGGGCGGCCAACACCGGCGAGCAGTTCCACCTCAACGGCGCGGCCGTGTCGGACGGCAAGGTGATCGTCGCCTCGCAGGCGTTCGACTCGCCGTACAGCATGATGCTCGCCTACGACGCGCTGACCGGCGCGGAGCTGTGGCGCACCTACCTGGACGGCGACGCCGAGTCCTTCCCGACCGTGCACGACGGCAAGGTGTATCTCACCACGGGCGTCGGACGCGTCTACGCCCTCGACACGGACACCGGCAAGGTGGTGTGGGAGACGATCGACGACGAGCACACCACGGGGACGACCGTGCGCCGCTACGGCCGAGCAGGCGGACCGGTGAGCGTCTTCGACCTGCCCGGCCGCACCGTGGCGGTCTACCAGGCGTGGGACACCGTCCTCTGTCGCGACGCGAAGACCGGCACCCGTCTGCCGGGCGGGTTCAGCGCGCCCGCCGGCTGGGGCGAGTTCCACAGCGTCGCCGTACGGCGGCCCGGTGCCACCACCGCCTACCTGCACTCGGGGTCCAGCCAGACGCTGATCGCGATGGACCTGACCACCTGCGCACAGCAGGCCTCGGTGAACACCGGGGGCGACCTCTTCACCCAGTCCTCGCCCGCCTTCACCGACACGCAGCTCGTGACCGCGACCACCTCCGGCGTCCGCGGTCACGACCCGCAGGCGGGCGCCAAGGTGCTGTGGCACGCCAAGCTCGGTACGGCGAGCGCCTGCGAACCCGGGCCGCCGCCGGCGACCAGCCCGGCGACCCGGGGCGCGATGGCATACGTGGCGAGCATCGACGGAGTGGTCAGAGCCTACGACACGGCCTCGGCCGACCCCGCCAAGCCGGTCTGGGAGACGCCCTTGGGTTATCTGCCCGGCGAGAGCCCGATGGATGACAAGTGGCGGGTCGCCGCCGGGTGCGCGGCGGCCGGCCCCGGGTCCCCGGCGATGCACGCGCTGGCGACCGAGACCGTGGTCTACGCCACAACCTGGGACGGGCGTGTGGTGGCGCTGGACCGGGCGACCGGCCGCAAACTGGCCGACCACAACCTGGGCGCGGGCGTGGCGTCGGCGCTGTCGGTGAGCGGCGACCTGCTGTTCGCGCTCACCGACGACGGTTCGATCCACGCGTTCGCGGCCACGAAGGTCCGCGGCCACGGCGGTTCCGGTCAGTGACCGTGGTTCTGACACGGGTTCTGGTCCGCCTGCTCGCGACCGCGAGCCTGGCGACGCTGATCCTGCTGGGAGCGGCGGGCCCGGGGTGGGCGCACCCCTTCGGCCCGCCGCTCGCGGCGAAGGTCACCGCTCGCGGCAACACGGTCGAGGTGACCTGGTCGGCGGCCTCCGACGACCTGGCGAGGCTCGACAAGATCGCCACGGATCGGGGCGAGCGGGTCGGCGACTACCTCGGCGAGCACATCGAGGTCGCGCAGGACGGAACGGCATGCGCGCTGGAGGCGGTGCGGGTCGAGGCTCTCGCCGCCTCGGGCGCGGTCCTGCGCTTCCGGTGCCGGACCGAGGTCCGCGCCGTCACGCTCAAGATCACCGCACTGATCGAGGCCGACCGGGCATACCGGACGGTGTCCACGACGCCGGGTGGCGGGGGCGCGCTGCACACCGCGACGGCCCCCGCGCACGTACTGCGCCTCGACGGTGAGGTGAACGCACCCGGTCCGCCGATCGCGTCCGCCGAACTGTGGACGGCCGAGCTGTTCTCGCTGCTGGACAACGACGTCGTGCCGCCCCTTGCGTTGCTGGTCGCACTGATGGCGGGAGCGGTGCACGCCTGCGCGCCGGGACACGGCAAGACGTTGACGGCCGGATATCTGGTCGGCGGCAACGGCCGGGCTCGTGACGCGGTCCTGCTGGGCGCGGTGGTGGCGGTCATGCACACCGTGTCGGTGGCCGTGCTGGCCGTCGGCTGGTGGCTGGCCGTGGACAGTGCGCCCTCGCTGGGGACCGTGACGAGGTGGCTGCAGCTCGCGGCCTCGCTCGTCGTTCTCGGAATCGGCGTGGGACTCCTTCTGCGGCACTTGCGCAACCGCCGCCGAGAGCACGGCCACGGTCATGGCCATGGGCACGGTCATGGCCATGGGCACGGTCATGGGCACGGGGACGCCGCCTCGTTGCTGACGTGGCGGGGCATCGTGGCGATGGGTGCGTCGGGCGGGCTGCTTCCCTCGCCCTCGGCCTTCCTGCTGCTGCTCACCGGCCTGCTCACCGGTAGGGCCGCGTTCGCCCTCGCCATGGTGGCGGCGTTCGGCGTGGGAATGGCGGGCACCCTCGCCGGGATCGGCGTCGCCGTACTGCGAGGCAGGAACGCGCTGGCGAACGCGACGAGATCGCCGCGGCTGCGGGAGTGGAGCCGGCGCCTGCCACTGATCGCGGCGACCCTGGTGGTCGCAGGTGGTTTCATCGCCTCCGTACTGGCGGCCGTCGCCGTGGCGACCTTGTGAGGGCTCAGCCTGTGTGCCGGCGAGGACGCAGCATCTCCACATTGACAGGCAAGTGACGGCTTGCCTATCCTCGGCGCATGGGCGATGTCTTCAAGGCCCTCGCCGACCCCACTCGGCGGACCATCCTCGACGAGCTGACCGAGCGCGACGGCCAGACCCTGTTCGAGATCTGCGTCCGCCTGACGGGTCGACATCAGCTGAGCCTGACCCGGCAGGCCGTATCCCAACATCTGGCGGTGCTGGAGGAGGCCGGGTTGATCACCACACGCAAGCAGGGGCGATACAAGTTCCACCACCTCGACACCACTCCCCTGGCCGCCATCTTCGAGCGGTGGCCGATCACCAGAAAAGGACAGGCACCATGAAGATCTACGTCACCAGCGTGTTCGTGGACGACCAGCAGAAAGCCCTCGACTTCTACACCGAGATGCTCGGCTTCACCAAGAAGCACGACATCCCAGTGGGCGGGGCCCGGTGGCTGACGGTCGTCTCACCAGAAGACCCCGAGGGCACGGAACTGCTGCTGGAGCCGGACGGGCACCCCGCAGTCGGACCGTACAAGAAGGCGCTGGTCGCCG
Source organism: Streptosporangium brasiliense (assembly GCF_030811595.1). NCBI lineage: Bacteria > Bacillati > Actinomycetota > Actinomycetes > Streptosporangiales > Streptosporangiaceae > Streptosporangium > Streptosporangium brasiliense. Next base: position 7,137,694 of record NZ_JAUSRB010000002.1, read on the forward strand.
ATGGCATTCCGGCCACCTCATTCCAGGTCACAGACGTGCAGGCGGAGTACGAGCGGCTGCGCGGGCTGGGGGTGACGTTCACACAGGAGCCGATGGAGGCAGGACCGGTGACCACGGCGGTCTTCGACGACACCTGCGGAAACCTGATCCAGATCGTGACCCCGGCCTAGTAGTGCTTTGTTAGGTCAGCGTGTTGTGGCTGGTCGGGTCGGTTGTGTGGTGGTTCGATGCGGGCGTGACCCCCACACAGCTCGCGCGCATCCGGCAACGACTCGAGACGTTCGCCACCGAGGCGTTTACCCCCTTGGCCCGCACCGACCAGCGGGCCAAGGGCATCACCTACCGGCTGGCCGCCGCCCAGCGGGCTCTTGCCCGTAAGAAACCCGGGTCCACCCGGCGACGCAAGGCCGTGGCTCGCCTCGCCGCGCTGCACGCCACGGTGCGCCGCCAGCGGCTCGACGGCGCGCACAAGGCCGCGCTCGCCCTGGTCCGCGCCTACGAGGTGATCGTGCACGAGGACCTTCAGGTCGCGAGCATGACCAGGCGGGCCGCGCCGAGGCCGGATGGTGCGGGCGGCTATCTGCTCAACGGCGGGTCGGCCAAGTCCGGGCTGAACCGGTCGATTGTGGATGCGGGTTGGGGGTGTTCCTGCGGGTTCTCGCGGACAAGGCTGAAAGCGCCGGTCGCGAACTGATCGCAGTCAATCCCGCCAACACCTCCCGCACGTGCGCCCAATGATGGTGCGGCGATCTCGGTGGTCATGGGGTGCATTGGGCACACAGTGCGCCCCGTTTCGCTGAGGTAACCGGAGAGTAGGTGGACTCGCCCGCGTCGGCCCAGGTCGGGGGACTCTGGTCGCAAAGAAGATGGAAGGGTTTTCCGGGGGCACAGTTGGCGGGGGTGTTGTTGCCGCTGATGTCGAAATCCGCGCACGTGAGGAACAGGTGATTGAACTTGTCGAGCAGGAAGGCCAGAACCCCCGTGACGATCGTGACGCCGACGGCTCTCAGGCGGTGCGGCACAGGGAGCTGGGCGTAGTCCGGCAGGAGAAGCCTCGACAGCAGCCATGTGAACGCCGGGGCGCCCGCCATGGTGAACACGACCTCAAAGTAATGAAAGAAGGGAAAACCCTGGCCTCTCCGCGTCACAATGGCCAGGACGACCCAGACCGAGGGCAGTGACAAGGCGATCCACCCGCCCCAGGGCACCGCGCCTCTGCTGCGCAGCAGCACACCCGAGAGCAGCACGGCCGTACCCGCCGCCCAGAGCGCCAGCACGCTGTCGAAGAAGACGGCGTTGAAGGCGCCCAGCGTGAACGCGGGCCACCAGACCACGAGTGTTCCCGCCGCCGATGCGGCCGCGATGGCCCGCAGGTCGGGATGGATCTCGGCAGGCTGCGCCTCCCCTTTGGACTCGGCTCGGAGGACGTTCCAATGGACGGCTCAGGCCAGGGCCGAGATCTCGATCCGGGTGTGGTCGGTGGGAGCCACCAGGCAGGAAAGCACGACGTTCCCCTGCTCCAGGCGTTCCCCCATGGACGAGGTGAGCCGGGCCGTGCGCTCGATCTCGTACGGGCTGCCGGCTTGAGGGGTCACGCGGAGCCGCAACAGCCAGATGTAGCGTCCGTTGAGCTTGTTGGACGTCTCCTCGGCCCCCAGGACCGCCGCGTTGCACGGCACCGCCGCCGCGCGCTCCTCCGGCGTGAAGGTCCGCAGCGCGGCGGATTCCAGGCTCGCGAACGAGATGGAGCCCATGGTGAGCATCCCCGCGCCCAGGAGGATGAACGTCGCGCTGACATACGCCCCGACCCGGGTGTGCGGCTTCCGCCTCAACACGAGGAACAGCACCACGGCCACGATCAATGCGATTACGGCGAGTGTCCCGAAGACGATCGATGCCATCGTTCTTCCTCACGCTGACAGGCGGGGCCTGGCGGGCCGGCCTTGTTCGTTCCGATGCCGGTAGTTGACCAGGTGTCACTTGCAAGGCGACTGCAGCCCGCATGATCGCGCTGACCGACCTCTCGGCCCTTGCTCTCGCTGGCTCGCTGAGCAGAACTGACAGTCTCCGCGCATACCTGATGACAGCTTCGTTGGCGACAGGCCATGTTCGGCGGATGCTGCGACACGAACCGTAACCCTGATTACTCGAGGGTTGACGAGCCTCGGAACGAAAAGTCCCGTTAGGCGACCGCTCACGTACTGTTTGATCTTCAGATCACACTCTGAGCGGTCGCAGCGCCGTGCTCCAAGAGACGACCTGGTCGAGCAGCTTGCTCAGCATGTCCTCCTGATGCGCGGCAGGCTTGAAGGTGGTGAAGTTCTCGAAGTCGGCGTGCATCAGCAGTTCCACGGCCACCTGGACGTCGGCCACCTTGACCTGGCCGAGCACCTGCCGCAGGTGCTCGGCCGCCCGCACACCGCCGCTGACGCCGTAGCCGACCACGCCTGCGGCCTTGTCGTGCCACTCGGCGAACAGGAAGTCGATGGCGGTCTTGAGCGCGCCGGTGGTCGAGTGGTTGTACTCGGGCGTCACGAAGACGAAGCCGTCGAAGTCGGCGATGGTGTCGGACCACCTCTTGGTGTGCGGGTGCTCATAGACCCCGGTGGCCGCGGCGAGCGGTTCGTCGAGGTGGGGCAGGTCGTAGTCCTTCAAGTCGATCAGCTCGTAGTGCGCGTCGCCGCGCCTGACCGCGTGGTCGTGGACCCAGCGGGCGACGGCCTCGCCATTGCGTCCCGGCCGCGTGCTGCCGACAATGATGCCAATCTTGATCACGGCTCCACCTTCACTATGACTTTTCCGCGGATAACACCGCGCTCGGCGGCCCGGTGCAGGTCCGCCAGGGACTCCAGCGGGCGAACGTCCGCTTCGACGTCCACCACGCCCTTGTCGATCAGCGCCACGAGCTCGGTCAGCTGGCCCGGGTCGTTGCGGGCCACGAACTGGACAGCGCGTGGATGCTCGATCGGCTGGGTGATCGAGACGAACTCCTTGGCCAGCTGCGTCACCGAGGCGGGCACGTCGGCCACCAGGTTGATCAGCACGTCGTTGCCGCCCGGCAGGGGAGCGGTGGTGTGGTCGACGACCTCGTCGGCGCCCAGCGCCCGCACGGCAGCGGTGCTGCGCGGGCTGGCGGTCGCCACCACGTGCGCGCCCGCATGCTTGGCCAGTTGCACGGCAAACAGCCCGACGCCGCCGCCGGCCCCGTTGATCAGCACCCGGCTGCCGCGGCCGATGCGGGCATGCTCGAAGACCGCTTGCCATGCGGTGAGCCCGGCCACCGGCACGGCAGCCGCGTCCGCCAGCGGGATCCGCTCCGGTGCCCTGGCCAGCACGCTCGCCTTCGCGACCGCGTACTCGGCCGCCGCCCCGTCGATGAGCCCGATCACCCGGTCGCCAGGGGCAAGGTCACCCGCCCCGGTGACCACGGTGCCCGCGACGTCCCAGCCGAGCGTGTGCGGCAGCGTGACGCCGAGCACGTCCTGCAGCAGGCCCATCCGTAGGCCGACCTCCGACGGGTTGAACGACGTCGCGGCCACCCTGATGAGTACCTCGCCCGGTCCGGGCTTCGGCACCGGCACCTCATCCAGCGAGATCACCGAGGCGTCGCCGTACTCGTGAATTCGGGCGGCCCGCATGGTGCCGAGAAAGTCCACGGCGTGCTCGCTCGCCCACGTCTCGAACGTGCTCGCGGGCGCTCCGGTGACCTCCTCCACGGTCCCGGTGGCCGGGCCGGGCTCGACCAGACTGCGCAGCATCCCGTCCACGGCCTCCGCCGGCCACCCCAGCCCGAGCAGCCGTTGCCTGGCCTCCTCCAGAGGCTCCTCCACCCAGCGGACCGGCCGGCCGATCGCTGCGCCGATCGCCCGCGCCTGCTCCCGCTGGGTCAGCGGCCGGGGTCCGGTCAGCGTGTAGACCGCGCCGTGATGCCCTTCGCCGAGCAGCGCGCGCACCGCGACGGCCGCGATGTCCCGCTCGTGGATGGGAGAAAAGGCCGCTTCGCCGTATGGTTGCCGCACGACGCCCGCGCGGACCTGCTCGGCCCACCGCAAGGTGTTGGCCGCGAACGCGTGCGGGCGCAGCACCGTCCACTCCCGGGCGGTCCCAGCGATCAGGCGCTCGATCTCGACCTCGTGCGGGCGCGCGGCGGCCGAGGACAGGTAGACCACCCGCCGCGCCCCGATCAGTTCCAGCACCTCGCGAGCGCCCTCGGCCGAGGCGAACGGCCACAGCAGGAACACCGCGTCGACACCGTCGAGAGCCGCCTCCAGCGCGACCGGGTCGGTCAGCTCCCTTGTCACCGTGCGGACGTCGGCGCCCGCGTCTTCAAGTTGGTTCACCAGCGGGCGGCCGATCGTGCCGGTCGCCCCGCTGACCAGGACTCTTGTCATGTCGTCAACCATAGGAGCGCTATGGAAGACAGCCAATGCGCTTCTGTCTGCGATTTATACGCGATCGTCTCCCACGTTAAACTGACGGCATGGACATGCTGAGCGACGTGATCGCCTCCATGCGCATGGGCGTGCCGCGCTCGGCGCGTGTCGAGTGGCCGGCGCCCTGGGGGCAGCGGTTCCCATCAGCGCCTGGTTCGGCAGGCTTCCAGGTGGTGCTGCAGGGCTCGTGCTGGGCGATCCCGCCGGAGGGCGAGCCGATCCCGATTGGGACGGGCGACGTGCTGTTCTTCCCCCACGGGCATGGCTACGCGCTGGCCGACTCACCCACCAGCCCCATCGCGGAGCCCGATTGTGACCCCTATGCCCACGCCGAGCTGTTCTCCTCGACCTCCATGGAGGGCACCGGGCCCGTCACCGTGATGCTCTGCGGCGGCTACCAGCTCGACTCCAACCGCGCGCATCCGCTGCTCAGAGGGCTGCCCGAGATGATCCACCTGCCCGCCAGGCTGGGGCACAACGCCGAGCTGCGCGCCGCCGTCGAGCAGCTCGGCAAGGAGATCGACGACCCGCGGCCAGGCGCGGACATGGTGGTGTCGGCGCTGCTGGACATGCTGCTGCTGTACATCCTGCGTGCCTGGTTCGACGTCTCGATGGAGCACTGCAAGGTTGACAGCTGGGCCGCCGCGCTGGCCGACCCGGCCATCAGCGCCGCGCTCGACGGCATCCACCGCGACCCTGCCCACCCGTGGACGGTCGAGTCGCTCGGCCGCCGTGCCGGGCTGTCCCGCGCGGCGTTCTCCCGCCGGTTCACCCAGTTCGTCGGGCAGCCACCGCTGACCTATCTGACCTGGTGGCGACTGGGCACGGCTGCGCGCATGCTGCACGACTCTGACACCGCGCTGAGCAAGATCGCCGCCGCGGTCGGCTACGGCTCGGAGTTCGCCTTCGCCAACGCCTTCAAGCGCGAGTACGGCATGGCCCCCGGCAAATACCGCCGCCTGGGCTGCCCGCCTTCGGGCCGAACGGCGGCAGGTACCGGTCCAACCCCTGGGTCTCGAAACCCGGAACCGCTGCTCACTTCGTAACGGCCCAGCGAGATACGGCCCAGTGAATCGCCCTGCCCCTGAAGCGGCGGTCTTCTCCCGAACCTGACCCCAGCCGCCAGCTAGTAGTGCTTTGTTAGGTGGTTAGGGCGGTCGCCGTCGGCAGGTGGGGCATCGGCCTGTCCAGGTGGCCAGCAGCGCCTGCAGTCCTTTGAGGACCCGGTAGAGCGTCAGGCCGCCCCAACCGCTTTTGGGCTGCTCAGGCGTAGCTCGGTGCAGAACAGGTGCGCGGCGGTCACCAAGGTGACGTGCCGGTGCCAGCCGGTCCAGGAACGGCCCTCGAAATGGTCCAGCCCCAGGCCGCACTTCAGCTCGCGGTAATCATGCTCGATCCGCCAGCGAATCTTGGCCAGGGCGACCAGGTCGGCCGGTGCAGTGTCGGCGGGCAGGTTGGACAGCCAGTACGTGACCGGCGCGGACTCGCCGTCGGGCCATTGCGCGATCATCTGGCTGATCGGCAGCGAACCGTCATCGGCCGGGCGGGGTCTGCGGCCGGCTACGCGGACCGGCACGATCACGAACTGCGAGGTCAAGCTGCCCCTGAAGCCGGCCCGCCAGGTCAGCCTCACCGCGGCGGCACGGCCGGCGGCCAGCACGTGCTCACGCAGGCCGACCGGCTTGGTGCGATAACGCGGTCGGGGATGCGGCCCCAGCCCCGAGTAAGTGATCGTCTCGGGCTGGGCGCGCACGTCATGGGCGGTGACCACGCCTTTGACCTGCAGCACATAGGCCAGGCCACGCATCTCCAGGGCGGTGCGCAGATGCGCGTTGTCGCCGTAGGCGGCATCGGCCACCACCACCGGCGGCGCCAGGCCCCACCCCGCGAGCTCGTCGAGCATCTCCACGGCCATCTGCCATTCGGGGCGATGCCGCTCACTGTCGGGGATGGCGCAGCCGGCGCGGCGCGCGCCGATCTGCTCAGCGGTGGACGGACCTCCCGACACCGTACGAACGCCAACACGCGGCCTTCTACCTGGGCCAGATAGTGCCGCGTGGCCGGCGTGATGGCACGATGTACCACTTCGTGGAGACCCGGAACGACGGAGATCTGGTCGCATCGGTCAATGTGCACCGTCACCACGACATGTGGGCGATCGGGTACTGGACTGTGGCAGAGCGAAGGGGCCGCGGCTACGCGGCGGAGGCGGTCCGCGCCTTGGCCACCTGGTCCTTCACCGAATTGGGGGGCAGCGCCTGGAGTGGCGAGCGGAAGCAGGGAATACGGCCTCCTGGGCGGTGGCAATGAAGGTCGGCTCTGTCATGGAGAGGGTCCTGCGTGCGGCGCAGACCAGCGACAACTCGCTGAGGGACACCTGGATCGGCGCTCTCCTGCCCTCCGACCTCGGTCTGCCCTTCGCTGTCCCCTACCACGCCGCGCAGGTAAACGCTCCGGCTTGACAAGTCCAGGCCAGACTGGGGGTGCCGGGCGCGAGGTTGCCTAGGCAGGCAGGCACGACCTTCAGGACCATGAGGTTGTCTACGCCTTACGATCACCCGAGAAGACCGTACCCGCCCCCTCATCATCGCCGACCAGTGCTGCCCTTGGCCAAATGGCCGAGCACGGACCGGTGGCCGCCTCGGCTGCCGATTGCCTCAGCCTGCTGGAATGTTTCCAACACCTTTCCGACCCTCATGATCCGCGTGGCGTCCGCCATGCGCTGGCATCGTTACTGGCCGGTGCCGCAGCTGCCGTGCTCGCCGGCGCACGTTGCTGAAGGCTGGCGGCGGCCCCGGCAGCAAGGAGCAAGAGAGTGAGGTCCTGCTGCGAGCCGCCTGCCTGCAGTTCCCAAGGCGGCCCGCACCCCGCGGGTCGCGGCAGAACCGCGGATCGACGCTCATACGGCCGACGACCGGCGCTGAACGCGGTCGGCGTCCTCAGCACGGTTCTGGGCCTGGTAGAGCCGTAGCGCCTGACGCCACGCGCTACGGGCCTGTTGCCGGTCACCGACCGTGGCGTGGACGTCTCCGAGGTGTTCCAGGGTGTTGGCTTCGTCGAAGGCGTTGCCGATCTCCTGGAGCAACCTGAGAGCTTCGTTGTAGTAGCTCAGGGCCCGGCCGTACTGACCTGTGTGGTGGGCGATGTATCCCAGACTGTCGAGCGTGTTGGCTTCTCCGTCGCGGTGCTGATGACGACGGAACAGAGCCAGGGCGGCTTCGCAGTGGGCGAGACCTTCGGTGTGCAGTCCGAGCCTGCTCGCGTACCAGCCCATGTCGTTGAGCGCGTCGGCTGTCCGCACATGGTCGTCGAGGGCCCGGAAGCGGTGTAGAGCCTGAGAGGTGTGCTCCAGAGCCTGCCGCAGATCCTCCCGCTGCGCCCAGGACATCGCCATGCCTTGATGGATCTGGGCCTGGGCTGCGAGGTCCCCGGTGCGCTGGGCAAGGGGCAGCGCTTGCTGGAAGTGATCCATGGCCAGGCCATGCCGGCCCAGCCGGGCGCAGGCGTGGCCGAGGATCCGGTGAGCCAGCACCTGGGCCTCGAGATCGCCGAGATGGCGAGCGGCTTCCAGTCCCGCCAGCCAGTCGTCGAACTGGTCCTGTATGGTTCCGCGCCGGAAGTGGAAGGTGTCCAGGCTCCAGGCAAGCTGCCACACCGCTTCGTGCCAGTTCTGCTCCGCGGCGAGGTGTCGGACGGCCAGCAGACAGGCGTGTTCGTCGGTGAACCACGTCCAGGCGGCGGTGTGGTCGGCCGGCGGCCCCTGCCACCATCCAGGAGCGGGGGCGCCGAGCTTGATCGGTGCGCGATGCGGCGCGAGAAGCCGCTCGGCGGCGTAGGCGGTGTGCAGGTGGAAATCGACCAACCGCCGAAGCGCGGCCTGCCGAGCGGTCTCGGACTGATCCTCGCGGGCTTGTTCGGCGGCGTAGCGGCGGACCAGGTCGTGCATGCGCCACCGGCACGGAGTGTGCTGATGGATCAGGGACATCCCTTCCAGCTCTCGCAGCGGTCCGCGTACTCGGGCGGGAGGCAGGCCGGTCAGGGCGGCGATGGCGCCGAGGCCGATGTCCGGGCCCGGCGCCAGGCCCAGCAGTCCGAATACCTCGGAGGCCCGCGCCGAAAGGCCGAGGTAGGAGGTGGTGAACACGGCGCGCAGGTTCGTCCGCAGGTCCCCGGTGTCCCACACCTCCAGCCGGCCGGTGACGTCCTGTAGTTCGACGGCGAGTGCGGCCAGCGGCAACTGCGGGCTGAGCACGGCACGGGCCGCGAGGACGGCCAGAGCCAGCGGTAGACCCGCACAACAGGCCAGCAGGTAGGCCACGGCTTCCGGTTCCGCCGCCAACCGCTCGGCGCCGAGTTGGTGGAGGAGCAACTGGTGGGCCTCGGCGTCGTCGAGTGCGTCCAGAGCCACCGGCCGGGTGCCGTTGGCCGCGGTCATGCCGGCCAGCTGATGGCGACTGGTCACCACGACCGTACAGGTGGGGCTGCCGGGTAACAGGAGGGCGGCCTGGTCGGCGTCGCGGACGTTGTCCAGCACGATCAGCATCCGCCGCCCGGCCACCAGACTGCGGTAAAGGCCCACCTGCGCGTCCAGGTCTGTCGGCATCCCCATGGGACCGACGCCGAGTGCCTCCAGGAAGCCGCGCACAGCGGTGGCCGGGGACAGCGGCTGCTCGATCGGATCGAAGCCCCGCAGATTGGCGAACAACTGTCCGTCAGGGAAGCGGTCGATGTTCTCGTGCGCCCAGCGCAGGGCCAGCCACGTCTTCCCGATGCCCCCGATCCCGCCGATGGCGGAGATCACCACCGTGCCCCCTGGCCGACCGGATCCGTCCAATGCTCTGCTGAGCTGCCCGAGTTCGGCTCTTCGGCCGGTGAACCGGGCCGGCGGGGCCGGCAACTGACGCGGCACGATGCCAGGCGCCCCGGACAGTGTGGCCGGTGTGAAGGCAGGCGGTGTCGTCGTGGGGTCGGCGGTCAGGATGCGGCGGTGCAAGTCCTGCAGTGGCGGGCCGGGGTCGGCGCCGAGTTCCTCGACCAGGTGCAGCCGGATTCGCTGGTAGTGCTGCAGGGCCTCGGCCGGCCGGCCGCTGCGGTACAGGGCGAGCATGAGCTGACCGGCCAGTCGCTCATCCAGCGGATGGCGTGCCGCCCGTACCGTCAACGCGGGCACCAATTCGGCATGCCGCCCCGAACGGAGGTGGGCGTCGGTGAGGTCGAGTTCGGCGGCATGCCGCTGTTGGACCAGCCCTTCGCGCAGCGTGTTCAGCCAAGGGGTGTCCAGGTTGGCGAGGGCGTCCCCGCGCCACAGGGTGAGCGCCTGCTCCAGCAGATGTCGGGCGTGGGCGTCGTCGGCGCCTTGGGCTTCTCCGACCCAGCGCTGGAACCTGTGCATATCGACCGTCATGGGATCGACGCTGATCGCATAACCACCGCTCTGCCGTGCGATCCGCGCGCCGTCGACCGCCGCCAGCATCCGCCGCAGGCGGGACAGGTAGCTGTAGAGCGTGTCGCGACCATGCCGAGGCGGGTGATGGCCCCACACCCGCTCCAGGAGCTGATCGATCGACACGCGCCTGCCGGCCTCGACCAGCAGTACCGCCAGTACGCACCGCTGGCGGTGATGCCCGAGTTCCACGCGCCGGCCGTCCACGTGAACCTCCAGGTCACCCAGGAGTCGGAACTCCACCGGCACGCCACACCCCCATCTCTCGATCACCCGTGTGTAACGGTTCCGATCTGCGGATTCAAGGTTATTGGCAAGGATTGTCCAGGGTCGGCCGCGCATCGTCGTCTACGGACCGGGATGCGGTCGTCGTCGGATCCACTCCCCGGACCGAGGTGGCCGACTGTTGCCAACGAAGGAGATCCCATGAAGCGCACATTGCTACGCCTGGCAGCCGCCGTGCTGTTCGCCGTGTCCGCCACGGCCGGTGGGGTGGTCGTCGCGTCGTCCGCGTCGGCCGATCAGGCCCACTGCTGCTGATGCACACACGGTGAAGAGAAGTGCCTTTGAGCGGGCAGCGCAGCGGGCGCCGAAGGTCCTGCCGGCGCCCCGTCAAAGGCACTTCTCACGGTCAGGGACGGGGGCCGGCGGCCGGCGGGAGCACAGAGGCCGCCGACTGCCATGATGGACCGTTCACGAGTACGGCTGAGCTGCGCGGATCCGAGGGGTCGATGATCGCTTCCCGGCCGCGTCGTGATCGTTTCCCAGCGCTTACGCTCCGGATGCGACCGTCGCTCCGTCCGCGTCGGCCTGGGCGGGCTCGACCGGCTCCGCTTGTCTGTCTTCCCCGGGGCCGTCTTGGATCTGCCACACCGATGGAACGAACAGGGCGGTTACGGTGATGAGAGTGGCCAGGACTGCGCCGGCCGCCAGGACGGTGCCACTGCCGAACACCTGCGCCGCTGGTCCGGCGAGGCCCATGCCCAGGGGTGCCGCCGCGAGCGAGCCCAGCGTGACGACGGAACTGGCCCTGGCGATGAGGTGCTCGGGGACGTGGCGCTGGACGGTGGAGGTCTGCAGAACATTGTAGATCACCAACTCCAAGCCGGCCAGGAAAGCGGCCGCCATCAGTAGCCAGAGGGTGGCGGGTACAGCCAGGAGGGCCGGCAGTGGCGTTATCAGCAGAAACACGGCCAAAGTCGCACCCACGGGACGGGAAGGCTTCCAGCGAGCAGCGACGAAGCCGCCGCTGAGCCCTCCAAGGGCGTACGCGATGCCGATGGCGGACCAGGCCGGCGCCCCACCGAGATGCTCGTCTGCCACATACGGGCCGAGTACCAGGAACGGCGCGACCACGATCAGGTTGGTCAACGCCACATGGATGACCGACGTCAACAGCCATGATCGCCTGGTGACTTCCGCCAGACCTCCCTTGATGCCGGCCAGCAGCCCTGTGCTCGCTGCCGGTCGCTGCACGGCCAGCGCGCGAGGAAGGCGAGAGAGAAAGACCGCACTCACCAGGAATGTGGCCGCATCGATCAGAATCGCCCACCCAGGGCCTATGGTTGCCACCAGCGCTCCGGCCACGCTGAGCGCCAGCATCGAGGTGATGCTGCGCGACATCGACAACAACGAGTTGGCTTCCTGCACCCGCTCCTTGCCTACGAGCGAGACCACCAGACCGACAGAGGCGGGGTTGAAGAGAGCGGATCCCATGCCCGCGATGAGTTGCAGGACCACGATCATCCAGATGCGGGCCGTCCCGCTGAGAAGAAGTGCCGCGGTGGCTCCCTGCGCGAGGAAGCGCATCAGGTCGGCGACCAGCATGACGTTGCGCCGGGAGAAGCGGTCGCCGAGGGCGCCGCCGAGGAGGCTCAGCGCGATAATGGGGATCCGGGTGCTCAGGACGACAATGCCGAGGTCGGCGGGTGATCCGGTGAGGTGCAGGACAGCGAACGCGATCGCCAAGGGAGTCAGTGCGTCCCCGAACGTCGAGGCGGTATGTCCGAAGTAGTAGCGGCGGAAGTCCCTGACGGTCAGGGGGGCGATCGCCTCTCGGATCGCTCTCACAGGCCACCACCGCTGTTCACAGCGGTGAGCGGGATGAACTGCGGGGGGCCGGAGGCGATATCGGCCCATCGGAGCCTCAGGCATGGGCAACTTGAATGCAATGGGCCAAGGTCACGCAAGGGGGCACCTCTCTGGACGGAATGCACTGATCCGAGCTCACGTCTGACGCCGGGGAGCTGCAGGCGCTCGGCGGTGATCGACTTTTGTGGTCAGGTCACCCTGGCAGAGTCGACTGACATTTCCGCAAGGGGTTCGCGGCCCACCTGAGAGGGTCCCGGCAGTAATCGCCGAAAACCCAACGGATATCGCTGACCAGCGTCGATGTGGAGCACCCAGGCGAGGTCAGCGGCACCCCCGGCCCGGCCTGCCGCATCTACCCATCGACACACCAGCCCTGCGTTGCCCTCCCATAAGAGCAGGACAAGGGCATATTCGTTGGATTTTCCGCTTTTACCGACACCCCAGCTCGATACTCGCCGAGCACCCCTCCGATGAGCACCAGACGCCCTTCAGGACGTAGCAGGCCAATCCACCGGCGTACGGCCTTTTTTGTAGAGGGGAGTCTTTAGTCCATTGTAAATGATCTTGAGCACCGACCGGGCGCCTTTACAATGTAGATCAATAACTTTGGGACATCACCGCTCATGTGACCAGACGCTTGAAGCCCGCCCACGGAAACCAACGACACGTCGGCACACCGTGTCCCTGCCGAGGTCCCTACCGAGCGACCGGGCGCTCCCCCAAGCACCTCTCGAACCGACGCCCTCGACGCCCCTCCCCCACCGAGGCCGATACCAGGACCGCCATCCTGCGGGCATCGGCACGGCGACTCCCCTGACTGCCGCTCCCCTGGCCGCCGACCGCTTTCCCCACGCCCAATGCGCCAGGGTCAACCTCAAAGGGCACGCTGCACCAAGCGCATCTTCACCGGCATCGGTGCCGAGCGCTGTCACATGCATCACCCGGGTGCGGCGGACGACGACACGGACGGGTAACCGGCGAAGGCCGCTCCACCGCATGTGGCGGACCAGGACGTCGGTGATGGTCTCCAGTGCGGTCCGGATCGCCAGGTGCTCCCCCACCGGTCAGCGCCGGGGTGGGGGCGTCCATCTCCTCGAAGCGAGGCATGGTGAAGCCCTTGGGATGCTTGCCTGATCCTCCACATCACGCTGGACAGCGCGGAGGCGATGTGTGCCCTGCAGGCGGAGGGCTGGAAGGTCGAGCCCCAGGACCAGGCCGATCTGGCGCCAGCTGCCTGAACCCTGGTACCGGATCGGCTCCGAGCGGTAGTGGCAGCCGGCCTGGGTGGTCGAAGTCGTCTGCCGCGGCTTCGACCACCCAGGCTTCTGGCCACGGTCGGGTCCGGGCCTGTGTCCGGGCGCCCGGGTATGCGTGGACCCGACCGTGGGCTATTCCTCCCGGGCCGGACGGAGTACCCGGCGCACGGCGCCACGCAGCCACTGATGGGCCCCGTCGGCGGTGTGGCGCGGGTGCCAGGCCATGCCGATCGTCAGTGGTGGCAGCGGCAGCGGGATTTCCAGCAGGCGTAGTCCCAGCGCGTGCGCCGCGTCGCTGAGTGGTGAAGGGGGCTCGCCCGGCAGCGCGGTCGGCACCAGGCAGACCACGTCGCCGACTGCGGCCAGCGCCATCGCCGCCAGATGTCCGGGCAGAACGGCGCTGACCCGCCGGCTGAGCCCTTGCTCGGCCAAGACCGCGTCCAGCGGGCCGGTGAAGCGCCCCCGGCGGCTGACCGCCACATGCTCGGCCGCGGCCAGCCTGGCGGGCGTCAGGGTTCCTTCGGCGAGCGGGTGCCTGGCCCTGACGCCGGCCGCCATCCGCAGCGTGACCAGCTCTTCGACCCGGGTCTCCGGGTCGACGTGGTCGATGGCCCCGATCTCCAGATCGATCCGGCCCTCGCGCAGCGCGGGGCCCGCCTCCCACTCCTCGGCCAGCACCCGCAGCGAGACGCCCGGCGCCCGGCGCCGGGCCAGCCCGAGCAGACCCGGCGCCAGCGCCGCGCCGACCAGGTCCGAGGCCTGGACGGTGAAGGCGCGCCGCAGCGCGGCGGGGTCGATCCCGCCGCTCGGGGTGAGCAATGCCTCCAGCCGGCGCACCACCGCGGCGGCCTCGTCCCGCAGCGTCTCGGCGCGGGGTGTGGGCACCATCGCCTGTCCTGCCCGCACCAGCAGCGGGTCCTGGAGCACCCGGCGCAGCCGGGCCAGGGTGCGGCTCATCGCCGCGGGTGACGTGTTCAGCCGCGCGGCGGCACGGGTGACGCTCTGCTCGGCCAGCAGGGCGTCAAGGGCGACGGCGAGGTTGGCGTCGAGGTTCGCGGCTGGGCTGCTCACGGGCATCATTCCATTTCAGGCAATAATTGCATGCTGAAGTTCCCATTGTGGCAATGCGGGCCGGATCTACACGATGAAGGGGCTGTACCGATCCGACACAGACCGCGAGGTTTTTCATGATTGTCATCACCGCCCCCACCGGGAACATCGGCCGGCGGCTGCTGTCTCTGCTGGTCGAGGCCGCGCCCGCACGCGGAGAGGAGTTGCGCGTCGTGGTCCGCGATCCCGCCCGGCTCCCCGAGGCCGTACGCGGACGGGTCGAGGTCATCGCCGGCTCGCACGGCGACGCCGCGACCGTCGAGCGCGCCTTCACCGGGGCCGACGCCGTTTTCTGGCTGGTGCCGCCGGACGCCTCGACCACACCCGAGGAGGCGTTCAGCGGCTTCACCCGCCCGGCCGCGCGGGCGTTCGCCGCCCACGGAGTCGGCCATGTCGTCGGCGTCTCGGCGCTCGGCCGCGGCACCCCGCAGGCCGCCCAGGCCGGGCTGGTCACCGCCTCCCTGGCCATGGACGACCTGATCGCCGGCTCCGGCGTCGCCTACCGCGCCCTGGCCAGCCCGTCCTTCTTCGAGAACCTACTGGAGGAGGCCGACTCGATCCGCGAGAACGGCGTCTTCACCGACACCGTCGCCGCGGACCGTCCGGCCCCGCTGGTGGCCGTCGTCGACATCGCCGCGACGGCGGCCGGGCTGCTGCTGGACCGCTCCTGGACCGGCGTCGGCAGTGTTCCGGTGCTCGGCCCGCAGGACCTGTCGCCCAACGACCTGGCCCGCATCATGACCGAGGAGCTGGGCCGTCCGGTCCGCTACCAGCGCCAGCCACTCGACGAACTGCGGTCCACCCTGCTCGGCTACGGCCTCAACGAGGCGTTCGTCGAGGGCGTCGTCGACATGAAGCGCGCCAAGGACCAGGGCCTGGACTCGGGCGTCGACCGCTCGCCACAGGCGGGCCCGGCCACCGGATTCGCGCAGTGGTGCGCGCAGACTCTCAAGCCCGCCGTCCTCGCCACACCGGAGGCAGTCGATGCCCACTGACCGGACCGAGCCACCGGTCACCGCGTTCATGCTGGTCAAGACCACGCCCGAGTGGCTCGCGATGACCGTGGCCGAACGCGTCCAGGCCTTCACCACCCAAGTCGTCCCGGTGATCCAGGCCCGCACCCGCGGCGTCCGCTCCCGCTTCTACGACACGGAGTTCTACTCGGCGCGGGTCACCGACATCTGGGTCTGGGAGGCGGACGACCACGACGCCTACCGGCTGCTGATCGACGCTCTGCGCGAAACCCCCTTCTGGGACCGCTACTTCGACGTCGTGGACCTGCTCGTGGGCACCGAGAACGGCTACGCCCGCACCTACGACCTGGAGCCGGTGGCCACCCTCACCACCTGACGCTCTTCCCCGACCGGCCGCTGCGGCCCGCGCAACTGCGTGACCTGGGGCTGACGCCCTGACACGCCCTGTGCCGCTACAGGGAGGAGACGTGGGCGGTAGTGGCCCACGCACGGCGCGGACCACTACCGGGCTCACGGCTGGGTCCGTGTGAGCAGGAAGATGTGAGCAGGAAGATAGGTGTTGGACCGCCCACGTATATACGTGAGTCAACGCTCACGACTTTAGGTGTGGGCGGGTTTGATGACTCCGAACCACCGCTGCAAGGCTGCCCGGAGTGTTTCGATCTCCGCGGGATTGGGTCGGGGCGATGCAGATGCCCAGGCCACATAGCCGTCCGGTCGAAGGAGCAGGGCGGTGGGTGTGGGGATGTGGGAGCGCGCCGTGACGATATCGACCTGGTCGTGCCGCAGGGCGAGTGTCTCTGCCAGCGATGCCTCTTCGGTCAGGTCGAGCAGCAGAGGGCGTGCGTTTCTGGTCAGCTCGGCCAGCCGGACCGGTCCGGTCGGGGTATGGAGGTTCATGTCGGGGGCGAACCGACCGGTCAGCGGGTGCGCCTCGTCTTCGCCCATGTCGTAGCGGACGTCGGCGCCGGCGAGAAGGCCGGCGAGGCGCTGTACGGTGCTTTGGTCGCGGAGCAGTTCGGTGAACACCTTGCGCAGTCCGGTCACATCGCTGCCGGGGGCTATCAAGGCAGATTGCGCCTGCGCGTTCAGCACCATGCGCTGGGCGGCCGATCGCCGCTCTGTCTCGTAGGTGTCCAGCAGCCCGGGCGGGGCGCTTCCCCGAATCTCGGCGGCGAGTTTCCAGCCGAGATTGACCGCGTCCTGCAGGCCGAGGTTGAGCCCTGGACCGCCTCCTGTGGCGGAATACACGTGCGCGGCGTCACCGATCAGGAACACCCGGCCGTCGGCGAACCGTTCAGCGATTCGGGTGTTGCCGCCGGTCAGCCGACGCAGCACGTGCGGCCCCGCGCCGTCGGGCGGATCGAGCGGCACGTCGACGCCGAGCACACGGCGGATGCTCGCTCGCAGCTCCTCCAGGCTCATGGGAGCGTCGGTCGCGGGCCTGTCCCACTCGGTGGTACTGATCAGCGGTGGGTTGCCAGGCAGCGGCGCGTAGGAGAACCCGCCGTGTTCGGTGCGGTGGGGCAGGAACGGAAAAACGGCGCCATGGCCGGGCACGTTCAGTGCACCGGTCGCGGGATCAACCCATTCCACAGGGACCGTCGCATGCGCTGAGCAGACGGTCATCCGGTCGTAGGTGATGCCGGGGAATGTGATGCCGGAGAGCTTGCGCGTGGTGCTGTGAGCTCCATCCGCACCGATGAGATACCGGGCCCGCAATTGGTAGGCCTCGCCCGGACTCGCGACGTCGATGGTCACCGCGTCATCGTCCTGCGACAGGCCGACGACCTCGTGTCCCCGGCGGATCTCCACGCCCAGTTCGACAGCGCGCTCCTGCAGGACCTGCACGATGCGTCGCTGCGGCACCGGCAGAGCATAGACGGGACTGTCCTGCAGCAGGCTCAGGTCCAGGCCCATCGCGCCGAACATGAAGTATCCGGAGTTCGGCTGCGGAGGTTGTGGGCTACCGCTGAGACGTTCGTGCAGTCCCCGGTGGTCGAGCATTTTCACGACTTGGCCGAGCAATCCGTTCGCTTTCGGTTCTTCGCTGGGCTCGATCAGCCGTTCCAGCACGACTGGCCGGACCCCTGCCAGGCTCAGTTCGCAGGCCAGCATCAGCCCGTTCGGGCCGCCGCCGGCGATGACGACATCTGTGATCACGTTTCTCCTTGGTCTGTACGGAAATGGGCGGGACGGGGTGGAGCGCTGAGGCGCAGTGTCGTGGGCGATGCCGGTGCGGCTCGCTCCGGGCTGCGGATTTGAGACGTGGTCAGCCGCTGTAGTACTCGGCGAGGGTGGTGAAGGCGGCCTTGGGTTCCCAGGGCATGTCGGGATAGGTGGCTCCGAGCCGGTCCTCGTAGACCTTGACGATGCCGTAACCAGCCAGGTCCAGGTCGTCGCGGGGATCGCCGTCAGGCCGGTGCACATGGTCGTACAGCGCGAAGGTGAACACGAACGTGCTGTCGACGCCGCCGGCGTCGAATGCCTCCAGCAGCTCACGCACATAGGTGGCCTGACCGACCTCGTCCCGGGCATAGTTACCGTTCAACCGGACAGGCCCGTTCTCGTCGTACTCGACGATCTCCAGGCCGAGAGCGCCCCGCTCGCCGGCGCCCTGGTAGCCGTCTGCGCCGAACTCGGTGATCGCGACCGGCTTTCCCTGCGCGACCAGGCCACGGACGCCGTCGGCGAAACGGTCGGCGATCTCGGCCGACCGATAGAGATCCATGGACACGATGTCGAAGAGTGCCCAGTCGACCCGCTCAAGCGGCACGGAAGCGTAGGTCGTCTTGCCACCGAAGCGCTCGCGGACCAGTTGCACGGCCGTGCCAAGGAAGTCGTTGACACGTGCGCTGACCTCGCCAATCTGCTCCCGCACGCGATCTGGCCGGCTCAGCGACGCGACCCGCTCGTCAATGCTGTCACCGGGCAGGAACCCAGGACTCATCAGGCTCAGCTCGGCGCCGACGACGAACACCACCTCAGCTCCACCCCGCCTCAACCGCTCCGCGCGTTCGGCGCAGTCCGCGAACAACGACAGCATCTCTTCGGCGGTCAGTTCGATGGGGTAGGGGGAGAACCAGACCTCCAGGCCCAGGTCGGCGGCGTGCGCCGCCGCCAGCTCAATCCGTTCCGGGTCACCGCCCATGACACGGACCGCGGTGCAGTGCAGGTCATCGCGGATGATGCGCAGCTCGCGCTCGACCATGTCCGGGTCGAAGCGCTTGCGGGAGTTCGCTCCGTTCTTGACGAAGCCGGTGTCGTAGCTGATGCCTTTGGCCCTCATCGTTCTGGTCCTTCCTGACGGGGGTGAGGACGCCAGGCTAGGCACAAATATGCGTGTGCGCAAATTTGCGTGCACGCATCTAGGCTATGCTGAGACGGTGACGACGAGACGGACGGGGCTGCGCGAGCAGAAGAAGCAGGCCACCCGAGAGGCATTGCGCGCGGCGGCCCTGCGGCTGGCCCTTGAGCGTGGACCGGACAACGTGCGCGTCGATGACATCGCCGAGGCCGCCGGCGTCTCACCGAGGACGTACAACAACTACTTCTCCAGCCGCGAACAGGCGATCGTCGCCGCCGTCACCAGCGAACGAGAGGCACGGGTCGCGGCGGCGGTGGCCGACCGGCCCGACGGCGTCGGCCTCGCCGACGCCGTCATCGAGGCCATCGTGGATCAGTACACCGCCTCGGACGCACCCGGCCGGGACGCGCTACTGCTGATCACCACCCGCCCCGCGCTGCGCGACGCATTCATTGACACCACCACCGCGATCGAACATCCCCTCACCGAGGCCATCGCCGAGCGTCTCGGCGATGGCGACCCGCATACCGCACGGGTGCTCGCGGCGAGCGTGGCCGCCGCAGTCCGCGTGGCGCTCGAGCAGTGGCTGCAGACGACTGCCTCGTCCTCCACGGCCAGCGGGCTCGTCGTGCCGTCCGGCTCGCTACCGAACCTCCTGCACACCACGCTCGCACCCCTCAAACCCGCACTCGACGCCGCAGAGCAACGAGCACTCCGCCACCGGCATCAGTGAACTCCCGCCTCAAGAAACGGCGCCCCGGCATCTGCCGGTGAATTGTCGCTGGCGCGTAGGAACCCGCCGAACATCACCCACCAGACCGTCCCCGCTCTCGGCGACTACAACGCCGGATGCGGCGCAAGCCCGCCCGGCGCGATGACCGCGCCATCCCGGCCGCCCGGCTGGACAAGCTGTTCACCGACCCCGCGCACGCCCTGCGGGAACGGGTGCCACGGGTGCTGTGGAGGCTCCTGTACGACACGGCGGCCCGCGCCGAGGAAATCCTCAGCCTCAACGTCGAGGACCTCGCCCTGGAATTCCGCCGCGCCCGGGTCGTCTCCAAGGGCGGCGCCATCGAGTACGTGCACTGGGCCACCGCCACCGCCCGGCTGCTGCCCCGCCTGCTGGCCGGCCGCCATGCCGGGCCGGTGTTCCTGGCCGACCGGCGCGCTCCCACTTCTGGATCTCGCGCGCCCGCGCGCGGTGACATCTGCCCGATCACCGGGCGGGGGGCGGCTGTCCTACCCGTGTGCCGAGTACCTGTTCAAAACCGCCTCCGCCGAACTGGACCCGCACCGGCATGGATGGATGTTGCACCAACTCCGGCACAGCGCGCTGCAGCATCTCGCGCAGGCCGGACGGATCGCCCCGGAGTTGCAGGCCAAGAGCCGCCACCAGCACCTGGCCAGCCTCGGCCGGTACGTCCGCCTGGGCGAGGAGACCTCCGCACGCATCACCGCCGAAGCCGACCCCGCCCAGCGCCGCCGTCCCCGCTGACCTCCACCCCACGCGCTGGAGCGAACGCGGTCAGGAGGACTCCCGCACCAGCAGCACCTGATCACCGTCAGCGTCAGGCTCGACGCGGTACCCGGCCTTGCGCAGCACCGTCCGGATGACCTCAGCGTCCCTGTCCCGCGCCGTCCACAACGGGCGACCGCCCGCGCCGTACCCGGACTCCGGCTTGTCGTCGCTCATGGTCAACACCGTAAGCGAATCGAGACCTTAGCCATAGGGGTCCGTATCAATCCAGGTCAGAGGCTGCTTCGTTGGAAATTTCTGCTTTGCTACCGGGATCCCGAGAGGTGGGACGGACAGCGGGAGTCAGTCGGATGTGACGGTCAACTCGCCCGGGCCGGTCTCATAAATGACCCTTTCCGGGAGGAAAAACAGCAGCGGGCGCCGGGGACGGCCGGACCACCCGATCCGTTCTCAGAACCCGTTCTCACTCGAACGGTGGCGGATCCCTGTCCGGGAATGGTCTGTGAGAAGCCACGGGGCATGACGGACCCGCAGCACACCTCCGGTAGCGGCGCCGGCCATCCCTGGCGGCCCGGCACCCCGCCGCCGGCCGTACCCGAGACCGGCGCCCTGGGCGCGGACTCGGCATCGGGTACGCCAGGTGCAGCCATCTCACCCAGGAGCTGCAGCCGCAGTTCGATGCGCTCAGCGCGCACGGCATCCCCCGCGACAAGATCTCCTCTGAGAAGATCAGCACCCGTATCGGGTCCGTCCTCGGTTCGAGGCCGCCCTCGCCCTCGCGTGCGAGATCAAGGGCCACGCCCCGCACTGCCGCGTGCTGTTCACCGTCCACGCAACGAAGCGGCTGGGACGCGACGCCGCCGAGCTCACCGCGCTGGCGGACCGCCTCACCGCGCATGGCCTGGTCCTGGAGACGCTGACCGGTCCGCTGCCCGGCATCGGCTGGAGACGGTCAACGACCTGGACCGCGACCTGATGACCTGGTGGAAGGTTCTGCGCGAGCGCCCTACCGAGCTGGCCCGCGTGTGCGCTCTGACTCCGCATTCGCGCGCCGAGCAGGTCATCGCCGCCTACGGCCGCCACCGCAAGAGCAACTCGTACGTTGACCCGCGCCGTACCTGGGCAACACCCGCGAGCGGAACTACCGCCATGAGATGGGCGGCGCGGCGGCGCGCCGAGGACCTCGCCGAAGCTCTGCACGCCTGCCGCGCCACCGTCGTCATCTCCGGATACGGCAGCCCGCTGTACGACGAGGGCTGTACCGCGGCTGGCACGATCGGCGGCGCCGCGGCCCAGCCGCTCCGTCTCGTACACGGTGAAGATGACGCGGCAGCGCGGGGGCCTTGGCCTTGATCTGCCGGGCGGGCGAGCGCAGCCTCGAACTGGGGCCGTACGTGCACCCGAGCACTGATCTTCTCGGAGAACACTTTGTCGCGCGGGATGCCGTGCCAGGCTCGGCCCGGCAGCGGGGGCAGCGGAAGTGGGGGCCCGTTCCCGAAGTGCACCCGTTACTGAAACGGGCACTGAGCTGGCACTGAGCTGGCCGGCTCAGTGGTCCTGCTGGTGTTCGGGGATCAGAGTGAGGAGGCTTTCGTAAGCTGTGTCGCCGAACATCTCCTTGAGGTGCATGGCCGTCTCGTCGTCAGCCTGGCTCATGCGGGTGAACATGGCCTGCTCGTATTCGTCGAGGTGGGCGGCGAGGGCCTTGCCGAGTTCGGCGCCGTCGTACATGGCCAGGCTGGCCCCCTCGCCGTTGGGGGCCAGCAGGTGGGCGGCGTCGCCGACCAGGGTCATCCCGGGTGTCCGGTCCCACCGGTGCCCGTCGGGCAGGGCGTAGTGCGGACGCAGGACCGGCGGGGTGTCGGTGTCGCTGATCAGCGCGGTGAGCTCGGGCGCCCAGCCGTCGAACTCCGCCGCGACGCGGGTGGCGGCCGCGGGCGGATCGGAGAAGTCGATGCCGTCGAACCACTCCAGCGGCCTGGTGAGCTCCACATAGGCGTGCAAGGTGTCGCCGTGTTCGCGGTGAGCAGTGATCGCCTTCCCCGACGCATGGGCGAACATCGAACCGCCGCCGACCGCCTTCGCGACGGCCGGGTGCCGCGTGTCGGCGTCGAACAGGTAGGTCTCGACGAATGACGTGCCGACGTACTCGGGCACCGCCTCCGACAGCAGCGGGCGGACCCGCGACCAGGCGCCGTCCGCGCCGACCAACAGACTCGTGGTGACGCTGCCGCCGTCGGCGAAGATCACCTCGTGGCGGCCGCTGCCGAGGCTCCGGGCGCCGGTGACCTTGCGGCCCCACCGGACGGTGCCCTCCGGGAGCGCGTCCAGCAGCATCCGCCGCAGGTCCGCGCGCTGCGCCTCCGGACGGCCGCCCATACCGTTGTCGGCTTTCTCGAACAGGACGGCGCCGTCCGACCCCAGAGCGCGTATCGCCTGGCGGCCCTCCAGAACGATGGCGCGGAACTCCTCCATCGGACCGGCCGCCTCAAGGGCGAGCTGCCCGTTGTAGTCGTGGATGTGAGCATCCCACCCTGCGTCCGTGCCTCCGGTGATGCCTCCGCCTCGTAGACCTCGGCCGGGATGCCGTGGACGTGCAGGACGCGGGCCAGAGTGAGTCCGCCGAGCCCGGCGCCGATGATCGTGACGGGATTCATGATGGCTCCTTCGTGCCAAGGACGGCGAGGCCGGCACTTATGGTGCACTGTTCCACCTTGGAACACTATACCAACTTGGTTCAGTGTTCCAAGGTGGCAGAATGCATACATGGCAACGCGAGCGCGCCGGACACAGCGGCGCAGACAGGTGCTCTCCCGCGAGCAGATCATCGATACCGCCATCGAGCTGCTCGACGCGGGCGGCGCAGGCGGGCTGACCGTCCGGGCGCTGACCGAGCGCCTGGCCACCGGGTCCGGGGCGATCTACTACCACGTGGGCACTCGGGACGAGCTGCTGGACACCGCGACTGAAACCGTCATCGCCGCCGCCCTGGCCACCGAGCCCGCCCGGGCTCCGGCCACGCCCGAGAACGAGATCCGCGTCGTCGCCCTGGGCCTGTTCGACGCAATCGCCGAACACCAGTGGCTCGCCACGCGGCTGGCCGTCCAGCTCACCCGAAACCCGTGGGGTCCGGTGACCGTAGGGATCTTCGAGAAGATCGGCCGGCAGGTGCGCGCCTTGGGCGTGCCGCAAGCCGTCTGGTTCGTCGCGGCCTCAACGCTCGTGCACTACATCCTCGGCGCCGTCAGCCAGACCCGCATCGACGGGTACACCTCAGGCGTCGAGACCGACGAGGATCGCGAGAAGTTCCTGGAGGCAGCGTCGATGGCGTGGCAGGAACTCGACCCCGCCGACTACCCGTTCATGCACGCCATCAGCGGCCAGATGCGCGAGCACGATGATCGCGAGCAGTTCCTCGCCGGCATCGCCCTCATCCTCGACGGCATTACCAACCTCCGCTGACCCCGCCGAACTCGATGGTCAGGGGGCGTCATGTCCGCCCAGCATTGACCGGGCACGTCACAACAAGATCAACACCGGTTGGGGCTCATGGCGCGTTTCTTACCGGCACCCTCTTGACGACAGGCCGACTCGTCAAGATCATTCTCAGCGCCAACGGCTGTACCGATGTTCACATGGGCCCGACTGGAGGGCCCGTAGGGGTCCTGGCAGTAGCGGCGCAGAAAACAACGGATATGCAGGTCAGCGATCTCTCTTCGGGCGGGCGACCGTGGACGACGGCCCGTTGAGGACCGTGCCTGCCGACGCCTCCGGAATGGACGAGCGGGGCTCGGCCACGTCTGCTGGGCGGCAACATGGCCACCCCGAGGCCGCAGTGTCCCCGCCTGGCGGCATGGGCCACCGGCGACGGGGCCGGGGCCGGACGCCCCCGTCGCCGTCGTCACCCGGTCAGCGAGCATCCCGGGGCAGGAGGCGCGGTCAGCGGCACAGCCTGGTCAGCCGCGTCGCGATATTGACGCCCGCTTGTTTGGTGGCGCCACTCCACATGCCGTCCGTCACGCTGTAGATCCTGCTGCGGAGGACCGACCACGAACCGGTGGTCGGCTTGTTGAGCTTCTTCAGCCAGGCCCTCGCGTCGGCGGATGCCCTGCTGCAGGAGTCGGCGGCCACCTGGGCCGTCGCCGTCTGCGACGTCCCGGATGCGTGGGCGGCCGTGACCGGCAGGGCGATGGCCGCTGCGACCAGCAGGGGGGCGGTCATGATGCTGATACGGCGAAAATTCAAGATCTTCCCTCCACGGATACCATGATCATCTAGCAAGATCGTCCAGCAGTGTAGCCGGGGACGCCGCGACGATGCCAGCCCGGAGGCACGGAGCCCTAAACGCTGAAAAGAGGCGACATCAACGGTGCCGGATACGTTCCGGGCCATGCACTGGGTCGTGAACAGAACGCTCCGCGCCCGGTGTGGCCGCCGCACTGGCGCCGGCCTTACAACAGGCCAATCCCGAAGGAGTCGGGCCGAGCCCGTGACGATCGCCGGCGGTTGCCGGGCGCCGTACGGGGTTGGGGTGTTGGTAAGGAACGTGTCACCAGCCGCCGATCAGAGGGATGGCACAGGTCAGCGACTTGCATCGAGGAGCTGCGATGGGTCCGGTGAATCAAGGCCCCTATGCAGGGATACCTTCCTGACCTGCAGAGACGTTGCGGTTTGCGGCTGGTGACACGTTTCTTGACGACACTCCTACATGGTCGTCCCGGGTGAGGAGCGCCGAGCGGCCTACGGGCCGTTGCCGGACGCCGATCCCTGGGTCTGGCACTACCGCGGGATGCTGTCCCTCTGACGCCGCGCGCGTGGCGGCGCCGGCTGGACCGGGCGCCAGGCCGCACGCCCGGCCGGCTGGCCGCCGGAGCGCGCGGCGGGACGCGCCGGGCGCGGACCACCCTTGACCAGGCTTGTCTGGAGGGCCACCGTCAATCGCCTCATGCACCACGCGCACATGGTCGAGACCAGCGGTGATCCCACGGCCTGGCCGAAGCTCTAGCGGGCAAGGGCGTCATGTTCCTGACCTGACCGCCCGGCAAGACCCTGTGCGTCCACCGGTCCGGAGAACTCGTAGCGGTCAGCCTGGATCAGGCCGGCCGCCTACCTGGAGAGGTCCCTGACTGCCCACAATCCCCGCTGCGCACACCATTCGGCGGCACTGACGCCAGTGAGGCTGCTTATCGGTCATGATGTCCAGATGTCGCTCTCACCGGTTCACCTACCAACTGCTCTCGTCGTGCGATACCGCGCATGCGATCGCGAGACTGTCGACTCCGCGCTCGTCGACACGCCACGTCATCTGGACGCGTTGACGGTTGACATCGGAGAGCGCGGGATCCTCACACCGCTTTCCCTTGGGTTCAACGAGGAGTTCGGGACGCTGGACGGCAACCACAGGATTGCCGTGGCTCTTCGACTCGGCCTGGAATCGGTCCCGGTCACATTATTCAGACAACCGCTAACCCCTCGGCCTCTTCACGCGCAGCCCATGCTTCCCGAGGACCTGATCATCCTTCAGGACGCAGCAGGGTCGGCAATCCTCCTTGCCACGCACGACTAGAGCATGTCTGATAAATGATCACGGTGGGTGCGGTTAGATGATCGTTCGCGGTGCGACGAGGTGCCCTGACCGGGAAGGTTCACCGGGTTCATGGGCCTGGGGCGTACGAAGATCGGCGGCGATATCGACATGCCGCCGAGCGTGATTCCGCCTAAGGTCTGCTGGATGACGCTCTCTTATGACATGGCTGGCGATGGCCCAGTGCTGGTGCTGTTGCATTCCGGGGTGTGCGACCGGCGCATGTGGGATCCACAGTGGTCGGTCCTGCTCGATGCAGGATACCGGGTGGTCCGCTGTGATTTCCGTGGGTTCGGCGAGTCCCCGGTGGCGGACCGCCCGTACGACAACGCCGAGGATGTCGTGGATCTGCTCGGGAACCTCGGCATCGAACGGGCGGCGCTGGTGGGGTCCTCGTACGGCGGGCAGGTGGCCATGGAGGTGGCCGCCCGTCAGCCAGACATGGTCACGGCCCTGGTGCTGCTCTGTTCCGCTCTACCCGGGCACGTGCCCAGCGACGTGCTGCGATCCTTCGCCGAACGGGAGGAGGCGCTGATCGAAGCCGGTGACATCGCGGGGGCCGTTGATCTGAATGTGGAGAACTGGCTGGGCCCCGAGGCCGATGACACGGTTCGAGAGCGGGTCCGCCGGATGCAGCGACGCGCGTTCGATGTGCAGTTGGCCGCGGCGGAGGAGTTCGCACCGACCGAGGCGGAGGTGGATCTCTCGCTGATCAAGGCCTCGTGTCTGGTTCTGTCCGGTGGCCACGACCTGGCGGATTTCCAGGAGATCGCCGCCCGGCTACCGGAACAACTTGCCGATGCCCGTCACCGCGAGCTGCCCTGGGCGGGTCACTTGCCCAGCCTGGAGCGGCCCGCCGAAGTGACGGACCTGCTGATCCGGTTCCTGCGCGCAACAGTCCCGGCGCGCTGAGCAAACTCGATCTCAGCCGCGCCGGCCACGGGGACTGTGCCCATGTCCTGGTCGCCGCGCATTCCCGGGAGCCGGTGACGGTCCCGGAGGCGAGTTCTTCCCACCGGAACGTGACGCCCAGGGCGTGCACGCGCACGCTCCCTGCGGCGGAACAGGAGGCGGAACAGGAGAGGGAACGACATGAGCGACACCGTCACCCTGACCACTGGATCCGAGACCATCGTCATCCCGCTCGACGACGAGTGCCACAACCTCCCGGACGACCCCGTGGTCACCGGCGTGCGCAACGAGACATCGGCCGGAGTGGTGCTCTGGAGCGGCCAAAACTGCCGGGACCAGTGGTGCCCCTGGCCGTAGTTCCGCCAGGCCAAAGCCAGAGCTTCGATCCGGGACTCAACGTGGGCTCGCTCGGCTTCACTCCTGCCGCCACACTCCCCGCCAACCTCCGCCCCGAGTGACGGCCGGCCGCCGGGGCCTTCGGGGAGCTTGGCGGTAGCAGCCGCTGCCTGCGATGTTTCGGCGCCATACCGGACAGTGCGTCGGCTCTGTCCGACCTGCCCGGTAACGATCATGTAGCGTCCGGCCGGATGCGGGCCGCGGGCGGCTGGAATGGAGGACATGCCGTTACTGCCGCGTCGCCTTTCCTCCCGAGTTGATGTGCCGGTTGTCGCGGCGGAGGTGGTTCCGCCGCAGTTGCGTACCCCCCGGCCGGCCGCGTGGTGGATCGTGCCGGTCACGTTGCTGGTGGGTGGGGTGGTCGGTGGGCTGGCCTGGCTGCTGCTGGGGGCCGGGTGGAGCGCGGCCGAGGCCACCGCCCGTCAGGGCGCGATCCAGACCGCGCTGGCGGCCGGTGCCGGGGTCGGCGCGGCGGTCACGCTGATGCTGGCCTTCCGCCGGCAGCGTCACCAGGAGCACGCCGCGCACGTCACCGCCTACCTCGCCGAGCGCAACGCCCAGCTGACCGAGCAGATCGCCGAGCGCAACGCCGCGCTGGCCGAGCAGGTGGCCGACAACACCAAGCACGACGCCACCGAGCGCCGGGTGACCGAGCTGTACACCAAGGCGGTCGAGCAGCTCGGACACGCAGGCGCCGCCGTCCGCCTGGGCGGCCTGTATGCGCTGGAGCGGCTGGCCCAGGACAATCCCGGGCATCGGCAGACGATCGTGAACGTGATCTGCGCCTACCTGCGCATGCCGTACGCCCCGCCTCCGACGCCCGATCCGGTCGCGGACCGGGCCGAGGCCCTGCGCGCCGCCCGGCGCCGCCACCACGCCCTACGCACCGCCGCCCGCGGACGCACCACACCCCCACCCGCCCCAGCCGGCACCGACACCGGCCAGGACACCGAAGGCGAACGCCAGGTCCGCCTCACCGCCCAACGCATCCTCACCGACCACCTGCGCGACGAACGCCCCGCAGACCAGCGCTCCACCCTCCCGGCCGCACCGACCTTCTGGGAGAGGATGCGCCTGGACCTGACCGGCGCCACCCTCATCGACTTCGACCTGACCGACGGCCACGTCACCGACGCCCGGTTCACCAGGGCGACCTTCACCGGGGGCGCCTGGTTCGAGAGGGCGTCCTTCACCGGGACCGCCATCTTCGACAGGGCGTCCTTCACCAGGGGCGCCTGGTTCGTCGGGGCGACCTTCACCAGGTACGTCCGGTTCGTCGGGGCGACCTTCACCAGGACCGCCGTCTTCGACGGGGCGACCTTCACCGGGTACGCCGGGTTCGACAGGGCGTCCTTCACCGGGACCGCCGGGTTCGATGGAGCGTCCTTCACCGAAGACGCCGGGTTCAACAAGGCGGCCTTCACCGGGTACGCCAATTTCCACGAGGCGACCTTCACCGAACCCCCTCGGCTGGGTGGGGCTGTGGTGGTCGATCCTGCGGCCGCTCATGTGTGGCCGGACGGGTGGCGGCTGGAGACGACAGCGGAGGGGACCGGCCGTCTGATCCGCGAGGAGACCGACCGCGACCCGGCCCAGGGTGCCTGACCGGAGGTGGCGGGCCGGCGTTGCCCTTTGGCCGTACACCGGATGGCCATACACCGGACAGTGCACCGATTTCTGTTTGGTCATTCTCCGGCGGCCTGTTTCCGTCGTATTCCGGTGGTATGCCCTGTAGTTCGACAGACATCACGAATGCCTGGCCACTGGAACGATCCATGTGCGAGGTTCGCCGCAGGGTGCAAGCATCGTCGGACGACCTGGGAGGTGGAATGACGTGAGTGAGATTTCGGTTCGGCCGAACGAGACGACGGTGCCGTTGATGCCGTGCGCGTCGGTCGAGGAGACCTTGGCGTTCTACGAGGCGCTGGGGTTCCAGGCGACCCACAAGCAGAGCAGGCCCTATGTCTACCTGGCGCTGCAGTGGAGCGGATTCCAACTGCACTTCGGTCCGGCGCCCAAGAGTCTGGATCCGGCCCGGGAGGAGTCCGGAGGGTGCCTGGTCATGGTCGACGCCGTGGCGCCGTACCACGCGGCGTTCGTCGCGGCGATGCGCCAGGTCTACGGCAAGGTGCTGAGTTCAGGCCTGCCGCGGATCACCCGCTACCGGCCAGGCGCGTCCCGGTTCACACTGATCGATCCGTCCGGGAACTCGATCATATTCATCCAGCGTGGCGAGCCTGCCGACGTGGAGTACGGCGGCTCGAAGAAGCTGACAGGTCTGGCCAAGGCGCTCGACAACGCCCGGATTCTGCGTGAGTTCAAGAATGACGACCTGCAGGCTTTCCGCGCGCTCAAGTCCGCGGTGCGCAGGCATGGCGCGGACGCCCCGGTGGTCGAGCGGGCCATCGCCCTGTGCCACCTCATCGACCTGGCCATGGTCCTCGGCGAACCCACCGATC
Organism: Streptosporangium brasiliense; assembly: GCF_030811595.1. NCBI lineage: Bacteria > Bacillati > Actinomycetota > Actinomycetes > Streptosporangiales > Streptosporangiaceae > Streptosporangium > Streptosporangium brasiliense. The sequence continues at coordinate 7,167,136 of NZ_JAUSRB010000002.1, forward strand.
CATGGAGCGCCGATTTGCGCGGTCTGGAACTCACCACCAGCGACAGGCAGCGCATCGAGTCGGAACTCGGGCATCTCACCGGACTTCAGGAGTGGCTTCCCTGAAAGGGGCCATGCCCGTCAGGATCCTCGGTCTCCCCGCTGTCAGCTACCGGATTCCTCGACGCATCAGGTCAACCTCGGGCACCGCAGCAACCCTGGCCTCTCCACCAGGGTCGAGCCCGGCGGACAGGGATTCGATCTCGGCGCGGGCGGCGGCGCGTCGTTCCGTCTCGTCGACGACGGCGGGCGCGGGCGAGGCGGCCAGCCGGTCATGGTCGATCTCCGGGACCGCGGGGGCGGGCTGCGGTACGGCGGCCGCGGTGAGCGCCAGGTTCGAGCGGCTGATCACCACCGGCGCGGCCGGCCGCGCCGGGCGGCCCGGCACGGGGACGGGTGGCCCGGCACGGGGACGGTGAGCACCGCGCGGAGCGCCCACTGCCCGGCCGGGTTCTGCCGCATGTGGTAGCTGGGCCGGCAGGTGGCGAACACCGTCCGGTCCCACTCCGACAGCCAGGGGGCGGCCGCGCCGGAGAACCACAGGCCGCCGGTGTTCATGCCGACGGGGACGCCGCGCTGGGCGGCCCACCCGTAGACGCGGCCGTCGCGGTGGTGGACGCCACCCGAGTCCGGCGGCAGTTCCTCCGAGGTGGTTTTGGGGCGGACCAGCGTGGAGAGTCCTGCAGGAACTCAGGGGTTACTTCTCAGGCGGCGCCGTACCTGGGGGCGGGTCACCGCTTCGAGTTTGCCACCGGCTCCACCTTCACGGGCGGGATCGCGGCCAGGCATGCGGTGTCGCCGAGCTTGCCGTGGCGGATGAATCCGGAAGTGATCCCGGCCACGCAGCCGCTCGGGTCGTATTCGGCCACGTGCCCCATGTTGGGCACCTTGAGGAAGGTGGCGTCGCGGTACTGGCGGGTGGCGTGTACGGAGGTTGTGGCGTCGAGGTCGGCGGCGACGCCGAGGACGGGCACGTCGGGGAAGTGCCCGGTCGAGGTGTAGGGCCGGTGGGCCGGCCACTTCAGGCAGGCGGAGGTCATGGTCGAGGCACCGTGGCCGAAACGGTGGGGCACCATTCGGGGGCGGCGGACAGCGGGGTGAGCAGGCCGAGGCCCGTGGAGGAGGCGGCCAGCAGGCCAGTGACGGTCGGGAACATGCTTTCAAGCTCGGAGAACGCCGGGGTGGCCGCACATCTGCCGATCGGGTCTTGCGTGTCAACGATCGGGCAGGATTCCGGCGTCGTGGGCGATGATCGACGCCTGGACTCGATTGCCACAGCCGAGCTTGGTGAGGATGCGGCTGACATGGGTCTTGACCGTGCCCTCGCCCATGAACAGGTCTTTGGCGATCTCGGCGTTGGAGTGTCCGGCGCCGACCAGCACGAGCACCTCGTGCTCCCGCTCGGACAGGACGGCGATGAGCTCGCCGGCCCGTCGGTTCTCGCGCTGGAGGTAGCGGTCGAGGATGCGGCGGGTGAGCTGTGGAGCGAGGATGGCGTGGCCGTCGGCGACGGCTTCCGCGCCGTCGGACGCCTCGGCCACGACCGCGATGTCGTCGGCGTGTTCCAGGATCAGACGGACACCGGTGCGCAGCAGGGCTTCGTCGTCGGAGAGCAGGACGCGGATAGGCATGCCGCTCATTCTCCCGGGCCCACGCGCACGTCATTCTTTAGGCCCACGCGCACGCTGATGAGCCGCTTGTCCACGATGCACTCGCCGGCCAGGCAGTAGCGGACGATGCGGACCGGGTCGGCGGTGATGTCGTAGCCGGCGTAGAAGTACCGGCAGCGGGTGCCTTCGGGGCGGAGCGGCTCGTGGCCGGCGGCGGCCAGTTCGGCGATCGGCTCCGACGTCCCGACGGCGCGGCGCAGCGCGGTGTCGGCCATCCCGATGTCGATCATGATTGCCCGTGACGGCAACGGCAGGTAGGCCAGGGCGGTGCCGAGGAGCACCGCCACCGCCGCTGTCCCGGCCGCGTGCGCCAGCGCGAGCCCGGCACGCGAGCTGCCGTGCGGCAGGGCGGTCGGCGTAGGTGGGGGCGGGCTCACCGCCGATCCGGTGAAGGCGGCTCCGTCCCAGGGCAACCGGGCCAGGATCCGGAAGCCGCCTCCGGGCGGCTGACCGGCGGTGAACGTGCCGCCCAACAGGCGCACCCGCTCCCGAGCCCGGCCAGCCCGCTCCCCGACCCGCTGTCGGCCGTGCCGGGCGAGGGCCCGTTCTCCACCGCGAGGACCAGCTCGTGCGGCTCGTGCCGCACCTCCACCCGGCACGCCGCTCCAGGCGTGTGCCGATGGAGGTTGGTCAGCGCCTCGCGGACCAGCCGATGCGCGGCTATCCGTACCGCCCGGTGCTCCTGCCCGATGTCGGGTCCGGTCCAGCGGAGGGAGACCTCGGTCCCGGCCGCCTGCGATTCGCCGACCAGGCGCTCCAATTCGCGCGGGTGCCCGTCGCGTCGGTGAGGCCGTCGGAGGGGCTGTCCGCGCCGCCCCGCAGGACTTTCAGGACGGCCCGCAACTCGTTCATGGCCGTGGCCGCTGTGTCCCGCACCAGTCGTGCGCGCTCGGCCAGCGGAGGAGTGGCGCTCAGCTCCAGCCCTCCGGCGTACAGGGAGATGAGGCCGAGCCGGTGGCCGATCAGGTCGTGCATCTCCTGGGCGATCCGGGAACGTTCGAGCAGTCGGGCCCGTGAGGCGGTCAGCTCGTGGGCGCGTTCCAGTACGTCGTTGCGCTCCCGCAGGGCGTGCACGAGTCGCTCGCGCTGGACCACGATGAGCCCCAGGAGCGCCGGCGCGGCCAGGCAGATCACCGAGATCGTGACCATGACGACGGTGACTTGCCGCCAGGCCGCCGGCGGTGCGGGCGCCAGGGCAATGACCGTCTGCAGGGCTCCGGCCGGCACCCATGCGACGCCGCGGGCCGGGATACGGCTGGCGGTGCCGTACGCGATGACCGCGAGGGCGACCCCGGTCTCGATGAAGCGGCCGAACAGCACCGCCGCCCCCAGCAGCGCGACCAGCGGCCAGCGCCGTCGTGCCAGCACCAGCCCGGCGGCGGACACACACGCGACGGCCAACAGGCTGGGGTCGCCCAGCGTGGTCATGGACGGCCAGGCCAGCCAGGTGGCGGTCTCGGCCAGTATCACGATCAGGAGGGTGACCAACAGCACCGGCGCGACCGGCTGATGTTTATCCTCGGATGGCATAGGCCCATTCAAGGGGCTGCCCGTGCCAGGTGGGTCGGGGGCCCGACGGGCCAGGGCCTCAGAGGCCACGGCTGATCATGCACGAGGTCGAAGGCCATGCCCGGAAACCTTTGTCGGGCCGGCACCACCCCCGACGCCTGGTGGCGTAACCGGTCAGACCCGGTGAACCTTTCCGGTCACCGCACTATGGACAGACGGGCCGGCGCGGCTCGTCCTTCAGGTGCAGGCTCCACTCGGCGTCGGTGAGGGTACGGCCCGCCGTCGCGCAGAGCAGCGCCACCGGGTCGGCCGCCGTCGCGGTCCCCCACAACCGCGCGGCGCCGTCCTCGCCCGCGGTCGCGAGGGTACGGCCGTCGGGGCTGAACGCCACCCCCAGGGACGAGCCGCCGGAGCCGGTCATCGGCCGGCCGATCTGCCGGTACGCCTCGGGGTCCCAGAACCTGATCGTCCCATCGACCCCGGTGCTGGCGAGCAGCCGTCCGTCCCGGCTGAACGCCACCCGCAGCACCGTGCCCGTGTGCCCGGTGAGCGGTTGGCCCAGCGGCCGGCGCGTCCGCACGTCCCACAGCCTGACCGTCCCGTCGACTCCGGCGCCGGCGAGGGTCCTGCCGTCGGGGCTGAAGGCCAGGTCGTACACCGGACCGGGGTGCCCGGTGAGCGGCGCCCCGAGCCGCCGGCCGGTGGCGGCGTCCCAGAACCTGATCGTGGTGTCGAGGCCGCCGGTGGCGAGGGTCCTGCCGTCGGGGCTGAAGGTCACCGTCCAGATCGTGTCGGTGTGCCCGGTGAGCGGTTGGCCCAGCGGCCGGCGCGTCCGCACGTCCCACAGCCTGACCGTCCCGTCGGCGCCCGCGCTTGCCAGGACCCGCCCGCCGGAACCGAACGCCACGTCGTACACCGGGCCGGAGTGCCCGGTGAGCGGCGCCCCGATCCGCCGCCCGGTGGCGGCGTCCCAGAGCAGTACGGTCCGGTCCCCTCCGGCGCCGGCGAGCACACGGCCGTCCGGGCTGAACGCCACCCCCAGGACGGCGTCGGTGTGACCCGTGAGCGGCGCGGCGGTCTCCTCACGGGTGACGGGATCCCACAACCTGACCGTCTTGTCGTCCCCGGCGGTGGCGAGGGTCCTGCCGTCGGGGCTGAAGGTCAGCGCCCTGATCGGGCCGGTATGACCGGTGAGAGGCCGCCCGAGCCGGCGATGGACGGCGGGATTCCACAGCCTGATCATGCCGTCGTTACCCGCGCTGGCCAAGGTCCCGCCGTCGGGGCTGAACGCCATGGCCCTGGCCTGGTCGGTGTGGCCGGTGAGGGCCTCCCCGAGCTGCCGGTGGGTGGCCGGATCCCACAGCCTGACCGTGCCGTCACCTCCCACGCTGGCCAGGGACCGGCCGTCGGGGCTGAATCTCACCTCCCAGATGACGTTGTCGGTGTGGCCGGTGAGGGCCTTCCCGAGCTGCCGGTGGGTGACTGGATCCCACAGCCTGACCGTGCCGTCGTCCCCCGCGCTGGCCAGCGTCTTCCCGTCGGGACTGAACGCCACCCGCAGCACCGTCTCGGTGTGCCCGGAGAGCGGGCGGCCGAGCCGGCGGCGGGTGACCGCGTCCCATAGCCGGACGACCTTGTCGTTGCCTCCCGTCGCGAGGGTGCGGCCGTCGGGGCTGAACGCCACGTCGTACACCGGACCGGGGTTGCCGAGCGGACGCCCGAGCCCGCGGCGGGTGGCGGGGTCCCACAACCTGACGGAACCGTCGACCCCGGCGCTGGCGAGCGTCCGCCCGTCGGGGCTGAACGCCACCCCGTAGATCGCGCCGCTGTGGCCGGTGAGGGGCTGCCCGAGCTGCCGGCGGGTGACAGGGTCCCACAACCTGACCGTGCCGTCCTCCCCCGTCGTGGCGAGAGACCGGCCGTCGGGACTGAACGCCACGTCCTGGGCCGGGCCGCTGTGGCCGGTGAGGGGCTGCCCGAGCTGCCGGCGGGTGACGGGATCCCACAACCTGACCGTGCCGTCCTCCCCCGTCGTGGCGAGGGAGCGGCCGTCGGGACTGAACGCGGCTCCGTTGAGCTTCCCGCTGTGGCCGGGGAAACCGCCCACCGAGGGGTTGGCGAGCGCGTTCAGCAGACCGGCGTGGGCGTCCGGTGTCTGCATGATCCGCCACCCGGCCACGGCGAGCAGCCGGGACAGGACGGGGTCGGTGTCGTCGAGGTTCTCGCTCCGCGCCGCCAGTTGGCGTGACAGGGCGTCCTGACGTCTGACCTCCGCCAGGTCACGCTGCTGGACCGCGATCAGGCCCGCCACGACGGACAGGACGAGCAGCACCGCCATCGCCAGCACCGAGCCGGTGATCACCTGGACCCTCCGGCGCTGCGCCCGGACGTCCTCGCCTTCGAGCTCGTCCTTGGCGAGGCCGTGCATGGGCGCGGCCAGTTCCGCGATCGCGCCGCGGAAGGACGCGTTCCGCAGGGTCAGATGGACGTCCTCGTGCGCCCATCTCATGTCCAGGTAGCGGGGTTCGACGCCGAAGGCGCCGTGCAGCGCCGGATGGACGGCGGTGGAGGCCGCGCGGTCGAAGTCGCCGGCCGCCTCGTCCCAGACGCAGCCCCCGTCGGTCACCACGATCATGATCGTCTGTGGCCCCTTGACCTCGATCCACCGGCCGATCTCCTTGCCGACCCACCTGGACCGGGCGGACTCCGGTGAAGCCAGGAGGACGAACCAGGCGGACCTGTCGAGGTTGGAGCGGATGCTGGGCCACAGCTCCGCGGTGACCGCCAGGCCGGTCGTGTCCCGGAAGACCTCCAGCGCCCGCCGGCGATGCCAGGGCCTGGCCAGCTGTTGCAGCCCCCGCTGGATGGCGGGGGCGAACGCTCCCCGGGCGCTCCGCGAATAGGAGATGAAGGCCGCGTACCGCTTACCGGCGACGGCGAGGGGCTCGGCGGCCACGTGCCGCTCACCGGCCACGGCCTCGGCGTCCGCGCCCGCCGGGGTGAGATCGTCCCGTCCGGCCAGAACCGTCACCTCCAGCGCGCTCTCCGACGTCCTCCCGCCCCTCCCCCGGAACCCCCGTGCCGGGGAAGGCCACACTCAATGGGGTCATCGGTCGCCGGCTCCGACTCGTTTCCAGCCGGCGAGGTCGCGAGCCGGCCCCGTGACGGACCAGTGAGCCGAGCGCCTCCGGCGGATGCGCGCCACCTCTCGGGGTCCCAGGAGCAATGCGGCCGACCTGCATCGACTCGCTCAATCAAGATCGCATTTGTGGGTTTTGGGCTTACCTTGGCCGCGCCCCAGGTGGAGCCGGTCGGAGGGTAGGTGCGGCAGACCGGCGGCGTCCCGCCGGATGGCTGGTCAGAAGCGAAACGCCTGGACGAACCGGTGGAGAAGTGCGGGATCACCCTCCACCCGCACGCTGCCGTCGGTGAGTGCTTGATCGGGGGTCTTGGCACCGGTCATCAGCGCGTGGATCCCCTGGTCGTTCAGCCTTTCGATGATGAGGTCCGGGGCCGGGTGCGGACCGATGCCGACCGTCAGGGCTCCGACGGTGATCTGCAGGCGGAGGGTGAACTCGCCCATGCGCACCTCATAGCCGACGGTGGTGTCCCGGGCCGCCTCCGGCTGGTAGGTGGTGCGGAAGGCCATGGCCACCGATTCGGCGGTGATGGCCTCGCCGGGGCGGGGCTCGGTCATCGTGCGGGCGCCCCAGCGGCCGAGCGCGATCAGCGCCGGTTCCAGATCGCGTCCGTAGTCGGTGAGCTCATAGACGACCGCGCGCTCGGGGTGGGGCAGCGCGCGTCGGGAGGCCAGGCCCGCCTCCTCGAGTCGTTTGAGGCGGGTCGACAGGATGTTGGTCGGGATGGCGGGCAAGCCCTTGCGCAGGTCGCCGTAGCGCTGGGGCCCCGACAGCAGGTTGCGGACGATCAGCAGCATCCAGCGTTCGCCGACCATCTCCAACGCGCGGGCCAGGCCGCAGAACTGTCCGTACTCACGAGCCATCATGCTGCACATCCTACAGCGAACTTCAGTTGACAAAGCATGCTTGCAAAAGACAAGCTTGCTGCTCGTCCGGCCACCAGACCGGTTCACCTGGTGATGTGTGAGGAGTGATCGCATGACTGACGGCCTTACGGCGCGGAAGATCGCGGCTGGGCTGTTCATCTCGCTGGACGGCGTGGTGGAGGCGCCGGAGAGGTGGCACTTCCCGTACCTGAGCGAGGAGATGGGTGCGGTGGTCGGTCAGATGTACGCCGAGGCCGACACGCTGCTGCTGGGCCGGGTCACCTACGAGGCGTTCGCCGCGGTGTGGCCGCACCAGACCGGTGAGATGGCCGACGCGATCAACGGCATCGGCAAGGTCGTGGCCTCCACGACCCTGACCCAGGTCACCTGGGACAACTCCACCCTGATCGAGGGTGACCTGGTCGCGGCGGTGAAGGAGCTCAAGGAGCAGCCCGGCGGCACGATCGCGCTGTCGGGCAGCGTCAGCCTGGTCCGCACCCTGCTGGCGGCCGGTCTGCTGGACGAGCTGCGGCTGCTGGTCCACCCGCTGGTGGTCGGCGCCGGCATGCGCCTGTTCCCCGAGGACACCCCACCGGTCCCGCTGGAGCTGGCCCGGTCGGCCACCTTCGCCAACGGCGTCCTCGACCTGACCTACCAGCCCGCCTGACCCACCCCCCTCTCTGATCCACCCCCACCGGACGAGAACGGAACACCCTCATGAACGATGTCCAGACCAAGATGCTCCAGGTGCCCGGTGCGCGTCTGCACTACGAGGTCCGGGGATCCGGGCCGCTGCTGCTGATGATCCCCGGCGCGCCCGCCGACGCCGGAGCGCTGGCCGCCCTGGCGGCCGTGCTGGCCGACCGCTACACCGTGGTCACCTACGACCAGCGCGGTCTGTCTCGCAGCCCGTTGACCGGACCGCCCGCCGACCAGGACGTCACGGTGTTCAGCGCCGACGCCTCCCGGCTGCTGGCCGCCCTGACCGCCGAACCTGCCTACGTGTTGGGCAACAGCGGCGGCGCGCTCACCGCCCTGGACCTGGCCACCCGTCATCCCGAACAGGTCCGCGCCCTGATCGCCCACGAGCCGCCGCTCCCCGAGCTGCTGCCCGACCGCGACCACTGGCGAGCCGCCTTCCAGAACGTGCACGACACCTACCGCGAACACGGCGCCGGCGCGGCGATGGGTAAGTTCATCACCACCGTCGACGGGGAGAACGCCACCCCTCCCCCGATGCCCGACCCCTCCCGGATGCCGCCTGAGGCGCTGGAGATGATGGGCCGCATCCAGGGCAACCTGGACCACTTCCTGTCCCACATCCTGCTGCCCGTACTGCGCTTCACCCCTGACGTCGCCGCGCTGCGCTCCGGCTCTGTCCCGATCGCCGTCGGCGTCGGGATCGCCTCCGGCGACGGAGTCCCCGCCCTGTCGGCCCGGGTGCTGGCCGACCGGCTCGACACCGCGCCGCTGGTCTTCCCCGGCGACCACCAGGGCCTGGCGACCGACGCCACCACCAGCGCCGACATCATCCACACCACCCTGGCCTGACCACCACCGCCGGAACGGGACCGCAGAACATGGCCACACCGGTCAAGGGCAACCCCGCCGGCTACTTCTCCTCGATCGAGACCAAGTACGGCCGCCCCGTCCAGGACTGGATCGATCTCATCAATGCCTCACCCCTGACCAAGCACATGGAACTCGTCGGCCGGCTCAAGACCGAGCACGGCCTGGGTCACGGCCACGCCAACGCTCTGGTCGCCCACGCCCTCGCCGGCAGGAACCAGCCCAGATCGGCCCCCGTCCCGTGAACACCGGGCCGGCTCTCACGGGACGGGGTTGAGCGGCCATCGCGCGACAGCATCCGGGTCACCTCACAGGCGCGGGCCGCGCCGGTGCGGATCGCCCCGACGATCCGCGGGATGTCCTCCCGGTGCCGCTCGATGCGCCCCAGGTCGATGCGGCCGCGGGCGACGTCGGTGAACGGCCCGTAGTCGGCGCGCATCGATGCGCCGCACCTTCTGGTCGGGCAGGTCGGCCGGCTGCCGAGTCGTAGGCGTACCCGGCCAAGGTGAGCAGGCCGGACACGATGTCGCTGCAGGAGGCCGTGGGCGGGTCGCCATCAGGGCTGCCGGGGGCCGTGGCGGGCATGTCGTCGTCGGCGGACGAGGTGGAGGCCCGCGTAGGCGCCGGCGAGCAGGGCGAGTGCCGTGATGGCGTACCACTGGTAGTGGCGCAGGTCGTCTTCGATGGTGACCAGGTGGCGGCCGGCGTAGGAGCCGAGGACTGTCCATAGGGCGACCCAGAGGGCGGCGCCGAGGGCGTTGTAGGCGAGGAAGCGGCGCCAGGGCATGCCAGTGGTGCCGGCGATGACGCCGTTGAGCTGGCGCAGACCTTCGATGAACCGCGCCCCAATGATGATCTTGGTGCCGTGGCGGGCGACGAACCGTTCGGCTCGCGCGAAGCGGGCGGGGGTCAACAGCAGGTAGCGGCCGTAGCGGGTGACCAGGCGGCGGCCGCCGGCACGGCCGATGCCATAGCCGATGTTGTCGCCGATCACCGCGGCGAAGAACGCCACGGCGGCGACGGCCACGATGTTGAGGTGGCCCTGGCCGGCGTAGGCCGCGCCGGCGATGAGCACGGTCTCGCCGGGCACCGGGACGCCGAAGTTCTCCAGCAACACCAGCATCGCGATGGTGAGATAGCCGGATCCACCGCTCAGTCCCCACAGCCGCGCAAGCACGGGCAGGACAGCGGACAGCGGCGCGATCATGATGTACCGCTGTCGGCCGGCGGGTGAGGAGCGGCCGTCATCCTCGCGCTGCTCGGCACCGGAGCGCTCACCGCCCGACAGGCCCGGTTGAGCTCGGAGACTCACACCGTTGCGTCCCTGCCGCCGCTGTCGCCTTCCTCGCATCTCCAGCCCTCCCCTCACCAGCCAGATGTAATCCATGTTACATTCCCCAATGTGACAGTAAAGGCAGAAGTTGGCTGGCTGATCCTGGTGATCAAACTGCCCGCGGAGCCATCGCGGCACCGAGTGGCAGCCTGGCGGGAGTTGCGCAAGATCGGCGCGGTGCCGCTCGGCCAGGGCGTATGGACGGTACCGGACGTGCCCGTCTTCGCCCACGGTCTGGCACGCGTGCTGGAACTCACCGAACAGGCCAAAGGCCAGGCCATCACCATGCGCGCATCCGGCCACGGTCCCGAGGACGCCACCCGTCTGCAGGCACTGTTCACCGCCGCGCGCTCCGCGGACTGGACCGAGTTCCTGGCCGACTGCGGCAAGTTCGGCCAGGAACTGGCCAAGGAGATCCGCAACGCCAAGTTCACGCTGGCCGAACTGGAAGAAGAGGAGCAGAGCCTGGAGCGGCTGCGCCGCTGGTACCGGGACCTGACGGCCCGGGACGTGTTCGGGGCACCCGAGGCGGCCGAGGCCGCCGAGCGACTCAAGCAGTGCGTCGCGGCCTGCGAGGACTACGCGGAAAAGGTGTTCAGCGCCCTGCACCAGACATCACCGGAGAATCCATGAACTCGGCGGATGCCGCCCAGGCGGCGCCACGCCGGCAGATGTGGCCGCTGTACGCGGCCGGGTTCACCACCGCCTTCGGCGCGCACGGCATCGCCGCCAACCTCGGCGGCTTCTCCGAGGACGCGGTCACCTCACTGCTGGTGCTGGGCGGCCTGCTGGCCCTGTACGACGGGGCCGAGGTGCTGCTCAAGCCGCTGTTCGGCACGCTCGCCGACCGCGTCGGAGCCCGCCCGGTGCTGCTGGGCGGGCTCATCGCCTTCGCCGCCGCCTCGGCGGCCTACGCCGTCGCCGACAGCCCCGGCTGGCTGTGGGCGGCCCGCCTGGGACAGGGCGCCGCGGCCTCCGCCTTCTCCCCCTCGGCCTCCGCACTGGTCGCCCGCCTCAACCCGGCAGCCAAGCACGGCCGCGCCTTCGGCTCCTACGGCTTTCACAAGTCCATCGGCTACACCCTCGGCCCGCTGCTCGGCGGCGTGTTGGTGTGGGCCGGAGGAATGCGGCTGCTGTTCGCGGTACTGGCGGTGCTCGGCGTGGCGGTCGCCGCCTGGGCCCTGCTCGCCGTCCCGGCCGTACCCCCGCTGCCCAAGACCCGACAGACGGTGCTCGATCTGGCCAGACGCCTCGCCGATCCGGCCTTCCTCGGCCCGACCGCGGCACTGGCCGCGGCGACCGCCGCGCTGTCGGTCGGCGTGGGCTTCCTGCCCGTCACCGGCGCCGCGGCCGGCCTGGGCACCATCGCCACCGGAGCGGCGGTGTCGGTGCTCGCCGCCTGCGCCGCCCTCGTCCAGCCCAGAACCGGACGCGCCCTCGACGAGGGACGTATCACCGCACGCGGCGGCATCACCGCAGGACTGCTGCTCACCGCCGCGGGCCTGGGCTGCGCCATGGTGCCCGGCCTGCCCGGCCTGCTGTCCGGCGCCGCTCTGATCGGCGCCGGAACCGGCCTGATCACCCCCCTGGGGTTCGCCGCCCTGGCCGCCTCCACCCCCACCGAACGCCTCGGCCAGACCATGGGCGCCGCCGAACTGGGACGCGAACTCGGCGACGCGGGCGGCCCGCTCCTGGTCGCCGCCATCGCCACAATGACCAGCCTCACCTACGGCTACGCCGCGCTCGCCTTCCTGCTCGCCATCGGCCCCGTGCTCATCATCACGATGCTCCGCCGCACCAACACCGCGCCGAACAACGCGCGAACCCCCTCCCGTCCTTTGCCCACCGACACGGAGAAGACGACCTGAGCGGTACCCCCGCGCCGAGCGACTCGCCCTGTCGAAGCAGATCTCACCGCCCGCTGCATGAGCTGCCATCAAGGGCTCTGACCAGCCCTGTTAACTAACCCTTTCGGCTTGCTCCGTCTGTTCCCCCAACGGAGCGACGGGGACTGGGGTGGGCTGCGGCCCTCGCGTCCCTCCTCGCTGCGGGTGATGCCCCTCGGACTGCAGAACGACGCGCACCCGACGGACGCGGGCTACGCCAAGATGGCCGACGCCTGGTACAGCGCCATATCGGCGGCGGACGCCAAGGGCTGGATTCAGACCCCGCTGCCGAGTCGATCGATGCGGCCTCTGCCGACGCTGCCGTTCCGCGAGGTCGGTCACCCGGGCCGTGCCGAGGTCGCGCACCACCTGCAGGATCCGGGGGCTGAGGAACGTCGGAACCGAATCGTGCGGTTGTACGCTGCGTGATCGCTCGCACGGCGGACCGAGATCGTTATCGCAGATGACCATGTGGAGTCAGCCATCCCCGAAGGTCTCCCGTCCATGCTCCACAGGGAGTGCGAGGCCAGAAGCCGCAGATACTCACCCACTGTCTGCGATAGCTGCCCATGATCATTCCTACCGCTGATTCCTGCACTCAGGCTTCTCCCGGGCCGACGCGTTTCTTAACGGCACCCCAACCATGTGGTCCGGTGAGCCACGTGGATCTAGATTGAACGCGTTGACTCCACGAGACAGTGGAGCCTCGACCGATGCAACCCTCCTAGCCCGACCCTCGGTGAGGCCATGACGCGCATCGAAGACCGCACGCCCCCGCTCCCCCGCCACCCCATCCGAACGGACAAGATCGCCCGCGTCGGCGCGTCCTGGCGCCAGCGGCTCTCGGCTCCCTTCATCGTCACCGCACTCCTGGGCATGGCCGCCTTGGCCTGTGCCATCCTGCTCCCCCGTCACCTGCTCGCCTGGGACTTGGGATCCGCGCAACCGCCGGCCGACTACGCGGCCGCCGTGAACAACATCCGTACAGCCCTGCTCCAGGGAGTAGGCGGCCTGGTGCTTCTGGTGGGCGCCTACCTCACCTGGCGCCAGCTCCAGCTCAGCCGCCACGGCCAGGCCACCGAATCGTTCGCCGCCGCGATCGCCCACCTGGGCGATTCCAGCGTGGACGTCCGACTCGGCGGCATCTACGCCCTGGAACGCATCGCACGCTCCTCCGCAGCTGACCGCCGCACCATCGGCGAGATCCTCACCGCATTCATCGGCACCCGCACCCGCCACCCTCACAGAAACGCCCAGGACGCCCAGCGCACGGCCGCGACCCCCGACGATTCGGTCAACCTCTCCCTCCGAGCTCCGGACCTCCACGCGGCACTCACCGTTCTCGGCCGCCGCCAATCAGTGAGAGGCCAGGTGCTCGGTCTGGACCGGGTGGTCCTGCCCAAGGCCAACCTCGCCTCCGCCCGGCTCCAGGATGTGGATCTCCATTTCAGCGATCTCACCGAATCCTCCCTCGTCGGAGTCGATCTGACCCGTGCAGATCTGACTGGAGTACGGCTGGCCGGGGCGATCCTCCCCGACGCGGTCCTCTACCAGGCCGATTTACGTGACGCCGTCCTGACCGGCATCATCGCCGAGGGCATCGACCTGCGCGCCACCGATCTGAGCAAAGCTGACCTGCGTAACGCCAACCTGTGTGGCGCCCGCCTCGATTACAGCGATCTCCGCGGAGCCACTCTGAGCGGAGCCGTGCTGACCGGCGCCTCCCTGAAACGGGTGGTTTTCGATGAGAGCACCGTCTGGCCTGACGGCTTCGAACCCTCCTCGATCGGACCAGCCCGGCCACGACCACTCCCACCCGTCCGTCCCCGGACCTACGACGAATTCGCAGTCAGGGACGGGCCGGCTGAGTGAATGCGCGAGTTCACCGGGCTGGTCCACGCCCGCCCACCGCCGGCGGCGACGGATGCGACTGAGGCGCGGACCTGGTACGAGACGATGCACCTAGCCGGGGTCGAGGGCCTGGTGGTCAAGCAGCTCCGGTCCCGACACGACGGCTCACGCCGGTGGTTGAAGCTCAAGCACCGCGAGTCCACCGAGGCGGTCGTCGGGCGGAACGGCTGTCCGAGGAGGGACGGCGGCTCACGGAGCTGGAGCCGGAGGACCGCGCGGTCAGACGGCACCCCGCCGCTCGCTGTGCGCGCAGCCTGGAGCAGAACGGTGAGCGACGCCGGCGAGCACCAGATCGAGTTCGGCCAGCGAGCCCTCCAGCGCGGCCCGCTGATCCGAGGCGCGTGCGATGTCCAGGGCGCTCTCGCAGATCCCCCCGTACAGCAGCGAGGTGGCGGGGTCCAACGGCCGATCGGGGATGCACCCGGCCTCGATCGCGATGGCCAGCCCGCGCCGCATCTGCTCCTTGCATCCGGCCTGGATGTCTCGCATGGCAGACCAGCCGAGCGCGCCCGGCGCCTCGACCAGCGTGATCTGGCGTACGGCGGGTTCGAGGGATGCCTCCAGCAGGCGCCGGCAGCCCGCCGACATCCCGTCCCACGGATCCGGCTGGGCCTGGAACGCCTGCCGGACGATCAATGCGAGGTCCTTCTGGTCGGCGGCGTAGACCTCGCGGAAGATGTGCTCCTTGTTACTGAAGTGATGGTAGAAAGCGCCACGTGTCACGCCGGCCCTGGCACAGATCGCGTCCACCGCGGTGGCGGAGAAACCCTCGGCGACGAACAGCTCGCGCGCCGCCGCCACCAGCGCACCCATGGTCGCCTTGGTGCGCTCGTGCTGGCTCCGGCGCACACTCGTGTTCCCTGCCACCCGCATATCTCCTCTTGTTCTACGCCCAAGGATAGAAGAACATGCGTGGCGGACGTGTTTCCCAGCCGTCACGGGCCCTGCACGTGAAGCAGCGGCGGGACCTGGCCCGCGATCAGGCGCCCATCGGCGAGCCGGTCCAAGGCAGCGGGTCGGCGCGACGACAAGATCGGATGCCGGAGCGCAGGCGGCAGTGTCGCGGTGCCGAGTGTGAGCCGGGCCGGCAGGTGGCCGATCCTCACTTCGGTGGCGGACCACGTGGCCTGCGCCCGGCTCAGGACGTGTACGCGTGCTGCAGCAGGATGTCCGCCAGCGCCTGCGGTGCGGTGACCATGGCGTCGTGGCCGACGTCCAGGACGGTGGCCGCCCAGCCGTTCTCGTCCGCCAGCCGCGCGAACGGCATGGGGCCGCCGGGTGTGCAGAGCACCGCTCGGCACGCGATCGCGTCGACGGCCCCGGACAGCCGGGTCGGCTCGGAGAACGTTCGCCGGGGGTGGGCCGTCAGCCGGGGCTCCAGCCATGCCACCTGATCCGGTTCCGTCACGCCGACGGCGGCCGCCGGGGAGGGCGGGATCATGCCGTCCACGGTGACCGACTCGATCCAGTCGAGGAAGAACGCGGGAGCCAGATCGTCCAGCGACTCCCCGTCCCGGCCCGCCCAGGCGTCGACCATGACGATCTGGGAGACGCGTTCCGGCACACGGTCGGCGGCCTCGCGCACGACCAAGCCGGCGTAACTGTGCCCGACGAGCACGACATCCCGCAGATCCTCATACCTCAGCAGGCCCAGCAGGTCGTCCACGTGCGTCCGCAGGCCGATCTCGGGGCCGGCCAGGTGGGCCCGCTCGCCGAGACCGGTCAGCGTCGGAGTGTGGACCTCATGGCCGGCCTCTCGCAACCGCGCGGACACGTGCCGCCAGCACCAGCCGCCGTGCCAGGCCCCATGAACCAGCACGTACGTTGTCATCGCGCCACCGCCTTCGCCTGCTTGCGCCAGGCCGCGGCGGTCTGTCGGGCGACCTCATCGATGCCGGTCGCCGCTGCCTGGAACGCGATCGTCTCGAAGACGGTGTCCGGGCTGCAGTACCGCAGAGCCGCCTGGATATCGGCGCGGCTCTTGGCCTGCGCGTAAGCCCGGACCACGTCAGCCGGTGTGGTGTGCTGTTCCGACACTGCTCCTCCTCAGTCCATCTCGCCGACGGCGAGCACAACCTTGCCCTTGGTACGCCCCGAGCCGACGAGGTCGTGCGCCTCGGCCGCCTCCGCCAGCGGGAACACCGCGTCGACGTGCACCTTCAACCACCCCTCGGTCACGAGGCCGGCCAGTGCGTCGAGCCCGGCGCCGTCGGGATCGACGAGGTAGGCCGCGGCACGCACGCCGAGCTCGTCGGCGCGCTCGTGGAGCCCGGGGGTCCAGGCCGCCTGCCCGCTGACCAGGACGCCGCCCGGCCGCAGGCACTCCAGTGCCTTGAGCCCGGCCTCGCCGCCGAACATCTGGACGACGACATCCATGTCACGCGCCGCGGCGGACACCTCTGTCGTGGTGTGGTCGATCACTTCGTCCGCCCCCAATCCGCGGACGAAGGCATGTTTGGCGGCGCTCGCGGTGCCGGTCACATGGGCGCCGCGGGCTTTGGCGATCTGGACCGCCAGGTGTCCCACGCCCCCGGCCGCGCCCGCCACGAGGATCCGCTGTCCCGGGGCGACGGCGGCGACCTCGGTGAGCATCTGCCACGCCGTCAACCCGGCGAGCGGCAGCGCCGCCGCCTCGGTGAAGCTCAAGCCCTCCGGCATACGGGCGAAGTGGCGGGCGGGGGCGGTGACGTACTCGGCATAACAACCCGCGGCCCGGGGGAACCACGGCATCCCGAACACCCGATCGCCGGGCCGGAACCGGGTGGTGCCGTAGCCGGTCTTCACCACCGTCCCCGCGACGTCCCAGCCGTTGATGAACGGCAGGTCGAGCACCCGGTTGTACGCCTGCCCCCGGCGCGTGAAGACGTCCACCGGATTGACCGCGGCCGCCATGACCCTGACCAGCACCTCGCCGAACACCGGCGCAGGCTCCTCCACCTCGACCAACGCCATGGTCTCGGCCTCTCCCCACGCCGACTGCTGTATCGCCCGCATGACCGCCCCTTCAGGTGATGGTGACGCCGGCGACAATACATACATACATCATGTATGTAAATGCGGAGAGAACGACCTGAGAGTGCCTGGGTCGCGAGAAGCCATCGGACCCAGCGAAGGGACGACGATCCGCGACGACGGCCCCTCTCGGCGACGACACCCAGCCGTACGACCCTCCGGTGAGGTCGTGCAGTTTTCCCGGCTCAGCGCCTCAAAGATCGATCCATGACCACCCTCCCCCACACCTCGGCCGGATCCGTCTTCTCGCGCCTAATTGACAGCATGTTGTCATTGTGACAAGATGCTGTCATGAACAAGATCTACCACGCGGTATACGAGACCATGGCGGACTGGGAGACCGGACACGCCACCGCCCACATCAGAAACGGTCACCACCACAGGGACCCCGGCCGCTACGAGCTCGTCACCGTCGGTCTCACGACCGACCCGATCACCACCATGGGCGGCCTGCGCGTCACCCCCGACATCTCGCTCGACTCCATCAAGGACGCGGCGATGCTCATCCTGCCCGGCGCCGCACTCTGGGACGAAGGTGACGGACTCTCCCCCTTCGCCCGCAAGGCCCGCGACCTGCTGGAAGCGGGCGTGCCGGTCGCGGCCATCTGCGGCGCGACGGCCGGGCTGGCTCGCGAAGGGATCTTCGACACTCGGGGCCACACCAGCGCCGCGCTGCCGTACCTGCAGGCGCAGCAGGGCTACGGCGGCGCGGAGCGCTACGTCGAAGCGCCCGCCGTGACCGACGGAGACCTCATCACGGGCACCCCCACCGCACCGGTCGACTTCGCCCGCGAGATTTTCGCCAAGCTGGACCTGTACACCCCCCAGGTGCTGGACGCCTGGTACCGGCTGTTCGCACACAACGACGCCTCGGCCTTCGAAGCGCTGATGGCACCATCGGACATATGAGCAAGACAGGAGATCTGCTGTCGGAGGCCGCGCTCACCGTCTACCGCCTCAACGGGCAGTTCCTCGGCGCCGGCGACACGCTCGCCAAGCCGGCGGGGATGACCGTCGCCTGGTGGCAGGTACTGAGCGCGGTCCCCGACAAGCCCATGTCCGTGGCCGAGATCGCCCGGCTCCGCGGGCTGACCAGGCAGGGCGTGCAGCGGACCGCCGATCTGCTGGTGGACCAGGGCCTGGCCGAGTACGAGCCCAACCCCGCCCATCGCAGGGCCAAGCTGCTGCGGCCCACCGCGAAGGGCATGGCCGCGATAGAGCGGATCGACCCCGACCTGGAAGCACTGGCGGACCGGGTGGTGGACGAGCTCGGCCTCGACGGGCTGAAGCAGGTCATCGAGGCGCTCAAACAGCTCTCCGCCGCCCTCGACCAGGTCACTCGTCAGTGAGCGTCACATCGCCCCACGCCGTCCCCCAACCGATCGGCGCGGCGTCCACGGCCCCGCCGAAGGCGGACGCCAGGTCCGCCTCACCGCCTGGCGCATCCCCACCGACCACCTGCGCGACGGCCGCCCCGCCGACCAGCGCTCCCCTCTCCCGGCCATACCAACCTTCCGGGAAGGGGTGCGCCCTTGGGCCACGATGGTAGACACGGGTCATGCGGCCCAGACCAGGTCAAGTTCTGCACTTCTCCGAGGACCCGGAGATCACCCGATTTGTCCCCCACGTGGCAACCACCGCACAAGAACCGGAGGCATATGTGTGGGCTGTGTCGGCCGATCGCTGCCCCGACTACTGGTTTCCCCGCCAGTGCCCGCGCGCCATGGCCTGGACCGTGCCGGACACGACGGACGCCGACCGGGAACGGATCATCGGTGCCGGCTGCGGGCGGCGCATCCATGCGATCGAGTACGGCTGGCTGGAGGCGTTCTTGACCGTGCGCCTGTACGGCTACCGCCTGCCCGCCGAGAAGTTCGTCCCGATCGGTGAGCCGGTGCCGAACGCGATGGTCGCCACCGAGCCCGTCGAACCGCTCGGCCCGCCCGAACCGGTCGGCAGCCTGCTCCAGCTGCACGAGGAGGCCGGGATCCAGCTCAGAGTGCTGGACAACCTCTGGGCGTTTTGGGATGCGGTGACCACCAGCTCTCTGGGCTGGAGCGGCATCCGCCTGCGCAATGCCCGCCCCAGGCCGGCCAGAACAGGCTGACGCCCCCGACGCCCACGTCCCGGTGGTCGCTCCCCCACCGGCAGCGGAGGCCGGCCGCTAGACCTAGCGGGTCCCCTGGACCCTGACCCCCCGCCCACCTGCGTTCCAGCACCTGGAGGGCATCGCGCCGAGGCCGGTCAGGCCTCAGGACCCGTGCGACAGTCCCGGCTCGGGAGGCGGGTGACACTCCGGCTAGCTGACCTGTTGCTCTCCGACGCCTATTGAATCGGAAACTTGTGGTCCGGTAAGAGGTCGGTGGACGAGCGGCTCATCTCCTGCTTCGTGATCGTCGTGCTCACCGGTGCTTTCCTGGCGTTCTTCCACACGCCGAGCGACCAGGTGAGCCATGACGGCGCCCAGGTGATCTATGACGGCTCCTACGAGCCGCTGCGCGGCGTCATGATGGCCGAGGCCTATGCCTCGGCGCTGCAGCTCAGCTTCGACGTGGCCGGCGGCGTGCTCGTGCAGCTGCTTCACCAGTGGTCGTCGGTGCTCCTGCTCGCGGGGATCGTGGTGCGCACGGCGCTCAGCGGCGTGTTCCTCCGGTGGCTGCCCGGGATCGCGCTGCTCGGCCTGGGGGCGCTCAACATGGTCATCGGCTTCACACTGGCCGGGGAGCCGTTCGCCGAAAAGACCATGGGGGGCGTGCCGGCCCTGTGGCGGTACGGCGCGCACCTGCTGCTGGCGCTCGCCATTGCGGCCGCTGCGGTGCTCGCCTGGCGACAGGCGGGCGGTCGACGCCCCAGGGCGCTCCACGTCGTGGTGATCTGCCTGGGGCTCGTGCCGCTGCTGCTTGTGGGGGCTGTCGTAGCCCCCGGTTGGAGTGTTCACAAGTAGATCCGGCCTGGGGTGGAGCAGGCATTGAGAAGATCGCTTCCCGGCATCTCTGTGATCGTTTCCCGGGGTTATGAGGGTGTCGGCTCGGTATATTCCCTGAGATGTTGCTCTTGGTCCGCCATGCCATGCCTGCCTACGGTCCGACCGTCCCACCGCACGAATGGCCGCTCGGCACTGAGGGGTGGCAGGCGGCTCAGCGGCTGATCGCCCGTCTGCCCAAAGACGCCTGCCTTGTCTCCAGCGACGAGCCGAAGGCCTGGCAGACTCTGGGCGGCGACGACACGGTCACGCGTGATCGACGGTTCAACGAGGTCACCCGCGTGGAGCCGTGGGAGGGTAACTACCGCGAGTTGCGGCGCGCCTATGTGGAAGGCGCGGATCATGCTGACTGGGAGCCGCGGGCCGAGGTCGCCAAGCGCTTCGACGATGGGATCACCGAGCATCTCGCACTTGCCAGCGGGCGCCCACTCGTGGTGGCGGCACATGGCATGGCGATGACTGTTTGGGTGAAGGTGCGCCTGGGCCTGCAGAGCCCTGGCGACTTCTGGGCGGACCTCCGCTTTCCTGATGCGCATCTCGTTGATCTGGACTTGGGTACCGTCGAGCGAGCCTTGGCCCTCTGAACATCACCGGAAGGCCTCCGTCCGTAATTCGGCGACGGTGACGTCGACCGCGGTCCCTATGGCGCCCTGGCGCGGACACGGAGGTTCCGCGGGGCTCTCACCCCGTACGGTGGTCTCCCCTTTCGCTGGAATGCCCGGGGGGGACGGTCCTTATCGCATGATCCCTGGCCGTCGCCGGGTGAGCGGCGCGGTGAGGTCGGGAATCCGCTAGCGTACTGAGCGGCGAAACTGTTGCAAGGTGCCTCGCGTCGGTGAGGAGAATCGGGAAGCCGGTGTGATTCCGGCACGGGCCCGCCGCGGTGACCGGGGAGCCGCCGCCCACGCGCGCATGCGCAGCCACTGGCCCGCGAGGGCTGGGAAGGCGGGTGGTCAGGCGTCGATCCGGGAGTCCGAAGACCGGCCTTGCGCTCACAGCCCCTTGAAGGGGCACGAACGCAGCGGGAGCCTGCCCATGGACAGCCAGCTTTACGACGTCATCCACCGCCGCCGTGACGTGCGCGCGCAGTTCACCGGTGAACCCGTCCCCGACGAGGCCCTGCACCGGATCCTGTCTGCGGCCCACGCCGCGCCCAGCGTCGGTCTCTCCCAGCCCTGGGACTTCATCGTCGTGCGCGACCCCGCCGTCCGCGCCGCGTTCCACGGACACGTCCAGCATGAACGCGCGGTCTTCGCCGCGACCCTTGACGCCTCCGCCGTACGGCGGTTCGCCCGGATCAAGATCGAAGGAGTGCTGGAGTCCACACTGTCGATCGTGGTCACCTATGACCCGGATCGGGGCGGCCCCACCGTTCTCGGCCGCCACGCCATCGCCGACGCGGGCCTGTACTCGGTGTGCCTGGCCATCCAGAATCTCTGGCTGGCCGCCACCGCCGAGAATCTCGGTGTCGGCTGGGTGTCGTTCTACCGCGAGCCGTTCCTGAACGACCTTCTCGCCATCCCCGCGCCGATCCGCCCCGTCGCGTGGCTGTGCGTGGGGCCGGTGACCCACCTGGAGACCGCCCCCGACCTCGAGCGGAACGGCTGGCGGGATCGGCGCCCCCTGTGGGCCGCCGTCCACCACGACCGCTGGAGTTCCGGTCTCCACGGCCGCCCTCATCCCGATCGAGCCGAACGCTCCTCCACGCATCCCGATCGAACGGGAATGAGCTGAACGCTCCTCCACGGACGACGGCCTTCCCCGCCTTTCGGGACTTCGCGGGTTCCTCTCGTGACTTTTCGCGGATGACCGGCGATCCGGCCGCCCGGAAACGCGTCGCGTCACGCCGGTGTGATCACGGTTCAGACGGCTCGCCCACCTCGGCGACCAGCTGCGAGACGGTGACGCGACGCGTTCTCAGCATGCGCCGGTGGCGGAGGTGTCCGGCCCCGTGTCGCCGAGGGAGACGAGCAGGCGGCGCAGGAGCACGGTGATCTGGTCGCGGTCGGCGGAGCTCAGGCCCTCCAGGAGCCGCCGCTCGTTGGCGACGTGATGCTCGACGAGCCTGTTGACCAGGCTCAGCCCTTGATCGGTGAGGGAGATCAGGACGCGGCGCCGATGGGCCGGATCGACGGCGCGGTCGACCAGGCCCTTTTTCTCGAGCCGGTCGATGCGGTTGGTCAGGGCGGCCGAGCTGACCATCGCCGCCGTGCTGAGTTCGCCGGCGTTGAGGACGTGGGGAGGCCCGGAGCGCAGCAGGGTGGCCAGCACATCGAACTCCCAGGGCTCGATGTCGTACGCGGACAAGTGGTCCCTGATGGCGCGTTCGAGGAGGCGGGAGACCCGGGACAGGCGACCGATGATCTCCATCGGTGAGCAGTCCAGATCGGGGCGCGCCGTCTGCCACTGGCTGATGATCACGTCCACTCCGTCGTGGAGTCCGTCGGTCGTCATCGTGAGTCCTGTCCTGAGCTGTCCTGAGCGTGGCTTTGTACAGAGGCTAACACTTAGACATCGAAGGATTTGACACTTGCGAACGCAGTGATTTAAGTTTTCGACATCGAAATTTTCGAGGGGAGACTTTGATGAAGATCTTGCTTATCGGTGCCGGCGGTTACCTCGGCTCGGCGGTCGCGGACCACCTGGACGAGGCCGGACATCAGATCGTCGAACTGACCCGCGCCACCGACGACCGCCCGGAGAACGGGCGTGAAAAGCGTGTCGGCGACCTGACCGATCCGCGTTCGCTCACCCAGGCGGTGACCCCCGACATAGACGCTGTGATCAACATGGCGACGCCCACCGGAGACGCCGAGACTGACGCCGCCGCGATCGCCGCGCTGACGGATCCGCTGCGCGGTACCGGGCGAGCTTTCGTCTACACCAGCGGTGTCTGGGTGCTGGGAGCCACCGGGCCCGGCCCCGTTGACGAGAACACCCCTGCCAACCCCATCCCGATCGTGGGATACCGGCCGACGATCGAGCGTCAGGTGCTCGACACCGCCGAGAGCGGTGTGCGCGCCCTGGTGATCCGCCCGGGCATCGTGCACGGCCGGGGTGGCGGCATTCCCGCTCTCCTGGTGAACCTGGCCCGCGAACACGCGGCGCCGAGGTTCGTCGGGGAAGAGGCGGTACGCTGGCCCATGGTGCACGTCGACGACCTCGCCGACCTGTTCGTCTCCGCGGTGGAGCGGGCACCCGCCGGGTCGCTCTGGCACGGTGTGGCCGAGACCGCGGTCGCC
Source organism: Streptosporangium brasiliense (assembly GCF_030811595.1). NCBI lineage: Bacteria > Bacillati > Actinomycetota > Actinomycetes > Streptosporangiales > Streptosporangiaceae > Streptosporangium > Streptosporangium brasiliense. The sequence continues at coordinate 7,190,295 of NZ_JAUSRB010000002.1, forward strand.
GTCCGCGACCTCGCTTCCGCGGCCGGACGCGCCGCCGGCGTCCAGGCGGAACCGCAGAGCTGGCCGCTTGACCAGGCGCGTGAGGCGCTCGGCGCCCTGTTCGCCGACGCCCTCGCCCTCGACCAGAGCGTCAGCGGCGACGCCGCACGCGACAAGCTCGGCTGGCGTCCCCAGCGCGACGGCGCGGTCGCCGACCTCGCCGAGGGCTCCTACCGGTAGGACGACGGCACCCCTCCCGGATCAGCACCACGACAACACTTGACCTGAGAAGAAGGCATGAGCATCCAGGCTTTCGGCACCACCGACGTGCGGCAGGTCAACGTGCACACGCCCCCGGACCGGCGGCCGTAGCCGGCGGTCCCGGCCCGGACCGCCCATCAACTCCACCTGCCGCTTGCTCATGACGTCGAGCCTGGCCCCCGGCCCCGGCCGCGTCCCGTCTTCCGGGGGTCGTGGCGGGGCCGTGACGGTCGCCCGTCGGGGCCGGCCCCGTAGGGGGTCGGGGCGATCGACGGGTCCGGCCGAGATACGGCCAGAAGCGGCCACGAGCCGATCATGTTCGTAGTCTCGGAAGCGGGCTGGAGCCTCTCCGATGCCCCGGGATGCGGAATCTCGGAAGTCGGGGCGGTGCTCAACCCTATGTGCGAGCTGCCGTCTGCCCAGGCCGGCGCCTTCAAGATCTACTCATGGCCCGCATCTCGGCTGTCTCGACTGAGCCCGGTATCCGCCGGAAGGAACCGCGGCGGTGCCGTGCTGCCCCGTGAAGCCGTGGCGAGCTGCTGGTGCCGGTGCTCTCGCGCTTGACAGTCAGGATGGCTGGACTTCGTCGAAGAAGGCCAGGGCTTCGGTGGGGTCCGGGCTCACGAGGCGTTCCAGACCGGCCGTCGTGATCTTCGCCCATCCGCCGGCCCGTGCCCACATCTGTTCCTCGAAGACGCGGACGGCCTCGTCCAGATCGCCAGGGCCGGGGGCGGCGGCGACGGACTCGGCGAGTTCGGCGCCTTCCAGCATCGCGAGGTTCGCGCCCACCCCCAATGGGGGCATCAGGTGGGCGGCGTCGCCCAGTAGCGTCACCCCGGGGACGTGGGCCCAGGTGTGGGACACGGGCAGGATGTAGAGGGGGCGGTGGACGAAAGCGGTGCCGTGGCGGAGGAGGTCGAGGACGGGAGCGGCCCAGCCGTCGAACAGAGCCAGCAGGCTTGATCGCACGGCCTCGACGTCGGCCAGGTCCAGGCCCGCGTCCAGGCCCGCGTCCAGGCCCGCGCGCCGGTTCAGGCCCATATGCCGGTCCAGGTCCGTGTGCCAGTCCAGCGGCGCGCGGAACTGGGCGTATACCTTGACGTGGCCGCCGCTGTTGCGCTGGGCGACGAGGCCGCGGTTCACCCCGTACACAGCCATGGAACCGTCGCCGATCAGCCGGGCGAGGTCGGGGTGGCGGGTGTCGACGTCGTCCAGGGACGTCTCGACGAAGGTGACGCCGGTGTAGTGCGGCGTCGCGGACGAGACCGCCGGGCGGACCCGGGACCAGGCGCCGTCCGCGCCGACCACGAGATCGAACGTCTCCTCCCGCCCGTCCGCGAAACGGACCAGCACGCCGTCCCGGGTCTCCGGCACCACCTCCGTCACGCCCCGCCCCCACTGAACGTCCAGGGGGCCGAGCAGCAGGTCACGGAGTTGCCCGCGGTCGATCTCGGGATTGGCCCGGTCACCCGGACGGGGTTGCCAGTCGCGGAGGACGGTCCCGTCCGCGTCCAGGATGCGCATGGCCTGTCCCTCGGGCCGGGACAGCGCCTGGAACTCCGCCAGCAGCCCCGCCTTGCCCAGCGCGAGCTGGCCCATCCCTTCCTGCAGGTCCAGCGTGCCGCCCGGAGGACGGGCGTCGGGGGCGGGGTCGCGTTCGAGGACGGTGACGGGGTGATCGTGGCGGTGCAGGACGCGGGCGAAGGTGAGGCCGGCGGGGCCGCCTCCAATCACGGCGATACGATGTCTCATGTCGATACACTGTATTGCCCTATTACAGCGTATCGCAACAGTACGATGTAACCATGACTGTGTGGGATCGGCCGGAGCCGCCGACTCGCCCCGCGCCGCTCGACCGGGAGCGAATCGTTGCCGCCGCCATCGCGCTGGCCGACGAGGGCGGGCTGGAGGCGGTGTCGTTGCGCAAGGTCGCCGCCCGGCTGGAGGCCGGCCCGATGCGCCTGTACGGATACATCTCCACCAAGGAGGAGCTGTTCGACCTCATGGTGGACGAGGTCCACGCCGAGATCCTCCCCGAGGAGCGGCCCGGTGACTGGCGGGAGGTGCTGCGCGTCCGCGCCCACCGCACCAGGCAGGCCACCCTCCGTCACGAATGGCTGGCCGACCTGCTCGGCGGCCGTCCGACCTTGGGCCCGAACGCCCTCGCCGTGACTGAGGCCACGCTGGCCGCCTTCGACGGCCTCGCCGACCTCGAGACCGTCATGCGCGCCGTGGAGACCGTCAGCGCCTACTTCACCGGCGCGATCAGGCGCGAGATCGCGAACCTGCGGGCCGAGCGCGCCACGGGCCTGTCCGAGCGTGACTGGCAGCTCGCCTCCGGCCCGCATGTGACGAGGATGCTGGCCACGGGCCGCTTCCCCGCGCTGGCCAAGTTCGTGCACGACGGCACGGAGGTGGATGCTGAGACGTCCTTCGCGACCGGCCTGGACTGGGTCCTCGACGCCGTGGCCGCCAAACTCGCCCGGCCGCCGGCGTGACTCCCATGATGTCCAGGTGACATCCGTGGCACCGCATGACGCCGCCGGGCTGCGGACCTACCTGCTCGACCGGTTCAAAGGCAAGCTCCGACCCCGATCCGAGTGACGCAAGCTGGTGGCGGCTGCCGCCTGAACCCGGGCCGGGCGACCAGCCCCCGGCCTGACGGGGGGATCCCTTACCAGCCGCGCCGCGCTGACGGATACTACGGGAATGCGCTTGCTGGAGCGGGAGTCGTCGTTGGCGTCGCTGGCCGAGTACGCGGCCGAGGCCGAGCGTGGTGAGGGGCGGCTGGTCCTGGTCGCAGGCGAGGCGGGGGTCGGCAAGTCGGTGCTGGTCGAGCGGTTCCAGCAGGACCTGCCGGCGGCGCGGTGGTCGTGGGGAGCCTGTGACGGGCTGTTCACTCCGCGCCCGCTGGGGCCGCTGTTCGACCTGGCCGAGCAACTGGGCGGCCCGTTGCTGGAGCTGTGCCGCGCGGGCGCCGGGCGTGAGGAGCTGTTCCGGGGGCTGCTGCGCGAGGTCGGCGACTCGGGAACGCTGGACGTGGTCGTGGTGGAGGACATCCACTGGGCCGACGAGGCCACCCTCGACCTGCTGCGCTTCCTCGGCCGGCGGCTGCGCGGCAGCGCGCTGCTGCTCCTCGCCACCTACCGCGACGACGGCCTGGCGGCCGCCGATCCGCTGCGCGTCACCCTGGGCGATCTGGCCTCGCAGCGCTCGACCAGGCGCATCGGCCTGGCGCCCCTGTCCACCCAGGCGGTACGCGAACTGGCCGGGGGAAGCGACGCCGACGCCGACGCGCTGCACCGGATGACCGGCGGCAACCCGTTCTACGTGACCGAGGTCGTCCAGGCCGGCATGCACGAGGTTCCCGGGTCGGCGCGGGACGCGGTCCTGGCGCGCGCCGCGCGCCTCAGCAGCGCGGCCCGCCAGGTGCTCGACGTCGCGGCGCTGACCGGGACCAGGGTGGAGTGGAGGCTGCTGGAGGCGGTGACCCCGTGCCCGGCCCCGGCCGTGGACGAGCTGCTGGCGTGCGGGCTGGTGACCGGCGACGGCGAATGGCTGCGCTTCCGCCATGAGATCGCCCGGCTGGCGGTGGAGGGGGCGGCGCCCGCGCGCCGGGGCCGCACGATCCACGGCCTGGTCCTGGCGGCGCTGGCCGCGCTGGGCTGTGACGACGACGCCCGGATGGCCTTCCACGCCGAGGCGGCGGGGGACGCCGCCGCGGTCCTGCGCCATGCTCCCGCCGCCGCCCGCCGCGCCGCGTGGCTGGCCTCCCACCGCGAGGCGGCGGCACAGTACCGGCGAGCCCTGCGCTTCGCGGCCGAGGCGGACGCCGCGACCGTGGCCGAGCTGTGCGAAGGACTGGCCGACGAGGCGGTGCTGCTCGACCAGTGGCAGGACGCGGCCGAGGCGTGCGAGCGCGCGCTGGCGCAGTGGCGCCAGGCGGGCGAGCGGCTGCGGGAGGGCGCCGCGCTGCGACGGCTGTCACGCATCAAGTGGAACCTGTGCCACGGCGAGGTGTCCGCCGCCGAGGCCGCGGTGTCCGTCCTGGAACCGCTCGGGCCCGGCACCGAGCTGGCCTGGGCGTACGCCTCGTTGGCCAACCACCGGATGCTGCGCTACGAGCACGACATGGCCGAGGGCCTGGCGCTGCGGGCGCAGGAGCTGGCCGAGCGGCTCGGCGCCACCGACGTGCTCAGCGACGCGCTCAACACCCGGGCCGCGTGCGCCTGGATCCGGGGCGGCGCGTGGGAGGACCGGATACGCCGCGCGCTGGAGGTCGCCCTGGCAGGGCGGCACCAGGACCAGGCGGGCCGGGCGTTCACGAACCTGGTCGCCATGCACAGCGGCCGGCGGCGCTTCGCCGAGGCGGAACGGTGCCTGGCCCAGGGCATCGCCTACTGCGACGAGCACGACCTGCCCACGTACGGGACATGCCTGCGCGGCGAGCAGGCCACCGTCATGGAGCGCACCGGACGCTGGGAGGAGTCGCTGGCGATCAGCGCCGGCATCCTGGCCACAGTGGGCCGGTCCCCGTCCAACCGGATGTGCACGGTGCGCAGGATCGGCTCGGTCCTGGCCCGCCGCGGCGAACCGGGTGTCTGGGAGCACCTCGACGAGGCGGCCGACCTGGCCGACCGCACCGGTGAGCCGCAGCAGATCGTCCCTGTACGGCTGACCCGGGCCGAGGCGTACTGGCTGGAGGGCAAGGCGGTCCAGGCGCGGCGCGAGGCGGAGCTGGCCCATGACGTCGCCGCTCCGTCCGACGCCTGGGACCGCGGCGCGGTCGCGGTCTGGCTGGCGCGCACCGGCTCCCCTCGCGCGCCGCAAGGAGCGTTTCCCGAGCCGTACCGGCTGGAGCTCGACGGCGACCCGGCCGGGGCGGCGCGGGCCTGGACCGAGCTGGGCTGCCGCTATGACGCCGCGCTGGCCCTGTGCGGCGCGGGCGGGGAGCCGGAGCTGCGCGAGGCCCTGCGGATCTTCACTGACCTCGGCGCCTTCCCCGCGGCGCGCATCGTCAGGCAGGAGTTGCGCAGGCTCGGCGTCCGGTCGCTGCCGGCCGGGCCGCGCGCGGCCACGCGGGAGCATCCCTCCGGGCTGACCCGGCGCGAGCGGGAGGTGCTCGCCCTGGTCTGCGCGCAGCACTCCAACGCCGAGATCGCCGCCGAGCTCTTCATCTCGGTCAAGACAGCCGGCCACCACGTCTCGGCGATCCTCGCCAAGCTGGGCGCGCCCAGCCGGGCCGCCGCCGCCAAGGAGGCCGTCCGCCTCGGCCTGACCGAGGCGCACATCCAGGCCACCACGGAAGTCTGAGCGCGCGGGAAATCTAGGCAACGCGCGGCGCAACATAGGGAACCGCTCCCGATCCGGCCCCCCGGCCCCCGTCCTTACGGTTGGCGGGACTCACCACGGAACGGGAGGCCCTGCATGCCGCTCTACATGGACGTCCACACCATCGCCCAGGGCGTCGCGATGGCCGACGTCGCCCAGGCGCACAAGGCGGACCTGCAGCAGCAGGCCCGACACGACGTCAGCTACCTGCGCTACTGGGTCGACGAGAGCCAGGGCAAGATCTTCTGCCTGGTCGAGGCGCCGTCGGCGGAGGCGGCCGCGGCGGTGCACCGCGAGGCCCACGGGCTGGTCGCCGACCACATCTTCCAGGTGCAGGAAGGCAGCTGACCAGCCCCAGCACCAGCACGACACCAACCGAAACCCGCAACAGGAAGCGAGAAACGCACATGAACCAGATCTTCTCCGGACGCGCACGACGTTCCTCCGCGCCGCGAGCCGGGCGGCGGGCGGCGGCGCCGCTGCTGCTGGCCGCGGCGATCTCCATGGCCGCCTGCCTCGTGCCGACCGCCGCGAACGCCTCCGACCAGCCGGCGCCGCTGTCTGTGCCGGGGCCGGGGCAGCCGACCGGAGGGCCGGTGGCGCCTCCGCCGGGACCGGGGCCACTGGCCCTCGGCGGCTTCTTCAAGATGCAGGAGGCCGAGCAGAGCATGTGCCTGGACGTCAAGGATGCCTCCACCGCCGAGAACGCCCTGCTCCAGCGCATCACCTGCAAGGGCAACGACGCCCAGCTGTGGCTGCCGACCCTGCTGTCGGTCGACGGCTCCGGCGCCTTCGTCTACCAGTTGGCCAACCGGGGCAGTGGCAAGTGCGTCGAGGTCAGGAACGAGTTCGCCACGTTCGGCGCGCAGGTGGTGCAGCACACCTGCGACCCCAGCCGCCTGGCCGGTGAGCGCTGGCTGCACCAGGGGGAGATCCCGTCCACGGGCGTGGGCTTCGGCCAGCTGAGGTCGGCCCTGGACCCCACCCTGTGCCTGGACACCCTCGGGACGCTGGCCAAGGTCTTCACCTGCACCACGCCCAACGACGCCCAGCTGTGGCGCTTCCAGTGACCTTGATGCCCGGACGCCGGGCCCGCGCCGGATGAGGTGAGGCCCCGCTGGCATGGCACCGGCACCGCGAGGGCCTCCCCCCCTGTCGGCCGGGAAGGCGCTGACCGTCCGGGTGGCGGCCGACGCCTTCCTGGGCTCGCTCGACAGTCCCAACACCCCCCGCAGCTACGCGATCGGCGTGGGCAGGACCGCCGAACGGCTCGGCGAGGTCCGATCGCCGGCACTGAACGTCAACCTGTTTGCCGAAGATCCCTACTGAAGGGTAGGGATCAAAGGTTCATATCATCGCGGATCATCCTCTCGGAGCTGATCCGCTGCTTCATCCTGGCCCCCGCTCAAAGTGACCGGCGTAGTGCGACCTAGGTAGTCAGATGACCCGCGCAGTCCGACCTAGGTGGCACATAACCGGCGACTTGAGGTGGATGTGCCGACACCGGTCCCTCCTCAAGGATGGTCAAATGACTGAGGCAGTCGGGGGACTTGGCATGTCGCCCCTAGAGATTCTGGTCTTTCTGGGTGCCGTTGCACTGGTACTGGCCCGCTGGTTCCCGGTCGGCGCCCGCCGGCCGGTCACACTCGCCGCAATGGTGACTGTCGTGCTGTCCGGAGCGGTGCTGATCGTGCTTGGGGTGCGCTGGCAGCTCTTACCTGTACTCGCAGGCGCCGCGATCGCGCTCCTGTTCGCCGCTCCCCCACTGCTGCGACGGCCCACCGGACGACCCGCGTGGCGGGCCCGGTGGTGGCTGGCCCTGCCGGGATCGGCGGCGTGCCTCGCTCCGATCGCGGGGGGCGCAGTGGCCGCGTGGGCGCTACCCCTGCCGGTGTTCCCCGAGCCGTCGGGCCAGTACGCGGTCGGCACCACTGTGATGCAGTGGACCGATCCCGATCGCCCCGAGATCGCCACCTCCGAGCCCGATGACCGGCGCACGGTTGTGGTCCAACTCTGGTATCCCGCGCAGAAGAGCCCTGCGGACCTCAAGCGGGCACAGTATCTCGGACGCACCGCACAAGAGGCGCGTGTTGTCTCCCAGGGCCTGGCCGGCTACCTCGGCGTGCCCGGCTTCCTCCTCGATGAGATTCCGCGCGCCCACACAAGCTCGGTGTTCGATGCGGCGGTGGCCGACGGAGGCGGAAGATTCCCCCTCGTGCTGTTCTCCCCCGGGCTGGGAGGAGTGCGCACCCAGAACACCGCCTGGGCAGAGGAACTGGCCAGCCGCGGCTACGTCGTCGCAGCTCTTGATCACCCTTACGACTCGGCCGCTGTCACTGTCGCCGACGGCCGAACGATCCGCACGCGGATCAGAGCCACCGGCGATCGGGCCGAGGACGAGAGGCTGGCAGCCGGCTGGACGGCGGTTCGGGCCGCCGATCTCAGCTTCGCCCTCACTCAGCTCGGCCGTCTCGACCGGGGCGACATCCCAGGCCCGTTGACCGGGCGCCTCGACACCGATCGGGCTGCGGCGACCGGGCATTCCATAGGCGGGGGCTCCGCCTTGCAGGCCGCCCGCCAAGATCCCCGGTTCGTGGCCGTCATCAACCTGGACGGCTTCCCCTACGACCCCGCCCCACGACCGTTTCACCAGCCAGTACTCGCGCTCACCCACCCTGTGGACCCAGCTGAGAACCCGATCTACATCCCCCGCCTCACGCGGGTCCTCAAGCTCAGCACCACGACGAGCTACCGGGTCACCGTCCCTGGTACGGCGCATCTCACCTTCACTGACGCGCCGCTCTACATGCCACCCGTGCCCGCACTCGTCGGCTCATTGGGCCGCACCCTGGGACCGGATATCACCGCCGCAGCCAGCGCCGCATTCCTGGACGCCACACTCCGGGGCAAGCCCGGCGACATCGCCGCGCTTCTGTCGACGTACGGTGACCTCACCGTCCATCACGCAGCAAAAACCCGGTGATCGTTTCCAGTCACCGCGCTAGGCGGCCTCCAGGACGAAGAACAGGAAGCTCAGGAAGGCCCCGGAGGGGAAGTTCGCAAACTCGTCGGGGAAGAGTTCACGGGCGCCTGGCGCGGGGCGCGGTTCGCTGACGACGGCTATCCGAAAGCCGGCCGCGGTGAAAGCGTCGGTCATCGCGTGCAGCGGCCGGTGCCAGAAAGTCAGCTCGGCGCTCTGGCCGCTGAAGGTGAACTCCTCGGACCATTTTCGGGTCGCGAAATAGTTGGCACCGGGACCGGCCAGCTTCTGACTGACGAAGGGATGATTATCGGCCACGATGAGTCGGCCGCCGGGCGCCAGCACGCGCCGCAGCTCGGCCAGCGGTGCCTTCCAGTCCTCCAGGTAGTGCAGCACCAGGCACGCGATGACATCGTCGAACGCGCCGTCGGGGAACGGCAGGGGGCTGCGTAGATCGGCCGGGAGCAGGGCCGCGCCGTCGCCGAGCCGCTGCCTGGCCAGCTCCAGCATCTTCGTGCTGGAGTCGACGCCGGTCACGATGGCACCCCGGTCGCGCAGCGCCGCGAGCAGCGGGCCGGCACCGCAGCCGACGTCAAGGATCCGCCGCCCTGTCACGTCCCCGGCCAGGTCCAGGATCGCGGGCCGGGTGTAATAGCCGTTGATGAGGTTGGACTCCGTCTCGGCCGCGTACGCCTCGGCGAAGCTGTCGTAGTCGTTGGCCACAGCCTGGTCTGCGGGCCCGGCGGAACTCTCAAGATCGGGAGACATGCGGCCCATCCTGGCATACTTGCCCGTTCGCGCACGGGCCGTACGCCCCGGTTCACCCGGAGGAACTCCTCAAGATCCGCCGAGACGACGACCTTGGTGCCACGCAGGCCTCCTGCCCCCTCGTCCATGAGCCCGACTGCAGATCGGACGGCCGGTGTGGCCGATCACTGTCGACAGGATCCGCCTTCTCTCACGCGGTGTCCGGAGCGAAAGGAGTTTCGGGGACGTCGGGTGAGGACCCAGACTTCTGCCATGCGTCATGTGCCTTTTCCCAAGATCCCGGTTGCGTCGGGCGCTGCCGTCGCCGCCAATGGCATCTGGATCTCTACTGAGAAGATTCACGGAGCACAGCTGGTCATCGCCTATGACGGCCGGGAGTTCCGGGTCGGCAAGCGCAAGGCCTGGCTACGCGGAGAGGAGGCATTCTTCGGCTGGCAACTGCTGCGCGCCGAACTGGAGCAAGCGGCCAGGGCGGCGTTGTCTCTGGGCGGCACGGTGGTGCGTGTCTACGGGGAGTTGTACGGCGGCCACTATCCACACGGCGAAGTCGCGCCGGTGCCCGGGGTCAGCGCGGTGCAGACCGGGGTTTGGTACAGCCCGGACCTGCGTTTCGCGCTCTTCGACGTGCTCCGACACGACCATCCCGACGACGCCGGCCTCTTGCTGCCCTATACCGACGTGGCAGCCGTGGCGGCCTCCGCCGGACTCGATGTCGTGCCCCTGCTCGGCAGGGGCCCCAGGCACGAGTTGGACGCCCTGCCTCTGCGATTCCCCACCCAAGTGTCGCGCCGGCTCGGTCTGCCGGACATCCCGGGCAACCTCGCGGAAGGGATCGTCATGCGTCCTGACATCTCTGCGACGTCGCAACAGCGCCCGATCATCAAGATGAAGATCGAAGAGTTCGACGAGCAGCGCTTTGACGAGAGCCAGCCTTGGAACCAGCACACGCAGCTTGCCTTGAGCGACCTGCGCCGAATCGCCCGGACCATGGTGAACGGACCACGGCTGGACAGCGCGCGGTCCAAGACGGGGCCCGAGTCCTTCCGCGAGTTCGTGGACGAGGTCGTGCTCGACGTCATGGTCGATCTGACCGATGCCTTCCCCTCCGCCATGGCGGCCCTCGGTGATGGCGGAGAGGACGAACTGCACGCGCATCTGAGGGAGGTCGTCCGAGCGATGCGCCACGAGTGAGAGCAGCCGCGTCGGGTCCGGCAGCGACAAGGCCGGTCAGCGGCAAGCCCACCGATTGCCTGGTGGCAAGGTCTTCCACCCGCATCGTCGAGTCCTGGCTGCCTTGATCGTGCAAAGGGTCATTTCGGCGGACCACACGAGCTACATCCGGGTCCGCGCGTACGCGTGCAGTGCGTCGCGGACGAACGTCGCCCCCGCGGCGTCGTCGTACATGCCGGCGAAGCGGGGGTCGTCGGCGTACATGTCCCCCAGGCATCTCACCATCGCGATCGAGCGCTCCCGGTCGCCCTCGGCCGTGGGAGTACCCGGGATCTGGCTCAGCCAGCGGACGTGCCGGGCGGCCAGTGACTGAGCGTGTTCCGAGGTCGGAGAGATCCCGGCCCTCGCCGCGGCGACCCACGCGGCCACGAGGTCCTCGGCGGCCTGTTTCCAGGCCCGCTGCTGGTCAAGGGTCTTGCCGTGCCACCAGTCGTTGCTCACCTGGAACGCGCGCTCGCCCCAGCGTGAGATCACGTCGTCCTTGTAGCGGTCGTTGAACCCCGCCAGCATGACGTCCATCTGCGGTTCCGCCCCCGCTTGCAGGGCGTCGAGCGTGTCACGCGCGGACCGGATCTGCCGTTCGACGCGGTCCCGTTCCTCCTCCAGCGCGGCGATGTGGGCGCGGAGCCCGTCGCACGCGTCCACCTCGTCGGCCAGGACCTCGGCGATGGCGGGCAGGCCCATGCCGAGCCGGCGCATGAGCAGGATCCGCTGGAGCCGGAAGACCGCGGTGGAGTCGTAGTAGCGGTACCCGTTCGCGCCGACCCGGGACGGGGCCAGGAGCCCGACTCGGTCGTAGTGACGCAGGGTGCGGCTGGTGATGCCGGCCCTCGTCGCGAGCTCCTGGATCGTCCACTCCATCGGACCAGTGTCACCCGCGGTGGAGCGTGGTTGCGATGATCTCCGAGCTGTCGGCGTGCAGGGCTTGCGCCGCCGTCTGCCCGGTCGCCGCCAGGTAGGCGTCGACCAGCCGGTTGCCCGCGGCGTACCCGGCGCCCATCGGCAGCCCCACCGGGGTGACACCGAGGTGCTCGGCGCCGGGGTCGCCGTGCACCCAGGCGGTGAAGTTCTGCATGCCTGTCACGTCGAGCCCGGTGAGCACCTTGTCGAAGACCGCGTCGTCGTGCAGGTGCGGCACGCCGATGCGGGCGGGGCCGAGCTCGTCGCCGTAGAGCTGGCGGGCGAAGGCGTCGGCCAGGCCCTCGCCGACGATGTGCTCGCCGACCGTGACGGTCATCGGGTCCCACACCACCCCGCCCGGACTCCATCGCAGGTTGTGGTGGAGTTCGTGCACGGCGGTGGCCTCCAGCCGCTCCACGTTCTCGGGGAAGGGCCAGAACGTGATGGCGATGTTGCCCGAGATGCCGCCGAACCCGGTCACTCCTAGACAGGGACCCATGAAGTGCTTGTCAGCCGGATCGCCGAGGACGAACAGCACGGTGATGTCCGGGGCCTCCAGCCCCGGCGTCGCCTCCAACAGTACGGCGAGAGCGTCGTCGAGCGCGCGTTGCATCCGCTCCCAGGCTCCGGCCGCCGCCAGGGTTTCGAGCGCGTCGAGACAACGCTCCTCGTCGCGGTCGATGGGGAACCCGGACGTTTGGAGGTGTATGGCCACCAGGTCGACCTCGCCGGGGTGGTAGCGGTACATGCCGCTGTTGGGCTCCAGCATCGAACGCAGCAGGTCGGCGCGCTCTGCGACCGGGGCCAGCAGGATCCGCCGCATGGCGGAGTAGGTGTCAAGAACAGTGATCGACATGGCCCCGATGCTAGAAGTTGACGCAGCGTCAAGGTCAAACCAGCGGCGCTGCTGCGCGGCGGTGGCCCGCCGCGGTCCGTGTCGATCAGCTCGGCCACCTCCTCCAGGGTGAAGGCGAAGGAGCAGCAGCCGTTCTCCCGGGCCGTCAGTTCGGCGGTCCGGGCGGCGGTGTCCGGGCTGAAGACGAGTTCCAGGCGCAGCCGGGTGCGCCACGCCCTGCACCGCGTCGGCGGACAGGGCGTCGAACTCGGCCACGCGGAGCGGCTGCCCGGCGGTGGGCAGAGTGCAGGCGGAGGGGGCCCGACCCAGGTCAACGGTGATTTCTGGGCCATACCTAGACGGTAAACCTGTACCTGGGTACCGAATGGAAGCCCTTATGGCGTACCGCCGGAATCCGGTCCGATCTCCCCGAGGGCCGATCCTGGCGCTGCTCCACATGGTGGCGATGCTGCCGGGCACGTGGGACGGTTCATCCGCGACCACTTCACCCCCAACGCCGGGATGCAGATCACCCAGGTGAACCCGGGAGTCGGGCCGGCGCCGTGGACCGGGTCCGCCGTCCGTCTCGGCCGGATCGCGGTCACGCTGCTCGCCGCGGCCCTCCTGCTGAACAAGCGCTGCGGGCCGTCGGCATGGTCCGCCAGGAAGGTCCCCTGAAGGTCGCCCCTACATCCTCAAATATGCCCGTATGTCCTCTTTAGCTAGACTTCGCGGCTTGTGGAGATCTACCTGACCCAGGCGAAAATCGCCCTGCTTCTCGCCCCGCTGGCCATCGCGCTGCTGTTGCTGCCCTTCGTGTCCCACCAATACAGCCGTTTCGGGCAAATCGGGCGATGGTCGGGGTTCGTCACGGCGGTGCTCGTCCTGTACGCCTGCGGCGTGGTGGCCTTCACCCTCTTTCCGCTCCCTGAGGTGACGCCGGACTTCTGCGCGATCCGGCAGAGCCTCGCGACGCCGCGCTGGCAGCCGCTGTCGAGCGTCCAGGACGTGATCAGAGAGAACACAGGACGAGGCCTGGCCACCGCGCTGTACAGCAGGTCGGTGCTGCAGATCGTGTTCAACGTCGCCCTGTTCGTGCCGCTCGGCTTCTTCTTGCGCTACCGGCAGGGGCTCGGCGTGGCGCGCACCCTGATGATCTCCCTCGCCGGTTCACTGGCGATCGAGTTGACCCAGCTCACCGGCCTGTGGGGCCTCTATCCCTGCGCGTATCGGCTGTTCGACCTGGACGACCTGATCATCAATACGGCCGGCGCCGGACTCGGCTGGACATTGGCGGGCCCGGCCGCGCGGCTGCTGCCGGGGCCATGGCCGGCGCCCCGCCAGGACCTCGCCTCGCCCACCGTCGGCCGGCTGGCGCTCGCCATGCTGCTCGATGGCGTGGTGTGGTTCTTCGCCTCGCCGGTGTTCGGGTTGCTCTCCGTCCAGGCCTATCGGCTCGTCACGGGTGGCCCGATGCCCGACGATGCCCTCCTGAGAGACATCCTGCCCAGCCTGTCGTACGCGGTGACCGGGCTGGCCATCTTCGTACTCTTCCCGGCGGCGCGCGGGGACGGCGCCACACCGGGCCGCGCGGCCGTACACGTCGCGGTCTGCCACGCGGCGACCGGGCGGCCCGCACCTGCGCTCGGGCGGCTGACCCGCTCGGCCGCGCCGTACCTCGCCCTCGCCGGGGGCGCGGCCGTCGGCAGCTTCGTGCCCGTCCTTGCCCTCCTCCTCGTCATGGAACTGGAACGGCGCGGCGTCATGGCGCGCTGGACCCGGACGCGGCTCATCACCCGGGCCGCCGCCCGCCTGGATGCCCGCCGAGCGGGAGTCGTCGAGGAGTCCGTCGCTCACACTCCATGAACGGCCCGCTGACGCCACTGGCCGAGCGGTTGCTGCTCAAGCCCGGACGCCGGCGGCGCTACCGCGGACGGTGAGTCGCTGTCCGCGGTAGCGCTCAGGCGGGCGGCGTGGTGTCAGGCCTGGTCGTGGAGTTCGGTGCGGGTGGTTTCGGCTTGTCCGGCGATGGTGGCCAGGACCGGTGGCGGGAGGTGCTTGTCGCGGAAGGTGTCGACCAGTTGGTCCAGGACGGTGTCGGCCTGCTTGAGGTCATGGGCGCGGGCGTGCGCACGGGCCAGGCGGCGCATGGTGGCGTCGAGGGTGATGCGGCGGTCGGGGTTGCCGCAGTGGCGGGCGATGGGCCGGAAGGGGCGGATGGCTCCGGCGGGGTCGGTGACCAGGATGGTCAGGTTGTCGCCGCGGGGGCTGAGGTCGGGGAAGGCGTCGGCTTGGGGGTGCTGCCGTCCAGGGACAGCTTGATCTCGGTGACGACGGGTTCGCCGTGGGAGAAGGTGTCGCGTCCGTACAGCTCCAGCCGCAGTCCGGACCGGCCGGCTGGCGGCGGGACGAACCGCTCCAGAGCGGGACGGTCGGCGGCGCGGAAATCGGAGGCATAGCCGCCCATGACGACGCTCCAGTAGAAGCCGTGGCGCAGGTGCCGCAACTCATTGGCGGTCTGAACATGGCACGCCAGTCGGCGACACAGCATCTGAACATCCTTGAGCAGGCCGACCTCGTCACCGTCATACGGCGTGGACGGGAACGGCTCCACTACCTCAACCCGGCACCGATCCACGAGATCCAAGAGCGCTGGATCTCGGAGTTCGACAGGCCCCGTCTGCAAGCGATCAACGCCATCAAGAACCAAGCAGAGGAGTACGCCATGACCGACGGACCCACGTCCGTGCCGACCTACGTCTATGTCACCTACATCCGCGCAAGCGCGGAGCAGGTCTGGCAAGCCCTGACGGACGCGGACCTGACCGCGCGCTACTGGGGACACGCCAACGTTTCGGACTGGCGGCCGGGCTCGACCTGGGAGCACCGGCGCGTCGACGGATCAGGCGTCGTCGACGTCGTCGGTCACGTGATCGAGGCCGAGTCCCCGACACGCCTCGTCGTCACCTTCGACGATGCCCCCGGCACCGGACCGTCGAGAGAATCGTCGGTCGTCACATTTCTCGTCGAACCGCACCAAGACATCGTCCGTCTCACCGTGACCCACGAGAACCTGCCCAACCAGGCGATGCTCAACGGGATCGCGCACGGATGGCCGGCCGTACTGGCGAACCTCAAGTCGCTGCTTGAGACCGGTGAGATCCTCCCGCAGGCGCCATGGGAGATGTATCGGGCGCACGCCTGAGAAGGCAGCCGCCGCAGCCTTGCCACATGAACGCCGTGCACGACCACAGAAACACGACCGCAGAAAGAAGAAGGACGTGCTGGACACCGCCCCGCTCCGGAACGCTTACCGTGCCCTGCTGGACGCCGCGGCCACAATGGCCGACTCTGGTGACACCAGTCCCGCCCCGCCGGCCGGCGAGTGGAACGCCGACCAGATCCTGGCGCACGTCGCCATCGTCACTGCCACCACCATCGCCGCCGCCGCCTCCGTCGCCTCGGCGACGAACGCCACCTACGACAACCGCATAGCCCAGGACACCTGGACCATCGAACGCGTCATAGCGCGCGCCGGCGGCAACGCGGGGCTTCGGGAGCGCATCCGCCTCCAAGGGGATGCCATCTGCGCACTCGGCGGGCCCGCGCTGAGCGAGGCCGAACTCGACACACCGGTGCCCACCCTGCTCCTGTCCAACGGCACAGTCCTGGTCGATCAGCTCGTGCCGCTGAGAGACCTCATCACAGGCCTTGCAGACGTGGAGCTGCCCACCCACACCGAACAGCTCCTGGCCCTACTGCCGGACGGCGCCCAAGCCGATGGGTGCTGCCCTTCCTCAGGGAGCCGGGGCGTCAGGGTATAAGGCGGCATCTGTCCTGGTAGCGGGCGTGATGGACACGCTCGCGCTCACGCGCGAGGCGGAAGCGGGAGTACGCGTCGAGGTCGCCGTCGACCAGCAGCACCCACGAGCTCGGCATCCAGCCCGAGGCGTACGACCCGAAGCCGGATGTCGACATGGCCTGTATGACTTCGGGGATGTCGGCGGCGCCGAACTTGGTCACGGTGTCGCGGCTAGTGCGGTAGGCGCAGTCCTGCGACGAGGATTTCGGCCAGTCGACGTGCGTCGTAGCCGGGATCACCGTCCGCGCCGATGCAGAGGTTGCCGACTCCGCGCATGAGTTCGTAGGCACTGATGTCGGAGCGGATCTCTCCAGCGGCCGCTGCGGCTCTGAGCAGCTGGGCGCAGACGGGCACGAGGCGGTCGAGGAAGTAGGCGTGCAGCGTGTCGAAGGCGGCGTTGTCGGACTGGAGCACCGCGGCGAGTCCGTGCTTGGTGACCAGGAAGTCGACGAAGAGACTGATCCACCGTCCCAGTGCGGCACAAGGAGTCGGGCTGGTCGCCAGGAGTGTTGGACCGGCCTCGGCGCAGGCGTCGACCTGGTGCCGGTAGACGGCGATGATGAGGTCCGCCCGCGTCGGGAAGTGGCGGTAGATCGTACCCAGCCCGACGCCGGCCTTGGCCGCGATGTCGCGTACGGGCGCTTCCACGCCTGACGTGACGAAGACCGCGGCAGCCGCGTCGAGCAGGGCCTCCTTGTTACGCCGGGCGTCCTTCCGTTTGGACTGGGCCGCACGCTCCGCGCCCTGGTCGCTGTCGTGCACCGCGCTCCTCCGCCGTCATCGCACTTGCCAGACCGGAACCGTGTTCCGTATGGTTTCGGAACCAGGTTCCGTTTTGCTCATGATGCCAGAGCGGGAGCCTGACATCCAAGCCACTCATCGCCACCACGTTCCCCCCGCCATGAGGAGACACACGGTCATGCAGTACCGCAATTTGGGCCGTACCGGTGTGCAGGTCAGCACCCTCGCGCTCGGCGCGATGAACTTCGGCAAGATCGGGCGCACCACCCAGGACGAGGTCACCGCCATCGTCGACGCCGCCCTTGGGGCCGGGATCAACCTGATCGACACCGCCGACGTGTACAGCGGCGGCGAGTCGGAAGAGATGGTGGGCAGAGCCATCGCCGGCCGCCGCGAGGACATCGTGCTGGCCACCAAGGCGAGCCTGCCGATGGGCGACGAGCGCAACCATCAGGGCGGTTCGCGCCGCTGGCTGGTCACCGCACTGGACGGCAGCCTGCGCCGTCTCGGTGTCGACCACGTCGATCTCTACCAGGTCCACCGGTGGGACCCCCGTACCGGCGACGAGGAGACGCTGTCGGCTCTGACCGACCTGCAGCGCGCAGGGAAGATCCGTTACTTCGGCTCCTCGACCTTCCCCGCCTACCGCATCGTGCAGGCACAGTGGGCTGCCCGCGAGCACCACCTGAGCCGCTACGTCACGGAACAGCCCAGCTACTCGATCCTGCAGCGCGGAATCGAGGCCCACGTCCTGCCGGTAACCGAGGAATACGGGCTCGGTGTGTTGGCGTGGAGCCCGTTGGCCTCGGGCTGGCTGTCGGGCGCGATCCGCGAGGGCCGGGAGATCACCAGCAACCGCTCAGCGTTCATGCCGCAGCGTTTCGATACCACCGTCCCCGCCAACCGGGCCAGGCTCGAAGCCGTCGAGCGGTTGGCCGAGGTCGCCGACGAGGCCGGCCTGACCATGATCCAGCTCGCGCTCGGATTCGTGACCGCGCACCCTGGCGTGACCGGCGCGCTCATCGGCCCCCGTACGCCGGGCCACCTGCACTCGCAACTCGCCGCCGCGGACACCGTGCTCTCCGCCGACGTACTCGATGCGATCGACGCCATCGTGGCCCCCGGCACCGACCTGGCCGCGCACGAGAAGAACGACACTCCGCCCGCGCTGCTCGACCCGTCCCTGCGACGCCGCTGATCGACAGCGGTTGGCGGTACCGGCCGCCAGGAGCGTAAAGCGCCACGTCACGGCCACTGTGTCGGCGGTCCGGCCTGGACCGCGACGCGCAGCCGGAGACACCGGCATTTCGGCGCCGACTGCGAGCACCGTTCGATCAGGCCGGCATCGGTCGAACAGGGCGACTCAGGCGTCCTTTGCGGCCGGCCGACCGGCGGGATCAGCTCGCGTTGCCGAGTTCTCCGGTTCACGCCGGGTGAGCACCAAAGGGGCGTCCTCGGTGATGGCGACCGTGTGCTCGGAGTGGGCCGTGCGCGAGCCGTCGGCCGACCGGATGGTCCAGCCGTCGGGGTCGTAGACGATCCGGTCGGTCGTGCGGGCGAACCAGGGTTCGAGCGCGAGGGTCAGGCCCGGCCGGAGCTTCAGGCCGCGGCCTGCCCGGCCCCTGTTGGAGACGTGGGGCCCCTCGTGCATGGTGCGGCCGATGCCGTGGCCACCGAACTCGGTGTTGACCGGGTAACCGTAGTCGTGGGCTACCGCCCAGATGGCCGCCGAGATGTCACCCAGGCGGTTGCCCGGACGTGCCACCTCGATCGCCGCCTCCAACGCCTCCTCGGTGGCGCGGATGATCCGCAGGTCCTCCTCGGCAGCGGTCCCGACGACGACCGTGCGCGCCGAGTCGGCCACCCAGCCGTCGACGCTGACCGCGAGGTCCGCGCTGAGCACGTCCCCGTCGCGCAGCGTGTAGTCGTGGGGCAGGCCGTGCAGGACGGCGTCGTTGACCGACAGGCAGATGACGTTGCGGAACGGGCCGCGTCCGAAGGACGGCGCGTAGTCCCAGTAGCACGACTCCGCCCCGCGCCGTTTGATCATGCCGCGCACGTGGTGCTCCAGGTCCAACAGGTTGACACCCACGTCAGCGAGTCGGCCGACCTCGGAGAGCACCTCGGCGACGAAACGCCCGGCCACATGCATGCGTTGGATCTCCGCAGGCGTCTTCAGTTCAATCACGAATACCTCGCGTCACAGGGTGTTGGTATTACTATACCGGTACCCTAGCACTTGCCGGTATAGTAATACCAACCCTATCCTCGGAGCATGGTCCGCCAACCACTCACACCTGAGCAGATCGAAGCAGGCAGGCGCCTCGGCGCCCTGCTGCGCCACGCGCGAGCGGGACGCGACCTGGCGGAAGTCGCGCACGCGGCTGGTATCTCGCCGGAAACCCTGCGCAAGATCGAGACCGGACGGCTGCCGTCCCCCGGGTTCGGCACGATCGTCTGCCTCGGCGAGGCACTCAACGTGCCGGTTCAGGAGTTGGCAGCTACCTGGCGCGGCAACGACCTACCGCTGGAAGCCGTCTCGTAGCCGCTGTTGCGCCCGCCCGCGGAGTCCCGGTGGGCCGGCCCGGCCTGGTGACGCGGCGGGCGACGGCGGGTAGTCGTCGACGGTCATGGAGTTGTAGAGGCGTGCGCTCCTGGTGGTGAGGCGGACGAGGGCGCGGCTGGGCCCTGCGGGCAGGGCGGAGATCAGGCGGGCGCCCTGGGCCAGTCCCCACACGCCGAGGTGCGAGGTGGGGATCAGGGTCTTCGCCGCGCTCAGCGCGGCCGCGTGGCTGCCACGCACGTGCTCGGCCATTGCGCGCTCGTAGGCGGGGAAGGCGCGCTCGTGGTCACCGTCCGCCCGCGCCAGCTCCCCGGCGAGGACGTACGCGCCGACAACGGCCAGGCTGGTGCTGCCGCCGACGGCCGGGCCGGGGCAGTAGCCCGCGTCGCCGACGAGCGTCACCCTCCCCCGCGACCAGGTGTCCATGCGGAGCTGGGTGATCGAGTCGAAGTAGAACGCCGGGGTGCGGTCCAGCTCGTCCAGCCAGCGGTCCACGTCGGCGTGCATGCCGTCGAACGCACCGCGCAGCAGCTCCTTCTGCCGGGGCACGTCGTGGTGATGGTAGTGGAGCTCGCGCTCGCTCCGGAACAGGAACAACGCCCGCGCGTCGCCGAGGTGCCGCGCGCCGTACATGCCTGCAGTGCGGCCGACGCCGACGTGGATGAGGAGCTCGCCGTCGAGCCTGGAGACGTTCGGCAGGGTCAGCACCCCGAGGTAGGCCCCGGTGAAGGCGCTGAAGCGGGACTCCTTGCCGAAGACGAGGCGACGCACGTTGGAGTGCAGCCCGTCCGCGCCGACGACGAGGTCGAAGCGGCGCGGCGCGGCGTTCTCGAACCGCACTTCGCCGTCGGGCGAGATCGCGCTGATCGAGTCGCCGAAGACGTACTCGACGTCGTCTCGCGCGGCGTCGTAGTAGATCTCGCTCAGTTCGTCGCGCATGATCTCGACGTGCCGGTCGGAGGTGGCGCCGAAGATCTTGGAGAGGTCCACCCGGACGGGGCGCCGTGCGCCCTCCTGACAGACGGTCATCCGGTCGGTGCCGGTGGCCCGCTCCTCGATGCGTGGGAGCACGCCCATCTTCTCCGAGATGTTCATCGCGGGCCGGAACAGGTCGACCGCGTGTCCGCCCGTCTTGCGCGGTGCGGGGGCCCGCTCCACGACGGTGACCTCGAAGCCGTATCTCGTGAGCCAGTAGGCCAGCACCGGACCGGCGACGCTGGCGCCGGAGACGAGAATCCGCATGGCATCCCTCCTTCTTGTCATTCAGCCCACCCGTACGGCGTGGATCGCGGTGAAGGCCAGCAGGGGGGTGGCGGTCCGCGGCGGATCCTCGAGCAGGGGCGAGTGCCCAAGTCCGGGCAGCAACTCGACCTTCGCGCCCGGGACAGCGCGGTAGTCGGAGGTGGATGAGGATCGCCACCTGCGGTCGTCCTCGCCGAAGATCACCAGTAGCGGCTTGCCCAGGACCGTCAGCCGATCCGGGAGCGTCTGCTGCTCCATGTAGTGGCGGGTGGCCTGCATCGTCGTGGTGAGCGTGTGGTAGGTCATGGCGCGCACCTCGTCCAGGAGCTCTTGTGGGATCTGGTAGCCCGCGCGGCTGAAACCGGTGCTCGCGAACCGGCGGAGCTGCTCGTCCGTCGGCGGCCACTGCGACGGTCCGAACGCGGCGGACTCCGGTGCGATGAAGGCGTCCAGGCTGGGGCCGGTGTTGATGAACGCGAGCGCGGTCACCAGGTCGTGGCGCTGTTCGGCGAGGGCGGTGGCGACCGCGCCGCCGCTGGAATGGCCGACGACTACGGCGTGCTCGACGCCGAGCCGGTCCAGGGCCGCGCCGACCCTGCGTGCCTGGTCCGGGAGCGCGTAGCTGCGGTCGGCCGGTTTGGCCGACCGGCCGTGCCCGAGCAGGTCGATCCGGATGACGCGGTGAGATCCGGTCAGCAGCGGAACCATCGGGTCCCACGATCGGGTCGAGGATGCGGACCCGTGGACGAGCAGGAGTGCGGGGGCGTCGCGGGGGCCGTCCTGGCACACGTAGATGTCGCCGTCGTCCATGGGCAAGGTCGAACTCTCGGTGGCCTCGGTGCCGCCGTTCATGTGCGGTCCGCCGTCAGAAACAGTCATGAGCCCACTGTCGCCGCCGGTACGCGCCGGCGGATTGGACAAATGTTCCCCTCCGTCGGCTCGCTAGCATGGGACGGTGCGGACGTTCGTGCATGATGCGGTTGTGTGGGACGTCGCGTGCCCGCGGCGGCCCAGCCGGGTGGCCGGTGTCACCATGGCCGGGTTCCGGGTCCGTGACCTGGACGCGCTCCGGATGGTCCCGCACCCGGCCGTGACGCTGCTTCTGGAGTTCGGCGCCGGTACGCCTGTCCTGGACGATGCCGCCGGGCGGCAACAGCGGGGAAGTGTCGTCGCCGGGCCCGGGCTCGGGTCCGGAGGCGCGGTCCGGGCGCGGGGTGAGAACGTCGAGTGCGTGCAGGTGCGCCTGTCCCCGGTGATCGCACGCGCGGTTCTGGGCGTCTCCCCCGCCGACCTCGACGGCGCCGTGGTGGCTCTCGAGGACCTGTGGGGCCGGGAGGCGTCCCGGATCCGTGAGCAACTGGGTGACGTCTCGTCGTGGCAGGATCGTTTCGCGTTGGTGGACGCGCTGCTTGCCCACCGGCATGGGGCGGGGCCGCCGGTGGAGCCGGAGGTGGCCTGGGCCTGGCACCGGATCGTCGGCAGCCGTGGTCTGGCCCGGGTCGACGGACTCGCGGCCGAGGTCGGGTGGAGCCGTAAGCGGCTGTGGTCCCGGTTCCGCTCGCAGCTCGGCCTGCCGCCCAAGCGCGCCGTGAAGCTGGTCCGCTTCGACCATGCCGCCCACCGCCTGGTCGCGGGTGAAGGCGCGGCCCGGGTCGCGGCGGACGCCGGCTACGCCGACCAGTCCCACCTGCATCGGGACGTCATGGCGTTCACCGGGGCGACCCCCGCGACCGTGGCCGGCGAGCCGTTCCTCGCCGTTGACGACATCGCCTGGCCCAGCCGCGGAACACCCGCCATGCCTCACCTCTCCAGGGATCTCCGGCTCGGTCGCCGCCCGGAGACGGGACGGCTACCGCTGTGAACCTCGCCGCGGTCACCTGCGCCGGACGGGTCCGGCGCCGCTCGATCGACCACTGGGCCAGGAGACGGAGAAAAGGTCACACCGCCGCTGGACGGCTCCGACCTACGCCTGCTCGCCGAGCGGGACGGCCGCTGCCCACTCTGCGGAGAGCATCTCCTCGCCGCCGACCAGGGTCGATGAACCGGTGAACCCGTTGCGGCGCGGGGCCTCGGTGGCGGTCGGACCGGCCACCGAAGCTCCTACGACCAGAGGCGAGAAAGCTGGTTCACGACGTGGTCAGCTGGATCGCCAGGGCCGGGCAGATGCGGGCGGCCTCACGGACGTCCTCCCGCAGTCCCGGTCCCGGGCTGTCGTGAAGGAGCGCGACGATGCCGTCTTCGTCGCGCTGGCCGAACATGTCGGGGGCGATGAGGACGCACTGCCCCGAGCCGATGCAGGCGTCTTGATCGACGGTGACCTTCATCCACTTTCTCCTTCGGAGATTTACCAGGTGACGGGCAGTTCGCGGACACCGTAGAAGACGGCGTGATGTTTGAAAGTCAGGTGTTCCAGCGGCACGGCCGGGGCCAGCGTCGGGATACGCCGGTAGAGGGTGCCGTAGACGACCTGCAGTTCCACTCGGGCCAGTGACTGGCCCAGACACTGGTGAGCGCCGTAGCCGAAGGCGACGTGGTGGCGGGCCTTGCGGCGGACGTCGAGAGTGCCGGGAGCGGGGAAGGCCGACGGGTCGCGGTTGGCGATGCTTTTCACCACGATGATGCCTTCCCCCTTGCGGATCAGCCGGCCGCCGATCTCGAGGTCCTCCCGCGCGACGCGGCGGGCCTCGGTGTGGGTGATGGACAGATAGCGCAGGAGTTCTTCGACGGCGCTCGCCACCAGCGCCGGATCCCCGTCGCGCACCGCTGCCAGTTGCTCCGGGTGCGCCAGCAGCGCGGCCGTACCCAGCGCGATCATGCTCGCGGTGGTGTCGTGCCCGGCCACCAGCAGGAGCTGACCCATCGTGGAGATCTCCCGCCGGGTCATCGCGCCGCTGCGATACTGTCCGACGGCCAGCCTGCTGAGGACGTCGTCGCCCGGTTCGGCGTTCTTGCTGTCCACCAGGGCGTCCAGGTAGACGTTCAGTTCCTCGCTGGCGGCCATGGCCTGTGCGGGGTCGCCCTCGTCCATGACCAGCGCGCCCGCCACGCGCTGGAAGAAGGCGCGGTCGGCGTAGGGCACCCCCAGCAGTTCGCAGATCACCAGCGTGGGAACCGGTAGCGCGATCGCCTCCACCAGGTCGGCCGGGTTCGGACCGGCGAGCATCTCATCGATGAGGTCATCGACGATCTGCTGGATCCTGGGCCGCAGCGCTTCCATTTTTTTGATCGTGAAGTCCGCGGTCATGAGCCGCCGCTGCGCGATGTGCTCCGGCGCGTCCATCTGCATCAGCGTCTTCATCTGCGCGTCGCGGGCCTTGCTCACCGCGTTGGTGTGCGGGAAGCCGGGTTCTGCGACGTCGACGCTGGCGCGCGGATCGGCGAGCACCGCGCGGGCGTCCGCGTAGCGGGTGACCATCCAGGGGGTGCTGCCGTCCCACAGTCTCACGCGTGAAACCGGCGCTTCCCTGATCCGCCGGCCCAGCTCCGGTGCCGGATCGAACGGACACCGCGCCGCACGGGCCATCGGGAACAGCTGGGGCTCTGACAGGTCGTCAGCCATGGGATCTCCTTGTTTCGAATTGCGGTCGGCGATGATGTCGGGCATGCGCTGAACAGGGGATCGAGGTCCTGAGCCGGGCATCGGGTCACGAGCCTCGGTGAGGCGGGGCTTGATCGGCGGGCTCCTTCCGATCCGTGCGATTGGCGGCTTGTGCGGTGAGGGCGCCGACCGCGCAGATGATCGCGAGCCCGAACAGCACGTACCGTGCCGCGTCGAGCATCGACCCGCCCAGATTGATCAGGACCCCGGCCACCGCCGTGCCGAACGCGATCGCCAGGCTCGTCACGGTGGCGATCGCCGCGGCCGCCCGTCCGCCCTCCTCCGGATCGGAGGTGCTGGACATCGCGGCCACGGACAGGTGCGGGTAGGCCAGGCCGATTCCCGCCCCGGCGACGAACAACACCGGCACCCAGACCAGCACCAGCCAGATCGGCGTGTCCTCGCGCTGCAACAGCCCCTGAACGACGAGGCCGAGCGCCAGCAGCACCGGGCCGAGCACACGCAATCGGCGCACCGCACGCTGCCCTGTCACCGATGAGCTGCCGATCTGGGTGAGCGACCAGCCGAGCGAGATGGCCGCGGCGAAGAACCCCGCCGCGACGGGTGGCAGCCCGGCCAGCCGCTGGCCGAACAGCGGTAAGAACGACTCGACCGCGACGCCGAAGGCCAGCAGTCCCAGCGTCAGGTAGACCCACTTCAACGACGAACCCCTCTGGTACGTCGTCCGCGGGAAGATCCGCAGCTCGCTGCGCCGCTCATGTACGACGAATCCGGCCACCAGCAGCAGCGCCACCGCGATGCCGGCGGCCTTCGCCGGCGTGCCGGCCACGACCCCCGACACGCTCACGGCCCCGGCGGCCCCCGTGATCAGCAGCAGCGACCCGGCCGGGATCGGCACCCGCCCGCCGCCGCGTTCGCCGCGCGGCAGCACGCGGGGTACGAGCGCACCGCATCCGGCCCCGATCACCGCCATCGCCGCGAACGCCAGCCGCCACGACCCGAACTGGGCGAACAGGCCGCCGAGCGCCGGGCCGGCGAAGTTGCCGACGCCGTACATCGCCGACATCAGCGCGGCGCCGCGCGTCCAGAGCCGGGCCGGCAGGGCTGATCGGATGACGGCGAATCCCAGCCCGGACAGCAGCCCGGCGCCGAGCCCCTGCACGCCTCGGGAGGCCAGCAGCAACGCCATCGCCGGGCTCAGCGCGCAGGCCAGCGAGCCCGCGGTGAACATGGCGAAGCCGAGAAGGTAGGCGCCGACGTTCCCCCACAGTGACAGGGACCGGCCGGTGAGCATCGTCGCGATCACCATGGCGACGAGGTAGACCGTCATGTTCCAGGCATAGAAGCTCGCGCCGCCGAGATCGGCCACCGCGGTCGGCAGCAGGCTCGCCGCCAGATAGATGTTGATCGCACCGACAAGCACTCCGCCGGCCAGCACGACAGCCGCGCCGAGATACTCCCGGCCCAGCAGTTCCCGCCACGCGGGCGGGGCGGAAGGCGAGGTATGGCTCATGCGCCCACCCCCACGATGCGTCGCGGGGCGCCTGGCACTCCCTCAGGTCCGCGCCCGCCGGCCAGGGCCGAGGAACTGTTCCGCGCGTCGGGCGACCCGCAGCGGAGCCGCGGGACGGATGTCTCGATGCCGGGCTCCGCGCCGCCGGGCTGTTCGTAGTAGCCACTCATGGCTTCAAGCCTGTCGTTGAACAGGTCCCGGAGACTTCCCACCGCGTGTCGTCCACGGTGCTGGACCGATGGAGGAAAAGCCTCAAGCCGCGGTGGAACCCTGCCCCCGCTCGCCCTGCGGGAAAACGGGAGGCGCTCTGGGGCGAGGCCTCGATGCTCATCCGGCCCGACGGCCGGCACTTCGTCCTCTTCCGTTTCACCGACCTCGCCCAGGTCGAGGACCGGCTCCGAGTCTTCGAAGACCGCTACAACGCCACGGCACAGCCGTTCCAGTGGAAGTTCGCCACCTCCGGCCTGGACGATCTACCGGCCAGGCTTGACCGGCACGGGACATGATCAGTTGAGAACCCGGAGAAATCGCAGGCCGTATGGAGGAAGGCGGCGGGGCCGCCCAGGTGGTAGACGCGTTCCCGCGGCTCGATGCCCGTCCAGGAACTCCTGCGGAGGAAGTCGCCTGGAGCGCTTAGCGCACGATCTCGCATGGATGTTCCTCAACCCCTGTATCGCCTTCTTTCTCGGCTCGGCATGCCAACGAACTGACCAAAAGAACCGATTTGGTCAGTTCGTTGGCTAGCATGGCCTGGAAGCCTGTGAAAGGAGTCGTCATGACCGACGTCGGCAAGGGCGGCCGGGCGCTGGTGGTCGGGCTGGGGATCGCCGGCATCGCCACCGCGTTGCGGCTGCGCCAGGTCGGGTGGGAGCCGGTGGTGGTAGAGCGGGCGCCCGCGCGCCGCTCCGGCGGTTACTTCATCATGCTGTTCGGCGCCGGCATCGCCTCGGCCCGGCGGCTGGGCGTGCTGGAGGCCATCGGCGACCGCAGCGGACCCCATGTCACCAGCTACGAGGTGGACCGCGCGGGGCGCCGACGTCCCGGCATGAACCCCTCCCTCATGGCCGGGGGTCCCCGGCCGCTGCTGCGCGGCGATGTGGAGCGGGGCCTGTTCGCGGCGCTGCCGGACGATGTGGAGATCCGCTACTCCACCGTCCCCACCCGCATCACCGAGGACGACGCCGCGGCGGAGGTGACGCTGCACGACACCGCCTCCGACACCACCGTCACCGAGCGCTTCGACCTGGTGATCGGCACCGACGGCATGCGCTCGACGGTGCGCAGGCTCGTCTTCGGCCCCGAGGAGGAGTACCTGCACCCGCTGGACTACATGGTCGGCGCCACCGTGCTGGACGGCCCGGTCGACGGCTTCAGCCTGCACGAGGGCCTGGTCCTGGCCGAGCCGGGCCGCTCGGTGTGGGCCTTCCCGTTCGCCGACCACGCCCCGAGCCTGCTGTTCTCCTACCGCACCGGCGACATCGACGCCGAGTTCCGCCGCCCGCCCATCGAGTCCATCCGCGCCGCCTACGGCCCCGAACCCACCGGCCCCTTGCTGGAAGGGCTGCTGACACGCTACGAGCAGGCACCCGACGCGCTGTTCGACTCGGTGCAGCAGGTCAAGATGCCGCGCTGGCACCGCGGCCGGGCCGTCCTGATCGGCGACTCCGCCTGGTGCGTCACCCTGTACGCGGGCATGGGCGCCTCCAGCGGCATGGCCGGCGGCGAGCTGCTGGGCACCATGTTGCAGCGCCATCCCGGTGACCTGCCCGGGGCGTTGCGGGCCTGGGAGGCGCGGATGAGGCCGTTCATTCACCTGCAGCAGGAAAGCGCCCTGCCCGGACGGCGCATCTTCACCCCGCATGACCGTAAGGAGCAGCTCCTGCGAGCTGGGATGATGCACCTGATGCGGATGCCGGGCGTCGGCAAGGCCATGGGCAGGAGAATGTTCAACAACAAGGACATGCGGGCCAAAAACCTCGACGTTGCCGCCCTCTGACCGAAGCCGAACATCCTGACAGCACGAAAACGGAGGACAGCACGGTGAGCCAGCTGATCGAGCACCACTCGCGCAAAGCCGCCCGCATCCTGGACAGCGCACGCGAGCTGGTGACCGATCACGGCGTGCGCAAGGTCACCGTCAGCGAGATCGCCGCAGCGGCAGGGGTCGGCAAGGGCACCGTCTACCTGTACTGGCCCACCAAGGAAGACCTCATCCTCGGCCTGTTCGCCCGCGAACTGCTGGCCTTCCTGGAGGCGGTCATCGCCGGCATCACCGCCGACCCCGCCGCCGTACTGCCGCGCCACCTGGCCCCGCTGCTGATCCGCACCGGGCTGCGCTCCCCGCTGGCACGCCGCCTCACCACCAAGGACGCCGGCCTCCTGCGGCTGCTCACCGAGCAGGCCGGCGACCGCGATCTGTTCGACCGCACCCAGCCCAGCGCCATGTGCGAGGCGGTCATGCCGATCCTGCGCCGGCACGGACTACTCCGCCAGGACCGCCCGCCGGCCGACCAGTCCTACGCCATGCACGCCGTGCTCGTCGGCTTCGGCACCACCATGTCCGCCCCGGACTCCGCCCCGCCCAGCGCCGGCGACCCCGGCGATGTCCTCGCCGACACCGTGGCCCTGCTCCTCGAACCCGCGGCCGCACCCGCCGAACAGGCCGTCACCGCGGCCGCCGACGACACCATCGCCGCCTTCCGCCAGACCAGGGACGCCGTCCTGGACATCATCGGCCGCAGCCAGACCCTCCCGTAGGTGATCGGTGATCGGTTGGGAGGGCAGCCGGATCAGATCGCCCACGCGGATCCCGGTGCGCATGAGCACGACCACCGCCGCCCGAGTGCCGTCATCGGCCGGCAGGTCGAGGTTGCCGTCCTTCTCGAGTTGAGCCATCACGTACTCGCTGAGCGCGCGCGGTTCGGCCTCCTCGACCTTGCTGAAGTCGTCGAGGTGGAAGACCGCGGTGGGTGGGATGGGCGCCCAGTCGGATCGGCGGCAGTCCTGAATGAACACCTTGACGCAGCCGATCCGCCGGTTACGCGTGCGGAGATGCAACGGCGTGGTCCGCATCCACGGCAAGGGCGACAGCGTACGCACCGTGCTGCTGGATGAGCACGGCTATGTCACCCTGCTCAAGCTCTACCTCGCCCGCGCCGGCTACGCCACCGGGCCGCTGTTCCGCGCTTCCGTCAACATGACATGGACACTGCGACGCGGTTCAAGCCATGAGCAGGCGGAGGCCGAGATCTGCCGTGTCGAGGTCGGCGAGGTCGCTGTTGCGCTCGGCCCACCGGCCGGAGTCGAGGTCGTCGCTGAGGCTCCGTACCGCCCGCTGCTCGGCCTCCGGCCCGACCCTCGTCCACACCGACATCGCACGGCGCACGTGATCCTCCAGATACGCCCCCGGTCGGCGCCAGTACGCCTCGAACAGGCCGTCAGCGCAGTCCCACGGGATGGGCACCGGCTCAGCGCGGGCGCCGATCGCGTCGGCCATCCCGGCAAGCGAGGGAAATTCTGCGAGGACGGCGGCGAACTCGGGCAGGTGGTCGCGGGTGAGCCAGAACCGGTCCTGCCATCCGGGCTCGTCGGTGTCGAACGTGAGCACCACCACGCGGCGGGCCACGCGCCGCATCTCGCACAGCCCCGCCATCGGGTCCCCCCAGTGGTGAACGGTGGAGACGGCCATCGCGACGTCGAAGGAGTGGTCCTCGAACGGCAGGCTCTCCGCGGCGGCGGCCACGCACGGCGCCGAGCCGGGAGGCCGCTGCCCCCGCATGACCGCCGATGGCTCCACCGCGGTCACGTCGCGATCAGCAGGCTCGTAGGAGCCGGTGCCGGCCCCGACGTTCAGCACCGTCTGCGCGTCCCCGAGCGCGTCCCAGATCTGCGCGGCGATCCGCGGCTCGGTACGCCGTGTCGCGGTGTAGGCGCCGCCGATCGCGTCGTACAGCCGTGCACCGAGCACCTCCAGTTGCTCCTCCGGTGTCACCTTCAGCCCTTTCGCCCGCGCCTCAAGTTCCCTGTCGATGGCCGCCACCATGGCGTCAGCGCGATCACGCTGCTCCAGCAGCAGGCCGCGCAGTCGGCGCAAGCGCGCGACCGCGTCGGTGGACGGGTCGCCGACCAGTTCCGCAACCTCCCGCAGCCCGAAGCCCAACCGCCGGTAGGCCAGCACCTCCCGCAGCCGCTCCACGTCACCCGCCGAATAGGCCCGGTACCCGGCCACGGTCCGCGCCGACGGCCGAACGAGACTGATCTCGTCATAGTGATGCAGCGTGCGGACGCTCACGCCGGCCAGCTCGGCCACGCGTCCCACGGTCCAGTGATCCTCCACGGCACCGACTATGCGGCCTGACGCCACGTGAGGGTCAAGAGCCTCACTCACGGCTGCAAGAGCCGAACGCGGAGCAGCGGTCCGCGGCGACTCCTGCGGGCCGTGCCGGTGCAACGGCCAAGCGCGGGAAATGCTGCGGAATCGCACGCCGACTCGATCGAGAAATGCTTACGTACCGCGGCGTCGATGCCCAACCCCGCCACGGACATGGCCGACTTCGGGACTGTATGTTTTCGGCGCAACCCCTGGTCCGGAGGAGCGCTGGTCCCTGCCGTACCGCGTCCTGCTGGACGATTCCGGCGCCCGAGGCGAGCTGGACCGGTCACGATGCGCGATCGACCCGGTCAGCGTGCGCGCGGTCAAAGGAGAAACCTGACCGGCTCCTTGGACCGTGACCCATTTGGCCGTCAGTCGTTCAGTCATTTGTGGATGCGTTTCTCGACTGCTGGTGGCGATCATGAGCCTGGACCCGACCGGCAAGGGCCACAAACGCTGGATCACCCGCTGGAAAGCCGCTCTCAACGCTTTTGCCATCACCTTCGAAGGCCGCTCGATCTCGACCACCCGACAGAACTGATTCAAATGAGTTACCCCGTTTACTGGACACACCCCGACACGACAAGGGGCCGACGCACCGCTTTTCCGAATTGCTCTGCAGATATCAAGTCCGGCGGCCGGATTGTGGTCCTCGAATCCAGAATGCTCGCCTTGAAATCGCCGCGACATATCGCCGGCGTTCCGAGTTGTCTCGGTCTCAGGAATACCTGGTGCCGCAAGAAATTCTTCGGCACGGACGTCATCCTGTGAGCCACCAAGCCGAGACGAGGATGTTGATCGGGCTCCCTTTATATTTGCCATAATGAGTGGGCGTAACGCTCGCAGGTGAAATCGTCATGCTGGTCAAGGAGGCAACGCATGCTGAAGAAGACGCAAGTCGGCCGGGCAGAGTTACGCCCGAGGCTGGTGGCAGCCGGCTGGGACTATCTTGCGATCGTCGCCTGGCTGACCCTGCTTGCCGTGGTGTTCGTCCCGCTGCACCTAGCGGGAGCAGGGGTGTTCGATGGGCTCGGCATGGTGAGCACCGATCTACTGATCACTGGGCTGACCGCGCTGCCTGTCGGGGCGTGTCTGACCATCGGGGAGGCGGGGCGGCGCCAGGCCACGTGGGGCAAGCGACGGGCCGGGCTCGTTGTGGCTACGGTCAGCGGGGAGCGGCCCGGTACAGCACGGATCGTGGTACGCAACGTTGTGAAGTTGCTTCCGTGGCAGTGCGGTCACATGGCGGTGTCCCGGCTGGCACGCGGTCACGAAGTGATCTTCGCCATGCCCCTCCTGGTCGCGGCGTACGCCCTGGCCGGGGTCTCGATCGCGCTACTGCTGGTGCGCCGCGACCGGGCCGCCCTGCACGACCTTGTGGCGGCCACACGAGTCGTACCGTCGCCGTGATGCTGCGGGCACCCCGGGCGTGAACGGACGGACGCCGAGCCGGCGCCCCCTGGGGTTGCCGGGCAGGCGGGCCCCCTGGCTGCCCGATGCCGTCACGGATGCGATCGAGATCAAGGGCGGGGGATGTTCCGGTCCACGAGAAGACGGCGGCGAGGCCTGGCGCGGCCGATGAAGGTTCCGCTTGGCCGGCGTCGCCCGGCAGGAGTGCCCTGAAGATCTTGACGGTCCGGCCAGGCGGAGTTTCGGGATTCAGACTCGGGTCGTGATGGGCCGTCGGAAGGTTCCGGCCGGGCCTGAGATGTGGGTCGTATGCCAGGAGTTGATTCAGAAGCCGTCGCAGCAGCCCTCCCCCAACACGACCCCGGCCACCGCTGACACCCCCCACATCACCGCGCTGGACGGCGGTAACTCCGCCCTCGACGGCCCGCTGACGCCACCGGCCGAGCGGTTGCTGCTCAAGCCCGTGCGCCGACGGATATCAACTTAGAATTTTCTTGCAATGTTGCAATATTTGTCTAACATTGTGAGGGTGCCTGGAACACACACGTGCCGGCCGCACCGAGCGTTCCCTGCAGGGCGCAGCCTGCAGCCCACTGCTCCATGACGGGCGAAGGCCAAGGGCCTCGGGTCGCTGCCCGCCCGCTCGATGGTGTGGTCCGTCTCTGCGTCGTTCCTCGTCGACGCCTACGGATTTCTCGCGGCGCGCGCCATGGGCGTGGGGAACGGGCTGGACCTGACCCCGACGGCGGGCGGCAATGCCGTGGCCGTCGCCGTCCTCGGCCGCAGCGCGACCGACACCACGACCCGCGGAACAACACGAGCCGGCGACGTTCCCGCGGCGGCCACCGGACCGATGCGCTGACCCGTCTGTCCATCCCACGTGCCTCGACCACTCATCTGACGTTCCCCTCGCCGGGGGAACCACCTGTCGAAGGGTTTCAACAGCTCCATGAACGACACCAGCAGCGCCGTGATCAATACCCCGTTCCTCTACGACAGGTCCGGTCGGCGTTACGCGGTCACCGACCGGCGCTGGCGCGGTGAGGACGGGACGCCTCTCGCACTCAGCCCGGTGCCAGGGCTCACGCCCGACCGGATCGACACCGGCGAACGCTCCCTTTGGCGCTACCAGGCCGCGATCCCGGTCTCCCCTCGACACCGGGTGAGTCTCGGAGAGGGCTTCACCCCCATGCTGCCGCTGGACTGGAACGGGCTGCGCGTCCACTTCAAGCTCGAGTGGTTCAACCCCACCTCCAGTTTCAAGGATCGCGGCATCACGGTGATGATCTCCCACCTGCGCGGACAGGGAGAGACGCACGTCCTTGAGGACAGCTCCGGCAACGGCGGCTCCTCGGTCGCGGCCTACGCGGCTGCCGCCGGGATTCACGCCAAGATCATCGTCCCCGCAGCGACGTCGGCCGCCAAGATCCTTCAGGCACGCGCGTACGGCGCCCAGATCGAACTCGTCGGAGGCACCCGGGACCAGGTGTCCGACGAGGCGATCCGTCAGTCTGAGCAGATCCCCTATGCCAGCCACAATTGGCACCCGTTCTTTCTGCAGGGCACCAAGACGATCGCCTACGAGATGTGGGAGTCGCTCGGATTCAGGGCGCCTGACAACATCGTGCTCGTAGCGGGTGCGGGCAGCAACATCCTCGGCTGTGACATCGCGTTCAGCGAGCTGCTCGAAGCGCGTCAGATCGACCGACGCCCCAGACTTCTGGTCGGCCAACCGGAGCACTGGGCCACCATCGCGGACACGGTGAACGGGATCGATCCGCAGAGCCGAGGACCGCGGGTCCCGACGATCGCGGAAGGAGCCTCCATCGCCAACCCGGTCCGGCTCCCGGAGGCCGTCGAGGCGATCCGTCGCTCAGGTGGTGCGGCCGTGGCAGTCACCGAGGACCAGATCCGTACAGCCGTGCGCAAGTTGGCCTCGCGTGGCCTGTACGCCGAGCCGACCAGCAGCGTCGCTGCAGCGGCCCTCGATCACTTCCTGGCCGACGGCACCATCGGCCCTGACGAGACCACCGTCGTCGTCCTCACCGGCGCCGGACTCAAGTCCGCGGAGAAGATGGCTACCGTCTTCGACACCGACAGCAATCCAGACGAGGAGAGCCGCGCGTGAACCATGACGACCCCGACGAGCACCTTCTGCTCGAAGCCGAGAAGATCGCGATCGCGATCGGCCGCATGTTCCCAGGCCTGTGTGAAGTGGTCCTCCATGACCTGCGCCAGCCAGAGCACGCGATCCGCGTCATCGAGAACAACCTGTCCGGACGCAAGGTGGGTGACTCCGCCACCGAGCTGGGGCTCCGCCGGATCGCGGACCCGAACTACCCCAGCGTGATCCAGAACTACCCCAACCAGTTCCCCGACGGCCGTCCGGTCAAGAGCACATCGATCGGGATCAAGAATGCCGAGGACCGCTACGTCGCGGCACTCTGCCTGAACCTCGACGTGTCGACCCTCTCCCCCATGATGCTCAGCCTGGCCAACCTGGTGGCAACCGAGGTCGAGCACCGAGGCGAGGCATTGGAGACCCTGCGAGACCGTACAGCGCGGGAGTTGCGTGACGTCATCGAGACGTTCGCCGCCGAACGAGCCGCCACCCCACGAGCACTCAGCCGTGCCGCCAAGAAAGACCTTGTCAGGCAACTGCACCGTGACGGCTACTTCGCCTCCAGGAGTTCCACCGAGACCATCGCAGACCTGCTCGGGATCTCCCGGAGCACCGTCTACAACTACGCCAAGCAGTCCTGACCACCGCCCCCTGGCGCCGTCGCCGGCACCCGCTGCCGCGCCACCGATCCGGGAATGTCCCAGGGAACGGGATCTTCCAGGGGATTGCTGCTGAGGCAGCAAATGCCTCCGCGTACCAACCGCCGGCGATTGGATTCCAGACACGCACCGCCTCGGCGGGGTCGATGGTCAGTAGGGCGCCCCCGTCGGCGCGCATGAGGGCCACCGTCGTCCTCACTTCGCCGGTTGAGGCACCGTCACCTCCCGGGCTTCGGGTAGGTGCAAGATCAATGCGTCACCGGCCAGATGGGCGGCCGGACCTCCGTCGGCCGCTCATCCGTCGAGGGCGTCGGCCATCCGGTCGAGATCGGCCAGTAGGGCGTCCAGGCGGCGGTCCGGGATAGCGCCGATCATGCGCTGTTCGACCGCGTAGACCACCGCGCGCGCCGCGGTCAGGCGGCGCTTCCCCTCCTCGGTGAGGTGCACCGGCAGAGCCCGGCCGTGGTCGGCGGCGGCGGGCCGGGTGACCAGCCCGCCCTCCTGCAGGCCGCGTAGCACGACGCTGGAGGACTGCCGCGTGACGAAGGTGCTCCGGGCCAGTTCGGCGCCTGAGATCCCCGGCCGTTCGTCCAGCAGTTCCAGGCAGGAGTACTGCGGCACGGTCAG
Source organism: Streptosporangium brasiliense (assembly GCF_030811595.1). NCBI lineage: Bacteria > Bacillati > Actinomycetota > Actinomycetes > Streptosporangiales > Streptosporangiaceae > Streptosporangium > Streptosporangium brasiliense. Next base: position 7,225,249 of record NZ_JAUSRB010000002.1, read on the forward strand.
GCCGTGCTCGCGCAGCGCCCTGTCCATGGCGCCGCGCAGCGCCGCGGCGGCCCGCTTGAGCCGGTACCCCACATGCTCGGTGATGTCCCCGGCCGCGTGCGGCGGAGCGGGTTTCCCCCCCTGTTCCATGTCAGTATTTTGACATAGACGACGGGCTGAACCTACCATCGAGATGTCAAAGTCCTGACATGAAGCTTCGATCCCAGCCCCTCCCAGGAGCACCCATGACCGCCACCGTCACCGGCCCCGACTTCCTTGCCCTGCAAGTGCGCGACCTCGAGGCCGCCGCCGTCTTCTTCGAGCAGCATCTCGGCCTGGTCCGGGCCCCGGCCGCACCCCCGCACGCCGTGGTCTTCGCCACCCAGCCGATCCCGTTCGCCGTCCGCGAGCCGCTGCCCGGGGTCGACCTCGACAGCGGACAGCCCGGTATCGGCGTCGCCCTGTGGCTCGCCGCCGACGACGCCCAGGCCCTGCACGACCAGCTCGCCGCCGCCGGCGTGCCCATCCTCACCGCGCCGCAGGACGGCCCCTTCGGCCGGATGTTCACCTTCCGCGGCCCCGAGGGTTACGCCCTCACCGTGCACGGAGGCTGAACCCGCAGCTCGGCGCTCTCCGCCGTGACTCCGAGCCGCGCGCCTGCGACGAGTACGGATTCCGCCGAGGCGGGAACGTGGTGCAGCGGTCCGACAGCCTCGGCGAGGTAGCTATGCGCCGTGGGATGACACCGACACCTTGTCCTTCTCCGGCGTCTTCTCGCGTGGCACGGCGGCCACGGTCGCCGTGCCGGCCGGCACCGTGACGAGGCCCATCCCCGCGCCCACCGCTCCCATGGTGAGTGCGAGCACGGCGAACGGGGTGGTGACGGTGACGAGGGAGAGACCGCCCAGGCCGGCGGCCATGACGGCAAGTCCGGCGGCGATGGTGTTCCGGGGGCCGAACCGGGCGGTGCTGCGGTCGCTGGTGCCGGCGGTGGCCGCCATCGACAGCGCGAACGGCAGAGCCCCGAGCCCGGCCGCGAACGGGCTGAATCCGTGGACGAGTTGCAGGTACTGGGTGTAGCCGAACAGCACGCCGAACAGGGCGAAGAAGGTGATCCCGAGGATGCCGCTCGCGACGCTGAACGTCCGGTCGGCGAACAGCCGCACGTCGACCGTCGGGTGGGCGGTGCGCAGTTCCCAGTGGGCGAACGCCGTGAGCAGCACGGCCGCCGCCGACGCCATGGCCAGCGCCTCAGGCCTCCGACCAGTGCGCGGCGGCGCCTTAACCGGGCGCCGAGGCTGCCCGCGGTGATCAGCGTCGCGGCGAACACCAGGGTGTAGGCGTTGTTGATCCACTGGAGGTCGGCGGTGGAGGCCGGCAGTGCCTCGGCGAGTGCGGGCAGGGCCGTGTTGAGCACGGTGTTGTCGATGGTGGTGACGGCCAGCGCCAGGCAGAGCGCCGTCAGTGCGGGTCTGCGGCGCGGGTGACCTGACTCCGGGTCGGGCGTGTCCTCGATGCACATGATGTCCTTATGGACATAAGCTTACTGGTGTTAGCTTAATGACGGGACGCTACAGCGATCGGCTAACACCTGTAAAGTTGCGGCCATGAAGAAGGCCCCCACAGCTACCGAGCTCCCCGCCGACCAGGGCGAGGACGCTTCGCCCCGGCCGCGGAACCGGCGCGGGCAGGGCCTGCTGCTACGCGAGGAGATCATCCGGGCGGCGACCGCCCTCATCGTCCGCACCGGCTCCGACCAGGCCGTCACCCTGCGCTCCGTGGCCCGCGAGGTCGGCATCGCCGCCCCCTCGATCTACGCGCACTTCCCCGACCGGGACGCCATCGTCGAAGCGGTCGTCATCGAGGCGATCACGCAACTCCACCAGGCGGTCACCGCCGCCGTCACAGCGCACGACGACCCGGTAGAGGCGCTGCTCGCAGGCTGCGCCGCCTACGTCGACTTCGGCGTCCGCGAACCCGCCCGCTACCGCGTCCTCTTCGGCTGGGCCCGCCCCAAGCCCGAAGCCCCCGCCGCCGACGTCCCCGGCCGCCAGGGACTCGACGCCTTCCGGACCCTCGTCGACAACCTCGACGCCTGCGTACGCGCCGGCCGCTCGTCCAGCACCGACCCCTTCGCCGACGCCGTGACCCTCTGGACGGCCCTCCACGGCCAGGTCACCCTCCGTGCCGACCTCCCCGACTTCCCCTGGCCCCCCACCGGCACCGTCGAACAGATGGCCCGCCGCCTCGGCCGCATCAACCCTTGACCTGTCCGGCGGAGCGAGGCGTCGCCCGTTCCAGGCCATGCACAGCAGCACCACCCCGTCGGCCTGCCGCAAGTTGACGCTCACCACAGCCAGGTCCGGGCCATGCCCGGCATGCCGCCGGACCGCGCCGACGACCCGGGTCGCCGACAGGGTCACGCGCGGGCCAGGCGCAGCTGCCCGTGTAGTGGATCTGTCCCCCTAAAAGGGGACTTGGCATGAGATCATCTTGCGGGTCAGGCTGGCTCATGCGGGAGTGGGACATGATCAAGATCGCGGTCGTCGACGATCACGATCTCATCCGTCACGGCCTGGAGCACCTCCTGCACAGCACCGGCGAGTTCGAGGTGGTGCTCAGCGGCCGCGACCTTGACGTCCTGGACGGCCGGACCGATCTGGACGTGCTCATCCTGGACCTCTACCTCGGCGTCGACGAGCCTTGCCTGATCGCCATAGCCGAGCTGTCGCCGCTGTACAACGTGCTGGTGATGTCCGCCTCCGCCAGGCCGGACGACCTGGTGCACGCCATCCGGGCCGGCGCCCGGGGGTACGTGACCAAGAGCGACCCGGCCGAGCTCATGACCACCGCACTGCGCACCGTCGCCGCCCGGGGCTTCTACCTGTCGGCGGGACTCGCCGACATCCTGCACGCGCACCTGGCCGCTCCGGCGCCGGACCCCGAGCCGATCGTACGGCTGGCGCCGCGCGAGGAGGAGACGCTCGCCTACATCGCGCAGGGCTTCACCTACGACCAGATCGCCCGGCGCATGGGCATCAAGAAGTCGACCGTCGACACCCACATCGAACGCATCCGGCGCAAGCTGCAGGTGGACAACAAGGCCCAGCTGATCGCCGCGGCGCTGCGCCGGATCGAGCGGAGGAGATGAGCGGTCCCGGGGAGGCGCGCCAGCGCACCGAGAGCGCGCTGGCCTGGACGGTCATCCTCTTCCGCGTCGCCGCCTTCGCCGAGGTCGTCGCGCTCAATTTCGTGGGCGACAGCGGGCTGCGCAGGCAGGTGCCGGGGTTCGCGCCCGCGCTGGCCGTCCTGGGCCTGGAGAGCGCGCTCGTCGTGGCCCTCACCTGGCGGCGCAGGAGGGTGCCGCCCGCCTGGCTGATCATCACTGACTCCGTGTTGACCGCTGCGATCGCGATGACGATGACCATGGTCGCGGGCAGCGCGATCAAGGACTCCGGACCCGATTTCATGCTGCCCTACATGCTGCTGGTCTCCATCGGCATCGGCGTGGCCTTCCGCACCCTGCGGGCGGCCCTGGCGGCCACCGTCCCACTGGCGGCCGCCTACCTGTACATGCAGGCCTGGAGCGGCTTCTTCTGGCTGGGCGCGGTGCCGCATACCATCGGTTTCTGGGTCGACTCCGCCATCGCCTGGTCCGTCGCCGCCCTGCTGCGCCGCAACGCCACAGAGCTGGACGAGACCCGCGAGCAGGTCGCCAGGCTGGCCGCCGAGCAGGAACGCACCCGCAACGGGCGCATCCTGCACGACCGGGTGCTCCAGACGATGGAGGCGCTGGTGCGCGACGGATGGCTTGCCGACGAGAAGGTCCGTGCCCACGTCGCCGCCGAAGCCCGCTGGCTGCGCGGTTACGTGCGTGGCGACCACGACAGCTCCGGCAGCAACCTGACCGCCGCTTTGGAGGAGGTCGTCGAGCAGGCCATCCGCGCCGGGCTGACGGTCGATCTCAACGCGGCGGGACTGCGCGCCGCCGGCGCCGTGCTGCCCGTGGCCACCGTCGAGGCGCTGTCCGGGGCGGTGCGCGAGGCCCTGACCAACGTGCGCAAGTACGCGGGCACCGGGCAGGCCGTGGTCCGGGCGCGGGTGGAGGGCGGCCTCGTGGTCGTCGGAGTGCTCGACCACGGCGTGGGATTCACCTCGCGTGGCCGGGGAGTGGGACTGCGTGAGTCCATCGAGGGGCGCGTCGCCGAGATCGGCGGGAGCACCTCGGTGGAGTCCGCGCCGGGGGAAGGCACGCTCGTGGAGCTGCGTGTCCCCCTTTGAGCCCGGGAGTGTCCCGCGATTTCCCGACTGTCGGGGCATGGGAACCGCTGTGGAAACTGATCGGCATGAAACGATCCATCGCTCAGGCGGCGGCCGTCCTGCTGGCCGTAGCCGGACTGACCGCGGCCCTGCCCGCCTCCGCCTCCGCCGCCGGGCCCCGTTGCCAGGGCTACGGGTGCGACGCCACGCTGGCCTCCACCACCGGCTGCAACGCCGGCTCCTATGTACCGAAGAAGGAAGGCGCCAAGGTCACCACCGACCGCGGGGTGTTGCGGGTGTTCTGGGGACCCAGATGCTCCACCAACTGGGGCGCTTTTGACCCCACCGTCGCCGGGGTTTACAAGGTGTCGATCTACCGCGAGGAGGTCGGCGATCGGCCGTGGATCGGCCACGGAAGGCCGCCGCAGCGAGTCCATGCCAACGAGATCCCGGGGGTCCGCCTGCGCACGACCATGTTCTACGCGCCCGAAGCCCAGGTAATGGTCTGCGTGGACGTGCCCGCCGAGGGGCGTGTCACAGCGGGCAGCTGGACCAGGCACGCGTGCACGGAGTGGATCTGACCCTGGGCGCCGCTCTGCTGAACGGAGGCGGGCAGGGCAGCACACCCGGCCCCTCCACGGAATGCGCCACAGCTTCAAGGACAGCAAGATCACCAAGATCTGGTACGGCAAGGCCTACCACGTGGGGCCGCGCTCGGCGACCCCGGCGGCTGCCGACGGGTCCGCCCGGGCCTTCGAGCAGCGGGCCCGGCCGGTCTACGCCGACACCGTCAACCGTGATCTGTCGGTATGAGCCGCTGCCGGCCGGGGCGCGCCCGCGGCCGGCAGCCACCAACTCGATCATCGGCATCGAGCGCCGACTCGCGCTGCGATCCGCTCCACGCCGTCCACGACAGACAGCCATCCCGAAATCACGTCATCAAGCGATGACGTCACACTAAGGAACAAGAAGATGCTCAAGCGCGTCACGGCACTGCTCGCGGGAACTCTCATCGCCGTCACCATGGTCAGCGACCCTGCCCAAGCCGATGAGGATCTGCCGTCGGACGGCACCTGGCAGTATGTCGGCCCTTACAGCGCCGCATGGGTCTGTGAAGCCGTCAGGTCCTACGACTACAACCACATCACCAGGGCCTGCTTCGACCTCGCCGCCCCCTGGAACGGCAATTCGTGGTACTACGTGCGGTTGATCTGAACCTCTTCCCCCATGACGACCGTGATCCGGACGGCCTGGCCGGTACCGGGCACCGTCGTCCGCTTACGGGTGATGGCCATGCCGGGAATGCGGCCGACGACGTCGTCTCCGAGACGTTCCTCGCCGCGTTCAGGCAGCGCCGCGACTACGACATCGCCCGTCCGGAGGCCCTCCCCTGGTTGTACGGCATCGCGACCAACTTCATCCGTCGGCATCAGCGCGCCGAGATACACCGCTACAAGGCGTACTCGAAAATGGGCGTGCTTCCCGACGCCGACGACGCCGCCGAACAAGCTCTTGAGCGGGCGAGCGCGCATGCCGTACGCCGCCCTCTCGCCCATGCGCTCGCCTCACTGAAGGCCCGCGAGCGCCGCCGAGGTCCTGAGGCTGGCGGCCGAGGCCGCGGCCTCCGCCCCGTGGCCGGAACCCCGCGACGACCAGCACCTCCACTACGAGCGGATCGCGGAGTCGCGCAGCGAGAACGGGGTTCCCAACGTCCTTCCGCGCCACATTACGGGCGAGGTCTGGGAGTCCGTCGACGGCCCCGCCCAGAACTCATCTGGCACAAGCCGGCGAAGTCCATCCCCCAGGGCCGCGAGTACAAGGAACTCCTGCCCCGGTGCCCCAGCCGCACCCATGGCGGCCCCGCCTACGCCGAGCTCCATGGGTGGCCGACCGACCAGGAGCAGCTCCGGCACAAGCTGGCCGAACACGGTAACGAGATGGAAGAGCTCAAGGACGCCACCGGCAAATCGGGCATCGCCGTGACCCGGGTGGACAACCGGGGCCGCGAATCCCTCATCTTCGACAAGACCACCTACGTCCTCCTGGGCGGCCAGGAACTCGCGCCGGGGCGAGGGCGTGCACTCTGGTCCATGACCTGTCCGCAGATCACCGACGTACTCCCGGCCTGGTCCAAGTCCCTGAAGCCGAGAAACTGCGTCTGAGTCTGCGCTCACCGACCGCTCGGGCACCGGCACCGTGTCCTCCACCAGCCCCAGGTGCAGCGTCTTGACGCCCAGGCGGCGATCGTGCGGGTCACGCAGCAGGTGATCCTTGAGCACCTGATGGTGCGGCGGGCCGAACAGCACGGGGTGCCGTATCGGCACGACAGTCTTGACTGGCCTACCGGGAGAACCTCAAGTTGGCTCGGGGCAGTTGAACGACGATACGGAGTCCACCCGCAGGGCGCGGGACGACGGTGAGGGATCCGTCGTGTACTTGGGTGATGCTCTTGACGATCGCCAGGCCGAGGCCGACGCCTGCGTGGTCGTTGCGTATTCTTCCGGTGCCGCGCTGAAACGGTTCGGTGAGCGTCGAGACCAGCTGTGGGGACAGCTCCTCACCGGTGTTCTCGACAGTGAGCACCACGGTCTCGGGGCGGACGCTGGTCTTCACCCACACGGCGCCCTGTTCGGGCAGGTTGTGCACGATGGCGTTGTGCACAAGGTTCGTCGTCATCTGCAGCAGGAGCGCCTGCGACCCGACAGCCGGGGTAATGTCACCGGAGGTGTGGATGGTGACACCGCGTTTCTCGGCGAGCGGGAGCAGTGTCTCGGTGGCCTCGTCCACGAGTAGGGACAGGTCGACAGGTTCTCGGGTGAAGGACCGCTGCTCAGCGCGGCTGAGCACGAGTAGCGCCTCAGTCAGGTCGATCGCTCGAGCGTTGACGGCGTGAAGGCGGTCGACGAGTTCGCCGTGGTCGTGTGTCGGATCATTGCGGGCCACGTCGAGAAGTGACTGCGAGATCGTCAGCGGGGTGCGCAGTTCGTGAGAGGCGTTGGCTGCGAATCTCTGCTGTCCGGCGACGTGTGCTTCGATCCGTGCGAGCATCGTGTCGAAGGCGTCGGCGAGTTCGCGGAACTCGTCCTTGCGGCCTTCCAACTGGATCCGGTGGGAGAGCGACCCGTTCGCGGCCATGCGTGCAGCGTCCGTGATACGGGTCAGCGGGGCGAGCATGCGGCCGGCGAGAATCCACCCTCCCAGGAGACCGAACACCAGCAGGAAGATCAGCACCGTGCCCACGGCCGGCGCGAAGTCGTGCAGGAGAAGGAAGCGTTTGGGAACTGACCCCGGGGTAATCCTGGTCGCACCGTCGACACGCAGGAACACCCACACCGCCGCGAGCAGCAAGACGCCGGCAAGCATGAGGAATCCGGCGTAGCTGAGGGTGAATTTGAGGCGGACGCTCAACCCGAGCACTCTATCCACGGTCTCCTGCCTCACGCCCGGTGCCGGGTGCCGGGTCGATGCGGTAGCCGGCGCCGGCCACGGTGGCGATGATCCCGGGTCCGCCGAGGCGTTTACGCAGTGCCGAGACGGTGATGCGCACGGCGTTGGTGAAGGGATCGGCGTTCTCGTCCCACGCTCGCTCCAAGAGTTCTTCGGCGCTGACGACACCGCCTTCGGCAGCGACGAGGACTTCGAGCACGGCGAACTGTTTCCGGGTGAGCGCGACGTAGCGGCCGTCGCGGTAGACCTCGCGGCGGAACGGATCCAGCCGCAGACCCGCGATCTCTCGCACAGGCGGCCTGTTGTACGCGCGCCTGCGGTCGAGTGCTCTGAGACGGAGCACGAGTTCTTGGAGTTCGAAGGGCTTCGTGAGGTAGTCGTCGGCGCCGAGCCCGAACCCGGTGGCCTTGTCGTCGAGCCGGTCGGCAGCGGTGAGCATGAGGATGGGCGTGCCGCTGCCGGAGGCGACGATGCGCTTGGCGACCTCGTCGCCGGAGGGGCCGGGGATATCGCGGTCGAGGACGGCGATGTCGTAGGCGTTGATGCCCAGCAGTTCCAGAGCGGTGTCACCGTCACCGGCGATGTCGGAGGCGATCGCTTCCAGGCGTAGGCCATCGCGGACGGCTTCTGCCAGGTAGGGCTCGTCCTCGACGATCAACACACGCATGCTCTCGAGGCTACGCGCCGGAGCATATCGTCGGCATATCGAAAACCACATACGTGCTGGCAACACCATCCTGCCTTGACTACAGGCATGACCTACCGGGAGCCGGCACGAACAGCAGCGCGCTGTACCCGATCGGCCGTTGTCGCCGCCGTTGCAGTCGTCGGCGCGGCGCCTGTCGGTGTCGCCGCATCACCCGTCGACATCCTTCCGGGCGACCCCGAGCCCGCCGGCATCGGCATCGATTCCAGCCGTCAGCCGAAAGCCTCCATGCCATGACGACCACCACCCAGCAAGCCGCTCAGGAAACCGTGGCCGCCAGCGCGCGGGACCTGACCAAGACCTACGGCCAAGGCGATGCCCAGGTGCATGCCCTGCGCGGCATCGACCTCGACCTCCCACGAGGCAGGTTCACCGCGATCATGGGGCCGAGCGGGTCGGGCAAGTCCACGCTGATGCACTGCCTGGCCGGACTCGACCAGCCCAGCGGCGGCACCGTCACCGTGGCCGGCATCGACCTCGGATCACTCGATGACGACGCGCTCACGATCTTCCGCCGCGAGCACATCGGCTTCGTGTTCCAGTCGTTCAACCTGCTGCCCATGCTCACCGCGGGCGAGAACATCGTGGTCCCGCTCGAGCTTGGCGGTCGCCGGATCGACGACGCGGCGCGGGAGCGCGCGCGCATGCTCGCCGATGCCCTCGGCGTCGCCGACAGGCTCGGCCACCGGCCCACGGAGCTGTCCGGCGGCCAGCAGCAGCGGGTCGCGATCGCCCGGGCCCTGATCACTCAGCCGGACCTGCTGTTCGCCGACGAGCCCACCGGGAACCTGGACAGCACCACGTCGGCGGAGGTGCTGGGTCACCTGCGCCGGTCGGCGCGCGAGCTCGGCCAGACCGTCGTGATGGTCACCCACGAGCGGGACGCGGCGGCGTACGCCGACGACGTGGTCACCATGCAGGACGGGCGGATCGCCTGATGCGTACCGTCTTCCTCGCGTCGCTGCGCATCCACATCCGCAGGTACGTCGCAGCGGCGATCGCGGTCACCGTCGCAGTCACCTTCGCCGTCGTGGTCGGCGTGCTCACGTCCGGGGCACGTAGCGGACTCATGGACGGTCTGGGGGCGCCGTACCGCAATGCCGACCACGTGGTCTCGCCGGCGGGGTGGCCATCGGCCGAGCTGGACGCGGAGGCCGTGATCGCATTCGCCGAGCGACACGGCGAGAACGCATCCGCGATCGGCCGGGCAACGCTGCCGGCGCGCGCGGGCGGCCGGCGGCTCTCCGGAACGACCGTGGGGCCGATCACCACCTCGGAGGGGTGGCGCTGGCAGGAGCTCAGCTCGGGTCGCTTCCCGGCACGCACGGGCGAGGCCGTGGTGGACGTGTATTCCGCCTTGGCCGCGGACATCGCGGTCGGCGACCGGGTCCGGATCGGCGAGGGCGCCGCCGCGACCGACGTACGAGTGGTCGGTCTCGTGGAGTCGCCCTCGCCCCCGGCCCAGGCCTCGGTGTACGTCACCTGGCCGCAGTTGTTGAAGTGGCGCGACCACCTCCATCTGGGCTCGGTGGCGGTGCGCGGGGAGGTAGGTCAGCTCCCGGAAGGCGCGAAGGTGCTGTCGCCGGAGGCGTTCACCGCGGAGCGGCTGACCTATGTCCAGAACAGGGTGGACAGCTTGTCGGTGATGCTGCTGTTGTTCGTCGGCATCGCGCTCTTCGTCGCGGTCCTGGTCATCGCGAACACGTTCTCCATCCTGTTCGCGCAACGACTCCGCGACTTCGCACTGCTGCGCTGCGTCGGCGCGACCCGGCGGCAGGTGGTGCGTTCGGTACGCCGCGAGGCGGCCGTCGTCGGGGTGCTCGCGTCGCTGACCGGGACACTGGTCGGCATCGGTCTCGGCTACGGGCTGATCGCCCTGATCAGCGCCCTCGCGCCCACCGTCCCCATGGGCGCCGCCGAGCTGCCCACGCTCTGGCTGCTGGGAGGGTTCGCCGTCGGCCTGGTGGTCACCATGGTCGCGTCCTGGTTGCCGACCCGGCGTGTGGTCCGGGTGAGCCCGCTGGCGGCGCTGCGCCCGGATGGCGCGGTCGACGTGCACACGGCCACCGGCCTGGCGCGGCTGGCGCTCGCTGCGCTCCTCCTGGTCACCGGGCCGACCCTGCTCGGGGTGGCGATGGTCCAGGGCAGTACGGCGCTCATGCTGGGCGGCGGAGGATCGGTGTTCGCCGGCGTACTCCTCTTCGGGCCGGTACTCGTCCCCCGCCTGGTCTGGATCACCGGCGCGCTGCTCGGCCCCGCCGGGCGGCTGGCGACCAAGAACGCTGTGCGCAATCCGCGCCGGACCGCCACCACCACTGCCTCCCTGCTGGTCGGCGTCACCCTGACGACCGCCGTACTCACCGGGATGGCCACGTGGCGTACGTCGTTGGATGAGCAGATCGGTAGGGACCACCCCATCGATGTCGCGCTCACCTCGCCCGAGGGACCGGTCACCACTGACCTCCTCAACCAGGTACGTCGCACAACCGGTGTGGAGCGGGCCGTTCCGGTGGACGGCGCCACGGCCCGAGTGTCCGGGCTCGACGGACCGATCCCGGTTGTCACCGCGCCGGCCGCGGAGCAAGTGGCCCGCGACGGCGGGGTGTTCGCACGGGTCGAGCCGGGGAAGATCAGAATCGATTCCGAGGCCTTCGACAAGGGCCTGAGTCTCCGGCCCGGTGGCCGGGTCACGGTGCGCGTCGGCGACCGGCGAGCCCAGTTGCAGGTCGCCGTCGGCACCGGCTGGGGCCCGGCGGGCGTGGTCGCGCCCGAGACTCTGGCGACGCTCACCGACGCTCCCGAGCCGCATGCCATCTGGATCCGCGCCTCCCCCGGCGCCGACCCGGCTCAACTCAGCGGTGACCTGGACGAGCTGGCGGATCCGGTCGGCGCGACGATCGAGAACGGGTTGCGGACCTGGGAGTCGCTGGACCGACAGCTGGGAATCTACACCTGGTCAGCGCTCGGCCTGCTCGGCATCGCCGTGGTGATCGCCCTGATCGGGATCGCGAACACCCTGGGGCTCTCCGTACTCGAACGCGCCCGCGAACACGCGATGCTGCGCGCGCTCGGGCTCACCCGCAGGCAGCTGCGGCGGATGCTGGCGACCGAGGCGGTGCTGCTGTCGGTGGTGGCCGCCCTGCTCGGCACCGTGATCGGCGTCGGGTTCGCCTGGGTCGGCTACGAGACGCTCGTGAAGCGGGCCCTCAGCGACGCCACCATGCAAATCCCCTGGCCATCACTCGGCGTCGTCGTCCTCACCGCCGCCCTGGCCGGACTCCTCGCCGCTGTTCTCCCGGCGCGCCGGGCCGCCCGGGTGACTCCGGCCGCAGGGCTGTCCCTCGACTGACACCTTCGTCGATCGCTTGGCCGGCGGCTGCTGACGTCCGTCGGCCATGAACGTCGGCCTGGTGCCGATCGAGAAGCCGAACGTGCCCGCACTGACCCGGGCCCGGCTGCTCCAGGTGGACCAGGGCCACCTGCGGGGCGCAGACGATCGCGGCGGCCGACTCCCTGGCGGGGGGCGCTCCGTTTCGATCAGCTGAATCATGTGCCGGGCCCGGACGCGCGCTGCCGAGCCGCACCGGCATGCGCCCTGGTGACCGCTCCGGCGGACCGGACCTGTTACCTTCTCCCGTCGGTGCTCGTCATAGGTGCGACGACCGAATACGAACGGCCGTCGCACCAACGAGTGAATCGAGAACAGGATGCTGACCGACATCATGTACGTGACGATCTACGTCACCGATCAGGACCGCGCGCTGGAGTTCTACACCGAGGGACTCGGCCTGGAAAAGCGGATCGACTTCTCGGGGCCCGACGGACGGTTCCTCACCGTCGGCGTCCCCGACAGCCCGATGCAGATCCTCCTGTGGTCGCATGCGGCGGCCGCGGGACAGCCGGGCGACGTGGGCCGGCACGCCGCGCCCGGTCCGCTGATCCTCGAATCCGATGATTTGCGAAAGGACTTCGAGATCCTGCGCCGGCGTGGCGTCACCTTCGAAGAGCCCGAACCCGTGGACTATCCGTTCGGGGTCCGCATCGAGGCGGTGGACCCGGACGGCAACCGGGTCTCGCTCCGTCAGCAGCGGAAGCCGTGACCACCCACCCGTCCGGCCTCGTGACCGAGGCGTTCGAAGCCCAGCGCGATCGGCTGCGCGCCCTCGCGTACCGCGTGCTGGGCTCGCACGCCGACGCCGAGGACGTGGTCCAGGAAGCCTGGATGCGCCTCGTCCGCCAGGACGAGGCGACCATCGGCAACCTGGCGGGTTGGCTGACCACCGTTGTCGGTCGGATCAGCCTGGACCTCCTGAGATCCCGCCGAGCCCGTCCCGAAACCGCCTACGGGCAGGAGTTCGCGGACCTCGTGGTGACGCCGGCCGACGACCCCGCGCCGGACGAGCAGGTGGCGCTGGCCGATTCGGTGGGCCTCGCCCTGCTCGTCGTGCTCGACTCGCTCACCCCGAGCGAGCGCCTGGCGTTCGTCCTGCACGACATGTTCGCGGTCCCGTTCCACGAAATCGGCCAGATCTTAGGCAAATCCACCGACGCCACCAAGATGATCGCCAGCCGCGCCCGCCGCAAGGTCCAAGCCACGGACCGGCCGGCGGGCCCCGGCCGCGAGCACCGAGAGGTCGTCCAGGCATTCCGCGCCGCCGCCCTCAGCGGCGACTTCGAAGCGCTCCTGCGGGTCCTCGACCCGAATGTGAAGCTGACCGTCGACACCCCCGGCGGCGTGGTCGTCACCCTCGGCGCCACCGAGGTCGCCGCCGGCGCCCGCATGTTCTCCGGCGAGGTCGCCCGTCACCAACCCGTGCTGGTCAACGGCATCCCCGGCCACATGTCCTGGCGCCCCGACGGAACCCCTCTCTCCGTCATCGCCTTCACAGTCACCGAAGGCCGGATCACCGGCATCCACATCGTCATCGACCCAGCCAAGCTCGCCTCGATCCATCTGCCCGCCCCGGCCTGAGCCGGTGTCATCAGGTCTGCCCGCGCATGTGCGGGTCATCCTGGGCCGTCACTGCCAGCAGGAGCCCCTGGCCGCCGTTGTGACGGCGGCCAGGGTGGCATCAGGTCCCAGCGGCCGCCGGCGCGGACAGCGGGTGCGGGAGGGGGGCTTGGCCACGGCTACGCGGAGGGTGTCGGCGACCAGAGTCCGGCCGCGGTTCCCTCCTCGACGTGCTTGCGATAGGTGACGACCTTGCCATGGATGATCTCCAGGCTGGCCATCAGATCGGCGATCCTGTCCCGGACGGTTCTTTCGTGCTCCTCCAGGAGCGCGAGCCGCTCCGCCTCGTTGCCCGGACCCGATCGGACGAGCCGAGCGAACCCCTTCAGGGTGGCGATGGGCATGCCGGATTCTCGCAGCCGGTTGCACAACAGGAGCCACTCCACGTCCGCCGGTCCGTAGACGCGCCGCCCTCCGGCCGTGCGCGGAATCGGACGGATGAAGAGCTCCTCACGCTCGAAGAACCGCAAGGCGTGCACACCCAGGCCGGTCGCCTTCGCGACGTCTCCGATGGAAAGGCCGTCCGCGTCCCTGCTCATGCCGCACCGCCATAGCTTGACCTAGATTGCACTCTAGATTTTAACGTCGAGCCCATGGCAATCACGCAACACAAGATCGGCTCGGGATTCAACGCGCACAGCACGGCGGACGAAGTCCTGGCCGGCATCGAGCTGTCCGGCAAGAACGTCCTGATCACCGGCGGCTACTCAGGTCTTGGGCTGGAGGCCACGAGCGCGCTGGCCCACGCCGGGGCGCACGTCACCGTGCCCGCCCGCCGTCCCGCCGTGGCGACGGAGGCGCTGTGCGGCATTCCGCGGACGGAGGTGCGGGAACTCGACCTGGCAGACCCCGACAGCATCCGGATGTTCAGTGACCGGTTCCTGGAGACCGGCCGGCCCCTCGACATCGTCATCGACAACGCGGGTGTCATGGCCTACCCGAACACGCTCATCGGTCCGGGGTGGGAACCGCACTTCGCCATCAACCACCTCGGGCACTACGCCCTGGTCAACCGCCTGCGCCCGGCCCTGGCCCCTACCGGGGCGCGGGTGGTGTCCGTCGCTTCGTCCGGGCACTTCCTGTCGGACATCCGCTGGGACGACCCGCACTTCCGCCACGGCTATGACCACTGGCTCGCCTACGGACAGTCCAAGACGGCCAACGCCCTGTTCGCCGTCCATCTCGACGCCCTCGGCGCGGCCGACGGCGTGCGTGCCTTCGCGGTGCACCCGGGCAGCATCCTCACCCCGCTGCAACGGCGCATCCCCCGCGAGCAGCAGATCGCCCAGGGCTGGATCACCCCGGAGGGCCGCCATGCCGACGGCTTCAAAACCCCGGCGCAGGGTGCGGCGACGGCCGTATGGGCGGCCACCTCACCCCTGCTCGACGAGTACGGCGGCGCCTACTGCCAGGACTGCGACATCGCCGAACCCGCGACCACCGACGACATGCTCGTCGGCGGCGTCAAGACGTGGGCGATCGATCCCGATTCCGCGTCCCGGCTGTGGGCCCTCTCCGGCGAACTCACCGGGCTGGATTGCTTCTCCTGACTCAGGGGGTGAGGTCACGCGCCACGTCTCGTGCGCCCGGACCGGAGAGCACTGTGCGGGCGAGTCCTCGAACGCGTGATCCGCTCCCGGAACAGGGTTTAGTCCTGCAGTCGCAGGAACAGGCCGGTGCCGTACCGGATTCCTTCGCCCGGCACGTCGTCATCGCCGCCTACGAAGCGGTCCGCCGGCACCCCTCGACCATCCTGACGACGTCATGTGAGGACCTCGCCGGAAGCGTGCTGCGGGCCATCGCGCCGCTGATGGTCGAACTGCCCCGCCTCGACGAGACCCAGCCCGAACTGCTGCCGCTCGACCCGGTTGATGCGCAGCAGTTCGCCCGGCATGTGAAAGCGGCGCTGCTGCACCTGGGCGAGGCGAAGATCATTCTCGACCGGGCGGGCCACACGGCCCCGCTGACGACGGTCGGCTCCCGCATCGGTGACCTGGTCCGGACGGCCTACACGGAGGTCGCCGATCTGGAGAGGTGGGCGCTCAACGTCAGCGCTACGGCGGGCAACTCGCCGCGGGACGTGTACGCCCGCATCGACCAGTGGTGCCACACGGCCAGTGGGACGCTTCCACACGGCAAAGGCCATGACCGCTGCTCGCCTGTCTGTAGCTGCTACTGACCTTTCCCGGCTGGGCCTGCACGGCGCCGGGGCATGGCCGGTTCTCACCTACCCATGAGCCCGAGGAGAATCATGATGTCCGACGCAAGTGGCGCCACGACGGTCGTGCCGTAAGTATTAGCTAATTACAGAGAAGTAGGTATGGCGGTGCCATCAAAGGCCCCGCCATACCTAACGTCTAGGAGAAGGGGTCACTCACGACCCGTTGTTTGATTGCTTAACCTTGACGGACAGCAGGCTCTCTTTGTCGAGAACAGTACGTCCCGAAAGTGGCTTTTTCAGCTTAAGCTTCACAGGGAATGAGTATTCTATCCCTGCGGTATATGCCCGCTCCCATGGAAAGCGCGGGGCGCAGGAATTGAGCACCTGAACTCCAAGGATTACTTGAGAGGGGGACTCAATCACTTCCGTTTTCGTTACTTTCTCGCAGTAGGTGCCGTCGGCCTTAGGCTCTCCGAAGGCCAGCTCTGCGGTCAGGGTTAACCCGTCATTCGACAGCGTCACGATGTTGATCCGCTGCCAGTTTGTCTGACTGCTGCATGCTGTCAACACCATCATCGATGATGCCAAAAGAAATGCACAGCAAGGCCCCCTTAAGGCGGAAACGGGCACGGAGTGTTCCTTCGCTATTTGCGCTTCATGATGTCGCCGCCGTACGCTTTGATGACATCGTGGATATCGGTGAAGAACTCTACACATTCACTTGACGAGGCTCCGACATCGTCGCTCCCGCTATGGATGCCCTTCGCCACCACATATCCATCCTCAGGTCGAATGGTGTAGACGGGCCCGCCGGAGTCTCCGCCTCGCGTGCAGGTGCCAGCCCTCGTACCGCGATGGACCCAGCGAGCCGTGCCAGCGAAAGCGCCTCCGTTCTGTTTGTTATAATCAACCTTCCAACCGAGGTCGGTGACCTTCCACCTGCAGGTCTGGCCTGTTGACTTGCCGCCGACGCAATACTGGTCGCCTACGATAGCTCGGCGGCTCCATCGGCCTGCCACTGAGCGTTTCGCGGTTGAAGTGACACCACCGACGAAGATGGATGCAGTGGGCTTTCTCATGATTATGCCGATTGCTGAGGTGTCGCCATAGTAGGTGGATTGCCCGGCAAGCTTCTCAGTGCCTTTTCCGTCAATCCAGGTGCTGTGTACGCGGAGGCCGATGGAAGTACCCCCAATATCGTTAGGATCCCGCGGCAGACAGTGACCGGCTGAGATCATGTAGTCCTTATCCGGAGCCCTCCAGGCAAATCCGGTGCTGCAAGAGCCGCCAGCGTTAATCGTATATGCACTTCCGCCGTTGACGTAATCGTCGTCGTCATTGTCCCGACTCTCGTCGGCTTGCGGCAGAGAGGCATTGGGGCGTAGCCAAATGGCGATTGTATTGGTGCCATAGCGCTGAGCCAAGGCCAGTCGCAGTTCTGGGGTGACTGCTTTTGCCTGGAGGAGAACCTGGTTCCGCTCGGGCCAGGGGCGGGCAGCGAACAGGCTGTTAGCGCCGGGCAGCTGGGTAGTGTCCAAGTCCAGCACCTCATCGGCGATGGCAGTGAGTCGATTGGTGCTGTTGGCCACGTCAAGGACCTGAGGGGTGAAAGTGTAGTTCTCGGTCGTACCTGCTGGCCCTTCTGGGTCCGGGTCAGTGTCAGCACCGGTGTACTCGCCGGGGGTCGTCCAGTCGGTGGCGCCGTTACTTAGATAGGCCGCGCCGGTCAGTGCCGCAGAGCCGAGGTCACGACCCTCTACGGTGGCGGCGGGGGCGATGACCTGGCCGCTGACCATATCAAGGTGCGGCGGGGCAAGCGCGTCCGGATGGGCTTCAGCGCGATCGTACGCCGAGCTCAGGGCGTGCGCCTGCGCCTCGGCGACGGGCAGCGCATCCGTCCCCCAGTTGTTGGGGGCGGTGAAGACCTCCACGCCGTCTGGTCCGGCAGGACTGACGACGGTGGGGCCGCCGGCCGGGGTGAAGGTAGCGGTGAGCTTGGGTGGGCTGTTGAAGTCGGTGTCTTCGGAGGAGGGGAAGACCCGGGAGTTGGCGCTCTTGGCCTCGGTAGGGGAGATGAGAACCAGCCCGTAGTTACCGGCTTCACCCGTCCACTGCCGGGCAATGGCGGTGATGTCCCAGTTCATCGGAGCGGGGTCGCAGGATCCCGAGTGGACGCTGCTGGTGTTGATGACGGCGTTTTCGGTGGTGTTGGTCGGCTGAGGAGACCAGGTGAGGGTGAAGGGATCCCACGCGCTGGTGACGCGGCGGACCTGAATGCCGGCCCCCACCTTTGTGCCGCAGCTGGGGCCGTCGATGTTCAGCAGGGAGAGCGTGGCGTTGCTGACGTTTTGGCCGATCATCGCTGAGACGTCGAACTTCAGGTAGGCCCGGGCCTTCTCGCCGCTGGACTCGGTGCCCGCCTTGAGGGCCGGGCCGTCGACGTTGTTGAAGTCGTAGACGCTGTTGACATCGGTGTCGGCGGTGATCGCCATGCTGAACGCGGAAGTAATGGTCACCGGGTAGGCGGTGGCCGGGTCGGCCAGGAAGCCGGAGTCGGGCGTGAGGAGCAGCGTCTGGCGGTCGCCCTCGGTGCGCACCTTGACGTCGACGGTGCCGCGCTTACCGCGGTGGTCGCGGCCCTTGGGATCCATGGTGTCGCGCAGGGCGGGCTTGGGGGCAGCAGCGACGTTTTTGCCGTGCTGATCGGTAAGCCGCAGCCGGCCGTCGGATGCCTCAACCAGCTTCAGTCCCTTGGCGTTGACTGGGATCTCCAGCTGGGGCGCCTTGTCCGGCCGGGTCCGCAGGACCACATCCTGCCGGAATCCGGTGGGGAGCGCGGTGACCACCAGGTCGGCTCCGGGGCCGGCCGCGTCAGGGTAGGTCGCTCGGCTGCCTTGCAGTGTGGGCTTGGGCAGGTCGGTGGGCCATGACAGCGCCAAGGACTGCTGGGGGTTCGGGCTGAATATGGTGAACGGGCCGGTGCTGCCCCCGGCGGACAGGGTGAGGTCGCCCTTGATCACCTTGGGCTTCACGGTGCCGTTCTGCTCTGCCAGGGTGGGATCGATCCACGCCCACGCGCCGCGCTGCTTGACACGAACGGGCCTCGACCAGACCTCCGAGGTCACGCGGCCGTCGGGGTGCTTCCAGAACCGAGTTGTCTCCGTCGCCGCGCCCAGCAGCTCGACGGGCGTTTTCGGCGAGCCGGTGGGAGTGGGGTTCTGCTGGGAGGGCGTGCTGGGGGCGGGATCGGCCGAAGCCGACGGAGTGGTGGCGATCGCGAGGAGGGGCGTGATCAGCAGCCCCGTCGTGATTCCCCTCAGCAGGCGTTTCCGCGCATGGTGGGCCGAGGACGTGGGGGGGATGTGCACTAAAGCTCCGATCCATGTGAAGATCATCAAGCGGTTGGAGCCTAACAATTGGTTGACTGAAGGTCAATTGATCACTTACAAACATGATTAGTGCTCATTTAAGCGGTTTGCGTCTTTGTGTCGGGTGACGTCGCTCAGGAGAGATGTCTGCCTCCGCTCCTCCGCGGAAGATCGGGCTTGGCCACGTTCGACCGATGACCGGCGAGCGGTGCTTCCCCGCGACGGTGGAGGACGGATGCGTTGACCGCACGGAGGCCAAAAGAGATGGCGGACGCTGACCGGGGAGAACATCCTCGCCGAGGGTCAAGAGAGGGTGGTGCTCAACGCCGGCAGACGCGGCCGGCTGACTCTCGGACTGGTGCGAACGCCCAGCGACTTGACCCAAGCAAGATCACGACACGTAAGTCCGGGTGGAGCATCCACCGACCCAGCGGATAAGGCTTCTGCTTTCCTGCTGGCCATGGGCATGTTGACTGTGAAAGCGAACGCGCCGGTGTTGGGTATGCGTGATGGCCGCCAGTACGACATCGCGGACTCGCCATTCATCCGTAAGGTGATCGAGTCGCGGAAGCTGACGCTGCTGGCCGACCACTCGTTCGTCGAGGAGAACTGGAGTGACGGCCCAGCCAGCGCCGACGACCAGGAGCAAGCGGCCGACGAGGCAGCCCCGGCTCGGAAGACGGACAAGCAGTGACGGCCATACAGCTGACCGACGGCCCGGATGTCGAATGGGAGACGCTGTGTAACCCGCCGGTGCCGCGCATCGAGTTGAAGGTGCACAAGCCTGACGACGAGACGGCCTGATCCGCCGGAACAGGAGGAGGCGGTGGCCACGTACCGGGTGCGGGTCCGCAACAACCAGGCGGCGCTGAACCGGTTCCTGCGGTCGCCGGCCGGGCCGGTCGTCCAGCACGTCGAGAAGATCATGCGGGAGACGGCGAACATCGGCAAGCGCACCATCCGCGTCGACACCGGTGTCGCCCGCGGCACGATCTACAGCAACGCGCTGGGGCTGGCCAACCATGTCGTCGGCCGCGCCGGCTCGCTGGCCAAGCACGCCTACTGGCTGGACGTCGGCACGGGCATCTACGGGCCGGCGGGCAAACCGATCGTGCCGAAGCGGGCGAAGGTGCTGGTGTTCACGCCGAAGGGCTCCAACGTCACCGTGTTCGCCGCGGCGGTGAAAGGTATCAAGGGCGACCGCTGGCTACGGCGGGCGTTCGCGACGGCCTGCCCGTACTCGGTGGTGGACCTGGGGCCGAAGTAACGGCACGCTCAGGCGCTCGAGAAGCTCCACGCTCGCGCGATGATAGGGGCTTCAGGGGATCAGCGGATCGACACGTTCGGGGGAACGATGAGCGACGCAGCGGTGAAAGACAACGCCCAGGCGGCGGCCGGCGAGGCGGAGATGGAAGAGGTCGTCGTCGACCCGGAGCTGGTGTTCACCACGAAGACCAAGCCGCACCTGACGAAAACGTCCGTTGAGGAGCGGACGGTCGTTTTCCAGCTCGACGGTGAGACCTACTACCTGGTGAAGCCACGTAAGTGGGAGGACCTGCTGGTCTCCCTGAAGGAGACGGCGGCGCGGCGCGCGACCGGCCCGGACGTGCTGTGGCAGGGCTGGGAGTTCCTGCACACCGTCGTCACCGCGGAGAGCTTGCGGCGGCTGCTGAGCAGGGCGAAGGACGACGACGATTTCGAGCGCAGCGACCTGTTCAACCTGATTCCGCAGATCATCCGCACGTTGCACGCGAAGGAGCAGGCTGGCGCGGGCAGCCGTCAGCCGCGCCCGGCTCGGGCGCGTGCGGCCCGCTCGGCGTCCGCGCCGCGATAGCTGGTGGGGGGAGTCGCGGCCGGCGGTCCTGGGGCCGCCAGCGTCGTTCGTTCTCGACCAGGAGATCTACGAGCTGGCCGGGTCGTGGCAGGTGCTGCTGTAGTACTAGTGCTGCGTTCCTCAAAGCAGGTAGACGAACTTGCGGCGCAGGATCCGGGGCCGTGGCGGTGGTCGCCCCCAGATCCAGGGCTGGGCGTGGGCGTTGAGCTGGGCGGTGGCAAGGGCGACCGCGTGGGCGATCTCGACGGCGTCGGCGAAGGTCTGCCCGGCGAACGCCGCCTTGCGTAGCAGTCGCCACCAGCCCTCGGCCAGGTTCAGCCAGCACGCCTTGACCGGGATGAACACCTGACGGATCCGCGGGTGACGGACCAGCCATTGGCCGACCTTCCAGCTGAAGTGGCTGGACAGGTTGTCGGTGATGACGACGATCGCGCCACGCCGGTTGGCTTTTGCGATGCGGGCCAGCAACTGGATCCAGCCGTCGCTGTTGCGTGAGGGCGCGCAGAAGGTGAGCTCGGTGCCGTCACGGATGCGCAGCGCGCCGTAGACCCAGGTCTTGTCGGTGCCGCGTGAATACTCCAACCTGGCTTTGATCCGGTGCCCGTCGGGAGACCAGGCGGGCGCGGGTGCGAAGGTGCGCGGGGTCACCGGCCCCAGCTCGTCGGCGCAGATCACCGTGGTCGCGGCCGGCGGCTGGGTGTAGAGGCCGATGATCGTGGCTCTTTTGGGGCGAAGTCCGGATCGGTCGATTCGGTCCAGGAGCGGGTGTGTCGCCAGCGGACCTTCTCCGCTCGCAGGATCCGGCGGACCTGGCTGCGCGCGATGACGATGCCCTGCGCGCGGGCGGCGGCGGTCAGGCTGTCCAGCGTCCACTGCGCCGGGCCGCTGTCGTCGGTGGCGGCCAGGTCGCCGGCCGCGTCGCGGGTCAGGCGTCCGGGCGGGGTCGAGCGCGCCAACGCGATGAGCTGTCCGCGTTCGACCTCGGTGATCCGTGGTTTGCGACCCGTCCCGGGCCGGTCGCCCAGTCCGGCCAGGCCCTCGGCGTTGAATCGCTCGATCCGCTCGCGCACGGTCTGCATGTGACAGCCGAGCTTGGCCGCGATGGCGCTGGTGCGCAGGCCCTGCCAGCTGAACACGATCATCTGCGCTCTCATGATCCAGTCGGCCGGGGCATGACGGGCACCGGCCAGCTTGCGGATCTGCCGGTCCTCCTCGGCGTCCACCGGCGGACGCGCGTACAGCAGTTTCGGCATGGCAATCCCCCCTGAGACCATCATCACCCCAGGTCGATAGGGATCTCCACTCCCATTCAGGAATGGAGCACTAGGTCCCGGCGGCGGCAAGTCCCTGGCCGTCGAGCCTGGCCGCCAGGCCGAAGGTCGCGTAGACGTCGGGGTCCTGGAACACCGAGTTCCGGGTGATGCCCTCGTCGGTGACGGTGAAGATCTGGAGCGTGTGCAGGCCGTACCCGTCGCCGACGCGCTGATAGGCGGCGAATCCGGGCTGGCCGCCGTTGGCCGTGACCTCCCTGAGGATCCAGTCCTTCCCGGCCGCCCCGAAGACCCATTCCATGAACAGGCCGTAGTTGCCGCGGCCGGAGAACCAGTTGAGCATCGGCGGCATCTCCATGATGACGTCCTCGGCGAGCAGTCGCTTGAGGCCCTCGACGTCGGCGAGCTCGAACGCCTTCATGTAGCGTTCGAGCCAGGCGCGCTGCTCGGCCACGGACGGCTCGCTGACCCGTTCCTGCCGGACCCCGACCTCCTCCATGCGAGCACGCGCCCGCTGCAGGGAACTGTTCACCGACACGACGGTGGTGCCGAGGATTTCCGCCGTCTCGGCCCCGGAGAAGCCGAGCACGTCACGCAAAATCAGCGCACCACGCTGACGCGCCGACAGGTGCTGCAGGGCGGCGGCGAACGCCAGACGCAGGCTGCTGCGGTCGATCACGGCCCCAGCCGGATCACCCGCGTCCAGCGACGAGTCCGGCAAGGGCTGGAGCCAGGCGGCGTGCTCTCCCCGGACGAGGGGCCCGAGCGGATCCGACGCGGCCACCATCCCCGACGGCAGCGGTCGGCGACCGCGGACCTCCAGGGCGGTCAGGCAGGCGTTCGTCGCGATCCGGTAGAGCCAGGTGCGCGGTGAGCTGCGAGCGTCGTCGTACTGCTCCCGCGCCCGCCACGCCCTCAGGTAGGTGTCCTGGACCAGGTCCTCTGCGTCGTGAGCCGAGCCGAGCATCCGGTAGCAGTACGCCAGCAGCTCCGTCCGGAACGGTCCGACCAAGCGATCGAAGCCTTCTTCCCCCGTCATCACGCCACGCCCCGTCTCCACTGCCGCCACAACCCCCTTTCCTGGCGACGTACAGTGACAATCCGCCATGGGCGGATAGATCACCACGTGGCCATCAACAACCCGGCCACGACATACGTCTGATTTTGGATAAAGAACAACTTAGTGCTCGTCCCTGAACCTCACTCGTAGGCAGGGGAAGGGTTCACTGCCCAGGCGCCAGCACCGGGCTGTTGTGATAGGCGGCGATCAGCCACCGGCCGTCCCGCTTCTCGAGGACCCAGGTCGCGTTCACCTTGCGCCGGTCGTCCGGAACCCCGGTCTCGCCGGGGAACAGGATGCCGGATTCGCTGATGACGATCGCGGCGTCCCTGCCGACGAAGCGGAGGCTGAGCTGCTTGTTGAAGGTGGAGCTGCCCTTGAGCGGCCCCTCGAAGCCCAGGGCCATGTTCTCGCGGATCACGTCACGGCTGTCGCGGAGCGAGCCGGTCATGATGGCGGTCGCGTCCGCGGTGTAGTTGGCGACCATGCCGTCGGCGTCGCCGGCCTCCCACGCCCTGTAGGAGTCGACCAGCACGGCCTGGATGGCGGCCTCGTCTTCCATATGACTGTCTGACACCGGATTCTCCCTTGTGATCGGCTCGCCCGGGTGTTCCGGCGAGCTCGTCAGTACATACCGGCGGCGAGGTCGGAACTCATCGCGGCGGACGAGAGTTTTCTCCAGGTCTTCAAGGGCCAAGGCCGCGTAGTTAAGGGTTCGGGGGCTGAGTCAAGGGATCTGCGGGTGTGCCGTTCAGGGCAGACACAGCAACGGGACCTCTGATAAATCAGGGCAATCCGCCAAGATCGTCCCGTTTTAGAGGTCCCGTTGAACTGCCAGTCTGCCACCACCACCGTCACGCGTGCCATCACGGTCGCCGACGGCATCTACGCCCCCGGCCACCTGGGCGAGCTGACCCAGCATGTCCCCTTCGAGATGGTCGACGCGGTCCTCGCCGACACCAGAACCGTGCAGCGCAGACTGCGGGATCTACCCTCACGGGTCGGGGTGTACTTCACGCTTGCGCTCGGCCTATTCCCGCGCATGGGCTACCTGCGGGTATGGGACAAACTGGTCGCCGGCCTGCACGGCCTTGCCGTGCCCACCCCGTCCGACAAGGCGCTGCGTGATCTGCGCCGCCGCATAGGATCAGCCCCGCTGAAGGCGTTGTTCGAGGTACTGGCCGGACCCATAGCTCAGCCGCACACCCCGGGCGTGTGCTACCGCCGCCGGCGCACCGTCGCCTTCGACGGCTGCAGCTCCCTGAAGGTCCCCGACACGACCCGCAACCGCGACCACTACGGCCGCGCCTGCTACCGCCAAGCCTGGGCGGGCTATCCGATGCTGATGCTCATGACGCTGGTCGAGACCGGCACCCGCGCCCTGATCGGCGCCACCTTCGGCGCTCCTGCCGCAGGCGAGAGCACCTACGCGCTGCGCCTGCTACAGCATCTGCGCTCCGACATGCTCGTGCTGGCCGACCGCGCCTTCGACGCCGACGCCTTCCTCAGGGAGGTCACCGCCACCGGCGCCCAACTGCTGGTCCGTATCCGCACCAGTCGCCGCCCACCGGTGCTGGCTCAGCTATCCGATGGCTCGTTTCTGTCCGTTCTGGCCGGTCTGAAGGTCCGTATCATCGACGCCGACGTGATCGTGACCTTGGCCGACGGCCGCCGCGTCCAGGGCCGCTACCGGCTGGTCACCACCCTGACCGACCATCGCACCGATCCGGCCGAGCAACTGATACAGCTCTACCACGAGCGCTGGGAGATCGAATCGGCCTATCTGGCACTGCGCCACACCCTGATGACCGGCGCCGTTCTGCGCTCGGGCGACCCGGCCGGCATCGAACAGGAGATGTGGGCCGCGCTCACCCTTTACCAAGTCCTGCGCCGGGCCATGACCGACGCCGTGGAGACGTGTCCGGGCACCGACCCCGATCGGGCCTGCTTCACCACCGCCCTGCAACGGGCCCGCGAGCAGGTCATCACCGCCCACCGGATCCTGCCCGATACCGATGACGGCGCTGTCGATCTGCTGGGCGGTATCGGCCGGGCGGTCCTGGCCGGCCTGCTGCCCGCGCGCCGCCGGCGCCTCAGCATTCGCAAGGTCAAGTCCCCGATCTCCCGCTACCACACCCATCGCACCGACGACCGGCCACCAGGCAGCGTGACCATCACCAGCCTGTGCTTCCTGATCCACCATGGACGCACCGCACCACCTGCCGTACAGCCACGCCCCCTGCGATCGTGGGCATTGGACCGCCATCTGGCCGATACCACCCGGCCCACCCCAGCCGCCCGCCGGGACAAGCCCGCCGCCCGAGCCCGCATCGGACGCAAACAACACGTCCTCGCCCTCATGCAGACTCAGCTCGGCCGCTCCTGGCACGCGCGCGAGGTCGGACAGCTACTCGGCGTCCCGGACCTACACAGTTTCTGCGTGCAGATGGCCCAATGGGCACGCCAAGGTCTGATCCGCAAGACCGGCCGTGGCATCTACACCCTCCCTTGACACAGGTCCCACGACCTTAACTACGCGGCCTTGCTTCAAGGCGGCCTGACGGCCGCCGTCCCGCCGGGCGTGCGACCTCTGGGCCGCCTGGGCATGCCGTCCATCCCTGCCGTCGCGCCTCCTGACGCCGGCAGGGCATGCGGCTTGATGCCGGGCAGGGCGGGCACGCCGCCGTCAGTCGAGGTCGAGGTCGCGGAGTTCGGCGCGGGTGGAGATCCCGAGCTTGGGGAACGCCCGGTACAGGTGCGAGCCCACCGTGCGCGGGCTGAGGTGCATCCGGTCACCGATCTCGCGGTTGCTCAGCCCTTTGGCGGCGAGCCTGGACACTTCCAGTTCCTGCGGGCTGAGCAGGGCGGCGACCGGCCGGTCCGGGCGGGGCGGGGTGCCGCCGGCCGCACGGAGCCGGGCGAGCGCACGCCGCGCCCACGGTTGTGCCCCGAGCGTGTCGAAGGTCTCGCTCGCGGCCCTGAGCATTGGCTGGGCCTCGGTTCTGCGGTGGTTGCGGTGCAGCCACTCGCCGTACAGGAGTTCGGTCCGGGCCCGGTCGAAGGGGCGCTGATCGAGCCCGCAGTTCGCCAGCGCGCTCCGGTAGTGCGATTCGGCGTGGGCGTCGTCCGCGAGCATCGCGTGGGAGCGGTGCTTGCCGCCCTGGGCCATGGGCCCGCGGACAGCGCCGGTCCGAGGCTCCACGGCCTGGACGATCCGCCGGGCCGGCTCCGGATCCCCGGCGCGTACGGCGGCCTCGACCAGGTCCGGGAGCATCGCGAGCGCGACGAAGTCATTGGAGTGAGGCGAACCCCGCTCGAACAGGCGCATCAGCTCCGCGAACGCCTCCGCTGACGCGCCCTCCCCCAGTGCCAGCAGCCCCAGCGCGCCGGTCGCCGTCGCGGCGGCGATGCGCTCGCGCAGCGGGAACGCGATCTCCAGTGCCTGCCGGGCATACCGGCGGCAGGCCGCGGCCTCGCCGCGCACGGCGGCGAACCGGGCCGACTGGGCGAGGAAGTTGGCCGTCCAGCCCCGCTGGCCGGTCTCGTAGCTGAAGCGGAGACCTTCCTCGGCATGCGCGGTCCCCTCCGCCCAGTGCCCGAGCCGGAACTCGATGTCGGCCTGGTAGAACAGCACCTCGGTGAGCAGCGCGGCGGAGCCTTCGGCGCGGGCCCGGCGGCCGGTGGCCTCGGCGAGCCGGAGGGCCTGGTGGTCGTCGGGCCCCATCCAGCCGATCACGGTCGCCCACATCCACTGCCGCTCATCGCCCCCGCCTCGGCCCCGAGGCAGGATGCCTGGCAGTTCCCACAGCTCGGCCCCGGTGATGACGCCCTCGAAGCCGCCGAGGAGACCCGCGGCGGCGCGGAGCGTCGCCGGTGAGCAGTCCAGGTCGGTGATGCGCCGGGTCGCCAGCAGCGCCGCCTCCATGTCTCCGGCGTGCAACGCCGATCCGCCCGCGAGCAGGAGGGTCCAGGCGGCCTCCTCGGGCTCGGCCGACGACATGAGCTCGGCGCACCGCATCAGGTGTGAGTAGGCGATCGCCGGGTCTCCGCCGTACAGCTCGATGATCCCGTTGAGCTGGGCCAGTGTCACAGCGGGCACGGGCTCGGCCATGACCTGGTCGACGAGCGTCCTGGCCAGGCCGGGCCGGCCCGCGTCCAGCGCCACGAAGGCGGCGGTCACCGTCCTCTGGCGGCGATCGGCGGGCGACTCGCTGAGCCGCGCGGCATGCTGCAGGACGGAGATCGCCGCCGCCGCGCCGCCGCGCCGCCGGGCGGCGTCGGCGCTGTGCTCCAACTCGGCGGCGATCTTCTCGTCCGGTGCGGTCGTGGCCACGGCGCGGTGCCAGATCGCCTGGCCGTCCTTTCCGGTCGCGCTCAGGTGCGCGGCGATGGCCAGGTGCGCGGCGCGGCGGTGCTCGAAAGGCGCGTCCGCGTAAACGGCGGAGCGGATCAGCGGGTGCCGGAAGCGGATCTCGATCCCGTTGAGCTCCACCAGTCCCGACCGCTCGGCCGGGTCCAGCGCGTCGGCCGGCAGGCCGAGCCGGGCGGCGGCCCCGAGCACGGTGCCGGCGTCCCCGGTCTCCTCGGCCGCCGCCACCAGCAGTACCGCGCGACCGTCCGCCGACAGGCCTTCGACCTGGCGCAGGAACGCCGCCCGGACTCTGGCGCTCACGGGCAGGGTCCGGGTCATGGCGAGGTCGGGCATGGCACGATCGGGTCCGTCGAGCCGGGCCAGCTCGATCAGGGCGAGCGGGTTGCCGCCGGTCGCCGTGAAGAGGGCATCGCGTTGGCGCGCGGGCAGCGTCCAGCCGTGCGCGTCGAGCAGCCGCGCGGCATCCTCCGGCGGCAGCCCGTACAGCACCAGTTCGGACAGCCCGGCCGTGTTGACGGGCAGCGGCTCGGGTTCGCGTACGGCGAGCAGCATCGCGATGGGCTCGTCGGCCAGCCGGCGAGCGGCGAACAGCAGGGCGGCGGCCGAGGCGCGGTCCAGCCACTGCACGTCGTCGACGGTGACCAGCAGGGGGCGGTCCGCCGCCACCGCCGCGAGCAGCGTGAGCACCGCCGCGGAGACCAGGAAGTCCGAGACCGGGAAGTCCGGGGCCGCGGAGTCGGTGAGGCCGAGCGCCCCGCGCAGCGCCTCGGCCTGGACGCCGGGCAGCGCGTCAAGGTGATCGAGCACCGGCCGGAGCAGTCCGAGCAGCCCGCTGAACGCGTGCTCGACCTCGGAGTCGACGCCGGCGCACGCGAGCACCCGCATGGGCCCGGAGGCAGCCGCGCTCTCGGCGGCATGGCGCAGCAGCGAACTCTTGCCGATGCCCGCCTCGCCGCGCAGGACCAGCGCCCCGCTGCGTCCGCCTCGCGCGTCGGCGAGCAGCCGGGCGATGGTCTCTCGTTCCCGGTGCCGGCCGTGCATCACCTTCCCCGTCTCCGCCGGGGGTGTCCCGGGCGACTGCAGTCGGTTCGACTCTGGCCTCGGATCCGCGTACCCGCGAGGCTGGCCGCGATGGGCGAGCTGCGCGCCCGCCGCGACTTCGGTGAGGAGACCTTCTGTGGCCATGACGTTGATGGGATCGGGTTCGGCGCCCGGCGAGGACGGGGCGGGGACACCGCCTCCGCACCCGGCGGCGCAGTCACGGCGTCGGCGCCAGCTCGGCTGGATCATTCCGCTGTTCATCGTGATGCTCGCGTTCGTGGTGTACTCGGTGCCGCCGTACCTCACCTTCGACCCGGCGCAATCACGGGTTGAGCTGTCCGATTCGCCGCCATTTTTCTACTCCCTACTTGTGGCGCACATCATTTTCGGCACGGTGGCCCTGCTGACGGGGTGCTTCCAGGTGTGGCCGTGGTTCCGCCGCTCCTACCCCAGGGCTCACCGCTGGACGGGGCGGGCGTACTTCTTCCTCGGCGTGTTCCCCGCCGGCATCACCGTTCTGGGAGTCGCCCCGTTCGGCCACACGGGGTTCGGTGGAAACACCGGGAACACCATGCTGGGCGTGGTGTGGCTGATCACCGGTCTCGCCGGGTGGCGGATGGCTCGGCAGCGGCGGTTCCCCGAGCACCGCAGGTGGATGATCCGCAGCTTCGCGCTGACCACGTCCATCGTGGCGAGCCGGCTGTGGGCCGGGGTGCTGCTCGCCGTCCAGCTGCCGCGGCTCGACAGCGCCTACGGCGGCGACCAGCAAGCGATGATCGAGGCGATCGGTTCCGCCGGCGTATGGCTCAGCTGGGTCGTCAACCTGCTGATCGCGGAATGGTGGCTGGAGTACACGGACCACACGGGCAAGCCCAGGTCCCGCAGACGTCCGCGGGTCCGCGCCGCCTCCGCGTCCACGGCCGCCTCCGGGGCAGGACGGCCCGCCGGCTGAGCCGGGCGTCGTGCTCGGCGATCCGGTTGGCGGCCGGCCTCCGGATCCGGCCACCGGCGGCATGTGAGCGGTCGACCGGGAGGTCACCTCGCTCGTGAACGGGATGACAGGGCGGCCGGCGCCGTGGACGCCCGCGGACAGGTGGAGGCCGCCGAGAAGGCCCGCCGAACCGCGGCTCAGGACTGCTCCATCCGTACGGCGACCCCGTCGAGGATCAGCTCCAGCCCAAGTGAGAAGTCCGCGTCGGCGACCGTCTCGTCGGGAGTGTTCGACGGCGGCGTCTCGAACAGTGTCGAGGAGAACAGCCGGGCCGTCTCGGGGAAGCGCTCGGGGTCGACGAGCCGCACCAGCGCGCGGGCTTGGGCGCGCTCGGCGTCGGCCTGCCCCTGATCTTCGGCTCTGCTCTCGGCGAGGTCGCTGTGCTGCCGCACGGACTGGAGCACGTAGCCACCGATCAGCGACAGGACGCCGACCTTGTGCGCCCGGTCGAGGCGGGTGCGGGACATGACCGCCAGCGCGGCCTCCATCCACGCGATCCCGTTCGGTCCGGAAGGCGGTCCGGAGATGGGCACGCGCGTCAGCCACGGCCGCTGCTGGAACACCGCGCGCTGTGCGGAGGCCCACCTGCGCAGCCCTTCGCGCCAGTCGCCGGTGCCCATGTCCGGCGGCATGCCCAGGGCGTGGTCGGTCATGAGCGTGAGCAGCTCGTCCTTGGATCCGACGTGCCTGTAGAGCGACATCCCTGTGAAGCCGAGGCTCTTGGCGACCTTGGGAATCGTCACGCCGCCGAGCCCGTCACAGTCAGCGATCTCCACCGCCGTGGCGACGATCAGGTCGACGTCGAGGGCCGCGGGCCGCCCGAGACGCGAGGGCTCCGTCATCCTCCACAGCCGGCGCAGCGCCGCCGGAACGAAGTGCTCGCTGGTCATGGCTCCCTCGCTCACCCCAGGAATTCAGCCCCGTCATGCCAGGGTCCTCATTAGTGTATCCACAATACTTTCTCTGTGAAACTAACACCTGCGTCTCAGGAGAGGTACAAACATGAGCATTCACACCGCACCGCGGACATCGAGAGGTCCGGTGCGGCGCGCCGAACGCGCCCTCGCACCGGACCTGGCCCGGGGAGCGATGTTGCTGATCATCGCGCTGGCCAACGTCGCCGGAGTCGTCTTCGCCGGCGAGCCCGGCCTCGACGCCACGCCGGACGGCGTCGACCGCGGCTTGAACTTCCTGCTCTTCGAACTCGTCCATGCCCGCGGGTACCCGGTCTTCGCCGTGATGTTCGGCTACGGTCTCGTCCAGCTCGCCCGCCGCCAGGATGCCTCCGGGGCCACGCCGGAGCAGGTCCGCTCGGTGCTGATGCGCCGCAACCTCTGGCTCGTCGCATTCGGGTCCGTACACGCCGCGTTGCTGTACTACGGCGACTTCCTCGGCGCGTACGGGATCGTCGGGATCGTGATGACCCTGGTGCTGCTACGTCGCGGCGACAAGTTCCACCGGACCGTGCTGGTGCTCTGGGCGCTGTACGCGGTCGAGATCCTGGTCCTCGGCGTCATCGTGCTGAGCCGCACCCTCGGAGGTCAGGGCGGGTCGGCCCCGCTGCCGACGGGCCACGTCGACTCCCTCGCCGCAGCCGGATACTTCGCCTCCATGCTGGACCGCCTCGCCGAATGGCCGATGCACACGCTGACCGTCCTGCCCTTCATCCTCATCGCCTGGCTGGGCATGTGGGCCGCCCGCCACCGCGTCCTCGAAGAGCCCGCCCGCCACAAGACCCTGCTCTCCTGGACCGCTGTCCTCGGACTCGGCGTCGCCGTCGCCGGAGGTCTCCCGACCGCCCTGGTCAGCGCTGGATGGCTGCACGTCGACGAGTCGGCTGCCAGTCTGATGCTGCTGCTCCATGGCGGCAGCGGCATGTTCGCCGGCCCGGGGTACGTGGCCGTCTTCGGCCTGATCGTCATGCGGATCACCCGGCCCGGCCCCGTTGTCGGCGCGCTCTCGGCCCTGGGCCGGCGTTCCCTGTCAGGATACCTGTTCCAGTCGGTGGCCTGGCTCGTTCTCCTGGCGCCCTTCACACTCGACCTCGGCGACCGTTTCGGCAGCCCCACGGTGACCGGCCTGGTCATCGCGGTGGCCGTCTGGCTCGCGACCGTCCTGATCGCCCGCCTGCTCGAAAAGCGTCATCAGGCCGGTCCCGCCGAGACCGTCCTGCGCCGCCTGACCTACGGGCCTCGGGCATAGTCGCCGCAGCACGAAGCATCGTCGGTGGCGCCCGGCATGGTGAGGCCATGGCCGAGGCGCCCCCCCTTCCACCGCCGAGCCGAGGATGCTTCCCCGCCGGTGGGGCAGGGTGTCGCCCGGCAGCTGGACCGACGCAAGGACCGGTTCATCCTCCGCGACATTCGGTGACCGTCTCGCTGCCCTCACTCCGGCTGCCCGCGACGCCCCAGAATGGGAGGCATGACCTCACGGATCTACCACGGCACGGGCCCGGGGCCGATCACCCCGGACGGTTGCGCGGTCGACTACTACGCCACCCTCACCGCGGGCGGCGAACCTGAACTCATCCACGCCGCTGTCCCGCCCAGGGCGAGCATCCTCGAACTCGGAGCCGGCACCGGGCGCATCACCCATCCCCTGCTGGAACTCGGGCACGAGGTCGTCGCTGTCGACGAATCCCCCGAGATGCTCGCCCACATCACCGGAGCCGAGACCGTCTGTTCCCGCATCCAGACCCTGGCCCTGCCCCGGACCTTCGATCTGGTGCTGCTGATGTCGTTCGTCGTCGAGACCGCCGACGACGACCTGCGCGCCGCGTTCCTGCGTACCTGCCGCCGACACGTCGCCGACGACGGCTGCGTCATCCTGCAGCGCAAGCCCCCCGAGTGGTACGACACCATCCAGCCGTTCGAACGCCGGGCCGATGACGGCCGCACCGTCCGCATGACCGACATCGGCCGTCCCGGACCAGATCTGCTGGAGGCCACCATGGAGTACGTCATCGGCGAGCGGCGCTGGACCCATACCTTCGTCAGCCGCCGTCTCGACGACGACCGTCTCAGCCGCGAGCTCGACCAAGTCGGCCTGACGGTCTCCGGTTTCCTCGACGATGACCGCGGATGGGTGCGCGCCGTGCCTCGCTGATCCACAGTCCTCCCCGCGCAGCCAGGACCCGGGGTGTCGGTAAGACTCGTGTCACCGACACCCCGAGAAGTGCGAGACAGCTGGGCTGCGGGGCTTGATCGGCAACGGAACGGTCAGTGGCGTCAGCAGGCCGACGCGGGCGGAGTTGCCGCCATCCACCGGTCCAGCCCCGAACTCCCTCCTATCCGCTACGCCGGCAGTGGCGGAGACGGCGTGCCGCTGGTGTTCTCTCATCCGCCGGCCGCGAGCGGGGCCGCCACGGCGGGCGTCCCAGGTGTTCGACAACGACATGATCATCTACGCCCGGTCGCTGCGCGAGCACGGCCTGGCCGTGCCCTACATCGCCGGGCCGACCAGTCCTGTTTGGTAGGCGATGACGACCAGTTGCGCACGGTCGCGCGCACCCAGTTTCGTCATCGCGCGGCTGACATGGGTGCGTGCGGTGGCCGGGCTGAGGAACAACTCCCCGCCGATCTCGTCGTTGTTCAGGCCCTGTCCCACCAGGGCCAGCACTTCGCGCTCACGCTGGGTCAGCACCGCGAGCCGGCCCTCTCCGGCCTGCGCGGCTGTCCGTCGCGTGGTGACCTGCGCGATGAGGCGTCGGGTGACCCGCGGTGCGAGCAGCGCCTCTCCATCAGCGACCACCCGGATGGCATGCAGGAGTTCGGCCGGGCCGGCGTCCTTGAGCAGGAAGCCGCTGGCACCGGCCTGCAAGGCGTCGAAGACGTACTCGTCGGTGTCGTAGGTGGTGAGGATGAGGACGCGGACCTGCTCCAACCCGTGCGTCTGCGCGATCTGGGCGGTGGCTTGAATCCCGTCCAGCCTGGGCATGCGGATGTCCATGAGGACGACGTCGGGGCGGGTGGCGCGGGCCCGTTCCACGGCTTCGGCGCCGTTGGCGGCTTCTCCCACCACGGTGATGCCGTCCTCGAGGTCGAGCAGGACCCTGAACCCCGATCGCACGAGACCCTCGTCGTCGGCGAGCAGCACCTTGATCGGAGCGTTGGTCGACGGTGAGGCGGCCGCCGCGTTCACAGGCTTGACCCGGTCGGTGTGAGGGGCAGTCGTGCCTTGACTTCGAACCCGCCACCCGCAAGCGGCCCGGCGTCGAGGTCTCCGCCCAGCAGCCGGCAGCGCTCGCGCATGCCGACGATCCCGCGGCCGGACGCGGCCGAACTGCCCGTGCCGCTCGGATGCCGGGCCGGTAGGCGCGGATCCGCGGAGTCATGACCTGGGGCGGCACGGCGGCCCTCATCGGTCACGCGGATCTCCAAGGCGTCGATGCCGGCCTTCAGCGCCACCGTCACCCGGGTCGGGCCGGCGTGGCGGATCACGTTGGTGATCGATTCCTGAAGGATTCGGTAGGCGGCGCTTCCCACCGCGCTGGGCAACGGCGCCGCGGGCGAGGCCTCCTCGAGCTTGATGTCGAGTCCCGCCTCGCGCGCCTTGGCGGCCAGTTCGTCGATCTGCCCCAGCCCGGGGTACGGCACCCGCCCGTCGTCACCGTCGTCGTCACGGAGTACCCCGAGGATGGCCCGCATCTCCCGCAGCGCCCGGGAACTGGTCTGCTCGATGACTCGCAGCGCCTCGCGCGCCACTTCCGGCCGCTTGTCGAGCACATGCGCGGTGACGCCGGACTGGACGTTGATGATCGCTATGGCGTGCGCGACGGTGTCGTGGACCTCGCGCGCGATCCGGAGCCGTTCGGCGTCCACACGCGCCCGCGCCTCCTCCTCGCGAGTCCGTTCGGCCAACTCGGCGCGCTGCTGAGCCTCGGCCGCGATGACCTGTCGGGACCGGACGGACTCGCCGAGGGCCGCGCTCATGACCGACGCGCCGATCCGGAAGAACACCCAGCCGATGGCGGCGCGTGGCTCGATGTCGGCCGCGGCGACCAGCCAGCCGATGGCCAGCACCGAGGTGCCCACGCCGGCGATCACCAGCGACCGGCGCCCGTCTCCGTAGGCGGCGAGGGTGTACAGGGCGACGAAGAGCCCGAGCCAGCCGGGCCCGTCCGGGAAGTCAAGGCCGAAGTACACCAAGCTGGCGAGCGCGGCGGTGACGAACACCGGCACCGGCCATCGGCGGCGGACGGCCACGACCACGCCACTGGCGATCAGCAGGACATATCCCAGGTTTCCGAGGTCGCTCAGCGGCCGCTGTACCACCTCGCCGGTATTACGGACGATCGTGCCCTGAACCTGCATCACGGTGATGAAGAGCGCGAGCAACACGTCCTGCGCCGGCACAGGCAGGCGCCACGGCACCACGCGGTGTTCCATGCCGCGATCCTACGGTTCCCGCGCGTGAGAACACTCCGCCCAGACGCGCGGTGGCCTACGACAACGGGCGTACCGAGGCACGAGGTGCTCTACGCAGAACTGCGTAGCCGCTGCCATCCACTGTCGGAGGCCGCGGCCGCCCCGACGGCGCGATGATCGATTCCGCGAAAGACCTCCCAGGCGCTCGCGCTCGTCACCGTAGCCTCGGCCGCCATAGGCCGAGTCACCGCGCTGCGCATGCCGCCGACGCCCGTTATTCGACCGAAAGGATCCTCAATGTCTGTTCTGTTGGTGCTTGCCGCACAGGCGGCCTCGCCCGTCTGTACGACGTCGGCAGAATGCGCGGGCCAGGGTGTCGATACTTTCCTCGGGACCCCTGAGCGAATCTGGGCCAGTGTGGCCGCACTGGTGGCGCTGGGCGGCGTGGTCATCGGCGGGCTGGCGCTGCGCTCCGTCCGTCGTATCGGCAACAGCGGGAGGAAGGGAGCCATCGCGGCCCTGGTGGTGGGGCTGACCGGCGGGCTCAACGGCGCGGTGAAACTGGCTGTCGCCGACGGTGGTCTCGGCACCGGCAACGGAGTATTCGGGGCGGCCTTGGCCCTGGTGCTTGGGCTCGTCGGCGCGGTCCTCGGCGGGCTGGCTCTGGCCCGCTCCCGCCGCACCGCGCTGAGCGGCTGACCGCAGCGGATACAAGCGCGCGATCGAGGCCCTGATGACCGTACACACCTCGATCACCGCGCGGCGACCGCTCCTCGTGATCTTGTACGTACATACGTACAGGCAGACAGCTGTACATCAACAAGGGCGGCTGCCCTACCAATCCGACACCAACGCCAAGGCCGCGGTCGACGTCTGCCGAAAGGTGAACGCCGCAGCCGCAGCCGCAGGAGGCTGACGTGCTACACGTGATCGGCGCGGGACTCCCGCGCACCGGAACCAGATCGATGAAGACCGCGCTGGAAAGGCTGGGATTCGGTCCCTGCTACCATATGGCCGAAATCGGGAGCAATCCCGACCACGTCGACCGGTGGCTGCCCGCCGCCTCCGGCCTGCCGCTGGACTGGGACAGCGTGCTCGACGGCTACCGATCCACCCAGGACTGGCCGGCCAGTTTCTTCTGGCGCGAGCAGGCGGAGGTCTACCCGGACGCGAAGGTCGTGCTGACCGTCCGCGATCCGCATCGCTGGTATGTCAGCATGCAGGCTCTGATCGCCACCCGCCGGGACGTGCCGCCGGATCTGCCTGAAGCGGGGGCCGCGGTACTCAGGACGATGGAGAGGCTCCGCCCGGTTCTCGATCTCATCGGAGAGTCCACCTTCGGCGACACCTGGGACTTCCAGCGGGGCATGCCCGACGAAGAGATCGCGGTAGCGGCGTTCCACCGTCACGTGGCCGTTGTCCAGAAGAGCGTGCCCGCGGATCGCCTCCTGGTGTTCGACGTCCGCGAGGGCTGGGAGCCGCTCTGCCGGTTCCTGGGCGTCGACGCTCCCGCCGGCGAGCCGTTCCCGCACCTCAACGACTCCGAGACCATGCAGCGCGCGCTGCAACAACTGGTGACCGATGGCAGCATCGACTCGGCTTTCATCTCCGGCACGCACGACTGAACGACATCACCGCGCCTTTCCACAGGACCGTCCTGCGGAGGGGCGCGGAGGTCGTCCTCGCCCCCTGTCAATGCGATTCCGTGAAACCCCTCCCAGGCGCTCGCGCTCGTCACCGGCACCTCGACCGGCATAGGCCGAGTCGCCGCGCTGTACACGCTGCGGGCGCCTGTCATTCGACAGAAAGGATCCTCATGTCCGTCCGTCACTTGCCAGCCACCGCCGCAGCCGCCCTGCTCGGAATCGTGGGGCTCGCCACACCGGCGGCCGCGCACGTCCTGGTTCAGCCCGTCAGTGCTTACACCTTGACCTCCGGGCGTCTATGGTCGGCGGTGGCCGCGCTGCTGGGGCTGGCCGGCGTCGTCATCGGCGGGCTGGCTCTGGCCCGCTCCCGCCGCACGGCCTGACCCGGCCCCGGCGCCGGGCCAGTGCCCCTGTCGTTCTTCAACGGCACCGCCTGGTCCGTGCTTGGCCCCGGACGTGCCGTATCAGGGGTGGCG
Source organism: Streptosporangium brasiliense (assembly GCF_030811595.1). Lineage (NCBI taxonomy): Bacteria > Bacillati > Actinomycetota > Actinomycetes > Streptosporangiales > Streptosporangiaceae > Streptosporangium > Streptosporangium brasiliense. The sequence goes on from NZ_JAUSRB010000002.1 coordinate 7,262,238, forward strand.
CGTAGCCGGTCGGCGAAGTGCCGGGCATCGGCCGCGGGCACCTGCGGGTCCAGATCGCCGTGGGCGATGAGGAACGGCGGTGCATCCGCCGCGATGCGCGGCTCCGGCGAGGACTCGGGCCCCTGACCGTAATAGGAGCCGTACCAGGTGTTCAGGTCGGAGACACTGCTCACGGTTACCGAACCGGTCAAGAACTTCATCGCCAAGCATCCAGGCGTCGCCGTACGCCTCTTTCAGGCGAGCCCGCAGGTCTGCCTCCGCCCATGACGGGTCCGCCGGCTCGGCCGCGCTCGTACCGGGGTGTCTCACCGCCCGCCGCCGGTCACGCCTGCGGGGCGTGACCGGCCGGCGATTCCGGCGGCGGCCGGATGACAACATGTCACACGATCTGGATGGCGACGACCTTCGGAGGGCGGTTCGGGAAGGTGATGTCATGCCAGCGCTCGATCTTCACCGAGTCGCCGTTGGCGTCGTAGTAGATCAGGTCGTTGTTGCCCGTGGAGATCCGGTCGACCCACCATCCGCCGAAGTCGGTCTTTCCGCCGTTGGCGTAGCAGTCGACGCTCTCACGGCCGTCGAGGTGCGACCAGATCTTCAGGAAGTTCTCGCCGCCAACGCATTGGACGTGGTCGATGGCGAAGGCGGTGCCGCCCGGGACGGTGACGGCGAAGGCGGCGGCTCCGGCGAGTGCCACGGCCATGGAACGGGCCTTCTTCTTGCTCTTCGAGATCACGGACTCTCCTCCTGCGGAGACCGGCGCGCCCGGCCCCGGCCCTGTTGGTGACGTCGCGTCCTGACGGAACGGTGCTTCGCCTGGCCGGCGGACGGCCGACTGCGCACCGGAGCGGCCCCTCGCGGCCACGCCTTTCCGTGACGCAATTGAGTTGACTGGTAACTCAAAGTAATATAACTCTCCGTCCGGCCAACGCTCCGAACGCGAGGAGCATCACCCGATCGTGGCGCTCACGCGCGGCCGACGAGCCGTGTGCCGTGGGTCGGAGTGCGGCGGAACGAAGGGGTCGGGGTGTGGCGGAACGAAAACGTACGCCAAGCCCATTCATCCAGCTCAACGGTGGCATTTAAGGCATTCGCAGGTGGGGGCCTTGGCGCACATTCGTTCCCTCGCTCTCGGTGGACGGGCTACACAGGTACCGCCTCCAGGTTGAGCGGCGACCGAACGGCCAGCGGCGACAAGGAGACCGCGGGACTCGTCGTGTCGTCACCGGCCGTTCCAATGCGGGTGATGCTCTCCGGAGGGGGCGTTGACAGGTCGATCTCGATGGCGAGGACTCCGAGGGCTTTGCTGAGCGCGCCGGGCAGGCCCGCTCAGCGTGATTTCGAGCGGTCGAGTCCTGCTCAGTGCTCGCCGTCACCGAACTCGTCGTCACCGAAGTCGGGAACCCGGGGAGACAGCAACTGCTCGGCGCCGCCTTCCAGCAGCTTGGCGGTCTGAGTCGAGCGGGGCAGCATGGTCGCCTCGTAGGTGCGGATGGCCTCGTCGAGGGTGGCGGAGCCGGCCAGGGCGAGAGCGAGTTCGCCGGCGTCGAGCAGGGCGTGGTTGACGCCGACGCCGAGCGGGGGCATGAGGTGGGCGGCGTCACCGAGCAGGGTGACGGTGGGGTTGTGCTCCCAGGTGTGCGGGACCGGGAGGGCGAAGATGGGGCGGTCGACGTAGGGGCCGTCGTTGTCGCTGATCAGCCGGCGCAGTCGGGGAGACCAGTCGGCGTATTCCTTCAGGAGCTTGGCGCGGATGCCTTCGGTGTCGTCGACGGTCAGGCCGCTCTGGCCGATCCAGTCGATCGGGACGCGCCGGATGAGGTAGACGCGGGTGTGGTCGCCGCTGTTGCGCTGGGCGAACAGGCCTCGGTCGCCGTCGCCCGCGGCCGCGCCGCCCTGGCCGACCAGGTCGGCGATCTCGGGATGACGGGCGTCGACGTCGTTGAACCACGCCTCCAGGAAGCTGACCCCGGTGTATGCGGGGACGGCGGGCGAGACGGCCGGGCGGACCCGAGAGAAGGCGCCGTCGGCGCCGATGACGAGGTCGGTCTCGACGGCTGTGCCGTCGGTGAAGTGCAGCAGCCGCGGCCCGTCGGCGGGCCCGCCGACCCGGTCGAGAGCGCGTCCCCACCGCACGGTGCCCGGCTCCAGCGAGTCCAGCAGCAGGTCGCGGAGCCGGCCGCGGTCGATCTCCGGCTTGAAGCGCTCTCCCTCCTCGGGCACGTGATGCAGCGTCATCTCGCCGGCGGGGGTCATCTGCCGCATCTCCTGCCCCTCCGGACGCGCCAGCGCGAAGAACTCCTTCAGCAGACCGGCCTCGCGCAGCGCGATCTGGCCGTCGTCGGCGCGCAGGTCCAGCGTGCCGCCCTGGTCGCGGGCGTCCCGGTCCTCGTCACGGTCATAGACGGTCACCGCCAGGCCGTGTCTCTGCAGAATGCGGGCACAGGCCAGGCCACTGGGGCCGGCGCCGATGACGCTGATACGGGCCTTTGCGGGTGCGGGAGAGGTCATCGCGGAAATTCCTTTCGAAGAACGGGACACGGGCTCAGGGGACGAGCGCGGCGCTGTCGGCCGCGGCGCTCGCGCATGCCCGTGACGGCAGGGCGCGGCCGGCGGCCATCCCGGGAGGTGCGCCGCTCGGGGTGCTCGCCGTCCCCACGGAAGACTAAGTACGAAAGCGAACTGAGTCAACTAATAAACTTGTGCCACTAGTTGCTTGAGACCGCGATCGTATAGGCTTGCCCCATGACCGCGTCCCCTGTCAGCCGCCGCGAACGCAAGAAGGCGGCCACCCGGCAAGCGATCGCCGACGCCGCCCTGGAGCTCTTCCTGGAGCGCGGCTACGACCAGGTGAGCATCAGCGACATCGCCGACGCCGCCGACGTGTCGAAGACCACGGTGTTCAAGCACTTCACCGGCAAAGAAGCGCTCGTCTTCGACCAGGACCAGGACCAGGAGTCCGAACTGATCACCGTGGTAAGGCAACGTCCCGCGGGCCAGAGCGTCCTGGACGCCCTCCGCGAGCACGCCCTGGACACCCTGCCGCCGATCGAGACCCATCCACAGCGGGCCGCGTTCGCCCGCCTCGTGGACTCCACCCCGGAACTGCGGGCCTACTCCGAACGCATGTGGACCCGGCACACCGGCGCCCTCGCCGTGGTCATCGCCGACGAGTTCGGCGTCGACCACGACGACCTCGCCTGCGCCGCCCTCGCCCGCTACGTCCTGGACATCCCCTCCCTCGTCCGCGGACGGCACGACCTCCCGGCCGCCATCCAGACCTGCTTCGACATCCTCACCCACGGCTGGCGACCACCAAGCACTCCCACCGCCGCGTCCGCGAACGGTTCCGCGACCGCCGTCTGACCGCCCCGCGACCGGGCGGCATCAGACCCTTCCATCACCGATCACCGGCGACCCGGAACGAGACCACTGCCGCCTCGGCCGTCAAAGGGTTGCGCGACAACCTTCGTTGTCCGCGGCGAAGGCGGAAGCGCACGCACTGTGCTCGCAGATCATTGATGGGGTCGGCGCCCTGTGCTGAGCTCAGTCGGCGTTACTTTTCCTCGGTGGTTCCGACCCGAGCCTTGGACCCCCATGCGTGCTCGGCGCACAGGCAGGCGACGCCCTTGTCGATCCACTCGCGCCCGCACCACTCCGGGTGTCGTTCGATCAGCAGGGCCCGAACCTCCTCGATGATCGTCTCCTCGCTCATCGCGGAGTCTCGCCGTACCCAGGTCTCATCGCGCAGCAGCCGCAGGTAGTCGCCGACGTCGGCCAGCAGCTCCGGCCCACCGGCCTCGCCGTGCCCGGGCACCACCACGCGCGGCCGCTCGGCCGCCAGCCGATCCATCACCTCGATCCACCGCAGACCGGACACGTCGGTGTCATGGGGCGGGAACCACGGGAAGATCGCGAACTGCCCGGTCTCCACCAGGTCACCGGTGAACATCACCCCGGCATCGGGCACTGTCACCACCTGGTCACCCCTGCTGTGCGCCCGCCCGGCGGCCCGCAGCCGCACCACCCGGCCGCCCAGATCCAGGTCGTAGACGTCGGGGTAGACGAGGTCGGGCGTGGGCAGCTCGACGCCGCGCAGTTCCCTGGCGATCCCTCCGTCCAGACCGCGGAACATCTCCAGGTAGCTCGGTCCCTTGGCGGCCAGCTCTCCGGCCTGCTCCTGGTTGACCAGGAACGTCGCCTGCCCGGCGAACGTCCGGGCGCCGAAGGCGTGCTCGGGATGGAAGTGCGTCGTGGTCAGGTAGAGCTTGCGGCCGCGCGCGTACTCGGCGGCGAACGCCAGGACCGCCTGCGCGTTGCGGGGCCCCATCCCGGTCTCCACGACCAGGACGGCCTGCGAGCCGCCGATCACGCCGATGTTGGGCACCAGTTCCACGCCTCTGTTGGGGATCACTACCAGGTCGCGGGCGAGCTCCCGGCTTTCCTCGACCCGGACGACGGGATTGTATTCAGTCATGACCCCAGTTGATCGCCACGGTCTTCCTGCGGTCCAACACCGATCCGGCACCGCTGATACCGCGCGGGTATCGTGGCCGGTGATGGAACTGCGCCTGCTGCGTTATTTCGTGACCGTGGCCGAGGAACGCCACTTCGGGCGGGCCGCCGCGCGGCTGCACATGACCCAGCCTCCGCTCAGCCGGGCCATCCGGCACCTGGAGGCCGACCTCGGCCTCGCCCTGCTGCACCGATCGTCGGCGGGTGTCCTCCTCACCGAGGCCGGGGCCACGCTGCTGGAGGAGGCTCGCACGCTGCTGGACCAGGCCGAGCAGGCGCGCGCCCGGGTGATGGCCACGGCCGGCCTCACCATCGGCATCCTCGCCGACACCGCCGAGCAGGCGGGGCTGGCCGCCGCCTTCCGCCGGCGCCATCCGGGCGTCGCGGTCCGCGTACGCGAGGCCGATCTCACCGATCCGACCATCGGCCTGCGCAGCGGTCTGGTGGACGTGGCGCTCACCCGGGCGCCGTTCGACGACACCGGGATCCGCATTCACATCCTGCGCACCGATCCGGTCGGCGTCGTCCTGCGCGCCGACGACCCGCTGGCCGGGCGCGACAGCGTGCGGGTGGACGACCTGGCCGACCGCCGCTGGTTCCAGTTCCCCGACGGGACCGATCAGCTCTGGCGCGCCTATTGGAACGCCGGAGTGCCGCGTGAGGGGCCGACCGTGCGGACGGTCCAGGAATGCCTGCAGGCGGTGCTGTGGAACGGCACCGTCGGCCTGACCCCGCTCACCCACGCGCTGCCTGACGGTCTGGTGGCGGTACGGCTGGCCGACATGCCACCCAGCCCTATGGTCCTGGCCTGGAACGGAGCTGACGGCAACCCGCTCGTCCGCTCGCTCCTCCGCCTGGCCGCCGAGGAGCGCGACGACCAGCTCCGAAGGTCAGGTCAGGCCGGGTCCGGCGCCGGCCCCACCCGATAGTTCAGGACGGCCGTATCGGTGGAAGCCGTAGTAGCCGCCGGGCGGAAAGTCCGGTGCAGATCCTGCTGACCCACGTCAATGCAGTAAATGTTGTTCTGGGCGAGTCGAATTGCACCCAGCTTTCGATTGCCGTGGACAACTCCTCACGGGACAGCGTGAGCGCTGAGGAACCAGCCCACTGGTCAAGGTTGGTCAGCGGGGCGCGAAGCGGGATGCAGGATTCGGACAATGGCGGCATTTTCCGACAGGAGAGCCGGGAGTCGCACTGCGTGTCCATTGTTTTCCTTGCTCATCGTATGAAGAACTAGCGGACCGACAACCCAGGGACTTACTCCGTTGCGGAGTTTCGGTCCGACCGAAACTTTCTGAAGTCTCAAGTTGCCTCATAATGGCCATCTCGTACAAGGTGATCTATGATGTGTGACATATTAGGCTCCCAACCGAGTTGAGGGGGGATGTCGTGTCAAGCAGTACAGGACTTGACGAACGTGTAGCCGAAGTGGTGAAAGCAGCCGGGCTGGTCAGGCCGGGAAACCGGTTCTTCGCTATGGCGAAGGCCGTTGACCAGGTCACGGCGGCGGATGCGCTGGCCGTGGCGCGGCAGTGGGAGGTGATGACCAAGGCCTTCATGTTCACGACGATCTCGGGACTGGGGGTGGCGGCGCGGCACTTCGCGTCACAGAAAGCTCCGGATCGGGAGGTGCTGGCGGCATTCCAAACGGCCTACCGGGTCATCGGCGACGATTTGGACAACCTGGCCGAGGATTTCAGCACGGTGGCGCCACCGGGGGCAGCTGGAATCCACTACCTATGGTGGGCCGACTCGATCGTGAAGCCGCTGACCGGAGCGGTCGGCGAAGAGGCAGCAGGGGATTTCCCGAAAGGTGTCGCCAAGCTGCTGGAGGCGATGGAGGCAATGGCTGACCACCGATTGGGCGCGGCGGTTCAACTGCGGGTCGTGGAGGCCATCGCACTGGACATCGCGGTCGCGTTCCGGCGCGTGTACGGAAAGGTGCTGGTCAACGGACAGAAGCTGTTCACGGCGCCCGACGCGTTGACGTGGATCGACGCGCATATCAAAGCCGAGACGAGTCATGCCAAGTCGGTCAGCGACGAGGAGACCGGCATGACGGCCATGGTCGAGAGCGGAGCAGACGCCGAAGAGTTCGTGCTGCTCGCCACGGATTACGCGGCCCATTGGGCTGGCGCGCTCGACGACTTCGCCGATCAGGTCTCTGCTGGCTGATCCGGGGAAGGGCATGCGAAGCCAGTGAACGACGTCATTGACTCAGTCAACGCATTACGGGGTTCAGTCCAACGTAACAGAGTTCGGAACGGAGCATTCCTCAAGCATCTGTCCAATGAGCTGATCACCTCGCCCGCGCTCCGGCACGTGAAAATCGTCCAGGCTTTCGCTGACGACGCCATGGCCTTCGCCCGGGACCCCCGGCTGCTCCAGACCAAGGCGCATATCAACAGCCGGACGGACAATTCCATCTTCTCGCTGTTCGACGCGCCTTATTTCCCGACGCTGTCCCTCGATTTCCTGACTTACCGGCTACTCCCGACCGACGATCACCTGGACGCCAAATATCCCAGCCCGACGATGCCGGTGACGATCGAACGGATGTCGAAGGGCTTCGAGGCTCGGCCGGTGGTGGCGCTCTTCCCGGAAAACCACATCGACGGCCGCCAGGAGAGCGGCGACCTGATCTTCTACTTCATCGACAAGTTCGTCGAACGGCATCTGCGCCTGACCCGGCTTCTCGTGACCAACGTCATGGCGGAGGGATCGTTCCCACTGGTCGGAGCCGCGGGGCCGGGCGACATCGAACAGGCCTCGGCATGGTGGGTGCGGTTGCACGAATACCACCACCGGCAGGGAGACATGCCGATTCCCGGCTTCCTTCCGGTGAAGAAGTTCAAGCCGCTGGCGGGCCTCGAGGAGCTGCGGGTGGACGTATCGGCGATGCTCGCCTGCCTCAACGACTCCGCCCTGCCCGAGCGCGGCGCGAGGCTCACCTATGAGTACGTGCTGTCCGAGCGGCTGCTCCGCTATGCGGTGGAGGGAATACCCAGGCCCAACTACGACGCGGTCGCCTCTCAGCTGCTTTTCAACTACCTCGTCGCCGCGGACGGGATCCGGCTGCACAACGGCCTGATCCACCTCCGCCCAGGTCTGCCTGCCGTACTGGCCGAGTTTCTCGGCGAGATCCAGGCGATCGAACGGCACATCCACAGCGAGCCCGTGGAACAGGTCAGGGAACGGCTGCTGCGATTCACCAACCAGTACACGGACTACGACGAGGAGGCGAGGGACTACCGTCACATCCCCTTTTTCGCCGAGGCCAAGCGGAAGCTGGGCGTGTGAACATGATCAGTATCCCGATCTTCCAGGTCGACGCGTTCACCGATCGGATCCTCTGGGGGAATCCGGCAGCGGTCTGCCCGCTCGAAGGATGGCTGCCCGAGGCCGTCATGCAGGCCATCGCCCTGGAGAACAACCTCCCGGAGACGGCCTTCATCGTCAGGAACGGGGACGCCTACGATCTGCGCTGGTTCACCCCGGCCGCCGAGGTCGACCTGTGCGGGCACGCCACACTGGGCGCGGCGTACGTCGTGCTGACACATCTCAGGCCGGACTGGGACGAGGTGACGTTCCACTCGGCCAGCGGACCGCTCGTGGTCGCCAGGCACGGGGACAAGTTCGGCCTGGCATTCCCCGCCCTCGATCTCTCCCCGGTCGAACCGCCGGAGAGCCTCCTGCGAGGACTGGGGGCACCGGCACCGTCAACGGTCTACAGGTCCATGGACTATGTCGCGGTCTACGACACCGAGGACCAGGTCCGGTCAGTCGTGCCGGACCAGGTCGCTCTCTCCGCGCTCGACCTGCGTGGCGTGGTCATCACCGCGCCGGGAGCCGAGGCCGACTTCTGCTCGCGCTTCTTCGGGCCGAAGCTGTCGATCCCCGAAGACCCGATCACCGGGTCGGCACACTGCGCGCTCGTTCCGTACTGGGCGCGGCGGCTGGGGAAGTCCCGGATGCGTGCCCAGCAGTTCTCGCCACGACTGGGCCGGACCCACACGATCAGCCTTGACTGCGGCCTGGACGGAGACCGGGTCGCCCTGTCCGGCGCGGCCAGGCAGTACATGGCCGGAACGATTCACCTGTCCGAAGACGACCTCGACCAGAACCCAGAGGGATAACGTGCGCACCAAGCGAATCTTCCACGCGGTCGACTCCCACACCGAAGGCATGCCCACCCGGGTGATCACCGGCGGCGTCGGGGTGATCCCCGGAGCGACGATGGCGGAACGCCGCATCTACTTCCGCGAGAACCTCGACCACATCAGAACCCTGCTCGTGACCGAGCCGCGGGGGCACGCGTCGATGAGCGGAGCCATCCTCCAGCCGCCGACCCGGCCCGACGCGGACTGGGGTGTGCTGTTCATCGAGGTGTCCGGTTATCTGCCGATGTGCGGGCACGGCACGATCGGGGTCGCGACCGTCCTGGTGGAGACGGGCATGGTCACCGTGACCGAACCCGTCACCACCGTGCGCCTGGAGACTCCGGCAGGCCTGGTCGTCGTCGACGTGGCGGTCTCCGACGGGGTCGCGCGGAGCGTCACCCTCCGGAACGTCCCGGCGTTCTGCGAGCGGCTGGACGCCGAGCTCGAGGTCCCCGGCTTCGGCTCCGTCCGCTACGACCTCGCGTACGGCGGCAACTTCTACGCGATCGTGCAGCTCGACGACTACGGGCTGCCGTTCGACAGGAAGGCCAAGAACGAGATCACTACCGCAGGCCTGGCCACCATGCAGGCGATCAACGCCACGGCCGAGCCGGTCCACCCCGAGGACTCGCGGATCCGAGGCGTCCGGCATGTGTACTTCGCCGCGCCGGGATCCGACGCGTCGTACTCGCGCCACGCCATGTCCATCTACCCCGGCTGGTTCGACCGGTCGCCGTGCGGCACCGGCACCAGCGCGAGGATGGCGCAGCTGCACGCCCGCGGCGAGCTGGAAATCGGCGCCGACTTCGTCAACGAGTCCTTCATCGGGTCGCAGTTCATCGGCCGCCTCGCCGAGGAAACGACCGTCGCCGATCGCAGGGCCGTCGTGCCGACCGTCACCGGACGGGCCTGGATCACCGGCACCGCGCAGTACTTCCTGTCCCCCGACGACCCCTTCCCCGCAGGCTTCGAGCTCTGACCACCCCTCCGTCAGGAAGGACACGCCTCCCCATGGCCTCCACGATTCTTGGCCGGATCCCGTTCGACGACGAGCGCATCGCCAAGGACATCGCCAGGCTCGCGTCCATGCCGATCCCGCAGGAGCCGTACCGGGTCTTCACCACGGGCACCTGGCTGAACATCAACCTGTGGAACGCCTCCGGCGACCACGCCGACGGCTTCTGGTACGGCCACGAGCAGCGCCCCGGACGCCCCACCCCGCTCCTCGACGAGGTTCCCCACCTTCACGAGGTCCTGACCACCTGGTTCAACCCGGACCGGCTGACGATGGTGCGCGGGCGCAACGTCGTCGAGTTCTCCATCATCCCGCACCGGGACTTCATCGAGGCCGGCGAGGTGGAGCAGTTCTTCCGGGTGATCATTCTTCTGGAGGACAACGAGCACTCGGTCAACTCCGACGAGGACATGGTCTTCCACATGCGCGCGGGCGAGGTGTGGTTCCTGGACGCGGCCCAGGTCCACGCGGCCATGAACATGTCCTCGCGCAGCCGCTGGTCGCTCTGCCTCGACTTCGCGGCCGGTCCGGGTTTCCAGCCGGCGGACATCTTCGCCCGGCCCGAGTTCTACGACCCCAGCCTCCGGCCCACCCTGGTGGAGCGCAAGCCGGCCGCTCCGGACCTGCCCGAACGGCTGCGCGCCCTGAGCACCGTCGTGTCCCGGCACAACATCAAGGACATCGCCTTCCTGCTGGGCCGGATCCACCTCACGGAGGAGGTGCCGATCGGGGCCTCGTGGGACTGGCTCATCGACATCACCCGGCAGTCCGGCGACGCGGAGCTGATCGACATCGCCGAACGCGCCAAGAAGTTCTTCGTCCTCTCCCGTGAAGTCAACGAGGACTTCACCTTCCTACCAAGGTGAGCATGACCGGCAAGGACCAGCTGTCGTATCCGGAGCTGTGCGGGCACATCATCGAGGTTTGGAGGGACGTCCTCCACCTCGACCGGATCGAGCCCGACCAGGACTTCTTCGACCTTGGCGGCCATTCGCTGGGGGCGGTGCGAGCCGCCGCGCGGCTTGTGGACGACCTCGGCTGCGATCTGTCCCTACGTGCGATCTTCGAGCACCGCACGGTCGAGACCCTCGCATCGGCGATCATGAACATCGGAGCGACGAGATGACGGGGCTCCAGAGCGCGTTCCGCGCCGTGGCAAGCGCTGCCGACTTCGAACGCGCGGTCGCCGAGTTCCAGGCGGCCTGGTCGGAGGGCCGCCGCGAGGCGGCTGTTCCGGTGTGGATCGGCGAACGCTCCGACCTCGGGACGGCGCTCGACCTCGCTGCGGGGCTCTACCCCGCACTGCGGCAGCCCCCCAGACACGTGGCGGGAGTCGTCCTGGGGGACGTTCCGGAGGCGGTCCGCTCGTTCGCCCGTCCGCTGGCCCGGCAGTGGACGGACGGCGAGCCGTCCGCGGGCGACGGCTCGCTGGTGGTCCTCGGCCGCTACGAGGATCTGCGGATGGAGATTCTCGGGCCGGTCCTGGTGGACGCCTATCGCCGTGACCGGGACGTCTTCCTGTTGACGGGCCGCGACCTGCACTCGCTCACGTGGATGATCGCCAAGCAGTACGGGGAGGTGGCCGCCGGGGGCGAGACCGGGCTGTTCACCGACCTGGACACGGAGCCGGTGTCCACCTCGGCGACCTACTACGACTCGCGGACCGTGGACGGCGTGGATCTCACCCGCGTCGTGGCGGAGCGCGTCTGGAAACGCGTCATGGTCAGCGGTCACGGCACCGAGGACAGCATCAACCTGGGTGCGCACACGGTATGCGGCCGGAGCCCGGTCGCCGGTCCCGAGCGGCCCGGTCCCACGTGCGCCTACGGACGCGGCTGTTACAAGCCCGAGGACAAGCTGCTCCCCGCACATCGGGTCCGCGCGGCGGAGCTCGTGCTCAGCGGCTGCGACAGCGGTGCCCTGGCGGATCTCGCCTCCTACAGCCCGCGCTACCAGCTGCTCCTGAACGCCGTCGACGGTCCTGCCCAGACGGTGGTGGCCGCACTGTCCATGCACCAGTCGGCCCGGGTGGAGAACCTCATCTGGCTGGACTCCGCCGACCGGGGCGGGAGTACGGCTCGGCTGCTGAACGCGAGTCTCACGACCATGCATCCTTACCCCACGTTCATCCAGGTAGGGCTACCGAGTTCGGCCTACGGGGACCCGGCGCCACCGGCTCCGGTAGTTGAGGAGGAACCCGCGGGACTCGTCAGGGACCTCGGCTCCCGGGCCCGCGGCTTCCTCATGACCGGCATGCTGCCCGCCGCGCATCCCCTGCGAGAAGGGTTCGAGAGGGTGGCGGAGAAGGCCGAGACAACGGCCGTCCGGCCGATCATGGGCCTGGCCGCGGAAAGGTCCGCGTTCCTGCGCTCGCTCCGGGACGACGCCCGGTCGCTTGACGAGGCGATGGCCGTACGCATGGCGGAACGTCCCGACGACGGGCTCGCCGAGTTCCCCCGCTTCTTCGGCGACCGGAGCTCGGTCTCCCTGTCGGGCGCGACGACCACGCCGTGCGTCCTGTGCGGGCGGACGGCGTGGCAGTACCGGCGTCGCGGGTTCAGCGTGTGTGTCCCCGACACCACCGCGCACGTCTGCCTGAGCTGCGGCCCGGTCGGATACACGATGGACGGCGGGGTACGGCTCGACGCGGACGCCGCCCCGGCCGTCTTCGCCGGGGCGGCGTTGCGCATCGAGGCCACGGTCGAGCCGGCGCGGCCGGGGCCGGTGCAGGTGGGCGTGATCGTCCCCTGGAGCCTCCGTGCCCAGATATCCCCGGCGCTGCACGGTGTACGGCTCGGCCGACGGGAGCGCCGGAGCGTCCTGTTCGACATACGTCTCGACCCGTCGGCGCCGCCGCAGGAGCACCACTTCACGGTCTTCGGCGTTCAGGATCTCGCGATCTCCCTGTTGCGTTGTCCCTTCGCCGTCCTGCCACCCGAGGAGGCATAGGTGGACAGCACCCTCCACGCGGAGGTGGCCCGCCGGGCAAGGGAGCGGCCGGACCATCCGGCGCTGGTCGAGCGGGGAGTGACCGTCAGCTACCGCACCCTCGACCGGGCGGCTGACTTCTTCGCGTCGCTCCTCACCGACCTGGGCGTCGGCCCCGGGAGCACGGTCCCCGTCATCCTTCCCCGGTCCGCGCGTCTGGTCGTCGTCCAGCTCGCACTGCTGAAGTGCGGGGCGGCCTACTCCGTGCTCGATCCAGGATGGCCCGCCGAGCGGCTGGAGTCGCTCGTCGGGCGCCTGCCGTCGCCTCTGGCCGTTGCGGACTCGCAGGCACACGGGTTCCCCGTCTGGACCCCGCCCCAGGAGTCACCGCGGGAATCCGCGGGCCGTGCGGCAGCCCCGCCACAGCGGGGCGCCGACGGCGCCACACCCGCGATGGTCATCTTCACCTCAGGGACCACCGGGGTGCCCAAAGCGGTGGTTCTGCCGCACCGGGCGGCGCTGCGCCTGTTCCGCGGAGACAGCCCGGCCTCTTTCGGCCCCGGCCACGTCATGCCGCAGGTGTCGAACGCGGCATGGGACATGTACGCCCTGGAGGTCTGGGGAACTCTGGTCGCGGGAGGAACCTGTCTCGTCCCGGACGACCGGATCTTCCTCCCGGAGACCCTGCGCGCCGCCGTCACCGAGCACGGCGCGAACACGGTGCACATGCCGACCGCTCTGTTCAACCTGTTCGTCGATGTGGACCACAGCTGCTTCGCCGGCCTGCGGACGGTTCTCGTCAGCGGTGAGGCGATGTCCGGCGCCCACGCCGCCAGGTTCATCCGGGCCCATCCGGGGATTGCGCTGGTGAACTGCTACGGCCCCGTCGAATGTTGCATGTTCGTCTCTTCCCACCAGGTCTCCGCGCGGGACTGCGACGCCTCCGGCGGCGTTCCTCTGGGTACGGCGGCGCCGGGCACACGGATCTTCGTGATGGCCGGCGACGAGGTGTGCCCCTCCGGGAAAGAGGGCGAGATCTGCGTGGCCGGTGACGGCCTGGCCGTGGGTTACCTGGGACAGGACGGACTGACCGCGGAGCGGTTCCGCACCGTGTCGATCGAAGGTGCGCCGACGCGGGTGTACCGCACCGGCGACCAGGGACGCGTGGACGGCGACGGCAACCTGCGCTACCTCGGCCGCAGGGACCGCCAGGTGAAGCTCCGCGGCTTCCGGGTCGAACCCGCCGAGGTGGAGCATGCCGCCCGCTCGGTGCCGGGCGTTCTCAACTGCGCCGCGGTGCCGATCCGCGGAGCGGACGGCAGCTACCAGTCCATGGCGCTGGCCTACACGTCCGGCTCGAAGGGCGTGACCGACTCCGCGGACCCGCTCGGAGTGCGCTCGGCCCTGGCCGAGGTGCTCCCCGAGTATCTGGTGCCGACGCATGCGGTGGCCGTCGACGCTCTGCCCCTGACGCCGAACGGAAAGTTGGACCGGGCCGCCCTGGAGGCCTGGGGAAGCACGCATTTCAGGAGGAACAACCATGACTGAGCGCCATCCCCGCCTGCTGATCGTGGGACTGGATCGGTATACCCTCGACGCCTGTGTCCGCCTGGGCGTGGCCGCCGTCGTCGTCTGCGGCGCGGCCAGCTGGGACGACGGGCTCATAACCATCCCCTCCGAGCTCTCCGTGCTCAGGGTCGACGATCAGAGCAACGTCGAAGCCGTGCTGATGGCGCTGCGCCGGGCCGGGCTGGGCGCCGACGACTTCGACGCTCTACACACCTCCGACGAGTACTCCATGGTCTCGGCGAGCATCCTGGCCCGCCATCTCGGTCTGCCGTGCCTCGATCCGGAGGCGGCGGTGCGCTTCCGCGACAAAAGCCTGCAGAAGGCCGCGGTGCGCGACGCCGGTCTGCCCGCAGCACGGTGTGTGGTCGTGGAGGATGTCCTCTCCGTCTCCGGCCTCGAGGAGCTGCCCTTCGAACCCGCCGTGCTCAAGCCGGTGGCCGGTGCCGCGACTGCCCTCACCTCGGTGGTCGAGAACGTCGATGATCTCCGGGCCCAGAGTGAGGAGTACGGACGGAAGAAGATCAGCCAGCGCACCTTCGTGCTGGAGGAGTACGTCGCCGGCGACGAGTGGTTCGTGGACGGGATCGTCCACGGCGGGGAACTGCTGTTCTGCGCCGTGGGCGCCTACGGGGACCCGTGCCTGACCGCCATCCAGAGCGGGAAGCCCCTCTGGCTGCGCCACTTCGACCCGGTCGGGGAGAGCTGGGTATACGAGAAGGCACAGGGCTTCGTGGAATCCGCGCTCGGAGCACTCGGGCTTCAAGACGGGTCATTCCACATGGAGCTCTTCCACGACCGATCGTCCGGAGTGCTGACGTTCGGCGAATGCGGCGCCCGTCGCGGGGGCGCGCTGATCCACGAGCAGATCCAGGCGAAGTTCGGGGTGAACATCGCCGAGTGCGCCGTCCAGATCGCCCTCGGACGCCGTCCCGAGATCGAGGCCAAAGTCAGGCCGGAGGTCTTCGGGGGCACCTACCTGCCCGGACGTCCGGGGACGTTGCTCGACTGCCCCACGCCGGCCGACCTCCTCGCTCTGCCGTACGTCGAGTTCGTCCGGATCGAGCACCCGGTCGGCACGCACTTCGCGGCCGGTCCGGCCAACACCAGTCAAAGGGTCGGGCAGTTCATGGTCGTGGCGGACTCGATCGAGCAGCTCACCGAACGCTTCGAGGACGTCAGACGTTGGTTCGACGAGCGCCTCTGGGTGCTTCCCGAGGAGCTGCCGACCAGAGGCAGGCGGGACTTCCAGCGGGAATGGCGGCCGACCGCCGACTTCAGGGACACTCTGTGGCGGTGACGGCCGTCCTGCTCCCGGCCGACAGGGGCCAGCGGGTGGTCGCGATGACGTCCTTCGTGCACAGCTTCGGCTCGGGACTGTTCATCGCGGCCGGCGCGCTCTTCTTCACCCGGGTCGTCGGCCTTCCCGCGCCGCAGGTGGCCGGCGGACTGTTCGCGGCGGCGATGACAGGGCTGGTCGCGGGTGTGTATGTCGGACACCTGGCGGACCGGTGGGGGCCGAAGCGCGTCCAGATCGGGGTGGCGGTCTGCGGAACGGTGGTGAACACCGGTCTGCTGCTGGTCGACACGTTCTGGACCTACCTTCTGGTCTCCATGCTGTCCGGTGCCGTGATCGCGGGGAGCTGGTCGACGCTGGCCCCGCTCGTGCGCGGTTTCGGCGGGCCGACACCGGCCGTCTTCCGCGGTTATCTGCGGTCTGTGGGCAATCTCGCGATAGCGCTCGGCGCGGTGGCGGCGGGCTTCGCCATCCAGTTGGACACCAGGGCGGCCTTCCTGACCGTCATGATCTGCCGGTCGCTGACCTATCTGATCTCCGGGCTGATCCTCCTGTGGCTTCCGCCCTTCACCCTCGAAGGCTCCGGCGGCGCCGACCGCGGCTGGGCGGCTCTGCGTGACCGCACCTATCTGGCCGCGACCGCGATCAACGCGGTGATGTCCCTGCACTTCGCAGTCCCCACGTTCCTGCTCCCGCTGTGGATCGTGGATCACACCGCCGCTCCCCGATGGACGATCTCCGCGGTACTCGTCCTCAACACGATTCTGGTGGTCGTCCTCCAGGTCCGCATCAGCCGGAACGTCGCCGATGTGCCGTCTGCAGGACGCGCGATGCGCTGGGCGGGCACGGCCCTCTGGGTGGGCATGCTCCTGATGGCGCTGGCCGAGGGAATTCCGCCCTGGTCCGGTGTTCTCCTCCTGGCGGCGGGAGTGATCGCCTACACATTGGGAGAGATCTGGCACAGCGCTGCCTCAGCCGAGTACTCCTTCGGTCTCGCGCCGATTCACGCGCAGGGCCAGTACGCGGGAGTCTTCGGCCTGGGTCATGGGCTGGCCGAAGGGGTGTCACCAGCGGTCATGAGCGCCCTCCCCCTGGCCCTGGGCCTTCCCGGCTGGCTCCTGCTCGCCACACTGTTCCTCGCCACCGGCCTGGCCTGCCGCCCCCTCATGGCCCATGTCTCCCGCCCTGTCCCCCGCCCTGTCAGATGAACGGCAGTACGGCGAGCGTCATCTCGGCGACCGAGACGGAGCCGGGTCCGGACAATGTGGACAGCTCTCCTCGGCCGGCCCACCACCGAGACGGACAGAACTCGGCGCGAGCTTGGTCGGTCTTGGACCGGCGGATGGTGACCCCCCAGGCCATCGGCGGTGGCGGGCAGCGGCGTGCGGTGATGGGTGGCGCACCAGGCGGTGAAGGTCTCCCGGTGGCGGGCGTAGGCGCGGCTGGTGTTGTCGGCCGGACCACCGGCGACACGGGCGCGGGCGGCGTCGCCGAGCTCCCGGTCGGCGGTGGTCGCCGCGATGATGTCCGCCGAGGCCGTGGTGTCAGGGGCCGGCCCCACCCGATAGGCCCTCCACTCAGGACGGGCGCGGCCCTGCCAGGAGCTCGCCGACCTGGACGACCGCGAACTCGACCTGGCCCTGGCCCTCCTCCCAGTTGGCGATCAGCGTGCAGCCCTCGTCGGCGAGCAGGTCGCCGCCCGACCGCTCGGTCCGCAGGTACATCAGCCCCTCCTCACCTTCGGTGCAGAAGAAGCTCAGGTGGGCGAACAGCTCGGGCGGCGTGAGGCCGGCCAGCGCCTCCTGCCACTCCTCGGCCGCCTCCGCCTCGAGGGGGAGGAGGCTTTCGGGGCCCGTGCCGAGCGCGGTGGCGACCCGCATCGCGTCGAAGAGCGTGCCGTCCGAGACCAGCCGCGGGTAGCAGACGGTCCAGGTGTCGCGCAGACCGGACGCGGCGAGGTCGTACCGCGCCAGCAGGGGAGCCAGGTCGCCGCCCAGGACGAGCCGGCCCGCGAAGCACGCCGCCGCGAGATCCGCCTCGAACTCCGGCGGCAGCCCGGCCTTGTCGAACTCGAAGACCGACCGGCTCGCGTCGAACTCCAGCAGCGGCTCGTCCAGGTCGAAGACCGGGCAGTCCCAGACGACCGGCTCGGCGCCGCGGAGGGCGGCCGGGTTCACCCAGGCGGTGTCCCGCGCGAAGCCGAGCTCGTTGATGAGGTTGCCGCCGAAGAACGTCGCGTAGGCGGCGTCGGCGTCGAAACTCGCCAGTGGACGGCCGAGCAGGATCTCAAAGGCGCCGGTCAGCTTTTCCAGCCACGGACCCGAAATGTTCGCGGAAACGGAGTTCATGCCGGGACCATATAGGTCGGGTCCGTCATTAGCCATGGACGCCGACTGTCACCATCCAGAGCACCGGAAATCACCCACCCGCCTACTGACCGTGCCGCCTCCGGCAGCCCTGCCGGAGGCGGCGAGGTCGCATCAGGCGACGGCGGTCCCCTCGAGCTCGACCATCAGGTCGGGGATCGCCAGCCGTGTCACCCCGAGCATCGTGGTGGACGGCGCCACCCCGGCGGCGCCCAACCGCGACGCCAGCACGCCGTAGTGCTCGAAGAGCCGATCGACGTCGGTGGTGTAGACGTTGAGCCGGACGAGGTTCGCCAGGGACATGCCGGCCTCGCCGAGCACGGCCTCCAGGTTGTCGAGGCTCAGCGCCAACTGCGCCGCCATGTCATCGGCATGCTGGGGCTTGCCGTCGCCGCTCATCGCGGTCTGCCCGGAGCAGTACAGGGTCCGGGTGTGCCCGGAGACGATCTCCCCCTGGTTGTACCCCATCTCCACCGACCACGCCCACGGGTTGACCGCCGTCCGCTCCATTGCCACATCAGCTCCATTCGATTCGTCGGGAGTACGTACGTCCATCGGCTCGGTAGCCACCATCTCTGACGTCGCGTTGACAAACCTCCCAGCAAATCACGACATCCTGTGTCGTGTATTCCTCTAAGGTTTTCGTATGCGCGCCGACCGGCTGGTCTCACTGGTGCTGCTGCTGCGGCAGCACGGTCGGCTGTCCGCGACCGCGCTGGCCCGCGAGCTGGAGGTGTCCACCCGCACCGTGCTGCGCGACATCGAGGCGCTGTCCGCAGCCGGTGTCCCGGTCTACGCCGAACGCGGCCGGCACGGCGGTTTCGCGTTGTTGCCCGGTTTCCGGACCGAGCTCACCGGACTGAACCCCGACGAGGCCCTTGCCCTGCTGGTCGCCGGATCGCGGCGCGGCGCGCAGGCATTCGGCCTCGGCTCGGCGCTCGCTTCGGCGATGCTCAAGGTGGTTGACGCGCTACCCGAAAGCTATCGGGACACCGCGGCCGGCGCGGCCGAGCGATTGCTCATCGACCCGGAGGTGGACCTCCTCTCGCGCCGGCTGGTCGCCGAGGAGGTGCCTGACGCCATAGCGGCCGAGGTCCTGCGCGCGGTGTTCGCCGGACACAAGCTGCAGATCCACTACGCGGCTGTGGACCAGACCCCGAAGTGGCGCACGGTGGACCCGATCGGCCTGGTCACCATACGCGACCGGGGCTACTTGCTGGCCACGAGGTCCGGCGCGGACCGCACCTACCGGCTGTCCCGAATCTTGGCCGCCAAGGAGCTCCCCGAACCCGCACAGCGACCGGAACGGGTCGATCTGGACCGGGCCTGGCAGGAACGCAGCACGCGGTTTCGGACCGGCGGCGACCAAGTCACCGTGCTGGTACTGATGAACCCGGAGCGGCGGGAGGAGCTGCTGGGCACCGCGCTGGCCGTCAGCGCCGAAGAAGCCGACGCAGACGGCCGGCTGCGGCTGGAGGTGACCTTCCAAGATCCGAGACACGCCGAATGGGCGCTGTGGCAGCTCAGCACGGACGCGGAAGCCCTGGCCCCGCAGTGGCTGCGCACCTCCCTGCGCAACCGCGCCACCGCGCTCGCCACCCGCTACGGAGTCTCGTCCTGAGAGTCAGTCGCCTTCCGCGGGATCGCCCAGTCCGGCGCCCAGGTCCCGGCGGCGTCGTGGCCGGCCACTGTGGCGGCGAGGTGGGCACGGAGGGTGGCCAGCGCGGGGTGCGGGTTGTCGCGGTGCCACAGGAGCGAGTGCGGGTAGACGGGCGTGGGGTCGGTCACCGGGATGCGGCGCAGGCCGTGGTCGGCGGGCCAGACGAGACGGGTCTGCTCCCCCATGAAGGTGGCCAGGGCCGGAGTGTCGGCGACGGTGTCGAGGAGCGCGTCTGAGCCGAAGTTGGGGCCGGTCGCCTCGATGGTGAGGCCGAACTCGGCGACGAGATCGTCGTAGTAGGCGGCCCACTCGGTACCGGGGACGATGCCGGGCATCCAGATCCGGTGCCCGGCGAGCTGGGTCAGGGTCACCGACCGGGCGCCCGCCAGCGCGTGGGCGGGGCCGGTGAGGAGCTGGAGCGGCTCGTCGAGCACCCGGACGGCCTCGATGTCCTCGGGAAGGGGCCGGCCGGGCACGGCGACGGCGCGGAAGGACGCGTCGATCACACCGGACCGAACGGCGGCGACGGCCGTCTCGATGTCGAACAGCATCACCACGTCGAGCTCGATCTCGGGGTGCGCGCGGTGGAAGCCGCGCATCAGGCCTGAGGCCGCGCCGCGCGAGGCGATCATGTCGACGCGCAGCGGACGGCTGCCGGTGCGGACGGACGCGACCGCGCGCTCGGCGACCCGGAGCAGTTCCCTGGCGTGGGGCAGGAACGCCTGCCCGTCGATGGTGAGCTCGGCGCCGCGCGGGGTGCGGGTGAACAGCCGTACTCCGAGGTCGCGCTCCAACGCGGCGATGCGCTTGGAGACGGCCTGCTGGGTGACCGCCAGCTCGGCGGCGGCCTCCTGGAATTGCCCCGCGTCGGCGGCGGCGACGAAGGTCCGGACGGTGTCGAGGTCCATGCGGCCACCCTATGGGTACAACCGTTGGTTGTGGCTGAGCGGCCTCACGGTTGTTTGATCCCCTGATACGGCGCGCGCTTTGATGCATGCGATCGCGGATCGGTTGTGCAGATGAGTGGCGAGGAGCGTCGGGCATGCGGAGCGGGAATCGGTTGGGGCGGCAGTTCGGATGGCTCTGGGGAGCGTACGGGACCAGCGCGCTCGGTACGTGGATCGCCTTCGGCGCGTTCCCGCTGATCGCGGTCCAGGTGCTGCATGCCGGGCCGGCGGAGGTCGCGGCGTTGTCCTCCGTGGGGGCTTTGGCGGGCGCGGCCGTGGCGGTGCCGCTCGGCCCCTGGGTGGAGTTCCGCCGCAAGCGGCCGGTGCTGATCGGGACGGACCTGGTGCGGTCCGCGGCGCTGCTGACGATCCCCGCCGCGTTCGCGCTCGGCGTGCTCTCCTTCGTCCAGCTCCTGCTGGTCTCGGCCGTCGTCGCGGCGGCCGACATCACCTTCCGCGCCACCTCCGGCGCGTACCTGAAGACGCTGCTGCCGGCCGAGGACCTGCTCGTCGCCAACGCCCGGTTCGAGTCCACGACCTGGACGACCACGATCATCGGACCACCGCTGGGCGGTGCCGCGATCGGGCTCCTCGGTCCGGTGGCGACGGTGGTGGCCGACGCGGTCAGCTACCTGCTCTCGGCCCTGGGCATCCGCGCGGCGGGCGGCCAGGAGCCGCGGCCCGAGCGCCGGGAGGCCGCGCGCATGCGGGCCGGGGACCTGCTCGACGGTTGGCGCTACATCCTCGCCGACGCGACGCTGCGTCCGCTGTTCTTCAACACCGCCTTGTTCAACGGCCTGGTGATGGCCACCGACGCGCTGCTGGCCGTCCTGATGCTCGGCCAACTCGGGTTCGCACCGTGGCAGTACGGCCTCGCCTTCGCCGCGCCCGCGGTCGGCGGGCTGCTCGGTTCGCGGCTGGCCCGACCGCTCGTCACCCGGTTCGGGCAGCACCGGGTCCTGGTCGCGGCCGGGGTGCTGCGCGCGATCTGGCCCATCGGGCTGGCCTTCCTGGGGCCGGGGACCGGAGGGCTGCTGCTGGTGATGGGCGTCGAGCTCGGGCTGATCTTCTGCTGCGGGGTCTTCAATCCCGTCTGCGCCACCTACCGCCTCGAACGCACCGCGACCGAGCGGGTCGCCCGCACGCTGTCCGCCTGGTCGGTGACGACCAAGGTCTCGACCGCGCTCCTGACGGCCGTATGGGGTGTGCTGGGCAGCCTGCTCGGCCCGCGCACGGCCATCGGCCTGGCCGGCGTGCTCCTGCTGGCGACTCCGCTGCTGCTCCCCCGACGCGCCGCGGCACCCCTCACCGAGCCGGAGCCGGCACCGAGCCGCGCCTGACGGGCCGTCACGGCCGTCACGGCCGTCACCGCGATCGGGTCGCGCACCCCTGTCGGAGCGGTCCGCCCCTCCGCGTAGGGCTCGGAGATGAGCGCGGCGGCCTTCACCGAGGCCGGTGGGGTCGCGGCACGGCAGATCGTGGCTCACGTACCCAATGTGTAGTCGGCCCCGGCGCGCGGTCTCGCGTGTCAGGGCACCCTCATCACCCAAGGAGAGAAATGACCGTCACGCCCCCGGTGCTCGACCCCCGGACGGCCGCACTGCTCGTCCTGGATTACCAGCAGGGAATCCTGGCCTCGCTCCCCGGCCTGGCCGACCCGGAAGCGCTGCTGTCACGGGTGGCCGGCGCCATCGCCGACATGCGAGCGCACGGCGCCGCCATCGCCTACGTGCGAGTCGGATTCACCGCAGCCGACTGGGCGGCGATCCCGCCGGCCAACAAGACTTTCTCCTTCCTCGGCCGGCAGCGCCTCATGCACCACGCGGATCCCGCCACAGACTTCCACCATCAGCTCGCTCCCGAGCCCGGCGACATCACCGTCCGCAAGACCCGCTACGGCGCGCTGTCGACGACAGACCTGGACCGGCAACTGCGGGATCGCGGAATCACCACCCTGGTCATCGCCGGCATCACCACCAGCGGCGCCGTACTGTCCACCGTCACTGACGCCGCCGACCGCGACTACCGGCTCTACGTCCTCTCCGACGGTGTCACCGACCCGGACCCGCAAGCCCACCAGACCCTGATGACCAGCATTTTCCCGAGAGTGGCCCACATCGTCGACACCGCCGAACTGCGCTCGCTCCTGCACGAGAGCCATCCCGATCGGGCAAAGACCGGCAGGGCATAACCGTCAATGACGATCAGCGACCGTCAGGGGGATCGCTGTCAGCGGCCGGACCTCGGTTCTGACCGCTGACGGATCATGTGTCCGCCGAGACGGTCGGACGGGTCAGCTGTGTGTGGGTCTGTCCGCTGTCGAGCAGCGCTGTCGGGCGGTGTCGGCGGTCCCCGCCGACGCGGGGGTGAGCGAGACCGCCGGCCATGTCGGGGTGTCGCGGCAGACGGTATGGTCCCGGCTGCGCCGCTGTCGGGCACCCGGCCTTTCGGGATCGGCGGACCGTGAGGTCATCACCGCGGAACGGACAGGAAAGGCCGGCCCTCCTCCCCCCTCATCATTGCCTGCCCCCAGCTCAGGACAGGGCCCTGACGCGGGCGGCCTGCTCTTCTTGGACTCTTCGGGCAGTACGCAGGAAATCGAGGACGACGGCCAGTTCGTCCGGCCCGTACTCCTGCAGCGCCCGGGCACCCGCCTGGCCGACCGGGACGAAGATCTCGGCATCGGCCGAGCGGGCGGCGTCGGTCGCGGCGACCAGGACGCGGCGGCGGTTACCCGGATCGGTGGAACGGACCACCATGCCCGCGCGCTCCAGCCGGTCGATGACCGTGGTGGTGGCCGCCGGGCTGAGCTTCAGCGCGAGGCTGATCCGGCCCGCGGGCACCGGGCCGTCGGCCAGCACCACGTCGAGACAGCGCAGGTCGGTGCGGTTGAGGCCGAGCCGGGCGGCGGCCGCCTCGTCGAAAGCGTCAAAGCTCTGCTGCAGCTGCCGCAGCTCCAGGGCGATCTCCCCGAAAACACTGTGTTTCGACATTCGAATCTTTCCGTTATCGTATATTTCGTTAATCGAAACGACGATATCATGTGCGGAGGCCTCCATGCGCTCAACCATCCTCACCGCAACCACTCCCAGCACGCGAACCGGCGACAACACTCAGATCGAAGAACTCTTCGCCGACTTCCTGGCGGCCTGGACGCCGGGTGACGCCCAGGCGTTCGGCGCGCTGTTCGCCGACGACTCCGAAACCTGGACATGATCGAGTCGGCCGACCGCCGGCGCACCCTCCTGGCGGGAATCTCCGGCCGGATACGACCCGCACCCCGGCATCAAGGATCCGCCGGTCCGACGCCGCTCCGCCGCGGCGACAGGCACCCCGGACGTTCCACGGTGACGGAGAGCAGTTGATCACTGCCGTGGTAGCGTCGCCGTGGAAGCCCGTAAGCGCTTGCCCCGGACGAGATGTGCGCCGTACCCGGCCTGCAAAGACGACGCACTCGAAGGAGACGTCATGGATGCGGGCATATCCCTGATCGATTTCACCGGAGTGACTCCGGAGCCTTGCGCGCTGGACGTCCGGTGGATTCACGGCTCACCGTCGGCCAAGCACAACACCGATCCGGACATCCAGGTCCACGCCTACGACGAGCACACGTTCATCCTGCGGCAGAACATGGCGATCAACTACGAGGCGCCGTTCCTGTTCCTGCTGTTCGGAAACGCGCGGGCGGTGTTGATCGACACCGGCGCCACGGCATCCGCCGAGTTCTTCCCCTTGCGCCGGGTGGTCGACGAGCTCGTCGCCGGCCGGCTCGCCCGCCACCCCCGGGAGGAGTACCACCTGCTGGTGCTGCACACCCACCCGCACGGCGACCACGTCGCGGGCGACGACCAGTTCGCCGGCCGCCCCGATACCACGGTGGTCGGCGCGGACCTGGTCACCGCCTGGGAGTATTTCGGGTTCAGCAAGGATCCCGACGTGGTGGCCCAGGTCGACCTGGGAGGCCGTGTGTTGGAGTGCCTGGCCACCCCGGGCCACCACGAGGCGGCGGTCACGTTCTACGACCGGTGGACCGGGCTCCTGCTCACTGGCGACACGGTCTACCCGGGCCGTCTCTACATCCAGGACTGGTCGGCCTTCGCCCGGAGCATCGACCGCCTGATCGACTTCTCCGACCGCCGGCCGGTCACCCACGTGCTCGGCTGCCACATCGAGATGACCAGGCAGCCAGGCGTGGACTACCCGATCCGCACCACCTACCAGCCCGACGAGCCCCCACTGCAGATGACCACCGGGCACCTGCACGAAATCCGTACGGCGATCAAGGAGATCGGCGACCGGCCCAGCCGGCGTGCCTACCCTCTCTTCGTCCTCTGGCCGAACTCATGAGCCGCACGACGCATCGGACCTCCTGCCCGATGCGACGTCGCCCCCGGCCGCGATACCTACGGGCCGGCTGATCGACCGGCCCGCCCCGAGTGGAGGGCCTTCACCACTCAGGCGGTGGCTACGGGGGCGGGGCGGCGCGAGCGCAGGCCGTAGGCGGTGATGAGAGCGCCCAGCGGGGAGAAGCCGCCCGCTGTCAGGAACGCGACGCGGTAACCGGCCGGCGTGACACGACCACTCTCCATCTGAGTACAAACAATTTGCCGACAGATGAATGAGACCGTATGACTACAAATCATCTGCTGTCAAACGATTGGCGGAAAGACGGTATGCGGTAGGCTGGCGGCAGGGCGAAGAGGAGATCGATGGCGACCACGACCAGGACAGCCGAGCGCGCACGGCCGACGTACTTTCCGCAACTCGCCGCCGAGCGGCTGGACATCGCACTGTGCCGGGCCTCGGCTGCCGTGGCGCGCGCCGCGGACACGCACGCCGCCGAGGAAGGCCTCGGGGTCGGGCAGCATCTCGTGCTCCAGATGCTCGACGCCGTCGGCCCTTGCTCCCAGCAGACGCTCAGCGAGGAGCTGCGCATCGACCGCAGCGTCATGGTCAGCATCTGCGACGACCTGGAACAGGCGGGCCACGTGCGCAGGGAACGCAACCCCCGCGACCGCCGCTCCTACGCCGTCACCATCATCGACTCCGGCCAACGGCGGCTGGCCGAGGCCCAGACGTCGGTCCCGGCCTTCCTCGAGGACACCTTCCACCCTCTTACGCCCGAGGAGCGTGGCCAGTTGAGCACGCTTCTGGGCAAACTCCTGGGGATCGGCGCCTGACACGCCGGCGCCACCCAGCGGTCCGTCGCGGCCCCGCTGTTGCCGGAGAACCCGTACGGCGACCGGATCACTCCGGCACGCGGCGACCGGGGCATCGACATCCGGATCGAGCACCCCGACGGCGGGCCTGCGCCCATGGTTCGAACCCCAGGCCCCGGCTCCCTGACCCGCGAGCGTGCGGAATGTTCCGTCATGAAATGATCGAGGGCCATGGAGATCATCGACAGTGGACGGTTCGTACCCGCGGCGGACGGGTCCGCCGACTACGCGGAGCACCTGCGGGTGCCCGCCCTCAGCTTCGGAACGTATTCCATCCCGGCCGGCGCGACAGACGGGCAGTCACCGCACAACGAAGACGAGATCTACGTTGTGACGAGCGGGCGCGGCTCCTTCACCTCCGGCGGCCAGACCGTCGAGGTCGGCCCCGGCACCACGCTCTTCGTCCCGGCCCGCGAGGAACACCGCTTCCATGACATCACCGAGGACCTGGTGACGCTGGTGTTCTTCGCCCCCGCATACACCGGGATCCCCCAGTCCTAGCGCCGGTCCCGTTTCAAGGACAGGCCCTGAGCAACCTGTGCGGTGGCGGCGGAAGGTCTCGGTGGACATCTCCAGGGCCTTGGATCTCCCGGCACAGGCCGCAGGCTCTCGGAGCCGGCCCGAAGGCCTTACGCAGAGCGGCCAACACCTTCGGGCCGGCCCGGTCAGCCGTCGCTTGACCCCACAACGTGCCCGGATGTGGGGGGCACGTTCGGGGGGAACCGCCGCTTCAACCGGTCCCCGCATGATCGCTTGGCGATCTGTGGCCACTGGTACTATTGCCACATTTCGTGAACTATCAGGTCTAACGGGGCAATAGTGACGACGGGGCCCGGTTTCCGCCCGCAGTATCCGACCCAGCCACCGCCGCCATGGCAGCAGGGCCAATGGCAGCAACCACCGCCCCCACCCCCACCCCCCAGACGCAGGACCGGACTGTGGGTGACGCTGGGCGTCCTCTCCCTCGCCCTGGTCGTCGCCGCGGGCGCGGGAGTAGGGGTGGTCCTGCGGGACCGGGGCTCCGCCTCGGCGCTCGACCCGCGTCCGACCGGATCGGCAGCCCCAGGGCCGACCGATCAGGGGCCGGTCGACCCCGACACGGTCGTGGTCACCGATGAGGAGATCTCCGCGCTGCTCAAGGCACACAGTGAGGCGCTGACGTCAGGTGACGCCAAGACGTTCACCTCGATCTTCGACCAGAAGAACGCCGCCCTGGTCCGCGACCAGGCGAGACTGTTCGCCAACCTGCGCAAGATGCCGCTGACCCAGATGTCCTATGAGACGCTGCGCCGCACGGGTCGCACCGAGGACAGCTTCGGACGCGGCGTGACGTTCACCCAGGACGTCGCATTCGTGCACCGCTTCACCCGCATCGATCTCCAGCCGGTATCGGAGTGGTACCGCTGGACCATCGAGAAGGCCTCGGCTGACGCGCCCCTGGTCGTCACCAAGGTGGGCGGCGCGCCCCCGTCGATCACGAGCGGCGAGGGCTCCAAGACCGTGTACTACCCCGGCCCGTGGGACATCTGGCCCGATGTCGCCGTGGTGAAGGCCGGCTCCAGCATCGTGCTGGCCAGACCGCAGGAGGCCGCCCTCGCCAGGCGCATCGCGCCGGCCGTCGCCAAGGCCACCACTGCGGACCTGGCCTTCTGGCGGCGCAACGGCCCACCGGACGCCGCGGTGTCCACCGGGTTCGTGATCGCGCTGGCCGAGGGCCAGGCCCAGCTGGGCAACCTGTTCCGCAGGCAGAAGGCGCACGAGGCGGGCGTGTCCATTCCGATGCCCAGCTGGGGAGCGGGCAGCAGCATCAGGATCGGCGGCAGCCGTATCGTGCTGGACACCACCTCGCCCTTCTTCGACGACGGAGCGGGCATCCAGGAGGTCGCCCAGCACGAGATCGCCCACTCGCTGGTCGCGACCCTCGACAGCGCCCAGTTCTCGCTGTTCGGCAAGGCCAACTGGATCGTCGAGGGCTTCGCCGACTACGCCGCCACCCGGCACCAGAGCGTCGCTCAGGTCCGCCGCTTCCCCGAAGGCCGGGCCTACCTGGCAGGGCGGCTGGCCAGGCCGTTCGAGGGCAAGCTTCCCGATAACGTCTTCTGGGACTACGAGAACCTGATCAACGCCAACTACTTCATGGGCAACCTCGCCATGCGCTTCATCGCCAAGAAGTACGGCGAGCGCAAGCTGGCCGAGGGCGTGGCCGCGGCCTACCGGGCGCAGGGCGACAAGAGCGAGGCCGCGCTGTTCGAGGTGCTCGGTGTGAGCAAGGCGCAATTCGAGCGGCAGTGGGCGGCATACGTGCGCCGGCAGCTGGCGTGATGGGGGAACGCAGATGACCGACCAGTACAACGGCAACCCGTACGGCGGGCAGCCGGCTCCCGACCGGCTCCCGAACTGGGGACAGCCCGTCCAGGGCTCCCCCGGTCACAGCCGACCACCGTCCGGCGGGCCCGCTCACGGCCCCGGTAACGGCCAGCCACCCCCCGGCCAACCGGCTCACGGCCCCGGGTACGGCCAGCCACCCCCCGGTCAACCCGTCTACGCACCCCCCGGTCAACCCGTCTACGGGCCGCCAGGTCAGGGAGGCCCTGCCTACGGCCGGCCAGGGCCGTGGACCCCCGGGCCACCGGGACCCGCGCCGCACCCCCAGGGATACCCGAGCGGCCCGCCGTACCCCTACCAACAGCCCCACCCGCAGCAGCCGGGCGGCTGGGACGCCCCGCCACCGCCACCGCCGCCGCAGCGCAAGAAGGGCCAGACCGCGCTGTTCGTCGCGCTCGGCCTGGTGGTGCTGCTGGCCGTGGGTGCGGGCACCGCGTGGTTCGTCGCCGGCACCGGCCCGGGAGCTGGTCAGGACGGCGGGCAGAGCGTCGGCCCTGCGGCGGCGGAGCAGTGGTCGGTGCCGCTGGTCAACGCCGACAGCACCGACTTCACCTCGGGCCTGGCCTTCGCCGCCTGGCTGACCGACACCACGGTCGTCCGCGCGCAGAGGGACGGTCTGCTCGCCTACGATCTGAAGACCGGCAAGCGCGCCTGGGGCGTGCCCTCGCCGGGTGAGCAGCTCTGCGGGGCCACCGCCGAGCTGGCGGCGGGCAAGGGCGCGGTCGCGTACGGCAGCGCCCGCCTGTGCGACCACCTGGCCGGCGTGGACACGGCCAAGGGCCAGATCACCTGGAAGGTCAAGATCCCGGCCGAGAAGTCCACCCTGTCCGACATGCTCGCCGCACCGAAGGTGATGAACGCGGCAGGCATGGCGGTGGTGGCGGTGGATGAGACCGTGTACGGCTACCGCCTGTCCGACGGCGCCCGGCAGTGGACCGCCGCGCCGCCTGAGGGCTGCCATCTCGATGACGTCAACGCGGCGGCCACCCGCGTGGTCCTCATCCTCGACTGCGCCTTCAACGGCACGAGCAACCGCGTGGAAGTACTCGACCCCGAGAGCGGCAGGCCGGTCAAGCGGTATCCGCTCGGCGAGCTCGGGCTGGGCCCCAAGGCCCTGTCGGCCGACCCGGTCATCGTGCACGTGGAGAAGGGCGGTCAGAGCACGTTCACCGCGTTCGACGACAACGGCGGCAAGGTCGACATCAGGACCGGCCATGTGGACCTGCTCGCCATGAACAAGGTCGCGTTCTTCGACGGCATGGCCGAACAGCGCCGCTACGCCGTACACGGTGACCGGTTGTATCTGGCGACCTTCCCCGAGAACGTGCCGGGCGAGCTGCGCTCGCGTAACACGGCGGTGAGCTTCGATCTCAAGACCGGCAAGCAGCTCTGGGAGTCGTCGGGCACCCAGAACACCAAGCTGACCTACATCCGCGCCGACGACAAGGGACTGCTGGCCCTGGAGGTGGGCGACCGGCGGGACCTCGCGCCCCGGCTGGTGCGGCTCGACGCGGGCACCGGCAAGGCGACGGTGATTGCGGGGCTGCCGCAGGAGTTCGGCACCGAGGGGGACAACGCCCGGGTGTTCGAGCGCGGTGGCGCGGTCATCATCGTCCCGTGGACCTCGGTCGCCACCAAGAACGCGGTCAGCTACGTCGCGACAGGAGCGAGCTGACCGCTCAGCCGTGGGTACGGGGCGACGGCTGACCGGGCGGCGGCCTCAGCGGCGGCGTTGGCGCAGCAGCTCCACGCCCACGTCGACGTACCCCTCGAACAGGCCGATCACGTCCTGCAGGCGGTCCCGTGCCGGACCGGGGCCCACCAGGGTCTCGCCGTCGTGCAGGGCGGCGATCAGCTTTCTGGCGCGCGCGTGGCCCGCCTCGAGCAGCGTCTCCAACCCGCCCGCCGCCTCCACCAGCAGCCTGCGGCTGCCCGGCTGCGGGATCACCCTGGCCAGTCCCCAGGAGTCGAGCTGCCGCACCGCGGTGCTCACCGCCCCTTTGCTCAGCCCCAGCTCGGCGGCGATCGCATCGAGGGTGTCCGGCCGGTCGGTGATCAGCAGCAGTCCGTAGACGCGGCCGGTGGCGTGCGGCAGGTGCCACGAGGCGAGTAGATCACCCACCGAGGTGACGAACGCGGCCCGCCGCTCGGCGTTCACGCTGTCCCCCTCGTCTGGAGGCTTGTGCGGAGGAACGTCTCGACCGCGGCGTTGACCGCCTCGGGCGCGTCCTGGTTGGCGATGTGCCCGGCTCCGGGCACGACGATCTCTTCGACCCCCTCGGCCGCTGCCCACCTCGGCATGGCCGTGGCGATGTTCCCGGTACGGTCCCGGTCCCCGCGGACCAGGCAGAGCGGCACGGGAGTGCGATAACCCGGATCCGGGTCGAGGAAGCCCACGGTCGCCCGCCACACCTCCATGAACTCCCCCTTCGTGAGCTGCGAGAACGCCCTGCGCGCATCGGCCCTGGCCGCCGGGGTGACCGCGGAGGCGCCGGCCATCAGCTCGGGGAGCCGCCCGGCCGGGATCACCGACAGGGAAGGCGCCGCCACCTTCAGCAACAGGCGCTCCCCGGTGGACAGGGGTCCGGTGTTCCAGGTCGAGCCGATGACCACCAGTGCCCGGCACAGCTCGGGATGCCGCCGGACCAGCGCCTGGCTCAGGTTGCCGCCCAGCGACTGACCCACCAGCACCGGCCGGTCGAGCCGCAGGTGCTCGACGAGCGCGAGCAGGTCCGTCGTCGCCCGCTCGGCGGTGAACGGCGCACCGGCCGGTCGAGAGAGCCCGTGGCCGCGCAGATCCCAGGTGACGACCCGGTACCCGAGTGTCCGCAAGTGGTCCCGCTGGGCGTCGAACATCACGTGGTCGGCCCCGGCGCCGTGCGAGAACACCACCGGAACGCCGTCACCGCCACTGTCGGCGTATCGAAGGTCACAGCCGTCCACACTGAGGGACAAATTTAGCATTTACTGAATATAGCGAATCTGAGCGTAGATCCGACCGCATGAGGTGCCGTAAGAAGCTGGTCGCCGGGCCCGGGGGGAATCCAGCGACAGCGGTCGGTGCTGAGAAGGGGCATGGTGGATGGCCTGATCATCCGTTGGCCGGCTCGGCCTTTCCGGCGGTCCGCTCGTCGTGCTCGCGTAGCACCCGCAGGACGGTGGCGGGTGAAGGGGCCGGCTCGGCGCCGGTGGCCGCGGGGCGGGGAGGCGCACGCCGTACCGAGAAGGAGCGGAAGGGGCAGGGCGGCGCCGACCCGCAGGCGAGAACACCGATCGATGGAGGCCATACGGAAACCCCGTCCTGGCCTACTATCCACCGTCGTGGACGGTTGAGAGCCTAGAAGATCGAAATGCTGTGGCAGTGGTGGGCCAGGAACGATCGCAGGCCCGGCTCGACGGCCACGGTCACCGGGCCGGCGAGAAGGAGGACGACGGCGGCGAGCCCGGCGAGACGTTCCCGGCGCCCGAGGGGGGCGGCCGGGTTGAGCATGCGCCTGACCCGGGTGAGCGCCGTCTCGCCACCGGCTCCGAGGGCGAAGGCGGGGGCGCGTCCGGTGGCCAGCCGTACCAGGGCGGAGGCGATGTGGATGCGGCGGTGACGGCGGGCCGCGATGTCATCGGCGAGGAGCTCGATCAGCCGCGCGACCTCACCTTTCGCCCGGGTGAACAGCGGCAGGCGGGGGAAGGCCCGGGCGAAGGCTTCGGTGACGGTCAGCACCAGGTGGTGCCGTCCTCGCAGATGGGCCTGCTCGTGGGCCAGGACCGCGGCCACCTCTTCGTCGGCCAGGGAGCGGAGGGCCGCGGTGGTGATGACCGTCCTGCCGCCCCTGCCGGGAAGGCAGTAGGCGGCGGCCTCGTCGTGATCCAGTACGGTCGCGCCCAGCTCGCCGTCGTGGCGGCCGAGAATGGTCAGCATGTCCGCGTGCCGCCGCCGTTCCCTGCGGGCCCTGACGAGAACGGCCGCCCCGCAGTAGGCGACTCTGGCCACGACCAGGGCGGCGCCGGACAGGGCGACGCCCGCACCCGAGAAACCGAGGTCCGCTTCGACGGAAAGCATGGCCGCGCACACTTCGAAGAACTCGGCCAGCCCATGCCCGATCACGTCGGCGGGGATCACGGCCGCCAGCGCGGAAAGGGGCACGGAGGCGATCACGGAGACGCAGGCGGCCAGCCACACCGAGATCGCGAGACGAGGAGCGCGCTCAGCCCATTCGCCCCGCTTCAGCAGCCGGGGAAGCGAGACCACGGCCACCACGGCGTACACCACCAGGATGACGGCGGCCGTCATGCACGGCCCCGGGGCGGAAACACCTTGAGCGCGGCATCGAGCGCGTCGGCCTCCTGAGGAGTCAGCTGCTCAAGGAAGTGGACGAGCGTGGCCGCCTGGTTGCCGCTGGAGGCCAGCGTGGCGCGCATCAGTTCGGCGGTGTACGCCTCCTTGGTCGCGACCACCTCATAGATATAGGCCCGGCCGACCGGTTTACGGCGGAGCAGACCCTTGGTGTGCAGCTTGTCCATCACCGTCATGACGGTGGTGTAGGCGATGGTCCGCTCGCGGCGCAGGTCTTCGAGGACGTCCCGCACCGAGGCGGGCCGACGATAGGACCACAGGCGGTCCATGATCGCGGACTCCAGATCTCCCAGAGGGCGCATCGTACGGAACTCCCAACTACCTGCGGAATACCGTGATACTACCGGCCGCCGTAGATGCTCAGCCATCGGTCAGCCCCACCCCATGCGATGACACAGGCATATGACCACAGGCGTGACGTCACAGCCCCACCGCTGCATGACACATGCCACCCCCTTCAACTTGAAGCGCACTTCAAGTCAAGCGGGTGGCCGTGGCCGGGCGGAGCGGACGAAGCGCCAGAAGTCCGGGCAGTCGACCAGCGGGTCGTGCAGGCAGACGGAGGCATGCAGAAGGCTGTCGCGCATGAGGGCGAGCTGGGCGATGCGCTCCTCCAGGTCGGCCGCCTTGGCTTGGAGGCGTTCACGCAGCGCGCTGTCGGCAGGCTTGGCGGAGAGGAGCTCGGCGATCTCCGCGAGAGTGAACCCGGCGTTGCGCGCGGAGGTGACCAGCGCCAGGCGGTCCACTGTCGCCGGGTCATACCTGCGACGCAGCCCGTTACGGCCTGCCGCGCTGATGAGCCCTTTCTGCTCGTAGAAGCGCAGCGCCGAGGGCGCCAGCCCCGAGCGCTCGGCCACTTCGGCGATGTCCAGCATGTCCTCGTCCACGATCCCCCCTTGACTTGAAGTGCGCTTCAAGTTGAAGGATACGTCGCATGATGAACAACACGCGCGACCACGCCCGCACCCTGGGCCTCAACCACGTCAACCTGGTCGTCGCCGACGTCGACCGCTCGGTCCGCTTCTACACCGACAGCCTCGGCATGAAGATCGCCGGCGTCACCCCGGAGATCACCTTCCTTACCACTCCCGGCACCGGCGACCAGCTCGCGGTGCAACAGGCCGGCGGGGGCCTCGACCGCGCCACCGGCAAGACCCGGACCGCGGGCGACTCCGGGGGCGTGGACCACATCGGCTTCGACGTCGCCGACGCCGCGACACTCCAGACGCTGATTGATCAGGTCCAGGGCGGCGGCGGCGCGCTGCTCATGCGGTTCCCCGACGAGAACGGCCTGCCCACCGCCTTCGTCACCGACCCCGACGGCTATGTGCTCCAGCTCACCGCCCGCCGCGCCTGACCTGCCACCTCACCCCGGCAGGCCCGGACGGAGTGCTCCTGCCAGGCCCGGACGGGGTGCTCCTGTCACAGGCTCACGCCCCGTCCTCTCCTGGCCGCGCCTCCAGGTAGCCGCGCCGGCGGTGTTCAGCTCCCGCAGGATCGCCACCGCCTTCAGCGGGCCGGTGGCCGTGGACGACTTCTGAGCGGGCGAACTCAACCGGTAAGAAGACGCAGACGGAGGGTGAGGCGACCGGTTTCATTGTCCCGTCAACGATTCGACCATCAGACGGGGAAATCCACATGTCGTCCGTACACCGCCTTGTCGCCACCCTGGCGACCATCTCAGCCGGCCTCATGGCCGCCGCCGCCCTCACGATTCCCGCCCAGGCGGCGGCCGGCACGTCCGTGCACGTCAGCGGGCGCACGCTGTTCATCGTCGGCACCTCCAGCGGCGAGACGGTCAACATCGGGGTGTTCCAGGGCAAGATCACCGTTGACTCCACGTCCGGGGTGAGCGCGGGAGCCGGCTGTACGCAGTCCGGCGCCAACGTGGCCCAGTGCGTGGGGGTCGGGAGCGGAATCCAGTTCATCGACGCGTCGCTGCTCGGGGGCAACGACACTGTCACCAACTCCACGTCGTTGCAGTCGTCGATCCTCGGCGGCGCGGGTCTGGACACCCTGAACGGCGGCTCGGGCCGGGACGGCCTCAACGGCGGCTCCGAGGACGACACCCTGATCGGCAACGGCGGTCTCGACGTCGCCAACGGCGTCGGCGGATTCGACGTCTGCAACGCCGAGACCGAGAGCGGCTGCGAGGCCTGACGAGGAATGGCCACCCGGCACCACGTGTGCCGGGTGGCCATCAGACCAGCTATGGACCGGTCCGCCCTCTGCTGCCGCGCATCCGCGACTGGCAGGATCTGATCTTCTACCGGCCGGACGAGCACACCAGTTTGGGTTTCTGGATGAGTTTGGGCGTTCAGTGCGTAACAGGGCCTGAGAAGGTCAGGTAGGGATGTTCCGCATTCAACCACCTGCGGTCCAGCCGCACCCCTGTAGCCAACTCGATGCCCGTCAAGAAGCCCGCCTGCCAGTCCCAGTTGTCGTCTCTCCCAGTCCAGGCGGTGTCCTCGTAGTCGAGGAAGAAGCCGCTGATCGCCGTCAATTCCGGCCACCATGCCAGGTTCGGGTGGTCCTCAGGGCGTCCAGGGAACAGCCCGTCGATCGACAGGAGAACCTCGCCATCGACGGCGAGGGACAGGTGGTTCACGGAGTTGACGTTCCACCAGGCGTTGTATACGCGGGCATTTGTGCTCAGGGGACGAGTCACCGCCGGAGGCACCCCGAGATGGTCGAGTCCGTACAGGACGATCGCTGCCCCGGCCCGGTCCACGGCCACCGGAGGCGGATTCAGGCGGTAGTCGGGAAGGTCGACGACGTCGAGGCCGGCCGCCCCGTGGGCCTCGTGCCCGGCGCCCGCGCTCAATCGGGTACCGATGCCTTCCACGGTGAGAGGCACCGTGCCGACGTCGGGGACGACGACCGTCCAGCACAACGCCACATCCAGTGCGGGTGGCACGGGCTCGCCGACAAGCCGCCGATAGTGCTTGTACACCTCATCGGCCGCGAGCCGTCCGTCATCCACGTGATGGTCTCTTCCGTCATTGTCGAGTGGATCGAGGAAGATCTTCGTGGAGGACCAGGACCAGGAGCCTGCTATGCCGAGGCGGTGGACAGCATCGCGGCGACGGCCGCCGCGTGATCGCGGTCAGCCATGACCTGATCGCTGTGAACCAGGGCGAAGTGGGTGCTGTAGGCGGCCCTCCTGGCATCGGGTGACAGGGCATGGCGCACCGCCACCGCCGCCTGCCAGCGAGGCCGTACCGCTTCCCGCTCCTCCTCCCCCGGGCGGTGATGCCACCTGCAGCTCGGGCAGGTCGGCATGCCGGTCGCAGTATCGATGGAGAAGATGTTGCGCCTGTCGCCCGGAGAGCGGTGCGGATCGGCGGACGGGCTTGTCGTCCACTCGCCGGTGGCGCTGTTGATCGGATGGCCGGTCAGCTCCGACTCGTAGCCGCGGATGAGCTCGGCGAGCGGGGAGTCGTAGCCGGCCGGGGGCGTTTCGCCCCGCTCGGCCCGGGCGAGCGCCTCGGCGAGCACCGGGTGGCCGGCCACGCCGGCCAGCCCGCACTGGCGGCGGGCCTCGGCGATCGCGGCCCGCCGCTGGAGGTCAGGGGAGGCGCCATCGATGGCCTCGGCGAGCTTGCGGTCGACGGCCCGCAGGGCGTGCCGGGCGAGCGGGTCGCCTTCCGGGGGGTCGCCGGGAACCGGGTCGGTGATGACTCCGCCCAGCAGTGGCCCGTCCAGCAGCGCGGGAGTGAACAGCACCCCGCAGATACGGCCGGCCAGGGCGAGGGCGGCAGGAACGGAGCCGGACAGGTACTGAAATTCCTCGTCCGGCTCGGGCTCCAGGCCCAGCTCGCGCATGTCCTCGTTGAGAGCGTCGGGGTGGCTGCCCCAGCGCTCCTGCGGTGTCTGTGGGCGAAAGGCCGTCCGGATCCGGCCGTCTACGGCATGTTCGAAATCATGCGAGGCGGCGTAGTTGTGACGCATGACGGAGACGGCTTCACCGCCGTCGCGGGTCAGCTCGCGCAGGGTCTCGGGCCGGGTCCCTTCCCAGCCGTCGTACTCGAAGGCGATCGTCCAATCGCCGGCCCGGGTCACCAGCACCATGTCGCAGCAGCCGTCGGTCTCCTCGACGCGTTCCGTGAGCTCCTCGTCGTCCACCGGATGGATGTTGTCGTCGGCTACGCCGAACCGCCGGAGCGTCTCGCGCTCGTCCAGGTCGCGAACGAAGGTGACGGTGTAGATCTCTTCCTGCCAGTCGTCCTCCCACGCGTAATCCGCGGGCATGATCTTGCGCATCGGTCCCCTCGCTCCTTCTCCGTCATGATCGCGGTGAGTATGGCAGGCGGATCCGACATCTCCGACGGCGGGAAGGATCGGCTCGTCGCACGTCCGGCCCAGGAGTTCCAGCTCAGATCCGGGACGACGGACGAACTGCGGATGGTGTCCATCAAGGGAACCTCCACCGGACACTCGTGATCATGGAGAGTGAGAGGGTGACCTGCGCGGACACCGTCTCATATAGGTGGCCCGGTGAACTGTCCGGTGAGGGGAGGGTAAACGTTGCACTTCCCCGGTGGCCGCCACCATGATCGGGGACGCCCGCCGCTCCACCGATGAGCGAGACCTCACCGCCCAGAAGGCCATTCTGCGCGGGCTCGGAGTGCCCGATGATCGGATCCATCTCGATCGCCGCCCTCCTGCTCGCCGAGCACCGCCGGCCCGACGACGTCCGGTGCCTGTGGCAGGCGATCACCACGAGCTTCGACACCTGGTGCGGCATTCCCCAGCTCTTGTAAGCGGTGCCCCTGGTGCCATCTCGGCAAGCGCCGCTGGGAGCGCGCGCTCGCCGGATCCGAGCACCGCGAAGCCGTACACGTCCGCTGGCGCAGCTTCGAACTCGATCCCCACGCCTCCCGCGAGGCCCGGCTGACCATCCCGCAACGCATGCGGCAGGACCTCGGCCTCTCAGCCCGTCAAGCAGCCGAAGGGGTGGCCGGGCTGACCGCTCTCGCCGCCGGCCTGGGTCTGACGTGTCGCCTGGAGCCGGCCCGGCCGGTCAACAGCTTCGACGCGCACCGCCTGCTGCACGCGGCCGTCGAGCGCGGTCTCGGCGATCAGGTCGGGGAGCGGCTGCTGCGCGCCTACACAGGAGAGGAGGCCCACCTCGCTGATCACCGCACTCTGGCCGATCTGGCGGGCGAGGCCGGATTTCCCGCCGAGGCGGCCCGAGCGCTGCTGCGGGGGCGCGAGCACGCCGGCGCCGTGCGCGCCGACGGAGCCGAAGCGCGCCGCCGCGGCGTGAGCGGCGTGCCGTCCTTCGTCATCGCGGACGGAGATGTCGTCTCGGGCGCGCAGTCCCCGCAGGCGCTCCTTGAAGAGCTCCGCCTGGCCTGGCGCCGAGCGACCGCGATCGTCCTGATCGGCCACCCCGTTCGCGCGGTCGTCGATGGGCGGGAGCTCTCGTTCTGCGACCCCACCGGCCTGAAGACGCTCCTGAAGGCCCGCGCCGCCGCGGCCGGAGTGAGCTTCCCGCTCTGCCACGTGCGGGGCCTGCGACGGGTGCCGACCATCACCGGCCTGGACGCCGCCTTCCCCGACTCCCCCTTGACCGGGCCACGGTCCCACGAAAAGGAGACCGTGCCACAGCGCTGAAACGCCGGGCCCTTGACTTCTAGCCTGTCAGCAAGGCTGAGCGGTGTTGATGCCGTGGACAGCCGCAGCCTCGAGCGGCTTGTCGCGTCCTATCCGACCTTGAGGGCCAGCTTCCCGACAT
This sequence comes from Streptosporangium brasiliense, assembly GCF_030811595.1. NCBI lineage: Bacteria > Bacillati > Actinomycetota > Actinomycetes > Streptosporangiales > Streptosporangiaceae > Streptosporangium > Streptosporangium brasiliense. Next base: position 7,300,384 of record NZ_JAUSRB010000002.1, read on the forward strand.
AGTGATCGTTCAGAGCGCGATGCGCGTCCTTGACTTGACCCAACGGGAAGGTCCGGGCGACGTGGACCTCGAAGGAGCTCGACTCGATGATCGCGTTCAGCCGATCGGTGGCGGCGCGGCTTCGATCCCCGTCATAGTAGGACACCGTCGCGCCCGGCGAGGCTACAGGCATGGGCAGGACGCCGTTCGGCCAGGCGATCCGCCCCGAATTCCTGATCGCGCGGAGAGACCGTTCCGCAGTCTCGCCTCCCGCGGTGACCAGAGCCGCATCGAGCCCGCCTGGCGCGAACTCGGATGCCGCAGCCAGCACATCGTCTTTGCGGCCGTCGATGGCCTCGTCGGCGCCCAGCCGCCGGGCCAAGGCGACACCGTCGTCACCAGAGGCCACGGCCAACACGCGGATGCCACTGTGCCGCGCCAGCTGTACGGCCAGGTGCCCGATACCCCCACTGGCCCCGAAGACCATGAGCGTCTGGTCCGGCCGCAGGTCGAGCAGGTCGAGGCCGCTCAGTGCGGTCAGGGCATCCCAAGCCATCGCTCCGGCCTGCTCGGTCGGCATCCGATCGGGTACGCGCGCCACGAACTCCGCCTCAACGAGGCCGTACTCGGCATAGAAGCCACCCCGCGGCACCGGCATCGTCGCAGCGTAGACACGCTCGCCCACGTCGAACCGGGTGACGTTGCGGCCGACCGCGGCCACCGTGCCCGCCGCGTCCCAGCCGAGGACATAGGGGAAGGCCGACGCGACGCCGAAAGCGCCGTCGTAGTCCCCCTCCCGCTCGACCGCGTCCCAGGACCCGACCCCTGCGAATTCCACCCGGATGAGGACGTCGTCATCGCCGACCTCCGGGAGCGGTATCGGGCGTGACGAGAGTTCGTCGACGCCGCCGAACCGGTCAAGGACGATCGCGTTCATCTGCGGCACCACGATCGCGCCGTCCGCTGTGCGCTCAGCCCTGCTGTCCATCGGCTCCCCTTCATTACTTGAGTGAATCAAGGATTCATTGGACCACATTTGTTTGAGTGAATCAAATAACTCCTCTAGACTGGCACCATGGCGCTGCCAAACGGACCCGTAACCACCTCCTCCAAGGCTGAGGCTGTTCTGTTCGACCTGGTCGACGTGTACGACCGTGCCTACGAGGCGGCGGCGGCGGAGCTGTCGCTCAGCTCGGCGCAGGCATGTGTGCTCGGGCGGCTCGACGAGCGACGCGGCATGGGCGCCTTGGCCGAGGAGCTCGGCTGCGACGCCTCCAACATCACCCAGATCGTGGCGCGTCTCGAAGGGCTCGGCCTCGTGGCCCGCGAACCGAATCCCCAGGACCGCCGGGCACGACTCGTCGCGCGGACCCCCCGAGGAGACGAGATCAACCACCGGTTCGCAGAAGCCTTCGCTTTCGCCCGCACGGCGGTCGGACGACTTTCACCCGACGAGCAGGACCAGTTGACGGCGCTGCTGCGAAAGGCGCTGGGCTGACACCGGAGCCGGTGACGGCCGACGGGAAGATCATCCAGCGTTACTCCAGGCTGGATCTCCGAGATTCCGCGTCCCAGGGCCTCGGAGAGGCTCCAGCCTGCTCCCGCGATCCGGCCGGTGCGCCCGGGGTCGAAGGTGTCGGCGTGAGGGAAGCGAAGGTGTCGGCGTGAGGGAAGGCGGTCTCGTCGCGATTCATGGCGGCCAACAAGAACCGGACGGGGGTGTGGGGTGGGAGGGTGGTGGTGCCGATGACCAGCTCGCGGCGTGTGGTGAGGTTGGCGGAGTTGATGACGTGGGGGCTGCGGTAGCGCAGCGCCTCCGCCACCCACGCATCCGCGTCCTGGTGCAGCAGCGGTGTGGTGCGGGGGGGTCGATGAGGGTGAGGACCGCGAGGTCGAGGGCGGCCATGGCCGAGGTGTAGGACCCCAGCCACAGGAGCCGGCACAGGCGGATGATCTCGTCAGCCGGCGCCTGGCCGGAGGCCTCGGCCAGGCGGGCGAATCACCGGCCCGGGCGAGCAGGCGTCGGTCGAACGCGACCCCGGCCACGCGCCGCAGCGCGCCGTGACGTGGGGCCACAGCCTTGACCATGGTCTGGTTGAAGGTGTGCAGGGCGAAGGAACGGGAGTCATCGACAGGCGCGGTCCGCAGATCCGGATCCCGCAGGTGCACCGCGTCCTCGTAACGGAAGAGGTAGACGGTGCCGTCCGGGTCGGTGTGCACGGACCGGTTGGAACGCAGCCAGGCGTAGAAGGGATACGGGTCCTGGAGGTTGTTCGGTTGCGCGAGGATGTCGAACAAGTCCAGATCCGACGATCCGAGTGCCTGGACCACCGACGCGGGTCCGGTGCTCTCCACCTCCGCGGCTGTGTTCCTGGACTCGGACGCTTCGCTAAGCATGACAGACCTTCTCCAGATAAAGATCTTCTACTCCGGCCGCCTTGTTACCGTCTTCCGGCTCGTCGTAGCGGGAGTACCTCCGGAAGGGCCGCGTCCATCTGAAGCGGAATCAAGGCCCGGTCAGACAGCGACAAGACTCCCGGTCGGGGCATCGGATCTTGGTCGACCGCTGTCTCACCGGCAGCCTCCTCTCCGGCCGAGCGTCAGTGTCGGCCCGCAGGCCGACGAGAGGACCTCTAACCTGCGGTGTTTCGGCTGAAGCGGTACGACCGGCGCGTGACGGGCGCTGCTGCCGCAAGAGGTTCTCGAAAAGAGGTGGCAGAGGATGTCGCCAACGGCCTGGCGGCTCCGTCTTAGGGTGGATGCGGCCACCGTGGCCGTACGACACCGAGGAGACCCAGCATGACGATCCAGCGGATGGACAACGTCCTCATCGTTGTCGACGACCTTGACGCCGTTATTGCGTTCTTCGTCGAACTTGGCATGGAGCTGGAGGGTAAGGGGCCGATCGAGGGACGTTGGGTGGAGCGTGTCATCGGGCTCGACGACGTCCGACAGGACATCGCCATGCTGCGGACGCCGGACGGCCACGGCCGGATCGAGCTGGCGATGTTCCACACACCGAAGGCGATCAGTGCCGAGCCGAAGGACGCGCCGACGAACACGCTGGGCATCCGTCGCATCATGTTCGCCGTCGACGACATCGAGGACGTCGTTTCCCGCCTGCGCACTCACGGCGCCGAACTCGTCGGCGAGCTGGCACAGTACGAGAACAGCTACCGGCTCTGCTATGTCCGCGGCCCCGAGGGCATCATCGTCGGACTGGCCGAGCAGCTCAGTTGAAGGCTGCCGAGGGGACCGCGCACGCAGGACCATCCGGGCACCCGCGCCCGGGAACTGCACCGGACGCCGCGTTTCCCGGGTCGCTCTGCCCGGTAGGACTCTTACGTCAACCCGGCAGGGAACTCCCGGTCACTCACAGCTCCCCAGCCTCTGGTGACACGGCCCCGAGCGCAGCGCCGATGCGGCTGCGCCCTTATCGTGGGATCATCCACTGCCATGGCAGGAGTGACGGGCGGCGGGCGTCAACGAAGTGACCCTGAACCAGGTGACACACACCCCAGGCACACCGGCATGGCACAGCGCTTGAAGTGGGGCGTCCCCGTCGCCGTGAACCTCGTGCTGGGCTCCGTCGTTGTCATCCCGTTGTGGGGCCTGGGGCTCTTCGCGGTGAACTTCCCGCTCGCAGCGATAGGGCTTACGCAGAGAGAACCGACAGAGAATGACGGCATTTTTCCTTGGCTGGTGCTCCTTGTGCCACTGCTGAGTGCACTCGTGGCCGTGTGGTGGCTGATCAACATACTGGTGCGCCACAGGACCCGCCAGGCCGCACGCCCCTTCTGGGTGGTCAGTTCCGCGGTGGTCCTGCTGCCCACGATCACATCCATGGTGCTCGTGTCGATCCTGTGAGACACGCAGGCAGGCTCGACCTCGTCAGTGCGCCCGACGCCTACTGCCTCTTTCCGGCACACTCGGTCTGCGCCCCATCAGAAACAGCCTCAACGATTGATGACGGACTTGGTCCCCCACGGAGCTCCCGCCGAATAGCGATCTTGACCGACACTGTCCCAGCAGGAGCTCCGCGCATGTTCCGGCGGTCTTGACGCGCTCACACCGTGTCTAACTACACGGCATTGGGTCTAGGGGTTGTAGACGGCAGAGCTGCCGTAGAGCTTGTTGGTGAACGCCGAGATGTAGGAGGCCGTGTTCGCCGCGGTGAGGTTGTAGGTGAGGAAGACGCCGTACCCCTCGTTGACCGTGCGCTGGGCGAGACTCGCGGCGGTGGACGGACTGGTCGCGGTGAACGACACGGCGGCCGGGGAGAGACGGGACCTGGAGCTCGGACCGCTCGGCACGGCCCAGGTGCCGTAGTACGGGTTCCAGGCGTAGTCGAAGGTGTTGGCGATGCTCACCCCGTTGTAGGTCAGACGGCCCGAGGCCGGGCCGATGTCGTACAGCGTGATGAGCTTGTCCGGCAGCTTCCGGCGCAGGGCCGAGACCAGGTAGACGAACGAGAAGTCGTTCGGCTGACCGGTGCCGTTGTTGCCGTACTCGGCGTACTCGTCGTCGAAGTCGATGCCGTCGAGTCCGTACGTCGTCACCGCGTCGGCCAGCTCCTGGGCGAACGCGTCAGCGGCCTGCTGGGACGGGAAGTTCGCGAAGCCGGCGCCCTGATGGTTGCCGAGGACGGACAGCAGGACCTTGATGCCCTTCTGCTGCAGCGGGCGGACCTCGGTCGCCACGTTGTCGAGCACGTTCTGCACGTTCTCGTTGAAGTGCAGGTAGGCGTCCGTGCCGTTGTAGTTGATGTTGGCCGCAAAGATGACCGCGATGTCGAACACCTGCGCACCGCCCTTGGCGAGCGTGTACTTCGCGGCGTTCGTCATGCTCTCGTTGTTGACCTCGATGTAGACGACCGAGATCGGTCCGGTCTTCGCGCGTGGGCGGCGCTCGGCGTGCGCCGTGGCGGGCAACGCGACACCGGCGGTGGCCGCGACCAGGACTGACAGCAGGGTCCTTCTCCGCATCAGCGGTGCACTCATCGATCGACTCCTCGTCACAGGGGGGTGGTCTGCTATAGCGGTTAAGTCCAGTTCGCCACCTGATAGAAAGCCCGGCGGGAAATGGAGATAAATCGGTATAGCGCATCGATCATCGGTAGCTCAGGGCCCGCTGTCAAGGTCTCGTCAGCGCAAGGCGACGATCTCGATCCAGCCGGCCACCTCCTTCACTTCCACCTACATCTCGGCCTCGACGCCGGCCGGGACGGCGTTCTTGCGGCGGGTCTTGCCCATGATGAGCCTCAGCGGGACCTCGACCTCGCCGAGACCCCCAGCCATCTCGATAGAACCAATTTAAAATGAGTTACCCCGTTTACTGGACAATCCCCGCACGCTATGGCCAGCAGTCGAGCGAATAGCCAGTGGCCCGAGAGACACATGATGAAAATTGAGATGTCTATCTCGTTGCGCGAAGCGGCATTTCATGCCCTTGCCAGTGGAGTCGGCCTGCTACCGACCCTGCTGACCTGGGGTGGACCATCTTGGAAGGCGGAGCGAGTGCGTGACTTCGGCCAGTGAAGATGGCCGTTTCGACTTTTCCGGCGAATGCGGGCGACGTGTGTGGGGACAGACGTTTACGGCAGGCCGTTAGAGTCAACTCCATGGAATGGAATTTTCAGGCGGCCGAAGACCTCGCAGCCGCATTGCGTGCCGGTGAAGTGAGCTCGGTGGAACTGACCGACGAGGCGATCGCCCGTATCGAGCGGGACGACAAGGTGATCAACGCTATTTGCGTGCCGGACTTCGACCGTGCGCGGGCCGCCGCGCGCGGTGCTGACCAGGCACGCGCGCGTGGTGAGGACCGGCCGCTGCTCGGCATTCCGGTGACGGTCAAGGAGTCGTACAACATCGCCGGGCTGCCCACGACCTGGGGCATGCCGCCGCACCAGAACTATATGCCGGCCGAGGACGCGGTACAGGTGTCGCGACTCAAGGCCGCGGGCGCGGTGGTGCTCGGCAAGACCAATGTGCCGTTGGGGCTGCAAGATATACAGACCTTCAACGAGATCTACGGCACCACCACCAACCCGTGGGATCACGGTCGCACGCCGGGCGGATCCTCCGGCGGGTCGGCGGCGGCCCTGGCATCCGGGTTCGGCGCGCTGTCCATCGGCTCCGACATCGCCGGCTCGCTGCGCACCCCCGCGCATTTCTGCGGCGTCTACGCGCACAAGCCGACGCTCGGACTGGCGGCGAACCGCGGTATGGTCCCGCCGTCCGAGCCGGCATTGCCGGCCGACCTCGACCTCGCCGTCGTCGGTCCGATGGCGCGCACCGCCCGCGACCTCGCGCTCCTGCTCGACGTCATGGCCGGACCGGACCCGCTGACGCTCGGCATGGCGCACCGTTTGGCACTGCCGCCCGCGCGCCACCAGCGGCTCTGCGATTTCCGGGTCCTGGTCCTCGACGAGCATCCGCTCATTCCGACCGGGGCCGCCGTGCGGGCGGGCGTGAACCGGGTGGCCGCCGCGCTCGTCGACGGCGGCGCCCGCGTCGGACGGCACAGTCCGCTGCTGCCCGATCTGACCGAAGCCGCGACGCTCTACATGCAGTTGCTGATTTCGGGCTCCGTTGCGCGTTTTCCCATCGAATCGCACGAGCAACTGCGGACCCGCGCCGCCGGCCTGAGCGCGGACGACCAGAGTCTTGACGCCGCGCGGCTGCGCGCCATGGTGTTCAGCCACCGCGACTGGATGGAGGCGAACAACCGCCGCGAGGTCCACCGCCACGGCTGGCGGCAGCTGTTCGCCGAGTTCGACGCCGTGGTGTGCCCGATCACGCCGACGCCCGCGTTCCCGCACGACCACGACCCCAATCCGTTGGGACGGCGCATCGACATCGACGGCGTCGAGTACCCGTACTTCGACCAGCTCGTCTGGGCCGGCCTGGCCACCATGCCCGGCCTGCCCGCCACCGCCATACCAGCGGGTCGGTCCCCCGAGGGCCTGCCGGTGGGAGTGCAGCTCATCGGTCCGATGTTCGAGGACCGCACCCCGCTGCGGCTGGCCGAACTGCTCGAGCAGAAGATCGGCGGCTTCCACGCACCGAAATAGAGCATATTGCCGGGTACCCGTCGAGGACGAGGTACGGATCAGTCTCCTCCCGGCACAGGAAATCCACGGTGCCGGCCATCCGGCGCCGGCACCCCCTCGATGATGCCGCCATCGCGCCCCGCGCCGGCCACCGTCCGAAATTTCTTCACTGCTACTGGGATCCCTTTTTGGGGATTGAGTCTTCAGTCCATTGAAAATGATCTTAAACGCAACCGGACGCCTTTACAATGTAGATTAATAACTCTGAGACACCACCGCTCATGCGACCAGACGCTTGAAGCCCGCCCACGGAAACCAACGACACGCCGGCACACGGTGTCCCTACCGAGCGACCGGGGACACCACCGTCCGCGCGACCTGACGATCAACGAGAGGTTCACCCGATCACCACAGAGCCCACCACTTCTCAAAAATTCCCTGTCATGCGTTCCCCCGGGTGACAGGAACGTCAAAAATCTCTTGGACGGTGACATCGAGGGCATCGGCGATCGGCCGGCCTCCGGCCTCCTGAGGTTCCCGGCCCAGCCGTCTGACCGGCTTGATCAGCAGCAGCGCCGCCACCACGCCGACCGTCACCAGGGCCGACCCCAGCATGAAGGCGCGCGGTTCGACCAGCGCGGTGACCGGACCGGCCAGCGCCTGCCCGACTGCCATGCCCGCGACCGACCCGGCCACCTGGTAGGCGTTGACCCGGTTCACCACGTCCGGCGCGATCTGCGTCTGCACGCTGGTCGACCACATCACCGACCAGAACGCCAACGCGCACCCCCCGAGCAGGTGCCCGGCCATCAGCAGCGGCAGCGGCAGCCCGAGCGCGACCGTCAGCGGCACCGCCACGTACCCGCTCAGCGCCACCGCCCCGGCCGCCAGCGGCCTGCGCGGCCTGAGCCTGATCGCCACCAGCCCGCCCAGCACAGTGCCGAGGCCGAGCGCCGCCATCACCCAGCCGTAGTCGGCCCCGATGACCTGCGACGACAGCGGCACGTACGGCCCGACCACCAGAACGCCCCAGAACACCCAGACCAGGATGACCGACCACATCCAGCTCCTGGCCTTGAACTCCTCCCAGCCCCTGCGCAGGTCGCTCAGCACGTTGGAGGGCTCCGGCCTGGGTACGGTGACCCGGACCAGCAGCAGGCACACCCCGCTGACCAGGAACGTCGCGGCGTCCACCGTGTAGACGAAGACCGGCCCGGCGACGACGATGAGGACTCCAGCCAGTGCGGGACCCGCCAGATGGGTGACCGCCTCGGCGATCTTCAGCGTCGCGTTGGCCCGCTGCCGATCTTTGGCGACCAGGGAGACCATGCCGTTGACGCCCGGTTCGAACATCCCGGCGCCCGTGCCCGACAAGAACGCCATCACCAGCAACAGGGCGTACGGCGGAGCACCGTCCAGGAAGGCGACAGCCACGACCCCTTGGGTGACGACCCTGAGCATGTCCGCGCCGATCATCAAGCGCCGGGCGCCGATCCGGTCGGCGACAACCCCGCCGAACAACATGACCAGCACGGCCGACGCGGTCCAGAGCGCGAGCACGTAGCCGACGCCCGCGATCCCATAGAATTTCCCGATCGCCAGCGCCGAGGCGACGGGCATCATCGCGTCACCGAGCAGCGAGATCGTGCGGGCCCCGAAGTAGAGGGTGAAGTTTCTCGTCCACATGAGCCCCAATTCTGGATTTTTCCAGATCAGAGCACCGGTGTCCCAGATGACATCATTGGGTACATTTGCGCCATGCCCCTGGATTGCCCGGAAACGCCCCCGACGCCCCCCAGCCCGCACCGCGTGGTCGCCTTGGTCGCCCCGGGCCAGGAGCTCTATCCGGTCACCTCCGCCTCAGCCGTCTTCGGCTACCACGGCCCCGACATCCCCCAGCACTACAGCTTCAGCCTGTGCGCCGAACAGCCCGGCTCCCTCCCCGCCACCCTCGGCGTCCCCATCCAGGTCGACAGCGGCCTCGAAGCCCTCGACGACGCCGACACCGTGATCATCGCGGGCTGGACCCTCACCCCCTCGCCCGCCGTACTCCACGCGGTGTCCCAAGCCCATGCCCGAGGCGCCCGCATCGTCGCCGTCTGCGCCGGGATCTTCATCCCCGCCGCCCTGGGCCTCCTGGACGGCCGCCGCGCCTCCGTCCACTGGGAACTCTCCGGCGAACTCGCCGCCCGCCACCCCCGCGTCATCCCCGACGACACCGTCATCTACGTCGATCACGGCGACGTCGCCACCGCCGGAGCCTCGGCCGCCACCCTCGACCTCTGCCTTCACCAGGTCCTCCAGGAGCACGGCGCGGCCCACGCCATGCGCATCGGCCGCCAGCTCGCCGCCGGTCCGCACCGTGAGGGCTGCCAGCGCCAGTACCCTCCCCTCCCCACCGCAGGCCCCATGCCAGACTCCCTGGCCCCCCTGCTCGAATGGCTCCTCTCGCGCCTGCCCGACCAGATCACCGTCGAGGACATGGCCGCCTACTCGGGAGTCTCCCCCCGCACCCTCACCCGCCAGTTCGCCGACCAGCTCGGGGTCCCGCCCGCCCGCTGGCTGCTGGAACGTCGCCTGGCCGCCACCCGCGCCCTGCTGGAGGACACCGACCTGCCCGTCGAGACCATCGCCGCCCGCGTCGGCCTCTCCTCGGCGGTCAACCTCCGCCGCCGCTTCCACACCGCCCTGCGTACCACCCCGGCCGCCTACCGCCGCTCCTTCCGCTGAAGGTCCCGGGCGGTTCCGCCGCGATCACGACCGATGGACGGGCCCCCGCCGGCCGACCTCGACGCCCTCACCCACCTCCTGGAGCCGGCCTGGACGGGGCTGCGAGTTGATTGCCGAGGTGGCTTCGGCGGTACAGGACGTGCCGTCCGTCGCGGGTCCGGGTGACCAGGCCGGCGGCGTACAGCACGCGTAGGTGCTGGGAGACGGCGCTGGGGGTCACCATCAGTCGGCGGGCGAGTTCCACCGTCGGCAGTGGCTCGCCGAGGAGGTCGAACAGCGCGGCTCGGGGCGCGCCGAGCAGCGCCACCAAGGCGGTGGTGTCCGGGGTCGGCGCCGGAGCCCACAAGGTGGCCACCCCGCGGCTGGGATAGGTCAGGCGCGGCGGTTCCTCGGCGTGGACCGGCGGGGCGGGTTTGTGAGCGAACACCGACGGCATGAGCAGCAGTCCCCGCCCGGACACCGCCACGTGGTGGCAGCCGATCATCTGCTCGATGAACAGCACCCCCTCGTGCCAGCGCAGGTTCGGGTGCATGTCGGCGAACAGCAGGCGCGCGCCGCCCACGGCCAGCCGGCGCGCCCGGTAGGTCATGTCCGCCTCCAGTACCAGCCGTATCTGCGGCCACAGCGGCTCGATCGTCAGCTGCCAGTGGCGTTGCAGCGCGTCGCAGGCCGCGTCGCGGAACCTGATGGCCGCGTCGTCGTCGGGGACGGGCTCGGGGACGAGGGCGGCCCGCAGATCCCTGCGGACAACCCCGGGAGGTGCGCGCCGTGCGATCGACAGCTGTTCCTCGAACGTGGGGGCGAAGGTCGCGGGCGGTGGTGTCAGGAAGTCGGGCAGGGCCCGTCTCCGCCCGACGAGGGATGTCAGCAGGCGGGTGTCGTGAGGATCGAGACGGGCGAGCGCGGACCTGCGCCACGGCAGGTGCAGCGCGTACAGGCCGGGCTCGCGCAGCACGCGCAGGCTGAGCACCGTCTCGTCCAAGGGTGCCAGGGCGAAGCGGGTGTCCGCGAGGTCCTCGACGCCGAGCTCGAAGCTGATCATTAAGCTGTACGCTACATCATTTGGCCGCCGGGCTTGAACGGCGTGAACTTCACGACGTGACACATACGGCTTCTCCCTCTGCCACGAGGACAGCGATCGTGACCGGGGCGGCCCGCGGCATCGGCGCCGCGGTGGCCGAGCGGCTGGCGCGGGACGGCCTGGCGCTGGCGGTCATCGATCTGGACGAGGCGGACTGCGCCGGAACCGTCGAGGCGATCAGGAGCGAGGGCGGGACGGCTCTGGCACTGGCAGCCGATGTGGCCGACGACGGCCTGGTCGGCGATGCCGTCGCGAGGGTGGTCGCCGAGGTGGGGCCGCCGACGGTGCTGGTCAGCAACGCCGGCATCGGCCCGCGCGCGGCGACGTCACCGCTGCTCACGGCCCCGATGATGCCCACTGGTTCCGTGGGGCCCGTGCCGTGGTCGGCGCCGGCGTTCTCCACCGATGCCGCGTCATGCAGTCAGGCACAACGAGCGTCATGCAGTCGGGCACAACGGACGGAAGGAGAAGAAATGGAGGGCTTCGCCCCCCGGACAAGCTTCGGGTACGAGGCGTCCAAGCGTTACGACGCCGAGGACACCCGAGGCGATGAGGAGCAGACGGTCGCGTTCCTCGCCAGGCTCGCGAGCGGCCGTGACGCGTTGGAATTCGCGGTGGGCACCGGCCGCATCGCTCTACCGCTGAGGAGAACCGGCGTGCGGGTGGACGGCATCGAGCTGTCTCCGGACATGGTGGACCGGATGCGCGAGAAGCCGGACGGCGACAAGATCGAAGTCACCATGGGTGACATGTCCCGCGTCACCACCGGGCGCACCTACGGGCTGGTCTATCTGGTGTACAACACGATCGGCAATCTCCTCAGCCAGGACGACCAGGTCCGCTGCTTCGAGAACGCCGCTCGGCACCTGACCGGCGAGGGGGTGTTCGTCGTCGAATGCCGGATACCGACCGCCCCTGCACGCCCCGGCCGCCAGTACGTCGACGCCGAGCACATCGGGGTGGACCATGTCGGCCTGGACGTCTGCCGCTACGATCCCGTGACGCAGATTCTCGACGAGAATCACGTCCGCATCAGCACCGAGGGCATCGTCTTCGGCCCCATCAGGCTCCGCCTGGCCCATCCGCCCGAGTTCGACCTCATGGCCCGTATCGCGGGCCTTCGCCTGCGCGAACGGTGGGGAGGCTGGGAGCGCGAGCCGTACACGGCCGCCAGCTGGCGCCACATCAGCGTCTACGGACGGCCGGCGGACACAGCTTGCTGACTGTTCTCCCAGGAACCTCCGATCCTGGGAGAAGGTCACCAACGCACTGCATCGGACGGATGCTCGCCGGGATCTACCACCCGGCCGGGCCCGGCCGGGTGCCGTCCGGCGATGGAGAACCGGCCGCGGCCGCTGCCGCTACCCCCCGGACCGGTTCAGCAGCCAGGCGGGGAGCGGGCCCGGCGGGGCGAGGCCGAGGCCGGCGAACGCGGCCGCGCCCCGCTCGGCATGGTCGCCGCCGGCGAGCACCATGGTCCGCGCCGACTGGTACCGGCAACCGGCGGCGTCAAAGGCATCGGCTGTGGCGAGCAGCCGCTCCCGGTCGTCGTGGAACAGCGCTTCAGCCCGTTCCACGACGGCAGCGGCGACGGGGTTCCCGGACACGATGGTCCGGGCCTCGGCCAGACGGTCGCCGGCGTCGGGGCTCCCGGCGAGCACGGTGGCCTCGGCGCGCAGCGCCACATACCAGTGAAGCCAGATCCACGTGAGCCATTTCCACACGTCGCCGGGCTCAGGCGCCATCCGTTCCAGCGCCTGCCCTGCCTGGCCACGGTGGAGCAGCTGTATCGCGTCGAAGACCGGCCCGTAAGCGTAGGTATGTTCCGGCATGGCGCCGAGCTGATTCAGGACCGTGTTCCATTCGCGCTGGGCGTCGTGGTCGTCGCGCAGGCCGTGGATCATCGCCACACCGGCCACCGCCGGACCGAGGTACGACCTGGTGGGGCTGCCGACCCGCTTCCACGCCTCGCGGAACCGGACGCTGAAAGTGAGCACTTCGTCGGTGTTGCCCGCCAACGTCTCGGCCACCAGCAGCAGGCTCGTGGCCCGATGGCCGACTTCCGCCAGCAACGGATGGTCCGCGAGTTGCCGTGCCCACCGGCGGGCGCCCGGCAGGTCTCCCGCGCCGAGGGCGGCCTCCGTCGCCGTCCCGAGCGCGTCGATCAGCTCGTGGGTGCCGGCCGGATCGCCCGGCGTGGAGGAGAGCAGTACGGTCCGACGCCGCGCGGTGGCCGCGACGGCGAACGTGTCGCCGGCCCAACTCTGGGCACCGGTGAGCGCGTCGAGCGCAGCGGATTCGGCGAGCAGGTCGCCCGTGCGGTGAGCGAGTCCGACCGCCCGTTCGGCGAGCGCGATCGTCTTCGGTACGTCGTTGTCGGGCGGGCCCTGGGCGGCGCCGAACGTGTCGGCGAGCACGGCGGCCTCGGCCAGCGCCACCGCGGCCTGGGCGGCGGGGTCGTCGCCGGCCAGCGCCCCCGCCTCGGTGACGAGCGCGATCACCTCCTGCTGCGGCGGGATCCGCTCGAACTTGCCCGAGAACCGGTATGCGTTGGTGGCGGCGGTCGCCAGGTCGCAGGCGGCGCCGGCGGTGTCCCCGGACCGGCGGGCGGCGTCCGCGGCAGCGCGGTGGAAGCGGTACATGTCATCGCCTCGCATCCGGCATCCGGCCACGGCCGCGGCACGCCGGAGCATCGACGCGGTGGCGGCCGGGTCGTCGGCGAGGGCGGCGGCCTGCTCGTAGCGTTGCTGGGACTCGCCGATGAGGTTACGGGTGAAGGCCAGCTCCGCCAGGTGCTCGGCGAGGCGGTACGCATCCGCGCGCCGCTCCGGCTGGTCTGCCGCCCATGCGAGGGCGGCACGGAGCTCGTCGGCCACCTGGTCGAACCGGGCCCGCCAATCCTGTCGTGCCACCGCCAGGTCGGCGGCGACGGCCAGGCACCAGCGAAGGTGCCCGGCTCGGGCGTCGGCCAGCTCACCGGCCTCGGTGAGCCGCTCGGTCCCGTACTGGCGGATGGTCTCCAGCGCCCGGTATCCGGTCCCGCCTGGGGACGCCCGCACCACCAGCAGGCTCTGTTCGGCGAGCCGGGCCAGGCCGTCGGCGGTGATCCATTCCTCGGCCCCGGTGACCGCCGCCGCCGCCGCCGAGGCGGTGAACGGCGCCGCGAACACCGACACCCGGTGCAGGAGCGCCCGGTCGTCCGGCTCCAGCAGGGCGTGGCTCCAGTCCAGCGCCGCCCTCACCGAGCGGTGGCGGTCATCGGCACGGGAGCCGCCGGTGAGCATCCGGAGCGGGTGGGACAGGGCGGCGGTGAGGCCGTCCAGCCCGAGCGTGGGATACCGGGCGGCGGCCAGTTCGATCGCCAGCGGCATCCCGTCCAGCCGCTCGCAGATCGAGGTGACCTGGTCGCGCAGTGGAGGATCCAGCGGCCAGCCGACCGCCGCCGCCCGCTCCATGAACAACGCGACCGCGTCCGACTCGCCATCGTCGGGCAGCGACAGCGGTGGGACCGGATACACCCGTTCGAACGGCACCATCAACCGGGCCCGGCTGGTCGCCAGCACCGTCACTCGAGGGCACATCGCGAGCAGCCGCTCGACGAACGGCACCACCCCGTCCCGTACCTGCTCGCAGTTGTCCAGCACCAGCAAGGCATGGCGGTCGGCCAGGGCGGCGACCACGGACTCGGTCATGCCGCGGCCGGGCTGCTCGCCGAGGCCGAGCGCACCGGCGACCGAGGCCGCGACCGCGGCCGGGTCGGTGACCGGGACCAGATCGACGAACCACACCCCGTCGGAGTACTCGCCGGCCGCTTCCGCGGCCACCGCCAACGCGAGCCGGGTCTTGCCCACGCCCCCAGGGCCGACTGCGGTCACCTGCCGATGCTTCTTGAACAGGTCGGTCAGCTCGCCCCGCTCCAGCGCTCGGCCGACGAACGAGGTCAGCGGGGCCGGCAGAACCTGCGCCGGGTGAGACCCGCCGGCTCGGGCCGGCTCGGCCGCGCGCTGGGCGAGCGCCCGCCGATCCGGCACCTCCAGCTTGCGCAGCAGCGAGGAGACGTGACTCTCCACGGTGCGCACCGAGATGCACAGCCGTGCCGCGATCTCGGCGTTGCTGAGATGGGCCCCGACCAGTTCCAGCACCTCGGCTTCCCGAGGCGAGATCTCCACTCCTGTCACCACTGTCCCAGTTTGCCGCACTCCCTCCGCTCCCCCTCCGCAGCGGCCACCATGCGAGATCCGTGCCGCCGATCCGTGGTCGGTTCCGTGGTCACCACGGATGTGGGCCGGCCAGGCCGGGAGGAAAGCTGTGCATACGCAAACAACGGGTCGATGTGACCCACGACCACAGGAGTGACCATGACCAGCTCTGCCACCCGGGGAATCAAGACCGTGCTGCACCCGGTGTCCGACCTGGCCAAGGCCAAGGCGGTGTACGCGGCCCTGCTCGGCATCCCGCCGCAGACCGACTCGTCCTACTACGTCGGCTTCGAGACCGAGGGCCAGCACATCGGACTGGTGCCGGGTGGTGGGCCGCAGGGCATGATCTCGCCGGTGGCCTACTGGCACGTGCCGGACGTCGAGGCGAAGCTGGCCGAGGTGATCGCCGCGGGGGCCACCGTGAATGAGGCCGCGCACGAGGTCGGTGGCGGCCGCCTGGTGGCCACCGTCATCGACCCCGACGGCAACGTCCTCGGGCTGCTGCAGAGCCGGTGAGCGCCGACCCGCCCCCGCCGTATCCCGCGGCGTAGCGGCCGCCGACAAGACGACTGACCCACCTCACTCAAAGGACCCCTGCCATGACCTCCTTCGGACCCGTCACCCTGGAAGTTCCCGACCCCGCTGCCGCGGACGCCTTCTACGAAGCCTTCGGTCTGACCCCGTACCTGAACGTAAGCGCCTCGGATGCGCCAACGACCGGCTTCCGTGGGTTCGCCCTGTCCCTCGTGGTGTCCCAGCCGGGCAACGTCGACGCCTTCATCGGCGCCGCCCTCGACGCCGGCGCCACGACGCTGAAGCCGGCCACGAAGGGGTTCTGGGGCTACGGCGGCGTCGTACGCACCCCGGACGGGACGATCTGCAAGATCGCGACCTCCAACAAGAAGGACACCGGTCCTGCCGCCCGGCACATCGACCAGATCGCGCTCCTGCTGGGGGTGGCGGACGTCAAGGCGAGCAGGCGGTTCTACGTCGACCGCGGCCTGGCCGTGGCGAAGAGCTTCGGCGGCAAGTACGTCGAGTTCGACACCCCGTCGTCGGCCGTCACGCTGGCGCTCTACCCGCGCCGCGCCCTCGCCAAGGACGCCGGCGTCTCCCAGGAGGGGACCGGGTCACACCGGATCGTGATCGGCAGCGACGCCGGGCCCTTCACCGACCCCGACGGGTTCGTGTGGGAGGCCGCATCCGTCTGAGGCAGGCGGCCGGCTCGCGCACGCTCCGGCCTCCGCGCGCGGCAGCGGCCCTTTCTCCCCGTTCATCGTCAATCGACCGGAAGTCGCTGGAACGGGAGGGCGGGAGCCCTGCCGCACTGGACGCCCTCATCACCGGTCACCAGGCGGAGCCGGAACCGTCCGCCTGGCCGGAAACAAGATCAAACCCGGTCTGGGGCTCATGACAAGGTTCTCGCCGGTCCCCCTTGAAAGGGGGACCGCTACGCGAACGCGACGACGGCGTATCTCTCGTCCTGAATGGTCCGCCCCCACAGGGTGGGGTCAGGCAGCGGCTCGACGTGGGCGGTCTCGACCAGCGGCCGCAGCGCCGCCAGGAGACGCTCCGCCTCGACCCCGCCCATCCACGGCATCGACTCCGACCCCGCCGCATAGGACTGGGCTTCACCCGGTTCGGCCGTCGCCCAGCGCCCCTCGATGAGGATCAGACGCCCGCCGGGACGCAGCAGGCCGATCCACCGGCGCAACGCCTCCTGCGGATCGGGCAGGGTCCACAGCAGGTGACGGGAGAGGATCACCTCGAAGGACGTCCCGGCCTGCGCGGGCGGATTGCTCGCGTCGCCCACCATCATCGCGGCATCGAAGCCGGCCGCCGTGAGCTTGCGCCGGGCCTGCTCGATCATCAGCGGGGCCAGATCCACCCCGACCGGCCGGTGGCCCTGCTCGGCGAGCACCAAGGACAACGAGCCGGTGCCGCACCCCAGGTCCAGGACGTCGGCAGGCGAGGCGGGCATCCAGGAGCGCAGGCGTTCCGCCCAGGCGGCCTTGACGTCGGGGTCGCGAAGGCCGTGGTCGGCCTCCTCGTCGAAGGAGGCCGCGGAGGCGTCCCAGAAAGACGCGATTGAAGCACTGTTTTCGGACATCGGCGGATCATGCCACCCGCCACCGACAGAAACCGGCCGCCCCGCCCGGGGCGCTTTCACGCCCGCTCGCCGACGTCGGCATCCCGACCGGGGGTGGAGGACGCCTGGAGTTTCCGCGGGCCCCGGGCCCCCGCCGAGACCAGGTGACGGGCTGCCGGCGCCGCGCGGTGGATGAGGGGTTGGCGTGCTCCCGATCACCGAACGGCACGTCAGCTGTGCTTGTCGCCGTGGTGATCGATGAGGCGGGTGAGCAGGTCGACCAGGCTCCGCCGGTCGGCCGCGGGCAGCGGGGCGAGGAACTCGTCCTGGGCGGTGGCGACCAGCCGGTCGAGGTGGGCGAGTTGCTCTCGGCCTGTCGCGGTGATGGTGATGATGTTGCGCCGGCGGTCTTCCGGGTCGGGTGCGCGCTCGAGGAGTCGCCGTTGGACGAGGTCGTTGACGATCGCCACCATGTCGCTGCGGTCGATGCCGGTGCGGCGGCCGAGGGCGGCCTGGCTGCCTGGGCCGTACTCCTCCAGCGCGGCGAGCAGTTTGTAGTGGTAGCGCCGGACGCCGGCCTGGGCCAGCGCTTGATCCACGATCCGGTTGGCGGTCAGTGCCGCCTGGTTGGTCAACCTGCTCGGCAGCGTGCGCAGCCGCTGCGGCAGCGTTCCCTCTGCGGTGTCCACAGGGGCAATCTAGCAAGTTGTTGGCCGCACCCACGATTCTGTGTATTGTTGGCCGAGCCAACGTTGGCCAGGCCAACATTTCTGTTGTGCGGAGGCGTGATCTCTCATGAGCACTGCCACCACCAAGGCGTCAGGCGGCGCGCCGCTGGACGGCGCCCGGCACCGTGGCCACCGGCCAGACCTCGACCTTCGACCACAACGCAAGGAGATTTCTTTGAGTACCGACGTCGGTACGGCGGCCGCGCCGCGGGCGTCCCGGAGAGAATGGCTGGGGCTGGCGGTCCTCGCGCTCCCCACCATGCTCATCGCCATGGACCTGACCGTGCTGCATCTGGCGCTGCCCGCCCTCACCGCCGACCTGCGGCCCGGCAACACCGAGTTGCTGTGGATCGTGGACATCTACGGTTTCCTCATCGCCGGCTGCCTCATCACCACGGGCGCGATCGGGGACAGGGTCGGCCGCCGGCGGCTGCTGCTGATCGGCGCGGTCGCGTTCGGCGCGGCCTCGGTGCTCTCGGCATTCGCGGTCAACGCGGCGATGCTCATCGCCGCCCGGGCACTGCTGGGCATCGCGGGCTCCACGCTGATGCCCTCCACCCTCTCCCTGATCCGGATCATGTTCCGGGACCCCAAGCAGCAGGGTGCCGCGATCGGGGCCTGGACCGGCTTCTTCAGCCTCGGCACGGTGGTCGGACCGCTGGTCGGCGGCACGTTCCTGGAGCTGTTCCGGTGGGGCTCGGTCTTCCTGCTCGGCGTCCCGACAATGCTGCTGCTGATCGTGTTCGGCCCGCTCGTGCTGCCGGAGTACCGGGACGAGTCGGTCTCCCGCCCGGACCTCATCAGCGCGGTCATGTCCATCGTCGGAGTCCTCGCCCTGATCTTCGGTCTCAAGCGGATCGCCGAGGACGGCCTGCGCCCCGAGTCGGGCATCGCCATCGTCGTCGGCCTGGCGCTGGCGGCGCTCTTCCTCTGTCGCCAGGGCCGGCTCGAGCAGCCGCTGGTCGACCTCTCACTGTTCCGCAACGGCCTGTTCGGCACTGCCGTCGGCATGCTCGTGTTCGCCACCCTGCTCTCCGCGGGCTCGCAGTTCTTCGTCATGCAGTATCTGCAGCTGGTGCAGGGGTTGACCCCGCTCCAGGCCGGACTCTGGTCGCTGCCCACCACCATGGCGATCATGATCGGCGCCATGGGGGCCCCTGGCCTCGCGAGCCGCATGAAGCTGAGCACGCTGCTCGCCGGCGGCCTGGTGGTCGCCGCGGCCGGCATGGTGGTGCTGACCCGGGTCAGTGGCCCCTCCGACCTGTATGTCGCGGCGGCAGGGGCGGCCGTCATCGGGCTCGGGCTCGGGCCGATGGTCTCGCTGGGCACCGGACTGATCGTGGGAGCCGCCCCACCCGAGCGGGCCGGTGCCGCGTCCGCGATGGCCGCGACCGGCACCGAGCTCGGCAGCGCGCTGGGTGTCGGGGTGACCGGCAGCATCGGTTTCGCGGTGTACCGGGCGGACCTGGCCGACAGGCTCCCCGAGGGGCTGCCCGCCCCCGTTGTCGAGGCGGCCAAGGACACCCTCGCCGCCGCCGTCAACGGCGCCCGCATGCTACCGGCCGCTCAGGGCTCCGGGCTGTTGGCGGTGGCCCGTGAGGCCTTCGTGCACGGCCTGCAGACGACCGCGATCGTTGGAGCGGTGCTCGCCGTACTGCTGGCCACCGCGGCCGCGACCCTGCTGCGCAGCGCCCGGATGCCGAGCCCTCCCCTGCCCGCGGAGGCGGACGACCAGGCGAAGTCCTTCGAGAAGGCGCATAACTGACATGCTGGAAAGGCGGATAACTGACATGCTGGACACCGACTCCGCAGCCGACGCGGTCCCCGACGGCGTGCCGGCGCAGACCACAACCTCGGCCGCGTACACCGGCGACCGCCCCGCCGGCGGGCAGGCGGCCCGGCACGACGTGGTGAGCCTGGACGCGCCGATCCGGGGGCGCACGCTCTTCCCCGGTGACGAGGGCTTCGAGGAGGCCTGCTCCGGCTGGTTGCTGACGGTTGAGCATCGGCCCGCGGTGGTCGTGGTCGCCGCCGACGCCGATGACGTGGCCGCCGCCGTCCGGTCCGCGGCGGAGGCAGGACGCCCGGTCGCGGTGCAGTCGACCGGGCACGGCAAGTCGGTGCCAGCGGATGGAGCCGTGTTCATCGCCACCGGGGAGCTGCGCGAGCTGTCGGTGGACCCACGTGCCGGCACCGCAAGGATCGGAGCCGGGCTGCGGTTGGGTGAGGTGCTCACCGCGGCGGCCGAGCACGGCCTGGCGCCGCTGTGCGGCTCCTCCGGCGAGGTCGGGGTGATGGGCTACCTGACCGGTGGCGGGCTCCCACTGGCCTGCCGCACGTACGGCTTCGCCGCCGACCACGTCCGCTCGCTCGACATCGTCACCGCCGATGGCCTGCTCCGCACCGTCTCACCCACCCGAGAACCTGACCTGTTCTGGGCGGTGCGGGGCGGCAAGGGCAACTTCGGTGTCGTGGTCGCGGCCGAGATCGAGCTGCTGCCGCTGCGCACCGTCTACGGTGGTGAGCTCCACTACCCGGGCGAGGACCCCAGGCACGCCGCCCACGTGCTCGGCTCCTACCTGGCCTGGGTCAAGGATCAGCCGGAGGAGATGTCGTCCTCTGTGTCGCTGCTGCGCCTGCCTGACGCGCCGCAGCTGCCCGAGGGGTTCCGTGGCCGTTCGTTCGTGCAGGTCCGGGTGGTCTACACGGGCGACGAGGAGCGGGGCGCGCGGCTGGTGGAGCCGTTGCGTGCGCTCGGCCCGGAGAAGGACACCTGTGGCGCCATGCCGTACACGCGGATCACCGAGATCTACCCGGACCCCAAGAACCCGGTCATGGTGCACCTGCGCAGCGCGTTGTTGCACGGGCTGGATGACGAGGCCGTGGAGGAGCTGGTCTCGTTCATCGACCCGTCGACGCCCGAGGGGCCGTTCCCCGGCATCGAGCTACGTCACTTGGGCGGGGCGCTGAACCGGCCGCCCGGCCGCCCGCACGCGGTCAGCACCCAGGGTGCGGCCTTCCACCTGTGG
This sequence comes from Streptosporangium brasiliense, assembly GCF_030811595.1. Taxonomy (NCBI): domain Bacteria; kingdom Bacillati; phylum Actinomycetota; class Actinomycetes; order Streptosporangiales; family Streptosporangiaceae; genus Streptosporangium; species Streptosporangium brasiliense. Next base: position 7,321,270 of record NZ_JAUSRB010000002.1, read on the forward strand.
ATGCGGATGCCGGCTCCGGCCGAGCAGGCCGCCGACGAGGTGCTGGGCCGGCTCCGGCGGTGGGACACCGGCGCCATGCTTCCGGGGTTCCTGTTCGACCACGACTCGGCTCCCGAGCGGGTCCGGCGGGCCTACACCGAGGCGGACTACCGGCGGCTGGCCGCGCTGAAGGCGGAGTACGACCCGGACCACCTTTTCCGCGTCAACCACAGCATCCCGCCGTTCGGCAGCGGTGAGCGCGCCCGATCCTGAACGGCGCAGGACTTTGTCCCGTGAGAACGGCCCCCGGACTGCACGGCACCGATTCGACAGGACAGGTGCAAAGTTATGCGGATGATTTAAGCTTTCCTACATGCTTGACGTGCGCCGGCTGCAGATCCTCCGCGCGGTGGTCACCAGCGGCTCGGTGACCGCCGCGGCCACCCACCTCGGCTACACCCCTTCCGCGATCAGCCAGCAGGTGGCCGTGCTGGAGAAGGAGGCGGGGACGGCGCTGCTGGAGCGCGTCGGCCGGGGCGTGCAGCCCACGGCGGCCGGGCGGCTGCTCACCGAGCACGCGGCGGTCATCAGCAGGCAACTGGCCGAGGCCGAGACGGCGCTGGCCGACCTGCGCGCGGGGCGTACCGGACGGCTGGCGATCCGCTACTTCGCCACCGCCGGCGCCCCCCTGATGGCGCCGGCGCTCTCCTGGCTCCGCACGAGGCATCCGGGGGTGCGGATCGACCTGAAGATGACCGACCCGGACGACCCGCTCCCCGATGTGGCGCAGGGCCGGGCCGACCTGGCCATCGTGGTCGCTCCCCGCGACCACCGCCACGACGACGTCCGGCTCGTCCACCTGCTCGACGACCCCTACCGTGCCGTCCTGCCGAAGAACCACCGGCTGGCCGCCAAGCGGTTCCTCGATCTCACCGACCTGGCCGAGGAGCCATGGGTCCGCAGCGAGCGGCCCGGCCCCTGCCTCGACGCCGTTGTGGGCAGCTGTGCCGCGGCCGGCTTCAGCCCCGATTTCGTGGTGGAGAGCGAGGACTACCCCACCGCGCAGGGCTTCGTCGCCGCGGGCCTCGGGCTGAGCCTGGTCCCCGAGATGGGGCTGGGCCACCGCCACCCGGCCGTCGTCGTCCGCAAGATACGCAATCCCGAGCCGGTCAGGACGATCCACGCGGCCGTACGGACGACCTCGCTGGGCCGGCCCGCCCTCGACGGGCTGCTCACCGCCCTCCAGGAGGCGGCGGCCGGCCTGCGCAACGCCATCTGAGATCCGCTCCCATGCGCTGCCACCGGCAACGGGACTCGCGCACCACCGGCCAGGCCGGGTAGGTCCCGCCGACCACGCCCGCGCACTTCCCCCACCCCCCTGTCCTGGGCGACGGCTCCCTCCAGGAGGAGCCGGACGGCACCCGTACCCCCGGGGTCGGTCATCTCACACCGCGGTACCGCGTGGGCCATTCGAGGAGCCGTCCCCGGCTGTCACTTGATCTGCTCGTACCCGCCGCCGGAGTCGGCGGTCCTGGTGCCGCCGGAGAACTTCACCCAGGAGTTGGTCGGTGCGGCATGGTAGACGGGCACGGTGTGCAGGGGCGTGATCTCCTCGTTCTTCATCACGCCCGCCCCCTTCACATCCACCGCGGACCAGACGAAGGTGCGCGCGCCCACATCCTTGGTCTTGAACGTCACCGCGCAGGCGTTCTGCTTGCCGGAGTTGTGGAGCAGGTAGGCGACGCCCCCGGTGAACGAGGCCTGGCGCTCGACCGTGTAACCCGGGCCGCAGACCGTGGCGGGCGTTTCGACCGTCTGGCGGGAAGCCGTGGCGGTGGTGGCGGTGAGGACCACCGAGGTTCCGAGCGCGGCCGCAACGGCCGCGCCGATCATCATCCTGCTGAGACCCATGATCTTCATCTCCATGTGAAACGCCATACGCGACAGTTGTTCATGAGGTGACGCGCAGGCAATCTTGCGACGCCCGATGCCCCCTGTCGTTAGCGCGGAGCGCAGGATTGTTGGCGACGGGCGCAGGCTGTCCAGCGGGCCGGCGCGTACCCCGGCCGACGGCCGGGCCGTGCAGCTATCCTCGCGGTAACCGGCATGAGCTTTACCCTCCCGGCATGAACATCGATGTGATCATTGTCGGGGCCGGCCCCACCGGCCTCATGCTCGCCGCCGAGCTCGGCCTGGCAGGGGTGTCCGCGGTCGTGGTGGAGCGGTTGCCCGCGCGTAGCGGCCAGTCCAAAGCGCTCGGCCTGCAACCCCGCACGGCCGAGGTGTTCGAGGCGCGTGGCCTGCTGGGCCCGCTCATCGACCGGGCCGTCCAGCAGGTGCCCGGCGGGCACTTCGCCGGGCTCCGGCTGGACTTCAGCGCCTGGGACACTGCCCACCCATACATGATCGGCATCCCGCAGGCGCGCGTCGAGGAGCTCCTTGAGGCCCGGGTGGTGGAGCTGGGCGTCAAGGTGCTGCGCGGGCACGGACTGACCACGCTCACCCAGGACGACCATGGCGTCACCGCCACCGCCGGTCCGGCACGGCTGCACGGCCGCTACCTCGTCGGCTGCGACGGCGGACGGAGCACGGTGCGCGAACTGCTGGGAGCCGGCTTCCCCGGGCTGGAGGGCCGGTTGAAGATGGCGGTCGCGGACCTCACCCTCACCGGGCCGGCCCCCACGTCGTGGAGCCTGCCGGTCATGACTCCCTCCGCCACCGGCAAGGGCTACCTGGCACCGCTCGGCGACGGCGTGCACCGCTTTCTCTTCTACGGCCCCGAGCAGCATGAACTGCCCAGGGACGCACCGATCACGCCCGGTGAGGTGAGCAGGGCGCTGACCGGCGCATTCGGACCGGAGGTGAGGCTCGGCGAGATCCGCTGGGCCTCCCGCTTCACCGATGCCTCGCGGCAGGTCACGCACTACCGGCACGGCAGGGTGCTGCTCGCCGGAGATGCCGCGCACATCCACTCACCGATGGGCGGTCAGGGGCTCAACCTCGGCTTGCAGGACGCCTTCAACCTGGGCTGGAAGCTGGCCGCCGAACTCAGCGGCCAGGCCTCGGACGGGCTGCTGGACACCTACCACACCGAGCGGCACCCCGTGGCCGCTCGAGTGCTGGCCAACACCCGCGCCCAGGCCGTCCTGCTGGTGCCCGACGAGGAGAACATGGCCCTGCGCGCCATCGTCGAGGAACTGCTGACCGTGCCGGAAGCCAACAGGATGGTCGCCGGCATGATCTCCGGGCTGGACATCCGCTATGCCCTTCCGGGGGAGCCGCATCCCCTGCTCGGGCGGCATCTGCCGGGCCTCGACCTGCGCGACGGCCGGGCCGTGGTGCTCTCCGCCACGGACCGCCTGCGTGCGGCCGCCGCCCCGTGGTCGGCGCGGGTCGGCTACAAGGTGACCGCACGTGAGCTGGGCGCCGAGGCCGTACTGGTACGCCCTGACGGCTACATCGGCTGGACGGGATCAGAGGCCGCCTCCTTGACCGACGCCCTGTCCCGGTGGGCTGGATCACCGACAGGAAACCCCTGAGACCAAGGGCCAGGTTCTCCTGGATGCGCTGCCGAGCTCGTACGCCCGGCCGCCGGATCGCGGCACCGTCGCGAGAAGTGTGCGGGCATGCCGCGAGGCCGGTGGTCGAGGGTGCCGTCGGCCTTGCGGCCGGGACCGGGCTTGTGGACCCTTGGACGGTGCCTCAGAGCGTAGACGCAGTGTGCGATCACTCGTACGGGACCTGGATCCACCGCACGGTCGGACCAGGCCCCGTGGTCTCCGTGTCCACCGACTCCGTGCCGAGGAAGGCTCGCCTGGAATGGTGGGCGCACATGTCCGGGCACGAGATCGTGCCCACGTCGCTGTCCACCGAGCACGCTGACGACTTCCACGGCCGGGCGTACTCCGTCGACCTTGCGGGCGTGCGGGTGGCCGAGTTCGCGGTGTCGCCGATGACGGCCCGGCGCACGCCGGCCCACATCAGGCGGCACGACCCCGACTGCTACCAACTCTTCCTCGTCCACGGCAGTCCGGTACGGCTGGAGCAGCGGCGCAACGACTCCTACCTGGAGGCCGGGGACATCGCACTGTTCGACACCTCCCACCCCTTCGCCACCGACTTCCTCGACATCGGCCGGCTCACCCGGGTGACGTTCCTGTTCATGCCGCGGGACGCACTGCCGCTCCCCCGCGGCCAGGTGGAGCGGCTGCTGGCGCGCAAGCTCTCCGCGCGGACCGGTGCGGGGGCGATGCTGGCCCACTACCTGACCGGCCTGCGCGAGCACGCCGCCGGCTGCGATCCGGCTGAGCTGTCCCGGCTGGGCACGATCAGTCTCGACCTGGCCGCCACGTTCCTCGCCGGCCGCCTCGACGCCGACCGCCGGCTGCCGGTCGAGAGCCGTCATCGGGCACTGGCCGCGCGCATCGACGCCTTCATCGACCACCGTCTCGGCGACCCCGAACTGGGGCCGGCCGGCATCGCCGCGCACCACCACATCTCCGTACGGACCCTGCACGTGCTGTTTCAGCGGCAGCCGGAGACCGTGAGCGCCACGATCCGGCGGCGTCGGCTGGAACGCTGCCACGCGGACCTCGCCGACCCGCGACTGCGGGACCAGCCGATCGGCGAGATCGGCCTCCGGTGGGGGTTCAGGAGCGCCGCGGAGTTCAGCCGCGCCTACCGCGCCGCCTACGGCGCGAGCCCGCGAGACCATCGCCGGCAGGCGCTCGCCGGAGCCGAGGACGGGGAAGGGCGTTCCACCCGGTCGCCAGGCGTATGAGCCGGCCATCGCCGGACTCCTCGACCGGCCCGCCGTAGGCGGTGACGGCTCCGGGGGCGACGCCGGGAGCGGTCCGCGCCGAGCAGCCGGCGCGAGCGCAGCTCCTCGCTCTTCCTGGCGGTCAATCCGGGGAGTCGGTTGGTTCCAGCATGGGCACGAGGAACCGCCGGGCCACTGCGGCCAACTGCTCGTCGTCGTCGAGGTCGACGACGAGGCTGGGGATCGTCAGGAAGGAGGCGGAGACCCGGACCATCAGTTCGGCCACGAGGTCGATGTCCAGAGCGCCCGGCACGTTGCCCGCGCGTTGCTCGCGGCGGAGCTGGCCGGCGACGAACTGCCGCACGGCGGCGAGGGTCTGTCCCCCGTCACTGATCATGGAGGGCACGAGCAGGTCTGGTTCCACGGCGATCAGACCACCGATCAGCGGGTTGCCTCGGATCGCGCGTAGCGAACTCACAAAGCCCAGGACCACCCGGTCAGCGGCCGTGTCGGCCTGTTCTATGTCGATGAGGAACTGGTCGAAATACCGGCGGAACTCTCGGCGTACGACGTATTGGACCAGCGCGTCCTTCGTGGCGAACCGCCGGTAGATCGTGATCCGCGAGACCTTCGCCCGCCGGGCCACGTCCTCCATGGACGACCGGCGGATACCCATCCGGCAGAACTGCTCGTACGCCGCGTCGAGTATGCGCGCACGCGTCTCGTCCATATCGTCAACCCGTTCGACGGCATCAAGGTACGCGCGCTCCAGCAGCGACTCCGAGTCTGGCGGCGTCATGAGCACGGACAGCGCAGATTCCACGATCACCTCCTGTACTGATTGTGCCTCAATCACCCACAGCCGCTGTCGCGGTCTTGTGATGCCCGTCATGGTGTGCTCTGATGATACGCAGACTCATGAGTTGTTTCACCGTATCAGGTAGCGCTTTCGGCCTCGGCGAGGAGGAGGAACGACGACATGGGCGAACTCAGCAGGCGCAACATGTTGAAGGCGGGTGGGACGCTGGGCGCACTCGGCGCGCTGAGCATCGCGGCCCCCGCCCAGGCGCACTCGGCATGGACGTGGGCGGCCAAGGGCTCGGTGGCGGGCACAGGGGCAGGGGTCGACCCGCGGTGGGTGTGGGACGAGGAGGCCGACCCGCTGGTCGCCTCGGTGCTCGACCGGGGTGATGTGCCCAGGGTCAACGAGCTGTTACGGACCTGGACCAAGAACGGCCAGCCGTTGCCGGCCGGGCTGCCGGCAGACCTGCGGGACTTCATGGAGCGAGCCCGTCGACTGCCGCCATGGGCCGACCAGCGCAAACTGGCCACCGCGGTCGAGTTCAACAAGAAGCGGGGGCTCTACCTCGGCGTGCTGTACGGGCTGGCCAGCGGCATGATGAGCACGGTCATCCCCAAGGAGGCACGCGCGGTCTACTACTCCCAGGGCGGCGCGGACATGAAGGACCGCATCTCCAAAACCGCCAAACTCGGGTACGACATCGGGGCTCACGATGCCTACCAGCCCGACGGCGAAATGATCGTGACCTGCGTCAAGACCCGGCTGGTGCATGCGGCGGTGCGGCACCTGCTGCCGCAGTCCCCGCGCTGGTCGGAGGTCGCCGAGGAAGAGATCCCGATCAGCCAGCGGGACATGATGGTCACCTGGCACAGCCTGCCCACGACCGTCATGCAGAAGCTGACCGCGTGGAAGGTCCCCATCCCCGCCGCCGAGTCCGGGGCGTTCCTGCACTCGTGGCAGCTGGGCGCGCACATGCTCGGCGTCAAGGACGAGTACATCCCCGCGTCGTGGGCCGAGGCCGACGCGCAGGCCGAGCAGGTCCTGACCCCGGTGCTGGCGCCGACGGCCGAGGGCGTGAAACTGGCCGACATTCTCCTCAGCCTCGGCTCCTCGGTCGATGCCGGAATCCTCAGCAAGCCCATACTCGGCGCCTTCACCCGCTTCCTGCTCGGTGATCAGATCGCCGTATGGCTGAAGATCCCCAGGGAGCCGATCTGGGACCCGCTCCTCAACACCGCCTGGAAGCCCTTCGTCGCCGTCCGCGAGGGTCTGCTCCCATTCCCACTGGCCCCGGAGTCCTACTGGCTCTTCGACGAGCTCCTCCGCAAGGCGGCCCTGCTCTTCCTGTCAGAGGCGCGGCCGATCAGCATCGAAATTCCGGACAGCAATCGCCCGTCCTGATCAGGACCGTCCGAGCCGGACCGCGGCCTGCGCAACATCTGCCGCTGCGGCGCCTACTTCCGTATCCGCGGAGCCGTCAGAACAGGTGCCGAGAACATGTGAGGCACGTGTGTGCGGGCGCTCCCGCACACAGGACACCGTGTCGTCGAACGCCCTGCGCGCGGTGCCCAGCATCAGACCGGCAAGGATCGTCCGCTCCAGCGTCCGGCCCGCCGCGCATCACGCCGTTACGGACTGTCCGAGGGCGCTGAGGGTCCGCCACTGCCGGCCCGGGAGGGCGAAAGGCTGAGCGGGCAGCGCCTGAAGACAGACGTGGTCAGCTCCGGCGGCCAGGTGGGCGGCGATCCGATCGGCCACTTGATCTTCCCCCGTGGCGACCATGGCGTCGATGAGCCTGTCGCTGCCGCCGCCGTCGAAGTCTGCGTCCGTGAAGCCGAGCCGCTGCCAGCTGGCCCGATAGGTCGGCAGGCCCAGATAGCCGGCGACATGGGCGCGGGCCCGGCTGCGGGCGTCATTTTGACTGGCACCGACGACCACGGCCTGCTCGACGACCAGCGTATGGTCGGGTCCGAGCACCGCGCGGGCCTGGACGGTGTGCTCTGGAGGGACGAGGTAGGTGATCGCCCCGTCGGCCCGATCCCGGGCGAGGTCCATCGCCCGTGGTCCGAGAGCCGCCAGCAGACGGGGCAGCCGGTCGGCATCGGGGAGGCCGAGCATCGACCGCAGGCCGTCCGGCGCGTCGAGATCGTCGAGGTAGGCGCGCAGCGTGGCGATCGGCCGCCGGAAGTCCAGCCCGAGCACCTCCTCGACGACCCGCGGGTTGGACGTGCCCAGCCCGAACACGAACCGGTCGGGGTGGGTGTCGAGCACCGCCCGCGCCGAATTGCGCATCCAGTGCGCGTGGCGACCGTAGATCACCGCGATGCCGGTGCCGATCACCGTCGACCGGGTCGCCGCCAGCAGCCGGGTGGCGTCTACGAACGGGTCGTGGACGAGCCCTTCGCTGAGCCAGAAGGCGCCGAGCCCCAGTTCCTCCAGCTCGGCGACGAGATCGGCGCTCCCGCCCGGTGAGCTCAGATCCAGGCCTGTGGCCCAGACTCCGCATGTGACGGACTGGCGGCGACCGGCCCGGTGACACCGACCGCAGCCGCGGCCCCGCCCCGGAGCACGCGGAGGGTTATGGGGCGGGACCGAGGGCACCGCGGCGCTCTCGACACGGACTCGACTGATACAGACTCAACGTCACAGACCCGGACCGAAACGGGTCACGACCACCACGCACCACGGAGGAAGACATATGAAGCGCATCGGCATCATCGGGGTAGGCGAGATCGGCCGAGCCATCGTGGTGGGCCTGTGCGACGGAGCCGGCGAGTCCCCCGAGGTGTTCCTCTCCCCCCGGGGGGCCGGCACGGTCGCGGAGCTGTCCGAGCGCTACGAGAACGTACGGGTGTGCGCCGACAACCAGGAGGTGGTGGACCGCTCCGATCTGGTGATCATCGCCGTACGCCGCCAGGACCGGCACGGAGCGCTCGCCGGCCTGAGTGTGGACGACGACAAGATCGTGATCAACGTGATGGCCGGCGTCGGCAACGACGACCTGCGACAGACACTCGCCACCGACGCCCCCCTGGTACGGGCCATCCCTCTGCCCGCCGTACGCGAGCGCCGCTCCGTCACGGTGACGTGCCCGTCGCACCCGGCGGTGAACGCCTTCTTCGAGCACCTGGGCGGGGTGCTCCCGGTCGAAGACGAGGCGGCCTTCAACGTCTTCTCCGCACTGACGGGGACGCTGACCACCCACTACTCGTACCTCGCCACGCTCACGTCGTGGGCCACCGGCCACGGCATCGACGCCGGTGACGCGGACCGCTACGTGCGCGACCTCTTCCAGGCCGTCGGCCGCGCCCTTGGCGACGGAACCCGCTCCCTGCACCAGCTCGCAGCCGATCATGAGACCCCGAACGGGAGCAACGAGCGGATCCGCACCACGTGGTTCGGCCCGGCCAACTCCGAAGCCCTCAACAAGGCCCTCGATGACCTCCTCGCCGATCTGAAGTAGCCCCGGAGAAGGGCTCGCGCCCGAAGCCGCCCCGTGAGCCGGCCGCGAACCCATGGGCGCCCGCCCCCCGGAATCAGGGCAACCCCCCTCGGGTTCAGGCTGAACAACCTTCGATCTCCACGGAATCGCGGGCCTCACCGGCCTTGGAACTGGCAGGAACGGTGGTGAGCTGTAGTGGTGGCTCCGCTTCTCGTCACTCGCGAACGAGCGATTCCAAGGGAAGATCACCGGCACGCCTCACGGGACGGCCGACAGCCACGAACCCCTCTCACAATTCGTTCTCACTCCACGTCCTTGACCGAGATTGTTCTGAGAAATGCTTGTGAGAGGGTTCGGGGCATGGTCGGCGTCCCCAGCCCCGCGAAAGCGCCGAAGCCACCGCGCCGAAGCCGACTCTGCCGCCCGTCGCCGCACTCGCCGACGCCCAGCTCGCACCAAGACTGTTCTCAGCGCTCCAATGGCTGTGCCGATGCCCCTCATCCCCGTCCTCGTTATCCGAACTGGCCGGGGCGCCCCAGACGGCCTCACCGGTCCGCAAGGCTTGGCCGCGGCCGGACGTTGTGGTTACGGGCGAACAGATTGTCGGGGTCGTACTGACGCTTGACCGCCGCGAGCCGCTCGTAGGTGTGCGTTGGATAGATCGCGGCGGCATCCTCCTCGGCGGCGGAAGTGAGGAAGTTGGCGTAGGCACCGTTGACGTGCGGTGCGAGTCTCGCCCAGATCGCCTCCAGAGCAGGACGCGCGGCCTCGACGAGCGGCTGCGGACCCGCGACGGTGGTCACGAACATCAACTCCGCCTGGCGATGCGCGTAGGCGGTGGCATCGTCGGGGACTCGGGACACCGCACCGCCGACGCTGCGAACGGCGATGAACGGCGGCCTCTCTGCTGCCCCGGCCTCAGTGAGGATCCGAAGGACCTCGGGCACCGATGCCATGTCGACGAACGCGCTCCGGGTGACCAGTCGGATGCCCGGCGGCGGGGTGGCGCCGTCCACGAGCGTGTCCGCATAGGGTTTCAACGCGACATCGTCGTCAATCACCGTGCCGAGCCGCCGGATCGGGTCGATGGCCTGCGCCGCGAGCTCCGGGTCATCGCCGTCGAAGGCGACGCGGATCTCGACCGGCGCCTCGGGCCCGCCCGCGAAGGGATTGGCGAACTCCGCGACGGAGGTGAGCTCTTCGGGGGCGGTGCGGAGGTGGTCCGCCCACCCCTGAAGCACGGCGGCCGCCTCCGACGCCGGGAAGGCGATCCTGCCGTAGAAGACGTCCGTCGTCGGATGTGCCGCGAACTCGAAGGCGGTCACGATCCCGAAGTTGCCTCCGCCGCCGCGAATCGCCCAGAACAGCTCGGGGTTCTCCTCCGCGCCAGCCTGCACGACCTCTCCGCCGGCCGTGACCACCTCCACGGTGACCACGTTGTCCAGCGCGAGGCCGTACTTCCTGACCTTCCAGCCGATGCCCCCGGTCAACGTCAGCCCACCGACCCCGACGCTCTTGGTGTCGCCCGAGGAGATCGCCAGGCCGTGCGGGGCCAGGGCGGTCGCGACCTGGCCCCAGGTGGCGCCGCCGCCGATCCGTACGAGGTGACGTTCCTTGTCGATGACCTCGACGTTCGCGAGCTCGCTGAGGTCGATCACGACGCCGTCGTCGGTGGTGCCGAAGCCCGCAAAGCTGTGGCCGCCGCCTCGCACGGCCGGCGAAAGCCCTGCGTCGGCGGCGAATCTGACAGCCGCTCGGACGTCCCCGACGCTCCTGGGCCGCAGAACACAGGCCGGACTACCCGAGGCCAATACCGAGCGACTGGCCGCTGTGTACTCCGCTGCGCCCGGTTCGATGATGTCGCCGCCGAAGTCACGGCGGAGGGCTTCAAACGCTGAGCTCATGATGTTCCTTCCGAACATAAGAATCTTCGTTCTCCGAACTGGCCGAGCCGGTGGTCGCCGCCCGGCGGTCGGGCGGCGACGTCAAGGGTTTGACCGGCGTTGGTGAGGGCGTTGGTGAGGGCGATGAGCGACACCAGCGCAGGCGAGCCGCTCCCCGTCGTGGTGCCTGGCGGCAGTCGCCCACGCGTCGCTCCGGATGGCGGGGCGGTGGGGTGCGTGGGTCTGGCTCGGGTGGGTTGGGTTCCGGGCCGGACCGGGTCGGTCCGGCCCGGCCGGGTGGGGGGTTTGTTGGTTAGTTCGTCATGCTGGTGAACTGGCCGGGTTGGTAGGAGCCGCCGGGGTTGCGGACGATTACGTTGAGGCGGTTGTTGGCGTTGATCATGGCGATCAGGGAGACCAGGGCGGCGATCTGGTCGTCGTTGTAGTGCTTGCGTATCTGGGCCCAGGTCTCGTCGTGGACGCCGTGGTGGGTGTCGGCGAGTCGGGTGCCTTCCTCGGTCAGTGCCAGGGCGGCCCGTTCGGCTTCGGTGAACACGGTGCTCTCGCGCCAGGCGGCGACCAGGTGGAGCCGGAGCGCGCTCTCGCCGGCGGCTGTGGCGTCCTTGGTGTGGCAGTCGACGCAGAAACCGCAGCCGTTGATCTGGCTGGCGCGCAGCATTACCAGGTCCTGGGTGGTCTGGGGCAGTGGTGAGTTCTGGATGGCCAGGGCGACGTTGTAGATCCTCTTGGCGATCTTGGCGCCGAGTTCGTTGGCCATCAGGTCGAAACGGGGTTCCATGAGGTGGTCCTCACTTGCGGGGTTGCCTGCCGCGCCGGTCGTCGGCGTGGCGTGCTGACGGACATCAGATGCCGGTGATCGGGTCTTTGTGACACCCGCGGCGGTGTGAGGTGTGTCACCGGTCGTGGGTGTCACACGGTGGGTGGGAGCGGCGTCTTGTGCGTGTGACACAGTGGAGAGCCGATAGGTGGGAGCCGGCGATGAACGGACGCAGCGAGAGACCGACGGACACAGCTGGGCCACTCACCCGCACCGACCCCGCTACGGGCTCCGTGGTGGATGCGGCCACTGAGGCGTTCGTCGGTCACCGCAATCTGTTGTTCACCGTCGCCTACGAGATGCTGGGCTCGGCGGCTGACGCCGAGGACGTTCTGCAGGAGACCTGGCTGCGGTGGGCGGGCGTCGACCTGAGCACCGTGCGGGACCAGCGCGCCTACCTGGTCCGGATCACTACCCGGCAGGCGTTGAGCCGGCTGCGTACCCTTGGCCGGCGCAAGGAGTCCTACGTCGGCCCCTGGCTGCCCGAGCCGCTGCTCACCACGCCCGACGTGGCCGAGGACATCGAACTGGCCGACAGCGTCTCGATGGCGATGCTGCTGGTGCTGGAGACGCTCACGCCGACCGAGCGGGCGGTGTTCGTGCTGCGCGAGGTGTTCGACCTGGCCTACGACGAGATCGCCGAAGCCGTCGACAAAAGTCCGGCCGCGGTCCGCCAGATCGCCCACCGGGCACGGGCGCACGTCGCCGCGCGCCGGCCACGGGGGGCCGTTTCCCCGGCCCAGACCCGCGACGCGCTCGAGGCGTTCCAACAAGCGATCGAGACGGGCGACCTGCAACGTCTGCTCGACATGCTCGCCCCGGACATCGTCTTGCTGACCGACGGCGGCGGACTGAAACAGGCCGCGCTGGCGCCCGTCGTGGGGGCCGGCCAGGTGGCCCACGTGCTGGGCAGGATCGCCCCCACCGCGTCGCTGCAGCCGGTACAGGTCAACGGCCACCCGGCACTGATCGTCCGGCTCGACGGCGACATCGACACCGTCATAACGGTGCGTATCGACGACGGCCTCATCACCGGGCTCTACGCCCTGCGCAATCCCGAGAAGCTGTCGTATATGGAACGGGAGACCACGGTGAGCCGCTGAGCCCAGGGCTCCGCCAGCCCATCGACACTCCAGGACACTCCAACAGATCGATCACCCCCCACCCCACCAACGACATGGCCCGCACCAACCTGCCGGCCAAGTGCACCCAGGAGATGCTTCATAAGCGGCGCCGTGTGGCTCATACCTCTGGAAGGGAGGGATCTGGTCTCCAGGGGTTTGGTGCGGTGATGGACCAGCGTTCATGGTCGCGCCAGGCCCCGTTGATGTAGAGGTAGGCGGGCGACAGCCCTTCGTAACGGAAGCCCAGGCGCTGGGCCAGGGCCAGGGATGCTTTGTTCGCCGGCTGAATGTTGGCCTCCAGCCGGTGGAGCCGCAGGTCGGTGAAGGCGTACTGCAGGGTGACGGTGAGCCCGTCGGTCATGTAACCCTGCCCTGCGGACGGGGCGAAGGCCGCATAGCCGAGGGACGCGCCCTGGTAGCGGCCCCGGATGATCGAGTTGATGTTGACCATCCCGGCGGCTGCGCCGGTCTCCCGGACACGGATCAGAAGACCCAGGTTGGTGCCGTCGTCGAAGCGGCGCATCCAGACCTGGAACTCCTCCGCGGTCGCGGGCAGCTGTATCCATGGCAGGTGCAGCTCCGTGCTGGCCTGCACGAGCGAGCAGAACTCGTCCTGGTCGGAGAGGGTGAGCGGGCGCAGTTCGACCCGTGATGGCATTTCGGACACGGACCAACGTTAGGTCCTGTCATGAGCAGTGGACCGCCCGAGTGACCCATCCGAGGTGATCTTGGTGTGGGTCGTGCTGATTTGACCGCCGCACAGCGGGCGGTCCTGGAGCCGTTGCCGCCGGTGAGGAAGAAGTCGGATCGGCCGCTGAAGCTGTCGGCCAGTTCGATGTCCTCGGCCACGTCGAGCGTGGTGAGCAGCGGCTCGGGCGGCGGATCCATGCGATCGAGTACGGCAGGCTGGAGGCGTCCTTGACCGTGCGCCTGTACGGCTACCGCCGGCCGGCGGAGAGATCCGTCCCGATCGGTGAGCCGGCGCCGAACGCGATGGTCGCCACCGAGCCCGCCTGAAGCCGGATCACCTGCCCGATCTCGGCGCGCATCGCCTCGGTGCAGGCGGCGTCGCCGATCCGGCCGGCCTTGTGGCCAGCGCGGGCCCTGCGGATCCGGGCGGTCTGCGGGAACGGTCCGATCGTGGTCGTGGCCAGGTCAGGCAGGCCGAGCTTCGCCCGCTGAGCCGTGGAGCGGGTCCTGCGATCGGCCCGCTGGGTGTCGCCGAGAACCTCTAGGAATGCGGTAGAAGGTGCGGGTCGACGTCCACCATTCCCGGTCGGCGAAGCGTCCGGTGATGCGGCCCATCATGCAGAAGAAGAGATGTATATCTCGCTTGGATTTTCTCTCCGTACCGAGTGCCAGCCCTACCGCATAGGGCTGGTAGTCGGTGAGGTCCATGGCTCCGCCTTCCCCGTCCGGTGGGGTGACGTCACCGAGTTGTTCTCCGTCATAGTTGAGGTACAGCGGCTCGAGCCCTTCACCCACTTCTGCCGCGAAGTAGATCTCGAAGACTCGTCGCTTCCCCAGATTGCGGATCGCGGGATGGAACGAGTACATGCCAGAGACGAAGATGTGTGTCCAGCCGGGCGCGTGCGGGCCCATCCAGACGCCCTTCTCGCTCCCGCCCCCGTTCATCCCGGCCAGCGTCTCCAGGTCGCACTCCAGGCGTGAGCCCGGATCCACCTTGAGCAGCCGGGCCAGTTCCTCCTGATCGTCGCCTTCTACCCAGAGGGCGTGGAATCCGAATTTGAACCAGTGCCCGTACTCGACCAGCAGGTCCCACTGGTTATCCGCAGGAAGTTCCTGTTCCGTATTCATCATTATCTGCGTCCTCACACCGAACGGGGAATGCGGGGCCACACTCGGCGCCCCCGCATCTAACGGCCCTTAATCCACGATCTTCCCCCAGGACGGACTGCCGCTGATCTTGGTGACGATTTTTTCAGGGCCGTAGGCGAGAAGCCGATAATGGCCGCAGAACGCCTTGAGCGCATTTCCAGGCAGCCAGTCATGCGCTTTTCGAACTCCCTGGACAGGGTAGTCAACCTTGCCTTTTGCGGCTACTTCCCGGGTGGAGAAGAAGGGATATTCGCCGCACCGCAGCTCTGGGTAGCCGTATTTTACGTAGACATCCGAGGTGTAGTGCTTGACCCTGTAATGAAACTCCTCGCGGATCGGCTTTCCGGGCTGATCCCGATCACCGGCTCTGGAGGTTCACGCGAATGGTCATACAGATGTCCTGGCAGTTCAGAACGTTGATCACTTGCTGACCTGACGACGTCAGCACGCTGTCATTCGGCAGGGTTGCGGCCGGCCGTGGATCGCCTGGCCCGACACGCACGGCATCTGCGTGCGCCCGCCGCGCGGACTTCACTCACCGGCACATCGCGTCGATGAACTCCGAGAAGCCCGGGAACTCCTCTCGCGCCCCCGCCACGATCTCCGCCGCGGAACGGTGCCTTCCCGGCGCGTACCGCTCCGCGATCGCCCGGAACGCCTCGTTCGGCTGCGTCTCACGATCTGGGTCGGCGAATGCCTCTGCCGGCCCCGAACCATCCGCAAGCAACCGGAGCAGATCACCGAGATCGCGAGCTATCACGCCGCGTTCACCCTCGGAACCGAGGTAGACGACAGGCTGCTCGGTGATTGACATGCCAGGTCGAACCAGCCAGAAACCCACATAGTCGCCTGCCCCGGTAGCGCCGAAAAAGCGGAATTCGCTGCCATCGACCTCTTCGTTACCGGTCCACAGGCGGAACCACCACGCGGTCTTCTCCGGCGCCTCGAACCGTTCGTACAGCTCGAAATCACAACCGCGGGCCTCGTCGGTCTCTTCGTCCCACTCCCACTCAAAGCCAATCTTGGCCACCTCGGCCAAGGCGATGGGTAGGGCCAGATGTTCAGGTGCCTCCGTCATCCTGAGAGGCTAAACCACTCCACCTCCGGTAGCGATCTGAGTGCTTTGCCGCCATGGTGGATCATCGCGGTCAGCGGAGCGTGGGGTCAGGGTTCCGCGTGCCGGTCGAGGCCGAGCGTGGCGATGAGGTCTTCGTGGAGCTCGAACCAGACTCGATGGCAGGAGTCGACGTCGGTGCGGTCGACCCAGGCACCCTCCCCGGCCCGGGCGCGCGCCAGGGCCGTGGTGAATCGCGTGTCGTATCCGCGGAACCGTGCGAGAACGTCCCCGAGCCGGTCCGCGAGTGGCGGGAGTGCGCGGTCGATGCCGGCGAGCTCGTAGAGGACTCTGGCGTCCCAGGCGGGATCGGAGTGGTCGTTGACGGCGAGCCGGTCGCCGGCGGTGGGCCGGAGTTGCCAGTCGGTGCAGGCTCGTAGCAGGAGGGCGTTCAGCGGGAGGAACTCGCGGTAGACGTCACGGACCTCGTCGGTACCGCCGACGCGTGCGAGCTCGGCTGCGAGCCGGCGCTCGTTCTCGGCTCGGCCCAGCTCGGTCAACGACCAGCCTCCGGTGCCGGCGAAGGCGGTGTGCTCGACCCAACCCCACGCCTCGGCGTCGCGCAGCACCTCTTCCGTCTCGGCCGCGTCGAGCCCGTACCGATGAGCGATCACCGGGGTGTCCGCGAAGCCGGTGATGCGCACGGAGTGCAGGACCAGGAGGCCGGGCGAGGAGTCCCGCGTCACGAGTCGGCGTCCTGTCGTGCTGCCAGGCGGGTGTAGTGCTGCTGGCACGCCTGCGGGGAGTTGAACCCCATCGCGTGCGCCATCTGCGCCCAGGTCAGCCCTGCGCTCCGGGCCATGAACAGCAGGGCGGTTTCGAGCCCTTCGACCTCGGCGCGCGCGGCGGGCAGGAGGGCGAGCGCGCTCAGGATGTCCTCCGGGTCCAGGTCGGCGCAGCGCCAGACGGCGAACTGCGCGAGGTCGACCGCCGACGGCGGGACGGGCGGGGGTCGCCACGGACGGGCGTCGAGCGCATCTGCGCCCAGGCCCAGAAGACGCTCACGCGCGTCCTGCTCACGACGGGCCTGGACGTGGTCAGCGTGCATGGCGTGAGCGATGTCCTGCTTGCGTTGCATGCAACTCATGATCCACAATCAACGGAGCGTCGTCAACATTCTGTTGAAAGGTAGGGGTGGATGATCGTCCCCCTCATGGAGGCCGTCGCCGATACCTGCGGAGGCAAGGCCGGCACGCTCGGCACGCTGCTCCGCGCGGGTCTACCGGTTCCTGACGGCTTCGTCGTCCCGTTCGCCGCTTACCTCGCGGCTGTCCGTGGCCTGGACCTCGGGCGGTTCGCCGGCGAGTCGGACGATCTCGACGCGGCGCGGCAGGCGATCGAGGCCCGTCCGGTCCACGCCGCCGTGATCGACGCGTTGGAAGGCGCACTCGACGAGCTCGGCGATCCGCCCGTGGCCGTAAGGTCATCGGCAGCGAACGAGGACACCGGTCAGACATCGGCGGCCGGTCAGCACGAGAGCTTTCTCGCCGTGCACGGAGTCAGCGAGGTCGCCGATGCCGTACGTGCCTGCTGGGCCTCGTTGCTGTCTCCACGTGCCATCGACTACCGGGGGGCCCACGGCCGCGACGACCAGCCTTCCGGCGATCCTATGATGGCCGTCATCGTCCAGCGCCATCTGGATGCCGAGGTGTCCGGGGTCATGTTCACACCCGCGGATCCGAACGACACGACCGAGATCGAGGCGTCCTGGGGCCTCGGCCCCAGCATCGTCGGAGGCATGGTCACCCCTGACGCCTACCGCGTCGCCGAGGACGGATCGGTCACACGCACCGTCGCAGACAAACGGACCCGCCTCGACCGGCGCGGCACGCGGCTCGTCATCGGCGACGTGCCCACCCGTGCCCGGGAGCAACCGGCGATCGACGACGCGACCGCCACGCAGCTCGCCAAGCTGGGCAAGGAGATTGCCGCCGTACTCGGTGGACCGCAGGACATCGAGTGGGCGATCGTCGACGGCCGCACCTGGGTTCTGCAGGCACGGCCGGTCACCGCCACGCCCCCACCGCCGGCATCGCCTTCCAACGCCTCGGACACCCCAGCCGCCACACTCACCGGGACACCAGGCAGCCACGGGACCGTGACCGGCACCGCGAGAATCGTCCGCGGTCCCGGCGACTTCGCGCGCGTGCACCCGGGTGACATCCTCGTCTGCCCCTTCACCGACCCCGCCTGGACGCCGCTGCTGCGCATCGCCGCCGGCGTCATCACCGAAACCGGAGGCGTGCTCTCCCACGCCGCGATCGTCGCCCGCGAGCACGCCATCCCCGCCGTCCTCGGCGTCCCGAACGCGACGAGCAGGCTCCGCGACGGCACCGTCATCACCATCGACGGCACCACCGGCACCGTCACGGCGACGGACACGTGACCGATCACTTCCGTCCCTGGCCGGGAGTCATCGCCCGGATTCACACGCCGCCGACGTAGCGAGAGCGCCGGCGGCCGCAACGGCACGGCCCCGCCCCGTTCGCCGACGATGATCGCACCGCCCGGCCGTGCACGGCCTCCTCGGTCTCTGCCGGACCAGGGGCCGATCCCACCCAGACATCCCACCGCCGAACCCACATCTACGGATCGAAAGGAGATGGGGAACGGGCCCGCACGGACACCGCGCCCCTGACCACCAATGGCAACACGACACCTCTATCTAGCACGCCACGGCGCGGCCGACGCGTTCGGGGAGCTCACCGGTATCGGGCACCGGCAGGCGGACCTGCTGGGCGAACGGCTCGCCGACGTACCGGTCGACGCCGTGTGGCACTCCCCGTTACCACGCGCCGTAGCAAGCGCGCACGGACTCGCCCGGCATCTGCCGGACGTGCCCGTGACCGAGGCCGCCGAACTCGTCGACCACGTGCCCTACGTTCCCAGCGCGGCCGAAACGCCCCCGTCCTGGGCCGGCTTCTTCGACGGCTACGACGAGGCCGAGGCGGCCTCGGGCCGAAGGCTCGCCGAGGCCCTGGTCGCCCGGTTCGCGAAGGTGCCCGACACGACCACGGAAGGGGCCCAGCCCGACACACACGAGGTCCTGGTGACGCACGCCTATCAGATCGCGTGGCTGGTGCGGCACGCACTGGACGCGCCGCCGTCCCGGTGGCTCGGACTGAACAGCGCCAACACCGCGCTGACGGTCATCGAGTACCGCAACGGCCTGCCGCCCACGATCGTGATGTTCAACGACATGAGCCACCTCCCGACCGACCTGCGCTGGACCGGCTTCCCCAAAGGCATGAGGCCATGAGGTGACTTCTAGCGCCCCAGCGTGGTGCCCCTGCGGCGCGTAGGCGGCGACCGATCGAAACATTGGCACGAAACCCGCGATAGTGGGATTTAGTGCCAATGTTTCCGAGGGCACGCCGTCGTCAGACTGCTTTCCATGACCGACGCACCCTACGGCCGCACGGCCGCCGTCCATATCCTCGCCACCGGCTACACCACCTCCACAGGACCCGGCGTGGCCGCGACCGTGTCCTACGTCACCGAGGGCGACCTCAGAATCGTGGTGGACCCCGGCATGGTCGCGAGCCAGTCAGTGATCACCGACGCGCTCGCCGGCCTCGGCCTCACGACGGACGACATCACCGACGTGGTGCTCAGCCACCACCACCCCGACAACATCCTCAACGTCGGCCTGTTCGGCCAGGCGCGGGTCCACGACCACAAGGCGATCTACCGGGGCCATGAGTGGACGGACCGGGACGCCGAGGGCTACGGGTTCTCCCCGTCGATCAAACTGCTCGCCACCCCCGGCCACAGCGCCGAGGACATCACCCTCCTGGCCGGCACCGCCGAGGGTGTCGTGGCCTGCGCGGGCGACCTGTGGTGGCGGGCCGACGGCCCCGCCGACGACCCGGTCACCATCGACCGCCAGATCCTGCGGGCCAGCCGAGAGCGCGTGCTGGCCGTCGCCGACCTCATCGTCCCCGGCCACGGCGCACCCTTCACCCCGACCGCGGCCACCCCTCGCTGACGCCCGGCAGCGCCCGAGGTCAGCGGCTGGACCAAGACCTTCACCGACTCCCCGCGCCGTCGCCGTCGGCCGGCTCGCCTCCGGCGGCGACATCATCGAAGCCGGCACCCAGCCCTACCGCCTCGCCGGACAGAGGCTCGAATGTCCGTGACGTACAGGCAGGTCAGCACTCGGGCCGTCATCCGCGGCAGACCCGCGTCGACCGTCATCGCGGCGAATTGCGTTCGCAGGCATCTCATTGCAAACAGGTCGAGGCCGAACTTGCATTCACCTTCATTATCATTGCAAAACTTGATGGCTTTGACCTGTAAGTTTGCGGCTTTTGCTGATTTCTGGATTGACGAATAAGTGAAAGCTAGTTAGCTTTTAGTCATTCGCAAACAAGCGGTGTGATCGGAGCCGCCCGAACGAGGGCTGCTCGCCACCGTGATCGGAGCCCTCATGACTTCCTTCCTCACCCCCTGGCGTACCTGGCACCGTCCACTGGTGGTCTGCGCGCTCCTCATGCTGGGCCTTGTGTCCGCCGCCGGCGTCGGGCTCGTGGTGGACGGCCGGACCCTGCTGGACGAGTCGGTGTGGGTCAAGCCGCTCAAGTTCGGCTTCGCCTTCGCCCTCTACGCCGCGACCCTGGCGTGGCTGCTGACCAAGCTGAGCAAGGGAAGGCGCCTGGGCTGGTGGGTCGGCACCGTTTTCGCGCTGGCCGCGATCACCGAGGTCGGCGCCATCACGATCCAGGCGGCGCGCGGCACCTTCAGCCACTTCAACGCCGATCAGACCGATGCGGTCACGCTGGCCCTGGTCCCCATCCTCACCTACGGCGTGATGACCATCCTCATCGCGCAACTGATCATCGCGATCGTCGTGCTGACCCAGCGGACCGGCGGCCCGGACCTGAACCGGGCGATCCGCGCAGGGCTCGGGCTGGCCACCTTCGGCATGCTCGTGCCGATCTACTGGCTGGCCGCCGAGATCCACCCCCGCACGGTGACCGACGCCAACGGCGACCAGGTGCCGATGTACCAGGGCCACGGCATCGGCGACCCCGACGGCCACGGCATGCCCCTGACCGGCTGGAGCGTGACCGGCGGCGACTTCCGGGTGCCGCACTTCTTCGCCCTGCACGGCATCCAGGTGCTCCTCCTGCTCACCGCGGTGCTGGCCGCCCTGGCCGCCAAGCGCGCCTGGCTGCGCGCGGAGAAGGTCCGCGCCCGCCTGGTCGGCACCGCCGCCCTCGGCTACGGCGGCCTGGTCGCGATCGTGACCTGGCAGGCGGTGCGCGGCCAGTCCCTGATCCATCCCGACGCCCCGACTCTCATCGCCTTCGCCGCGCTGACGCTGATCACCGCGCTGGCCGCCGCAGGGGTGATCGCCGCCGCCAAACGAGTCTCCGCGACCACGGCCGAGCCTGCACGGCATCGCCAGATGGCGCGCTGAGAACCTCCGCCCGACCCGATCTGTGCTCGGGCCCATGTGGGCCCGAGCTTGCTGAAAGGAACTGAAATGACCGGAACTCCTTCTGTCAATGCAGGGCTGATCATCGCCGCGTTGGCCGTGACGGCGTCCACGATGGCGACCCCCGCGGCATCCGCGGACACCGCTCCCGGTCACCCCGCGGTGCAGCGCGCCCTTGACGCTGCCGTGGCCAAGGGGGGCGCCCCCGGCATGGTCGCCGAGGTCCACGACCGCAGGGGGACGTGGTTCGGCTCAGCGGGCGTGGCCGACACCAAGACCGGCCGCAAGCGACAGCAGCATGAGCGGTTCCGCATCGGGAGCGCCACCAAGGCGTTCACCGCCACCGTGGTCCTGCAGCTGGCCGCGGAGCGGAAGCTGAAGCTCGACGACACGGTGGAGAAGTGGCTGCCCGGCCTTGTCCAGGGCAACGGGTACGACGGCCGCAAGATCACCATCCGGATGTTGCTCAATCACAGCAGCGGGATCTTCAACTACGGCAACGACGAGGAGTTCTTCGCCAAGGGCACGGGTGACGCCTGGTACGAGCACCGCTACGACTCCTACACCCCCGAGCAGCTGGTGAGGATCGGCCTGGCCAAGGGGCCCTACTTCGATCCGGGCAAGGGCTTCGGCTACTCCAACACCAACTACTACCTGGCCGCCATGATCATCGAAAAGGCGACGGGAAGGACCTACGGCCAGGAGCTCCACCAGCGCGTCATCCGCCCGCTCGGCTTGACCGGAACCTACCTGCCGGGAAGTGAGGCGAAGATCCGCGGCACTCACCCCCGGCACTACTCCGTCCTGTTCTCCCAGGACCCCAACCCCAAGATCCACGACGCGACCGAGATGAACCAGTCCTTTTCCTGGGCGGCCGGTGGCATCGTCTCGACCACCGGTGACCTCCAGCGCTTCTTCCGCGCGCTGCTGGGCGGACGCCTGCTGCCGCCCGCCCAGCAGCACGAGATGTTCGACAACCCCGTCGACACCAGCGTGAACGGCAAGGCCTACCCGTGGATCCCCGACACCCGCTACGGACTGGGCGTCTTCACCCAGAAGCTGTCGTGCGGCGTCGCGGTCTGGGGCAACGGCGGCGCGACCTACGGGTCGTGGAGCTACGCCATGGGCTCCCGCGACGGCAAGCACCTGCTGGTCAGTCAGGTCAACGGCGACTGGAGCGGCCTGAGCGTCTTCACCGACGTGCTCGACGCCGAGTTCTGCCCGGCCACGTCCCGATAGCCGCCACCACGCCGTAGGACGCGGGGGCGGCCCAGGAAGGCGCCGCCCCCGCCGCAGAGATACTGATGAGCGCCCGCATCGTCCAGGCCCCCCTTCGCCGCGGCGATGGTTCCCCGGGCGCTCTCACGGATCCAGCTCATGTACGCCCCGCACGAGCACTGCGGGGCCATGGCGGCCACCAGCGATGTATTACGTCCATGAGCTGCAGCGGCACTGAGCCCGCACACCGCTCGGCACCCCGCTGACGCTCCGATGGGAACCTGCTCCGGGTCCCTTCCGACAGCGCATGTCGCGACCTTGTTTGGTAGAAAGCCGTCCATGGACAACAACCCGCGATCCGGTTCGAAACCCCTGCTGAGCGTCCTGGCGGTCGGCGCGGTGTTCGGCGCGGCTACCTCCCTGGTCAACGCCGTGGCCCAGCTTTCGGTGGATCTGGAGAGCCGGGAAGCGACGACCGGCGGATGGTCGGTCATGGAGATCGTGAGCGTACTGCTGGACTCCGGCTGGGCATGGGCCGGGTCGGCGGTGCTGGCGGGGTTGCTGGCCACCCGCGCCGAGCAGGGCGGCCTTGAGGCCCGGACACTGGCCCGGGGCGCCGTTGCCGGAGCGTTGGCCCTGCTCGCCGCCACGGCGGCGTACTACGCCGTGGACACGGTCGTCCACGGCGTCTCGCTCGGCTCCTACGGGTATGACACGGTCTACTGGTGGGCGGCGAGTATTCTGCTCGGACCGATTCTGGGCGCCATAGGGGCATGTGCCAGGCGGCCGGGAGCGATCGGTGTGCTCGCGAAGGTGACTGTGCCGGTCGGCGCGGCCGTCCAGATGTTCGTGATGCCACCGGGCAGGAATGAAGTGATCACGACTGTCGGGCAATGGGTCGTGTGGACGACGGCCGCCGTGAGCATCGGCATGGTGGCGGTCCACGTCCTCGGCCTGCGGCGGCAACGGGACTTCTCCGGGGGAGCGGAGTTGCCGTAGAGCCTCGGCAGGGGAACGGAGCTGCCGTAGAGCCTCGGCCGCGGATGAGTGGACTCCCGAGATCGACGCCGTCTCGGAAGCCGACATCCCGCCCGACGTGCTCACCGGCATGACGACCCTCGCTTGGCGAGGACCGACCCCTTGACCCCAGGCCCGGCTGACCCCAGGCCCGGCTGGCCCCCGCCGCACGGCGCCCTGCGCCTTGCGCCCTCGACGAGACACTCCCCCGCCCCCGGGTAGGGCTACCGGTGGCAGACCACTTCCAGCATGACGCCGTCGGGGTCCTCCCAGAACGTGGCGTAGTAGGCGGGACCGTACTGCGGGAACTCCCGAGGCGCGTGCAACACGGTCGCGCCCCGGCCGGCCGCCCACGCGTGGAGGCGGTCCACCTCCTGGCGGGTCTTCACCATGAAGGCCAGATGCTGCAGGCCGGGACGGTGGCGTGAATAGTCGCCGTCCTCCACTGCGGGGTAGAAGAACAGGTATGTGCCCGGCTTGCCGTCCGCCGGACGGTAGGAGAACTCGTCGTCGGCGGCGAAGAAGCTCTCGAAGCCGACCTGGGGCAGGAACTCGTCGTAGTACGCCTTGGCGCGGACGAGGTCGCTGACGTTCATGCCGATATGACCGAGGGGCATCTGCCGATCATAAGAGATCCCCTGGGGCCGGAGGGCTCCCAGGTGCACATGTGGGCAGGGGCGGTAGAGTCGGGCCTCATGTCGGAGATACCGCGTGTGCTTGCCGTGCAGAACGATACGAACGGGGGCCCTGGGCGGTTCGGGGAATGGCTGGAGGCCGCCGGCGTCGCCGTCGACGTGGCCACCGCCTTCGACGGGTCCGCCCTCCCGTCGCGGCTGAAGCACGACGGCCTGATCGTGCTCGGCGGAGGTTACCTGCCGGACGACGACGACAGGGCGCCCTGGCTGCCGGCCACCCGCGCCCTCGTCGAGCAGGCCCTCGCCCGGTCGGTGCCGTTCTTCGGCATCTGCCTCGGCGGGCAGATGCTGGCCTCGGTCGGCGGCGGGAAGGTCCAGGGCGACGCCGGGGCGCCCGAGCACGGCAGCACGTCCATCACCATGAGGGCCGAGGCGGCGGACGACGTGGTCTTCGGCGGGCTGCCCGCCGCCGTCCCGGCGATCGAGAACCACATCGACGCCATCACGGCCCTGCCGCCGGACGCGGTCTGGCTGGCCGAGACCGAACGCTGCCCCTACCAGGCCTTCCGGCTGGGCGACCGCGCCTGGGGCGTGCAGTTCCATCCCGAGGTGGGGCCCGAACGCATCCAGCGGTGGGACGTCGAGTACACCCGCCGTCGAGGGCTTGACCCCGACGAGCTGTACGCCGCCGCCGTGACCGACGACCCGCTCTCGCGGGCCGCCTGGGCTGCGGTGGCCTCCCGTTTCGCCACCCTGGTCAAGGAGGGACGCCCCTAGCCGTTCGCCTGGCGGCGCCGGCCGGGACCGGCGCGCACCGCCTTCCGCTCGTCTAGGCGTGCGTCCGTGTCGCGGCCTGCCCCTGTCCCCTGAGCAGCTGCTCGTGCAGGGTGCGGGCGGTGCGCACGAAGCCGCTCGCCCCCTTGCGAGCCGCCGCCTCCGCGACCGCAGGGGCGGGGCCGCGCGCTCCGGCTCGGCGGGCGGCGTCGATCGCGAAGGAGAGCGCCTGAGTGTGCCCGGAATGTGGCCGCTCATCCGGTCCTGGCAGGTAGACGGGCAGCAGTCCGGTCATGATCTCCCACACCTGCCGGTGCGCGCCCTGTTCCGCGCATTCCTGCAGTGCCGAGCGTACGTGGCTCAGCTTGGTCACGTCCCTGCGCAGGGACAGCCCGAGCTGCCGCCCGCACTCCACGGCGGGCAGGCAACCTGCGGCGGCTGCGCCCAGCAGCAGCCGCCGGCCGCGCTCCTCCCAGGCGAACATGTCGCGCTCGGTCAGCTGGACGGCGATCAGCAGCGCCATCGCCTCGCCCACCGGCCCGTCCTGGGAGAACAGCGCGGCCACGTACTCGTGGAAGTAGCCGGGCCGCCCCCAGGTGTCGAGCAGGTGCGGCAGGAGGTGCATGGCCACTGCCTCCCGGTCCGAGGGCAGCGTCAGCCGCCAGGACTCCATGTACACGCCGTCGCCTCCGCCCGTCCAGGGACGCGGATCGGACAGCAGCGCGTCGATCAGCGCCAGCCCCGTCGGCTCGATCCGGATGCGGGGGTGCAGCCGGGGACTGTGCTCACCCTTCTGCCGGTCGTGCGTGTAGTCGCCGCCGGCGTGCGACCAGTCCACGCCCAGCCCCGGCTCCGGCCGGTCGGCCAGCCATCGCGCCAGCGTGGCGCCCGCCTCCGAGGCCAGCTTCCCGGCGCGGTCGATCACCTCCGGGTCCACCTCCCGCGGCAGCCGCAGCAGCGCCTGCCCCAGATCGGCGGAGAGGGCCTGGACGCCGGCCCGCTCGTACCCCTCCAGGCGGGCCACCAGCTCGGCGGGGTCAAGGTGACCGGAGGTCAGCGTCGGGGTGGCCAGCAGGTACGGCGGCAGCGTCCCGGCCTTCAGCGCGGCGTGGACCTCGGCGCAGCGCAGCAGCATGGCATAGTGCGGCGGCGAGACGTGGCGCGGGTCCGGCAGCCGGCCGGAGTCCACCTTGACGTCGCCCTCGGTGGTGCGCACGCCGATGACGTGCCCGGCGTGATCGGGAGCGCGTTCGGGCTCGGGGACGGTCGGTTCGGCGCCGGGGTCGGAGGCCTCGCGCAGCAGCGCCTCCGTCCACTCGTCGAGGCGGCACCACCGGCGCCGCCCGTAGATGCGGCCCCGGCCGGGGAGCGGCCGCCTGGACGGGTCACGGACGAAGCCGTCGAGCCACCGTTCGAAGGTGATGCCGTCACCGACCTGGTCGTAGGCGGCGGTCAGGTCCTCGAGCGCCGGCGGGAACGGCTCGCGGGCGAGCAGCTCGAACGGCGGCAGCGGCCCGGGCTCGAAGTCGTCGGCCACCTCCGGCTCGGCCGCCACCACGCCGTACGCCTCCGACAGCCGTGCCGCCAGCTCGGCGGGCAGGAAGCTCGCCGCCTCACGCACGGCCTCGGCCCCGGCGTACGTGAAGCGTCCGGCATGCTTGACGGCCAGGCGCACCGCGCGCTCGCGCACCTCGTACGGCTCGCACAGCAGTGCCGAGGCGAGCGCCGCGGCCAGGTCGTCGAGGTCACCGGCTGCGTCGCGGGCGGCCTGGTCCACCAGAGTCAGCCCGGCGCGCACAAGCTTGCCCTCAGGGCGCGACAGCAGCGCCGACACCGCCTCATTGACCTCCTCGCCGCTCAACTCGCCCGCGCCGCGCAGCTGCCGCAGCGCCAGCTCGGCCACCGGGCCCGGCGCGGCGGGCAGCAGCCGCAGATAGTCGCGGGCACGCTCCTTGCTCGGCACCGGGTCGAGCATCTCGTGCAGGCGGGCGAAGAAGCGCAGGTCGGCGGCGCTGCCGCCGCGCAGGAACCGGCGTACGCAGCCGTCGACCAGCGCCTCGGGAACCGACCGGCCGGCCGCGACCGCGGCGCGCAGCGCCCCCAGCCAGGTGCGGCGGCTGGAGTCCCAGGAGGGCGGGTCGATGTTGTCCTCGCGCAGCGCTCGGCCCACGCCCTCGACCTCGAACAACCGGGGCACCAGGTGCTCGGCCAGCGGGTCGTGCTCCAGGTCCGGCGGCTGGGACACCCAGGCGATCGTGAGCGGGTCGTGGTCGGGCGGGACGGCGCCGGTGCGGCGCAGCAGCTCCAGGGCCAGCGGCACGCTGTCGTCCCTGGCCTGGGCCCGGCTGCCGCGCAGCCGCAGGGCCAGCCGCACGGCGAGGTCGGCCTGCCACTCCGGCGGCCGCGCGCCGATCACACGCAGCAGCGGCCCGGAGTCGAGCGGCCGCCGCCAACGGGTGAAGTCGCGGCGGTAGAGCCAGGTCGCGACGGCCGCCGCCCCGCCGAGCACCCCCGCGCCGGCGACCCGCATGGGCTCGATCCATTCCCCGCCGTCGGTCCATACGCCCCGGCGCCGGTCGCGTTCGGCGATCGCTTCCCTGGCGACGCCGATGTGGCCGGGCAGCTCGCGAGCCACCTCGCGGCGCCCGGCCTCGTCGAGGGCCAGCACAGCGGCCGCGACCAGGGCCGGGTCACCGGCGGTGACGGCCGCGCGCACGCCCGGCCAGGCCCCGCTCTCCGGGGAGTGTGTCGTCATGCCGCACACCGTAGAGATCAACTCCGACAGAAACTGGATCATCCGCAGCGGGCGGAGCGGCCCCGACACCGCTGATGATCTTGTCTGACACGGTGCTCTTGCAGTGGGAAGCGGTGGAGCTCACTCGGGAGGCGCCTTCCGGCCAGGGCTGGACGGGACCTCAGACAAGTCCGATCATCCCAGTTCAAAGGCCCATTCTCCGGTGAACGACCGAGCCGATCCGGGCCGGCCGTGAAAGCCGCGGGCTAGTTGTGCCGGTTGAGGTGCACGGCCGCCGCGCGGGCGAGCTCGGTGCGGTTGGCGACCTGAAGTTTGGCGTAGATGTGCGCCAGGTGAGTCTTGACCGTGCCACGGCTGACGAACAGGCGGGTGGCGATCTCGGGATTGGACAACCCCTCGGCGGCGAGCTCCACCACTGACCGCTCGGCCGGGGTGAGGCTCTCCCATCCGGACTCCGGCCGACGGCGCGGCCCGCGCGCGCGGGTGGCGTAGCCGACGGCTGCGGGCAGATCCATCGCACGACCGTGCTCCACGGCTCCGTGCAGGGCCGGCTCCTGCAGCCGCGCCCGCAGCTCCTCGTCGGCAACGGCGGCACGCAGGAGCGGCCGAGGCGCGATCCCGAGGTCGGAGCGGGCGCGCTCCGCAGCGCCCGCGAGCACCCCGGCCGTCTTGGCCACGCCGCGCCGCAGGTTGAGCAACGCCAGAGATTCCAGGCTGGCGACACGGCCGAGGACGAGATCGTGGTCGATCCGGATCCGTAGGGCCTCATGGTGCAGGTTCAGCGCCCGCTCGGTGTCGGTCGCGTGGATCAGCAGCGCCAGCTCATCCAGCACGCCCGCGCGGATGCGTGGCATCTGTGTGGTCACCGGCGCATCGGACAGGGCGTTGAGCACCCGTGCCGCGGCCGAGTGGTCGCCTGACCGCCGCAGGGCGACCGCCAGCACCAGCTGGGTCTCGGGCGCGAGCCATCCCTCGGTCGGCTCCTCCTGCCAGCGGCCTTCTCGCCAGCACCACTCCACCGCTTCTCGCGGGCGGTCGTGTTCGAGCGCGAGCATCGCCTTGCAGCGCTCCCAGCCGGTGATGAACGGCAGCCGCCCCGACCCGTCGACCAGGCGGTCGATGGGCGCCAGCGCGGCAGCGGCCTCGTCCAGGCGGCCCTGGAGGATGCGGATCTCGGCCAGGACGACCCGGGCCGAGCCGGTCCAGTGCAGGTCACGCAGGGGCTCCGCGGTGGCCACGGCACGCTGGGCCAGTTCGCCCGCCCGCTGGAGCGCACCGGACCGGGCGGCGGCCAGCGCCAGCCAGCCCAGGGCGAAGGACCCGACCCCCCGGTCGCCGCGCCCGAGAAGCCCTTCCACGGCGTGTTCAAGGCATTCGATCGCCTGACGATAGTCGTCGGCGAGCACGTGTATCAGACCGATGAACGCCTCGGCGCAGTCCGCGATGGATCCGTCCCCGGCCTGAACCGCCTCCTCCCTGACCGTCCGGGCCTCCTCCAGCGCCTCGGTGAGGCCCACGGTGAGCCGCCCGATGGCGACCAGCGGTCGTGCCGGCCGTCCTGCCGCGGGCGCGCCGGTCTCGGCGGCCATGTCCTGCGCCGCCCGCGCCACCTCGAACGCCTCGACACCCGGCTCGGCGGTGTTGAGGACCAGCGCCAGCGCCGCCAGGACCTCCGCCTGCAGCGGGCTCCGCTCATCCGCGCCTCGCGCCGCCGCCCGCCGCAGCAGCCGCACCCCCTCGACGCCTCGTCCCTCCAGATGCCACAGCCACGCGCAGGCCGTGGCCAGGCGCCGCCCCCGGGCCGGGTCGGCGCGCGACAGTCCCCACTCGATCGCGGCGTGGACGTTGGGGTAGGCGGCGCCCAGTCGCGTCCGCCAGGCGTCCTTGTCGGTGCCCAGCAGCGGCGCCAGCCGTTCCAGCAGGGACAGGTGGATGTCCAGGTGCAGATCCCGGGCGGCCGCGTCCTCCTGTGCCTCCTCCAGGCGGGCGAGCGCGTAGGCCCGGACGACCCCGAGCATCCGGTAGCCGGCCACCGCCCCCGTCGTGTCCGCCACGACCAGCGATTTGTCGATCAGCCCCCGTAACCCCTTGAGCAGGCGTTCGGGGCCGGGCCCGCCGAGTGCGGCCAGGCGGGTCACGGCGTCCGCGGTGAAGCCGGGCTCGAACACCCCGATCCGCCGGAACAGCACCCGCTCGTCGTCATCCAGCAGGTCGTGGCTCCAGCTCATCGACCCCTGCAGCGTCCGCTGCCGAAAGGGCGCGGTCCGCGCGCCACCGTCCAGGAGGGCGAACGGCGCGCTCAGGGAGTCCGCGATCTGCGCCAGCGACAGCACGCCCGCCCAGCCGGCGGCCAGCTCCAACGCGAGCGGCAGCCGGTCGAGCCGGTCGCAGATCCGCCTCGCCCCGGGGCGGGCCTCTGCCCCGCTCGCCGCGTCCGGCGCGCCGGCGCGGACGCGTTCGAGGAACAGTTCCAGCGCATCGGCCAGATCCATCGGCGGGACCGGCCACACCCGCTCGCCGGCGATGCCGAGCCTGGAGCGGCTGGTGGCGAGCACCGCCACGCGCGGGCATTTCGACAGCACCGCCGCGATGACCCTGGCGGCGTCGTCCAGCACGTGCTCGCAGTTGTCGACCACCACGAGAAATTCGCGATCCCGCAGCGCGCTGACCAGCGCCGGCACCGGATCCGGCTCGGCGGGCAGGAGGACGTCCAGCGCCGCCGCCATCCGGCGGGCGACGTGGCTGCCGTCCGTCTCCTCCTCCAGGTCGACCCAGAACGCCCCCTCCGGCCACGCCTCGGCCGCCAGCCGGCAGACGCGGATCGCCAGCCGGGTCTTTCCGCATCCGCCCGGGCCGGTCAGGGTCAGGACCCGTCCGGCCGTCACCGCGTCGCCGATCGCCGCTAGCTCCGAGGCTCGGCCTACAAACGATGACAGCTCAGGCGGAACGTGACGGACAGCAGACATTCCTGGAAGTATGCCAGCGGATCAGCCACCGGTTCACCGGCATCTCTGCCAGCCGGCAGATGTTCCGGGCCTGCCAGGACGACAGGATCGCTGTACACGGCGCCACCGGGTCGCCACCAGCACCAAGGAAAGCAGACATGACGCAGAACCCCGACGTCCAGGCCCGCAAGGTTGTCGCCAACATCGCGCTCTCGCTCGACGGCCGGGTCAACGGCCAGGGCGGCGAGGGGGACATGAGCTGGATCATCCCCCACGCCCTCACCGACGGCGCCCGCGACCACATGGTGCGGGTGACGGGCGCCGCCACCACCGCCCTGCTCGGCCGCAAGAACTACGAGGGCTTCGGCTCCGTCTGGCCGGCGGTCGCCAAGGACGACAGCGCCGACCCCCGGGACCGGGCCTTCGCCCAGTGGCTCGACGAGACTGAGAAGATCGTCTTCTCCTCGACCCGGACGGAGGCGCCGTGGCAGAACTCCCGCCTCGCCGACGCCGATCCCGCCGAGGAGGTCAAGCGGCTCCGCCGGCAGCCCGGCGGCGACATCATCGTCCTGGCCAGCGGCAGCGTCATCAAGGCCCTACTGGCCGGGGACGAACTGGACCGGCTCAGCATCACGCTCTGCCCGGAACTGGTCGGCGGCGGTGCCCGGCTCTTCCCCGACGGCCTGCCCGCCACGTCCTGGTCGCTCACCGACCTGTCGACCACCGAGTCCGGCGCGATCTGCCTGATCTACGACCGGATCAGGAACGCGGGCTGACCCCTTCGCGGCGTCGGCCGGTACGCCGCCGAGCCGGCTCCGCGACGTGCCGCCCGCGGCCACGCAGGCTCGGCCGCGGGCCGCGGGCCACGGGAGGGCAGGTGGTCTCCGGACCGGCCGCCGATCAGGCGGTACGCATCACGCCGGCCGCCGCGCGCGGCGGCCGGCCGGTCAGCGGGTGAGGATGCTGATGCCGAGCATGCGCGCGCCGGTCTCGGTACGCGGGCGGTGTGTGCTGCCGGGCGCGAACACCACATAACTGCCCGGCCCCAGGCGCTGCCCACGGTCGACGAACTCTCCCGAGATCACGTAGTAGCGTTCCTCTCCCTCGTGCACGTCCACCTCGGGCCACTCGGTCCCCGGGGCGAAGTCATACATCCATCCGCGCGCCCATTCCGTGGCCGGCAGGCGCCGCCGGATGATCCCGGGGACGACCTCCACCGGTTCGACCTCGTCAACGTGCAGGACCTGAACATCACCGGACTTGTGCGTCATGGACCCATCGTCGTGGCGCCGGCCGTACCGGCCCAGTGTCTGAAATGACGCCTTCAGGTACTTTCCTGCCATGAGTGCTCATCGAGTGGTCGCCCTGGTGCTGCCACCGCAGTCCACGTTCGAGCTGGCGTGCGCCGCCGAGGTCTTCGGCATGCGCCGCCCCGGTCTGCCCGCCCGTTACGAGTTCGGCGTGTGCGCGGAGCATCCGGGCGCCGTGCCGACCCTGGCGGGCTACGACATGGTGGTCAGCCAGGGGCTGCCCGCGCTGGAGACCGCCGGCACCGTGGTGATCCCCGGCTGGCATCGCCGGGAACAACCCGCCCCGCGCGCCGTGATCGACGCCGTACGGCACGCCCACCGGCGCGGCGCCCGCATCGTCGCGATCTGCTCCGGCGCCTTCCTCCTCGCGCAGGCGGGACTGCTGGATCACCGCAGGGCGACCACCCACTGGCGGATGGCCGCCGAGCTCGCCGCCCGCTTCCCCGCCGTTCAGGTCGAGCCGGACACCCTGTACGTCGACCTGGGCGACGTCGCCACCAGCGCCGGCACCGCCGCAGGCATCGACCTGTGCCTGCACCTGGCCCGCGCCGACCATGGCGCCGCCCACGCCGAGCAGATCGCCCGGCACATGGTCATGCCGCCGCATCGCGAGGGCGGGCAACTGCAGTACGCCGCTCCGGCCCTCACCGGCCACCCGCCGGACTCTCTGGCCACCGTCCTCGACTGGGCCGTCGAACGGCTGCATGAGCCCCTCGCCGTCAGCGACCTCGCCGCGCAGGCCAAGATCTCCCCACGCACGCTCGCCCGCAGGTTCGACGACCAGCTGGGCATCGCCCCCGGCCGATGGCTGCTCCAGCAACGCATCATGGCCGCCCGCACCCTTCTGGAAGAAACGGACCTCCCGGTGGAGACGATCGCGACCAGGGTCGGCCTGTCCTCGGCCGCCAACCTCCGCAGACGTTTTCACGCGATGGTGCGCACCACGCCTGCCGCCTACCGCCGCTCCTTCGGCCGCCGTGCCGGCGGCACGCGACCGGGCGCCTGAGGCGCCGATCGCGCTCGCGCAGGAGCTGCGCGAGCGCACGGGACAAGACCGTCCAGCAGATCGCCGACCTGCCCGGCGTGCCGCGCTCCACCACCTATGGGCACCCCGCCAAGGACGTCACCGCGTCTCGCCGGCCGAAGCAACGTCCCACGAAGGCATGGTCCGGCAGCTTGCCCAGGGGATGGCTCAGGCGTACTTTACGTAAAGTACGTACTTGATGATGCGGCTGGAGAAGGCGAGTGGAGCAGAAGGAGCGCGAGTTCGTCGACCGGATGGGGCTGGTCTTCGAGCGGTTCGCCGCGACGCGGACGATGGGCCGCATGTACGCGTGGCTGATGATCTGCGACCCGCCGCACCAGTCGCTCACCGAGCTGGCCGCCGACCTCGGCGTGAGCAAGACCGCGGTCAGCACGGTCGCCCGTCAGATGGAGGGGGCCGGAATGCTGGAGCGGGTGCCCGCGCCGGGCCGCGAGCACCGCTACCGGATCGTGCGGGGCGGATGGGCGCACGCCCTCGGGGTCCAGCTCGCCGGCGTGCGGCTCGGCCTGGAGACGCTTGACTTCGGGCTGTCGGTCGTCGGCGAGGACCGGCCCGAGCAGCGGGCGCAGGTGGAGGAGTCGAGGCGGTTCTTCGCCTTCATCGAGCACGACGCCGACGGGCTGGTCGAACGCTGGCAGGAATATCGCGACAAGCAGGCGGATGGCATGTAAGGAGGCCGATGAACGCGGAGAAGGTGGATTTCACCGGGATCGGTGACGAGGGGATCACCTGGACCCTGCTCGGCACCCACTACATACGGGCGTACGAGAGTCGGCTGCCGGCGCCGATCCTCGCCGACCGCCACGCGGCTCGTACCGGACGATCGGCGCGTCGGTGACCGGCGACGGCCACCTGGTGCCGCGCTTCCGCCGGGGCCCGCACGGCGCTCGGGAGGCCGAGCGCCGGAACTCCCGGCCCGCCCGCGCCGAGCGGGCCTCCTCCGGCAAGCACCACCGCAGGATCCCGGTACGCCGCCACCGCGTGCTCCACCGGCTGATCAACGCCGTCCCGGCGCTGCGGAACATGGGCCACACCTACCGGTTCACGTTCGGCTGACCACCATCAAGGGAGGGGCGATGACCGACATCGTCGAGCGCTACCACATCCCCGAACAGCACTTCTGGCTGCGCGGTCCCCGATCGGGCCCGCCCGTCGAGCACGACGCCACCACCGGCATATGGAACGTCCACGGCTTCGCCGAGGCGCAGGAGCTCCTCGGCGACCCCGCGACCTACTCCTCCGACACCATGCGCGTGATCCCCAAGGGCCTGATGCCGGACGCCGAGGAGCTCTCGCTGGAGGGCTTCATCACCCAGCTCGACCCGCCCGAGCACGGCAAGCTGCGCAAGCTGGTGACCAGCGCCTTCACCCGCAGGGTCGTGGCGGAGCTCGAACCCAGGATCGCCGCGCTCACCGGCGAGCTGCTGGACGCGGCACACGAGCGCGGGCGGCTGGAGCTGGTGACCGATCTGGCCTACCCGCTGCCCGTCATCGTCATCGCCGAGCTGCTGGGGGTGCCCAGCAGCGACCGCGCCCTGTTCAAGAAGTGGGCAGACGCGCTGTTCGAGCGTGACGCCAAGATCTCGCTCACCGAGCCGACCGAGAAGCAGGACGCGGCCCTGCGGGCCACGCTCGGACCGTGGCAGGAGATGAGCGCCTACCTTGCCGCACACGCCGCGGAACGCCGGCGTCACCCACGGGCCGACCTGCTCACCCGGCTGGTCGAGGCCGAGGTGGACGGCGAGCGCCTGCCGGCGGAGCAGGTGGTCAACTTCGCGATCGTGCTGCTGCTGGCCGGGCACATCACCACCACGATGCTGCTCGGCAACACGGTGCTGTGCCTCGACGCCTTCCCCGAGCAGCAGAAGCGGGCCCGCGCCGACCGCGCCCTGATCCCGGCCGTCATCGAGGAGTCGCTGCGCCTGTTCACCCCGTTCGCCGCGCTGGGCCGCGCCACCACCCGCGAGACCGAGCTGGGCGGTGTGGCGATCCCGGCCGACCAGCTCATCATGGTCTGGCTCGGCTCGGCCAACAGGGACCCGAGGCAGTTCCCCGACCCGGGCGTCTTCGACCCCGGCCGCGACCCCAACCCGCATCTGGCCTTCGGCCGCGGCATCCACTTCTGCCTGGGCGCGCCGCTGGCCCGGCTGGAGGGGCGGGTCGCGCTGAACGTCCTGCTCGACCGGTTCGACGTCCTGCGCACCGACCCGGACGATCCGGTGCAATTCATGCCCACACCGACCATGACGGGCGTGCGCCGCCTGACGCTGGCCTGACCACGTCGCCCAGCAGCGGTCTGACCATGCCGCCCAGCAGCACGCCCAGCAGCGGTCTGATCGCGCGTGGAAGCCTCCCGGCGGCGGCCGGGAGGCTTCCGGGTGATCAGCGACCGGGTCAACCGGTCCTGCGCGGGAAGTCGCGGATGGCGTTGCCCGCCCGCTCGGCGATCGACGCCAGGTGCTCGGCCAGGAGCGGCGGGTCGAGCAGGGTGTAGTCCATGGGCAGCAGGGTCAGGCGGTAGGCCAGGTAGTGGGGCGCGTCCGGGTGGGTGCGCAGCCGGCAGGTGTGCTCGTCGACAGGCTCCAGCTCGCCCTGCCAGGCGGGGACCTGCTCGGCGGCCCGCTCGATCGGCGCGTGCAGGAGCACCGTGGCGCGGACGGAGCCCGCCGCGATCGCCTGCTTCACCCAGGTGAGAGCGTCGACGCCGCCGGGCAGCTCGCGGGCGGGCAGATGGACACCGGTGCGCTGGACGTCGGTGAGACGGTCCAGGCGGAAGGAGCGCCAGGCGGAGCGCTCGGCGTCGAAGGCGACCAGATACCACAGCCGCCCCGAGGCCACCAGCCGGTGCGGCTCCACCAGGCGGCGGCTGCTCTGGCCGTTGGCCCTGGTGTAGGTGAAACGGACCCTCTCGTGGATGACGCAGGCAGCCGCGAGCGCGGCCAGGGCCTCGGCGTCGGTGGTGGGTCCTGGGGCGGGCGGCAGGATGACAGTCGCGTGGGAGAGCGAGGCCACCCGGCGGCGCAGCCGTTGCGGCAGGAGCTGCTCCAGCTTGGCCAGGGCGCGCAGCGAGGTCTCCGCCACCCCGGCGACGGCCGCGGTGGCGGCGGTGCGCAACCCGATGGCGATGGCGACGGCCTCCTCGTCGTCCAGCAGCAGCGGTGGCATGGCCGTACCGGCGGTGAGGCGGTAGCCGCCGATGTTGCCCTGGGTGGCGTGCACGGGATAGCCGAGCTCGCGCAGCCGGTCGATGTCGCGGCGGATGGTGCGGGTGGTGACGCCGAGCCGGTCCGCCAGTTCGGTGCCGGGCCACTCTTTCGGGGTCTGCAGCAGGGACAGCAGTTGCAGCAGTCGGCCAGATGGATCGCGCATGACTTCACTCTGCCGCACTGCTAGGACATTCACTGACCTATTAGGAGTCTACTCTTCAGTTATCAAGCGAACGGCAAGGGAGAACACCATGTTGCGCGGAATGACCACCATCAGCTATTGGGCCGAGGACCACGCGGAGGCCGTCCGTTGGTACACCGAGCTGCTGGGCATGAGCCCCTACTTCGAGCGGCCCGGATACGCCGAGTTCCGCGTCGGCGACTTCCAGCACGAGCTGGGCCTGATCGACAGCCGCTACGCCCCCGAGGGCGCGGCGAGCGGCCCGGCGGGCGTGATCGTGTACTGGCACGTCGACGACGTGGCGGCCACGGTGGAGCGGCTCGTCTCGATGGGCGCGAAAGTGTACGACCCGCTCACCGAGCGCGGCCCCGGATTCGTGACCGCCTCGGTGGTCGACCCCTTCGGCAACATCCTGGGCGTCATGTACAACGCTCACTACCTGAAGGTCGTGGAGTCGGCCCGATGAGCGCGGAGGAGGCGGTCCTCACCTTCGAGGACGCCGCTCAGTGGGAATCCTGGCTGGCCGAGCACCACGACGGAGGGAGGGGCGTCTGGCTGAAGATCGCCAAGAAGGGGTCGGGGGCGACCTC
Source organism: Streptosporangium brasiliense (assembly GCF_030811595.1). Taxonomy (NCBI): domain Bacteria; kingdom Bacillati; phylum Actinomycetota; class Actinomycetes; order Streptosporangiales; family Streptosporangiaceae; genus Streptosporangium; species Streptosporangium brasiliense. The sequence continues at coordinate 7,358,166 of NZ_JAUSRB010000002.1, forward strand.
GGTGACGCAGCCGCAGGCGCTGGCCGCCTGCCTGTGTTACGGCTGGATCGACAGCCACCGCCGCTCCTTCGACGAGAAGTTCTACCTGCAGCGATACTCGCGGCGCCGTGCCGGCAGCCCGTGGTCGCAGATGAACGTCGAGCAGGCGGAGGCGCTGATCGCCGAGGGGCGGATGCGCCCCCCGGGGTCCGCGGAGATCGCCTCCGCCCAGGTGGACGGGCGGTGGAGCGCCGCCTACCCCTCCCAGCGCAACGCCACCGCCCCGCCCGACCTGGTCGCGGCGCTGCAGGAGCACCCCGGGGCCAGAGCCGCCTACGACCGCCTGGGCAGGACGGGCCAGTACGCCGTGATCCTGCGCCTGGCCAAGACCCGCACCCCCCGGAGCAGGGCCACCTGCCTGACCACGGTGATCGCAGGACTGGAGGCCTGACCCGCGGTGGGCGGCAGGTCGAAACGGCAGGCGGAACGGCAGGCGGAACGGCCGATCACGCACGGGATCGTAACCTGTCGGGCGGGAGCGGAATTCGGTAAGGTCCTCAGGCGATGCCGCGCAGAAGGAGAACCTGGTGAAATCGAAGGTTCGCTCATACGCCCTGCTTGCCGTCCTGCCGCTGCTGCCTTTCGTCGGCCCGGTTCAGGCCGCCGAGGCCGCCGACCCGTACAACGGCCGGTCACCCTACAAGGTGATCAACGGCCGCGCGTGCGCCACCAACGGACGGGTCGTCGCCACCCAGGAAATCGTCCGGGGTGACACCGTCTACGGCACTATCCATGTACGGAGAAATCTGTCATGTAACACGTCATGGGCCTTCGTCAACTTCGGCGCAAAGCTCGGTGCCGGCGAGTACGGAAACGCGCTGATCCGCCGCAGCGGGCCCCACGGCACCCACAGACTCGCCTACAGCTGTGACACCGCTAATGGCAACAAGCGTGTCATAACCGGCCAGACCACCTGCTACACGCCGATGATGACTCGAAATTATTCGATGTGGGCCGAAGGCTACCTCTACCGCAAGAACAGCGCGGGCTCGTGGGTCACTTACGCCTTCGGCAAGGCGGACCGCTACTTCCGCTGAGCCACTTCCGCCGAGCCCGGGTCTCCGCGCCCCCGTCACCGGCCGCGCTCATCCGTTCGGGGCCGTGGCCTCCACCGCCGACATCAGGAGATCGACGCCGAAGGCGTAGTAGGCGTCGATGTCGGGAGGGCCGGAGAGGGTGGCGGCGAAGGCGGCCAGGTGGGGGTAACGACCGGGGGGCAGGCGTTCCAGGTCGAGGCGGTGTTGCCGCCTGAGCTCCGCGGCCTCCTCCTCGTCGCTTCCCACGCCGCCGGGCTGGCAGGAGACCATCGCCACGGCCCCCAGGAACAGGTAGGTGGCCACCTGGTCGGCCTGCTGGAGCGTGAACCCGGCCTCGGTGAGCAGCCCGATCGCGGTGTCGGTGGCCCGGCGGTATTCCTCGCTCGCACTCTTGTCGATCATCGGCAGCAGGGCGGACAGGTATGGGTGCGTGCGGGTCTGCTCCACCAGCGCGGTGACCATCGCACGGAGACGCCGGTCCCAGGGCAGGTCCGCGTCCACGTCGGCGGCGAGCGCCGCGAGCAGGCGGTCGGCGAGCGCGGAGAGCAGTCCGTCCTTGTTCTTGACATGCCAGTACAGCGCCGTCGGCACGACGCCGAGCTCGGCGGCGAGCCGGCGGATGGTGACCGCCTGGAGCCCGTCGGTGTCGGCGATCTTCACCGCCCGCTCGATGACGGCCTGACGGGTCAGTTTCTCTGGAGCCACTTGACAACCCTACGCGGCGCAGGCTCTCCTGTACAGCGTTCATGTACACCGTTCATGGACGCCGTTCAGGAGAGGTCGGCGGCCCCGCCCGGGCCGGCCGACAGTTCGGAAGGATGTTCATCAGGATGACGGTCCGCCATCCGCTGTTCGCGCGCCGCTACCCGCGCGTCAGCGATTACGAGGACGCCCACGGAGCGCTCGCACACCGCCGGGAACTGCTCGCCGGGGCCGGCGGCCGCGTCCTGGAGATCGGAGCCGGGCACGGCGCCAACTTCCGCCACTACCCACCCGCCGTGCGGCAGGTCATCGCCATCGAACCCGAGCCGCGGCTGCGCCTGCTGGCCGAACGCGCCGCCGCCCACGCCCCCGTACCCGTACGGGTCCACCCGGGCCACGCCGAGCACCTGCCGCTGCCCGACCACTCGGTCGATGCCGTCGTGGCCTCCCAGGTGCTGTGCTCGGTCCGCGACGTCCCCCGCTGCCTGGCCGAAGCGGCCCGCGTGCTGCGCCCCGGCGGTCACCTGTACTTCTACGAGCACATCCGCTCACCGCGTCCGGATCTCGCGCGGATGCAGCGCGCCCTGGACCTGGTCTGGCCGTTGCAGGGGGCGGGCTGCCACCTCGCCCGCGACACCGAGCGGGCCATCACCGACGCGGGATTCGCCATCGACCGGGCCCGGCATTTCGATTTCCTCATCGGCGGCCGCCCCGGGCCCAGCTCTCCCCGCGTGATCGGGACGGCGACGATCGGATGAGGGCGTCGGCCGCGTGCCGGAACGGCTGAGGCGCGTCACGCCGGCGCGATCCGTCCGCCTCTCCCCCGCCGCCGGTCCGGCCCCGTGCCCGCCGGGAGGACCCCGGGGGGCACGCCGTCCGGGCGCGACCGTGTCCGAGTACGGGGTCGAGCCCGACGCGTCGCCGGTGAACGCTCAGAAGCCGTTGTGTTTCTGGGGCAGATCCACGACGCCCGCCGACGCCAGCACGCCGAACACGATCAGGACGGCGGCGAGGACGCCGATCAGGAGCCAGGCGATCGGGTGGCCGAGGTTGAGCGTCCACGAGGAGGAGCCGAGGCGGGCGTGCACGAGGAGGGCCGGGTCCTGGCGGTTGACGTAGACGGCGCCGCCGAGGAACCAGTGGCGGTCGTCGTCGCGCTGGCCGATCCCGGAGTCCTCCCGCTCCTCGCCGGGCAGGGCGGGCAGCCGGTGCCCGGCCTGGCCGACCTTGATCTCCCAGGCCAGCCAGCCGCCCAGCACCGCGACAAGCGGGACGTAGACGGCCACCTGCCAGATGACCCCGGGGTCGACGATCTCCCACAGCGGTAGCGCCGCGAGGAACAGGCTCAGGTTCAGGCAGGCCGCTGACAGCAGCGACATCACCGCGACGCCGCGCAGGTAGACGCGGTAGCGGCGGGCTGAGCCCCTGGGCCTGGCGACGTCGAGGTCGGGACGGGCACGCAGCACGACCAGGACCGCGGCGAGGACGGTCAGGACGACGGCGATCTGGTAGATCACCGGCTGGAAGGCGCTCACGAGGGTCGTGGGCACCCGCTCCGTGGAGGCCGTGCCGTATCCGGGAAACAGCGGCAGCGTGGCGGGCAGTCCGCCGTAGCGTGACCAGCCGGTGCCCCCGGTCAGCAGCAGAACGGCCAGGGCGGGCAGCCCCCACGGCCACGGCACGCGGACCGGGTCGGTGCGGAAGGTGGTGTCCACGGTGACGCCCTGACGCCGCCCGGCCGCCCACTCACCGGCGTGCTTGGCGGCGCGGACCCCGCGATGAGCCCGGTAGTACAGCAGCAGGTCCACGACGAGCACCGCCGTCGTGGTGACGCCGATCACGGCCGGAGATCCGGTGACCAGCAGCACGAGGGCCGAGACCGCCGCGACGGCCGTGGCCGCCACGACGACCAGGCGGGCGTAGGACCGCCGCGCCGCGATGACGCCGGGATCACCCGCCTGCTCGATGCCCACGCGCACCCCGAACGGCAGTGTGGGCCTGGCCACCGCCGGCAGGGCCAGCATGAAGGACGTCACCAGTGCGACGAGGATCAGGTCGGCGCCGAGCAACGGGATCACGCCGTCTCCTCGAAACCGATCAGTAGAGCCTCGCACCGGCGCAGCACATCCTGCCGGTCCATGCCGTGAACGGTGGCTTCCGCCAGCAGCACGCGCATGCGTTCCTCCCAGTCGTCGATAAAGGGTGCCTCGGGCGGGCCGGTGTCGGCATCGCGCCGCACGACCGCGCCACTCTTGCGGTTGATCCGGATGACGCCCTGCTGTCGCAGCAGGTCATAGGCCTTGTTCACGGTATGGAAGTTGACGCCGAAGTCCGCGGCGAGTTGCCGCGTGGAGGGTAGCGGGTCACCTTCCCGCGCCTGCCGTCTGGCGATCGCCTCCACGATCCGGTCCCGGATCTGCTGGTAGATCGGGACCTCGCTGTCGAGGTCAAGGGTCAGCTGCACGCCATCACTCTATCTGATATACAACTAATAGAACAGATAGCACTTGGAGACACGTCATGTTGCAGGTAGAGATTCACCAGGGAACACTGACCGTGCACTTCGCCCCGTGGACACGGCCGTTCAGCAGGACCGGCGCGGTGAGCGTGCCGGTGGCGGCCGTCGGCGAGGTGCACCGGCTCGACCGGCCGCTCGCGGCCGCCAAGGGCAGGCACTACGGCCTGCGCTTCTCCGGCGTCGTCAAGATCGGCACCTGGGCGTCCCCGACCGGCGCCAAGTGCCTGGTCGCCGCCCGGCGGGAGGTCCCCGGTCTGCGGATCGTCCTGAAGAGCCGGGTGTCGGGCCACGACGAGCTGATCCTCAGCGTTCCGGACGCCGAGCGGCTCCAGCGGCAGCTGACGGCGGTGACGGCGTGAACATCGAGGCCCGTGGCCTGACCAAGGCGTTCGGGTCGGTGAGTGCCGTCACCGACCTCAGCTTCGAGGTCGGAGCGGGCGTCGTGACCGGTTTCCTGGGGCCGAACGGCGCCGGCAAGTCCACCACCATGCGGATGATGCTGGGCCTGGTCGCGGCGGACTCCGGCACCGCCACGTTCGGCGGCAGGCGCTACGCCGACCTGCCCCGTCCGTCCGACGCCGTCGGCGCGGTGCTGGACAGCGCGGGCTTCCACCCCGCCCACACCGCCCGCGACCACCTGCGGGTCTACGCCCGTATGGGCCGGTACGGCGCAGGCCGGGTGAGGCAGGTCGCCGACCTGACCGGGGTGTCGGCCTTCGCCGACCGCCCGACGCGCGCCCTGTCCACCGGCATGCGGCAACGCCTCAGCCTGGCCACCGCGCTGCTCGGCGACCCCCAGGTGCTGCTGCTGGACGAACCGAGCAACGGCCTGGACCCCGAAGGCATCGCCTGGCTGCGCCACTTCGTCCGCGACCTGGCCGCCGACGGCCGCACCATCCTCGTCTCCAGCCATGTCCTCGGCGAGATCGAGCACATGGCCGACCACGTCGTGGTGATCCGTGACGGGCGCCTGGTCGCCACCGGACCCGTCACCGAGCTGTACGGCACGGCGGCCGTGCTGGTCCGCTCCCCGCGAGCGGACCTGTTCGCAGCCAGGCTGGCGGAGAACGGGATCCGGGTGGAGCGGCCACGGCCGGACCTCCTGCGCGTCCTCGGTCTGAGCACCGCCGAGGTCGCCGCCGCGGCCGCCGCCCACGGCATCGTCCTGCACGAGATCACCCCTGAACGCCCCACCCTCGAACAGACCTTCCTGCACCTCACCGGAGGTTCCCGATGACCGCGCTCCTGGCAGCGGAATGGACGCGCCTGACCAGCACCAGGCTCTGGCTGTGGGGAATACTCGCCGCTCTGGGCAGCGGAAGCCTCGTCGGCCTGCTCGCGCTCGTCGGCCCGGAGAACTTCACCCCTCCGATGCCCGGGCTGGACACCGCCCAGGGCACCCACATGCTGCTGGGCCTGCTCGGGTTCACCGTCTTCGCCCCCGCCCTGCTCGGCACCGTCGCGGTGTCCTCGGAGTACCGGCACCGGACCATCACCACCACGACGCTGTACGCCCCCAGGCGCTGGACCTGGCTCGCGGCCAAGCTGGTGGTCCACACCGGGGCCGGGCTCGCCTACGGCGCGCTCGCCGCGGCCGTGGCAGGCGGCGCCCTCTTCGGCGCGGCCGCGCTCAAGGGCATCGCGCTCGGCCTCCCGGCCGCCACGGTCGCGGTCCTGCTGGGCCGTATCGCCCTCACCATGGCGGTCTACACCCTGCTGGGGGTCGCCGTGGGCGCCCTCCTCCGCAACCAGGTGGCCGCCCTCGTCGTGGTCGGCGCCTACTTCTACATGATCGAGACCGTGCTGATGGTCATCCCCGGGATCAAGGTGCTCTACCCCTACCTCCCGGGCGGTGCCACCGCCGCGCTGACCGGCTTCACCTACCTGGCGGACGCCGTCGCCGACCAGACCGGCTCCTCCGCGGCCCAGCTGCTGTCCGCACCGGCGGGCGGCGCCGTACTGATCTGCTACGCCCTGGCCGCGGTCGCCGTCGCCGTCGTGGCGCCGTTGCGGCGGGACATCATGTGAGCGTCCGTGCGACCGAGGCCGCTCTGCGGCTGCACGATCAGCGCCGGGCCCCCGGCCCACCGTCGCATCAGCGCGTGGACGCGCGTCGAGCGCCCGTGGATCACGGGCCGCGGACCGGAAGGTGGCGGCGACCTGACATGTCCACTGTCCGCCAGGCGCAGTCGTAGCGGCGCCGGTCTCTCCTTGACGAAGCTTTTCCTGCCGGTGCCGACCCCCCTGCCGGCAGGAAGAGAGCTCCTCAATGCCAATCAGAGGTAGAGCGGCACTGCTCGGTGCCTCCCTCGTCGTCCCGCTTGTCGTGGCCGGCACCGGAATCGCCCACGGCGATTCGCCGGCCCCTGTCGCCAAGGTCAGCGCCGTACCGACGGCGTCGGCCACCACCGCGCGGGTCACCCTCATCACCGGTGACCAGGTCACCGTGACCAGCCAGGCGGGCAAGACCGTCTCGGTCAACGTGACCCCGCACAACCGCTCGGCCGGCGACCTCCGCACCTTCACGGTCGGCACCGACGTGTACGTGATGCCGAAGGAGGCCGAGTCGCTCGTCGGCTCCGGCCAGGTGGACAAGCGGCTGTTCAACGTCACCCAGCTGATCGCCCAGGGCTACGACGACGCGCACAGCGAGTCGATCCCGATGATCGTGCAGTATCCGGAGAAGACCGCCAAGAAGGCCGGTGAGCCGAGCGCGCCCGACGGTGGCCGGGTCACGCGGAGCCTGCCCGGCGTCCGCGGAGCGGCCATCACCGCGGACAAGAAGCAGGGTGACAGGTTCTGGGAGGCCGTCGACGACGACACCGCCAAGGCCGGTACCCCCAAGACGCGGCTCTCGGGCGGCATCCAGCGACTCTGGCTGGACGGCAAGGTGAAGGCGCTGCTCGACAAGAGCGTGCCGCAGATCGGCGCCCCCGAGGCCTGGGCCGCCGGGTACGACGGCACCGGCGTCAAGGTCGCGGTGCTGGACACCGGCGTGGACCCGGCCCATCCCGACCTCGCCGACAGGATCGCCGACAGCCGCAGCTTCGTCCCGGACGAGACGGTGCAGGACGGCCACGGCCACGGCACACATGTCGCCTCCACGATCGCCGGCTCCGGCGCGGCGTCCGGCGGCAAGTACAAGGGTGTGGCGCCCGGCGCCAAGCTCCTGGTGGGCAAGGTGCTCGCCGACGAGGGCGGCGGCATGGAGTCGTGGATCCTCGACGGGATGAGCTGGGCCGCCCACTCGGGCGCGAAGGTCGTCTCGATGAGCCTCGGCGGCCAGGAGGGCGCCGACGGCACCGATCCGATGGCGATGGCGGTCAACCAGCTGACCGCCGAGACCGGCGTGCTGTTCACCATCGCCGCGGGCAACAGCGGACCGGGGGCGACCACGGTGGGCTCACCGGGCGCCGCCGACGCGGCCCTGACCGTCGGCGCGGTCGACTCCACCGACGCGGTCACCGACTTCTCCAGCCGCGGCCCGCGCGGGGGCAACGGCGCCCTCAAGCCGGAGATCACCGCCCCCGGCTTCAAGATCGTGGCCGCCCGGGCGGCCGGCACCTCGATGGGCACGCCGGTAGGCGACACCTACACCACCGCGAGCGGCACCTCCATGGCCACACCGCATGTGGCCGGCGCCGCCGCGATCCTCGCCCAGGAGCACCCGGACTGGACCGCCGCGCGGCTGAAGAGCCAGCTCATCAGCACGGCGAAGACCACGGCCGACACGCCGGTGCACTCCCAGGGCGCCGGCCGCGTCGACGTGAGCCGCGCCGTCCGGCAGCCGGTCTCCGGGCCGGGCGTGATCGACTTCGGCCTCTCGGACTGGGACTCCGGCAGCGGCCCGGTCACCAAGCAGATCGACTACGTCAACGACAGCGACCAGCCTGTCACCCTCACGCTGTCGGCCAAGGGCGCGGGCGAGAACCTGCCGGCCGGAGCGCTGAGCCTCGGCGCCGAAACGGTGACCGTGCCGGCCCACGGCACCGCCGCGGCGAGCGTCACCGTTGACACGGCCGCCACGGCGGCGGGGGCGCACGGCGCGCACGTCACCGCCACCACGGCCGACGGCCAGACGGTCGTGACGACGGCGGTCGGCTTCGTCAGGGACGTGGAGCGCTTCAACGTCACCCTCAAGGTGCTCGACCGGGACGGCAAGCCGACGACCGGCATCGCCGTCGTTCATGACTTCAGTCTGGGGAAGCTCGGTCTGCCCGAGATGCACCTGCCCGGGGAGGACGGCACCGTGGTGGCGCGGCTGCCCCGCGGCGAGCACGCCTTCATGTCGGAGATCTTCCACTACAGCGCCGACGGGAACCGCATCTGGGAGTACACCTACGGTGGCGAGCCCGGCACGCTCATCGACTCCGACCGGACCATCACGTTCGACGGCAGCAAGGCCGGCCCGGTCACCATGGACACCCCGAAGCCGAACCAGACGAACCGGATCCGGCTGGGTCTGGCCATGCGGGACACGACCAACTCGAACGTCTTCGGCGTCGAGCAGTGGATGAACGGCGAGACGAAGGTCTACTCCGTCCCGTCGCAGGTCACGAGCAGCCACTTCGAGTCGCGCGTCGCGTGGTCGCTCGGCGCGCCGGAGCTGCAGGCGCAGGTCGTCGGCCACGGTGGAGGGCCGATCGAGCCGGCGTACTTCCGGGGCAGGGCCGGTTCGGCGCGCATCGACGGCACCCAGGTCCTGCGGGTGGCGGACGCCGGGCAGGACGTCCGGGGCAGACTCGCCCTGGTGAAGCGCAGCGCCGCCGTCACGCCGCAGCAGCAGATCGACGCCGCCGCGGCGGCCGGGGCGCGCGCCATCATCATCTACAACGACAAGCCCGAAAACTGGGGCGCCGACAACTGGGCCACGGCGGAGACCAAGATCCCGGCGATGACGCTCTCGGGCGCTCAGGGCGCCCGGCTCGCGGAGCTGTCGGCCCGGGGCAGGGCCAAGATCGTGCTCACGGGCACGGCGGTGAGCCCGTACTCCTATCAGCTGATCAAGTACCGGCAGGGCGGCATCCCCGCCGACCAGCGGTACCGGGTGCGCGCGAGCGAGCTCGCCACGGTCCAGTCGACCTTCCACGCCTCGTCGCCCGGCACGGAGGCCGGGTACGCCCGAGCGATCGTCTCACCGATGCAGAGCGTGGCGTACATGGTGTTCGACCGGATGATCGCCCCGCGCCCCCTTACCGAGTTCGTCACGCCCGACGTGCGGACATGGGAGATGATGCAGGTCGGAACCGTGTGGGAGGCCGGCGGCGCCTGGCAGCAGACCGCGCCGGCGGTGCTCAAGGCCGGTCAGCGGGTGTCCCGCGACTGGAACAAGGCCGTGGTCCGTACGGCGCTGCCGAGCGGGATGGTCGGGTCGGCCGTCCGCAACGGCGACGTCGCCATAGTGTTCGGGGGCGGGTTGATCGACACGACGCCCGACCAGATGTTCGTCAACCGCGCCTTCACCGACAAGGAGAAGGCCACCGTGTACCGGAACGGTGAGCTGCTCGGAACCGCGCCGTCGGCGGCCGTCGCCTTCCCCGTGGCGCCGGAGCGCGCCACCTACCGTGTGGTGGTGGACGCGCAGCGGGACCAGCCGTGGTGGACCACCTCCACCAAGGTGAACACCGACTGGACGTTCCGCTCCGAGAAGGCCGACGCCGGGACACCGCTGCCGGTGCTGTCGGTCGACTACGACCTCGATGTCGACCAGGCCAACAGCGCCGCGGTGAAGTCCGCGACCAAGGTCGGGATCGGCCTGCGGTACCCGAAGGGCATGGCCGGCCTGCGGATCACCGAGGCGAAGCTGTGGGCCTCCTACGACGACGGCGCCACCTGGCAGGAGGTGAGGCTCGCCGCCGCCGGTGACGCGGCCTTCGCCGGCACGATCAGGAACCCCGCGTCCGCCAAGGCCGGCGGGTCCGTCTCGCTGCGGGCGCAGGCCACCGACGCCGACGGCAACACCGTCCTGCAGACCGTGACCCACGCCTACCGACTGCGGCGGTAGCCCGACGGGCCGGGGCGCCTCCATCCGCTCGGCGGACGGGGCGCCCCGGTGCCGTCCGGATCACCTCACGAGGGGATCATGCCGGACCGGGCGGCGTACCAGGCGAGCTGCATGCGGCTGTCTGTTCCGGCCAGCTTCATCAGCCGGCGGATCCTGCGTTGCACGGTGCGTTCGCTGGTGCCGAGCCGGCTGGCCACCGTCTTGTCCGGCATGCCGGACAGCAGGTATGTCAGCAGTGCCACGTCGATGTCGTCCCATGCGGGAACCCCTTCGGTCACGCTCGTGGCGGTGAGCCGCAACGGCGTCGCCGCCTGCCAGACCCGCTCGAAGAGCGCCACCAGCAGGTGGACCAGCGACTGCCCCCGTGCCAGGAGGAAACCCGGATGGACGCTTGTCTGGTCGGGCAGCATCGGCAGCAGCACCGCCTCCCGGTCCACGATGATCATTTTGCTGGGCAGCTCGGCGGCGATCCTGATCTCGTACCCGCTCTTGAGGAATCTGCCGATCTCGGCGGGCGCTCGCGGATCGTCGAGGGCGGCGCGTTCGTACACGTAACGGTAGGTGGGCAGCGCGTTGGTGGAGTCGTCAAGGTTGACGTCGAGCACATACGGGGGCCGGAAGAAGGCCAGCACCTCCCGTTTGGCGCCGCGCTCCATGTTGTCGAGCCAGGTGGCGAGCTGCTCCGGCGTGGTGAGCGCCTCTATCTCACCCGCGGGCGAGGCGGCCCCGGTCCGGTAGACCTCCACCAGCTCCGCCAACCTGCCCTGAACCTGTTGCAGTGCGGCCTGCCGCTGCGCGATCAGCGTGCCGAGCCCGACGTCGGGCGGCACGACCACGTACAACCCGCTGTTGTCGCGGGTGGCCAGGCCGAGCGCGGCGAGTCGGGCCACAGCGGCTGTCACGGTCGTCACCGGCAGGTCCAGCGCCTCGGCCATGTCGGAGGCCGTCACCCGGTGACGTCGCAGGAGCTCGACGTAGACGGCCTCCTCCTGCTCGCTGATCCCCAGCCTATTCAGCATCTTTAATCACTTTCTGACCACATCGCAACATTCGTCCCGGGCTACTATGCCTCGTGCCCGGCCGTGGGGAACATCCGGGCGATCAAGGAGCGCGAGCGAGCCGTAGCGTCAGGCAGGCGGGGCGGCCCGAGTGAGCGTCAAAGACGTAGTGCGCGGGTCAGCGGCCGTGCCGGCGGCCGACCCGCGCCGTACCCCCTTGACGCTTGGCTCGCCTGTCCCGGGAAGTGGTCAGCGGACGGTCACGGCCAGGGGTTCGTGGTGACGCTGTAGGCGAAGCGATACTCGAAGTCGCCGGACTTGGCCCAGGTCAGCTCCCAGCTCCTGCCCGCGACGGCGGTGATGCGGACCGAGCCCAGCTTGTCGTCGCCGACCAGGTCCTCCTCCTGCAGCTCGAGGGTGAGTTGCTCGTTCGGGGCGGCGGTGAGATTGGCCCAGTTGATGTTCTGGTCCCCCGCCGCCCGGACGTTGCTGCCGGGCGGGCAGGCGGCCCTGCTGGAGTCGAAGACGATGCAGTCGTTCTGCGCGGTGCTGATACCCGGATACTGGCTGGGCCAGACCAGGCCGTTGCCGCTGCGGAGCATGTAGAGCTCGTCGTGGCCGGACTCGGAGATGTCGGCGGCATACAGGCTGATGAGGCGGATGAGCAGCTCACCGGAGCTGCGGTGGGCGCTGGCGGGGGCCGCCTGCATCAGTGGCAGCACCAGCAGGAGCCCTGCAACGGCGGCGGTTCGGCGCCATAAGTTCGTCATGCCCTCAGAGTGATCCGCCTCACTTGGAAATCGTTTGGAGCACAGTTGTGCCGTCCCCTGCTGCCGGCGGCCGCCTTGCTGCCGGAACGACAGGGAAACCGTGAACCCCTGAGCGCCTCCACCCGTCTCAGGGACATGAGAGGCATCTGGCTGGTGGCCGTGCTCGTGACGCTCGCCGCCTGCGGCACCGAGTCCGCGGCGACCGCTCCCTCGACTCCCTCGACTCCCTCGGCTGCCCCGACGCGGTACCAGGCCGACGGGACCGTACTCGCCAACGCGGAGCACGGTCCCCAGCTCTGCGCCGCCGTCGCCACCTCCCTGCCGCCCCAGTGCGGCGGGCCCGACATCGTCGGGTGGGACTGGAACGCGGTCGAGCACTCCGCCCGGAACGGCGTGCGCTGGGGCGAATACCACGTGGTCGGCACCTGGGACGGCGGAAGGCTCACGCTCACCGAGCCCCCGCGCCCCGCCAAACGCCACGATGCCCCAGGTGACAAGCCCGACTTCAGCACACCGTGCCCGAAGCCCGCGGGCGGCTGGCGCCCGGTCGACCCGGCGAAGGCCACCCGGGAGGCGATGGCGGCCGCGATCGCCAGGGCCGAGCAGCTCCCCGGATACGCCGGCAGCTGGCTGGACCAGGGCTACCTCAAGGAGATCGACGGTTTCGACCCCGACGACCCTCGATCGGTGGAGCGGCACGCCAACGACGCGGAGCGGCTGGTGCTGAACCTGCGCTTCACCGGCGACCCGGCCGTCCACGAGCCCGCGATCCGCGAGGTCTGGGGCGGTGCGCTGTGCCTGAGCCGGGCCCAGCGCACCACGGCGGAGCTGCGGGCACTCCAGGAGAGGGCGCAGGAGGAGATCAAGGGCGCGACCTCCGTCTGGGCGGACGGACGGGCGGGCTACGTCAAGGTCGGGGTCTGGGTCGTCACCCCGGAGCTCCAGCGCGAGGTCGACGCCAAGTACGGCAAGGGCCTGGTGGTCCTCGAAGGCTTCCTCAGGCCGGTGGGTCCATGACCCCGCAGCGGCGGCTCCGTGTCCGCGGCCCGGCCCACGACGACGGACCGTCGAGGCGCGCCGGAGCCGGCGTGGTGGCCGCGGCGCGGCTGTTCCGCGCCGAGCCACGCCTGAGCCCGGAAGCAGCCGGGGCGGCCTGACGCCCTGGACGACCCTCGAAGGGCCGCAGGCGCCGGTGGTCACCCGGACAGGTCCGTGTCCCACCTGCCGTCAACGGCCGCCCCACCGCTACCGGTCCCCTAGAGGATGTCGAGCCCGATGCCGCCGATGCCGATGAGGCCACCCACCCCAACGCCGTGGCCGATCCCGCTGCCGGAGCTTTCGTAGTAGCCGCCGCCACCACCGTAGTAGCCGCCACCGAACAGATCGCTGATGGGGTCGGACGGGGTCGCTGCTGCGTGGGCCGAGCCGGCGGCTGCGGGCACGGCCAGGATGGCGCCGACGCCGATCAGTGCGGCGGCGATCGTGGTGCGGGTCATCGCGGTACTCCTTTGAGCAGGGGCATGCCGCCTGTTGCGGACCGCCCTCTCCGGTCACTACACGCTCCATCTGACTACCGAGAGTGAGCGAGTCCAAGCATGGGACCATCCAGGCGTGTCCCCCCAAGCCGGATAATCCTCCAACCGGAGACCCCGATGGTGGTGCGGAAGCTGTCATGCCCTGGCCCGCCCCGAAGGGGCCGGGGCCGGCGCGGACTCCGCGGGCGTGCGGCCGGCGTGGCGGCGCGCGGCGGCCAGGTGGCAGAGCAGGGCCAGGGCGGTGACGCCCGCGGCCGGCAGCCCCAGGTCGGCGGGAGCGATGGCGAACGACTCCTGCGCCAGCCCGCCAAGACCGCCGCCGAGGGCGACTCCGACGTAGATGGCCGAGGAGTTGAGACCGAGCAGGACGGGCGCGGCGGCGGGGCTGAGGGCGATGAGCCGGTGTTGCTGCGGAACCACGATGACGCCGATGGTCACGCCCCAGATCCCGGCCCACGCCAGGGTGGGCGCGAGGGCGCCGGTCGCCGCCGGGGCGACGGCCAGGGCGAGGGTCGCGATGACGAGGGCCACGGTGACGACGCGGGTGGGGCTGTGCCGGTCGACCAGCCGTCCGGCGGCGATGTTGCCGGCCAGGGTACCGGCTCCCCAGGCCAGCAGGATGACGGTGAGCAGTGACTCGGAGCCGCCGGTCGCGCCCCGCAGGGCCGGGCCGATGTAGGTGTAGACGATGTAGGCACCGAGGAAGACCAGGGCCGTGACGGCCAGAAGACCCAGGACGCGGCCCTGCTTGAGCGGACGCAACCGGTCGGTCAGCGAGGCTGCGGGGAGCGTCACCTTCGGCAGGGCGGCGGCGATCCCGGCGGCCGCGATGAGACCGATCCCGGCGACGGCCCACAGGGTGAGGTGCCAGTCGGTCCGGCCGATCAGTGTGCCGAGGGGAAGGCCCAGCGCGGTCGCCAGGGTCAGGCCGCCCAGGACGAAGGCCAGCGCTGTGCCGCGGCGTTCGGCGGGCGCGACGGCCGCCGCGGTGCTGGAGGCGGCGGAGGTGATGACGCCGGCGCCGATCGCGGTGACGACGCGGGCGATCATCACCGCCCCGTAGCTGGTGCTCAGGGCGGTGATGACGTTGCCGACCACGAACACGCCCAACGCGATCAGCAGCGCGGAACGCCGGTCGAGTCCGCTGGTGATCGCCCCCATGACGGGTGCCGACACCGCGAGTACCAGGGCGAACACCGTCACCAGCTGGCCGGCGGCGGGCATGGAGACCTCAAGGTCGGCGGCGATGGAGGAGAGCAGACCCGCGATCACATAGCCGTCGGTGCCGACGGCGAAGGTGGCCAGGGCGAGGGGAAGGAGCCGTCTCAACACGGCGGTAACCGCCTTTCCACAGGAGCACTCGGCAGTAGATCGAGCGGCAGTCTAGGAAACATATGGATGCTTGTCCATGTATCCATAGTTTGGATAGGATGCGAGCACACGGAAGACGGGATGCGGCGATGCGTGAGGTGACACAACCGGCGACCGAGGCGATCCGGCTGACGGAGGTGCTGCGGGCGCTGGCGGATCCAGTACGGCTGGAGCTCGTCCAGCGGCTCGACCGGATGGGGCAGGACAGCTGCACCACGCTCGGCGACCAGATCGACGTTCACCAGACGACGCTGTCGCACCACTACCGGGTGCTACGCGAGGCGGGCGTGACATGGACCACCGTGCAGGGCCGGTCCAGGCTGGTGCGGTTGCGCCGCGACGATCTCGACGCGCTGTTCCCCGGCCTGCTCGACTCCGTGCTGGCCGGACGCATGCGCGAGACCGCGACCACCGGCCCCATCGAGACACCCTGAGCGACGGGGCACTCCCCCGTCGGCACGCCGGCCGACCGACACCCCCGACAGTCGCCTCCGGCGGGCTCCGCGGTCATGGCGGACAGCCGCCCGGGCGGCGCTCGGCCTCAGCCGGCGCACCGGCGATCATCGTGACGCCTGGATGCGGCCCGGACGGGCGAGGCGGTGTCTGCGCCAGATCGGATACGCGATCGCGGTCAGCACGGTCAGCAGCGGCGCGGGATGGCCGAGACGGGAGGCGAGCAGGTAGTCGAGCAGGGGCACGGCGATGATGAAGGAGACCAGCAGGCCAGGTGGCGCCGGCGGTTTCGGCGGCGTGGCGGTCCAGGGGGTGCGCTTCCAGGGCTTGGCCACCGAGAGCCAGCACTGAAAGGCGATGGCCGAGGCCATCAGGATCGTACCGGCCGCAAGCGCCGCGGAGTCGGCCTGCCCGCCGTCGGCGAGCGCGGTGAGTCGAGGACTGAGCAGGAAGATCGCGACACAGATCTGGATCATGGTGATGGCGAACTTGACCAGCACCCACCAGTACTGGAAGTAGCCCCACCGGGTCAGCGGCGCCAGCATGAGTCCGGTGAAGGCCGATGCGTTGGCCAGGTGCACCAGCACCTCGGCGTCAAGCACTTCGGCCATCTCATAGGCATGGGGGTCGCCGGCGGTCATGCCGTGGACCAGCAGAGCGAACAGTGCGAGCGCCTGGCTCATCCAGCCCACCGACGTCACCACGTGCAGGCAGACCAGAAGGTTTCGCGCGTGTCGACCCATGGTGCCGAGTTTATACGTAGACAAGCTACATGTAGGTCATCTATCTATAACAGTGCGTCGACAACGCGTCCGTCCAGCTTCGGTGAGCCGGCCGGGTCCGCCGTCGCGCCGGTGCCGTGCTCCCCCGCGATGTCAGCCGACGGCGGGATGGGCGTGGTATTCCTCGTCGGTGACGAGCGCGCCCCACTCGGTCTCGGGTACGTCCGCCTCGCCGACGCCCTCCCACATGGCCAGGTGGGCCATGAAGTGGTCGGGGGCCGCGCCGTGCCAGTGCCACTCCCCGGGCGGGGTGCGGACGGTGTCGCCGGGCCACATCACGACGATCTCGCCGCCGCGGGACTGCACCAGCCCGATGCCCTCGGTGACGTGCAGGGTCTGCCCGACGGCGTGCCGGTGCCAGGCGGTGCGCGAGCAGGGGGCGAAGCGCACGACGTTGACCCGCATCCGCGACGGCTCGGTGCCGGCGTGGATGACGTCGAACCAGACGTCGCCGGTGAACCATTCGGCCGGGCCCTTGCCGGTGGGGCGTTTCCGCAGGACTTCCATGTTCGGTCTCCTCAGTAGCTGATCCACGGTCTGGTCGTCCGGCGGACGCCGAGCCCGAGGGCAGGCGCCCGCACTCCGTTGTCGAGTGTGACGAGCGGGCTGTCGAGCGTGATGAGCGGACTGTTGAGTGTGATGAGCGGACTGTCGAGTGTGACGAGCGGGCTGGATCCGGTCACGGTTGATCTTTTCAACCGCGGGAGCCGCGGTTTCAGCGCTCGATCATCTGCATCTGCTCCTCGTTGTGGTGCTCGCCGGCGGCCGGGGGGAGGTTGTCGAGCTTGCCGATCCGCTCGGCGGTCAGCTCGATGCCGTCGGCGGCGATGTTCTCCTCGACACGCGCGACCCGCTTGGTGCCGGGGATCGGGACGATGTGCTCGCCCTTCGCCAGCAGCCAGGCCAGGGCCACCTGCGCCGGCGTGGCACCCACCTCGGTGGCGACGGCCTGGACCTCGTCGGCGAGGCGCAGGTTGCGCCGGAAGTTCTCCCCGGTGAAGCGCGGGTTGGTCTTGCGCCAGTCGGTGTCGTCGAACTGTTCGGGAGAGCGGATCGCGCCGGTGAGGAAGCCGTGGCCCAGCGGTGAGTACGGCACGAACCCGATACCCAGCTCGCGCAGCACCGGCAGCACCCGCTCCTCCACGTCCCGGGTCCACAGGGAGTACTCCGACTGCACGGCGGTGACCGGGTGGACGGCGTGGGCGCGGCGGATCGTGTCCGGCCCGGCCTCCGACAGGCCGATGTGGCGGACCTTGCCCTGTTCGACCAGTTCGGCCAGGGCGCCGACGGTGTCCTCGATGGGGACGTTCGGGTCGACGCGGTGCTGGTAGTACAGGTCGATGCGGTCGGTGCCGAGACGCTTGAGCGATCCTTCGACGGCGGTGCGGATGTTGGCCGGGCTGCTGTCGAGGTGTCCGGGGCCGCCGTACGCGTGCGAGATCATGCCGAACTTGGTCGCCAGCACGACCTGGTCCCGGTGGCCCTTCAGAGCCCGGCCGACAAGTTCCTCGTTGGCGTACGGCCCGTAGATCTCGGCGGTGTCGAGGAAGGTGACGCCCAGCTCCAGCGCGCGACGGATGGTGCGGACGGACTCGGCGTCATCGGTGCCCGCGCCGGTGTAGCCGAAGGACATGCCCATCGTGCCCAGGCCGATGCGGGAGACGTCCAGATCTCTCAGGGTGGTGTGTTTCATGGTCACCTCTCGGGAACGAGTTTGATCGTCGCTGCGCGCGCCTGGGGGATGACGACGCCGCCGATGATGTCCGCGCCGTAGCGGCGGTACTTGGTGCGGTAGACCTCGTCGATCTGGTCGTGGACGGCGGGATCGGCGGGATCGGCGTCGGCGAAGGTGACGTCCCGCTGGAGACCGCCGGCCCAGATGCGGCCTCCGTGGCCGGTCCGGGTGCCGCGACACCAGGCGCCGGAGCGCCTGGGAGCCTCCCGCTTTCCGTGGTCGCCGTCTTTCCGTGGTCGCCGTCTTCCGTGGTCGCCGTTGGACCTACCCGCGGCCGGTCGGAACTGGACGACCGGCACGCCTGGCGGAGGTCTGTTGTCGGTAAAATCGCCTGAGCGCCAACACGTTCGGCCACAACGGCCCGGCCGGCTCGGAATCCTTCGCCGCCCCTCTCAGCGGCGTCGCCTCCGGCTACACCCGTCGCCGCTTCTCCTTCAACTGGTCCTGTCCTGAGCCAACTGGTCCGATCCCGAGCCCGACGGGCCAGGACACAGGGCCCGAGCAACTGACCGCCCCTGAAGGGGCGCGCGGCACGCACCCGTGAATCGACCAGAGCGGCACGGTGAAGGCGGAACAGTCGTCACCCCCGCCCGGAAAAACGGTCACGATCACCGGTCACAATCGTCGGCAGCACCTACCTGACCGCCCTGCGCACCGGCAACCTCCGCAGCGCGGGAGAAGCGGAGGAGCGCGTCACCGCCGTGGCGTCCTGCTTCACTGGAACCGAACGGATCGCACTGGCGTTGGTGGGGGCGGTGCTCACCGCCACCCCCTACGGTGAGCGCATCCCCGACGACCTCTACGCCCAGGCGTCCGACCGCTACGACGACAAGGCACTCGCCACGCTCATCATGGCGATCGGCCAGGTCTGCTTCTTCATCCCCCTCGCCCTCATCGGCAAACCGCTCCCCGGCGCGTCTCCCGCGGCGCAACGGAAAATCCGGCGGATACTGCTGATCATTCGTCTCGGGCGGTCTGATCCCGTGCCGGCTCAGCCGAGGTTGTCGCTCGAGGTGGCGTCTCGGGCCATACGCACGTTTGGCAGTTTTCCTTGCCAGAGCTCTCGCTCGCCTGTGGCCTTGAATCCATGGCGCCGGTAGAAGCGGATCGCGCGCTCGTTGTAGTCGGTGACCCACAGGCGCATAGGTGTGTTCCCCGCCCAGGTGAGGAACTCACCCATCAGCCGGCCTCCGATGCCTCGGCCCTGGACCTCCTCCAGCAGATACATCGGCCCGAGAGTGACCACCTCGTCCCGGCGGCCGCAGAGGAAGCCGACGATCTCCGTCCCGGAGCGGACGACACGGCAGAACAGCAGATCCGGCTGCCGTCTCGCCGCCTCGATGAACTCCCGCCACCGGGCGATTCCCTCCTCTGTGGCAGAAGAGCCACGGTGCTCACGGATCCAGTTCTCATCGATCCCCGCGTCCTCACAGGGATACGTCTGCAGCCAGGCCCTCAACTGCAGCGGGCCCAGAGACGCGGCGTCGTCGGCACGGGGAGCTTCGATCACATGGGTCATGGGGACCATCCTCGACGATACTCCCCGAGCGGCTCACGCGATTCTTTGCGATCTCGTCGCCGCAGGTCACAGCTCTGACCCTGGAGCAGTTCCGTTGAGACGGAACAGATCACTTCCGGATTCCGCCGAGGACGAGGGCGGTGCGGGCGATGTCGCCGATCCGACCGGGGCTGAGCGTGACATGTTGCAGGGTGCGCCGCGTCCCGTCGGGCAGCCGGAGCAGTACATGGCAACAGGCAGTTGTCACGTACATGCCGGCGCCGATGACGCCCTGGTGGAGTTGGTGATGGCCGATGACCAAGTACGGGAGAAACGGGCAGTCACGTCTCTGACCACGGCTTTCGCAGGGACCCGGGCAACGCGGGGCGCCACGACGGCGTGCTCCGGAGGTGACGATGGCCCGACACGGTGCGCGGGCCATCGTCGTCGCGGCCGCACACGGACCGGATGTGGCCGCCGGGCCAGGTGGTGATGCCGAGCATCCGGTCGCGGGCCGATGATCGAATCGCTTCCGTGGTCTGGCGCTCGCCGCTCGCTGGGCGCCTGGTTCGCTACTCTGTGATACCGTGTAGCAGTACTCGGTAGCACAAAGTACCAAGAGACCGAAGAGGACCCACGATGGACGACCTGACGGAGATGCTGAAGGGCACGCTTGAGGGCTGCGTGCTTGAAATCATCGGCAGCGAGGAGACCTACGGGTACGCCATCACGCGTCGGCTGAACGGACTCGGCTTCGCCGACGTCGTCGAGGGGACGGTTTACACCATCCTGCTGCGGCTGGAGAAGAACGGGCTCGTCCAGGCGACGAAACGACCGTCCGGGCTGGGCCCGCCGCGCAAGTTCTATGTGCTCAACGACGCGGGGCGCGAAGAACTCGCAAGGTTCTGGGCCAAATGGGAGTACATCACATCACGGATCGACAAGCTCAAGGAGGGCGGGAGATGAACTTCTGGGAGACCATGACAGGCAGCGATCTCACCAGGGAATGGAAGGCGTTCGAAACCCGGGCCAAGGAATTGCCGGCCGACTACCGGGCGGCGTGGGAAGAGATCAAGGGCCATCTTTCTCCCTACGCGGACTTCACAGGTCGAAATCTGATGCCGATTCTCGACAATGCTCTGGGGCTGCTCGAAGAGACAGCGTCCGACGGGCAGAGCATTCACGAGGTGCTGGGTGACGACATCGAGGGCTTCTGCGCGGCACTGGCCGGCGGAGAAGGAGCTCGGAACCATCGCGACCGGTGGCGCGAGCAGTTGAACAGAAACGTCGCAAAGAAATTGGGCCGGCTAGGAGGCTGACGTGGGCATCCAGGACATCATCGAAGGCAAGAAGCAGTGGCGGGCGCACATGGCGCGGGTCAAGGCGCTCCCGCCGGACTATGAGATCGTCTACAAGGAGATTCAGAAATACATCTTCAAGGTTGGACCGATCGACTTGCTTGACGGGTCCCTACTCTCAGGGATCCTCGATTTCTTCGAGGAGGGCGCCGCGGCCGGCAAGGGAGTCCTGGAACTCATCGGCAATGACGTCGCCGCCTTCTGCGACGACCTGATGAAGGACTCGCGCACCTACGCGGACATCTATCAGGAGTCCATCAGCGGGAGACCCGGCACGGCCGAGAAGTAACACCCGTCGACCGGTGCCGGCGGAGTTCTTCGACGGGTGAGCCGGAGGAGAACATCGGGCCCCTGACCGTCGAAAGCCTGCTTGCCGCTGCGCGCGCCGAGTCGCGCCGGTTGCCTCCCGCCGGAGCCGCCGTCGCGGCCGCCCGCGGCGCTCGGCTGGTGGGCACCCGCCCGCACTTCCAGCGGCCGGCCGACGGTGAGATCCGGGCGCGATCGTCATCGAACGCACCCGTCTGAAATGGCGTCTCGACCCTGCCAACCTGGCCCGCCCCCCTGAGGCGACCTGCCACGACGCCGGCGAGGACCACTCGCGCGCCTTCTGCGAGTAGGCGCCGTCCACTTGGGCGTCCTCCTGCCGAACATGTCCCCGGCCCCAAGGAGGCTTTTCATCCCCTGGCGGCAGGGTGCTGGTCACAGCATGATCGCGAGCTTGGTGTTCGCCTTACGGAGCAAGAAACCCCTGGCAGACGGATTGATCACCACAACCAGATCCGTCACAACCAGGGGCTTCGGACGCTGCTCTATCGTGCTGCCGTCGATCTGTCGCGTTCAACGCTGAACTACGTCGCCGGGGTGATCCGCCGGCACCGCAAGGCGATCGGGCCTGCCCGGCGGCTGCTCAACTGGCTATGAAGGTGGATCCGAGAGCCATGTGTCGGTCGGTTTGAGAGCCACTTGCCGATCAACTGCCTTGGAGTGTCAGTGAAAAAGAGAGTCATGTCCACGGGTCTGGGGCATGGCTCTCGTGACGCTGTGTGAGTGTTGTCGGCGTACACCTCCCGCTGCGGAGGCGAGTACGCGTAAACGTGCACAGCCCGAGGATGTCAGCCGGTGGCGGTGATGTGGCTTTGACGGCTGCCAGGCTCCGTGAGGCGGCAGCAGGGGTGCGACGTACGCGTATGTTCGACCAGGTTCAGCGGAGTTCCTGGCGTTCTGCCGTTTCGCCCAGACGATGGAGCAGGTGCGCCCAGCCATCGCCGGTCTCCTCTTCGAGTGCGGCCGGCAGACCACTGTGGCGCAGGGTGAGCTCGGTGCCATCACCGTCCGGGGTCAGGGTGACTTCGACTCGGGATGCCTCTGGTGCCATGTCGGGCGCTCCTGGTGTGGCCTCCCAGCCGAAGGTGAAGACGAGACGTTCGTACGGCACGAGCTCCACGAACCGTCCGCGCATCACCGGGCGTGGGCCCCCGTGCATCGCAACCTGCAAGGTGCCACCGGGGCGGGCGTCCAGCTCGGCCGTTCCCCACCATTGCGCCAGGCGTGCCGGGTCTGTGAAGAACCGCCAGACCGTCTCGGGACGCGCACGGATGTGCAACGTCTGCTCAATCGTCCTGCTCACAACGGTCCCTTCACGTCCTGGTCACCAGTGTGCGCGCGTTCTTCTCGCTCGGCTTCGCGCTGGAGGCGGCCGAGCGAGGTGGACCACATTGTCTCCAGGAACGTCACCGCCTCGGCCAGCCCCTCCGGACGTAGCCGATAGAAGCGGCGATTGCCTGCGCGGCGGACGACGACGAGGCGGGCCGCTGTCAGCGTTCGCAGATGCTGGGATACCGCAGGGCGACTGATTTCGGGAAAGCGCTCGGCGATCTCGCCTGCCGATACCTCGCGATCCCGCACCAGGACGAGGATGGCGCGGCGGGTCGGGTCCGCCACAGCGCGAAGCGCGTCGTCCATGGGCCACCGCCTTCGTTTGCGCACTGCCAGGACAGCATGTAAGTGTTTAAGCAACATCTTACACTCTATCGATGACGAGGATCCGCCATGTCAGGAGACGACAACACCCGTGCCCCGCGACCGGAGAACCAGCGCCTGAATGCGCTGGTTGGCCGTTGGCGTTCGCAGGGGCGTACAGCGGCCACCGCGATCGACCCGGCGATCCGCATCGCCGGGTCGGACACCTACGAGTGGCTGGCGGGCGAGCACTTCCTCATTCACCGTGTGGACGTGCGCATGAATGAGGAGCACGTCGAGGTCATCGAGATGATCGGGCCCTACGATCCAGCGAGCCGGACCTACCCCATGCGCTCCTTCGACAATCACGGCAACTTCACCACCATGCGGGCAAGCGTCGACGGCGAGGGGGTCTGGACGTTCGCCGGTGAGACGGAGCGGGCGACGCTGGTGATCGCCGAAGACGGCGACTCCATGACGGCCGAATGGGAGCGCACTGACAACGGCTCAAACTGGCGGCACTGGATGGACATGAGCTTCACGAGGGCTTCCAGCCCCAGCGCCATCCCTCGCCGCTGAATCCCTCGCAGATCAGAGGCCTCACCGTCGAGCTCGCCTCGCCGTTCCTGGCGGAGGCACCACAACACCATCATGCTGTGCGCGTCTATCCGTACGCGCATTTGCACATGGAGGTGTACGCCGACAAGGCTCCCCACTCGGGTCCGTGTCACCAGCCGCAAAGTAACGCCGAGTAACCGCCGCTGCTTGCGTGGTCGCGAGATCGGTCATCTCAGGGGAGGCTGAACACGCCGGATCACCGGGGTTTGCCGCTGATCGCGGCTCGCGGGCAGGTCGGGCCGAGGTGCGCGGCCGGCGGGTTGTTGAGGTGGTCACCCCACAGGACGCGCCAGCTGCAAGATCGCCATTCTCAAACACCCACATAGGGCGGCAGACGCCCCCAGCGCCACGGCGGCCCCCGGCGATCGACGCTGCGATCACTGTGTGTTATCGGCCAACTACATAACATCTCTTGCCGGGGAGCCATGCAACCTGCTTCACCATCGGCCGACCAGCCCGCGGGAAGGAGGGTCAGGGCAGCGGGGTGGCTGCCTCGACCCGGTTGAGGTGCACGATCACGTCGAAGGCCGCTCCCAGGGCCAGCGGCCGGTTGAACTGCTCGGGCACGTACGTGGCCGGGATGGTGAAGGTCGGGCGGGCGGTGTCCAGCCACGCTCGGGTGGACGGAGTGCGGCCGGCACGGCGCAGGTCCACGTAGTAGTCGCGGTAGCGAACCCGGTCCAGGACGGCCTCGCTGCTGTCCGGGACGGGGGCGCCGGTGTCGAAGACGGCGACCTTGCCGGTCTTGGGGTCGGTGGCGCGGAAGCGGCCGCTGTGGATGGTGGTGCCGATCGCCACATAGGAGGTGCCGGCCAGGGAGCGCAGGACGGCCCCCTGGGTGACCGGGTACAGATCGGGCCAGGCCGAGACGTAGCCGATGTGCCCGTTGTGCGCGGCCGCCACGGTCTTGCTGCCGGTGTGGCGCTGCCACCACACGGTGTTCTCGGCCATGGACCGGTCACGGTGACGGTGCAGGGCGGACCCGTCCAGTGCGTACATGGTGGTCATCTGGACGATGACGCGGGCCTCCTGCAGGACCTTCGGGCTCACCTTGCCGCTGCCGTCCAGCAGGCGGTAGGCGGCCTGAGCGTCGCCGGCCAGGGCGGCGCGCCGCTCGGCCGGCAGTGTGGCCAGGGTGTTCATCCGTTCCTCCACACCGGCGGGCAGGGCGAGCAGGCCCGCGTAGCGGCGACGCAGTTCGGGCTCCAGCGACGGCTGGTGCTTCTCGGCCCAGGCGAGGATGCGCCGGTACTGCTCGGGAAGGACGTCGCCGATGTCGAATCCCATCACGCGCAGCTTGCGCGAGGCGGTGCGGTTGTAGTCGCGCATCCACTCGTAGAGGTCCATCCACTCCTGGGTCCTCCACGAGCCGTAGGACTGCTGGAAATCCTCGGCCATGATCGTGCGCAGGTCGCCCTTGCCGGTGCGCACGTACGCGTCCAGGCGGACGCCGGCCGACCAGGGCGCCTCCAGCGCCAGCGTGGTGAAGCCCTGGGTCTGCACCAGGTGCCGGAACATCCGGTGCCGCAGCGTGAACAGCTCCTTCGAGCCGTGCGTGACCTCGCCGATCCCCACGATGGTGGCGCCCTTGGTCATCGCCGACAACGCCCGCAGGTCGCGGGACTGACCGCCCGGGACGGTGCTGCGCAGTTCCTGGGCGTGGCGCTCCAGGTCCGCCACCACCCGCTCCTGGCCGGCGCCGACGGCCACCGTGGCAACGCCGGCGGGGGCGGGGGCGGGGGTGGCGAATGCCGGAGCGCTCATGCTCGTCAGACAGGCCGCCAGCGCCAGGGTGACCGGCACGGTACGACGCAGAGTGTTGCTCGTCAAGACAGATCCTTACGTTGGGTGTCGGATGAAGCAATCACCAACGTAGGGAGCGGCGCGGGCGGTTTCGATCCCGCCCGCTGGCCGGTCGATGGTGGTGCTGGCTACCGCACGCCGCCCGCGGCCCAGCTCACAAGGCCGTTTCCCAGAGGCTGTTCCCCAGAGGCCGGGTGTCAGAGGCCGGCTTCAGGCGCCGAGGTAGCGCAGCACGGCGGCGACCCTGCGGTCCATACGGTCGCTGGGAGCCAGGCCGAGCTTGGCGAAGATGTTGCGGATGTGCTTGTGCACCGCTCCCTCGGTGATCACCATCTTGTCGGCGATGGCCAGGTTGCCCAGTCCTTCGGCCATCAGCGCGAGCACCTCGCGTTCGCGCGGGGTGAACTCCGCCAGGGGATCACGGCGGCGGCTGAACAGCTGGGCCACCACGTCTGGGTCGATGGCGGTGCCGCCGCCGGCGACCCGGTTCAGCGCCTCAAGGAACTGCTCGACCTTGCCGACCCGCTCCTTGAGCAGATAGCCGACCCCGTGCGTGCCGTCGGCCAGCAGGTCGGTCGCGAACGCCTGCTCGACATGCGCCGACAGCACCAGCACCCCCAGGCCCGGCTGCAGGCGCTTGGCCGCCACGGCCGCCCGGATGCCCTCGTCGGTGTGGGTGGGTGGCATGCGCACATCCACCACCGCCACATCGGGCCGGTGCTCTTCGACCGCGGCCAGAAACCCCTCGGGGTCGCTCGCGGCCGCGGCCACCTCGATGCCCTCCCCGCTCAGCAGCAGCACCAGGCCCTCGCGCAGCAGCGCGTCATCCTCAGCGATCACGACTCGCACGGCAGTTCCACCTCGATCACAGTCGGCCCCCCATCGGGGCTGGTCAGGGTCATCGTTCCGTCATGGGCCTCGACGCGGCGGCGGACCCCGGCCAGCCCGGTGCCCGCGCCATCGCGGGCGCCGCCCTTGCCGTCGTCACGCACCTGGACGCGCAGTAACGGGCCTACACGTTCGACGACGACCTCCACGTGCTGGGCGCCGCTGTGCTTGCCCACGTTGGTCAGCGCCTCGGCCACGGTGAAGTAGGCGGCGCTCTCCACCGACAACGGCACCACGGCGAGCTCACCCACCCGCACCCGGCAGGGCACCGAGCATCCGGCGGCCAGCGCGTCCAGCGCGCCGGCCAGCCCCTTGTCCTCCAGGATCGGCGGCAAGATCGCGCGCACCACGCCGCGCAGCTCCGCCAGCGCCTGCTCGGCCGCGCTCCTGGCACGTTCCAGTGCGTGCGCGGCCCGGGCGGGATCGCGCTGCAGAGCACGCTCAGCCGCGGCCACCGTGACCACGACCGCGTTCAGCCGGTTCTGCGCGCCGTCGTGCAGGGCCCGCTCGATCCGGCGCAGCTCGACGGCATGCGCGCGCAGCGCCCCCGCGCGGGTCACGGTCAGCTGCGCGATGCGCTGCGACAGGTCGATCGAGGCGTGCGGCACCAGCAGTTTCCTGGCGGGCAGCGCCTGCAGGCGCGCCAGCACAGGGAAGAGACGGACCAGGGCGACCAAGACGGCCAGGCCGATCACCGAGGTGGCGATCGCGCCCGGCCAGGTGGTGACCGGGAAGCCGAAGTTGGTGAGCTGATCCTCGCGCGGCAGCAACTGCCAGTAGAGCGGGTAGGTGAGCTCCCGCAGCACCGCCACCGGCATGATCATCCCGAGCAGGCCGCAGGCCGGGCCCACCACGACGTAGACGGCCAGCCAGCCCAGGTCGCGCAAGGTCGCCGGGTCGGCACGGGCCGCCCGGATCCTGGCCGCCCAGCCTCGGGGCAGCTGCTCGGCAGGCAGCCGGTACGGGCTGACGATCTCGACACCCGCGCCGGCCAGGCGCCTGCGTTCCCACTCGGCCGCGCCCCTGGTCATCGCGATCATCGCCGGCACCAGTGCCAGCCCGACCCCGACCAGGCTCAACGCGGCCACCACCAGCCAGCACAGCGCGACGGCGACGGCCATGAACGCGGTGCCCAGCCCGCCGGCCAGCCGTTCCAGACCTTCAAGGATTCCCCGCATCACCAGGGTCATAGTAGGTGAAAGGGGACACGGCTTGCTCCAGCCCGCTGTACCACGGCCGGCTAGCGTGCGGGATTTCCGCAGATCGGGCCCGTTTCTAGGATTCTGGCCATGACCGACCCCTACCGCATCCCCAGCCCTGACTCCGACCCCGCCACCCCTCGGCCCGCCGCGAGCAAGCCCGCGCTGAGCAAAGGCGCTCTCGCGCTGCGCGCCCTGCTCTGGCTCGTCCTGATGGCCAGCGCGGTCGTCAACGTGATCGCGAACAGCATCGGCGCCTGGCTGCTCGGCCTGGTCACGGGCGGCGTCGCCGTCGCGTGCATCGCCGCCCTCATCGTGCACCACGTGAGCAGGCGCAAGACATGAACCACATCGTCCCCCTCACCGGCGTCATCAAGAAGGAAGCCCACTGCTCGGACAGCTGTCACCGAAGGGAAGGGGCGTTCCCGCAGGGCTATGTCTGCTTGTGGACCGAGGACGACTTCGACGGCGAGATGTTCCTTCCGGGGAATCGGCCTCTTCGACCCGCCGCTCGAGGTCACCCAGGACGCTCCCGTCCAGCACCGGCTCCTCGTGCTGCTCGGCCGCAAGCCCTGAGCGCGGCCGACGCCCGCCAAGGGGACGCACATGAAGCGAACCGGCCGGGTCGGCTGACCCGGCCGGTACGTTCAAGCGGGCACGGTCAACCCTTGGTCCGCACCGTGGCTGACAGTTCGATCGGGAGGGTCGTGCCGTCGGTGGCCAGCGGGCGGACGGTGAAGGTGTAGCTCGTGCGGCCACGGAGCCCGGTGACCCGAGCCGTCGTCCCCGTCACCCGCATGACCTCGGTGCCGCCGTTGAAGACCGCGTAACCGGTGGCGGTCGGCACGGACGGCCAGGTCAGGGTCACCGACTTGGCGCTGATGTTGCCGACGCCGAGTTCGGCGCCGTTCCAGGTGTTGGGCGTCTCGACCACGAACGCGTCGATGATGACGAACTTGTCCGCACCGTTGACGACCTTGATGGTGTGATCGCCCATCGGCAGCCCGGTGAACTGGAACACCCGCTGGGCGGCCAGCCGTACCGGGGAGTCGCAGTCGACCGTGGCCTTGAGCTCGCCGTCGACGTAGATGTCGATGGTGCCCATGTCGGAGTAGCGCTCGGACAGCAGGCTGATGCCGGTGCCGGTGAAGGTGAACTCGACGGCCTGCCCGGCGTGCCAGCCGGCGTGGACGTCGTCGTTGTAGTCGCCCATCCCGCGGTCGGGGCTGTAGGTGAAGTCGTCAGCGGGGTAGACGATGCGCTTGTCGGTGTCGTTGACGTAGGTGAGCACCACTTTCGGGTCGGTGACGGTGATCTTGTGCTCGCCGGAGAATCCGTCGTGGATCGCGGTGATCGTGGCGGTGCCCCAGGTGCGTGCGGTGACGAGACCATCCGCGTCCACGGTGGCGATCGACGGATCGGAGCTCTTGAAGGTGACGCCCTTGGTCACCGGGGTGCGGGTGCCGTCCGCGCCGACCGTCGCGACGGACAGCCGGCCGGGCTCGCCGACCTTGAGCGCGCCGGCGCCCGTGACGTCGAGTGCCTTGATCGCGGCGGTGGAGGCCGTGAGGGTGAACTTGTCGAGTTCCAGCCCGCTGCCCTCGCTCACGACCCGGAGGGCGTGCAGGCCGGCGGGGATCTTGACCCAGGTGGTCACGTTCGCGTCGTCGGACTTGGGGACGGAGAGCGTGTTGCGGTCACCGTCCACCTCGAACCTGAACGTGGTGTCCTCGGCGGCCGAGCCCTTGAAGGTCACCTTGTACATGCCGGTGTTCGGGACGAACACGTTCTCGTAGCGCAGGTAGTCGTTCGGGTCGATGCCGCCGACGATGCCGTCCTTGGTGACGACGCCGGTGTCGGGGCCCTTCCAGTTCCACTCCTGGTCGGTGTTCCACTGCATGGTCCAGTGCTCGGCCTCGATGGTCTGCTCGGACGTGCCCTGCAGGTCGAGCCGCATCCAGTTCCAGACGATGCTGGTGCTCGCCTCGATCCAGACGACCTTGACCGAGTGCTTGCCCGCGGTCAGCGGGAGGACGAAGTCCTCGGTCCGCGGGCTGAGCATGCCGCTGGTGGGGCGCAGGCTCAGCGGTCCCGTGGCGTCGGTGCCGTCGACCTCGACGCGGAACTTCAGCGGCTTGTCGTTGACGGTCGAGTAGCGAAGCTGCAGCAGGTACTTGCCGTCGGCGGGGACGCTGACGTCGTCGAAGCGCGACCAGTCGCCGGTGTCGATGTAGGCGACACCGGGGGTGCCGTCGTCGCTGTCGGTGAGGTCGGTGTTCTGGGTGCCCTGATGCTCGGTCGCCGACTCGGCCTGGAGGGTGATCGACTCGGGCCGTTCCAGGGTGAACCGCATCCAGTTGAGGAAGAACCAGCGCCCGTCAGGCCGGGTGAGCTTGATCGTGTGGCGGCCCTCGGTGAGCGGGATCTGCCGTTCGAAGGTCCTGTAGGTGTTGTAGCCGCCGGAGTCCGGCACCTTGACGGTGGTCACCTCCTTGCCGTCGACCTCGAACTTCAGGTGGTTGGCCTCCTCGGAGGAGGCCCGGAATTCGACCCGGTAGGTGCCGGTGGCGGGCACGTCGACGTTGTCGTACTCGGCGTACTCGCCGGCCGCGTCCATGTAGAGCGCGCCGAGGCCGCCCTCGGGCGGGGTCTCGACGCCGTAGGCGCCGCCGGCCGCGGTGTAGTCCTCGTTCTGGATGGTGAACTGTGTCAGCGGGGTCGTCGGCTGTCCGGCCTGTGCGGCTCCCGCGGCGACCTGGACGGTGCCGATCGGGTAGACCTTGTCCTTGCCGCCCGGCATTGCCAGCTCGATACGCGGCTTGCCGTCCTCGCCGAGCATGGCGACGGCCACGTCGTAGGAGCCCGCGGGCAGGTCGGCCGGGAGGGTGAAGGCCGAGTTGATCTGGCGGACGTCGCTCTTGAAGAGCTTGGTCTGGTCGAGGGTGGCGTCGGTGCCGCGCCACACGACGTTGCCGGTGGACTTGTCGGTGAAGCGCACCTCGACCGGGTAGCGCCGGGGGCTGAAGCCGACCGCGCTGTTGGTCCAGGTGTGCGAGATGCGGAACTCGCCACCGGGCTTGACCTCGGTGTCGTAGGTCGCGGTGGGCATGAGGAAGCGGTAGCCGGTGTAACGCGCCAGCGTCTCGAACCACTCGCCGTAGGCGTCCTTCATCGGCTGCCAGTTCTCGAAGCCGGTGTTGTTGATGCCCTGCAGGTTGGAGTGGTACCCCTCCAGCGAGTTCTTCACGAACAGCCGGGGGTTGTTCAGCATGATTGTGGGGTTGTCCCAGTTGGAGCCCTCGGACACCTGGATCATGTCGCGGCGGAGCCTGCGGTTGACGTACGGGGCCTGCGCGGTGTCGCCGTAGTTGTGCCAGACGAAGCCGGCGTTGACCGTGTCGGACCGCACGCCCCAGTTCTCGAACGTGGCCGCCTTCTCGTAGCCGAACACGCTGAACCGCTTGGCCTGGGTGTCGGCGTCGGGGTCGTTCTTGTTCACCTCCGCACCGGCGTTCTGCATCATGACCATCGACTTGTCGAACGCGTCGTCGTAGATCTTGAGGATCGCCTGGAGCGTCGAGACGCGGGTGGCGTTGTCGGGCCACGGGAAGTTCATCGCGTCGTTCCAGCCCGACCATTCGCCGAACAGGGAGAAGGCGCGCAGGTCCACCCACGCCACGCCCGGGTCGCCGTCGTAGCGGCCGGCGAAGGCGTCCACCGCGCGCTTGAGCCGGTCCAGGTAGATCGGGTTGTAGTAGATCGGCTGCTTGGAGAAGTAGTTGTTGTACGGCGCCATCCGGAAGGGCACCCCGGCCTTGTCGAACAGCCAGGCCGGCGGGTACTCGTACGGGAAGACGCCCGGGTCGTTCTTGTAGTCGGGCGCCTCCGACATGAGCAGCTGGAACTCGACCGTCTTGCCCTGCTCGTTGACGCGCTTCATGAACGCGTCGAGGCGGTCCCAGACGAAGACACCGTCGTCGGGCTCGAAGTCGGCCCAGGCGATCTGGAGCCGCACCACGTCGGCGTCGGCGGGGATCTTCCTGGTGCCTTCGATGAAGTCGGTGATGCCCGGGTCGTTGGTGAAGGTGTAGCCGGGCGTGCCCGGCGTCTTGTGCGTGTTCACGTCGAACGCGGTGCCGGTGTACGGGTTGCCGTGCAGGATCTCGTGGGTGTCGGAGAAGGTCACCGTCGTACGGCCGGCAGCCGGTTCAGCGGCGGCGGCGTGCGCGGGCAGCACCAGTAAGGCGGCGGTCATCGTGGCGGCGCCGAGGACATGGCGGATCATCAGATCTCCAGGGGGATGGAGGCGGCGTCGAGCAGGGAGCGGTAGGCCGCCTCGACGAGGGCGACGGTCCGGTGGCCCGCCCTGGCGTCGGGCTGGCGGGCCTCGCCGTCGCGGACGGCGTCGAGGAAGGCGCGGATGAGCAGGTCGTCGAGCGGCGCCCCGTACCCGTGGGCGAGCGGGCCACTGTTCCATCCGGTGAGGACCCCGGAGAAGGGCGCGATGTCGACCACGCCCTCGGTGCCGATCACGGTGAGAGTGACCAGGTCGCCGGTGTTGGGACGGCCGGGCGGGCGCGACCAGGAGCAGTCGATGGAGGCGATGACCCCGTCGCGGTAACGCAGGGAGACCAGCCCGGCGGTCTCGACAGCCGTGCCCGGGTTGGGGATGGAGTTGGCGATCGCGTAGACCTCGATCGGGTCGTCGTCCAGCAGGTCGGCGAGCAGGTCGGCGACGTGCACGACGTGGTCGGTCAGGGCGCCGCCGCCGCTGCTTGCCGGATCGGTGAACCAGTCCCGGGTGGTGGGGACACCGCCGCAGTTGGTGGCCGCGATCGAGACGATCCGGCCGAGGTCGCCCCGCCGTACCGCGGCCCGGAGGTCGGCGTAGGCCGGCGCGAAGCGGACCGGGAAGGCGGTCATGAGGACGGTGCCCGCGGCGCGGGCGGCCTCCAGCATCGCGGTGGCGTCGGCGAGCGAGGTGGCGAGCGGCTTCTCGCAGAGCACGTGCACGCCCTCGGCGGCGGCGCGCAGCGCGAACCCTCGGTGACGCGTGTTCTCGGCGCAGATCACCACGCCGTCGGGCCGCCAGGCCCACAGTTCGTCCTCGGTCTCGAAGGCGGTGACGCCGTCCGGGACGCCGTCGTAGCCGTCGGCGTAGGCGCCGATCTCCACGTCGTCGCAGCGCAGGAGCGCGGCGGCGTACTCGGCGGCGTGCAGGTGGGCGAAGGAGAGCAGGGCGATCTTCATGCGGCTTCCAGGGGCTTGAGGTCGACCGGCCGGCCTTCGGCGGCCGAGCGGGCGACGGCGTCGGCGATGCGCATGGCGGCGAGGCCGTCCAGCGCGGTGACTCGGGGCGGGACACCGGTGGCGACCGAGCGGACGAAGTCCTCGATCTCGGCCCGGTAGGGGCTGGTCAGCGGGGAGAAGTCGGGCAGGATGTCGGGCGCGGGCACGGCGTCGCCCTGGTAGCGGTAGGGGCGGCGCTCGTCGGAGTCGGCGTGCAGCAGCCCGTGCGAACCGGCCACCTCGAACAGCGTCCTGAACTCGATCGGCGCGGTGGTCCAGGTCGCCGTCAGCACGGAGATCGAGCCGTTCGCGTGCGTGAGGAACGCCTGGGTGCTCTGGCTGCCGCCGACCGCGTGGGTGCGGGCGAAGACGCGCTCGACCTCTCCCCCGATCCAGCGCGCCATGTCGATGTCGTGGATCATGAGGTCGAGCAGCACGCCGCCGGAGAGCGCCTCGTCCAGGAACCAGCCGCCGGCCGGGCTGCGGCCCTGGCGGGTGTGCCGCTGTACGGCGACGCTTCCGATGTCGCCGCGGGTGACGGCCCGGTGCAGTTCTGCGTACTCGGCGAAGTAGCGTACGACGTGCGCGGGGAAGAGCGGGACCCGGGCGTCGGCGAAGCGGGCGACCAGGTCCTCCGCCTCGGGGAGCGTACGGGTCAGCGGCTTCTCGCAGATCGTCGGCAGGCCGTGACCGAGCGCGGCGAGCGCCAGTTCGTAGTGGGTGTGTGTCGGCGTGCAGATGTCGACGACGTCCGCCGCCTCGAACAGGGCGTCCAGGCTGGGGACGGTCCGGCCGCCTCCGTGGCGCCGGGTCAGCGCCTCGGCGTCGTCGGCGATCGAGTGGACGACGACGTCGTGGCCGAGGTCGAGCCAGGCCGGGAGGTGCGCGTTGGCGATGCCACCGGCGCCGATGAGTCCGACCGTTGTGTGCATGGGAGATCCGTTTCTTGTCATTTGCCGATGCCCTGCGTCATGCCGCTGACGATGCGGCGGCCGAACCAGAGATAGGTCGCGATCATCGGGAGCACCACGATGACGACGCCGGCGAAGAGCCCACCCCAGTTCGAGGTGTATTGCATGTTGGAGTAGAAGTTGAGCAGGGCGACGTTGAGGGTCTGCGCGCTCTGGTCGGGGACGAGCATCAGCACGATCACGGTCTCGTTCCACAGGCTCAGCGCGTTCAGCACGGCCACGGTCGTGATGCCGGGCTTGGCCAGCGGCACCATGATCTGCAGGAAGGTGCGGAACGGCGACGCGCCGTCGAGAGCGGCCGCCTCCTCCACGTCGCCGGGGAGCGAGCGGAAGTAGCCGATGAGCACGAAGATGCTGAACGGCAGGCTGAGCACGACGTAGAAGAGCGTGACGGTGATCCGCGTGTCCCAGACGCCGGTGACCCAGTCGATCATGAACCGGGACAGCCCCGCCCCGATGAGGACCATGGGGACGGCGAACGCCTGGAACGGGATGCTCATGCCCACCGCGAAGAAGGTCGCGACAGGACCGCTGGAGCGCCCGCCCAGCCGTGCCACCGCGTAGGCGGCGGGGATGGACAGCGCCATGATGAGCACGACGGACACGAGCGTGAGGACCACCGAGTTGATCGCGGCGGCCCCGAGCCCGGAGTCCGACCACGCGGTGGCGAAGTTCTCCCACATCCAGATGGCGGGCAGGCCGGCCGGGTTGTCGAAGATCTCCCGCGAGCTCTTCAGCGAGTTGAGCAGGACCCAGACCACCATGCCGACGTTGAACAGCACCCAGGCCCAGATCAGGGCCCTGATCAGGGCGAGCCCGGCGCGGATCATGCCAGCTCCAGTCGTTCGCGCCGCTGGATCCTGCGCGACAGGACGATCAGGACGGCGGTGATCATCGTCATCACGATCCCGATCGCCGCGGCCTCGCCGAGCTGGGCCAGTCCGCCCTCACGGCCGCCGGTGACCCGGAGGTACTGCTCGACGGCGAGGGTCCTGGCCTCGGGGGGCGGGGTGCCCGCCGTGCCGACGAAGGCGATGACGATCTCGAAGGTCTTGATGCCGGCGATCGCCCAGAGCGAGGCGGCGATGGCCAGCATGTCCCTGGTCAGCGGGAGCGTGACGTAGCGGAACTGCTGGAGCTCGCTCGCGCCCTCGATCCTGGCCACCTCGTAGTAGCTCGGCGGGATGCCGTCGACCGCGGACATCACCAGCACGACGTAGAAGCCGGCCGCGCTCCAGACCACTCCGGCCATGATCACGTTGAAGATCAGCTCGGGAGCCAGCCAGGGCTGGCGCAACTCGGACAGGCCGAGGGCCCCCAGCACGGTGTTGATCAGTCCGTCCGGGTTGAAGAGGAACGAGACGGCGAGGCCCACGGCGATGGGCGAGATCATGAACGGCAGGAAGACGGCCGCCCGGATGAACGCGCTGCCGCGGGCCGTACGCAATACGATCATGGAGGCGCCGGCGATGAGGAACAGCGCCAGGCCCACGACCAGCGTCAGGACCAGCGTCTGCACGAACGAGGCACGGAACAGCTCGCTCCCGGCCATCGACACGTAGTTGGAGAAGCCGACCCAGGAGAGCTCGGTCCCCAGTCCTGACCACTCGGCGAAGCTGAGCACGACGCCGAACAGCGACGGCAGCACGAAGAAGAGCAGGTAGGCGATCAGTGCGGGAAGCAGCATCGGCAGGTACAGCCGGCGGCGCTCGCCCTGGAGCGCGCCGCGGGACACCTTTGCCCGCCTGTCCGCGGACGGAGCCCGCAGGGCGGTGTCGGACACGGTCACGGTCATCCGTTCATGGCGGCGGTCTTCGCCTTGCCCTCGGCCAGGAACTCCTCGGCGCTGAGCTTGCCGGCGACGAACTTGTCGTCGAGGGGGAGGAAGACGTCGGCCAGCCACTTGGGCTGCACGGTCGAGACGCCGTCGCCGTCGAGTGTGACCTGCTCCGCGTCGCGGATGGACGCCTGCAGCTGCTGGAGCTCCACCGGGGCGGGCGAGTCGACGCGCGAGGGGATGTTGGCCGCGTCGGTGCCGATGCGGTCGATGTACTTCTTCTGCATCGCGAAGGCCAGGAAGTCGGCGACCGCCTTCTGGTGCTTCGACTTGGCGTTCACGCCCCAGCCGAGCGCGCCGACCGTGGCGACCGAGCCCTTGGCGGGGTCGACCGGCGGGAAGGCGACGACGCGGGGCTTGACCGCGGCGGCGCGCAGCGAGGCGGTCTCGCTGCCGAGCCAGGAGCCGTTCAGGATGAAGCTGTGCTTGCCGCCCGCCCAGGCGTTCTGTGCCGCCGGGAACTTGGTGGCCATGTAGTCGGGTTCGAAGAGATCGGCCTTCACCAGCGACTCCAGCGCCTTGGCCGCCCGCTTCACCTCGGGGAGGTCCCAGGCGGCCGGGTCGGCGGCGAGCTTCAGCAGGATGCCGGGGCCGGCCGTGGACAGCAGCATCTGGTGGATCCAGAAGGAGTTGTAGGCGTTGACCGAGCCGTCGAGCGCGATCGGCGCGCGGCCGGACGCCTTCTCCTTCTTGGCGATCTCCAGCAACTCGTCGAACGACTTGGGGGCGAAGTCGGGATACTTGGCGGAGTCGTACCAGAGGCCGATGGAGAAGACGCTGTGCGGGACGAAGCCGTACCCCTTGTCGTCGCTGATGGCCTTGATCACGCTCTTCGGCAGGACTTCCTCGATGGTCTTGCCCTCGCCCGGGATCTGGGTCTTGAAGATCGGGCCCATGTCGCCGAGCACGCCGGCGGCGCGGAACTCGGCGGTGTGGTCGATGGCGGTGTCGAAGAAGTCGGGCCCGGCGCCGGTGGCGACAGCGTTCTTGACCTGCTGCTCCTGGCCCTGCGCGAGCCACTGAACGTCGATCTTGACGCCGGTCTGCCTGGTGTAGTCGGCGATGACGCTCTCGAACAGGTTCGCCTGCGGCGTGCCCTTCGCCCACTTGCCCCAATAGAGGAGGCTCGCGGGCTCGGCGCCGGCGGAGGCCGACGGACCGGCGTCCTGGAGCTTCTGGCCGCACGCGCCGAGGGCGAGCACGGCAGAGGCGCAGGTGGCGATGGCTATGACGCGATTACGCATGGTTGGTCCCTTCTTGCTGGGGGGCACGGTGGGCAATAATAAATACACTTTGTGTTTTAATGGAAGACGTCCCAGGAAACGAAAGGGCCACGTGAGTGCTGATCGGACGTGAAGCGAGCCTCCTGCGCCAGCCCGTAGGCCAGTCGCGCCTGCGCCGTATCAATTCGCTGGCGGTGATCGAGGCGATCCGCGGAGAGCCTCTCACCATTCCGGCGATCGCCCAGGTCGCCGGGCTGTCGAAGACCGCGGCCGACACAGTGGTGGGTGATCTCGTCGCCCTCGGCTGGGTGAAGAACATCGAGCCCCTCTCCCCCACCGGAGCCGGGCGGCCGGCCAACCGCTACCAGTTCAACGCGGGCGCGGCCGTCGTCGCCGGCATCGACATCGGCCAGCACACCACCCGGGCCGAGCTCGCCGACCTGAACGGCGAGGTCCTGGCCACCCGCTCGATCACCGTCTCCGCCGCGGACCCACCCGAGGCCGTCCTGGCCGACGCCGTCAAGGTTGTCGACCAGCTCCTCAGCTCGCAGGGCCGCGAGCGCGCCGCCGTATGGGCGATGGGGGTGTCCGTCCCCGCCGTGGTCTACCAGGACGTCGTCACGCGCGGCCTCGACGACTGGGAGGGGCTCAACGTCCGCGCCGCCTTCGCGGCGTCCTTCGAGTGCCCCATCGCCGTCGAGAACGACTCGAACCTCGCCGCTTTCGCGGAGGCGTGGAAGGGCAGCGCCGCCGAGGCCGGTTCGATGGTCTACGTGCACTCCGGCAACCGCACGGGGGCGGGGGTCGTACTGAACAACACCGTCGTGCGGGGCGCGAACGGCGCCGCCGGCGAGATCGGCGCACTGCCGCAGATGGGCTGGGAGCATGCCCAGCAGTACCTGCACGACGTCGAGCTCACCGACGGCCGGCGGGTCAGCAGGGAGGGCGTGTTCGACGCCGCCACCGCGGGCGACCCGCTCGCCGTGGCCGCCGTCGACCGGTTCGCCGACGTCATCGCGATCGGCATCGCCGCGCTGGTGCTCACCGTCGACCCCGAGATCGTGGTCGTCGGCGGCGGCAACGTCCAGGCGGGCGACACCTTCCTCGACCCGCTGCGCCGCCACGTCGAGAGGCTGTGCACCGTACGGCCCGCGCCCCCGATCGTCCCCTCCGCGTTGAAGGACCGCGCGTCGATCACCGGCGCGGGCGGCCTGGCCGCCACCTCGGTCATGGAACAGCTCTACGCCTCGGCCCTGGGCGGCAAGACCCTCTCCAGCACCTCGACGCCGCCCTGGAAATGGTAAGAACCCAAAAAGGATCCCCCCATGCCCATGCAGCCCTGGTTCCCCGACGCCAAGCTCGGCATCTTCATCCACTACGGCCTCTACGCCGTCGAGGGAGTGGCCGAGTCCTGGTCGTTCTACTACGGCGAAATCTCCCGTGAGGCCTACCTGGCCCAGCTCGACGGATTCACCGCGGACGGTTACGACCCCGCGGCATGGGCGGAGCTGTTCGCCCAGGCCGGAGCCCGGTACGCCGTGCTCACCACCCGGCACCACGACGGCTTCGCTCTCTGGGACAGCGCGTACGGCGAGCTGAACGTCACCGCCTCCCCAGCGGGACGCGACCTGGTCGGCCCCTTCGCGGACGCGCTGCGCGAGCGCGGGCTGAAGGTCGGGCTGTACTACTCGCACTCGGACTGGAACCACCCCGACTACCCCAGCGTCCGCGGCCCGGAAGCCCACCCGAGCCCCTACGTGACTCCTCCGGAGGGGCAGGAGGATCCGGCCGCGTGGGCCCGCTACCTGGCCTACCGCGACGGCCAGGTCGACGAGCTCGTCGAGCGGTACCGGCCCGACCTGCTGTGGTTCGACGGCGAGTGGGAGCGCTCGGAGGAGCAGTGGGGCATCGACGCCCTCGCCGACCGCATCCTCGCCGCACGGCCGCGGACCGTGTTCAACGCGCGCATGCTCTCACGCGGCGACTACGCGACACCGGAACAGGGCGTCCCCATCACACCGCCCGACGGCCCGTGGGAGCTGTGCCTCACCATCAACGACAACTGGGGTTTCCGCCCGGACGACACCAACCACAAGCCCGTGGGCCACCTCGTCCGCTACTTCGCCGAGACCATCGGCGCGGGCGGCAACCTCCTGCTCGACGTCGGTCCCACCGCCGACGGCCGCATCCTCCCCGAACAGGCCGACCGCCTGAAGGGCCTCGGCGCCTGGATCGAACGGCACGCGGAGGCGGTGTACGGCACGACCGCCGGGCTGCCGGCGGGCCACCACTACGGCCCGAGCACTCTGTCGGCCGACCGCAGGACCCTGTACCTGACCTGCTTCGACCCACCCCGCGACACGGTGGCAGTGCGCGGGCTGCGCAACACCGTCCTGCGTGCCAGGGTCGTCGGCGCCGACGGCGAGCTCGGGCACTCGATCACCGGAGAGCTCAACGGGGTGCCCGGCATCCTGTGGATCGACGCGCCGCCCGCTTGCGCGATCGACCCGCACGCCACGGTGATCGCGCTGGAACTCGACGGCGAGCTGGACCTCTACCGTGGCAGCGGCCGCGACTAGGCGGTGACCGGAAAGGTTCACCGGGTTGGTGCTCGCACTGGCCAGGCCCAGACGAGTTGGATATGAGTCGGCAGATCCAGCTCGGTGCGGGGAGGCGTAAGTGGGGGTGCCGTTAAGAAACGTGTCATCGGCCGCAAACCGCAACGTCTCTGCAGGTCAGGAAGGTATGCCTGCATAGGGGCATCGACCTGGGGGTCCCAGTAGCAATCGCGGAAAATCCAACGGAAATGGGCCTGACCTGCATGGACGGGCTCTGGGCTGCCGTCCCGTGATCGTGTTTCTCAAGGAGTTTCCGCAGGTCAGCAGCAACACCGTTGGATTCTGCTCCATTGCTACCGGGACCCCTTCTACCGCGACTCGACTGCGGCACCCTGGACGCCGCCATCCCCCCAAACCGCGCCAAACGTGACGTTCGATACTCGCACCGCTAACCCTCAGGTGGCTCTGGAATTCGCTACAAGGGCAAGAACAGACCCGAGTCCCAGAAGCGGGCCAACCGCTCCCACGCCAAGCTCCGCAGCCCCGGCGGACGAGCGAACGCCCAGGTGAAGAGCTGGAAGCTCCTCCGCAAGCCACGCTGCAGCCCTTCCAGAGCCGGCCACCTCCGCAAGGCCATCACCGTCCTGCAAAACCACCGCGTTGCCCGGACCCCACTGCGGATCGGCACCCGAACCTCCACCATGGCCAGAGCCCAACCCGATCACGTCGT
This sequence comes from Streptosporangium brasiliense, assembly GCF_030811595.1. Classification (NCBI taxonomy): domain Bacteria; kingdom Bacillati; phylum Actinomycetota; class Actinomycetes; order Streptosporangiales; family Streptosporangiaceae; genus Streptosporangium; species Streptosporangium brasiliense. Next base: position 7,398,041 of record NZ_JAUSRB010000002.1, read on the forward strand.
CACGCTGATCACCGAGTTCCTGCCCGGCGTTCCAACCCAGATCGTGCCGATCACCGTCGGCGCCGATCGCTGGCCCGGCGACCTCACCGACATCGGCGGCAAAGTCGCTTTCAGCAAAGAGATCGACCACGCCCTGATCTGCGCCCGGATCGACCTGGCCGTTCACTGCCTGAAGGACATTCCTGGCGACGTGCCCTTGGCCGAAGGCACCGCGTTCGGCGCCTACCTGCCCCGCGACGACGTTCGCGACGTCGTCGTCACCCGCGACGGCGTGCCCCCGGCCGATCTGCCCGCCGCCTCACGCATCGGCACCAGCTCCGTACGGCGCCGCGCGCAGCTGTCCATCCACCGGCCTGACCTGCGCATCGAACGCATCTGCGGCAACGTCGACACCCGCCTGGACAAGCTCGATGAGGGCGGCCGATATGCGGCACTGATACTGGCCCGCACCAGCCTGAGCCGCCTCGGCCTTTTGGACCGCCACCACGAGGTCCTGCCTTTTCTGCGTCGTTATTGGGATCCCGGCCGGCGCTCGTCACGGCCTTGCCGGTTCCTCGAACAGGTGTCCAGGAAACGTTTCAACCGAAACACTTCCTGGACCGCATGCTCCTGGTGGTCATTTGCGATGGCGACCGTTTCGGTCGAGACGCATTCGGACGAGTGCTCATGCAACGTGTCTTACATGCCCGACGAGATCATCTACTGCTGACCTGCGGGAACGGGGCAACTCCCCCGGATGACGCCGGTGTCGTCCGCGCGCGGGTGGACGACACCCGGACAGCTCGGCCGCAGCGGTGGTGAAGCCGGGCCGGTCATCTCCGGCCGGTCTCCTTGACGGACTTGAGTACGGCGTCGGCGATCGAACGTGGGTCGACGCCGAAGTGCTCGCGTACGGACTCCCGGGTGCCGGAGAGGCCGAACCCGTCGGTGCCGAGGGAGGTCCACGGCCGGTCGATCCACGGGCTGATCTGATCCGGCACGGCGCGCATCCAGTCGCTGACCGCGATCACCGGGCCCTCGGTCCCGGCCAGGGCCTGCCGGAGGTAGGGCACTCCGGTGGAGGTCATCGCGTCGCGGCGCACTTCGCTCCACGAGGTGACCGACCAGACGTCGACTCCCACGCCGTGCTCCTCCTGGAGCAGCCGCTGCGCGGCCAGTGCCCAGTGGATCGCGGTGCCGCTGGCGAGCAGATGGGCCTGGCCGCCGCCGGAGGAGTAGCGGTAGATGCCCTTGAGGATGCCCTCGCGCACACCCTCGGGCATCGCGGGCTGGGGAAGCGGCTCGTTGTAGAGGGTGAGGTAGTAGAAGACGTCCTCGCCGTCGGGCCCGTACATGCGCCGGAGCCCTTCGCGCACGATCTCCGCGACCTCATAGCCGAAGGCGGGGTCGTAGGCCAGACACGCGGGGTTGGCGGAGGCGAGCAGCTGGGAGTGCCCGTCGGCATGCTGCAGCCCTTCGCCGGTCATCGTGGTCCGTCCTGCGGTGGCGCCGATCAGGAATCCGCGGCCGAGCTGGTCGGCCAGCGCCCACATCTGGTCGCCGGTCCGCTGCCAGCCGAACATCGAGTAGAAGATGTAGAACGGGATCATGGCCTCGCCGTGGGTGGCGTAGCTGGAGGCGGCGGCCGTGAACGACGCCATCGATCCCGCCTCGGTGATGCCCTCGATCAGGAGCTGGCCGTCGACCGCCTCCTGGTAGGACAGCAGCAGATCCCGGTCGACCGACTCGTAACGCTGGCCCAGCGGAGAGTAGATCTTGGCGGTGGGGAACAGCGACTCCATGCCGAAGGTCCTGGCCTCGTCGGGCACGATGGGCACCCAGCGGCGCCCGGTCTCCGGCTCCTTCATGAGGTCCTTGACCAGGCGGACGAAGGCCATCGTGGTGGCCACCGGCTGCTTGGACCCCTTCTCCAGGGACTGGAACGGCCGCTCGGCCGGCGCCGGCAGCGGCTGGTGGGAGACGGTTCGGCTGGGGATGGGCCCGCCCAGGGCACGGCGGCGCTCGGCCACGTAGCGGACCTCGGGCGAGTCGGGCCCGGGGTGCAGGTACGGCGGTAGGTCCGCGTCGAGTGCCTCGTCCGGCACCGGCAGCCCGAGCCGGTCGCGCAGCGCCCGGAACTCGTCCTGGGTGAGTTTCTTCATCTGGTGGTTGGCGTTGCGCGCCTCCACGCCGGCCCCGAGCGTCCCCCCCTTGACGGTCTGCACGAGGATCACCGTCGGCGCGCCGTGGTGGTCGAGGGCCCGGCGGTAGGCGGCGTGCACCTTGCGCGGCTCGTGGCCGGCCCGCGAACCACCGACGATGCGCCGCAGGTCCTCATCGGAGTACGGCACGTCCAGCCCGTGGAACAGATGCTGCCTGATGTAGGCCCCGGTCGAGGTGGCGAAGGTCTGGAACTGCCCGTCCGGCATCTCGCCCAGCCGGGACACCAGCTCGTCCGAACCGAGCAGCCCGTCCCATTCGGCGCCCCACAGCGCCTTGACGACGTGCCAGCCCGCGCCCCTGAAGACGCCTTCGAGCTCCTGCACGATGCGGGTGTTGCCGCGTACCGGCCCGTCGAGCCGCTGCAGGTTGCAGTTGATCACGAAGGTCAGGTTGTCCAGCCCTTCGCGGGCGGCCAGGGTGATGGCCGCCGTGGACTCCGGCTCGTCCATCTCGCCGTCACCGAGGAAGGCCCATACGTGGCTGAGCGAGGTGTCCTTGATGCCGCGGTTGTGCAGGTAGCGGTTGAACCTGGCCTGGTAGATCGCGTTGAGCGGCCCGAGGCCCATGGACACCGTGGGGAACTGCCAGAACCCGCGCATGCTCCGCGGGTGCGGGTACGACGGCAGCCCGCCCTCGGGCTCGCGCCGGAACAGGTCGAGCTGGCCCTCGGTCAGCCGTCCCTCCAGGAACGCGCGGGCGTAGATGCCCGGGGACGCGTGGCCCTGGAAGTAGACCTGGTCATGACCGCCGTGGAAGAAATGGTTGAACCCGACCTCGTACAGCCAGGCTGCCGAGGCATAGGTGGCCAGATGGCCACCGAGACCGAGCCGGCTACCCCTGGTGATCATCGCCGCCGCGTTCCACCGGTCGTAGGCCGCGATCCGCTCCTCCAGTTCGAGGTCACCGGGGTAGCCGGGCTCCTCCGACGTCGGCACGGTGTTGATGTACCGGCTGCTCATGGCCAGCCGCTTCAGCAGGTACTCGGCCCGTTCAGGGCCTGCCGCCCGGCGGACCGCCTCCAGCGATTCCAGCCATTCCGCGGTCTCCTGCGGGTCAATGTCCTTCTCCATGCCACCATTAAACACCCAATGATCGATCATCGGTTGTTTCCATCTGCCATCATGGGACGCGTGAAACCTGTCATGCGACTCCCGCTTCGTGATCAGATCCGGCAGGCCGTACTCGACGGCCTGATCAGCGGCCGATGGGGGCCCGGTGACCGCGTGGTGGAACGGCGCATGGCGGCGGAGCTGGGCGTCAGCCAGGCTCCGGTGCGCGAGGCGCTGCGCGAGCTGGAGGCGCTCCGACTCATCGAGTCGTCGCCGCACAAGGGCGCACGGGTCCGCCGGCTCACCGCGGCCGACCTGCGCGAGATCTACGAGGTGCGGGCAGGCCTGGAGGAGACGGCCGTGCGGCTGCGTCACCCGCCCGTCGAGGCGCTGCGGGTCCATCTCGCCGGCCTGCAGCAGGCCGCGGCCGCCACCTCCGTGGCCGACCAGGTACACCACGGCGTCGCGTTCCACCGCGAGATCGTCGAAGCCTCGGGCAACGACGTGCTTCTGGCGATGTGGGAGTCACTCGGCATCGAGGTGTGGACGCACCTGTCGATACGGCTGTTCCGGATGCGGCCTTGCGAGAACGCCGCCGACCACGAGCCGCTCGTGGCGGCGTTCGAACGCGGGGACCCCGACGTGGGGGCCCTACTTCGCGACCACATCCTCGGCTACGCCCCGCTTGACTGATCACATCCGGTCGATCGTCATCTGGGGCGGCTCCCGCGGCGGCCGGCCGGTCACCCATGATCCCGATCTCTACAAGCAGCGCAACGCGGCCGAACGCTGCATCAACCGGATGAAGAACACTGCATCAACCGGATGAAGGAGTGGCGTGGGCCGGCCTTCCGGTCCGACAGGACGCCTGACAGCTGTCTGACCGGTCCGCATCCACGCGGAGCCGTCTTAAGGATCCGAAGCCTCCGACCAGCCTAGAGGTCCGAACTCCGTACAGGCTCCAGGCGGCTACGCGAGCGCCTTCTCGGCGGACGCATCTGGCGCGGCGGCCAGGCGGCGCTTGCGCTTGGGCAGGCCGAAGGTCGGGTGCGAGATGCCCCACAGCGAGATCTTGAGGATGCCCGCTTTGATGTGGGCGGCCTTCCGGCCGCCCACATACTTCGGCTTTGCTCGCGCTTCGTCGTCGACTGTCTGCAGGATCCCGTCCTGCCGCCCGAGGCTGATGTGGTTGCCCAGGTAGACGAGCTTGCTGTTCGCAATCTTGCGGCCGGTCAGATGTCCCACGATCGCGTCCGTGGCCTGTCGGCCGGTGTAGCCGGCCGAGGCGCAGGACATCGGCAGCGGCCGGCCGTTGTCGCCGATGGCGTAGGCGCTGTCGCCGGCGGCGTAGACGTTCGGGTGCGAGACCGACCGCATGGTGCGATCGACGACGATCTGACCGTTCTCGATGACCTCCAGCCCGCCGGCGGCGGCAATGGGATTGACCGCGAACCCGGCCGTCCACACGGTCGCGTCGGACGCCAGGGCGGTGGCGTCGGCGCACAGCACCCGCGTCGCTTCGACGGCTTCGACGCTGGTGTGCTCCAGGACGGTGATGCCCAGCCGGTCGCAGGCCTGGCGTAGGTGGCTGCGGGCTCCGGCGGAGAGCCGGGCGCCCAGCTCGCCGCGGGCGATCAGTGCCACCGACAGGCCGGGCCGGGATTCGGCGATCTCGGTGGCGGTCTCGATGCCGGTCAACCCGTCGCCGACGACCAGCACACTCCCGCCTTCGCCCCGCCTGCCCAGGCTGTCCAGGCGCTCGCGCAGGCGCAGCGCCGAGGGTCGGCCGGCGATGTCGAAGGCGTGCTCGGCCACGCCGGGGACGCCGCAGTCGTCGCCGTGGCTGCCGAGCGCGTAGACAAGCGTGTCGTAGCCGAGCTCGCCGCCGCCACCGCTGTCGGCGTCGGCCACGGCGACGATCTGGCGCTCGGGGTCGACGGCGGTGACACGGGCCAGGCGCAGCCGTATCCCTGTGCCCGCGAAGACGTCGGCGAGCTTTGGGGCCTCGATCTCCTGGCCGGCCGCGAGCTGGTGCAGTCGCAGCCGCTCGACGAAGTCCGGCTCAGCGTTGACCACGGTGATCTCGGTGTCCGCCGGGGACAGCCGGCGGGCCAGGTTCCCGGCCACGTAGGCCCCGGCATAGCCGGCGCCCAGGACGACGATGCGATGCTTCATGTGTTGCTCCTGTCGGTTCGCTTGCTCCTGGTGAGTTGACTCGGCCCTGGATCACCGATTTTCTTGATCGAGGTTGCCGTGAGCCTCTGCCGAAAGGGCCTGCCAGTCGGCCCAGGTCTTGAGCCGGTCGGCGTAGACCTGCTGGAGCATCGGGTAGAAGCCCTGCCCGAAGAGCACCCGCAGGGGCGGGTTGTCGGCGTCGACGATCTTGAGGAGTGCCTGGGCCGCGGCGGCCGGGTCGCCGGCGGGCTGCTTGCCCGCGAACGCGGCGATGCGCCGGCGGAGGCCGTCGTAGATCGGGTCGGGCTCGGCCATGTGGCCGTTGTTGAGGGGGTCGGGGTTCTTGCCGGAGCGGGTGGCGAAGCCGCCGGGCTCGATGATGGTCACCTTGATGCCGAAGCCGGCGACCTCTTGGGCGAGGGACTCGTTCAGGGCTTCCAGCGCCCACTTGGAGGCGCTGTAGGCGCCGCTGAGCGGCATGGCGATGAGCCCGGCCGCCGAGGACAGCTGGATGATGTGCCCTGAGCCCTGCTCGCGCAGGTGGGGCAGCGCGGCCTGGATCATCCACACCGCGCCGAACAGGTTGGTCTCCAGCTGGTCGCGCAGATCCTGCTCGGTCAGCTCCTCGACCGCGCCGACCTGGGCGTAGCCGGCGTTGTTCACGATGACGTCGAGACGGCCGAAGTGCTCCCTGGCCCGCTTGACGCTCTCGAAGACGGCGGCCTTGTCGGTCACGTCCAGCTCCAGCGGAAGCACCGCCTCGCCGTAGGCGGCGACCAGCTCATCAAGGCTCGCGGCGGTCCGGGCGGCTGCGGCCACCTGGTCGCCACGCGACAGGGCGGCCTCGACGAAGTTGCGGCCGAGGCCGCGGGACGGACCGGTGACGAACCAGACCTTGCTCATGATGTCTTTCCGTTCCTTCTTCGGTGGCGGTTGCGCGGCGGTCACCACGCAACCGGCCGAGGCGATCAACTCGGGGAGTTTGTGCCGCGCGCATCGTTCGCGCGGCGTTCTGACGACCATGAGGCGCCGGCCCCCCGAACTTTGTGACAGTGCGGCCATGTGACGTGTGTCACCGAGCACGGGTGTCACACAACGGTGGGCGCCGGCGCCTTATGCATGGAGCAGGAGCTGCGGGTGAACAGGCAGGAGCCAGGTATGAACGAGCGCAGGGATGCAAAGACGGGCGCAGCCGAGCCGATGGCTGGTGGTGGCCTGATGGACCGCGCCACCGCGGCGACCGAGACATTCCTCGCTCACCGCAACCTGCTGTTCACCGTCGCCTACGAGATGCTCGGCTCGGCGGCCGACGCCGAGGACGTCCTGCAGGAGACCTGGCTGCGGTGGATCAAGGTCGACGTGGGGCAGGTGCACGACCAGCGCGCCTACCTGGTGCGGATCGCCACCCGACGCTCGCTGGACCGGCTGCGCACCATGAAGCGCCGCAAGGAGACGTATGTCGGTTCCTGGCTGCCCGAGCCGCTGCTCACCGCACCGGACGTGGCCGAGGACGCCGAGCTCGCCGAGAGCGTGTCGATGGCGCTGATGCTCGTCCTGGAGACGCTGTCGCCGACCGAGCGCGCCGTCTTCGTGCTGCGTGAGGTCTTCGACGTCGGATACGAGGAGATCGCGGCCGCCGTCGGCAAGACCCCGGCGGCCGTCCGTCAGATCGCGCACCGCGCCCGCCGGCACGTCGATGCCCGCCGCCCTCGCGAGGCGGTCTCCCCGAGCCAGGCCCGGGCGGCCCTGGAGTCGTTCCAGCGCGCGTTGGAGACCAGGGACCTACAGGCCCTGCTTGACGTGCTCGCCCCCGAGGTCGTTCTGGTGAGCGACGGCGGCGGCGTCAGACAGGCCGCGCCGCGGCCGATCACCGGCGCCGACAAGGTGGCCCGCATGATCGTCAGCGGCCTCGGCAAGGCCCAAGTCGCGCTCACCAGCGAGCCCACCGTGGTCAACGGCAACCCGGCACTCCTCCTCCGCGTGGACGGCGAGATCGACGGCGTCATAGCGGTCCGGGTCGAGGACGCCCGCATCACCGGCCTCTACTACGTCCGCAACCCGCAGAAGCTGACCCGCATCGCCTCCGAGACCCCGCTCACCCTGCGATGAGCACCAACGACGAGCCAGCCCGCAACCTCCAGGCGGCCTGGACCAGACGGCGGCCCAGCCCGGCGCAGGACGGCCCGTCGGGCCGGGAAACCCGCGCCGACAGTGTCGATCACGCCACCCGAGGCCGCCACAGGCACAACAAACTCCGCCAGATCTATTACTGGGAGGTCCTTCATGACGAAGAGCGTTGCCGGCGAACTCGCCGGCCTGAAGCTGCCGATCGAGCGTGGCTGCCCGTTCGCCCCGCCCACCGCCTACGAACGGCTGCGCGAGCAGGCGCCGATCAACAAGGTCCGCCTGACCAGCGGCGGCGAGGCATGGTGGATGTCCGGGCATGAGGAAGGCCGTGCCGTCCTCGCCGACCCCCGCTTCTCCTCCGACAAGCGCAAGGACGGCTTCCCCCTCTTCACCCTCGATGCGGCGACCCTGCAGCAGCTCCGCAGCCAGCCGCCGTTGATGCTCGGCATGGACGGCGCTGAACACTCCGCGGCCCGCCGCCCGGTGATCGGCGAATTCACCGTGAGGCGGCTGGCCGCGCTGCGCCCGCGGATCCAGGACATCGTCGACCACTTCATCGACGACATGCTCGCCGCCGACGAGCGGCCGGTCGACCTGGTGCAGACGCTGTCCCTGCCGGTGCCCTCCCTGGTGATCTGCGAACTGCTCGGCGTCCCCTACACCGACCACGACTTCTTCCAAAGCCGCACCACCATGATGGTGCGCCGGACCTCGCTCGAAGACCGCCAGCGAGCCTTCGCCGAACTGCGCGCCTACATCGACGACCTGGTCACCCGTAAAGAGTCCGAACCCGGCGACGACCTGTTCAGCCGACAGATCGCCCGGCAACGCCAGAAGGGCACCCTCGACCACGCGGGCCTGGTGAGCCTGGCCTTCCTGCTGCTGACCGCCGGACACGAGACCACAGCGAACATGATCTCGCTCGGCGTGGTCGGGCTGCTCTCCCATCCGGAGCAACTGGCCCTGGTCAAAGCCGACCCGGGCAGGACGCCCATGGCCGTGGAGGAACTGCTGCGCTACTTCGCCATCGCCGACGGAGTCACCTCCCGGGTGGCCACCGAAGACGTGAAGATCGGCGGGGTGAGCATCAAGGCCGGCGAGGGCGTCATCGTCTCGACCCTGTCGGCCAACTGGGACCCGGCGGCGTTCAAGGACCCGGCCGAACTGGATGTCGAGCGCGGGGCCCGCCACCACATCGCCTTCGGCTTCGGCCCACACCAGTGCCTCGGCCAGAACCTGGCCCGGATGGAACTGCAGATCGTCTTCGACACGCTGTTCCGCCGCATCCCCACCCTGCGGCTCGCCGCACCGGCCGAGGACCTGCCGTTCAAGACCGACGCCGTCATCTACGGCGTTCACGAACTCCCGGTCACCTGGTGAGCAGGACATGATGCGGATCAAAGCCGACAGCGACCTCTGCGTCGGCTCCGGCCAATGCGTCCTGACCGAACCGGCCGTCTTCGACCAAGGCGACGACGGCATCGTGGCCCTGCTGACCGATCACCCCGACGACCAGAGCGCCGCACAGGCGCGCCACGCCGTCACCCTGTGCCCGTCCCGAGCCCTCTCCATCCTGCAGGAGTAAGCACATCCCCGGTGACGACGCGTCCGCGCCAGTGGAGGGCGACAAGTCCGGTGGGGTAGCTCATACCCTGCCTCCAGCACATCCACGCTGGTGGCAGGGGTCTCAGTAGCAATGAAGAAATTTCCAACAGATATGCAGGTTGAATCCCCGCAAGGCCCTTCGGGCACAGCCTGACAACGGGTTGCCGGCAGGCTGACGGTCACCCCGCGGCCCGGATCCAGCCAGCACATATCTTCTCGCTGTTCACGCCGGGTTGGCCCGATCGCCACCCGCTTGTCAGCTCTGCGGGCCCACGGTAGGGGGCGGACGCATCATCGCTGCACAGAAGGCTCCTCGCATGGGTTCCCAACGCGCTTCACCACACGCAACCGACACCACGATTCCCGCCGCCTATGAGGCCTTCCTGGCCGCCCGAAGCGGCTCCACTGCCCTCCTGATCATCTGGGTAGAGAGCGCATCCATCTATCCGTCACCGTCGATGCCGCCGCCGGCCCAGATCGCCTCCGGCACGGTCATGGCGTTCACCGCGGGCGCCGCCGCACTGAGCTGGTGCGTGAGCCCGATCCAGCGCCTGGCCCGCCGCCCACACCCGCGTCTACACGAACGGCTACGCACCCTCGCCATCGTCTTGTGGCTCTCGGCGGTCATCACGCTGCCCATGGCGGTCTACATCGTGCTGTGGTCCGTCCTGTGATGGCCGTTCACCGACCTGGCCGCCAGGCGGATGTGGGCCGGGCATGCGGCCTTGGCGGCCGGTCCCGGCCCGCACCGCCCACGGCGCGTCAACGGCGATTCGAATTCGCGATCCCGTTCGCACTCCGGCGCGTACCGTGGCCGTCGTGACGTTCGAGGATCTGTCGGCCGGCCTGCCCTCCGAGGGGACTGATCCGGTGACCGCGCCGGCGATCGCCAGTGAGCACTTCGCCACCCACGTGAACCTGCTGGCCGACCAGCTCGGCAAGGTCGAGCTGAACGCCGACGGCGTCGAGCTGGTCAACGCTGCCGTGCACCGGGCCTTCACCGCGGCCGGGTTGGCGGCCGGGCTGACCATCGGCCTGCAACGCCACACCCGGGACACCGAGTGCCCGCACTACAACGTGATCACCGACGCCGAGTGGGCACCGCTGACCGACGGCGGCGGCCACATGCGTAAGCCCGCCTACGAGTGCGAGCTGCAGCCGGGGCACCCGGGCCCGCACATGGCCCACGTCCAGATCATTCCCGAGCCGGACCGGTTCATCTGGAAACGACAAGACGGTGCGGAGCTGGTTCCACTCACCGGCGAATCGGTGTCTGCCTGCACACCAGTCCTCTTCTGAAGCGTGCCGGCCAGGGATGACGACCCCCGCATGCTCTTCGCGCCGGCTCCGTCAACGTCGCTTCGGCGGTCTGCGGTAGGTGACCGGTTTGTCGCCCTTCCCGGGGAACGCCATGATCAGTAGACGTTGGCCGCCCTCGTGCGGTCCCTTCCACTTGAACCAGTCGTAGTGCACGCGGATCCGGTAGTGCCCCGCCCGGCCGTTGAGTGACAGGTCGGGAAATTCGGTTCCGCTCAGACCGTCCCTGAGCACGATCTCGCCGGTGGGGCTTTCGTAGCCGACCTCGGCGACGTGGTCCCAGCCCTTGGTCTCCACCGGTGGGCGGCGGGTGTAGGTCTCCAGGGTGACGCAGAGGTCGTAGTCGGAGTGCGTCCGGATCATCAGGTGACCGGGGAGAGCGGCCACCAGGTCGTTGTCCTGAGCCTTGTCGAGCAGGCCGTCCTCGTACGGGTCCGCGTCGTCCTCGGTCGGCTCGTACGTCTCCATGACCCCGTAGTCCGTCCACTGGGGTTCCTTCATGCGGATCACTTTGGCCGGTCTGATGAGCAGGCGGTGGGGCGGGCTCGAGTCGCACATGCGCTGCGCGTCGGCCTCCCACTCCTGGTCCTCCCGGTCCTGTTCAGCGGCCGCGGCCTTGACCACGGCGTCGGCGCTGGGGCAGATCTCTGCGAGCGGGTAGGTCAGGGCATCGCGCGTCAGTCCCCGCGTCGTCTGAAGGCGGGCGACCTCCTGGGGATCGTTGCGGGTGTAGATGCCGCACAGCCAGCGGGCATTGGCGAGGATCACGGTGTCAGGCGTGGTGGCGGCGAGTTTGATCACGTTTCCCTGCCGGAGGGAGCACACGAGTCGCTGGTCCCGGGTGAGCTTGGGTTCCTCGGGCTCGCCCGTCCACGTCTTGCGTGGGGTGCAGTCTTCGGCCGCGGTGACCGGGCCGCGGGCCAGGTCCGCCATGGGCACGAACGCGAGCGCGACCAGCGTGGCGACTTGGGCCAGGAGGAGCATGCGGCGGCGTGTGCGCTGGGCCATCGGGGTCGGGTACAGGAACGGCAGGAGCAGGGCGGAGGCGAGCAAGGCCGCGCTGTACCACGCCGGTGAGATGCCGAGGAAGATCTCACCGGCGTGCTTCTGGGTGAACAGGCTCTCCGGGTAGATCTGTGTGCCTTCGTAGAAGCCGTCGAAGTCCTCCGGCACGGGCGTTGCCGTGAGCGCGCTGGCGAAGCCCACGGCCGCGGCGATGATCAGCGTCAGTGTCGTGAACCGCAGGGTGCGGCGGGTCCGGCGCAGGACAGCGGCCAGTATCAGCAGCGCGGGGCCGCCGACGCCGACGAAGACGTCCAGGACGAGCCAGGTCAGCGCGTTCCCGCTGCCTCCGTCCACGCGGACGAACTGTTCGATCACGCCTCTGGGGCCGATCCAGAGGTACTTGCCGTGCGCGAGGTTGACGGCAGCGGGGATCAGCGGCAGCGCGATGGTCACGGCGGCCGGCGGCCACCACCTGGCCGCCGGCCGTACCGGCATGTGTCCCGCGTCCGGTTGGGGAAGGGGGGCCGTCAGCTCGTGGGCGGTCCTGGCATCCCATACCAGCCCGAAGACACTGACAGCACCGAGGAGCGTGTAGACCGTGAGGATGCTGGGCAACCCGCTGCCGCCGAACGAGACCATCCCGGAGGGCTGGAGGACCGATACCACCTGCGCGATGACGCCTATCCGGACGGTCGCCGCGCTCCAGCGGGGATCCTTGGCCTGGGCGATGAGGACCGACACCGACCACGCCAGCCAGACGTAGCCGTACCCTCCGGCCAGGGTCAAGATCTGCTCGGCGGAGCGCAGGTCGAAGAGGTCGGTGATTTCCTGGCCGAGGTTGCTCACGGCGGCGATGGTTCCGGCGATGAGGGAGAACAGCCGTAGCCTGGGGGAGACGGTGTCCCGGAGCACCAGGAAGAACAGCCAGACGATGGCCAGTTGCACGAAACCGGAGGCGATTTCCGTAACTGACCAGACCCAGTAGATCTTCCATGCGTGGATCAGCGGGGTGCTGGCGATACTGATCAGGCTGTAGCCGACGCCGAGATACAGGGCGAGCCGCAGCAGGCCGACTTTCCTGCCCCGGTATGTCAGCTCGCCCCTGGCGCGACCGCGCAGCACCTGCCACAGGGCCCAGGCCTGAAGCGCCCCGATGAGGATCAGGACGACCGTCAGCCCCCACGGGACGGTGAGGGTTTCTTCGCCGGGGCCGAGAAACCAGCCCATGCCCGAGTCGTGGGTGACGATCTTCCAGAGGAGGTCTCCCCGGTCGGTGGTCAGCGCGAAGGCACCCAGCACGGCGACTACGGCGAGGTAGCCGAGCGCGATCAGGACGGCGATCCTGCCGAAACGGTAGCGACGCATGGCCATCTCTCGAAGGGAGCGGTCAAAACGCCCAACTTAGCGAGTCACCAGGAAGTTGATCAAGCCGTGGTGAGAGCGGCGGCCGCCGCGAGCGCCAGCGCGCCGGACGATCGGCACATGAACGACATCGCGGAAGCGTAGCGAGATCATCCCGCTAGTGGCATGGCCGCCGCCTGTCGACGCCGGGGAAGTAGCCCGCCCACTGCTCGGCCGTGAGGTCCGGGTACGCCCTGGCGCAGACGGCCAGGCCGGCCAGTGCCGGATCGACGCTCCACAGCCGGGCCGGGCGGTCGGCGCCGCCGCTGACCAGCAGGCGGCCCGCGAACAGCAGGCCGACCACGGGCCCTTCGCCGCCCGTCAGGATCGCCCAGCGGGCGGGCGCGCGGGGATCCGTGACGTCCCACAGGTGCACGCTCGGCTCGCCGCCGCCGGTCGCGAGCAGGCGGCCGTCGGGGCTGAAGACGAGCGAGTCCACGTAGGTGCCGTGGCCGTCCAGGACCGCCAGCGGGGCCGGGCGGCCGGGGCGGGTGACGTCCCACAGCCGGACGGTGGTGTCCTGGCCGGTGGTGGCCAGGGTGCGGCCGTCGGGGCTGAACGCGCCGTTGTAGACCGCGTTGTTGTGGCCGCGCAGGACCGCCGCGGAGACTGGGCGGCCCGGGTCGGTGAGGTCCCACAGGCGGGCAGTCCTGTCGTAGCCGAAGGAGGCGAGCAGGCGCCCGGACGGGGCGAAGGCGAGGGCGTTGACGAAGCCGGTGTGGCCGGTGAGCGGCCGGGTCTCACGCGGGTGGGCGGGGTCGCTGATGTCCCAGGTGCGGATCACGAGGTCGCGGGTGGCGGTGACGGCGAGCATCCGGCGGTCGGCGCTGAACTCGGCGCTGTCCGGGGGTGCCGCCGCGCCGTTCATGGTCGCGAGGAGGGCGGGGGCGGGGCCGGTGAGGCTCCACAGGCGGATCGTGCCGCCGGGGCCCGCGGTGACCATGAGCGATCCGTCGGCGGACAGCTTCACCAGCCCTTCGGTGCGGGCCTGGAGCCGGCTCACCGGGCGGTGCGGGTCGCTGACGTCCCAGCGCAGCACGCGATCGCCGTTTCCTGTGATCACCGTACGGCCGTCCGGGGCGGCCCAGACCGGCCTGGTGCGCCCGCCGCCCATGAGGGCGGGGCCGGGCAGGTCCCACAGGCGGAGCAGGTGGTCGTAGGAGCCGGTGGCGAGGGTGTGGCCGTCCGGGCTGAAGGCGACGTCGGACATCGCCCCGGTGTCGATCGGGGCACCGGGGCGCGGGCTGAGCGTCTGGAGTGGACGTCCGTCGGCGACGTCCCAGACGCGGGCGGTGTTGTCGTCGCCCGCGGTGGCGATGGTACGGCCGTCCGGGGCGAAGACGGCGCTGTTCACCGCCCAGCGGTGGCCGGACAGCGTGGACTGGAGGCGGGGATGGCGCGGCCGGGCCACGTCCCACACCCGGGGTGTGCCGTCCTGACCGGCGGTGACCAGGCGCCGCCCATCGGGATCGAACGCGACCGACAAGACCCTGCCGGTGTGACCCACCAGCGTCGAGAGCGGGCGGACGCCGGTGGGCGTCAGGGCCGGGCCGGATCCGGTCATCGGCGGGACTGGGCGGGTTCCGGTCGCTGGTGGCAGCGGTGGTAAGGCGGTCAGGTCCCACAGGCGGGCCGTGCCGTCGTCCCCGGCGCCGGCCAGCAGCCCGCCGTGTACGGCCAGCCGCCGCACCATGCCCCGGTGGCCGTGCAGCGTGGCCAGGGGCCGGCCCGTGGCCGCGTCCCTCAGGGTGATCACGCCCGTGCCGCCGCCGGTGGCCAGGAACCGGCCGTCCGGGGTGTAGGCCAGTGCGTGAACGGCGCCGTCGGCGGCGGGCAGGGTCATCAGGGGCCGGACGGTGGTGGGGTCCGTCAAGGGACGGGCGATGGCGGGATCCGTCAAGGGACGGGCGACGGGAACGTCCCACAGGCGGATGGTGCCGTCGTCGCCGCCGCTGGCGAGCCGCCGCCCGCCGGGTGCGAAGGCGAGCGCGACGACCTCGCCTGTGTGCCCGGCCAGGACGGCGAGCGGGCGCGGCCGGTGCGGCGTGGCCACGTCCCACAGCCGCACGGTCCCGTCCTTGCTCGCGCTGGCGAGCAGCTCGCCGCCGGGCGCGTACTCGACATCGTGCACGTAGTCGGTGTGGCCGCTCAGCCGCAGGTCGAACGGTACGCCGAAGGCGCTGAGCAGCCCGCCGCGCGCCTCCATGGTGGGTGCGAGCACGTACGCGGCCTGGACGAGCCGGGCGGCGAGCGCGGGATCGGCGGCGCGGACGGTGGACGCCTGCCCGGCCACCTGGCGGGACAGGGCGATGTCGCGCTGCTCGCGCGCGGTCGCGGCCTCGTCGAGCGCGGCGACGCCGCTGAGGCAGGCCAGCACGAGCAGCAGGACGAGGCCGGCCACCAGCCGCCGCAGCCTGCGTGCCCCGGCGCGGGCGGCCTGCTCCTGCCGCCGTACCAGCTCGGCCGAGGCGTCGAGGAACTCGGCAGCGAGCGTGCCGGGCGGATGCGTCGTGGCCGTGCTCCACTCCTGGGCGGCGGCCAGGCGGGTGCCCTGGTAGAGGGAGGCGGGGTCGCGGCCCTCGTGGTCCCAGGCGGCGGCGTCGGTGGCCAGGCGGCGGCCGGCGAGGAGCGCGGCCCGGTCCTCCGTGAGCCATGAGCGCAGCAGCGGCCAGGCGGTGAGCAGCGCCTCGTGGCTGATCTCGACGGTTCCGTCGTCGGCGGTGAGCAGGCGCTGGGCGACGAAGCGGTCCAGGACGTCCCCGGCGCCCTCGGGCAGGTGGTGCCTGGCCACGCGGCGGCGGGCGTCGGCGGTGTCGTCGGCGACGTGCACCAGTTGCAGCAGCAGCCGCCGGGCCAGCGTGCGCTGCGGCTCGGTCAGCCCGGCATAGGCGGTGCCGGCGCTGAGCGCGATCGCGCCGGCGATGCCGCCGGCCGCGTGGTAGTCGGCGACGGTGATCGTGGTGCCGTGGCCACGCCGCCAGGTGGCGTACAGGGCGTGGGACAACAGCGGCAGTGCGCCGGCGGCCGGAGCCCGGTCGCGCAGGGTCAGATCGCGCAGGATGAGGTCGGTCAGCCCGGCTTCGAGGTCGAGGCCGGCCTTGCGGGCCGGCTCGGCGATGGCCGCGCGCAGGCCGGCCTCGTCCATCGGGCCGAGCGTGAGCTGGCCCTCGGTGATGGCGGCCACCAGCTCCCGATGGCCCAGGGCCTGGGTGTAGAAGTCGGAGCGCAGGCCGAGCACGACGACGTTGCCGCGCGCGAGGCCGTGAACGGCGGCGACGAAGGCGTGCCGCTCCTCCTCGTCCCCGCACAGGGTGAACAGCTCCTCGAACTGGTCGAGCACGATGAGCGGACCTTCCAGGCCCGCGAGCGTGTCCATCGGCCTGGCGCCCGGGGTCCGGACCGTTCCCATACCCAGCGTGGCGATCAGCCCGGCGCCGATCAGTGAGGACTTCCCGGACCCGGAGGGGCCGACCAGCACCTGCAGGCCGCCGCCGCGTCCGCGCAGCTCGCCCACCCGGGCGACCAGCCGCCGGGCCGGCTCGTCCCGGCCGAAGAACCAGCCGGCGTTCTCGGGCTGGAAGGCGGCCAGGCCCCGGTACGGCGCGGGCCCCGACCGGGGTGCGCCGCGCCGCTGCCTGGCCCGCCGCCAGCCGGCGAGCCACTCCCCGATCCGGTCCTGGTCGTCCTCGCCGCACGCGTGCAACACCTGGAGCAGCAGCTCGCGGGAGGAGGTGGACGGGAGCCCCCGCCCGGCGAACCAGTCGCCGATCGTGCTGTGCGCGCCTCGTACGCCGACCTTCGCCGCCACCTGGCGGACGGTCAGACCGGCGCGCTCGCGCAGCAGGGTCAGCTCGTCGGCGAAGTCACGGCGCGTCCTGATCCGTCGCGGCAGCGGATCGTTGGCCTCGGGCACATCTGCATGTCGGCGTGACCTGCCACGAAGTTACACACCGCGTACGGATTTGTACGGATATCGCGGCGGCCCTCGGCTCACCAGGGCGTTCTCTCTACCGTCGAGGCGTGCGATCCTCCCTCGGGCGTGGTCTGGCCGCCCTGCTGCTGACGCTTGCCTGCGTACTGGTCGGGATTCCGCCCGCGCCCGCCCTGGCGGCCGGGACATGCGAGCTGGAGTTCGTCGTCGAGACCGGCGACGAAGGGATCAGGGACGACTCCCTGGAGATCTTCCGGCTGGGCGAGAAGGTGTTCCTGTTCGAGGAGCGCCCGGTGGGCTTCCCGCTCCGGCCCTTCCACCAAGGCGGCACCGGTGACCGGGGGAACGCCGAGTTCCGGTGGACGGGTCACCTGACGGTCTGTGCCACCACGGCGGATCTGGCCAGGGGGCTGTCCATCGAGCACATCAGCTTCGCCGACGACTACCGGGCCGACAACTGGACGCTGAAGTCGCTGACCGTCGTGAACCGCGCCACCGGCGCCGTACTCGCCGAGCGGACCACCCCCGCGGGTCAGGACTACCTGCAGTACTTCCACAAGAACAGCGACCAGATGCTCACCATCCCGCTCGACGCCGGGAGCGAGCCGGACCCGCCGGCCGATCCGGCCCGCAGGTTCTGCCGGCTGGAGATCTCGGTCACGACCGGTGGCGACGGGATCAGGGACGACTCCCTGGAGATCTTCCGGCTCGGTGAGCACGTGGTCCTGTTCGACGAGCGCCCGGCGGACCTCCCGCCCCGGCCCTTCCACCAGGATCGCACGGGCGACCTGGAGAACTTCGAGTACACCTGGCAGGCACATCTGCCCGGCTGCGCCACCGCCGCCGAGCTGGCCCAGGGGTTCGGCATCGAGCACATCAACTACGCCGACGACATCGCCACCGACAACTGGTACCTGGTCTCCCTGCGGGTCGTGGACCGTGACACCGGCACCGAGCTCCTCGGCCTGGACACCCCGCCGGGAGCGGAGTTCCTGCACTACTTCCAGAAGAACAGCGGCCAGCTCTACCACACGCCCGACCAGGACCTCGACGGCGACCACCTCAGCGACCGCATCGAGCTGAACGGCATCCCCCGCGCCGACGGCACCGTGGACACCTGGCTGCCCGACCACGGGGCCAACCCCTGCCGCGACACCATCGCGGTCGAGATCGACTGGCTGCTCGACACCGGCAGCGGCCTCGGCGACAGACCCGACCAGGCCGCGATCGACGAGGCGATCGCGATGTTCGCCAACTCGCCCCGCCAGGCGGAGGCCACCTGCCCGTACGGATTCCCCCGTGAACGGGGCGTCCAGTTGCTGGTCCACCTCGACCAGCCGATCCCGGTCAGCCGCGCGCGGCGCGAGCAACCGCTCGCCATCGCGGTGGGCGGGCAACCCCAGCCGTTCGACTCGTTCCGAGCCACCCACTTCTCCCCGGCCCGCTCCGGCCTGTTCTTCTACAACCTGTGGGGTTACCGGACCAACAACACCAACATGGGCGGGTGGTGCTGTTTCGGGCGGGACTTCGTCGTCACGCTCGGCGCCCTGCGCGAGCGCCCGGTACGGATGCAGAGCGGCACCTTCGTCCACGAGCTCGGCCACGCGCTCGGCCTCGGCCACGGCGGCGCCGATCGGGTGAACTACAAGCCGAACTACCTGTCGGTCATGAACTACACCTACTCGGCGGTGGGCCTGCCCGACCACAGCGCGTGGCAGGCCCGCATGGCGGACCTCGGCGACGCCACCGACGGCAGCATCCTGCTGCGGACCCTCGACGAGGTCAGCAGGCTCGACTACTCCGACAACAAGCTGCCCTCGCTGGTCCGCACCCGGCTCGACGAGGGCGATGACCTCGGCACCGACCGCCGTACCATGGCGGCCTGGTGGAACAACAAGGGCATCCTGCACGTCGGCGACGCCTCGACGCCCCTCGACTGGGACACCGACGGGGAAGAAGACGAGCAGGCGGTCGCGGTCGACGTCAACGGCGAGTTCCAGAGGTGCGTCGAAGGCACCGACCCTGACCGCGACCCGCCCGTCAACGACGAGCTGGAGACCGACCGCTCGGGGGACGACCTCAAACAGCGCGGGCGCATCTACGCCGGCCTCAACGGGATCTGCGAGACCCCGCCCGAACCGACCGACCAGGCCGCGTTCGTGCCGGACACGTCGATCAGGGTCCCGATGTACTTCGACTACCCCCACACCTTCCGCTACGCCGACGAGCTGACGGGCTTCGACGACTGGGAGCACCTCAGGTTCGACCGCGCCGCCGGGGACGAGGGCGGCGGCCCCGCGCCCGACGTGGCACTCGAACCGACCACCGACGAGATGATCGGCCACCGGGCCCGCCTGGTGGACGCCCTGGTCGCGGCCGGCAGCCCGCGACCGGCGTCCCGGCCGGGCTGGGCGTACGCGTACATGGACCGGGCCACCACCGCCGAGGCGCCGATCGGCGCGACCGTCCCGCTCACCCCGTCCTGGCAGTGGAGCACCGGCCGGCTCGACCCGGCCACCGCCGACCGGCGCGCCACCGTGGTCCACACCGGGACGGGCACGTACGAGGTCCGCCTGCCCGGGGTCGCGTCGGCGGCCGGGATCGCGCACGTAACCCCGTACCGGACCGCCTACCGGGGCCGCACCTGCGGGGTCACCGGGTACGCGCCCGCCGGCCCCGACCAGGTGGTCAAGGTGCGCTGCTTCAACGAGGCAGGCGCGCCGGTGGACTGGTGGTTCACGATCTTCTTCGCCGCGCCGGGGCCCGGCACCGCCCCCTACGCCACGGTCAGGTACGACGACGGCGCCGGCGGCACGGGCTCGGTGAACCCGGTGTTCAACGCTGGCACGGTGAACTCCGACGGGGGTGTCAACCGCGTCACACGCGAGGGCACCGGGCGCTACCGGGTGACGCTGGAGGGCTCGGCGTTCGCGTCCGGCACCGGATACGTCCAGGTCACGCCGTACGGTGACGGCGCGGCGGCCCGCTGCGTCCCGGCCGGGAGCATGCCGGGGGCGGACCGGGTGGAGATCACCGTGGCCTGCCACACGATCGGCGGCGCGGTGCCGGCGGACTCGCCCTGGTTGTTGTCGTACGTGGACGGCGCGGGCCTGCACCGGGACGGCACGACCCCGGCAGCGTACGTCGGCGTGACCGGCGATCCGGCCGCCCCGGTCGTGGACCGGGAACGTTCGTTCAGCGGCAACGGTGAGGTGCCCGCGCTCACGCGGCTCGGCACCGGCCAGTATCGGCTGAGCTGGGACACTCTGGGCAAGACCGGCGACAGCGTGCAGGTCACGGCGACCGGTACGGGCGGCGGGTACTGCCACCTCGGGACCATCGACTCCTACTCGGCCCCGCCCCGGGTGTCGGTCCACGTCTGGTGTCACACCGCCGCCGGAGCCCCGGGCGATCACACGTTCGCCGTGGCTTACCTACGAGCACCGTGACGCCAAGGCCTACTCACGAGCACCGTGACCGTCGGCAGCGACCGCCCCCGGGCAGTGTTCGGCTTGAAGCGGCCCTCCTTGAGGGGCCGTGAAGGCGCCCGGGGCGCTCAGAAGCGTGCCCGCCTGGCCAGCGAACGTAACCAGCCGCGCCACCCCGCCACCCGGCCCGCCGGACGCCGCCGGGTGGCGACGGTGTCCTGGCCAGGCGCGGCCGGGAGGCGCTCCTCCAGCGCCGCCAGCACCCGTGCCGCCGCCAGCTCGGCGATCTCCCGCAGCTCGGCCTCGGCCTCCGCGCGCCGTTCGCTCTCCCGCCGCCGCTCCGCCGCCCCCACCAGCACCAGGTCGCCCGCCCACACCAGCACCGACAGCGCCGCCCCGCCCAGCAGACCGGCCCAGAACAACGAGCGGTTCGCCGCCTTCTCCGCCGCGACGTCGGTGAACGTGCCGTACGGGGCCGCCTCGGGGATGCCCGGGGTGTTCGCGACCTGCCGCCGCCTCCATCGCAGCCCTGGACCCCGGTAGTCGGGCGAGACCGCCTCGGGCTTCAGCCCGTTCTGGGCCGCCGGGTCCGTGCGGGCGAAGGTGACCTCGTACGCGACGTCGTACTCACGATCGGTGCCGAACCAGGTCGCGGTCAGCTCGGGCATCCGCACCACCGTGGTCGAACCGCTCTTCGCGACCAGCGGCTCGATCGGCCTGAACACCGCCGACAGCACACCGCGCGTGCCCGGTGGCGACGGGCACAGCCCGGTGGTCCTCGACTGCAGGGGCCCGTCGGTGTAGAGGTGCACGTCCGCCGACACGCACTCGCCGGGCTTGTTCCGGTCGACCGTCGCCAGGACCTCGACCGCCAGCCCCAGGTCGTCCGTCGCGATCAGCTTGACCTCCACGTCCCGTGCCGGGCCGCGGATCAGCAGCGACACCGTGCTGGTGTCGCCGACAACCGGGAACGAGGGCACCGCCGCCTCGTACTGCCACCATCCGGCCAGCGTGAGCACGACGGCGCCGGAGAGCAGGAACAGCGGGGTTCTGGTGGTCCTCGCGGCAGCCATGATCCGACGATGACAGGTGCGGCGACATTCCGGCAGACAGTCGGGATCTCAGGCGGACACGGACTCTCGGGCGGAGACGGGCTCCCAGGCGAGTGCGGACTCTCAGGCGGGTGCGGACTCTCAGGCGGACACGACGCTGTCGGCCGCCCTGGTCACCGAGCCACCCCTCGGCGAGGCCCCGGAGCGGCTGCGGGGTGAGGACGGCTGACGGCCGCAACCGGTCACGAGAGCCGCGGCAAGCCGGAACGGGCGAGGCGCCCGGCCCCCTGCCTTCTCCCGCAGCCAGGCCGGCACTTGCAGCGATCAGGCGGCGCTCTCGACAAGGCTGCTGGTGACCATGCGGAGCTGGCAGCGGAGCCAGGTGTGTCCCTGATCGGCCGCGTGGCGTGGGTGCCAGGCCATGCCGATCGCCATCGGGGGCACGTCCAACGGGATGGGGAAGGCTCGCAGGCCCAGCGCGGTGAGGGCCTGTCCGAGCCATCCGTCGATCGTCAGACAGACGAGGTCGCTGGTGGCGGTCAGCATCATGGCGGTGGTGTGGCCGGGAACGACAGCGGCCACCCGGCGGCGCAGACCGTGCTTGGCCAGCGCAGCGTCGATGGGGCCGCGCAATCTCCCGCGACGTGAGATGCCGATGTGCGACGCCTGCGCGAAGCGCTGCGGGGTGATGGGCTCGGCGAACAGCGGGTGGTCTTCCCTGGCCACGGCCACCATGGCAACGCGGGCCAGCGGTTCGATGCGGATCTCGGGGTCAAGGTCGCCCAGCACGCCGAGCTCGATGTCCACCTCGCCCTGCCGCAGCGCGGGGCCTCCCTCCAGCGCCTCGGGTGCGAACACCACGTCCGCCTGCGGAGCCTGAGCGTTGATCCGTTCCATGAGCGGCGCGCCCAGGCCGGTCAACAACAGGTCACTGGTCTGGATGGTGAAGGTCCTGCGCAGCTGGGCGAGGTCCAGCGCGGGCGCGGGCGCGAGCAGGGCTTCGGATCGTTGCAGGAGCGTACGTACCTCCTCTCGCAGTTCCAGTGCCCGCGGAGTGGGGACGAGGCGCTGCCCGGCGCGGACGAGAAGAGGATCGCCCAGTACGCGACGGAGGGTGGCGAGCTTGCGGCTGGCCGCGGCAGGTGAGGTCCCCAGCCGCTCGGCTGCCCTGGTCACGCTGACCTCGTGCAGAAGGGCGTCGAGCGCCGTCAGCAGGTTCAGATCCATAAGCAGCCCTGTCCGATTTGCGCTGAGCGGAACTATTACATGCCTATCTTTGCATTGTCCGGCGGTATGCGGCTCTTCGAGACTGGCCTGGCACATCCCCCACGACGAGGAGAACCTGATGACGTATGACGCACGAGCCGGGCGGGAAGGCGATGTCCTGGCGGTGGTGAGCCAGAGCGGACCCACGGTGTCGTTCTTCGACGCGGCCGACCACCGGCTGCTGGGCGTGCTCGATGTCCTGGCTGAGCCGCACGAGTTGTGCCTCGACCCGGCGCGGCGCCTGCTGTGGTGCACGCACAGCTACCACGCGGGCTACTACCACGCCAACAACGGCCGACGCAGCGAGATCACCCTTATCGACCCCGGCGAGCGCCGCATCGTGGACGTGATCGACCTGACGCCCGAGCACGCACCGCATGGGCTCGCCATCGACGCCGCCCGGGACCTGCTGTACGTCAGCGTCGAAGGGGCCGAGGACCGGCCGGGCGCTGTCATGGTCGTTGACCTCGCCACCCGCAAGCCCATCGGCCGCATCGGCACGGGCGCCAAGGGCCCGCACTGGTTCGTCATCAGCCCGGACGGCAACACAGGCTACGCCAGCAACAAGGAGGCACCATACGTGTCGGTGGTGGATCTGCGTACCGGCACGATGACGGCCAAGGTGGAAGTGCCCGGCAGCGAGGGCCTGGCCGTCTCCGGCGACGGCGGCAAGGTCTTCGTCGCCGCCCCGTACGGCTCCTTCGCCGCCCCCGGAGCGCCGGCGGCGCCCGGCATCCGCGTCATCGACACCGCCACGGCGTCGATCACCGAGGTCCTGCCCACCGGCGCCGTGACGTTCCCCGTCCACGTCACCACCACCGGACAACTGCTCACGGGCGAACTGCGCATGGAACCTGCTATCGACTCCCGGCTCGGCCGCCAGGCACCTGGCCGGCTCACCGTGTTCGACGCGCACGACCACCGGCCGTTGGGCAGCATCGAGGTCGGACACTTCCCGCTGACGATCACCTCCTCCCCGGACGGCCGACTCGGCTACGTCTCCTGCGTGTCCTCCTCCACGGTGGACATCGTGGATCTGGAGGAGATGCGCAGGCTGGAGCAGCTGAAGATTCCCAAGCGCGGCGAGCCGGGCGCACACGGCCTGGCCTACATCCCCCGCCAGACATCGTGAACACGAGCCGGCCCACGACCGCGACCAGGCGGGAGCAAGCGACCGACGACATGGCGTCCGCCTGACGTCGGCCGTCGCGGCCCGCCGCAGCGACCGACAGGGACGTATTCGGAGGCGGCTGCGAAAAGGTGCCGGCCCGGGGGGAGGAGTTCATGTCCCTGGCCGATTTCTTCGCCGTGGCCGGCAGGGACCAAGCCGCCGACGATGCGCCCGTGCCGCCGTGTGCGTCCGCTGCGCGGGTGAGCGGGCAGGACGGATCATGAGAGGGACGAAATGCGGCGACGCCGCGTCCACCGCACCGGTTTGAGCGCGTGGCGCGCGAGACCCGCACCGAGGTACGGAGGGGGCCGGAGCACGAAAGAAACACACGGCGCCGGCCGTACCCTGTAGGTCGTCTTCATGCTGCCGCTGGTCGATGGCAGCGTGACGTTGGCGAGGTAGGCGACAACGGTCTGTGATCGGCTACATCACCCCGGCCCACGGTGCCCTTCTGACAGACTTCGGCCGCCCCGGCAGTACCGGCGGCGCCAACGGCTGCGCAGCTGTTTCCCGCCCCCGGCGGACACCCGCTCCGGGTGGTCTGCACGGAACCGAGACATGGACGTGACCGGCATAGACCAAGATCCATTTTCATGAGGAAAGTACTCGCAGCCGCCTCCACGGTGCTGCTCACCGTCCTGCTGACCGCCACCCCCGTCCAGGCCGCCCCCAAGGACCCGCTCACGGCGCTGCGGAAGCAACTCGCCCAAGGCGGCGGTGTCTCCTTCACGGAGCGCTCCGCCTCACGAAGTGGGGACAGGCCGACCTTCGAACGCCAGGGCCTGCTGCGGTACGGCAAGCTCGGGATCACGGCCTCCGACATCACCGCGAAGCTCAACTTCGAGGAGGAGCCCAAGAAGGACTCCTTCGAGGAGAACGACTCCATTCCCGACTCCTCCTTCATGAAGACCCCAGAACGGATCATCAGGATCGGCGCGACCTCCTACACTCGGGGCTTCATCATCGGCAACCGCCTGCCCAAGGGCAAGGTCTGGTGGAAGCAGTTACCCGGATGGACCTCGGGCGTCTCTGCGATGGTCGGCGACTACATCAACGCCGCCGATCCCGGCACCCTCAAGGTATTGCTCGACAGGTCCAAGCGGAGCGGCAACACCTACACCGGCCAGATCACCCTCAAGGAGCTCCAAAAGGTCTCCCCCTGGGCGCGTGTCACCCTGTGGCAGGACTTCAACGACCAAGCGACTGCGGGCTGGAAGCTCGTCGTGAGCTCGTCCGGCCTGCCGTCCCGGCTGACCACCTACAGTCCGGGCGAGGGCAACAGGAAGCGGTCGGATATCCGCTACACGAGCTGGGGAACCAAGGCCTCCATCACGGCTCCCCCGGCCGGCAAGGTGACCACCAAGCTCGAAGGCGACGGCCGCTCCCCGCTGCCGAAGGCTCCCCGGCGCTGACCGTTGTCGGGGTTCGGCCCGCATGGGCCCGAAACCTGCATTCACCATTCACCAGGTCTTGCCGCCGGCCGGGAGCCCGGCGGGCGGCACGCGCCGAATTCCGGGCTGTCGGACAGTTCGGCGACGTCACCTTCGAGGGC
Source organism: Streptosporangium brasiliense (assembly GCF_030811595.1). Classification (NCBI taxonomy): domain Bacteria; kingdom Bacillati; phylum Actinomycetota; class Actinomycetes; order Streptosporangiales; family Streptosporangiaceae; genus Streptosporangium; species Streptosporangium brasiliense. The sequence continues at coordinate 7,423,322 of NZ_JAUSRB010000002.1, forward strand.
GCGCACGGCTCCATCACGGGTGCCACCGGAATACGGCAGATTCGGGCCGCCGAGGTTCTGACCTGTGACAACGTACGACCCACCGCAGGCCGCCCAGAAACGTACACGTTTTCGGACGACGGGTGGCTATGACGGGCTCATCTGCACGGATGCCGTTCGAAAACCTACGTCCAAGAAGTCCCTGCCACTCGACGGCCCATGCCAGCCGTATTCCGGTGGCACCCGCATCAAGCTCGACGAGGCCGCGAGCATCCGCATCATCGAGGCCGTGCGCGGCACGGTCGTGCTGCGCACCAAGGCCGGCGGGGTGTACAGGCCGCAGGGATGGTGATAGCCAGCATGCCGTTTAACAGCGTGTCCTACATGGTGGGTGAGTCGTTGAACTCACCATGGACGGCGGGCAATGGGACTGGATCGTCCCGGCGGGGTTGTGGGAGATCGCGCGGCCGTTGCTGCCGGCGCCTCGGGTGCGCCCGCAGGGCGGCGGGATCGTCGGTGTCGCTGATGAGGCGGTGTTCGCCGCGATCGTCTACGTGCTGGTCAGCGGATGCTCCTGGCGGGCGCTGCCGCCGTGTTTCGGAGCCTCGAAGTCCACTGTGCATCGCCGGTTTTTGATCTGGTCGTGTGCCGGGGTGTGGGAGCGGTTGCACCAGGCCGTCCTGGACCAGTTGGCCGGCGATGGCCTGCTGGATGTGTCGCGCGTGGTGCTCGACTCGGCGCATGTGCGCGCCAAAAAGGGGGCGAACACACAGGTCCTTCGCCCGTGGACCGGGGTAAGCCCGGTTCCAAGCTGCACGTCCTGTCGGACGCAGCCGGACTGCCTCTGGTCGTCGGCCTGTCCGCGGCCAACGTCCACGACAGCCGCTGGTTGAAGCCGACGATGCTCGCCCTCCAATTGAGACACAGCCCTGTGCAGGGCCGGTATCGCAAGATCGGCAAGCTCCACGCCGACAAGGCCTATGACCATCCTGAGCTGCGGCGATGGCTGCGCGGCAAGCGCATCGGAGTGCGTATCGCCCGCAAGGGCGTCGAGTCCAGCCAGCGACTGGGCCGCCATCGCTGGGTGATCGAACGAACTATCTCCTGGCTGTTCGGCTACCGGCGCCTGTCACCCCGTTACGAGCGTCACCCCTACGCCTACCTGGCCTTTTTCACCCTCGCTGCAGCCATGACCTGCCATAAGCGACATCTCAAACTCACCATGTAGGACACGGTCTTAGTGGGTGTTTTATCCCTCTCTATGAGCTATCGCCCCATTTTGCCTCCTCGAGAGGCTGCCAGTCTCGTATGGTTTTCGGTAGATACGCGAGCCAGCGCGTTCGGTTAAGCACCCGCCAGGCGCCGGTCTCGTACCGGAAAATCCTGTCTCATTCCATGACCTGAGGCTTTGTCCTTACCACCCGGTGACGAACATCTCCGAAGGGCTGGGCGGCCGGCGCGCCACACGATACGTCCAGGACATGGCCGAGCAGCGACCGTACCCCAGTGACCTGTCCGACGCCCGCTGGAAGCTCCTCGAACCCGTGCTGACCGCCTGGCGCACCGAACGCAGAGGAAAGGGCCTGGACATCGGACGCCCACCCGAGCACGACCTGCGCGCCATCATGAACGCAATCTTGTACGTCGACCGCACCGGCATCCCCTGGCGCTACCTGCCACACGAGTATCCGCCCTGGCAGACCGTCTACGGATACTTCGCCCACTGGCAGACCGACGGCATCTTCATCCAGCTCAGCGCCCTGCTGCGCCGCCTGGCCCGCACCACAGAAGGTCGCGATCCCGAACCGACGGCCTGCATCATCGACGCCCAAAGCGTCAAAACCTCAGCCAACGTGCCGGCCACCGGCCAGGGCTATGACGCCGGCAAGAAGATCGCCGGCCGCAAGCGCAGTATCGTCACCGACACCCTCGGCCTGCTCCTCGCGGTGCTGGTCACCGCCGCCGGCGTCTCCGACGGCGCCGCCGGCCTGCCCCTGCTGACCCAGGTCGCCGCAGACAACCCGACCATCACCAAAGCCTGGGCCGACAGCGGCTACCGCACCACCGTCATCGAGCACGGCGCCGCCCTCGGCATCGATGTCGAGGTCGTCCGCCGCGATCCCGCCACCAGGGGGTTCACCCCTCTTCCCCGCCGCTGGGTCGTGGAGCGGACCTTCGGCTGGCTGATGCTCCACCGCCGCCTGACCCGTGACTACGAGGCCCTGCCCACCCGCTCCGAAGCCATGATCCACACCGCCATGATCGACCTCATGACCCGCCGACTCACCCGCGAATCCACCCCGACCTGGCGAAACACCTGAAAGCCAAACCAAACGAAACTCACGGGATCAAACACCCACTTAGAACATGACTCATTTGGCGATCAGTCGTTAGATCGTCCGTGGATGTGTTTCTTTGTCGGCTGGTCCCCGACGAGTTCTGGCAGACGGTCCACCGCCGCTTCACCGAATGGAGCGCCACCAGGGTATGGGCCCAGCTGTACCGGATCCCGCTGGACGAGCTCGGCGCCCGCGGGGAGCCTGACTGGTCGCGGTGCGCGATCGACTCCGTCAGTGTTCGAGCGACCAAAGGGGGGCCCGACAGGTCCGAATCCTGTCGATCGCGGCAAGAACAGGTCGAAGATCCACCTCATCACCGAGCGGACCGGTCTGCCGATCTCTGTCGCGATCAGCGCGGCCAACATCCATGACAGCCTGGCGTTGGAACCGCTGGTACGCGGCATCCCGCCGATCCGCTCTCGCCGTGGACCGCGACGCCGCCGACCGGTGAAGCTGCACGGCGACAAGGGCTACGACTATCCGCCCTTCCTGCGCAGCCGTGGCATCGTTCCGCGCATCGCCCGCCGAGGGGTCGGGTCCAGCCGGCGACCGGGACGCCACCGCCGGGTGGTCGAGCGGACGGTCTCCTGGCTGGCCGGCTGCCGACGCCTGCACCGCCGCTACGAACGTCGAGCCGACCACTTCGCATCCTTCGTCGCCATCGCCGCAGCCCTCATCCGCTACCGCCGACTCACCAAACGAGACGTCGTCCAAGGGATGGCGGACTCGCTCACGAGCAGCGATCAGACCGCCCGCACCCACACGCTCAAGCTTCCGCTCCACATCTCAGCTATTCGGTGTTGCTAGGTACGGGTAGTCAGTGTTACTTTGTACTGGTAGTCAGCAACACCAAGTAGCTGAAAGGAGGCGCCCCATGGGCAAGCTCGCCACCGAGATGCTCAAGGGAACGCTGGAGGGCATCGTCCTGGCGATCCTGTCCAGCCGGCCCGCGTACGGCTACGAGATCACCGCGCAGCTGCGGGATCAGGGCTTCTCCGACATCGCCGAGGGCACCGTCTACGCGCTGCTGGTCAGGATCGAGCAGCGCGGCCTGGTCGACGTGGAGAAGGTCCCGTCGGAGAAGGGGCCGCCACGCAAGGTGTACTCCCTCAACGACCAGGGACGGGAGTACCTCGAAGAGTTCTGGCGAACCTGGAGCTTCCTGGCCGAGAGGCTCGAACAGCTCCGCGAAGGAGGCAATTAGCCATGGCCACAGGGTCGAACGAGCCGAAAAGCCGCTACCTGCAGTATCTGGAGGTGGTCACCGGGTCGCTGGAGGAGAAGAAGCGCTACCGGCACTACAAGGCGCGTATCAAGCAGCTTCCCGAGAACTACCGCATCGCGGTCGAAGCCGTGGAGCGCTACCTGATGCACTTCGGGCCGGCCGACGGCGCCGGCGCGATGGCGATGTACGAGGACCTCGCCGACCTGTTCGAGCAGGGCGCGGCGGACCGAACCCCGATCCGCGACATCGTCGGCGACGACCCCATCGAGTTCGTCGAGGCGTTCATGGCCAACTACCCCCTCGGCCAGTACCGGGCCCGCGAACGCAACCGCTTCGCCAACGCCATCGCCCGCGCCGCCGGCGAAACCACCCCACCACAAGACAGGACAGAGTGATGACGACCCAGCAAGCCCCGGCGATCCAGGTGCGGGGTCTGGAGAAGTCCTACAAGGAGCTGCGCGTGCTGCGCGGCGTGGACTTCGAGGTGGCGCGGGGCAGCATCTTCGCCCTGCTCGGCTCCAACGGGGCGGGCAAGACCACCGCCGTGAAGATCCTGTCCACGCTGCTCAAGGCCGATGCGGGCACGGCCCGCGTCAACGGCTTCGACGTCGCCGCGCAGGCCGCGAACGTGCGTGAGTCCATCAGCCTCACCGGGCAGTTCGCCGCCGTGGACGAGATCCTCAGCGGGCGGGAGAACCTCGTGCTGGTCGCCCGGCTGCGGCACCTCAAGGATCCGGGCAAGATCGCCGACGACCTGCTCGCGCGGTTCTCGCTGACCGACGCGGGCGGGCGGAAGGTGGCGACGTACTCGGGGGGCATGCGCCGCCGCCTCGACATCGCGATGAGCCTGATCGGCGATCCGCCGGTCATCTTCCTCGACGAACCGACGACCGGACTCGACCCCCAGGCCCGCATCGAGGTGTGGCAGGCCGTCAGGGATCTCGCCGACCGGGGCACGACGGTGCTGCTCACCACGCAGTATCTGGACGAGGCCGAACAGCTCGCCGACCGGATCGCGATCCTCCACGAGGGCCGGATCATCGTCAACGGCACCCTGGCCGAGCTCAAGCAACTGCTGCCGCCCGCCAAGGTCGAATACGTCGAGAAGCAGCCGACCCTCGAGGACGTCTTCCTCACCCTCGTCGGGACGACGGCATAACGGACCACGAAGGCATCACGAAGACATAAGGAACAACGATGAGCAAGCATTTCTTCGGTGACACCACCGTCCTGCTGGGACGGTCCCTGCGCCACATAACCCGCAGCCCGGACACCATCATCACGACCGCGATCATGCCGATCGCCATGATGCTGATGTTCGTCTACGTGTTCGGCGGCGCGATCAGAACAGAGTCGGACTCGTATGTGAACTACATGCTGCCCGGCATCCTGCTCATCACAGTCGCCTCGGGCATCGCCTACACCGCCTACCGGCTGTTCATGGACATGAAGGGCGGCATCTTCGAGCGCTTCCAGTCGATGCCGACCGCGCGGTCGTCGGTGCTGTGGGCGCACGTGCTGACCTCGCTGGTCGCCAACCTGGTCTCGGTCGGGGTCGTGATGCTCGTGGCCCTGCTCATGGGCTTCCGCTCGGGGGCGGGAGTGCCGGCGTGGCTGGCGGTGGCGGGCATCCTGATCCTGTTCACCCTGGCGTTGACCTGGATCGCCGTCATCCCCGGCCTGACCGCCAAGACCATGGAAGGCGCGAGCGCGTTCTCCTACCCGCTCATCTTCCTGCCCTTCCTCAGCTCGGCGTTCGTGCCCACCGCCACCATGCCCGGCCCGGTGCGCGCCTTCGCCGAGAACCAGCCGGTGACCTCCATCGTCAACGCCATCCGCGCCCTGTTCACCGGGCAGCCGGTCGGCACCGACATCTGGGTCGCCCTCGCCTGGTGTGTCGGCATCCTCGTCGTCGCCTACGCCTTCGCCATGAGGACCTACCACCGCAGGATCTCCTAGATCAGCCGCGTGCCTGCACATCGAAAGGAAAGCTCATGAACGATTTTGTCCACACCCTCACGGCGATGCCGACCGCGCGTCAGTCCGGCTGTCCCTTCGACCCGCCCAAGGAGCTGATCGAGGCCCGTGAGCACGGCCCGATCAGCCGCTTCCCCTTCCCCAGCGGTCACCAGGGCTGGCTGGTCACCGGATACGACCTGGTCCGGTCGGTCCTGGCCGACCAGCGGTTCAGCTCCCGCAAGGAGCTGATGCTCCACCACCCGCTGGTCGACTACGGCGACATCGAGGTCCCCCCGGCGCCGCCCGGCGAGTTCCTCCTCATGGACGAGCCGCAGCACAGCCGCTACCGCAAACCCCTGGTCGGCAAGTTCACCGTCCGACGGATGCGGCTGCTCACCGAACGCGTCGAGCAGATCACCGCCGACCACCTGGACGCCATGGACAAGGCCGGCCCGACGGCCGACCTGGTGACCGCGTTCGCCAAGCCCATCCCCTCCATCGTGATCTGCGAGCTGCTGGGCGTGCCGTACGAGGACCGGGGCCGCTTCCAGGAGAACATCGACACCTTCCTCGGCGGAGAAGTCAGCGACGAGGAGCTGATCGCGGCCTACCTGGCGACCCAGGAGTATCTCGCCGAGCTGGTGGCCGCCAAGCGCGCCAACCCCACCGACGACGTGCTCAGCGACCTGCTCGACAGCGACCTGACCGACGAGGAGCTCAAGGGCATCGCCCTGATCCTGCTGGCAGCCGGGTTCGACACCACCGCCAACATGCTGGCGCTGGGCACCTTCGCCCTCCTGCGGAACCCCGACCAGCTCGCCGCGCTGCGCACCGACCCCGCGCTCACCGACCAGGCCGTCGAAGAGCTGCTGCGGTATCTGAGCGTCGCCAAGCAGTTCCACCGGGTCGCGCTGGAGGACGTCGAGCTGGGCGGCCACACCATCGAGGCCGGCACGACGGTCATCCTGTCCCTCAACACCGCCAACCGCGACCCCGAACGCTTCCCCGACCCCCACACGCTCGACCTGCGCCGGCAGAACGGCGGCCACCTGGCCTTCAGCCACGGCATCCACCAGTGCCTGGGCCAGCAGCTCGCCCGCGTCGAGCTGCGCGTCGCGCTCCCCGCCCTGATCAACCGCTTCCCCACGCTACGCCTGGCCGTACCCGCCGAGGAGGTCAGCCTGCGCCCGGAGACCGCGGACATCTACGGAGTCAAGAGCCTCCCCGTCACCTGGGACGCGTAACCACTGACCCGGCCGCCACCACTGTGGCTACCCGCCTCTGTGGCGATCGCGTCCGCGCCGCCCGTATTCCGGTGGCACCCGGACGAGGGCAGCTCAGCCACCGGAGCCGCGAAGCCGGACGCTTCACCGCCTACGCATCACACGCGTGCCGCTGACCAGCACCTGCCCCATCCCGCACTCCCCCACAGGTCGATGTCCACCGCGGATTCACCGCGGCTCACGTGAACCTCATGCCGCCCTCGAACAGCCGGAACAGGCTTCATCAGCGGCCTCCCCCTGAGCGGCACCACCCATACGGGCCGGAGCGGGACGACGGCATGGGGCTGACGGCCGGGGCGCCCTTCGGCAAAAACTGCTCGTGCTCCTCGCGCACCACTCTTGCCGCGCCGATCCAATAACGCCGATCCAGTAACGCGGACCGTCCCGGTCGATCCGGGCGTACGTCTTCTCCAAAGTCTCAGATCCCTGAGTTTCAGCTCTCCAGAAAGGAATCACAGCATGGCAGACACGACAAGCGGGACACCCGAACAGGGACACGTCGGGCGTCGCACCGTGTTGAAGGGCGTGCTGGGCGCCGGCGCGCTCGCCGGCGCACACGCCGGCCTCGCCGGCCACGCCAACGCCTCCGTGAGCCGTGACGGTGGTGACGATGCCGAGCACGGTGTCGAGCACGGCTGGGGAAAGGTCGCCGACGCGTTCCGCAAGAACTTCAGAAACCCCGGCGAGGTCGGCGCGGCGTGCAGCGTCTACGTGGGCGGCCGCCCGGTCGTCAACCTGTGGGGCGGCCTCGCCGATCGTGAGGCGGACCGACCGTGGCGCAAGAACACCATCGTCCAGGTCGCGTCCACGACGAAAGGCGCTACCGCGATCTGTGCCCATATGCTGGCACAGCGCGGTGAACTGGATCTGGACGCCCCGGTGGCCCGATACTGGCCGGAGTTCGGCGCTGCCGGCAAGGACCAGATCCCGGTGCGCTGGCTACTGTCACACCAGGCCGGTCTGCCGATCGTCGACGGACCGCTGACGTTCGAGCAGGCCTGCGCGTGGCACCCGGTCATCCGCGCACTCGAGGCGCAGAAGCCGCTGTGGCGGCCGGGCACCGAGCACGTCTACCACAGCATCACGTTCGGGTTCCTGGTTGGGGAGGTCGTGCGCCGGATCTCCGGCAAGTCACTGGGCAGGTTCTTCGCCGAGGAGGTGGCCGCCCCGCTCGGGCTGAGCGCCTGGATCGGGCTGCCTGAGAAGCAGGAGAGACGGGTGGCCCGGATCCACTACGCCGCACCGTTCAGCGTGGAGGAGCTGACGGCCGGGCTGATCGCGATTACCGGGCTCGACGCGGACACGGTCACCGCATGGGTGAACGCCGTATGGGCTCCGGGCTCGGTCCAAGCCCGCGCCGGCGAGCTCGGCGGCGCCTTGGACAACACGACCGACTATCACACCACGCGTGCCTGGCGCGCGGCCGAGTTCCCGGCCGCGAACATGCTCACGGATGCGCGCTCGTTGGCGCGGATGTACGCCGCCACGGTCAGCGACGTCGACGGGGTGCGGCTGCTCGATCCGTCAACAGTCGAGAGAATGACGGTCGTTCAGACCGACAGGACGCCGATGCACGGGCTGCCGCCGGGGCTGAACATCCCCGCTGACCGATCCTTCTGGATGTCGCTCGGGTTCTGGCGGGCCTGCCAACCGCTGCCGATGGCCGGACCGGGGTCGTTCGGCCACCCGGGCTCCGGCGGATCGATCGGCTTCGCCGACCCCGATGCCGGTGTCGGCTTCGGCTACGTCACGAACCTCTGGAACTTCCGGCCCGACGATCCGCGCGCGGCGGACCTGGCCAAGGCCGTCCGGACCTGCCTCGGATGACGACAGTCCTCGCGTGACGGAGCTCCAGAAGGCGGCGGCCGAGCTGGAGAGGTCCTGATGATCCCGCGCCTGGTGACGGTACGCGATCGCAGGCGCAACGGCCGCCGGCTGCGGCTGAACGTCCCCGTCGTGCAGGCACCGATACTGCTGCTCGCCATGCCGACCGAGATCGGTCGCGTGCCCCGCCGGCCGGGTGAGTCCGGGAGGCGCGCTGTGCGGGGCGCCGGGCAACCGCTGTGGGTGCTCCCCGGCCCCGGATCGAGATCGAGCAGGGCCGAACGGCCGTGCCGGTAAGCCTCAGCACAGCACATCGAGGAGCTCGTCGAGCAGCTTGGCGAGGCCGCCGTCGACGTGTCCGACCAAAAGGGGCGGGTGTTCCGCGGGTGACACCGCCCAGGCTCCACGGAGGGAGACCCCGATGACGACACAGGAAACCCACATGCAGGGTCTTGAGAAGTCCTGCTCATCCGCGCTGCGCGCGTCCGACGAAGACCGCGACCGGGTCACCGAACTGCTGCGCGCCGCCGTCACCGACGGCCGGCTCGACCCGGTCGAGTTCGACGAGCGGCTGGACGCGGCGCTGGCCGCCCGCACCATCGACGCCCTGACCCCGCTCATCACCGATCTGATCGCGGTGCCAGGCAGCGGCGGCGCACTCACGCTGCCGCTCGCCGGCACGCCGGCCGAGCCGGCCGCCGAACTGCTCACCATCAAGGAGCGGCACGGCACGATGCGCCGTGACGGCCGGTGGACGCTGCCGCACCGGCTCGCGCTGCGCACCGCGTGGTGCGAGGTGATGCTGGACCTGACCAGCGCGGTGCGCACCGCACCTGAGCTGGTCATCGAACTGCGAGTACGTGGCGGCGACGTGGAGCTGGTCCTCGCGCCGGGCATGGTGGTGGACGCCAACGAGCTGTCGGTGCGGCACAGCAGCCTGGCGATCAGCAGGGATTCGGGCGACAACACGCCCGAGACACTGCGCGTCCGCTTGGTGGGCCGAATGCGGCACGGCCGGCTCAACACCCGGTGGCAGGCGCCGCGCCGGTGACACGGCAGGGCGAGGCGGGTCCGCGCCTCAGTGCTGGGCAGTGCAGGCGCGGATCTTCAGGAGCCCTTCGGTTGTGACCACCGCCTTCCCCGATCCGCTCATCAGGAGGCCGCCCCCCGCATGCCGGAGTTTTACCTAAATGCTGACATCTCACCTTGTTTGAGAATCATCATTCTCATACCGTGTGATAATGGGACAAACCTCCCGTTCCTTGCCAGAAAGGGAAGCTGTCATGTCGCAATGCCAGCCCTTGGCGCCGTTCATCGACCAGATCGTTCAGCTCGAACCCCGCCCTTCGGGCGACTGTGCCCGAAGGGCGGACGATCTGAGACGCAGTCTCGACGACATGAAAGAACGGCTGGAGCGGGCGCTCCAGCGGGAACGGCAGTTCACCTCCGACGCCTCCCACGAGCTGCGCACGCCCATCGCCGGACTCCGCGCCGAGCTGGAGGACGCCTGGCTGCACTCGGGGGAGATCGACATGGACGGAGTGCTGGAGCGCGCGCTGAGAAACCTCGACCGGCTGCAGGCGATCGTCGAGGACCTCTTCCTGCTGGTCCACCTGGACACCGCGTGGCCGGCGAGAACGCAGCCGGTGAATCTGGCGAGGCTGGTCGACGCCGAGATCTCCCGGCGGAGCGACCGGGACCGGGTCCAACTAAGCATGGACCCGTACGTCACCGTCGACGCCGTCGAGGACCAGATCGGCCGGGTGCTCAGCAACCTGTTGGACAACGCCCACCGGCACGCCGAGCGGCTGGTGCTGGTGCAGGTGCGCCGCGAAGCGGGCGCCGCCGAACTGACCGTGACCAACGACGGCCGGGGCGTGCCCGAGGCCGACCGGGACCGGATCTTCGATCTGTTCGCCCGGGTGGACACCTCCCGTAGCCGTGACCTCGGGGGAACGGGACTCGGTCTGACGATCGCCCGGGAAATCACCCAGGCCCATCACGGCACCCTGACCGTCGAGGGAACCCCGGCCGGAGGCGTGCGCTTCGTGCTCCGGCTGCCCGTCAACGCGGAACCGGATCTGTGAGACCGCGCCCGGGCCGGTCGTCCCCTCCTCGGACGCGCCGCCCGTAAAGATCGTCGGTGCCGGGCCGACACCGGCGCCGACCTGACGCCCACACGGCAAGAGACGCCCACACGGTAAGAGAACGACGATCCTCGCAGGGAGGTGACGAGGTTGGGCAACGAAATGGATCGAGTGAGGATCATGCGGGTGGCCGACGCGCTCTTCAACGAACGCGGTGTGCACGCGGTCGATATGGCCACCATCCGCGATATTTCGGGTGTGCCACTCAAGCGGATCTACGCGACCTTCGCGTCCAAGGACGAACTGATACACGAGGTGCTCCGCCAGCGTGACATCGATGCCCGCGCGGCCATCGTCCGATACGTCGACTCCCACGCCGACGCCCCCGTGGACAGCATCCTGGCCGTCTTCGACTACCTCTACAACTGGTTCAGCCAGCCGGAATTCCGCGGCTGCTTCTTCATCAACGCCTTCGGCGAGATGGGAAGCGTCTCCGACCGCATCGCCGACATCACCCGTGTCCACAAGTGCGCGGTGACGGACTACTTCAGCGAGCTCGTGGCGGCGGCGGGCCTGCCCGCGGACGTCGCCGACCAGTTGTCGATCCTCGTGAACGGCGCCATGGCGACCGCCGGCATTTTCGCCACCCCCGAGACGGCCCACCAGGCCAAGGCCATCGCACGCCTTCTGATCGACGCCTCCGGCGGGCCGGACGCCGGCCGGACCGGCATGCCGGCACCCCTGGCACCGGCCGGAGCGTGACACCGGGCCGAGCGGCGCCCTCTCGCTCCGCGACCACACTCCGGAGGGTGAGCGATCCGCGCCTTGCGAAGGCTGTCCCGCTGTTCCTCAACCCCGTCGGTCCCGCCGCCACACCCGTCCAGCGTGATGACTTGACGTGACTACCTGTTGGCTTACCGTGAATTCACGCCGGGTCGCGCTGCGCCCCTGACGGGCGTCCCGACGTGAGCGCAGCGTCAGACGCCGGCCTGCGCCGTGCCGTATCCCCGCTGGAGCTGTTCTTCGACCTGGTCTTCGTCTTCGCCGTCGGGCAGCTCGCGGAGCACCTGCACACCGAGCTGTCCTGGCGCGGCGCCGCCGAGGTGGTCGAGACGCTGGGCGCCGAAAGTGGGGACTGACAGGAAGGACGTTTCCATTTCATGCGTCGGTACACCGCGTCTTCATACGCTGGTACACCGCGTCGAAGTCGTCGACCTTGAGGCACAGGTGCATGGAGCCTGCTATCGACGCGCCCAGGTCCGAGACCGAGATCCGACGTGGTCGCGCCCGCCGGCAGGGCCTTGCTGGTGCGCAGCCACGTCACGCCGTCATAGAAGATCGCCTTCTTGCCGTCGCCGGTGTTCCAGGCCCGCGATCCGACCCGGGCGGTGAACTCAGCCTCCGCCCGGGAGAACTTCTTCGGCTTGCAGGCCTCACGGATCACCTCCTGGTGCTCGAACGGCGTGTTGCGCCGCTCGGTGTACCGCTTGACCCGCGAGACGTCCTCGATCCCGAGCTGCCCGCTGAGATACACCAGCACCTCATCGGGCACTTCCCCGGGCGGCGTGGACGGGCGCCGCGGCGAAGCGGGGCAGGACCTCTTCGGCGAGCTCGTGCAGCAACTCGTCGACAGGGCGGTCGTTGGGGCGGAGGCTGAAGGAGACGTGGGCGACGCCGAGGTCGGCCATGGTCTCCAGGTGCTCGACCAGGGCCTTGCGGCCTGTGCTGAGGCCGAGCCGGATGGGGTGGGCCGGGGCGTCAGGGTCGTCCTGGAGGGTGAGCAGCATCGGGGTGAGGTACGGCTTGCGGCCATCCGTCGACTCTCGCCATTCACGAGTCTTCAGCCGCAGCGCGCCCAGCTCGCGCGGGTAGTTGAGGGAGGCGTCGGCGTGCTCGGCGATCCAGTCCGGGGTCTGCTGGGCGCCGCCGGCGACGGCGATCGGTATGCCCGCCCGGTGCACCAGCTTGGCAGGACCTCCAGCTGCCGGTCGCCGCTGGCCAGGCCGAGCAGCATCCGGCCGCCCGACAGGACGTCGACGGTGGCCGCCGCCTTGGCGACCAGCAGCGGTTCGCGCAGAGGCAGGACGACGGCGCCGGTGCCGAGGACGACGTTCCGAGTGGTGGCGGCGAGATGGCCGAGGTGGGTGAAGGTCTCGAAGGTCGAGCGGCAGTTCCAGGCCGATGGTGAGGTGGCCGTCGGCGGGGGCGAGTCGGGCGAGTGCGGGATGAAGGGGTGCCATGGTGGATCCTCGGATGCGGTGGCAGCGGGGCCGTTCCGGGCCAGTCGGGGCTGCCGGGAACGGCGGGGCGGCGATCCGTCAGTTGAACCGGTCCGGGTGGGGGCCGGTGCGCAGGTCGCGGTCGGTCGCGGCGATCGCGGCCATGTCCTCGTCGGTCAGCTGGAGGTCAAAGACGTCGAGGTTCTGGTGGATACGGGCCGGGGTGACCGACTTGGGGATGACGATGTTGCCCAGCTGCAGGTGCCAGCGCAGCACCACCTGGGCTGGGGACTTGCCGGTGCGCCCGGCAATCGCGGTGATCACCGGGTCGTCCAGGACGGCGCCTTGGGCGAGCGGGCTCCATGCCTCGGTGGCGATGTTGTGCTCGGCGTGGAAGGCGCGCAGCGCGGCCTGCTGGAGGCCGGGGTGCAGCTCGACCTGGTTGACCGCCGGGACGAGCGCGCTGTTGTCCAGCAGGCGCTTGAGGTGGGTGGGCTGGAAGTTCGACACGCCCGCGGCGCGGATCCGCCCCTCCTGGACGAGGCGCTCGATGGCCCGCCAGGAGTCCAGGTAGAGGTCGCGGGCGGGGGTGGGCCAGTGGATCAGGTAGAGGTCGAGGTAGTCGAGGCCGAGCTTGGCGAGGCTGGCGTCGAAGGCGCGCAGGGTGGCCTCGTATCCCTGGTCGGCGTTCCACAGTTTGGTGGTGACGAACAGCTCCTCGCGCGGCAGCCCGGAGGCCAGGGCCCGGCCGACACCGGCCTCGTTGCCGTAGATCGCCGCGGTGTCGATGCTGCGGTAGCCGGCCTGAAGCGCGGCGGTGACGGCGGAGGTGGTCTGGTCGTCGGGGACTTGGAAGACTCCGAAGCCGAGCTGGGGAATCTTGACGCCGTTGTTCAGCTTCACGGTGCTGAGGGCGGAGAGTGCCGTGGTGTGCGGGTGCTCCTTCAGGCGGTACGCGGGGAGGGGGTGTAGCGGACGGTCTGTGCGCTGATGAGGTCGTCCCGGAAGACGAAGGTGTCGACGCCGTCGGTGACCTGGTGGGTGGCGGTGGTGGCGGTCCACTGCAGGAACAGGACGTTCCCGGCGAACTGCGGGGTCAGCCGCCAGTCGGCGTCCGGGAGGTCGGCCAGCAGGCGGCCGATGCCCTCCTTCACCCCCTGACGACCTGTCAGGACGCCTTCGGGGGTGAGGAAGACGGCGTCCTCCGTGTAGTTCTGGCTGATCAGATCGGGGTCCCCGGCGCCCAGGCGGTTGCCGTGGTCGGCGAAGACCTCCTGCGGAGTGCGGGTCATCAGCCGAGTTCCTTGAGTGCGGCGGTGGCAAAGGCGTGGTCCTGCTCGGGGGCACCGCCACCGAGGCCGAGGGCGCCGATGAGCTGTCCGTCGCGGCGGATGGGCACGCCGCCGGCGATGAACAGCAGGGCTTGTTCAGCGCGGTGGGCAGGGAGTGGAAGGGCCGTCCGGCTTGACAGGTCGACCAGGTCGGCGGTCGGCGCGTTCAGCTGAAGGGCGGTGTAGGCCTTGGCCGTGCTGGTTTCACCGGAGATGAGTACGGCGCGCTCGTCGCGGCGGAAGGCCAGCAGGTTTCCGCCGGCGTCGAGGACGGTGATGCTGGCGGGGACGCCCGCCGCGTCGGCGGCGCGGCGGGCGGCGAGGATGAGGGTCTCCGCGTCGGTAACGGTCAGCGGGGCCGTGGTGGTGGTGCTCATGGGACGTCTCCTTGTATCGGTGGGGAACACTCGGCCGGTGCGGCGCGGGTACGAGGGATCAGGAGCGGACGGCTCCCGCCGGGGCGGGAGCGGCGCTGCGGTCGGAGGCCGCGGTGGGGTCGAGGTCCGCCGGGGCGGAAGCCGCAGTGGTGCGGGTGGGCCGCAGCTCCAGCCGGTGTGAGATGACGGCCAGCACCAGAGCGGCGGCGGTCAGGACGGCCCCGACGGCGTTGGGCGCGGTGTAGCCGAGGCCGGCGGAGATCACCAGGCCGCCGAGCCAGGCGGACAGGGCGTTGCCCAGGTTGAAGGCGCCGATGTTGGCCGCCGAGGCCAGCGTCGGCGCGCCGTGGGCGTGGTCCAGGACGCGCTTCTGCAGCGGCGGGACGGTGGCGAAGCCGAGAGCGCCGATGAGGAAGACAGCCACGACGGACGCGGCCTTGCCGGAGGCGAGGAAGGTGAACAGCAGCAGGACCAGCGCCAGGCCACCCAGGGCGGTGTAGAGCATCGGCATGAGCCTGCGGTCCGCGAAACGGCCGCCGATGAGGTTGCCTGCCATCATGCCCAGCCCGAAGACCACCATCAGCCAGGTGATGGAGGATTCCGCGAAGCCACTGACCTCGGTCATCATCGGCGCGATGTAGGTGATCGCGGCGAACACGCCTCCGAAGCCGAGGACCGTCATGGCCATGGCCAGCATGACCTGGACGTTCTTGAAGACGGCGACCTCGTGGCGCAGCTGTACCCCGTCCGGCTTGGGTACGTCGGGTACGAGCTTGGCGACGCCGGCCAGGCCGAGCACGCCGAGGGCGGCGACGATCAGGAAGGTCACGCGCCAGGCCGGCGCTCTGGCCCACGAACGTGCCCAGGGGCACGCCGACGACGTTGGCCACGGTCAGGCCGGTGAACATCATGGAGATGGCTCCGGCCTTCTTCTCCGGCGCCACCAGTTCGGCGGCGACGACGGAGCCGATGCCGAAGAAGGCGCCGTGGGCCAGCGAGGCCACCACTCGGCCGATCAGCATGACGGCGAAGACCGGGGCGACGGCGGAGATGACGTTGCCGAGGATGAACAGGCCCATGAGCAGCATGAGCATGTTCTTGCGAGAGATCCTGGTGCCGAGGACGGTCATGATCGGTGCGCCGATCATGACGCCGAGGGCGTAACCGGTGACCAGGAAGCCGGCCGTCGGCACGGACACGCCGAGGTCCGCGCCGACCTGGGGCAGCAGCCCCATGATCACGAATTCCGTGGTGCCGATTCCGAAGGCCCCCATGGCCAGGGCCAGCAGTGCGAGCGGCATGACGAGGGTCCTTTGACAGACATAGTGAGTGCGTGAACGCCTTACGAGCGCCAACAATAATTGCACACGCGGGTTAATTGCAAACGCGGGTATAGTGAGCCGTGATACGGCGGCAGGCCTCCGACCTGCACCTCCGCTCGCACGACCTGACTGAGGGAGCTGCTCATGACCGCCACCGACCCGGCGATGACCGCCCTGGCACACAGCTGGTCGGCGCTCTCGCTGCTGCACGGACGCATCGAGAGCAAAGTCGAACGCGCGCTTCAGGCCGGACACCGATTGAGCGCACGCGAGTATTCGCTGCTGGACGTGCTGAGCCGCCAGCACGACGGCGAGGGCGGACACCTGCAGATGCGGCAGGTCGCCGACTCCGTCGTCCTCAGCCAGAGCGCCACCACGCGGCTGGTGACCCGGCTGGAGGACCGCGGGCTGCTCTCACGCTACCTGTGCCCCACCGACCGCCGCGGCATCTACACCGACGTCACCGACGACGGCCTGCGCCTGCTGGAGGAGGCACGCCCCCACCCACAACACCGCCCTGCGCCAGGCCCTCGACCAGGCAGCCGTCGATCCCGTGCTCGCGCCCCTGGTCCATGCCGTCCAGCAATTGCAGGGCGGTGTCCAGCCGGCATGACCTGCCGCCGCATGCGATGAAGGCACGGAGGGCACAGCCCGGCCATCCCACCTCTTGCCGGGCGGCTGCATCCGATCACCGTGCTGACCGTGGAAAGACATCGGTGAGGTGCCTCGAGAGGTCCTGACAAGATCTAGGGACAAGGGACACTCTGCCGATGAGCTGGAGTCGGGCTTCCGATCCGAACTCGCCGATGTCTTGTCCCAGGTCCTGCTCATGACACGGCATCACGGAGTCGACCTGGAGGCGGAGGTCAAGCGGAAATGGGTACCGTGGCATCCTGACCGGCTCTCCACCCAGAGCGGGAGCCGAGCGGCCGGCGCGGTGCTCAGCGAAGATGAGCTGTAGGGCACCGGCGGCCAGGGTGACGCACCCCGACGGCTCCTGGGCTCGGGCCGGCGCTCACGGGGACGGGCTTGCGGTCGTTCACCAGAGCGGGCCGCTCCGGCTGTGGGATCTTCTGGAGAAGGTTCGCCACGACTGGCTGCTGACCGGCCGTATCCCCCTGTACAGGGCCCGGGCTCGCATCGAGGCCGACGGGACGATCCACCTGACTCGGCGGGCTGGCGCGGCCGCATCGGCTGACCGCGTGCTCCCTCGGCTGGAGGACCGAACAGCCAGGCCATGCGGCCTGTCGCCTGCCCGGCCGGCAGCAGAGCACCCGTATCGACCTCGGAGAAACCTGTACCGGCTTCTTCCGGGAGGACGGGGTGGTGCCGCTCGATGACCCGCTCGGCTCGTTGTGGCCCGAGGTCGCCGGCCACCCACTCGGCCACGCCACCGCCCGGCATCTGCTCACCCACACCGCCGGCATGCCGCTGCGTGCCAACCTCAAGCACCTGTACGGTACCGACCCCCGGGCCGTCCGCGACGGTGTCCTGCGCGAGGAGCTGCATCGCCCGATCCAGGATGATCGGGCGGGCGTGACAGCGGGACAACGCGCCGGTCCCGGTCAGCGGGACAGTTCCTTGGCGCGTCGTTCGAGAAAATCTCGGACGGCCGGGTCCGTACTGAGGGTGGACGCTTGGGTGTAGGCGGCGCCCGCGTCCTGGTGTCGGCCGAGCCGGGCGAGCAGGTCGCCGCGTGCCGCGTGATAGGGCTGGAACCGCTCTCGTTCGCCGGGCAATGCCTCCAGCAGCGACAGTCCCGTTCGGGGTGAGCGGGTGCGTCCGATGACGGCGGCGTGGGCGACCCGGCTGCCCAGGCTCGGCGCGATCGCGACCAGAGCGGTGTAGAGGGTGCACAGTGCGTTCCAATCGGTGGCACCGCTGCGGGCCCGATCGCAGTGGACCGCCTGGATCGCCGCCTCCAGCTGAAACCGCCCGGGCGCCTGGCCTGGCCGCTCGGCCCGGCGGAGATAGTCCTGGCCCTCGGCGATGAGGTGGGGGTCCCACTTGTCTGGGTCCTGCTCCTGCAACGGCAGATAGCGATCGCCGGGAGTCGTGGCACGCGCCGAGGCCAGGGTGAGCAGCGCCGCCAGCGCCCACGCCTCGGGCTCGTCGCCGAGCAGCCTCGCGGTCGTGACGGCCAGGAACCGGGCCTCCCCCGCAAGCGACGCCCCCTCGCCCCGCTCCGGGAAGGCCAGCGCGTAGCAGCCGTACACCGCCTCAAGCACCGACGGCAGCCGCTGGGGCATCGCCTGTCGCCCGGGGAGGACGAAGGGGATCTTGGCGTCCCTGATCCGCCGCTTGGCCCGCACCAGCCGTTGCGACATCGCCCCGGCGGGCACGGCGAAGGCCCGCGCGATCTGGGCGGAGTCGAACCCGAGCACGGCCTGCAGCATCAGCGGCGTACGGACGTTGGCGGCGATGGCTGGTTGCGTGCGACCGTCAGCAGCCAGCCGTCGGGGTTGTCCGGTACGCCGTCGCGCGGCCACGTGATCAGAGCCTGCTCGAAGGCCTGCGCCAGGGTGTCCTCGGCGAGTTCGAGGTCGCCGGTCGGAGCGGCCAGCAGGGCGACCAGCCGGCCATAGGACGCCCGTGCGGCGCGCTCGGCGACGTGCGCAGCCGTCTCGCCGGTCACGATGACTCAGCCCACGTCCCGGCCTCGATGTGCACGGCACCGGGCCGGACCTCGACGGTGCCCCACGACAGCGGCGGAGCCTGCCGTGCCCACTCCAGGGCGGCGTCCAGATCCGGCACGTCGATGACGATCACGCCCCCGAGCTGCTCCTTGGTGTCGGCGAACGGCCCGTCCTGAATCCGTGGCTCCCCATCGACCAGCGTGAGCGTGGTCGAACTGGTCGACGGCTGCAGCACCTGGCCGCTCACCAGGATCCCGGCCTGCTCCAGCGTCGCGGCGTAACTGGCCATGGCCCGCATCCCGGCGGCTATCGCCTCGGCCCCGATCGACTCCTCGCTCGCCTCGCCGTAGTGGAACAACAACATGTACCGCATGTCTTGATCCTCCCTCGTCAATTGACCGTGTAGCGTGCGATCAGCACACCGGTCGTGGCCATGATCGCCTCCTGAAGCGTCAGGTCGGTACGTTCCCCCTCGCCGAACAGCCGCGTGCCCGAACCGAGCACGATCGGGTGGATCAGCAGGACATACTCCTCGACCAGGCCCGCCGCGTGCAGTGAGCGCACCAGCTCACCGCTGCCGAGCACCCTGATCACGCCGTCGATCTGGCCCTTAAGCCGTGCGACGGTGCCGGCCGCCTCCCCCACCAGCAGCGTGGAGTTGGGGTAGGCGAGTTCGGTGCCCGCCTGGCGGGAGGCGACGTACTTGCGCGAGTTCACCAGCACCTCGGTGAACGGGTTGGGGTCGGCCACCGATGTCCAGTGGCCCAGCAGGTCGTCGTATGACCGGTGCCCGAAGAGCATCGCCGTGGCCCTGCCCATCCCTCCGACGAACCTCCCGATCACCTCGTCGGTGTACCCGATGCCCCAACCGCCGTGACGGAATCCATCCCGGGTGTCCTCGTCCGCCCGGCCCGGCCCTTGCATGACGCCATCTACACAGACGTTCGCGAAAACGCTGATCGTGCCCACCTCGAACTCCTCGTCTCGTGATCGTCCAGGCCGTGCTCGTGCCCGGCACAGTGATGACGAGGTGGAGAGGGCCGGACAGACACCCGCCAGTCCACACGTGGACACTTTGGCAGCCCCCTGGTCCGTCGGGACACCGCGCTTGCGACCAGCGCGATCGGGACGCGCAGCTGCTCCAGGAACTGGTAGCGGGTGTGGGTGAGGATGAGGTCAGACACGAGCCCCCTCCTTGGAGGTGATGGTGATGAAGGCCTCTTCCAGCGAGGCCGGCCGCACCTCCAGATCGGCGAAGGCCGTCCCGGCACCTGCCGGCTCGGTGACCAGCAGGTCGGAGTCGGTGGTGAGCAGGTGCACCCGGCCGTCCTCGACCGGGCTCCGCGAAATCCCGGGCAGATCTGGTACGGCCGGCGCCGCGGAGGAGACCCGGCGCACGCCCACCAGCAGGTTGATCAATACGGATCGCCCGGGGTGGGTCTCGCATCTCGCACAGGCCGTCGGGCCCGACGAAGCATCCGCCGGCCAGGTCCTGGACGGCTGGGTGCAGCACTGTCTTCCATTAGGACCGGCGGATCCTCTCGCGCGACCTCACCCAGGCGGTGAAGCCCTCGATCGCGTCGACGACCGCCTCGAAGCGGACAGAGTGGTACAGGTCGAAGGCGTGGTTCCCGCCGCGCAGTTCGGCGTAGACGACGGGGGCGGCCGAGGTGGCGCGTAGCCGGTCGGCGAAGTGCCGGGCATCGGCCGCGGGCACCTGCGGGTCCAGATCGCCGTGGGCGATGAGGAACGGCGGTGCGTCCGGTGCGATGTGGGCCAGCGGTGAGGACTCGGGGCCCTGGCCGAAGTAGGTGCCGTACCAGCCGTTCAGGTAGATGGCGCCGGTCACGGAGGTGTCGGCGTCCTCGAAGCCCGGCTGGAAGGCGGGGTCGTTCTGGGTGAGCGCGGCCAGCGCCGCCATGTGCCCGCCCGCCGAACTGCCCGCGACGAACAGCGTCGACAGGTCGGCGCCGTACTCGTGGGCGTGCTCGCGTACCTAGGCGATGATCTTCTTGAGGTCGATCAGGTGGTCCGGGTGCTGGGCCTCGGGCCGTAGCCGGTAGTTGGCGCTGATGCACACCCATCCCTGGCCGGCGAGGTGATAGAGCAGGGGAAGTGACTGGCTGTTCTTGTGGCCCCCGGAGTAGCCGCCGCCGTGCAGGTGGATCATCACGGGCGCGCCGGACGGGCGTGAGCGGTGATGGTAGAGGTCGAGCACGTTGCGGCGGCCCGCGTCGCCGTAGGCGAGGTCGGCCACACGCCGGACGTCCAGGCGGCGCCGGAAGATGGGCAGGAGCAGGATGCGGGCCCACGGGGGGCGGCGCCGCAGTCCGACGCCGAGGTCGGCGTCGATGGCGGCGCGCCACCCCGCACCCAGCCCGAAGTCCATCGCGCGCTCGATCCTGGCCCGCTCGCCCATCGCGCGGTAGGCGATGACCGCGAGCCCGATCACGGTCACGGCGGCCAGGGCGACGGCCGCCCAGCCGCCCGCCGAGTCGATGTCACCGTCGGCGAACGCCAGCGCCGTCGGCAGCAGCAGCAGCATCCAGAAGAAGGCCGCGAACGGCAGTTCGTTGGCGGCCAGGCCGAAGTAGTAGCTCGGGCGGCCGAGCGGGCGTGAGAACGGCACCGGCCGTAGCGCGAACAGCGTGCCGACAGCGGCGAGCGCCACAGTGAACAGATACCCGAAGGGCACGGAACCTCCAAAGATCGCATCCGTGCGGATGATGTTAGGAAGGTCCGCTATATGCTGTCCAAGACCCGTATCCTCATCAGTTGATAGCCCTAGAGGCATAATGGATCTGCTGTCACTGCGCTACTTCCAGGCCGTGGCCCGTCACGAGCACATCAGCAGGGCGGCCGAGGAGCTCCGCGTCGCCCAGCCCTCGCTCAGCCGGACCATCGCGCGGCTGGAAGCCGACCTGGGCGTGCCGCTGTTCGACCGGCACGGCAGACGCATCCGCCTCAACCGGTTCGGCGCCGCGTTCCTGCGCCGGGTGGACAGGGCACTGGCCGAGCTGGAGGACGCCAGACGCGAGCTCACCGACGCCGCCGGCCTGGCCCGCGGCAGCGTCTCACTCGCCTCGGAGACCCTGCTCACGGTCACCGAACCGGTCAAGAACTTCATCGCCGAGCATCCAGGCGTCGCCGTACGCCTCTTTCAGGCGAGCCCGGAGGTCATGGCCGAGCGGCTGAGCGAGGGACAGGTCGACCTCTGCCTGGCCTCCGAGGCGCTCGAGGGGCCGGGACTGGTCCATGAGGAGCTGGTCCGCGAGGAGATCCTGCTCGCCGTACCGCTCGGGCACCGGCTCGCCGGGCGGCGGGAGGCGACCATGGCCGACCTGGCCGGCGAACCCGTCGTCACCACCCGGCCGGGGATCTGGCAGCGCACGCTGGCCGAGCGCCTGTTCTCCGAGGCCGGTTTGGAGCTGGTGGTCGCCTGTGAGATCGACGAGGCCACCACGGCCATCGAGATGGTCAGCGCCGGCCTCGGCGTGGGGTTCGGGCCCGCATGGTATCTCCGCTCGCCACTGGCGTCACGGACGCCGTTCTCTCCCATACGGCTGGCCGCCCCGGGCGCCGAGCGGGTCCTGCGGCTGTACTGGAGGGAGGGGGCCTACGTGTCCGAGGCAGCCCGCCGCTTCCGCGACCACCTGACCGCCTCGCTGATGGCGACTTAGGCCTGCTGATCTGCGGCGACAGCGATCAAGCCCGATGGCAGACGCGCGACCTTCACCGATGCGGGACGCTGACCGACACACGCCGCCTTCTCGTCAGAGTGTGCTCAGGGAGAACGCTGACCAGCGGGAACCACGCTGACGCCGGATCCCGCCCCGGACTCTCCGCCCCTGGAGCAGAAGGAGATGGTGCCAGAACCAGTGCGTTGACCCGCCGGAGGTCCACTCACGCCGCGGTGAGGTCGAGCCGGGTTTCCATATGTACCGGACCGGCGGCCGGCAGGCCGCGAAATCCGAGGGACACATCCGCATCGCCCGGCCCCGCCACGCCGCGACGATCTGATCGGAGGTCTCGGTGAACACCGCCTCGCTCACCCCCGAGGAGCGATTCGCATATCGCCCGAGCGGTCCGCAGGACTGGTCAGGGTGGCGGCTCGCCGTAGCTGTAGGAGCTCCGGGCCCAGTGGGCGGCGGAAACCCGCATGCACTCGGGCGCGCGGATCTCGTAGGCTGCGCCCATGCTCCCCGACCTGCCGTGGCCCTCGATGACCCACCGCGAGGCCACGGCAGAGCTGGTGCTGGCGGGCTGGACCCCGTGCGGCGTCGGCGACTGGGCGACCGGCCTGCGCTCTCCCGACGGGCTATGGGTGGCCAGGGTGTGCCCGTTCGACCCGGCCTACGCCGCCTTCCTCGAGTTGTGCCGCCGCCGGCCCGGCAACCCCTACCTGCCGCGCGTGGCCTTCGACACCCCGCTGGACGGCGGCGGCACGCTGGCCGTGCTGGAATTCCTGCCCCCGCTCGAGTCGGCGCGGGCAGAGGAGGTCGCCCGCCAGTGGCGGGAGGGCGCGGGTGACCCAGCCCTGGCGGACGTCCGGCAGGCTGCCGCCGCGGTCGACGCCGAGTTTCGGGCCAGGGTGCCCTGGTGGGACGGCATCGACCTGAACACCGGCAACCTGCGGCAGGCCCTCGACGGGCGAGTGGCGGTCATCGACGTGTTCTGCATGGACGGCGCCTCCGTCTACGCGCAGGTCCTCGAGGACGCCGGCGTGGTCCGCGACAAGCTGCCCAACAGCCGCCACATCCTCGACATCCCCTATATCGCCCGCGAGAGCACCCCCGAAGAGATTCGGGCCCTCCACGCCGCCTGGTATCGCACGCCGTAGGGTCGGCGGGCGCCTGCAGGATCATCTAGGCAAGCGCCCAGCTGGTGCCGCATCAGGCGACGTTCGCCCTGGCGAGATCCTTGCCCGGACGCGGGTGGGGTGAAGCCCTTCGTGATACGTTCCGGTGTCGTCGTACGCTTCGAGCTGAGGAGGTGAGACCGATCAACGCTGTGAAAGGTCGGGCCCCACTCCCTCGCACGGCCTGGGGAGTGCCCGCAGAAGGCATCCCGAAAGGCTTCGATCGCTATGCGCTTCATCTCTGAGACGACGTCCGACGGCGTCTCCGAACAGCTCTTCATCCTCGGTGAGATTCCCGGCGTGCTGTGGACGCCGGAAGGTGCCGTCGGCACTCGCCCCCTCATCCTGATGGGACACGGCGGCGGCCGGCACAAGAAAGCCCCCGACATCGTGGCGCGTGCACGCCGCTCCGTGGCCGAGTGTGATTTCGCTGTGGTGGCGGTCGACGTTCCCGGCCATGGCGACCGGCCGAAGGATGAGGAGTACGACCGGATCGCGACCGAGAACCAGGCTCGCGTGGACGCCGGAGAAGAGTTGGCTCCGCTGATCGCCGGTTTCCAGACGCTCGTAGCCCGCCGGACCGTCCCGGAATGGCAGGCCGTCCTGGACGTGGTCCAGCAACTCGAGCACGTCGGCGCCGGCCCGGTGGGCTACTGGGGTGTGTCGTTGGGCTGCGGACTCGGCGTTCCGTCCGTTGCCGCCGAACCCCGGGTCCGCGCGGCGGTGCTGGGCCTGGGCGGGGCGCTGGCCTCAGCCGAGGCCGCCGCGCGTATCACCGTCCCGGTGGAGTTCCTGCTGCAGTGGGACGATGAGCGGGTGCCGCGGGCCCAGAGCTTGGCACTGTTCGACGCCCTGGGCTCAGCGGAGAAGACGCTGCACGCCAACCCCGGCAAGCACGGTGAGCTCCCGGCCTTCGAACTGGACAGCACGCTACGGTTCTTCGCCCGGCACCTCTGCTGATACCTCCGCCTGCGGTCCGCGACGCGCCGATCGGATCCGTTCCCGATCGGCGCGTTCTGGCGAACACCGGTCGGCGTGACCGACAGAGTCCAGGTCCGGGAGATCGATGACGACGAGGGCCGGTGGCTGCTGCGGATCATCCGCAGCAGCCACCGGGTCGGCGGTGACCTGGCGGCGGGCTCAGACGGTGCTGCTGTCCGCGCAGATGGGCAGATGGGCAGATGGGCAGACCAAGTGAAGCAAACGGCCATGCGCCGATGACGGTGGCTGTACCCTGATCAACTGTCCGTGCCGAGCACGATGGCAGGAGACGGTGCATGACTTCGAGGCTGGCCGGTGACATGGTCGGCGGGCGCTACCGGCTGGCCGCCGAACTGGGGTCCGGTGGTTTCGGGCGGGTCTGGCGGGCCCGCGACGAGACCCTCGACGTGGACGTTGCGATCAAGGAACTGCAGCTGCCACCGGGGATGCCGGAGACCGAACGGGCCGAGCGGCTGGCGCGCGCCACGCGCGAGGCCCGCAATGCCGCCCGGTTACGCAAGTACGACGGCATCGTCGCGATCCACGACGTCGTCATCGACGACGGCCTTCCCTGGATCGTCATGGAACTGGTCGACGGCTGCTCGCTGAGCGAGCACGTGCAGGAGCACGGACCTCTTCCAATGGGCAGGGCCATCGAGGTCGCCGCGGCGCTGCTGACGGCAATAGGCGCAGCGCACCGGGAAGGTGTCGTGCACCGCGACATCAAACCGGCCAACGTCATGCTTGCCGAGAACGGGAAGGTCCTGCTCACCGACTTCGGGACAGCGATCCACCAGACCGACACCGCACTGACCGTCACCGGGATGGTCATCGGCTCGGCGGAGTACACGGCGCCCGAGCGGTTGCGTGGCAGCGACGGCCTTCCCACCGGGGATCTGTTCTCCCTCGGCGTGACCCTTTACCAGGCCGTCGAGGGCGTCTCGCCGTTCCGCCGCGATACCCAGGAAGCGACGTTGGCCGCAGTACTACTGGAGGAGGCCCCGGCACCGCGACGGGCCGGGCCGCTCACGCGGCTCATCACCCGGCTACTGGACAAGGACCCGGGCCGCAGGCCGACGGTCGACCAAGCACTGGCCATGGCAGGTGACATTGCGGGTGAGCAGCCCGCAACCGAGGTCCACGTATGGCGCGACACCAAGATCCTCCCGGCTCGGCCGGAGAAGTGGCCACCCGTAGGTGCTGCGGCGCTGATGGTGGTCATAACGGCGATGGCGGTCATCACGGCGCTCGGCGCCGCCGGACTCCCCGATGCCGGCGGAACGTGGGAGCACTTCGAGCACTACGGGGACAACGCCGTGCTCAGCGTCGCCGTATTGATCGTCGCCGTTGCCGATGTCGTTCTCGCCGGCTTGGTGTGCGCCAGTCTCGCGCGGTTCCTGCCGGCGAACGTCGGCAGGACCGTCACCGCTGTCGTCGGTGTCGCCGGGCTCGTCTTCGGCTGTGGCGCGACCGCTTTCGCCTTCCACGGCGCCGGCGAGATCTTCCGGAACACGACGGAGCTCTCCGGGCGAGAGTCCGCGACGGTGTCGCTGGCCCTGATCAGCATCGTCGTCCTCGTCGCTGTCGGGTCGGCCTGGAGCTCACATCGCACCGATCGACGCGGAACGATCAGAGGTCGAACACGATCATGACCGCCCGCACGATGCGCCATGGAGAGCACGAGGTACGGCCCAGCCCAGCCGGTTGTCCCGTTGCCTCAAGACCGGCGCCCGCTGCGGACACAACGGGCGCACCGCAGATCATCGATCAGACCAGGAGTCCCAGGGTTCCGGGCGCTTCCCAGTCGGGGTGTTGGTGAGGAACGTGTCACCAGCCGCTCGACTGTCCCCATGCCCGAGGCGACGAGCCACCGTCGATCAGGCCACCGTGTTGTCGTGCTGTCGGCGCACCATCTCCGCGATCCAGGTAGGCACGAACGGAGATGTGCAGCCCGGGGACGTCGGGTAGTCCTTGAGCACCTGGAGGCGCTCACCGATGTCGATCGCACGGGGGCGGTGCTCGGCGTGCTCGATCCCGATCTGGGCCAGGCAGTTGTTCATCTCCCACTGCAGTCGGTCGTGGGCGTCCTTCATCTCCGCCTCGATGACGTCGAGCAGCCCTGCGAGATCGAGGCCCTCGGGCTTCTTCGCCACCCGGTCGGCGGTCAGCGCCCAACCGGCACTCGCGACCACCGGATCCGGGTCGGCGGACCAGGCCAGGCGCAGCTCTTCGGCGTGCGGGTTCTTCTTCACCACGTAGTTCACCAGCCAGCCGTGCACCTTGGGAGTGCGCGTCTGGCGCAGCATGGCGTCCAGCTCGTCTCGCCCGAACGCCTTCGGGCGGCAGATCAGCAGCGCCAGCAGCCGCGCCGCCGAGTCGTCCGTCTCCCAGAGCCGGCGCGCGAGTTCCTGCTGCGTCTTCAGCCGCTTGGCGAGCACGCGCAGCTTGCCGAGGTTCACACCGTGATCGTCACCGTGTTTCTCGTTCACCTCGCGTGTCCTGGGGTCGGCCAGCTCGGCCAGCTCGGCCATCACCTCGGCCACCATCGCCTCGGTCGGTGTCGTCTTGGCCACCTCAGTGCCCTGCCTCGTCGTGGGGGGCGTAGTGCTGGGTTGCGAACGCGACCGCCGCGGCGATGTCGTCGTCGCTGGTGCCCCAGGCGGTCTGGATCGCCTGTCCCCAGGCTTGACCGCTGCACACCGCGAACTCCTTGACGTCCGGTGCGTTCTCCCAGGTCGCCGGGTCGAGGCCCGCGCCGCGCAGGTGCAGGTCCAGGCCGAGGAGGGCGAGGTCCCAGCCGGTGCCGATGCCGATGGTGCCGCCGGGGCCGTAGGCGCGCAGCATCTCGTCGACGAACTCGGCGGGGGAAGCGTGCTCCAGCTCGAAGACGGTGTCGCCGTCCTCGCCCTTGGAGAGGCGGACCTCGACCTCGGTGGCCATGCCTTCTCCCATGGTCCAGGTCACCTTGAGCAGGTGCGGCTCCTCGCAGCGCAGGATCTCCCCGCCGGCGTTGCCCTCGAGCTGAAAGGTGCCGCCCAGGCGGAGATCACCGCTGACCGGCCCCAGCCACCGGCCGATCCGGTCGGGCTCAGTGCAGGCACTCCAGACGTCCTCGATCGCGGCGTCGTAGGTACGGCGCAGCAGCACCGAGCGCCCCGCACCCGTGCTGACGGGCTGGTCGCCGATCTCCCGGTGGGCGGCGTTGACCTGGTTGATGACGTCGATCACGTGTCTTCCTTGCTCTTGGTGGGTGGTTTGCTGCCCCCCGACGGCCCGTCTCCGCGCCGTTCACTGCGTCCGCGCCTGCCCCGCGCGAGTTCGGTGCTCAGCGCGTCCAGGCGCTGGTTCCAGCACCGCCGGAAGTGCTCCAGCCAGACGTCGACCTCCTGCAGGGGCTGGGCGTCGACCGCGTAGAGGCGGCGCGTGCCCTCCGCCCGGACGGCCGCGAACCCCGACTCCCGCAGCACGCGGAGGTGCTGCGAGGTGGCCGGCTGGGAGATCCCGAACTCCTCGCGAATGCGGCCGCTCACTGCGCCGGCGGTCTGCTCGCCCTCGGCGAGCAGCTCCAATATCCGGCGGCGAACGGGGTCGCCGAGTACGTCGAAGGCGTGCACGGCCCCATGATTTCAGCTACGACTTATATAAGTCAAATGTTAATCTCTGCTGTCGGCCGAGACCGGGGACGCGGCTGACTTGGGCGCGGGCAAGTGCGGTCATCGCCAGGGCTCCTGAGCCCGCGTGATCCCGCGGCCCTGCTCGACGAGCGCGGGCCCGCATGGCCGAACTCCTGGGCGTGCCGTCCTCGGCCGATCGCGGGCCGGGCCGGCCCTGGCCGCCGGTATCCGGCACCGATCGCGACCAACGGCCCTACCGCCGTCAGCCGATCTCCTTCCTCGAGATGCGCAGCATCCCTGCGACCACCGGAACGACGATCCACACGAACACTGACACGGCCAGCCGAAGGGCGGCGTCGCCGGTGAACCCGCCGTCCATCAGCGGGTTGGTGGTGAGGTTGAGGTCGAGCCATTCCGCCAGGATCGCGCCCATGTCACCGAGCCGGGCGACAGCGCTCCACAGGGCCGTACTGGCCAGACAGATCACGATCGCCGCCGGCGCGTTCAACAACACCAGCCCCATGCCAAGGCCCTGGCCGGTCACCAGCACCATCGTCGCGATCCAGCCCAGCACCTGGGCGGGCGCAATGGTCCACGTGGCCTCGGCGCCGTGAACCGTAGCGGCGACGGCGGTCATGGACAGGGCCGCCAGCAGGGCGAACACGCAGGCCGCCACGGCGACCGCCAGTGGCGGCAGGCACTTGGCCGCCAGCACCCGCCCGCGCCGGGGCTCCAGCGCGAACGTGGTCAGTGCCGTGCGATGCCGCCATTCGCCGGTCACCGTGAGAATGGCCAGCACGGGCAGAAGCGCCCCGAGCGGGATGGCGGCGGTCCCGGCCAGGGTGAACCAGTGCGGCTGCGCGGTGAGGCCCCGGGCGACGACGGCCACGAGCGCCAGCCCGATCGCGCTCACCGTGAGGATGAGACCGCTGCGCGTGTCGAACAGCTTGCGGGTCTCGACCCGCAGCAGCCTGGTGAACGGGATGTCGGTAGGGGTCATGCGGCGCTCCTGTCGGCTTGCGCGGTCAGTTCGAGGAAGGTCTGCTCCAGACCGCCACCGCGGGCGAGCTCGGCGACGGTGCCCCGGGCGAGCACGCGGCCGCGGCCGATCATCACGATCTGGTCGGCGACCTGCTCCACCTCGTGCAGCAGGTGTGAGCTGAGCAGCACCGCGCACCCGGAGTCGGCCAGGCTGCGCAGCAGCCCGCGCATCCACTGAATGCCCTGCGGGTCGAGGCCATTGGCGGGCTCGTCCAGGACGAGCACCTCGGGCCGGCCGAGCAGCGCGTGGGCGATGCCGAGCCGCTGCCGCATGCCCATCGAATAGCCGCCGACGGCCCGCCTGCCCTCCTGGCCGGTCAGCCCGACCAGCTCCAGGCTCTCTCCGACGCGCGAGCGGGGCAGGCCCAGCATCATCGCCCCCAGCGTCAGGACCTCCCGCCCGCTGCGCCCCGGATGCAGGGCGCCGACGTCGAGCAGCGTGCCGACGCGGCGGCCAGGACAGGCGAGTTCGGTGTACGGTCGCCCGAACACGGTGGCCAGCCCCGACGTCGGTCGCGAGAGCCCGATCAGGATGCGCAGAGCCGTCGACTTTCCCGCGCCGTTGGGTCCGAGGAACCCGGTGACGCTGCCTGCCCCGACGGTGAAGGACACCTCGTCGAGGGCTTGCACTCCTCTGTATGTCTTGCTGACACCATGGAATTCGATCACGGGCCCAGTTCACCGGATTCCCCGTCTCAGGTCATCGGACCCAGGTCGACGGCCACCGCAGGAGAAATGGACTCAGGGCTACCCGTTCTAACCCCTGGTCGCTAGGAGCGGTTCTGGCGCATCCCTAGGCTGGCGGGCGTGAAAGAGCAAGCGGTGAATGAGTCTGGAGTGGAAGGAAAGAGCCGGGGTGAGGCTCTGCGTTACCTCTGCGCCATTCTGCCTGCGCTGTTCGTCGGTGGGATCTCGATCCTGTCAGCCGTGAGCCGCGAGGTCACCCCCGACCTCGGCCCGATCGCGCTGGACCTGGCCCTGTTCGGGGTCGGTCTGGGGTTGATGCGATGGCGGCACCGCTTCCCCTGGCAGGTCGCGCTGGCGACCGCGCTCCTGACCCTCTACTCGACCACCGCGGTCGGCCCCGCCTACGTCGCCTACGTCTCTGTGTGCACGCATCGCCGTTGGCGCCAGATCGTCCCGGTCGCTCTTGCCACGTGGCTGTGCCCGGCGGCGCAGATCCTGTGGTCGGACGCCGACATGCTCAGGGTCGTCTCCGTCACGAGCGTCACCATGGTGACCGGCGGCGTGATCGTCGGCGGGCTGACCGTCTTCGGCCTCTACCTGCGCACATGGCGTGACCTGGCCGCCTCGCGGCGACAGGCCGCGCTCGAGGCGCAGGCGCACCGCGTCGAGCAGGCCAAACTGGCCGAACGGGTCAAGATCGCCCACGAGATGCACGACGTGCTGGCACACCGGATCTCTCTGCTGGCCATGCTCGCGGGCGGCCTGTCGCACCGCACCGACCTCACCGCCGAGCAGACCCGCGAAACGGCTCAGGTGATTCAGGAGAACGCGCACCAGTCGCTCAACGAACTGCGCGCCGTACTCGGCACGCTGCGGCGCGACGGCGGCGTCGAGGACCCGCAGCCGAACCTGGCCGACCTCGGTGCCCTGTTCGACGAAGTACGCGTGGCCGGGCAGCAGGTCGAGGTGACCGACACCGTCGAGGGGCGCGAGCTGCTGCCGGCGCAGACAGGGCGGCACGCGTACCGGATCGTGCAGGAGGCGCTGACCAACGCGCGCAAGCACGCGCCGGGCACCCGAGTGAGAGCCGAGCTCGGCGGACGGCCTGGCCAAGGGTTACGGATCCGGATGAGCAACCCGGCTCCATACGCCGGATCGTCCGGCCCCGGCCCCGGCCCCGGCGGGCGGCTGGGCCTGGTCGGGCTGGCCGAGCGTGCCCGGATGGCCGGGGGCACCCTGAGCCATGCGGTCCAGGACGGACACTTCGTCCTGGACGTACGACTGCCGTGGGAGGCTTGACCCGTGATCAGAGTGGTGATCGTGGACGACGACCCGATGGTACGCACGGGGCTGCGCCTCATCCTCGGCGGCGAGCCCGACCTGGACCTCGTCGGCGACGCAGCGGACGGCAGGCAGGCCATGACCGTGGTCCGCGACACGCGGCCCGACGTCGTCCTGATGGACATCCGGATGCCGGTCCAGGACGGGCTCACGACCACCGAGCTACTGCTCGATCGGCCGTCGCCGCCGCGCGTTTTGGTGCTGACCACGTTCGACGCCGACGACATGGTGCTGCGCGCGCTGCGGCTCGGCGCGCACGGCTTCCTGCTGAAGGACACGCCGCCGACGAAGATGATCGAGGCTGTGCGCGCGGTGGCCAGGGGCGAGCCGGTCCTGTCACCGAGTGTCACCCACCAGGTGATCGCGGCGGCCACCGGCCGGTACAAGCCGCAGGCCGTCAAGGAGCTGGACCAGCTCACCGAGCGCGAGCGTGAGGTGGCGATCGAGGTGGCCAAGGGCAGCTCGAACTCCGAGATCGCCACGGACCTGTCGGTGAGCGTGGCCACGGTGAAGGCCAACATCACCCGTATCTTTGCCAAACTCGGCACCGACAGCCGCGTGGACGTGGCGAACAAGGTACGCGACGCCGGCCTCCTGTAGTCCGAAACCGGTCGGTGGCTGAGCAGGCGGCAGTGAACCCCGGCGTACGGCAGTGCGTCGAGGTTGGTGATCAGGCCGACTCGGTCAGGTGATGGGTCCGGGGATGACGCGATGACTGGTTTCTGAGAACCGCCTTGACAACTGTGAGACGGATCGGCCCGGGATGACGACCGCACCCGCTTCGCCGACGCCCGGGCGCTGAAGGCGTATGCCGGCTCGGCGCCGATCACTCACGCCTCGGACAAGAGCCCGGTGGTCCACCACCGCGAAGTAAAAAATCAGTGACTGGCCGCGGCCGGCGCCGCAGGCGCGCCCGGCAGCCGAGAACCAGCGGGTAGCAGCGGCTCGCAGGCCTTCACCGCCGCCCCGTACTTCTCGGACAGGACATCGACGCGCTCTCCCTTGATGTTGAGGTTGACCAGCCCGTCCGAGGAGAACGCGACCTCGGGGAAGTCGGGCAACCCCTGCGAACGCATGCAGGCGGTGAACTCCTCGCCGTTGCCGGTGGGCTCCCCGGCCGAGACGGCCACGACCCCGCCCGCTCCTGCGGTGAGCACCACGGCGGCAAGAACCATCCTTCTGATCGTCGAGCCGAGCATGATCTCTCCTTCTGTCGCTGTCGATGCGTCCAGACAAGCCGAGTGCCGGTTACAGGGCCGAAACGACGGCGGTAACCCCGCTGTAACCGGGGAACGGGGCATGCTGGAGATCATGAGGGTGCTGATCGTCGAAGACCACGAGGAACTGGCCCTGACGGTGGCCACGGGGCTACGCCGCGAGGGCATGGCCGTCGACGTCGTGCTGGATGGCCACGCCGCGCTGGAGCGCACCTCGGTCGGCCACTACGACGTGGTCGTCCTCGATCGGGACCTGCCCGGCCTGCACGGCGACGAGGTGTGCAGGGCACTGATCGGCGTCGGTCACCCGGCGCGAGTGCTGATGCTCACCGCCGCCGGGACGATCGACGACAAGGTGACCGGGCTGGGCATCGGCGCCGACGA
Organism: Streptosporangium brasiliense; assembly: GCF_030811595.1. Lineage (NCBI taxonomy): Bacteria > Bacillati > Actinomycetota > Actinomycetes > Streptosporangiales > Streptosporangiaceae > Streptosporangium > Streptosporangium brasiliense. The sequence continues at coordinate 7,456,026 of NZ_JAUSRB010000002.1, forward strand.
CTACCTTGCCAAGCCGTTCGCCTTCGCCGAGCTGGTCGCCCGGATCCGGGCGCTGGCCAGACGGGCCGGTCCGGCGCTCCCGCCGGTGCTCGTCCATGGCGATCTGCGGCTGGACCCGGCCACCCGGATCGCCACCCGTGACGGGCGCCGGCTGCCGCTGAGTCCCAAGGAGTTCGCCGTGCTGGAGTTGCTGATGGCCGCCGGAGGCGCGGTGGTCTCCGCAGAGCAGCTGCTGGAGCGGGGCTGGGACGAGTTCGCCGATCCGTTCACGCAGACCGTGAAGGTGACGATCAGTCGGCTGCGGCGCAAGCTCGGCGATCCTCCGCTGATCGAGACGGTTCCGCAGGCCGGGTACCGGATATGAGGCGGACGGTACGGCTGCGCCTGGCCTTGCTCTACAGCGGCCTGTTCCTGGTGGCCGGAGTGCTGCTGGTCGCCCTCATCACTGTCCTGGTCGAGTTCTCACCCTTCCCCGACCCACCGGCCGCTCCCGCGCCACCCGGCGGCCCCGGCCTGCCCGCCCAGGTGCCCCGACTGGAGCAGACTGAGCACCTGCATCGGCTCCTGGTCAACTCCCTGGTCTCGCTGGTGGTCACGGCGTTCGCGGCGATGCTGCTGGGCTGGCTCATGGCCGGTCGCGTACTGCGGCCGCTGGGTGAGATGACCGCCACCGTCCGGCGCATCACGGCCGACCGGCTCGACCGGCGACTGGCCGCGTCCGGACCGGACGACGAGCTCAAAGAGCTGGCCGACACCTTCGATGAGCTGCTGGACCGGGTGGAGGCGGCATTCACCGCGCAGCGTCGGTTCGTCGCCAATGCCTCCCATGAGCTGCGCACCCCGTTGACACTGCAGCGGGCCGTGGCCGAGGTCGCACTCGCCGACCCGGAGGCTGACGCGGAGTCCCTGCGGAAGGCACTGGAGCGCATGCTGGCCGCGGGCAAGCATCAGGAGCGGCTCATCGAGGCCCTGCTCACGCTGGCCCGCAGCCAGCAGGGGCTGCACGATCGGCAATCCTTCGACCTGGCCGCGGTCGCCGGTCAGGTCATCGACCACCACAACGATCCGGAGCTTCACGTCGAGTCCGCCCTTCAGGCGGCACCCGCCTTCGGTGATCGTGCCCTGGCCGAGCGTCTGGTCGTCAACCTGCTGGACAACGCTCTGCGGTACAACGTGCCTGGTGGCTGGGTCAGGGTGGAGACCGCAGTACGGTCCGGACGTCCCACTCTCAGGGTCGCCAACAGCGGTACGGTGATCCCGGCCGATCGGCTGCACATGCTCCTGCAGCCTTTCCAGCGCCTGGAGACCGGGAGGAAGGCAAGTGGTGACGGCCTGGGCCTGGGCCTGTCGATCGTGGCCGCCATCGTCGAGGCGCATCAGGGCATGCTGGACGTCCGGCCCCTCCCGGCGGGCGGCCTCGATGTGAGTGTCGCCCTCAACCATCCCGGCGCCTGAGTAGACCTGCCACAGATACCTGTTGACATCCTGAGCAGATCGGATGTCTGCGCATGCCGTACGGCCCGCCCGAGTCCGCGCCCACCCCTGCCCCGGGCGGGGCCGCAAGGGATGCGCTGCGGGCGGCCCGCTGACGCCACTGGCCGAGTGGTTGCTGCTCAAGCCCGGTCACCCAGCTCGGGTACGCGGCCGGGCCACTGCCGGCAGTCCCGCGGACTTGGTCCGGCAGCGGCGCCGGAGATAAGTGGCGTGCTCGGGACGGGGCCGGCCGTGGTCGATCGGATCCGGGTCGATCGCTGGACGACCGAGATCAGCGGTCCGTGGCCCGCCGGGCGCGTAGTGCCCTGAGCTTGTGGCGGTTGCCGCAACGTTCCATGGCGCACCAGCGGCGGGCAGCGGGCCTGGAGGTGTCGACGGACACCAGCGGACAGCCGTCGCTCGCGCACTCACGGATGCGTTCGGCGAGCGTCCCGGACAGCAGCTCGACCGTCTCCCGCGCCAGGGTCGACAGCGCCTGGGCTGCCGCGGTAAGCGCCGCTTGCCGGACCTGACGCGGGGACGGAGGAGTAGGTCGCAAGGCCCGATGCGGCCTTCAGCGCTCTACCCGGCCGGGGCCGCTCACCGGCCCCCGAGAGGCACCGGCCTACGCTGAGAAGGTGCGTCGACCGACGGCGTCCCCATCCTGGACGGGCTCGTGACCAGGTTCTCGGTGAGCGCGACCGACTACCGCAGCTGCTCGGTGATCACCATCACCGGGGACCTCGACGCGTTGTCGGCGGACCTGCTGCGGCAGGTGGTGGCCGACGCCGTCGCGCGCGGCCAGGTCCGCCTGGTGGTCGACGTGGCCGGGCTGACCTTCTGCGACCTGGACGGCGTGCACGCCCTCGCCGAGGCCCACCGCAGCACCGCGGCGCTGGGCAGGCACCTGTCGCTGGTCTACGTCCACGGCACCCTCAAACGGATCTTGGACATCAGCCGGCAGACCGACGGCCTCCTGCTCGGCGTCGACTTCGGCATCACCCTGCAGTGGTAGCACCCGCCTTCTCGCACGCCCGCGCGTAGGGCTCCGCTCGAAACGCTCGAAACCCCTGATGCCCGCCTCCGCCGCCTCTACGGTGGATGCCGATAGACCTCCCCCGCCGTACGGTGAGCCCTCCCCCACCGCGCGGTGCGCCTGCCTCCGCCGCCCAGCTCGCCGCCGCCCTGGCCGCACTCGGCATGTACGACGGCACCGGCACCGACACCGGGCACGCCGCTGAAGCCGCCCGGCTCGGCGGGGACGCCCCCTACCGGATGCATCTGGCCGACGTGATCGGCAACCTCGACGTCCTGCTCGGCATGCTCATCGGCCTGTCCGGCCTGCTCGACGACGGCTGAGGACGGCCCGATCCCTGTGGAAGTCCGCATTCCCATGGGTAGACCGGACATCCCGGGAACTGGACGAGTAGCTCCGATGTGGTTGGTGGTGGGCCGCCTGCCGATCTTGCGGGGCAGTGCAGGCACGGGCGAGCCGCCTCCCGAAGCTGTCGGTGGCGGCCTGTTCAATGTGGCTCATGGAGATGGATACGCAAAGACGTGGGCTGTTCTGGGATGTGCAGGCGGGGCGGGTCCCACCGCCTCCTGCAGCGGTGACTTTGGGCTGGGAACTGGTCGGGGTGGATCCAGAGCAGGGGACTATCGAGGTGGCATTTCAGGCGGGTGATCAGTTCGCGAACCCTGTCGGTGTGATCCAGGGCGGGTTCTTGGCCGCGATGCTCGATGACACCCTGGGTCCGGCGCTGGTCGCGACGTTGCCGGAAGGCCAGTTCGCGCCGACCCTCGATCTTCATGTTCAGTTCCTCCGTCCCGCCCGTCCCGGACGGCTTCTGGGGCGCGGACGGATCGTGCAGCGCGGCAAGGAGGTGTGCTTTCTCGCCGGTGAGCTCATCGGCCCCGACGGCAGGACGGTGGCTGTGGCGACCGCGACCGCGCGAATCCAGACCGTTCGTCAGTGATCGTAGGCGATCAGGGACCGCAGGACGGGGGCGCCGGTCGTGTGGTTGTGCCGGATGTCGGCAGCCATGGCGAGGATGCGCCGAGCGACCCGGGCAGCGATGCCCTCGAAGGTCCGGCCGCCGTATCGATCTCCATCACGGAGGTCCGGCAGCTTTCGACCCGGCGGAAGGCCGCACTGGAGGGACACCTTCCCGACCTGTGTGCACAAAACACCCCGGCGTTCGGCACCTGCCACCAGCGAATTCACCGACAATCCCGGACGGGCTTGACCAGGCTGACCCGATGCGCACCGGATACGGTCCCCCGGGCCCTGCCCATCCGACCGTGCTGCGCGGCTACCTGGTCGGAGAGCCAGGCCAGGTAGCCGCGCAGCCGGGAATGGTATTTGGCCTTGCCGGAGTCTGCTTCCGGAATTGCGTCATTCCGGAAGCAGGGTGAGCAGGGTGTCGGGGTCAACTCCTCCGAGAAGGCGTTCCGGCATTCCGGGACGCTCCCTCACCGGCGATCAGGGCGGCACGCAGCCGTTCGTACGTCGGAGCCAATCGGCGCAGGCCGGCCGCGAGCGCCATGTCGTCGCCCGACACGAGCGGACCTTGCAGGCCACCGACGATGCGGGCCTGTTCCGCGGCGACGGCCGCGCCCGCGTCGAGGCCGAGGGACGCCAGGCTGACCGCCAGGTCGTTGTGGCGGCGGGCGCCTACCCGCACCGCGAACGCCTGCCACAACATCCTGATCTCGGGGTCCAGCCCTTCCTCCACCAACCGGGCTGTGCGCTCGGCGGCCTCGGCCTGCCCCAGCGTGCCGGGAGAGACCTCCACGTCCGTCCGTCCGGCCAGCCAGGCCGGCCCGGCGGGCAGGGAGCGCCGCAACGCGTCCTCCGCGCTGACCTGCTCCCGCCGGGTGAACCCGTGCCGCATCCGGAACGGTCGCCGCAGGTAGGAGATCAGCTCCCCGCGCCACGCCTCGGCGAAGGCGTCGACCGGCAGCGTGGCGTACGGGTAGCCCTGCGGGTCGTGCACGAGCACGGTGTCGTCGCCCACCTCCAGTACGACCACATAGTGGTCGGCGCCAACCGCCCTGCCCGACCCTGGTTGGTACGACAGCAGGCCGAGCTCAAGCGGCCCGGCCAGCACCGGGCCGTCCTGGCAGGCGCGGCGCAGCCGGTCGAGCGCCGCTGCGGCCGTTCCTCCGTCCAGGCGCTCGCACTCCCAGCCGAGCAGGCCGATCGCGGCATCCAGCCCGATCTCGGGGTCCCAGCCGAACGGGTCGAACAGCGGAAGCCGCCCGCCGATCAGTTGCATCCCGTACGGGGAGCCCGTCAGGACCTCGATCACGGCGGGAGACGGCGCCTCGACACCGAGGATCATCGCGAGGGAGTTGGCGTAGCAGTACGGCCCGGAGCCGACATAGGTGACAGACATGGCCCTACACCGTGCCGCCTGACACGGTGTAAGAGTCAAGCCCCTCTGCGTCCGTCTCGTGACGGGCCCTCCATCCGAGGCGCCGGCGACGGAGCACTGTCGGCGCGGGCCGGCGACCACGGCTCAACGCGGGTGAGGTCGAGGCGGGCCAGCCGGTCGGGGTCGGACAGGATGTCGATCGTGGCGATCTTGCCGCCGGCGATGGTGAAGCTCATGACGGAGATCAGCTGGTCGTCGATGGCGTTGACCAGACCGGCGAGGCCGTTGATGAGCGCCGGGTAGGCGGCGGCGCTGGTGGCCATGCGCTGGAAGGTGGCGGCCTGTCCGGCCACGGCCGCGGCCCCGCGGATGACCTTCATGCCGTTGGTGAGCATCCCGCCGTCGGCGCGCAGCACCACGTCGGGGTCGAGGATGGACACCAGCGCGTCGAAGTCGCCACCGCGCGCGGCGGTCAGGAACGCGTCCACCACCCGGCGCTGATCGGCCAGGTCGGAGTCGGGGTCCGGGGCCGCTCCGCGGACCCGCCGGCGGGCGCGGCTGGCGAGCTTCTTGGCCGTCGCCGGGGTGCGGTCCACGATGGGCGCGATCTGCTCGAACGGCAGGCCGAACATGTCGTGCAACACGAACGCCAGCCGTTCGGCCGGGGTGAGCGACTCCAGTACCACCAGCAGCGCCAGCCCCACCGAGTCGGCCAGCAGCACTTCCTGCTCCGGATCGGTGACGTCCTCACGGCTGATCACCGGATCCGGCAGGCGGTCCTCCAGCGACTCCTCACGCCGGGCCTTGCGGGCGCGGAGCATGTCCAGGCAGACTCGGCCGACCACGGTGGTCAGCCAGCCACCCAGATGTCGATGTCACCGGAGTCCGAGCGCGCCAGCCGCAGCCATGCCTCCTGGACCGCGTCCTCGGCCTCGGTCAGCGAGCCGAGCATGCGGTAGGCGACCGCCCTCAGATGGGGGCGGTGCCCCTCGAACTGGACGGCCAGGAAGTCATGGGGTGTCACGGTCGCAATCCTCTCCATCGGCAAACGTCATACCGGTGACGCGTCAAACCGGTGAAAGGTGACCGCGAAACGCACCGGTCACCTTTTCCCCGCACCATCCGTCATGCCGGCGACCGACACTCACGGAAGGTTGCTGACGATGAGCAGGACGGATGTTCACGGGACGGTGGCAGACGGCTTCGAGCAGGTGCGCGAGGCGTTCGCCGTGGTGGTGGCCGAGCAGGACGGCCAGGTGGGCTCGCAGCTGGCCGGCGGCCGCGCCGGCGACCTGTTCGGCCGGCGCAGGCTGTTCCGCGCCGGACTGGCCGTCTTCCTGCTGGGCGGCGTGGCCGGCACCGGGAGCGCGCTGATCGCCGCCCGCGTCCTGCAGGGCGTCGCCGCGCGCGACTCGGGCATCGCCTCCGGCCTCGTCAACACCAGCCAGCAGATCGGCGGCGCCCTCGGCCTGGCCGTCCTGGCCGGCATCGCCGCCGCCACCACCGACCAACCGCAGGGCACACCTGTGCACAACGCGCTCACCAGTGGCTACACCGCCGGCATGCTCGGCGCGGGTGCGTTCTACCTGGCCGCCATCCTCACCGCCGTCCTCCTCCTGCGGCCGCGCCCCGTGAGCCGGAGCGCGGAGTCCCTCGACAGCATCCCGAGGTGAGAATCCGTCGTCTCACCGGTCACCTTCGCCCCGTGCGAGCCGTCATAGCGGCGGAACACCGTTCAGAAAGGAACACCACCACCATGACCACCGCCCAGCAGCACAACCACCGGTCGCGCCTGCCCAACCCCGCCGTACTCGTCCCTGAGCTCAAGGACATCGGCGGCGCCCTGTACAAGGCGACCGGCAACGGCATGATCCCGCAGACCACCATCAGCCTGGTCCAGCTGCGCGCCGGGCAGATCGTCGGCAGCACGTACCTGACCGTCCTGCACACCGGCAACCTCCGCAAGGCCGGCGCAAGTGAGGAGAGCATCACCGCCGTGGCCTCCTGGCGGGACGCGCCCTACTTCACCGGAGCCGAACGGATCGCGCTGGAACTGGTCGAATCCGTCCTCACTCCGAGCGCGTCCGGCGAGCGCGTCCCCGACGAGCTGTACGCCCGGGCATCCGAGCAGTACGACGACAAGGCGCTCGCCACGCTCATCATGGCGATCGGCCAGGTCTGCTTCTTCCTCCCGCTAGCCCTCATCGGCACGCCGCTGCCCGGTGTGTCACCGGCGGAGCAGTGGAGGAGGTAACACCCACCACGGGACCTCGCTCAGGGTGACGATACGCACCCTGAGCACCCCCCGCTCAAAGACCCACATGGAGAGGGGCTCGGTAGGCCGGGGAGCCGGTCCATGGTGTCCTCACGTGAAGGCCGCAGGGTCCAGCACGGTTTTGGCTCCGCCCACATTGCCCAAGGTCGGATCGTGACCTTCTGGTGCGTCACGGTCCTCTGTCCCGTCGCACCAGGCTGGTCAACGGCCGAAGCGACGAGCCGTGGGGACCAGCGCGGCCAGCGCGGGAGCCAGGAAGCAGACCGCCGCGCACACGGCCAGCACCGGCGTCACCCCGAAGGCTTCGATGCCCGGAGCGATGAGTGCCAGGCCGGCCGGCGCCAGGCCGTACGAAAGCAGGAAGTCCAGTGAAGAGACGCGGGCCAGCTTGTCCGGTGCCACCTCACGCTGGATGGCGGTGAACCACGGCACGTTGAACACCTCGATCCCGATGCCGATCAGGGCATAGGCGGCGATCACCAGCACCGGGGGCACGGGCAGCATCAGGCTCAGCGGCGCGAGGCCGTACACAGCCAGCCCGGCCAAGGCGGCCCAGCCCTGGGCGCGGGGCCGCCACCGGGCGGTGATCAGCGCGCCGCCGAGCGCCCCCACGGTGTAGGCGGTCATGGCCGCGGCAAGCACCCATTCGCTGCCGTAGCGGTCCCGGCTGATCAGAGGCAGGGCGACGCTGGTGGCCGAGTAGCCCAGTGCGATCACGGAGGTCAGGGCGGCGAGCCCAGCCAGGAACCAGGGATGACGGCAAGCCTCGCGGATGCCGTCCAGGAAGTCGGCGCGGAAGGAAGAGCCCGGCGCGGGCACGGCGGACAGGGTGGGCGAGGCGGCCCCGCGGCCGGGGAGCAGGGCGGCGACGAGCCAGAGCAGGCCGATACCCAGCAGCAGCGTGCCGACCTCGAGGTAGGCCGCGAGGAGCGCGGTGAGCGTGGGGCCGGCCAGCGTCGAGACGCGCACCGCGAAGGTCATGGCGGCGTTGGCCTGCTGCCTGCGGCCGGGATCGACGATCTCAGCGGTGAGCGCCTGGAAGGCGGGACGGCATGCCCCCTGCCCGGCACCGGCCACGGCGGCGGCCGCGGCCATCAGTACCAGGGATCGGCCGAGCCCGAGAGCGAGGAGCGGCGCCGCGAGCGCGGCCGCGAGGGCGGACCAGAGCACGACCGCTCGGCGGGAGTGGCGGTCGGCCAGCACGCCGCCGACGGCGACGGCGGCCAGGAAGCCGGCGGTCCGGGCCGCGAGGACCAGGCCCAGGCCCACCGCGTCGAGTTCGCGGTGCAGCACCGCGAGGCCGAGCACGAAGGGCAGCGCCCAGGTCGCGAGGCCGGAGGCGGTGGTCCCGACCCACAGCCGCAGGAAGGCGGGGTCACGCAGGACGGGGGGATCGGTCTTGGTTGCCACGGTGTGGTGCTCCTGATTTTAAAATGAAAATGGTTACCGTTTGCGCTATCTTGGCACACACCACGCCGACTCTCGGAGCACCCATGCGTCATCTCGGCCGTCACCTCGGCCTCGTCCTTCTCCTGACCACCACGGGTTGTTCGGCGGTCCAGGCCGACCAGCCCACCGCCCAGGCCACCGTCACCAGCTGCGGCCGGCCGCTCGCGTTCGCCCAGCCCCCCGAGCGCGCCGTCGCGCTGGACCAGACCTCGACCGAGATCCTCCTGGAGCTGGGACTTCAGGAGCGCATGGCCGGGACGGCCAATGTGAAGACGGAGATCCCCGCGACCTACCAGGACGCGTACGCCAGGATCCCGGTCATCGCCCCCAAGATCGCCACCAGTGAGCAGGTGCGCGCCGCCACCCCGGACTTCGTCATGGCCGCCTCCGCTGACCTCTACACCCAGGACCGGGCGGGCACCCGCGAGGAACTCGGCACGCTCAAGGTCCCCACCTTCGTCAGCGCCGTGGACTGCCCCCAGCAGAACAAGCCCGGCATGACCCCCTTCGAGCTGCTCTTCTCCGACTACGAGCAGCTCGGCAAGGTCTTCGGCGCCGAGGCTCGGGCGGCCGGACTGATCCGTGAGCAACGGGCCGCCGTCGCCCGGGCCGGCGAGAGCGGCGCCAAGGTCACCGCCCCGCCCACCGTCGTCTTCCTCTACTCGATCTTCAACGGCATGCCCTATGTCGCGGGCAAGACCGGTCTGCCCAGCGAGATGAGCCGGATCGTCGGCGCGAAGAACGCCTTCGACGACGTGAACGAGGACTGGCCGGAGGTCTCCTGGGAGGAGGTCGCCAAGCGCGACCCGGACTTCATCGTGATCGGCGACCTGTCCGAGCGGGGCCGGCCCGGCGACTCGGCCGCGGAGAAGCGCGCCACGATGGCCGACGAACCGGTGATCTCCCAGCTGGCGGCGGTCCGCAACAACAGGATCATCGAGGTGCCGGGCATCGAGCTGGACCCCTCCGTGCGATCGGTGCACGCGCTGGGACTGCTGGCAGCCGGCATGAAGGACCTCGGCCATGCCCGCTGACCTGCTGCATCCGACGGCCCGAGAGCACAGCGTGCAGCCGCTGGACGGCAGGACCGAGGCGCCCCGGACAGGCCGGTCCACGCTGCTGGTGATCGCCTCGATGCTCACGCTGGCCGCCTCGGTGGCGGCCGGCGTGCGCCTGGGCACCGCCGACATCGGGTGGGCCGACCTGACGCGGACAGTCGGCGCCCGGCTCGGCCTGGGCGCCGCTCCGCTCCCGCCGCTGGTGGACTCGCTCATCTGGGACCTGCGTCTGCCTCGGGTCCTGATGGCGGCCCTGGTCGGCGCCTCACTCGCGGTGTGTGGCACGGTGCTGCAGGCCGTCACCCGCAACGCGCTCGCCGACCCCTACCTGCTCGGCGTCTCCTCGGGCGCCTCCACCGGAGCCGTCGTCGTGGTCGTCCTCGGCGTCGGCACCCATGCCCTCGGCGTCACCGGGGGCGCTCTCGTCGGCGCGCTGCTGTCCTTCGGGCTGCTGCTGGCCCTGCTCCGCCGTACCGGTCTGGACTCGGTCCGCATCGTGCTCACCGGGGTGGTCGTCGGCCAGCTGTTCACCGCGCTGACCTCGCTCGTCCTGATGGCCTCGGCCGACGCCGACACCACCCGCGCGATCACCCACTGGCTGCTCGGCTCGATGGCCCCGGCCCGATGGGAGGCCGTCGTGGTCTGCGCGATCGTCACGCCGCTCGGCCTGGTGGCCGCGTGGTTGTGCGCCGGCTCCCTGGACGCGCTGGCGTTCGGCGCGGACACCGCCGCGTCGCTGGGGGTGGCGGTACGGCGGAGCCGCATGCTGCTGCTTGTCGTGACGGCCGTGCTGACCTCGGTCGCCGTGGCCACGGTCGGCGCCATCGGCTTCGTCGGGCTGATCGTCCCCCACGGCATGCGCTTCCTGGTCGGGCCGCTGCACCGCGGGCTGCTGCCCGCCGCGGCGCTCGCCGGCGCGGTGTTCCTGGTGTGGACCGACACGCTGGCCCGGGTCGCCTTCGCACCACGGGAACTACCGGTCGGTGTGATCACCGCGCTGCTCGGCGTCCCCCTGTTCCTGCTGGTGCTGCGCCGACGGGGTGAACTGTGAGGATCACCGCGGAGAGGCTCAACTGGTCGGTCGCGGGCACCCCGGTGCTCCGTGACATCAGCGTGGACATCGAACCGGGCCAGACCGTCGGCCTGCTGGGTCCCAACGGATCGGGTAAGTCCTCGCTGCTGCGCTGCCTCGCCGGGCTGCGCCTCCCGGAGGCGGGTGCAGTCCGCTACGACGGCCGGCCCATCGCAGGCTGGAGTGCGCGGCGGATCGCCCGTCAGATCGCCTTCATGGAGCAGGACTCCGGGCCCGGGACGGCTCTGCGGGTCGCCGACGTCGTGGGGCTGGGGCGCGTCCCGTTCCACAAACGCTGGCACGGAGCCGACGCCACCGACCGCGCCATCGTCGCCGCCGCGCTGGAGCGCGTCGGGCTCACCGCACTCGCCGGACGTTCCTGGGCCGGTCTGTCCGGTGGCGAGCGCCAGCGTGCGCACCTCGCCCGAGCGCTCGCCCAGCAGCCGTACGGCCTGCTCCTGGACGAGCCCACCAACCACCTCGACATCAAGCATCAGCTGGAGCTGATGGAGCTGCTCGCCGGCACCGACCAGACGGTGCTGGTCGTGCTGCACGACCTGTCGCTCGCCGCCCGCTACTGCGACCGCCTGGTGCTCCTGCACCACGGGCGCCTCGTCACCGCCGGCTCTCCCACCGCCGTCCTGACCGCCGACCGCCTCGCCGAGATCTTCGAGGTGGACGCGGAACTCGCCACCGACTCCCTGGGCCATCCCGTGATCGCCTACCGCGCTCCCCTCACCGACAAGGAATCTCATGACCGTGAACGCCCTCACCGCGTCCGTCCTGGCCGGTGACCGCGGCCGCCCGCCCGCCGAGACCGTGGCGGCCAGCGTCTTCTGGATCCACCACGGCACCCGGCTGGCCGGCAGCGCCACTACCTACCTCAACCAGTACGTCCTGGTCCGCCTCGGCGGATCCTTCGGCGGCTGCGCCTTCGAAGCCGGGGAGATCGACCCTGCGATCTGCCGTGACTTCTCCGGTCTCCCGCTCGACACCCTGCTGCGCGAAGGACCGCTGCCGCTCCGGATCGCCGCCCTCGACGCCTACCTCGCCGAACAGCGCCCCCACCGCTCGGCCGCGGAGGCCGAGCCCGTTACGCTGCCGGCCGGACCGCCCGAGGTCCGGGCCAAGGCCCGCGACGCCGCCATCGCCGGGCTGCTGGAGATCGGCCAGGGCGCCCGAGTCGGCCTCATCGGCGTGGTCAACCCACTGGTCGCGGCCATCAGGGAGCGCGGCGGCGAGCCCCTGCCGTGCGACTTCAACCTCAGGGCGACCCAGTGGGGTGATCCCGTCACCGACGACATGCACGGGGTGCTGGAGCGCGCTGAGGCGGTGGTGGCCACCGGCATGACGCTGAGCAACGGCTCCTTCGACACCATCCTCGAGCGCTGCCGCGACCGAGACATCCCCCTGGTCGTCTACGCGCAGACCGGCAGCGCGATAGCCCGGGCCTTCCTCGGCTCGGGGGTGAGCGCCCTGTCCGCGGAGCCGTTCCCGTTCTCGCAGTTCAGCGCCGAACCCACGGTGCTGTACCGCTACCGAGCGGGAGACCGTGGTTGATCCGGGACTTACTCGGCACCGGACACGCCTCCTGTCACCACGGTGAGATCCTGCAGGGCGTCTTCCGCGACAGCACCGGCCGTTGGTGCCACGGCCTGGTAACGCTGCCGATGACCGGGCCGGGCAGCCAGGCCGAGTTCCTCCGCCGCCCCGGCAGCCCGCCGGACCTGATCACCGTTGAGCCCGGCGATCGGAGCAAGGCCGCTCGAGCGGCGGCCTTGGCCGTCCTGGAATGCGCGCGCCGGAGCGGACAGCCACCCTGCGGCGGGCACCTGCTGATCACCGGAGACATCCCGGTAGGCCTGGGCATGGGCAGCTCCACCAGCGACGTCCTCGCCGTGCTGCGGGCGGTGGCCGACGCCTACCGGCTGCGCCTGCCGCCCGGCACCCTCGCCGCGCTCGCCGTACGGGCCGAACTGGCCTGCGATCCGCTGATGCTCGACGCCCGGCCCACCCTGTTCGCCCAGCGTGAGGGCCGCGTCCTGGAAGTCCTCGGGCCGCGTCTGCCGCCTCTCGTCGTCGTGGGCTGCGTCCTGGGAGGCGGCGCGCCCGTGGACACCCTCTCCCTGCCGGCCCGCGCGCACGACGACAACGACATGCGCGCCTACGAACAGCTGCGCACCTGGCTTCGGCAGGCCGTGGCCACCGGTGATGCCGCCCTGCTCGGCCAGGTCGCCACCGCCAGCGCCCGGCGCGGGCAACAGCTTCTGCGCCATCCGGAGTTCGACACCCTCATCGACATCGCCCGGAGCCTCGGAACGCTGGGGGTGCAGATCGCGCACAGCGGTGCGGTGGCCGGGCTGCTCCTTGACCCCGCCGCCCCGGACCTGCAGCGCCGGGTGCGGCGCTGTCTGCAGGCGCTGGAGAGCAACGGTCTGCCTGCCACCCGCACCTTCTCGACGATCAAGGAGTTTCCGAATGGATCAGCACATTGCGGAGGCGATCGGCCGTCCGGACCTGATACGCCTCGACGAGCGGCTCATCTGCCTGCGGTTTGAGACCATGAAAGTGATCTCCGCGCTCGCCGCGGTCCGCCATCTGCTCGACACCGGGAAGGTCCGGCCGGGTGACACCCTGCTGGACAGTTCCAGCGGCATCTACGCCTACGCCCTGGCTCTGGCCTGTCATCGGTACGGCATGCGCTGTCACATCGTCGGATCCTCGACGGTCGACCACACCCTGCGCATCCAGCTCACCGTCCTGGGAGCGACGCTGGAGCAGATGCCCTCCGGCGACGATCTGAAGCTGGACCAGAAACGGCGCGTCGAGCGCATCGGCGAGATCCTCGCCGACCACCCCGACTACCACTGGATGCGGCAGTATCACGATGACATCCACTATGACGGCTATGCCGCCGTGGCCGACCTGATCCGGCAGTCCACGGGGGCCGAGAACCTGACCGTCGTCGGCGCCGTCGGCTCGGGCGCCTCCACCGGCGCCCTGGCTCGCTGTCTCCGGCCCGACTCCCCCGGCCTCGAACTCGTCGGCGTCCAGCCCTTCGGCAGCGTCACCTTCGGCGCGGAGCACGTCGCCGACCCGGAGATCATCATTGCCGGCATCGGCAGCTCCATCCCCTTCGCCAACGTCAGGCATGCCTCCTACGACACGATCCATTGGATCTCCTTCGACGCGGCCCTGGCCGGCAGCGTCGATCTGCTGCGTCGGCACGCGGTGTTCGCCGGCCTGTCGACCGGAGCGGCCTACCTGGCCGCCCGCTGGGAACGCGAACAGTCCCCGGAGCGGACGGTGCTCTTCATCGCCCCCGACACCGGCCATCGCTACGTGGACACCGTATACGCGCGCCACCGCGAGGCCGCCGCCATCGCCTCCCTGGCTCCCCGCACCCTCACCACCCAGGTCGACCTGGCGCTCCCGTGGTGCCGGATGCGCTGGAACCGGGCGTCACCGATCACTCCGTGGCCCCTGCGACAAGAACTCGCATGACCACTCCTTGGCCCCGGCGGTTGGTTCCCGCCGGGGACTGCCTCACGTACAGCAAGCAGCTGCTCGGCCGGTTCAGAGGTTCACGGCCGACGCGGTCTCCTTCAACTGCTCCGCGTTCATGTCGGCGACCCGGCTGGTGAAGAACCAGGAGTGACCGAAGGGGTCCTCCAGTTCGACCTGCAGATCGCCGTGGAACTGCATCTCCACCGGCCGGATGACGCGCGCTCCCGCAGCTGTGGCCCGCTCGGCGAACGTCTCGACGTCCGGTACGAAGACCAGCAGGTTGACCGGTGTACCGCCGATCGTCTTCGGGCTGCGGAAGTGGTATTCGGGGTATTCGTCGCGCAGCATGAAGACCGCGTCACCGATCCGGAACTCGGCGTGTGCGATCTTGTCTCCCTGGCGTGGGATCTCGATGCTCACCTCCGCGCCGAAGGCCTTCTTGTAGAAGTCGATGGCCGCCTTGGCGTCGTGCACGTTGAGGTAGGGAACGCCGCCCTTGTACTCCTCGGGGATGGGGTTCGTCATGATGTTTTCCTTCGTCGTTGCCATGTCTCCATCCTCGGCGCCTCACCTACCTGCAACAACGACGAGATCCGAAACGATCGATAACTCCTGGGTTAGCGATCGAGCTCCGCGCGGAGGAGCGTGGTGAACGAACGCACCCTGCTGGTCTGGCCGCCGACCGGCCAGACCGGTCCGTACTCGATCGGCGGCAGGTCGGCGATGGGCACGTAGACGATGTCCGGCCGGGCGTGATACCGCGTGGCCTGGCTGCCCACCACGGCCATCCCCGCGCCGCCGCTGACCAGCGTCAGCAATTCCTGCCGCGAGGTCAGTATTTGCTCGCGCTGGATGGGACGCCCACTGGGCGCCTGCGCCGGGATGAGCGCGTCCAGCAGATATTCGGGCGCGTCGGCGGGCACGAGCACGGTGTCCCTGGCGAGATCCTCCACCGTGACGCTGTCGCGGCGGGCGAAAGGATGCCCGGAGGAGACGGCCAGCACGCGGGGATCACGCAGCAGGGCGGGCCCGCTCGACAGGTCGGTCTCCTGCACGGGCAGCTCGGTGACCTGCAGGTCGAGTTCATCGGTGCGCAACGCACCGAACGCATCCGACAGGTGCACCTCGCGGATGCGCACCTCGCAGTCTGGATGGCGAGTGCGGAACGCCTCAGCGGCTGCCATGATGGCCTCCCCCACCAGCGGACTGGAGAAGCCCACCCGCAAGATCCCGGAAAAGCCACGCCCGGCGGCGATGGCCTTGGCGATGCCCTCCTGAATGCGTTGATATCCGGCCTGCACATCCTCACGCAGCGCGCTGCCGACCGGGGTGAGCGTCACCTGCCGACTGGTCCGCTGGAACAGCGCGACGCCGAACCGGCGCTCCAACTGCTTGATCGTCTGGCTCACCCGGGCGCCGCTGACGCCCAGCCGCTCGGCCGTACGGGCGAAATGCAGCTCCTCGGCCAGGGTCAGAAAGATCTCAATGTCACGCCGTTCCATAGCCCGCAGGTTAGCGATCGTTGCGGAATCCGTCGTTGTCGCAGCTCACAGCGGAGGCGAGGCTGGACCCACTGTCGCCGGAGCCGGAGTGTGGTCGTCTGACGGGAAGTGCGCGCCCCCGGTGTCACCCGCCTGCGCACTTCCCGTCAAACGGTCTCTGGCGAGACATCGCCTGCCGTCTCGAATCCCTTACTTGATCGTGGCCAGGTCCAGGACGTACATCTCGTTGCCGATCTGGTAGGTCATCAGCCGGTCGAGGCCGCCGTCGGGGATCGCCATGCCTCTTGTGCCGTCCGGCCGTATGCCGAGATCGGCGGACCTGCCGGTGTCGACGTCGTAGAGCGTCAGGACGCCCCGGTCTTCCGGACTCATCCCACTGACCTTGAAGAAGCGCTCAAGGCCGGCGTCGTCGCCGATCTGGAAGCCGGGCGGCAGTTCGCGCTCCCGGGAGCCGTCGCGGTCGCGGACGAACCTGCGCAGGACGGTCTGGGTCCGCGCCGTGTCCGGGCACCGGCGGGTGCCGCACTTGATCTCTTTCCCGGAGCGGTCGCGGGGACGTTCGACCTTGACGGTCTTGTATCGCACCGCTATGCCCGCGCACCGCTCGACGCCGCACCTGACCTCCTCATCAGCCCTGACCACGGCGTCGCGCCGCTCACCGGTCTCGGCGTTGAGCAGCTCGCGGAAGATCGCCTTTCCGTGGTGGGCGCCCACCCACGGCCATTGCAGGATGTGATGCCGCTCGGCGCCCTTCACCGACTGCGGACGGCCCCCGCTCAGCGGCACCCGGTAGACCCCGCCCTTCTCGTAGGCGAAGACCACGTCGGAGCCCACCACCGTCAGCCCGTTGATGTGCCCCTGCTTCATGACGTTCCCGAGGGGGACGTCGGTCACCGGCCGAGGCCGGCCGCCGGTGACCGGCACCGTCCAGATGCGGGCGACCCGCGGGCCGCCCGCCTCCTTGTAGGACGCCCACCAGACGATGCTGCCGCCACCGGCGGCGACGTCGTCGGCGAAGATCGCTGACCCCTTCGTCGGGGGGATCTCGGCGATCTGCCTGGGCACGCCGGTGTCCAGGTCGTAGCCCCACAGGAACTGACGGTTCCCGTCGAGAACGCCCGTCATGACCAGCAGCGTGCGATCGTCGAGAAGGAGCTGCGGATAGTAGTCGCGGCCGTCGGGCAACGTGGCCGGGATCTTGTGTACGGCCTGCGGCCACACCTTCTCGATGGGCGGCGGGAGCTGACCCGCAGACGGCTTGGCCTCGCCGGTCGCGTTGACCGCGGGGTGCGGCGCGGCCGTCGCGCGCAGGGCGCTCACCGCCGCGCCCGCCCCGCCTGCCACCACGATCACGGCCGCGGCCGCGAGCGCGGCGGCGGCCCGCGCCCGCCGCCGGTGATGGCGCGCCTTGACCGCCGCGCTCAGCCCGGCCGGCGCCTGCGGCGCGCGGTGCGCCGCCCCGGAGAGGACGCGGCTCAACTTGTCTTCCAGATCGGTCATCGCATGCTCCCGTGGGTCACCGGTGAGGGGGAGAGGGAGGAACGCAGCTTGTCCAAGCCCCGGGAGGCATAGCCGCGTACGGTACCGGGAGAGATGCCGAGCACTTCGGCGATCTCGGCGTCCGTGAGCTGCTCGTAATAGCGCAGCACCAGCACGGCACGTTGTCTGCGGGGCAGCACGGCCAGCTCTTCCCATAGCCCCTGATCCTCATCGGGAGGGAAGGCATCGTGGTGAACCCGCTCCGGCGGCTCTCCGGTGAGGTGTTCACGCCTGTGCCGCCGCCAGATGCTGATGTGCAGCCGCGCCATCGTGGTCCGGACATAGCTGTGCGGACTGTCTTTGCGTCGCACTTTCGGCCAGGCACCGCGCAGCCGTACCAGAGCCTCCTGGACCAGGTCGGCGGCGTCATGAGGGTTTCCGGTCAGGACGTATCCGTAGCGGAGCAGCGCATCTGCCTGCTCGGCCACGAAGTCGTCGAAGCCCGGTTCGTCATCCACTTGTCGTCCCTTCGGTCGTCATGTCCCAGACGGCCGAAGGGGTGAAGGTGTTGTGCCGCGCGGCAAAATATTTTCTCGCGATCTCGGATTCCCGCTCGCGGCCGTTCATCGGAGGTGGACGCGACCCTGGCCAAGACCAAGCTATGGCGCAGATCATTTTCGGCCGGCCTCCCTGTAGAACCGCCTCTCCCCCGCGGCCGGGCTGACGAGCCACCACGCAGCCCCGGAAGCGTCATCGGCCCCGGGGCTGCGCTGTCCGTCATCTGTCGAACCCTCTATGGGCCGACGCCCACGAGCCGCTACCGCTGCGGGTCAGGGGGTCGTGGTGAGGGGGAGGCCGGCCAGCAGGCGGTCGCGCAGGGTGTCGCCGCGGATGCCGAACTCGGGGAGGTCGTCGGGGCCGGGAGTGCCGGTGATCAGCAGTTCGGGCACGAGGAGGTGGCTGAGCGGGACCTCGGGTGCCGGGTCGATCAGAGTGCCGATGGAGGCGGTGGACAGGTCGAGGTAGGCCGGCGCGAGGGTCCTGCCGTGGAGGGCGCCGGTGACCAGGTCAGGGCAGAACTCGTTCCAGAAGATCGAGACGGTGGTGCGCAGGTCCCCATGGATCATCACCAGCTTGTCGGTCATGTCGCCGACGAAGGTCTCGGCCGTCACGTTGCCGCGCACGACCAGCTTCGCGTCACCGGCCAGGTAGATGTTCCTCGCCCGCAGGTCCCCGAGGACGATCAGCGCGGCGGCCCCGTCGTCCACAGCGGTGATGTTCCCGTCGACGACCAGGTCGCCGTCCACGACGTACCCGGTTGCCGCCTCGGGCGTGTCCTCCCGCCACGGTGCCCGCTCGTGCTCGTCGAGGGGGAGTTCGCCGGTCACCGTGGCGGGACCCGGCACCAGGATGTACTCCTCCTCGTACAGGTTCTCGTACGTCCCCTTCGGCAGCCCGCGCCGCTCGAACAGGTCCACCGCATCGTCCCAGGCGAGGTAATTCGATCGCATGCGCGCGACCATAGCAATGAAACACGCCCGTACCGTCTCGAAACCGACGTATAACAGCCCCCGTTCCGTAGAGCCCGTCATCGGGCTGAGGAAGATGCTCCGGCAGGGGCGGAGAGATCGGCACCCACGGCGGAGAAGAGTGTGCGCCCCGCCACCGCTCACGGCTTCAGCTTGAGCCGCTTCCTCGACGCGCCCGGGAACACGACGACCAGGTGCTGCTCCTCCCCTGCATCGTCGACCCGCACGTAGACACGGAGCCGGTAGCGGCCCTTCCCCGCGATCGCCAGGTTCGGCATCGGGGCACCCGCGCCCACTTCTCCGTCCTCGCCCATCTCCGGCACGGTGAGCCGGCCGCTGCGGCTGACGATCGGCACCTCGTTGACCTGATCCCACCCGGCCGTCCGCAGTGGCGGCGCGGCGCGGAAGGCCTTCACGGCAAGGCACAGATCAACGACGTCTTCGACGTGCCCGATGAGCACCGCGCTGCCGGCCACCCCGATGAGGGTGCTGTCGTCGTAGACCTTCTCCATCGCCTGCTCCGCCGCCTCGTCGGCCGCTCCGTCTTTCGGGTCGTGGACCAGATAGCCGGGATCGCCGTCGACGAACAGGAAGTATTTGGCCGTGGCCTGGACGACACCCTTCGTCCGGGGCCACGGGTCGCGGCACTTCGCGTTCTCCTCGGCGAGGTAGGCGGCGTTCGCCGCCTCCGTCTCCGCGGTCGACCGCAGCAGCTCGGGATGGGTTGCGCCGACGATCTCCGGACAGACGTAGACGAGGTCCCACGGATCCGCGCCCCAGGCGGGCCGCGCGCTCCCGGCCCGCGTCAGAATCGCCTTCTGCCCGTCGCGGCCCTCTGTACGGCACAGCGCCCGCCCGTGCGCGAGGATCTGCTGGTCCGACAGGCTGTCCGGGAACATGGGCGGGACTCCGCCCTCTGTGCTCCGCGCCCGGCACAGGAACTCGGCGTCGCGTTCCGCGGGTTTCAGGTCGCCGAAGCTGGGCCGGTCATAGCAGTCCATCGACCAGCCGGTGTAGGTGAGGTGCGGGGTCTGCTCCGGGTGGATCAGTGCGATGATCGGCAGTACGGCCACGGCCGCCACCGCGACGCGGATCACGCGCCGCCGCGCGGGCGGAAGATCCGCCGGGCGGCCCTCAGCGGGCAGTTCACGGGCGGTCGCCGCGATCCACACGGTGCTGACGAGCCACACCGCGTCCATCATGACCACCATCGCCAGATTGCCGCTGGAGACCCTTCCGAAGAAAAAGTTGAGCGGGATCACCAGCGCGTAGACGCCCACCGACAACCACCCGGCCGCCTGCGTGCCGCGGCTCCACCGGCCGTCGCGCCGCTGCCCGACGACCGTGATGATGGTCGCCGCCACTCCGCCCAGTATCAAGCCCAGTTCGACGATGCCGCCCGATCCAAGCTCCGGGAGGTCGAGTTCGTCGAGCAGTTCGTCGGCCATCCCGGCCAGTTCGACCGCGAACATCGCTCCGGCCGCCGCGCGCAGCATGCGGGACCGCCAGCGGATGACGAGCAGGTAGAGGGCGTCGACCGCGGTCCACAGCGCGAGCTGGAATGCCGCGTCGACCGCGTCGGGGAGCAGCGCGATCGGGTACCACAGCACGAGGGTGTACGCCACCGCCAGATACAGCAGTCGGCGCAGCGCCTTCGCCCGGCGGTCCAGCGGTCCCGGCGCGGGGGTACGCAGGATCATCCACAGGAGCACGGCCTTCACCAGAGCGGCCCCGAGCAGCGCCACAACCGTCGAGGTGTCAAACCCGCCGCGCGCGTAGAACTCCGTATAGGCCGGCGGCGACCATTCGACGGCCACCCAGAGCCAGGCGTCGCCGAGCACCAGGCCCGCGGCCGCCGCCGCAAGGACCAGACCTACTAATCCGACCCTGATAATCCGCCAGAAACTATCCGGAAGCACGGGACGCGATCTTAGCCCGGCACCGCCGTACGGGCGGACGCAGCGGAACGAGCGGTCCCGCCCCGCCGATCAGATGCGCCCCGAGTCTGGGCAGGGCGGACAGGGCGTGCGGCCCCGGCGTGGGCCCGGCCGCTACGGCAGGAGGGATCGTACGGAGTCGGGTGAACGGCCGACCACCGCCGTTCCGTCGTCCGCGGTGATGATGGGCCGTTGGATCAGGATCGGGTGGGCGGCCAGCGCCGTGACCCACTGCCGGCGGTGGCTCTCGTCGCGCGGCCACGCGGTGAGGCCCAGCTCGGCCGCTGTGGGTTCGGTGAGGCGGGTGATGTCCCAGGGCTGCATGCCGAGGCGCTGCAGCACGTCTTCGATGTCTTGGGCGGTCGGCGGTTCTTCCAGGTAGCGCCGCACGGTGTAGGTGGCGCCCGCGTCATCCAGCAGCGAGAGCGCGGAAGCGCATTTGCTGCACGCGGGGTTGATCCAGATTTCCATGACGATGGTCCTTCGAGCTGTGCTGGGACGCGCCGGTCATCCGGGCAGACCGGTCAGGGCGCGGAATTCGCTGCGTGGGCGGGCATCGGTGCGCAGGGCGCCGAGGACGGTGGAGGTCATGGTAGTCGTTCCCGTTGGGGGGAAGGCGGTGGAGCCCTGGGGCATGTCAGCTGCCGCCGACGCCCAGGGCGGAGAGCAGGACCAGGAGCACGGTCACCACGGCGAGCAGCCCGTGCGCGGCCACCACGGCGACCGGGAAGTGCCGCTCGGCGGGGGCGGTGTGCTCGCCTGCCGCCGGAGCGACGGTGGCGCGGGCACGGTACACCGGGATCCACCGGCTGAGCATGACGGCCCCGAGCAGGGCGACGGGCACCAGCAGGACGAAGGCGATCCAGGCCAGCGCGTCCAGGTCGGCGATGAGGTAGACGATCCAGACGACCAGGCCGACGGCGGCCAGCGCGAAATGGCTGAAGATCACCGGGACTGGCAGGTGGCTGCCGCCGCGGGCGCCGCCGCGCGAGAGCCAGGTGCCGAGCATGTAGAAGCCACCGAGAGCGGTGATCACCCAGGTGACCAGTGCGGCGATGTTCATGAGAACTCCAGGTTGATCATGGTGGCCGCACGGGGACCGTGCGGCAGCCGATGCGGTGTGTCAGTGGGTACGGCCGGCGGGCACGAACCCTTCGGCCTGGGTCGCCTCGTCGGCCACGCGGACGCCGTAGCGGTAGGAGAGCCTGCCGCCCAGCCATCCCGACACGGCCAAGGTCAGGAAGCCGGCGGCGTTGAGCGTCAGCGGCCCGGCGGCGACGCTGCCGGTGACGGTCTCGGAGTGCCGCCACAGGAAATTGCCGAGGTAGGCGGCGGTCACCAGCAGGTTCAGCGTCATGTGGGTCAGTGCCAGCCGGAACGCGCGGGTGCCCGTGGGGATCGCGAACAGGTCCAGGAATCCTGCCATCGCCGCGCCCAGGGCGCCGATCACGCCGACCGCGATCAGCCACATCGCCCCCTGGGACAGGAAGCGCGGATCCGCCACGAGCAGAGAGGCGATGTCGAAGACCAGGCTGGCCGCCCAGGCGCCGATCGGGATCGTGACCAGCATGGGATGGAACGGGTGTCCGTACGGGCCGGCGAGCATGGCGCTGACCGGCTGCTTGGCCTGATGCGGCTGGGTCATCACGGCCACCTCCTTTTCACCAATAGATTTTGGTCTTATTGGAGACGGTGGTCAAGTAAGGCCGATGACATGCTGCTCCCCATCGCCTGACAATGCACGCTGGCGTTATCGTGAAGGCGTGACCTCCGACATGAGCCAGCCAACCTCCCCGGCGGACGCCGCGCTCGACTCCCTCAGCGTGCTCGGCGAGGGCACCCGGCGGCAGATCTTCGCCTTCATCCGCCGTGCCCGCCAGCCCGTCACCCGCGAGGAGACAGCCACCGGCGTCGGCATCTCCCGCAAACTCGCCGCGTTCCATCTGGACAAGCTGGTCGACGCCGGCCTGCTCCGCGCTCGGTACGTCTCCCCCACCGGACTGCGCAAGGTCGGCCGGCAACCCAAGGTCTACGAGCCGACCGACAGCCCCATCCAGGTCAGCATCCCCGACCGCCGCCACGAACTGCTGGCCGGCCTCCTCCTCCAGGCCGTCCTGACCGAAGGCGACAACGAGACCGCCGCGGACGCCGTCGTACGCACCGCCAGGCAGCGCGGCCACGAACTCGGCGAGCAGGACCGCGCACGCCTGCGCCCCGGCCGGCTCGGCGCCGAACGCGGCCTGACCCTGTGCGAGCCCATGCTCGACCAGCACGGTTTCGAACCCACCCGGGAAGCCCCCGACCGGCTACGGCTGCACAACTGCCCCTTTCACCCCCTCGCCGCCCAGGCCCCCGACCTCGTCTGCGGCATGAACCACGCCTTCCTCACCGGATACCTGCAAGGACTGCAAGCCACGGCCGTTCAGGCGATCCTCGCCCCACGCCCCGGTGAATGCTGCGTCCAACTGCAGCACGCGCAGCCGCAGGACCCGCCCAAGGCCGGCTGACACCCCCTGCCCGCCTGCCCCCGGCGCGAAGATCAACTCCCTACCGCCGATCTCTGCGCTCAGCCTCCTCGAAGGCCCGCTGTGCGGGAGGCGCGCCGGTCCGGCGCACTCACTCAACAAGCCGATCCTCAACGAAACGCATCCGCTTCAGGATTTTTCCTTCCTCACTTTTGTCATAGACATCGTATTCTTTTTCGGGTTGGGCGTCCGACCAATTGATCGATGCAATGAGATCGTTTTTGTGATGTTCCAGCCGGTCCGTGTCCAGGTAACCTTCATCAGGCTGCCAGTCCTTCGGCAGGTCGCCACTCTCCCTGTAGAAAGACAGATGAAGGAATCTGTTCCCACTTTCGACCGGATGATCCTTGACGTATCCTTCAACCGAATCCTTCAGATCCATCAGGTCCCTCGGTGGATTCAGGATCATATAGTGCTTCCTGAGCGTCAACACTTCTTCACCCCTCTTGCCGACAACCTCTTCGGTGTTGGCAATTTCGAAAATCTCTGTTTCCCCACCCGACTCCCCCCTCTCCGTGCACCCAATCAAGGACAATGGAATGAAAAATGCACCCACAATCAACCCCGAAATCTTCGAATTAACTTTCATCACTCAATCCTCCTTCGAATGGAATGTCCAGACTCCACCTTGATCTCGGAATCCACTGCGGCGGCAACCTCGGCTTTGGTGGGGTGGCCGTCTTCGCGGAGCTCCCAGCGGGCAGCCGGGTGTGCTCACGCAGCGGGGAGACCTACGGGGATCGGCGGGACACGGCCCGGTGACGGCGAGCACGCTGAGCCCAGGAAGCACCTCCGAGGTGCCCGCTCATGCCCCGTAGTGGACGTGGCATGCCCATCGGGTCGGGGTACGAGGGTTGCGGTCGCGGGCGGCACGCACCGCTCCGTGCAGGGCTTGAGCGGAGCTGTCCGTGCGGAGGCCGCCGTGTCCGGACGTCATGCTCCGATGGACGGCGTCCGCGATGTCCGGGGCGTCCTCGTCCCAGACGTCCCACAACGTGCCGATCACATGAGGGAACCCGGCGAGCTGGAAGGCCGAGGCGAGGTGGATGGACTCGTCCGTGAGGCCGGCGGCTGGGCTCCACGCCGTACCGCAGGCCGACAGATAGGCGAGCCGGGCCTTGCCCAGGCGGTGGCGGGCCAGTTCGGCGACCGTGAGGGGGGCCGTGTGGTGGTCCTCCAGCAGGAGCCGGTCGCTGGACGGGTTCAGCGGGTCGCTCTGGCCGTGACAGGCGAAGTGAGCGACCGCGCACTGCGGCAGTTCGTCCATGACGTGGCGCTTGACGGGGCTGTGCTCACCGCCGGCCGGGGTGCCGTCGCGACGGATCAAGAGCCGCGAGTCGGGATAGTGGAGGCGGACCCGCTCGGCCTCGGACTCGGCGTACCCCAAGGGGCCGTGATCGGGGGTGGTCGGCATGGCGACGATCAGCGCACGGTCCGTGGCGGCTGGGGCCGCGGCACGTTCGCGCGAGTGGGCCAGGGCGCGCACGGTCGGTGTGTATGAAGAGATCACCCGGTCCATGACCGTGTGGCGGGAGCACTCCCCCGGTGGCCCGGTGTGGCGGCCCGCGGCATGGATCGGCAGGAGGCTCAAAGGTCCGCCCAGGATCCACCACATCCGGGGCAGCGGACCGTTCCCGTGCCGCGCAGTGAATCCGAGTCCGTCCAGGACGGGGCCGGCGGCCTCGTCCCACAGCCACTCCAGGACGGTGCGGGCCGTGCGCTGGGCGGCGATCCTGCGAGGCGGGTCGAGGTCGTCGTCGTGCGCGTCGGAAAGGGCCGCGTAGAAGGCGTCGGCCTGCTCCATGACCGTCGGCGCGGTCAGACCGGGAAGGGCCAGTGAACGGATGCCGTCCTTCGTGACCAGGATCGCGTCGCTGCGGTAGCCGCTGACGTTGATGTGCACGATCGGGCCCTCGGTCGCCTGCCGTGCCAGGGCGTCAGCATCCGGCGGCAGCAGGAAGGCCTCGTGGCCGGGCAACTCCCGGATCCGCGCCACCGTCTCATCCAGCGCGGTGGCGATACGCGCTCGGCGGTCGTGCGGAGCGGGCGCGAGCGCGAAGTCCGGGCTGCCTTCCGCGCCCGGTCGCAGCGGCAGCGTCAAGCCGTCCGTGTCGTCGATCGCGTCGAGTCCGTCGCGCAGCGTCTCGAACCGCCGCGCGAGTTCCGGGTGTCCGGCTCTCAGTTCTGTGAGATCACCACGGGTGTCCAGTGCCTGGCCGATCAGGATGCCCCGGCCCTGTTCGAGGAGCTGCAGGGCGCG
Organism: Streptosporangium brasiliense; assembly: GCF_030811595.1. Classification (NCBI taxonomy): domain Bacteria; kingdom Bacillati; phylum Actinomycetota; class Actinomycetes; order Streptosporangiales; family Streptosporangiaceae; genus Streptosporangium; species Streptosporangium brasiliense. Next base: position 7,481,469 of record NZ_JAUSRB010000002.1, read on the forward strand.
GGCGGCCGCCTGCTGAGAGGGAGCGCCCGGGGCGTTCAGCGCGAGTGCGGCCGCATCGGCGGCCAGCCCGGCGAGGGAAGCGAGGTTGGTCTGCTGGTCCCGGCGCCCGAGTCGCCGTGGTGCCACCGTCGGCAGCCGCCGTACCGCTGCTTCGAGCAGGTGGGCGGCCCGCTCCCATGAGGCGGGGTCGGTGTCCGTCGGACGGATGAGCAGGGAGGCCGCCATCCGTGCCGCCCGGATGGCCGGGGCGGCGGCCGCCGCGGGCGCGTCCGCCGCCTCGGCCAGCACGCGGGCCGCCTCCATGCGGTCCTGCGCGCAGTCGTTCCTCTCGGCCCGGGACCGGAGCGCCACACCGAGGCCGTACAGCACCTTCAGCCGGTCCGGATGGCCGGGTGCGACGCCCTGGACCGCCTGCCGTGCCAGAGTGATCGCCTCGTCCAACGAGCCGGTGTCGCCGGTGGCCTCATGGCGCAGCCGCAGCACCGCACCGAGATTGGAGGCGCAGAGGGCGACCGCGGCGGGATCGTCGTCCGCCGTCAGCTCACCGAGGGCGGCGCGCACGAGGCCGATGGCCTCGTCCAGGTCCGCCAGGTCCTGGGTGTCCTCGTACCGGGCCCACAGCATGAGGCTGAGATTGGACCTGCCACCCGCGCGCAGGGGGCTGGTCGCCGGAGCCGACGCCAGGACCGCACGGGTCATCATGATGGCCTCGGTCAGATCGCCGGGCGTCCCGGTCCTCGCACGCCGGTAAAGGGCGACGCCGAGCCGGCTCACCGTGAGTGGCCATGTGACTCCGTCCTTGGCGGTGGCGGCCACGGCCCGGCGGCCCAGGGCGATGGCCTCGTTCAGGTCGGCGCGCGACCCGGTGAGCTCACTGCGGGCGCGCAGGCATTCGCCGAGATCCGACAGCAGGGTCGACAACAGGCCGGCTGCCTCGCCGGACGGCTGCGCACGGGCCGCGTCGACCGTCGACCGGCCCATGGCCACGGCCTCGTCCAGGTCCGCCACCCGCCCCTCCCGCACTCCGCGCCCGTGGAGGACGTCCGCGAGGAGCTGCCGGCATTTCAGAAGTTCGGGATGGTCCTCGCCCATAACGCGAAGGGCTGCGCGGGCGTGGCGCACGGCCCGGTCCAGGTCGGCCGGGTCGCCGGTGAGTCCGAAGCGGCTCTGCAGGGCGGCGCCCAGGTTGGCCAGGACCGCGGGCCGGTCCGCGTGCTCCTCGTCCAGGAGTCCGGCCGCCGCCTCGCCGTGTCCGACGGCCTCGTCCAGGTCGGCCGCGACCGGCTCCGCACCACGGCTTCCCGCGTGGTGCTCGGCTCGCCGCTGGAGCGCGATGGCGAGATGAGCGTGGCGCAGAGCCCGAGCCGGTGAGTCGGGCTCGTCCACGCGCAGGGCCTCGCGGCGCAGTCTGATCGCCTCGTCCAGATCCGGGCACTGCCCGCGCGAGGGGTCCGACTCGGTCGGGGGCCGGTCTTCCCGCAGTCCGTGCCGGGTCTCCAGCGCCGCGGCGAGCAGGACGAGAGCCTGCGCACGGTCGTCGCCCGCTCCGGGGGTGAGACGCAGGGCCTCGCGGCTGTGGCGTACGGCCTCCTCGGCTGCCGTGGGGTCGCCAAGGTGTTCCGCGTATGCGCGCAGGGCGTGGACCGCGTTGACCAGGACGGGTGTGTGCTGCGCGCCGCTGAAGGCGGCGACGGCCTCGCGGGCTGCCTCCGCGGCATCGGCCAGATCACCGGTGTGTCCCGTGCTCGAGAAGGAGTCCTGCAGCACGAGGCAGAGCCGGTGCAGGGTGACGGCACGGTCCTCGTGCTCCGGCGGCACCGTGCGCGCGGACTCCCGGGCGGCCGACGCCGCCCTGGCCAGATCCGCCGGGTTCCGGTCCGCGCGGTACCGTTCGTGCAGCGCCGCGGCGAGGTGCACGAGGATCTGGCCGCGCTCGGGGTCGTCTTCCGAACCCCGCTCGATCCCTCGTTCGGCGACGTGGACCGCCTCGGTCAGATCCGTGGTCGACTGCCGCCGTTCGAACCGCATGCGCAGCACTTCGGACAGGTTCGCGCTGTGCCGGGAGAGCGACTCGTGGCCCGGCGGGGTGGTGTCCAGCGCCTGGCGGGATACGGCGATGGCCTCGTCCAGGTCCGCGGTGCTGCCGGAGCGCAGGGAGCGGTTCCGCAAGGCCACCCCGACAACGCTCAGGAGCCGGCAGCGCTCGGGGTGGGCGGCCGGTACGGCGGGGACGCTGTCGATGACCGCCCGGGCGAGAGCGATGCCCTCGTCGAGGTGGGCGATCTCGCCCGAGGGGGTGCCCGACGAGCCGGCCAGCCGGAACCACCGCCCGAGCAGGAGCACGAGATTGCCGGCGCACCGTTCCCACAGGGCGTCGGCCACCGGTGTGACGTCGACGGAGCGGCGGCAGGCGGCCAGGGCCCGTCTCAGGTCGTCGATGTCCCCGGTGCGTCTGTGTCTGATCGCGAGGACGGTTCCGAGCTGGGACAGTGCCTGCCCACGTCCCGGCCTGTCGGAAGGCCAGGATTCCGCGATGCGCTCCCACAGCCGCACCTGGTCGTCGATCACGGCTCGGGGCTGGGTCTCGAGCGTCGGCAGCCGCCGGCTCGCCTTCTGCGCCGCGGCGTCGATGACGAACGGCAGCAGTGGCTCGGGGAGCGGGCAGGGGGCGCCCGCCTCGAAGCCGACGGTGAGGTACGAGACCGCGCGGCCGAGCTCGCCGTCGTCCTCTCGCGCCAGGCCGCGGTACCAGAGCAGCATGCCCAACTGGTAGCAGTCGACGACGGTGTCCTTGGGCATGGCCGCCGGGTTCACGCCCCGGATGCGCACGGACAGTTGGTCGGCCTCCCGTGACGCGCCCGGAGCGAGGGCGTGCGAGAGATCCTCCGTCTCGGCGATCCACCGCAGCCTGTCCCAGACCGCCTCACGAAGGTCCTTGTGTTCCCTGAACATCGCCGGTGCGTCTCCCTGCCCTTCTGTGTGCCCGCTCGGCCCAACCTAGAGTGCGCGCAGGGAAGTTGCCAGGCCGCGTGAAGATCTCGAAGATGGTCGCCGAGCGAGAAGGAGGGCTGGATGCCGGACCAGGGACAGGCCGAGGAGAAGAACGCGATCGCCTACGTCTGTCGACAGCAGCAGGCCATCAGGGAGGTGCTGCTCGCGGAGCGTGGTGACGCCGCCCCTCTGGATCGAGTGCTCTCCGCGCTGGAGAACGACACCTCGCCGGCCGAACCGCTGCGCGAGCTCCACCAGGCCCTCGTTCACGCGGGCGACGCCGTGGGGGTGTACGGCGGCACCCGCGAGGGAACGGGTGTGCTGGGCCTGTTGTCGCCGCGCGCGGGGAAGGACATCTACCTGTGTCCGCGGCAGAGTCCCTGTACGCGGTTCCACTGGGTCGAGGACGAGCGGGGCGGACCGCCGGTGTGCGGCATCGGCCGCGCACCGATGCTCCTGAAGCGGACCTGAGGTGTCCGACCTGCTCTCCGAGCTGGGGAAGAAGCTCGCCGAGCGCTGGCTCACCCTGCTCGTCCTGCCGGGAGCCCTCTTCCTCGCCACCCTCGCGGCAGCGTGGCAGCTCGGGCACACGGGCTGGTACGAGGTGGGCCGCCTCCTGGAGATCACCGATGGCAAGGCGAAGTCCCTGAGCGCCTCAGTCGCGGGTACCGCGCTGCTGTTGATCGTGTTCCTGCTGTCTTCGGCCGCCTGCGGGGTCGTGGCGCAGGCGATCGGCTCCCTGCTGGAGCGGCTCTGGTTCGCCGCCGACTGGCGCCGGTGGGGGCCACCGCTGCGATGGCTCGCACACCGCCGTGTGGCGCGACGACAGCAGCGCTACCGGCTCCGCCGTGACGAGGTCGGCCGCGTCGCGGCTCTGAGCCATGCCCTGGACGGGTCCGCCCGGCAGGATGCCGAAGCGGAACTCGACGTTGCCGCCCGGAGGTTGAGCGAGATCTCGGACGAGGCTCCGCGGCGTCCGACCTGGATGGGCGACAGAATGCAGGCCGTGGACATCCGTCTGCACCGCAGCCTGGGCCTCGAACTGGCGGTCGTCTGGCCCCATCTGTGGCTGCACGTCCCCGAGCCCACTCGTTCCGCGGTCACCGCCGCACGTACGGAGGTCAGTCGCGCCGCGGCGCTGGGCGGCTGGGGCCTGCTGTATCTGCTGGTCGGTGCGCTGTGGTGGCCGGGGCTGCTGGTCCCGGTGGTCATCACCGTGACGGCCCGGCGCCGCGCCCGCACGGCGACGGACGGCTACGCCACGCTGGTCGAGGCGGCGGTGCGGCTCCATGTCGGTGGCTTGGCCCGGCGGCTGGGGTTCCCGCACAGCACGGGCCCCTTCCCCAGACGCCTCGGTGAAGACCTGACCGATCACCTCCGCCGAGGCGAGGGTCAGCAGTAGTCCGGCTTCTTCATCTCCTCGTCGAGGAGATGAAGGACCTGGTTGACGACGAGGATCTCCTCGGGGTCACGGGAGTTGAGGCAGCAGACGCGGTGGAAGGACTGCTGGAAGTTCTCCCGATCGTCCTTGCCCAGCCGCCCCAGCACCACGCCGAGCGCATGCGCGGCCCGCTCCATGTTGGCGTGCGCCGCCCACTCCTCGGGGTCCTGCGACGACTGCCCACTCCCATCGCCCGGCATCAGCGTGATGGCGGGAGTGCACTCGCGCCACTCGTGCGGTGTGACTCCGGAAGGTGTGTCCAGATGGACCAGTTCGTGCGGTTGTGGACTGCGCCGAGCGTCAGATCGCAGCCCGGACCGCACACGACGCGGAAACCCGTCCCCCATGCTGGCGCCCCGGATCATCGGTGAGAGCAGCATCGACGCTGCAACGAAGGCGGACAGGTTAGCAAACTTTCGGACACTCCGCCCGATCACTCTTGGTGACTCGGGGATGCGGAGCCGACCGAGCTCTGCGGTCACCGCGTCGTCGACACCGCGGCCTCGCTCAAAGCCGGCCGCGCCGCCTGATCCAGCACGGAACACCGGCGGGGCTGGTACGGCAGGTCCGTCAGCTTGTGGCGCCTCACACTCCAGCGGGCTGCGTCGTCGGACCACTGAGACCACAGGGGCCGTCGCCAGGTGAGCTGGTCGCGGTCAGATTCTTGGACGGAGGATGCGATGACTTCAAACGATTCCGAGGTCAGGGCGCTCTTGGAGAGTCGAGTCGACGCCTGCCAGGCAAAGGACATTGACCGACTCATGTCACATTATTCCCCCGACATCGTTTATTACGATGTCGTTCCTCCTCTCCAGTTCGCGGGATCCGATGAAGTCCGCGGCAACTTCGTGCGGTGGTTCGATGAATACGAGGGCCCCATCGGCCTGGAGACGCATGACCTCGCCATTGCGGCGAATGCGGATTTCGCGCTCGCGCACATGCTCCACCTGGACAGCGGAACGCGGAAGAACGGACTCCAGAGCGCGATATGGGTGCGGTCGACGGTTTGTTGCCGACGGTCGAACGACAAGTGGTTGATCACGCACGAACATGTCTCGGTGCCGATCAACCCTCAGAACCTTCAAGCCTGGTTTCCGCCGGGAATGTGAGCCGGCCTGATCGTTCATCTGAGAAAAGCGCCTCCCACCTGGGAGGACGAGGATGTATGCCGTCCTGGTCCGACCCGGATCCGAAAGCGGTTCTCTGATGGGCGATCCCGCCGGCTGGGCCGCCGGCCTGGCGATGCTCGGCTCGACCGGAGCCGAGCATCGCAACAGAGCGATCCCCACCGTTGGTGAGCGCTGCTCATCTGGGACGGCGCAGGTCCGGCCGTCCCAGGTGAGCAGCGCGCGTCAGTCCGTCGTCCATGGCCGGAGCTTCTGGGGGTTCCGCACTCCCCAGATGCGCTTGATCCGGTCACCTCTGACCTCGAAAGCCATCACCGCCACGGTGACGTCGTCCAGCTGAAGCACCAGGCCGGGCTGACCGTTGACCGTACGCTCCAGGATCGCCAGGTCGGATGCCACGCCGGCGACATCGACGCAGTAGCGGGCGATCCGCTCGGCGCCTTCGATCGGGTGGAGCGCGGCGCTGACCAGGCCGCCGCCGTCGGCGATCGCCGTGGCGTCGGGGTCGAGGAGGCCGATGAGAGCGTTGATGTCCCTGGCCTCCCAGGCCCGCTTGAAGTCCCTGACGATGCCGGCCTGCGGGGCTGCCGGAGCAGCGGGAGGAGTCTGCGCCGCGCGGATGCGGCGGCGGGCCGAGGAGGCCAGCTGGCGGCAGGCCGCCGGGGTACGGCCGACGATCTCGGCCACCTCGGCGAAGGAGTAGCGGAAGACGTCGTGCAGGACGAACGCGACCCGCTCGGCCGGGGTCATCGCTTCGAGCACGACGAGGAAGGCCATGCTGACCGACTCGTCCAGGGTGACCCGGTCGGCCGGGTCGAGCGTGGCGCCGCCCGGCCGTCCGCTGATCCACTCGGTCCGGTCGGGCAGCGGCTCGGGGATCCATTCGCCCACGTAGCGCTCGCGCCGGGCCCGTGCCGAGCCGAGCAGGTCCAGGCAGATACGGCCGGCGACCGTCGTCAGCCAGCCGCCGGGCGATGCGATGGCCTCCTGCTGCTGTCGGGACATGGCGTACCAGCGGGCGTAGGTCTCCTGGACGGCGTCCTCGGCCTCTGCCAGGGATCCGAGGAGCCGGTAGGCGAGATTGATCAGCTGACGCCGCTCGCTCATGATCGCGCTCAGGCCCGGATCGACCCGCTCGTCTCCTGGCCCGGATGGGTCGAGCCGGTCGTCTCCTGGCTCGGATGGGGTGGTCATGGTGTCGCCGACTTTCCTTCGTCCCATGTGCTTTCAGCAGTACGACAAGACAACACCCCGGAATGTGAGGTCGGCGCGTCGCCTCACATTCCACGGGGGTGTCTCGCCGTACTGCTGAGGCTTCCACGGGGGTGTCTCGTCGTACTTGCTGGAGCCGAACACCATCCAGCCGGCAGGAACGCTCCAGCGACACCATCACCGGCATCCCGGCCCGCGGCATCGCCTCGCGGCACCCGCGTCGCCCGCTCTAGGATCGGGCCATGCCCTTGACCGCGAACGACGTCGACCGGTTCGAGGCCGTCAGGCCGCGCCTGGAGGCCATCGCCTACCGCCTCCTCGGCTCCGCCGCGGAGGCCGAGGACGCCGTGCAGGAGACGTTCCTGCGCTGGCAGGCCGCCGACGTCGACCGCATCGAGGTCCTCGAGGCCTGGCTGACGAAGGTCCTCACCAACCTGTGCCTCAACCAGCTCACCTCCGCGCGGGCGCGCCGCGAGACCTATGTGGGCCAATGGCTTCCCGAGCCGCTGCTCGCCGGGGACCCGATGCTCGGCCCGGCCGAAACCGCCGAGCAGCGCGAATCGGTCTCCTACGCGGTCCTCACCCTCATGGAGCGCCTGTCCCCCAACGAGCGGGCGGTGTACGTGCTGCGGGAGGCCTTCGGCTACCCGCACCGGGAGATCGCCGAGATCCTCGACATCACCGAGGCCGCCAGCCAGCAGATCTTCCACCGCGCCAAGAAACACGTCGCGGACGGCAGGACCCGGACCGAGATCGACGAGGCCGCCGCCCGGCGGATCGTCGAGGAGTTCCTGGCAGCCGCCACCAGCGGCCAGACCGAGCCGCTCGTGCGCCTGCTCACCGAGGACGCCATCTCGATCGGAGACGGCGGCGGGAAGGTCCCGGCCCGCGCCAAGGCGTTCGAGGGCGTCGTCGCGGTCGCGAAGTTCCTGCGGGGCCTGTTCAAACCCAGCACGGCCATGCGCGCCTTGGTCGGCGGCGCGCTCGAGGTCTACGCCTGGACCGCCAACGGCGACCCCGCCGTCGTGGCCGTCGTGGACGGCCGGATCATCGGCGTCATGTGCCTGGAGGTCACCACCGAGGGCATCGCCGCGTTCCGCAACCAGGTCAACCCCGACAAGCTCGACCGCGCGACCGCGCACTGGGCGGCCGCCGACCACGGGGAGCCCCTGTTCAACGCCTTCTGATCGCTATGTGACGTGCTTCACATCGCGTCCCTGTCAGGAAACGGCGGGCCGTCCGGTTCAAGGGGCAGAACCGCACAGACAGGAGCAGGAAATGCAGCACCGCATCATCGTCCTGGGAGCCGGATACACCGGAGCCATCGCCGCCGGCCGCCTGGCCAAGCGGCTCCGCCGCGAGGACGTCGCCATCACCCTCGTCAACGCCGAACCCGACTTCGTCGAACGCGTCCGCATGCACCAGCTGGCGGCCGGTCAGGACCTCAAGCTGCGGCCGTTGCGCAAGATGTTCGCCGGCACCGGCGTCGAATTCAGGCTCGCGAAGGTCACCGGCGTCGACGTGGACCGCAAGAGCGTCGCGGTCGTCGACGCGAACGGCACCGAGGAACTCGCCTACGACACGCTCGTCTACGCCCTCGGCAGCGGCTGGAACGCTCAGGGCGTCCCCGGGACCGCCGAGCACGCCTATGAGGTCGCCGGCCGCCCCGGAGCGCTCCGGCTGCGCGAGCGCCTGGCCCGCCTCGACGCCGGGCAGAGTGTGGTCGTCGTCGGCGGCGGCCTCACCGGCGTGGAGGCCGCGACCGAGATCGCCGAGGCCCGCCCGGACCTCGACGTCGCCCTCGCCGCCCGCGGCGACCTCGGGGACTGGCTCTCGCCCAAGGGCCGCGAGCACCTGCGGAAGGTCTTCGGCGGGCTCGGGATCACCGTGCACGAGCACACCGCCGTCACCGGCGTCGGAGCCGAGCGCGTCGCCACCGCCGACGGCAAGGCCATCCCGGCCGCGGTCACCGTGTGGACCACCGGCTTCGCGGTCCACCCGATCGCGGAGGCGACCACCCTGGAGGTCACCGGCACCGGCCAGATCGTGGTCGACAGGACCATGCGCTCGGTCTCGCACCCGGACGTGTACGCCGTCGGCGACGCGGCCATGGTGATGGGCCCTGGGGACAAGCCGCTGCGGATGTCGTGCGCCTCGGGAACTCCGACCGCGTGGCAGGCCGCCGACGCGATCGCGGCGCGCCTGACCGGCGGGAAGCTCTCGACCGTGCCGATCCGCTACTTCAATCAGTGCATCTCACTGGGCCGCAAGGAGGGCTTGATCCAGTACGTCACCGCCGACGACCGCGCCGTGCAGGCGGTCCTGACCGGACGGCTCGCCGCCGTCTACAAGGAGCTGGTCTGCAAGGGCGCCGCCTGGGGCGTCGCCAACCCGACGCTCGGGCTGCCGACCCGGCGCCGCCGCATCACGCGGGAGCGGACCGCGGCGGGCTCGGCCGTCAGGGCGCTGGTGTAGAGCACGAGGCGGAGCAGGCGTCCTCGATGCAGCCGACCGGCGAGAAGACGGGCGGAAAGATCAGGAAGCCTCGCGGTGAGCACTATGACGCCCTCGACACCCTCGCAACCCCGGGACGGGCAGTCGGCGGCTGATCGGCAACGCTCCGACAGGCCCGTCTTGGGGCGGAGGGTATTTCATGAGCCGTCGTCCGATGGACGGCCGGAGCCGGGTCCGACTTGCCGACCGAGTCGCCGCCCCCCGCCGCGGACAGGAGCGGTGGACCGGGCGGGACGCGCCGAAGAGCGGGTCCCGCCCGGTGACGGATCAGAGCTGGCCGCTCTCGATCGCCTGCTTGAGGGCTGCCTGCGTCGCCTGGTGGGAGGCGACGCCGTTCGTGACGACGAAGTCGATCAGCGAGGTGTCCGCGTCGAAGACGAGCTGCTCGGTGACCCTGGTCTTCCCGCCGTCCACCTCCTCGAAGACGATCTTCTGGTGCGTGACGACACCGGGCAGCGACCAGGTGTCCGTCTCGTACTTGAGGGCGGCGCGGTCGATGCGCTGTTGCGCATGCGTCTTGCTGGTGACGATCGCGCCCTCGTACGGGATCTCCTCGATGGCCGTGAAGTCGATGTAGCGCGTGCCGGCCTGAAGCCGGTCGTTGTGGGTGACGACACGCTTCAGGAACGAATGCATGCCGATGTGGTTGTTGATGTTCGAATACTTATCGAAAACTTGCTCGACCGGGGCGTCGATCTCGACCGAGATCATGGCCTTCTCCCTGCTCTGCCCCGAACCTGGAGAGGGAGGGGGCGCGGAGTCGTAGAACCTGTAGGTGTCCCACGCGGCCTGCCACTCGGCGGCGAGTTCGGCGTCGCTCTGAGGGGTGTCGGCACGCGCGGGACCGGAGAAGGCGGCGAGAAGGAACATCGCGGCGAACAGCTGGGCCGCGAGAAGACGAAGGAACTTCTTCACGTATACCTCAAGGTAAGACAGTAGGTGCGAATGATCTTCTATCGCATCCGAAGGTGATTGAGAACACTCCGCACCCAAGACGCGAGAAAGCCTCCCCACCGCTTGAAGATCACCGCGCTGCGCGCAGGTGCGCCTCCCGCTCTCCCTCCGGGAGGATTTCCCGCGCTCGGGCGGGCAGAGGCGGCCGGTCCCTGGACATGGTGACCTGCTCACCGTTGAGCAGGCGGTTGAACAGCAGGAGCTTCTTGAGCTCCTCGGCGTCGATGTGGACGGGGACGACCACCCGCTGGGTGGTGTGTCGCCGCACCGCCCGCAGCGCCGCCAGTACCTGGATCGTTCGAGATACCCATGGCGTGGTCGCCTCGTCGACCTCCCCGGTCCCCAGACAGAGGAGAACGGCTGTCCGTTGGACTTCTCCAAGCCTGAGCCGGAGGAGCTCATCAACGCGTTGCGGTGATGGGCCGGTGCCCGCCGGTCTTCGGAGACACTGTTGGCGAAGCAGATCAAACGGGAGCGGCCTCATGATCACGTCTGTGACCATGAGGCCGCTTCCGTTGTGTCGCTGGGACGCGCTTCACGAAGAGCTGATCCAGGGAACCATGGCGGCAAGGAGGTGGACCAGGCTGTCCGTATGCCTGGCAGTACTCCAGCCGCGCTCCGTGGCCTGCCAGGTGCCACGGCCTACCGCATACAGCCCGGTAGGACATCGGACGGCGCCGAAATCCCGTCGACAAGGCTGTTGCCGGCCACCTATGTTGCAGACCATGGCAGATAACCCCGTTGCGGCTCAGTGCGACTGCGGCGCAGTCGCCGGCCCGCTGGGCCTATGCGTGGACTACTACCACGCAATCCTCTCTGAGGAGCAGGCCGATCCTCACATGTACAAGTGGCACGCGCCTGTGGTCTGTGCGTATCTCCTGCAGCACCCTTCCCGAGCTCACGGGAAGTACCTTGACGGTCAATTCCGCCAGTTGCAGCTTTACCTGGACAAGGGCCTTGACGCGCTGCTTCGCGTAGCGGCTCATCAGGTGGCGCGGAACAAGCACGGGGTACGGTCGAGCTATGACATGGCGCCATTGGCGGCATACGAGCCGCTCCCACCGGGCGGACCTCCCCGGCACTTCCGCGCTACGTTCAGCGGGTTGCCGTTCAGGGACGGCAGCTTCGTGTCTGATGGACATCTGACATACGGACACCGCATCGAGGCCATCGCCGAAGCGGCTGTGGAGTCCTGGAGATCTATCCAGGCCTGAGACACGGTGCAGAGACTCTGGACAGAGCGGCTGACTTCAGGCCGCCTGCACCATCCGAGGCGCGTGAAACCATACGACTGTGCCGAACGATGCCATCCACGGGGATTCCAACCAGTTCGCCGCTCGTCTCGTGGTCACCGCCACCGCTCCGCTCGACCTCGCGTCGGCGGACGGTCCACAGGTGCTGCACTGGCCTGGGCGCAGGCTGCTGGTGCAGCGCGGAGACACCGAGCTGGCCGTCCGCAACCTGGACGGGGACGGGACGGAGGTCCGTTTCCCCGCGCCCTGGCCCCGCCGGTACGGCTCGGTGGCGGTCTCTCCCGCGGGTGATCTCGCCGTGTTCGCCGGCGTTCACGCGCTGCGAGCCGTGGATTCGACCGGCGCCGTGCGGTGGGAGATCCGGCACGGTTGTTGGTCCGCCGCCGTGTGCACCAAGGCCCATGCCTCGTTCTCCGAGTACGCCGACGACTACCACCACGGCCACGCGGACAGCGGCTCGGCGGCCTTCTCCTCGGACGGCCGGCTCCTCTGGGCCCACATCCGCAACCACTCGGGGCGCGACACCAAGGAGGAATGGCTGATCCTCGACCCCGCCGACGGCACGGTGCTGACCCGGGCCGAGACGATGACCGTGGGATCGAGCTCCACTCACTTCCCCCACCCGGACCCGGCGCACATGGGGCTGACTGTCGGCGAGGGCGAGGAGAACTCGCCCGTGCTGTGGGGACACTGGGATGGCGCGAGACTCACTGTCCAGCGGTTCATCGAGGAGGTCCTCCTCGCCGTGAGCCCGTCTGGGGAGTACTTCCTGACCACGGATCTGGGGCAGTGGTCCCTCTACCTGCACCGGGCGGAGGACGGCATGGAACTGCGGCATCTGGACGCCGAGGAAGCCGTGCCCCCTCCCGCAAACGAGGACGACCGCGTTCGGTGGGACTACGAGGCGGCGTTCCCATACGACGACACCGCCGTGGTCGGCACCGAGTACCACGCGGACGCCCCCCACCACTGGCTTGTCGACCCACGTACGATGACCCTGCGCGGCCGGATTGCCTACCCCTTCTCCGTCGCGGGATCTCCCCGATCAGCGGGGCAGGCCGCCTGGTACACGGTCGCCAAGGACCAGACCACCCTCCACCTGTGGAACCTGCCGCACCGGGGATGAGTCAATGAGCTCCACGCCAAGACCCTGGCACTCGACGAACGCGCCGCCGCCACCCTCAGGGCCCGGAAGATATTGACCAAGCAGCGCTGCTGCCCTCGCCGCATGACCGCGATCGTGCAGGCCATCCTCGTCCTGCACTACACCGAGACCGCCCGTCAGCCACGATGAAAACGGCTCGCTGTAAACACATCGCCATACAGAAGCCAGAATTATCCGCCCCCTGCCCCTTGCCCCTTGCCGCCAATCGATGAGAATTGACCAAATGGTCCGACACCTTGCTTGAGGTGCCGGACCATTTTCAGAAGGGCGGGTGCAGCGAAAGCGTCGGCGGCAGCTCCACCACCCCGGCGGATGAGGGGCGCATTCCGTCACGAATTATCGGATGGTTGAACAATGCTGACGGGTTGTCTGCTTTCCTTATCGACTACCGTTCGTCTTGCCAGCGGTGTGCGCAGACTCATGTTTACGTCGAACGGATACCCGATGCCTGTCGTTATCACTCGCCCCCAGGAAAAGAGGGGGCTGCAGGTATTGAACACCTGAATATCAATGGCCACCTGGGAAGTGGACTCGTTCACCTCCACGCCCCTCACTTGCTCGCAGAAAGTGCCGTCGGCCTTTGGCTCGCCGAACATGAGCCTCGCGGTCAGCGTTCGCCCGTCGGGCGACGGTGTCACATAGCCGATAAAATGCGAGTAAGGCTTATTGATATGCACCGTCGTCAACAATACCGCCAGCACTGTCAGCGCTACCAGCAGTACTATGAAGCCGGGTTTTTTGAAAAACGAAGCAGGCGTAGGATGACTCATTTGCTAGCTGAAATTCCACTTCAGGACTTGACCATTGAACGCCTTGGATGCACCGATTATGTCGGGGAAGTACGAGACGCAATCGGCCGTTTGACGGTGCCCTTTCGGGCTTGACGGGCTGGAGCGCAGGATAGGTGAGGTCGACGTCGAGGTAAAGCTGCCAGTCCGTGATGACGACGTGTTCTCGGCGCAGTGGGACAGATGGCAGGGCGAACGCCGCGAGCAGACCCGCTCCTACTAGGATGCCGCCAGCGTCAAGCCTTAGTTGGTGTTTGATCCCGGGGGTTCTGTCTGATTGGTGTTTCAGGCGCCTCGCCAGGTTGGGGTGGATTCGCGGGTGAGGCGAAAGGCAGCAGCTCCCCAAGGGCCCCATCGACACCACTCCTTCCGATTGCGCCTGGCATGCCCTCTTTGACCTGGGATGATGCTTGACGATCTCGCAGGCTTCCCCTGGTCTCGGCTTGGCTACGGAACAGAAGTCGGCCACAGGAGGGGAGGCAGCGGGGATGGGCTGGTCTGCTGTCCCCGGCTGGGCGGCGCTGCGCGGCTACCGGCGCGCGTGGCTGCGCCCGGACCTGCTTGCGGCGTCGTCGCTGTGGGCGGTGCTGGTGCCGCAGGCGTTCGCGTACGCGCGACCGGCCGGGCTGCCCGCGACATCGGGCCTGTACACGGCGCTCGGCGCGATGATCGGGTACGCGCTCTGTCGGCACGCGGGGTCGGGCACCTGACTCCCCCGCAGGCCGGCATGTCCTTCCTTGAGGTTTTCCTTGCCTTAGAGGCGGCGGGTGCGGGCACCACGGTCCCATGGCAGACCTTCCCTTTCACGATCGGGCCGACTTCGATGCCGCCGAGCGTGGTTTCGTCGCGAAGCTGAGCCCCGCCCTGATACGGGCGGCCGACGGCGAGGTCGTCTGGGACAACGACTCCTACGTCTTCCTCAACGGCGACTGTCCGGAGTCCGCGCATCCGAGCTTGTGGCGGCAGGCGCAACTGTGCGCCAAGCAGGGATTGTTCGAGGTGACGGACGGCATCTACCAGGTGCGTGGCCTGGACCTGTCCAACATGACCATCGTCGAAGGCGGAGGCGGCGTCATCGTCATCGATCCACTGGTCTCCACCGAGTGCGCCGCCGCCGCGCTGCGGCTCTACCGGGACCACCGGGGGGACCGTCCGGTGACCGGTCTGATCTACACCCACTCCCACGTCGACCACTTCGGCGGCGCCCGTGGCGTCACCGACGGTGTCGGCATCCCTGTCCTCGCCCCGGCCCATTTCATGGAGCATGCCGTCTCCGAGAACGTCTACGTCGGCACCGCCATGAACCGCCGGGCTCTGTACATGTACGGCCAGCTTCTGCCTCCCTCTCCCGAGGGTCAGCTCGGCTGTGGGCTGGGGATGGGGACCTCGGCCGGCACTGTCTCCCTCATCCCGCCCACCGTGGAGGTCACCCGCACCGGGCAGGAGGAGACGATCGACGGGGTACGCATCGTCTTCCAGCTCACCCCGGGCACCGAGGCCCCGGCGGAGATGAACTTCCTGTTCCCCGAGCGGCGTGCTCTGTGCATGGCCGAGAACGCCACCCACAACCTGCACAACGTGCTCACCCTGCGCGGTGCGCTGGTCCGTGACACGCGCGTGTGGGCCCGCTACCTGACCGAGGCCGTCGCGCTGTTCGCCGACCAGGCCGATGTCGCCTTCGCCTCCCACCACTGGCCCACCTGGGGCAGGGACGACATCGTCACCTTCCTGTCCCAGCAACGCGACCTGTATGCCTACCTGCACGACCAGACCATGCGCATGCTGAACCGCGGCCTGACCGGACCCGAGATCGCCGAGGCCATGCAGATACCGCCCGCCCTGGAGCAGGCCTGGCACACCCACGGCTACTACGGGTCTGTCAGCCACAACGTCAAAGCGATCTACCAGCGCTACCTGGGCTGGTTCGACGGCAACCCGGCCCACCTGTGGGAGCACCCGCCCGTCGAGCAGTCGCGCCGCTACGTCGAATGCCTCGGCGGCGCCTCCGCCGTGCTCGCCCTGGCCGAACGCTACATCCGGGAAGGCGACCTGCGTTTCGCAGCGACCCTGCTCAACCACGCCGTGTTCGCCGACGAGGGCGACTCCGCGGCCCGCAAGCTCCTGGCCCAGGTCTACGTCCGGCTGGGCCACGGCGCCGAGAACGCCACCTGGCGCAACTTCTACCTCACCGGCGCCACCGAGCTGACCGGCCACCCCTCGGCGGCCGCGACCGACACCACCTCATCGGACATGTTCCGCGCGCTCACCGTGGAACAGATCTTCGACTCCCTGGCCATCCGCGTTCACGGCCCCAACGCCTGGAACGAACGCTTCACCATCGACTGGCACCTCACCGACCTGGACGAGCGCCACCGCACCACGATGTCCAACGGAGCCATGATCCACGAGCGGACGACGTCCGGCGACGGAGCGGACCTGAGGCTACGGCTGACGAAACAGCGCCTGCTCGGCCTGCTCGCCGGCGACGACATCGACGGCATCGACCACGACGGTGATCTCGGCGTCCTGCGGCGGCTGACCGCCGTCCTGGAGGACCCCACACCGGACTTCGCCATCGTCACGCCCTGACCTGCCACCAACGCTGAGAGCGCCGACGCGGCCGGCGGGCCGACAGCTCATGAGAGTACGAGCCATGTCAATACCTCTCAGGTCAGATCTCGTCCGGACCTGGCGCAGACGCGGCCCTCGGGCCGCGGCCGGGATCGTTGGCGTCATGCGACTTCAACGGATGCAGATCTCGGCGCTGATCGTTCTCGCGCTCGTCGTGGCACTCGCGCTCGTGCCGCTGCCGACGCTCCCCTACACCACGGGCTTCGCGCCGCACTGGGTTACCGTCCTGGCCGCCGTGCTGGGCGCGATCTTCGTGGTACGACCGCACCCGGCGGGGCTGCTGCCCGCCGTACTGCTGCTGTGGTCGGCAGGCGGCGTCGTGCTCGACGGCTTCCGTGCGTTCTTCGCCGTCACGGGGATCCCGGCGGGAGACTTCGCGCGCGTGGACTGGCCCGGGATGGCGCTGCGCGGGCTCAGCCTGACGGGTTGCACGCTGCTGGGTGCGCTGCTGCTGCCTCGCCTCAGGGTCCCGGGCGGGGCGTGGCTCGGCTACAGCGCGTTCGCGATCGGGTTCGTCTATCCCATGGCCAAGCTGTACTGGTCCTTGGGCGGTACGCTGCTGCGTCCGGTGGGCTATGCCGAGGGCTTCCCGTACGGCGAGCTGATCATGCTGCTCATCGGGGCGGTGGGCTCGCTGGCCCTGGTTCAGAGGTGGGGGCGGTGGCTGCCGCGGCGGCTGGTGCTGGCGGGTGGTTGGACGGGCGCTGCTATGTTGACCACCATGGGGGCCATGTCCGTTTTCGGTACGTTGTCACAGATGCTCGGCCTCACCCAAGGGCCTGTGCCCCTGTCCGACCACGCGGCGGTGGTGACGGTTGGGCTCGTGTACGGGAGCTGGCTGCTGTTCGGGCTGGCGGTCGGCGGGGCCACGCTCTCCTACCAGCGGGCCACGCTGAGGTGATGCCGCGGCGCGCGGACCTGGCCCTGGCCTTCGTCGTCGGAGTGCCGCTGTTGTCGCTGTCGGTGGTGATGGCGGTGCTGTCGGTGCCGGGTGTTCGAGCTGCCCTGCTGGTGGGCGCCTGCCTGGTGGCGCACGCGGCCCTCGCCTACCGGCGGGAGGTCTGGGCGTTCTTCCTGGTCGCCACCGCCTTCGCCGTCCAGGCCGCCGTGACCGGGCTGTTCCTCATGCTGCCGTCCGTGGCCGTCTTCCCGATCGCCGTCTATTCCTGCACCGTGTACGGCAGGCGTTTCCCGCCCTTGGCCGCGGGACTCGCCGGGGCCGGGGCGGCGGCCTACCGATTCGCCCATGACCCGTCGGTCACCGCCGCTCACCTGGGACCCGATCCGTGGCTGCTGCTCGGCCTGCTGGCCTCGATGGTGATGGCGACCTGGGGGTTCGGGCTGTACCGGCGGACCCAGCTGGCCTACGTCGCGCTGCTGGAGGAGCAGGCCGAGGCGTCGGCCGCCCGGGCGACGCTGGCCGAGCGGGCGAGGATCGCGCGCGAGATGCACGACGTGGTCGCGCACGCCCTGGCCGTGATCGTCGCCCAGGCGAGAGGTGGCCGGTTCGCACCCGAGCGGGCCGCCGAGGTGCTGGCCACCGTGGAGGAGACCGGCCGCCGGGCCTTGACGGAGATGCGCGGCCTGGTCGGCGTGCTCCGCACCGACACCGCCCCGCTGGCCCCGTCGCCCGGGCTGGCCGACCTGTCCGCCCTGCTGTCCGCAGCGAGCGTGGCCGGCCCGGTCGAGACGGGTACGGCCGGCTCCATCGGCCCGGCCGCCGAGCTTGTCGCCTACCGGGTGGTCCAGGAGGCGCTCACCAACACGCTCAAGCACGCGGGCCCGGCCGCGACGGCCGCCGTTCACGTGGACTGGACGCCTGACGCCTTGGTCGTCACCGTCACCGACGACGGCGCGAGCTGCGGGACGGCGGACGGCCAGGGGAACGGCCTGGCGGGAATGCGCGAGAGGATGTCGGCTGTGGGCGGCACGCTGGAGGCGGGGCCGCGCGAAGAAGGCGGGTTCGCGGTGGTCGCCCGCCTGCCGTACCGGAAGGAGAGCATGTGATCCGGGTGTTCGTCGTGGACGACCAGGACCTCGTGCGGACGGGGACGGTCATGGTGCTCCAGGCGCAACCGGACATGGAGGTCGTGGGCGAGGCCCGCGACGGCGCCGACGCGCTGGCCCGGCTGCGCGCCGTGCAGGCCGACGTCGTGCTCATGGACGTGCGCATGCCTCGCATGGACGGCGTGGCCGCCACCCGCGAGCTGCTCGCAGGGGTTCCAGGGGCGCCGAAGGTGATCGTGCTGACCACCTTCGATCTGGACGAGTACGCCTTCGCCGCGCTGCGCGCCGGGGCCTCCGGATTCCTGCTCAAGGACGCGCCCGCCGAGGAAATGCTGGCGGCCGTGCGCACCGTGCACGAGGGCGACGCGGTGATCGCGCCCTCCACCACCCGTCGCCTGCTCGATCACGTGGCTCCCACCCTCCCCACACCGGGGCCCGACCCGCTGACCGACCGCGAACGCGAAGTCCTGCGCCACATCGCCATGGGACAGACGAACGCGGAGATCGCGGGCCTGCTGTTCCTGTCAGAGGGCACGGTGAAGACGCATGTGGGCCGCATCCTGGCCAAACTGGAGCTGCGAGACCGCGTCCAGGCCGTCATCTGGGCCTACGAACACGGCCTGGCCCGCCCGCGCTGACGGCCGCTCCAGCGGGAACGATCGCTCGACGCGGGCTCGATTGACAGTTCCACAGGCCATTTACCAGGATTTCCGATGTCCGCCCAGCCCCACGGCCGCGGCTGCCGATCAGGGTTTCATCACATGATCATCTCTACCGGCGATCTCCGCGCTCAGACATAGCCGCAGGTCAGAGACAGGTCCGTGGAGTTTCCGCGATCGCTACGAGGACTCCTGCTGACCGGCCCGCGACAGGAGTTTGGTGAGCAGGTCGCGGAGGTCGGCGGTGCCGTCGGGGCCGAGGATCTCCTCGATGTCGTGCTCGACGCCCTGCATCGCGTCGCGGACCACGGGGATCCGGGCGCGGCCGAGGCCGGTGAGCTCCAGGGCGTAGCGGCGGCGGTCGTGCGGGTCCTGGCCCCGGACCACGAGCCCGGCCTGGACGAGCTCCTCGACCAGCGACGCGGTGGCCGGTTCGGTGAGGTGCAGATATCGGGCCAGTTGCTGCTGGGGGCAGGGGCCGAGCCGCTCCAGGGCGGGCAGCAGGCCGAAGTGGCGGGTGCGCAGGCCGTAGTCCTCCAGCTTGTGGTCGCCGAGCCGGCGCAGGCGGTAGTGGGCCTGGGCGATGAGGTGTTCGGTGCTCGGGATGGTGGGCTGCTCGTCGTGGGCGATCAGCCTGCTGAGCAGCTCGTTGAGGCGGTGCCGTTCCGGAGTGGTCAGCGCTGCGGTGAGCTGGGCGTCGCGGTCGGCGACGGCCTGGCGCATGCCCTCCAGGGCGGTACGGCCCGCGTCGGTCAGCGACAGGACGTAGGTGCGCCGGTTGGCCGGGTTGCGGGTCCGCGTGAGGTGGCCGGCCTGCTGGAGCCGGTCGAGCAGCTTGACCATGATCGTCCGGTTGACGCCGAGGCGGTGCGCGAGGTCCTGCTGCGAGCGGGCGTTCTCGTCGGCCAGCACGTCGAGCACCACGAAGTCGCGGGACTGCGGCCCGTCCCGCATGGCCTCGGCCGCGATGCCGGTGAAGGCCCGGCGCAGCAGATGGCCGATGGTCCCGCGCAGCGGCCCGGACTCCTCGTCGACGGCCTCTCTCCGTTGGTCGGACACAGATCCCACCTCCCCGGCGTAAGCCTACCAGTGTTGATGGTCCAATGTGTTGATGCTGCAATCTATTGATAGTTGGAGAGTTGACGGTTGCGGAGATGCGGATTAGCGTCGGTGTCCTGCGGAGCGCAGAGATCACTGAAGGAGCGGGAAATGAGCTTCAGGCTGGACATGTCGATGATGTTCGTGATGCACGACGCCCTGCGGCGGGAGCTGGAGCGGATCGCGCGGATCACCGCCAGGGGCGGCGACGACCCCCGGTTGATCCTGAAGTCGGCTGTGGGCTGGGAGATGTTCAAGACCTACCTGCACGCCCACCACCGGTCCGAGGACGAGACCCTCTGGCCGGTGATGGCGGAGATCCTGGCCGAGCGGCCGGCCGACCTGGCCCTGCTGGACGCGATGGAGGCCGAGCACGCGATCATCGACCCGCTGCTGGACTCCATCGACGCCGCGCTGGCCGACCGCGAGACGGGCCCGCGGCGGCTCGGCGAGCTGGTGGACGCGCTGCACACCGGGCTGACCGGGCACCTCAAGCACGAGGAGGCCGAGGCGCTGGCGCTGATCGACGCCACCCTCGACGAGGAGCAGTGGGGCCGGCTCGGCCGGCGGCAGCGCGAGCGGATCGGCACCGACGCGCCACGCTACCTGCCGTGGCTGCTGGACGACCTCGACCCCCACCGCGCCGCGGCCATCCTCGGCCGGATGCCCGAACCGCTGCGCACCGCCTACGAGAACGACTGGCGGGCCGCCTACGTCGGCCTCGACCTGTGGGGCGCGGCCGGCCGCCGGACCGTCTGATCACCTCGGACCGTCGGGAGAGCTTCCATGTCCGTGCAGTCGCAGGCGACCCCGGTGACCGCCGCGCCGCCGGAGCGCCGGCCCGGCCTGGCGGTGGGTGCTGTCCGTCGACATCCCGATCGCCGCCGCCGTCCTGGCCCTCATCACCACGCGTGTGAACGCCGGAGTCGACGCCGCCTGACCCCCGTCGCGGCATCGCGGCCCGCGCCCTGACCACCACCGCCCTGACCACCACCGCCCGGCCCCGCCAAGAGGCCGGCGTCCGAACACCGGCGTCCGGACACCAGCCGTACGACCCGATGAAGCCCGTACCCGTCCGGAGAGGACACCACGATCATGCCTACCACTCCAGTCATCGACTCCCACATCGCCCACGTCGAGGCCGGGACCGGTGATCTGCCGGTGGTGTTCCTGCACGGCAGCCCCACCTCCTCCTACATCTGGCGCAACGTCATCCCGCACGTCGCCGGCCAGGCCAGGGTCCTGGCCCCGGATCTGATCGGGATGGGCGCCTCCGGCAAGCCCGACATCGACTACCGCTTCGTCGACCACGCCCGCTACCTGGACGCCTGGTTCCAGGCACTGGGCCTGGACCGGGCCGTCCTGGTCGGCCACGACTGGGGCGGCGCGCTGGCCATGGACCGGGCCGCCCGCCACCCCGGCCATGTGCGCGGCATCGTCCTGCTGGAGACCTTCCTTCGGCCGCAGACCTGGGCGGAACTGCCGGCCGACGTCGCCGAGCACAGCCGCGCCCTGCGCACTCCCGGGCTCGGGGAGACCATGCTGCTGGAGCAGAACTTCGCCATCGAGGGCGCCCTCCCCCACCCCTTCGCCATCCGGACCGGGATCAGCCAGGAGGACCTGGACGTCTACCGGGCGCCCTATCCCGACCCGGCCTCACGCAAGCCGCTGCTGCGCTGGCCCCGCGAGATCCCGTTCGACCGCGAGCCCGCCGACGTGGCCGACCGCATGGACGCCTACGGCGAGTGGCTCGCCGACACCCCGGAAGTGCCCAAGCTCCTGCTCACCGTGGAGAACGGCGTGGGCATCGCCTCCCCGGAGGTCGTGGCCTGGGCCCGGCGGCACGCCGCCTCGCTCGAGGTGGAGGGCATCGGCCCCGCCGGGCACCAGGCGCCCGAGGACCAGCCCGACGCCATCGGCCGGGCCATCGCCCACTGGCTGGACCGGCACCACCTGGGCCGGCCCCGGGTGCGGCCCGGCCTGCGGGAGACCCCGGTCCGATGAGCCCGCCCGGCGGCCGATGCCCCGCTTCCGCGGAAGCGGGGCATCGGCCGCCGGCACGGCGTTGAACGGGCACCGGCCGACGATCAGCCCATCGGGAAGCCGGATGACCGGTCCCGCGCCGCCGCCGTCCGGTCCGCGCCGAAGGTCCCGTTCAGCCGGACGATCATCCGAGGACGAGCGGGAGTTCCGCGGCCAGCTCGCCCAGCTCGGCCCGCTCCGCGCCGGTCGGGGCACGCCGTCCGGTGCCGACCAGCAGCGCGTCCTGGTCGGAGAACGACGCGGGGAACGCCGTCCCGGCGATCTTCTCCAGCATCTCGCGGGACCGGGCGAGCCCCTCCGCGGGTGGTCCCGCCGTGTCCGGGAGGTGCGCGACCAGGTCGAGGTGGTGCAGCGTCCACTCCAGGACGTACGCGGACAGGTAGTCGCCCGCGGTGAGGACCTCGCCGCGGGTGCCGACCCGGAGGTCCGGGTCGGCGAGTTCGGCGGCGCGGCCGGCGGCGGAGCCGACGTCGTCGAGGTGGAACTTGAGCAGCCGAGGCTCCTCGTAGGCGGCGGCCAGCCGTACGGTCAGCGCGTCGAGCGGGTCGTCGCCGGTCGGCGGCGTTCCGGTGACCTCCCAGTAGGTCACCGCGTCGCGGGTCGGTTCCGTTCCGGTGGGGGTCACGAGGGTGATCAGGACGTCCTGAGCGTCGATGACCAGATGGCACACCAGGTCCCGCACGAGCCAGCCGGCACAGCCGGACGGCCGCGCGAAGTCCTCGTCCGGGAGTCCGGCGACCGCTGTGCGCAACGCCGTCCAAGAGCGTGAGAAGAGATCCACAGCGGCAAGGTAGTTCCGTGCCGCCATGGTGGACAAGCGCATTCGGACGGCCGGCCCCGCGGGGTTCTACGAGCGGGTCGCCTCGTAGTCGGGGAGCGCGGCCGGGGTGGTCCGGGCTGCCGGGCGCATGGTGAGGATCAGCGCGGCCAGCCCGGCGAAGATGACCGCGGCGACGACACCGGTGACGTGCAGGCCGGCGGTGAACGCCTCCCGCGCGGCGTGCAGCAGCTCCGCGCCCTGGCCGGCGGGGAGGTGCCGGCCGGCGGCGACCGCGCCGGCCAGCGAGTCGGACGTGCCGTCCATCCGGCTGCGGTAGACCACCGCGGCCACCACACCCAGCAGCGCGAAGCCGAGCGAACCGCCGAAGTAGTTGCCGGTCTCCGACATCGACGCCGCCGAGCCGGCGCGCTCCGGCGGTACGGACCCGACGACCAGCCCGGTGCCCAGCGCGAACAGCGGGCCGGTGCCCAGCGCCAGTACGGCGATGCCGATCATCACCAGCGGCAGGGCGCCCGCACCGCCGACGCCGACCAGCAGCAGGCTGCCCAGCGCCGACCCCACCAGTCCCCCGGCGATCGCGGTCGTCTGCTTCATCCGCCGAGCGAGCGCCGGCGCGGCCATGGTGCCGACCGCCACGCCCAGGCCCATGGGGGCGAACAGCACCGCCGACATGAGCGGCGAGAAGCCCAGCACGCCCTGCAGGTACTGGGTCACCAGCAGGCCCGTACCGGCCATGGCGATGCCGGCGAAGACCAGCGCGACGAGTACGGCCGTGAACGGGCGGTTGCGGAGCAGCCGCAGGTCCAGCAGCGGCGTCTCCAGCCGGAGCTGCCGGCGGACGAACAGCAGTCCCATGGCCGCGCCGACGACGAGGGCCACCGCCGGCACGGCCGGCACGCTCTCGACGGTCAGCTGCTTGATGCCGTAGACCGTCGAAAGCACCGCCACGAGCGACAGCCCGACGCTGGCCAGGTCCAGCCGGCCGGCCTGGTCGCTGCGGAACTCCGGCAGCAGGACCGGCCCGGCGAGCAGCAGCACCCCCATCGCCGGCACGGCGACCAGGAACACCGACCCCCACCAGAAGTGCTGGAGCAGGAACCCGGCGAGGACGGGTCCGAGCGCGCCGCCGGTGAACTGGCAGGTCGCCCAGATCGCGATGGCCTGCCCGCGCTGCCGTTCGTCGCGGAACATGTTCGTGATCAAGGAAAGTGTGGACGGCGCCAGGGTCGCGCCGGCGACGCCCAGCAGCGCACGCACGACGATCAGCATCAGCGGGCTGACCGCGAAGGCGGCTACGACCGACAGCACCGCGAACGCCGCTGCGCCGATCATCAGCAGCCGTCGGCGGCCGATCCGGTCACCGAGCGTACCCATCGTGATGACCATGCCGGCCACCATGAACCCGTAGCTGTCGCTGATCCACAGCTGCTCGACGTTGGTGGCGCCCATGTCGGCGCTCAGCTGTGGGAGCGCGAGGAGCAACGCCGTCGTGTCTATCGCGACGAGCAATGTCGGCAGCGCCAGGACGCCCAGTCCCAGCCATGCCCGGTTGACTCGCATATCCGGGACTCCTTGTTCTCTCGACGTTTCGCCGGTTGGTCGGAGCGGTCGAGAGGTTCTTGACATCGGTACGGAGGAAATCTCACGCGTCTGCCACGGTGGGTCGTCACCAGATATGACGGCCTCGCGGTCCGGGCGGGGTGATGGGGGAAAAACTCTGCGAAATTTGTGGCGGGGGATGTCAAGACGGCGGCGGCGGCTCCGACCAACCACTCGAAGGGCCCAGCCGGGGCTCGCGGACCACGAGGAGTACGAGATGAAGTTCCTGATCAGCATGCACATCAACCCGGCCGTGATAGACGCGCTGACCGACCAGGAGAAGGCGGCGATCGGCGACGGCCACGGCAAGTTCATCGAGGCGCTGAAGAAGTCCGGCGAACTGATCACCACCCAGGCACTGGTCGACCCGTCACAGGCCGCCGTGGTGTCCGTACGCAACGGCCAGCCGGTGGTGACCGACGGGCCCTTCCTGGAGTCGAAGGAGTATCTGGGCGGCTTCTACCTGATCGACTGCGAGAACAAGGAGCGGGCGATCGAGCTGGCGTCGCAGATCCCGGACACCGCGATCGAGGGTCTGGGGGTCGAGGTGCGACAGGTGATGTTCGCTGACGGACAATTGGAGGCATGACAGCACCAGTCATCGAGGACCTGCTGCGTGAGCTCACGCCGCAGGTCCTCGGCGCGTTGATACGCCGGCACGGCCAGTTCGAAGGGTGCGAGGACGCCGTGCAGGAGGCCGTCCTCGCCGCCGCCCTGCAGTGGCCGGCCGAGGGAGTGCCGGACAACCCGCGCGGCTGGCTGGTGGCTGTCGCGTCCCGTCGGCTCATCGACCAGATGCGCAGCGACCACGCGCGCCGCGAGCGGGAGTCGGCGACGGCCAACGAGGTGGTGCCCGAGGACGTACCGGACACCGACGACACGCTCGTCCTGCTGTTTTTGTGCTGCCATCCGACGCTGACCGCGGCCTCCCAGACCGCCCTGACGCTGCGGGCGGTCGGCGGCCTGACCACGGCCGAGATCGCCCGCGCGTTCCTGGTGCCGGAGGCCACGATGGCGGCCAGGATCAGCCGGGCCAAGCAGCGCATCAAGGCCGCCGGCAGCTCGTTCGGCCTGCCGGACGGCGCGGACCGCGAGGAGCGGCTACGGGTCGTTTTGCACGTGCTCTACCTGATCTTCAACGAGGGCTACACCGCCTCCTCGGGCAGCGAGCTGCACCGCGCCGACCTCGCGCACGAGGCGATCCGGCTGGCCAGGATGGTGCACGCGCAGCTGCCCGAGGACGGCGAGGTGACCGGGCTGCTCGCGCTGATGCTGCTGACCGACGCCCGCCGGGAGGCGCGCACGACGGCGGCCGGCGACCTGGTGCCGCTGGACGAGCAGGACCGTGCGAGGTGGGACCGCGGGCTGATCGAAGAGGGCATCGAGCTGGTCAAGGCGTCACTGGCCGGCCCGGCGCTGGGCCCCTACCAGCTGCAGGCCGCCATCGCCGCCACGCACGCCGCCGCGGCCACGGCCGCGGCGACCGACTGGCTACAGGTGCACGCGCTCTACCTGATCCTGGAACGGATCGCGCCCAACCCGATGGTCACCCTCAACCGGGCGATCGCGCTCGCCGAGACCGAGGGCCCGCCGGCCGGGCTGGCCCTGCTGTCCACACTGGACGGTGACGAGCGGATGGCCGGGCATCACCGGCTGCTGTCCGTACGGGCGCATCTGCTGGAGAAGACCGGCGACACGGCCGGGGCGTACGAGCACTACCGGCGCGCCGCGAAGTCCACCGCCAGCATCGCCGAGCGACGCTACCTGGAGGCCCGGGCCAGCCGGGTGAGGACATAGGTTCCGCCCCAGCCCCTTCACCGGTGGTGCTCCGTGGATCTCGTCCGGGCCGGAGCAGCGGACGGGCGGTGGTCACGGCCGGAAGGCCGAGGACGGCGGCAGGGTCAGGACGGCGGCGGGCAGGTGGCGCAGCGCCGGCGGGACGGTGACGGTGCCGTCCCGGTCGATCCGCGCCGGGTCCTCGCCCCAGTGGGCGCCCGGGTGGTCGAGCAGGTCGGCGGGCAGGCGGAAGCCGCCGTGCGCCGGGTCGAACGCGATCACGTTGAGCGTCCCGTCGGGGCGGACCGTGTAGCGCAGTGGCGCGCCCACCGGCTCGGCGTGGCGGTGCCAGGGGCGGGTGCCGTAGACGGCGTGCGGGTGGGCGGCCAGCCAGCGGCCGAGGTCGCGCAGCCGGTCGACCTGCGCGCCGGGCAGGGAGCCGTCGCCGCGTGGGCTGATGTTGAGCAGCAGGTTGCCGTTCTTGGCGACGGTGTCGACAAGGAGGTGGACCAGTTCGGTGGCGCCGATGAGGTGGGTGTCGTCCTCCGCGCGGTTGTAGCCGAACGAGGCGCCGAGGCCGCGCGTCGCCTCCCACGTCCACTCGGGCGCGGTGGTCTCGGTGCGGTACTCGCGGGTGCGGAAGCCCCGGTGCGGTACGCCCCACCGGTCGTTGATCACCCCCTCGGGGACGCGCTCGTAGTAGTGCTCGAACAGCGCGGCCAGGCTGTGCGGCCCGGCGGCCTTGGCGGAGTCCGGCCAGTCGATGTCGTTCCACAGCACGTCGGGCCGGTGCCGTTCGACCAGCTCCCGCACCTGGTCGAAGCAGTAGCGGGCGAAGGCCGGGTCGTTGCGCCGGTAGGTGAACAGGTCGGTCAGCGACCGGATGGGCGGGAAGTGCGACACGTGCCAGTCGAGCGCGCCGGAGTAGTAGAGCCCGAAACGCAGTCCTGCCGACCGGGCGGCGCCCGCCAGCTCGGCGACGACGTCGCGGCGGGGTCCCCGGTGGACGCTGGAGAAGCCGGTGGTGGCGGTGTCCCACAGGCAGAAGCCGTCGTGGTGCTTGGCCGTCGGCACCACGTAGCGTGCCCCGCACGCGGCGAAGAGCCGCATCCAGCCGTCGGGGTCGTACCTGTCGGCCGCCCAGTCGTCGGCCAGGTCCTCGTAGGAGGTGCCGACGCCGAAGGCGCTCTCGTGGTGGGCGCTGGTCGGCGAGCCGGGGATGCGCAGGGTGTTGGCGTACCACTCGGCGTACTGGTGGTGGCTGTACTCGAGCTCCGCGGGCACGTCCTGGCCCGGCCCGCGCGGCGGCGCCCATCCGGCGACCGAGTACAGCCCCCAGTGGACGAACACGCCGAACTTGGCGTCCCGGTACCAGTCGGGCACCGGTCTGTCGGGATAGTCCGGCGTGTCCGCGCCGAGGTCGGGACCGGTCCGGCGATCGAAGAAGAGCATGGATTCCTTTCAGCGCCCGGCCAGCCCGGCCGTGGCGATCCCTTTCACCAGGTGTTTCTGCAGCGCGACGAGGAGCAGCAGGGTGGGCAGGACGGAGATGACGGAGGCGGCCATGACCAGGTGCCACTGGTTGCCGTTCTGGCCGAAGAAGAGCTGCAGGCCGAGCGGCACGGTGCCTCTGGCGTTCACATCGTTGATCATGATGAGCGGCCACAGGAAGCTGTTCCAGTAGCCGATGAAGGTGAACACCGCGAGCACGCCCAGGGCGGGCCTGGCGAGCGGCAGCATGACGCGCAGGAAGACGCGCAGCTCTCCGGCGCCGTCGAGGCGCGCCGCCTCGCGCAGCTCGCCCGGCACGCTCTTGAAGAACTGCCGCAGCAGGAACGTGCCGAAGGCGGTGAACGCCCACGGGAAGATGAGCGCCTGGTAGCTGTCCACCCAGCCGAGCCCCTGCATGAGCAGGAACATCGGCACGACCAGCACCTCCTGCGGCACCATCATGGTGGCCAGGAAGACGAGGAAGACGCCGTCCCGGCCGCGCCAGCGCAGCGCGGTGAAGGCGTAGGCCGACAGCGCCGAGGCGGCCAGCACGACGAGGGTGCCCGCGCCCGACACGAGCACGCCGTTGCCGATGTAGCGCTCGAAGGGCACGTAGTCGAAGACGTCGGCGAAGTTGCGCCAGCGCAGCTCGGAGCCGATCAGCGCGGTCGGCGAGCCGAACGTCTCGCCCGGCGGCTTGAGCGCCGTGGCGACGGCGAAGATCAGCGGATACAGGAACGCCAGGGCGACGCCGGCCAGCAGGGTGTGCGACAGCAGGCGGCTAGCTCTCATAGTGGACCCACCGTTTCTGGCCCAGGAACTGCACGGCCGTGACGCCGAGGATGATCGCGAACAGCAGCCACGCGCCCGCCGCGGCCAGGCCGAGGTCGCGTGACTCGAAGCCGGCCTGGTAGATGTTCATGACCAGCGTCTCGGTGACGTTGCCCGGCCCGCCCGCCGTGAGGATGTAGGGCTGGGTGAACACCTGCAGCGCGTTGATCATTGTCATGGTCGCCGCGAAGAACAGCGCCGGCGAGATCAGCGGCAGTTGCACGCTGAGGAGCCTGCGCAGCCCGGTCGCCCCGTCGAGCGAGGCGGCCTCCAGCACGCTGGGCGACATCTCGTTGATGGCCGCGGAAAAGACGATCATGTTGTAGCCGAACCCCTGCCACACGCTCATCGCGACCACGGCCAGCAGCGCGGTACGGCCGTCGGCCAGCAGGTTCGGCTCCCCGCCCACGGCCTGGAAGAGCAGCTTCCAGATGACCGCGTTGGCCACCATCGGGGTGATGGCAGGGACGAAGAACAGCACCCGCCACAGGTTCGCCCAGCGTGACCGGTTGATCCAGAACGCCAGGCCGAGCGCGAGCAGGAGGTTGAGCGGCACGTAGAGGCCGGTGAAGACGAAGGTGTTGCGCAGCGCGGTCAGGAAGTCGGGATCCTCGCCGAGCAGGTAGCGGAAGTTCTCCAGGCCGACGAACTCCCGCGTGCCGAGCATGGGCCACTCGAAGAAGCTCATGACGACGGCCATCCCGACCGGGAACAGGGTGAACAGTCCCAGCCCGAGCACGCTCGGCGTGACGAAGCCGAGCGCGCTCCACTGCTCTGTCGTACGCGGGTTCACTGGCCTCGGACGCTCTGCTGCTGGATCGTGCCGAGCGCGTCCTTGGGCGACTGGTCGCCGGTGTAGACCTGGATGAGGTACTGCGCCATGAGCTTGCTGACGCTGTCCCAGTTCTTGGTGGTGAAGAGGGGGACCCCGCCGGCCAGGCCGTCCTTGAGCGAGGCGATCGCGCCGCGCACCGCCTCGGCGTTGCGCGGGTCCTGCTTGACGAGGAACTCCTCGTAGGTGGCCTGCTGGTCGGTGCGCGAGGGGAGGCTGCGGCCCTGCCCGGCCAGGTAGGCCTGGGCGTCCGGCCCGGTCAGCACCGAGACGGCCTTGGCGGCCTCCTGCGGGTAGGGGCAGCCCTTGGCGACGCCGAAGCCGGAGGCGGCGAGGTAGGTCTTGGACCCGCCGGACCCGGCGGGCAGCGGCGCGAAGCCGACCGCGAACTTGGCGTCCTTGACCGCCGAGCCGATGTTCCACGACCCGTCGACCGCCATCATGGCGTTGCCGTTGACGAACTGCGTCTCGCCCCAGCCCACGTCGGACGAGCTGGCCGGCACCAGCGCCGCCTTGCTCGCGGCCAGGCCGGCGTACCAGGTGAGCGCGTCCACCATGGGTTGGCTGTCGAACCCCAGCTTCACGTCCGGGGTGACCGGCTGGGCCCCGTTGTAGGACAGCATGAGCGACAGCGAGTGCAGGTCGGCGAAGGACATGCCGAACCCGGCCTTGCCCCCGGTGGAGAGCTTCTTGGCCGCCTGCTCGAAGTCGGCGACGGTCCAACCGCTCTTCGGCTCGGCCACGCCCGCCTTGGCGAAGGCGTCCTTGTTGTAGTAGAGAAGCATCGAGGCCAGGTCGTACGGCAGGGCGAGCTGCCTGCCGTCCAGCTTGAGCGCCTCCAGCGCGGCGGGGGCGAAGCCCTGGGTGTCGGCCTTGCCGTCGAGCGGCTCCAGCAGGTCGGCGTAGGCGCTGAGGCGCAGGCTCTGCATGGACACCACGCACGGCTGCTTGCCGGCCGCGAACTCGGTCTGGAGCTTGGTGAAATAGTCGTTGAACGGCGCCGTGCGGAGATTCACCTTGATGGTGGGGTGTCTCTGGGTGACGAGCGCGGCGAGATGGTCGAGCTGGGCCTTCTCATCCTCACTGCCGGCCCACATCTCCCAGTCCAGCGTGACGGTGCCTCCGGTGTCGCGGGCGCCGCCCGACGCGCCGGAGCCTCCGCCGCCGCACGCGGCGGAGACCATCATGCCTGCCAGGCACAGGACCGGCAGGACGCTTCTGCGCATGCGCATCTGCGCTCCCTCCTAGACGCCGCCCGTGATATTTTTCGGGGACGAATTTATTATGGTGGCTGACCTTAGGGTCGGGACGCGCAGGCCGTCAAGAGAGGCAGAATGACCGACATGCCCCCACCTCCGTACCGGGAAGACCTGGTCAAGGCGGAGATCCTCGCCATGCTCGGGCCACAGCCGCTCAACCGGTCACAGATCGCCGCCCGGCTGGGCCTCGGCGCCGCCACCGTGACCGAGCACACCCGCCGCCTGATCGAGCTGGGCTACCTGCGCGAACTGCCGCCGCAGGTCAGCGGCAGAGGACGGCCGAAAGTACCGCTGGAGGTCGTCCCCGACGCCGCCTACACGCTGGGCCTGCGCGTCCACTCCGACCACCTGATGGGCGTGCTGGCCCGGCTCGACGGGGGCGAGGTGGCCCGCTTCACCCGGCCGTTCTCACCCACGGGCGACCCCGTGCGGCAGCTCGCGGCCGCGTGCGAGGACGTGCTGCGCGATCCCGACACCGGCTCGCGGGTGCTCGGCATCGGGCTGGCCGTCCCGGGGGTCATCGACCCCGGCACCGGCACGGTGCGGCTGTCGCCGCGCATGGGCTGGACCGACCTGCCGCTCCAGCCGCCACTGGCGGCGCGCCTGCCGGTGCCCGTGCTGATCGACAACGACACCCGCGCCTCCACCACGGGAGAGCTGCTCTACGGCACCGGCCGCGACCACGACGACTTCCTGGTGCTGGCCATCGGCGACGGCGTGGGCATGGGCATCGTGCTGGGCCGCCGGGTCCATCGCGGCCCCGACGGGGTGGCCGGCGAGTTCGGCCACGTGCCCACCGGTCCGGGCGGCCCGAAGTGCGTGTGCGGGCGGCGCGGCTGCGTCGACGCCTACGTCGCGGACTACGCGCTCGCCGCCGAGGCCGTGGCGCGCGGCCTCGTCGACGTGCCGCCGCCGCTGGAGGGACTGCGCCGCCTGGCCGCCGACGACACTCCGGGCGTGCGCGACCTGCTCGCCGAGGCCGGCGAGATCCTCGGCCGCGCCGTGGCGGGCGTGGTGAACGTGCTGGCCGTGCGGGCGCTGACCGTCATCGGGGAGAGCCACGTGCTCTGGCCGTACATCGCGCCCGGCTTCCACCGCGCGGTCGACGAGGGGGTCATCGCGGCCCTGCCCGGACTGGAGATCACCCTGAGACCGTGGGACGACAGCGGTCACGCCCGCGGCGCGGCCAGCCTGGTGCTGGCCGCCAGTCTCGCCTCGTGAAATGCCGACAGACAGCCACCGGATTACTTATAGTGATCGCGTGGAACCGGATGATCTATATAGTCACCTGGTCATTCTCGGCTTACGCCCCCAAACCGCCCGTGTTTACGTACAGTTGCTCTCCATGCAGCAGGCGACCGAGGCGGCGCTCGCCGAGGCGCTGGACCTGCGGGCCGACCAGGCGCGCTCGGCGTTGAAGGAGCTCACCACCTGGGGCCTGGCGGGCCGGCACGACGCCAGCGGTTTCCGGGCGGTGGTGCCGGAGGTCGGCCTCGACGCGCTGGTCCGGCGGCGGCAGGCCGATGTCGAGCAGGCGCGCATCGCCGTGGGCCACGCCTTCGAGACGCAGCGCAGGTCCGCCCGTAGGACCGACGTCGACTCGCCGGTCGAGGTGGTGACCGGCCCTGCGGTGAAGCTGCGCATCCGGCAGCTCGTCAACGGCGTCCGGCACGGGATCCGGCGGCTCGACCGGCCGCCGCACCTGTTCGGGGCCGTCAACAGGGCGGAGATCGAGCAGCTCACCCGGGGTGTGAGCTACCGGGTGGTCTACGCGCGGGAGTCCCTGGAGCTGCCCGGCTATCTGGAGGAGAACGTCACGCCGTGCGTGGAGGCCGGGGAGCGGGCACGCGTCGCCGCGGACCTGCCGGTGAACATGACCATCCTCGACAAGGACCTCGCGTGGCTCGCCAGGCCGGAGAACGGCCAGGACGGGGCGCTGACGATCGTCTACCCGGGGGGCCTGCTGGAGGCGCTCGCCGGGCTGTTCGAGATCTGCTGGAAGAGCGCCGTCCCCCTGCACCTGGCGGCCGGGACGGGGCCGTCGATCCGCGCCGATGACCGCAGGCTGCTCGTCCTGCTCAACGCGGGGGTCAGCGACGCCCGCGCGGCCCAGAGCCTGGGGATGAGCCGCAGGACGTTCTACCGCCGGCTGGAGCAGCTGATGGCCCTGACGGCCACGACCAGCAGGTTCCAGCTGGCCGCCGCGGCGGCCCGGCGGGGCTGGCTGTAGGCGTGCTCGACGGAAGGGAGCGCAGGGGTGAACCAGCAGCAGCCGCCTGAGGAGTTGCGCAGGTCCCTCGACGAGGCGCTGGCCGCCGGGCCGTTCAGCGTCGCGTTGAGGCTGGCCATCCAGGTGGGCGGCCTGAGCCTCGACCGCCTCCAGCACCGCCTGCGCGAGCAGGGGATCTCGGTGAGCAGGACGGCGCTGAGCTACTGGCAGTCCGGCCGCACGCAGCCCGAACGGGCCGAGTCGATCCGGGCGCTGCGCGCCCTGGAGCAGGTGCTGGACGTGCCGGCCGGGTCGCTCGTCGGCCTGCTCGGACCGCCCAGGCCCCGGGGACGCTGGACCGGGCACCACGTCCCCCGCCCGACCCGGCCCGACCGGTCGTGGGCCAGGCCGGAGGGGCTGCTGCGGGTGCTCGCCCAGGTGGAGGCGGCCCCCGAGACCATGGCCCACCTGCTCCAGCGGCGGCGCAGCACGCTGGTACGGCTCGACGCGCACCGGCAGATCCGCTCGGTCTTCATGCAGGTGGTGCTGGAGGCGCAGCGTCCCCACGTGCACCGCGCGCTCATGGTCCACCACTTCCACATGGCCGGGGTGCCCGGCCCGGCCATCGAGCAGCCCCGGGGATGGCGGCCCGGCCGGGTCAGGAGCGATCCGGAGACCGGCTTC
Source organism: Streptosporangium brasiliense (assembly GCF_030811595.1). Lineage (NCBI taxonomy): Bacteria > Bacillati > Actinomycetota > Actinomycetes > Streptosporangiales > Streptosporangiaceae > Streptosporangium > Streptosporangium brasiliense. The sequence continues at coordinate 7,514,814 of NZ_JAUSRB010000002.1, forward strand.
GAGGTCCACGAGATGATCCTCGACCGCATCCTCCCGCAGGGCGCGACCGCGGTGACGGAGTACACGCTCGCCTTCCCGCCCGGCCACCTCGACCCGCACACCGCCCACCGGGTGGTGCCCGGCACGCGGGAGCTGACCATCGAGGTGGTCTTCGACCCGGCGGCGCTGCCCCCCTTGTGCCGCGGCTTCTACCAGCCGTCGATCGCGCACCCGCGGACCGCGACGGAGGAGCTGTTGACCGGCGGCACGGGCACGGCCGCCTACACGCTCTTCGACCCCGAGCCGGGCATCCACGGCGTGGCCTGGGAGTGGAACTGACCATCACTGGATCACCGCCGGCGAGGAGGCGTCCCGGCGCAGCAGCCGTGGCGCCCCCGTGCCGTCGGCCGGCACGGCGAACAGGGAGATCCGCCCCTCGCCGTCGGGCCGGGCGTAGGCCACGGTCGCGCCGTCCACCCAGGCCGCCTGGTCGTCCACCTCGGCCCGCTCGGCGAGCGGGGTCTCACGCCCGGTCCGCAGGTCCATGACGTGCAGCCGCCAGCGCGTGCCGGCCCACTTCTTGTAGGCGATCCGCGTCCCGTCGGGCGACAGCGAGGGGCACTCCACGCCGCCGGCGACCGCGGTGAGCGTGCGCGTGGCCAGGTCGCCGCGGAGCAGCCAGATCCGGCCGCCCGACCCCATCGTCGCGTAGAAGGTCCGGTCGTCGGCCGCGAACGTCACGCCCCAGAAGTTGCGGTCCTCCCGCCGGTACGGCTCGCCGTCGACGACGACGGCGAAGTCCTCCAGCGAGCCGTGCAGCGTCCCGGACCGCGTGTCGTAGATGCCGGCGGTGGTGGCGAACCCGCCCGGGTCGTAGGAGTCGCCGGAGCGGAAGACCGTCCAGGCCGCCAGGCGGCCGCTCGGGGAGACCCGCGCCCTGCTGGGCGTGCCGTCGACGCGGACCGGCTCGGCGATCTCCTTGTCACCGCGCAGGAACGCCGCCTCGAAACCGGCGGGCACGGCGACCGTCCGCAGGCACACCGTGGTGCCCCCGGAGGTGTAGGCGCGCAGGCAGGTCCGGGCGCGGCGGACCGGCTCCGCGCCGGCGTCCGTGACCGGCACCTGGGCGAGGGTCCGGCCGCGGTCCAGGAACACGAGGGTGCCCGGCCCGGCCTCGGCCGCGGCCCGCGTGAGCGGCTGTTCGTTCCCGGCCATCGCCCAGGCCACGTAGCCGCCGCCCGCGCAGACCAGCGCCACGATCGAGCAGACTCCGGCGACGATCCGGCGGCGGGCGCTCACGACGGGGTCTCCTTTCCGTCGGGCGGGAAGACGCAGGCCGGCAGGAGGCCGACGGTGAGCAGCACGGCGAAGACCACGAACGAGACGCGCAGGTCCCAGCCCGTGGCGAGCGCGCCGAAGCCGACCGTGCCGCCCGTGCGGGCCAGCGCCTGGCCGGTCTGGGTGATGGCCAGGCCACTGGCGCGCAGGTGCTCGGGCAGGTGGGGCGCGAGATGGGCCATCAGCACCCCGTCGGTGGCGGCGTAGAACAGCCCGTGCAGCAGCAGCACACACGCGGCCGCCACCGGGCCCTGCCACTCGGCCGCCAGCAGCGCGTAGGCCGCCGCCAGCAGCGCGTGGCCGGCCACGAACACCTTCCAGCCGCCGGCCCGGTCGGCCAGCCTGCCCAGCGGCACCGCAGCGAGAAGGAACACCAGCGAGGTGGCCAGCGGCAGCAGCGGCAGCGTGGCCGCGCCCAGCCCGGTCTGCCGCTGGACGCCGACGAACACGAACGCGTCCCCGGCCGTGACCAGCCCCAGCATGGTCGCGTAGGCCGCCGCCCGGCGCAGCGGGTGCCGCGCCAACAGCCCCCAACCGTCCCGCAAGGAGACCCGCGGGCGGACGGCCGGGGCGATCCGCCGGTCGCGCACGGAGCACGCCAGGATCACCACGCCGATCATGGCCAGGCAGAAACTGGTGACGAAGACCGCGTCGTAGGCGTCACCGACGGCGGCCACCAGCGCGAACACCACCACGGGGCCGAGCAGCGCACCCGCCGTGTCCAGCGCCCGGTGGACGCCGAAGGCCGCGCCCAGCGCGTGCGGGGACGTGGCGGCCGTGATAAGGGCGTCACGCGGGGCCGCCCGCAGCCCCTTGCCCGCCCGGTCCACGGCGACCGCCGCGCCGATGGCCGAGACCGCCCCGCCCACCAGCGGGAACAGCAGCTTGCTCGCGGCCGACAGACCGTAACCGGCCAGGGCCACCGCCTTCGGCCGCGCGGACCGGTCGGCCAGATGGCCCCCGGCCAGCCGCAGCAGCGCGCTGGCGCCCGTGTAGAGGCCGTCGAGCAGACCGAGGTGCAGGAAACCGGCGCCGAGGCCGTACAGCAGGTACATGGGCAGGAACGCCGCGACCATCTCGGCGGAGATGTCGGTGAAGAAGCTCACCATGCCGAGGGCGACCACGGTGGCGGGCACGCGGGCGGATCTCAGCCGCCCGGCGGCCGCGGGCGTCCCGGTGGCCCTGGTTGTGGACAGATACACGGTTCACCTTCTCTGGGGCGGAGGGCTTGGCGGGCCGAGCGGGGGCACGGGACGGCGGCTCCGTCCCGCGCCCCCGGGGCACCGGTCAGAAGGTCAGAAGGTCGGGCTCCAGGAGTTCAGGACGCCGTTGTCCTGGTCGAGCGTGTCCTTCACCCGGAGCCGCCACTGCCCGTCCGCGGCCGTGCCGGAGCCGTCCACGGCGGTGTCGACAGGGTGGCTCCCCCGCCGGAGGAGGTGATCCGCACGTCGTCGACGGCGGCCTCGACGAGGCTCGCCGTCCCGAGGTCGGCCGCCTCGACGAGGATGCGGACGCTCTGCCCGGCGAAGGCGCTCAGGTCCGCGGTGGCCGTCTTCCAGGCGCCGTCCAGGTCGGTGGAGGCGGTGCCGAGTTTCTCCAGGACGGTGACGGTGCTGGTGCCGACGACCTTGACGCGCAGGTAGTCGTCGGGACCGGAGTTGTCCCGGTGGGCGAAGTTGTAGGAGAAGGTCAGCGTGGAGGCGCCGGCCGGCAGCGTGATGGCCGGGGAGCGGACGCTGGTGACACCGCCGTCGACGTCGTCGGCGCCCGGCCCGGAGCCGGCCAGCTTGCCGGTGACCAGCGCGTTGACGCCGCTGACCGTGGTGCCGAGCTGCTTGACGCCCGACTCGGCGGTCTCCTCGGGGTCGCCGCGCTCCCAGCGCCCGCTGGTGGCGGTGTCGCTGCCGGCGGGGTCGGCGGTCCAGCCGCGCTCGGTCTCGAAGTCGTCGGAGAAGGCGGTCGTGCCTCCCCCGCCGCCGACGGTGAGCTGAACGGCCGCGGTGTGGCTGAGGGAGCCGGAGGCGCCGGTCACGGTCAGGGTGTGGGTGCCGGTGGGCGTGCCCGCGGCCACCGAGACGTTGAGCGTGGCGTCCGCGCTCGTGCCGCTGCCGACCGTCACCGACGACGGTGAGATCGTCGCGGTCACGCCGGACGGCTGGCCCGAGACGGCGAGCTGAGTGGTGCCGGCGAAGCCGTCACGGCTGGCCACCTGCACGGTGGAGGTGGCCGAGGCGCCGGGGGCGACGTTCAGCGAGGAGGGCTGAGTGCCCAGCGCGAAGTCGGGCGTGTTCGAGCCCGCCCTGTGGCAGGTGGCGGTGCCGCTGTCGGTGAACGTGCGGCCGGCGATTGGCACGAAGTCGAACCGGTAACCGGTGCTGGACAGGGTCAGCTTGAGCACGCCGTGCGTGTTGGCGTTCTTGGCCTGGAGATTGGCCGGGTTGCTGGAGCTGAGCGAGTAGAAGCTCCGGCCGCCCGTGCCGACCAGGATCTCCCTGATGCCGTTCGGGTCGGCCCTGCCGTCGGGGTCCTGCAGCGCCCACCGCTGGTAGTTGTGGTCGTGGCCGGCCAGCAGCAGGTCGGCCTTGTGATCGTAGAGGGCCTTCCACAGCGGCCGGGTGCCGGTGGCCGCGCCGTGGTTGCCGACGTTGAAGAGCGGGTGGTGCAGGTAGGCCGCGGTGCACGGCTTGGTGTTGGCGGCGAGGTCCTGGCGCAGCCACTGCTCCTGGGCCGAGCCGGCGCTCGTCGAGATGTTGCTGTTGAGCGCGATGAAGTGCCAGTCGCCGATGTCCCAGCTGTAGTAGCCCTTGCCGCGGGCGCCGGCGCGGGCGCCGAAGTAGTCGAAGTAGCCGGACGCGCCGCTGGTCTTGTACTCGTGGTTGCCGGGGGTGGGGTAGGTCTTGCCGAAGAAGGGGCCCCAGGTCTGCCTGTAGGCGCCGTTGTACTCGCTGAGCGTGCCGCTCTCGTAGGCGTTGTCGCCGGTGGTGAAGACCGCGGCGGGGTTGATGCCCGTCAGGAGCTCGGCGGTGTCGGCGCAGGCGCTGCCGCAGATGTCGCCGGCCCCGGCCACCACGACGTCGGCGGCCGCGAGGGACCGGGTGCCGGCCTGGTAGCCGTCGACGGCGTACGCGCTGGCCGGGTCGCTGAAGCGGGGCTCCACCTTGACGCAGTCGCCCTGCAGGGCGCGGGTGGTGAACACCCTGTCGCGCCAGGCGTCCCCGGTGAACCGGGAGCTGCCGCCGGCCGAGCCCGTCACGGTCAGGCTGTCCTTGCCGCGTAGGTCGAGCCGGGTGAAGCGCAGGCGCAGCCACTTGGCTCCGGAGCTGCACACCTCGCGGGCGGGGGCCTTGGCCGCCGACCCGGACACGGCGACGCTGCCCGTACCGGCGGCGCTCTCGGCGAGCTGCGGCACGGTGTCGTCGGCGGGAGCCGCCTGCGCCGCGGCCTGGGCCGTCCGTACGTTCGTGGTCTGGGCCTGCCGGCCCTGGGCCTGGGTTCCGGCTGCCTGGGCCTGGGCCGGTCCGGCGCCGAGCGCGGCCAGCATCGCCAGGCACGCCGTACCGGACAGGAGTCTGTGGCGTCTCTGAGTCTGAGAAGGGATCACGGACGGTGTTCCTCTCGGATGGGGTCAAGAGTCGTGCCTCTCCGTGGGCCCCACGGCGATCGGAAAGCTATCTGCCGTACGCGCGGAGTCAATGGTCCTGTCGGACACCGTGACAGCATTCAGTGAATGGCCGGGCGGCGCGCGGGCAGGTCAGCCGGAGTCTCCCCTGGCCAGCGGCCCTGCCAACGCTTGCTGTTCCGTGAATTGACGCCTTGACACCACGCGCTATGTCACTGTTAACGGCATTTATGGCTGTTTGTCGCTGGAATCATGGCGCATTAGTGCCAGTGGCACTGCTTCCCCCACAATGAGGGTGCCGGAGCAGAACCTTCATCCCATGAGACGACCCAGCCGCGCCGAGGCCGCCGTCACCGTGGCCGCCACCGGGCCGGCGGACCGGGCCCCGTCGAGCGCCCCGTCACGGTCGGCGACCGCCCCGGCAGCGGCTCGGCCACCACCGAGGTCACCGTGAACATCCGGCACACCGAATAGGGTGCCGCTGTGGATCTGGACGTCATCCGGCGCGGCATCGACGCGCTCAGCGAGTACGACACGGACTTCGGACTCTTCGGCGCCCGCCGGCACCGCTACCGGTTCGAGCCGCCGCTCGACGAGGCCGCGCTGGAGGCCGTCGAGGCCCGGATCGGGGTGCGCTTCCCGGCCGACTACCGCACGTTCCTGACCCGGCTCGGCAACGGCGGCGCCGGCCCGTACTACGGGGTTCACGGACTGGGGCCGGACGGCGCCTGGGCGCGGTCCGGCCCGTTCCCGTTCACCGAGGAGTGGGAGCCGCCCGACCTGGACGACGAGGACTACGACGACGTCATGGAAGCCGCGTTCGAAGGGCTGCTGCCGGTCGCCGAGCACGGCTGCGGCTACCGCTCCCACCTCGTCGTCAACGGCCCTGCCGCGGGCCAGGTCTGGGGCGACTGGACGTGCGTCGGCGAGGTGCTGGCCCCCGAGGCCGAGTCGTTCGGCGCGTGGTACCACGACTGGCTGAAGAGTTCGCTGCGCGAGGTGCTGGGTGAGCGGATCGAGGCCACCGTGCGCGACGAGGCCGGCTGGAGCGTTGACCGGCGGCTGCTCAGCCTCCTCCCGCCTCCTCCCGCCGATGGTGACGGACAGCCGGAGGTGAAGGTCCTACGGCTGCTCAGGCGGGCCTACCCCGCCCTCTACCGGCACCACCACAGCGACGCCCGCGACCTCCTCTCCCGGGCCCGCGCGGTCGGCGCCGCGGCGGACTACGAGGTGCGCATCGCGCTCGCGGAGACCGTGCTCCTGCGCGAGGAAGGCAGGATCACCGACGCCCTGACCACCGTGGAACACACGATCCCGCGGTGCGGCCAGCCGTTCGAGAGCGCGTGGCTGCGCCGCCTGCGAGTCGAGCTGCTCCTGACGCAGAGCCGGCTGGACGACGCGTGCGCGGCGACCGAGGAGCACATCGCGTACTGTCCCGACGACGACTTCGGCTACGTGCGCCGCGCCCTCCTGCGGGTGCTGACCGGCGACCCCTCGGCCGCCGAGGAGGTCCTGCGCGCCGACGCCCCGCTCGGGAGAGGACTCGGGCCGGCGAGCCACCTGTGTCCCGCCGACCGCGCCCCGGCCGCCCTACGGCTGCGCGCCCGGCGTCTGGCCTGGGAGTGCCGCCGCTGGGGACACCCCGGCGACGCGTCCCGCTTCGAGGTGATCGCCGCCGCATCGAGCGCCCAGGCCACCGGGCCGGGCGCGGGAACCGAGGACGTCGATGCTCGCTGAGGAGTTCGGTTACCGGGTGCTACCGGGGGCGGCCGTTGACACCCTGGGCGTGGGAGATCCTCCGGGGCCGGGCGCCGAGGCCGGCTACGGCCTCCGGGAACCGCCTGGGCAGAACTCCGTCTGGAGCACATCGGTGAAGATGCCGATCGGGTCCTTCCATCCGCCCCCGGCCCAGTCGCCGTTGACGTTGACCGCGACCAGGCGTCTGCCGTCGCGGGTGCCTTAGGCGTACGACCACGAACCGAAGATGGCCCCGGCCGCCCAGAACGGGGAGGTGTTCATCTCGGCGCCGGAGTCGGGCAGGTTCAGCTTGGAGTAGTGCCGCGAGTGTGGTCCCGCAGCTTCAGGTCATCGCCGCGTGGCAAATACGTCCCGGTCAGGCCGAGCGGGCGGGTGATGCGCCGTGAGATCTCCCCCGCCAGCGTCCTGCCGGTCGCCCGTTCGATGACCATTCCGGCCAGGACGTAGTTGGTCTGGGAGTATCCCCAGCTCGTGCCCGGTTCGAAGGCGGGCGGCCGGGACATGGCGATCTGCACGAGCTGCCGGGGGGTGGGGTAGTCGTAGCGGTTCACCGCCGCCTGGTCCTGGAGGTAGTCGAAGATCCCGCTGGTGTTGTCGAGCAGCCGTCTGATGGTGATCTCGCGGCCGTCGTTGCCGTTGCCGCCGACCACGCCGGGCAGCCACTTCTCCACGGTGTCGTCGAGGCTCACCGTGCCTTCGGCCACGAGCTGCAGGGCCACGGTGGCCACGAACGTCTTGGTGGTGCTGCCGATGCGGAAGCGGTGCTGCGGCTTCCGCTTGCGACCGGTCCTGGTGTCGGCCACTCCCACCGTTCACCGCCGTCGCGGACCTCGGCTCGGCGGAGAGGGGGCGGCGGCGGGCATGGGCACGCCGATCGCGCTGGGCTTCACGGCCGGCGTTCAGGGATCCGCCGCGTGTCGCCGCGCGGGCCCTGCGCCGGGAAGGCCAGGAAAAGCCGGGGAAAGCCAGGGAAGGTCGTGGGCCTGGCGCCGGGGGACGCCGGGGAGGTGGGGCGGTCTCGGCGGCGGCTGCCCGTTACCGGCCGGCGTCGGTGAGCGTCCGCAGCAGGCGCGCCATCAGGTCGTCCTGGTCGACACCGGCCAGGGCGAGCGCGCGCGGCACGGTGCCGACCTGGGCCCGCAGGATGCCCAGCAGCAGATGCGCCGGCTGCAGGTCTTTCTTCCGGGCGACGGAGGCGAAGCCTCGTTCGAGCGCGAGCTTGGCCGAGGCCCCCAGCTGCGTGGGAGGGGCGGAGGCGGTGCTCGGCCGCGGGAGGTCGAAGGCGGCGAGAGAGACTCCGGCCGCGTTCGGGCTGTGCTCGAACTCCCGGTCCAGCGCGTCGCGGATCGCCTGGCGGTCCAGCCCGGCCGACCTCAGGACCCGGTGGGTGGTGGTCTCCTGTCCGGCGGCGATCGCCCCGGCGCCGTCCGGCGGGTGGCCGGCCGACAGCGACGCCGGAGCGGGCACGGGCCGGCGCCGGCGCGCCCCGCTAGGACTGCCGGCGTTCCTCCGGGCCGAGCACACTGGACAGGAACGCCCTGGTCCGCCCGTGGCCCGGGTTGGCCAGGAGTTCTCCGGGCCGGCCCCGCTCGACGGCCACGCCGTCGGCGAAGAAGGTCAGCCAGTCTCCGACCTCCCTGGCGAAGGCGATCTCGTGGGTCACCACGACCATCGTCATCCCCTCGGCGGCCAGGCCCTTCATGACCTCCAGAACCTCGTCGACCAGCTCCGGGTCCAGCGCGGAGGTCGGCTCGTCGAACAGCATCAGCGCCGGGTTCATCGCCAGCGCCCTGGCGATGGCCACCCGCTGCTGCTGGCCGCCGGAGAGCTGGTGGGGCCGCTTGTGCGCGTGGTCGGCCAGGCCCACCCGCTCCAGGTGCTCCATGGCCAGCGCCCGCGCCCGGTCGGCCGGGGTGCCCAGGACATGGACGGGACCGCAGGCGACGTTCTCCAGCGCACTGTGGTGGGCGAACAGGTTGAAGCGCTGGAAGACCATGCCGATGTTCCTGCGGAAGGCGGCGAACTCCTTGGGCGTCCAGGGGTGGTACCTGCCGCCGCGCAGGGTGTGGCCGACCTCCTCGCCGAGCACCCGCAGGCTGCCGCCGAGCACCGGCTCCAGGCCGTTGATGCACCGCAGGAAGGTGGACTTGCCCGAGCCCGACGGGCCGATGACGCAGTTCACCTCGCCGGAGGCGACGGTGAGGTCCACGCCGTTGAGCACCTGCGTCTCGCCGTAGCTCATCCGGACGCCCGAGGCCCACACGACCTGCTCGCCCGGCGCGTTCATGCGGCCGCCTTCGGCAGGATCCTGGCGGCCAGGCCGCCGCCGCGCACCAGCCGTACGGCCTCGGAGCCGAAGCGGCGCTCCAGCCTGCCCTGCAGGAAGGTCGCCACGGCGGTCATGAGCATGTACCACAGGCTCGCCACGATCAGCAGCTCCATGATCAGATTGTTCGCCTTGTAGATCTGGCTGGCGTTGGTCATCAGGTCGTGCCCGGCGACCACGTAGACCAGCGAGGTGGTCTTCAGCATGGAGATGAACTCGTTGCCGGTCGGCGGGATGATGATGCGCAGCGCCTGCGGCAGCACGATGACCCGCATCCGCCTGGCCGGCGTCATGCCCAGCGCGTACGCCGCCTCGGTCTGGCCGTGGTCGACGGCCTGGATCCCGGCGCGCACGGTCTCGGCGAAGTAGGCCGCCAGGTTCAGCCCCAGCCCCAGCATGGCCGAGGTGAAGCCGGTCATCACCTGGTTGGTGTCCCATTTGAGGCCGATCGTGGTGAACGGGATCTTGAGCACCAGCTCGGGGAACAGGAAGGCCAGGTTGTACCAGAAGATGAGCTGCACCAGCACCGGCGTGCCGCGGAAGAACCAGATGTAGAGCGTGGCCAGCCCGCTCAGCACCGGGTTGTGCGCCAGCCGCATGATCGCGACCAGCACGCCCAGGACCAGCCCGAGGGCCGTGGCCAGCACCGAGATCTCGATGGTGACCCAGACCCCGCTCAGGATCCGTTCGTTGAACAGGTACTCGGCGACCTTGCCCCAGTCCAGGTTCGGGTTGGCCACGAGGAGGTAGGCCAGCCGGGCCGCGACCGCCAGCGCGACCGCCGCGGCCAGCCAGCGGCCCCAGTGCCAGGTCCGCGCGACAGGGATCGGCCTGCCCGACGCGTCGGTGATCGGTTCGGTCCGCACGGTCACTTACCGCCGTTGATCACAGCGGACTGGACGGCCAGCTTGTCGAGGTTCCACGCCGCGAGCAGCTTGCCGTACTCGCCGCTCTGGATGAGCGCGTCCAGCGCGCCCTTGACGGACTCGATGAGCTCCTTGTTGTCCGGCTTCATCCCGATGCCCCACGGGCTCTCGGTGCCTTCGAGGGTGATCGCCTCCATGGCGAGCTTGGGATCGGCGGACTTGTAGGCGGCCACCACGTAGTCGGTGACGGTGGCCTGCGCGCGGCCGTTGCTCACCTGGAGCATGGCCTCCGTGTCGCCGGGGAACTTCAGGATGTCCACCGCGGCCTTGCCGTCCTTCTTGCAGTCGGCGTCGTAGCTCTCGGCCAGCTCCATCGAGGAGCCGTTGTCGACGACGGAGACCGTCTTGCCGCACAGGTCCTTCGGTCCGGAGATGCCGGCCGGGTTGCCCGCCTTGACCAGCATCCCCGAACCCGCCTGCACATAGTCGACGAAGGTGACCTGGCCCTGCCGCTCGGGGTTGTCGGTCATCGAGGAGATGACGAAGTCGTAGCGGCCGGTGAGCACGCCGGGGATCTGCGAGTTGAACTCCTCGTCGGTGATGGTCACCTTGACGCCGAGCTTCCTGGCGATGGCCCTGGCCAGGGCGGGGTCGAACCCGATCGGCGTCTTGCCGTCGCTGGCGAACAGCTCCATCGGCGGGTAGCCGATGGAGGAGACGACCTTCAGACCGTCGGCTCTCAGGCTCGCCGGCGCCTTGGCGGCGAGGCTCTCGTCGGGAGTGATGGCGTTGATGACGTCGGCCGCCTTCTCCTCGGCGGGGGCCTGGTCGAGGACGACGGCCGGCGCCGCGGCCGACGTGCCGGACGCGCCGCCGCCGTCGAGGGACTGGGCGCCGCAGGCCGCGGTGGCGGCCAGCAGCGCGCCGGCGGCGAGCGCGGTGAGAATCCGGGTGTTCAACGGGGGGTGCTCCTTCAGGATTGCTGCCAGCGGACTTCGCCGCCGACGACGGTGGTCATGACCTTGGTGCGCAGCAGCGCATCCGGTGACTCCACGAAGGGGTCGGTGTCCACCGCGATGAAGTCGGCGAGCTTGCCGGGCGCGAGGACACCCTTGAGGTCCTCCTCGCCCGCGGCGTAGGCCGCGCCGAGGGTGTGGGCGGTGAGGGCCTCGCTCATGCTCAGCCGCTGCTCGGGCTGCCAGCCGCCGGCGGGCGTGCCGTCGGCGCGGGTGCGGGTCACCGCGGCGTACAGCGCGGCGAAGGGGTTGGGGTGCTCGACCGGGGCGTCGGAGCCGAAGGCCAGCGCGACGCCGACGTTCAGCATCCCGCGCCAGGCGTAGGAGGCCAGCTCCTGCCCGGCCAGCAGGGAGTCGACCAGGTCGATGTCGCTGGTGCAGTGCACGGGCTGCATCGAGGCGGCGATGCCCAGCCTGGCCATTCTGGCCAGGTCGCCGGGCCGCAGGTGCTGGGCGTGCTCGATGCGGTGCCGCAGCCCCGCCGTGCGGCCGACGGCCTCGTAGGCGTCGATGACCAGGTGGTTGGCCTGGTCCCCGATGGCGTGCGTGGCCACCGCGATGCCGGCCCCCGCGGCCGCGCCGAACAGCCTGACCAGGTCCTCGTACGGCGTGACCGCGATGCCCACGTTGCCCTGCTGGCCGGCGAAGGACTCGCTCATGTGGCAGGTGTGCGAGCCCAGCGCCCCGTCGCTGAAGATCTTCACCGGCCCGGTGCGGAACCAGTCGTCGCCCTGCCCGGTACGGCGCCCCTCGGCGATGGCCGCCTCCAGATGGATCATCGGGATCGCCTTGTGCACGCGTAGCTTCAACTCACCGGCCTCGCGCAGCTCCAGGTAGGCGGCCCGGCAGTCCTCGCCGTCGATGTCGTGCACGCTGGTCAGGCCGAGCGCGAGCAGCTCCTCCTGCCCGGCGCGCAACTGCTCGCGCAGGTCGGCGGAGACCATGAGGTCGCGCAGCGGGTAGGAGGCCGACTCGCGCAGGATGCCGGTGGGCTCCCCGCCCGGGTCCCGGACGATCTCACCGCCCACCGGGTCGGGAGTGCCGGCGTCGATGCCGGCCAGCCGCAGGGCCGCGGAGTTGGCCCACACCGTGTGGCCGTCCACGCTGGGCAGCGCGACCGGCAGCTCGGGGCAGACCGAGTCCAGCGCGTACCTGTCGGGCTGCGCCGGCGGATCCCAGGTGTTGCTGTTCCACCGGCCGCCGAACAGCCAGGCGCCCGGTCTCAGCCGCGCCGCGTGCGCGGCCACCTTGGCCAGCGCCTCCTCCAGGGAGCGCACCTCGCGCAGGTCCACCGCGTCCAGGCTCTGGGCGTACTGCGCGGTGTGGATGTGGGCGTCGTAGAACCCGGGGAGCACCGCGGCGCCCTCCAGGTCGATCAGCTCCGCCGCCCCGCCCACGGCCTCGCGCACCCGCGCCTCCGTGCCGACGGCCAGCAGCCGCCCGCCGTCCACGGCCATGGCCTGGGCCAGCGGATTGCCGCTGTCTCCGGTGCGGATGACGGCGTTTCGGTACACGCGGATGCTCATGTGACTCTCTAGGGCTCGAGTGACGGTGGCCATCACTGTAGGAGTGGCGAAAAGAAGTCGGAAGCGCTATAAACACGACATTTAGCAACCCTGAGAGCAAGGAACCCTGATGCTGAAGCCCGAGCACCTGCGCACCCTGCGTGAGGTCGTTCACCTGGGCTCCTTCGCCGCCGCCGCCAACCGGCTCGGCTACACCTCCTCAGCCGTCTCCCAGCAGATGGCCGCGCTGGAGCGGCAGATGGGAGTGAAGCTGTTCGACCGCTCAGCCCACAGCGTGCTGCCCACCGACGCCGCCGAAGTGCTGGCCAGGCACGCGGAGAGCGTGCTCATCGACATCGAGCGCATGGTCGCCACCGTCCAGGCCGTGCACAGGAACAGCGAGGGGCAGATCCACCTGGGCATCTTCCCCAGCTTCGCCGACGTGCTGACCGGCGTCCTGCGGCGGATGCAACCGCAGGAGCGCGCCGGCATCAGGGTCTCGGTCGCCGAGTCCTCCCAGCTCATCCCGCGTCTGGGCGCCGGTGGCGAGATGGACGCGGCGATCGTCTACCAGGTGGGGAACGCGGGCCTGTCATGGCCGTCGACGCTGGACCGGCGCTGGATCGCCGAGGACCGCTACAAGGTCGTCCTGCCCCGCGGCTGGCCCGACCTGGCGCCCTACCGGGCCGAGCAGCTCGCCGACCTGCCCTGGATCACACACCACCCGGCCAGCAGCGACGCCTCCTTCTTCGACGGCGTGTTCGCCCGCTGGAGCCTGCACCCCCGGGTGGCCGGCCACTCCGACGACTTCAAGATCACAATAGCCATGATCGAGGCGGGGATGGGCGCGGCGTTCGTCCCCGACCTCGCGCTGCGCGGGCACAGCCCGGACGTCGTGGTCGCCGACGTGCCGTGGCTGAACACCAGCCGCAGCATCTTCACCCTCATCCGCCCCGACCGCGAGACCGCCCGCCTGCGGTCCCTGCTGGACGCACTGGCGCTCTGACCGGTACGGCCCCGCGCCCGGTGACGGCGCCGGCCCCGCACTCGACGGACAACGGCGGATCTGCCAGCATGTGCCGGATCATGGGCGCGGCCGGCGACGACCCCGTCGCGCCGGCCGTCACCGGCCGGCCCCACGTCGGCTGGGGCGGGCGTTAGGAGGTCCCTGACCGTGGAACACCAGGCGGCGATCGCCAGATCCGCCGAGGCCATCCGCCTGCACAGCGGGCACAACATCCTCATCGAGTCCGGCGCCGAGCCGGTCATCGACCGGCTCGCACGCCGCGACCGGCCGGTGCCCGCCGCCCCGCCCGAGCTGTGGGCCTGGACGTTCGTGGTCAAGGACATGATCGATGTCGCCGGGCTCCGCACCACCCGCGGGTCCGCCCTGTACGGCGGCCAGGAGGCGCTGACCACCGCCCCCTGTGTCGAACTGCTGGAGCGCGCCGGGGCGCTCCTGGTCGGCAAGGCCAACCAGCACGAGTTCGCCTGGGGCGTCACCAGTGAGAACCCGCACTGGGGGGATGTACGCAACCCGCGCCACGGGCACCTGGCTCCCGGCGGGTCCAGCGGCGGCACGGCGGCGGCGCTGGCCGCCGGGATCGCCCGGATCGGCCTCGGCACGGACACCGGCGGCTCGGTACGGATCCCGGCGGCCTGCTGCGGCGTGGTCGGGCTGCGCCCGAGGGTCGGCGCCCTGCCCGCCGAGGGGGTCGCGCCCCTCGCCCCGATGTTCGACGTGGTCGGGCCGATGGCCACCTCGGTCGCCGACTGCGCACGCGTGTGGCGGGTGCTCGGCGGACAGGCCGTCGAGCCGCCGAGCTCGCTGTCGGGACTGGTCGTCGGCGTCGCCGAGGGATGCGCGCAGGCCGGGGAGTTCGCCGACCTGGGCGCCACGGTCCGCGAGATCGCCCTGCCGTACGAGATCCTCGCCCCGTACTGGACGATCGTGGGCGCGCAGGCCCGGCGCACCCACGAGGCCACCTACCCGAGGAACGCCGCCGACTACAGCGCGGGCGTGCGGCGGAAGCTGGAGGACGCCGCCGGGATCGGCCACCGGGAGTACCGCCGGGCCGTCGAGCGGCTTTCGGCCCTCCGGGCCGGGTTCTCCGCGGAGATGTCCGGCCTCGACGTCCTGATCACACCGACGCTCGGCGGCCCCGCGCCGCGGGCCGGGTGCGACGAGGCCGCCGTCCGCGGCGAGGTCGGCCGGCTCACCGCCGTCGTGTCCGCGCTCGGCCTGCCCGCGCTGGCCGCCGGAGACCTGCAGGTGGTGGGGCGCAGCGAGGCCGACGTGCTGCGGGCCGGCCTGTGCTGGGAGGCCCGGGGAGGCGCGATCCCCGTGCCGCGCTGAACCTCACAGGCGCGGCGACAGGCTCCACGGGTCCACCGCGACGACGCCCGTGCAGCGGCCGAGGCGGTCGAGGATCCGCCCGTAGAGCTTCGACTGCCGCAGGACGATCTGCCGGTCGACGACGCTCACGTACGGGAACCGCTCCTCAAGGCGCACCACCAGCGGGTGCAGGTCCCAGACGCCGTGCAGGCCGACGGTGAGGAGCAGGTTGCGGGCCCCCGCCAGCGCCGCGCACGTCCGCGTCTCCGGCCAGTCGAGCAGCGCCCGGCCCGTCTCCTCCAGCAGCCCGTCCGGCATCCGCAGCCACAGCACCGCCGAGGAGTGCCAGCCCGCGTGCGAGCGCGCCAGGTCGCAGCGGAAGTCGATGTCGCCGGTCGCCACCAGCCGTGACAGCCTGCGCTGCACCGTGCGTTCGGAGACGCCGACGGCCGCGGCCAGCTCGGAGTAACCGGCGCGGCCGTCGGCGAGCAGGGCCTTGAACAGCAGCCGGTCGACCTCGTCCATCGGCCTGGTGGACTCCGCCGGCCCGGCTCGCCTGGCCAGCGCCCCCGCCGACCGGGGCGGCAGTACGCGCAGCCGCCAACGGCACGAGGCCTCGAAGACGCGCGTGGCGACATGGGTGCGCACCTTCGCCACGCCCGGCACCCGCGGCAGGTCCGTGAGCACGTAGTCCGCCAGTGCCGGCATCGACGCGGCGACGGCGATCACGAAAAGGTCGTGACCGGCGGCGACGTGCTGCACGGTGATGAGGTGCCCCGCCCTGGCGAGGGTGTCCGCGACCTCGACCGCCGCCCCGGCCGCGCAGTCGATCTCCAGGAACGCCATGCTCATCGCGTGCATCTGGCGCTGCCCCAGAGCGACGGTGGTCCACGCCTCCCCCGCGCTGTTCAGCCGCCGCCAGCGCCGCGCCGCCGTCACCGGGTCCGCGCCGGTCGCCGCCCCGATGTCGGCCCAGCTGGCCCGCGGGTTGATCTGGAGGGCGTCGATGAGTTCGAGGTCGGCCTCCGACAGCAACCGCTGGGGCTCGATGCCGGAATCCTGCACGACTACTCCTCTGATGACGGATTGCTGCATCCGGACAGCGGGCTCACCTTATCCCTCGATCCTTGTGCCGGCGGCCGTCCCCGACCCCCGGGCCCGCCTTCCGACCCGCCGCGAAGGAGAGGACGCTTTTCGATGGCTCGCTCCCGCGACCGCGACCTGATACCGGCCGGAGGGCGGGGCGTCGACCCCGGACCCGGCCTGGACCCGCTCGCCGGCGCCCCCGTCAGCGGCGGCACGGCCGCGGCGGCCGACGGGGCCCCCGCCCTGCGCGCCGCCCGGCCGCGCCGCCGTCGCGGGAGCCCGGCGAGCGGGGCCCGGCTGGTCGGCGTCCTGGGCGGCATGGGCCCGGCGGCCACCGTCGACTTCTACGGCAAGCTCGTGGAGGAGACGGCCGCCGCCTGCGACCAGGGGCACGTGCCCGTCGTCATCTGGGGCGACCCCCGCGTCCCCGACCGTTCCCTGAGCCTGCTCGGCGGCGGCGAGGACCCGACCCCGTACCTGCGGCGCGGCATCGAGGCGCTGAAGCGGGCCGGGTGCGAGGTGCTCGCCGTACCCTGCAACACCGCGCACGCCTTCGTCCCGCACCTGGCGGAGGAGGCCGGGCTGGAGCTGGTGAGCATCATCGAGGTCACCGCCGACGCCCTCGCCGCCGGCGGCGTCCGCGCGGCCGGCGTGCTGGCCACCTCGGGCACCCTGCACGCGGGCCTGTACGCGCGGGCTCTGCGACGGCGCGGCGTGGCGGTGGTCGAGCCGGACCGGCCCGGCCAGCAGCACGTCATGGCCGCCATCGGCGCCGTCAAGGGCGGCGGCGTCCAACCGGCCCACCGGCGGGCGCTGGCGGAGGTCTCCCGCTCCCTCGCCGATCGCGGCGCGGAGCGGATCGTCACCGCGTGCACCGAGCTCGTCCTTGCCCTGGACGGCTCCCGCGTCCCCGTCCCGGTTCTCGACCCCGCCCGCCTGCTGGCCCGCCGGGTCGTCGAGGTGGCGTTCGGCCGAGGCAGGAGGTGATCCGCCGAAGCGGGCCGAGCCCCGAGCGCGCCCGGCTCCCCTGGCCGGGCCCACCGGTGACAGCCCCTCCGGCCGCCTGCGGCTCCGGCGAGCCCCACTCCCTCGCCGAGCGCGGATCAGGCCACGGAGTGGCTGATCGTGCCGGTGTAGGTGCCCGCCACCGCCTGAGCGGGGATGTCGATCACGATGGTGGGGTCCCAGGTGGCGGAGTTGTCGCCCGACCCGGTCGTCTTACTGAACGCGGTGTAGGGCACGTCCAGCACCTCCGCGTCGGCGGCGTCGGGCTGACCGGGGACGAAGGTACCGGTGCCGGTGGTGGCCGTCGCCGGACCCGACCAGTAGGAGACCGCCGTGGTCGGGACGGTCTCCGAGCCCGTTCCGCCGCCCGTGGTGAAAGCCGTGCCCCACACGGTCGCCGTCCAGGTGGCGCTGAGCGCAGCCCGCTCGTCGGACACCGTGACCGCGCCGAGCGGCCCGCTGATCTGCGTGCCCGGCGGGCCGCTGCCGATGGCGACCGGGCCGTCGGGCACGGTGATCTCCAGCCCGTCGTCCGCGATCACGGTGAAGGTCACCGTCGTGGCGCACGTGGTCGACGGAGCGCACGTGTCGGCCGCCGAGGGCGCGGCCGGCACCGTGGACACGATGGCAACGGCGGCCCCCGCCCACAGGGCGCAGAAACGGCTCTTCAACACTGCGATCTCCCTCAGCGCGCCCCGGCCTGGACGGGGTCCCGGCATGTGATCACATCGTGCTCGGCAAGCGGAGTCCGGAAACGGCATGTACGAGCATCTGACAACTCTTTTGTCATGATCTAATGCCGCTTGACATTCTCTGCAGGCAAGTACGGCCCGGCTACCGACGTCGGTGAGATCGTGCTCGACGCCGGCACCGGAACCCCGCCCGGGACGGCACACGCACCCTCAGGCGTCCCGCCCCTGTTGCGCGAGCTCGGCCTCCAGGCTGGTGCGCAGCTGGGTCAGGAAGGTCTCGAACTGCCGAAGCAGTTCGGGGGGGTACTGGGACAGGATGGCGTCCTGGCGTCCGTTGACCGGCCCGAAGAACTCGCCGGCGAGCTTGCCGACGTGCCCGCAGCTGCGCAGGGTGACGATCCGCCGGTCTGCGTGTTCGCGGGTGCGGGTGATGTGGCCGGCCTGTTCGAGGCGGTTCAGCAGCGCGCTCATGGCCCCCAGGGACAGTGAGATGCGCTTGCTGAGCAGGGCCGGGGACAGCGGGGCGCCCCTCTCCTCGGCGGAGGCGATCTCCAGGAGAGCGAAGGCGTCGGTGGCGTGCACGCCCAGCACGGTGGCGAAGCGGCGGCCCAGCTCGGTGAAGCTCGCCCCGTAGGCCCTGAGCTCTTCCGCCAGCCGTTCGCGCTGCGCCGCGACAGCGCCGAGCATCTGCTCCTCCATCAGGTCCTCCCTCTCCTGGCGGCGATCCGCGCCGGCGGCCGTGTTGACAATCTACCGCCACAAGAATATTTTACGGCGGAATTACATTGCCATGGAATTAACTCATGGTGGAAGTATCTGCTCCATCCCCCCGCCTTCCGCCCGCCGATGACCCGTCCTCGCCCCACCCGCCAAGATCCAGAAGCGCCCCGAGGAGCCCCGATGCCGAACGCGCCCCACGCCGAGCTCGACCCCTTCGCCGCCACCGTCCGCGGCATCGGCGAGCCCCATCCCGCCCACGCCGCCCTGCGCGCCCTGGGCCCGATCGTCCACGCTGACGCCCCCGCGGGCGGCCCGGTGTGGATCGTCACCGACTACGCGCTGGCCCGCGAGGTCCTCGCACATCCCGACATCGTGAAGGACCCCGCCTACGCGCCGGCGCACTGGGACCCCCGGAGCGCGGGCCTCGAACCCACCGCCGCCGCGCAGCCGTCGCTCACCACCCTCGACGGCCCACCGCACGAGCGGCTACGCCGCGCGCACGCCCCGCTGTTCACCGCCCGGCGGATGCGGGACCACCACGGGCCGATCACGACGATCGCCCGCACACTGCTCGCCGAACTCGCCGCCACCGGCGAAACGGTCGACCTGATGGCCGACCTCACCACGCGCTTCCCCCTCACCGTCGTCTCAGAAGTCCTCGGCATACCGCTGGACATGGTGGACCAGGCCATGGCGGCCTGCCGGGGGATGCACAGCAACCGCCCCCAGGATGTGGCGGCGGCCATGGCCGCCTTCGCGGAACTGGCCGCCGCCGCACTCCGCGACGGCCAGGACGGCATCGCCGTCGAGCTGCGCGATCGCGTCCCCGCCGAGATGACCGAGGAGCAGGTGCACTACCTGCTCTTCACGCTGATCTACGCCGGGCAGCTCACCACCGACGCGGTGCTGGGCTTCCTGCTCGCCCACCTCCTCGACCCCGACCGCGCCGCGGACAGGCCCCCGACCGACGAGCTCGTCCGGGAGACGCTGCGCCTGCACCCGCCCGCCCCCTTCACCCTCTGGCGATTCACCGCCACCGACGTCGAGCTCGCCGGGGTAGGGCTGCCCGCCCGCTCCCCGGTGCTCGTCGACATCCGGGGCATCAACACCGACCCGGGCCGGCCCGCCGGGCCCGACCTCGCCTTCGGCGCCGGCCCGCACTACTGCACCGGCGCCCAGCTCGCCCACCTCGAGCTGAGCGCGATCGTGGAGGTCCTGCGGACCGACTTCCCCGACGCACGCCTGGCGGTGCCCTTCGCCGACCTGCGGCAGATCACCGTCGGCGGCATCCAGGGGAGCCGGCTGGCCGCCCTCCCGGTCACGCTCGGCGCTGCGTAGAGGATGTCGGAGAACCTCGGGCGGGCACTCGGGCGAGGCCAGGAAGCAGCGCGATGACCACGGCCGGGTGGATCGTGCTCTCCCGGGCGGCGGACGGGTGTCCGCCGTCCCCGGCCGGGCGGCGGTAGCCGTCCGGCCGGGATGAACGTGCGCTCCACCACCCGGCGGCGCGGGGCGCGGGCGTGCTCAGCAGGCCCGGCGGGCGACGTACAGGATCCGGTCGTGGTCGTCCTCGTCGGCCGGCTCCCGCGCCGCCGTCCCCACCAGCCCGCGGGTGGCCACGACGCGCAGCCCGGCCCGCTCGGCCACCCGGCGCACCGTCCGGTCGGAGTGGTGCCGCTGCACGTGCCGCATCGACACCCGCTCCCAGCCCGTACCGGCCCGCTCGAACAGGTCGAACTGAGTGACCACGACCGTGTCGGCCTCGATCGGCGGGGACAGCGCGAACCACGCCACGTACCGGTCCCCCCGGTCGGCGATCGCGGGGACGCCGAACGCGCGCCGGTAGTAGCCGATGGTGATCAGGTCGAAGACCAGCACCCCGTCCTCGGCGAGCTGGTCGCGCGCGGCCGCCAACGCCCGCCGCAGCTGGTCCGTGGCGGTCAGGTACGCCATCGGCAGATCCACGCAGGCGACCACGTCGAAGCCGCTCAGCCCGGGTGGGGGCTCCTGCAGCTGTCCCACCAGGAACTCGATCCCCTCGGCCCCGGGCCGGCGCCGGGCCATCGCCGCCATCGCCGGGGACAGGTCGTAGCCGGTCACCTCGAACCCTCGCTCGCGAAAGGCCACGCTGCTGCGGCCGGTCCCGCACCCGGCGTCCAGCAGCCGCCGCCCACCCGACCCGTACCGATCCGCCGCCTCCACGTAGCGGTCCACCAGAGCGGCGGTGTCCATCTGCGCGTTCAGCTCGTCGTACCGGGCCGCGATGGTCTCGTAGGCCGCCAGCGTCTCGTCCACATGCGACATGTGCGCCTCCTGGGCGCGGCTGTCCCGTCGGACTCGCGCCGGGTCAGAAGGCCGCGCCGGGCTGTCGGGCCCGGCGCGGCCGGCGGGAGAAGGCTTACCAGATGTGCCATGCCTGCCGGTTGACCCGGCGGCCGGTAACCCGGCGCAGCAGCTTCCTCATGGAGTTCACCTCCTTTCCTGGTGACCGATGGTGGTCAGGGGGTCTGGTGTGGGGTCCGGCGCAGCTGGAAGCGGGGAGGGGTGATGATGCCCGCGGCATGGGGACGTCCATGGCCGCCGCGCACCTCCAGGCGGGCGCCGTCGGTCACAGCGGCGAGCAGATCGGTGGCCAGGGTCTGGGCGACGGCGGCGCCGGCGCAGGTGAACGGACCGCCACCGAAGGGCAGGTAGGGCCCGTGGGGGCCGGGGCCGTCCCACCGGCCGGGCTCGAACCGGGTGGCCCGCGGCCAGTGCCGTTCGTCGCGGTGCAGCAGGTAGGCGCAGACCGACACGCTCTCCCCCGGCTCCAGCAGCACGCCGCCGACCTGGTGGGCATGGTGCACCGGGCGGCCCAGCAGCCACGCCACCGGCCACAGCCGCAGCGACTCCCGTACGGCCGACTCCGCGGGCACGGCCGCCAGGTCGACGCCGTGGGTGGCGGCCGCCAGCAGCGCCCAGGCGACCACGTGGCCCACCGGCGCCACCGAGGTCCGGAACAGCAGCAGGTACACCTGGGCGATGTGCGTGGCGGGCGTGTCGGGCGGGGTCGCCCCGATCACGGCGTCCAGCAGGTCGCCGAGCCGGCCGGGCCGCGGGTCGGCCCGGCGGGCGCGCACCTCGCCGGCGACCGTCCGCACCACGCGCGCCCACAGCGCCCGCCGCGCCGCGCCCGCCAGCCGGCCGCCGGAACGGATCAGGACATCGCGCCGCACCACCTGTGCCATCAGCTCCCGCAGCGCCGGTGGGCTGTCCGGGCGCAGCAGCGCCTCGGCCAGGAACCGGTAGGCGACGGCGCGCCCGGCCGACGGCCACTCGCTGACCTCCCCCAGCTCCGCCACGAGGGCGGGCAGCCGTCCGCGGTGGGCGGCCAGGTGGGCGCGTAACGTCGTGCGCGCCGCCCGCCCGATCGCGACCTGCGTCGCCCGCGGCCCCAGCCGGCCGCCGCGGACGTGGAAGAAGTCGGACACCTCGCCGTAGTGGCCCTCGTCGTCGTGCAGCACCCGCATGGCCTCCACCGGGTCGGCCACGCACAGCGACCCGTCGTCGGGCAGTCGGAACACCGGACCCCGCTCGCGGGCCGCCTGCTCGACGAACCCCAGCGGGTCCCGGCGATACCATCGCGCCGCCCCGCCGGGCAGGCCCCCGGCCACGCCCGCCCCCGGGAGCCTCCCGCCGGGAGCGGCCTGATCCGGTTCTCCGAGCGTCGCCATCCCCACCTGCCTCACGCCGTCCGCGATCTCAGATGCACGCGCAGGAGGTGCCGTCCGCGCGCCCCGCCAGGAGAACAGCGTCGCCCGCCACCTCACCGGGCAGGCGACCGGACCCGCAGGCCTGCCGGTGCGCGGCGACGATGAAAAGACGACACCAAATCAGGAACAGCGGCAGCTTATACCTTTAGATCATCCTTACTGTTTATTGAGTGAACAATGGGAAATATCGGCATTTAATTTACAGAATTGACGGAATGCAACGGTGAGCGCACCCCGGGAGCGGGCCACCCGCTCCCGCACCGTCCCCGCCGGGACGGGAGCCGGCCTCGCCCGGCCGAGGCCGGAGCCGACAGCATCCGGCCATGGCGGCGCACGGACTACCCCGTCCCCGACAGACGCAGCCGGGTACGGGACGGCGCCGACGGAGGCAGCGCGGCGAGGACGTCGGCGAGGGTGACCCCGGCAAGACTCCCCCGCCACGCCTCATGCGCCTCGGCCATTTTCTCGGCGAGAATGCAGGTGCGGCGGCACTCCTCCGGAGGCAGCGCCCCCCGCCCCTGCTGGCGGATCTCACGGCACTCATACGGCGAGGACGTGCCGTCGACGGCCTCGACGATCTGCAGGAGCGTGATCTCGGAGGCGGACCGCGCGAGCCGGAACCCTCCCCGCGGGCCCGTGGTCGCGGCCAACAGGCCGGCCCTGACGAGCGCCTTCAACTGCTTGGTGAGATAGGCCGCCGGCAGATCGTAATACTGCGCCAGCTGCGCCGCCGACGCCGCGGCTCCCGGATCGAGCTGTGCCAGCGTCGTGGCGCAGTGCAGAACCCATTCAGTGCTCACAGGCAGCTTCACGGCCCGAGTCTATCGCAGACATTGTGGACCTGTTTAGTCCATGATAGCGTCCGCACCGCAACAGAAGAAGGAGAGACCATCATGCGGATCGCAGTTGCCGGCGCGACCGGGAACATCGGAGCCCTCACCGTCACCGCCCTCCAACGGGACGGACACGACGTCGTGCGCATCAGCCGCTCACTCGGCGTCGACCTGTCGACCGGCGACGGACTCGACGACGCCCTGGCCGGCGTCGAGGCGGTCATCGACGCCACCAACGGACCGGCGACCGACCGGGCCGAGACGGTGGCCTACTTCGGCACCGCCACGCGCAACCTGCTCGCCGCCGAGGAACGGGCCGGCGTCCGCCACCACGTGCTGCTCTCGATCACCGGGATCCATCACATCGAAGGCAACGCGCACTACGCCGGCAAGCGGGAACAGGAGCGCCTCGTGGCCGCGGGACCGGTGCCGTGGACGATCGTCCCGGTCACACAGTTCCACGACTTCGCCGCGATGGTGGCAAGCTGGACCGAACAGGACGGTGTCGCCACGATCGCACCCCTGCTCGTACAGCCGATCGCACCCGCGGACGTGGCCGACGTCCTCGCCGAGATCGCGGTGGGCCCGCCGCAGGGACATCACGCCGACGTCGCCGGACCCGAACCGCAGGATCTGGTGGACATGGCCCGGCGCACCAACGAGGCACGCGGCCGCACGGTGAAGCTCGTGCCGACGTGGTCGGGGCCGTTCGGCCTGGCGATGGCCGGCAACGCGCTGCTGCCCGGCGAGGGCGCCCGCATCGCACCGACCACCTTCGACGAGTGGCTCGCCGAACAGCGATAGGGCCACCGCCGTAAGCCGCCGCCACCCGGAGCCGGTGCGACCGGGACGGCGAGCGGGACGGCGACCGGGACGGCCTCCGGGCATCCGCCGAGCCCCCGTCCGCCCGCGGAGTGGATGGGGGCTGCCCGCGACGGAACTTGAAACCGGCCGAATGCCTTTACAGTGTAGATCAATAAATCCGGCAGACGCCGCTCAGGACATCACCCCCGGCAGGGCCGCTCCCGGCCCCGCGAATGAGCGATAATGATCCCCCATGACCAGCGTCCACATACTCAACGGCCCGAACCTGAACCTGCTCGGCACCCGCAGGCCCGAGGTCTACGGCACCACGACACTCGCGGCCGTCGAGGACCTGTGCCACGAGGAGGCCGCCCGGCTCGGTCTGGACGTGGTCTTCCGCCAGTCCAACCACGAGGGCCGGCTGATCGACTGGATCCACGAGGCCGGGGCGCGCGTCAAGGCCGGTGAGGTCATCGGCGCGGTCTTCAATCCCGGGGCCTACACCCACACCTCGATCGCCCTGCACGACGCCATCGAGGGCACCGAGCTCCCGGTCATCGAGGTGCACATCTCCAACGTGCACCGCCGGGAGGCGTTCCGGCACCACTCCTACATCTCCCCCGTCGCGCGCGGCACCATCGTCGGCCTCGGCGTGGACGGCTACCGCCTCGCCATCGACGCCCTCCACAGGATGTCCCTGGCGTAGCCGGACAGGAGCCTTGCCCCAGCCACATCAAGGGGCGCTGAGGCGCTGAAGCCGGCCCGCTCGGAGCCGGGCACGCCCGCCCGTTACCTAATGCGCGGCGAGGAGAGCGGCCGGACTACCTATCCGTGCCAGATTCCGCCTCCTCCGGTTTTCCGTAACGTCATGACCGGCAGCGGGGCCCGAAACGCCCGCGGCCTCCCGACAGCGTTTCCAGCACACCGGCCGACCTCGGTCGGCCATCCCCCGTACGCCCTCCGCCACCAGCGGCCGGAAACACCCGTGAGGACGACATGACCATCCGTGCCACCGTTGAAGAACTCCTCCGCCGGATCGGCGAAGGAGACCCCGACAAGATCGCCGAACTGTACGCGGAGCGGGTCGACTGGCAGGTCGACTGGCCGGCCGTCCCCTCCGGGACGGTGCCCTGGATCCGCCCCCGGTCGACCCGGGCCGACGTCGCCGACCACCACCGCACCCTGTCGGCGCACTGCGTGCCCGGACAGGGGTCGGCGACGGTGACGGCCGTCCTCACCGAGGGAGCGGACGCCGTGGTGATGGGAGAGACCTCGCAGACGGTGAAGTCCACCGGCAAGCGGTTCACCATACGGTTCGCGCTGCACCTCACCGTGGACGACGGTTTGATCACCCGCCACCATGTGTACGAGGACAGCCTCGGGGTCGCCGAGGCGTTCGCGGACTCCTGAGACCACGTTCCCGGTCCTCCGTTCGGCCCGCGTCACCAGGCACGGAGCGACTGCGAGCGGCAGGTACGGAGAACACCGCGGCCGGCCACGCGCCCGCGCGCTCCGTGACGCCCCTCCGTCGGCGCGAGCGGCCCCGCCGGGGTCCGGCCGGTCACCCGTATGTGCGGGAGATGGTCGCAGCATGCCCGCGCGGGACGTACGGTGATCGGCACAGCTTTCACCTCCGGGAAGGTGCGCCGCCGTGACCATCACCGCCGATGACGATGTGCTGATCCTGTCCGACCACGACGAGGAAGACGACCACTCCCCCATCTCCCCCACCGCGGGCGCGGGCGCCAGCGCCGACGTGGTCAAGGACTACCTCCAGCGGATCGGCCGGGTCGGCCTGCTGTCGGCCGAGCAGGAGGTCGAGCTCGCCCAGCGGATCGAGGTCGGGGTGTTCGCCGCCGAGCGGCTCGGCCTGCACGGCGGCCCGGACGGCAGGGCGACGCCCGCCGAGATGCCCGCCGACATGCGGGCGGAGCTGCAGTGGCTGAGCGACGACGGTCACCGGGCCAAGGACCATCTGCTGGAGGCCAACCTCCGCCTGGTCGTCTCGATCGCCAAGCGGCACACCGGCCGCGGCATGGCCTTCGCCGACCTGATCCAGGAGGGCAACCTCGGGCTGATCCGCGCGGTGGAGAAGTTCGACTACACCAAGGGGTTCAAGTTCTCCACCTACGCCACCTGGTGGATCAAGCAGGCCGTCACCCGCGCACTGGCCGACCAGGCCCGCACCATCCGTATTCCGGTGCACATGGTCGAGGTGATCAACAAGGTGGCCCGGGTGCAGCGCCAGATGCTGGTCGCCCTCGGCCGCGAACCGTCCCCGGACGAACTCGCCACCGAGCTCGAGATGCCGGTCGACAAGGTCGTCGAGGTGCAGAAGTACGGCCGTGAGCCGATCTCCCTGCACACCCCGCTCGGCGCCGAGGGCGACACCGAGTTCGGCGATGTGATCGAGGACTCCGAGGCGATCGCCCCGGAGGAGGCGGTGGCCTTCACCCTGCTGCAGCAGCAGTTGCACGCGGTGCTGGGCACGCTGCCGGAACGCGAAGCCGGCGTGATGCGCCTGCGGTTCGGCCTGGCCGACGGGCAGCCGAAGACCCTGGACGAGATCGGCAAGGTGTACGGCGTGACCCGGGAGCGGATCCGGCAGATCGAGTCCAAGACCATGGCCAAGCTCCGCCACCCCGTCCGTGCCCAGGCGTTGCGCGACTACATGGAGTGAAACCGCGACGCGCTCCCCATGACGCGCGACCGGGCCGCCGCCGCTCCGGCTCACCGGCGACCTCGCGCGGGTCCGGCGCAGGGACTACGTGTACGCGGCGGGATGGGACGGCCGGCCCCCGTTCACCCCGGTCCACCAGCGGCTGCGTGAGGACCCCTCGTGGGCCACGCACGCGCTGGACAGCGGGCACAACCTCATGCGGGACGCGCCGGAGGACCTACTGAAGATCCTTCTGGCGGGCCGTTGACCCGCCGGGCCCCTGAACGCCGCGGTCCGAGACCGTCCTCGGCGGTAGACGCGCCCGCGCCCGCCGGCGCGCGGCGCGGCTACCGCTCCTCCTCGGACAGGTGCCGTTCGACGGCGCCTCCGTGGCGGACCGCCCACGGATCGGGCGCCGCGGGTGACCGGCTAGCGGCGGACCCGGGCGTCGTCGATGTCGACCGGGAGGGCGGGCCTGCCGTCCACCGGCGGCGTCGGGCCCTCCGGAACGGGCTGGATGCCGCCGGCCGCGATGCGGTCCAAGGTGGCGAGCCCGGCGGTGTCGACCGTTCCGAAGATCGTGTAATTGGGTGACAGCCCGGAGTCGCCGTAGACCAGGAAGAACTGGCTGCCGTTGGTGTCCGGTCCGGCGTTGGCCATGGCCAGCACGCCGCGCGCGTACGTCTTGCGCTCCCCGGTGGGGGTGCCCGGCCACGGCGGCAGATCGGTGGGCAGCTCGTCCTTGTACCGGTAGCCCGGTCCGCCCTCGCCGGTGAAGCTGGGGTCGCCGCACTGCAGCACCTTCAGCCGGTCGTAGGCGGTCATCCGGTGGCATGAGGTGACGTCGTAGAACTTGTGCCGGATCAGGTGCACGAAGCTCTGCACCGTGCATGGCGCCTTGGCCGGGTCGAGGGCGAGCCCGATGTCACCGTGGTTGGTCTTGAGGACCGCGGAGACCCGCCGGGTGGGCGTACGGCGCGGGTCCGGCGGCAGCGGCACCTTGCGTGCGGCCGGCTCGTCCGGGGTCTCGGTGTAGCGGCACGGGCCTTTCGTCGTCCTCGGCGGCCTGTCCCCGGTCGCGTCCGCGGCCGCCGAGACGGGTACGGCTCCGAACGCGACCAGTGAACCCGCCGTGGCCGCGGCTACCGCGGCTCGTGCCGCGAGTCGCAACAAGGCTCTGTCAGACATGGCGTCCTCCATGGGGGATGATCAACGGGCTCCCTGTGGTCTAATCGATCTGAC
The DNA here is from genome assembly GCF_030811595.1 of Streptosporangium brasiliense. Lineage (NCBI taxonomy): Bacteria > Bacillati > Actinomycetota > Actinomycetes > Streptosporangiales > Streptosporangiaceae > Streptosporangium > Streptosporangium brasiliense. Next base: position 7,542,349 of record NZ_JAUSRB010000002.1, read on the forward strand.
CGGCGCCGTCAAGGGCGGACGGGGCCGCCGAGATCTTCGGCGGCGGACCGGGCGACGGTCACGCCGGGGCGTCGACGGCGGCCTGGCCGACAGCGCCCCGGGCAGACCGGGGCCGGCGTCATCCGATCCGGACGACGCTCTTTCCGTGGGTCGCTCCGCCGGCGAGACCGGCGATGGCGGCCTCGACGTCGGCCAGCTCGTACTCGGCCGTGATGTCGACGCCGACTCTGCCGTCCCCGACCAGTTCCAGCGCGCGGCGTACGCTGTCGGCGGGCCGCTCGGGATGGGGCTGGTTGATCAGGTCGTAGGCGGTGGAGGTGACCCAGCCGAGCACAGGCAGTTCTGCGACCTCCTCGATCGAGCCACCGAAACTCTGATCGAACAGACCCCCCGTCCCGCCAGGTCGACATCCCAGCACCCCCTGTCGACCTGAGCCGCGCCGGAAAACCTGATGTGAGGGCCGCGCGGGGCCGGCGGGCCGGTCGGTGGATCCGGTGCGGGCAGCACGCGGTCTCCTGCGGATCCCGCCCTGCCGGTCCTGTCCCTGGGACGGGCCGTACGGCACGCGCAGGTATCCGCTCCGCCCAAGGCGTCAGGCCGGCCGTGAAGAAGGGGTGGTCATGACGGGTTTCCGACCCATCCCGTGCGCGTGCGCAGCCACTCCAGGGCGGCTCCGCCCTGGGCCGCCTGGAAGGCGCGTAGTGTCGGCAGACCTGGTGGATCGGGCTGACGGGACTGCCGGATGAAATACCCGGCGAGTGCGGCCAGCACCGCGGTCACCGCCGCGGGATCGGCGTCCCGCCCGACCGGATGGGCGGCGAAGACCTCCTCGGGCGGCGGACCTCCCTGCATCCTCACGCTGGGCAGCATCTGCAGCAGGTCGAACCAGCCGGCTCCGACGGACGCCCACGGCCAGTCGACGACCACCACCTCCTCAGCGGTAAGCAACAGGTTGTCCGCCCGGATGTCACCGTGCACCAGGCTGTCCCCCTCGACGGCGTCCGGCCAGCGCGCCTCCAGATCCGCCAGCGCATCCAGATGGCGCGCTGCCCACGTGTCAAGGCCGACCAGCTCATCACCGCCTGTTTCACGGTCCGCGACCAGGCGCCGCCATCCCTGGAACTGCTCACCGAAGCGCTGTCGCGCGGGCGGGGCGGGGATCGGGGCGGGGGTCAGCGCGGTGGCCAGCCGGGCCAGGGCATCCAGAACGCGTCCCAGCTCATCGGTCCGCCATGGAGCGGCCGGCGGGTGACCGTCCACGTCTTCGAACAGCAGCGCGACCCAGCCTCCGGAATCGAACGAGGCCAGCATCCTGGGTGCGGGCACTCCAGCGGGGAGCGCAGCGGCGATGCGAGCTTCGGCTCGATAGATGTCGGCGGTGAGTGGATTCGGCTCGGGACCGACGGCCTTGGCGAACGCGCGCCGGCCGTCGGCCAGCCTCAGCCGCACGGCGGCGCCCGGCGAGAACCCGCCGGTCTGTGTCACCGCCTTGACGACCGGGGCACCCAGCCGGGTTTCGACGGCTCGGCGGACCTGTTCGGGTACGGCATGCCACGGCAGGCGCGTCCCGGTTGCGGGGGCGTTCATCCTGACATCTTGGTGAAAATCGCACTCGACGGCGACTGCGACGGATCACCGGCGTGCAGCGGGTCGCCTTCTCATCCCCGACACGTACCACTCTGTCGTGCGGCCTATGCCGGTGGAGTCCCTGACGGTCCGTCAGCCTCCGCCCGGCTGCCTGCCCACCCCCACCCCCGCCGTCCGCCTACCGCCACCCGGCTCTCCGCCCACCTGCGGGTTCTGGTGCCGGCCGGCAGCCGGCGCCATCAGGGTCGCGACAAGTACGATCAGGCCGCAGCCGGTGACGAGGAGCCAGCCGGGACGTAGCGCCTGGGCGAAATGTGCGGGTGAGGCGTCGACGACGACGCTGCCCGCGACAGCGATGCCGAGGGCCGAGCCGAGTTGGCGGGCGGTGGAGGTGATCCCACCGGCGACGCCGGCGCGGGCCGGCGGCAGGCCGCTGACCGCGGTGTTGGTGATCGGCGCGTTCGCGAACCCGAACCCGATGCCGACGAGCAGGTAGGCCGACGACAGCGACCGGATGTCGGTGTGGTCGCCGATGCCCACGAGGCAGAGACCACCGGCCGTGATGAAACCCCCGGCGAGCGCCAGCGGTGGGCGCGGGCCGAAACGTCCGACGAGCACCCCGGAGAGCGGCGCGCACACGGTCGCGGCGATGGCCATCGGGAGCGTGACCATCCCTACCGCCAGCGGGGTCATGCCTCTGGCGTGCTGGAGGTAGAGGGTGTTGAGCAGCAGGGTCGCGCTGAGGGCGACGAACACCACGACCGCGCCCACGACGGCCGCGACGAACGGCGGCCGGCGGAACAGCCGGGGGTCCACCAGCGGCTCGGCCCGTCGCGACTCGACCCACCCGAACGTGGCCGCGGAGACGGCGACGATAACGTAGCCGGCGATCGCCGCGGGCGAGTCCCACCCGATGTGCGGTCCCTCGATCAGTACGGCGACCGAGCAGCCGACCACCACGGTCAGCAGCAGCTGCCCCGGAGCGTCGAGCCGACGCGGACGCTGCGCGCGCGACTCCGGGACGAAGACCGCGGTCAGCACCAGCACCGCGGCGACGACCGGCACGTTGATCCAGAAGACCGACCGCCAGCCGACAGCCGAGATCAGAGCACCGCCCGCGACAGGCCCGGCGGCCATGCTGACGCCGAAGACGGCCGCCCACACGCCGATCGCACGCGCCCGCTCCTTCGGCTCGCTGATCACGTTGACGACGATGGCGAGCGCCACCGGGCTGAGCATCGAGGCGCCGACCCCCTGCGCGACGCGGGCGGCGACCAGCGCGCCGATGGTCGGCGCGAGCGCGCACGCCACGGACGCGGCGCCGAACACGACCAGCCCGAGCCGGAACACACGTCGCCGTCCGATGCGGTCGGCCAGCGCGCCGGAGGAGATCAGCAGGCTGGCCAGTACAAGCGTGTACGCGTCGACCGCCCACTCCAGACCGCGGGTTCCGACACCCAGGCCGGCGCCTATCGACGGCAGGCCGACGTTCACGATCGTCGTGTCCAGTCCGACCAGGAACAGGCTCAGGCAGCAGATCGCCAGCACCGTCCAGCGTCTGGACGTGGCGGGTCGGGGGTCCATGGTTGCTCCTTCGTGGCGCTTGGCGGGCACTCGCGGAATCGAGGCCTCGCGGGGCCAGGACAGCAATGTCGGGCCATCGGGTGTCGATCGGGTAGGAATTTTGCGGAAACTGCAAAAAACCGGCCCGGCCTGGTCGGACCGGTGCCCGGTCGGGCCAGACTGGTGGGCGTGGATGCCGAACTGGAGCAGTTGCTCGCCACCATCGGGCCTCGGCTGCGCTCACTGCGCCGCGACCGCGGCATGACCCTCGAGGCGCTGTCGGCGGCGACCGGCATCTCGGTCAGCGGCCTGTCCCGGATCGAGTCCGGCAAGAGACGCCCGACCCTCGAACTGCTCATACCGCTCGCGCGGGCGCACCGTGTCGCGCTCGATCAGCTCATCGCCGCCCCGGCGACCGGCGACCCACGGGTTCACCTGACCCCGCTGCGGCACCGCCACCGCCGCGGAAGCGTCCTCGTGCCCCTGACGCAGTACCCGGGCCGCCTCCAGGTCTTCAAGCAGGTGATCCCGCCCTGCCCTCGCCGGCTCGTCACCCACACCGGCTACGAGTGGCTCTTCGTCCTCGCGGGAGAACTGCTGCTCGTCCTCGGGGAGCGCGAGCTCACGCTCCGTCCCGGCGAGGTGGCCGAGTTCGACACGGCCGAGCCGCACTGGTTCGGCCCCAGTGGCGACCGCCCCGTCGAGATCCTCCACATTTTCGGCAGGCAAGGCGACAAGGCCCGGGTCCGTGCGCGCCCAGCCGCCCTCCCGGAGCACCAGGCCGACTGAGCTCCGCCTCCCAGCCCACGTCTGGAGGTCGTGCCCTTGCCGGTGTCCGGGCTCGACGCCACCGCCGAGGCCGCCCGCGCCGGCGGAGCCGAGCCATGGGCGATGGCGCCCATGGTGACCACCGTGGGCAGGGCCGCGAGGACCTGGAGCATCGGATCGGCCACGCCGTTGACCTCAAGTTTGGTTGAGGTAACAGGATGATCGCATGAAACGTGCTCTCGTACTCGGTCCTGGCGGCGTCGTCGGTACGGCATGGCTGGCCGGGCTCGCCGTCGGCCTGCGCCGTACGGGCGTGGACCTGGCCGACGCCGACCTGATCGTCGGCACGTCGGCCGGCGCCATCGTCGGCGCCATGCTCGCCGTCGGTGAGGATCTCGACCGCCTGGCCAGCCTCCCGGGCCCCCGGGACGGCGACACCACCACCGACCCGGCCAGGCTGGCCGAAGTCTTCGCGACACTCGGCGATCCCGCGCTGGACCGGGAGGAGAAGCTGCGCAGGATCGGGCGGGTGGCTCTCACCGCCGACGTGGCCCCCGAGCGGGCCCACCTCGACCGGACGGCCGCCCTGATCAACGCCCGTGACTGGCCCGGACGGCCTCTCCTGATCACCGCGGTCGACACGGAGACCGGCGAATCTGTGGTCTGGGACCAGGACGGGGATGCGCCGCTGCTGTCCGCCGTCGCCTCCAGCTACGCGGTGCCCGGCCTCTACCCGCCCGTCACGATCAACGGGCACCGCTACATGGACGGCGCCTTTCGCGCGGGCGCCAGCGCCGATCTGGCGGCCGGCGCCGACGTAGTGATCGTCATCGAGCCCCTGGCCCACGTCTTCCCCAGCGGTTCTCCCCTCTCGATCGCCCCTGACCAGGAAGCTCTGGATGCCTTCGGCTCCGACCTCCACGACAGGTCGGCCTGGGAGGCGTCCTACCAGGCGGGCGTACGGCAAGCGGCGCCGGCCGCGGAACGCGTCGGAGGGCTGTGGAACGGCACCGCCGGCTGATGAGCCCGCTCGCGTCGCGGCGCAAGCGCGACCAGCTTTCGGTCTTGAGATTGAGGCGCGGCCGCTCTCAGGTGGACCGAGCAGCAGGCCGTACGGGATCGCAGCGGGCTGTCCGGGTCTGGCTGGGCCCGTACGGCCCGGGGCCGGCTATCGATCCGGTGCCGGTGGTGTGCCGGGCAGGGTGACGGTGACGCTCGCGCCGCCGCCAGGAAGGTTGGCGAACTGGAGGGCGGCCCGGATGACGCGGGCGTGGCCGGACACGATGGTCAGGCCGAGCCCGTGCCCGCGGCCGCGCTCGGTCCGTCCGGTGCGGAAGCGCTGCGCCTGCCCGTTGCCCAGGTCGGCAAGCAGGTCGGGCGGGAAACCGGGTCCGTGGTCGCGGATGACGATCTGATGGGGGCGCACGGTGATCTGTACCGGGGCGGCGCCGTGCGCGTGGGCGTTGAGGACCAGGTTGGCGACGATCCGTTCGAGGCGGCGCGGGTCGGTGACGGCTGTCGCGTGGCCCTGCTCGCCGACGGCATGCAGGTCGGCGGGCACGCCGAGACGGTGCAGCGACTCCCGCACCAGGTCGGCCAGCGGCACCGGCTGCTGGTCGGGCTGCTCGCCGCCGGCGTCCAGGCGGGATATCTCCAGCAGGTCGTCGACCAGGCCGCGCAGCACGCCGATCCGGTCGCGGACCAGGTCGGTGGCCTGCCCGTCGGGCAGCAGCTGGCCGGCGGTCAGCAGGCCCATCAGCGGGGTACGCAGATCGTGCGCGACATCGGCCGTGAAGCGCTGTTCGGCCAGCAGCCGCCGCTGCAGGCTGGCGGCCATGGAGTTGAGCCCGGCACCGATGTCGGCGATCTCGTCCCGGCCGCTCGCGTCGGTCCGGGCGTCCAGGTTGCCGTCGGCGATCTGGCGGGCGGTGCGGGCGACGCGCCGCAGCCGCCGGTTGGGGAGTTCGGCCGCCAGCACCGACAGCGGCACCACCCCGGCCAGGGCGAGCAGCGCGGCTTTGACCATGTCGCGGTCGAGCGCGTACAGGCTGCGCAGCTCCGAGCCCACCGAGATCTGTACGCTCACCGCCCGGCCGCCGTCGCCGCCATACGGTTGGGCGGCCCACATCCACGGCTCGTCCCGGTGATCGAGCCCGTACCAGGTCGCCGGCCGGCCGGGCCGCAGCCGGGCGGCCAGGGCGACGGGGAGTTCCTGGACGGTCACCACGTCCTCGGGCAGGCCGGCGCGGGCCAGTGACTGTTCGAGCGCCTCCAGGGCTTGGCTCTCGGCCCCGTCCAGGGTGCGCTGCCAGGTCGCCCGGTGCACCAGGAGGCCGACCACGGCCGCGACGACGACGCAGGCGGTCGTGACGAGCGCGGCGATCTTCCATCGCAGCGAAGCCGGATTCATCACCGGGGCCCCTTTTAGGTAGTGCGCAGTCTGTAACCGAATCAGGTGATACGCAGTTTGTAGCCGAACCCGCGGACCGTCTCGATGCGCTCGGCGCCGATCTTCTTGCGCAGGCGCTGTACGCACAGGTCCACCACGCGGCTGTCGCCGTCCCAGCCGTAGTCCCACACGGTGCGCAGCAGCGTCGCCCGCTCCAGCACGATGCCCGGGTGGGCGGCGAACTCCAGCAGCAGCCGCAGCTCGCTCGGGGCCAGCTCGACGCGTTGCCCGGCCCGCCGTACCTCCAGCGCGCCGGTGTCGATGCTCAGCTCGCCGAAGGCGAGCACAGCGCTCGCGGCGGCCTGGCCGGTCGCGGGCTCGGGCCGGGCGATGGTGGCCCGGCGCAGCAGTGACCGGATCCTGGCCACCAGCACCGGCAGGTCGACTGGTTTGACCACATAGTCGTCGGCGCCGCCCTCCAGCCCGGCGACGACATCCAGACCGTCACCGCGCGCCGACATCATGAGGATCGGCACCTGGCTGGTCTCCCGGATCCTGCGGCACACGCTGATGCCGTCCAGGCCGGGCAGCATCACATCCAGCAGCAGCAGGTCGTGGCCGCCCGCCTGGGCTGCCTCCAGACCGGTCAACCCGTCAGCGGCGGTCGTCATCCGATAGCCGTAGCGTTCCAGAGCCAGGCCGACCGACGTGCGGATCACCGTGTCGTCTTCGACGAGCAGCAGGGATGTCATGAAAATGCACCATATCTAGCGAAGTGCGTTGACCGGTTCCATGCGGGCGGCACGCAGGGCCGGGTACAGGCCCGCGAGCAGCCCGACGACGGCGCCGGCGGCAGGTGCCGCGGCGGCCAGCCGTACATCCAGCACCGGAGTCCACTGCTTGGCGGCGCAGACCGCGACGATCACGACGATCCCCACGGAGGCGCCGATGATGCCGCCGGTCAGCCCGGTGAGGGTGGACTCCAGCAGGAACTGCGCGGCGACGTGGCGGCGGGCGGCGCCCAGGGCGCGGCGCAGGCCGATCTCGGCGACGCGCTCCATCACGGTCACCAGCGTGACGTTGGCGATGCCGACCGCGCCGACGACCAGGGAGACCAGCCCGAGGATCAGGAAGAGGGCGTTGACGTCGCCTTCCACCGCATCGCGCGCCCTGGTGGGGCTGGACGGCGACATGACCTGGAGAAGGCCCTCGTTGCCGGGGCTGAGCGCGGTCGGCGCCTGCTTGGCGATCAGTTCCGCGGCGCCGAGACCGGTGTTGACCAGGACCCGGGTCACGGTGCTCAGGCCGTAGCGCTTGCCGATCGCCGGTGGCAGCAGGACGGCGCTCGCGAGGCTCTTTTCGCGTTTCGGGTCGTCGAGCACGCCGATGACGGTGTATGCCTGGGTGCCGATGAAGATGGCCGGGGCCCGTTCCAGCCGGGTGATGCCCAGCATCCGGGCCGCGTGCCGGCCCAGCACGACGACCTTGTCCCCGCGGGCGATGTGCCCGGCGTCGAAGTAGCGGCCCTCGACCATTCTGCCCTTGACCGCGGCGGGCAGGCCGGGGCTGCTGGCGACCACCGTGAGGGTCTGGTCGGTGACCCGGGTGGGGTCCACGACGTCGTTGGAGCGGACGCTGAGGTTGGCGCTCTGTTCCGACTCGGCGAGGGCGGCGGCGGAGACCACCCCGCGCAGCCGGGCCACCCGGCTGACGTCGGCCCAGTCGACCAGGGGGAACGGGTTGTCCGGGACCTCGACCGTGACGGAGGTGGCGGTCAGCTCGTCGAAGCGGCCGACGATCTGGTTGCCCGCCGTCGCGGCGACGCCCAGGGTGACCACGAGTGTGGTGATGCCCAGCACGGTGCCCAGCGTGGTCAGCGCCGAGCGCGCCGGGCGGGCCAGCAGGCCCGCCATGGCCTCGTTCAGCAGGTCGCGCGGGTGCACATCTACTCCTCCGTGAGGATGCCGTCGGTGATGCGGACCCGGCGCCCGGCCCGGTCGCTCACCTCGTTCTCGTGGGTGATGACCACGATGGTCATGCCCTGGGCGCGCAGCTCGTCGAACAGGTCGAGCACGGCGTCGGTGTTCCTGCTGTCGAGGTTGCCGGTGGGTTCGTCGCACAGCAGCAGCGACGGTCCGCCCATCAGGGCGCGGGCGATGGCGGCGCGCTGCCGCTCGCCGCCGGACATCCTGCCGGGCAGGAAGTCCACCCGGTGCGACAGCCCCACCCGCTCCAGCGCCCGCATCGCGCGCTCCCGCCGCCCCCTGCGCGACCCTGCGCCGTAGATCTCGGCCAGCATGACGTTCTCCAGCACGCTGCGGTGCGGCAGCAGGTGGAAGGACTGGAAGACGAAGCCGATACGACTGCCGCGCACCGTGGTCCGCGCGCCGTCCTTCAGCGTGGTGGTCTCGATGCCGTCGAGCCGGTAGCCGCCGCTGGTCGGCCGGTCGAGCAGGCCGAGCATGTTGAGCAGGGTGGACTTGCCGGACCCCGAGGGGCCGACTATGGCGACATAGTCCGACTTTTCGACTCTCAGGTTGATGGTGGAGAGCGCCCTGACGGGGGGTTCGGTGGGGAACTCCTTGGTCAGGTCGTCGAGCAGGATGACCGGCTCAGGCACCGTTGACCACCACCAGGTCTCCCGGCCTGAGGTCGCCGGTCACCTCCACGGCTCCGTCGGCGGCCAGGCCGGTGCGCACCTCGACCTCCTTGGTCCGGTCGGGCGCGGTCTCCACCTGCACCCGGGCCCTGCCGTCGGCGGCGGTGACGACCGCCGCTGCGGGGACCACGAGCACCTCCTTGCCGGTGGCGCCGATGGTCACGCGGACGGTGACGGGGGCACCGGCGAGCTTCCTGAGGCCCTTCATCGAGGCAGGAGTGATCATCACCGGCACGGCGCCCTTCGCGTCGCGCCCGCCGAGGGAGGTCACCGTGCCGGGGACGGTCCTGCCGTCCTCGGTTTCGATGGTCGCCTCCAGGCCCGTCTTCAGCCGCCCGGCCTCAGCCGCGTCCACCGAGCCCGAGACCACGAAGGTGGAGCTGGTCACCGTGGCGATCGGCCTGTCCACCAGCTCACCCGCCTTGACGGTCGCCTTGTGGAGGCGGGCCGGCAGCCTGGGCAGGAAGACGATCTCTCCCGGCGGGACGGTGGTGCCGTAGGTCCGGGAGAACTCGGCCAGCAGCGCCTGTGCCGCGGCCAGGTCACGCTGGGCGTTGGCCACCCTCAGCTTGGTGGGCGAGAGCTGTCTGGCCTGCCTGAGCGTCTGCTCGGCGGTGACGACGGCCTCGCGCGCCAGCCGGAGGTTCTTCCCCAGCTCGGTCAGCCGCCTGTCCCGCGCGATCCCGGCCTCCTCCAGCACTCGCTCCAGCGCCGACCGGGCGGCGGCCACATCGGCTCCGGCGTTGGCGACCCGGAGTTCGAGCAGGCGGGTGTCGGCAGGCGGCCCGGCCGGGGCGCCTGGGCTGGGAGTGGGCGCGGGGGTGGGCACCGCGCGGGCCTGGGCGAGCTCCTGCTCGGCGGCCAGCAACCTCTCCTCGGCCGCTCGCACGGCGCTCTCGGCGGCCTCGACCCTGGTCTCGTCCTCGGTGGTGTGCTCCTGTGCCCGCGCGCTCTCCAGCGCCTGTCCGGCCTCCTTCAGATCCCGCCGAGCGTTGGCGAGCTTCACCTTCAGCGGGAGCACGTCCAGGCCCTGGTCAAGCGCCCTGCGCTCGGTCGCGAGCACTTCCTGCGCGGCCCGTACGGCCCTGCGCAGGTCGTCGCGCTTCTGCCGCAGCTCCAAGGTGGGCTGCTGCGCCTCATAGTCCCGCTTGGCGTAGAAGCGCGACACCGCGGCGATGGTCGCCCGGTCGAACACCCCGGTCATGGGCGCGTGGTGGCCAAGCCCGCGCAGCGCTCTCTGCAACTGCCTGACGTCGGCCCCCTTGGCGCCGGGGAGGAGGCCGCGGTGCATCGGCACCTTGCCGGTGAAGACGAACACCGGGCGCCCGTTCACCTCCATCACCACTGTGCCCTCCGTGATCGTGCCCGGCCGGGGAGCACGGGTGGCCCGCTGAGCGGCGTCGTCGCCGCCCACCACCCCGGCCAGCGACACCGGGTACGGCGAGCCGTACTCCAGGGCGCCGCTGATCACCACGGTGCTGACCAGCTTGCGCCGCTCGACCTCGACCGTGACCAGCGACGGTCTGGGCGGCTTGCGTGCCGCCGCCTCGTCGGCTGGGGAGCGCAGCAACGTGCTCACTCCCCAGCCGGCCCCCGCGACCATCAGGACCACGGCCAGCACCAGCAGCAGCTTGCCGCGCGGGGTGCGCATCACTGCTCTGTGTATCCGAACTTCACCCTGGCCTCGTTGTTGAGCCGGGTGCTCAGGGGGATGAAGGCGGCGTAGAAGTCCTTGCCGCACTCCAAGTCGGCCAGCGCCGACTTGATCTCCTTGGCGAGGTACGGCCTGGCCGCCTCCGCCGTGACCTTGCCCGCCTTGCGCAGCTTCTCGAGCTGCTCGTACCACACCTCCAAGCCGCGTCCACCCAGCGCCAGCGGCCTCGCGGACGTCACCCGCTCCCCCTTGGACCTCAGGCACTCGGCGAAGGGCGCGGCGAGCTCCACGAGCTTGGGGTCGCCGTCGAGATCCTTGTCGATGCGCTCGATCTCCTTGCTCATCTGCTCGTGGTAGTCATCGAGCGAGGTGACCTTCAGGCCGTTCACCTGCCGGAGCGCGTCGACCCGGCACTCGTTCATGGTCTTGGTGTAGGCCTGCCGCTTGTTGGCGGGGAGGCTGTCGATCGTCGCCCGGTTGGGGTCGGGATCCTGCTTGGCCGCCGGGTCCGGGTAGACGAAGGCGGAGAAGACGCCGAAGCCGTACTTGCCGCGGGCCTCCTTCATCGCCGCGTAGTCGCCGGTGCCCGCGTCGGACCTCTTGGGCCGGCTGACCGAGGGGGTGTAGGAGAAACCCTTCTGCTTCATGCAGGTGGCGATGACGTTCTCCCGCTCGCGGGCCTTGTCCACCGGGGCGCTGCCGCCGCCGGCCGCGGGGGGTGTGTTCCCCCCGCAGCCGGTCAGCACCGCCAGGGCGAGCAGACCGGGCAGACCACGCGTCAACACACGCACAGAGGACTCCTTCACGGTGGGATCGCGCCGCCCTCGCGGCGCCGTGGCCACTCTGGAGGCCGCTTTCCTCCGCTCCGCATCCGCCGGGTGTCCGTACGCGCTCAGCCGTGTATCCGCCAGGTATCAACGTCACAGGCCGTCCGGCGATGGCGCTCGGCGGGATCTTCCCCGCCGGAGGTCCCGACCTGTTTCTCAGGGCGCGGGCGCGGGACCCGCACCGGCTCGGCCGCCCCCGTGGCGAGCGGCGTCATCGGTGTGTCCACCGTGGCCTCGCCCCGGCCGGTCGGCATCGGGCACACCCCGGTGCGTCACGGGCCCACCGGCGGGGTCGGCGCGGCACCGGTGCGCGCCGCGGTGACCGCCACCGTGGCGTAGCGCATCGTGAAGCCGCCTCCCACCGCGTCGATGGCGGCGCCGACGCCCGCCAGCACCGCTTCCAGCGTGGCCGGCGGGAGCTGGGTGTGGCCACCGGTGGTGGGCAGTTGGTCCAGCCACTCGTCCCGGGTGTAGACCTGCTCCCAGTCGAACCGCCACTGCTCCGGCTCGCTGAACGCGCCCGCCTCCCGGATGCCGTCGGCCGCCTTGGCGGACAGCGCCGAGTATCCGTCCGAGCTGACCGTCCATTGGCGGGAGGCGAGCGAGCCGGGCATCACCCGGCGGTAGACCTCGGAGAAGGCGCCGGCCACATCGGGCGGAGGCTGGCCCACGTTCCAGAACACCGCCAGCCGGCCACCGGGCCGCAGCGCCTCGGCCGCCTTCGCCGCTCCCGCGACCGGTTCCACCCAGTGCCAGGTCTGCCCGGAGACGACGGCGTCGAACGCCCGGCCGGCGGGGTCCCAGGCTTCGAACCCGGCCACCTCGACCTCGAGCCCGCGCTGTCGCGCCCACTCGGCCATCCGCGCGTCGACCTCGACCCCGAGCACCCTGCAGCCGGCCGCCTGGAACTGCCGGGCCGCGATGCCGGTGCCGATGCCGACGTCGAGAAAGTCGGGCCCGGGGCTTTCGGCGACGATCCGCTCCACCATCGCGTCGGGATAGCGGGGCCTGGCCCGGTCGTAGCGTTCGGGGTCCGAGCCGAAGGACTCCGCTATCCGGCGGGCCAGGTGAGGTCTGGGTTCGGAGGGAAGTGATCGCTCCGGGGGTATAGTGGGCATGTGCCCACCATAAATGGGCACTTGCCCACTCGTCAACGGTGGGCCTGGCGAGCGAAGGAGACACACGTGCCGACAGGGGTAGCCATCCGCGACGCGCGCGAGCAGCTGTTCGACGCCGCCGAACGCGTCCTGCTCCAGGACGGACCGAGCGCGCTGACCAGCCGGGCGGTCACCACGGAGGCAGGTTGCGCCAAGGGCGTCCTGCACCGGCACTTCGCCGACTTCGACGCATTCCTCGCCGAGCTCGTGCTGGACCGCATCGCCCGGCTCGACAAGCAGGCCGCCGCCCTGCGCGACTCCGCCGGGACCGGCACCGTCGCCGGCAATCTCACCGACGCGCTGACGGCCCTGTTCGGGTCGGTCGCCGTGGCGATCGTCGGCCTCGTCACCTCCCGGGACGACCTGCGCGCCCGGCTGCGCCAGGCCAGGCCGACCGGCGTCCCGGTCCTGACGGAGGCAGCGGCCATGATCGCTTCTTATCTCACCGCCGAGCGGGAACTGGGCCGCGTCGCGGCGGACGCCGACGTCGACACGCTCGCTCCCACCCTGATCGGGGCCGCGCACATGCTGTTCGCCGACCGGAAAGGCAGCCCGCCGGAGGCCGGCGCCGTCCACAAGGTCGTGACCACGGTCCTTCCCGGCGCCGGGTGAGCGCCACCGCCACGGACGGCCGCCCCGGGCCCGGGGCGGTCCGGAGATCTACGCCGGGATCCTCGACAGCGGTGAGGCGCCGCCCTTCTGGGCGCGCCGCCGTCTGTCGGCGCCCCGGCGCCACGGGTGGGCCGGATCAGTGAAAGATCAGCTCGTACTCGACCTGCTCGATGGGGTTGCCGTCGCCGAAGTCGTGGCCGCGGACCGCGCCCGACTCCACGAAACCGCTCTTGGCGTAGAAGCGACGGGACTGAGGCGTGTCACGTAGCGTCCACAGATGGACCCGCCCGAAGCCCTGCTCGCGGATCCTGTGCAGGGAGGCGGCCATCAGGGCATTCGCGACGCCGGTCCCCCAGCCGTCCGGGTGACCGTAGAAACCGAAGATCTCCGCCGTCTCCGGCCGCGCCGGCGAGGAGCCGAAGTAGGAGAAGGCCAGCCGCCGCCCGTCCAGTGCGGCGAGCATGGCGGTGCCCTCGTCCTCGGCGAGCACGCCGGGCCATCTGTTGCGCCGCCGCCGCAGCGCCTCGGTGAAGAACTCCGGAGCGAAGAAGGAGCCGTAGGCGGCCTTCCAGGACTCCGCGTGGATCTCACCTATCGCGTCCCCGTCCTCCGGAGAGGCCTGGAACACCGTGAAGACTCTGGTCACAAGATCACAGTAGTGGACCCTGGCACCTTCTGCAATTATTACGCACTTGCTTGATTTTAGTATTTGCAATCTACTTGCAATAGGCGACGGGGACACACGTCCGAGCGGTGGACACGGAGAACGGAGATCCGGCCCCTCCTCAAGCCACCTCGCCGTCGGAACAGACACGATGATCAGAGGGCGGCACGATCGAGCCGGGCCGCTTCGACGGCGTGCCCGGTCCGACTGTCGGCCGCCGGCCGCCGGCCGCCGGCTAAGAGTGCTCCGCCTGCAGGGTACGGAGCAGGTCGAAGGCGGGGCGATCCAGCGACCGCTGCGTGTTGCTGAGCATGGCGACGGCCACGCCCTTCTCGGGATCGAAGCCCACGAACGAGGAGAACCCTCCGGTCATCCCGTTGTGCCAGATCTGAAGGTGGGCACCCTGTCGAGGGTGCAGACGCTGCCCCGTCCAGCCGAGATGCGCCCAGGTGAAGGGATTGATCCGGTGCTCGATCCGGCGGCTGAGCCGGATCGCGTCGGCGACCCCGCCGGCGCCGCCGTCCAGTTGGGCGCGGACGAAGGCGGCCAGATCGGCCGGCGTCGATCGCAGCCCGCCCGCACCGGCCATGTCCGCCATGTGCCAGGCCGCGGCGGGGCCGCCACGCCGGGTGTGCCCCTGAGCCAGGCGCGCCGAGCGGCCGCTGTCGACGGTGATGCCGGTGTCGGCCAAGCCCAGAGGGGTGCAGATCTCCCGGTTCATCAGTGTCTCGTAGTCGGTGCCGGCCCGGTGGGCGAGCGCCAGTCCCAGCAGTCCGGCGCCGAGGTTGGAGTAACGGAACCGGCGTCCGGGCGTGCCACCCAGCCGGGTCCGGGCCAGCCCCCGCAGCAGGAACTCGGTGCTGCATCCGGCGTAGGGATCCGGCTTCGACGGACGTAGCAGCGCCTCCAGCAGCATGCCCTTGGGCAGGCGGGGCAGACCCGAGGTGTGGGTCGCCAGATGCCGGAGGGTGATCTCCTCACCATCCCGTGAAGGCACACTCGCTCCCTCGGGCAGTAGCGCGGCCAGGGGCTCATCGAGATCGACCGTGCCCACCACGGCCAGCCGCGCCAGGGCCAGGGCCGTGAACACCTTGGTCACCGAGCCGATCTCGAACACCGTGTCGGCACCGGGCGTGCCGCCGTTCTCGCCACCCACGCGCCCGGCGCCCCGGATCTCCACCGAGCCGGGGACGAGCGCAACGACCACCACGCCGGTGTGTTCGGCCACCAGCCGATCGGCTGTCTCCTGCACGAGGCCGTCTAGATCTGTCATACCTGGTCATTATGGGCGTCCGAACGTGTGATCCGGACCGCCCTTGGTCCCTCGACGAGCGCGTGTCCGTGTCCGCGACAGCGCCCGGCGGGCCGGTCTCCGCCGGCCCGCCGTCCGGGGCCGGTCAGTCGTCGTCCTGCCCGTCGTTCTCCTGGCCGTCGTCGGTGTCGGCCGCCTCGGAGAGGATCTTGCCGGTGGTGGCGTCGACGACGATCTCCCGTCCGGCTCCCGCGCCGTCGGCGACCTCGATCTGCCACGAGGTGGTACCGCCCTCGGTCTCCAGGTCGGAGGAGGTGACCCATCCGCCGTTCACCCTGGCGAGCGCGGTCTGCTGGGCCTGCTCCGCCAGTACGGCGGGCTTGCGCGTGACGTCCGCGTCGTCGTCGGCGTCCTGGGCGGGGGTGGCCGTGCCGGGGGTGGGGGTGGCCGTGCCGGCGGGCGAGGAGAGAGCCGGGCCGGTCTCGTCCCGGTCGGCGAAGGCGACGCCGCCTCCGACCGTGAGGGCGGCGAGGGCGATTCCGGTAAAGATGATCATTGGCTTGCGCATCAGGGGTGCTCCGTTGTCCGGGGGAAGCCGCGATTGCGGGCAATCGCGATGACTCTTCGAGACTGCCCGTCCGGGCGATAGCGAGATGCTGCGAGGTTCCTAAGGAAACGCTAAGTCAGGCCGGGGCCGAGTTCGAGGGTGACCTCGGCTCCCCCCGAGGGCGACGAGCCGGCCCGCAGCCACCCGCCCGAGTCCTCCGCGGTACGGCGGGCGATGTCGAGGCCCAGGCCGGTGGAGGACCCGCCGCTCGCCCCGCGGCCGACCGGGTCCGGGAGGGCGAAACCGGCCCCCTCGTCGGCGATCACCAGCCGGGCCCCGCCCTCGGGCCCCGCCGCCAGCTCGACGGCGAACGGGGTCCCGTCGGGAGTGTGGGCGAACACGTTCTCCAGCAGCAGGTCGACGCAGGCCGCCAGCTCCGGGCCGCTCACCCCCACGGTGATCGGGCCGTCGGCCAGGTCGAGATGTAGCGGCCGGTCCTGGTCCTCCGCCAGCGCCGACCAGAAGGCGACGCGGTCGCCGACCACCTGGGCGGCGTCGCAGCTCGGCGCGCCGCCCCGGTCGAACCGGCGTGCCTCCCGGATGACCTGGGTGACCATGCGCTCGACGCTGTCGACGGCCTCCCCCACCCGGGCCGCCTCGTCCTTGTCACGCAGGGTCTCGGCCTCCAGCCGCAGCGCCGTGACCGGCGTGCGCAGCCGGTGGGACAGGTCCGCGACCGCCTCGCGCTCGCGGGTGAGCAGCTCGCGGATGCGGGCGGCCAGGTGGTTGAGCGCGGTGCCGACCTCGCGGATCTCCGGCGGGCCCGCCGCCTCCACCCGCGCGTCCAGGTCGCCGCGGGCCAGCCGCCGGGAGACCCCCGCGACCTGCCCGACCGGCTGGATCAGCGAGCGGGCGAGCCGGTCGGCGACGACGATGCCGACCGTGAGCAGCACCAACCCGATCAGGCCCAGCACCAGCCACGCCCGCCCCACTCCCTGGCGCAGCCGCTCGGTGCTCACGAACGCGCGGACGACCATGGTGCCGCGCTCCCCGCCCTGGACGGCCACCAGGATCTCCCGGCCGGTCGGAGTCTCGACGGTGACGCTGCGCCCGCGCGCGGCCAGCTCGACGCCGGGACCGCGGGGCGCGGGCACGCCGAGGAACTCGTGGCCGGCCAGGAAGACCGTGGTCGGTGTGCCGCCGGAGCCGTTGGCCTGCCGTACGGTGGCGTCGAGGGTGTCCTGGTCGCCCAGGGCCGCCGCGGTGGCCACCGACTGCGCCCAGGTGGTGGCGGCGGCCGTGGCCCGCTCGGCGGCCAGCGTGCTCACCAGCATGGCCAGCGGCACGAGGAAGGCGACCAGGACCAGCGAGGTGGTCGCCACCGCGAGCAGGGCCAGCCGTCGCCTCATCCGGCGGCCCTCATGCTCCCGGGTCGACGATCTTCACGCCGACACCGTGGACGGTCTGCAGGTAGCGGGGGCGCTGGGCGCTCTCGCCGAGCTTGCGGCGCAGCCAGGACAGGTGCACGTCGACGGTCTTGTCGGCGCCGCCGTAGGCCATCCGCCACACCTCGGTGAGCAGCTCGCGCTTGGTGACGACCTGGCCGGGGCGGACCGCGAGATAGTGCAGCAGGTCGAACTCCTTGGGCGTCAGGTCGAGGCGGACGCCGTCGAGGGACGCCTCCCGGCCCGCCTGCTCGATGAGCAGCCCGCCGACCCGCACCGGCCCCGTCTCCGCGTCGTCGTCGCGGCTACGGCGCAGCACGGCCCGGATCCGGGCGTCCAGATGGGCCGCGCTGAACGGCTTGACGACGTAGTCGTCGGCCCCGGCGTCCAGCGCCCGGACGATCTCCGGCTCGTCGTCGCGCGCGGTCGCCACGATGACCGGGACGGCACTGACGGCGCGCAGCATGCGCAGCACCTCGCAGCCGTCGAGGTCGGGCAGGCCCAGGTCGAGCACGACCAGGTCGGGCCGGTCCTCCAGTGCCCGGGTGAGCCCCGGCATGCCCGCGGCGGCCGAGATGACGGCGTGCCCGCGTTCGGTGAGCGCCCGGGTCAGCGCGGACCGGACCTGGGCGTCGTCCTCGACGAGAAGCAGGTGGGCCACGGCAACGCGCCAGCCTCTCTTGAACTGGATAATTATGCTGGCAAAGGTAGAAAGTTCCCCATGAATCGTAAAGGACACCGAAGGGTGGTCGATCGATGCGCCGGCGTGCGTTCCTGGGCCTGGGCGGCTGGCTCGCGGCCGCCGTCCTCACCACGGCCACCGGCACCTGGGCGGTGTCCCTGATCGGCACCGACATCACCGGGCAGGTCGTGCGTTCCATGACGCTGGAGGAGGTCGAGCGGGCCCTGATCACCACCTCCGCGGGACCGGCCGTCGCGCCCCCCGCCTCCGCCGGGCCGTACGCGGAGACCGGCAACTTCTCCTACGCCGAGGGGTCGGTGACCGCCGCCTGCGACGCCGGCCAGGCCCTCCTGCTGTCGTGGAGTCCCGCCCCCGGATACGGCGTCGACGAGGTCGAGCGCGGTCCCGCCGCCGCCGTCTCGGTGGTCTTCGAGTCCGACGACCGCAAGACCGCCATCAGCCTGACCTGCCCCTCCGGGAAACCCGCCGCCACGGTCCGTTCCGTGACCGAACACGACGAGGACTGAGGGCGCCGGCGCCCGTGACCAGGGGTGAGAGGCCGCGGGGCGCGGGGCCGAGCGCGCCGACGAAGTACTCGCTGCCCACCCGACGGCCATGACCTGGTCCCGCCGTAGTCCCTGAAGGTGTGCAGCTGCGGGTAGGTGTTCTCGTAGTGCTGCCACACCTGGTTGGGCGGGGTGACCAGGTTCGCCGGCGGGCTCCGTCCGGCCGTGCCCGGCCGGCGGGCCCGTGCCGTGCCGTACCGGACCGGACCGGTGAGCGGGATCACAGGAATGTCCGGCGCAGGCTCTAGCATCCGCGGCATGAACAACACCGTGATCTCACCTCCCCGGCATCGCGTCATCGGTGCCGCGGAGGCGGAGAAGCGGTTCGGCCTCCGTTGACACATGAGCAAGAGGAACAGTCGATGGACGAGCATGACCCGATCAGCCGGTTCTACGGACTGCCGATCACGCCGGAGACGGCCACGGCGTCGGTGGAGCACCTGACCGACCCGTTTGCCGACGATCTCGTCAAGGCGCATCTCGGGAGCAACTATCCGTACTTCGGGGCGATCGACAAGACACTTGCGGGTTTCTTCGTCCTTGATGACGAAGGCGACAACTACACGCTGCTGGACGTCCGCGGGGACGGGCGGGTGTGGTGGCAGGACCACGAGACCCGCGAGCTCCACCTCCACTTCGACTCGCTGGACGACTGGCGCGCCTTCAAGGAGGAAGTGGACAGAGGCGGCGACGAGGACGAGCTTCGCGACGCCTTCCGGACCAAGGAACGACCGGCGGCCCGGCCCGGCGAGGCGCCCGGCACGCCCGCACTGGCCACGAGGTACCAGTGGCTGGTCTGGCTGCTCGCGCAACCGCTGCGCGACCGCCAGGGCCGGGTGACCCAGGACGACGACGAGCTGACACGGACCGCGATCGGGCATTTCCGCGCCATCTGGCCGACAGATGAGGCCGCGGAGAAGAGCCTGCTGGCGGAGTTGCCGCTGCTGGCCGGGGACCCGCATCTGGCGATCTACTGGCTGCTGCACACGTCGCTGCTGGCGATGGAGCCGCAGCGGACACGGGTGCTCGCGGCGATCGGGCGGGCGCCGTGCCGTACGCCGCTCGTCGACGCGTTCGCGGCGGCTTTCGGGTCGCTGCCGCTGGACGGGGATGTGACGATCGTGCCGGGCTTCAGGACGCGCCGCTCGCTCGCGCTCCTGTACACCGGCGACGACGCACCCGAGACGGAAAGGGCGCGCACCGCGCTGGTCTCCATGGAGATCGAGCCCCGGGCGAGGTCGCTGATGAAGTTCGTGCTCGTCCACGACGGCCTGGAGGAGGGCACGCTGACGGACGCCGAGGTCGCCGCGGCGGCGACACGGATGGATGCGGTGCCCGGCTCCGCGGCGCTGCGCGCCCTGCTCGACCGGCGCGCCGGGATGGAGGTCAGCCCCCATGCCGACGAGTTCGCGCGGACGGCGACCACCACCGGCGAGACCTGGCCGTGGGTGCTGGCGACGTTGTGGCAGGTCCATTCGCTGGTCCGCGACCTGGACGCACTGGAGACGGTGATCGGTTTCCTGCTGGACAAGGATCCGTACCATCGGCGCGTCCTCGCCATACTCCAGCACGCTCAGGGGCTGGCCGGGCGCGAGTTCCTGATGCCCGCCGACGGACTGGAGCGGGCGTTGGCGCTGGCGGAGGCGTCCGCACCGATCCTGCAAGAACTGGCGACGCCGGACGACCACTCGGCGATCATCGCGAGGATCGCCGACCCGGCGTTGGCGCGGGCGGTCGCGCGCCGCGTCCTGCACCGTGCGGACGTGGACGAATACGCGGCCGAGGTGAGCTCGTGGGCGATCCGCGCCGTCCTCGCGGGTGACGACCCCGACCGGGGGGAACTCGCCGCCCGGGGTTTCGAGGCTCTGCCGTTCCAGTCCCACCAGCAGGTGCTCGCCGACATCGCCGGTGAGATCACCTCCCCCGGCCACCCTCTCGTCCGCGTCATGCTGCGGGTGCTGGAGCACGCCGCCGAACCCGACGACGCCGGCTTCATGGCGACCTACACGGCCAAGCAGATGAAGAAGGAGGTCCTCACGGCGCTCGCACCGTTCGCGCACGAGCCGGAGATCTTCGACGAGCTGATGCGCCTGGCAGAGCTGCCCGCCGGCCATACGACCGTCGATTCGCTGTGGAGCCGGCTGTTCAACCCGTTCAGCGAGGAGACCTACGTCCTGCCCCGGCTCTCGGACGAGCAGGCGGTGCGGGTGGCCAGGGCGATGATCGCCACCCGGCTCACGCATCCGGTCATCCTCGCCCGCAACACCGCCGGGCAGCAGCTTTACCACTTCGCCCACACGGGCGCCGAGGAATTCCTGATCGAGGCGCTCAACGAGTACGGCAGGCGCCTCGCCGATTCCGTGGAAAAGGGCGGGAAGGTCTTCGACCGCGGCGAGACCGAGGACGACCTCCTCAAGGACCTGGTGGCGAACCTCTACTCCGCGGTCGGCAACATGGGGACGCCCCGGTCGCGGACCGCGCTGATCGAGCGGCTCTTCACCGAGCGGCGCGCGTTCTGGTGGATGGGCAACGCGATCGGCGGTGTCTTCTCCGCCGAGGTCCACCGCGAGGCGCTGGCCATGGTGCGCGAGCGGCGGGACGGAATGGGCGCGGGCTGCTACGCGTACGCCCTGGCCGACTTCGTGAAGCAGGGGCCGCCGAAGGTGGACCTGCTCCAGGAGCTGGCCGGCTGGCCGGTGCCGGCGGAGGAGCTTTCCCGCCGCTTCTTCAAGTACGCCCTCGTCGTCGGGATCGAGGCGGCCCTGGCCGCGAAGGAATACGACCTGGTCCGCGCCGCGCACGCCCTCGCCTCCTCCATCGCGGAACCGCCCTTGCAGCCCGACGAGCACGCGCGCGCCATCCGGTGGGACAACCCGCTGGAGACGGAGGAGCTGGCCAGGCAGCTGGAGGCGGTCCTGTCCGGAGCCGCTGACGACAAGCGCCGCCGCCTCGTCGAGAAAGGCGCGGCCGCCCGTCTCCAGGGCACGCCACGGCTGAAGATCTCCGACAAGAAACTCGGCATCCTGGCCGGTACGACCGTCCGGCGACGGCTGCTGCATGACAGGACGACCGGGGAGGTCTGGTTCCTCGACATCGACGGGGCGGTGCACGCCTTCGACGGATACGAGATCACCGGCCTCCCTTTCGAGCCCCGGGCGATCGGTTACGGCCGGATGCGGGCGTTTCTCGATGGCGTGACCGAACTGTCCGAGCGCGCGCTGTTCTGGGACCGCCGGGCACACAAATTCGTCGAGGTCATCCGCTATGGCGACCGGATGACCTACGTGTGGGGCCGGAGCAACGGCGCGCTCGACGGTCTCGGCCTCTCCTTCCCCGACGTCGACGCGGCAGCCGACGCGTTCGCCCGCGTGAAGAGCAGCGTCGCCGCGGCCGACATGACCGAGACGAGCCCCTGGTACGTGCCGGGCAAGGGCGCGGTCCTGCGCACCTTCCGCACGCCGGACCCCGACGGCCCGAGCAGCTCAAGCAACCATCGCCGCGTGTTCGACAGGAGGATCAACGCCGGCCCTCGTTTCGCCACCGAGGCGGAGGCGGTCGCCGCACACGAACGGTGGGAGCTGGAGGCGCAACGGGACCGCGACGCGGGCCTGACCTGCCTGGAGTGGCAGGACAACCGACTCCGGCCCGAGGACATGACCGTGGGGGAATGGATCAGGGACCGGATCCGGGACGACCCCAGCGACGCGGCCTGGCACGCCCGGGCGCTCACCGAGATCGTCGATTACCTGAGGAGCCACGGCTACGGTGACCTGATCGGCTCGATCGAGGTCGAGGTGGGCTCGGGCGTCTCCGACGACGAGATCGCCGCCTACGAGGCCGAGCGCCGGCACCCGGTCCCCGAGGTGCTGCGCGCCTTCTGGCGCGAGATCGGCCACGCCCGCTGGTCCGTGGGCGGGGTGGGAATGCGGGTCCTGCCGCCGTCGCAGGTGCTGCCCCGCCGGCCGGCCGCGCGGCAGCTGGGAGAGGACTTCCTTCGAGGGCTGACTCCTGCCGAAGCCGACGCCGCCCGGCCGCTGATGAGCGCGCTGGACGTGCTGGTCGAGACGCTCGACGGCTCTGTCATCTTCACCGTGCTCGCCGACCGGGAGGCCAAGGAGGGCCGGGTCTTCACCCATACCGACTACGATCCACGCAGTTTCTGGTGGGAGAACTCCCTGTCGTGGATGCTGGCGACGCGCTTTCTCGACGGCTTCGCCGACGCGATCGAGGAGGCCGCACCCGTGGTGGCGCGGCTCTACCACGGCCAGCGGCTGAACCCGGACGCGCAGCGTCGCTACTTCGAGCTGAGGGAGCAGGGCAAGACCCCCAGGTTCTGGGAGCTCCTGTACGACGAGACGTTCGGCTCGGTCTCCACCCGCTCCGGAAAGGTCGGCGCGGCCGGTGCCGTACGTACCAGACGGTACGACCCGGCCCGCGCGGCCCGCAAGGTGGCCAAGCTGATCGCCGCCAGGGAGAAGGACGGCTACCACGAAGCCGTACCCGTCAAAACCCGGGCCGACACCCCCTGACCGGACCCGCGAGGACCCGGCTCCGCCGAGAGCCGGGCCTCCGGCCTGCCGGAAACTTCTTGATCATCGGATCATGGCGGACCGGGAGGGATGACGACGGAGCCAACCGTTCCCGCCGAAGGCCCGCAGCCATCGGACCAGGCCGACGTCCGGTTTGGATGAAAAGGTTCTCGTATTGCTGAGTTCCCAGTGGCCGCGCGCCGCCACGATCACCGGCGCGGAGGCCGGACTGTCGGCCCGCCGGGAGCGGAGGCCGTGACCGGCGGGCCTACGCGTCCTCACCCGGGAGTTCTCGGCCGGACAGGTACAGCCGGGCACCGGCCCAGATGGCCGCGGGTTCGCACCGGGCGACCTGCCAGGTGACGGATGTCAGCCGCCCCCTCCGGCGGTAGCGTCGCACGATCGTCAGATGTTCCGGCCACGCCACGAACCGCTTCAGGGCCTGCTCGCTCTGCCAGATCGACACCGAGCCGCACCTGCGCTCCAGCATTTCCGCCCACAGCCACATCCCGACCGCGCCGTCCAGCCCGGGCCAGCCCCGGCCCAGCGCGCGCCCGGACCGGTAGATACCGGGCAGGTCGCGCGCCCTGTCGGCCCGGAACTCGGTGATGGCGACCAGTACGGGACCGGTGACGTCCGCGGCCGGCCCGGGCGTCCAGGAACTCCTCAGCATGACGGCGCCCACGCCGGGGAACGGCCGAGCAGCCCGAGCAGCCGCTCGAAGTCGGAGACGTCGGCGGGCACCGGAACCCGGACGCCGAACGGGCCGCCGGGGCCGCGGAGGCCCGGGGCGTCCGCCCATCGAGAGGCGATCGCCAGCGCGACGGCCGCCGACTCCTCATCGGGCGAGTACGGCGCGCCGACGGAGGCGGCGATGTCCCATCCGTGAACGAGGAAGTCGACGAAGTGCATGCCCATGGCGGCGCGGCCGGGGAACACGCCGAACTCGCGTACTTCGACCTGCCGGTCGTGAACGTCCTGGGCGGCGAACGCGGCGGTGACCGCGGCCGCGGACTCCTGGTAGGCGCGGTGCGGGTCGGTGCCGAGCTCGCCGCTGTCCCAGGTGGACCGGTCGGCGGGCAGGCCGGCGGCCGCGGCGGCGAAGCCGCGGTTCTCGCTCACCATGTGACGCAGCAGCTCGCCCAGATTCCATGCGGCACAGGGGGTGGGCCCGGTGAGGTGCTCAGGGCCGGCCTGGGCGACCAGCCGACCGGCGGCCTCCAGCGCCCGCCGGTCGAGGTCGCGCAGGTCCACGGATCCCAGGTCGACGGAGATCGCACTCATGATCACTCCTTTTCGAGCACGAATTCAAGCACGAACGTTCGTGCTTGAATCGGACGTTATCACGTGCGGCATAATTAAACGAACGTTCGTCCACGAAAGGGGCTGCGATGGCGGGCCGGCCACGAGACGACCGGGCGCGGAACGCGATCCTGCGCCGAGCGGCGGACATCGCCTCCAAGGACGGGCTGGAGGGCCTGTCCATCGGGCGGCTGGCCGCCGATCTCGGCGTGAGCAAGAGCGGGCTCTTCGGCCACTTCGGCTCCAAGGAAGAGCTCCAGCTCGCCACGGTCCGGGCCGCGGCGGGCGTCTATCTCGACGAGGTCGTCCAGCCCGCGCTGGCACTGCCGCCGGGCCTGGGACGGGTATGGCGGCTGTGCGACAGCTGGCTGAGCTACTCGCAGCGGCGGGTCTTCCCCGGCGGGTGCTTCTTCTTCACGGTCACCGCCGAGTTCGACGCCCGCCCGGGGCGCGTGCGGGACGCCGTCGCCGCCGCCGCCCTTGAGTGGAGCCGCCTGGTCACGCGCACCGTCGAGGAGGCGCGCCGGCTCGGAGAGCTCACCGAAGACACCGGAGCCGATCAGCTCGCCTTCGAGCTGATCGCGTTCTTGGAGACCGCCAACGCCGTATCACTGCTGCACGACGATCCCGTCGCCTACCAGCGGGCCAGGACCGCCATCCGGAACCGCCTGCACGCCGCCGCCACCGGTTCCGCGGCCCTACCCGGGCTCGATTCCGCACTCCAGAGCGGTCACCAGTAGCCGGCTACCGGGGCCGGCCCGATGGAGGCCGGGCGTCCCGGCGGTGGCGGGGCCCTGCCCGGCGGATGAGTGCGCGGACGGTGACGGACGCGGCGGCCGAGTGGAGGCAGGGATCGACTCGGCCATGCCCCGGCCCGGATGGGTCGAGCCGGCCGTCTCCTGGCCCGGATGGGGGGGGTCACGGTGTCGCCGGCTCCCTCGGTCGTATCCGTCCTCACCCGGTTCGACGAGACAGCTCCCCGGATCGTGAGGTTGACGCGCGCCTCACATCCCGACGGGCTGTGTCGTCGTACTGCTCAGACGGACGCGAAGGAAGGAAATCGATCATGGAACCCGTTAACGTCGCGATCATTTACTACAGCGCCACGGGCACCCTGCACGCCTTGGCGCAGGCCGCCGCAGAGGGCGCGGAGAAGGCCGGCGCACACGTGCGACTGCGCAAGGTCGCCGAACTGGCCCCACCGGAGGCGATCAGCGCCAATCCGGCCTGGGCCCAGCACCTCCAGGACACCGCCGACGTCGCCGAGGCCGGCCTCGACGACCTGGCCTGGGCCGACGCGGTGCTGTTCGGTACTCCCACCCGCTTCGGCAACCCGGCCAGCCAGCTCAGGGCGTTCATCGACACCACCGGCCCGCTGTGGTTCCACGGCAAGCTCGCGGACAAGGTGTACTCGGCTTTCACCGCCTCCAACACCGCCCACGGCGGACAGGAATCCACCCTCCTGGCGCTGGGGAACACCTTCTACCACTGGGGCGGCGTCATCGTGCCCCCCGGCTACACCGACCCCATCCAGTTCCGGTCGGGCAATCCCTACGGCACCTCCCACGTGACCGGCGACGGCCCGCCCAACGACGTGTCCCTGGAAGCGGCCCGCCACCAGGCCCGCCGCGTCGTCGCCACCGCGGCCTCGCTCAAGGCCGGCCGCGCCGCCTGATCCAGCCCGTCTCCTTGAGGGACGGGCCACCCTGGGCCTGGCCCGGAAGCGGCGGCGGGCCGGCCGCGCCCGATCAGCTCGCGACACGTCTGGTCGCCGTCATGTAGGAGCGGGCCATCTCCACCGACAGCCAGATCACGACCGCCCCAAGGACAGCGTGGTACCACCGCCAGCCCACGCCGATGCCGATGATCCCGTCCAGGATCATGATCCCCGCGCCGCCGCCGACGGCCGGCAGCATCCCCGCCAGTATCAGCAGCATCAGCGCTCTCGGCACCCTGCGGCCCAGCTCTGTGACCGTGGCGACGGCGACGCACGCGCCCAGCACGCCGGACGCGGTCGCGAGCCACTGTGCCGAGGCCGCGTCCATGAAGTAGCTTCCGGCCTCGGCGGCCGACACGGGCGGGCCGCCCGGGAAGCCGAGCCGGGCCTGCAGGGCGAAGGCGGCCTTCCCCCCGGCGTAACCGAGGAACAGCAGCGCCAGCGCGTACGCCGGCCAGCGGCGTGGAGAAGCGGAATCAACCATGGTCGCAACCGTAGAGACCGCACACCCGGCCTCCCTCCCCACAGCGAGGGAGGCGCCTCCCCTCCGAGAGGGAGCACCGGGCGACTCCCCCTGAACCGGCGCCGGACGGGAAGGCGCGCTGCCGGCCTACCGGAGGACGCTGGACCAGGCCTGTTGGACAGTCCTGTAGTCGATCACAACGATGCCCTCCTGCTGGAGGAGCTCGCGGGCCTCCGGCGAGGTCAGGAACTCGTAGTCGGTCCGGCGCACGCGCCAGCCGCTGTCGATCGCCCGCGACTCCTCGCCGCCGGTACTGGGGTGCACCGCCCATTCGCTGAGCCCGGCCGGCAGGTCGCGTAGCAGTTGGGCGTATCGGGCCGGCTTATCCTCGACGCTAAGGGAGAAGCTGTCCAGGAATCCGTTGTCGACGACCGGCAAGCCCTGCCGCCGCATCCTCTGACGCCCGGGTCCGAGCCAGACCCGCACGGCCAGGCCGTACTCCGCGGCCAGCGCCACGGTCAGATCGAGAATGTCGTCGCGTCCGCCGTCGGCCAGGCAGTGGAAGTCCAGGTGCGTCGGCGTGAGGCCGGCGTCGGCCACGGCGTTGATCTGCGCGCGGAGCTCGAGCTCTATCTCGTCGAGCCGGGCCTGGGCGAGGAACTCGGAACGCCCGGCGGGCGTGACCGTGAACAGCTCGCCCGCGTCGTCGAGCAGCGAGGGCACGCTGTCCTCCGCGGCCAGCGCTCTCCACCGGTAGCCGGGCAGGTCGCAGACCAGCGTGAGGTGGATCCCGAACGGGATCTCCGGCCGTCGGCGTAGCAGGCGCATGGCCTGCGGCGCCGACGGACACGGCACCATTGGCGAGAGCACTGACATCGCTCTGCCGTAAAGCTCGGGGAGTGACGGCTCAGGACTCCCACCGGCTCCTCCACAAGGAGATCATGGTTGAGATCGGAGAGGCTCTAGGTGTCGAACCAGGCCGCCCAATCGGCTCGAAGACCCTTATGTGGGCTCTGACCTGCACATCCGTTGGAAATTTCGCCAGGACCGCGGGGCCCACCTCAGTTGGTCATGGTCATCAGACAGATCGTACGCTGGAGGATAGGGCTCGCAGATCGAGCGCGGGTTCGTCCGCGGGAGATGGGTGAGCAGGGGCACGGCTCGCATAGTTGCGGGGGTGGGGCCGATGTGGCTTCACGATGTACGGCTTGCCGGGATGGTGAGCGCGGTCATGCTCGCCGCGGTCGCCGTCGGTGAACCGGCGGCGATGGGCGTGACGACGGCGACGGGGGCACAGCATCGGCCGGAGTGCACCGTACCGTCACTGCCGGGTCACGTGGTGGATGTGACCCTGACCGACATGGGATCGGGCATGATGAGCCGTAGTCCCGGTCCGTCCAGCAGTCCTGTCCCGCACGGGATGATGAGCAGCGGCCCCGGACCGCAGGACACGAGGATGCGCCTGTCCGTCACCCCTGCCACGGTTCCGGCGGGGACCGTGTCGCTGCGGGTGTCCAACAAGGGGGCCCTCGCCCATGAGGTCCTGGTACTGCCACTTCCGTCAGGGCAGACCATCGGAAAACGGGAGGTGGGCTCCGATCAGCGCGTCGATGAGTCGGACAGCTTGGGGGAGGCGTCACGCGACTGCGCCGCGGGCAAGGGAGAAGGCATCGCCCCGGGCTCCAAGGGCTGGATCACACTGACGCTGCGCCCTGGCCACTACGAGCTGGTGTGCAACTTCCCCGATCATTACGACAGGGGCATGTACGGCGAGCTCGACGTCACCGGGCGATAGCGAACGCCGGCCGGGCGTTGGGACCGCCGCCGCGTGCCGCACGACGGTCAGAAGAACATCGGCAGCGTCCGCCTGTACCGCCCCGACGGCACCCCGCCTGGCCGGCCCGCACTCGGCGGCTCACTGACACGCCCGATCCGCTGGAAGTTGATCAGCCAGCAGTACGGTCAGAGGGTCAAGTACGCCACCACGCTCCGCCTGGGCACTGCCGAAACACGGGCCGAATCCCCCGACGGACCGTCCCTGAACCCTTCCCCCATGGGGGAGGTTTCACAGGCCGGCCAGTCCCTTGCCTGCTGTGGCGAGCCCACCGGCCAGCGCAAGCAGAGGCACTATCCGCCGATCCCGCCCCTCCGGCACTCGTTCCGCAAGCGCCTTGCCGATGACGGCTCCGGCTGCGATCGCGGTCCCGGCCAGTACCCACGCAGGAGTCGTGAGCTGGGGCAATCTCTTGGCGGTGAGAGAGAATGCATCGACCGTAAGTCCGTAGAACTGTGCATTCGGCACGAGCTCCCGTACTGCCCAGCCCGCGTTTGCCGCATATAACGACACCGCAGGGCCTCCCACGCCGGCCGGCGACATCACCCGCAGGAGGCCGGCACGCAGGTCTCCCACGAGGCGATCCACCTGTCGCTCTGTGATCCGCGCCGCCGGCGGGCCGTCGACGGAGCTCTTTCTCAGCCTCTGCGCACCGCGCGTCCGATGCACCACCCTCGATGCGCCGGCCGGGCCACCGGCCGCGGGGTCCTGCGGGACATGGTC
Organism: Streptosporangium brasiliense; assembly: GCF_030811595.1. Taxonomy (NCBI): domain Bacteria; kingdom Bacillati; phylum Actinomycetota; class Actinomycetes; order Streptosporangiales; family Streptosporangiaceae; genus Streptosporangium; species Streptosporangium brasiliense. Next base: position 7,571,289 of record NZ_JAUSRB010000002.1, read on the forward strand.
CCGATCACCGCCCGTCCCGCCGAGACCGAGAATCGGGCGGTTGCCGGTCACGGGGAAGGTGATCTCATCATGGGCGCGCGCCCGTCCGCCATCGGCACACCGGTCGAGCGCGCCAGCCGCTGCACGACCTTGGTCGCGTTACCGGACGGCATCAAGGCTGAGCAGGTCAGGCCCCATCTCACTCGCGGTATCTTGGCCATCCCGGTCCGGCTGCGGCGCGCGTCGGCCTGGGATCGCGGCCAGAGATCTACGCTGAGATCCTGAACAGCGGCAATGCATTGATCCTCTGAGCACGCCGTCGTTTGCCGACACTTCGGGCTCGTGCAGGCTTGGTACGTCAGGAGTGGATCTGGCGGTCCGGGCCACCTCTTACCGGTACCGGCGCGATCCGGCTCAGGGCACCTTGATCGACAGAACGTACAGGAGCAGGTCCCATGCCCTCTGAGAAGAATCCAGCACTCCTCCCCACCGGCGACGAGTGGTTGCGGGCCACCGGCTTCCGGCTCGGCCTCCGACTTCGGTATTCCCTGACCGGCCACGACAGCCCGGTGCAGGCGGTGGCGACGGCGGTGATCGACGGCCGTCCCGTCGCCGTCACCGGAGGCCACGACGGGACGGTGCGGCTGTGGGACCTCACCGCCCGTCAGCAGATCGGTGCACCCCTGACCGGCCACACCAAGCGGGTGCGCGCGGTGGCGACGTCGGTGATCGACAGCCGTCCCGTCGCCGTCACCGGAGGCCACGACGGGACGGTGCGGCTGTGGGACCTCACCGCCCGTCAGCAGATCGGCGATCCCCTGACCGGCCACACCGGCGGGGTGGAGGCGGTTACGACGGCACTGATCGACGGTCGGCCCCGCGTTCTCACCGCCGGCGCCGACGGGACGGCGCGGCTGTGGGACCTCACCACCGGTCGGCAGATCGGCGAACCCCTCACCGTCGACTACGGCGAGCTGTGGGCGGTGGCGGCGGTCGTGGTGGACGGCCGCCCCGTCGCCGTCACCGGAGGCGCCGACGGCACGGTGCGGCTGTGGGACCTCACCACCGGTCGGCAGATCGGCGAACCCCTCACCGGACACCCCGACGAGGTTGGTCAGGTGGCGGCGGTCGTGGTGGACGGCCGCCCCCACGTCGTCACCGGCGACGAGGACGGGACGGTGCTGGTGTGGGATCTCACCACCGGTCGGCAGATCGGCGGCCCCCTCACCGGGCACGACGGCGGGGTGGGTGCGGTGGCGGCGGTGCTGATCGACGGCCGTCCCGTCGCCGTCACCGGAGGCCACGACGGGACGGTGCGGCTGTGGGACCTCACCAGCGGTCAGCAGATCGGCGAGCCGTTCACCGATCACCATGGCGCCGTGTTCGCGCTGGCCGTGGTGATCGACGGCAACCCCCAGGTCGTCACCGGCAGCATCGACGGGACGGTGCGGCTGTGGGACCTGACCTGAAGCGCCGGTCCGCTCCGCAGCCCCGCGCCGGCTCATCCGCGTCTTGGCGAGGTGCTCTTCGGCCTCAGGGCACGATGACGTGGAAGGGGACGCCGGCGCAGAGGGCGCCACCGGTCAGGGCGGAGGCCAGGGCGATGGTGGTGAGCTTCATGCGCATGCTCGTTCTCCTCGGTAGACGGAATGGGGTCATGGCGCTCGGTCGTCGACCAGCATGATCAACACACAGAGTAGTCGATCATTGACGGTAAGCATCCGTGGCGCGATGGCGGCGCAGGCGTGGCGGCCGGAGTTTTGCGAGGCGTCCACGTGCGGGTGTGCGGCGCGCGACCCGGCCGACCTTCCCGGACCTGCCGGGCCGTGGCAGGCGCCGAGCAGGCGGGCGGAACAGCCTCTACATCGACGCCGCCGTCACGCACCTGCGCGGTCTCCTCGGTGGTGCCGAGCCGGTTGAGGCTGGCTGGCTCCGGCCTCGGTTTGTCGAGCTCGCCTTTGGTCGATCGCGTCGGCGCTCAGCCGCGCAGCTGCGCGTTGATCCGTGCGGCCTGTCGCGTGAGGTGGTCGCGTTCGGGGAGGCTGGGCGCCTGTCGGGCGGCTTCGGCGTAGAGGCGTGCCGCGGTCACCGGGTCGCCGTCGCGCTCGTGCAGGTAGGCCGCGACGGCGGTATGGCGGGGCAGGGCGGGGTCGAGCTCAGCCAGCGCGGCCAGACCGGCCCGCGCGCCGTCGGCCTCACCGACCGCGACGGCCCGGTTGAGGCGGGCCACCGGGTTGCCGGTGAGGCGCACCAGTTCGTCGTACCACTCGACGATCTGCACCCAGTCGGTCTCCGCGGCCGTCCTGGCGTCGGCGTGGAGCGCGGCGATGGCGGCCTGGGCCTGGAACTCGCCCAGCCGGTCGCGGGCGAGGGCTGCCTGGAGCACGTCGACCCCCTCGGCGATCAGGCGGGTGTTCCACCGGCCGCGGTCCTGCTCGGCCAGGGGCACGAGCCTCCCGTCGGGAGCGGTCCGCGCCGGACGCCGGGCATGGTGGAGCAGCATGAGCGCGAGCAGGCCCGCGACCTCCTCATGCTTGGTCATCGCGGCCAGCTGGCGGGTGAGCCGGATCGCCTCACCGGCGAGGTCGACGTCGCCGGAGTAGCCCTCGTTGAAGACCAGATAGAGCACGCGCAGCACCGTGGCGACGTCACCCGGCTGGTTGAACCGTACGCCCGAGACGGTGCGCTTGGCCCTGCTGATCCGCTGGGCCATGGTCGCCTCCGGCACGAGGTAGGCCTGCGCGATCTGACGCGTGGTCAGGCCGCCGACCGCGCGCAGCGTGAGCGCGACGGCCGAGGCCGGCGTCAGGGACGGGTGCGCGCACAGGAAGTACAGCTGGAGCGTGTGGTCGGCCGACTCACCCGGGCCGGGCACCGGCTCGCTCTCGACGCGTATCTCGCGGTGCCGTCGGGAGGTTTCGGCGCGGGCGGCGTCGAGGAACTTGCGCCAGGCCACGGTGATCAGCCAGCCCTTGGGATCTCGCAGCGGGTCGTCCGGCCCCACGCGTACGGCCTCGACCAGGGCGTCCTGCACGGCGTCCTCGGCCGCCGCGAAGTCGGCTCCGCGGCGGACGAGAACACCGATCACCACGGGCACCAGCTCCCGCAGCAGCGACTCGTTCACTCGATCACCGTTGGCTGCTCGACCATGAACGGGCGCACCTCAAGCCACTCGTGGATCGGCTTGCCACCCGCGCCCGGTGCCGCCGACAGCTCGCCGGCCAGCTCGAGCGCCCGCTCGTAGCCGTCGACGTCGATCACCATCCAGCCGGCGATCAGGTCCTTGGTCTCCGCGAACGGGCCGTCGGTGACCGGCGGCCGCCCCTCGCCGTCGTAGCGGACGAACGTCCCCTCCGGGGAGAGCGCCTGGGCGTCGACGAACTCGCCCGTGCCCTCCAGCCGGGCGGCGAAGTCCGCCATGTACTGCACGTGGGCAGAGAGCTCCTCCGGCGTCCACTGGTCCATCGGCACGTCGTTGACCGCTGCCGGCGCGCCCCGGTAGTGCTTGAGCAGCAGGTACTTGGCCATCATGTTCTCCTCCGTACGGCACGGCCCATTGTGGCCGTGTTCACCGCGGGGACGGAACCACACGCGGGTTCTCGACATTTCCTGGCGGACTTCACAGACTCCGCGTACCGGGGTGGGGATACGGCGTGGGCGATCCACCCGACCCGGGCGACCGCACGCCGCTCAGCCGTGCTGACGCCCCTCCCGCTGCCGGACCAGTTCCTCGACCGGGCTCGGCAGGGTCGTCTCGAAGTCGATCAGCTTCGCCCAGGTCGGGGTCACGACGGCCCGGACCATGCCGTCGTGGTATAGGGAGCGCACCTCCGCCTCCCACGCCTCCTCGCGGGCCGGAAGAGGTCTGAACACGGATCAGCGCGGGTTCCCGCGGCCGGGGTCTGGCTCGGCCGGCCGGAACGTGCCGTCCAGGTAGGTGAGTACTGCGCGTACGCGGCGGTGGCCGGAGTCGTCCGGTGCCAGGCCGAGCTTGGCGAATATGTTGCCGATGTGCTTGTGGACGGCGTTGTCGGAGATGCGCATCCGCTCGGCGATGGTGGCGTTGTCGTGGCCCTGCGCCATGAGTGCGAGCGACTCTCGCTCGCGGGGCGTGAGGGTGTCCAGGGGGTCACCGGCGCGGCGGACGAGGAGTTGGGCGACCACTTCGGGGTCCATGGCGGTGCCGCCGGCCGCGACGCGGCGCAGGGCGTCGACGAATTCGGCCACCCGGCCGATGCGGTCCTTGAGGAGGTAGCCGATGCCGCCGCGGCCGTCGGAGAGGAGCTCGCCGGCGTACTCGCGCTCGACGTACTGCGAGAGCACCAGGATCGGCAGCGCGCCGTGCTCGCGGCGGGCCCGCAGCGCGGCGTGGATCCCCTCGTCGCGGAACGACGGTGGCAGCCGCACGTCGACGATGGCGATGTCGGGGCGGTGCTCGGTGACGGCGTCGAGGAACGCCTCGCCGTCGCCGACGACCGCCACGACTTCGCAGCCCTTCGCCGTCAGCAGCAGCTCCAGGCCGCTGGACAGCAGGACGTTGTCCTCGACGATCACGACCCGCACGGGACCTCCTGAACGATCACTACACGCACGGTATCCGGACGGCGAGCGTGGTGGGGCCGCCCGGCGGGCTGTCGAGGCGGACCGTGCCGTCCAGGGCGGCGACCCGCCGGCATATTCCGGCGATCCCGGTGCCGCGCGCCTCGTCGGCGCCGCCCCTTCCGTCGTCGATGACCTCGATGGACAGCACGTCGTCGGCGCGCTCGATCCGGAGGGCCACCCGCGTGGCGGCGGCGTGCTTGGCCACGTTCGTCAGCGCCTCGGCGATCACGTAGTAGGCCACCGCCTCCACGGTCGCCGGGAGCGCGCCCAGATCGGCGGGCTCGATGTGGACCGGCACGCTCGACCGGGCGGCCAGCGCCGTCAGCGCCCCGTCGAGCCCGCGGTCGGCGAGGATCGGCGGGTAGATCGTCTGGAGCACCGCGCGGAGCTCGACCATCGCCTCCTCCGCCGTCTCGTGCGCCTGCGCGAGCAGCGCCGCCACCGTGTCCGGATCGTCGGCGAGCGACTCCCGGGCCATGCCCAGCTGCATGGCGATGGCCACCAGGCGCGCCTGCGTCCCGTCGTGCAGATCGCGTTCGATCCGCTGGAGCTCCGCGCCATGGGCGTCGACCACGCCGACCCGGCTTCTGGTCAGCACGTCGACCCGCTCGGTGAGCCGCTCGCGGGCCGACGGCGCGAGCACCGCCAGGCACAGCCGCGCGTGGAGTCGCGCCAGCGCCGGGAGCACCCACCAGGCCGCCGCACCGAGGACGGCGATCTGAACGGATCCCCCGACCAGCGCGGTCTCCCAATCGCCCACATGGACATCGAAGAACGAGAGCAGGGTGGGACGCGCGTCGACGGGAAACGCCCACCACAATGGCAACGCCACCGCGGCGACCAGGATGTTGCCCAGGCACAGCAGGGCGGCCAGCCCGAGCGGGAACCCGACGGCGACGTGCGCGAGCGCCCAGGCGAGATTCCGCCGCCCGCCCGGTCGCCCGTCGACCGGAACACCGAGCAGCCTGCCGGCCCGCTGACGGTGCCAGTCCGCCCAGCCCCGCGCCGCCGGCGGCGCGAGCAGCACCGGCAGCGCGAGCGCCGTGACCACAGCGGTGGCCAACGTGCCCAGCAGGTAGACCGAACCGGAGAACGCACGGTCACGCATGTGCCCCTCCTCACGACGCCGTACGGAGATCATTATCCGCCATCGGTCCCCGCCGGACACTACAGCGGGCTGTACCAACGCGCGTGCGGCCGGCTGTATCGTGCCGGACGTCCGGCCGGAATAGCGTCCCCCACCATGAAACCGACATGTGTTCGGGCCCTCGGACGCCTGGTCCCGGCCCTCGCCCTGATCGCCCTGTCCGCCGCCGTCGCACCCCCGGCCACAGCCGACGTCGGCCCGCCCCCACCGCTCGACTGGAAGCCCTGTGCCCAGGGGCCCGACGACGCCCTCGGCAAGGAGCTCGACCGGGCAGGCGCACGGTGCGCGGAGCTCACCGTCCCGCTCGACCACTCCAGGCCCGGTGGCCGCACCATCAAACTCGCGCTGTCCCGCCTCCCCGCCACCGACCGCGCCCATCGCATCGGCACCATGGTCCTCAACAGCGGCGGCCCCGGCGAGAGCACGCTGGGCATGCCCCTGCGGACGCGCACGGCCATGAAGGACGTCGCCGCCCGTTACGACCTCGTCGGCCTGGACCCGCGCTTCGTCGGGCGCAGCACGCCGCTCGACTGCGGCTGGCCCATCGGCCTGTGGCTCCGCTCGGCCGGTCCGACCCGCACCCGGTTCGATCACCAGGTGGCGGTCCAGCGCGACCTGGCCGAGCGCTGCGCCCGGCGTCACGCCGACGTGCTCCCGTACGCCAACACGCGCGACACGGCCCGCGACATCGACCTCGTGCGCCGTGTCCTCGGGGAGCGCCGCATCTCCTTCCTCGGCTACTCCTACGGCAGCTACCTGGGCGCGGTCTACACCCAGATGTTCCCCGGCCGCACCGACCGCGTGGTCCTGGACAGCGCGGGCGACCCGGACAAGTGGGGCCCCAGGGCGACGCGGGGCACCGAAGACGAGGCGGAACGCGCGCTGCGCGGCTGGGCGGCCTGGGCCGCCGAACGTCACGGCACCTATGGCCTCGGCGCCACCACCGCCCGCGTGCTCGCCACCGTGAACGCGATCGTCGCCGCCGCGCAGGACCGCCCGCTGCGCGTCGGAGCGTACGAGGTGGACGACCAGACGGTCCCGTACATCCTCTCCGTCGGCTCCGGCGACGACCGCCCCGCGGCCCGCGCGCAGTTCACCTCCACCGTTCGGACCCTGAACGAGGCCGCGCACGGCCGCCCGGCCGCCCCCGGCTCCGAACTCGATGGATTCCTCACGTCCGTCCTGACCAGCGCCGGCTCCCCGTTCGCCGGCCCGGCCGCCGCGATCATCTGCGGCGACCGCGCCGCGCCGCGTGACCCCGACACCTACTGGAACGACGTCCAGCGCAGCCGTACGCGCCACCCCCTCTTCGGCCCCCTCAAGAACAACATCTGGCCCTGCGCCTTCTGGCCGAACGGCCCGCGCGAGCGCCTCACCCACGTCGCCAACCCCACCCCCGCGCTGATCGTGTCCGCCACCGGCGACACCGCCACCACCTACGAGGGCAGCAAGGCCATGCACCGGGCGCTGACCGGCTCCCGCCTGCTCACCCTGCGCGACACCACCGCCCACGGGATCTACGGCGAATACGGCAACACCTGCGTGGACGCCAAGGTCAACGCCTACCTGGCCACCGGCACCCTCCCCGCCGCCGACCCGATCTGCCACCCCTGACCCGCCACCCCGAGGCCGCGATACCCTCCATCGCGGCCTCACGCATCAGGAGCTGAGGCCGACCGTGCCAAGCGGCGAGGCCCCTACGTCGATCGCGCGGACAACGGAACCGTCCCCTCGCCCAGGCCGACGGCATCCGTGACGTCAGCCGGTGGAGGGTGGTCCGGGGCAGAGCGCGTACAGCGCAGCGCGCAGCGCGGACGCGTCCTGGTCCAGCAGCCGCCGCTCCCTGCTGATCGGGTCCACCTGAAGCCTGAACCCGTCCCCGCGGTGCCGCGGGAACACGTGCAGGTGCACGTGGAACACCTGCTGGCAGGCCGCTCCGCCATCGGCGAGGAAGACGTTGACGCCCTCGCAACGCAGCCGTGAAAGGCGCAGCGCACGGGCCAGACGGTGGCCGATCCGCCACATGCGTGTGCTGGTCTCCTCGTCGAGGTCTTCGAGCCCTACGGCATGCGCGCGCGGTACGACCAGCGCGTCGCCGGGAGCCACGGGATGGGTATCCATGATCACGACGACGGCCTCGTCCTCGTAGGGCACACTGGCCTCAGCCCGTCCCGCGACGATGTCGCAGAACACGCAGGAGAGGCCGTCCGGGACGCCCATGCGCCCATCATCCCACCCGCGGACCGGCCCCGGCCGCGCCGGCGTCCTCGTCCGGCTCTCCCGTATCCCCTGGCCGGTGCGCCGGCCGGCCGACAGCGCGGGCCCGGCACCGACGCCGGGGAGCGGCGGCCCTGGTGGGCGAGACGGACTGTCCGTCGACGATCTGGATCGGGGGGCGGGTGTGTTGTTCCCGAGCTGGCCCGGGAAGGCTATGACGCTGCTGATCCCGGTCGGCCGGATGGTCATGCCGCGCCCGACGGCGCCTTGCCTGACCCGGAAGGTGATGACCTTCGCGGCCGGGTCGGTCTTGGTGCCCGGCGAGGTGATCGACAGGGTGTTGCCGCTGATGGCGCCGGCCCCCGACTGGCTGACGACATCGGCGTTGGCCAGCAGGGACGACAGGTCCCACATGGTGGTGTAGGTGCGCACCAGCAGCGGCCACCGGGCCGTGCGGCCAACACCACCCTCGGCGATCAGTCCATTATGTTGAGTGCACCCCTGATCTCCGTGTCGCCTCCCGGGCAGACCGGCAGCCGCCGCAAGCACCAACCGCGCACGGCCTATTCACGGCTTCGACCACGCATGGCCTATTCACCGGCCTCGACCACGCACGGCGCTTCCTCAGGCTCATCCGACGACGGCTCCAACGGGCGGACACCCAGCACCCACGGGCCCGCCAGGCGCGGAAAGCACGCCTGGACGCGGGCGTAGGTCGGTCCGTCGAGCTCGTCCTGGTCGATCGACCAGTCCATGCTCGGCGGACTCCCGCCCATGAAGACCGCTTCCAGGAAGTCGTTCCAGCGCCCGTACGAGCTGAGCACCACGGACTCGTCGGGCACATCCAGGTCAAGGACGACGTAGCGGTCGTACTCCTCCGGCCCCTCAGGGTTGAGGAGCATTTCGGCCGTCAACGCCACCCGGTCATCGCGGGTGTCCGGTCCCGGCCATGCCCACAGCGGCGGCCGGCCTGCGCAGTCGATGCCGCGCCGCGCCATCTCCGCCACCATCTCCTCGTAGGCAGGACGGAATGAGGGGCTCATCACCCTGGCCCAGTCCCCGACCAGTTCACCGATGTCCTCCAGCGGTCCGAGAACCGCTCGATGCTGGACTGTCCACAGACGCACCGGACGCATTATCCCGGTACGGGACGGCTGATCCCCAGGACAGTCCCCGGATCCGGGCCGCCTCGCCGGAGTCGGCGGCCGGCTGTGGCGGTCATCGAAAAACGCGATGACCCGTGGCGAAGCTGTTGCCCCCGGGTCTTTACCGGATCACCCCCAGCGGAGATCCTCGCCCAGGAGCCGGACAACCGGCACGAGCGAGGAGGACGTCCATGCGATTACGCATCGCCCTGACCGTGATCATCGCGCTGATCCCCCTGACGGCGGCCGCCGCCGACCCCGACTCCGGCCCCCCGGCCGAGCACAAGATCCTGAACAGCCGGACAGCGGCCGCCGCCCCGGTGCCGGTCCCGGCCGTACCCAGCGGCATCAGCACCGACAAAGTCCTGGTCATCGGCCTGGACGGCCTGCGCCACGACCGGATCGCCCCCGCCGACGCCCCCAACCTCGACGCGCTGATCTCCGGCGGCACGCTCGGCACCAGCCTCCTGTACACCAACCCGATGGCCGCCACCTCCAGCGGCCCCGGCTGGTCCACGATCGCCACCGGTGTCTGGCCGGACAGGCACAAGGTCAAGGACAACAGCTTCACCGGCAAGCGCTACGACCTCTACCCCGACTTCCTGACCCGGATCGAGGGGGTCAACCCGGCCTACTCGACCTACGCCGCCGTCGACTGGAAGCCCCTGGGCGAGCAGGGCACCTTCGGCGCGGGCATCGACGCCCGGGTCGTACTCGACGGCGACAGCGCCGGCTACCCGGCCGAGGACGAGCGGATCACACAGGTCTCCGAGCAGGTCCTGCGCGACCGCAATCCCGACATCGCCTTCGTCTACCTGGGCCAGATCGACATCGCCGGGCACAACAGCGGCGCCGGCAGCCAGGCCTACCTGAACGCCGTCAAGGCCAACGACGCCCAGATCGGCCGCCTCCTGAGCGCGGTGCGCGCCCGGCCGACCTACGCGAGCGAGCGGTGGACCGTCGTGGTCGCCACCGACCACGGCCACACCGGCATCGGCGGCCACGGCGGCTCCACCATCGAGGAGCGCCGCACCTTCGTACTGGCCAGCGGCCCCGGCATCCCGGCGGGGGCCAGACCGGCCGACACCCGCCTGGTCGACGTCGCCGCCACCGTCTTCGCCCGGCTCGGCCTGCCGCGCCCGGCCGGCCTGGACGGCACGTCCGTCACGGTCCGCTCGGCCGACCCGTTCGAGACCGTGGCCCTGTCGCCCCGCGTCCACGAGACCGGCATCCCGGCCGGGGTGACCGGCTTCACCCACCTCCCGCCGGCCGGCTGGGCCGTCGACAGCACCGCTCTGCCCTCCGGTGGCGTGGAGGAGTGGCGCGGCTGGTCCTTCACCACCGACGAGTTCTGGTCGCGCGCCGAGCGTGACCAATGGCGCGAGCTGTTCGTCCGCGGCCGCGGCGTCTTCGCCGTCGCCGACTCCGACGAGTGGGACGACCGCTCCCATGGCGCTGGCACCTACGCCTCCAGCCTGATCTCACCTGCCTACGACGTCGCCGGCCGCACCTCGGCCGTGATCAACTACACCACCCTCTACCGGCCGGAGGGCAACCAGAAGGCGCACGTCCAGGTCTCCTTCGACGGCGGCGCGTTCACCACCGTGAAGGCCTACGGCTCCGAAGCGGTCTCCACGGTGGAGGCGCTGGCCGTCACCGTACCGCCCGGCGCCACCACGATGGCCGTCCGCTTCCGATACTTCGACGCCGCCAACAACTGGTACTGGGCCGTCGACGACGTCCGCGTGTCGTGAGACCCGCGCGGGCCGCCGCGGGACCGGCGCCCAGCGCGGCCCGCGCCCCTGCCGGCACGCCCAAGCCGTCGGCCCCTGCCGGCCGCCCCCGTGGCGGCCCGGTCCGCTCATCCGGGAAGGCGGGTCACAGGTCCGTGCCGGCAGGCAGGGGACGTTCGCCGCGGACCGACTGCCAGATGCGTTCGGGCAGCAGGCGCGCCGCGACCGCCAGGTCGACGTCGGGCGCTCCGGCCAGCCAGCGGCGGGAGATCTCCGCCACGGGGCCGATCACGAGCATCTCGGTGAGGGGGTCGGGCAGGGCGATGACATGCCCGGCCTCCACGTGGGGGCGGAGCCAGTCGGCGATCCGGCGCATCCTGGGCGCCTTCGCCTCCGCGATGCGCCCCGCGTGGGCCGGCAGGAAGCCGGCGTAGGACGAGGCGTGGATGAAGTGCGCCGCCGCCCGGTTGTCCTGGACGAACCGCAGATACGCTCCGACGAAGGCCCGCACGCCGGTGCGGGCCGTCCTGGAGCGCTCGAGCGCGGCGACGAGCGTGTCGAGCAGTTCGGACATGCAGTGGCTGTAGAGGGCCGCGGCGAGTCCGTCGAAACTGCCGAAGTGGTGGTAGAGGCTGCCGCTGCTGACACCGGTCGCGGCGATCAACGCGGTCATGGTCAGCCCGCCGGGCCCCTCGGCCGCGTAGAGATCGAGCGCCGCCGCCAGGACCCTGTCGGCGGTCGCCTCGCCTCGCCGCTGCTTAGGTGACATCGCGCCGGACCGGCGGCGGGGTCCGCTCAAGGCCGGTGAGCTCCAGCGCCTGCGTCCAGAGCCGGTCGGCGAGCGCGGCGTCGGCGGCGACCGGGGCCGGCGGCTGCTCGGCCTCGATGTGGAAGTAACGGCCGGTCAGCCCCGCCACCTCCGCGTCCAGCGCGAGCCTGGCGACGGGCCGGGCGCCCACGTCCGGACTCTTCCACAGCAGTTTCACCGCCTTGAGCAGGTAGCCCAGGGGCCCGCCGCGGTCCCCCAGCCCGGTGCGGATCACTCCGGGGTGGACGGCGTTGATGGTCACCCCGGCATCCTTCCACCGTTCGGCGTACCGCGGCACCAGCAGCAGGTTGCACAGCTTGGTGTCGGCGTAGGTCCGCATCGGGTGGAAGTCCAGGCCGGTGGGGGTGCGCTCCGGGTCGGCCTGCCCCTTGACGTACAGCCCGGCGCTGACCTGCACGACCCGTGCCCCGGAGGCGGTCAGCAACGGCTCCAGCTCGTGGTTGAGCAGGAACGGCGCGAGATGGTTGGTGACGAATGCCTGCTCCAGCCCGTCCTCGTCCAGCACCCGCCGGCTCGGCCACAGACCGGCGTTGTGGACCAGCACATCGATGCGCGGGCAGGTCTCGCTGAGCGCCTCGGCGACCGCGCGCGCCCTGCGGACGCTGGACAGGTCGCCGACGACGAGGCGCACCCGGGTCCCGCCGGACCCGGCGAGCGACACCCGCGCGGCCTCCCCCCGCTGTCTGTCACGCGCGACCAGCACCACGTCGCACCCGCCCTGAAGCAGCCGTGCCGCGACGGCGTATCCGATGCCACGGTTGCCACCTGTCACCACGGCCATCCGGGCAGGGGCCGAATGGTGCGTCTCCGCGTTGTCCATGGCCGGGAGTCTAGAGAAATCCAGAGAGATCCTCTAGAGAGGGTCTCTGGTTTTCCGGATCCCGAGGTATCCATGGAGACCGCCCGCCGGCGCCGGGACGGACGCGCCGCGCGGGCGGTGCTCGCGGCCGGGCCGTTCAGGTGCCGAGGGTGGCACGCAGCGAGGGCTGCAGGCGGCCGGCGTGGGCCCGCACCATGTCGTCGCACAGCTCCCAGATGCGTTCGACCGTCAGTGTCGCGGCGGTCGCCGGGTCTGTCATGGCGGCGTGGCGGATGTGGCGCGGCTCGTCTTCCACGGCGGCCCGTACGACGAGGTCGTTGACGCTCAGGTAGGTCCGGTTGAGCGCGGCCAGCTGGGCGGGCAGCGCGCCGACCCGGGTGGGCTGTACGCCCAGCGCGTCGACCAGGCAGGGCACCTCGACCACGCCGTGCGCCGGAAGGTTGTCGATCAGACCGTGGTTGGGGACGTTGCCGTAGACGGTGCGGGGCGTGCCCGTGGTCATGCTGTGGATGATCTGGGGGGCGTACTCCATGGTCCCCTCCACCGGCAGCGGGTCCCCGGCGGCCAGGGCGTCACGCGTCTTCTCGTAGGCGGCCACGTTCTGCTCGACGATGCCCAGGTAGGCGCCCACGGGCAGCCGCAGCCGCTCGATCTCGCTGTCGTGGCGCAGGTACCAGGGCACGTACTCGGAGGAGTGCTCGCTGGTCTCGGTCGGGTAGTAGCCGAGGCGCCGGTACATGTCGACGCGGACCCGGCGCCGCAGCTGCCCGTCGGCCTCGATCATGGCGTCCAGGCGGGGATAGAGGTCGGCGCCGTCGTGTTCGAACCGCAGCACCCACGCCTGGTGGTTGACGCCCGCCGCTCGGTAGGTCACCTCCTCGTAGGGGACGTTCAGGAGATCGGACAGGTCGCGCATCGTCCAGTACACCGAATGGCACAGGCCGACCACCCGCGTCAGCCCGGTGGCCTGGGCGAGGTACTGGACGTTCATCGCCATCGGGTTGGTGTAGTTGAGCAGCCACGCCTGAGGGCAGAGCGCGGCGATGTCCTCGCCCAGGGAACTCAGCAGGGGAAAGGTGCGCAGCGCGCGGAAGATGCCGCCGACGCCGAGGGTGTCGCCGATGGTCTGGCGCAGGCCGTACCGGGCGGGGACGTCGAAGTCGGTGCGGGTCGCCTCGCCCATGCCGACCTGGACGATGTTGATGACGAAGTCGGCCCCGTCGAGCGCCGCCCGCCTGTCGGCGTGGGCGGTGACGCGGGGGCGGGCCCCGCAGTGGGCGGCGATGTGCCGGGCGGCCTGCTCGGCGGTGGCCAGGCGTTCGGCGTCGATGTCGTGCAGGGCGACGTGGATGTCCTTCAGTTCGGCGAAGGCGAACAGATCCGCGAGCAGACCCTGGGTGAAGACGACGCTCCCGGCGCCGATGAACGCGATCTTGGGAGTGCTCATGACAGGTTCTTTCCGGTACGGGTGACGTGCGAGACGGCCTCGTCCCAGGTGGCCTGGGCAGTGGTGCCGCCGTGGGCACGGGTGGACAGGGCTCCGCAGGCGGCGGCGACGTCGAGGGCGTCGGCGGGGGGCAGGCCGGCGAGGAGCGCGGCGACGAAGCCGGCGTCGAAGCTGTCTCCGGCGCCGACGGTGTCGGCGGGCGTCACGGTGACGCCGCCGGTGGTGGTGAGGGTGCGGCCGTCGTGGCAGAGGGCGCCCTCGGCGCCGTTCTTGACGGCCACCAGCGGTCCGCGCGCGGCCAGGAGGGCGGCTGCCGCCTCCGGCGAGTCCGCGGCGGGCCCGGCGAGGTGGAGGGCCTCGTGGGCGTTGGGGAGCAGGATGTCGGTTTCGGCGAGGACGGCGGGCAGGCCGAGAGGGTCCCATTCGCCGGCCGGGTCGTCGTTGGTGTCGAGCGAGGTCGTGGCGCCGTGGGCGCGCGCGGTGCGCAGCAGGACCGGCAGCGCCCGCGCGAGTGCGGGCATCAGGAAGTAGGAGGCGGCGTGCACGTGCCTGCTGCCGGCGAGCAACGACTCGGGGACGTCGTCGCCGGTGGTGGCCGCCAGGGTGCCGGGGGCGGTGAGGATCGCGCGGTCGTCCCCCCGGGTCACCACCACGGTGAGGGGGGTGGGCAGCTCCGGATCCAGGCGCAGGGCCCGGGTGTCGACTCCACGGGCGGTCAGGGCGTCGCGGACGTAGCGGCCGGCGTCGTCGTCGCCGACCCGCCCGGCGAAGGCGACCTTGAGGCCGAGGCGCGCGGCGCCGCAGGCCATGATCGCGGCGGACCCGCCGAGGGTGAGCGCGCCGGCGCCGACGAGCTGTTCACGCTGGTGGAAGGCGAGCGGAGCCTCCAGCGGGCCGAGGATGACGTCGGGGTTGGCGTCCCCGATGACGAGCAGGTCGAAAGTGTGCGGCATCGGTATCCGTAGGTCGGTCGGCAGTCAGCCCTTGAGGCCGCTGGAGGTGATGGACTGGATGAACGCCTTCTGCGCGCCGACGAAGGCGAGCAGCACCGGCAGGACCGTGATCACGTTGCCGGCCATGACCGCTGCCCACTGGGTGTGGTGCTGCCCCTGGAAGGTCGCCAGCCCCAGTTGCAGGGTGTACTGGTTGTCGTGGTTGATGGCGATCAGCGGCCAGGTCAGGTCGTTCCAGGTCGACAGGAACGTCAGGATCGCCACGGTGCTCAGCGCGGGACGCGACAGCGGCAGCACGACGCGGAACAGCACCCGCAGCCGCGAACACCCGTCGATCCAGGCGGCTTCCTCCAGCTCCCTGGGCAGGGAGAGGAAGAACTGCCGCAGGAGGAACACCGCGAACGGCGTGACCAGCGAGGGCACGATCAGCGCGCCCAGCGTGTCGATGAGTCCCAGGCGCTTCATGACGAGGAACGTCGGGATCATCGTCAGCTGGAAGGGGATGGCCATCGTGGCCAGCATCAGCACCAGCAGGCTCCGGGAGCCGGAGAATCGCATGCGGGCGAAGGCGTAGCCGCCGAACGCGCCGAACAGCAGGTTGGACGCGACCGCGACGGTGGAGACGATCAGCGAGTTGGCGAACCAGCGGGGGAACAGGGCGTTGCCCAGGACGTACCGGTATCCCCCCAGGTCGACGCGGGAGGGCCAGAGCGCCGGAGGGAACCGGTTGATCTCAGCGTTGCTCATCACGGAGCTGAGCAGCAGCCAGACCAGCGGGATCGCGAAGATCAGCGCGAGCGGGGCGAGCAGCAGGTGCCAGGCGCTGAACGGCAGCCGCGCGCGGCCCCGCCGGGACACATCGGCCTGCGCGGCCTGTCGAGGGGTGGTCACGGTCGCCGTCATCGGGTCGCTCCTTCGAGACGCCGGCTCTCGCGCCCCCGGGCCACGCGCAGGCCGGCGGCGATCACGAACAGGGCCACGGCGAGGACGTAGGCGGCCGCGGCGCCGTAGCCGGCGGTGAAGTTCTTGAACGCCTGCTCCCAGATGAAGTAGACGATCAGGGTGGTCGCGCCCAGCGGGCCGCCCTTGGTCGTCACATACACCAGGTCGAAGACCTGCAGGGCGTTGATGGTCTGCCACAGCACCAGGAACACGCTGACCGGGGTGAGCGTGGGCAGGGTGACGTGGCGCAGCAGGTGCCACCGCCCGGCGCCGTCCAGCCGCGCCGCCTCGATCAGGGGCCGCGGCACGTCCTGGAGGGCCGCGAGATACACCACCACGCAGAACCCCAGGCCGCTCCACAACGTGATGGCCACCAGGAGGAACAGCGCCTGGGCGGGGTCGGTGAAGAAGCCCTGCGGGGAGACGCCGAGCGCGTGCAGCACCGAGTTGGCCGCGCCGAACTGCGGGTCGAGGATGAAGGCGAACAGCGTGCCCTGCGCCGTGGCCGAGACGACGAACGGCACGAAGATCAGCGTGCGGTACAGGCCGACCAGCCTGATGCGCCGGTTCAGGACGAGGGCGAGCGCCAGCCCCAGGACGATGCTGAGCGGGACGTACAGCGCCGTGTAGGTCAGCGTGTTACGTACGGCCTGGCCGAAGTTCGGATCCCTGCTCAGCGCGTAGTAGTTGTCCAGCCCCACCCAGCGGCCCGGCGTGACCAGGTCGTCGGCCCGGAAGGACAGCAGCAGCGACCAGATCACGGGCACCACGCTGAGCCCGAGGATGACCAGGATGGAGGGGGAGACGAACGCCCAGGCGGTCCTCGACTCCCGGCGGCGTGCCCGGCGCAGGGCACGCTGACGCAGTTCGTGCTCGGAGAGGGTGAACGGTGTGGGGGGACCTGGCATGGAAGAACTCCTCAACGCGGTATGAGCAGGGCGGCATCGGCCTCGTCGGCGCAGCTGCGGAGCGCTTCGGAGGGGGTGCTCCTGCGCAGCAGCACGGCGACGACGGCCTGCCCGAGCGCCTGCGAGACCTTCGGGTAGGCCGGGTGCGCCGGCCGTGCCCGCGCCGACTCCAGTGCCCGGGTGAACACCTCGAGACCCTCGGTCCGGGCGGAGTGGTCCCGCCAGGCGGGCAGTGCCTGGGTGGGTCTGCTCAGCGGCAGGCTGCCCGCCTCGACGTCCCAGCGCACGTCCTGAGCGGGCTGCATCAGCCAGCTCAGGAAGGTGCGGGCCGCCCGGACACGCGGGCCGCCGTTGTCGAACATGGTCCACGTGTCGGGCCCCGAGATCGTCATCGGCCGGCCGCTGAAGCTGGGCAGCGGCACCACGTGGTAGTCGATCCCGGCTTCCTCGATGTCGGGCAGCTGCCACGGGCCGGTGATCACCATCCCCATCCGGCCGGACGCGAACACCTGGTACATCTTCTCGCTGCCGGGCTGGGGATCGATGTAGACGCTCGACGCCTGCGCGAGCGCCTCCACCACCTGCAGGGCCTGGACGCCCACGCCGGCGAACCCGATGCCGCGCCCGTCGCGGGCGATCACGTCGCCGCCCAGGTCCCACACCAGCGGCCACAGCCGCCACACCGTGTCCTCGTCGCCCACGCCCGGCCATCCCGTGCCGAACGTGCCGCGTCCGGCGTCGGTGAGCCGCCGGGCCGTCTCGACGAACTCCCGCCACCTCCAGCCCGGCTGCGGCAGGGGCAGCCCGGCCTCGCGGAACAGCTTCTTGTTGCAGACCACTGCCAGCGAGTCGACGACCGCGGGAGTGGCCCGGACCTGGCCGTTGATGGTGACGGCCGCCCGTGCCGGCGCCCAGTAGTCGTGCCACGGCGTGGCGCCGGCGCCGACGGTGCCGGTCAGGTCCACCACCTGCGGACTGCGCGCGATGCTCGCCAGGTCCGATCCGAAGATGTAGGCGATGTCGGGATAGGAGCCTGACGCGAGCGCGGCGGTGACCTTCTGCAGCATCGCGTCGGCCAGCACTCCCCCGCCCATGTCGACCCGGATGCCGGGATGCGTGCGCTGGAAGTCGGCCACCAGATGTTCGATGGCCTTCCTGCCCGTGTCGGTCTGCCCGTGCCACAGTTCGATCGTGACCCGCCCATCGGCGCCGACGCCGCCGTCAGCGCCCTCGGCGCACCCTGCCGCGGCCATGCTCCCGACCGCCGACAGGGCCAGGGCGCGTGCGCCGCGCAGGACTTCGCGACGGGAGGGCAGGGGGGCGGCGCGATGGATCGTGTCCATCCGTACCTCCGTGATAACAGTGGAATCTGACGCTACGGGCAGGTCTGCCGGACGTATCCGCCGCTCCCCCGGGGAGAGACGTCCACGTCGCGCCGGACGATGCTCAGCCGGCCGCCCCAGCCCGAGCAGGCCGTCGACAGGCCCCGCGCGGTGTACTCGATCACGATCACGTCGTCGCCGAACGCCGCGGTGTAGTCCCCGCATTCGCGGTAGGCGCCGCACTCCTCCGCGATCGCGAAGTCCAGCCCGTTCCGCCGGCGCGCACCGGCCAGTTCCACCGTGTTCTTCTGGGCGATCGCCAGGCCCCGGGCATGGGCGTGCGAGGAGAGCAGGCGGATGTACGCCTGGGCGTCGGCCTTGCTCACCAGGCCGCGCGAACGGTCATAGCTGTCGTAGTTGTCGGGCTCGACCGCCTGGAACCCCTTGGCCTTGCAGCCGTCCATCCAGCCGTTCACCTTCGCGGCGATACGCTGCCGTTTGGCCGCGGTACGCAGGTCCAGCAGCACCTCGTCCCAGTCCTCGTCGACCACCACGTCACCGTTGGCGTCGCGCAGCAGCAGGTCGGCGTCCCACTCGCCCTCGGCGCCGGTCTGGACCTGGAAGGCGTTGACGTAGCAGATGTTGTACAGGCCGGCCGCCGGGCTCGCCCCGCGGTCGCGGCTGACCACCTTGACCCCTGAGGGCGGGGTGTAGGCGCCGCCGATCTGGTAGTCGAACCCGGCGTGCGCGGGGGGAGGCGCGACCGTGCCGGCCGAAGCGGCGGGCGGGGCGAGGAGCGGTGCGGTCAACGCGGCGGTGAGGGCCACGGCGGCGCCGAGAGATCCACGGATGGGGTGACGATTCGTTCTCATCGTCGGCTCCAGATAATAGAGGGTACGTCCCCGCCTCGGACGCCGACGGCGATCCTGGCGACTTAGTCCGGGCTCATGGCGGGGGCCACATACCGGCTAGGCGTACCTCTGACGCCGGGTGCTCGACCTGGCGTGCATCGGAGTAAATCGAGCGGGAACTCCCCTGTCAAGAGCGTAGACATGCTCAAAAAAGGCCGATAAAGTGCAGCATTGCACATCGGCCGCCGGGTCTCCCCGGGGCCGCAGCCGCCGGTCCCCGAGACGGCGGTCAGGGGCGTGAGCAGGACGCACGGGGTGTCCGGCGGCCGGGCCCGCGCGGGCACGGCCGACCGCCGGGACGCCGGCGGGCGGGCCGGGCGGAGGGAAGGCCTGCAAAGTGGTGATCGCGCTCCGGCCCCGCACCGGCGGTGGCGCACCGTCGGGGACCTTCCGCGGGCCGCGGCGTCCCGCCTCCGATGCTCCCGGGCAGCCCGTTCACCTCTTCGGCGGGCCCGTCCTCGACCGCTGATACGGATGACCGCTCGACCGGTTGAGGACCTGGAATATTTCGGACGTGACTGCGTCCGGAACCGGGCCGCCGGTTCGTCGGAGGTGATCGTGGGCTACGACCTGCTGGAGTGCGCCGATCTGGACGAGACGATCGAGGTGGCCCGCGCCCACCCGATGGCCCGAAGGGGACGGCTGGAGCTGCGCCCGCTGGTCGACCTGGACGGCTGACGACGTGACCGGGGTGCCTTCGGCGTGGCGCTGACCCTGCGGACGGTCGGCGGGGTGCCCACCTCCGACATCGCGCGGGCTGGACAGGCAGGACCGGCTCCGCTGGGACCACGCCGCGATCGCCGAGGGCCTGCGCGTCCTCGCCGGGACGCCGCAGGACGGCCCGTACGCGCTGCAGGCCCGGATCGCCGCCTGCCACGCCACCGCCGCCTCCGCCGACACCACCGACTGGCCGGCGATCGCCACGTGGTACGACCGGCTCGCCCGGATCCAGCCCTCACCGGTGATCGAACTGAACCGTGCCGTGGCGCACGGCTACGCGCACGGGCCGGCGGCCGGGCTGGCCCTGCTCGCCCGGGCCCGCGCCGGCGGCGCGCTGGACGGCTACCCGCTGGCCGTCGCCGCGGAGGCCGACCTCACGGCCCGCCACGGCGACCGCGCCCGGGCCGCCGCCCTGTTCCGGCAGGCCGCCGCCGCCCTCCGTCCCGGAGCCGAACACCGCGCACTGCTCGAGCGCGCCGACGAGCTGCTCCACGCAGCTGGACCACCCCGCACCCGGACGCCGCGGTAGAACGGCTACGTGAACAGGGGTTCCCGTGTCACCGGCGACCTGCGCGCCCGGCCGTCACCGCCCCGGTACGACCACATCGACTCCCCGGGCCGCCGCGCCGGTTCACCCGACCTGGTCCCAGAGGATGGCTTCGATGCGCCCGATGTGCTCCTCGCCCCACTCCCCGAGCGGCGCCATCGCGGTGTTGAGCGAATGACCGAACTCGGTGAGCGAGTATTCCACCTTCGGTGGGACCTGGTGATACACCTCGCGATGCAGCAGTCCGGTGGTCTCCATCTCCCGCAGCTGCAGGATCAGCACCCGCTCGCTGATGCCGGGGACCGCGCGCCGCAACTCCCCGAAGCGCAAGGGGCCGTCCTGGAGCGCGAACAGGATCAGTCCCTTCCACTTGCCTCCCATGACGGCGATGGCAGCGTCGAGACCGCAGGTGAATGTCCGTTTCTTGGTCTCCTTCATCGACCTATACTTACATTTCTATCAGTACCCGGCAAAATTGTAGGTACTTGTAGAAATTTCAGTGATCCAGCCAGCATGGACCAGACGCCGCGCCACGACCACGACGGGTCTCCAAGGCAGCGCGCTCGCATCCTTGTCCCTATCTCTGTGGCTGGAGTATTCATATGACCGAGAAGAACGCGACACCGGTGACCGTCATCGGCCTGGGCTCGATGGGCAGGGCACTGGCCGAGGCCTTCATCAAGGCCGGGCACCCGACCACCGTCTGGAACAGGACCGCCGCCAAGGCCGCACCCCTCGTCGCCATGGGCGCCGAGCATGCGGAGGCCATCGAGGACGCGGTGGCGGCGAGCCCCCTGATCATCACCTGCCTGACCTCCTTCGACGACACCCGGTCGGCGCTGCTGCCCGCCACCACGTCACTGCGCGGGCGGGCTCTGGTCACCCTGAACAGCGGTTCCCCGGCCGGCGCCCGTGAGACGGCCGCCTGGGCCATCTGTCATGGCGCCCGGTCCCTGGCCGGGGCGGTCAAGAACGTGCCCTCGGCCGTGGGGTTGCCCGACACCCTGCTCTACTACAGCGGCGACAAGACGGTCTTCGACGAGTTCGAGACGGCCCTGAAGGTGCTGGGCGGCGACACCGTCCACCTCGGCGACGAGAGCGACCTCGCCGCCCTGTACGAGATGGCGGTGGGCGCCATGCTGCTGCCCGCGCTCGTCGGCTTCTTCCAGGGCGCCGCCGCCGTCCAGGCACGCGGGCTCGAGGCGGCCTCCATGGTGCGGTTCGCCGGCAAGTGGCTGGACATGATCACGTCCCTGCTGCCGACCTACGCCGAGGAGATCGACAGCGGCGACTACACCGACGCCGCCTCCTCCGTGAACCTCTTCCTCGCCGGAGAGGCCCACGACGCGGACCTGGCCAGGGAGACGGGCGTCGACACGGCCTGGCTGGCCCCCCTGTACGAGCTGGTGAGGCGGGCGGCCGAGGCAGGCCACGGCGACCACAGCATCTCGGCCCTCACCGAGGTGCTCAGGAAGCCGGCGCGACAGTCGTGAGCCCGACGGGGGCGGGCCGGACGGCGCCTCCGCCGACGCCGCGCCCCGACGACCCGGCCGGGGCGGTCCGGCTCACCGGTAGGAGTCGATGAGCCGTGCGAGGTGCCTGCCGGCGATCTCCAGTGGCGCCTCGCGCTGAGACAGCTGCGCCGACAGCTCCGCGCCCTCCAGCAGGTTGATCACGCTGTGGGCGAGGTCGTGCGCCACCTCGTCGGCGAAGCCGGAGCGTCTGAGCTTGTCGCGGACCAGCGCGCGCCAGTTCTCGTAGGCCTCCTCCGCGGCCTGCTGGATCTCGGGCACCCGGCCCACGCTCTCCGACGCCGTGGTGGTGACAGGACAGCCGTCCAGCCAGCCGGACTCGCGCAGCCCCCTGGCCAGTTCGCGGGTGCAGGCGAGAACCGCCGCGGCCGGATCGTCCTCCTGGTCGAAGGCCGCGCGCAGGAACTCCGCGAAGTCCCGGTCCCCGTGGCGGACCGCCTCGACCGCCAGCTCCCGCTTCCCGCCGGGGAAGAAGTGGTAGACCGAGCCCAGTGTGGCCTGGGCCTCCTGGGAGATCTGCTTGAGGCCCGTCGCCTCGTATCCCTGCCGCTGCATCAGGCGGGAGGTCGTCCGGATGATCCGCTCCCGGGTGCCGATCTCGTGCTGGGTCCGCATGGCTCTCATCGTACTTGGTAGAGCGTTCGTTCTAGTCGCGTGCTACCGTTACGCTCTAGATAGAGCGTTCGTTCTAGTGATGAGGAGAGCTGGATGAAGTCCGTGACCGTGATCGGATTGGGCCCCATGGGGCAGGCCATGGCCGGCGCCTACCTCGGCAGCGGCTACGAGGTGACCGTGTGGAACCGCACGCCGGCCAGGGCGGACGAGCTGGTGGCGCGGGGGGCGAGGAGGGCGGAATCCGTCGAGGCGGCGCTCACCGCCAACGAGCTGGTGGTGCTGAGCCTGACCGACTACGACGCGATGGACGCCGTCCTGGCCCAGGCCCCGGAGACCGCCCTGGCCGGCCGCACCCTGGCCAACCTCACCTCCGACACTCCGGAAAGGGCACGTCAGGCGGCCGCGTGGCTGGCCGAGCGCGGGGCCGTACAGCTCACCGGCGGCGTGCAGGTGCCGCCTCCGGGCATCGGCACGCCGGACGCCATGACGTATTACAGCGGCCCCAAGGACGTGATCGAGGCGCACAGGCCTGCTCTTGAGGTGCTGACCGGGATCGAATACCTCGGCGAGGACCACGGGCTGGCGGCGCTGTACTACCAGATCGGGATCGACATGTTCTGGACGGCGCTGACCGGCTACCTGCACGGCCAGGCGGTGGCGGAGGCCAACGGGATCCCGGCCGAGGATTTCCTGCCGCACGCGGTGAAGTTCATGGACCTCCGCTACTTCCTGGAGTTCTACGCGCCCCGGATCACCGCGGGCAACCACGAGGGGGACGTCGACCGGATCTCCATGGGTGTGGCGAGCATGGAACACGTGCTGCGCACCACGCAGGCGTCCGGCGTGGACGGCTCGCTCCCGGCCGCCGTCCTGAAGATCTTCCGCCAGGGCGTCACCGCCGGCCACGGCCAGAACAGCCTCACGAGCCTGATCGGCGTACTGAAGCGACACTGACGTAGCGCGTACGGCCGACCGTCACGGGTCCGGGAACCCCGTCAGACGGCACACCCGGCCCGGTGGCGGCGGGCAACGGCGGCATTTCCTGCCCGCTGTCCCACTTGACGGGTAGATCACAACCTGGTGTGAGACAGTGGCAGACGTGCTCATCCTGGCTGGATGCCCCGTGCACGAGCTGCTGGGACGCCAGGCGACCAGCCTGGCCAGGCAGCTCGTGCACGTCTTCGTCGAGGAGATCCCCCTCTACCGGCGGCTGCCCAGGGAGGAGCTCGACGGCGACATCACCAGGATCACCGAGCACAACCTGCGGATGATCTGCGAGATGTTCCGCCACGGGCGCCCGCCCGCCTCCGCCGAGCTGGCTCCGTTGCGCGCCTCGGCCGCGCGCCGCGCGCAGGAACGGGTCCCGCTCGAAGCCCTGCTGGCCGCCTACCACCTGGGCGCCCGCTGGGTCTGGGACCGCCTGATCGCCACCGCCACACCGGCCGACTTCGCGGCCGTACTCGACATGAACCGCCTCATCCTCGTCTACATCGAGGCGGTGACCTCCGCGGTGTGCACCGCCTACCTCGGGGAGCGCGAGGGCATGCTCAGCCACGAGCAACACGCCATGCACGCCGCCGTCGCCGCGCTGCTCGGCGGCGACCACACGGCCCTGGCCGCGGTACGGCTGGCACCCGGATACCTGGTCATGGCGATCGCGGTGGACGCCCACCCCGACGAGAAGCAGGACGAGCCCGGCGGATCGATCGCCGCGCGGCGCAAGCTGGCCAGGATCAGGGCCGCCGTGCAGCGTTACGCCACCGAGCAGGTCCTGTCCGTGCTCGACCCGGCGGGCGGGCTCGTGCTGCTGCCGTGCAGCGGCGAGACACCGGACCCGGCCGAGGTCGTCGAGGCGATGACCAGGGCGGCCGGGGTACCGATCTGGGCGGCGGCCGAGCAGGCGACGCCCGCCGAGGTCCCGGCCGCCGCGGGGGTGACCGAGGAGGTTCTGGAGGTGGCGCGGATCTTCGGGCATCCGCCGGGCGCCTACCGGCTGACCGACGTGCTCCTGGAGTACCAGCTCACCCGGCCGAGCAGGGCCACCGCCCGGCTCGCGGGTCTCCTCGACCCGCTGCTGGAGAACCCCGACCTGCTCAGGACGCTCAAGGTCTATTTGGAGACCGGGCTCGACCGCCGCCGCACGGCCGAGCTGCTGCACGTGCACCCGAACACCGTCGACTACCGGTTACGGCGGGTGGTGAGCCTGAGCGGGCTCGACCCGGCCGACCCAGCGCAGCTCCAGCAGATCGGAGCCGCGCTGGCGGCCAGAAGGATCACGCCCCGCTGACAGCGGGGATCACCACGTCCGCGAAACCGCGCATCCCACGCGCGTTGGGGTGGAAAGGCGCCGCCGGCGAAGCGGGGACGTAGGGCTCGATCCACCGCGTCCCCGCCGAGGCGCACGGATCGTGGCCCACGCTCGGCGTCTGCAGGTCGATGAAGGCGACGCCCGCCGCCGCCGCCTGCTCCGCCAACGCCTGGTTGAAGTACTGCAGGGTGGCACGGATGTAGTTGGCGTCCTGCTTGATGATCGGCACCCTCGGGTAGCAGCCGTTGAGCGGGGCGTAGGTCCCGTAGCCCACCACGAAGATCCTGGCCTGCGGCGAGCGGGCACGGATGTCGGCGACCAAAGTGGTCAGCTTCGGACGCAGCGCGTCGGTCTTGACCCGCCAGGTGTCCTGCCCGTTCTCCATGTAGTCGTCGTTGCAGGCGTCGCCGACGGGCGGCGGCAGAAGGTTCAGGCAGTCCTCGATGAACCCGGTCAGCCCCACGTCGTTGGCGCCGATCTGTACGGTGACCAGCGTGGTGTCCTGGCTGAGCGCCTCCAGCTGCGGCGGCACCGAACCGAGGTCGGTGCCCTGCGCGCTGTACATGTCCTTGGTGTCGGCGCCCGAGCAGGTGACGTCACGGAACTTGGCGGCCCCGATGGCCTGCGCGGTGAGGTGGGCGTAGTTGCGGTCGGAGCGCCAGCACCCGAGGTCGGGCACCACCTGGTCGGGCACCAGCGGCCCGGAGGCGGCCGAGTCGCCCAGGGCCACATACACCTCACCGGCCGAGGCGTGGGCGGGCGGGGCGAGGGCGGCCACCAGGACGATCGCGGCGATCACTGATCGGATCACGCTGAACTCCCTTCGAAAAGCATCGGCTCTGCGGTACGGGATCTGAGCAGGAGCCCGGCCTCCGCGGCGGTGAAGGACGTCGGCACGCCGCGGCCACGGGGCGCTCCTTGGGGATCAGCGGCGGAAGGGGCCGCTGATCTCGTAGGTGATGCCGCCCGTTCCCGCCCGTTCGCCGCTGGTGCCGCGCTGGGAGGAGAAGTACAGGCGGGTGCCGTCGGGAGAGAAAGCGGGGCCGGTGATCTCGGACCCGCCCTGGCCGTCGAGCCGCAGGACCGGCGCGACCACCCGGCCCGGGGTGATGATGTTGATCTCCATGTTGCCGCCGTCCTCGGCGACGTAGAGATCACCGCCCTGGGTGCCGGTGATGTTGTCGACGCCGTCGAGCGTGCCGGCGCCGTCATAGATCGCCGTCACCGTCTGGCGGACGGCGTCATAGGCCCACACCTTCCGGTCGCCCTTGGCGGTGAAGTAGCAGATCCCGTCCGCGTAGTGGCAGCCCTCGCCGCCGTCGAAGTGCCTGGCCACGCTCACCTGGTGCCTGGTCTGCTTCTGGAAGACGCCGGGCGCCGGGTCGGGTACCGGCCGCCAGAGGTTGTCGGCGCAGAAGACCTCGAGACGGCCGCTGGACAGCTCGCCCCAGACGTTCGGGACGAAGCGGTAGAAGCAACCGTCGTCCTCGTCCTCGGTCAGGTAGACGACCCCGTGATCGGGGTCACAGGCGGCGGCCTCGTGCTTGAACTTGCCCATCGCCGGACGCTGCTGGGCCTCGCGCGCGCCGTACGGATCGGTCTCGTAGACCTTGCCGCGGAAGATCTCCTCACACGACAGCCAGGTGTTCCACGGCGTGCGCCCGCCCGCGCAGTTGAGGTTGGTGCCCGACAGGATCCGGTAGGCCCGCTCGATCGAGCCGTCGGCCCTGAACCTGATCGCCGAAGCGCCCCCGACCAGCGGGACCTCGGAGTTGGACACGTAGATCCAGCCGGTGCCGTCGGCGAAGCAGGCGCCGCCGTCCGGGGCCGGATGCCAGAGGATGCCGCCGACGGAGTGGCCCGACCTGGCCACCACCCTGCTGCTGAACCCGGCCGGCAGCGCGACGCCGTTGGCGTCGGGCCCGCCGAGCGGGCCGTACGGGCTCTCGCCCGCGACCACCGAGGAGGCGAGCGCGGCGTCCTGCCACAGGGTGCCGGACAGAGCGACGGCGGAGAGGGACACGATGAAGGTGCGGCGCTGCATAGGGGCTCCAGTGATCGCCTACATTTCTCCCCCCCAAACCATGGGCTGGCGGCGGTCTTCTGGGAATTGGAAAAGGCAGTAAATCTGAGCTGTCAAACCTGTGACAGATCACAAACCTCGGACGGCCGCCGTGCAGCGCATTGACGGCGGCCGGGCCGATGTGCCGGTGAACAGGGGGCGGTTACGCGGGTGAGATGTTGGCGTTGAGCCGGAACAGATTCTGCGGATCGTAGCGCCGCTTGATCTCGGTCAGCCGCCGGAGGTTGTCACCGAAGGCCGCCTGGACCAGTTCGGGCCCCTCCCCCGGGCCGTCACCGTCGAAGTTGAGATAGGTCCCGCCGGTCGAGAACTCCTCGGCCTGGCTGATGACATGGCGCACCCAGGCGACATGCTCCGCCGGGTCGCCGTCGACCCAGTTGCCGTCCACGCTCAGCATGCTGGTCGCGTCGCGGTCGCCGTACGCTGTCTCGTCCGGGCCCACGCGGCTGACCGCCCCGCCGAGCAGCGGCACGTGGACCATGGACTGCGGCGCGTTCCGCTCGAGCCCGTAGCGCACGATCAGGTCCGCCGCCCGGCCGGGCGGCCCGCTCATGAACAGCGACTTCCAGTAACTGGACAGGGCGCCCTTGGCGAAGAAGAAGTCGAAGGCCGACTGGAACATCCGATACGGCATCGGGGCGCTCAGATCGGCCAGCGGGGTGCCGAGCCGCCGTACCGGTTGGAGAATCTTCTCGCCCTCCTCCGGAGGCCCCGCGTAGAGGGCGCCGGTGATGAGCACCTGCCTGCCGTGGATCTGCGGGGGCATGTGCGGGTCCTGCGGAATCGTCCAGAAGATGGCTCTGGTGGTGACCTCGTCCGGCACCGTCTCCGCCCAGTCGCTCCACGCCCGGAAGACCTCGCCAGGATCTTCGGCGTATATCGGCACCGCGCACATCACGGTCGGCCCGACAGGATGGGCCGTGAACTCGAAGGAGGTGACCACCCCGAAGTTGCCGCCCCCGCCCCGCAGCGCCCAGAACAGGTCCTCGTTCTCGGACCGGTCGGCCCGCAGCAGCCGCCCGTCGGCGGTGACGATCTCGACGGCCCGCAGGTTGTCGCAGGACAGCCCGTACTTGCGGTGCAGCCAGCCGATCCCGCCGCCCAGGGTCAGCCCGGCGACGCCGGTCGTCGACACTATCCCGCCCGGGACCGCGAGACCGAACGCCTGGGCCTCGCGGTCGACATCGCCCCACGTCGCGCCGCCCTGGACCCGGACCAGCCGGGCGTCGGGGTCGACCCAGACCCCGCGCATCCCCGACAGGTCGATCAGCAGGCCACGGTCACGGACGGAGTGGCCCGCGACGCTGTGCCCGCCCCCGCGCACCGCCGCCAGCAGGCCGTGCTCACGGGCCAGGTTGACCGCGTCGATGACGTCGGCGGTGCCCGAACACCTGATGACGAGCGCGGGGCGGCGATCGATCAGCCCGTTCTGCACGGCCCGCGCCGCGTCGTAGCCGTCGTCCTGCTGCGTGATCAACGGGCCCCGGAAGGTCATCCGGAGCTCTTCGAGTTTGTCGTCATCCAGCGTGGCGCTCTCGCCCGAGAGTGTCTCGACCTTGATCGGCATCGGCTGCTCCCTCCGGAACGGTGGGCGGTCCCCGAGCGGCCCTCTCCTCGCGCGAGGCTTTTCCCTGGTGGCAGGGGACCTGGACATTGTCGAGATGTACGGCACGCGGCGGCCCTGTCGGCTCTGTCACCTGCCGCGAACCACGTGGAGCCACCGCTTCGTCCGGCGGCGCCGTTTCGGAATCACCCGTGACTCCAACAGTAACCCGGTCATTTCGATCTTCCTCATCCGGTGGCCACCGGCCGGATGCCTTTACAACGTAGATCAATAAATCCCGGACATCGGACCCCGGACTCCACGGCCCCTGTTGCATTACTGTGTGGCACACAATATTGTGCCTTCATGCTGGACGATGAGCTGCTCTCCACGCACCTGCAGGAACTGCGACGGGGGACCGTCGTGCTCGCCTGCCTGCTCATCCTGGAGCAGCCCAACTACGGGTACGCCCTGCTCGACCTGCTCGACCGGCAGGGCTTCGCCGTCGACGCCAACACCCTCTACCCGCTCCTGCGCCGCCTGGAGAAGCAGGAGCTGCTGACCAGCGACTGGAACACCGAGGAGTCCCGGCCGCGCAAGTTCTACCGCACGAGCGGCAAGGGCCTGGCACTCGCCGAGACCCTGAGCCGCGGATGGGACGAGCTCGACACCGCATTCCGTGCCCTGAAAGGCAAGTCATGATCACCACGAGCGCCCTCACCGACCGCTACGTCGAGGCGATCCTGCGCCGCCTGCCCGAAAGACAGCGCCCCGACATCGAGAAGGAGCTCCGCGCCTCGATCGCGGACGCCGTCGACGACCGTCTCGACGCCGGGAGCGACCCCGCCGACGCGGAGCTCGCGGTGCTCACCGAACTCGGCGACCCGGCGCGGCTGGCCGCCGGCTACGCGGACCGCCCGCTCCATCTCATCGGCCCCGCGCTCTACCTCGACTACACGCGGCTGCTGACGGCCCTGCTCGTGACGGTCGTGCCCGCCGTCGCCGCGGCAGTCGGACTCGTGCGGGGCCTCCAGGGCGGCACCGCCCTCCGCGTGATCGGCGACACCCTCGGCGCGGCGCTCACGGCCGCCGTCCACATCGCCTTCTGGACGACGCTCGTCTTCGTGTTCATCGAACGCGTCGCCGTCCTGCGCCGGACGGCGGCGCGGCCCTGGAGCCCCGCCGCGCTCCCGGAGCCGCCCAGCCGCCGCGCCCGGTACGGCGAGCTGGTCACCGAGACCGTGCTGCTGGTCCTCTTCACGACCTTCATACTGCTCTCACCGCTGGTGAGCACCGAGACGGACGCGGGCGGCGCCCCCATCGGCGTGCTCTCGCCCCAGCTGTGGGAGACCGGCGTCATCCACCTCTTCATCGCCCTGGTGATCGCCGACCTCGGCTTCTCCTTCGCCAAGCACTACGCGCGCTGGAGCGTTCCCCTCGCCGCCGCCGGGACGCTCGTCGGCATCGCCTGCCCGATCATGTTGATCTGGCTCACCGTGGACGACAGGCTGCTCAACCCGGTCTTCGTCACGGCGGCCGGGTGGCCGCCGAGCGTACCGCAGTGGATCAACACGGGGCTCATCGTGATCTCCGTCGGCACGCTCATCCACACCGTCGTCGAGGGGATCACCCGGGCGCGCCGGCGCTGAAAGGTCACCGATCCCCCTCCCAACACCCACGCCGGGCGGACGTCGCCGGTGTGATGCCCCCTGCCCGGAGACCGCCCCGGTCCGCCACCGAGATGAGGAACAGCCGTGAAAGCGATCGTCTACCAGGAGTACGGCCCCGCCGAGGTCCTGCGCCACACCGATGTCGACAGGCCCGCCGCCGGCGACGGCGAGGTGCTCGTGCGGGTCCGCGCCGCTTCGATCAACCACGGCGACCTGGCCGTCATGCACGGCTCCCCCGGCATCCTGCGCCTGGCCTTCGGGCTCCGGCGCCCGAAGAAGACCATCCTGGGCCGCGCCGTCGCCGGGACGGTGGAGGCGGTCGGGCCGAAGGTGACGGGCCTCCAGGTCGGCGACGAGGTGTTCGGCGAGATGAACCAGCGGGGTTTCGCCGAGTACGTGGCGGCGCCGGAGGCGCATCTGGCCCCGAAACCCGCGGAGGTGACGTTCGAGCAGGCGGCCACCCTGCCGGTGGCGGCGACGACCGCGCTGCAGGCGCTGCGGCTCGGCGGGGCCGGACCCGGCCGGACGGTGCTCGTCAACGGGGCCTCCGGCGGGGTGGGCACCTTCGCCGTGCAGCTCGCCAAGACGCTCGGCGCGGAGGTGACCGGCGTCTGCAGCACCCGCAACGCGGATCTGGCGCGCTCGATCGGCGCCCACCATGTGATCGACTACACCCGCGAGGACCTCACCCGGGGCGCGGGCCGCTTCGACGTCATCGTGGACCTCGTGGGCAACCACCAGCTCTCCGGGTTCCGCCGGGTGCTCGCGCCGAAGGGCGTCTACGTCTCCTCCAGCGGCGCCGGCGGCGCGCTGCTCGGCCCCCTGCCACGGCTGCTCGCCGCCGCCGTGACCACGCCGTTCCTGAGCCAGAAGCTCCGCGGGCTGGTCGCCAGGCGCAGCGCCGAGGACCTGACCCTCCTGGCCGGACTCGTCGCGGAGGGAAAGATCACCCCGGTGATCGAACGGACGTTCCCCCTGAGCGAGACCGCCGACGCCATCCGCTTCCTCGAGGCGGAGCACGCCCGCGGCAAGATCGTGCTCACGGTGTGAACCCGGCCCGCCCCCGCCGGTGGCCACCCCGCGGAGGGCACGCTCTCCGGCTCCGGACGGCGCGCCGTCCGGGCGGGCGCGGTCAGGAGAGGTTGAGGCGGCTGAGTTCGCGGCGGGAGGTGACACCCAGCTTCGGATAGGCCTTGTACAGGTGGTATTCGACCGTACGGGGGCTCAGGAAGAGCTGGGCGGCGATCTCCCGGCTGCTGTGGCCGGCCGCGGCCAGCCGTGCCACGTGGAGTTCCTGCGGGGTGAGCGGGGTGGCCGGGGCGGGGTTGACGGCCCTGGGGGATCCGCCGGTCGCGTGGAGCTCGGACCGGGCGCGGGCGGTCCAGGGGGCGGCCTCCAGGCGGGCGAAGGTCTCCATGGCCGCGTGCAGGGGAGCGCGGGCGTCGCCGGGGCGGCGGGCGCGGCGGAGCCATTCGCCGTAGAGGAGCTGGGTGCGCGCCTGCTCGAAGGGGCGACCGCCCTGCTCGTGGAGGGCGAGTGCCTCCTGGAAGGAGGTCTCGTCGTCGCCGGTGAGGGCCTGGCAGCGCAGGGCGACGGCCCGGGCCCACGGTTGCGCGGAGGCCCGGGCCCAGGCCTGGAGGCGGCGCAGCGGTTCCTCGGCGCGGTGCGGCTGGGCCAGCCGTACCGCCGCCTCGATCTGGTCGGGAGCGGAGGGCAGGAGCACCGCGGCGTTGCGGCCCGGGCTGGACCAGGCGGTCTCCAGGCGGTTCAGGGCCGACTCGTGGTCGCCCATGGACAGCTCCAGCAGGCCCAGGACGGCGTCGCCGGTCGGCCGGTAGAGGTGGGGGGTCGCGTCGGCCAGGCGGCGGCAGCGGGACTCGTCGCCCTCGATCGCAGCGATCCGGGCGGGGACGCCGTTGAGCCAGGCGATGCGCTGCTGCAGGCCGGCGTCGCAGGCGATCCCGACGGCCTCGGCCACGGCGGCCTCGGCCTCGCGGTGCAGGCCGGCCCAGACCTGTGTCTGGGCCAGGACCTGCAGCGCCTGGGGCAGGGCGCCGATGAGGCCCTGCTCGCGGCAGCGGGCCACCTCGGCGGCGGCCAGCGCCATGGCCGAGGCGTCGTCACCTATGATCATCGCGGTGAACAGGGCGCGCTCGGTGCCGGGAGCCCGGGCCAGGGAGTCCACCAGCAGCGGGAGGCCGCGAGCGTAGTCGGCGCGCATGAGGTGGGCCAGCCCCTCGGCCATCCGGTCGGAGTGGCCGAGGGCCGCCAGCTTCCGGGAGGCGGCGCGCACGGAGGTCTCGTCGCCGGTGAACCAGGCGTAGGTCACACCGGTGCGGAGCATGGCGGCGCCCTGGTGCGGAGCAACTCGATCGGCGCGGTCCAGGAGCAGGCCGACGGCCTTCTCCTCCTCGCCGAGCTCGAACATCGCGGCCGCGCGCACCGAGGTCAGCTCCGCCACGACGTCGCGGCGCTCCCCTCCGGAAGGACGGCCCGGCTGGGCGGACTCCTCCGCGGCGAGCTCTTCGGCCCTTGCGGCCAGTTCGGCGGCCTGGCCGGGGTGGCCGCCTGACAGGGCCGCGGCCGCCGCTCGGGCGAGCCAGCCGACCTGGTCCTGCCCGGCGGTGGCGAGCCGGGCGGCCTGTCCGTACAGGCGGGCGGCGGCCGCGTAGGCGGTGCGGGCACCGGCCCGCTCGGCCGCGGCCGCGAGTTCGAGGGCGACGCCCGCGTCGGGCTCCATCGTCGCGGCGGCCAGGTGGTGCGCGCGGCAGTCCGGGCTCTCGGCCATCTCGACGAGAGCGCGGTGCACGGCGACACGCCGGGCCAGCGCGGCCCCCTGGTAGGCGGCGGTGGCGATCAGCGGATGCCGGAAGACGACGGCCGATCCGGTCACCTGGATCAGCCCGGCCCGTTCCGCCTCCTCAAGGTCGTCGAGACCGACGCCCATCAGGTGCGCCGCCCGCAGCAACAGCGCCAGGTCGCCCCTCCCCTCGGCGGCCGCCATCAGCATCATCAGCCGGGTCCGCTCGGGCAGCCGCCCGATCTGGGTCCGGAACGACGCCAGCACCCGGTCGGCGATCTGCGAGTGCAGCGGCCCGGCCGGTCGGCCGCGCTGCCCCGCGGCGAACTCGATCAGCGCCAGGGGGTTGCCTGCGGACTCGGCGATGATCTCCTCCCGCAGGACCGGCGCCACCTCGTGCTCGGCCAGCAGGCGGGCCGCGTCCTGGCTGTCCAGCCGGGACGGCCGCAGCTCGCTCAGCCCGGGCGCGGCGAAGCCGTCCTCCCGGGTGGCGAACACCATCGCCACCCCTTCGGCCGCGAGCCGCCGGGCGGCGAACAGCAGGGGCTCCGCGCTGGCCTGGTCGAGCCACTGAGCGTCGTCGACCAGGCAGAGCACCGGGACGTCCTCCGCCAGGTCGGCCAGGAGCGTGAGTACGGCGAGCCCGGTGAGGAAGCGGTCCCGTCCGGCTGCCGGCTCGGCCCCGAGCACGGCCTTCAGCACGGCGGCCTGCGGTCCCGGCAGTGCGTCGAGATGGTCCCGCAGCGGCCACAGCAGCTGGGTCAGCCCGCCGAACGCCAGGTCGGCCTCGGGCTCGATGCCGGTTACCCGCACCGCCCGCATCCCGTGCCCGGCCGCCGTCCGGGCCGTCCACTCCAGCAGCGCGGTCTTGCCGATGCCCGCCTCGCCGCGCACCACGAGGGCGCCGCTGCGCCCCTCCCGCGCTGCGGCGACCAGGGTTTCGAGCTCCGTCTGCTCAGTGGACCGCCCGTACAGCACGCAACCTCCAAGTACCCGGAAACAGTAAATCCTACTGATTCGCCATGCACGTCATCGCTCATACCTTCATCTCCATGAACGAGCTATTTGAGCAGGTCAGCGTAGGCAAGCTGACCCTCCCCAACCGTCTGGTGATGGCGCCGATGACGCGCAGCCGGGCGAGCGGCGGGCTGGTGACCGGTCTGACGGCCGAGTATTACGCACAGCGGGCCGCCGCCGGTCTGATCATCACCGAGGGCACCCAGCCCTCGGTGATCGGCCAGGGATACATCGACACCCCGGGGCTGCACTCGCCGGAGCAGGTGGAGGCGTGGCGCCGGGTCACCGATGCCGTCCACGGCCAGGACGGCCGGATCTTCGCGCAGCTCATGCACTCCGGCAGGATCGGCCACCCCTGTCTCTACCCGGACGGGGCCCTGCCCGTGGCCCCTTCGGCGGTCGCCTCCGGCGGGCAGATCTTCACCGCCGAGGACATGCTCGACCACCCCACTCCACGCGCGATGACGCCGGCGGACATCACCTCGACGGTCGCGGACTTCGTCGCCGCCGCGAGGAACGCGACGGCGGCCGGATTCGACGGGGTGGAGCTGCACACCGCGAACGGCTACCTGCTCCATCAGTTCCTGTGCGGCAGCGCCAACGTCCGCTCCGACGCCTACGGCGGTCCGATGGAGAACCGGATCCGCTTCGCGGTCGAGGTCGCCACGGCGGTCACCGAGGCGATCGGGCCGGAGCGGGTCGGCATCCGCATCTCCCCGGCCAACCCCAACAACGGCATCCGGGAACATGACCCGGCCGAGGTGTATCCGGCCCTGATGCGCGCGCTGGCGCCGTTCAGGCCGGCGTACGTGCACATCATGGAGTTCGACCGGGAGATCACCAAGCTGGTCCGGGCCGCGTGGCCGGGCACGCTGATCCTCAACCCGCACGGCACCGCCGAGGGGAAGCTCGGCTCGGCGGTGGAGGCGCTCCGCGCGGGCCTGTGCGACGCGGTCAGCCTCGGCTCCCTGTGGCTGGCAAATCCCGACCTGCCCGAGCGCGTCAGGGCCGGGGGCCCCTACAACGAGGCCGACCCCGCCACCTTCTACGGCGGCGACCACCGCGGCTACACCGACTACCCGACGCTGGAGGCCCGGTGAGCGCTCCGGCCGCGGGTACGGCGCGGCATGCCGGGGTGTCCGCGTTCTCACTGGCGGTGCTGGCCGGGCCGATGTCGTTCGGGATCGCGGGGCCGGCGCTCATCCTGGACGAGGTGGCCGGCGACCTCGGGGGTCCGCCGGGATCGGCGGCCTGGCTGGTGACGGTGTTCGGGTGGGGCATCGCGGTGGGGACGCCGCTGATGTCAGGGCTGGTCGGCCACCGCGGCATGCGTGCCACGGTGACGGTGTGCGCCCTGCTCGCCCTGGCCGGGGCGGGCCTCGTGCTCCTCGCCCCCGACCTGCCCGTCCTGCTGCTCACCGGTGCCGCGCAGGCGCTGGGCGCCGCGGGGCTGACGGCGATCGCCATGCAGCTGGCCGACTCCCCCCGCCGGATGGGCGTGGCCACGGCCTCGCTCGCCGTGGTCGGATCGGTCTCCCCGCTGGCCGGGTCGCTGATCAGCGACCTGCTGTCCTGGCGGGCCGTGCTCGCCCTGCCGGTCGTGGCCGTGCTGGCCGTACCCGCCGTGTCACGGCAGACGGTGTCACGGCAGGCGGTCCGGTCCGCACCGTCCCCCGGCCGGTTCGACGTGATCGGCGTGGTGGTGCTGACCGGGCTGGTCACCGCGTTGGTGTCCGTGCCGCACCAGCCCGTGGCCGCCGGACTGTGCGCGGTCGCCGCGGCGGCGGCGCCCGGCCTGCTGCTCGCCCAGGCCGCCGCCTCGATCGCGGCGGCCTCGGGCCAGGGAGTGCTGGCGGTCCGCGCCGTCTCGGCGGCCCCCGAGGAGCACAGGCCGGCCGCGATCGGCCTGTTCAACCTGTGCTACCTGCTGGGGACGGCGTTCGGCCCCGCTGTCGTGGCGCTGCCGGCCGGTTGACGGCCCTCCGTCCGGGACCGCACGACCGGCGTCGAGGACGCTCTGCGTGGCACCCCGGAAGCAGAACGGCGGTGTGCCGGCTGACCGCCGCCGACGAGACGCCGACGACGGCCGCCACGGCGTTCCTGCTGTTGCTCACCGGCCTGTGGGCGACACCCGGCCCCGCGCCGGCCTCCCCCGCCAGGCCAGTGCTCACCAGCAGGTGAACTTACCGTCGAACGCGTAATCGTAATACTTCCGCTTTGTGATCTCGGTTACCCCGCTGAACGGGCGGTCGCACTCGACGACGACGTCCCTGGCCTCGGCGAGGAGGTCGTCCCCGGAGACGTCGTCCTCCCATACCTGGATTGTCACTTTGCTGCCCACCGGGAACTTGAGGGGGTTCGACGACGGGATTTCGACCTGATGGCCCTCGTCGGATTCGTTGACGTCGATCGTGCCTTCGGTCGGGGCATAGCGCTGAGTCGATCCATCGCGTACGACGCTGATGAAGACTTCGTCGCCGTTGCTCCAGGTTCCCTCCTCGTCCACGTCGCGGACATTCAGGGTAAGGCCGATTCCGGCTTCGGTTGCGGCATTCGCAGGGGTCGCGCCGGCAAGGGCCAGCGACCCGAGAATGCCTGCCAGCAGAAGAGAGCCGGATTTGGAACGCACGAGCACAGTTTCCCCTTTTCTCGTCCGATCGGTCACGACCGAGATTTCCGCAGCCTCCTTGGAGGGGACTTGCGGATGGCTTGGAGTTCGACGGGAACGGACGGGGAATCACCATTCAAGCGCCCTGCGTAACATTCGATCGGATACACGGCCACCTGTTTCACCGCCCGAACAGGGGCCGTCCCCATGGCGACCAGATGGCTTTCGGTTTACATAGTCAGCCTTGCCGGATGAAGGCATGAAAGCCCTTCCCGACAGCGAGGGTTTTTCGTCCTTGAACCGATCCGGTTTCCGTGGGGACCTGGAGGCTGCTCGGCGTCCACCGTCCGGCGCGGCACCGCGGGCCGTACCGCCTCCGGCGCCGGCCGCGACCGGACGTCCCGATCGGGGCCGGTCTCCCCGGGCGGGCCGGAAGGGCGCGGATCCTTCACGCCGGACGACGCCCCCGCCTGGCATGGGTGCCCGCCGTCCATCGACGTTCTGTCATTCGCTGCTGCTATAGATTGCGGCACCACTTGACATTTCCCGGAAATACGGTTTTCCATCACCCGCCAGATCCACCTCTGACAGGAATCACCGGCATGCACCTCTCCCCCCTCGCGCAGCGCCTGCTCGACCTGATCACCGGGGCCGCGAAGGACCCCACGCACTGGCCCGACCTCTCCCAGCTGAGCACCGGGCTGGGCGCGCCGGTCGGGGCCCGCGACGGCGGCTCGGCACCGGCATGGTACGCGGTCGACGAGCGGCGGCTGGCCGCGTCGGCCCGCGAGCTGGTCGAGTTCCTGCTGCCGGACTGGAGACGGGGCGGCCACCCCTTCTCCGTGCTGGTGGCGGCGGGACTGGCGGGCATGGACGCCGAAGTGGGCGCCCGGTCCGCCGAGGGGCGCGGGCCGATCGCGGTCGCCGAGATGGAGGTGCTGCTCGACTGGGACGTGGAGCGGCGGGCGCTGTTCGTCGAGGCGATGCGGGAGCGGTCGAACCTTGCCGTCCCGCCGCCATCGGGCGTGCTCGAATGGCTCGGCGGCCAGCCCGGCTATCTGGACTTCGCCCGGGCGGCTCTGGAGGCGGCCGAGGCCCGGGTCTCGGCGATCCACGCCGGCGAGATCCCGTACAGGGCGGAGAAGGCCTTCGACGACGGGGAGAAGGCGAGCATCGGCCGGGCCGTACGGCTGGCGCTCCTACGGGACGAGCCCTGGCTGCCCGATCTGCTGGACAGGCTGCTGCGCGGGATCGCGGTGGCTCCCACCCAGGCCAAGACCCTGCCCTCCCAGGGAGTGCTGTTCGCGATCGCCCGTGCGGTGGAGGAGCACCCGACTCCCGAGGCGATCTCCGCGCTGCGCGCCGCCCGCCGGGCCACCCGGCACGCCGGGGTGCCCAAGCAGCTGGACCGCATGTTCAAGCGCATCGAGCCCGCCCTGGGCAACCGGCTGGAGGTGGCGTTCCGGCTGCCCGACGGGCGGGTACGGCAGGCCGTCGGCGAGCACACGGCGGTGATCTCGACCGACGGCGGGGTCGAGCTGTCGTGGTGGCACGGGGACAAGAAGCTGAAGGCGGTCCCGGCGGCGGTCAGGCGGGAGCACCCCGAGGAGGTCAAGCGGCTGCGCGAGCTGGCCAAGCAGACCCTGCAGCAGCAGGCCACCCTGATCAGGGCACTGGAAGCGGCCTACACCAGCGAGACGGCTCCGCCGTACCGGCAGTTGGAGGGTCACTCGGTCACCGATCGGCTGATCTGGGAGTTCGAGGTCTCGCCCGGCGTGTGGCGCAGCGAGCTGGGACTGACCGTGCCGGAGGTGCCGGTGCGGCTGTGGCATCCGGCCCGCGCGTCCCTGGAGGAGGTGCGCGCCTGGCGGGAGGTGGTGCAGGGCAAGGAGCTGCGCCAGCCGTACAAGCAGGCCTTCCGCGAGGTCTACCTGCTCACCCCCGCCGAGGAGGCGACCGGGACCTGCTCCAACCGGTTCGCCGGGCACGTGGTGGACTACCGCAAGCTCCGCGCGCTGTTCAAACAGCGAGGCTGGCACTCCGACTTCCTGGGGCAGTGGGACGGCGGCCACGAGGGGGAGGCCCAGCGGGTGATGGCGGGCGGACGGTGGCGGGCGACACTTGACCACGGTCTGTACGACGAGAGCCACGCGGCCACCGGCCAGGTCCGCTTCCACCGGCTGTCCGAGGGCAGGTGGCACCAGGCGCCGTTGACGGAGGTCCCGGCGCTGGTGTTCAGCGAGGCCATGCGGGACGTCGACCTGTTCGTGGCCGTCACCTCGATCACGGCCGATCCCCGGTGGGCCGACCACGGTCCGGACCGGCTGCGGGACTACTGGCGGACCGGCTCGTTCGCGGCGCTGCAGCCCTCCGCCGAGGTGCGCCGCGACGCGCTGTCCCGGCTGATCGGGCGGACGGCCATCGCCGACCGGTGCACCGTGACCGACCGTTTCCTGGTGGTGCGGGGCGACATACGCACCTACAAGATCCATCTGGGGTCGGCGAACATCCTGATGGAACCCAACGACGCCTACCTGTGCATCGTCTCCGCGCGCGACCCCCACGCCGGGCTGTTCCTCCCGTTCGAGGAGGACGGCCGGTTGGCGCTCATCCTCAGCAAGGCCTTCCTGCTGGCGGACGACACCGCCATCACCGATCCCTCCATCACCCGCCAGCTCCGGGCCTGATCCACGCGGGAAGGACACCTCCGCGGTCGCGTGCTGTCGCCCGTCACGCGATCCGGTCCGGCCAAGAGTCACCGGCCGGTGGGCGGGACCGGCCGGCGATCACATACCCGGAAAACCCACAGCGTGCGGGCATGTTCCGGCTATAAGGTGCGTTCGTGGACAGTCTGGAAAGCCTCGTCATCACCCGACGGCTACGAGTTCCCGTCGACGCCCCCATCGACTCCGCGCCGGGCCGGGGCGAGGTGGCCGCCCGCCAGCTCGACGCCGCGCTGCTGAGCGTCGGCTTCACGTGCTCGGCGGCCCTGCTCGAACGCCTGACGCGGCTGCGCGGTGAGAGCGTGGTCGATCTCGGCGTGCGGGTCCTGGCCGCCGTCCGCGGCCTGGTGGGCGACCACGTCCAGCACAACGCCTACTTCATCGACTTCCCCGAGAACGTGCCCGACACCCTGGAGTTCTGGGCCGGCCTGCTACGTGAGACCCTGCTCGACCCGGTCGCCGCCACCCGCCTCCAGCCGCTGACGCTCAACCTGCTGTCCCTGCCGGGCTACGGCCGCTACCGGCACACCTACGCCGACCTGCTGGCCGCGCACGCCGAGCTGATCCCGCTGGCCGCCGACCGCGTAACCGTGCTGGAGCTCGGCGGGAGCCTGGAGGCCGAGGCGCGCGAGCTCTACTTCTCACTGGCGGGCTCCGAGACGCCACTGGCCGCCGAGGACCTGGCGGCCCTGCGGTCCCTGGCGTCGTTCTGCGCCGATCAACCGGAGCGCGTCCCCGTGCGCGAGAACCGCGCCGTCGTCAACGAGATACGGCTGGCCGCCGGCCGACCACTGCTCGTCGACACGGTGACGGATGTGCTCCGGCTCGCCTGCGGCTGCTCCGGCGGCGACGTCACGCTGGCCACCCCCACCAGGTTCCGCCCGTTGCGCCGCGCCGAGCGCCGCGCCCTGCTGCAGGCCCTGGACACCGTCGCCACCCCGGCCAAGCTCGGCGACGTGCCGCGCCACCGGGAGCAGTGGAAGCGGCTCGGCGAGCGGCTGCATCCCCACGAGTACCCGCAGTTCCCGCGTGCCGCCCGCGTCTTCGAGGTGGCCAGGGGCGCGCGCGGGACCGCCGGCTTCGACAGCCGCGTCGAGGCCGCCCTGTCAGCGGGCCGTACCGCTGAGGCCGTCGAGCTGCTGGGGAACGCGCCCGGCGCGCTGCTGCGCCGCCTGGACCACCTGCTGCGGACCGGCCTGTCCGCGCCGGCCGTGCTGGACGCCGCGGAGAAAGCCGTGGCGGGCGCCTCCGGCCGCGTCCTGCTGTCTCTGCGCGAACACCTGCACAACCGGCTCGCCCCCGCCGCCGGCCGCGTCTTCACCAACCGGTACGGCAGGGCATGGGCGGCGCCCGACTCCCGCCCGCCTCTTGAGGAGAAGGTCCTGCGGCGGGCGGTGGCCATCCTGGACGAGGAGATCACCCGCCGCCTGCCCGACACCGGCGAGCTGATCGTCGATCCCGACGTGCTCGACGTCGCCCTGCCGCTGTCGGGCAAGGCCGTCTCCCCCGGGCTCGGCATGCTGCCCCGCGGCTCGCTCTCGGCGGTCGACGGCGAGTCGCTCAGGTTCTTCGTCCACTGGCGCCAGGCCGAGCGGCGCACCGACTACGACCTGTCGGCGCTCATGCTCGACGCCTCCTACGACAATCCCACGCACATCTCGTGGACGAACTACGCCAACGGCTCCGCCGAATACTCCGGCGACCTCACC
Organism: Streptosporangium brasiliense; assembly: GCF_030811595.1. Taxonomy (NCBI): domain Bacteria; kingdom Bacillati; phylum Actinomycetota; class Actinomycetes; order Streptosporangiales; family Streptosporangiaceae; genus Streptosporangium; species Streptosporangium brasiliense. The sequence goes on from NZ_JAUSRB010000002.1 coordinate 7,612,119, forward strand.
GAGGCGCCGGCGCCCCATGGCGCGTCGGAGTTCATCGACATCCGTCTCGCCGACGCGGCCCAGCCGATCATCATTCCCCAGGTCAACATCTACGCCGGGGAGCGGTTCGACGAGGCCGCCGAGGCATTCTTCGGCTACATGACCAGAGAGGCCGGGCAGGGAGGCCGGCCGTTCGAGCCACGCACCGTACGGATGAAGTCCGACCTGCGCGGCTCCGGCCGGACCGCCCTTCCCCTGGTCTTCCTGCGCGGCGACGACGGCGCCTGGCGGGTGAAATGGCTGCATCTCTACTTGAAGGGGCATCCCGGTTTCAACCGGGTGGAGGGCAACCGGGTCACCACCTCCCTGCTGGTGCGCTCGATCGTGGAACGCGACTACCTGCGCGTGCGCCATCTGGCCGACCTGCTGCGCATGAAGGGTTCTTCGGCTGAGCACACCACTTACATCGGACTGGAGGCTCCGGCCGATCTCCCGCCGGGATCGCGGGTGTATACGCCTGAGACGCTGCACGAGCTGATCCCTGCCTGATACGGTTGGGACCGCGAGGCCATGGGAGGGCTTCCTTCTCAAACTCCTCATTTGAATCTAGTCTTCCCGCTCTCCTCGCGTTCCGGTCGTGAGGCCATTCGAGGGCTTCCTTCTTACCTGGTTCGATTCCAGGTGGGCCCCATGGGCCCACTGGCATGTCTAGCCCCCGAGCCTCCCTCACGACCGGTCGGCTGCCGCAACGCCGCGGCCGCCAGGGACGCGACTGCGGCGGTGCCGACGGTCCTGCCGATCTCACCGCCGGTGCCGGTGATGATCAGCACGTACATGAAGAAGTCGCTCCGGGGGTGTCAGCCGGCCGCGGCCGCCGCGACGATCGCGGTGGTGATGCGGCCGAGGTCGGCGTCGTCGACGACGTAGGGCGGCATGGTGTAGACGAGATCCCTGAAGGGGCGTATCCACACACCGTGCTGTACGGCGGCGCGGGTGGCGGCGACCTTGTCGACCTCGTGGTCGAGCTGGACGACGCCGATGGCGCCGAGCACGCGGACATCGCGCACCCCGTCCAGCCCGCGCGCGCGGGCCAGCCCGGACCGCAATCCCGTCTCGATGCGTTTGACCTGCTCCTCCCACGCCCCGTCCGCCAGGAGGTCGAGCGAGGCGACCGCCACGGCGGCGGCAAGCGGGTTTCCCATGAAAGTGGGGCCGTGGGCGAGCACAGGGAAGTCGCCGCGGCCGATGCCGTGCGCCACCCGGGGCGTGCACAGGGTGGCCGCCATGCTGAGATAGCCGCCGGTGAGCGCCTTGCCCACGCACATCACGTCCGGCGTGACACCCGCGTGGTCCGCGGCGAACAGCGCGCCGGTCCTGCCGAAGCCGGTGGCGATCTCGTCGAACACGAGCAGGACCCCGTGCGCGTCGCACAGCTCGCGCAGCACCCGCAGGTAACCGGGGGACAGGAAGCGCATGCCGCCCGCGTTCTGTACCACCGGCTCGACGATGACGGCCGCCACCTCGTGCGCGTGCCGTTCGATCAGCCCGGCCAGATGCGCGGTGTAGGCGGGATCCGGCCCGGCGCCGAAGCCTGCGGGCGGGGCGTCGGCGAAGACCTGCCGCGGCAGCACACCGGTCCACAAGGAGTGCATGCCCCCCTCGGGGTCACACACGGACATCGGCTGGAAGGTGTCGCCGTGATAACCGCCACGCCAGGTCAGCAGGCGCTGTTTGCCCGGGTGGCCGAGCGACCGCCAGTACTGCAGGCACATCTTGACCGCGACCTCGACCGCGACCGATCCCGAGTCGACGAGGAAGACGTGCTCCAGCGGCTCCGGGGTGATCTCGGCGAGGCGGGTGGCGAGGCGGATCGCGGGCTCGTGGGTGAGCCCCCCGAACATCACGTGGCTCATCCGGCTCAGCTGGTCGCTCACCGCGGCGTCCAGTACGGGGTGCCCGTACCCGTGGATGGCGGCCCACCAGGAGGACATCGCGTCCACCAGCTCCACCTGGCCCTCGACCGGTTCTGCCAGGCGCAACCGTACTCCGGAGGCCGATTCCACCAGCAGCGGGACTTCGCGGCCCGGCATCGGCGCGTACGGATGCCACACGTGGGCCCGGTCCAGCTCCAGGGACCGCCGCGGGTCAGGCATTGGGCGCAAGGTCGGTACCGGCGCCGCGGCGGCGCAGCGCCACCAGGTCGGTACGTGCGGGCCCGGCGGCCGGCGCGTCTCCGCGCCGCTCGGGCTGGGCGGGCGAGGCTGCGCCGCGGTGCTCGGGCAGCGTAGCGGATCCGGGCTCCTCCACCACGAAGCCCGCGTCCTTGATCATCTCCAGGTCGGCACTGCCCGGCTGCCCCTCGCTGGTCAGGTAGTCGCCGAGGAAGATCGAGTTGACGATGTGCAGGGCCAGGGGCTGCAGGCCGCGCAGGTGGATCTCCCTGCCCCCGGCGAGGCGGACCTCCACGTCCGGGCAGACGAATCGCACCATCGCCAGGATCCGCAGGCACCGCTGCGGGGTGAGCTCCCAGGTCTGCGACAGCGGGGTCCCCTGGAAGGGGATCAGGAAGTTCACCGGCACCGAGTCCACATCGAGCTCCCGCAGCGTGAGGACCACGTCCACCAGGTCGGCGTCACTCTCCCCCATACCGGCGATCAGGCCGGAGCAGGCCGACATGCCCGCCCCACGTGAACGCAGGACTGTGTCCACCCGGTCGGCGAATCCGTGTGTGGTGCAGATTTTTCCGTACTCGCCCTCGGAGGTGTTGAGGTTGTGGTTGTAGGCGTGGACGCCGGCCTCGCGCAACCGCGCGGCCTGCCGTTCCGACAGCAGGCCCAGGCAGGCGCAGATCTCCACGTCGGGACTGCGTTCCTTGATCGCCTCGATGGTGCCGACGACCCGCTCGACGTCCCGGTCGGTGGGGCCGCGGCCGCTGGCCACCAGGCACACACGCTTGGCGCCGCCCTCCGTCCCCGCCTCGGCCGCGGCGGCGGCCTCGTGTGGTTTGAGCCAGCTGTAGGCGAGGATCTCGGCTTTCGACCCCAGCCGCTGCGAGCAGTACGAGCAGTCCTCAGGGCACAGGCCCGACTTCAGGTTGACGAGGTAGTTGAGCTTGACCCGGCGGCCGAACCACTTCCGCCGCACCTTCCCGGCCGCGGCCACCACGTCGAGCAGTTCGTCGTCGGAGGTCGCCAGGACGGCCAGTGCCTCCTGTCGCGTCGGTGACTGCCCGCGCAGTCCCTTGTCCACCAGCGTGGTCAACAGTTCCATGCCTCGATCCTCCGTCAAGGCCGCGGCGGTACCGAATCACCGATCCGGACAAGATCATTCAGTGAAAGTTGTAGAACGGCCTGCAGCGGCCCGGACCGAGCCACGCGGGGACGGGCGCCCACGGGCGCCCGCGCCTGCGCCCGGGTGGCTCCGGTGGTCCGGGGGGCCGCCTGCGGCGCGGGCATGCATCGGTCCAATTCCGGCCATGGCCGATGTCCGAAACCGTCCGGCCGCCGGCACCCGACGGCTCCGGCTCCCGTCCCCCCCTTTTCGCGGAGATCGGCTGGTCAGCGCCATCGCCGTCCCTCGAATATGCAAACCGGGATGAAGGACACCCTCCGTTGTCTATGATGATCGCGATTTGTCGATATGTCATAACATGTCACTACTGGAGGACGCCATGCGATCCCGCTTAGGTGCGATGGCGCTGTTGATAGCGACTCTGACCACCGCCACCAACCTGGCGGCGGTGACCGCACCCGCCGCGGCGGCCCCCATCGGCCAGACGGTGACCGTCGAGGCGGCCGAAGACACCTACGTCAGCCAGGCCGGCCCCACGAAACCGCATGGCAGCCACACCTGGCTCTCGGCCAACGCGGCCACGTCCGACGGCGCGACCGACACCGAGCGCCGCTCCTACGTCCGTTTCACCCTCAAGGACCTGCCGGAGGACGCCTCCGACGTCAAGTTGACGCTGGAGCTGCAGTCGGTCAGGACGACCGACACCGTCCTGGAGGTGCGTCCGGTCACCGGAGCATGGTCTGAGTCCACCCTGAACTGGAACAACCAGCCGGCCACCGGCGCGGTGCTGGCCACCGCCAAGGGCCTGACCGCCGGGCAGACGGTCAAGCTGGAGGTGTCTTCCGCTTTCACCGGCAACGGCGACTACTCGTTCGCCATCACCTCCCCCTCGAACATCCAGAGCGTGCTGCACTCCTCGCAGGCCACCGGCGGCGAGGGGCCCAAGCTCACGGTGACGTACGGCAAGGCGGCCCCGACGGTCCCGGCCGGTCCGCTGCCGTTCGAGCTGCCGTCGACCTCGACGCTGCGCGCGTCCTCCCACAAGGTGTTCGCGCACTACTTCACGCCGTACCCGATCTCGCTGAACAACAAGGCCGGGGCCGACGACTACTACACCAAGAACTACCTGAACCCCGCCGGCGAGAGTGGCAAGCACGCGGCGTACGGCGGGCTGCTGCGTGACCGGCCCTTCCCCCGGGAGGTGCTGTCCGGCGACTGGCAGCTGGCCGACATGAAGAAGGAGGTGCAGATCGCGGCCAAGGCCGGGCTGGACGGCTTCACCGTGGACGTGCTCTCCCTCACCAGCGCCCACTGGGACCGGCTCAAGACCCTGATCAAGGCCGCGGAGGCGGTCGACCCCGGCTTCAAGATCGTGCTGATGCCGGACATGACGTCGTTGAAGACCGACGCCGGCACGCTCGCCTCGGCCATGGCCGGCCTGGCCGCGTCCAAGTCGGTCCACCGCCTGGGCGACAACCGCCTGGTGATCTCGCCGTTCAAGGCCGAGCAGCAGAGCGCCGCCTGGTGGAAGGACTTCATGAACATCATGAAGAGCTCCCACGGCATCAACGTCGCGCTGGTCCCGGTCTTCCTGAACTTCTCCTCCAACGCCTCGGCCTTCGCGCCGATCAGCTACGGCTTCTCCAACTGGGGCAACCGCAGCCCGGCCCAGCAGGGCGGCATCGAGTCCAACATCTCCAAGGCGCACAGCCTGAACAAGATCTGGATGCAGCCGGTCTCGGTCCAGGACGAGCGGCCCAACCAGGGCATCTACGACGAGGCCAACAACACCGAGAACCTGCGTACGACGTGGGAGAAGTCCATCTCGGGCGACGCCGACTGGATCCAGCTCACCACGTGGAACGACTTCTCCGAGGGCACCCAGTTCGTCCCCTCCGTGCACAACGGCTCGGCCTATCTGGACATCTCGTCCTACTACCTGACCTGGCTGAAGACCGGCAAGGCCCCGGCGATCGTGCGTGACACGCTCTATCTGACGCACCGCTCGCAGTACGTCGCGGCCAGGCCGACGTCGGGTTCGCAGACCAAGTTCATGAACCCGCGCGGTGGCACGTCCACGCCGCGCGACAAGGTGGAGGTGCTGTCGTTCCTCACCAAGGCGGCCACGGTGAAGGCGACCGTGGGCGGCAAGGAGCAGAGCTACGCCGCCAAGGCCGGGGTCCAGGCACAGCTCTTCCCCCTGGCCTACGGCCTGAACAAGGCGTCCGTGGGCGCGGTGACGGTCGCGTCGCCGTGGGAGGTCAAGAGCAGCTTCTCCGTGCAGGACCTGCAGTACAACGCGGTCAGCAGCGGCCGTAAGTGAGCCCTTCGCGCCCGCTCGGACCGGGCGGGCGCGAAGTCCGACGCCCGGCGGGCGGCGGACCTGGGCGATGCCGCCGGGCCCGCTTGGGGAGGAGGTGCCGAGCCGCGTCCTCCGACGGCACCCGCGATGAATGTTTCACCGGAAGCCGCTACAGGGCTTCCGGCGGACGGACCCCGCCACCTCATCGAGGAGCATGCGGAACGCACCTCCCGGAGGGGCTCGGTACCCCGCTCCGGACGCCCCGTGGGCACGCTCCCATATCCTGAGAGAGCGCTTTTTCCTATCCTTGCCCAATGGAACTAGCGGAGATCCGCACCTACCCCATCAAGTCCGTCAGCGGCATCCCCCGCCCGTCCGCCCAGATCCTCCCCTGGGGTCTGGAAGGCGACCGCCGCTGGGCCGTGGTGGACCCGCTGGGAGAAGTGATCTGGGTAGGCGAACACCCCCGGTTCCTCTCGGTTTCGGCCGCGGAAACCCCCGAAGGCGGCCTCCGCCTGTCGGCGAAGGGCATGGGCGAACTCAAGGTCCCCCCGGCCACAGGCGACACGACCCCGGTAGGTCTCTCCAACCTCGACCGAGCCGTGCTCGCCCACGCCGACGCCCATGAATGGTTCACCCGCCTGCTCGGCAGGCCCGCCCGCCTCGTCTGGCTTGACGACACCGGACGCCGGACCGTCACCGAGGAACACGGCGGCCTCCCCGGAGAGATCGTCAGCTTCATCTGGGAGGCACCCCTCCTGCTCGTCTCCAGGAGTTCGCTCCAGCGCCTGGACGACTGGATCGCCGAAGGCGCCATGGAACGCCAGGAGCATCCCCCGGACCCCCTCGACGTCGCCCGCTTCCGGCCCAACGCCATCATCGACGGCGCGGAACCCTTCGCGGAGGACGCCTGGACGTCGGTCCGCATCGGCGAGATCGACTTCCGCGTCTCGGAGTTGTGCGACCGCTGCGCCGCCACCCTCTGGGACCCGGCCACTCAGGAGCGCGGCAAGGAACCCCTGAGAACTCTGGCCAGACACCGCCGCTGGGACGGAAAGACCTGGTTCGGCATCCGCCTGGTGCCCAGGAACCTCGGCGAGCTGAGAGTCGGCGACGGAGTCCGGCCAGGCTAGCCGGTCAGGCGCTTCAGGGCCGCGGGCGCCGCGCGCGGACACCAACGTCATGTGGCGGACCACCGTCACGCCGCCCGCCAGGCGGTCTCACCGGGCCCGGTCCCGGCTCCGAATCCGAGACGATCAGCGATGGGCCGTCGCGATGAGGCGTCGCAGTGCGGCGTGGGCGGGTGGGCCCCACGTGGCCTTGCCGCCTGGCCGGCCGTGGACACCGGCGTCGCCGACGTGGAGGCCGACGAGGGCGCGGATCACGGCCCATCCACGGGCGCGGCGAAGGGTCGCGGCGTCCGGGGCCGGCCGGTAGGCGGCATGGAAGCGGTCGGCGGTGTCGTCCGGCAGCAGGGTCCACGCGGCGGCGAGGTCGACGGCCGGATCGCCGGCGAACAGGTCGCCGAAGTCGATCACGCCGCAGATGGTGCCGTCCGCGGTGAGGACGTTGGCCGGATGCAGGTCGCCGTGGAGCCAGAGCGCCGGGCCGGCCCAGCCGGGCGCGGCGGCGGCGTCGTCCCAGACCGCGCGGACGGCGTCCGGGTCGGGGATCAGCCCCAGCTCGGTGGCCGAGGCGAGCTGCTGGGCGACCCACTCGGAGGAGCCGGCCAGCGGCCCTCCGCGGCCCCGGCCGTCGGTGTCCACCTCTTCGGGGGCGGGTCGGTGAAGAGCGGTCAGGAAGGCGGCCAGGGCGGTGGCCGCCTCCGCACCGCGCGCGACGGGGGCGCGGTCGGCGGGCTCGCCCGGCACCCAGGTGGTGACGGTCCAGGGGTGCGGGAACAGCGCGGAGGGCTCGCCGAGGCGCTGCGGGACGGGGATCGGCAGGGGAAGGCGCGGGGCGAGGACGGGCAGCCAGGTGTGCTCCTTGCGCAACAGCTCGTCCGCGTCCTGCGTCGCCCAGGGCAACCGGACGGCGAGGTCGTCGCCGAGCCGCCAGAGCTGGTTGTCCCAGCCCCGCGCGCCGAGCCGCACCGGGCGATCGGCCAGGTCGGGGTGCTGGTCGCGGAGCAGATCCCGCACCAGCTCCGCGCTGATCTCGATCTCGGTGTGCGTCATGCGGAGCAACAGTAGCCGGATGGCGGCCGACCCGCTCCAACTGCTGGAGGGGACCGGGTCATGAAGGCGCAGGCGTCCGGGCCTCGCTCAGACGGTGTCCCCGAACGCCCATGCCCTCAGACCAGGAGATCCAGGGGTCCGGGCCTTTCCCGGGCTGTCAGCCGCCGCTCGGGGTCGGTCTCCTCCTGCGCGCACGGGTTGATCAGCTCGGCGAGGGCTCGCCGGCGGGTCCGTGGCGGGGCGCCGGAATCGGCCTGCCCGCTGCTGGCTATCCTGTGGCACGTCGAGCCAGGCACGGCTCCCCACCACGAGCCCACCGGGAGGCGACGACCGTGACAGCCTCCCAGCGCCGGAGCACATGGCCGGTGACGACGGTGGTGGCGCACGTGGTCCTGGCTCTCCTGACGGTGATCATCCTGGCGGGCGTCCGGCACCTCGGCGCGGACCTGTGGCAGATCTTCGCCGCGGCGGGTGCTGCCGCCCTGCTCCATGTGGGAGCGGTGGTGGCCCGTCGACGGCCGTGGGTGGGGTACGCGATCGGCGCGCTGGCGATGCTCGTCCTGGTGACGATGCCCTTCCTGGGTTGGTCACCGAACATGCTGCCCTCGGCTGTGTGCTTCCCCCTCACGTTGTGGCGGCTGACCAGCCTGGTCCCGGTCAGGTCCTCGGTGGTCGCGTTGGCCGTCGCCGCGCTCGGGATCGTCCTCACCGAGCTGGTGGCGTGGGCCCGGCTGCCCCCTGACACCCCTGGGTGGACCCGCCTGGTCGAGGGCGGGCTGCTGATGCTCGTGGTCGGCGGTGTGTGGCTCGCTGCCCTGCTGGTACGTCGCAGGCACGAGGCCGGCCGACGGGCCGAGAGCGGACGACTGGCCGCGGCGGTCGCGGACGAACGGGCCGGCATCCGCCGCGACCTGCACGACGTGATCGCCCACACGGTCACCGTCATGGTCGCGCGGATCGAGGCCGCGGCGGTGACGACGGCGGATCCGGCGACCCGCCGCGAACTCGGCGACATCGCCGAGGCCGGCCGGGACGCCCACCAAGGCCTGCGAGCGATGCTGGCCACCTTGGGCCCGGCCACCGTGGCGCCGCGCGCCGGTTCCCGGCCCGGAAAGGTCCCGATCTCGCTCGACGCCCTCCCTGACCTCGTGGCCTCGGCGGCGAGCCCGCTCCATGCGGTGACGTTCGCGGAGGTGGGTGAGCGACGGCCACTGAGCCTGAGTGCCGAGGTCGCGGCGGTCCGGACCGTGCAGGAGGGCATCACCAACGCGCTGCGCCACCTCGAACCACCGGTCGAGGTGACCGTCCGCCTGCGCTGGACCCCGGCCGAGGTGGTGGTGGAGGTACGCGACGACGGCGGCAAGGCGCTTCGCGACGTCGGCAGTCAGGGGACCGGCTTGATGGGGATCGAGGAACGTGTGCGTACCGCAGGTGGCACCCTGTCGATCGACGACGGGGACGACGGGTGGGTGCTGCGCGCGCGGCTCCCCACGAAGGAGGGGAATGACCGAACGGAGTGAGGGAATCAGCAAGCACAGCACCTTGGTCATGAGGCCGACGAAGGAGGTCTCGTGACCGGGATCCGTGTCATGCTCGTCGACGATCAGGAGTTGCTGCGGGCCTCGCTCCGTACGGTGCTGTCGGCCGACGAACGCATCGAGGTCACCCACGACGTCGCGAACGGCGGCGACGCGATCGAGGTCGTCCGGCGGCACCGCCTCGACGTGGTGCTGATGGACATCCGCATGCCACGTATGGACGGGGTCGCCGCCACGGCGGAGATCGTCAGGATCGCACCGGCGACCCGGGTGCTCATGCTGACGACGTTCGATGACGACGAACTGGTCGTGGCTGCCATCCGGGCCGGCGCGAGCGGCTACCTGACCAAGGACGTCCGGCCCGCCGCCCTGGCCCAGGCCGTGTGTGACGTCGCCTCCGGGACGGCGGCGCTGGCCCCGGGGGTGGCCGCGACGATCCTCGATCTCGTACGGCAGGTGCCGATGCGGAGGACGGCGGCCCTGGACGGCCTCACCCCACGCGAGGTCGAGATCTTCGGCCTGCTCGCCCGCGGCAGGTCCAACAGCGAGATCTGCGCGGAACTGGTGCTGAGCGAGAACACGGTGAAGTCGCACGTCCGGGCCATCCTGCAGAAACTGGACCTGCGCGACCGCGTGCACGCGGTGATCCACGCCTACGAGAACGGGCTTGTGGGGCGCAACGATCTGCCTGACTGAGATTCCATCCTGCCGGGTGGTGCCGTCTCACCCCTTGGGGTGATGTCGGCCGGTGACGCCCGGCCTAGGTTCGACGTCGTGCATCTCCTACCTCTGCGCTTTCCTCGTGTGACCTCCCTCCTCGTCCTCGGCGGCGTGCTCGTCGCCGTGCTGCTCGGCTGGACGGCACCGGCCCATGCCACCGGCGGACGGCTGGTCGACGACTACCGCTCCGTCTACGGTGCGCCGGGGGTCGCGGCGGCCGTGATCGACGGGTCGTCGGTCGAGACGACCGTCCGCGGCCGGGACGGGGACGGCAACGCGGTGACGGCGCGGACTCGGTTCCGGATCGCGTCGATGAGCAAGTCGATGACGGCTGCGGCGATCATGCTGCTGGTCGACCGTGACCGAGTCTCCCTGGACGACCCGGTCATCAAGGTCCTGCCCGACTTCAGGATGACCGATCCGCGCTTCACCGGGATCACCGTGCGCCAGCTCCTCAGCCACACCTCGGGGCTGTCGAACAGCACGAACAACGAGTACGTGTTCCCGCCTCCGCGCAGCGCGCGGGAGATCGTGGCCAAGCTGGCCGACAAGACTCTGGCCGCCGATCCGGGCACCCGCCCGGAGTACCACAACACCAACTACTCGATCGCGGCGAGGATCGTCGAAGTGGTGTCGGGGAAGTCCTTCGACGCCTTCCTCCACACCGAGCTGTTCGCGCCGCTGGGCATGGCCGGCACCAGCTCGACGCTGGGGTGTTCCGATCGCGCCGAGGGCCTGCCGTCCGGGTACGAGGTCGTACTCGGGGTCGCCGTCGCGGTGCCGGAGATGCCGGGGATGTGCGTCGGCAACGGCGGGGTGATCTCGACCCTGGACGACATGGTGCGGTGGCTGCGGTTCAACCAGGGAACGCTCGGGGCGGACCTGCTGAGTGCCGGCTCCCTGGCCGAGTTGCACACCGTCCAGCCGAAGGCCGGTAACTACGCCCTCGGCTGGCAGTCCCGTCCCGTCACGGCAGGCGCGCCGCCGTCGCTGATCGGCCACGGCGGGACACTGGCGACGTGGACCGGGGACATGGTCTTCTCGCCCAAGACCGGTGTGGCCGCCCTCGTCCTCACCAACAGCGTCGGCGACCCCGGCCTGCTCTCGACCAACCTGCTCGCCGAACGGATCGGGGCGCCGGCGACGCCGATGAGCAACCCGCTCACCGTCGTGAACGCGGTCCTGCTCGGGCTCACGGTGGGGATGGCCGCCCTGCTGGTCACCGCGGCCGTCCGGGCGCGCCGCTGGGCCACGCGCCGCCGCGCGGCGCGCCGGCCGAGGCTGGTCCTGCGGCTCGTGCCCCTCGCCCTGGTGACGGTGCTGGGCGTGGTGCTGCCGACGCCGGTCTGGGGGGCGTTCAACGTCCAGTACTGGATCGTCACCGTCTGGCTGCTGCCGCTGCTGGCCCTCTTCTGCCTCACCTGCTGCGTGCTCGGGGCGGTCGCGCTCGGCCGTCGCATCTGGTGCTACCGCCGCGCCGGTCAGGCGATCTCCGCACCGGTACGGCCGGCCACGGCGGACAGCTGACCTGGGCGGGAACGACTCCGCCGCCCGCCACGGCACCATCCTGATCGACATGGCCCCCCGTGGGCCACAACACCGTGAGCAGTCCGGGGGGCCGTCCCGGTCACGGCGTGGCGGCCGCGCGGTACCAGTCGAGGGTGGCGGCGATGGCGTCGGGGTGCGACGTGGTGCCGGACGGGCCGAAGGTGTTCACGAACTTCGAGGCATCGGTCACGAAGGGGCGGTCGCGCTGGTACCAGGTCTCACCGAGGGCGCGGACGGTGGGATTCACCAGTCCGATGGCGCGCTGCATGAGGCGCCCGACGGACGCGGACCTGCCGGGGCGGCCGAGTTCCGCGAACACCAGGTCGAGGAACTGCTCGCCCGTCAGGGGTTCTGCCGCCGGAAGGTGCCAGGCCTGGCCGTCCGCCCGCGCGTCGCCGCCGAGCGTCACGAGTCCTCTGGCGATGTCGGGCAGGTAGCTGAACGAGTGGGGCTGGTCGAGCGGCCCGACCCAGCGGGCGACCTTCCCGCGGAGCGCGGCACCGAACACCGCCGCGCCGACGATGGTGTTGACACCGCCGGGACCGTAGTAGTCGGACGCCCTGCCGATGGCGACACGCAGTTCGCCGGAGCGGTGTGCCGCCAGGAGTGCCTCGGCCATCTCCGCCCGGACGCGGCCCTTGGGATTGCGGGCGGCGTACGGCATGTCCTCGGTCATGGGCATGCCGACGGGGCCGTACATGTACAGGTTGTCGGCGAAGACCAGTTTGGCGCCCGAGGCGGCCGCACCCTTGCGCACCGCGTCGGTCATGCGGGGGAACTCCTGCGTCCACCGGTCGTAGGCGGGGGTGGCGCAGTGGTAGACGACGTCGGCGCCCTCGCACGCGGTCTTGGCGCCGACGGTCGAGGTGATGTCCCCCTGATGGACCTCGACACCGCGCAGCGCCGGAACCCGGCCGCTACGGTTGACCGCGCGGACGCGGAGTCCGCGGGAGACCAGCTCGCGCACCACGGAGCCGCCGATGGCGCCTCCGCCACCGAGGACGACGTGCAGTTCGGACGCAGCGGGCACGGGGGCCTCCAATGTGGTTCCCTCTACGGCGCATCGGCGTCCATGAAGAGGAGTTATTTCGTAACGCCGTTATAAAACAGCGTTACGGTAAGCTTGTCAAATGGGACGCCCCCGCACACGTGACTACGAAGAGCTGCGCCGAGATCTGCTGGACGCCGCTGGACAGCTGCTCGCCGAGGAAGGCCCGCAGGCGCTGAGCACCAGGCGGGTGGCCCAGGAGGTGGGGAGTTCGACGACCGCCGTGTACAGCCTATTCGGCGACAAGGCCGGCCTGCTGCAGGCGATGTTCCTGGAGGGGTTCGCCCGGCTCGCCCGGGAGTTCGCCACGGTGCCTCACGACGGCGATCCGGAGGCCGATCTGATGGCACTCGGACACGCCTATCGGGCCTCCGCCCTGGCCAACCCCCATCTGTACGAGTTGATGTTCGGACGCCCCATCGCGGACTTCCGGCCCGGCGACGCGGCTTTGGCGCAGATCCAGGGGACGTTCGAAACCCTGGTCCACGCCGTCGCGCGGTGCATCGACACGGGCCGGTTCGTCCCGTCCGACCCCTACGATGTCGCGGTCCACTTCAACGCCCTGGTGCATGGGCTGGCGAGCCTGGAGCTGCGGGGCGCCCTGGCCGACGGCGATCAGGCCGACCGCCACTGGCGTATCGCCCTGGAGGCCGCCTTCCGCGGCCACCGCACCACGCCACCGTGACCTCGGGATCCGCACCGGCGCCGGACGGCAGGAGCCCCGGTGCGCCCCCACCCCGCACGGAGGCGACCTCGGACTCCTCTCCCCCACGTCCACCAGAGCGCGGTACGGCTGGCCGCCGACGCGGGACTGCCGTAGGCCTCGTGGGGCCCGTGCTGACGGCCGCGCGTCCCTGAGCGGCGGATCGGTGGCACGCCGGGGCAGGCCGTCGCGGCGGCGAGTGCGCCGGACCCGTGGACGCCGAGTCCGCGAGCGGCGGGGGTCACCGGGTCCGGGAGCCCGGCACGACCAGTCCTGTCTCGTAGGCGGTGACGACCGCCTGCGTCCTGTCGCGCAGCCCGAGCTTGCTCAGCACGCGGCTCACATGCGTCTTCACCGTCTCCTCCGTGACCGTCAACCGGCCTGCTATCTCCGGATTGGACAGGCCCTCGGCGATGAGCCGCAGGACCTGCGTTTCACGAGGGGTGAGGGCGGTGAGCGCGGCGGCGGAGGAGGTGTCGGGTCTCCGGGACAGTTGGGCGAACTCGCTGATGAGGCGGCGGGTGACCGCCGGGGCCAGTAGCGCTTCGCCGGCGGCGATGACGCGCACCGCGTCGAAGAGCCGTTCGGCGGTGACGTCCTTGAGCAGGAATCCGCTGGCCCCGGCGCGGAGCGCGTCGTAGACGTATTCGTCCAGGTCGAAGGTCGTCAGGATGAGGATGCGCGGACCGGCGGCCGCGGAGCCGGCGAGCCGCCTGGTGGCCTCGATGCCGTCCATGCCCGGCATGCGGACGTCCATGAGGACGACGTCGGGGGACAGCTCGTGGCAGATCCGCACCGCCTCGGCCCCGTCGGAGGCGGTGCCGACGACGGTGAAGTCCGGCTGGGTGCCGAGCAGTTCGGCGAATCCGGTGCGGACCACCGGATGGTCGTCGGTGACGACGATCCGGACCATCGGGGACCGAGCGCTCATCCGGCCGCCTCGGCCCTTCCCCGCAGGCGGGCCTCGACGAGGAAGCCGCCGCCGGCGGCGGGGCCGGTGCGCAGCTCGCCGCCGACGGCCACGGCGCGCTCTCGCATGCCGGACAGGCCGTGACCGCCGGCGGGCGCCGGCGTGGACGGGCCGGGTCCGTTGTCGCGGACGGACAGCCGCAGGGCGTCGTCGGTGTAGTGCAGCTCCACGTCGACGGCGGCGCCCGGCGCGTGCCGCCGGGCGTTGGTGAGAGCTTCCTGGACGATGCGGTAGGCGGCGAGCTCGACACCGGGGTCGAGCACGACCGGCGCGCCGTGGAGGATGAGGCGGACGCCCGTCCCCGACGCGTCCCGTGACTCGTCGAGCAGCTCGTTGAGCTCCCCCAGGCGCAGGCCCGGCTGGGGCTGCCGGTCGGCCGCGTCCGCCGCCGCGTCCTCGCGCAGCACGCCGAGCAGCCGCCGCATCTCGGTCAGCGCCGCCCGGGCGGTGTCGCCTATGGCGGACAGCCGGTCCGCACCGGCGGCCGGCATCCCGGGCACGGCCAGCCGGGCCGTCTCCGCCTGCACCGCGACCATGGAGATGTGGTGGGCGACGACGTCGTGCAGTTCGCGGGCGATGCGGGCGCGCTCGCCGCGCGCGGTGTGCTCCAGCAGGGTGTCGGCGATGACCTGCCGGGCGGCTGTGTTCTCCAGGGCCTCGCCGTGCGCGCGCCGGGCGATCCCGGCCAGGGCCGCCGCCGGCGCCAGAGAGGCCAGCAGCAGGGTGAGGACCCCCACCTCGCCGCCTGCCGGGCCGGCCAGTGCCAGCAGCGGGAACGGCGCGGCGAGAAGTACGGCCGGCAGCCACGGTCCGCCGCGGCCGATCCGGTACCCGGCGATCAGCTGCGCCCCCAGGCCCGCCACGGTCAGCGTCTGGAAGGCCGTGAGGGACAGCACGACCGACGCCGAGACGGCCACGGCGGCCGCGGCCGGCTGCCCCCACAGCAGCGCGATCGGCAGCGTGGTGGCCAGGCCGAGCAGGCCGAACACCACGAGATACAGCGCGGTGCCGGTGTTACCGGCCGGAGGCGTGCTCCCGAGGTGCACGATCGTCTCGCTCACCGGCCGGCTCACGGTGTGTCCGAACGGATGCGCCGCCGGTGTGCCCCGGGCGTGCGCGATCGACTCGGCCAGCGCGAGCAGCGCCGGCAGCACGCCGGCCACGACGGGCGCGTGCGGAGCCGCGGCGATCCGCCGCCATCCGGTGGCCCATCCGCCGAGCCGGTCGTCCGCTGAGTTCACAGAGGCCATTGTCCCGGCTGTCCGGCGTTCCGGCATCCCTCACGTGAGGGACGGGACGTCCCCCACGCCAGCGACGGCGAAGATGGCTCGATGGCGGGACGACCGCGCCCTCGCCCGCTGCCTAATCTTCCTGGCATGCAAGCAACCATCGAAGTCGCCGGGCTGCGCAAGCGCTTCGGCCAGACCACGGCCCTGGACGGGATGTCCTTCACCGTGACGCCGGGGCAGGTCACCGGCTTCGTCGGCCCCAACGGCGCGGGGAAGTCCACCACCATGCGGGTGATCCTGGGCCTGGACGCGGCCGACGAGGGCAGCGCGCTGGTCGGCGGCCTGCCGTACCGGAGCCTGCGCCGGCCGCTGCGCCATGTCGGGGCGCTGCTGGACGCCGCCGCGCTGCAGCCGAGCCGTACCGCCCGCAACCACCTGCTGTGGCTGGCCCACTCCCAGGGCCTGGGCGCGAAGCGGGTCGACGAGGTGATCGAGCGGGTCGGCCTGGGTCCGGTGGCCCGGCGCAGGGCGGGCGGCTACTCCCTGGGCATGCGGCAGCGGCTCGGGATCGCCGCGGCGCTGCTCGGCGACCCGCCGGTGCTCATGCTCGACGAGCCGACCAACGGCCTGGACCCCGAGGGCATCGTGTGGATGCGCGGTCTCCTGCGGTCGCTGGCCGCCGAGGGGCGCGCCGTCCTGGTCTCCAGCCACCTGATGAGCGAACTGCAGGACACCGCCGGTCATCTCGTGGTGGTGGGGCGGGGACGGGTCGTCGCGGACACGGGCGTGGCCGAGCTGATCGCGACCGCGTCCCGCGGCCGGGTCACGCTGCGGACCTCGGCGCGGTCGGAGGCGATGGCGGTGCTGGCGCGTGCCGGCGCCACCGTGGCCGTCAACGGCCGGGACACGCTCACCGTCTCCGGGCCGGCGGCCGAGCGCATCGTGGCGCTGCTCGGCCAGAACGCGGTGCCGTTCTCCGAGGTGGCGGCCCATCGCGCGACGCTGGAGGAGGCCTACATGGAGCTGACCCGGGACGCGGTGGAGTTCCGCGCCGCCGCGGAGCAGGAGACTGCACGATGACCGCCGGCACCACCACCCCCTACCGCTCGGACCTGCGGGCCGGGCGCGACGGCATGGCGCAGCTGGTGCGCGCGGAGTGGACCAAGTTCCGGACGGTCCGCGGCTGGGTGCTCGGCATGGTGGCCGCGGCGCTGGTCACCGTGCTGCTCGGGCTGCTCACCGCCTCGGGCAGCCACACGTCCTGCAGCAAGGGTCCGGTCGAGGTCGCCTGCCCCACTCCCCCGCTGGGACCGGACGGCCAGGCGGTGAGCGACAAGTTCTACTTCGTGCACCGGCAGTTGGAGGGGGACGGCGGCATCACCGTCCGCGTGACCTCCATGACCGGCCAGATCCGGCTGGCCGACCTCACGCCGGGGGTCAGGAGAGTCGTCCCCGGGGTCGTGCCGTGGGCGAAGGCCGGGGTCATCATCAAGGAGAGCACCCGGCAGGGCTCCCCGTACGCGGCGGTGATGGTCACCGGCGAGCACGGGGTGCGGATGCAGCACAACTACGTCCACGACACGGCGGGACGCCCGGGCGGCGTCTCGGCGCGGTCCCCGCGCTGGCTGCGGCTGGTCCGCTCCGGTGACACGTTCACCGGCTACGAATCGGCCGACGGCAGGCGGTGGACCAGGGTCGGCACGGTCCGCCTGGCCGGTCTGCCCTCCACGGTGCGCATCGGGCTGTTCACCGCCTCCCCCGGGGACCTGACGGTGACCCAGGGCGACTTCGGCGGGACCATCGCGGCAGCGCGCTTCGCCGAGGCCACCGCCGTCTTCGACCAGGTCGGCCTGGAGGGCCGGACATCCGGCGGCGCGTGGAGCCGCGACGACATCGGAGTCACCACCGAGCTCGACGGATCGTCCCACCATCCGGGCGGGTCCGAGCAGTCCGGCGGCAGGTTCACCGTGACCGGGGTCGGCGACATAGGGCCGGACGAGGAGGGCCGGAGCATCGAGAACACCCTCTCCGGCGCGCTGGCCGGGCTGATCGTCGTGATCGTCGTGGCGGTGCTGTTCATCACCGCCGAGTACCGGCGGGGCCTGATCCGCACCACCCTGCTCGCCGGCCCCCGGCGCGGCCGGACGCTGGCGGCCAAGGCCGTCGTGGTCGCCGCGGTGACCTTCGTCGCCGGGCTGGCCGCCGCCGCGGCGTCGGTCGCGATCGGCACACGGATCCTGCGCGCCAACGGCAACTACGTCCTTCCGGTGAGCGCGCTCACCGAGGTGCGTGTGGTGGCCGGTTTCGCGGCGCTGCTCGCCGTCGCCGCCGTCTTCGCCCTCGCCCTCGGCGCCCTGTTCCGGCGCAGCGCCCCGGCGGTCACCGCCGCCATCGCGATGATCGTGCTGCCCCACATCCTCGCGACCGCCTCCGTGCTGCCCACGGGCGTGGCGCAGTGGCTGCTGCGGCTCACCCCGGCCGCCGGATTCGCGATCCAGCAGAGCATTCCCGAGTACTCGCACGTGCTCGGCAACTACGTGCCGCAGGCCGGCTACTACCCGCTGGCGCCGTGGGCCGGTCTCGCCGTGCTCTGCGGCTACGCCGCGCTCGCCCTCGGCCTGGCCGTCTTCCGGTTCCGCCGGAGGGACGCATGAGACAACAACTGCACGCGGAGTGGACGAAACTACGTACCGTGCCGGGCACCGGCTGGCTGCTGCTCGCCCTCATCGCGCTGACCACGGCGGCGAGCGCGGCGGCGGCGGCCACCGCGTCCTGCCCGCCGGCGGGATGCGGCTACGACGCCCCCAAACTGAGCCTCATCGGGGTCCAGCTGGGCCAGGCGGCCGTCGCCGTCCTGGCCGTGCTGGCGGTCAGCGGCGAGTACGGCACCGGCATGATCCGCACCACCCTGGCGGCGATGCCGCGCCGGACCACCGTCCTGGCCGCCAAGGCGGCCGTCCTCACCGGCCTGACGACGGCCGCGGGGACCGTCGCCGTGCTCGGGTCCGTGCTGACCGGCCGGCTCATCCTGCCCGGCAACGGCTTCACCGCCGCGCACGGCCAGCCACCGCTGTCCCTGGCCGACGGGCCGACGCTCCGCGCGGCCGCCGGTTCGGTGCTCTACCTCGCGCTGATCGCCCTGTTCAGCCTCGGCGTCGCCACCGTCGTGCGGGACTCGGCAACGGCCATCGGGACCGTGTTCGGCCTGCTCTACGTCCTCTCGGTGCTCCCCTTCATGATCTCCGACCCGGACTGGCAGCTGCTCCTGTGGCGGATCTCGCCGATGAACGCGGGACTCGCCATCCAGGCGACCACCGGTCTGTCCGATCTGCCCCTCAGCCCGTGGGCGGGCCTCGGCGTGCTCGCCGCCTGGACCGCCGCGGCGCTGCTGGGCGGCGGGGTGCTGCTACGGCTGCGCGACGCGTGAGCGGCGCCTCCCCGGCGGCGCCCGGCCGATCCGGCCGGGCGCCGTGGAGCGCGAGGGCGCCGGCGCGGCGTCGAAGTCGGAGGTGATCGCCCCTTCCTCGGCAAGATCGAAACATGTATGTTTGTCCGGTCATCGAAAGAAAGTTTCACCAATGGAGGAACATTGGGCAAGAAGCTTCAGATGCTGGCACTACCGATCGCGGCCGTCACGCTGGCCACCCTGGCGAGCGTTCCCGCCCAGGCGGCCGATGGCTACAACAGATGCCCTGACGACCACTACTGCCTGTTCTCCGGCCTCGACGGCACGGGCGACATGATCGGGATCCAGAGCGATACGCCGGATCTCGCCGCACTCAACATGGCCGGCCGGGCCAAGTCGGACTGGAACCGCACAGATTCCTACATCCACCTTTACTCCGAAGCCGACTACGGCGGCTGCTCGGCCCTGACCACCCCCGGCGGGAAGGGCAATTTCTTCACCACCTACCGCGACTTCTTCAATTCTGTCCGGATCGGCGGTCCGAACGGCCCGTCCTGCTACACCTTCTCGGGTTCGCGGGCCGACTCGCACGGCTGACGGAGACCCGCCGGCCACGCCAGCCCCAGACTCTCAGACGGCGAACAAGAGGGCGGCACTGATGAGCACGACCACGGCGGTGGCGAAATGGATGCCGAAGGCGACCGCCTTGGTGCCGCCGTGGCGCAGGACGATGACGGTGTCGCCGAGCGGGACGAGGGCCACGACCAGCATGTACCAGGCCTCGGCGTGGGCGCCCACGAAGGCGAGCAGGGCAAGGCCGAGGACGCCGTAGCTGGAGTCGCGCAGGCCCTTGATGGTCAGATAGGCGGCGTCCCCGTCCTTCTTGGCGGGGACGCCGTAGCCGGCGGCCGCGGCCCGGGGCACCAGGAAGAACCGGACGCCGATGAAGATGATGAAAAGATTGAGCAGGACGGCCAGTCCGTAGGCGATGGCGGTGAGCATGATCTTCTCTCTGTGTTAGCAGCGCTAGAATCGAGAGCGAAACTAACATAGCTTCGACAGAAGTGCTAGCGCCGCTAGAGTCAGAGTCGTGTCGATCCAGACGCGCCGAGAGCGCGAGCGAGCAGAGCGGGAGCGGTTGACCGTCACGGCCGCGCGGGAGCCGGCCGACTCGGAGGGCTGGGACGCGGTGACCACGCGGCGGCTCGCCGAGGAGATCGAATACAGCCAGCCGGTCCTTACCGCCATTTCAAGGGCAAGGACGCCAGTCCCCAGGCACCGGCCGCGCTGCACGAGGCCTTCGCCGAGCTGCGCGAGACCGTGCGGCCGCTCGCCGGGGGCGACGGTCTGGCGATGCTCATCGAGACCTTCTGGAGCGGGCCGCACGGGCTCCTCACGCTCATGCGCAGCGGCAGGCTCCGCCCCGAGGTTCACCAGCGCCGGCCGGCGCTCCTGATCAGGCGTTTCTCAAGCTGATCCCCGGAGGCGGGAGGGCATGGCGGGCGGCCCTCCCGCCGTCCTTCAACCCGGCATTGATCTGTCTGCTATCGGCGACGGCCAGGCTGAGGACATGACCGGGGGCACTCTGAGGATCGTTTTCACCGCCGAGGATCTCGCCCGTGTCCGGATCGCCTCCAGGGCCGATCCGATGTGGGAGATGGTGATGAGCCTGTGCCGCCTGCAAGAACGCGGCGGCGGCACGGCGATGACCGGCTGGCGGCGGCGGGTCCGCGACGACCTGGCGTCAGCGGGGCTGCTCCCCCGGGTGCGGGAGGTGCTCCTCCCGCTGGTCCCGAAGGGAGCCTACTTTCCCGACTTCCTGACACCGATCGAAGCCCAGAGCGGGCTCCAGGCCGGGATCGACGCCCTGGCCGGCACTCCGCGGGCGCGTGTCCGCGCGGAGCTGGACGTGCTGCGCGGCCACGCCGGCCTGCCCTCCACCTTGGAGGATCTGGCCCGCGGCGACCTATGCTCGGTCCGCCGCCTCAGCCGCCTGGTGGACGGCTACTGCCGTACGGCCTTCGCCTCCCACCAGCAGATGATGGAGGCCGCCCTCGGCCATGAGCGCGGCAGCCTGGTCCGCCATCTCGCCGACGACGGCGTGGACACCATGCTCGCGCGGCTGGCTCCGGTGCTGCGCTGGCGGCCCCCCGTCCTGGAGGCCGCCTACCCCGCGGGAGACCGGGAGATCCGCTTGCACGGACGCGGCCTGACCGTGATCCCCTCCTACTTCTGCCAGATCACCCCCGTCGCCCTGGTCGACCAGCGGCTCCCTCCCGTCCTGGTCTACCCCGCTCCCCGCCGGCCCCGCCCCGCCCCCGGCCACAAAGATCCCCTGGTCGATCTGCTGGGCGCCACCCGCGCCACCGTCCTGCACACCATCGCCGCCGACCAGGGCTGCAGCACCAGCGAGCTGGCCCGCCGCATCGGAGCGTCGCTGTCCAACGCCAGCAAACACGCCCAGGTGCTCCATCACGCCGGCCTGATCACCAGCACCCGCCACGCCAACCTGGTGCTGCATCAGCTGAGCGATCTGGGCGCCGGCCTCCTCCGCCGCCACCGGGCGCAGCACCCGCCCGGCTGACCCGCGGGTGAGCCGCGGCCCGGAGCCCAAGCCCCGGCCCGCGGCTCACGGGCAGGCGGTCGGCCTCTGGCCTTCCTCAGCGCCACGCCGTGCAGTGCGTGGAGGAGGAGTTCTTCGCCCTGCCACAGGCGCGGAAGACGAGGTTGGGATCGGCGCTGCTGTAGTGGGCGCGGGTGTAGTTGTGCCCGCCGTCCACGAATGTGAAAGGACCGCACTGGTACCAGCCCTTGCCCTTGTCGTGAGACACGTCGAACCAGAACATGTCTCCGGCCTCGTAGCCGCCGGCCAGGCGCGCCCACCCGGCCTGCTTGCCTCCGATATAGCCGAAGCGGAGTTCCGCCGCCTTCGTACCGACGCCCAGAGAGACTCTGGTCTCGGTCCAGCTGCCAGTGGCGCTGGTGGGCCATGGCCAGTCGCCGCAGGTGGCGGCCGCGGTGACCGCGCCGGAGTCGTTGACCGGCGCTTCGACAGGATCGGCGGAGGCAGGGCCCGACAGCGCGGCTCCCGCGAGGGTGGCGACAGCGGCCACTGTGACGGACCGACGGACTGATGTCGTGCTGACCATACGGATGGATCCTTCCGATTCTCCGGCCCCGGCCTTCTGCCCGGCTCCGATCTGGTGGTGTCATTTCACCGGCCCTCGCCCCGGCCGGTCACCCTGTTCCACCCAGGCGGAAAACACCCACGTCATAGCCTCTCCCGGGACGGCGACAAGACCGTCCCCGCGGTCAGGCCCCCC
The DNA here is from genome assembly GCF_030811595.1 of Streptosporangium brasiliense. Taxonomy (NCBI): domain Bacteria; kingdom Bacillati; phylum Actinomycetota; class Actinomycetes; order Streptosporangiales; family Streptosporangiaceae; genus Streptosporangium; species Streptosporangium brasiliense. The sequence goes on from NZ_JAUSRB010000002.1 coordinate 7,634,353, forward strand.
TTCAACGGCGACGGGCCGGCCCGGCTCAGGACCCGCGAGCACGCCGGCCGGAGCGCTCGGCCGGAGGGAGCGGGAACACAGGAAAAAAGTTGCCGCCGGATGTCGAGGACCCGGCGGCGGCTCCGACTCCCCGGTGACAGCGCGCCCGAGGGCGTGAGAGATCCACAGAGACGGGACGCCATCATGGGCAAGCTCATCCACTTCGTGCACCAGTCCCTCGACGGTTTCATCGAGGGCCCTGACGGCGAGTTCGACTGGCCTCAGATGGGTCCGGAGCTGTCCGCCTACGCCCAGGAACTGACCAGCGGCGACAAGGTGTTCCTCTACGGACGTGTGGTGTGGGACATGATGTCGGGCTTCTGGCCGCAGGCCGAGCAGCACTCGACGCATGAGCACGACCTGGCATTCGCCCCGATCTGGCGCGAGGCGCCCAAGATCGTGGTCTCCCGCACGCTGGAGAAGGCCGCCTGGAACACCCGGGTGATCCGCGACAACGTCGTCGAGGAGCTGACCGCGCTCAAGGAGTCCGGCGCCACGCTGGTGCTGTTCGGCGGGTCCGCGCTGGCCGCCCATCTCACCGAGCACGGCGTGATCGACGAATACCGGATCTTCGTCCACCCCGTGATCCTGGGCGGCGGCAAGCCGGTCTTCCAGGAGCAGCGCCACCGGGTCGGCCTCGAACTCGTCGAGTCACGGACCTTCGACTCCCAGGTCGTGCTGCTGCGGCAGCAGCGCGCCGCCGCCCAGGGGTGATCGTCGGCCGGCGACCCGGACAGCCCCTCAGCCGGTCTCTCCCCGGTCAGGGCCGGGCTGGGCGAACGCTCGCCGGCCGTACACGAGCAGCTCGCGCACCGCTGGGTTGTGCGTGCCCTTCCAGATCAGCGCCAGCAGGGCGGGGATTTCGACGTCGTCGACGGTGAGGGCAGTGAGCCGGTCGCGGTAGCGCTCGGCCATCGAGTCGCTGAGGACGGCGACGGCGAGCCCGCGGGCGGCGAGGTCGGCGATGGCGTCGGCGGCGCTGGCCTGCAGCGCGATCACCGGTTGGAGGCTCTGCGCCGCGCACGCCTGGTCGAACACCGCGCGCAGGCCGGTGCCGGGCGGCATGCACACGATCGGGTAGGCGGCCAGGTCGCGCAGGACGACCCGGCGCCGCCGCGTCAGGGGGTGTCCGTCCGGAACCGCCGCGACGAGCCGCTCACTGATGATCGTCATTGCCTCCAGCCCGTCGGGGGCAGCGCTCGCGGCGCCGACGAGCGCCAGGTCGACGGTGTCGCCGCGCACCCCCTCCACGAGCCGTTCGGAGCTGTCCTCCAGCAGCGAGATCTCCACACCGGGATGCGCCCGGTGGAAGGCGGCGAGGGCGTCGAACAGCGGCGTGACGGTGCAGCCGATGACCATCCCGACCGTGATCCGGCCCCGGATCAGGCCGGTCACCTCACCCACCGCCCGGCCGACCGCCCCGGCGGCGGCGAGCGCGGCGCGGGCGTGTTCGAGCGCGGCCTTTCCCGCGACGGTAAGGGTGGCGGTGCGCGCCGACCGGTCGAAGAGCTCGGCACCGAGTTCGCGTTCCAGCCGGCGGATCTGGGCGCTGACACCGGACTGGCTGATGTGGACCCGTTCGGCCGCCCGGGTGAAGTTCTGCTCCTCGGCCACCGCGACGAAGTATTCCAGCTGCCTCAGTTCCATAACCAGAGATTCTAGTTACCAGTAGTTCAATCTGTTGGACTTCTGGTCGGCGGGCGGCGAGGCTGGGGAGTGCCGAAATCGATCTCAGGAGGATCCATGCCGGAGTACGAGAAGGCCATGCGGCCCGAAGACATCACCCGCCTGTTCGTCGAGCGGTCCAACGCCGGTGACGCGGCCGGAGTCGCCGCGCTCTACGAGCAGGACGCGGTGCTGGCCTATCCGCCCGGCGGCCAGACGGTGGGCCGGGAGGCGATCCGCGCACTGTGGGAGAAGGTGCTGGCCGGCCGTCCCCGCTTCGAGCCGGAACAGCCGCTGCCGACGCTGGTGAGCGGAGACATCGCCCTCACCTCGACCCCGCCCAAGGACGGGTCCGGCGCCCGCGCGCAGGTCGTCCGGCGCCAGCCCGACGGGAGCTGGCTACGCCTGCTCGACCAGCCCGAGTTCGTCCCTCCCACCCGCTGAACCCGCCGGTCCGGCTCCACAGCCCGGTGGACCCGCGCGGAATCCGGAGGCGGGTGGAGCGTCGGGTGTGATCGAATACGACCTTGTGGACGATCTGGCGCTGGAGGCGCTCGCCCGGCGGCTGGCAGGGATCCCCGGGGTGGTCGCGGTGGTGCTCGGCGGCAGCCGGGCCCGTGGCACACACCGCCCGGACTCGGACATCGATCTGGGGCTGTACTACCGGGGTGACCTGGACGTGACGGCGCTGCGCGCGCTGGCCGTACAGGAGACCGGCGAGCAGGTCGAGATCACCGCGCCGGGCGGCTGGGGGCCATGGGTCGACGGCGGCGGCTGGCTGACCATCGACGGCCGGCGGGTCGACTGGATCTACCGCGACCTGGACCGGGTCCGCCGGGTCTGGGCCGGCTGCCGGGAGGGCCGCTACGAAGTCGGAGCCCAGGCCGGCCATCCGCTGGGTTTCTACTCCCACGCCTACGCCGGCGAGGTGGCGCTGTGCCGGGTGCTGGCCGATCCCGACGGGGAGCTCACCGAGCTGCGGGAGAGCACCCAGGCGTATCCCGCGGCGCTGAGCGCCGCGCTCGTGGACGGGCTGTGGGAGGCGGACTTCTCCGTGGAGCTGGCGCGGTACGGAGCGGCCGGCGTCGATCCCGCTTACGCGGCCGGCTGCCTGTTCCGCGCTGTCGGCGTCGCCTGCCAGGCACTGCACGGCCACGCAGGCCAGTGGCTGATCAACGAGAAGGGCATGGTGGCCTCGGCCGGCCGGCTGCCCCTGGCCCCGCGGGACTTCGCCGCACGGGCACGGAGGCTGCTCGGGCACGTCGGCGGGTCGGCGCGGCAGATCGAGCGGACCGTGGCCGACGCGGCCGCCCTGATGGGAGAAGTGCGGACGGCTGTCGACGGTTGACCGCCCTGATGGGAGAAGTGCGGACGGCTGTCGGCCGCTGAGCGCCCCGGCGCTCCGGAAGGACCCGTGCGGCACGGAGGCCAGCACGCCGTATTGCATCGATCGATGCAAAACCTGTAGCGTGTCCACATGGCTCGACCGCGGACATTCGACGAGGACCGGGTCCTGGACGCCGCGATGCACACCTTCTGGGAGAACGGTTACGAGGCCACCTCGACCCGGGACCTGTGCGACGCCGTCGGCCTGGACCGCAGCAGCGTCTACAACACCTTCAAGAGCAAGCACGGACTGTTCATCCGCGCGCTGACCCGCTACATCGACACCACGACCGCCACCCAGCTGGAGATCCTGGAGAACCCAGGACGGCCGGCCGTCGAGCGGATCCGCGCACTGTTCGCCGAGATCATCGAGGTCGAGGCCGCGAACCGGCGGGACGGCTACGGCCGCGGCTGCCTGACCGTCAACACCACGGTCGAACTCGCCGGACGCGACCCGGAGATCGCCCTGCTGCTGGACCGGGACATGGCCCGGCGGCTGGAGTCCCTCAAGGCCGTCATCGCGACCGGGCGGCGCGATGGCGACATCACCTCCCCACGGGACCCGGACTCGCTCTCCCGGTTCCTCAACGCGGTGATCGCCGGGATCCGGGTGGCCGCCCAGGGCGGCGCCGACCGCGCCATCCTGGAGGCCATCGCGGCAACGGCGATAGACGCCCTCACCTCTGACACCTTCATCCCTGACGCCCCGACGCCCCGACGCCTTGACGCGTTGACGTCCTGACGCCTCGACGTCTTAACGCCTTGACGCATTGACGTCCTGACCTGCCACATTCGCTGACGCACCGCGGCCCTTCCGCGGCGCCTCCGCCTGCCCGAATTTTACACCGATCGATGCAAAATTCGCCGACACAGGAGCACCCGCCATGCACCGTGCTGTATATCTGCTGGCCCTCGGCATCTTCGCCATGGTGACCAGTGAGTTCGCCGTCGCCGGTCTGATGCCGCAGATGGCCGACGGGCTGGATGCCACCATCCCGCAGATCGGCTATCTCATCACCGCCTTCGCGGCCGCCATGGCCGCCGGTGGGCCGTTCCTCACCATCGCGGTGCTGAAAGCGCGTCCCCGGCCGGCGCTCATGGTGCTGTTCGCGATCTTCCTGGCCGGCAACCTGCTGGCCGCGACCGCTCCCTCCTACCCGGTCATGATGACGGCGCGCGTCATCACCGGCATCGCCGCCCAGGCGTTCTTCGGAGTCGCCGTCTCGCTGGCGGTCCAGCTGACGTCTCCGCACGTGCGCGGCCGGGCCATCGCGGTGGTCATGAACGGGCTGATGGTGGGCACCCTGCTGGGGCTGCCGCTGTCCACGCTGATCGGGGAACACCTGGGCTGGCGTGCCACCTTCTGGGCCGTCAGCGCCCTGACCGTCCTGGCCGCGCTCGCCACGATGATCGGTATGCCCCGGCTGGAGCACGCCGGAGAAGGCGGCGGCGACCTCCGGAAGGAGCTGCGCGTCTTCGCCCGTCCCAAGTTGTGGCTGGCGTTCGCGACCAGCACGCTCATCATCGGCGCGACCTTCTCCGCCTTCAGCTACCTCAGCCCGATCCTCACCCAGGTCACCGGGTTCAGCGCCGGGACCGTCCCGCTTCTGCTCATCGCCTACGGCGCCGCCACCGTGATCGGCAACAACATCGTCGGACGCCTCGCCGACCGGCACACCGTCAGCGTCCAGCTGTGGGGGCTGACCCTGAATCTGGTCTTCCTGACCGGGTTCGCCCTGCTGGCCCACCTCAGCGTCCTCACGGTGGTGTTCATGCTGGGCATCGGCCTGGTCGGCGTCACCATGAACCCGGCGATGGTGACCCGCGTCCAGCGCACCGGCAACGCCGGGCCACTGGTCAACACCGTCCACTCCTCCTTCATCACCCTCGGCGTCATCATCGGCTCCTTCGCCGGAGGGGTGGCCATCGACGACTTCGGCCTGCGAGCCCCGCTGTGGCTGGGCGCCGCGCTGGCCGCGCTCGGCGCCCTGACCCTTCTCCCCGAGCTCGCTCACCGCTCCACCCCCCGGCCGACAGCCGCGCCCAACGCGCCCGGCACCCTCGGAGGGGCCGCCGCCGGCACCGAGAAGCAGGTGGTCTAGCCGGCCGGCGAAGATCATGTGCGGGAGGGCCACCGGGTCGCCGAGCGCCACGACCCCCTCCCCTGGGGACGGCGCGCCCAGGGACCGCTGCCACGCGGGGCGGACCCCAGCGGCCCGTGCCGTGGACATCGGCCGGTCCGCCCGGCGGCCGTGATCCTCCGAGCAGGTCGGGGAGGTCGAAGAACGCCCGCCTTGACAGCGTCCGGCGTGAGCGTCTGTAATGATCTGCATGTCGCGTGCCGCCGGCCGGGAGGACGGCGGCGGCATGGAGGCAACGTAGCAGGGGATAATGTCGTGAACTCATACTTCACAGGCCGCGCCTGACCGCATCGGCGCCCGCGCGTCGTCCCCGTGCACCATGGTGCTGAGCACCGCTCCCGCACGCGAGCTCCCGTCGGATCCGACCGATCAGTGACCGGCTGACGGTCCGCCGCCCCGCGTGCTCATCGAGGTCTCCCCACCCCGCGGGGCCGGCATGCGACGGCTCCCCCTGCCCGTATCGCAGTCGTTCACCATCACCGCGCACACCAGCATCGCCGCACACACCCGCAGGTCTCCCCCATGCATGGAGCATGCCCGGCTGCCTGCCCAACAGAACGGATCACAGCTTGAACGTCACGCACATCCCCGCCACCCCCGACGACAGCGCCGCGGTCATGGCGGAGATGAGGACCCTGCAGTCCAGTCCCCCCGTCCTGCCCGTCGACGCCGACCGCACGCCCGTCCTGCCGCACACCGGCGGCGTTCCCGGCGAGTGGGTCACCGCCTCCCGCCATGCGGCAGGCCCGACGGCGGCCGAGACGGGGGTGACGATCTACGTGCACGGGGGCGGATTCGAGTACACCAACCCTCACCTGGAGAGGATCATGGCCTACCGCCTCTCCCAGATGACCGGCCGCCCTGTCCTGGCGGTGGGTTATCGGCTCGCCCCCGCCCACCCGTATCCGGCCGCGCTCGACGACGTGGTGGCCGCCTATCGGAGCCTGCTCGACCAGGGCGTGCCCGCCTCACGGATCGTTCTGGCCGGTGAGTCCGCCGGTGCCACGTTGGTGCTGTCGGCGCTGCTGGTGCTCAGGCAGGCGGGCGTCCCCCTCCCCGCGGCGGCGGTGGTCGTCTCTCCGCAGACCGACCTCACCCTGTCCAGCCCGTCCATCGACGCCAACGACGGCCAGGATGTCGTCAACCGGGCCGTACTCGACCACGTCCGCACCCAGTATCTGGCTGGGGCACGTCCGGACCAAGCGCCTCAGTCCCCCCTCCACGGCGAGTTTCACGGCCTGCCGCCGCTCCTGCTCATGGTGGGTTCGAAGGAGGTGCTCCTCGACGACGCGCGGCGGTTCGCCGGAGCCGTCTCGGCCGCCGGCGGAAGCGTCCACCTCGACATCTACGAGGGCATGCCCCACGCCTTCCACGCGGCCGTACTGTCCACCACCCCGCTGCCCGTCGCCACCACCCTGCTCCGCCGCGTCTCGGAGTGGATCAGCCAAGCTCCCGTCGCGCAGGACCGGACCTGATGACCACCCCGGCTCCGGACCACGCGTCCTCGGCCTCCGCGCAGACGCCTCCCGGCCCCGACGACCGCCTTACCGCGTTCGGCACCCAGTTGATCGACATTCACCTCTGGCTCCGCGAGGAGCTGGCCCGGCTCCGCGAGGACGTCGACTCCTACCTCGACGGCCGCGGCGGGCGGCCGCGGGAGCTGCGGGCGCACTGCCTGACGTTCTGCTCGGCACTGAGCCGGCATCACTCCGGCGAGGACGGCGGGGCGTTCCCGGTCCTGGCGGAGCAGTTCCCCGAACTGCGCCCCGTGCTCGAGGAACTGGAGCGTGATCACCATCTGGTGGCGGAGATCCTGCGCAGTCTGGAGGGACTGCTCGACCGCCTTGAGGCGGATCCGGCAGGGGGCCGGCAGGTGCGAGCCGAGCTGGACGGCCTGGCCGCCCTGCTGGAGTCGCACTTCGGCTACGAGGAGAGGCGGATCGTCTCAGCCCTCAACTCGCTGAACGCCCGATCCTGGACGGCCGCGGAGCTGCTGGGCATCTCGGTGAACACCGGCGGCTGAGGCCGGTCGCGCCCGCGGTCTTCCTCGCCACCGGGCCGAAGAACTCTCGGCGCCAGCGGGTGCCGGGCACGGATTTTCGGAATATCCGACTATTTCGGCGGCCACGAAATTCTAAAAAAGTATCACCCGCCCCATAGCCGCATGTTGTGGCTATTTAGAAGCCAAGTCAAGAGTGTCCCTATACGGGATACAGAGCTAAAGTTCTGATCGTTTAAGCCACATTTCGTAAGGTTGCCGTCGCGCCTTTGAGGAGATGGCCATGACGCAGGACGACACCATTCAGGGCCCCACCGGGACCCTCGGCCGCGCAGGGGCACCTGCCCCGCAGGCGGCCACCTCCACTTTCGTCAACGGGCAGTTCCCGCGCAGACGGGGGCTGATCATCCTGATCAGCGGTCTCGTGGGCTTTCTGCTGACGATCGTCTGGTCGGCCGAGTTCGTCGACCAGACGATCGGCGACAACGTCGCCAACACGCTGCTCGGACACGACGCGAAGGAAACCCCGATCGCCGGCATCGCCGCCGGTATCGCGTTCGCGTTCGTCAGCGGGCTCGCCGGCTCGTTCACCGCCTGCAACATCGCCGCGTTCAGCGCGGTGGCCCCCCTGCTGGGCAGCGCCGGCAGCCGGTGGGGCCGGCTGGCCCACACGCTGAAGCCGCTGGGCTGGCTGTCGATCGGCATGATCACCGTATCCGCCGTCTACGGCGCGATCGTCGGGGCCGTGGGAACGAGCATGCCGCAGTTCTCGACCGTGCAGAACACCCCCGGGACCCTCTCGCCGCGCGGCATCCAGTCGATGGTGGTCTACGGCCTGATCGGGTTGGCGATGCTCTACCTGGGGCTGGCCGCGCTCGGCGTCGTCCGTGATCCGTTCGCCCGCGTCTCCCGGCGCTTCCCCAACGCGCCGATGGTGTTCATGGGCGCGCTGATCGGCGGGTTCCTGATCGGACGGCCGTTCGCGCTGTTCCGGCAGATGTTCCGGGAGGCGGCGGAGAGCGGCAACCCCCTGTACGGCGCGGCGGCCTTCGTCCTGCAGTCGGTCGGCAACATCGTCATCATGACGCTGCTGTTCTTGATCCTGTCGTCCGTCGCGGGCAGCCGGTTGCAGCGGTGGCTGATGGCCAAGCCGAGCCGGATCGCGGTCCTGACGGCGTCGTCGCTGATCGTCGCCGGGGTGTTCACCTTCCTGTACTGGGACGTGCGGATGCTGGCCCGCCGAGAGATCATCCCGTGGTATCCGACGGCGCCGTGGTCGTGACGGTATCCGACGACGCCGTGGTCGTGACGCGCCCGCGCGCGGCGGTCCCGGCCCGGGCGCCGCGCTCCTCGCACGTGCCGGCGCCGTCCCCGACCAGGACGGCCGGAGCCGTCGCCGGGTAAGAAATCCTCGCGGCGATTCTCCGCCTTCTTTATCGACCGGTCCGTCTCCGTGACAGAACCATGAATCAGAAAGGCGTTGCTGCGGCGCCCCGTCCGACGGACGGGGCCGCCGTCGAAGGGTGTGTCACCAACCGTCGATCCGGGGCGGGTCCGCCGGAAAGATTGTCCCCTGTCCTGTCCTCGGCCTCATCCGGCCCGCGCGCGGGCCGCCGCAGGGCGACGGCCAGCACCGAGTCCAGCTTCCGCTGGGACGTCTGGAGCTGGGTGATCGTCTCGGCGATGCGGGCGCGCTGCCGCTGCAGGTTGGAGATCACGGCCGGGCAGGCCGACGTCACCATCTGCCCGTCCTCGTCGTGGACGCAGTGCAGGAACCGGGCGATGACCGTGGTGGGCAGGCCGGCCGCGAGCAGGGTGCGGATGTGGCCCACCGCGGCGACGTCGGATTCGGAGTAGTCGCGGTAGCCGTTGGCCAGCCGTACCGGCCTGAGCAGGCCCTGCTCCTCGTAGTAACGCAGCAACCGCCGGTTCACCCCCGTCTCCTGGACAAGGTCGCCGATCCGCATGCGCTTCCTCCGGGATTGACCCTCACATTGATGTGACCCCTTAACGTCCCCATTGTTACCGATCACGGAGAGCAGAGGGAGCCAGGGATGTCTGGAGCGGTGGTCATCGGAGCGGGCCCGGGGATCGGGCAGGCGGTCGCCCGGCGGTTCGCCAGGGAGGGATTTCCGATCGCCCTCATCGCACGCAGTGACCGGACGCTGGAGGCCGCGGCCAAGGCCGTCGCTCCCAGCGGCGTGCCGGTCGTCACCCTGACGGCCGACAGCACCGACGAGACCGCGCTGCGCGACGCCCTCGACGCGGCGTCCGGAGAACTCGGTCCGCCGGACGCCGTGGTGTACAACGCCGCGATCATCCAGGCCGACGCGCCGGGCGAACTGTCGGTCCGTGCCCATCTGGACGCCTGGGCGGTCAACGTGGTCGGCGCGCTCACCGCCGCCGCCCACGTCGCGCCCGTGATGGCACGGCGCGGCGGCGGCTCGTTCCTCATCACCGGAGGCATGCCCGAGCCCGAAGTGGAGTATGTGAGCCTCTCGCTGGGCAAGGCCGGGGTCCGCACCCTGGTGACGCTGCTCGACCAGGCCTACGGGGCCTCCGGCGTGCACGTGGCCAGCGTCACCGTGGCCGGTCCCGTCGCCCCCGGCACCGACTTCGACCCCGACGACATCGCCGAACACTACTGGCGGCTGCACACCCAGCCGCGACACCAATGGGAGCACCAGGCCCTCCACAGCGGGCTGGAGGGCCGGCGTTGACCGGCGTCACCGGCACCGTGTCGTCGCGGAGCGCGTCGAGGACGCGTGGCTCATCCGCCAGTATCACGCGGCCGATCACCGATCGATCCGTCAAGGCGACGGTGCGGCCGGGCATGGTCGCCGGCCTGGCCGATCCCCGGGCCCGGCGGGTCAGCCGGTGCCGGACAGGCGCGGGGACAGCCGGCGCGCGCCGCCGCGGACCCGTGCGACCACCACCGCCGTACCCGCGGTCGCGGCCGTCACCAGCCAGATCATGAACGTCGGGTAGAGGTAGACCACCTGGATCCACATGATGTCGGCGCCCCGGGCGAGCACCCGGAAGACCGGGGTGATCGCCGCGCACAGCGCGAGCGGCGCCAGGCAGGGCAGCAGCCGCCACCGCTGCCACCCCGTACGGCGGGCGGCCCACCGCCGGGAGCGGGCCACCCCGCGCGCCGCCAGCCCGATGGTCACCAGGGTCAGCAGCACGAAGATGACGTCGGTGAGGAGGACGGGCGGCGCGGAGGGGATCTCCGGCGCGTCTCCCTCGATCATGGCGACCAGGCCGTCCATCAGGGCGCCGGCGTCGGCGAAGGCCATACCGGTGTTCGCCATAACCGCGACGCCGTACCCGGACCCTGGCATCAGCAGCTGATGGGCCGTGGAGGTGAAGAGGTCGCCGCCGTGCTCGACGACGGGCGTGCCACGCCTGGTCTCGCCGAGCGACCAGCCCAGGGCGTAGTGCCCGTTCTGCTCGGAGGGGGTGCGCATCTCCGTGACGCTCCGGGGGGACAGGACGCCGTTGTTCTGCGCGATCAGCCACCGGGCCATGTCGGCGGCGGTGCTGAGGACCCCGCCGGAGCCGTTGCCGAACCCGGTCGGCTCCGGCAGGGCGACCGCCTGTCCGAGGATGTACAGATGGCCGCGCGCGCTGTCCGGCAGGTCCCGGTCGGTGTCGATCGTCATGCTGTCGCGCATGCCGAGCGGCGTGAACACGTGCGCGTCGAGGTAGGCCGCGAACGGCTCTCCGCTCACCACCTCGACGAGCCGCGCGGCGACCTGGTAGTTGGTGTTGTGGTAGCTGAAGGCGGTCCCCGGGGCCGCGGCGAGCTCCGCCGTCCTGAGCCGTGCCACGGCGCCCTCCAACGTGCCGGGCTGGGGCAGGCTCTTCTCCCGGAAGGCCGAGTCGGCCATGCCCGACGTCTGGTTGAGCAGCTGCCGTACGGTGATCTCCGCTGCCCGGGGATCGGCCATCGTGAACTCGGGCAGGTAGGCGCGCACCGGTCTGTCGAGTCCGACCTGGCCCCGCTCCACCAGTTGCATGACGGCGAGGGAGGTGAAGGACTTGCTGACCGACGCGACGGCCATGGGGACGTCCGCCGTCACGGGATCACCGGAAGCGGTCTCGCCGTACCCGGCGGCATGGACGACTTCCGCCCCCTTGGTGATCGCCACCGCGACCCCGGGCAGCCCCGTCGCCTCGCGGTAGCGCTCGACGAACGCGTCCACTGCCGCAGGGGTGATGTCGTCTGCCTGGACGTGGCCAGGCAGGGGGAGCAGGGCGAGGAAGATCGCGGCAAGAGTGTTCCTGAGCACCCGTCGACGCTAGTGGTCGCGCCCGTTAATTCGTCGGGGATGGCGGGTTGAGCCAGGCCGTAGTGTCGCCGAGGTAGAGGCCACAGGCGCAGTCGAGGGCTTCCTGCGGGGTGCCGGCCGGGTAGCCGGTGGACAGGACGGACTTCTCGTAGTCGTCGTGGCTGGCGCGGTAAATGGCGAACCCCCAGCTGGTGGCGGATCCAGCGTAGCGGAGCCGGCAGAGCGGCAGGGTGGTGCCATCGGGGAGCCGGCCGGCGACATAGGCGAACTCGCCGTGATAGCGGACGGTGATGCCGGCGAGCTGAGGCCAGCGCTCGCGTGCCCTGGCGGCCAGGCGCTGGCGTAGCGAGGTCATGGTCGACTCAGGTGGCCTTGCCATACGGCCATCGTGCCCTACCCGCCTGGCTGCACCATGGAGGGCATGCCCTCCAGTCCCTATGTCATATGCCTTGGCGACGCTGAGCGCGCTGAGCTGGAGTCCCTGTCCCGGCGCGGCTCAGCGCCGTTTCGCCTGGTGCTGCGATCACAGATTGTGCTGCTCGCCGCGGCGGGCACAGCGAACCGGATGATCGCGGAGCGACTGGGCATCTGCCAGGACACGGCCCGCAAATGGCGGCGTCGGTACTGTGAACAGGGCATCGAGGGGCTGGCCGACGCGCCGCGCCCCGGCAGGCCGCGCGTGTTCTCCGCCCGCATCGTGGCCGGGGTCAAGGCCCTCGCGTGCGAGATGCCCACCTCGAGCGGAACTCCCCTGGCCCGATGGACCTGCCCCGAGCTGGCCCGCCATACGGCAGCCAGCGGCATCGCTCCCGCGCCCTCGGCGTCCACCGTGCGCCGCTGGCTCGCCGACGACGCCCTGAAGCCCTGGCAGCACCGGTCGTGGATCTTTCCTCGTGACCCGCACTTCGCCCTCAAGGCATCCCGCGTCCTGGACCTCTACCAGCGGGAATGGGAAGGGGAGCCGCTCGGTGAGGACGAGTACGTGCTCAGCGCCGACGAGAAGCCCGGCGTCCAGGCCCGCATGCGCATCCACCTCCCGCTCCCACCGGGGCCGGGGCGGGCGATGCGGATCGAGAGCGAGTACCACCGCTTCGGCACCCTCGCCTACCTGGCCGCCTACGACGTCCATCATGCCCGGGTCATGGGTCGGTGCGAGCCAACCACTGGCATCAGGCCGTTCACCGCGCTCGTGGACCAGGTGATGCAGAGCGAGCCATACGCTTCGGCCAGGCGGGTCTTTTGGGTCGTGGACAACGGCTCCTCGCACCGGAACTGGGCGGCGGCAGCCCGGCTCAGCGACGCCTACCCGAACGCCCAGATGGTCCATCTGCCCGTCCACGCCTCCTGGCTCAACCAGATCGAGGTCTACTTCTCCGTCATCCAGCGCAAGCTCCTCAGCCCCGACGACTTTGAGGACCTCGATGAGCTCGCCGCCCAAATCCTCGCCTTCGAGAACCACTACAACGCCGCAGCCAGGCCCTTCGACTGGAAGTTCACCCGCACCGACCTCAACCGCCTCCTGGCACGCATCAGACAGCACGACCGGCATGCACCGCACCCGCTGGCCGGATGATCCCCGACGAATTAACGGGCGCGACCACTAGTTACCGCCCAATTTCCAGGCTATTGCGAAATTCCTCTGCATTTCTTGCGGAAAACCGCCATCTCGGTCCGGGCCCCGCCGGACGGGACGCCCATAGGTGACCCCGGTTACTCACGGAACCTTCGTCTCACGCTCAACTCCCATACGCCTTCCGGCCGTGCCCGCCACCGATTTTGGGTCACGGTGGCTACCGCGCCGCGTCATGCTCAACGTCGAGACCAAGGTGGAGGCCGGCGCCCCGCAGGAGACGGCCCCCAGGGAGCAGTTCGTCCAGGTCACCCGGGAGGAGATCCGCAGGGCCGGCCTGCTGCGACAGGTCACCGTCCAGAGCTTCGACTGGAGCTCGCTGATGCGGATGCGGGAGCTGGAACCGCGCCTGCCGATCGTGGCCCTGACCAAGCGGGACTTCCTGCAGACCGGCCGGCCCGGGGCCTCGCCCTGGCTCGGCGGGATCGACATCGACGACTTCGGCGGGGACCCGCTCAAGGCGGTCAAGTCCTTCGGCGCCGACGCGTTCTCGCCCGTGCACGGCTTCCCGCAGAACGGGAAGGTGACCGACCCCGGCTACCAGCCCTACGTCACCGGGGAGATGGTCGACCAGGCGCACAGCCTGGGCATCAAGGTGATCCCGTGGACCGTCGACGACGTGCCGACGATGAACAAGCTCATCGACGACGGCGTCGACGGAATGATCACCGACTACCCCGACCGGCTGCGGCTGCTGCTGTCCGAGCGCGGGTTCAAGCTCCCCAGGCGGTACGCCCTCGGCCCGTCCGGCGACCGGCCGTGACGGCCTCTCGGGCCGCCTGCTCCGGACCGCCGGCCCCGGGACCCGGCTGCGTCCGCCTCCGGGGTCGGTCAGCGATCTCCCCCTCCCGCCGCGACTGCGGAAAGTGACCGCGACTCCGGAGAGTGATCGCGACTCCGGAGCCGGGCGGGAAGTACGATCGATCAATGACCGAAATGACCGAAGCCAGGCCCGGCTGGCTCTCCCCTGAAGAGCTGGAATCCACGCGCGCGCGGATGCCGATCCTCTATGTCGACGCCGTACCGGTGCGGGTCGACGACAAGGGAGTGGTCACGCATGTCGGCCTGTTGCTGCGCATCGGATCGGACGGGACGGTCAGCCGCGCCCTCGTCTCCGGCCGCGTGCTCCACCACGAACGCGTCCGCGACGCGCTCATGCGCCACCTGGAGAAGGATCTCGGCCCGGTGGCGCTCCCCCACGTCCCGGTCTCTCCGCAGCCGTTCACCATCGCCGAATACTTCCCGACGCTCGGCGTCACCCCGTACCACGACCCCCGGCAGCACGCGGTCTCCCTCGCCTACGTCGTCCCGGTCGCGGGTGACTGCCGGCCCCGGCAAGACGCCCTGGACCTCGTCTGGTTCACCCCGCAGGAGGCCGCGTCGCCGCTGGTGCAGCAGGAGATGTCCGGCGGCCACGGCGTCCTGCTGAAGCAGGCCCTCGCGCACGTCGGCTGCCTCCCCTGAGCTCCGCGGGAGCAGGAGCGCCGGGGCGTCCGGCGCGACGGACGCCGGCGGTGACGCCTCCCCCGCGGGGGCGGGGCGCCGCCGGCACTCCCCCGGTCTCAGTCCACCTGCTCGGGCGCGAAGTAGTCACGCAGCTGGGCGATCTTCCCGTCGCGGAGGCGGAAGATCTGGACCAGTGACATGACCGTGGCCCCGCCGGGCCCGTCGAGGGCGGTGTCGATCTCGGCGATGAACACCTCGGGGTCGGCGGTGGCGTGCAGTACGTACCGGGACCCCTCCACGTTCACCGAGAGGTCGGCGTCCGCCGACCTCTCGTAGTAGGCGGCCATCGCCTCGCGGATCTCCTCGCGTCCCTCCAGCCGCCGGGGGAAGGCGCGGCCGGCCGGGACGAGCGGCGCCTCGAGGACACCGTCCACGGTGAACATCTCGGCCAGTGCGGTGGCGTTCCGGGTCATCCCGGACCAGATGTAACGCTCGAAGATCTCCTGCGGAGTCGCGGGCACGGTGAACTCCTTCGCTCGGGCGGGCGTAGAAACTACATCACCCGGTCCGTACGGGCCACCCCCCGCGGGGTCGGGGAGCATCCGGACTCACCGGATCCGCCAGAGGCTCTCGTCCACGCGGACCCCGGGCAGGCCCGGCACCGGCGCCGTGGCCGCCTGGAGCACCGACCGGTCGTCCTCCCTTTCCTCCATCGCGACACGGAGACGGCTGCCGTCCGCCAGGATCACCGTCCACAGTCCCGGCGGCTCGGCCTCGCCGTACAGCACGTACGCCCCGAAGCGCGCGGCGAACCTCTCGGCGAACTCCCGGCGGCCCACCCGGTCGGCGAGCCGTCCCTCGATGCCGACGTCGAAGTCCATCGCGAAGTGGCCGGTGACCTGCTGGTAGGTGCAGAACGCGGCGAACACCACCTCTGGCGGGACGTCCCGCAGGTCCTCGGCGACCCGGTCACGGTGACCGATGAACAGCTCGTGCTCGGCGATCCCGAAGCAGTCGAGCAGGAACTCCCGCAGCTCGGCCTCCGGGACGGACCGGGACGACAGGCCGTCGTAGCCCGTGGCAGGTGTCTCCGTCACGGGGGCCATCCTACGTACCCACCCGTCCTCGCCCTCGGCTCCGCCGGACACCTCACGCCGGACCGGCCCCCGCGCCCAGCCGGACTCAAGGACTCAGGCGAACGCGATGTCCCACCCGGAGGCGTCCGGCACGACGAAGGCGAGCAGATTCTCCGCCTCCCCCAGCACCGCCGTGGCATCCGCCGCGGACAGCGGCCGGAACGGGGAGATGAGCAGCGTCGAGTCCTTCATCGACCAGATGCCGCGGACGTAACCGTCGACGAGAAAGGTGGGCCGTACCATCGCGCCGCCGGGCATCACCCGCTTACGGTCCTCGTCGCTGATCACCCGGGTCCGGTCGGCGTGGCCGAGGAGGATGTTGTCGAAGGCCGGCAGGAAACGCACCGGGACGGGCATGTCCGCCTCGGCCAACGGCGCGCCGGGCAGGTCGAACAGCTCCTTGCCCTGCTCGTCGCGGAAGACGCGCAGCCGGGACCGCATGCCGTCGATCACCTCGCGCAGCCGGGTGAGCCCGGACCAGGCCTGGACGTCCATGACGCCGGCCGGACCGAACGCCGCCAGATAGCGGCCGATCGCCGTTTCGACGTGCGGTGACGCCTCCAGGGGCCGGCCGAGCCACGCCTCCGCCAGGGTGACGGAGATGGCGGGGCGGTTGCCCCAGCCGCCCCAGGCGCCGGTGTGCGGTGGGTGCACCAGCTCCACCTGGAGCTCCACCGCCCCGGCGAGCACCCGGCCGTCCCGGCCCGGGTAGCGCTCGGCGAGCAGCCGCGCGAGCTGTCGGCGAGAGAGCGTCCGGCCCGCCAGCAGTTCCCGTCCGGCGGCGGCGAGCTCGGCGAGGTCCAGCCCCGCGGCCTCCCGGGCGAAGTACGCCGCCCGCGCCGTACGGTTCAGGACCGGCTGGACGGCCGGCCGCAGCCAGCGGTAGTCGTCGCCGCTGACCAGGTGCTGGGTGCTGCGCAGCACCGTGGAGCGCACCACGCGGCGGTCGTGGAGCAGGGCCGTCAGGTCGTCGTGCCGGAAGGCGGCCAGCCGGGTCCACAGGCCCACATATGGCCAGTTGGGCTCCTGCCCCTGCATCGCGACCAGGTGCTCGACGGCCTGGAGCGGGGAAAGGGAGGCGCGGCGCACCAGCAGTTGGCGTTCCAGCAGGGTGCGGTTGAGGGTGCGCTGGGAGAGCACGGACGCGTCAGTCATCGCCGGCGGGCCCCCTCCGTGCGTCCGGCCGGCCGTACTTCCCGAGCCCCGGGCGGGCTCTTCGGGGTCATGCCGGTGTCCATCGTCCTCCTCGTGCCGATCGGCTCAGCGGAACACGGCCGGATCTTCGACCTGCTCCGGGGACCAGCCTATGGCTGATATAGGTCAATTCCCGGCCTATATCAGGGCGCGACCGGCAGGCCCGGACCTGTTGCCGGAACCCGCTCCGGCCGGGCCGTCGAGCACCGCCGTACGGCTGTTCCGTCCGGCCGGCCGTCCACGTCTCCCTCGGGCCCCGACGGGTGCGGTAGTCTCCGCGACCGGACCTCGGTCAGGCGACGGTCAGGAGCGGGCGATCAGGTTGGAGGCATGATGGGGGCCGTACGGTGCCGACGGTGACCACCCGGGATGGCACGGCCGTCTCCTACCAGACCCGCGGCCGGGGCGAGCCTCTCGTCCTGCTCGCCGGCCAGGCCAACAGCCACCGTTGGTGGGACGGCGTCCGGCAGGACTTCGAGGACGACTACCGCACGATCACCTTCGACTACCGCGGCACGGGCGCGAGCGACAGCCCCGACGTGCCTTACAGCACCCGGGGCTTCGCCGCCGACGTCATCGCGATCCTCGACGACCTGGGCGTCGGCCGGGCCCACGTCTACGGGACGTCGATGGGCGGGCGGGTCGCCCAGTGGCTGGCGGCCGACCACCCCGGCCGGGTCGGGTCGCTGATCCTGGGATGCAGCTCACCGGGCGGGGCGCACGGCGTCGAACGCGACAACACCGTCAGGAAGTCGCTGGCCCAGCCCGACCGGCAGGCCGCCCGGCGGGCGCTGCTGGAGCTGATGTACACCCCTGCCTGGCTGGCCGACCACCCCGGCCCCCACAACACCGTCGGAGACCCCGGCATGCCGGATCACGCGCGACGGCGCCACCTGGCCGCCAGCGCCGGCCACGACGCCTGGGACGCGCTGCCCCGCATCACCGCGCCCACGCTGGTCATCCACGGCACCGACGACCTCTTCAACCCGGCCGCCAACGCGCCCCTCCTCGCCGGCCGCGTCCCGGGCGCCCTGACGCACCTCATACCGGGCGCCCGCCACGCCTACTTCGAAGAGTTCCGCCACCTCGCGGGCCCCGCCGTCCTGGCGTTCCTCGCGTCCGGGGACCGCGCCGGCTGAGCCCCGTCCACCCGGGACGGCGGGGCGGCCGGTGCGGCCGGCAGGGTCGTCTCCGGCATCAGCGGGCACCCGCCCGGCGGCCGGCGAGCTCGGCGACGGCGGCGGCGACCTCCTCGACCTCGTCCTCGGTGTTGTAGTAGTGCGGCGACAGGCGCAGGCACCAGTCGACGTCCTTGTCGCCGAAGTCGTACTGGGCGAACTCGCGGAAGCTGAGCGCCGAGTTGATGTTCCGCGCGTCCAGGGCCGCCTTGAACGGCTCCGGCCGCCAGCCTTCGATCGCGAAGGTGACCAGGGCGCCCAGCCGGGGTCCGCGGTCGAGCACGCGCACCCCGGGGACGGCGGCGAGCCGGTCGCGCAGCCGGGCGGCCAGCGCCGGGGAGCGGCGCGCGATGGCGTCCACGCCGACCTGGCGGGCGTAGCGCACGGCGGCCGCGCAGCCGAGCACGGTGGCGTAGGGGAACTCCCACTCCTCGAACCGGGCGGCGGACTCGACGGGCTGGTAGCGGCCCGGCTCGACCCAGCGAGAGCCGTGCATGTCGATGAACAGCGGCTCGTAGCCGGCGCGCAGGACGCGGTCGGACACGTACAGGAAGCCCGAGCCCCGGGGACCCCGCAGGAACTTGCGGCAGGTGGCGGTGAGCAGGTCACAGCCGATCTCGGCGACGTCGACGGGATACTGACCGACCGACTGGCAGGCGTCGACCAGATACAGCAGGTCAAGCTCGCGGCAGTGCCGGCCGATCTCCGCGACCGGCTGGACCAGGCCGGAGTTGGTGGGGATGTGGGTGGCGGCCACCAACCGGGGGCGGTGCGAGCGCATCAGCGCGGCCATCGCCGCCACGTCCACCCCGCCGTCCGGCGTGTCGGGGGCGTGCACGATCCGCACGCCGTACCGCTTGCGCAGGGACAGGAAGGCGATCTGGTTGGAGATGAAGTCGTTGCGGGTGGTGAGGATGACGTCGCCGGCCTCGAACGGGATCGCCGACAGGGCGGTGGAGTAGGCGTGGGTGGCGCTGCCGGCGAAGGCGATGTTGTCCGGCGTGCAGCCGGTCAGCGCGGCGATCTCCGTGTAGAACCCGCGGACCTGCTCGGCGCGGGCGGCCGACGCCTCGTAGCCACCGACGCGCGCCTCCAGGTTCAGGTGGTCGAGCATCGTGGCCAGCACCGGTGCGGCCAGCAGGCCGCAGCCGGCGTTGTTGAAGTGCACCACCTCCCGGCAGCCGGGGGTGTCGGCCCGCAGGGCCGCGACGTCCAGTAGTGATTCTCGACTGTCACCGGTAGTGCTACTATCAATTCTCATGAATTACGGTAGCACTTCTGCTCATTGGTGACCAGCCCGCCTACTGCCCGCCCGGAAGATCTGGCCGTCCGGAAGATCCGAAGATGTCGCCGGAACACTAGAGTCCGTGACCATGGACTGGTCACCACAGATCGCAGCACTCTGCGCACAGCTGGTCGAACACTACGTTTTCCCCGAGATCGGGGTGGAGATCGCGGACATCCTGCGGAAGCGGCTGGCCGCGGGCGCCTACGCCGGGATCTCGGAGGATGAGGCCTTCGCCGCGGCCGTGACCGAGGACCTCCAGTCGGTCAACGGCGACAAGCACCTGCGGCTGATCCACAGCATCGACGAGGTGCCGGTCGACGACCCGTTCGACGCCGCCCTGTACCGGGCGGAGGTCTCGCTGTCCGGGTACGGCTTCGCCCGCGTGGAGCGGCTGCCCGGGAACATCGGCTACATCGACACGACGGCGTTCCACTGGCCCGAAGTGGCCGGCGACAGGGCGGTGGCGGCGATGACGCTGGTGGCCGACGCCGACGCGCTCGTGTTCGACGTGCGCCGCAACCGGGGCGGCTCCCCCGGCATGGTGGCGCTGATCTGCAGCTACCTCTTCGGCTCCGACGAGCTCACCCACCTCAACTCCATCTACCGGCGCGAGACCGGCGGCACCGAGCAGTCCTGGACCCTGCCCTACGTCCCCGGCCCGCGCTTCGGCCCCGACCGGCCGGTCTACGTCCTGACCAGCTCGCTGACGTTCTCCGCAGCCGAGGAGTTCACCTACGACCTGCAGACCCGCGACCGCGCCGTGATCATCGGCGAGCGCACCAGGGGCGGCGCCAACCCCGGCACCCGCTACCGTGTCGGTCCGCACCTGAAGTCGGCCGTCCCCTCGGGCCGCGCCGTCAACCCGGTCAGGGGCGACAACTGGGAGGGCGTCGGCGTGGCGCCGGACATCGAGGTGACGGCCGAGGAGGCGTTCGGCCGGGCCTACGGCCTGGCGCTGCGGCACGTCCTCACGCTGGGCGAGAACGGTGCCCGCCGCGCGGTGGCCGCCGAGGCCCGCCAGGCCCTCGCCGCCCTTTGAGGCTCCGGACCGGGTGACGCCGGACCCGCCGGCGCCGGCCGGCGCGGGCGGGGACCGCCGCCCGCGACCGGCCGGCGCGGGCGGTCCTCGGGCGGTCCTCGGGCGGCCGAGCCGCCGGTCCGCCCGCTCCCCCCGAGGGAGGCGGCGCTAGATCAGTTCCACCAGCCGGGCGAGGCCGTCACCGCCGTGTCCCTCGGCCACCGCCCTGTCGATCAGCGCCTTGATGGGCAGCAACAGGTCGGGGCTGAGTCCCAGCGCCCTGTTGGCGTCGATGAAGTTGGGGAAGGCCGCCTGGTTCATGGCCAGGTTGGACACCTTGGTGGCGTACTCCCCCGCGTCGACCTCCGCCGCGGCCGCGGGCATGCTCGCGGCCATGGCCGCCAGCCAGGCCGTCACCATCGGCGTGAACTCCTCCGCCTTGATCCCCGCCGCCCTGACCATGGCCAGCGACTGGTAAAAACCGCCGAACATGCCGTACATCGCGGTCAGCAGCGCCAGATCGTAGAGCGGGGCGGTGCCGGGGTCGCCGTCCAGATATCTGGCCTCGCCCAGGACCTCCAGCGCCTGCCGGTGGGTCTCGAAGGCGGCCCGCGCGCCGCTGTAGAGGATCAGCGCCCCGGGGCCGGCGATCATCTGTGGCACCGCCATGATCCCGCCGTCGACGTAGTCCGCGCCCAGCCCGGCGACGCGCGCACCGGTCCGGCGGGCCTGTCCGGGCGTGCCGTTGGTGAGGTTGACCAGCACCCGGCCCGCCAGGCCGCCGCCCGCCGCGTCGAGGACGTCGTCCACCGCCTCATAGGTCACCACGCACACGACGGTCAGCGGGCTCGCCGCGACCGCCTCGGCCACCGTCGCCGCGCGCACCGCTCCCCTGGCGACCAGGTCGTCGGCCTTGCCCGCCGTACGGTTCCACACGGTCGTCGGGTGTCCCGCCGCCAGGAACGCCGCGGCCAGCGCCTGTCCCATCAGCCCCAGCCCGACGACGGTGACGGGTGTCTTGTTGTCCATGTCCTACTCCCATCTCGATGGGCTCCACGTTGCCCGAGGCCGCTCTCGTCCCCCTCTCGACGGGCTCTCGCACGGGTGCGTTAGCGTGATCGGCATGCGTTTCGGGGTGCTCGGTCCACTGTTGGTGGAGACCACCGGAGGCGAGCCGGTCACCGTCCCCGAGACGAAGGTGCGCGCGCTCCTGGCCGACCTGCTCATCCACGGCGGGCGGCCGGTGTCCGCCGACCGGCTGGCCGAGGACCTGTGGGGGCGCGAGCTGCCCGCCAACCCGGCGGCCGCCCTGCAGAACAAGGTGTGGCACCTGCGCAGGGCGCTCGAGTCGGCCGAGCCGGGCGGCCGCGACCTGGTGGTGTCCGGCCCGGCCGGCTACCTGCTGCGCGCCGTGCCCGACGACGTCGGACGCTTCACCGCCCTGACCGGACAGGCCCGCGACCACGACGACCCGCACACCAGGGTCCGGCTGCTGGCCGACGCGCTCGGCCTGTGGCGCGGGCCCGCCTACGCCGACTTCGGCGACGAGGAGTTCGTCAGGGCGGCCGTCCAGCGGCTGGAGGAGTCGCGGCTGGCCGCTCTGGAGGAGCAGGCGGAGGCGCGGCTGGCGCTGGGTGAGCACGGGATGCTCATCGGCGAGCTCGGGGATCTGGTGGCCCGCCACCCACTGCGCGAACGGCTGCGCGCGGCCCACCTTCTCGCCCTCTACCGGGCGGGGCGGCAGGCCGACGCGCTGGCCGGCTACACCGAGTTCCGCTCGCGGCTGGCCGAGGAGCTGGGTCTCGACCCCGGCCCCGAGCTCGCCGCCCTCCACCAGGCGATCCTGCGCCAGGACCCGTCCCTGACCTCCGCGCCCGCGCGGCCCGCCCCTCGCACGAACCTGCCCGCGCCACTCACCGAGCTGATCGGCAGGGACGGGGCCGTCATCTCGGTGCGCACGCTGTTGGAGGGCAACAGGCTCGTGACGCTCACCGGGCCCGGCGGCGTCGGCAAGACCCGGCTGGCGATCGCGGCCGCCCACCAGGCCGCCGCCGCCTACCCGGACGGGGTGTGGCTCGCCGAACTGGCCGCCGGCGGAGACCCCGCCGAATCTCTCATGACCGTGCTCGGCATCCGCGAGGAGGGGCCGGCGTCCCCGCCGGCCGAGCGGCTCGCCGAGGCCCTGGGGGCGAAACGGCTGCTGCTCGTCCTCGACAACTGCGAGCACGTCATCGACGCGGCCGCCGCGCTGAGCGAGCGCCTCCTGCGCGGCGCGCCCGGGCTGCGCATCCTGGCCACCAGCCAGGAACCACTCGACATCCAGGGCGAGACCCTGTGGAGCGTCCCGCCCCTGGCCCTGCCGGTGTCCGGGTGGCGCTCCGACGCCGTCGACCTGTTCGTCGCCCGGGCCGCCGCGGCCGCCCCCGGCTCCACCCTCGGCGACGACGACGCCGAGGCCGTGGCCCTGATCTGCCGCCGTCTGGACGGGATCCCGCTGGCCCTGGAGCTGGCCGCCGCCCGGGTGCGGGCGCTGGGCGTCCACGAGCTGCTCGCCCGGCTCGACGACCGGTTCCGGCTGCTGACCTCCGGCAGACGGGGGGCTCCGGCGCGCCAGCGGACCCTGCGGGCGATGATCGACTGGAGCTGGTCGCTGGCGGACGGGCCCGAACAGACGGTGCTGCGCCGGCTCGCCGTACACGCCGACGGGTGCACCCTCGAAGCCGCCGAGGCCGTCTGCGCGGACCCGGGACTGGACGTCGTCGACCTGCTGGCCCGGCTTGTCGACCGGTCCCTGGTCCTGGTCACCGGCGACGGCCGCTACCGGTTGCTGGAGTCGGTGGCCGCCTACTGCCTGGAGCGCCTGGGCGAGGCGGGCGAGCTCGGCGCCGTCCGCGAGCGCCACGCCGCCTACTACCTCACGCTGGCCGGACGGGCCGCCCCGCACCTGCGCGGGCCCGGCCAGCGAGAGTGGCTGGCACGTCTCGACGCCGAGGGCGCCAACCTGCGCCTCGCTCTCAAGCACGCTCCGAGCGGGACCGCGCTGAGACTGGTCAACGCCCTGGCCTGGTACTGGCTGCTGCGCGGCCGCCTCACCGAGGCCCGGCGCTCCTTCGACACCGTCCTGGCCGAGGCCCCCGCCGGGGCCGAGCGGGTCAAGGCGGTCACCTGGCAGGCGGCGCTGGCGATGCTGGCGGGCGAGGGGAGCGACCTGGTCGCCGCCGGGCGCGCGGCCCTGCGACTCCACGACGACCTCGACGACCCGGCGGCGCTGGCCGAGGCGCAGTGGCTGCTCGCCCACGTCCAGCGCGGCATCGGCGACCCGGCCGCCGTCGAGGACCTGGCCGCCCGCGCGCTCGACGGTTTCCGCGACCTCGGCGACCGCTGGGGCGTCGCCGCCGCGCTCAGCACCCTGGCGTCCAAGGCCCTGACCAGAGGTGACCTCACGGCGCTGCGACAGCACGGCGAGCAGAGCATGGCGCTGTTCCGCGAGCTCGGCGACCGCTGGGGCCGGCTACGCGCGGGCGAGAGCCTCAGCGTGCTCGCCGAGATCACCGGTGACTACGGCCAGGCCGCCCGGCTGCGCCGCGAGGGCCTGCGGATGGCCGAGGAGCTGGGGCTGTGGGGCGAGGTCTCCTGGCGCCTCTCCGGTCTGGGCAGGCTCGCCCTGCTGTCCGGCGACCACGACGGCGCGCGGGAGTTCCACGAGCGCGCCCGGCGGCTGGCGGCCGAGCAGGCCAACCGGCCGGCCGAGGAGTTCGCCGAGATGGGTCTCGCCCTGGGAGCCAGACGGCAGGGCAGGCTCGACGCCGCCGAAGCCCATCTGCGCAGGTGGCTGGGCTGGATGCGGCAGCTGGAGGGCAACCCCGGCACCGCCCTGGCCCTGGCCGAGCTCGGTTTCGTCGCCGAGCAGCGCGGCGACGCCGGCACCGCCCTCGCCCTGCACTCGGAGGGGCACGCCATCGCCCGCGCCACCGGCGACCCCCGCGCGATCGCGCTCGCCCTGGAAGGGCTGGCCGGCGCGCACTCCCTGGCCGGCGACCACGAGCACGCCGCCAGGCTCTTGGACGACGCCGCCGCGGCCAGGCGCTCGGCCGGCGCCCCGCTGCCGCCGGCCGAACGCGGCGACGTCGACCGCATCGCCGCCAGGATCCACGCCGCCCTGGGGGAACGGCGCCGCGATACTCGCTGAGCCGCCGCTGCCGGCGGTGCGACGAGGAACTCGATCGGACGCCCGTCCTTCCCCGCCGTGCCTCTGCCGGGGGGCGGCGGATGGCAGGCAGCGGGCAGCGGATGACAAGCGGCGGGCGGCGGGCGGCGAAAATGGATGGACGGGTCGCCCGGGCGGTGGAATAGTCCCCAGCGTGATCGTGACTGCCGCTCCCCCGCCGGTCCCGCTGGCTGACGGTCTCGTCCTGAGACAGGCGCGTCCGGCGGACCTTGACCAGATCGGTGCGCTTCTGGCCGAACGCGGTGAGCCCGCCGACGCCCTCGACCACCGGCTGGTCGTGACGGATCCCGACACCGGGTGGCCGGCCTGCGCCGTGGTGGTCGACGGCGACCGGGTCGTCTCCACCGCGACGCTCCTCGACGAGGAGCTGCGCCTGGCCGACGTGCGGCTCCCCGCCGGCCAGATCGAGCTGGTGGCCACGGACCGGGAGTACGAGGGCCGTGGGCTGGTGCGGGCGCTGATGCGGTGGGCGCACGACCGTTCCGCCGCCCGGGGTCACCTCCTGCAGATAATGATCGGGATCCCCTACTTCTACCGGCTGTTCGGCTACGAGTACGCCGTCGACATCCCGCCCGCGCCAGTCGTGCGCACCCCGCCGGCCGGTGACGGGACACCCGTGCTACGGGCCGCCCGGCCCTCGGACATCCCGGCGATGGCCGCGCTGCAGGACATGACGCAGAGCCGGTTCGACGTGGCCGTGTCGCATCCGGCGGCGCGCTGGCGATGGCTGCTGGCCCACGAGGCGAGCACGGTCTGGGTGGTGGAGCGCGGCGCCGACATCGTCGCCACCGGGCGCACCACACCGCCGGACGACGACGAGGTGCTCCTGGCCGAGGCCGCCGCGCTCGATCGGGCGGCGGCGCTGGACCTGCTCCGCGGCGTGGCCGCCCTCGTCCCCGGCGGGCAGGTGCGGGCCGTCGAGCGGGCCGGCACGGTGGCCGCGGCGGCCTGGAGCGACCTCCTCCCCGGCGAGCGACGGGCGGAGGCGGAGCAGTACTACATCCGTGTCCCGGACGTGGCGGCACTGCTGGACCGGCTGCGGCCGGTGCTGTGGCGCCGCCTTGTCGCGGCCGGGATCGACCGCACCGGCCGTGACATCGTCATCTCCACTTTCGGCGCCCACTACCGGATACCGGTCCGTGCCGACGGCCTGGGCGCGGTCACCGCCGGCGGCGCGATGCAGGGGCCCGGAGCCGCGGGCGGCGCCGGGGTGGCGCCCGACTACCTGCCGGCGCTGCTGTTCGGCCCGCACGGGATCGACGGGCTGTCCCGGATCCGGCCCGATGTCTACCCCGGTCCCGACAGCGAGCTGTTCCACGCGCTGTTCCCGCCGCTCACCGCCGACGTGCTCAGTTACTACCTGCCGTACTGAGTCACCGCCTGCCGTACTGACGCCGGGTCCGGCGCGCCGGTCGAGGGCAGCGTGCCGCACCAGGCGGTCAGGTCGTCCACCGAGCCGCCCGGGTCCGAGCCGGAGGTGATCCACCCCGACGTGTCCGCCGGGAGCTTCTGGGACCTGTATGCCAGGCGCGACCGCGTAGCGGCCCTGGTCGGCGCTTTCGGCGGGTGAGTCCGCCGGCACCGATGAGGGGTCGGGACCGTTCCGGGCCGGCTGTTCCGCCGCCGGGCCCGGGCCGGGACACGCGGGCAGACCTCCAAGCGTGACGTCGCGGCGGCAAGCGTCCGGAGGGTCTGCGTCCGACGCCGCTCAGCAGGTGCGGCGGTAGGGAATCTCCGGGATGTGGGTTCTCCAGTCCGCCTCGGAGAGCGGGCCGAAAAGGCGGCAGAGGGCACTTTTGACCTTGTCGAGGGCGACGAGGTGGGTGCGGAGGCGGCCGTCGTCGTCAACGGCCGCCAG
This sequence comes from Streptosporangium brasiliense, assembly GCF_030811595.1. Lineage (NCBI taxonomy): Bacteria > Bacillati > Actinomycetota > Actinomycetes > Streptosporangiales > Streptosporangiaceae > Streptosporangium > Streptosporangium brasiliense. The sequence continues at coordinate 7,660,854 of NZ_JAUSRB010000002.1, forward strand.
CACCGTGCCGTCGGCCGAGAAGGCCATGGTCCTGATCTCGTCCGGGCCCGCGTCGGCCTTCGACGTCAGGAAACCGGAGAGCGGAAGGCCGAGGGCGCGCCGGTTGGGAACGTCCCACAGGCGGATCCGGCCGGTCGTGTCGGCCAGCGCGAGCACTTTTCCGTCGGGAGCGAAGGCGACGGCCCTGCCCAGCTCCACGCCGGGGAGCACGTCATACCTGTGCCGGAGGGTCCGCGCGTCCCAGAACCCGACCTTGTCCCTGTCGACCACGGCGACGAGCCCGTCCCGGCTGCGGGCCATGGCGGGGTCCAGCTCGAGGTTGGGGGCGAGGACTCTCTTGCCGGTGGCGACGTCGACGACGCCCTGGTCCGGCCCGGAGATCACGGTCCGTCCGTCGGGGCTGAAGAGGACACGCGGTTCGCCGCCGACGGACTGGCCGGGCTCCACCTGGGCTCCGGCGGACTTGACCCGCAGGGTCCCCGAGGCCACGTCCCACAGTTCGAGCGAGGTCAGGCTGGTGGGGATGGTGAGCACCGCGAGCGTCCTGCCGTCAGGCGAGAACCTGAGGGGCAGCCGGTCGTTGATCGGGTGCCCGGTCTGCAGGGTGGTCTTCCTGGTCGCCGAGGCGACGTCCCAGATCTCGACTTTCCCGCTGCGGCGGAAGCTGCTCGCCAGGAGCTTTCCGTCCGCCGACAGCGCGAACAGCGATTCGCTGGTGCCCTTGACACCGTTGAGCGGCAGCGCCCCCCGCTTGACCCGCCTGACCGGGTCCCAGATCTCCAGGTCACGGCGGGATTCGACGGCGAGGGTCGAGCCGTCCTCGCTGAGGACCGCCGTGGAGCCGACGAAGGCGTCGGTGAGCTTGACCGAGTCCGCGATGGGAGCGAGGGACAGGACGGTGGTGGTGTTCGTGGAGCGATCCGTGCAGCGCAGGGTGCGGTCTCCCGGGCCGAAGACCGGGTTGGCGCAGCCGCCGGAGTTCCTGAAGACGGGCTCGTCGCGTTCTCCCACCAGGTCCCATGACTGGTCGTGGACGCCCTCGGTGCCCCAGACGGTGCCGCCGACCGCGACGAACCTGCCGTCGTCGCTGAAGGCGATCCCGGTGTTGTCGTCGTTCTTCGGGAGCTGCCGCCGGCTCACGTCCTCCTTGTCCAGGCGGACGACCCACAGCCGGTCGCCCTTGATCACACCGAGGCGTCTGCCGTCCGGGCTGACCTCCATGCCGTTGATCCTCTCGGAGTCCGCACCGAGCCGGGGCAGGGGCCTCTTCGTGCCCCGGCCGACGTCCCAGTACTCGAACTTCCCTCCCCGGAGGCTGACCAGCGACCGCCCGTCCGGGGTGAAGGTCGCGGCCAGGAGCTGGTGCGGGATCGTGAGAAGGGGCTTGCCCGATCCGATGTCCCAGACGATCGCCTGCGTCGCCGAGAAGCTCAGGAGGCGGGTGCCCGTGGGATCGAGCGCCGCGTACGGCTCGGGGATGCGGATCGACACCGGCCGCGGCCGGCCGGTCGCCGTGTCCCAGATGCCGACCGTGCCGTCCTTCCTGACCAGCGAGAGGGTCTTGCCGTCCGCCGTGAGGGACAGGACGTGGCCGAGCGCACGGTCGTCGACCGGCTCTCCGGTCAGGGTGATCGTCCGTATCACCCGGCGCGAGTCGACGTCGGCGAGCTTCACCTCGTGGCCGCGCGCGTACGCCGTCAGACGGTAGGTGCCGTCTCCGTTCATCCGCCAGTCGCCATCGACGCCCGGCGGCCGGTAGGTGTACTGCTCCCACTGGCTGTAGAGCGTGGCCAGCGCGTTCCTGGCCGGCTGGCCGTCGGGCGCCAGGGTCGCGGCGGCGACGGCGAGCTGCTTGGCGGTGGCGGGATCGAGGCGCCGCATCGTGGTGGCGAGGTTGGCCACCCGGTCGCCGACGGCCGCGTCCCGCTGCCGGGAGATGGTCTCGTTCGTGGCCGCCAGCTCGATGCCCTGGACGATCGCGGTGGCCGCCGTCACGGTGGACACGACGAGCAGGACCGTCAGGACGGCGCTCAGCAGCGTACGGTAGCGCCGCCTGCGCTGCGCGGCGCGCACCGACCGGTCGAGGAACGAGCGTTCGACCAGGTTGAGGGTGAGGTGCCGGCGACCGGCCGCAACGCGGGTGAGCGCCTCGTCGAGCGAGCTGCCCTGCAGCAGGTCACCGCTCTTACGTCCGTGGCTCTGCCAGCGCCGCGCGGCGTCGGCGAGCTCGTGGTGGGCGTCGAGGACCTCACGTTCGTCGGCGACCCAGTCGCGCAGCCGAGGCCAGGCCCGCACCAGCGCCGGGGTGGCGAGCGTGAAGAGGTCGCCGTCGCGGACCACCAGCCCCGCCTCGCCCAGCCGGTCGAGGATGCGCCAGACGCTCTGCTCGGCCGTCTCGATGTCCAGGAACTCGGCGGCGGCGACCTTGCGCAGCGTGTGCCGGGCCTCCGGCTCCGCGGCGACCATCCGCAGCAGGATGCGCGGAACGGTGGCCTGCTCGTGCGGGGTGAGCTCGGCGTAGACCTGCTCGGCCACCTGCGCCAGCGACGGGGGGAGCGCCGTGGCCGAAAGAGCGCCGGCGACCGCGGTGGCCTCCTCGAGCGCGCCCCGGCCGCCGATCAGGCCTTCCAGCAGCTCCCGCGATGTGGGGCGCCGGGCCGGGTCGCGGGACAGCGCCCGCGCCACCAGGGAGCGCAGCGGCTCCTGCACCGCGTCGAGCTCGGGCTGGTGATGAAGGACCTGGTAGATCAGCGCAGGCATGCTGTCACCGTCGAAGGGCGACTTGCCCGTGGCGGCGAACAGGACGACGGCGCCCCACGCCCAGATGTCGACGGCCGGTGAGGCGCGGTGGCCGCCGAACAGCTCGGGGGCCATCCACCGCGGGGTGCCTTTCAGCTGCCCGGTCGCGCTCCGGGACATCTCCTCGGTGCGCGCGATGCCGAAGTCGATGACCCGGGGACCGTCCGGACCGATCAGGACGTTCGCCGGCTTCAGGTCCCGGTGCGTCACGCCGGCCTGGTGGATGGACGACAGCGCGGTGGCGATGCCGACCGCGAGACGGTGCAGGTCGTCCGGGCGGTAGGGTCCGTCCTTGTCCACGCGGTTCTGCAGATCGGGCCCGGGGACGTACTCGCTGACCAGATACGGCAGGACGTGGTCGAGGTCGGCCTCGATGATCCGCGCGGTGCAGAAGGAGGCCACCCGGCTGAGCGCCGCCACCTCCCTGCGTAGCTGGTCGCGGTAGGCGTCGGTGATGAAGTCCTCGCGCAGCGCCTTGACCGCCACCCGGCCGCCCAGGCTGTCGTACGCCTCGTAGACCACGCCCTGACCTCCCGCCCCGAGCCGTCGGGCCAGCCAGTAGGGACCGAGCTGCCGAGGGTCACTGGGCAGGAGCGGCGTAACCATGGCATCAGATATACAAGATTGTTTGTTTGTGCTGCCACCTCAATGCCTTCATCCGCAATAAGGGTGCGGCCGGAATACGCCGGAGGACATCCCGGCCGAGCTCGACGGCCGCCGCCTGGACTCGGCCATGGTCGACCTGGTCACGGAGCCGGGCACGGAGCTCGACCTGGAGTCGCCGCCCACCTCCGGCCTCGAACGCCTGCTGGGCGGCCCGGCCGCCGTGCTCGCGCCCCGGCGGATCCGCCGGCGACCGGCCCTGGCTAGTTCGCCTCACGAATTGTGCGGCGCTTGAATGTAGCATGGCCGAGTGGTTAAAGATGATGATGGCCAGATCGGGGTCGTGGCCGCGCTGGTGCGGTCGACGTTCCTGGTGAATGCCGTGTACGCCGATTCCGCCCGGGAGTACGGCCTCACCTCGCAGCAGGGCCAGCTGCTGTGTGTGCTGATGGCGCGGCCGTACGGGATGAGCGAGCTGGGTGCGACGCTGGGGCTGGCGAAGTCGAGCCTGACCGGCCTGGTGGACCGCACCGAGCGCAACGGCCTGGTCGAGCGCGGACCCGACCCGCAGGACTCGCGTGCGGTGCGGGTCGCGCTCACCCGGCGGGGCAGCGGGCTCGCGGAGGAGTTCTACGTCGAGACCTGCCGGCGCGTCGAGCGGCTGACGACGGAGCTCGCCGCCGCCGAACGCGACACGCTCGCCGGGCTGCTCGGCCGGGTCGTGCTGGACAACAAGGTTCCGGCGGTTTTCCTGGGGCCCGACGGAGGAGCCCTCGCCGATCGCAGGCGCTGAGACCGCCCGCTCTCGGGACGGGAGTTGCAGTTCGTGCCACGAACTAATATTGTTCGTAGCACGAACTGCAACTCTTTCTGTCGGTAAGGGCGTGAAATCATGAGTCGTACGGTCGCGGTCGTCGGCGGAGGTTACGGGGGTTCGGCGCTCGCCAAGGCGCTGGACGCCGAGGCCGACGTCATCCTCATCGACCCCCGGGACGCGTTCATCAACTCGGCGGGGTCACTCCGGGCGCTGACCCAGCCCGACTGGGGAGACAACATGTTCTTCCCCTACGACAGGTGGCTGACGCGGGGCACGGTGATCCGTGACCGCGCGGTCTCGGTGGACCCCGGCGGCGTCATCCTGGCCTCAGGCCGGCGCGTCGAGGCCGACTACCTGGTCCTGGCCACCGGCTCCAGCTACACCTACCCGGCCAAGCCCAACGCCGACTCCACCGGTGAGGTCCTGGACGACCTCCGCCGCACCCACAAGGAACTGGCCGGCGCCGAGCGGGTGCTGATCCTCGGCGCCGGGCCGGTCGGCCTGGAACTGGCCGGGGAGATCAAGGAGGTCTGGCCGCACAAGCACGTGACCATCGTCGACCCGACCGAGCAGCACCTGGCCGACTTCCGGCCGGAGCTGCGCCAGGACCTGTACCGCCAGCTCGACGGACTGGACGTCCGGCTACGGCTGGGCACCGGCCTGGCCGTGCCGCCGCCGGTCGAGCCCGGCCACGCGGACACCTTCACCGTCACCACCACCGACGGGGAGGAGATCACCGCCGACATCTGGTTCCGCGCCTACGGCGGGCGCGTCAACAGCGACTACCTCGCCGACGGCCGCCTCACCCCCCGCACCCCGCAGGGACAGGTCCCCGTCACCGAGACCCTCAACGTCCACGGCTACGACCACGTCTACGCGATCGGCGACATCACCGACGTGGCCGAGGCCAAGATGGCCGGATACGCGATGCAGCACGCCGAGGTGGTGGCGCGCAACATCACCGCCCAGCTGAACGGTGAGCGGCCCACGGCCACCTACCGGCCCCTGCCCCACCCCATGATCCTGCTCCCGCTCGGACCGCGTGGCGGCGTCGGCCAACTGCCCACACCCGACGGCCCGGCCGTCGTCACGGCCGAGACGGTCTCCCAGTACAAGGGCGCCGACCTGTTCACCGGCCGCTTCACCGAACAGTTCGGCACCGCCTGAAGGGCTGGAACACATGGAATACACCCACCTCGGCCGGAGCGGCCTCTCGGTGTCCCGGCTCGTGCTCGGCACCATGAACTTCGGAACGGAAACCTCCGAACAGGACAGTCACACGATCATGGACCGGGCGCACGGGCACGGTATCAACTTCTTCGACACCGCCGACGTGTACGGCGCGAAGCTGGGCGAAGGCGTCACCGAACAGATCATCGGCCGGTGGTTCGCCACGGGCGGCGGCCGGCGCGAGAAGACCGTGCTGGCCACCAAGCTCGCTCTCCCGATGGGCCACTGGCCCAACGACAACATGCTGTCCGCGCTGCACATCCGGCGCGCGTGCGACGCGTCACTCAGACGGCTGCAGACCGACCACATCGACCTGTACCAGATGCACCACATCGACCGGAACACGCCGTGGGAGGAGATCTGGGAGGCGTTCACCGTCCTCCGCCAGCAGGGAAAAGTGCTCTACTTCGGCTCCTCCAACTTCGCCGGCTGGCACATCGCGCAGGCGCAGGAGGCCGCGCGATCGCGGCACTTCCTCGGACTGGTCACCGAACAGTCCATCTACAACCTGATGACCCGCTGGATCGAGCTGGAGGTGCTGCCCGCGGCACGGCACTACGGGCTGGGCGTGATCCCGTGGTCGCCGCTGAACGGCGGAGTGCTCAGCGGCGCCCTGCGCAAGCGTGAGCAGGGCGCCGCCTCCCGCGGCAGCTCGGGACGCGCGGCCAACACGCTCGCCGAACACCGGGAGACCATCGAGGCGTACGAGAAGTTGTGCGCCGACATCGGCGAGGACCCGGCCCACGTCGGACTGGCGTGGCTGCTCGCGCAGGACGGTGTGACCGGGCCGATCATCGGGCCGCGGACGGCCGCGCAGCTCGACGGCTCGCTGCGCGCGCTGGCGATCACGCTCGATGACGGCACGCTGGCCAGGTTGGAGGAGCTGTTCCCGCCGCCCGCGCCGAACGGGGCCAGGCCCGCCCCCGAGGCGTACGCCTGGTGATCAACCCCAGCGCCGGGCGGCCGCACGCCGGCCGTCACGTCCGGCCCGTCGCCGGAGGCACCGTGTCGCGACGCTTCGGCGGACGCAGCGGGCCGAACGGTTGACCAACCCCTTCAGAAGAAAGGCAGACCATTGTCTGTTCAAGAAGTCGTCTTCGGTTTCGGTGCGCACAGCGGCATCGACCAGGCGCCGGAGTTGCTGCACATGGTTCAGCAGGCCGACCGTGACGGGCTCGACCACTTCTCGTTGTCGGACCATCCCTACATCGGCGACCGCCTGGACGCCTACGCCTCCCTCGCGTTCATCCTCGGGCGTACGCAGCGCATCTCCGGCTTCGCCAACGTCACCAACCTGCCGACCCGGCCCGCTCCCATGCTGGCGCGGACGGTGACGTCGCTGTCGGCGCTGTCCGGCGGCCGCATCGTGCTCGGCATGGGTGCAGGGGGACTGTGGGACCGGATCTCCGACATGGGGGTGCCGCGGCTGTCACCGAGCGATGCGGTGGACGCCTTCGAGGAGGCGATCGTCCTGGTCAAGGCGCTGTCGGGGGGTGGTCCGCCGGTCACCTACCAGGGCCGCCACTACCGGGTGGACCAGATCGAGCCGGCTCCGGTGGCCGCGCCTCCCGTGTGGACCGGATCGGTGGGCCGGAAGTCCCTGGCCGCCACCGGCCGCGTGGCCGACGGCTGGATCCCGGGCCACGCGGCGGACTGGCTCAGCGAGCGATACCGGACGTCGCGGCCGGTCATCGACGGAGCGGCGGCCGCCGTAGGCCGCGACCCACGCGAGATCCGCACGGTCTTCAATCTCCCCGGACGCATCACCGACCGGCCGCTGCCCGCCACGCGCGACCACGACGGCCGTTGGATCGGCGGCTCCGTCGACCAGTGGGTCGAGGAACTGACCGGCGCCGTGCTGGAGCACGGCGCGTCGGGCTTCACGCTCTTCTCCTCCGGTCACGGCGCGCCGGACCCCGTCCTCCTCGGCCGGTGGGCCGGCGAGATCGCCCCGGCCGTACGCGGAGCGATCGCGGAGGAGAACGGCTGAACCGCACTCCGGCTCACGCCGAACCGCAATGTATGTGACGCCGCACACGGGTGGCCGGCAGTTGCTCAGAGCCATCCGTGGACCGGCGTCACCTCTTGGCTGAGCCGGCGTGCTGCCCTGAACAGGCCGGACGGGGGACACGCCCGCGCCGGGTGAGCCCGCCTGCGCTGGGTGAACCCCTTTCGTCCAGGTCTGTCGTCGTCAGGGGATGTCATCGCCGAGCGAGCGCAGGATCGCGTCGGGAACCACCAGATCCGCCCGGTCCTTGGTCGTGGCGATCAGGTCGGCGTTCCGCTGGTCGGTCCCCATCACCCATGCCACGGCCGCTTCATGGTCCTTGCCGAACCTCTCATGGCGGGAGACGAGGCGGCGCACCCGCTCGGCGGAGTCGAGGGCGCAGTACCAGACCTCGTGGAGGCAGGGCCGGACGCGTGCCCAGTCGCCCTGGTCGAGAAGCAGGTAGTTCCCCTCGGTGATGACGATCCTGGCGGCCTTGGGCACGGGGATGCTGGCGGCGAGCGGCTGTTCGAGATCGCGCTCGAAGGCGGGCGCGTAGACGACGTCGTCCTCGTTGTCGCGCAGCCGGCGCAGCAGGGCCGCGTAGCCCGCCGCGTCGAAGGTGTCGGGTGCGCCCTTACGGTCGCGCCGTCCGAGCCGGTCGAGCTCGACGTCGGCGAGGTGGAAGCCGTCCATCGGCACGTGTGCCACCCATTCCGCCGAGTGGCCGCGGGGTGCCGCCTGCCGTAGCAGACGCATCAGGTACTCCGCGAGCGTGGACTTGCCGGAACCCGGGCTTCCGGTGATTCCGAGCAGGACTCGTTCATGCCGCGTGGCCAGCGCGCGGGCCCGGTCCGCCAGGTCGTCGAGGGTCATCGAGAGCGGCTCGTGTGGAGTTGGTTGCCGATGAACGCGCGGGCGTGGCGGGCCAGGTCCTCGCCGTCCGACCACAGGTTGCGCCAGATGGCCAGGTCGTTGGAGAGGCCGCGCATCACGACCGCCGAGGAGAAGGACTCGAAGGTGATCGTCCCACTGTATCCGATGTCGCCGAGCGCGTGGAAGAAGGCGGTGAAGTCGAGGTGCCCCGATCCGAGGTAGCCGCGGTGGTTCTCGCCCACGTGGACGTAGCCGAGCCGGTCCCCGACCTCGTGGACCGGCCGTACGAGATCGTCCTCCTCGATGTTCATGTGATACGTGTCGAGATGGATGAGCACGTTGTCCTCTCCGATGTCTTCGGCCAGGCGCAACGCGTCGTGCGCGGTGTTGACGACGTTGGTCTCGTAGCGGTTGCAGATCTCCAGCCCGAGCGTCATGCTCTCGCCCGCGGCCTCCTGGGCCAGGCGGCGCAGCACTGTCACGACGTTGCGGCGTCCTGCGTCGGTGAGCGGCCTGCCGTACTTTCCCAGCGCGCTGTAGAGCGCGCCGGTGAAGTGGGTGCCGCCGAGCGCGCGGGTGATGGCGAGGGAGTCGTGCAGCAGCTTCTCGCCGCGCTCCACCACGGCGAGGTCCTCGCTGGAGACGTCGGCGTCGAAGGCGAGGCCGCGGGAGCAGGCGACGCCCAGGCCCGCCGACCGCAGGGCCTCACGCGCGGCGGCCACGTCGAGGTTCCCCGAGTCGTGCAGGGAGATCTCCAGCAGGTCGAAGCCGGTGGCCTCCGTCTTCTCGACGGCGTAGGCCACCGAGCGGGGGCTGGTGTCGCCGACCCATACCAGCGCGTGCACGCCGATCGGGTTGGTCGCGGTGTCAGTGGGCATCGGAGGACTTCCTTAGGTCTCGTGACGTGGTCAGGTGGCGAGGGCGCCGGTGACGAGGGCGACGATCTCCTCGCCGGTGGTCTCCGCGGTGCGGCGCCCGCCCACGCAGCGGCCCGCACGCATCACCCACACCTGGTGGCTGAGCCGCATGACCTGCGCGAAGTTGTGGCTGATGATGAGCACGGCGTGCCCCTCGTCGCGCAGTCTGACGATGAGTTCCTCGACGCGGGCCGTCTCCTGGACGCCGAGCGCCGCGGTGGGCTCGTCCATGATGACGAGCTTGGAGCTGAAGCCGGTGGCTCGGCAGATGGCGACCGCCTGGCGCTGGCCGCCGGAGAGCCGCCGGACGCGGGATCCCACCGCGGGCACGTTGACCGCCAGTGTCGAGACCATCTCGCGGGAGCGGGCCTGCATGGCGCGCCGGTTGAGGAAGGCGAGGGGACCCAGCCTGCGGACGATCTCGCGGTTGAGGAAGAGGTTCTGCCACACGGTGAGGTCCTCGACGAGCGCGAGGTTCTGGTGGACGGTCTCGATCCCGGCCTCGCGGGCGTCCTCGGGTGAGTGGAAGGCGATCTCCGCGCCGTCGAAGTAGATGTGCCCGCTGTCGGGCCGGTGGACCCCGGAGATGCAGCGCACCAGCGTGGACTTGCCGGCTCCGTTGTCGCCGACGAGGGCGGTGATCTCGCCGGGGCGCAGCGTGAGCGAGACGTCGATGAGCGCCTGGACACTGCCGAAGGCCAGGGAGACGTTCCGGCAGTCCAGGAGCACCTCGCCGGTGGGCGTGCCGGGCGTCGGCCGCTGAGTCATCTGTCCGGTCATTGCTGGAACCTCATGAGGAGTGCGGCCAGCACCACGACGATGCCGACGGCCAAGGGCTGGTAGAACTGCGACACGCCGAGCAGGGTGAGCCCGTTGACCAGCGCGACCAGCAGCAGCGCGCCGAAGAACGGGCCGATGACGGTTCCCCGCCCGCCGAAGAGGCTGACCCCGCCGAGGACCACCGCGGCCACGGAGTTGAGCAGGAAGGCGGTGTTGGCGGCGGGTTCGGCCGCGCCGATCCTGGCGACCAGCAGGATCGCGCTCAGACCGGCGAGCAGGCCGCTGATCAGGTAGACGGCGAGCTTGATGCGCCTGGTGCTGATGCCCATGGCCGTCGCGGACTCCGGCGCCCCTCCGGTGGCGAACAGGTGGGTGCCGAAGCGGGTGTGGAACAGCGCCACGTGCGCCGCCACCGCGACCACCACCGCGATGACGAACGACCAGCCGAAGATCCCGACGCCTCCGGTGGACAGCTTCAGCAACTTCGGATCGATGATCGTCACGGGTTTCCCGTCGGACAGGATCAGGGCGAGTCCCGAGGCGGCCGACAGCATCCCGAGGGTCACGATGAAGTCGGCGATCCTGCCCCAGGCGATGATCAGCCCGTTGAGCGCGCCGGCCGCCCCGGCGCCGAGCACCGCCAGCAGGCACGCCGGCGCCAGGCCGAGGCCGGCCGCGTACGCCTGGCCGAACACGACCGCGCCCAGGGTCATCACCGAGGCGATCGACAGGTCGATGCCCGCGGTGGCGATCACGAAGGTCTGCCCCACCGCGAGGATGATCAGGATCGCGGCGGCGACCAGCATCGAGGAGATGTTGCCCATGCTCAGGAACGTGGGGTTCAGCGCCTGGAAGACGATCACGAGCACGATCAGCCCGACGAGGGCCGCCCATTCGGCCCAGAAGCTCGCGTCCTTCAGCCGCGCGGGCCAGGCCTGCCCTTCGCCGGCCGTCAGTGTGGTGTTTGCCATGCGTGTCACCCCTCGTTCCGCGGGACGGTGTCCGCGGCTACTTGATGAGGTTCTTGATCGGGTCGCTGTAGGCGCCGAACGGCTTCGGCGTGGCCGCCAAGGCCTTGTCGGCGTTGTCCTTGGTGACGACTTCGACCGGGGCCTTCACATGGGAGGGCAGCGTTTTGCCGCTCGTCGCAGCCTGGCACGCCTCGATGCCCATCACGCCGATCACATACGGGTACTGGGCGACGGTGCCGTCCAGGGTGCCCGCCTTGACCGCCTCCAGGGCGTCCTTGATGCCGTCCACGCTGATGACCTTCACCTTGCCGGCCTTGCCGGCGTTGGCCACGGCACGTGCCACGCCCAGCCCCATGTCGTCGTTGGCGACGAAGAAGCCGGCCAGGTCGGGCTGCGCCTGCATCACGTCGGTCGCGGCGGTCAGCGCGGTCTGGCGGTCCCAGTTGGCGGCGACCGTCTGCACGATCTTCAGGTTGGGGCCGATCCCCTGCTGGAAGCCTCCGAGCCTGGCGCCGCTGGTCACGTCGCCCGCGATGCCGCCGACGGACGCGACCTTGCCGCCGGAGGGCAGGAGCTGGGTCATCCGCTGCCCGGCCATCTTGCCGGCCTCGGTGTTGTCGGTGCCGATGTAGGTGGCGAGCTTGACCTCGGCGCTCTTGGCGGCCTGGGGGTCGACCGGGCTGTCGATGTTGACGATGGCCTTGTTCATCGCGGACAGCCTGGCGAGCCCCTGGATGAGGTTCGTGCCCGAGATCGGGTTGACCACGTAGCAGGAGAAGTCCTGGCCGCTGAGGCTGTTCAGCTTGTCCGCCTGGCCGGTCGTGTCGGTGATGGAGTTGGCGGCCTGGACCGTGACGGTGGCCCGGGCCGCGCGGGCCTGATCGTCGATGCCCTGTTTCATCGTCTGGAAGAACGGGTTGTCCAGGCCCTTGATCACTGCGGCGATCCGGGGAGCCGCGGCGGCCCGTTCTCCGGTCGCGGCGGCCGAGCCGGCGGGCAGGCCGGAGCCGTAGGCCCCCAGCACGAGGGCGCCGACGGCGGCGAGCGCGCCGGCTGCCGCCACGCGACGGCGTCTGGCGTTGACGTACATCGGATGCCCCTTTCGGCGTAGATGTCCGAAACGTAACCTCTCTTCTGACGTCCAAAAACCTGTCTTTCGACTTATCTGGTCGAAAGATTCTTGACTTACGCCTAGTTACCGGCATAGCTACAGTGGGGCTATGCGCACCACACCCCTCGCCACGCCGAGGATGGGAGCGAGCAGCGGCGAGATCCTCAGCCTGTTCCGGGACGTCCCCGACGGCCTCACCAAGTCCGACGTGGTGCGTCTTACCGGCCTCTCCCGCACCACGGTCAACCAACGGCTCGAGGGCCTCCTGACCGCCGGGCTGGTGATCCCGGGCCCGGGAGAGGCCAAGACCCGCGGCAGGCCCGCGGGCCAGTTCGTTGTCAACCGCGACCGCGGCGTCCTGCTCGTCGCCGACATCGGTGCCACCGCGCTGCGGACCGCGCTCTGCGACCTGGGCGGGAGGGTGCGGATCGAGCGGGCGACGTGGGCCGACGTCACCGCGGGCCCCGAGACCGTCCTCAGGATCGTCGAGAAGCTCTTCACGGAGATCCTCCACGACGCCGGACAGACCCCCGACGCGGTGCTCGGCGTCGGGCTCGACGTTCCCGGCCCCGTCGACTTCGCCACGGGACGCGTGGTCAGCCCACCGATCATGACCGGCTGGCATGGTTTCGACATCCCCGGATGGTTCAGACCCCAGTACGACTGCCCCGTCCTGGTCGACAAGGACGTCAACGCCATGGCGTACGGCGAGCAGCGCCTGCGCCATCCCGACGTCCCGCACCTCCTCATGGTCAAGATCGGCACCGGGGTGGGCACCGGCCTCATCGCCGACGGGCGGGTGCACCGCGGCGCCGACGGCGCGGCAGGAGACATCGGCCACATCCAGGTCATGGCCGAGGGAGTGGCCGAACCGCCCGTCTGCCGCTGCGGCAACTCCGGCTGCCTGGAGTCCTACGCCGGCGGCTGGGCTCTGGTACGCGACCTGCGGGCGGCGGGCCGTGAGGTCACCACCGTCGACGACGCCGTGCGGCTGATCCGCGGCGGCGACCCCGTCGCGGTACGGCTCGCCCGCCGGGCCGCCCGCATCCTCGGAGGCGCCCTCGCGGACACGGTCAACCTGTTCAACCCCCGCGTCATCGCGATCTGCGGCCAGCTCGCCCACACCGACGAACTCCTCTTCGCCGGCATCCGGGAGATCGTCTACCGGCGGTCCCTCCCGCTGGCGACCCGCAACCTGCAGATCGTCCGCAGCGATCTGGACCCGCGCACGGGCGTTCTCGGGCTCGCGCAACTCCTGGTGGACGGGCTCTACTCCCCCGAACGGGTCCAGGAGCTCATCGACCGCGCCATGGCCCAGTAGTGCTTCCGGACAGACAGGCCACATGATCTGGTCCGGTCCTGACCACCCCCGCATCGCCCTGAGGATCCGCGAATTCCTCGCCGCAGGCTGAGCGCGGCTGCCGCTTCTCGCGTCTCGGGCTGGGGTCAGCCGGTCTGCTGGTGCCAGCGGTGCAGCAGGGCGGGGAGCTCACCAAGCAGGAATCCGTAGAAGGCGTGCATCTGGGTCAGGCGCTGACGGGCGGGATCGTCCTCATCAGTGGCGGCGATCCCGGCGGCCGCAGCCTGGAGCATGGCCTGGATGACGGTGTTCTGGCTGGTGAACAGGGTGGCCCAGGCGTCGTCACGGAGCCGGTAGTGCTCGCGTCGGCTGCCGGGCGATGGCAGGCGTTCGATCAGCCCGACCGTCAGCAGGGATTTGATCGCGCCCGAGACCGAGCCTGCGCTGGCCTCCAGCCGCGTCGCGATCTCGCCGGCGGTGACGCTGTCCTGGTCGGTGAACAGGAAGACCGCCAGGGTGCGCGCGGCCATGCGCTGGAGCCCGCCCTCGATCAACGTCAGGGCCAGCCGTTCCGCCGCCTGCCACTGCTCATGCCGGTCGTCCATGTGTTCGCCTCCTTGAGGAGAAACAGGATACCGAACACCATGACACTTCAGAAATTTCTGAAAAGTCGGTATATTGCTGGCATCGAACCTCTCGCGAGAGGTTCGATGGTGTGCCGGGAAGCCTGGTCGGCGATGTGACATCTCATCAGCCTCGACAGGAAGTTGACCGGCCATGACCCTGCTCAGCCGTTTGTACGGCGTGCGCCCCGCCCTTCGTCACCGGGTGCGCGCCCGGCGGAACGTAGAGATCCCAGCCGCTACCGCTACGACCCCACCGACCCCACCGACCCCACCCCCACGGTCGGTGGCACGCAGGTGGGCCTTTCGGCGGGGGCGAAGGACAACCGCGCCATCGAGGCCAGAGCCGACATGCTCACCTTCACCACCGCGCCTCCGGTCGAAGACGTCGAGGCTGTGGGCCCGGTCCGCGTGCGGTTGCACGCGCGCTCGGCCAACCCGAACGTCGACTACTTCGCCCGGGTGTGCGCGGTGGACGCGCGCTGCCGATCGGTCAACGTGTGCGACGGCATCGTCCGGCTCGCAGCACGAGATCTTCCACGACCACCAGCATCCGTCAGCCCTCTGGTTTCCTCTTACTCCAGGAGCATCGTGAAAGTACTTGTTCTCGGCGGCACCCACCATGTGGGCCGCGCGATCGTCGAGGCCGCGCTGGAGCGCGGCGATGAGGTGAGCACGCTCAACCGCGGCCTCAGCCGCGACCCCGCGCCCGGGGTACGGGCGCTGATCGCCGACCGCACCGACCCCGAGGCTGTCCGCCGGGCGCTGGGCGGCCAGGAATGGGACGCGGTCGTCGACACCTGGGCCTGGGCGCCGCGGGTGGTGCGCGAGGCCGCCCGCCTGCTGTCCGGCCGGGCCGGGCACTACGGATACGTCTCCAGTCGAGGCGTGCACCGCTGGCCCTGGCCTGCGGGCGCCGACGAGCAGGCGCCCCTGGTCGACGGCGACCCCGGCAGCACGGACGACGCCGACTACGCCGCGGCCAAGCGCGGCGGCGAACTCGCCGTCCTGGAATCCTTCCCCGGAGCGGCGCTGCTGGCCAGAGCCGGGATGATCCTGGGCCCGTATGAGGACGTCGGCCGCATCCCGTGGTGGCTGCGCCGTCTGGAGAAGGGCGGCCGGGTCCTGGCCCCCGCACCGGCCGAGACGCCCCTGCAGTACCTGGACGTCCGGGACCTGGCCGCCTGGATGCTTTCCTCCGCTGAACGCGGCCTGAGCGGCGCCTTCACCGTGACCGGGCCGCCGGGCGCGATCACCCTCGGCGACCTGCTCACCACGGCGCTGGACGTCACCGGCTTCGACACCGAACTGGTGTGGGCCCAGCCGGAGCTGCTGCTACGGCACGGCCTGCCGCTCGGCATGGAGCTCGGGCTACGCATGCCCGACGGCAGCGCGCCGAGCGGCATGCACGACGCCGACGTCAGCGCCGCCCTGGCCGAAGGGCTCACCACGCGCCCGCTGCGTGAGACCCTCGCCGACACCTGGGCCTGGCTGCAGGCCGAAGGCGACCCGGCGCCCCGCACGGACGCGCCCTCCCCCGACACCTGGCTGGATGCCGCCGCGGAACAGCGGCTGCTCGACCAGCTCTCCCACTAAGGAACTCGACGACTTTCATGCGCGCCATCATCATCGGAGCCGGCATCGCCGGCCTGGCCACCGCCCTGCGCCTGCACCAGATCGGCTGGGACAGCCTCATCGTCGAACGCGCGCCCGCCCGCCGCGGCGGCGGCTACGCGGTCACCTTCGGCGGCATCGGCTACGACGCCGCCGAACGCATGGGCATCCTGCCCGACCTGCGAGCCAAAGCCTTCGACACCCAGGAGCTCGTCTACCACAGGAGCGACGGCTCGCGCCGCTTCTCGCTCGACCGCGCCACCATCGCCGCCACCACCGGGCCGCGCTCGATCACCATCCTGCGCGGCGACCTCGAAGCCGTCCTGTACGAGAAGGTCCGCGACCACACCGAGATCCGCTTCGGCGCCACCCTCACCGCCATCGGCCAGGACGAGCACGCCGTCCGCGTCACCCTGAGCAACGGCACCATCGAGGAGGCCGACCTGCTGATCGGCGCCGACGGCCTGCACTCGGCCACCCGCGCCCTGCTGTTCGGCCCGGAGGAGGACTTCCTGCTCGACCTGGAGCACAAGGTCGCCGTCTACATGCTCGACCACCGGCCCGCGACCATCGAGCCCGGCGCGACCGGCACCCTGTCATCGCGCGGCCGTACCGCGGCGGTCATCAGCGTCGGCGACGGCCGCAACGTCGCCTTCTTCGGCTACCGCGCCGACCACGCCCGCCCCGGCGAGGACGTCACCACCCAGCTGGAACGCGTCTACGGCGACCTCGGCTGGGTCATCCCCGAAGCCCTCGCCGGGCTGGCGCGGGCCGACTCGGTCTACTTCGACACCATCAGCCAGGTCGTCGCGCCGCACTGGAGCAGCGGCCGGGTGGTGCTGCTGGGCGACGCCGCCTGGTGCGTCACCCTGTTCGCCGGGTACGGCTCAGCGCTGGCCGTTGGCGGCGCCGACCGGCTCGGCACCGAACTGGCCGCCCACCCCGGCGACATCCCCGCCGCGCTGGCCGCGTGGGAGGCCGCCATCCGCCCCGAAGCCGAACGCAAACAGAAGCTCGGCCGCCGGGTCAAAGGCGTCTACGCCCCGGCCAACCCCGTGCTGCTGTGGCTGAGCCTGCTCCCGCTGCGGCTGGCCTCCCTGCCACCTGTGCGCCGGTACATGACCCGCCGCTTCATCAAAGGCTGAGGTCCTGTGACACCTGGCCGGGCGGGCGGCCAGGTGTCACGTTCCTGGCAACTGGAAGATCGCATGGAGAGGTGTATGTGATCCGCTGTAACGCCTGGTGGGGTGTGACCACATGGACATGGCAGGACGGTAAGCAGATCCGCGAGGTAACGGGATACGGCCAATCGCCGGATGCCGCGCCCGGCAGATCAGCGGTCAGTGGAGATTTCGCGCGCTGAGAAACGGGCCAAAGGCACTTTGGTTGTCGGCGGGAAAGTGGGTCCGGGAGCGTGGGCGGCCGGCGTCAATGCGGAGCACCCGAAGGGCCTCGAAGAGGTTGAGGCCGGCGGCCCACGCGGCAGGTCAACAGGCTGGAGGGTTCATGGGTTTCGTTCGGGTCGTGGTGCCGTTGGAGTTGTGGATGCTGCTGCTGGGGGCGGCTCTGGCGGTGCTGCTGGTGGGCTGGCTGGTCCGGCTGGATCTGGCACGGCGGGCGCTGAAGCGCAAAGAGGCCCTGGTCCTACCGGACAGCGGGGCGAGCCACGAGACACGCGAGAACGGCGCGCCGTGGCCGGTGCGTACCTATCTGGTCAGCACGGTCAGTACGGACGGGCGGGGAAGCGATGCGCAGGAATGGGCGCTGCCCTGGCCACAGGTGCGCGCGTGGGCGGAGGAGATCTCCGCGCGGCCGGACGTCCGGGAGGCGTGGGTGACCTATGACGACCCGGCGACCCGGATGACCACGGCGTGGACCTGGGCCGGGGGCAGGCAGACGAGCAAGACGGCGTTGCCATGGAACTGGCAGGGCAGGTTGCGGGCGCGTAAGTAGCAGCCGGCAAGCGGTAACACGACTCTCGGAGGTGTCATGAGCACGGTAGGGATTTTGGCGACTGCCATCGCGTTACTGGCTGGTCTGCTGGGCCTCATGCTGCGGGCTGGGTGGTCGACCAGTGACGAGAAGGCATACAGCGGTGCTTACCTGGGGCAGCGGCCCATGGGGATGATCTCGCCTGAGGCATCGGTGATGTATGCGGTCGGTACCACCATGGTGGACGGCACGGAGGGTATCGGCGGGGTACTCAATTCCACGTGGGCGCAGGCGTCGGACTGGGCGGTGGTGCAGTCCCAGCTTCCGGGGGTGGCTGAGGCGTGGGTGAGTCGGGCCGATGACGACGGGCGGACCGTGCGGACCTGGATCTGGGCCGATGGCGTGCATCTGCGCAGAACAAGTAGCGCGGTGAGTGAGCCGCGCCCGATGGATCAACCCTCAGCGGAGGAGTAGCGCGCCGGGAGGACGTGCGAAACACCTTTCCGGTCGCCGGCGAACATGAGCGAGCTGTTCGGGGGTCACGCCCGCATCGGACCACCACCCGACCGACCCGACCAGCCACAACAGGCTGACCTGACAGAGCACTACCAAGGCGTGTTCCAGATGTGGATCAAGGTCGTGCGGTGATCACGTGCTGGTCACCTGACCCGTCGTACCGGCCTGCCCACTCACCCCCGCCGCCGGACGGAACCTGCCACCAGCACGGCCAGGACCACGCCGAACGCGACGACGATCGGCCAGACACTCCCGGTGAGCCAGTACGCACCGATGCTGCAGACCACGACGAGAACGCCCCCCACCCAGCCCACAACGGCGGACCGCTCGGCACTCCGGCTGGATGACCGCCTGACCGCAGTGACGGCGTAGCGCTCCCGCAGCGCGACGCTCGGCCATCCGTCGCCAGCACCTGACAGTATCCAGACCGGATCCGTGTGCTTCCACCGCTGAAAATCCGAGATCAGTCCGTCCACTCGCCCGCCGGCCGCTGTGGAACGACCGACGTCGAGGCGCTCCAGGTCGGCCAGGGTCTCCTCGAACAGCGGGCGGATGCCGCCTTCACCGCCATCGGCCAACGCCTCGGTCCGCAGCAGCACGTAGGGGCCGAACCGGGCGTCGATGAGCGCAACGAACTCATCGTAGAGGGGCGAGAACTGCGCGCCGAGCCGACCGGTCAGTCCCTGCCGCCGGGCGTGCAGTCGCGACAGCGCCGTCCGCTGGTCGACCACCAGGTACGGGTAGGTGGCCTCGCCCCACTCGCTCAGCAACTCCGCGTGCTCATCGGTACCGGCGTCCTCGGTGTCGGCGATCCTCGCATCCACGAGGTCTCCGGGGCTGAACATCGCCCACCACAGCAGCGGCGGCCAGTTCTTGGCCTCCAGCTCCATC
The DNA here is from genome assembly GCF_030811595.1 of Streptosporangium brasiliense. Lineage (NCBI taxonomy): Bacteria > Bacillati > Actinomycetota > Actinomycetes > Streptosporangiales > Streptosporangiaceae > Streptosporangium > Streptosporangium brasiliense. The sequence goes on from NZ_JAUSRB010000002.1 coordinate 7,679,821, forward strand.
GCCCCGTCGAAGAAATCGGCCCATTCACCCGCCGACCCGTCCGGCATACGGGGCTGCCGGGCGCTGTCCAGATAGAGGCGCAGACTCATTTCGGTTCCCCACCCTCACTTGCGGATGCGCCGACCATGGGGCACCGGTGGCCGCCGCAGCACCATCGCCCACCATCACGGCTCCCTCCCCTGTCGCCGACGAAGTCTTCCGCAGCCTGATCGTTCCGTCGCGTGAGGACTCACTTTCGCCGACTGCACCGCTCCGGTGCCGGCTGAAGCACCGGGCTGGGTTTCGAAAGTGCTGGTCACAGCCACTCGTTGATGGCTGCGGCCAGCACGGTCGCCCCGTAGCGGACGGCGAGCTTGTCGTATCTCATGGCGACCGCGCGGTGGCGCTTGAGGCGATTGATGCCGCACTCCACCGCGTGGCGCTCTTCATAGTCGGCCGCGTCGAACTTCGGCGGCCGGCCACCGAGGGAGCCGCGCCGGCCGACACCTCGACGAGCCGCTGCGTGGCAGAGCCTCCGTAAAGATCGGTCACCACGTTGACGATCGTGCCGCGCGCGCGGGCGCAGTCGGCGCCGGCCTCGGCGAACGCGAACTCGATCGCGGCGGCACGCCTGGCGAACCGTCGACTCCAACGACGATCATGAGATTTTCTTCCCCGGTCGAACCGCGGCTGATGGGCGTGAGCGGACGGTCAGCGGCTCACGCCGACGGCTCGTCAGGCCTGCCGTACGAGGCCGGTGGTCACGAGTTGACCACCGCCACCGGGCCGTGGGCGTGGTGCAGCACGCCGCGGCTGACGGAGCCCAGCAGCACCGAGCCGACCGCCCCCATCCCCTTCGAGCCCACGACGACCAGGTCGGCCCTGGTCGAAGCATCGGCCAGAGCCTCGACCGGATGCGCGCCCCGAACGTCCTCCACCACCTCCACCTCGGGAAACTTCTCCCGCCAGGCAGCGAGCTTGTCTCGCACCATACGCTGGTGGGAACGGTGAACCTCTTCTATGTCGGCGGGGATCTCCGGTATGAGGCCGTACACCGGCCGCTGCCAGGCGTGGACGGCGCGCAACGCGCAGCCGCGCAGTTTGGCCTGCTCGAAGGCGTAGGCCAGCGCGGGCTCGCATTCGGCGGAGCCGTCGACACCCACGACGATCTCACCGTGCGGCTCGCCGGCGTCCCCCCTGACGACTACGACGGTGCCGGGCACATGACCGGCCACGTGGAGGACCATTGAGCCCAGCAGGGCGCCGACGAAGCCGCCCAGGCCGCGGCTGCCGATCACGATCTCGGTGGCCGTGCCGGCCTGCTCCCGCAGAACCTTGGCCGGTGATCCCTCGATCAGTTCGGTCCTCACCCGGACGTCCGGCCGGTATTCCGTGACCACGGTGATCGCTTCGACGAGCACCTGCTCGCCGGCGCGCGCCGCGAGCTCGGCCCAGTCGGGCGGCGGGAACGCGGCGACGCCATACGGCCAGCGCTCCACGACGTGGACGATCTGCAACGGCAACCCTCTGCGGGCGGCGTCATCAGCCGCCCATTTCACGGCCGCCATGGCGGCGGGCGAGCCGTCCGTCGCAGCGGTGATCGATTCGGTCATGACATGTTCCTCTCGCTTCTGCTGCGCTTCCATCCGACCGCAGCGTCGGCGTTTTCCCCAGGGGCGATCGTCCCGGCATGAACAGGACCTTCGCCCTTTCCCCCGGCGGAGAGTCCGGACGCGCAGCTGAGGATTCTCCGGCGCCGCGGCCGATCAGGCGCGCCACCGCACCGCCTTTCCCGCCGACCGCGTTCGGGCGCCTGCTCCGTCCGGAGGATTACGCCGGCTCCGGAGCCGCCCTCTTCGGACGGACGACGGCGACGGGACAGTGGGCGTGGTGAAGGACGCCGTGGCTGACCGAGCCGAAGACGGCGGAGGCGAGCAGGCCGTGACCCCGGGAGCCGACGACGACCATGTCGGCCTCGGTGGAGGCGTCGCGGAGGACTCCGACCGGGTGACCACAGACGATCGACTCGGTCACCGTGACACGGGGGAACCGCTCCCGCCACGGAGCCAGCACCTGCCGGAAGAACGCGCCTCTCTCAGCGAGGATCCTCTCCCCCACGGATCCGCTCTCGACGGCCGGCGTGGACAGGCCAGGGGGCTGCCAGGCGTGGACGGCGTGCACGACGGCATCTCGGATCTCGGCCTCGGCGAAGGCGTGAGCGAGCGCGGCCTCCGCACCCTCCGATCCGTCGACCCCGACCACGATCCGGCCGTGGCGTGTCGCGGAGTCACCGCGGACGACGACGACGGGACAGCCGGCGTGGCCCGCGACGCCCATGCCGACCGAGCCCAGCAGCAGCCCGGCGAACCCGCCCTGGCCTCGGCTGCCGATCACGATCTGATCGGCCGCCTCGGACTCCTCCAGGAGCCTTTGGACGAGGTCCCCGTCAACGAGTGCGGTGGTGACCTGCAGGCCAGGCGCACTCGCCCGCGCCGCCTCGGCCGCATCCGCGAGCATCGCACGGCAGTGCTTCGCCTCTGGATCCCGGTAGTTCTTCATCGTGTGGATGGGGACGTCGCCGGCCCACTGCTCGCGAACGTGAACGATCCTCAGGGGCCTGGCGTGCAGTACGGCCTCACGCGCGGCCCATTGCACCGCCTCCGACGCGGCGGGAGAGCCATCGGTGCCGGCGATTACGGATCTGTTCATGACGGGGCTCCTCAGACGTCGGTGTGTCAGGCGGTCCAGGCGCCCTGGATGTCGTTGCGGACGGACGCGGGTTCAGCGGTCATGACCGATCCCGGCCGCTCCCCCTATGATCACCGATCGGGCCGGAACCACGTCCACCGTGATTGCCGCCATTGGCGATCTCAGGTTCGACAGGTCTGCTCGGCGAGGACGTCCAGCCTGTCCGCACCGGCTTCGGCGCCTGCCGTCGGAAAGCAGGAAGGAGCCGCTCATCGTGGGCCGCTCCGGGCCTGAATCGCCTTTGCAGCGTATCGGTCGCCACGACCACGGGCACGGCCGGCGCCGCCGGCGCCCAATCACGCGGCGTCCGTCCCGGACGGCCCTGACCTCGGCGGGGATCAGTTCCAGCAGGCGCTGCCCGGCCTGGTCCGCGCGATATTCCCGGACGAAGGCGAAGGGCCGCCCCGAAGAACGGCTCAGGACCGTTCCTCTTCGTCTCCACCGTAACGGCCGGTGAAGATCGTGGCCGCTGCGCACTCTCGGCACGGACATGCCTATCTCGGGTCCGTCGCCCATCACCGCCACTCATGAACCGGCTTTTCCTGGGACAGGTCGGCCGGATCGGGTTGGTCGTCCGGGCGCCGTCGGGAAACCCGCCCGTCACGCGGTGACGCCCAGGCCGGTAGCCGCAGGCCGCTCAGCCTGCAACACGCTACCGACGACGTCACCGGCGATGGTCTCGTGTTCCACCATGATCGCCGCGAGCCGGTCGAGAGCGCCGCGGTGGGCGCGCAGCAGGTCGATCGCGCGCTTCTCCGCCCCGCTGAGAAGCCGGGCCACCTCTTCGTCGATGATCTTCTGGGTCCGCTCGGAGTACGGCTTGCGCTGGAAGTTCTCGGCGTCCTCGCCCAGATACTGGGGAGTGGCCGAGGAGTAGCCGACCGGGCCGAGCGCGGGCGACAGGCCGAAGTCACGCACCATGCGAGTGGCGATCTGCGTGGCGGCCGCCAGGTCGTTGGCGGCGCCGGTGGAGCCTTCGCCGAAGACGACCAGTTCCGCGGCCCGGCCGCCGAGCCGTACGGCGAGCAGGTCGGCCAGATAGCTCTCGCTGTAGAGGTGCCGCTCGGCCTCGGGCAGTTGCTCGGTGACGCCGAGTGTCAGACCGGCGGGAAGGATGGTCACCTTCGCGACCGGGTCGGCGTGCTCGCACAACGTGGCGAGCAGCGCATGCCCGGATTCATGCACGGCCACCGCGTGGCGCTCTTGCGGGAGCAGAGCGTTGGAGGTCTCCCGGCGGCCCAGCAGTACCCGGTCGCGTGCCGCGTCGAGGTCATGGGCGTCGCTCGCGCCATCCTTCAGGTCGCCGGACACCGCACCCTGATCGTCAATCGTCACCGCCTTGACCTGCCCGGCGCTCACCTTCGTCACGAAGTCGCTGTAGGAGTACGGCGTGGCCGCCGACCCGGTGAACATGATGGGTATCAGCAGCCACAACAGGAAGATCGTCATCGCCGCCGGTAGCAGCCAACTCCGCCAGTTGGGAGGCGGCGGGGTCGTCGGCGGAGGTGGGGGCTCGTTCGGTGGTCCTGGCTTCGCTTTTACCCGTCGCATGCCGGCCGCGCAGTCGAATTCGCGTGATCATCAGCCGGTCTCCCCATCGGTTTCCCTGCTCACCGCCAGCTTTCAACCACACGACAGAGGCGCAGCAGGGCCGAAAGACCCGGGAGATGAGCTGCCATGAGGAGGTGGAGCTGAACCGGCGGCTGGCTCCGGATGTCTACGAGGGAGTCGCCGACGTGCTCGGCCCGGACGGGCAGGTCTGTGAGCATCTCGTCGTGATGCGGCGCATGCCCGAAGAACGCCGCCTCGCCGCCATGATCGATTCGGGGAAGCCGGTCGAGGAACACCTGCGACAGATCGCCCGGATGGTCGCGAGCATGCACGGACGCTCCCGCCACAGCCCCCAGATCGACCAGCAGGGAAGCGAGCAGGCGCTACGTTCACGGTGGAGCGCGAGCTTCGATCAGGTCCGGGCGCTTCCCGAGCCGGTCCTCGGCCCCGAGATCGTCGGGGAGATCGAACGGCTCACGCTGCGCTTCCTCGACGGCCGTGATGCCCTGTTCACCGTCCGTACCGATGAGGGCCGCATCGTGGACGGCCACGGCGACCTGCTCGCAGAGGACATCTTCTGCCTGGACGACGGACCGCGGATTTTGGACTGCCTGGAATTCGACGAACGACTGCGCTTTGTCGACGGCCTTGACGACGCGGCCTTCCTGGCCATGGACCTGGAACGGCTGGGAGCACCGCGGCTGGCGGAGGTGTTCTTGCACCACTACACCGAGTTCACCGGCGACCCCGCCCCGCCCTCGCTGTGGCATCACTATGTCGCCTACCGAGCTTTCGTCCGCGCCAAGGTCGCCTGCTTCCGACAGGGGCAGGGAGACTCCGGTGCGGCCGGGGAGGCTCGCCAGTTCGCCGAGCTCACACTGCGCCACCTGCGGGCAGGCACGATAACCCTGATCCTCATCGGCGGAGCCCCGGGAACCGGCAAATCGACCCTGGCCGCCGCCCTCGCCGACCGTCTCGGTTACACATTGCTGAACAGCGACCGCGTCCGTAAGGAACTGGCCGGCATCTCGCCTGACCAGTCCGCCTCCGCTCCCTTCGGCGAAGGCATCTACACCCATGAGCACACCGAACGCACCTACGACGAGTTGCTGTCGCGAGCCGGGAAGCTGCTTGAGCATGGCGAGCCGGTCATCCTCGACGCTTCATGGGGCGACGCCGGGCACCGGGCAGCGGCCGAGCGCCTCGCCCAGCGCACCTCCAGCGACCTGGTGGCCTTGCACTGCACCGCTCTGCCGCAGGTCGCCGCCGAACGCCTCGCCCGCCGTACCGGCGCCGTCTCAGACGCCGATCAGGCGATCGGCGCGGCCATCGCGGCGAGGATGGCCCCTTGGCCCGACGCGGCCGAGATCGACACCAGCGCCTCCCCGGAACAGGCATTGCAGCGGGCGTTGACCGTGATCAACGCTTCTCCGGCCCCTGTGTCCTGGCGGTTCCGACGCCCTCAAATGGAACCCGGCTGATCATCTGCATTGTTCAGGTAACAGCAGGTTGTCTTCCGACACCATCCCGACTGCGCGTCCGTCGGTGTCGATCACGGCGACAGCGCTCACCTTGAACCGGCGCATGGTCGCCACCAACATGGAGATCTCTGATCAGCCTTCGACGGTGTGGGAGGTGGAAAGTGAAGCCTCGGCCTGCAGTGGCTTCTCCTTCAGAACAGGGACGACCGCGACGGCGCAGGACGCATGTTGAAGGATCGAGGCGGTCACCGAGCCGAGCCTGCCGTGCCCGCGTGCGCCGCCGACCACCATCAGAGCGGCCTCCTTCGACAGATCCAGCAGGGCGTCCTTGGGTGATGCGGCGACAAAGTAGGTGCGCACCGACACCGCGGGATGGGCGGCCCGCCACGGCTGCAACCGTTCGAGCATGTCGTCTTCGGCCGCCGTCGTAATGGCTTGCGTGTCGGGCACCAGCGGCATCGGCGCGCTCCACGCCATCGGCTGCAGATGTCCGACGTGCACCGCCACCAAGGGCAGCCTCCGGATGTCGGCCTCGGCGAAGGCGAACTCGATCGCCGCGTCGGGCGTGTGCCCGGTCATCCCCATGACCACCGACCCACGGTGCCGCGGAACGGGAATCGGGCCGGGCCCACGCACGACGACCACCGGGCAGCACGCGTGCGCCGCCACGTAGCCGGCCACCGACCCCACAACGGCCCGGGCCAGAGCGCCCATCCCGCGCGAGCCCACCACGACCAGCTCCGCGCGGGCCGACAGCTCCACCAGCCGCTCGGCGGCGGCTCCCTCATACAGATCGGTAGCGACATCGGTGATCGTGCTGCACGAGCGGGCGCACTCGCCGCCGTGGTACAGCACGTGCTCGGCGGCCTTGCGCAGGTGGCCTCTGGCCTCCTCGTCGGCCTCGCCGTACGGCCATCGCCAGGCGTGGGACACCGTCAACGGCAGCTTCCTCAGCTCGGCCTCGTCCATCGCCCACTCCAAGGCCTGCATGGAGAAGTCGGAGCCGTCATAGCCGACGACGACGTCGCGGGAATCAGTCATCCCTTCCACCCCCTTCCCAGGATCGGCGGCAAAGACCTCAGCGTGGCAGGGCGGAAGGTCCCACCGGCGTAGGACCTTCCGCCTTGGTTTCCGCCATGGCCATAGCCGGGCCGTTCCTGAGACGGCCGGCAGTTAACGAAGTTGCTGGAGCGACTACCGGGATCTGCTGATCGCGGCCCACTGCCGGCTCGGCGCCCCGACCGTGCTCGTCGGGGACAACCTCAACGTGCACCGCGATGTCCGGCTGCGCGCCCTCATCGACGCCCGCGATCGGCTCACCGTCTACTGTCTGCCGCCGTATGCGCCCGACCTCAACCCGGTGGAGAGCGTCTGGTCCATGCTGCGACGCAGCAGCCAGACCATCCTCGCCTTCACCGAGCCCGGCCAACTGCTCCGCTCCCTTCGCCGAGGACTCCGCGAGATCCAGTACCGAAGCGACCTCATCACCGGATGCCTGGCTGCTTGGCTGCCGTCGCCTCACCATCCGCTATGAACGCCACGGCCCCCTGTTCGCCGCCCTCCTCACCCTCGCAGCCGCCCTCACCTGCAGAAAGAAGCTCGCTCAAATCATCGTTCAGGACACGATCCAAGGGCTTGTCGGCTCATCGCGGTGACGAGGGTGGAGGAGATGTGGGCGTGGGCGGGGTCTGCAGCGATGAAGAACGTTTCGACTCCGGCCAGTTCGTGGTTCATGTGGGCCATCGGCATTTCGTAGTCCAGGTCGTGAACGTTGCGGACTCCGCGGATGACGACGTCGATTCCGACTCGGCGGCAGTAGTCGACCAGCAGGCCGCCGGTGTGGGAGTCGATCGTGACGTTGCTCAGGCCGGTTGCTGCCGCGCGGAGCTGGTCCAGCCGCTCGGCGATCGGGAAGCGGCCGGTCTTGTTCGAATTGAACATCACGCAGACGACGACCTCGTCGAACAGGAGCGCGGCACGGCGGAGAACGTCCTGGTGCCCTTGAGTGACCGGGTCGAAGGATCCTGGGAAGAGGGCTCGCATGATCGGAAAGACTAACAAGCGGCCGATCCCCGGTGATGAAGTGCCAGGGCAGCCAGACCACCAAGATCAAGGGCGGCCCGCGCCCGCGCGTCCCGCCGCGCGCCCGGTGGCCGGCCGACCGGGCATGCGGCCTGGGGCCGGTCCCGGCCCGCGCCGCCCGGCGCGCTCCGCCGATCGGACACGGGCCGCCGCCCACGACGCCCTACGACAGTTCAGCCGCGCTGATCACCACGAGCCCCTCGTCATCGCCGGCCACGGTCAGCACCGGCATCTCCCCGTCCTCGTCGCCGAGCTGCAGCCGATACCGGCCCGGAGGCACGGGCCCGCCGTCGACCAGGGGGCGTTCGTCGTCGGTGCAGGTGATGCCGCCGCGCACCTGCAGCACCGGCAGGTCATCGGGTGATGTGGTCATGAGCGCCGCCTGACCTTGTCGACCAGGTCCGCGTCCACGGATCGGCGCCATCATGGCCAGGCCGTGACGATCGCCGGCGATGGTGCCCCCGACCGGCGGTCGGGGCGATCGAGCCGATCTCGGGGTCGGGCAGCGCCCGGATCAGCAGGGATCGGGACACGGTGATGCCCAACTGGCTGGCCAAGTGTGCCCCGGCTCTCCCGGCCAGCGCCAGCGCGATGTGTTCCAGCAGCCGACGCAGTGCCGAAGTCCGCCGTGCGTACGGCCGGGCCAGCCCGGCCACCTGCTCGGCGAAGGTGCGGACCGGACAGTCGAGGTTGACGCAGAACCACCGCCGCACTTCCAGTTCGATGGTCACGGGCACTTCGCCGCAGGTCATGTCCTGTAGACGGCGACGATAGCGGCTGTGGATCCGCTGGCTGAGCGTGCCGCAGGCGCCGCATCCGGCCTCGGAGGTCTTCACTCGTGCGCTGACCAGCAGGCCGCCTCCGTCCTCCGTCGCTTTCTCTACCTGGACGACCGCCAGGTGGAGGAACAAGAGTGGGAGAAGATCGAAGTGGGAACTCTCGCCGCCCACTTGGAAGCGCAGCACAATAGCCCTCGCGGCCGCTCGTGGATGATCGGATTCTTGGCCGAACCTGATCATTACGGTGCGGCCGCATCCATACGCAGTCTGTTACGGAATCGCGATCACCCCGGGAATATTCGAGAGCCCCTCGCATGGGCAACTGGCAGACTGATCCGCGTGTCATCTGATCTTGATGAACTTGACTACTTGCGCCGCGTCGAACTGCTCGCCCGCGACCTGGTCGAGCATGCCTTCGGTGAAGACCGGCTCAGTTACTCGCCCGACCTAGACGATGCAAATCCACTCCAACGTGCGATCAATGAACTCGCGCGAACCTTGCGCCACTACCACTTCGATGGCGACGGGTGCGTCGACGAACGGCCGTTGTACCGGATCGCGGGTGCCGGGCTGATCGGGCCGGACTCAAACTCCTATGCAGAGCTCTGCGGCCGTCTTGGGGTCGAAGCGCGCGCCGAGGGCTGGGCCCTGTGGCACACCTGGAACAACCAGCACCAACCCCACACTCTCGTCACTACCTGCATCGCGACGACCGAGGGGTTGCTGGAGAACTGGGCGCGGGGTATCGGCGTCCTTCCCACCAAGCCTGATCGTTCCCAGCTGGTAGCCGTCGTTCGCGAGTGGACCGGCCCGGTCGTCCTGTCGCCCGGCTACGCCCGCGAGACTGGGCTCGCCGGACAGTAGACCTTGACCGCGATCTAGAAGAAGAGCACGTTCCGTCACCGCTTCACGACTTTTGTACCAGAACCCGAAACTTCCTGATGGGTGGCCAGGTGGTGTCGTGGTGAGTGGCCTGAGCGGAAGGGTGCACATCACCAAAGAGGCGGTTGCCGTTCATACCGTCGTGCGCCCTATGCTCCTGGCATGCAACCCGGTCCTTTACTCGGTTCCGGCCGCACTGCGGACGTGTTCGTGGTCGACGACGCATGGGTGTTGCGCCGCTATCGGGACGGCGGTGACGCCTCCGCCGAGGCGGCCGTGATGTCTCACCTTTCCAGCCAGGGTTATCCGGCGCCGCGTGTCGGACCGATTGCAGGCGGGGACCTGATCATGGAGCGGCTGTCCGGCCCGACCATGGTCGAGGCGCTCCAGCAGGGCATGATCACTCCAGCAGAAGCCGGCGCGATTCTCGCGGGGCTGCTGCGTCGCCTGCACGCTCTCCCGCCACGGGTCTCGACCGATCCAACGGATCGTGTTCTCCACCTCGATCTGCACCCGGAGAACGTGATGCTTACGCCCGAGGGACCAGTGGTGATCGACTGGGCCGATACCAGGGAGGGCCCGCCCGCGCTGGATTGGGGGATGTCCGTTCTGATCCTGGCGGAGGTCGCGGTGGGCCCGCGGGCCGAGGCGCCCCTGGCCCGCACGATCCTGGTTTCCCTGCTCAGCGACGTCGACCACGCGATCGACCTCGAAAAGGCTCTGGCAATACGGGCCGCCAACCCGACGCTGAGTCAGGCCGAGAGACAACTCCTCGACGAGGCCGTGGCGCTGGTGAGCTCCCTGCACCCTGCCTGCGATCGGCCACATGGCAGATCGCAGAGGCTGAAGGCCGGTCAAGATCGAGAGATTTACGTAGCCATCGACCAGAATTTCCGATGTCCGCCCACCTAGACCTACATGTCCGCCGACTAGGGTTTCCGTGGCCGCTTACACAGGAGCAATCTACGGAGGAAGCCCACCTAGGTTGACTCAGGAAACTGCCGCGGCCCTCCTTCGTCGGGCCTTGCCACCGCGGACAGAGCCTTCTGGGTAAAACACGAGCCGTTCCGGCAATAGCGGGCGCGAGCTGTATGCCCGCGCCCCAGCTGAGTTGATCTTGTACACCAATCCGCGTTCTGGTACACAAGATCAACTCAGATCGTTCTCCAGAGATAGATCGGCCTCCAGTTCGGCAGTTGCTTGCCGGAGCTCAGCCGCGAGCAGACGCGCCCGCTCCGGCGCCTCGGCCGCCACCTGTCGAAGACCGCGGAAGTCGTCCAGCACTCGCATCACCGGCTCATGTCGAGGCCACACAAGCTCGGCTTGCTTCGATCCCGATCCAGCGGCAGCTTCGAGTGCGGGCAGACAGTCCAGGTCGATCGCGGCTTGCGTCAATGCGGTCCCCGACGTCTGCCCCCGCTCCTCGGCCAGCTTCCACACCGAGCGGATCGCGGCGCCGCCATACTCGTCCAACACCGGCTTGGGTGCCCGCAACTGAGTCTCCGGATCGGCATCAGCTGGAGCCGGCACGGACTCCGGCCCGTCCAGCCCGTCACCGTCCCGCGAAATCCGCGAGAGAACTGTGCCGGCGACTATCTGGTCAGGGCCGGAAGCTGGCTCGGTACTCCGTGGGTGTACGGGCGGTCAGCTGTCGGAACGCGGCGTTGAACGCCGACAGTGAGGTGTAGCCGACCGTGAACGCAATCTCGGTGATCGGAGTATCGCCCGCGGCCAGTTCTTCGATCGCACGCAGGACCCGCATCCGGCGCAGGACTGCCCGCCACGTCATACCGGTCTCATCCTCGAAGCGCCGGGCCAGCGACCGTGGCGCCAGGCCCACCTCCTCAGCCACGTCCTCGAAGCGGAGCTCGCCGCCGAGCCGCTCCTCGGTCAACTGCAGGGCTCGACGCAGTTCCGGTGATCGCCCCGCCGGCACGACGACTGGACTCGGCCGCTCGGCGAGCCGCCAGCACACCGCGCCGAGCGCGGCGAAAAGCGTCTCGGCGTACGCCGTAAGAGGCTCGTCGCTCTCGCCCCAGGTGCCGCACTCGTTGACCAGTGCGCGTGCCAGAGAGCTGAGGTCGAATACGGTCAACGGCGCCGGCGGGGCCGCGGTGAATCGGGGGTCAAACAGCACGGACGCGGTCGTGACCGGCTGCGGGATGCTCACCTTTATCGCCTGGCCCGCCTCGATCAGGGCGGCCCGTGCCGGCGGCAGCAGCCACGCCTGGCCCTGCGCCTCGAGCCGGAGGGCACCGGCCGAGGCGCAGAGCAGGTAGTGGCGGTCCACTTCAAGCGTGCGAGCGGGCTCCTGCGAGAACGTGCGGACGAAGCTGTACGCCTTCCGGTTCATCCGCAGCCTCGCATGAACCAATCGTAGGAGCCACCATGACACCAGCCTCGCATGAGCCAATCGTAGGCAGCCGCCATGACACCGGTCAGGCCACGGTCTCCAGCGACTCCGCGCGAAAGCGCCGGCTCACCGGCGCCCCGGCCATCATCGGCTGAAGCATCTCACCGGAGCGTGCGAAGGAGTCCGACTTCAGGTAGCCGACAAACGACTCCTCGTCGTCCCACTCGTGGATCACGGTTACCCGGGTCTCGTCCTCCCGGGAGGCGTACGCCCGAAAGGCAACGTTGCCCGGCATCGCGCGCACCTCGTCGCAGACGCTGTCGAGATGGGCCAGGGCGGCCACACGGTCGGCAGCGGCGGTGTCGAAGTCGACAATGGCAATGATCATGAGGACCTCCTGGATCGGGGCGGCGACTGCCGCCCGGGGATGTCCCGATCCTCACACCGACCAGGCCTGGCCGGCTTCCGCGAGCCGGACGCGTTCACGCTTCCAACGGACACGCCCACTCGCAGCATCCACGCCCTCGGCGGCCCGCTTACCGGGGCCGTCATCGAGCCGACGCTGGACGTCGCGGTCCGCGCAAGATCATTCTCAGCGCCAACGGCTGTTCCTGGGTTCCTCAACCCCGATGACGCCGAGCATGTCCTATCAGCACGCGTCACGCGGCCGGGCCTGACAGCAAGGTTGAACACCACGTCGCTTGCGGCGCCGAAGGCCCTACCTGCCCGTGAAGGCGCTGCTGACCGAGCGCATCGTCTGGGCTGCGGCCAAGGCCGCTGCCGACGCTGAGAAACCGGATCCGGCGCTCAGAGCACAATCGCTCCGTAGCGCCGGATCCGGTCCCCCGCTGCTCCTTCTACCAGCGGCCTCGGAGGCCTCCATCCGCGTCTTCCGGCCGCACCTTCGCTACCGCCAGAATCCGGTCCGATCCTCCACGCGGGCCTTCAGGTCGCGGTGCTCGACTTCCCATGGCGGGTTTCTGTCGTATCTGGGCCCTGTCCCCCTACACGGCTGAGTCCGGCGAGACGATGTCCCAGGCCCCGAATCGGGTCAGGCCGGCCGATCCGGCCGCCGCCACCGAGGCGTGGTTGTCGAGCCGGCAGCGGTACTGCGGCTCGTGTCCCCGTGCGAGGGCGTGCCGAGCTGGTCGCGCGGCAGGACGAGCAGCATGCCCAGGATCGGCACGCCGTACAGCAGCGCGGAGCCCAGCCCGCCGCGCAGCAGCGCCGCGGGCGGAACTCGGCTCGACCGGCTACCCCGGCAACGCCCAGCTTGCCGAGCAGTTCGGGCTCGACCAGGCTCAGATCTCCCGCATGCTCAAGGACCTGGCCGCCCTGGGGCTGGCCGAGCGGGACGGGCAGGGACGCGGGTGGCGCGTCGGTCCCGGATACTTCGCGCTCGCCGCGGCGGCGGGCGACGCGGGCCTGGCGGCCGCCGCGCGGCCGCTGCTGCGCGGGCTGGTGACCCGCTGGCACGAACCGGCGTGGCTCTCGGTGCGCTCAGAGGGCGTGGCGCTCACGGTGGAGGTCGAGTCCAGCCATTGGTCGTCCTATGTGGTGGCGGCCCCCGGAGCGGTGACGCCGCTCTGGTGCACCGGGCCGGGCCGGGCGCTGCTGCTCGACCACTCCGAGCAGGAACTGGCCGAATTGCTCAAGGCGGTGGAGTTCGTCGGCGGCGGTCCGCTCGCCGTACGGAACGTCCGCGCGCTGGCGGTCCGCAACGCCGCCGACCGGGCCGCCGGAGTGGTGGTCGCCGACCGCGAGTTCGAACACGACGTGGTCGACTTCTCGGCGCCTGTCCGCGACCGGCCCGGAGCCATCGTGGCCTCGCTCAGCGTGGCCGTGCCCCGGTTCCGGCTGGGCGACCGCTCCGGCGAGATCGCGGCGTCGGTGGTGGAGGCCGCGAAGAAGCTGGGGGTCAGGGCCGCCAGCCGAGGAGGGCGGAGAGACGGTCGGCCAGCCCCTTGATCACTTCCCCGTGCCGCTCGACCAGCGGGGCCAGGACCGCGGAGGGGCCCTCGGTGTGCAGAGCGCAGACGATCCGGCCGGAGAAGTCCCGCACGGGAGCGGCGACCGCGAACACTCCCGGCTCCGACTCGCCGTCCACGACCGCGTAGCCGCGTTCCCGGGCGGCCAGCAGCCGTGCCTCGAACTCGGCCACCCCACGTGGCGCCGCCGGGCCGTAGGCGATGAACTCGGTGCCCGCGAACACGGCCTCCAGTTCCTCGCGGGTGCAGTCCCACAGCAGGGCCTGGCCGGCGTCGTCGCAGTACAGCGGGTACGAGCGGCCCACCCAGGACAATCCCGCCGGAACATCTTCCAGCAAGGCCACCGAGCCGTCCCCGCGTACTTCGGCCAGGAACGCGCTCGCCCCGGTCGCCTCCACCGCCTCCCGCAGGATCGCGGGTCCCTCCACCAGTAGCCGCGCCCTCGCCGCCCGTGTCGCCTGGGTGCGCAGTCGCCAACTCAGGCTGTAGACACGAGTGCTCGGGTCGCGGGTGAGCAGGCCCGCCGTCTCCAGACTCTGCAGACTCCGCGACACCTGGACCCGGTTGCGCCCCAGCCGGTCCGCGATCTGGGTCGAGGTCGACGGCTCGACGGCGGCGGCCGCCGCGAACAGCACGTTCAGGCCCCTGCCCATGCTCTTAACGGTTCCAGCGCTCACCCGCAGAGGATATCGAGGTCGCGGTCGCCTCCGGCATGCCGGACAGGGCCTCTGCGGCGCGGCCTTGCCGCTTCCGTTCCAGTGGTCGTCGCAACTCCCCCGCTCGGGGAGTGCGATGGAATTCGAATCCCGGTTCACCTTTCTTCCCCGGTCTTCCCCGGCTCGATCGGAGCCGGGGTCGACACGCGTGCGTAGCTGGTTCACCTCGGCGCGCAGCGCCGCCTTGCCGTGGTCCGCTTCTGATGCTCTCAGGCCTCTGCCGGGCAACGGCTCTGGATTGGCCGGCGACAAGGGGGAAGTGTCTCCGCCCATTCGTACGATCGCCCACAGGGTGATCTTTCTGATCAGGTGTGCCGAGGCGTCGCCGGAGCGGGTGTCACGATCAGCGGGCAGGCGGCGTGGTGCAGCAGCGCGTGGCTGACCGAGCCCAGCAGCAGCCCGGCGAGGCTGCCGCGTCCGCGTGATCCCACGACCAATAGGTCGGCGTGCGCCGAGGCGTTCCTCAGTGCCTCCACCGGGTGCATGTGCTCCACCTGCTCGGTGACCTTGACATCCGGATAGCGCTCGCTCCAGCCCGCCAGCGCCTCGGCCAGTAGGCGCCGCTCGCCTTCGGCCGTCTCCTGCGCGGACTCCAGGGCAAAGGGGCCGCAGCCGGCGATGGGCCGGCTCCAGGCGTGAACCGCCCGCAGACCGGCGCCGCGCAGGGACGCCTCGGCGAAGGCGAGTTCGATGGCGGCCGCGCCGGCCGGGGAGCCGTCGACGCCGACGACCACTTCGTTGCGTTCCTGCGTGGGCAGGTTCCGGATGACGGCGACCGGGCAGGAGGTGTGTCCGGCCACGTCCAGCGCGACCGATCCGAGCAGCATGCCGGAGAACCCGCCCAGCCCGTGGCTGCCGACCACCAGGAGGTCGGCGTCCTCCGCGGCCTCGGTCAGGGCGAGCCGGGGGTCGCCCGGCAGCAGCAGCGACTCCACCTCGACGCGGTCGTCCTGTTCACGGGCTCGCTCCACCGCGTCCGTCAGCATGGAAGCGGCCCCGTCGCGCATCCACCGGCCCACGTCGGCGTATGGGGCGTCCTCGGCCATCTCCAGCGGCCAGGCCGGCATGACGTGCACGATGCGCATCCCGGCGTCGCGGAGCCGGGCCTCCTGTACCGCCCAGCTCACGGCCTCAAGCGCGGCCTGTGAGCCGTCGACTCCTACCAGGATCATGATGTTCTCCCTTCCTCGCTCTCATCACATCGTTGGACGGCATGGCGGCGACACCGGCAAAGGTCCTTTCTCCATGGGACCTCCGGTCACCATTGGAGCCCCCTCTGCCGATCACCGCCGGAACAACCGGCGGCCTGCTGTCGCCGTCGTGAAGCGGAGGGCGCCGAGCGGCTGAACCCGCCGTGGGGTTCTGCTGTCAGCCGACGTCGGCTTCCTTTCTGCCGAGTGGCCGTGCGAGGTCGCAGAGCAGCGGGGTGAGCGCCGCTGCCGCCAGGGCCATCGCCCACCCGGCCGCAGGCACCGGCACCAGGGCCAGCGGGGCGGCGAGTGGGGGCACGAGGGTGACGAGCGCCTGGAGCAGCGCGGTGGCGGTGACCGCGACCAGGACCGTGCGGCCGCGCCACCAGCCGTGTTCGAAGGTCCACCTGCGGGCCCGCACGACGTAGGCGAGGGTCAGCCGGGCGAAGACCAGCGTGAGCACCGCCTGGGTGCGGACCTGCTCCGCGCTCCAGCCCATCCTCCGGGTGGCCTCGACCGCGGCGATCACGAGCAGACCGACGATCAGCGATCGCACCGCCACGCGGCCGAGCACAGCACCGGACAGCAGACCGCCCCGCCGTGGACGGAGTGCCAGAGGGTCCCCGGCGGGCCTGTCGACGCCGAGGGCGATGGCGGGGATGCCGTCCAGCACCAGGTTGATCCAGAGCAGGTGCACGGGGAGCAGGGGGATGATCAGGTCTGGCCAGATGATCAGGCCGACGAGCACCAGGATGATCTCCGCCAGGTTCCCGGTCAGCAGATAGCCGATCATCGAGGCGACGTTGTGGTGCAGGCGCCGTCCCTCGCGCACCCCGGTGACGATGGTGCCGAGCTCACCGTTGGTGACGACGACCGCGGCCGCCTCCCGGGCGACGTCGGTTCCCTCGTCGCCCGCCATCGCCACGCCCACGTCCGCGTGACGCAGCGCGGGTGCGTCGTTGACGCCGTCGCCGGTCATGGTGACGATCTCACCGTGCTCGCGCAGCGCGTGGACCAGATCGAGTTTGGTGGCCGGGTCCACGCGGGCCAGCACGGCCGCCCCGCGCAGCCGCGCGCTCCTGTCGTCCCCGTCGAGGGAGACGCCGGTGACCACGGGGTCAGGTTGGATGCCGACCTCCTCTGCCACGGCCCGGGCGGTGTCGCCGTGGTCTCCGGTCACCATCACGACCCGGATGCCTGCCGCGCGGCAGTCGGCGACCGCCTGACGGGCCGAGGGCCTGATCTCGTCGCGCAACCCCACCAGACCGAGCGGGCGCAACCCGTCGGTGTCCAGATCCGCGGTGTCCGCCTCGGCCAGTGCGAGCACGCGCAATCCCTGCCGGGCGAGGCCTGCCACGGCGTCCGTCAGGTGCTGTGTCTGCTCGCCGGCCGTGCAGCGGGCCAGCACGACTTCCGGCGCTCCTTTCACGGTCAGCAGCGGCCCGGTGGTCACCACGGCCATGGACCGGGTCTCGGCGTCGAAGGGCCGGGTCGCCAGCCGCGCCTCGCCGTCGGCGAGCCGGGCCCCGCTGCGCTCGGCCGCTGCGCACAGCGCCACGTCGACCGCGTCGCCGAGCCCGTCACGGGCGTCGTTGCAGCGCAGCGCGGCCCGCCACAGGTCCGCGCCGGGAACGGGCACCCGGTCGACGACCGTAAGTCGCCCGGTGGTCAGCGTGCCGGTCTTGTCGGAGGCGATGACGGTGGTGGCGCCGAGAGCCTCGATCGCCGGAAGCCGGCGGACGATCACGCCCAGCCGCGCCATCCGCTGCGAACCGAGAGCCAGGGCGGTGGTGACCGCGGCGGCGAGGCTCTCGGGGACGGCGGCGATGGCCAGCGCGACCCCGGCCAGCACGATGTCGAGCAGCGCGGCCTCGCCCCGGCCGACCCGGGTCAGCCCTATCAACACCATGACCACACCCGCCGCCACGGCGAGCAGGCCGATCCGCCGGGACGCCTGCGCCAGATCCATCTCCAACGGTCCCTTCGACCCTCCTTCGAGGGCGCTGGCGATACGTCCCATCTCGGTTGCGCCGCCGGTCCGCTCCACGACGGCCATCCCCCCGCCGCGGACGACGAGGGTGCCGGAGAACAGTTCCCCATCACGGTCGCCGAGCAGGGTGCCGAGGCCGGTGGCGCCGCCGGCCCGCTTGTCGGCCGACTGTGACTCCCCCGTCAGCATGGCCTCGTCGACGCCCAGGACACTCGCCTTGACCACGCGAGCGTCGGCGGGCACCCGGTCGCCGGCCGCGACCTCGATCACGTCGCCGGGCACGACCTCTGCGGCGGGGAGGCGCCGGGTGATGCCGCCGCGCCGTACCTTGGCCATGGGCGCGGTGAGGTTGCGCAGCGCACGGACCGCCTGGTCGGCCTTGACCTCCTGGCTGACCCCGATGACCACATTCACCAGCAGGATGGTCAGGATCGCCACGCCTTCGGGGACCTCGGCCAGGACCACCAGCGTCACCAGTCCGGCGATCAGCAGCAGGATCGACAGCGGATCGGCGAGCTGCCTGGCCGAGCGGGCGAGCAAGGTGGGAGGTCGTGACCGTGGCAGCTCGTTGGGTCCGTATCCGTCCAGCAGTCGGGCGGCTTCAGCCTCGCTGAGGCCCGGCAGGGTGTCCATGTCGGCCTGCATACGTTCAGCAGATCATCGAGCCGGCGGCCGGAGCGGGAGGCGAAGGCCATCGAGGTGAGGGACCTTCGGCCTTTGTCAACCGTGGCTGATCAGGGCTGCCCTGCGGAACGCGTCTGCCGCCGATGACGGCGGGAACCACCAGGGCGATGGGGCCGTTCCGCAGGCGGAGGAAGTGCCGTTGGCGTGCGGGTGGGACTGACCTGCGGTTGGCTCACCAACGCCACTGACCGTCCGGTTGCTGCTCAAGCCCCAGGACAGAGCCGTACGGCCATTGTGGCGGGCAGTCCGACCAGATTTCCCGCACAGGCCGCGGACATCACCCGAGTCAAGCACCTGAACAAGTTAGGTCGCCCGGCCGCAATGGACAGGACGTTTGGCCCTGTTCTCTCCGCTTCCCCTCGCCATAGCGTTCTTGATGACTCACCATGGCGTTCTTGACGACTCACCATGGCGTTCTTGACGAAAGGACATCCTCAGGGGCCGGCCGTGAAGGCTCGGCGTCGTATCCGAAGCAGACCCACCGTATGAGAGAAGTTCAAGAACGCTGCTGCAGCAAGGAGCGCCGACCACCGCCGCGCACCTGGTCTCCGCCGACGATTTCCGCCTTTTGTTGGGAGAAGCCCATGACTGAACGCCTCAATGCTCCTGGTGACCTCGGCCGCCGGATCGCCAGGCGACGTGAAAGCCTCGGCCTCGACCGGGAGCAGCTGGCGAACCGTGCCGGAATCGCCCCCGCCTACCTCGCCTACGTGGAGCAGCGGGCGGCCGCACCTGCCATCGAGACCATAAATCGCCTGGCCTACGCTCTGGATACCAGCACCGCGGAGCTGCTCGGCGGAACCATCGACCTCCCGCCCGGGCGAGGCACCGCCGCCCGTCATCCTGAGCTGGAAAAGCTGGACACGGAGGAGTGCCTACGGCTCATCTCCCCCGGCGGGGTCGGCCGACTGGCCTTCAACGACCTCGGCGGCCCGATGATCTTGCCGGTCAATTACGTCCTCCACGAAGGCTCCGTGATCTTCCGCACCGCCTTCGGCGGCCCGTTCGACGCGAACCTGAGCACCGGCGTGAACGGCGTCGAGTTCAAAATCGCCTTCGAGGTCGATCGGATCGACGATGCCAACAGCGAAGGCTGGAGCGTGCTCATCCGGGGTGGCGTCCACCACGTCTCCACCGCCGAGGAACAGGCGGCCGTGATGACCTTGAATGTCCGGCCCTGGGCCGGCGGCGACCGCGAACTCTACGTCAAGATCACTCCTGCCGAGATCACCGGCCGCCGCATCTGGCACGGCCCGTGAGGGTCCGGGATGCTCTTACCGCCGCCACCCGTGAGCAGGGCATCGACATTGCCCGCTCCCAGATACGCCGGATCCTGTGAGCGGAGGGGGTGAGACGGCGCCGCACCCGGTCCTGGACCACGAGCAAGGCCCCGGACTCCGCCGCAGAAGAACGACGGTCGTCGGCCTGTACACCGACCCGCCGCCCGGCGCGGTCGTCGCCTGCGCCGACGAGCTCGCGTGTACCTGGGGGCGTGAGTCTTACCGACACCCCCTTCAGATCAGTTGGGTCGGCGTTCTTGCAGCACGTCGGTGACCGGCCGCCGGACGCCCGCGCTGTCGTCGGAGGTGTAGCCCAGACGCATGATCATTTGAGGGTGCCGGCCGGACAGCAGTTCCTGCCGTAGGAACTCCCGCAGGTGGAACGTCTCCAGCGCCTGGGTGTGGAAGGCCGCGCCGACGTCGTAGGCGGAGGCGTGCAGCAGGACGCGCTGCAGCGCCTGACCGGCCGCGATCCAGTCCTCGCGGGTGTCGGCCGGCGTGGTCAGCACCGCCACGGTCCCGGTGGAGGCGGAGAAGAACTGGTCGGCACCGCTGCCCCAGGGGTGGCCGTGGGCGTAGTCGCGCTGGGCGAAGTGCGGGTCGGTCCGTCGGGGCTCGCGGGGATAGCCCTCGGCCGGGACCCCCTCCTTGCGGGAGCTTCCCGGCGGCTGGGCCCAGCTGATCATCTCCAGGGTGAACAGCCGGTCCTGGGCCTGCACGTCCTGGGCGGCGCAGGTGAGGGCGGCGAGCACCCGGACCGCGGCCTCCGAGCGGACCGGCGTCAGCCGCGCCCCCTCGGCCTCCGCCTGGGCCACCAGCGCCTCGACCAGACGGTCCGGCACGGGCAGCTCGGTGAAGCCGGCGCGGTGGGTGCGGCGGCGCTCGATCTCACCGTGCAGCAGCCGGGTGTGCTCGTCGGCGACGGCGGCCTCCCCCATCCGCACCGTCGCCAGCAGGGCGGGGCGGTCGGGGTCGGGCAGCACCCGCACCCGCGGCTCCCAGCCGAGCACGCGCAGCGCGAGCCGCAGGTTCATCAGGGCGGCGCCGCAGCTGATCAGCAGCTCCCGGCCCGCGGGGTCGCCGAGCCGCAGCTTCCTGTCGCTGTCGGCCCGCAGGGAGATCTCCTCGCCGTCGACGGCGAAGGACCACGGCTGGGTGTTGTGCACCGACGGCGCCCACACGGCGGCCTGCACCGCCGTGTGGATCGCCGAGGCGATCTCCTCGCTCGTGCGGGCGCTCATGATTGCACCTCCGTCACAGAAGGGGCGGGAAGGGGGCCAGGTCGTCGGATCGGTAGGCCAGGCGGTTGTCCACGTCGAGGACACCGTCGATCCCGTGGACGGCCGCGACCAGGCGGGAGATCTGCGAGCGGAAGCCGACATGACCCGTCAGCGTGACCACACCCGCCTCGATGTCGACCGTCAGGTGCTCCCGGTCGACGTAGAGGCGGTCGCAGATCTCGGTGATCTCGCGGTCGATCTCCTCGGCGGGGCGGGTGAAGACCTTCAGCAGATCGCTCTGGTGCACGGTTCCGACGAGACGTCCGGTGGCCGGCTCGATCACGGGAAGCTGCTTGATCCGGTAGCGGTGCATCAGCTGTGCCGCGTCCCGGACGGTGGTGTCCTTCGTGACCGTGATCGCTGGGGTGGTCATCACCTCTCGGGCCGTGATGCCTGCGGCTTTATGATGCTCCTGGCGTCTGCGATGGCTGTCGAAGACACTGCCCGCAGACACGGGGTCGGTCTCCTTGAGCAGCAGGTCATCATCGGAGACCACGCCGATGGGGTGCCCATCGGCGTCGATGACGGTGAGCGCATCGACCTTGAAACGCCGCATGGCCTCGACGATCTCGGAGAAGGACGCCTCCGGCCGCACCGCGACCGCTCTGGTGCCCATGACATCTGAGATCTTCATGACTGACCTCCTCAAAGACCCTCAGTCACGACGATCCCCCCGTGATGTCGAGGGCGTCAGCGGCGAAAGTCCCCCTCGCATAGGACTTATGCCTGTTTTCTCACTAATAGTCCGGCTTCAGGCTGCCGACGAGTCGGCGGCCAGGGAGAAGTAGGCCTCCTCCTCCTGGTCGAAGTGGAGGACCAAGACGGCGTGCAGACCGTAGAGGCAGGCACGCAGGTCGTCCAGCTGCTCCAGCCGCATCCCGGCGGCCTCGGCGAGGGCAAGGTGATTTCCCGGACGCCGCACGAGGCGTTCGATCTCGGCGTGCGCCCTGCTCATGGTCATCGTGACCTCGAGGCTGCCCAGCACCTGTCCCATCGCCGGATACAGCCGCTGTTCCTCGGCCCGTTCGTGAGGCAGCAGGCGTTCGGTGAGGAAGCGGTGGACCTCCCGCAGCCGGTCCAGGGACGCCGCAGAGGGAGTTCCGCCCAGTTCGTCGGCTGTCTCGCGGATCAGTGCGGGAGGGGGCCGTGGCCTTGCCGACCTCTATCCGGTGCCCCTCCACCAGCCCCGTGGTCCCGATGCCCGGCTTCTCCCGGACCTCAGCCGGTTGCGGCAGCACGGCCCGGTGCGCGCGGGCGGCCTCGACGATCGCGGCGGCGAGCACGTGAGAGGACATCTGGTCCACCGCGGCGGCCAGGCGCAGCACGTCGTCGGCGCGGGCACCGGGGGCGGCCACGACGTCGACCACCTGCGGCCGTCCGGCGGTCAGCGTGCCGGTCTTGTCCAGGATGAAGGTACGGGCCTGGCCCAGCCTCTCCAAGGCTCCGCCCCCTTCACCACCACCCCGTGTCGCGCCGTATGAGACAGCCCGGAGGCGATGGCCGCGGGTGCGGCGAGCAACGGCGAGGCACCCCGTCCTCGAAGCGCCGGGCCGAATGCGGCGCGCGTTCATACAGGGCATTCAGGTCACGCCTGGCCCGGTGCAGAGCGTAGTCCTCCAGCGCCCGGCCGGTCGCAAGCATCACGCCGATCAATGCGCCGGCAAGGTACTCCCGTACGGCGAGCGCTCCGGCCAAGGCGAGTACGGCGATGGCGTCCACGCCCAGCCGGCCGCTGCGCAGCGCCGAGATCACCCATCCGGTCGCGGGCACCACGGCCGCGCCGGTGACCACCGTCCACACGATGTCACCGGCCAGGTGAAGTATGAGTCCGGCCAGCAATCCGGTCGTGGTGACTACGAGAAGGGCAATGGTGGCGAACCGCCTCATGTTCTCGGCCTCCCGCGGCGGCCTGAGTCGCCCATGGGCCGGAGATCCGCTTTGATCACGGCCTCCGGCCCATGGACGGCTCGGCGGTCAGGATCGGACGACCGCCACCGGGCCGTGCGCGTGGTGCAGCACGCCCCGGCTGACGGAGCCCAGAAGGACCGATCCGACGGCGCCGAGGCCGCGGGACCCCATGACGAGCAGGTCGGCTCGTGCCGAGGCGGCCACGAGAGCCGGTACCGGGTGCGCGCACGTCACCTCTTGTACGACATCGACCGCGGGGAACGCCTCTCTCCACTCGACCAGCCGATCCGCGGCCATCCGGCGTTGTCCCTCCCGAATCTCGTCCATGTCGCGGGCGCCCTCAGGCGTGACCCCGTGAACCGGTGCCTGCCAGGCGTAGACCACCCGCAACGGGCATCCGCGCAGTCCGGCCTGTTCGAAGGCAAAGCCCAGAGCGGGCTCGCATTCGGCGGAACCGTCGATGCCCACGACCACTTCACCGCGTGTCTGTCCGCCACCCGGCCGGACGACCACCACGGCACCGGGCACGTGACCCGCCACACGGATGGGGACCGAACCGAGGAGTGATCCGGCGAAACCCCCCAGGCCACGACTGCCGATCACCAACTCGACGGCCGCCCCGGCCTGCTCGCGCAGGACCTCGACCGGCGGCCCTTCGATCAACTCGGTGGTCACGCAGACCTCCGGCCCGCGTTCGGCGGAGGCCGTGAGCGCCTCGGCGAGCACCTGCTCACCCAGGCGCGACAAGTGGTCGGGCCGACCCGGTGCGGGAAGTTCGGCGACGTCGTGCGGCCAGCGGTCCACGGCGTGAACGATCCGCAAGGGCAAGCCCCTGCGGACGGCGTCATCGACCGCCCAGGCCAGGGCTGCGGTCGCGGCGGCCGAGCCGTCCGTTCCGACGGCGATCGATTCAGTCATGACTTCCCCCGCCGCCCATCGGAGCACGGCACGGGCGGTTTCGCCAGAGGCGATCGTCCCAAGGCAGGGAGACCTTCGCCCTCTCCCGGATGTGAGACCTGATCTACCGACGAAGGTCCCTGGTTTCTAGGGCCGATCAGCCCTGCCGACGGCGGTGAGCAGCACCGTACCGTGCAGATGGAAGGGAGATTCGCGATGGCGCCTTCCGTAGTCGTGGACCTTGAACGGACAGCCGCGATGATCTTCGACACCGATGGGGTCATCACCGACACGGCCATGGTGCACGCCGCCGCGTGGAAACGGGTGTTCGACGCCTTCCTGCGCGAGCGCGCCGAGCGGTCCGGGGAGTGGTTGCGGCCGTTCGACACGGGCGAGGACTACCTTCGTCACGTCGATGGAAAGTCCAGGACCGACGGTGTCCGCGACTTCCTCGGCTCCCGCGGCATCGTGCCGGACCCGGGCACGGTGGCCGATCTCGCTGCGCGCAAGGACGCCTCCTTCCTGTCGGAGATCCATGAGCACGGCGTGGCCCCCTTCCCGGCGACCGCCGAACTGGCACGCGAGCTACGCCGCCGCGGCGTGCGTACGGCCGCTGTCTCAGCCAGCCGTAACTGCGCCGAGGTACTTCGCGCGGCCGGAGTCACCGATCTGTTCGACATCCGGGTCGACGGCGTGGACGCCGCCCGGCTGGGACTGGCGGGGAAACCCGACCCGGCGCTGTTCCTGCGGGCGGCTCGGCGGCTCGCCGTCAAGCCGGGCGAGGCGGCGGTGGTGGAGGACTCCCTCGCTGGTGTGCAGGCGGCCAGGGCGGGAGGCTTCGGCGTCGTCATCGGTGTCGCCCGGCGCGGGAACGGAGAGTCCCTGCAGGCCGCCGGCGCCGATCTCGTCGTCGCCGACCTGGCCCAACTACAACTTCACGGGAGAAGATGTGAACCCTTGGCTCCTCACCTATGACGGCTCCGATCCCACGCGGGAGGGGCTGAGGGAGGCGCTGACCACACTCGGCAACGGCTACTTCGCCACCCGGGGCGCCGTGCCGGAATCACATGCCGACGGGGTGCACTATCCCGGCACCTACGTCGCCGGCTGCTACGACCGGCTCGTCTCCCAGGTCGCGGGCCGCTCGACGGAGAACGAAGATCTCGTCAACGTGCCGAACTGGCTGCCGCTGACCTTCCGCGCCGACGGCGGTGACTGGTTCGCTCCCGGCGACGCCGAGATCCTGGCCCAGCGTCATACGCTCGACATGCGCCAGGGGGTTCTCACCCGGCTGCTGCGCGTCCGCGACTCCCGGGGGCGGATCACCCGGGTGGAGCAGCGTCGCCTGGTCTCGATGGACGACCCTCACCTGGCGGCTCTGACCATGACGGTCGTCGCGGAGAACTGGAGCGGACCGTTGGAGATCCGCTCGGTGCTTGACGGGCGCGTCACCAACGCCGGCGTCGCCCGCTACCGCGGGCTGGCCGACCAGCACCTGGTGCCGATCTGTGGGCACGCCGCCCACGGCGTGATCGAACTGCTGGCACGCACCGCCACCTCCCGTGTGGAGATCGCGCTCGCCGCTCGCACCACGCTGGCCGGCGGGCCCTGCCGTACCGGCGTGGAGGAGGGCTGGGTGAGCGACGAGCGGACCGTCGAGGTGAAAGCGGGCGAGGCGGTCACCGTGGAGAAGGTCGTCGCCCTGTACACCTCCCGGGACCGGGCCATCACCGAGAGCGAGGCCGCGGCCAGAGCCGCGGTCGTGCGCGCGGGCGGCTTCTCGTCCCTGCTCAAGCGGCACGCCCGAGCCTGGGACCGGCTGTGGCAGCGGGCGCACGTCACCGCCGAGGACGTCGAGGCGCAGCAGATCCTCAACCTGTGCCTCTTCCACCTGCTGCAGACGGCCTCCCCGCACCTCGCGGAACTCGATGCCGGGCTGCCGGCCCGGGGCCTGCACGGCGAGGCGTATCGGGGCCATGTGTTCTGGGATGAGCTGTTCGCCTTCCCCTTTCTCGCACCCCGCTTTCCGGACATCACCCAGGCCTTGCTCAGGTACCGGTGGCGGCGCCTGCCCGAGGCGCGCTGGGCCGCCCACGCCGCCGGGCGCACCGGCGCGATGTTCCCCTGGCAGAGCGGCAGCGACGGCCGGGAGGAGACACCGGACCTGCACCTCAACCCCCGCTCCGGCCGCTGGTTGCCCGACCGCTCACACTTGCAGCGCCATGTCGGCCTGGCCGTCGCCTACAACGTGTGGCAGCACTACCGGGCGACCAAGGACACCGCTTTCCTGGCGGGCTTCGGCGGGGAGCTGCTGCTGGAGGTGGCCCGGTTCTTCGCCTCGATCGCGACCCGCGAGGAGGGGCGTTACGCGATCCGCGGCGTGATGGGCCCGGACGAATACCACGACGGCTACCCGGGCCGTGCCGAGCCGGGCCTGGACAACAACGCCTACACCAACGTCATGACCGCGTGGCTGATGCGCCGGGTCCTGGACATGATCGACCTGGTCGGCGCCGCAGGGGTCAGCCGACAGGAGCTCGACCTCTTCACCGACATGTCCCGGCGGATGCGGGTGGACTTCCACGACGGGGTGATCAGCCAGTTCGAGGGATACGCGGCGCTGGAGGAGCTGGACTGGGCCGCCTACCGGGAGAAATACACAGACATCCGGCGGCTGGATCGCATTCTGGAGGCCGAAGGGGACACCCCGAACCGGTACAAGGTCTCCAAGCAGGCCGACGTGCTCATGCTGTTGCACCTGCTGGGACAGGAAGGGGTCGGCGAGATCCTGACCGGCCTCGGCTACGAGTGGAACGCCGAGATGGCGGCACGGACGGTGGACTACTACCTGGCCCGCACCTGCCACGGCTCCACGCTGAGCGCGGTCGTCCACGCCGGGGTGCTGGCACGCCTGCGCCCCGGCGCCTCCCACCCCTTCTTGGTGGAGGCGCTGAACAACGACGTGAAAGACCTCCAGGGAGGCACCACCGCCGAGGGGATCCATCTCGGCGCGATGGCCGGGGTCGTCTGCCTGTTCGAGGCACAGGCTCGACCGTGATCACCGGCCGGTGCGGCCGGGCAGCGGACCTTGGTGGCTGAACCGGGAGGCCCGGCGCTGCATGTGATGGACATGGTCGCGGCGGCGGACAGTGGGCGGCCTGTCGACAGGGCCTGCGAAGAACACCTTCTTGGCGGACTCGACCAGGATCAGGTAGGCGATGACCATTCCGGTCAGGGTGAGGAAGAACACGGGCGGCAGTGTGGTGAATCCCAGCGCGTGTGACAGCGGCGATGACGGCAGCGCGATCCCGACGTCGGCGGCGTGCAGCGCGAGCGCGTCGTTGACCCCGTCGCCGAGGAATCCCACGTCCCGTCCGCGGCGGCGCAGCAGCCGGATCAGCCGCGCTTTCTGCTCCGGAGAGACCCGGGCGAAGATCGTGGTGGTCTCGGCGACGGCGGCGAGGACGTCGTCGTCCAGTGCGGCGATGTCGGTGCCGGTCATGGTGCCGCCCGAGGTCAGGCCGAGGTCGGCCTCTGGCGCAGAGGCGGTCTCGGTCCTTCCCAGGTGATCGCCCCGCACGCGTGGGTGATCGACGACACCGGCTTCCCCCGGGACGGCAGCGCCTCACCGGGGGTGACCCGGCAGTAGTGCGGCACGCTGGGCAAGGCCGGCAACTGCCGGATCGGCGTCAGCGTGCACGCCGTGACCGATCTCGCCTCCTGCCCGCTGAAGCTTGACATCGCAGTCCGTGATCGTGCCGGTCCGTACAGCCGGCCGCAGACCCCACCACCTGACAGAGCACTACCGGGCCGGTGCTTCTGAGGTGAGGCGGTGGGGTCCGCTACCCTTCTCGGCGAGCTGGTCGCGAGGGTTGACCAGGGCACACTGTCCGAAGGACAGGCAGCCGCAGCCGATGCATTCGGTGAACAGGTCGCGCATCCGCTCCAGCCGTTCGATACGGGCGTTGAGCTCCTCGCGCCAGCAGTCGGAGGCTCGGATCCAGAACTGCTCGGTCGGGGCGGCGCCTTCGGGCAGGATGGCCAGGACCTCGCCGATCACCGACAGCGGGATGCCCACGTTCTGCGAGGCGCGGATGAAGGCGACCACGCGCAGTGTCGTGCGGTGGTAGCGGCGCTGGTTTCCGGTGGTGCGGCGGCTGTGGATGAGGCCCTGGCGCTCGTAGAAGCGCAGCGCCGAGGCGGGCACGCCGCTGCGCTCAGAGAGCTCGCCGATGGTCAGTTCCTTGGTGTTCCAGGGCACGGTGCTCATGTCCCAGATCCTATGGTTTGACTTAAACATCGATTTAAGTCCGAGCATGGCCGGCATGGCTGATCCGAACGAGAGCAAGACGATTCCGGTCACGGGTGCGACCGGCAACGCAGGCCGGCATCTGGTGTCCATTCCGCTTTCTCCGTGCCCGACGATCGCGAGCCCGTGGAGAACGGGGTCTGGGGCGAGGTGGAGCACCTGATCGAGGGCGCCCCGGTC
The DNA here is from genome assembly GCF_030811595.1 of Streptosporangium brasiliense. NCBI lineage: Bacteria > Bacillati > Actinomycetota > Actinomycetes > Streptosporangiales > Streptosporangiaceae > Streptosporangium > Streptosporangium brasiliense. The sequence goes on from NZ_JAUSRB010000002.1 coordinate 7,708,098, forward strand.
CGCGACGGAGCCGGGCGCTCGCAGATCATCGCGCCGGCCCGCACTTCACCTCCGGGCAGCTCGGAGATCCAGGTCGGTCCGCGGTTCGAAAGGATCAGCGGGCCCGTGCCGCCGACGGCCATGAACCCGGCTCTTTATTGCAGACTCTATAAATATTAACCTTGGAGACCTTGCGGTGCGACACTCCTGCGGGAATGATCCCGGTAGGAGATCCTGTACCTGGAAGAACTTCCTCTGGAGCTTGTCAATAATGGGCGACCATGTGCCGACCAGCCGTGACGGCCCGCAGAGGTCACGTCAGCCGCGCCTACTCGGCGCCATCTCCCACAGAAATCTCGCTTTGGAGGAATGCCATGCGCCTCTTGACCCCTCCCCTCGCCGTCGCCGTGGCCCTGACCGGACTGCTCGCCGCCACGAACACCACCGCAGCCGCCGCCGACCGCGGCACCAGACCGAGCTACCGGCTGGACTGCGACGGCAACGGCCCGGGCAGCACCTGCACCGTGGTCGCCACCGGCAAACCACGACCCCACCGCGTCGAGGAGTTCGTCACCACGGTCAGGAGCGGCGACCAGGTATGGGCGCGAGACACCCTCTACAGCCGTGAAGGGCAGGTACGCAGCCGCCCGTTCGTGCTCCCCGACAAGGACGTGACGGTCGACGTCTCCGTGACCTCGTTGCCGGAGAAGCACGTGGGCTCACCGCTCCGGCTGATGGCGTGGAACCTCTTCGTCGGCGGCACGTTCGACCGCAAGGAGACCACCGGCGAGAACCTCACCCAGATGATCGACTACATGAACGAGGTCAACCCCGACATCCTCTTCGTGGTCGAGGGGTACGGGTCCGGTCAGAAGATCCTTGAGGGGCTCAACGCCGGGCGGGCCGAGGGCGACCGTTTCACGGGCGTGCAGCTCACCACGCCCGAGGACTACAGCCACAACGGCGACAACCTGTGGCTGTACACCAAGCTCAAGGTCGAGAAGGTGTACCCGCGCTACGCCGACGCCGACATCGACTCCTTCAACATCGGCGGCGCCCGGCTGGGCCTGCCCAACGGCAAGCACGTCCACGCCTTCAGCCTTTGGACCTGGCACGACGGCTGGGCCTACGGCGACACCCACGACGCGGCGGTGCAGAACACCCACGGCCTCCCGCGCACCAAGACCGACGGACAGATCCTGGAGGGCGACAACCTCCGCCGGGTCGCCATGGGCAAGGCCATCCTCGAGAAGGCGATCCCGTCCTTCATCGGCGACGACGACGCGCCGGTGCTCATGGGCGGCGACCTCAACGCGCAGTCGCACCTGGACTGGAGCGAGCAGTTCGCCAATGCCCCCGGCCACGGCGGTGTGGTCCTGCCCTGGCCGTACACCAAGCTTTACACCGACGCCGGCTTCATGGACACCTTCCGCTACGCCAACGCCGACGCCGGCATGTACCCCGGCCGCACGTGGAGCCCCTTCCACGGCATGGGCGCCATCCCCGGCCGCATCGACTACGTCTTCGCCCGCGGCAAGGACGTCCGCGTCCTGGGCTCCCGCGCCGACGTCCGGCGCCTGCCCCGCCACCAGCAGACCCCGCTCGACCCGCAGTACCCCTTCTACTCCGACCACGGCTCCGTCATCACCGACGTCCTGATCCGCGGCAAGGGCACCGGGCCCGACCGGGAACCCGTGACCGAAGAGCCCGGTAAGGGACGCCACATCTGGCCGACGGAGCCCGTCGGGCGCCGCATCCCGCCCGCCGAGCTCAAGGCCACCGCCAGCACCTTCAAACCCGGCATCGGCGACCCGCGCAATGCCGTCGACGGCAAGCTCACCACCGACTTCCACTCCGACTACCCCGTGGTCCCGCCGCAGCCGCACACCATCACCGTCGACCTCGGCCGGGTCAGGGAACTGTCGGCCGTACGGTTCCAGCCCAAGCTGCGCACGAACATGAACGGCACCATCCTCAAGGGGATGGTGCAGGTCAGCGACGACGGCACTACGTTCAGGGACGTCACGGCCGTCGAGTGGCCCCGCATGACCGCGCCCAACGACGTCAGCCTCCAGGGCGTCTCGGCCCGATACATCAGGCTGCGCTCCGACTACGGCATCGGCGGCGCCTCCGCCCTCGCCGAGATCATCCCCTACGAGAAGGCCTGACGACGAGGGGCGGCCGAGCAAGGTGAATCCTGCTCGGCCGCCCCTTCGAGAGCAGCGGTGTCAGGGGAGACGCTGAGGGGCTGCGGGGCCGGAGATGGTCCCTTCCAGCGAGAAGAGCCACTCGTCCACATGGTCCAGCGCCAGGCAGGCTCCGCCCAAGGCGACGCATTCCTCACCCAGCGTCGAGGGGCGGATTTCGGGAAGGCGCAGGCAGTGGGGTTCGAGGGCCCGCTTGAGAGCGGGAAGCAGGACGTCGGCCGAGCGGGAGAAACCACCGCCCAGGACGACCAGCTCAGGATCCAGCGTCAGCACCATGGCGGCGGCGCCGAGGGCGAGGTGGCGGGCGTAGGCATCGACGGCAGCCTGGGCTCCGGGGTCTCCGGCGCGGGCCGCGTCGAAGACGAGCCGCGCGGCCTCCTGGGGTGATGCGCCTGCGGCCGCGGGACAGCTCTCCAGGTGGCCGGCCATGGTGCGCCACCCGGTGATCTCCATGAGGCCGACCTCGCCGGTGGCCCCGCTGAACCCGTGGTGAAGCCGGCCGTCGAGGATGAGCGCAGCGCCGGGCCGGCGGCCGACGTGCAGGTAGACAAGGTCTCGAACGCCTGCCGCGACGCCGAGCCGCTGCTCGGCGAGGGCAGCGAGTTTGCTGTCGTTCTCGATGGTGATCGGGCAGGACAGCCGCTGCCCGAGATGGCCGGCGAGGTCGACTCCGGGCCAGTCGGGGAGGTCGTTGACCCGGGTGACCACCCCTTCCCGGTTGACGACGCCGGTGCTCCCCGCGGTGGCGCCCCACATGTCGGAGACCGCCAGGCCGGAGGCGACGAGCGCGGCGTCGATGGCCCGCCACGCGGCCTCCAGCCGCTCATGCCGGGCGGTGTGCCGGTCGACGGCGACCCGGCCGCTGGCGACAGTCCGGCCCGCGAGGTCGGTGACCACGGCCAGGACCTTGTGAACTCCCATGTCGATGCCCAGCACGTGCCCGGCGTCGGTGCGGAAACGGTAGCGCTTGGCGGGCCTGCCCAAGGTGCCCGGCGCGGGCTCGACCTCGGCGATCCAGCCACGTTGCTGGAGCTCGGCGACGACGTCGCCCACGGAGGCTCGCGACAGCCCGGTCCGCGCGACCAACTCGGTGAGCGTCAGTGGTGCGCACGCCTCACGCAGGGCCCGAAGACTGTTCAGAATGTTCTGCTGTCGCAGCCACTGAAGGTCCCCACCGCTGACCCGCACGGGCTTGCTCCTCACTATCAATGGTCTCTGAACTATATCGCCGGTGTCCGGCTGGATCATCCAGTACAGAAGGTCTTGACGGCAAGGCCGTTTCTGTGAATATCTATGGACTCTGTAATAAAGGGGGTCCGAAAATGACAGTGACCACAGCCGTCGTCGGGTCAGGAGCGCGCGGCCAGATCTACGCCAGGGCGGCGGCTGCCGGCGGCCGGGCGCGGATCGCGGCCGACCCGGACCCGGCGAGGCGGGCCGCGCCGGCCGGAGCCCTGTCCGGGCACCTCGTCGTCCGGGCCGCCGAACGCGCCCGCGCGACCCGGACGGTGCGGGCACTGTGACCCCGATCCCGGCGCCTTCCCGCTGCACACTCGGAGAACAGCGGTTCACCTTCACCGCCGCGACGCCGTTGACCGCCGACCCGGTGCTGGCCGGCGCCGCGACGTGGCTCCGCCGGGCCCTCACCCCGGCTACGGGCCTACCGCTGCGCGAAGGCCCCGGCGGGGTCGAGATCCGCCACACCGTGGGCCTCGGGCCCGAGGAATATCGGCTCACCGCCACGACGGAGTCCGTGCTGATCGAGGCCTCGGCCCAGGCAGGCGCCTTCTACGGGGCGCAGACCCTTCGCCAGCTGCTCGACCCGGCCGCCTTCCGCGCCGGCCGTACCGGCGACAGAACCTGGAGCATCCCCGCGGTCGAGATCGTCGACGCCCCCAAGTACGGCTGGCGCGGCTGCATCATCGACGTCGCGCGGCACTTCCTGCCCAAGAACGACCTGCTGAGGTACATCGACCTGCTGGCCGCGCACAAGCTCAACGTCCTCCATCTGCACCTGACGGACGATCAGGGCTGGCGGTTGGAGATCAGGAAGTACCCGAAGCTCACGGAGATCGGCGCCTGGCGGCGCGAGTCCCCGCTGGGCGCCAGGCGGCATCGCCTGTTCGACGGGCGCCCGCACGGCGGCTTCTACAGCCAGGACGACATCAGGGAGATCGTCTCCTACGCCGCCGACCGCTCCGTCACGGTCGTCCCGGAGATCGACCTTCCCGGCCACACCCAGGCCGCCATCGCCGCCTACCCCGAGCTCGGCAACCTCGACGTCCCCCTGGAGGTGCGCACCGAGTGGGGCGTCGGCGAGAACGTGCTCAACGTCTCCGACGACACGATCGCCTTCTTCACCGATGTCCTCGACGAGGTCCTCGAACTCTTCCCCGGCGAGTACGTCTGCGTCGGCGGCGACGAGACCCCCAAGACCCAGTGGAACGAGAGCGTTCCCGCCAAGGAGCGCATCCGTGAACTCGGCCTGCGCGACGCCGATGAGCTGCAGAGCTGGCTCATGCGGCACTTCACCGACTACCTGCTGGCGCGCGGGCGCAAGCCGCTCGGCTGGGACGAACTCATGGAGGGTGGCCTGCCACTGGGCGTCACCGTCGCCGCCTGGCGCGGCGACAGGTGCGCGGCGATGGCCGCGCGAGCCGGCCACGACGTCGTCGTCTCCCCGTTCGCCGAGACGTACCTGGATTTCCGCCAGGCGGAGGGCGAGCAGGAGCCGGTGCCGATCGGCAGCGTGACCTCCCTGCGCGCTGTCCACGCCTTCGATCCGGTCCCCCCCGGCTTCACCGGGGAGGAGCGGAGCAGGATCCTCGGCGCGCAGGCGGCGCTGTGGACCGAGCACATCGACTCGCCCCGGCTCCTCGACTACATGGCCTTCCCGCGACTGGCCGCCTTCGCCGAGGCGATGTGGAGCGACGAGCGCGACTTCGAGGACTTTCTCGTACGGCTCGCCGTACACGAGAAGCGGCTCGACGCCCTGGGTGTGGAATATCGCCCGGCCACCGGCCCGCACCCCTGGCAGCAACGCCCTGACGCTCCCGGCCATCCCCGGACCAGGGCCGAGATCGACCGAGAGCTCGCCGACTGGACCGCCAACCTGCGGCTCTGAACACCCCCCACCCCCCTGGAGACAAACGTGCGTTTCCGCCTACCCCTTGCCTGCCTCGCCGGCCTCACCGTCATGGCTGCCGGCTGCGGTTCCTCCAGCCAGCCGGAAGCCTCAGGAAAGGCCACGATCAGCTACGCCATCTGGGACAAGAACGACCAGGCGAGCGCGGAGAAGATCATCTCGGCCTTCCAGCAGGCCAATCCCGACGTCACGGTGAAGCTCGAGATCACCCCGTGGGACCAGTACTGGACCAAGCTCCAGACGGCCGCGTCCGGCGGTGCCGCACCCGACGTGTTCTGGATGAACAGCCTCAACGTCCGCATGTACGCCAAGGGTGGGATCATCACCCCGATCGAGGAGTCGAAGGCCCAGGGCCTTCCCCCGGCGGTCGTCGACGGATACCGCTACGACGGCAAGTTGTACGGCCTGCCGCACAACGTGAGCATCCCGGCGCTCTGGTACGACAAGAAGCTCTTCGACGCCGCCGGAGTGGCCTACCCCACCGCCGACTGGACCTGGGACGACGTCAAGGCCGCGGCCAAGAAGCTGACCGACCCGTCCAAGAAGCAGTTCGGCATCCTCGCCCACATGTGGGACCAGGGCGCCTTCTACCCCACGATGCTCCAGGCGGGCGGCCACGTGCTGTCGCAGGACGGCAAGAAGAGCGGCTTCGACGACCCCGCCTCGATCCAGGGCCTGGAGTACTGGACCGGCATGATCAAGGACAAGGTCGGCCCCGTGGCGGAGGTCTACGCCGACACCGACCCCATCACGCTCTTCCAGTCCGGCAAGTACGGCATGCTGTACGGCGGCGTCTGGTTCGCCCCCACCTTCTGGGCCAACCCCGAGATCCGCGAGCGGATCGACGTGGCCCCGCTGCCCGCGGGCCCCGGTAAGGAAGCCGTCATCCTGCTCGGCCTGGCCAACGCCGTCTCGGCCAAGAGCGAGCATCCGAAGGAGTCGGCGGCCTTCGCCGAGTTCGTCACCTCCGAGCAGGCCCAGAAGATCCTCAGCGACACCGGCGGCGGCTCCCTCTCACTCCGTGACGGCACGCAGGAGGGCTGGTTCAAGGCCTTCCCCTCCTTCCACCTGAAGGAGACCTACAACGCTTCGATGCCGTACGGCGTGCCGTACCCGGTGTCACTGAACACCGCGCAGTGGCAGGACGTGCAGAACAAACTGCTCGCCGAGGCCTGGGCGGGCAAGCGGCCGGTGGCCGACGTCGCCAAGGAGATCGCGACGCAGATGAACGAGATCCTGGCCAAGGAGTAACCGATGCACTCCAGGCGCGAGTGGGCGTGGGGGTATCTCCTCATCGCCCCGATGGCGCTGGGTCTGGCCGTCTTCTACCTGTGGCCCATCGCCCAGACCCTGTATCTCAGCATGACCGAGTCGGGCGTCTTCGGCGGCTACACCTGGGTGGGGACGGCCAACTTCGCCGACCTGTTCACCGACGAGGAGATGTACGGCGCGCTCGGCAACACCCTGCTCTACTCGGTGCTGGTGCTGGCGGGCGTGCCGCTGTCCATCGTCGTCGCAGCGCTGCTGAACGTGCCGGGGCTGCGCGGGCTGAGCATTTACCGGACCCTCTACTTCCTGCCCGTGGTCACGATGCCCGCCGCGGTGGGCCTGACCTGGAGCTACCTGTTCAACGGCGACTTCGGGGCGATCAACCACGTCCTGGGCACGGTGGGGATCGACGGGCCGTACTGGCTCGGCGACCCCGACTTCGCGATCTACGCCATCGCGGTCGTCGGGATCTGGAGCTCGATCGGCTACAACGCGGTGCTGTTCCTGGCCGGGCTGCAGGGCATTCCGCGTCACTACTACGAGGCCGCCGAGATCGACGGAGCCGGGCGGCTGCGGCAGTTCTTCCGCATCACGCTGCCGTTGCTCACGCCCACCACGTTCTTCGTCGTGGTCATCACGATGATCAACGCGCTGCAGGTCTTCGACCTCGTCTACCTCATGATCGACCTGAAGAGCCCGGCCCTGGAGGGCAGCCGCACGATCGTCTACCTCTTCTACGAGACGGGCTTCGTGCAGAACCAGCGCGGGCTCGCCGCGGCGATCGCCGTCATCCTGCTCGTGCTGATCCTGGTGCTGACCGCGATCCAGTTCAGGCTGCAGAAGAAGTGGGTGCACTATGAGTAAGCCCAGGACCTGGCCGGCGCATGTGTTCCTGGCCGCCGGCGCGCTGGTGATGCTCGCACCGTTCGCATGGCAGCTCGTGGTCTCACTGCAGACGCTGCCGGACTCGCTGCGGGTGCCGCCGAAGTTCACGCCCTCCTGGCAGTGGTCGAACTTCGCCGACGTGTTCCGGTCGGTGCCGCTGGCCAGGCAGTTCCTCAATACGGTCGTGGTCACCGCCGCCGTGACCGCCGGACAGTTGCTGCTGTGCTCGCTGGCCGCGTTCGCCTTCGCGCGGCTGCGCTTTCCCGGCAGGGGCGCCTTGTTCCTGCTCTTCCTGGCCGTGCTGATGGTGCCTGGAGAGCTGTTCCTCATCCCGCGGTACGAGATCATGCAGGGGCTCGGTTGGCTGAACTCTCTTCAGGCGCTGATAGCGCCGGGCGTGTTCGGCGCGTTCGGCACCTTCATGCTCCGGCAGTTCTTCCTGTCGTTGCCCAGGGAGCTGGACGAGGCGGCCTCGATCGACGGGGCCAGCCCGCTGCAGATCTACTGGCACATCCTGCTCCCGTTGGTCAGACCCGGCCTGCTGGCGCTCGGCATGCTGACCGTCATGTGGTCGTGGAGCAGCCTGCTGTGGCCCCTGGTGGTCAATACCGACCCGGAGATGATGACGCTGTCGGCCGGCCTCGCCTCGCTGCGCGGCCAGTTCCTGACCAACTTCCCCATCCTGTTCGCCGGGTCGGTCGTGGCCTCACTGCCGGTGATCGTTCTCTTTGCCGTCATGCAACGTCAGCTCATCGCCGGCATCGCCTTCACCGGCTCGAAGGGGTGATCCCGGCAGCTGATGCCGAGGTGGACGGCCACCAGGGCGACGGCGGTCGGGATGGCCTCGCCGGACCCGGCCGGGAGCACCCCGCTTGCGTTGATCAACTGTCCGTCAGGAAGGCCAGGGCGTCCGGGGCGAACCGTCTGTCGGTGAACGTGCCGCTGTGGCTCCGGCCCGGGTAGACGACGAGCTGGGCGTCCGGGATGCCTTCCACCGTCTGCCGGGCCAGTTCCAGCGGGTAGACCAGGTCCCTGTCGCCCTGGATCAGCAGCGTGGCCGCCTTGATGTCGTGCAGCCGTCCACTCAGGTCGGAGCCGTCCTCGGCGTCGAGGACGATGACGGCGTCGGTGTGGTCTTCGTGGCCGCTGTCGGACAGCCACAGCAGGCCTTCGAGCAGTCTTCGGCCGGTCGTCGATTCCGTGACGACCTCGGCCAGCGCGGGGCTCGGCCGCCTGCCCTGGCGTGCGCGCTCGATGTAGGCGCGCTGGGCTCGCCTGCCGACGGGGCCGAGGGTGCAGGCCGTGCCGGCCAGGACGAGGCGGTCGACCAGGCCGGGATGGTCGGCGGCGAGTTGGAGGGCGATGGATCCGCCGGTGGAGATGGCCAGCATGTTCACCGGGGCCTCGAAGGTGCTTCTGATCGCCTGCGCGTAGACGGCGGCGAGGTCGGTCATCGTCGTGCCCGGTGGCAGCCCAGGTCGGCGGTTGACGACGTAGACGGTGAAATGCTCGGTGAACGGTCGCACCATGCGCATCGTGGACCAGCGTGCCAAGCCTCTCGGGTTGGCCGCTTGCGGGGTGTAGAGCAGGACAACCAGGGGTGGTCCTGCACCGGCCGACAGGTACGGCAGGTCGTTCAGCATGGGGTGAGCCCTTCTGTGACAGCGTCGATCAGGCGGTCCATCACGGCCGGGTAGATGTCGGCGTCCAGGTGCTCGGCGTACAGCGGGGTCAGCAGGACCGCGCGCAGCACGCCGAGCAGCACCTGCGGATCGCCTTCCAGATGGGTGCCGAGGAACTGGAGCAGATCGGCCATCGGGCCACCCTCGGCGGCGGCCATCCGCTCGGGGGTGAGCTTGGCGGCGACCGCGCCCATCTCCTCGGGGTGGGACATCAGCCGCCGGTAGAGCGGGTTGGTGTCGAGTTCGGCGACCGTGGCGCGCAGGAAGCGCCGCAGGCGGTCGCGGGTGTCGGTGCCGCGGTTGAGCCCTTCGTCGATCACGCGCCGCCGCACCCCCTCGTACTGCCGCAGCATGGCCTCGAAGTAGAGGTCCTCCTTGGAGTCGTAGAAGGCGTAGATCGAGGACTTGGCGATGCCCGCGGGGGTCGTCAGCTCCTCCAGTGACGTCTTGCGCAGGCCCTGGGTCGAGAAGAGGCGGGTGGCGGTGTCGAGCAACCGCTCGGTGATCCGCGCCCGCTCCTCCTCGGAGAACGCCGGCGGCATAGTATCTCCATATGAACAATCTGATTTTTTGTTCATAGAATACCCTCCGAGTGCCCGACCGGCGCAAGCCGCGGGTCTCACCCGTTCCTTCGGCTGTTCGGCGGCGGCATCACGTTTCTCACTCCGCGACGGCGACGTAGCGCCATGTCCTCAGATGTGCCTGAGGTTCGGAGAGGTCGATCTCGACACCGGGCAGGGCGCGCCGGATCCGTCTGCCCATGTCCTCACTCAGGAAGTGATGGTGCAGGTCGAGCCGGCGCAGCGCGAGGGGTCGGGGGTGGTGTCGCGGCCGGTGAGCATACGGAATCCGGCGACGGGCAGCCCGGCGTAGGTCTCGCGGTGGCCGCCCATCCTGTCCCAGCGGTAGAACCCGTCCTCATGGAGGAACGTCTCGCCGGGGTCACGCGGGTCGGCCGCTCTCTTCCCGGGGTAGAGCGCGTCGAGATATCTGTCGCACTCGGTGTCGTCGACGAACATCTCGTTGCCATCGATGAACATGCGGCGTCCTCGATCGGAGGTGCGGGCTTCCGTCTTACCAGGTGCGGGCGGCGGTTCCGGAAGCGATCATCCGTATCCGGGGAGAGGAGGCCGTCGTCGGAGCGGGCCTGGCCGGAGACCCGGCCGTGGGCGGAGGCGCCGCCGGTCACGGCGGCACGTCGGACGTCCGCAGCGTCTTCGGCCCGCTCCGGGCCCCTTCTGGATCAGGTGTTGATCTGCAGGACCCACACCGACACGTGATCCACCCCATGGGTGTAGACGACGCGGAAGGTGTCGGTGCGCAGCTCGGATGCGCCGGGGATGCCGCCGTAGGGGCGGGCGCCCAGCGGTTCGGGCTCCTCGGTGAGGTCGAGCAGAGTGTCGATGATCGCGATGCGCAAGCCAGGGGCAGCCTGGTGCAGTGCTCTGCGGACGGCGTCGGCGAGATCGAGCGGCCGCTTCAAGATCGATCGCCGGGCGCGAGGCCGAAGTCGGCGTACAGCTCGTCGCGGCTCTCGTAGCGGTGCATGGTCGACTCACCCCGCTCGCGAGCGGCGATGGCCTCACGGACCTGGCCGGCCTCCAGCTCCTGGCGGGCCCGTAGCAGCGCCTCGTAGTCGGCTTCGGAGATGAGGACGGCGCGCTCGCTGGTGGAGCGACTGATCGTGGTGGGCTGGTGGCCGTGGACGGCTCGGGCCACGAGGGTGCCGAGCTGCGATCGGGCTTCGGCGATGCCCAGCGAGTCGATGGTCATACGGCCACCCTACGCCGCATGTACATGATGTACATGATGGGCCAGATGAACAACCGCCGTTTTTTATCAAACGTATTAATCTGATTCCGGGACGACTCGGACGGAGGCGTGGGGGCAGATGAGCGATACCGATCCGCACATCCACGTCGAGCAGAAGGCGGTGCAGGCCGGTGCCGCCTTCCGCAATGTGATCGTGTCGTCGCTGGGGCTCGTACCCGACGCGCCGAGTGTCGTCACCACCGGTTGCGGGCTCCAGGCGCCCTATGTGATGACCTCTCCCCGTCCGGAGAGCGTCACCTGCCTCGCCTGCCGGGAACACGCTCACCGGGAGCACCTGCGCTTCGCCGATCAGGTGGAGCGCCTGAGCCGGATGCCCGGCGCGCCCGTCACCGGCGACCAGGCGGCCAAGGCCGCGCAATGGGCCCGGGACCGCGCGAAGAGGTTCTCCGGCTAGGACCTGTTCGAGTGCGGACTGTGCGCTCGCGGGATCTCCTGCGAGTCGTCCGGCATGTCGAGGTGGCATCCGGTCCGCGACAGATCCGAACGACGAGGGCCGCGCCGCCCTACCGGCCGAGCGCCTCGATCACGAGCCGCGCCGGAATACTGCTGCTGGCCGGTGAGGGGAGCGGGAGGTCCGGCTCACTCCCCCGCCCTCAGGTCAGCTCCAAACAGCGTTCTTCAGCAGGCCCGGCAGCTGCCGGTCGCCCCACACGTCCACTATGACGATCTTCGACTCGGGCAGGAACCACTCCCGCTGGATGAAACTCTCCGTCTGCCGGCCGCTCCTCTGCTTCACGCACCGGCCGGCCCAGGCGGTGTACTTCGCCTTGTGCCCGCGCCCGACCTGGCGCGGCCCCGTCGAGGTGGCCTTGCCGATCACCTGGATACTTCCGTACTCGAAGGGGCAGCCCACCGGCGCCCCACTGGCCGGGACGAACGGCTTCTCACCGGTGTAACGGCGGCCCTCGGCGCCGTAGGCGATCACCTTCGGGCCGTACAGCCAGAACCCCCGGCAGTTCGGGGCGAAGGGCTCGGGGATCTTGCAGCTACCGGTCGCCACCAGGACCCGGTCCGTGTAGTCGTACACCTTCCAAGTGGCGGGAATCTTCAGGCTCATCCCCCGGAAGGAGAAGGCTTTGGTCCCCGAAGCCGACGCCGCCGCCGGCGAGTCCGCCGCGGCCGGCGCGGCGGTGGGAGCGGCGAGTACGGCGGCCGCGGCCGACACGGCGAGAACAGAAGATCGCTTTCTCATGCCGGGCAAGCTACTGATCATTACTTGTCATCGGCTTGGATTCCGCTGTTCCTCGACCCCGGACCGCCGGTTCCGGCACCGCTGCAAGGTCTACCGCGGAACCGTTGGCGGCCCGCGTCCCATCGGGCGCGGGCCGTCAACGGCTGATCAGCGCGCGGAGCACGGCCGGGCCGCCGGGTACGGTGCTCAGGCCGAGCGCGACCACCTCGTCGCCCTGCACGGCCGCCGACAGCTCCATGGTCAGGCCCATGCCCCTCGCGGTGAAGCTCCCCGCCGGGATCCGGCTGCCGTCGCGGTGCTCCAGCCAGACGAGGTAGCGCTGGCCGGTGGTCAGGCCGCTGACCGACAGATCCACGGCCGTGCCCCACTGGCGGGCGTCCAACTCGGCGGAGACCCGCATACCGCCCGATCCGTACGCCACCGTGGGCCTGTCCGTGCCGGACAGCCCGGAAAGCAACGTCACCCCCGCGATCGCGGCCGCCGCCGCCAGCCCTCCGGCCCAGGCCAGCCTGCGCCGGCGCCTGCGCGCGTGCCGGGTGCCGACGGCGGTCAGCACGCTCTCGCGCAGCCAGGGCGGCGGCGCGGGCAGCCGGGACACGCGGTCGGGGTCGGCGTGGCCGAGCGCGCCGGCCATCGCGCGCAGCCCGTCCAGCTCGGCCCGGCAGCCTGGGCAGCCGTCGGCGTGCGCGAGCAGCGTGGCGGTCTCGGTCTTCGGCAGGCGGCCGAGTGCATGCATCCCGAGAAGGGACTGATAGTCGCGGCAGCTAATCACCGTCCCACCCCATCTCCTCCATGACCAGGCGGAGCGCCTTGAGCGCGTAGAACACCCTGCTGCGCACCGTACCCGGAGGAATGCGCAGTTCGGCGGCGACCTCGGCGGGCGCCCGGTCACGCAGATGGACCTCCACCAGGATGTGCCGCTGCTCCGGCGACAGGCGTCGCAGCGCTTCCTCGACCTGCATGCCGAGCAGCAGCCCCTCCAGATCGTTGCCCGCCGGCAGGTCCTTCTCCTGCTCGGCCGAGAGCTGCGGCCGCACGGACCGCGCCCGCATGAGGTCGATCACCACATTCCTGCAGATCGCGAAGAGCCAGGTGCGCGGGGACGACTGCCGGTGGTCGTAGCGGGCCGCGGTACGCCAGGCGCGGACGAAGGTCTCCTGCACCGCGTCCTCGGCCAGCCCAGGGTCGCCGAGCGACCTGCTGGCAAAGGCGAACAGCTCGCCTCCGTGATCGTCGTAGACCGTCCGCAACGTGGCCTCGTCATCCAGCCGCACGCGTCCTCCTCCCGTTTCCTGGGGCATGTTTCCTGGGGCATACGGAACGGATCTCTGTGGCGTTCATCCATTTTCGCGTGAACGCGACGCGCGGTGGCACCGTACTCCCTCCCGTCACCAGCGACATCAGCAACCGACGGAGGAGACGACATGCGTAGAGGTGTTTGGACGGCGGCGCTCGGGGCGGCGCTCTCGGTGACCGCGGTGTCAGCGGTTCCCGCGCTGGCGGACACGGCGTCCGGGTCCGAGCAGCGCGCCCAGGTGCGCATCCAGTCGCCGAGGGCCGGCGCGTTGACCGGGGTGGAGGGAGCGGCCTGGACGATGGAGCTGTCCGTCCACTACCGCGACGGCCTCAAGGCGGCGGGGTGGAGCGGGCCGCAGGTCACCGGGCCCCAGGGTGGCACCGGCACGTTCGGGCCCGGCAAGGACGACAAGCTGCCCGGCCTTGTCGTCCTGCTCTCCACCACGACAGGCTTCTCCGGGCCTGGCACCAACCTGGCGAACCTGTTCAACGTCACCGGGGTGGCCCAGCGGGACCGGAGCGGGATCAGGATCTGGGACTCCTGGCTGGTCGGCAAGGCGCTGTTCGGCAAGGACGTCGACAGTGTGGTGACCGTCGCGGTCGTGAAGGACCTCGACGGCAACGGCGTGCTCGACGACGCCCCTGACGTGGTCAAGGACGTCACGGGCGATGGCACGGTCGACGCCCGTGACCTGCGCGAGCTGGGCGTGGCGTCGAACGTCGCCGTGCTGCCGTTCCGGATCAGCGGCGCGGCCGCCTGACCGGCGGGTAGTCCCGCGGCAGTCACCGGTGGCGTCCGTGCGGCCGGGCCGAGGAGGTCCCGCATCGGATGTCCAGGTGCACGGACATGAGATCTCCAGGTGGACGGCCGACTCCTCCCCGGTCGTGTGGACCCGGGCCGGGGAGGAATCGATCGCCTTGGTCCGGGAGCCGCCAGGTGCGGCCCGGGGAGACCTCCGCCTCCCGCCGGTGAGGCGGGTTGTCAGTGGTGGTAGGCGTGGACCACCGCGTGTCCCTTGCCCTTGCCGATGATCCACTTGTTGATCGGGGTGGTGACGAGGAAGGCCACCAGCAGGGAGAACGCGAGAGCGCCCCAGAACAGGACCGAGGTGAGGCCGGCGTCCATGGCGCCGGGCACCACCATCATCACTCCGTTGTCGACGATCTCCATGACGATGATGGACACGGTGTCGGCGGCGAGGGCCAGCCGTACGAGCTCGCGCCAGCCGAGACCGGACTTGCGCAGTCCCACGATGGTGAGCGCGTAACCGAAGAAGAAGGCCAGGATGACGGCCAGGACGATGGTCGGCGTGTTGGACCAGCCCAGGGCCGTGCCGATCACCATGCCGAGCACCTCGCCGATGGCACATCCGGTGAGGCAGTGCAGGGTCGCCGACGCCGCCGCCCGCCACGTCACCTTCCCGGAGTGGCCCGCGTGAGAGTGACCGGCGTGAGAAGGGTCGGCATGAGAGTGACCGGCGTGAGAGGGACCCGCGTGCCCGTGCTGCTCATGCCCGTGGTGCTCTCCGTGCCCTTCATGTCCGGCGTGATCCATGTGGTGCATCGGTTCCGACATCACAATCTCCTGACTCGCACGTCACACTAGCCCCGGCCACAATATACCTAAGGGGGGTATACATCAATGACTTTTTCCCCGTAAAGCCCCAAAAGTGCTGGATCTTCACGAATGATCCACTTCACCCCAGAGCACCCCGGCAAGCCGCGACTCTACTATGGTCGATCGGCGTAGAGCTGATGGGCCTCCCCTGCCAAAACATCTCGATCCTCCAGCCACCGAATGACCTACGATAGCTAGTAGTAGAGCTGGCTAAGCTACCGCCATGGCCTCCATCGATCAGCGTCTCCGCCTGCGCGCAAGCGCCGCCCTGGCACTCCTGGCTCTTCTCGGTACGGCATGCGCCGAGGAGTCACCGGGGAAGGCCGCTGATCCCGCCGATCCCGGGATCGGTCACGTCCACGGCCTCGGCGTCGACCCTGCCGACGGCACGATCTACATCGCGGGGCACTACGGACTGTTCCAGGTCCGGTCCACCGACACCGCCCGGCGCATCGCCGACCGCGTCCAAGATCACATGGGGTTCACCGTCGTCGGCCCGAGGACTTTCCTCGCAAGCGGGCACCCCGCGGCGGCCGACGTCCCACCCGGCGGCTCCCCGCACCTGGGCCTGATCCGTACGACGGACGCCGGCACCACTTGGACCTCGGTATCGGAGGCGGGCAGTGCCGACTTCCACTCGATCCAGCCGGCGGGAACGGCTCTCTATGCCTACGACAGTCAGACGGAGCGGGTACGGCGTAGCGGCGATGAGGGCCGGACCTGGACACCGGGAGCGGAGGCACAGGTGATCGACCTAGCCGGTCACGCGGAAGAGCCGAACCGTGTATACGCGACCACACCGGACGGGCTCCAGGTCAGCCATGACAGCGGCATGAATTTCACCGCGCTCACCGGTGTCCCCCTCCTCTCCCATGTGGACTCTCTCAGCAAGGACGAGTTGATCGGAGTCGGTGTCGACGGCCAGGTGCAGGCCAGCAAGAACGGCGGTAGGACCTGGCAGGCATCGGGCCGCCTGCCTGGCCAGGCCGCTGCCTTCACCGCCGTCAACCGGCAGCGTCTCCTCGCGGCCATGGATGACGGGACCGTCATGGAGTCGTCAGACGGAGGGCGGCAGTTCTCCGTCGTCTACCGGCCCGCTTCGAACTGATCTTCGACGATCCACCACCGGTCAACACGGAGGCCGGCCAGAGCCCTGTCCGGCCGACAGGGTGTCACGGTGGTGGATCGTGGAACGGTCGCGGACAAGGTGTGGCCGTCGCCTTGAAAGCTCGGATCGGCTCTTTGACTCTCCGGACACGGGCGGTCGGTCTGCGGCGGGGCCTTGAGGATCACGCAGCCGGATCAGTGTGGGATGGCGCCGCCCGCGAGGATCCGGCGATAGTTGGTCACGCGGTCCTCCACGCTGTCGAGACAGCAACTGGCGCACTTCTCGCCATGGTCCGCGGTGTAGAAGAGGCAGCACGTCCGGCGTAGATAGAACAGCCCCTCCCGGCCGCCCTCGGCGAGCCGGATCATCTCGCCGAGCCTGCCCAGCTCCTGCGGGCAGGCCGCGAGGAACTCGTCATAGGCGCGCTGCAGCACATCCACCTCGGCGCCCGACGACCTGCTCGCGGCGCTGAACGCCGCGGCACATCCCTGGGCGATGCCGCCGTGGAGCTGGCGCCTGCCCGCCCGGCTGCACACGCGCATCGCGTCGGCGAGCGGGAAAAGGTGATCGTCGAGTACCTGCTTCACCAGCAGCCCCAGCCGTTCGTCGCCGGTCATGCCCGAGACGTCGACCAGCCGCGGCCTGCGCAGCGCGACGGCCTTGAAACCGTGGTCACCGAGCCGGAGCGCCACGTTCTCCGGCCGGACGTCCAGCACCACCCCGTACAACGCCCAGGCCAGCAGCGCGGGAGCGGTCACGGTGCCGGCGTAGACCGCCATGACCGTGAGGGCCACCGCGTGTGCGGACACCTGCCCACTGCCCACGCGTTCGGCTTCGAGAACTTGGGTCAACTCCGTGGAAGTGGGGTCCAGCAACCTGTCTGCGGCGATCCAGTCCTCCTCCGGATTCAGGCCGGCCTCCAGCCGGTAGCGCTCGCCGTGCCCCGCGAGGGTCTCAAGCACGGCAGTGGGGTCGGCGGACGGGTGCGTCACGGGCTGCAGCTCCTTGGGTAACAGACGGCGGTGGCCGCGGACAATTCTGCGCTATCGCGACACTTGACCCGATCTGCCGGCCGCTCCAGGTGGCCGCCGGGCACTCGAAGACAGCCGTGCCGGGGAGTGTCGTCAGAAGGGGTGCGCGGATGGCACCCTGGGACGATCGCGATCACGAGGAGACCAGTGATGACCCACCCTTTCGGCACGCAGCCCGCGACTCGGCACACCCCTCTCAGCGCGGAGGAGAGGGTCCGGGCCGAGGCGAACTTCGTCCCCCTTGTCGCCCAGCGACTCGCCGCCGACGGGCGGTTCAGGGTGAGCGCCGACACGCCGGAGATGGCGGAGCTGTTCCAGGCGGTCGCCCGCAGGGTGGGTGACCTGCTCGGACGGCCTGTGGTCAGCTACGCCAACGGCAGATACATCGTGATCACCTTCGGCCAGGAGGAGGCCCCCGGCCTCGCCGGCTGAGGCGCCCGCTCAGCGCGGGAGTGACCGCCAGGCGTCGTCGACAGCCCCTCGGCGGGGCGGCGCCGCCCGCGGTCCCACCGCCTCCGGCGCGCGGGGACGGGTCAGACCTTCTGCGGCACGCTCGCGGACACCATGCGGAAGCCGATGTTGCCGGCGCTGCTGTCGGGGGTGTTACGGGTGCGGGCGGCCACCCGGTAGCGGTTGCAGTAGGAGTCGTGACACATGTAGGAGCCGCCCCGCATCACCTTGGACCCCTCCCCTGCGCCCCAGGGGTCGGCGCACCACTCCCACACGTTGCCCACGCAGTTGTGCAGGCCGTACCCGTTGGGGGCGTAGGCGTCGACCGGCGCCGTCCCCCGGTGGCCGTCCTCGGCGGTGTTGCGGGTCGGGAAGTGGCCCTGCCAGATGTTGCAGCGGTGCTCGCCGTCCGGGGTCAGCTCATCCCCCCAGGGGTAGCGCCGCTGCTCCAGGCCGCCGCGGGCGGCGTACTCCCACTCCGCCTCGGCCGGCAGGCGCCCGCCCGCCCAGGCGCAGAACGCCACCGCGTCGCTCCAGGACACGTGCACCACCGGATGGTCCCAGCGCCCCTCCAGGTCCGAGTCCGGCCCTTCCGGATGGCGCCAGTCCGCCCCGCTCACCCCGCACCACCACGGTGTCTGCGGCGGGCGCGGTGACACCCGCCGCAGCGCGCCCGGCAGGAACCCCGCGAACACGTACGACCAGCCGAAGCGCTCGGCCTCCGTGAGATGGCCGGTGGCCTCGACGAACCTGGCGAACCGCGCATTGGTCACCGCGTACCGGTCCACCGCGAACGGCTCCACCGCCACCGGGCGCACCGGCCCCTCGGCGTCCTCGGGGAAACCGTCGGCGTCCTCGGTGCCCATCAGGAACCGGCCGCCGTCCAGTGCCACCGCCTCCCGGTGCCATCCCGGTACGGTCACCCCGTCCGGCGCCTGCGGCCGGTCGGCCGGCGCCACGGCCGGGGCCGGCAGGTCGCCGCGGCCACCGCCACAGCATGAGGGCATCGCTCAGTCCTTTCCGATGTGCCCCGGCACGTCCACGGGTGTCCCCGCGGGCGGGGACGCCTCCCGCCGCCCGGCCCGGCCCCGGCCGGGCCGGGGCGCGGAGACCGCTCCGGCCGACCGTGGCCGCCCGGCGTCATCCGGAGGCGGCCGAGCGGTACAGGTCAGCGGTGTAGTAGGTGGCGGGGTCGGGCGATTCGGTCAGCTTACCCATGGTGACGAAGATGTCGGCCAGGCCCTTGTACCAGCCGGCGACCGATCCGTCCTCGGTCAGCCTGGCCAGCTCGGCGGTAGGAAGGATCTTGGTGACGGCGGAGGCGCCCTTGAACTGCTCGGCGGGGGCCTTGACGAACGCCGCGGTGAGCTGCTCGGCCTCGGCGGTGTGGGCCGCGACCCAGTCGTTGGCCTCCTGGATGACCTTGAGCACCTTGGAGACCGTCGCCGGGCCGTCCTTGACCAGGTCGTTGCGGGCGACGAAGGAGCTGGGGAAGCTGAGCTCGGGGTAGTAGTCCTCACTCTTGGTCAGCTCGACCAGGTCGGGGGCGTTCTTCTTGATGGTGTCGATCAGCGGGTACCAGATGGCCGCGGCGTCGATCTGCCCGGAGGAGAAGGCGGTGACCACCGTGCTCGGGTCCATGTTGACCTTCTCGACGTCCTTGCCGGTCAGTCCCGCCTTCTTGAGCGCGAGCTCCAGGATCATGTCGCCGGAGGTCCCCTCGGGCACGCCGATCCGCCTGCCCTTCAGCCCCGCGACGGAGGTGATGCCGGAATCGGCGTGGGTGATGACGCGGTCGGCCTGGCCGAGCATGTTGGGCGCGATGATGCGGGCTCTGCCGCTGGCCGGCAGCCAGGCCGCGCCGGAGCCGATGTAGCCGAAGTCGATGTCGCCGGAGCCGAGGGCCTGGATCTGCAGAGGACCGTTGGTGAAGACCTTCAGCTCGGGCTCCAGGCCGTGCTTGGCCCACAGTCCCTGCTTGTCGGCCGCGGCGAGTACGGCGGCGCCGGAGAAGTCGGCGATGTAGCCGAAACGCACCTTCTCCGCCCCCGCTCCGTCGGCGGACGAGCCGCAGGCGGCGACGGGGAGCACAAGGGCCAGCACGGCGGTGAGGACCGCGGCCAGCCTGCGGGGACGCCTCATGGTGAGGTCCTTTCCAGGGGGGTGGGCTGATGGTAGACGGAGTGCCAGACCTGCCCGCGGAGCTCGGCGAACTCCGCCGACAGCCGGATCTCCTCCGTGCGCGGGTAGGGGAGGTCCACCTCGATGACGCGGTGGACGCGGCCGGGGCGGGCGGCCATGACGATCACCCGGTTGGCCAGGTAGACCGCCTCGTCCACGTCGTGGGTGATGAACAGCACCGTGCGCCGTTCCCGGCTCCAGGTGTCCAGGAGCCGGTCCTGGAGCTGCACCCGGGTGAGCGCGTCCAGGGCGCCGAAGGGCTCGTCCATCAGCAGGATGGTGGGGTCGACCGCGTAGGCGCGGGCGATGGCGCAGCGCTGCTTCATGCCGCCCGACAGCGTCTTGGGGAGCGCGTCGGCGAAGTCGGTGAGCCCGACCACGTCGATGAAGTACTGTGCTCTGGCGCGCCGCTCGGCCGCGCCGACTCCGGCGATCTTCAGACCGAACTCGACGTTCTTGCGGACGCTCATCCAGGGGAAGAGCGCGTACTGCTGGAAGATCACTCCGCGCTGCGGGCTCGGTCCGCGCACCGGGACCCCGTCGACCAGCACCGAGCCCTCGGCGGGCTCCAGCAGGCCGGCCGCGACGTTCATCAGCGTGCTCTTGCCGCAGCCCGAAGGCCCGACGACGGTGACGAACTCGCCGTCGGCGATGTCCAGATCGACGCGGTCGAGCGCGGCGAAGTCGCTTCCGCCGAGGTCGAACCGGTGCGAGACCCCGCGGAACTCGATCTTGGGAGCCACCGCGTTCACCTCCGTTCCTGCCAGCTCGTCAGGCGACGTTCCGCGAGCAGCAGGGCGCGGTCCATGACGAGCCCGACGAGGCCGATGACGATCAGTTGGACGAAGATCGTGGGAAGGTCGTAGTAGAGCTGGGCCTGCTGCATCCGGTAGCCCAGCCCCTCCTGCGCGGCGATCAGCTCGGCGGCGACCACCGTGGCCCAGGAGGCGCCCAGGCCGATGCGCATGCCCACGAGGATGAACGGGGTGGAGGCCGGCACCACGACCCCGGTGAAGACCGTGCGGTCCCTGGCGCCGAGCACCCGGGCGGCGTTGATCAGGGTGGAGTCGACCGAGACCACCCCCTGGAAGGTGGAGACCACCGACGACAGGAACGAGGCCAGGAAGATCACGAAGATCTTGGGGGTCTCCCCGATGCCCATGAGCACGATGGCGAGCGGGATGATCGCCAGTGGCGGCACCATGCGGAAGAACTGCAGCCAGGGCTCGACCAGCCCGCGCACGGGCCGGTACCAGCCCATCAGGAACCCGACCGGTACGGCCAGCGCCACACCGAGCACGAAACCGGTCAGGACCCGGCGCAGGCTGGCCAGCAGATCACCGGGCAGCGTGCCGTCGCCGATCGACTGCACGGCGCGCTCGACGACCGCGACCGGCCCGGGGAAGCCCTGGATCCCGCTGCCCGCCAGGACCACCCACACCAGCAGCCCCAGGATGCCCGATCCCACGGTGAGCGCCAGCGTCGAGCGGGCCCCGCCCCCGCCCCGCCCCGCCTCGGGCGAGGTCCGCGCGGCGGACCGCTTCTGCACGGCGGTCATCTCAGGCCACCTCGTCGGCGACGCCGTCGACGTCGGGGGCGCGCTCCCCGCCGATGTCGGCCATGTAGCTCATCCAGGTGTAGGCGGGATCACCGCGGCGCAGCAGCTCCTGATAGAGCCGCGCCGTCAGGTCGCGCCGCACTCCGGCGTAGGCGGGGGCCTCGTAGACGTTGTGCAGCTCGTGCGGGTCGGCCTCCAGGTCGTAGAGCTCGTGCACGCTCTCGGGGTTGAACACCAGCTTGTGGCCGCGGTCCCTGAGCATGCGCTGGGAGTAGGGGAAGTGGTGGCCGTGGAACTCGGCGACCACCTGTGACCGCCCGTCCACCCGCTCCCCGTTGACCAGCGGGAGCAGGCTCCGGCCGTCGCAGGGCTCCTGCGGGGGCAGCCCGGCCAGGTCGAGGACCGTCGGGTTGAGGTCGATCAGCGTGGCGAACTCCTCGACGACCCGCGGCGGCGCGCCGGGGACGCGGACGATGCCGGGGATGCGGTAGATGTCCTCATACATCGCCGGACCCTTGTCGTTGAGCCGGTGGGCGCCGGTGAACTCGCCGTGGTCGGCGGTGAACACCACCGCGGTCTCCTCCCACAGGCCCAGCTCTCGCAGCGCGCCGAGCAGGCGGCCGACCTGGTCGTCGATCATCGTGACGTAGCCCCAGTAGACCGCGATCAGCTTGCGCCAGGCGTCGGCGTCGAAGTGGTCGGCCGACCAGTATTCGGCGTAGCGGCGCTGCACGTCCGGCTTGCCGGCGAAGGTCTCGGCCATCGAGGCGGGCAGCGGCACCAGCTCGGGATCGTACATGTCGTAGTACTCGTCGGGGATCAGGTACGGCAGGTGCGGGCCGTACCAGTGGCAGGAGAGCACGAAGCGGCGGCCGCCGTCGTGGAAGTCGCGGGCGTAGCGTTCCAGCAGCTCCAGCGTACGGTCGGCCAGGAACGCCTCGACGGTCGCCTCGGCCGGCTGCCCGAGCCGGCCGGCGATCAGGTGGCCGCGCCCGGAGTCGTTGGGCGCCCGGCCGAAGACGGCCTCGCGCACCGCGAAGGGCGGGTGGCCGTGCTCCTTGAGCCAGCGCTCGTAGGAGGGGTGGTGGAAGGGGTTGAGCGCGCCCGGCAGGTGTTCGCCGTCCATGTCGTAGAACTCGGGGCCGCGCTCACGGCCGATGTGCCACTTGCCGACGTGGCCCAGGTTGTAGCCCGCGGCCAGCAGCGGCGCCGACAGGACGGGGTGGCCGTCGGCGACCTCGTCGCGGGCGCCGCCGTTGCGCTCGGGGTTGACCAGCAGGCCGTGCCTGAAGGGGTGCAGGCCGGTGAACAGCGACGCCCGCGCGGGGGTGCAGATCGCCGTCGGCGTGTAGAAGCGGTCGAAGCGGGCGCCCTCCGCGGCCAGACCGTCCAGTGCCGGCGTGCGCGCCACGGGGTTGCCATAGCAGCCGAGGGTGTCGACCCGATGCTGGTCTGTCATCAGGAAGAGGACGTTGCGTGGGGTGGTCACACTCTCTCCGATCATCATTTATTCCCAAGGCTTTACATTAATGACCGCGAAAGGGTGCGGCAAGAGGCAGGACATGATCCTTTGCAGCGACCGTCCACCCGGATGGCACCTGCTCAGCCCCGGGCGGGCCCGCCCGAAAGGGCGCGCGGCGGCCCGGGAAGGGAACGTGGATCTTCCGGAGGGTGGCGGAAATCAGCCGCTGGCGGGGCGCAGATGCGCGGGGATCGCGGGCTCCTCGTGGAGCAGGAGGGCGATGGCGCCCATGGCCGAGGCGTTCACGCCGAGATCGGCGGGTGTCACCTCGATGGCGCGGGAGGAGTTCGGCAGGGAGAGCCGGGCGATCGCGGCACGGATCGGCTCCAGGACCAGGCTGCCGAGCGAGGCGAGCTCACCGCCCACCACCACGCGCTCGGGATCGAGCTGGACCACGGTGTCGGCCAGGATCCGCCCCAGGTCGGCGGCGGCCGCGGCGATCAGCTCGCACACCTCGGGGACCCGGTCCTGCGCCGCGCCGACCAGCGCGTCGAGGTCGGCGAGGCGGACGCCCCGCGCCGCGCAGGACTCTAGCAGTGCCCGGCCGCCGATACGCCGCTCCAGGCAGCCCCGGCTGCCGCAGTGGCAGGCGGGGCCGTCGGGGTCCAGCGAGACGTGGCCGATCTCCCCCGCCGCGCCGTGCGCGCCCCGCACGAGCCGGCCGCCCACGATGAAGCCGCCCCCCACCCCGACCGACCAGCGCACGTAGACCATGTCGTCGACCGACCGGGCCGCGCCCCAGGTGTTCTCGGCCAGCGCCGCCAGCCTGGCGTTGTTGTCGACCGCGACGCGCACGCCGAACTCCCGCTCCAGGCGCTCGGTGACCGGCGTGTAGCGCGCGGGCACGATGCCCGCGGGCAGGGCCGGGTCGTCCATGACCCCGACGAGGCCCAGCCCGATCGCCTCCAGCGCGCCGAGGCGCACCCCCCGCTCCCCGATCACCCGCCGGATCAGCCGCACCGCGGCCTCCGCCTGCTCGGTGACGCCGGCGTCCTCGGGGACGTCCTCCATGCCGGTGGCGATGATCTGGTGCGAGACGTTGGCCACGGCCAGGTGGACCCGGTGGCGGGCCAGGTCGAGGCCGACGAGCTGGCCCGCCTCCGGGCTGAGCGCCACAAGCGTCGCGGGGCGGCCGCGCCCGCGCGCGCCGGAGACGGGCGCCTCGACCTCGACGACCGCGCCCCGCTCGACCATCTCGGAGATGATCGCGAACAGCGTGGTGCGGGACAGGCCGGTACGATTGATCAGCTCGGTACGGCTCAGCGCCCCCGATGAGCGCAATGCGTCGAGCACCGCCTCCTCGTGCACCCGGCGGAGTCGCTGCAGCGCGTCGGTGGGCCTGGTCATGGAGCCATGATGGCGCCCCCGGACCAATATAGTCAACTCTTCGGAATAAATGACGTCAAGAGGGCACCCGGTCCGGGATGCCGGGCCACCGGCTCCCGCCCCCTCGATATTTTCCGATCCGTTGATGGAAAGACGCCCGCACCGACAGCCGGCCGCCCTCCAGACAGGAACGCCCCAGAACCTGGACCACCATCCGACCCATTTATGTCCGAAGCATTGACGTAATAGGGCGCGGCGCCCACACTCTGGCGTTACCGAGTGCCACATCGGAAGCACGCCCGGCCGGTACCGGGCGGATGCCGCGAAGGAGCCCCCCATGCCGGATGCCCCGTCCCGTCCCCCCTTGCGGCCGCGACGCCGCCCGATCTCCGCCGCCCTGCCTGCCCTGCTCACCGCAGCCCTCCCGGCGCTGCTCGCCGCGGCGCTGCTCGCGCCACCGGGCGCCGCGCAGGCGTCCGCCGCCTCCCCCACCTCCTCCCCCACCCCGGTCAACCTCGCCCTGACCGGCACGGCCACCGCCTCCAGCGTCGAACTCGACCGCGACGACTTCGTCGCGGCGCACGTCAACGACGGCGCCCCGGGCACCCGCTGGTCGTCGAAGTACCAGGACGACAACTGGGTGCAGGTCGCGCTGGCCAGGCCGGCCGCGGTCGACCATGTCAAGATCTCCTGGCCCAACGCCTGCGCCCGTGAGTTCGTCCTGCAGACCTCGGCCGACGGTGCCACCTGGACCGACGTCGCCGACCTGCGGCGCGACACCTGTCCCCGGACCGACGTCATAGAGGTGGGGTCCAAGGACCCGGTGTCCTTCGTCCGGATGCAGGGACGCCAGCGCTGGGCGGCCTACGGATACTCGGTCTCGGAGTTCGAGATCTGGGACCGCCCGGCCGCGCCGCCCGAGCCGACGCTCGGCCTGCTGCCCGAGCCGGTGTCGGTCCAGGAGCACGGCGGCACGCCGTTCACCCTGCACGCCAACACCCGCATCGTCGCCCTCGGCGACGGCGCCAAGGCGCCGGCGGAGTATCTGGCCGGTGTGCTCCGCCGGTCGACCGGGCACCGCCTGCCCGTCGCCGGCCGGGGATGGGGACCCGCGCCGATCGTCATCGACGTCGGGCCGGGGAAGGGGCCCGCCGGTCACGAGGCCGAGGGGTACACGCTCACCGCCACCGCCGACCGCGTCAGGATCGGCGCCGCCACTCCCAACGGCGCGCTCAACGGCGTGCAGACGCTGCGCCAACTGCTGCCCCAGTGGGTGGAGTCCGACACCGTCGTCGCCGCCGACTGGACGGTGCCCGCGGTGACGATCACCGACTACCCCCGCTTCGAGCACCGCGGCGTGATGCTCGACGTCGCCCGCAGCTTCTACCCCGTGGAGGAGGTCAAGGCCACCATCGACGCCGCGGCGCAGTTCAAGATCAACCGCCTCCACCTGCACCTGACCGACGACCAGGGGTGGCGCATCGCGATCGACGACCCACGGGACAACCCGTCCGGCATCGACTACGGCCTGCTCACCGGGGTGAGCGGCGCCACCGCGATGACGTACAACGCCAGTGGCCAGCTGATGGGCACCGAGCTGGGCATCACCGGCCACTACACGAAGGCCGACTACGCCGAGATAGTCCGTCACGCCGCCGAGAACGGCATGACGGTGATCCCCGAGATCGACATGCCCGGCCACACCAACGCCGCGCTGCACGCGATCCCGCAGCTCAACACCCCCGGTGCCCGGCCACGGCCGCAACCGGGGCAGGCGACCGTGCCGCACAACGGCACCGGCTCGGTCGGCTACTCGTCGTTCGACGCCGGCAGCGACGTGACGTACGAGTTCGTCAGGCACGTCCTCACCGAGATCTCCGAGATGACCCCGGGGCCGTATCTGCACATCGGTGGCGACGAGGCGCATGTCACCGACCACGCCGACTACACGACGATGGTCGACGCGTTCACGCGGGACGTCGCCTCCCTCGGCAAGACCGTCGTCGGCTGGAACGAATACGCCGGGACCGCGCTCCCGCAGGGCAAGGCCGTCGTCCAGTTCTGGAACGGCAACCGCAGCGCCGTGGCCGCGGCGGTGAACAACCGCGGCGCCAAGGTGATCCTCTCCCCCGCGGCCAACACCTACGTGCCGCAGAAGCAGGACTCCCGCCAGCCTCAGGGCGGCACGTGGGCGTGCGGCGGGCCGTGCGGGCTGGACCGCCACTACAACTGGGATCCCGGCACGTTCGTCCCCGGCATCCAGGAGAGCAGCGTGCTGGGCGTCGAGTCGGCCCTGTGGGGGGAGTTCATCCGGCGCGTCGGGCAGGCGCAGTACTACAGCTTCCCGCGGGTCATCGCCACGGCCGAGGTCGGCTGGAGCCCGCAGTCGCGGCGCGACTACGGCGACTTCACCACGCGCCTGTCCAAGGCCGGCGGCCGGCTGACGGTCCAGGGGACGAACTTCTTCCCCACCGCCGACGTCGCCTGGCGGATGGACGTGCTCGGCGCGCCGACGACCGCCAGGAGCGGCGAGCCGGCCCGCGCCACCTGGACCGTCACCGCTCCGGGACACGCGTCCGGTGACCTCGCGGCCACCGTCACCTGGAGCGACGGGGTGGAGGAGGACGTCGCGCTGACGACCGCGCGCCCGGCGAGCATCCCCGGCATGCAGGTCAACGACGCGTTCACCGCGGAGTCCGGACGCGTCTTCGACCAGCCGGGGAAGTACACCGGGACGCTCTCGGTCCGCGTGCCCGGCCGCTCACCGGTCGAAGGGCGGCTGACCGTCACCGTCGGCGACCACGACTGACGTCGATCAGTCCCGTACGGCCCGGCCGGCGACGGCGGCGGTCAGCACCATGAGGACCGCGACCGCGCCGCCGAGCACCATGACGGCCGACGGGGAGGCGGCGTCCACCACGACACCTCCGAGCAGGGCACCGATGGCGATGGTGGCCTGGAAGGACGAGGTGAACAGGATGGAGGCCGCCTCCGTCGCGTGCGGCGCCGAGGTGGCGAACCAGATCTGCGAGCAGACCGGGACGGCGCCGTAGGCCAGCCCCCACACGACGAGCAGCACGACCGCGCCGATGTCTCCCGTGCCGAGGACCGGCAGCAGCAGGGTCGCGCCGGCGAGCATGCAGCCGCTGGTGATGAAGGTGGCCCGCAGGCGGCGGGTCACCGTCACGCCCGCGACGAAGTTGCCGACGATGCCGGCGACGCCGTACACGAGCAGGAACACGGTGATCAGGTCGGGGCTCACCCCGGTGACCTGCCGCAGGAAAGGGGTCACATAGGTGTAGGTGCCGAAATGGGCCGTCACTATGAGAACCGTCAGAACGAGCCCGACCCGGACGCCGGGACTGCGGAACAGGCCGCCGAGGACCTTCAACCGCGTCACCTGGACGGCGGGCAGCGGCGGCACCAGCACGATCAGCGCGAGGAGCACCCCCAGCGCCAGCACCCCCATGACGACGAAGGCCGTCCGCCAGCCCGCGAGATGCCCGATGAAGGTGCCCGCGGGCACCCCGAGCACGGATCCCAGCGGGACGGCGGAGAAGATCACCGCGGTCGCGGTGCCGGCCTGCCCCGCCGGCACCAGCCGTCCGGCGAGACCGGCGCCGATCGACCAGAAGCCGCCGATGACCAGCCCGACCAGGACCCGGGAGACCACCATGACCCAGTAGGCCGGCGCGGCGGCCGCGAGGAAGTCGGCGACCGCCAGCAGGAGCATCAGGGCGCACAGCATCAGGCGCCGGTCGAGCCGTCCGGTCGCGACGGTGACCACCGGGGCGGCGACCGCGGCCAGGACGCCGGGGACCGTCATCATCAGGCCCGCCGCGCCGTCGGAGACGTCGAAGCTGGACCCGATGGGCGTCAGCAGGCCGATCGGCAGGATCTCGGCGGTGACGATCGAGAAGATCCCCAGCATCACTGAGACGACGGCCAGCCAGCCGATCAGCGGTGATCGCGCCGGAGCGGCGGCAGGGGAGGTAGGAGAGGTGATTACGGACATGCGCCCAGTCCAGCAGCCGTCGCAGCCGTCGGCTGGCGGGTTTGAGACCTCACCATCGGGGCCGGACGGCCCGGCTCACCGCCCGCCTCGCACCTTCTGGAGGCGGGCGGAGAGCCGTCCTCACGGACGGATGCCGCGGGCGGATCCGGTTAGGGTGCTCTCATGATCTACGCAGAGACCCCGCTGACCGATGCCGTACGGCGGGCCGTCGCCGAGGTGTGGGGGGTCCGCGGAGAAGGAGAGCGGCTGCACGGGGGCGAGGAGTCCTCGGCCTACCGGCTCGGCGACCACGTGGTGCGGATCGGCCCCCGGTCGTGGGGCACGGCCGAGGCCGAATGGTGCCACGCGATCGGCCTGCACGCCGCCGCCCGGCTGCCCGAGGCGGTGGCGCCGGTGTCCACCCCCGAGGGCACGACCGTCACGCGGGTCGAGGGCCGTCCGGTCTCGCTCTGGCCGTACGTCGAGGGCACCTGGCCCGATCCCGCGCTGCCCGGGCAGCGCGCGCAGGGCGCGCGGCTGCTGGCCCGGCTCCACGAGGCGCTGGCCACCGCCCGCCCCGGGCCCCGCCCTGTCCCCGCCTACCAGGAGTTCGGCCTGTACGGCGTGCCCGGTGTGCCCGCCGCCGCGGGGACGCCCTCGCCGGAGGGGGCTCAGCACCCCACCGACCTGCCCGAGCTCGCCGACCCCGGGCTCGATCGCTGGCTGGCGGACTTCCACCGCACTCGTCCGAGACGGCATCCGCTGCACGGCGATTACCACACCGGCAACACGCTGGCCCGCGACGGCGTGATCCGGGCCGTGCTCGACTGGGACGAGGCGTTCGTCGGCGCACCGGAGGTGGAGCTGGCCGCCGCCGCGATCGAATGGGGTGACGACGGGCCGGGTCCCGCCAAGGAGTTCGTCGACGTCTACCTGGAGGCGGGCGGCACCGCCGGGGAACTCGACGAGGAGACGCTGGCCCAGCTGATCCGCCACAAGCTGCGCAGGGAGGCCGCCTACTTCCACAGGGCCGTCGCCCGTGGTGTGGTGCACGACGAAGAGGACCGCGACTACCACCGGGACCGGGTCGAGCTGTTCCACCGGCTACGCCCCTGACCCGCCCCTGACCCGCTCCACCCCTGACCTGCCCCCGTTCCTGACCCGCTCCGTCCCGACCGGCGGGGCTCCGGCGACGGTCACGGCCGTCATGGGCCGCAGACGCCCGCCCCGCGGCGGCGTGCCCGGCGCGTCGGCGGCCCGGTCAGCCCTTGCGCATCCGGTAGGCGCGCTGCCGGCAGGCGCGGGAGCAGTAGTCCCGCGGCCGGCCGGTGGCCGCCGGGGCAACCGGCTTACCGCACACCGTGCACCGTGTTTCGTCACGACTTTCGTCACTGGTTCCGTCATGGATGAGAGCCTCGATCCCGTCGAGCACCCGCTGCAGGCCGAACTCGAACGGGTCCAGCGGCGCGTCGTACCCCCCCTCCCGGTAGATGCGGCTCAGCGTCGGATACCGGTCCAGGTGCTGGAAGAGCGAGGTGCGACCCCCCCACCACTCCTCCTCGCCGACACCGGTGCGCCGCTCGGTCCGCTCGGTCCGCACCACCTGCCGGGCGGCGCTCTCGACGAACCCGCCGACGAGGGTCACCACCGCCACCACCTGCGCGGGCGGCAGTCCGGCCCGCGACGCCGCCGCCAGCGCCCGCTCGAAGCCGGCCACGGCGTTGGGCCCGGGCACCTGCCGCGGCTCCGACGACTCGACCAGCCACGGGTGCCGCAGGTAGCGCGCCAGCCCGTCCCGCGCCCACGCCTCCAGCTCCGCCCGCCAGCCTCCCGCGTGATCGGCACCGGAGCCCCCCGGCCCGCCCAGCACCTCGTCGCGCATGAGGGCGACCAGCTCCGACTTGCCCGGCACATGGCGGTAGAGCGACATGGTGGTGAAGCCGAGCCGCTCGGCGACCCGCCGCATGGAGACCGCGGCCAGGCCCTCCGCGTCGGCCAGCTCGATCGCGGCCCGCACGATCCGCTCCAGGCTGAGGCCGCGCCTGGAGCCCGTCCCCCACAGCAGTTCGGTGCTGCGCTCCGGATCCGCCATCTTGACTCCCCTCCCTGTATATGCTGTATACCAGATGTGTACGCCATACACATGAGAGGACATCTCAATGCTCTTTGTTGACCCGTCGGGTGACGACTCCGGCCCGGGCACCCCGGAGCGGCCGTTCGCCACACTGGAGCGGGCCCGCGCGGCGGCGGCGCCGGGCACCGTGGTCACCCTCAGGGCCGGCACCTACCGCCTCACCGAGCCGTTCCGGCTGGCCGCCGCCGACTCCGGCGTCGTCTACCAGGCCCACGGCTACGGCACCGCCGCCCAGGAGGAGGTCGTGATCAGTGGCGGCCGGAGGATCACCGGCTGGCGCGAGGGCGCCGGCGGCGTCCGCCTGGCCGAGGTCCCCGGCCTGGCCACCCGCCAGCTCTACGTCTCCGGACGCCGCGCCGTACGGGCCGCCGTCCCCCTGGAGCACGGCCTGACCAGGACCGAGACCGGTTACGTCACCGACGACCCCGCGCCCGGCTCCTGGCAGGGCGAGGTGGAGTTCGTCTACCGGGGCGCCTACCCCTGGTCCGAGGCCCGCTGCCAGGTGGCGCGGATCTCCGGGGACGGGCGCTCGACCACCGTCACCATGGCGCAGCCCGCCTTCGGCTGGGCGGCGCGGCTCTACCGGTCGGTCATCACCTGGGACGGCCCGGGCGCCGGGGAGTTCAACGGCGTCGACGCCCCGACCTTCGCCGAGAACAGCCCCGCGTTCCTGACCGAGGGCACCTTCGCGCTGAGCGGCGGCGTCCTGCACTACCTGCCGCTCCCCGGCGAGGACCTCGACGACGTGGTGGCGCCGGTGCTGGAGACGCTGCTGCACGCCCGGGACGTGCACGACGTCGCCTTCCGCGGCATCACCTTCGCCGAGGCGACCTGGCTGCGGCCCAGCACACCGGAGGGGTTCCTGCACTACCACGGCAACGGCTACCACGACGGCGGCCCGCTGCGGACGGTCACCTTCGCCGAGGGCCAGGGGCAGGTCACGATCCCCGGCGACAGTGCGGCCATGCCCGGCAACGTGATCTTCGAGAACGCCTCGCGGGTCACGCTGGAGGGATGCCGGTTCACCCGGCTGGGCGCGGTCGCGCTGGAGTTCCGCGGCGACGGCACGGGCAACGTGCTGCGCGACAGCGTGGTCGACGAGGTGTCCGGCGGAGGCGTGGTGATCGGCGCGGGGGCGCGCCGCCACCGGGTCGAGAACAACCACATCCACCACGTCGGCCGTGACTACCACGGCTCACCGGCCGTCCTGCTGAGCGGCACCCGCGACACCGTCGTGGCGCACAACCAGGTCAACAACGTGCCGCACGCGGGCATCGTGGTCTACGAGGGGCGCGGCGCCCAGGTGCTGAACAACCTGGTGCACGACACGATGCAGGTGCTGGCCGACGGCGGCGGCATCTACCTGTCCGGCAGCCAGGGCACCTCGCACGCCAGTGGCGCGCTGGTCCGCGGCAACGTCGTCCGCGACACGATCACCCCCTACAACTTCGGCCTCTACACCGACTACGGCGCCGCCTGGGTCACGGTCCAGGGCAACCTCGTCCACCGGGCCGACGCCCCGGTGGTGCTGAACGTCTCGCCGCCGCTGGAGCAGGTGGCGTTCCTCGGCAACTTCTGGGACGCCGATCCCGGCGATCCCCCCGCGGGCGTGACGCTGGCCGGCAACACGACGCTGCCGGACGGGGCGCTCGGCGACGATCCGGCGGTCGCCGACATCGTGGCCGGTGCGGGGCGGAGCGAGCCCCTCCGTTCCGTCACTCCGTAACGGCCCGGCCGGCGCGCGTCCGGGACGCGCGCCGGCATGCCTCCGGGACGCGGAGGCGGCGGGTGGTGCGGGCCCGCGGAGGCGGCGGGCGGAGACGCGGGCGATGACGGCCCGCGGAGCGTCATCCAGGTCGGATCACCACTGGACGCGACAAGGGTGGATATCGCTACTCTTACCAGAAGTTTTGTCTGTGGCGACCATTCTGGAGAAGCCCATGCCTCTTGCCGGAGCCTCGGAACAGGCGGATGTCGCGCTTGCCCGTCGTCAATCGCTGGCCGACCTGCTCCGCCGGTCCGCCCGGCGCCACCCCGACCGGCTCGCCGTGTCGGACGGCGTGAGCAGCCGGACCTACGCCCAGCTCGACGAGGACGCCGGCCGGATCGCCAACGCGCTTGCCGAAAGGGGTGTGGGCGCCGGCGACCGGGTGGCGGTGCTGTCGCGCAACAGCGTCGAGTACGTCCAGACGATCTTCGCCGTCGCCCGGGCGGGTGCCGTGCTGGTGCCGATCAACTTCATGCTCCGGAGTGAGGAGGTCGGATACGTCGTCCGTCATTCCTCGGCTGTCGCCCTGCTCGTGCAGGACGCGCTCCTGCCGGTCGCCGGAGCGGCGATCGAGGGGACAGAGGGTCCGCGGACCCGGATCGTGTACGGCGCGGCGGCGGAGGGGTGGGAGCCGTTCTCGGCGCTGCTGGAGCACGCCGACTCCCGCGAGCCCGCGGTGCCCATCGCGCCGGACGCGCCGGCCCAGATCCTCTACACCTCGGGCACCGAGTCACGCCCCAAGGGCGCGGTCCTGTCCCACGCCGCGTTGATCGCCCAGTACGGCAGCTGCATCATCGACGGCGGCATGGACCGCGATGACGTGGAGCTGCACTCGATGCCGCTGTTCCACTGCGCGCAGCAGCACTGCTTCCTGGTGCCCGACATACAGCTCGGAGCCTCCAGCGTCATCCTGCCCGGCCCCGACCCGGCCGCGGTGCTCGCCGCCATCGAAAGCCACCGGGTGACCAAGTTCTTCGCGCCGCCGACGGTGTGGATCGGCCTGCTGCGCCATCCGGACTTCGACAAGCGCGACCTCTCCTCCCTGCGCAAGGGCTACTACGGAGCGGCGATCATGCCCGTGGAGGTGCTCCGAGAGATCGGCGAGCGGCTGCCCGGCGTGCGCCTGTGGAACTTCTACGGCCAGACGGAGATGGCGCCCGTCGCCGTCATGCTCCAGCCCGAGGACCAGATCCGCAAGGCCGGATCCGCCGGTCAGGCCGCCCTGAACGTGGAGACCCGCGTCGTGGACGCGGAGGGCCGGGACGTGCCCGCCGGTGAGATCGGGGAGATCGTCCATCGGAGCCCGCACGCCATCCTCGAATACCTCGACGACCCCGGCAAGACCGCCGAAGCGTTCCGCGGCGGCTGGTTCCACTCCGGCGACCTGGGGACGATGGACGAGGAGGGTTACCTCACGGTCGTCGACCGGATCAAGGACATGATCAAGACCGGTGGGGAGAACGTCGCCAGCCGCGAGGTCGAGGAGACGCTCTACCTGCACCCCGCCGTCGCCGAGGTGGCGGTCGTCGGAGTCAGCCATCCGAGCTGGATCGAGGCGGTCGTCGCGATCGTGGTGACCAGGGCCGGTGCGGCCCTCACCGAGGAGGAGTTGCGGGCGCACGCCCGTGAACGGCTGGCGCCGTTCAAGGTTCCCAAGGCGTTCGCGTTCGTCGACGCGCTCCCGAAGAACCCCAGCGGCAAGATCCTCAAGCGCGAGCTCCGGGAGCTGCACGGCGGGCTCGCGGACCGGATCGCCGACGCGGGCGCCGGACGCTGAGCGGCCGTCGCTTGAGCTTCCGGAGCCTTCTCGGGGATCACGCCACGGCGTGGGAGGAGACCGTGGCGGAGCGGGCGGACCGACGTCGGCCGAGCCGCGGCGGCCTGCCGCCGCGCCGGTCACGTGCTGACGCCCGCCCCTGTCCGACGGGCGGTCCGCCACGCGGCGGGCTCACGCGGCCCTCCACGGGATGCGGGCCCTGAGCCGGTATCCGCCGCCGGTTCCGCGGGTGGCGTCCAGGGTTCCGCCGTAGAGGGCGAGCCGCTCGCGCAGGCCGATCAGCCCGCGGCCGTCGCCGCTCCGTGACCGGGCGGTCTGCGTGCCTCCGGTGTCGGTGACCTCGATCTCCAGGAAGTCGCCGTCGTGGCCGATCGCGACGGACGCCGCCGCGCCGACGGCGTGCTTCATCGTGTTGGTCAGGGCCTCCTGCACGACGCGGTAGACCGCCAGGTCGACCCCGGGAGGAAGGGGGCCGCGCGGCGGCGAGACCTTGACGTCCACAGCCACCCCGGCGGCGCGGACCCGCTCGATGAGGCCGTCGAGCTGGTCGAGACCGGGCTGCGGTTCGAGTCCGTCGCCCGAGCCGTCGGAGCGCCCGCTCTCCGGGCCGGCGAGCAGGCCCATGACGTTGCGCAGTTCGGCCATGGCCGCCCGGCCACTGGCCTCGATCGCGATCAGGGCCTCCTTGGACTGCTCCGGCCGCATGTCCATCACCTTGCGCGCGGCACCGGCCTGGATCACCATCACGCTGACGTTGTGGGTCACCACGTCGTGGAGTTCGCTCGCGATCCGGGAACGCTCGGCCTGGACCGCCTTGCGCATGGCGTCCTCCTGGGCCTGCTGCAGTTCGGCGAGCCGGCTCCGGCTGTGCCGCCAGAACCGGACAAAGCTCGCTAAAGCTCCGGCGCTGAGCAGGATCACGTAGGGCCCCAGCCAACTGGGGAGGCTGGGGACGATGTCTCGGTCCACCGCACCGGCCAGCACGGCGGCGAGCAGGATGCCCGCCACCGCGGGCACCCGGTTGCGGCTGTGGGCGATGGCGCTGTAGGCGGCGATCGCACAGGTCAGCACGGTGATCCACGTCTCTCCCCCGTTCGTGGCCAGCGTCGCGGACAGCACCACCCAGAAGGTGGTGAGGGGGTAGCGGCGCCGGGCCGCCAGCGGTGACGCGGTGAGCACCACCAGGAGCAGAGGCGGGCCGTACCCGTCGGGGCCGGCCTCCGCGGGCGGAGCGGGCCGGACCGGCTCGGGCGACCGCGTGCCGACGCTCCCGCCCGGGGGCGGCAGGGCCGGCAAGGGCGGCGGCAGGGGAAGTGCGGGAGGTGAGGCCCGGAGGCCGGACGGGAGCTGCAGCAGCTCGAACACCGGGTGCGGCCCCTCGCCGACGTG
This sequence comes from Streptosporangium brasiliense, assembly GCF_030811595.1. Classification (NCBI taxonomy): domain Bacteria; kingdom Bacillati; phylum Actinomycetota; class Actinomycetes; order Streptosporangiales; family Streptosporangiaceae; genus Streptosporangium; species Streptosporangium brasiliense. Next base: position 7,743,442 of record NZ_JAUSRB010000002.1, read on the forward strand.
ACGGTCAGGGCTCTGGAAGCCCGTCGCCGCGAAAACCGCGGCGACGGTCAGGACGGCCGCGAGCAGCGCGTCGGCGACGAGTGCTCCGCGGGACGGCCGGGCGGTCCGCGCCTCCGGTCGCAGCATGCCGAGCGTGTACCGCCGCCGGAGCCGTCGTTCATCTGCTGTCACCGGCAACATTGTCGCGTCCGCGTGATCGGCCGCGCATCGTCCTGAGTGACCGGGGCGGTGCCCGTCGGGAGTACATCGCAGGGATGACATCGGGGCGGGTCGTTCCCGGGAAGTATCCGATGTCGGCGCGGCGGCCGATGCGCGTGAAGATCGGCTGCGCCTAGCTTCGTTCCCGCCACCGGGCCGCCGCGGGGCTTCCCCGTCGAGGCAGCCCTCCCGACCGGAAGAACGGATATCCCATGCGTCGTGTGACAGAGCCGGAAGGCGCGGCCAGGCGGTACGACGGAGGCGTACCGACGCTCCCCGCCGGAGAAGGCGAGGCCGCCGCCGTGACGGGGCCCTCCGGCCGCGGAGAGCCGAGGCGGCGGAATCCGGTCCTGCGTGGCGGCGTGGTCGCCGTCGCCGGACTGCTCGCCTTCGCGGGGTCGGCGTCCCTCGCGCCCGCGCCCGCCTCCTCTGCGTCCGGATCCCCCTCCACCGCCTCCGCGGCGCCCGGATCCGCGCCCGCGCCGGCCTCCGCCGCCTCCTCGGCCGCGCCGAGCCGCACGCCGTTCCTGCCCGAGCCGACCGGCTCCCATCCGGTCGGCACCACGTCCCTGTACCTGAAGGACACCTCCCGCCCCGATCCATGGGTCCCCACCGTGAAGGCCCGGGAGCTCATGGTCTCCCTGTGGTATCCGGCGGAGTCACCGGGCCGTCGGCGGGCGCAGTACATGACGCCGAAGGAGTCGGAGCTCCTTCTCAAGGAGGGCAAGATAACCGGTGTACCGCTTGAGGTGCTCAGCAGGACGCGCACCAACGCCTTCACCGACGTGAAACCGGCGGGGCGCAAGCGCGGTCTGCCCCTCGTGGTGCTCTCCCCCGGTTTCACCAAGCCCCGCAGCACGCTGACCGCGCTCGCCGAGGATCTGGCGAGCAGGGGCTACGTGGTGGCCGGGATCGATCACACCTACGAGAACGTGGCCACGACCTTCCCCGACGGACGGGTCACCACCTGCGTCCCCTGCGAGGGCGACCACGACCCGTCGCTCTTCACGAAGCTGTCGAAGGGCCGGGCGGCCGACGTCTCCTTCGTGATCGACCAACTGACCGGGCCGCGCCCCAGGTGGAAGGGCGCTTCACTGATCGACCCGTCCCGGATCGCGATGGCAGGCCACTCCGCGGGCGGCGCGAGCACCATCGCCGCGATGGTCAAGGACTCCCGGCTCCGCGCCGGGATCGACATCGACGGCACCACGCCCACCGGGATCCTCGACAGCAGGCTGTCGAGGCCGTTCATGTTCCTGGGCAAGCCCGCCACCTACACCCCGGGAGCCGGCGGCCCGGCCGACACCTGGGAGCGCGACTGGAAGCTCCTGACCGGATGGAAGCGCTGGCTGCTGCTGACCGGCGCGGCACACGAGTCCTTCACCGACATCATGCCGCTGGCCGACCAGCTCGGCATCGACAGCGGCGCCGAGCTGTCCGGGGTCCGTTCCTTGGAGATCACCCGAAGGTACGTCCGCGCCTTCTTCGACCTGCACCTGCTGAAGCGGGCGCAGCCCCTGCTGGACAAGCCGTCGGCACGCTACCCCGAGGTCAAGCTCTGCGCTCCGGAGACGAAGACCTGCGAGTAGCGCAGGGTGCAGCTCTTCCGCAGCGACTTGTCGATCTGCCTTTCTCGTCGTGATCGCTGGATCGCGGGACCGGCTTTTACCCGTGGGTGCCGGCATGTGAGGCGCCGGTAGCTGTGTTGACGGCCCTCGTTCCTGCGGGGACCGGCGGGTGGTGGTCAGCCGCTGCAGGACCAGGCTCAGAGGCATACAGCGCTCGATCGCCGCTGGTGTCAACCGCGTGTCGGCGGCGTCTCGGTCGCCAACTGGGCGATTCCGTCTCGAACGTCAGTGCCACTACGTTCACCGCGTGTCATATCCCGGCGGCTCGCGACTCATCGAGTGCTTCGGAAGCTCTGGGCCCAGCGGCGAAGTTCGGAGGCGGCCTCGTCGCGGGTGAGGGAGCCACGTTCCAGGTGAACCTCCTGGAGATGCCGGATCGCCGCCCCCACCATTGGGGAGGGCGGAATGTCGAGCATCTGCATCACCGTTCTGCCGTCGAGTACGACGGGGACATCGTCACGCCTGGTGTACCTGTCACGTTCGGCGGCGGCGCGGGCATCGGCCTCTTCCTCAGCACGGCACGCGGCCTCCCACACGTCGTAGTCGGCGGCGTCCAGGGCATGTAGGCCCGCCCAGCGCCACCCCTCCATGTCGCGTTCCTGCCCAAAGCCGACCGTGTCGAAGAGGTCCGACGCACCCGCTCCGACCACTCCGAGGCGCGCGAGCACGGCGTTGATCGGCCAGTCCTCGTGTGGCAGTCCGGCCCGGATCGATGCGTACTCGGGACCCCAGCCCTGACAGCCGTTCTCCCACAGGGCAGCGGCCTGGCTGCCGTCACCACCCCAGAAGTCCGCTTCCACGTAAGCGATATGGCCGCCGCGTGACCAGTTCTTCAGTCTCTCGGCGAACCCCGGGGACATGAGCATGAACGGCCCGCTCTCCCGTCGCGCGTCGGTCAGCTCGTTGAAAATCTCGTCAGTCACCGGTAGCAGCCCCAGGCATTGCCGGAGGGGCGCCACCACAGCCCGTGGCAGATCGTCCGACAGGGAGCGGAGATGGTCAAAATCACCGACAACACCGTGGAGCACATAGGACATGCCCGCACCCTAGATCGGGCAGCGGCCCACAATCACCACATTTCATGGGCCGGACGTCGCGGTGTCGACCACCTCCAACGGCTGGGCAACTCGCATTGAGTCACTGCGTTTCAAGCTGTGAGGGTGTGCTTCTCCTGGTGGCGGGTTTGGTGAACGCGGTGTTGTTCGCGGTCGAGGTGATAGGTCCAGTACGCGTCCAGGTCGCCGTTGGAGATCACGGCGTGTAGCTTCAAAGCGGCGTGCAGGCAGCGTGCCCCGCGCCAGCAGTACTCCAGGACGTGGATCAGGTCGCAGACGATATTGATGGTCACGCTGCGGCCGGCGGCCCGGCCGACACCTGGGAGCGCGACTGGAAGCTCCTGACCGGATGGAAGCGCTGGCTGCTGCTGACCGGCGCAGCACACGAGTCCTTCACCGACATCATGCCGCTGGCCGACCAGCTCGGCATCGACACCGGCGCCGAGCTGTCCGGGGTCCGTTCCTTGGAGATCACCCGAAGGTACGTCCGCGCCTTCTTCGACCTGCACCTGCTGAAGCGGGCGCAGCCCCTGCTGGACAGACCGTCAGCACGCTACCCCGAGGTCAAGCTCTGCGCTCCGGAGACGAAGACCTGCGAGTAGGGCATCGCCCGGTGCGGCCCGTCCCCGCCGCACCGGGTCCTCTCCCCCGGTGGACCATGCCCGTCTGACGGCAGTTCTCCGGTCGCAGGTCCCGCCCTCGACAGCCGATCCGGCTCGAAGACAGGTCCTGAGATTGTCGTTCAGGTGCCAATCTTTGTGTCCGCGATGTTCGGGACATTCTGGGTGATGGCTGTGTATCCGGTCGGGTTGTGCGGCGGGGCAATCATAGCCGGCGTCGAGGACGATAAAGATGTCGCGATCACAGACCGCAACAATCCACTGTGCGGGAAAACATCACAATCACTGCTGAACGCGACAATCGCGAAGAATGGAACTTGAACGACAAGCTAGAGGAATACTGCGAACGTCGGGGGCAGCCGTGCGCCCCCGCCCGCCGTCTGGCCATGAGGGTTGCCGGTTCCTGAATGTCAGGCCAGTCCATCATCAAGGCACGGTCATCCGGCTCACCGCCGTAAAGGCACCGGCCCCCGCCGCACAACCTGACTGGCTACACACAGCCACCATCCAGAATGTCCCGAACACCGCGAACACAGAGATCAGAACCTAAGCGACAGATTACGACGTCGCCCGTCATACGGGCGGTGCCCCCTCGGCCGCCCGTATGACGGGCCCGCCTCCCCTGCCGCCCTTCAGCCGGCCGGAGAGGCGGGGTGCTCCATCCACCACTCGGTGAACTCGCGGCAGCGGCCCTCGGGGTCGAGGCGGATCACCCACAGGTTGCTGTAGGCGCGGTCCGGGTAGGCGGTGGTCCCCTGGATGATCGCCACCTCGTCGGTGACGGTCACCGGACGCCAGTCGAACGTGGTCTCGCCAGGCTCGTCCCTGGCCTCCAGCCAGCGCTCGACGATCTGCCCGCGGCCGCGCCAGGGCGGCTGGAACGGTGCGGTGCAGTACGTGGCGTCCTCGGTGAACAGGGCGCCGATGTGAGCCGGATCGTTGGAGTTCCATGCCTGGACGTAGCCGTCGATCCACGTGGTGACACGGCTGAGATCTGTCATGGAGCCGTTCTACTTCACCGGCCGGCGGGCCGGGGCCCGCGACCCGTCCGGTGGGAGGTGTTTGGGAACTCCTGGTCAACGGACTGCCCTCCGCCCACGCGGCGGCTCCGGGCCGGGCGTGTCCGGAATCTGCAAGACGCCCCACCGGCCCCGTCGAGAAGATGGGTGACAGACGGGCGGGGATCGGATCACCACCGGCGGCGACCGTCCATGACGCCCGCCGGCGTCCGGCGACGGCCGGAACCCGCGGGCCCGCACCTCCACGACCGGGACAGGATGAACACATGAACGGGCCAGGACACGAACGCATGAACATCGATCTCTCCGCGGCCGCCTCATTCATGGCCGGCCACGCGCGCGTCCTGGACCGCCGCCGCTTCCACCTGCTGATGGGCGACGGCGACCCCGCCCCGGCGCTGACCGCGCTGGACGGCTACCGCAATCCCGACGGCGGCTACGGCTGGGGGCTGGAGCCCGACCTGCGCTCCCCCGAGAGCCAGCCGGGGACCGCGCTGCACGCCTTCGAGGTGTTCGAGGACATCGCCCCGGCCACCGCCCCGCAGGCCGCCGCCCTGTGCGACTGGCTGGAGTCGGTCTCCCTGCCCGACGGCGGCCTGCCGTTCGCGCTGCCCCTCACCACCGGCGCCGGCACCGCCCCCTGGTGGAGCAGCGCCGACCCCACGGTCTCCTCGTTGCAGATCAGCGCCGTGACCGCGGCCGCCGCCCGCCGCGTCGCCGCCCACGATCCGGCCGTCGCCGCCCATCCCTGGCTCGACCGGGTCACCCGCTACTGCCTGGCCGCCATCGAGGCGATCGACCGGACGCCCCACGCGTACGTGCTGGCCTTCGCGGTGCGCTTCCTCGACAGCGTGTACGACGTCCACCCCGAGGCGGCCGGCCTGCTGAGCCGTCTCGGCGGGCACATCCCCGCCGACGGGCGGCTGCACGTCGAGGGCGGCACCGAGGAGGAGACGCTGCACCCGCTCGACTTCGCGCCGTTCCCCGGCCGCCCGGCGCGGGCGCTGTTCGCCCCGGAGGTGATCTCCGCCGACCTGGACCGCCTGGCGGGCCTGCAACAGGACGACGGTGGATGGACGGCCGACTACGCCGAGATCTCACCGGGCGGCGCCCTCGACTGGCGCGGCCACACCACCGTGCGCGCCATCGACATCCTGCGCCGCAACGCCAGAGGCTGACGGCCGCCCATCGTGCAACGCGTGACCGGCATGTCGATCGGCGCCGCTCAGGAGGATCCCGGCGACCGCCGGCCCGTGGTCGACGTCACCGTCCGTCCCGGGAGCGGCCGGCGTCAGGCCGGCCGCTCCCGGCCTACGTCAGCCGGATCACCGCGTCCCACGGACGGTACGGCGACTCACCTGAGCGGCCGGGCGCCCTCCCGGTGGCCAAAGGCTGTCTCGTAACGCCGACGCCACCATGTGGCCTTCGAGAAGGTTGAGTGCGGAGATCAGCGGTGGGCGGTGGCTCAGTATCTGTGGCCGGGCCAGTGCGGGTCCTCCCAGCGGGCGGGGCCGTCGAGGCCGAGCAGCCGTATCCGGTGGAGCAGTTCCGCGGGGGCGTTCCGAGTGTGGAGCCGGGCAGGGGCATGACGGATCAGCCAGGCCGTCAACTCGGTACGCGTCTCTTCCTGGTCGTCCCAGTTCCGCGCCTCCCAAGGGAGTTGATCTCCCAGCAGGTCGTACTCCCAGTGCGCCGCCGCTCCGACCAGGTGCTGGTCAGCCACGGTGTGCGTCTGCGTTTCCCAGGCGTGCAGCCATGGGCTGAGCGTGGCGGAGGCTTCGGCACACAGGGCGAGGACCTCGTGCGCGGGCACGGCGGGATCCGGGTCGGTGAGAGTGTGGGCCCACCAGGCGTGCAGGAATTCCCGTACCGCCGCGGCCTGCTCGGCAGGCCACTGCTGCCAGTGACCGCGAGCGAGTGAATGTCCGACCTTCTCCATGCCGGAGAAAGGCTCGACGAGGCCGTGGACGAGGGCCCTGGAGAACTGCGGCAGAATGCGGCGCAGCACGGATGCATGGTCATCCCAGTCGACGGCCTCCCAGGTGCGACGCAGCAGGTCGGGGTCCAGCTCCACATCCGGCACCTTCAGCTGCACGAGCTCTTCCGCGCTGCCCCAGTGGCACTCGCAGTTGTCCTCGTCGGGACGGGCGGTCATGCCGCGGAAGGTGATGGCCACGCGGTTCAGCGCGGCGTCGAGACGGATCCGGGTGGGCGTCTGGTCGAAGCTCATCATGGGCGTTCGCCTTCAAGGACTCCGGGAGCTCGCGCCAGCCGAAGATCGCTACTTTACCGGACCCGTGGGTGCGCATGAAGGTGTTCGGTCCTGGACCTCCATGGCGGGCGGTGCTCCCCTCAGCGAGCGCCCTGTCCATGCGGTCGCGGACGGGAACCCGGTGCCGTCGACGATGACGACCTCGCCTGCCTACGGGTGGCGGCGGGTGCGGTCACCGGGACCGGGCCGGACGCGGCCCGGTGAACACCTCGATGAGCTCACGACGCTCCGCCGACAGCACCTGCACACCAGGTCGACGCCAGTCCGCCCGCCGAGTTACGGGACAGCTCTTATGTGCGGTGAGAGCACCAGGACGGCACGGCCGGAGGCCAACCCGGCCAGGCGCAGCCGGACTCCGTTGATCCGGCCCTGATCGCCGGTGGCCAGCGACAGCTCTCCTACGCTCCGGCAGCGGCCGTCGGTGCAGTCGTCCTCGACACTGACGCTCTCCCCCTCGATGTGGAGGTCGCCCGAGGAGCCTCTGAGACCCAGCCGGATCTCCTCTCCGCCGAGGGATCTGACGGTGATCTCATCCACGCCGAATCCGGCATCGATCCTCAGCCGGTCACCCGGCCGGACCTCCACTTCGCAGTCGGCGTCCTGACAGGCCGCCAGGTCGGTCCCGTCGGAGGCCCGCGGCGACGCCGGCGAGTCCCGGACCGTCCCGGGTGCGAGCGCCGCACTGCCCGGCGCCGCGGCGGTCCACGGTGCCGGCGCCCCGCCCGGGTCGCAGCCGGCGAGCAACACGGCCACCACGACGGCGGCGGACCGGACCCGCCCGGCACCGGCGGGCACGGGCGATCTGGTCCGCATGGCATCCCCCCGAAGGCTCACAGGACGAGACCCGCCATCGCAGGCGATCCACCGGACCGCCCGGCGGCGGGTCCCTCGCCTGTCGCGCAACCTCTCCGCCCGGATGCGTCTGCCCGTCGGAGGGGTTCTTCCCCCGTGGCCGACGGCCGAACCCGAGGTCAGGGCGCTGATCTCCACCGCGCGCCGGGCGGCGGCGAGGAGCACCGCCCGTGCCGTGCGGTAGCCCCCGCCGGCGAACGGCTCACGCGTGCTCGACGGCCCGCTCGTCGGCGACGGAGGGGACGACCTCGGGGACGGGAGCCGGGCGGAGCAGGATGAGCGCCGCGCAGGCCAGAGCCGTCAGGGCGATCAGGGCGTACATGATGCGGTAGTCGACGATTCCGGCCAGCGCCGCTCCGGCGGCGATGGAGACCGACTGGGCCACGGTGGAGAGCATGCCGATGGCCGCGCCCACGCGCCCCTGGAGCCGGGCGGGGACGTACAGGTGCTGCGCGGTGCCGAGGGCGATGTCGAACAGGGGGATGGCCAGGCCGTAGATCGCCGCCCCGGCGAGGAAGAGCACGGGCGAGGGCACCAGGAAGGTCCCGGCGCCCAGGGCGAAGACCGCGTAGCCGACGCTCGACCCGCGCGCCTCGCCGAGGCGCCGGACCAGCGTCCCGGCCAGCAGACCGCCGACGACGGAGCCCGCGCCCTGGACCGTGGTGAGGACGCCGAAGAAGGCGGCGGGCTGCCCCAGGCCCCGGTCGATGGCGATGAACACGGCCGTGTCCATCAGGCCCACGGTCGCCATGAAGATCGTCGAGGCGAGGGCCAGCCTGACCAGGAGCGGCACCCGCCACAGGTAGCGGAATCCGGCGGTGACGGCCGGGAGGAAGAGCTGGCCGGCGGGCTCCGGCTCGGATTCGACGATCTTGAGCGAGGCCAGGACGAGGATCGCGACCACGAACGTCACGGCGTCGACGACCGCGAGCGTCCCGCCGCCGAAGGCCAGGTAGATGCCGGCTCCGGCGACGGGCGAGGCGATCCGCACGCCCTGCCGTACCGTGATCAGGGCCGCACGGGCGCTCACCGCCGCCGCGGAGGGCAGGATGTCCTTCAGCAGCGCGCCGTGCGCGGGGACGGAGAAGGTGACCCCGTAGGCGAGGGCGACGGCGTAGAGGATCCAGATCTGGTCGGCGGAGCGGACCAGGGTCAGGGCCAGGACGACGAGCGCCATCGTGCCGTACATCGCGACGAGCAGCGGCCTGCGGCGGACACGGTCCACGACGTGGCCGTAGAGCGGGGAGATCAGCCCGGGCAGGGCGAGGAAGAGGAAGACCAGTCCGGCGGCGGCGTCGGAGCCGGTGAGGTCCTTGGCCCAGATGCCCAGGGAGAGGTACAGCGCGCTGTCCCCGAAACTGGAGACGGCCTCGCCGACCAGGAGCCGGCGGAAGAGGGGGTTGCGCAGGGCGGTCACGGTCGACCTTTCGCGGGCGGGGGAAAGCGGGGGGAAGGGGAGGACGGCGGAGTGAGTCCGGGACCGGTCGCCCCGGACGGCGGAGTGCCGGGGGCGGCCTGGGCGACACCGGTCCGCGATCACCGGGCGTGGGGCGGCCCGGGGTGGCGCTCCGGAGCGGTCAGTCGGGGACGGGCGGGGAGTCCGGGAGCGGCGTCCCGGAGAGCAGGATCCGGACGTATCTGGCGTCCTGCGGGACGGCGGCGCGGCCGGTCGCCCGCTCGATGTAGGGGGCCAGCACCGCGGCGAGCTGCTCGCCCAGTCCGTCGAGCTCCTGCGCGGTCATCGGCGCGGTGACGCCGTTGAGGAAGGCGGCCGCGCGCCACTCCTCGGGAGTGTGCGGGCGGGCTTGGGTCCAGTCGAGGAGCCGGGTGGCCTCGCGCTCGACGAAGACCCGCTCCAGCTCGGCGGCCGCGACGCCGCCCGTGCTCGACGACCAGCTCTGTTCCATGTCGGCGACCCGCCAGGGCCGCTCCCGCTGGTCCTCGCTCTCGGCCTCGACGACGTAGCCGTACTTGGCGAGCTGGCGCAGGTGGAAGGAGCAGGAGGCCTGGGTCGTGCCCAGGCGCCGGGCGCAGACCGCCGCCGTGGCGGGGCCGATCCGGCCCAGCAGGTCCATCAGGTCCAGCCGGAGGGGGTGGGCCAGCGCACGCATGGCGCGCGGGTCGGTGATCTTCATATATCAAAGATATCTTTGACATATGTCAAGCGTCAAACAACTCTTTGGCTTTTGGTGAGGCCGGAGCCGACCGCCCCGGGGGGGCCGTCGGCGCGGGGCGGCCGGGACGGGCTCCAACACCCCGGGACGCAGCCGGTCCCCGGCCCGGGAACGCCCGGCCGAGAATTATGGAATAGATGATTCCGTTCTGCTATGATGAAGACATGACGGACCGCGCCGGAGGGTGGCGGTTCCGACCGGACCGAGAGACGGGGAAGCGATGAGCGACAACACCGTGACCGAGTGGGCCGTGCTGAACGACGCGCATGAGGCACTGCGCACGGCCGTCCGCGGCGTGGCCGCCGAAGACTGGGACCTCCCCACCCCCTGCGCGGGGTGGACCGTGACCCAGGTGCTCCAGCACGCCGCGGGCGACCAGATCGGCTTCGCCTCCTTCATCACGGGAGGTCCGGGGCCGTCCGAGAACCCGTTCGCGCCCTCCGGCAAGCTGGACGGCTCCCCCCTGGACATGGCGGAGGAGGCGATGAAGGCCGCCGCCGACGCCTGGGCGACCGTCGGCGAGGACGTCCAGGAGGTCTCGGTCCCGGTGCCGCCCGGCAAGCTGCCCGCCCCGCTCGGGGCCGGCGCCTGCGCCCTCGACGCCGCGGTCCACGCCTGGGACATCGCCGTCGCCACCGGCCGGCCCTCACCGCTCACCCCGGAGCTCGCTCGGGAGCTGATGCCCGTCGCCACCGCCATCGTCGAGCCGCTCAGGGCGTTCGGCGCCTACGCGCCGGCACTTGGAGCCGAGGACGGGGACGACGAGGTCGCCGCGCTGCTGCGCTACCTCGGCCGCCGCCCCGACTGGACCGCCTGACCGGCGATCCGCCTCATCCCCCGGCGGCCGTCCGGAGGGGACCGCGGGTCCGACCCGGATCCGCTCCGGCTCCGGCTCCGGGCGAGGGGTACGGCCCCGGCCGGCACATGGGGCGTATGGGCGGGACGCCCGCGCGGGGATCCGTTCCGCCGTGGTGGATCAGTGGTAGTAGCCCTCGATCGGGACGCGCGCCTCGTCGAGCAGCGCGGGGCCCTCCTGGGGCACGTGCGGCCAGCCGCCGCCCGGCTTGAGGGCGGCGAGCTGCTCGTTGGAGAGCGCGAACACGACACGGCCGAGGCCGGACCGTTCGATGGCGCCCGCGCACATGCCGCAGGGCTGGCAGCTGGTGTACATGGTGGTGGCGGCCGCGGTGCCGGGGTCGAGTTCCCGGGCCGCCCATCTGGCCAGCTTCAGCTCGGGGTGGGCGGAGATGTCGGCGTCGCTGAGAACCGTGTTGTGGTCCTCGGCGAGCACCGTGCCGTCCGGTCCCACCAGCAGCGATCCGAACGGCGCGTCCCCGGCGGCCCGTGACCTGGCGGCGAGCTCGATGGCCCTGCGGAGAAAGCGTTCGTCGTCGTGTGTCACGGCTGCTCCGTCTGTGTGTGATGGGTGCCCAGGTCCCAGTGGGCGGCCAGGGTCGCGAGCGCCTGCCACGCCACCTGCGGGCGGCAGGTCTCGTACGGGTCGCCGTTGAACGGGTCGAGCACGACGGTGTCGGCTCCGAGGAGGCGTAGCTGTTCGAGGTCGTCGAGGACCTGGTCGACCGTGCCCTCACCGGCGAGCCGTCCGGGGTCGGTGATCGGTGAGTCGGTGAACCGCAGGGCGATGCGGGGGACCAGGGCGGGCACCGGCCGCCGCTGCTCATCCGCGGCGGCCTTCATCCGCGCCGGCGCCTCGCGCAGCCAGGCGAGGGTGGACCGGAGCGGATGCCACGGCTCACCGAGGCGTACCGCCCGGCGCAGGCCGGCGTCGCTGTTGCCGCCGATCCAGATCGGTATCCGCCCGCTGCGGTAGTCCCCGTCGTCGTCCCAGGCGGCACGTATCGCCCGGAGGTGGTCGTCGGTCAGCTTCCCGCGCTGCTGGAACGGGACCCCGAGCGCGTCGAACTCCTGCCGCGCCCAGCCGACGCCCACGCCGAGGACCAGCCGCCCCCCGCTGAGCTGGTTGAGATTGGCCGCCATGCGGGCGACGAGCAGCGGATGCCGGTACGGCACGATGAGCACCGTGGTCCCGAGCCGGATCCGGTCGGTGATGCCGGCCAGCCAGGCGAGAGTGGTGAAGGGTTCGTAGAACGGCCCCGGATACTGCTCGGCGACATCGGGTGTCACCACGACGTGGTCCGAGACCATCAGCAGGTCGAAGCCGAGACCCTCCACCGTCTGCGCCCAGCGCCGTAGCACGCCGGGATCGGTGCCAGGCCCGAAATTCGGGACGTTAACTCCTATTTGCACGATTTCAGGCTATCCAGCGATCATCCCCGGCCGGAAGAGAGTTTTCCCGGCTCATCGACTGATCGGCCGTGGATCTGCCGGTATCTTTGCCAGATGGCCGAGAATCTTGACGCGACCGACTGGTCCATCCTGGTCGAACTCCAGCGAGACGGCCGCATCCCGCTCACCGAGCTGGGACGGCGGGTGAACCTCAGCGCCTCCGCGACGACCGAGCGGGTCAAGCGGCTGGAGGCGACGGGTGTCATCACCGGCTACCAGGCCACCGTCGACCTGGCGAAGGCCGGTTTCGCGGTGCTCGCCGTGGTGCGCCTCAAATATCCCGGCAGCCGGCACCAGCCCCTGCACCAGCTCCTGGGCGAGCGCTTCGAGATCCTGGAATGCCTGCGGACCACCGGCGACGACTGCTACACGCTCAAGGTGGCCGCGGCGTCCATGGCCCACCTCGAACAGCTCGTCAACGAACTGGCCCAGTTCGGCAGCACCACCACCAACATCGTCTACAGCCAGACCCTGCCCTACCGCGGCCCCCAGGGGCCCTGACCGGGGCCGGGGCCGGGGCCGGGGCCGGATATGACGGCCACCGATCCGACCTGGCCCTCGGACGGCCCGGGGCCGCCGATCCGACCTGGCTCTCGGACGGCCCGGGGCCGCCGACCCACCGGTTTTCCGCAGGTCAGCGAAATCCAGTCAAAATTTCCCTGAGCTACCGGGAAGCCGCCCGCCAGGCGGGCAGGCTTGTCACCAGCCCCGAAAGGGTGAGAAGGGGCAGATCGGCGGCTTGCGCCTGAACACCGTGGTGGTTCCGGCGAGCCGACGCCTGTGCGGAGGACGCCGTCTCCCATTCCGCCTCCGCGCTCCCATCCGGGGCGGGGCGCAGCAGAAGAGGAAAGCCACCATGAAATCCGTCGAGCCGGCCACGCCGTACGTCCTGTCGGTGTTCCGCATCGTCGTCGCGCTGCTCTTCGCCTGCCACGGCGCGGCCAAGATCTTCGGCGCGTTCGGCGCCGAGGCGGTCAGCGTCGGCTCCTGGCCGCACTGGTACGGGGGCGTCATCGAGCTCTTCGGCGGCATCCTGCTCATTCTCGGCCTCGGTACGCGGATCACGGCGCTGATCTGCTCGGGTGAGATGGCCTACGCGTACTTCGTCGTCCACCAGCCGAAGGCCCTGTGGCCGCTGGAGAACGACGGCGAGCTGGCCGCCGTCTACTCCTGGGCGTTCCTGCTGATCGCGGTGACCGGTCCCGGAGCGTGGGCGCTCGACACATGGCTGGGCCGTACCCGCGGGCAGGCGTCCGCCACACCGGTCGGGGCGGCCTGACCAGGCGGCAGCCGCCTCGCCGGGCGCCACCCGCGGCCGGATCGGCGGCCGCCCGCGGCTCCCCGCATCCGCGGCGGTACGGCCCGGCATGGCGTGGAGGCGTTCCGGCGAGCCGTTCCTCTTGATATTCTCGGCCTCCAGACCGAGAGGCGCTGCGACGGGCTCAGGCCCGCCACGCTCGGTCTGGACTGTTCCCCAAGGGCGCCTCCGGCAGCGGAGGTGCTCAGGTGAGGTCGTCTTCAAACCACAGTGACGGACACGGGCGTGACACCGTCCGGCACGCACCCGGCGTCGGGGCGGGCCCAGCGCGGCAGACGAGCCCGACGGCGGGGGCCGGCAGCCGGACGCAGGCCCTGAAGGAGCTTCTGGACCGGCGGGTCGCGGTGCTCGACGGAGCCTGGGGCACGATGCTGCAGGGCGCCGCGCTCACCCCGGCCGACTACCGCGGACAGCTGCTGCCGGACCATCCGTGTGACGTGACCGGCGACCCGGACCTGCTGAACCTGACCCGCCCGGATGTCATCCTCGACATTCACCGGCAGTACCTGGCTGCGGGTGCCGACATCACCACGACGAACACGTTCACCGCGACGAGCATCGGCCAGTCGGACTACCTGCTGCAGCCGCTGGTGCGGGAGATGAACCTGCGGGGAGCCCAGCTGGCGCGCCAGGCCGCCGACGAGGCGGGCGGCCGTTTCGTCGCCGGTTCGATCGGCCCGCTGAACGTCACGCTCTCGCTGTCCCCGCGCGTGGAGGACCCCGCGTTCCGCGCGGTGTCGTTCGAAGAGGTCTACGCCGCCTACGCCGAGCAGATCCAGGCGCTGGCCGACGGCGGGGTCGACCTGCTGCTGATCGAGACGATCTTCGACACGCTCAACGCGAAGGCCGCGCTCGCGGCCGCCCGCGACGTCGCGCCGGACCTGCCGCTGTGGATCTCGGTGACGATCGTCGACCTGAGCGGGCGCACGCTGTCGGGGCAGACCGTCGAGGCGTTCTGGAACTCGATCGAGCACGCCGATCCGCTGGTGGTCGGCGTGAACTGCTCGCTGGGCGCCGAGGAGATGCGTCCCCACGTCGCCGAGCTGTCTCGGCTCGCCGGCGTCTACACGGCCTGCCATCCCAACGCCGGTCTGCCCAACGCGTTCGGCGGCTACGACCAGACGCCGCAGGAGACCGCGGGGATGCTCGGTGAGTTCGCCGCGTCGGGAATGGTCAACATCGTCGGCGGCTGCTGCGGGACCACGCCCGCGCACATCACGCAGATCGCCTCCGCCGTGTCCGCCCTCCCGCCGCGCCCGGTCCCGGCGCCGCCGGCGCGCACCCGCTTCAGCGGTCTGGAGCCCTTCGAGATCGGCGCGGACACCGGGTTCGTCATGATCGGCGAGCGCACCAACGTCACGGGCTCGGCGCGCTTCCGGCGCCTGATCGAGGCGGACGACCACCAGGCCGCCGTCGACGTCGCGCTGGAGCAGGTGCGCGGCGGGGCCAACCTGCTCGACGTCAACATGGACGCCGACCTGCTCGACAGCGAGCGGGCCATGACCACGTTCCTGAACCTGATCGCGACCGAGCCCGAGGTGGCCCGCATCCCAGTCATGATCGACAGCTCGCGGTGGAGCGTGCTGGAGGCCGGGCTCAAGTGCGTGCAGGGCAAGGGCGTCGTCAACTCGATCAGCCTCAAGGAGGGCGAGGGCCCGTTCCTGGAGCAGGCCCGGCGCATCCGGGACTACGGCGCCGGCGTGGTCGTCATGGCCTTCGACGAGCAGGGGCAGGCCGACACCGTCGAGCGCAAGGTGTCGATCTGCGCCCGCGCCTACGACCTGCTCACGCAGCAGGCCGGCTTCCCGGCCGAGGACATCGTGTTCGACCCCAACGTGCTCGCGGTCGCCACCGGCATCGCCGAGCACAACGGCTACGCGAAGGCGTTCATCGACGCGCTGCCGCTCATCAAGCAGCGGTGCCCGGGGGCACGGACCAGCGGCGGCATCTCCAACCTGTCGTTCTCCTTCCGCGGCAACGACGTCGTGCGCGAGGCGATGCACTCGGCCTTCCTGCTGCACGCCGTGCGCGCCGGGCTGGACATGGGCATCGTCAACGCGGGGCAGCTCGCGGTCTACGAGGACATCCCCGCGGACCTGCTCGAACTCGTCGAGGATGTGATCTTCGACCGGCGGGCCGACGCCACCGACCGGCTCGTCGCGTTCGCCGAGACGGTGAGCGGGGCCGGCACCCGCCGGAGCGTGGACCTGTCCTGGCGCGACACTCCGGTGGAGGAGCGGCTGGCGTACGCGCTCGTGCACGGCATCGTCGACTTCATCGAGGCCGACACCGAGGAGGCCCGGCAGCGGGCGGCCCGCCCCCTCGACGTGATCGAGGGACCGCTCATGGACGGCATGAAGACCGTGGGCGACCTGTTCGGCTCCGGGAAGATGTTCCTGCCGCAGGTGGTCAAGAGCGCGCGGGTGATGAAGCGCTCGGTCGCCTACCTCGAGCCCTACATGGAGGCCGAGAAGGAGCAGGCGCGGCTGGCCGGACGCGCCGACACCGGTCGCGGCAGCGGGAAGGTGGTGCTCGCGACCGTCAAGGGCGACGTGCACGACATCGGCAAGAACATCGTGGGCGTCGTCCTCGGCTGCAACAACTACGAGGTCATCGACCTCGGTGTCATGGTCCCCGCCGCCCGCGTTCTCGACACCGCGGTCACCGAAGGCGCCGACGCCATCGGGCTCTCCGGGCTGATCACCCCGTCGCTGGACGAGATGGTCGCCGTCGCCGCGGAGATGCAGCGCCGCGGGCTGAAGCTGCCCCTGCTGATCGGCGGCGCCACGACGTCACGCCAGCACACCGCGGTCCGTATCGCCCCCGCCTACGACGGCAGCACGGTTCACGTGCTCGACGCCTCCCGCGTCGTCGGCGTGGTCGCGGATCTGCTGGACCCCCAGCGCGCCGAGGAACTTGCCGTCGCCAACCGCGCCGAGCAGGAGCGCCTGCGCGAGCAGCACGCCACCAAGGAGCGCCGTCCCCTGCTGACCCTGGCGCAGGCCCGCGCGAACCGGGAGCGGGTCCCGTTCGACGACCTGCCCGTCCCTCCCTTCACCGGTGTCCGCACCGTCCAGCCGGACCTGACCACCCTCCGCGGGATGATCGACTGGCAGTTCCTCTTCCTCGCCTGGCAGCTGAAGGGGAAGTATCCGGCGATCCTCGACCAGCCGGTGGCCCGTGAGCTCTACGACGACGCGAACACCCTGCTCGACCAGATCATCGCGGACGGCTCGTTCCACGCCCGGGGCGCCTACGGCTTCTGGCCGGCCCGGTCCGAGGGCGACGACATCCTGATCGAGGCCGGGTCACCGGGAGCGGGTGAGCGCGGCGGCCTCCGTCTGCCGATGTTGCGCCAGCAGACGGCCAAGCCCGAGGGACGGCCCAACCGGTGCCTGGCCGACTACGTGGCCCCGGCCGGGGACCACCTCGGCGGGTTCGCCGTGGCCGTCCACGGAGCCGGAGCCCTGGCCGCCGACTTCGAGGCCCGCCACGACGACTACCGCGCGATCATGGTGAAGGCCCTCGCCGACCGGCTCGCCGAGGCGTTCGCCGAGCACATCCATCTCCAGGCGCGGCGTGACTGGTACGAGCCGGACGCCGATCCCTCACTGGCGGATCTGCACGCTGAGCGCTTCCGCGGCATCCGTCCCGCGCTCGGCTATCCGGCGTGCCCGGACCACAGTCAGAAGCAGGTCCTGTTCGACCTGCTCGACGCGGGGCAGCTCGGCATGACCCTGACCGAGTCCTTCGCGATGGCCCCTGCCGCCAGCGTCAGCGGGCTGCTGTTCGCCCACCCGTCGTCGCGATACTTCACCGTGGGGCGCGTCGGCAAGGACCAGACCGAGGACTACGCCCTCCGGCGGGGGCTCGACCTTTCCGTGGTCGAACGCTGGCTGCGCCCGAATCTCGCCTACGACCCCCAGTGACCCGGGCGGCCGGCGCCGTCCGCGGGGCCGGCCACGTCCGGGGCACGCCCGCGGAGATCTTCGATCGTGGAGGGAACCGGGCGCGGTCGTGGTGAGCCGGGCGGAGGAGGCTCTGGAGGGGGTCCGCGGTCGTCGTCACGCGGGTCTGTGCGGTGGAGGCGTCCCCGTCGGCGTGCGTCCGGTCGAGGCTGTCCGCGGCGGCTGTCGTGAGCTCCTGTGCCGCGGTCCGGGCGGGAGGGTCATCACCCGCACTCCGCCGATCGGTGAATTAACGCGGTGTTTCCGATGCGGCCTGCCGTCTGTACGGCCCGGCCGGCGTTTTTATGTGCCCTTTTTCCGTTCTCTGAATTGTTTTACCGGAGTGGTTCACAGCCTGCCGGCGGAGTCCCAGGTGGTGCCGTCGGTGCTGTCCCAGGTGGTGCCGTCGGTGCTGTCCCAGGTGGTGCCGTCCGTGGAGTCCCAGGTGGTGCCCGCCACGACCGCCGACGCCGAGTCCCACGTGGTGCCCGCCGCGCCCGTGACGGAGTAGCCACCGATGACGGCGGTGCAGGCGATGATCCCGGTGACGATCGCGGTCGACAGCTTGGCGGCGAAAGTGTTCTTGACCGGGTAGGCGGCGGAGTTCTGCATTTCTTTTCTCGTTTCTTGAGTGGTTGTTCTGTCCTCGCACAACCAACTCTGCGCTCCGGCGGACCCGTGAACCAGGTGAAACGGAGTCAGCAAGTTCCCCGCCGGTGGCAGCTTCCTGCCAACCCAGCTCGCGGCGGCCTCACTGACGGCACTGCCGATCCTCGTGGTGTTCGTCATCGCCCAGCGCCAGTTCATCGAGGGCCTGGCGCACACGGGGCTGAAGGGATGAGGCCCGCCGCAGCCATCGACATCGGCGGCACCTAGATCGCCGGCGCCCTGGCGTCCTACCAGCGCCTACTTCGGCGAGGACGACATCGAGCGCCTCCAGGACGACCACAGCCGCGATTATCGAGCTCACCGTCACGCTGGACCGAGCCGTGAACCACCTCGATCCTCGACCCGGGTCCGCCTCCGCCGGTCAGCCCGCCGTCGCGGACTGCTCGCCGAGGCGGTGCAGCGCGTCGCGGGCGGCGGCGGACCAGTGCGGCGCCCGGGCTCTGTCGGCGACCGCCTGTGCCTGCCGGTAGTGCTCGGCGGCTTGGCGGTGTCGCCCGAGGGCGGTGGACAGGTGGCCGAGGTGGTGTGCCGTGGGGCCGAGGCTGAGCAGGCCGCTGCCGGCTCCGGCGAGCTCCCCGGCCGCGGGGAGCAGCCGGGTGTAGAGGCGTTCCATGCTCGGCCGGTCTCCGGCCTGGATCGCGATCATGGCGTGTAGGCAGGTCCGTGCCTCGAAGAGCAGGTCGCGCGGGGAGTCCGGGATGGCGCGCGCGGCGGTGAGCGCCTGGTCGCGGTCGCCCTGGGCGAGCAGGACCAGCGGGCGGGCCCAGCTCTCGTACGGACCCCAGTCGGCGTCCGTCACGCCGACCGGCCCCGTGTCGGAGGCGTCGAGACAGAGCAGTGCGAGCGGGAGGATCCCTTCCTCCACGCCGGGCATTCCGGTGCCCGTGAGCCGGGCGGCGGCGGCGCGGTAGGCGGTCCGCGCCTCATCGTGCCTGCCGGTCACCGCGAGCCGGAGCGCGGCGTACCAGCCGGTGAACACGCCGACGAGGGGCAGTCCGTAGCGTTCGGCGAGGAGGTCGGCCGCGGCGGCGTGCCGGTCGGCCGCCTCGAGGTCGGCGAGCGCGGCGCGGGACTGGAGGAGGATCAGGTGTCCGAGCACTTCGAAGGTCACCAGGCCGCCGTGCCGGGTGGCCAGGTCGAGCAGTTCCTCGCCGATCCGGGCCCGGTGCGGGGCGAGCCCGGCCCGGTGGAAGGTCTGCATGTAACGGCCGTTGAGCGCGTAGGCCAGCAGGGTGGGGTCGGGCCGGCCGCGGGCTATGCTCTCGGCCTCCCGGGCCGCCTGGTCACCCCGTCGCCC
This sequence comes from Streptosporangium brasiliense, assembly GCF_030811595.1. Taxonomy (NCBI): domain Bacteria; kingdom Bacillati; phylum Actinomycetota; class Actinomycetes; order Streptosporangiales; family Streptosporangiaceae; genus Streptosporangium; species Streptosporangium brasiliense. Next base: position 7,762,798 of record NZ_JAUSRB010000002.1, read on the forward strand.
GGCGTCGGCGCGCCGTTCCATCGCGATGGTGACGAGGAGGCGGGCGCGCTCGGCCTCGTGGCCGGAGGGCAGGGTGGCCAGCGCGTGTTCGGCGGCCGTGACGAGACGGGCGGACAGGGCCTCGTCGTCGTTGGCCGTCCAGATCGCGGGCACGTCGAAGGAGCCGATCACACCGGCGGTCAGCACCGGGTCGCCGAGGGCCTCGGCCGCGGTGATCGCCTCCGCCCGGTGGCGCCGCGCCCGCCGCAGGTCGCCGGTCACCGCCAGGGCCCGGACCATGCCCATGACCGCCTCAAGACGGGCGCGGGCGTCGCCGTCGCCCGAGCGGTCCAGGGCCGCGACCGTCTCCCGCCACAGGCGTGCCGCCTCGTGCGGGGCGGACCGGTGCTCTGCGCGCTCGGCCGCGGCGCGCGTGTAATGCGCGGTACGGGCCGCGGTGGCCCGGCTCCCCGCCCGCAGGTAGTGGTGGGCGATCGCCTCCACGTCGCCGGGCCGTGCCCCTTCGATGATCTCGGCGGCCGCGGCGTGCCACCGGGCCCGGCGGGCGCGCGCGATGTCGTCGTAGAGCGTCTCGTGCACCAGGGCGTGGGCGAACCGCAGGCGGTCGGCGTCCTGCTCGACCAGGAAGCCCGCGAGGAGGGCGGACTCGACGGAGTCCAGGACCAGGTCCTCGTCCCCGGCGAGCGGGATCAGCACGTCGAGGTCGACCTCCTGGCCGACGACCGCGGCCTGGCGCAGATGTCTCCGCGCCGTCTCGGTGAGCCTGGCCACCCGGTGGCGGATGACGTCGCGTACGCCTGCCGGCACGGCGTGCAGGGCCGCCTCGCCCTCACTCTCCCAGAACCGGGTGAGCTCCCGGACGAAGAACGGGTTGCCCGCGCTCCGCGCGTGGATCACGCGTGCGTCGCGCGGGGCCGTCTCGCGGCCGGTGACGGCCTGGACCATCTCCCGTACCTGCGGCTCGGTCAGGCCGCCCAGGTAGATCCGGGCCGGTTCGGCGCGGGCGACACGGCCCAGCGCCTCGGCCAGGCCGGCGGAGATCTCGGTCGAACGGTAGGTGCCGACGATCAGCACGGGCCCGGCGTCGAGGTCGGTGGCCAGCGCGCCCAGCAGGGCGAGGGTCTCCTCGTCCGCCCAGTGCAGGTCGTCGAAGACCAGCAGGACCGGGCTCTTCGCGGCGACCGCGGCCAGGTGGGAGCCGATCGCGCGGTGCCGACGGAACCGTGCCGCGACGGGATCGTCCCCCGGGGCCTCGTCGCCGGCGGTGCCGGTGGGCGCGGGCCCGTGTCCGGCCGCGGCGAGGCTCTCGCGCAGCTGTGTCCACGGCCACGCCGCGGGCGCGCCCGGGAGTTCGGGGCTGCTGCCCCACGCGGTGGTCCAGCCGGCGGCCTCCAGGCGTGTGGTCAGGATCCTGGCCAGCGCGGTCTTGCCCGCGCCGGCGGCTCCGGACAGCAGCGCGAGCCGCGGCCGGCCCGCCGTCGCCGTGGCCGTGGCGGCTTCCTCCAGCCCGGCCAGCTCCCCGGTGCGGCCGACGAACGGGTGCTCGACCGCCCGGGACCGGCCGGCCGGCGCCGGTGCCGGACCCCGCGGCTGTACAGCGGGGCGGGCGGTGAGGTGCGGGGCCTGGGCGAGGATGTCCGCCTCCAGCTGCCGCAGGCTCTGGCCGGGGTCCACGCCGAGCTCGGTGCGCAGGACCTCGCGGGCCCGGCGGAGCGTGGCCAGCGCGTCGCCCTGCCGGTCTGTCCGATAGAGCGCCAGCGCCAGCAGCCGCCAGCCGTCCTCGCGCAGCGGATGAGCCGCGACATGGGCCTCCAGGTCGGGCACCGACTCGGCTGCCCGCCCCAAGGCCAGCGCCGCTTCGGCACGGCGTCCCACGGCCAGCAGCCGCAGCTCGTGCAGCCGGGCGGCCTCACCACGCGCCCAGTCCTGCTCGGCGAACTCCGCGTACGCCGGCCCCCGCCACAGCCCGAGCGCATCGTCCAGCAGGACGCGGGCCGGCTCGGCCTCGCCCCCGGCCAGCAGCCGGGCGGACTCGGCGACCATGGCCTCGAAGCGCCAGGCGTCCACCGCCTCGGGCTCGGCGCGCAGCGCGTAGCCGGGTGACGCCGTGACCAGCAGCCGGGAGGGCGTGCGGGGCGGGCGGTCCGGTTCGAGAGCCTTCCGCAGCGCGCCGACGAAGGTCTGGACGGCGCCGAGGGCACCCTCCTGCGGGTCGTCCCAGAGGTCGCCGATCAGCCACGTGGCCGGCACGACCCGGCCCCCGGCGACCAGCAGCCGGGCCAGGACGGCCCGGTGCCGCAGGCCCCTGAGGTTGACCGGGCCGTGCTCGTTCTCGGCCTCCAGCGGGCCCAGCACACCAAAACGCACCATCGGCACCAACCTATCCGCCCACGTGGCCCTCCCCGCCGCCCCGCTGAGCCGCCGCTGACCGCGTGCTGATCGGCGGACGGCAGGTTGGGGGCCACCACCGACCAGACCTAAAGGGAGAGCCGAGATGGCACCGAAGATCACTGGATTCGCCCGGCGGCGCGTCGCCGTCGCCGAGGGCGTGGAGCTCAACGTCGCGGTGGGCGGCTCGGGCAGCCCCGTCGTACTGCTGCACGGATTCCCCCAGACCCACCTGATGTGGCGGCACGTCGCCGCCGACCTGGCCGCCGATCACACGGTGATCTGCCCCGACCTGCGCGGCTACGGCGACAGCGACAAGCCGGCCGACACCGACGGGCAGACCTACTCCAAGCGCACGATGGCCGCCGACGTCGTCGCCCTCGCCCGGGCCCTCGGGCACGACCGCTTCGCGCTGGCCGGCCACGACCGGGGCGCGCTGGTCGCCGTCCGCGCCGGGCTCGACCACCCCGGCGCGGTCACCCACCTGGCCTCGCTGGACGTCCTGCCGACCCTCGACATGTGGGACGTGATGCGTGGCGCCTCCGCCGCCGTCGGCTTCCACCTCTACCTGATGGCCCAGCCGCCCGGACTGCCCGAGACCATGATCAGCGGCTCGGCGGACGCGTTCTTCGGCCACTTCCTCGACATCTGGGCCGTCGACCCGGACGCGATCCCCGCCGACGTCCGCGCCGCCTACCTGAAGGCCTCCCGTGAGGCCATCCCCTCGATCGTCGCCGACTACCGGGCCTCAGCCGCCGTCGACGTCGAACACGACCGGGCCGACCGCCAGGCGGGCAACCGGCTGCGGATGCCGGTGACCGTACTGCAGCAGGACTGGGGTGCCGCCCTCGGCTTCGACGCCGCCGCCCGTTGGCGGGCATGGGCACCGGACCTGGAGCACAACTCCGTGCCCTACGGGCACTTCATGGCCGAAGAAGCCCCGGCCGAGGTCATCAAGGCCCTGCGCGACCTGCTCGCCAGGTAGCGGCCCCGCCGCGGCACCGGTCGCGGGCGGCCGGCCGCCCGCGACCGGGCGACGGGTGCCGGGCCCGGCGCCGTGGTGGGGAGGAGCTCGCCATCGGCCTTCCCTGACGATCTCCGGCACGGGCCGGCGGCGAGCGCCGCGGAGACAACTCCTTACGGCATAAGTTATTGTGTCCACAGCAATACCTTACGCCATACGGAATTATCCGCCCCGGAGCTGGAGACGACTCGATGACCAAGGCAGAACTGCATGACGGAACCACTGTCGACGTGGAGGTCCACGGCACCGGCCCCACCCTGCTGCTCCCGGTCAACCCCAGACCGATCGAGGGAGCGCAGGCCGACGAGATGCGCAAATGGGGCACCGACCCGGCCCTGGGCCGCTCCCTCATCGAGGGCCTCAGCGACGCCTTCCAGGTGGCCGCCTTCGACTACGAGGGGCATGTCCTGGGCAACCCCCGACCGGACACGCTGACACCCGCCAACGTCGCCGCCGACCTGCTCGCCGTGGCCGACGCCGTGGGAGCCGACCGATTCGCCTATTACGGCTACTCCTGGCTCGCGCTGAGCGGGCTCCAGCTCGCGATCCGGACCGACCGTCTCTCGGCGCTCGTCATGGGCGGCTTCCCGCCGCTCGACGGGCCGTACGAGGAGATGCTGCGCGTGACCATGGCGACCCATGAGATGGCCGTCTCTCCGCAGGAAACCCCTGAGGCCCCGCGGACGGCGACCGGCGGGACCCCGCGGACATCGGACGACGAGGCCCCGCAGGCGATGACCGGTGAGGCTCCGCAGACGTCGGACGGGCCCGACTGGTCGTCGGTGGAGGTGACCATGACGACCGCGCAGACCATGCAGTTCGTCACGTTGTATCAGGCGTTGCAGGAGTTCGACGACCGGGCCGCCCAGGCGCGGATCGGCTGTCCCCGCCTCTGCTTCGCGGGTTCGGCGGACGAAATTGACTACAGCGAGCGCTGGGGCGGCGTGCACGTGAGCCTGGGCGGCAGGATCATGGAGCGGCGCGGGGAGCTCGAAGCCCTCGGCTGGGACGTGCACATCCTGGACGGGCTCGACCACATGCAGGCCATGCAGGCCGCGCGCGTCCTGCCGATACTGCGCCCGTGGCTCGCCTCCCAGGTGGGGAGCCGCTAGCTGTAATGACCACGGACGTTGAGAACGCAGGGCGACACGGTCTGTGGATCGTTGAAAAGTGAAGGGCCTGCGGGTTCGGTGTGGATTGCGACATCTACGCCGAGCCTCGGAGGCCCTTCATGCCCCACCGTAACGCTCCGCTGACCGAACTCGGGCGGCTTCGCCTGGCCCGCTGCGTCGTGGAGGACGGCTGGCCCCTGCGACGGGCCGCCGAGCGCTTCCAGGTAGCGGTGAGCACGGCAAAACGCTGGGCCGACCGCTACCGCACACACGGTCGCGCCGGGATGGCAGACCGATCCTCCCGGCCGCGTCGCAGTCCTAACCGCCTGCCCACGCGGACCGAACGTCGGATCATCAAGGTACGGGTGACACGCCGGTGGGGACCGGCCCGCATCGGCTACCTGCTGGGGTTGCACCCCTCCACCGTGCACCGGGTCCTGTCGCGCTACCGGCTGGCCCGGCTGCGGCATCTGGACCGCGCCACCGCCCTTCCCATCCGCCGCTACGAACACGACCGGCCGGGCGACCTGGTGCACGTGGACGTCAAGAAACTCGGCAACATCCCCGACGGCGGCGGCCACCGCGTCACCGACCGGCAGACCGGCCACCACCACCGCAAGGCCACCACCACCGCCCGCTACAAGCACGGCAAACCCAAGATCGGCTACAGCTACCTGCACACCGCCCTGGACGACCACTCCCGCCTGGCCTACACCGAAATCCTGCCCGATGAGACCAAGGAAACCGCCGCCGCGTTCTGGCACCGCGCCCACGCCCACTTCACCGGCCTGGGCATCACCGTCCGCCGGGTCCTGACCGACAACGGCAGCTGCTACAAGTCCTTCCTGTGGCGTGACACCCTCACCGGCTTGGGCATCACCCACAAACGCACCCGCCCTTACCGGCCCCAGACCAACGGCAAGGTCGAGCGCTTCCACCGCACCCTGGCCGACGAGTGGGCCTACGCCCGGCCCTACATCAGTGAACCGGAACGCCGGCACGCGTTCGAGCCCTGGCTCCACGCCTACAATCACCACCGAGCACACACCGCACTCGGCGGCCACCCACCCGCCAGCCGCGTTCCTAACCTCTCAGGTCAATACAGCTAGCCACAGGTCACCGGCCGCCGGGGGCCTCCCTCCGGCGGCTGGGAACCTCCCTCCGGCGGCCGCGGGACATTCCGGACGGGGCCCGCGGAGCCCGAAGCCCGGAGGCCCGGAGGGAGCGTCCGTCTCCCCGCGTTCACGGATCGATGTCGCTCACGGACCGACGCCCCTCACGGACCGATCTCGTTCACGGACCGATGTCGATGGCGAGCACTCCCCGGGCCTCCTTGCCCGAGCCGTAGCGGCCCCGCAGCATGGCCAGCTGCTGGTGGTGGGACTGGTCCGGATCGAGCCGGATCGGCCCCTCGGACGCCAGCAGGCTGTCGAAGTCGGTGTACAGCTCCACCCGCCGGACCTGCTCGCAGTGCTCCACCACCGTGCCGCAGGAGATCCGCAGGTAGTCACCGGCGCGGAGCCGGCGCACCGGGGGTGAGGCGATCTCGGGCAGCACCGTCACCCGGCCGGCCACGATCAGCCGGAAACGGCGCTCGGAAACGCTCATCACGAACGGCGAGCGGCTCACCCGTCCGGGGGGCATGGGTTTGCCCCGGGGCAGATGATCGCGGAGCGCGGAGTTATCGGCCCGGGAGCTTTCCCGGGCATGAGGGACGAGCTCATGTATCCGGGGCGGCGCATCCGCCGCTGTCGGGAACGGCGCATCCGGCCACGGAATACCGTCGCTCCCGGATACGTCGTCGAGGGCGATCTGCGAACCGCCCATTTCCCAGTCATCACACACCACGAGCCGTAGACGGTCGCGCGCTTCTTCCCGGGCGATCAACGCCTGGGCCCATGCCGTCAATGCCATGGCCCAGACCCGGCGCGCCCGGATGAGATCGGCGCGTGATCCGTTGCCCCGGCGGATCCGTTCGTATCCGTCGGTGGCCTGTTCGACCTGGTGACGGGCCTCGGAAAGCGCGACGGGAATGCCCGCGGGCCACCTGGCACCCGGCGTTGAATCCTCGGCTCCGGGCATGTCCGGCCACCATAATCCGTCTTGGGACGATTCACGGGCGATCAGCGCACGGACCCATTCCATTTGCGCCCAGCTCCACGACTGGCGCGCCTGGTTGAGCTCGAACGCCGATCCCTTACCGGCCTCGACCGCGTCCTGGGCCCGGCCGTAGCGGCCTTTGGCCCAATCCAATTCACGGCGCGCCTCTTTGAACCGGAGACGCGTTTCCTCTCGAGAGCTCAATATCTGACTTGCCGACAGATCACTCACGAGACATCACGCTACGGCAGCTATCCGACAAAATTCGGGCGGCAAGTCGCGGCGGCGGACAATGCGACCGTCATCCGTGAAAAACACGCGGCACCGCCCCGCCCGGGCGCGCACCCGCCGGCCCCGGCACGACAGCCTTCGGCACCCCCGGCCCGGCGCCGCCGCACCGGGGGGACGGCCGGAATACGCCGGAAAGACACCGCGGGGCCTGAAAGCCGGTCGTTAGAGTGATCGTCGTCGTGGGGCGGCGCCGATGTCGGCCAGTCGACATCGCACGTTCGTCCGCGAGCGGTTGGGCGTGGTGTACGACGCGCCCCGGATCCGGCGGATCGCCGAGGAAGCGATCCGCGAGGCGGTGCGGTCCAAGGACGACCCGGCCGACCTGATCAACGTGGCGCTGGAGGAGCTGATCCGGCAGCGGTGTGAGCTGCCGGGTTACACCACACTGGACGCGATGGCCGTGTCGATCCACACCGAGGTGAACATCGGGTTCTTCCAGACCGTGGCGGGACGGCTGGACGCGGGCGCGGCTGGCCCGGTTGCTGGTCGTGGACCCGGTGACTCGGCGCAGCGAGTTCGATCGGCTGAAGGACGTGGCCAAGGCCGCGTCGCTGAGCAAGTTCAAACAGCGGCTGGCGCTGCTGGCCGACATCGAGGCGATCGGGCCGACCCGGGGCTGGCTGGAGGGCGTGCCGCCGGGGAAGGTCGGGCACTTCGCAGGGGAGGCGCACGTCACCGACGTCGCCGACATGCGCAAGGTGGGCACCGACAAGCAGTTGACGTTGCCGGCCAGCTTCGTGCACACGGCCGCGACCGGGGTCCGCGACGACGTGGTGACGATGTTCTGCAAACGGATCGCGGCCATCCACAAGAAGGGCCGCGAGCATCTGGAGGCGTTGCGGGCGGCGCACCGGGCCGAGTCCGAGCGGCTGCTGGTGGTGTTCGGTGACGTGCTGTCGGTGGTGCCGGAGGCCATGACACCGGCCACTGCCCCGACAGGCGATGGCGGCACCGTCGCGCCGGACGCCGTGGCCCCGGTGGTGGTTGCGGCGCCGACGGTGCAGGATGTGGCTGAGCGGGCCGGACGGCTGGTGCTGAAGACCCTGGAGCAGTCCGGTGGTGTGGACACGCTGGCCAGCGCGCACGAGGCGGTCTCGGGCTTTGAGCAGCAACCAATCGGTCAGTGGCGTTAGCGAGCCGTTGGGGCACGGGCTATTGCCGCTGACCGTTCTGATGCGGCTGGTGTTGTCGAGGTATCCACAAACCCGGTCAGTCGGTGAGGGTCACGGTGCGGCGGAAGGTGGCAGCGGCCTCCAGATCCGCGAGGGCCTTGCGCCGGCCGGCGGTCTCGTCCCTCGTCCATGCCGACCCAGTTCTGGCCGGCGAGCTCACCGACGTGTCCGGCGATCTCGGCCAGTTTGCTCAGGACGGTCCCAGCGCTCATGTCGCCGGTGGGGGGTGAGGAATCGGTAGAGCAGCAGCGGGAGGCCGGCGGCTGAGGAGGCCATGGTGGTAGCCTGCCGTTCCATCTCCCGATTGATGTTGCCAAGTCCGCGGGCGGACCGTGGTGGATCAACTCCACGGCTGGGACGTGCCCTGCGATGGTGGCAACATCCGCCGCGTCTTCCTTCCAGTGGCGAGCGGCCCCCTCATCTCACCAGTCCCGGGGAGCATTTTCAGGGCTGAGGCTGCTCCAGCAAGCGGGCCTGGAGCGCTTCGCGCTGGGCGGCGGTCAGCCGGTCGGGGCTGGGCTCCATCGTGTAGGTGCCGCCCCCGGCCTGGAGCATGAGCGGGTCGGCCAGGGCCGGATGCCGATCGATCGTGTCGAGAGCCTCGGCCGCGCGCTCGGGTGGCCACTCCAGGGGTGCGGCGAGTTCGTCCAGGGTGAGCGCTCGCGCGCCGTACACCAGTGCGGCGATGACGGTCAGGGCGTCACGCACGGCGGCGTCTGTGAGGCTGCTGCCGTGCATCTGCTCGCTGAGCCTGGCGAAGAAGTGATTCATCTGGGCGAGCCGGACCCCGGCGGGCGTGTCGGCGCCGAAGAGCTCGATCCCGCGCCGGGTGGCCTCCGTGACGTTCGCGTGCGCCCTGGTGTCGGCCTGCCAAGCCCGCAGCCAGGCGTCCTCGTGGACGGTGTAGCGCTCCCGCCGCCCGCCGGGGGCGGCGGTCCGCCCCACCAGTTCCATCGTCTCCAGGTAGCCGATGGACTTGGACACCGAAGCTGGGCTTACCCGCAGCCGTTTCACCAGGTCGGCCGCGGTGAGGCCGCCGGCTTCCGCGGTGAGCAGGCTGGCGAAGACCCGAGAGGCCATCCGCTGCAGGCCGGTCCCTGACAGCAGGACCGCGAACTCCTCTACGAACTCACGCACCCGCTCGTCGGCCGACGGCGGCGGCTCGGGCTGGGTGATCCTACGGCGGCGCGCGCGCTTCGCGGCGGCTTGCTGGGCACGATCGGCGAGGTAGCCGCCGGAGCGTGAGTTGCGCGCCACCTCCCGCGAGATCGTGGACGTCGGTCTGCCCAGCCGTCTGCCCATCTCGGCGTAGCCCACCCCCTCTGCCAGCCACAGCGCGATCTGCTGACGCTCATCGTGGGTCAGCCTGCTCCCGGGCATTGTTGGCCTCCAGTACTTTCACGAGCATCTCATTGCAACGAACGGCATTGCATTTCCCGCCATACCTGTTGCAACAATAGCCACAGATCCAGGTCATTGTGTTGACGAGACCAAAAATGCAACATAGCTTTCACTCTGTTGGAAACGTCATTGGAGGGTGAAATGCACGTCATGGCCATATCCACGATCACCGACGAGAAGCGGTTCTGGGATGCGCTGAAGAAGGCGCACGGCCGCCTGCCCAAGGGAGCGAAGTGGACGCTCGCGGTGGCCAGCACTGACGGGACCAGAGCAGTCAACATCATCGTCCACGACTCCATCGACGCCGTACGGACCTTCTTCGACGATTACGCAGGCTCCGCCGCCAGAACGGAGTATCTCCAGGCCGACGCGGCCAACGCGGTGGGTCTGGCACGATGATCGAGGAGATCCTGACGGACTACCAGGTCCCGGGCGCCACGATCGGCATCCTGCGGAACGGAGAGATCACCGACTTCGCGTACGGCATCAAGGACGTCACCACCCGGCAGCCCGCCACCACCGACACGATCTTCCAGTGCGGCTCCCTGACCAAGACCTGGACCGCGCTGGCCTTCATGCAACTCCTCGACGAAGGCAAGGTCGACCTGGACGAGCCGGTGCGCACCTACCTGCCAGACTTCCACGTCGCCGATCCCGACGTCACCGCGCGTGTCACCCCCCGACACCTCCTCAACCACACCAACGGCATCGAGGAGAACATCGGCGACCCCGGCGAGGACGAGGATGTCTACGAGAACGTGGTCGCCAACATCGCCGACGCACCCCAGTTCGCCCCGCTCGGCCACACCCACGGCTACAGCGCGGCCCTCGGCTACGCGATCCTCGCGCGCGTCATGGAGGTGCTCGACGGCAGCCGCTGGGACGCCATCATGCACGAGCGTCTCTTCTCCCCCATGGGGCTGACCAGCACGACCAGCTGGCGCGAGCAGGTGGACCCGGCGCGGGCCGCGACAGGACACCTGATTCGCTCCCTGGAGGAAGGCCCCATCGTCACGCCCGTGGACTACCTGCCGCGCTCCTTCGGTCCCGGCGGCAACATCAATTCCACGGCCCGCGAGGTGCTCGCGCTGGCGCACGTCCTTCTCAACGGCGGACAGGCGCCGAACGGCGCGCGCATCGTCTCGGCCTCCGCCGTCCGCGAAATGATGACCTCCCGTGTCCCCGTCCCCGATCCCTACATGTTCGGCCCGCAGTGGGCACTCGGCCTCATCGTGTGCGACTGGTACGGCGAGACCGTCTACGCGCATGACGGCAGCACCATCGGTCAGAACGCTCGCCTCCGCATCCTGCCGGACTCGGGTCTTGCCCTGGTGATGCTGACCAACGGCGGGCCCCGGGAGAGCATGTACCACAAGGTGTTCAACGAGCTTCTGGGGGACTTGGGTGCCGGCGAGATTCCCGGCCTACCTGACCCGGATCCTGGGCTCAGGCTCGACCCGGCTCGCTACGTGGGTGTTTATGAGCGGCCGGGGACTCGGTTCGAGGTGAGTGCCGATAGTGCCGGGCTTCGGCTGGCCACCTTCCTCGACCCCGTGCAGGCGGCTTTCTTCGGGCGGCCGGAGCGCATCACCTACGAGCTGTTGCCGGTCAGTGAGACGCACTTCCTGATGCCGCCGAGCGATCCTCTGGAGGACACCCAGACTGTGGCGATCTACGACTTCGTGGATGGGCAGGCGCAGTATCTTCACACGAACTGCCGGGTACACCCCCGGAGCGAGTGAGTTCGAGGGGCATGTGTACGGCTTGCGCGATCCAGGAATCAGCCCTCTTCTTCTCCATGCCCGGAGGAGTCTCGTAGCGGCTGCAGCCCGCTCGGCCAGGTCACGTGGGTCGACGAGCGGGATCTGCGGCAGCGGCACGGCGCTCCTCCAGAGGCGTCGGGCCTGGTCACCGAACGGTGTCCTCGTCGGCCGCGACGGCGCGCTGAGTGTCGAGCCGTGCGTCCGTGATGGTCTTATGGACGACGCCGATCGAGACTTTAACGCCGGCGGCGATGGTGCGGATTGATTCACCACGCTGACGGCGGGCGAGGATGGCGGCGCGTTTGTCGTCGTCAACGACCGGTCGGCGGCCGCCAACCCTGCCGCGTTTGCGGGCGGCCTCCAGGCCGTTCTTGGTCTTGCGGGTGATGTCGCGGCGGCGGTCTTCAGCCAGGGCGAGGGCCAGGTCGAGAATCAGGGAGCGTTTGGTGTGCTCGCCGGCCGCGATGCCCTCCAGCACCTTGACGCCGACGCCGCGCTGGAACAGGTCGTTGAGGACAATGAGCCCTTCGAGGAGGTTGCGGCCGAGGCGGTCGACCTCCTGGACGGTCAGCAGGTCGCCGTCGCGGATGTGGGACAGCGCGTTCAGCAGTGCGGGCCGGTCGTCAGACGCCTCAGCCGATCACACCTCCGCGGCCCCTTTCTGCCATACCAGGGGGCCGTCCGAGGTGATGACGGGTATGGAGCGCGGCGACGAGCGCCCGCCCCTCCTCAACGGCGTGGCCAGCGGCGGGTTCCTCGACGGGAAGACCGCGCGATCGCGCCCATTTACCGGCGGCCTGGCCGGAGGTGCCCATCGCCTCGCCGATCTGCCGCCAGGAGTAGCGGCGCTCGCCCCGTCGGGCGGTCACCACGAGCTCACGGGTGACAAGGTCCAGTTCGGCGGCGAGCCAGCGGACAGCGGCAAGCCGGGCGAGGACCGGATCATCGGGGAAAGCGCGGGTCTCGGCCGCCCGCTCGCGCAAAAAGCGGCGCAGGGCAGTCCGGACGGGACCTGCGGTCAACGGCTTACGCGGCGAGGAGGCCATGCACCTATTGAGATCTAAGTCTCAGCACTTCAGACGCCACTCCCGGGCAGCACACAGCCTCGGCGGTGTCTTTCCGGCGTACTCCGGCCGCCTCCCCACCGGAGGGGACCGGTCCGGCGGGCCGCGGCGTACGGCGGGTGCGGCCCGCCGTACGCCGCCAGGAGACCACACCGCTACAGGTCAGGAGGCCGCGGAAGACCGGCCCACGGCCCCGATGACGACAGTGGCGTCCACAGGTCAGGAGGGCGTGGAAGACCGGCCCATGGTCCCGATGACGACGGTGGCGTTCAGCTCGTCACAGCCGACCACCTGCGGGATCAGCCCGTTGCCGGCGATGGCCTCGACGGTCTGCGGCGCCTGGTGCTCGCCCGTCTCGACCAGCAGGCGGCCGCCCGGCGCCAGCCACAGCGGCGCCGCGGCGGCCACCCGCCGCACGATGTCAAGCCCGTCCGCGCCACCGTCGAGCGCCACCCGCGGCTCGTGTATGCGGGCCTCCGGGGGCAGCAGCCTGATCGCCTCGGTGGGCACGTAGGGCGGGCTGGCGATCAGCACGTCGACGCGGCCCCGCAGCGTGGCGGGCAGCGGCCCGTAGAGGTCGCCCTCGTACACCTGGCCGCCGACGGCGGCGAGATTGCGGCGGGCGCACCGCACCGCGGCGGGGTCGATGTCGACGGCGTGCAGCTCGGCCCCGTCCAGGGCCGCGGCCAGCGCGGCGCCCATCGCGCCGGAGCCGCAGCACAGGTCGACGACGACGGCCCGGGACCCGGCGGTCCGGCGGGCGAGGCCGGCGGCCTGGTCGATGAGGAACTCGGTGCGGCGGCGGGGGACGAAGACCCCGGGGTCCACGGCTATCCGCAGGTCGCAGAACTCCGCCCAGCCGAGGACGTGTTCCAGGGGCAGGCCGGCGACTCGCCGGTCCACCATGTCGGCGAGGTCGGCCGGCGTCCGGGCCGTGGAGATGAGCAACTCCGCCTCGTCCTCGGCGAAGACACAGCCGGCGGAGCGGAGTCTGGTGATGACGGCGGATCGAGGCAGCGGGGAGGGAGAGACCGACACAGGAAGACCTTTCGGGATGCCGATGGGCGCTCCCGCGGTCACCTATGGCAGAGGGACCGCACGGCTGTGAGATGGGAGCACCCAGACTGATACAGCGGTAATGGGTCTCACCTCCTCGATCGTTCACTGCTGAGGACCGAAACGCTACCAGAGCCCGGCCACCGCGCGGACGGCCCCCGGCCTGGCCCGGGGAGGGGCCGGCGCGGCGAGCGGCCGGCGGCGCCCGCCGGCCTCCCACCGCCCCGGGGCGCTCGCCGGGGCCTCCTCAGTGCTCGGGATCGAGCGAGTCGCCGATGAACATGGCAGTGAGCAGCACGAAGAGGTATGCCTGGAGAAACTGGATGAACATCTCGAAACCGGTCATCACGATGGCCATGACCACGCCGAGCACGCCCACCGGGACACCCAGCGGGGTGGGCCGCTCGAACAGGAACCAGAAGCCCACCGCGCTGAAGAACGCCAGGAGCAGGTGTCCGGCGAACATGTTGGCGGCCAGCCGGAGCATGTGGGTGAACAGCGAGGTCACGAAGTTCTGCAGCAGTTCCAGCGGGATCAGCAGGACGTAGGCGAGCTTGGGCAGGCCGCGGGGGATGAGGTTGCTGACGTATGCCCCCGCTCCCCACTTGCGGACGCCCACGTAGATCTTGATGACGTAGACCGTGAGAGCCATCACCGCGGGGAAGGCCAGGAAGGAGGTGACGGGGAGCTGGACGAGCGGGATCACGCCCATCAGGTTCCAGATCCAGGTCAGCAGGAAGATGCTGAGCAGCAGGCCCATCCAGCGGTCGGCGTCCTTGCCGAGGAAGGGCCTGGCCGCGTGCTCGCGGACGAACAGATAGCCCATCTCCGCGATGTTCTGCAGGCCGCGCGGTACCAGCGCCGGCCTGGCGAAGGCCGCCCACAGCAGGGCGCAGATCAGGATGATCCCCACCCCGGCCATCAGGATCGGTTTGGTCAGCCAGTACGGCGCGCCCGGCCAGAGCGGGGGGAAGTGGAACAGGTCGAGACCTGGGGCCTGGAAGTCGTCGGACGGCCTCATTGACGGCTCCTTCGGAGGGATGACCTTTTGTGAAAGCTTTCACAAAGCCTGCCGCCCGGCTATTCCCCTGCGGGTCAACATCATGATCATGGGGCTGCGGCGCGCCGCGCCCGCCGGCGGCCCGGCGGACGCGCGGCACCGCGCGGGTACCCCGCCGGCGGTGCCGGGCGCGGCACCGGACCACGCCCGGCACCGCCTCCCCGGTGCGGGCGACCGGACGGGCCCAGGGCCTAGCATTGCGCTGAAGATCACATTCAGGGAGGTCATCATGGTGAACGACGCCGACCTGCGGCACCTGCGCCGCTGCGTGGAACTGGCGGCCGAGGCCCTGCGGGTGGGCGACGAGCCGTTCGGCTCCGTGCTCGTCGCCGCGGACGGCACCGTCATGGCCGAGGACCACAACCGCGTGGCCTCCGGCGACCGGACCCGCCATCCGGAGTTCGAGCTGGCGCGCTGGGCCGCGGCGAACATGACCCCCGGGGAGCGGGCGGCGGCGACCGTCTTCACCTCGGGCGAGCACTGCCCGATGTGCGCCGCCGCGCACGGCTGGGTCGGCCTGGGCCGCATCGTGTACGTGAGCTCCTCCGAGCAGCTGGCGGCCTGGCTCACCGAACTGGGCGTCCCCGCGCCTCCGGTGCGGACCCTGCCCATCAACGAGATCGTCCCCGGTCTCGTGGTCGAGGGACCGGTCCCCGATCTCGCCGAGCAGGTGCGTGACCTGCACCGCCGTTTCCACACCGGCCCGTCCTGAGGGAGGCGGCGGCAGGCCGCCCCGAGGGACGCGGGGCCCGTCCGGCCCCGCCCCCGTCCGGACCACCCGCGTCCGCGGACCTCCGCGCTCCCCCGCGTGTTCAGAGCAGCCGTCCCGCCTCCACCCGTGACAGCGCGAGACGGCCCTGCCGGATACGCCCATAGACACAACATTGACGGATGAAGTAAAAATATCCGACAATCTTCTGTGATCTTGGGGGGATTCGCCATGGCTCGCCTGCACGCCATCGAAGGATCCATGCGGAGCGTCGAGCACCGGCTCCGGCAGAGCCACCTGCTCCTGCACGAAACCCGCCAGGGACGCCAGCCGGGGCAGCGCACCCTGAACTGGGCCGGCAACGGCCTGCGCGATCTCGGTCTACAGCCCGGCACCGTCCTGAGCGCCGAGCAGCGCCCGATCGCCCGGGCGTTGATGGACGGCCGCGATCCGCGCACCGGGCGGCGGCTGGTCCGCGCCGGCAACCACGGCCATCAGGTCACTCTTGGGCTTCCGCGGTCCGTCAGCGTGCTGCACGGGCTGGCCCCGCACCACCTGGCCCTGCAGTTGGAGGACGCGGTGGCGGCCGCGGTGACCGAGACCGTGGCGGTCCTGGAGCAGTGGACCGCCTACGGACTGCGCGGCGGCAACGGCGCCGGGCGGCCGGCCGCCCGGATCCAGGGCAGCGGGCTGCTGGGGTGGGTGGTGTGGGGATATCTCACCCTGCCCGCCGGCCGCATCCTGCCCGCCCCCCGGCTGCACGCCAAACTCATGATCGCCAACATGGTGCGCGGCCGCGACGGCCGGTGGTCGGCGGTCGCCGGCGGCGGCGGCCGCGACCTGCGCCGCCACGCCCTGCTCGCGCAGGCCTACCTGCAGGCCCGGGTGCGCCGCATGACCTCCGAGCGCTTCGGGTTCGGCTGGGCCCTCGATCCGCACCGCGGTCTGTGGGAGGTCGACGCCGTCCCCGCCCACGTGCGCGAGCTGTTCTCCGAGCAGCACACGCCGCCGGCCCACCGGCAGGCGCGGCCCCAGGACCCCGACGGCACCGGCCAGGACGACGGGACGATCGAGCCCGCCCCCGGCGACGCGCCCGCCACGCCGAGCACGTCCTTTCACTTCTGCGACGTGCGCGCGGCCTGGCGCCGCCAGGTCCGGCAGCTGGGCGTCGATCCGGCCCGCCTGGTCACCCAGTGCCTCAGCACCGCCCTCCGGCCGCCGCGCCGCCCCGGCACGGCACAGATCACCCGGTGGGTGGTACGGCCCGAGCGGGGGGTCACCGCGCACCACGACGAGGCCGCCCGGGTCAACGTCCTGCGCGAGGTGCTGCAGGCCATGCCGGACGGCGTCGCCGACCTGCCCGACGCCGAGCGCCTCACCGACGAGGTCCTCACCCATCTGCGCGCCGTACCGGTGCCGGCCGACCGGCCCTCCGTCCTCAGCAACAGCCAGTGTTACCTCATCCCTCCCCACCGCACATCTCATTGACGGCAGGCGGTCCCAGCCCGCGCGGCCCGTCCCGGGACGTCACCGCCCCCGCTCCATCGCCGGCCTCCGGCGGCGGGGCGTACGGCAGGCCCGCCGACGGCCCGGCCGTCCTCCCGGACGGGCGGCGCCACGGCCGACGATCATTCGGCTATCGTCCACCAATGCGACAGACGCGATACCAGCAGCGGCTCTACACCGGCCCGGCCGACCTGCGCTCGATGCAGTCACTGACCCAGCGGCTGTGGTCGCCGGCCAGCCGGTGGCATGCCGGCGAGCTCGCCTGGCTCCGCCTCCAGCACATCGGCCGGGAGCCGGAGTGGCGGACATCCCTGTGGCAGGCCGGGCCGGAGGTCGTCGCCTGGGCGTGGGCCCGCCCACCCGGCCGCCTCGACCTGCATCTCGACCCCGCGCACCCGGAGCTGGCGGGCGAGATCCTGCGCTGGTTCGACGGCACGCCTCACGACGGAGAGCGCACGGTCACGCTCCTGGACGCCGAGACGGCCCTCATCGACACCCTGCGCGAGCACGGATACCGGGAACGGGCCGCGGGGCCGTTCTTCATCCACCTCCGCCGGAGCCTCGACGACCTTCCGCGGCCCCGGGTCCCGGACGGATACACGCTGCGCCCGGTGCGCGGCGAGGACGACGCCGAGGCCCGTGCCGCCGTTCACCGGGCCGCGTTCTCACTGCCGGGCCTGCCCCCCTCCAGAGTCACCGCCGACAGCTACCTCCAGGTCATGCGCGCCTGGCCCTACCGCACGGAGCTGGACTGGCTCGTCGAAGCACCGGACGGCACGCCCGCGGCCTTCTGCCTCGTCTGGCTGGACGGGCACAACCACTGCGCCGTCCTGGAGCCGGTCGGGACCGCTCCGGAACACCGCCGTCTCGGCCTGGCCGGCGCAGCGACACTCGCCGCCCTGCACGCCGCCCGGCGGCTCGGAGCCGGATCCGCACGCGTCTGCGCCCGCGGCGACGATGACTACCCCTCAGCCCGGGCGACCTACCAGGCCCTGGGGTTCCGCCCCTACGCCCGCAACGTCTCCTTCGTGCGCGACCACTGAGGCCCGGCGGCCCGGCTCACCGGCCGCAGGTCCCACAGGGCAGACGGGTACGGCGCGCGTAGGCCAGCGCCGCGACGGCCATCCCGGCGCCCCAGATCAGATAGCCCGGCACAGCGGCCCAGAAGAAGATCTCTGGCAGGTCCAGCCCGCCTTCCGGCGGGAACGGGGCGCGGCCGTTCAGCCGCTCGAAAACCATGGTCAGGAACATCAGCCCGAAATACACCACGAGCCCGCCCGACACCCCGACGGCCGGCCACAGCACCAGCCGGCGCGGGACCGGCCGTCCGGCCAGACCCGGCACCCAGCGCGGCCAGACCCGCCCCCAGCCGTGCACCAGCGCCGCTGGCAGCAGCAGGCCGCCGAGGAGGAACCCGATCTCGAACAGCACCATCGAGACGCCACCGGCGAACGGGGACTCGTCGAACCCGACGCAGACCTGCGCGATGATCCTGACCAGGCACCCGGCGACCGCGGCGTAGGCGGCCCAGAACGCCCAGCCCGGGGTGCGGTCCAGCCGGCCCGCCGACGTCTCGGTACTCCCGCACCCGGCGCAGCCCGGGCGGGTCCCGCGCCGGTAGGTCCGCGCCGCCCGCCCGAGCAGGATCCCCGAGCCGACGCACGCCGCCCTGCTCAGCGCGCCCAGCGGGTAGAACCCCACCCCGAGCCCCGGCAGGATCCCGCCGACCACGTCGAGGAGGAGCAGCGCCCCCGCCGCGACGAGCGCGGTGCTCACCGCCCCCGCCCCCACCAGCAGCAACCGCCGGGGCAGCCCGCTCAGCCGGGCCGTCATCATGACCGTCAGGGCCAGCGCGGCCAGCGCGCACAGGACGACGGCCCACCATCCGGTGAAGACCACGAGGTCGGGACCGACCGGGGACAGATGCTCCGGCATGTGGCCGGACTGCCAGTGGACCCGGAGGGCGCCGTAGAGGACCACCAGGCCCAGGGCGGCCCCCGTCAGCCCGTCCGCCCGCGCGGGCGCACCCGGCGCGGGCCCGCCGGCCGCCGACGGCCGTCCACGCACTGTTCGACTCAACATGATCACAATCCTGCGGCGGCCGTACGGCGGGCGCCTCCCCACCCGGAGGGACGCCCTTCCCCCACGCGGGGGAGATCATCGCCCCGGCGGCCGGGCGGGGATCCTCCGGCTACCGCCCGCCGGCGCCGACCTCGGGAGCGGCCCCGGCCCGGTCCCTGGCCGCCTCGATCCCGTCCAGGATGACGGTGAGCCCGATCCGGAAGGTCTCCTTCGCCTCACGCTCCAGGTAGGGGACGCTCTCGTCCCTGTCCTCGTCCTCGTCGTCCCGCCGGCGCGCCCACGCGCTCTCGAAGGCGGCCACCATCGGGAACCGCCCGGCGAAGTCGGGGGCGACCTCCTGCAGCAGGGCCGCCCGGGCGAACCACCAGTCCTCGTCCGACACCCCGGTCGCCGCCGGTGCCTGCCGCGCCTCCGCGATCGTCTGCGCCGCACCGCGCACGAAGTGGAACAGCGTCCCGACGACGCGCCGCACGGTCCCGGCCTCCAGCCCGGCCCCGTGGAGGATCCGCAGCACCGTCTCCAGCATGACGTACTCGTTGGGCCCCAGCACCGGCCGCGCCTGCGACACCTGCAGCACCCACGGGTGCCGCAGGTAGAACGCCCAGACGTCGTCCGCCCACGCCGTCACGGCCGCCCGCCAGCCGGCCGCCCGCCCGTAGTCGGCGGGCAGCTCGGCGAGGACCCGGTCGTACATCAGGTCGACCAGCTCACTCTTGCTGGGGACGTAGGTGTAGAGGGCCATGGCCGTACGCCCGAGCCGCTCCCCCACCGCGCGCATGGACAGCGCGGCCATCCCCTGCTCGTCCGCGACGGCGATCGCCGCGTCCACGATCACGTCCACGCTCAGCCCCGGTTTGGGCCCGGGAGCGGTCCGCGCCCCCTCGGGTTTGGCGACACGCCACAGCAGGGCCATCGAACGGCGCGCGTCGCCCTGGCCGGCGAAGACGACCAACTCGCAGCTCCTTACGGCCTGGACCGGCTCTCCCCAGCCATCTCCTTATGCCCTAAAGATATCAGGGAGGACGGGCCCGCCACCGGGTCACCGGCCAGGGCGGCGCCGATCATGCCGCGCCCCGGACCCGCGGCGCCGGCAGGCGGGAGCCGTACCGCGGCGTGGAGGGTCAGACCTCGTCGACCGTCCCGCACTCACCTTCCTTGAGCGGGGCGGCCTTGTCGTCGTAGGCGTCGTCCACCGGGCCGCCCCCGCCTCCCTCGCCCGTGTAGTCAGGCCGTAGGAACCCGTCGGGAGATTCGCACTCCGTCCCCGCCGACCAGAATTCGACGCTCTCGCCGTCCCAGTTGCGCAGCCGGGCGCCCGGCTCATCCCGCCAGAACTCGTGCCGAGCCTTGACGTAGACCATCACCCGGACGATGGGGCCGCTCTTGGCCGCCGGGCGGAGCGCGTAGACGAACCGGGCCTCGTAGTTCACCCGGAGCTGGGGCCCGCCGTCCTCGTCGACGGCCGACTCGGCGGCCATCTTCCCTTGCACCTTGACCGCCTCACCGACCAACTCGGCCGAGCCAGGGGCGAAACTGGTCACCCAGCTGCGGGTGTTCTTCTTCTGGTCCTTGTGGTCCAGATCGCGCAGGAAGAACTTCCGCTGCTCGGCGTCGAGCAGTTCGGCGAAGGCCTCCGGCTTCCCGCCGAGCAGAGTCCGCCTGTCGAGGTGGGCGGCCCCCAACATCCGCCTGCTGGTCAGAAAGGCCGAGCGGACGTCCTTGGCGGAGAAGTTCTTCACCGGCCTGGCCTCGGGGACGACGATGCCGCCGATCCCCTCGGCGAATTTCTCCGCGGGCGACCCCCGGAACGGCTGGCTCGCGGTGATCACCGCCTGGTCGGCGGCCAGCTCCCCGAGCACCCCGCACCCCGTCAGCGTCGCCGCCAGGCATCCCGCCAACGCCATCCTCGCCACCCCGTGATTCTTCATGGAAGGATGATATTTATTGATCTACCTCGGCTTTACTCATTTCATGACACCTAAGATCATGATTTGATAAATCATCACCACGACCGCGTGAAGCGGATCACGCGGCGTCCGCCGGCCACCGGTAGCGCACGCCGGTGAGCCTCTCCGAGATCTCCCACAGGCGGCGCGCGGTGGCGGCGTCGTGGACGGCCCGGTGCCCGTTGCGGGTCACGGGGTCGCCGCGCAGCTCCAGGAACCCGTCGGGGGCGACGTAGCAGCCGCCCGGCAGGTCGGGGACCGTCGCGGCGTACAGGGAGGTTCTGGCACCCTCGGGGGTGGGCCGGAACAGGGAACGCACGAGCAGCGGCACGAGGGTCCGATACAGCCTGCCCCGGCCGGTGTTGGCACCTCCGGTGAGCACGTTGGTGCGGGTGAGGCCGGGCGCGACGGCCATGCTGCGCAGCGCCGGGCCCGCCGCCGCGGCCCGGCGCTGCAGCTCGACGGCGAAGTAGAGGTTGGCCCGCTTGGACTGCACGTAGGCGAAGATCGCGCTGTAGCCGCGCTCGGCGTTGAGGTTGGCCAGGTCGAAGCGGGCGAAGCGCTGGCCCTCGCTGCTGACGGTGACCACCCGGGGAGCCCGCGCGGCGAGCAGATGGGGCAGCAGCAGGCCGGTGAGCGCGAACGTGCCCAGATGGTTGACGCCGAAGTGCGACTCGAACCCGTCGGCCGTCCGGGCGAGGGGCACCATCGCGACGCCGGCGTTGTTGACCAGCAGGTCGAGCCGGTCATGGTCCCACGCGGCGGCGAACTCGCGGACCGACTCCAGGCTGCCCAGGTCGAGACGGCGCAGCTCGGCCCGCGCGCCCGGCACCTCGTCCCGGAGGCGGTCGAGCGCGAGCCGCCCGCGTCCGGGGTCACGGCAGGCAAGCACCACGTGGGCGCCACGGCGGGCCAGCTCGCGGGCGGTGACGTGACCGATGCCGCTGTTGGCGCCGGTCACCACGGCCAGGCGTCCGGACTGGTCGGGGATGGAGCCGAAGGTCCACGCCGGGGAGGCGCCGTGCCCGTGCCGCGCGGCGCGGGATGCCGTCGTCATGCCCGGCCCTCCCCCGAGCTTGCGGGTCCGACGGCGAACGCGCCGGTGAGGGCGGTCTGCATGGCTGTCTCCTTCCGTGGGCGGATGCCGGGCCGGCGCGGCGGGCGCCTTCTCGCGGACGACGCCGCGCCGGCCGTACCCGCGGCAGGGCCGCCCGTTATCGCAACTCCTTGTTGCGATGGGCCGAGCCTGCCACAGGCCGCCCTCCATCGCAACTAATAGTTGCGATAGGCCGGCGCGCGGCACGCCGCCGCCGGCGACGCGCCACCCGGTGGGCATCGGGAGGATGGGGAGAATCGGCGCCGCGACTCACCGGCCGCCGCATCGGGTGGTGAGACCCGGGACCTTGGTCCCTACCGGCGCTCCCGCGGGAGCGCTAGCGTTCAGGACATGATTCGCGTTTTCCTCGTCGATGATCATGAGGTGGTGCGCCGGGGCGTAGCCGCCCTGCTGGAGTCCGAGGGCGACATCGAGGTGATCGGCGAGGCCGGCACCGCGGAGTCGGCCATGGCCCGCATCCCCGCCCTGCGGCCGGACGTCGCGGTCCTGGACGTGCGCCTGCCCGACGGCAGCGGGGTGGACGTCTGCCGCGAGGTCCGCTCCATGACACCGGAGCTGGCCTGCCTGATGCTGACCTCCTTCGCCGACGACGAGGCCCTGTTCAACGCGGTGATGGCGGGCGCGTCGGGTTATGTGCTCAAGCAGATCCACGGCTCGGACCTGGTCGGCGCCGTACGGACGGTGGCGGCCGGCCAGTCGCTGCTGGACCCCCAGACCACCGCCGCCATGCTGGCGCGGCTGCGCGAGCAGGCCACCCGCAAGGACCCGCTGCAGGCGCTGTCGGAGCAGGAGCGCCACATCCTGGAGCTGATCGGCGAGGGCCTGACCAACCGGCAGATCGGCGAGCGGCTCTACCTGGCCGAGAAGACGGTCAAGAACTACGTCTCCAACCTGCTGTCCAAGCTCAGCATGGAGCGCCGCACCCAGGCGGCGGCCCTGGCCGCACGGCTGAAGGCCGACCGCTGGAGATGAGACCGGGCGGCCGGACGGCGTGACACCGGAGCGGCCGGACGGCGCGCGTGGACGCGGTGACACCGGAGCCCCTCGGACGGATGCTTGATCCGTCGTAAAAAGGGCACGCGGCTATGAGCTGGAACTCCGCGACCGGGAAGGACCACGGGCATGGCCGAACGGCAGAGAGTCGTCGTCGTAGGAGGGGGGTTCGCGGGCTTCACCGCGGCGCGGACCCTCTCCCGGATCGCCCGGGGAGCGGTCGAGATCGTCCTGATCAACCCGACCGACTACTTCCTCTACCTGCCGCTGCTGCCCGAGGTGGCGGCCGGGATCCTCGACCCGCGCAAGGTCGCGATCCCGCTGTCCGGCAGCTGCCCCGGGGTGCGGCACCTGCTCGCCACGGTGGACTCCGTGGACGTGCGGAGCCGGCGGCTGAGGTGCACCGATCCCGAGGGCAGGCCCCGCGACCTCGGCTACGACCGCCTGATACTCGCGGTCGGCAGCGTCAACAAGCTCCTGCCCGTCCCCGGGGTGGCCGAGCACGCGCACGGCTTCCGCAGCATCGCCGAGGCCCTCTACCTTCGCGACCATCTCATCCGCCAGATCGAGCTCGCCGACGCCACCGGCGACCCCAAGGAACGGCAGGCGCGCTGCACCTTCGTCGTCGTGGGCGCCGGATACACCGGCACCGAGGTGGCCGCGCAGGGGCAGTTGCTGACCCTCGACGCGCGCAAGCGCCGGCCGGGCCTGCGCGAGCAGCCCGTCCGCTGGATCCTCGCCGACCTGGCCCCGCGCATCCTGCCCGAGCTGGACGAGCGCCTGTCACAGGCCGCGCACCACACTCTGGCCGAGCGCGGGGTGGAGGTCCGCACCGGCACCAGCGTGGCCGAGGCGACCTCGGAGGGGGTCACACTCTCCGACGGGGAGTCCGTGCCGACCCGCTCGCTGATCTGGTGCGTGGGCGTACGGCCCGACCCCCTCGTGCAGTCGCTGGGGCTGGCCACCGAGAAGGGGCGGCTGCTGGTGGACGAGTATCTCAACGTCCCCGGCCACCCGGAGATCTTCGCCTGCGGGGACGCGGCCGCCGTGCCGGACCTGACCAGGCCGGGTGAATACACCCCGATGACCGCCCAGCACGCCAGCCGTCAGGGCAAGCGCGCCGCGCACAACGTCGCCGCCTCCTACGGCCGCGCGGAGCGCCTGCCGTACGAGCACCACGACCTGGGGTTCGTCGTCGATCTGGGCGGGGCCAAGGCCGCGGCGAACCCGCTGGGCGTGCCGCTGTCCGGCCTCCCGGCCAAGGCGGTCACCCGGGGATACCACCTGCTGGCCGTGCCCGGCGGCCGGGCGCGCATCGCCGGGAACTGGCTGCTGGACGCGCTGCTGCCGCGCCAGACGGTCCACCTCGACCTGGTCCACGGCCAGGAGGTGCCCCTCGCCAGCACCTCCCCCGGGACCAGCGCCTCCCCCTCCCCCGGGGACGGCGCCCCGGCCGCGACCGGCGCCCCGCCCGAGGCGGGCGCCTCCGCCGGGGCGGGCCGCGCTCCGGGCGGCCCGGCCGCCTGAACGGCCGGCGGGGAGCACCGGGCGCGGGTCAGACGATGCCGCCGTTGGCCCGGATGACCTGGCCGTTTACCCAGCGGCCGGGGCCCGCGAGGAAGGCGACGACCTCGGCGATGTCATCGGGGGTGCCCAGGCGCTCCAGCGGCGGCTGGGCCGCCATCCTGGCGATGGTCTCCTCGTCCTTGCCGTCCAGAAAGAGCGCGGTGGCGGTGGGCCCCGGGGCGACGGCGTTGACGGTGACGTCACGGCCGCGCAGCTCGCGGGCGAGGACCAGGGTCACCGCCTCGACTGCGCCCTTGGTCGCCGCGTAGGCCGCGTATCCGGGCAGGGCCAGGCCCAGCACCGACGAGGAGAAGTTGATGATCGCCCCGCCCCCGCGCACCCGGCGGGCGGCCTGCTGGTCGACGACGAAGGTGCCGCGGATGTTGGTGCGGTGCATCCGGTCCAGGTCGTCGAGGTCCAGCTCGGCCACCGGGGACAGGCGCATCACCCCGGCGGCGTGCACGACGACGTCGACGCCGCCGAAGGTCTCCTCGGCCGCGTCGAACAGCGTGGCCACCGCGGCCTCGTCGGCGACGTCGGCGCGGACCGCCATCGCCCGGCCCCCGGCCCCGGTGACGGCGGTGACCACGGCCTCGGCCTCGGCCTGGTTGCCGACGTAGTTCACCACGACGGCGAACCCGTCGGCGGCCAGGCGTTCGGCCACCTGACGGCCGATGCCGCGCGAGCCTCCGGTGACGACCGCGACGCGGGTTGCTGGAGTGTTCATGATCATCCCCCTGGAAAATCTGTATACACTATGTACATATATAGTATTATGAACACAGTGTCCATATATTCACCGGAGGTGAGCGTGACCGAGTCCGCCCAGCCGGTCCGCCGGGGGCGTGGACGGCGCCCGGCCGACGAGGTGCGACGGGAGATCCTTCGGGCGGCCGGTGAGCTCCTGCTCGCGGAGGGGATGGCCGGTTTCACCATCGAGAAGGTCGCCGCCCTCGCGGGCGCGAGCCGGGTGACGCTCCACAAGTGGTGGCCGTCCAGGGGCGCGCTGGCACTCGACGGCTACTTCAGCGTGGTCGGTCCCACCCTGGCCTTCCCCGACACCGGCGACATCGCCGCCGACCTCACCGGGCAGGTGCGGGCGTTCGTCCGCCTGATGCGCGACACCCGGGCGGGACGTGTCATGCCCGAGCTCATCGGCCAGGCCCAGACCGACCCCGAACTGTCGGCCCTCTACCGCGAGCGTTACTCGGCCCCGCGCCGGGAGCTGGCCGTCGAGGCCCTGGAGCGGGCCAAGCAGCGGGGTCAGATACGGGCCGACGTCGACCCCGAGGTGGTCGTCGACCAGCTCTGGGGCGCCTGTTACCACCGCCTGCTCATCCCCGACCAGCCGCTGACCGAGGAGTTCGCCGAGGCGCTCGTCGCCAACCTGCTCACCGGGATCAGCCGCCCCTGAGCCCCGCTCCCGGGTCACCGGCCACCTCCGCGCGCGGCGGCCGGGCGCTCAGCCGGTGAGCCCCCGCGTCTGCTGCTCCCTGAAGGCGCTCGGCGCCGATCCGACGCGCCGGGTGAACAGGCGCGTGAAGTACGCCGGATCGTCGTAGCCGACGCGCCGCGCGACGGAGGCGACACCGAGGTCGGTGCCGGCGAGCAGGTCCTTGGCCCGGGTCAGCCTGATCGACAGGATGTAGTCCTTCGGGCTGCAGCCGGCGCTCCTGCGGACGGAGTCGCGCAGCTCCGCGACGGTCATGCCCATCCGCCGCGCGTGTTCGGGGATGGTCAGCGGCAGGCAGGCGTCCCTGGCCAGGTTGTCCAGCACCGGGTGGCCGTTCGGGTCCTGGTCGGCCCGGCCTCGGCGGAGAGTGACGAGCAGTTCGTGCACGCCCGCCGAGGTCTCGACCTCCACGTGCGGGCCGCCCTGCCGGCAGACGGTCGCCATCTTCCTGATCAGGTGCTGTACGGCCTCGGCCGAGGAGAGCGGGACGACGGGCTCCTGCCTGTCGATGAAGCCCAGCTCCTGGTAGGCGGCCGCGGCGGAGCCGGTGAAGTCCACGAAACACTCCGACCAGCCCGGTTCGTACGGGCCGTAGTGGTGGACGACCCCCGGATACAGCCACAGCAGGACGGGGGCCCGCACGTCGACGGGAGGCCGCCCGTCCGAGGAGAACCAGCCCTCACCGGAGGTGATGACCACGGCGACATAGTGGTCAAGGGTGCGCGGGCCGACGGCCGGCAGCCGGCCCTGCTGCATGCCAACGCCCAGGCAGGTCAGGCCCAGCCGCTGGTGAGCGGGGCTGGGCGTCAGGTAACGCCACCAGTGATCCCAGTGCTCCTGCCCCTCGATCCACTCGATCGGTCCAACAGGCCGCCGCGAATTGTCCATGGCCTCCCCCGCCTGCGGTCGGCAGGCTTGCTGTGCTGACCTGGGGATCGTAATAGTTCAGGATGACGATCCCATCACAGGATGAAAGGGACCGGTTGATGCGTGAATTTTCGGCGGCGGACGGGGAGTTCCGCCTGGATGGTGCGCCTTTCAGGCTCCTGTCAGGAGCCATGCACTATTTCCGCGTACATCCGGGCCAATGGGATCACCGGCTGGCGATGCTGCGCGCGATGGGCCTGAACACGGTGGAGACCTATGTCCCGTGGAACCTTCACGAGCCACGGCCGGGTGACTTCAGGCGGCTGGAGGAGCTCACGGACTTCCTGGAGGCGGCGGCCCGCCACGACCTGCTCGCGATCGTCCGCCCCGGTCCCTACATCTGCGCGGAGTGGGAGAACGGCGGTCTCCCCTCCTGGCTGACCCACACCCTCGGCAGACGTGTCCGCACGGGCGACGCCGCCTATCTGGAACGGGTGGACCACTGGTTCGACCAGCTCATCCCCAGGATCGCCGAGCATCAGATCACCCAGGGCGGTAACGTGATCATGGTGCAGGTGGAGAACGAGTACGGCTCCTACGGATCCGACTCGGGCTACCTGCTCCACCTCGTGGACCTCCTGCGCGACTCGGGGATCGAGGTCCCCCTGTTCACCTCCGACGGGCCGGAGGACCACATGCTGACCGGCGGCGCCGTCCCCGGCATCCTGGCGACCGCCAACTTCGGCTCCGAGCCGGAGGCCGCCTTCGCCACCCTCCGCCGCCACCGCCCGCACGACCCGGCCACCTGCATGGAGCTGTGGCTCGGCTGGTTCGACCACTGGGGCAGCGAGCACGTCACCCGCACCGCGGCCGACGCCGCCGACGTGCTGGAGCGCCTCCTCAAGGAGGGCGGCTCGGTCAACATCTACATGGCTCACGGCGGCACCAACTTCGGCACCTGGGCCGGGGCCAACCATGAGGGGACCTACCGGCCCACCGTCACCTCCTACGACTACGACGCGCCGATCTCCGAGGACGGCAGGCCCACCGAGAAGTACTGGCGGTTCCGGGAGATCCTCAGCCGCTACAACAGCGCGCCGGAGCCCCCGCCGGCCCCGCCCGTCCTGCCCCCGTCCCGCGTCAGGATGACCGGTTCGGCCGCCCTCGCCGACGCCTTTCCCGCGGAGTCGGTGACGGCTCCGGTGCCGCCGACCTTCGAGGAGCTCGGTCTCGTCCACGGCCTGGTCCGCTACCGGGTCGACGTGCCCGGACCGCGGCAGCCGTACCCCCTGACCGTGGACGGGCTGCACGACCGCGCCCACGTGTACGTGGACGGTGTCCGCGTGGCGACCCTGTCGCGGGACGGCGGCGAGTCGGTGGACGTCGCCGGCCCGGCCCGGGTCGAACTGCTGGTGGAATCACTCGGCCGGGTCAACTACGGCACCCGGCTCGGGGAGTGCAAGGGCATCGTGGGCGGCATCCTGCACGAGCGGCAGTACCTGCACGGCGTGACCGCCCAGGCCCTGTCGCTGGAGGAACTCCCCCCGGTCCCGTTCCGGGAGGGCACGGGCAGCCCCGTGCCGGCCTTCTTCCGCGGCTCGCTGGAGGTGGAGGAGCCCGCCGACGCCTTCCTCGCCCTGCCCGGGTGGGAGCACGGCTATGTGTGGGTCAACGGCTTCGGCCTGGGCCGATACTGGTCGCGGGGCCCGCAGCGGACCCTGTACCTGCCCGGCCCCGTGCTGCGGCCGGGCGCCAACGAGGTCGTGGTCCTCGAACTCGACGCCGTGGGCGAGCCGGTCGTCGAGATCCGCGCCTCGCCCGACCTCGGCCGGCCGGAGCGCCCCTGACGATCTCCGTCGGCAGTATCACCGGATCCACCTGCCCGGCCCCGTCGATCAACGTCAGCAGCAACCGCGCCGTCTCCTCGGCCACCAGGGCGAGCGGCTGCCGGACCGTCGTCCGCGAAGGAGAGTAGCGACGGAGCGGCTCCCCCGTCACCGTCCCCTGGGCCGCCGAGGACCGGCGTCGCGGCCGGCTGACCCGACTCCACGCGGACGACCGCGCGGGCCGGCCCCGCCGCGCCGAGGTCCGGCGGCAGGGCGGATGATGAGGCTTCCGCCCTGCCGGTGCGGCGAGATGAAGGAGCGAGCGTGA
The DNA here is from genome assembly GCF_030811595.1 of Streptosporangium brasiliense. Lineage (NCBI taxonomy): Bacteria > Bacillati > Actinomycetota > Actinomycetes > Streptosporangiales > Streptosporangiaceae > Streptosporangium > Streptosporangium brasiliense. The sequence goes on from NZ_JAUSRB010000002.1 coordinate 7,791,622, forward strand.
TTCGAGTACTGCTGGCGGAGGACATGGAACTCATCCGCGGCGCCCTCGTCGCACTGTTGGGGTTGGAGGGCGACCTGACGGTCGTGGCGGAGGTCGCGTCGGGGAGAGCGGCGGTGGCGGCGGCCCTGGAGCACCGGCCGGACGTGGCGGTGCTCGATGTGCACATGCCAGGCGAGATGGACGGGCTCGCCGCGGCCGGTGTGCTGGCGGAGCGGCTTCCCGAGTGCCGAGTGGTGATCCTCACGTCGCTGGGGCGTCCGGAGACGTTGCGCAAGGCGCTGGCGTCCGAGGTCAGCGGGTTCATGCTCAAGGACGCGCCGCCCGCGCAACTGGCGGAGGCGATCCGGCGGGTGGCCGCGGGAGAGCGCGTGCTCGACCCGGATCTGGCCGCGCAGGCGATCATGGGCAGGCCGAACCCGCTGAGCGCCCGGGAGGTCGAGGTGCTGCGGATGGCGGCCGGCGGCCTGGAGCCGGCCGCCATCGCCTCGACGTTGTTCCTGTCCAAGGGGACGGTACGTAACTACCTGGGGGCGATCGTCACCAAGCTAGACGCGCGCAACCGTCTTGACGCCGTCCGGATCGCGACCGAGGCCGGTTGGCTGTAGGACGAGGAGCTCATACCCTTCGGGGACGCGGGAGGTCCGCAGGACACCGCCCAGGGCGGTCACCCGCTGGGCCAGATTGGTCAGGCCCTGACCGGGCTGCGCGGTGGCCTCGCCGACGCCGTCGTTGGTGATCCGCAGGCGTGCGGTGGCGTTCTGCCGGGTGAGCTCGATGCGGCAGTGCCGGGCGCGGCTGTGCCGCAGGACGTTGGTGACCGCCTCGCGCAGTACGGTGGCCAGCAGCGCGTCGACCTCCCCCGGCAGCTCGACGACGGGATCCGCGTGGACGGTCGCGCCCGCGGCGGACAGCACCTCGCGGGCGGAGGCCAGCTCGGTCCCCAGCGACAGCGGGTGGCCGCTGTCGCGGGGGATGGCGGCCAGATCGGCGAGGGCGCGCTCGGCGATGCGGGCGATGTCGGCGAGCTGTTCGGCGGCCCGCTCGGGGACGCGGGCGGCCAGCTCCCCCTTCACCACGATGGCCGACAGGCTGTAACCGAGCAGATCGTGGATGTCCCGGGAGATCCGGCGGCGTTCCCCGGCCAGCGCGATCCCGGCCAGGGCCAGGCGTGCCTGGCGCACTTCGGTGACCATGTCGGTGTGCCGGGCCAGGCCATGGAACATGACCGCTATGGCCAGCGCGTTGAACGTCCAGTAGAGGTTCTCGGCCGGGGATGTGCCGCGCAGCGCCATCGTGGCGGCCGTGGCCAGCAGGACGGCGCCGACCGCGGGGAAGGCCGCCCGGCGTGTCCACAGGATGAGGATCGAGCCCGCGGTGAAGCCGATCAACTGCGGGTAGGGGCGGTCCGGGAAGAACAGCGGCGCCAGGACGAGGACGGACTGCAGTGCGAGCGTCCACCCGGCGTGCCGGGGCCGGACGCCGGGCGGCCGGGGCAGCGAGTGGTGAAGCTGCAGGACCGTGACGGCGACCACGGTCGGCAGGCCGACGGCCAGGACCGCGGGAGGCGGGGCCGCCCGCCACAGGAACACCGCCGAGACGATCAGGAAACCCAGGTGCGCGGTCACCAGGATGGGGAGCGCGAGCCGGGGCGTGAGGTCGTCGAAGGACGGCTGCGCCGGGGCGGGGGGAGCCTGCCGGGCACGTGCGGCGGCACGGCGGGCCAGGGTAAGGATCTCGCCGGTGCGCCCCTGCGCCGCCAGGGCGATGACGGCCGACAGGCTGGAGCCCAGGACGCTTTCGAGGTCGCGGGAGGCACGCTCGCGCTCCTCGGCGACCGACGCCTCGGCCAGTTCGTGGCGGGCGGCGTGCAGTTCGATGCGCAGCTCGTTCAGCCGGGTGACGCCGAAGACGACCAGGCCCTGGGTGAGCGCGTTCACCATGGCGTTCACGCAGGCGTAGGCGTCGGCCGTGTTGAGCAGGCCGGCGACGGCCACGACGGCGCAGAACAGCACCCGGCGCAGGGGGCCTCGCGCGATCAGGAGCACGGAGGCGGCGAGCAACCCGGGGGCGCCCGGCCCGGCCCACGGGAACAGCAGGGCCTGGGCGGCGAGCGTCCACGGACCGCGCAGGCGGCGCAGGCTGTGCACGATCTGCAGGGCGAGCATGGCGGCCGCCGGGACGCCGGGCAGTGGGGCCAGAGGGTCGAACATCACGCCTGCCAGGACCACCAGGATGACCGTCACAGCGGAGGATTTTAGCGATATGTACTGATTGTGGATTTTGCATGCGGTGCCGGTGCTCCTGGCACTGGCCCGGTATCGCCCCAGGTCGGCAGGGTCTACCTCATGAAAACCCGCCTCACCCGCATCCTGGCGACCGCGCTGGCCGGCGCCGTGCTCCTCGCCTCGGGACCGGCCCTGGCGGCCGCCGAGCCGCCCCCGCCACGGGCCGGCCTGCCGGGACTGGCCGAGCTGGTGGACCGTGTCGTCCCCGAGCAGCTGGCCCGGGACCGCATCCCCGGCGCGGCGGTCGTCGTGGTCTCCGGTGGGCGCACGGTCCTCGCCAAGGGGTACGGGGTCGCCGACGTGACCACGGGGCGGCCGGTCGACCCCGGCACCACCGGATTCTTCACCGGATCGCTCGCCAAGCTGTTCACCGCCACGGCCGTGCTGCAACTCGTCGACGACGGCAGGCTCGATCTGCGAGCGGACGTCAACCGGTACCTGACCTCGTTCAAGATCAAGGATTCCTATCCCGGCCGGCCCGTCACCCTGGAGCACCTCCTGACCTACACCGCGGGCTTCGACGACGACATCGTCGGGCTCGCCGAGGCCGATCCCGAGGACGTCGGCCCGCTGGCGCGCAGCCTGGCCGACCGGCAACCGCGACGCGTGCGCCCTCCGGGCACGCGCGTCGCCTACGACAACTACGGCATGGCGCTCGCGGGCCATCTCGTGGAGGCCGCCTCCGGGCAACCGTTCGCGCAGTACGTCGAGCAGCACATCCTCAAGCCGCTCGGGATGAACGCCACCAGCATGGCCGTGCCGCACGCCGCGGCGCTGAACGCGGACCTCGCCGGCGCCTACCGCCCGAGCGGAGACGGCTACGCCGCCGTCAAGGGTCAGTACGCGCCGTGGGCCCCCACGGGAACCGGCCCCGTCTCCACCCCCGCCGACATGGGCCGTTTCATGCTCGCCCAGCTCCGCGACGACTCTCGCCTGGGCAGGGACCTCACCCGCCGCCTGCAGGAGCCGCACTACGCCCAGGACCCCCGCGTCCCGAGCATGGGCTACGTCTTCGAGCAGCGCTCACGCAACAGTCACCGGCTCGTCTACAAGGACGGCGACGTGCCCGGCCACCACAACGTCATGGCCCTGCTCCCCGAGAAGAACATCGGTGTCTACGTCGTCTACAACGGTGACGGCGTCGGCACCGTCGCGAACTGGGACGGCCAGAGCCTCGTCGACCGGATCGTCGACCGCTACCTCCCCGCGGAATCGACCACCGCGGGGACCGCGCGTGCCGGCGCCGGGGACGGCGACGTGACGCGATACGCCGGCACCTACCGCTCCACCCGCACCAGCCGTACCAGCCTCATGAAGGTGAGCTCCCTGTTCGCCGCGCCGACCGTGCGGGCCAACGCCGACGGCACCCTGACGACCACCGGGCTGTCGCCCGACCCGGTCAGGACGGCCCAGCACTGGGTGCCGGCCGGTCCCGGTCTCTTCCAGGAGCGCGACGGCCAGGCACGGATCGTTTTCGACGGCGAGGGAACGCTGTCCAGCTCGATGAACCCGTCCGAGGCCCTGGAGAAGCTGGCCTGGTACGACACCCCGATGCCGCACATGATCATGCTCGGCCTCAGCACCCTGGTGTTCGTGTCGGCCTTCCTCCTCCTGCCGATCAGCGCCTCGGTGCGCCTCCTGCGGCGGCGCTCCCGCGCCGGTGCCCCGCGGCAGCCGACCGGCGCCCGTGTCGCCCGGCTCCTGGCCTGGATCACGGCCGCGCTGGTAACCGTCTTCGTCACCGGGATCGCGACGACCATGTCCGACCCGAACGTGGTCATGGAGCTGACCGCTCTCAACGCGCCCCGGCTCGCCGCGCTGCCGGTCCTCGCCACGGCCGGGTTCCTGTCCGCCGTCCTGGTCACCGCCGCCACGGTGCCGGCCTGGGTGAAGGGCTGGTGGGGCCGGCCCGGACGGCTGTGCTACACCGCGCTCGCGCTGGCCGGCGTGGCGTTCTTCAAGATCGCCATGACCTACAACCTTCTCGCCCTGCCCTTCCCGACCAACTGATCAACCGACTCGGCCGACTGATCGACCGACCGTGCGGATCGCCACGGTCGCCCGCTCCGGCCCGCGACAACGCTCCACCTCGGGGCTCATCGCACGGCCCCGGGCGGAGGGCCGTCCAGACGGACGACGACGGGCAGCCCCGGGCTCAGGGCATCCGCGCCCAGAAGTCGAGGCGGTGCTCGGCCACGTAGTCCGTGCCACCGATCCGTCCGGGTGCCAGGGACTGGACGTGGCCGGTGCCGACGCCGGGTCAGGCCGGCAGGTCGGCACAGGCGGGATCACCGTGCGCGGCGAAGGCCGCCCAGTACCGGTTCATCCGGTCGGCGAGCTCACACTGTGCCGCTATCGCGAACCCGCTCTGCAGGATCGCGCGGTGGAACAGCCCGGCCGATGCGGGCGACACCAGGTGCGCCGCGATCGTAAGAGCCCCGTACGACTCTCCGACCAGGGTCACGTTCGCCGGGTCACCGCCGAATCGCGCGATCTCCCGCTGCACCCAGCGCAGTGCGGCCTGCTGGTCCCGCAGGCCGAAGGTCCCGCCGTCGGCGAGGCCCGGATAGCCGAAGCACCCGAACACGCCGAGCCGGAAGTTCGGCGCCACGACGACGACGTCGCCGGCGACGGCGATCCGCCGGGGATCGTAGACGGCGGCGGTCCCGTTCGTCCCGCCGCCGCCGTGCAGCCACACCATCACCGGGCGCCCGGTGCCCGGGGCCTCCGGCACGGTGACGTCCAGCGTCAGGCAGTCCTCGTCGACGGAGGTGACGTCCGCGAACGACTGAGCCGACTGCGGCGCGGGGTTCCCCGGCACGGTCGCGTCCCGGACCCCGGGCCACGGCGCGACCGGCACGGGCGGCCGCCATCGCCGCTCTCCGACCGGGGCCTCGGCATAGGGGATCCCCCGGAACGAGAGGTGTCCGTCGAGCCGGCGGCCGCGGATGGCGCCGCCGCTCAGCCGTACGGTCACGTGCCGGGTCATCGCGTGTGCTCCCTGGCCGGTGTGCGGGACAGGCTGCGGGCGAGGATGTCCGACGCGCGGAGCAGGGCGGGCGACGGCGTGGCCGGTCCCGCGAGTCCGGGTCCCGGCCGGGCGTCAGTCGTCGATCGCCTGGTAGAGCGTGGTCCAGAAGTCGTGGATGAGCCGCGCCGAATCCGGGACCGACATCCCGACCTGGGTGAGCAGGATTCCGGTGAGCTGGTTGTCCGGGTCGGCGTAGGTCGAGGTGCCGGCTCCGCCGTCCCAGCCGAACTGGCCGATGGGCGCGTAGTCGCCGCGGTAGGTGCGCACCGCCATCCCGAAGCCCCAGCCGCCGTGCTGCCCCTGGCCGAATGACATATGGACGTTGTCGGTGGCCATGGCGTGTCGGGCGGCCTGCTGCTCGGGCGTGAGGCGGTTGGTGGTCATCAGCTCGACGGCGGGCCGGGACAGGATCCGTTCGGTCCCGTGCATACCGTGATTCAGCAGCATCCGGAAGTAGGCGTGGTAGTCGTCGACGGTGGAGACCAGTCCGCCGCCACCGCCCTGGAACGCCGGGGGCCGGCTGACCCTTCCCCCCGCCGCCTCGTCCCACACGTGGAACTCGCCGGTCTGCGGGTCGGGGGCGTAGAGGGGCGGCAGCCGGTCGATCTTGCCGGCGGGCACGTGGAAACCGGTGTCCTTCATCCCCAGGGGGTCGAAGACGCGTTCGCGCAGGAACGTCTCGAACGGCCGGCCCGTGACCCTGGCGACGAGCACGCCGAGCAGATCGTCGCTGATGTGGTACTGCCAGCGCTCGCCGGGCTGGTACATCAGCGGCAGCGCGCCGAGGCGGCGCATCCACTCATCCGGCTCGGGCATCGGCTCCGGCAGATCGGGCGTGAGCCCCTGCTCGAAGATCGCGCCCATGATCGGGGAGCCCAGCGCCGTCATGTCCATGCCGAGCCCGAACGTGGAGGTCAGCAGGTCCCGTACGGTGATCGGCCGCCGCGCCGGCACGGTGTCGTCCAGCGGGCCGTCGATCCGCTTCAGCACCCGCCGGTCGGCGAGTTCCGGCAGCCACGGATCCACCAGGTCATCCAGCCGCACCTGGCACTCGTCCAGCAGGACCATCGCCGCCGCCACCGCGACCGGCTTGGACGTGGACGCCATCCGGAAGATCGTGTCCCGCCGCATCGGCGCGCCACCGTCATGGCGCATCGTCCCGAGCGCTTCGACATGCGTCTGACCGCCCCGGCCGACCAGGGCGACCAGCCCGGGGATCTTCCCGGACTCGACATGCCGTGCCAGCACCTCGCGCAGTCTGCGCAGCCCCGCTTCGGAGAAGCCGGTGTTGCCAGTCCCCATCATGAATCTCCTTGCATACAGTTTTCGATCTCGCAGGACCCGTCCCGGCCCGGCGCCCATGGCTTCGACGAGCGACGCACGGGGGCGGGGTGAGCTTAGTCACGGAGACTCCTCTGCGGCGTCACCCGCATCCGCCACCGTTCGGGAATCTCTGAACGCTGCGACGCTACATTGCATTCACAAATCAGTCAACAAACGATGAAGGCTCAACTTGCCTGTTTCTCATAGAGAACAGGGCTTGCTTTGCAATGACCGTGGAGCTGAATGCAATGGATGATCGAATTTGCATTGCAATGGGTTCCGAGTGAATGCATACTGTGCAGCGGGTGGGCGGGCACAGAGCTCCGCGTATGCCGACAGACAGGAGACGAGCACCGATGCCCGGAGGCAGACTCACCGATGAGGACCGCCGGCGCATCGCTGCGGGGCTGGCCGAGGGACTCGGATACGCAGAGATCGGCCGGCGGCTGGAGCGGCCCGCATCGACCGTCATGCGGGAGGTCACCCGGAACGGCGGACCCGACGGCTACGGGGCGGACCGGGCGCACGAGGCCACCCGGCACCGTGCGCGCCGGCACAAGCAGGCTCAGCCTCCGGCGCCACCGATCCCCGACGGCGGCCATGGGCGTGACCCCCAAGCGGTGCGGGACTTCACCGAGTCCTTCACCGCCCTCCTCGTTCAGCATGGCCTGCCCCGGATGGAGGCCAGGGTGCTGGCCTGCCTGTACATCACCGACTCCGGCACCCTGACCGCCTCTGACCTGGCCCAGCGGCTCCGCGTCAGCCCGGCGTCCGTCTCGCACGCCGTCGCCTTCCTCGAACAGCAGGGAATGCTCAGGCGGGAACGGCCTCCCGGCGCGCGCCGCGAACGCTATGTCGTCGACGATGAGATCTGGCTCCGGTCTCTCCTCGCATCTCTGCAGATGAACGACGCCCTGACGGCCGCGTCGCAGCGCGGAGCCGAGATCCTCGGGGCCGCGACCCCGGCGGGTGCCCGCTTCGAGTCCTCCGCCGAATTCCTTCTCCTGGTGAGCGAGGCCCACCGGAAGGCCATCGAGCAGTGGCGGCAGCGCCCAGCACCCCGACACGCCGACCACCCGGGACGGACTCACGCACTGGACCGGGAAGACGAGCGGGCAGCCGGCGGCTGATCGGCAACGCCCTGACAGGCCCGCCTCGGGGGCGGAGGGTGTTTCACAAGCGGTCGCCCGCCGGACTGCTTTCACCACACCTGCTCCACGCGATGCCGTGCGGGTCATACGGCGGGCAGGCCGAAGTCCGCCGAAGAGAGCCCGTCCTTGGTCTGCCGGGTGATGCGATCGGCGAGGACCTCGTGGTGCCCCTTCTCGACGGCGTCCAGAGCCTGAGCGGCCACCTCGGCCGGAGCGGTCTTGGGAAGGGTGATCCCGGCGGCCATGTCGGTGTCGATGAAGGCGGCGTGCACGCCGACCACCAAGGTGCCCTGTCCTCGAAGCTCCAGGCGGATGCCGTTGGTCATCGACCAGGCGGCGGCCTTGGAGACGGCGTACGAGGCCACCGCCGGCAGCGTGGCCCAGGACAGCACCGACAACATGTTCACGATCGCTCCGCCGCCGTTACGTCCGAGGACGGGGGCGAAGGCGCGGCACATCGCCAGCGCGCCGAAGAAGTTGGTCTCCATCTCGGCACGTGCCGCCTCAAGCGAAGGCGCCGCGATCAGCCCGCTGCGCAGCCCGATGCCGGCGTTGTTGATCAGCAGCGTGACATCGCCGCACCGCTGGGCCGCCGCGGCGACGGAGGCCGGATCGGTGACGTCGAGCTCGACCGGGACAAGGTCCCGGTCGGTCACCGAGCCCGGGTCACGGGCGCCGGCGTAGACCGTGCGCGCGCCCCGTTCCAGCAGTGCCAGCGCGAAGGCCCTGCCGAGCCCGCGGTTGGCGCCCGTCACCAAGGCGGTGCAGCCCTGGAGATCCATGCCCTGATCTTGCATATCTCGCCCCAAGCGATAGTGGGTTGGAATTTCCAACTTACCAGGGAGCATGTAAGTTGGAAATTCCAACCCAACCGGTCGGGCGGCCAAGGCTCCGTCCGGCTCACCCGGGAGGCGCCGGCCCGTCCCAGTCGCGGGGCGGGCCGTGCGCGACCTCCGGACGCGGCCGCTCGCGACGGCCGCCGCCAAGCGGGGTCGAGGCCGGCCGACCCGCCGTACGGAGCCGACCCGCCGTACGGCGGGCCGCGACTTCGCACAGCGAGGAGTGTTCAGTCGATGATCGCGGTGGCTTCGACCTCGACCAGATGGTCGGGGACGTCCAGTGCCGCAACGCCCAGCAGCGTGCCCGGCGGCACCGGGGTGACCCCCAGCTTCGCGGCCGCCCGAGCGACCCCCTCCAGGAACAGGGGCAGCTTGTCGGGGGTCCAGTCGACGACGTAGACAGTCAGTTTCGCCACGTCGTCGAAGGAGGCGCCGACCTCGGCCAGGGCGGTGCCGATGTTGAGGTAGCACTGCTCGACCTGAGCGGCGAGATCGCCTTCGCCGACCGTGACCCCATCGGCGTCCCAGGCGACCTGCCCGGCGACGAACACCAACTTCGACCCGGTCGCGATCGACACCTGCCGGTAGGCGCTGATCTCCGGCAATCCGCTGGGGTCAACCAGGGTGATGGCCATGTCGCCTGCCTCCTCGTCATGAGAGCCCGTTGGCTCGCTTTCCCTGAACCAAGACACCCTTGGTCTCTTGTGGTTACTTAGGAACTGTAGGAGAGTGTTCGCTGACATGGAAGAACGCACTTTTTAGTGACTGGGGAACCTTATGGTGACCAAGCAGTTCGGGGGCTCACCCGAGGAAGCGGACCTGAGGCGCGCGGACTCTCTGGCGCGGGAGATCTTCTCGGACGTCGCCAACAAGTGGGCGCTTCTGATCATCGAGGCTCTGGGGGAACGCACCCTGCGCTTCGGCGAGGTGCGGAACGGGATCGAGGGCATCAGCCACAAGATGCTCACCCAGAACCTGCGCATGCTGGAGCGCAACGGCCTGGTCGAGCGGAGCGTGCACCCCACCGTGCCGCCGCGGGTCGAATACACCCTCACCGAGGCGGGCCGAGCCCTACGGGGGACGGTCCACGGAATGTGTGACTGGACCCACCGGTACCTCGGTCACATCGAGGCCTCCCGCCGCCGCTTCGACGCCTAAGGGGCCAAACGACCACTCAGTGGGTGTTTTATCCCTCTCTATGAGCTATCGCCCCATTTTGCCTCCTCGAGAGGCTGCCAGTCTCGTATGGTTTTCGGTAGATACGCGAGCCAGCGCGTTCGGTTAAGCACCCGCCAGGCGCCGGTCTCGTACCGGAAAATCCCGTCTCATTCCATGACCTGAGGCTTTGTCCTTACCACCCGGTGACGAACATCTCCGAAGGGCTGGGCGGCCGGCGCGCCACACGATACGTCCAGGACATGGCCGAGCAGCGACCGTACCCCAGTGACCTGTCCGACGCCCGCTGGAAGCTCCTCGAACCCGTGCTGACCGCCTGGCGCACCGAACGCAGAGGAAAGGGCCTGGACATCGGACGCCCACCCGAGCACGACCTGCGCGCCATCATGAACGCAATCTTGTACGTCGACCGCACCGGCATCCCCTGGCGCTACCTGCCACACGAGTATCCGCCCTGGCAGACCGTCTACGGATACTTCGCCCACTGGCAGACCGACGGCATCTTCATCCAGCTCAGCGCCCTGCTGCGCCGCCTGGCCCGCACCACAGAAGGTCGCGATCCCGAACCGACGGCCTGCATCATCGACGCCCAAAGCGTCAAAACCTCAGCCAACGTGCCGGCCACCGGCCAGGGCTATGACGCCGGCAAGAAGATCGCCGGCCGCAAGCGCAGTATCGTCACCGACACCCTCGGCCTGCTCCTCGCGGTGCTGGTCACCGCCGCCGGCGTCTCCGACGGCGCCGCCGGCCTGCCCCTGCTGACCCAGGTCGCCGCAGACAACCCGACCATCACCAAAGCCTGGGCCGACAGCGGCTACCGCACCACCGTCATCGAGCACGGCGCCGCCCTCGGCATCGATGTCGAGGTCGTCCGCCGCGATCCCGCCACCAGGGGGTTCACCCCTCTTCCCCGCCGCTGGGTCGTGGAGCGGACCTTCGGCTGGCTGATGCTCCACCGCCGCCTGACCCGTGACTACGAGGCCCTGCCCACCCGCTCCGAAGCCATGATCCACACCGCCATGATCGACCTCATGACCCGCCGACTCACCCGCGAATCCACCCCGACCTGGCGAAACACCTGAAAGCCAAACCAAACGAAACTCACGGGATCAAACACCCACTCAGCGCTCCAGCGCGACAGACGGAGGCCGTCCGCGCATACCGCTGGATTTCCGCGCGCCCGTCGCGACCGTCCGGCACCGCGCGTGGCCGTGAAAACGTGTTGCCGCAGATCCCTCCGGAACGTATGGTTTTGCGCTCGTGGTCACAGTGATGGAGAGGGTCCTGCCTGCCCGGCTGGGGACAGGATTCCGATGGTTGCTGGCGTCGAGCTGGCTGACGAATCTCGGTGACGGGGTCGCGGCCGCCGCAGGCCCGCTGCTGATCGCGACGTTGACCCGCGATCCATTGATGATCTCGCTGTCGGCCCTGGTGGGCTGGGCGCCGCCGCTGCTGTTCGGCCTGTACGCGGGCGTGCTGTCGGATCGGCACGACCGGCGCAGGATCGTGCTCGTCGCGAACGCGGTGCGGGCTCTGGTGCTGGCGGCGCTCGTCGTGCTCATGGTGACCGGCACGGTGACCGTGGTGACGGCGCTGGTGGCGCTCACGCTCCGGTCCATCGCCGAGGTGTTCGCCGACAGCGCGACGGCCACGCTGACGCCCATGATGGTCAGCAAGGACGATCTCGTCATCGCCAACGCCCGCCTGGGCACGGGGTTCATCACGCTCAATCAGCTTGCCGGGCCGCCGGTCGGCGCGGCGCTGTTCGGCCTGGGCTTCACCTGGCCGTTCGCGGGCCAGCTGCTCCTGGTGGTGGCGGGGATGGTTCTGGTCTCCCGGCTCACGTTGCCGCCGCACGGCCGGCAGGACGCCGATCCCAAGCCCGACACCGTACGGGAACTCATCGCCGGGTTCAGCTGGACCATCCGGCACGCGGCGGTCCGCACGCTGGCGCTCACGATCCTGATCTTCAACTTCACCTTCGGCGCGGCCTGGTCGGTTCTCGTCCTCTACACCCAGGAGCAGCTCGGCCTCGGCGGCATCGGCTTCGGCCTGATGACCACCATCGGCGGGATCGGCGGCCTGATCGGCACCGGCCTGTACGGGGCCATCACCCGCAGGGTGAGCCTCGGCGCCCTGATGCGGATCGGGCTCATCATCGAAACGTTCACCCACCTGGGCCTGGCCCTGACCCGTTCGCCATGGGTCGCCGGGGGCATCTTCCTGGTCTTCGGCGCGCACGCGTTCATCTGGGGCACGACCTCGGTCACCGTCCGCCAGCGCGCGGTCCCGCACGAGCTGCAGGGCCGGGTGGGCAGCGTCAACACCATCTGCGTCTACGCCGGTCTGGTGGTCGGCTCGCTGATCGGCGGTCTTCTGGCCACCCGCTTCGGCGTCGCGGCGCCGTTCTGGTTCGCCTTCGCCGGTTCCGCGGTGTTCGTGGTGCTGCTGTGGCGGCAGCTCATGCACATCGCCCACGACGACTGAGCCGCTGACGTATCGGCATCACCGGCCGTAGTCCCTGGTTGAGCTGCCGCCGGGCCTGTTCGCTAGTTCGTGGGCTCCACGGCCGAAACTCGGGGACCCCTGTCTGAATGCCCGTGTCCGGTGGCGGTTCTGATGCGATCGAGCAGGGGCGGGCTCCAGTGGGTGCCGTAGGCAGCCTGGAGCTGGGGCAGTCGCCAGTCGTTGCCGGTCACGCTGCGGCGGCAGAGGGTGCTGCCGCAATGGCAGGGCATCGACCATGCTTCAACGCCGGTGTGGGTGGCGTAGTCGATGGTCAGTTCTTCCCCGGGGTTGATCTCACGGCGCGCGATCACGGTGGTCGCGTCGCGGTGCCAGAGGTTGGGGTCGCAGGAGTGGTTGCCGTAGCGCACTGGATGAGCGGGATCGAGCAGCAGGTGGCGGCCTTGCGCGACGGTCAGACTGCTGTAGGGCGGGGCGAGTGAGGCCAGGGTCTCATCGTTGATGACCTGTCCGCCGAGTCGCATGACGACCTCGTCTTGACGGATCTGTTCGATGGCGAACAGTCCGGTGCCTTGGATCGGAGAGGACCGGGTCTGGGCGCTTGGTGTGAGCCAGCATTCAGTCGCGTAGGCCGTGCTCATCGTAGATGTTCTCCCTATGAGGTCGTCGAGGGGTTCGGGCATGGTGACCGGTCCGCGTCCGAGGCTCAGCCGTACGTGCTCGTCGTGCGAGCGCGTTCAGCACCCGGGCCAATCACATATCCGGGCTGAGAGGGCGCACGCCGGTCACTCGGACCCGGACGTGAGCCCGGCCACGACGGCGAGCCCGACCGGCAGAGCGAACAGCGCCAGGTAGGGACCTACGACGAAGACTCTGGCGCCGGCGTCGTAGCCGGAGGGCAGCCAGGCGAGCACCTCCCCGGCGACCAGGGCGAGAAGCCAGCCGTTGGCCACCGTCAGACAGGGACGGGACAGCCCCGCGAGGCGACCGGCGAGCGCGCCGAGCGGCAACGCCAGCAGGAGGTAGAGCGGCATCAAGGGGAGCGTGAGCCAGTTCAGCGTGGGGATGGTGGTGGACAGCATGAGGAGGGCGAGGACTCCCGCCGTCGCGGCCAGCCCGGTGATCGCCGCCCGAACAACCCTAGACCTGTTGATCAAACGACATGTCATGATCAGCGTCATACGATCACGATATGCGCGGAGACCGACCTTGCCCATGGCGGGATCCCCGTTCAGCTCATCGTGCCGGCTGCCGTCCTGCCTCACATGGACAGGGGGCCACCGTGGGAGAACGTGTCGAAGCTGATCGCGTAGGCGGCCCACTCCGGGGGTGGAGTACGGACGGCTGGAGAGCCGCCAACGTCCGGACCGGCGTCGCCCGCCCCTCCAGGGCGGCCCGGTGTTCTCCGGGAAATTTTCTGAGGATATGGGGCGGTCCATCCGATAAGGGGCCGGCCCGCATATGCCCAGGACCCACATCTGATCGCGATGTACCGGACAACGAGCCCGCGTCGCGCGGCGGCCGTCTCGGTGAACCTGCACACGGACAGAGCCCTCGGTCCTCACTCCTGCCGGCTGTCACAGGCGGGAGATCCACTCCTCGCTCGTGAGGACGTCAGCGCCTCTGGCCGGAAAAATGCGGCTGACCAGGAAGTCGTGCACGTCTGGCTCCCCGTCGGCGCAGGCGTCGCTGAGCACGGTGAGACGGTAGTCGCGGTCGGCGGCGTCGTAGAGCGTGGCGGCGACCATCGCCCCGGTCGCAACACCGGTCAGCACGATCGAGTCGATGCGCTGGGCGCGCAGAAGAAGATCGAGATCAGTGGCGGTGAACGCGCTGGTGCGGCGCTTGAGGACGACGGCCTCGCCCGGCAGCGGATGGATACGCGGGTGCACGAACGTCTCGGAGGATTCTTCGTGGAACAGCGCGCCCGCCCTGTTCAGGGCGGCGACCAGCGGATTTCCCGCTGCCACATCCAGGCCCGAGGTCCGCAGGCCGGTCCGTACGAAGATCACGAGGATTCCGGCAGCCCTGGCCGCGGACAGAACTGTCTCCGTGACGGGCAGCAGGTCGGCGACGAAGGGGTGGTTGTCAACGATGCCGGCCTGCAGATCGCCGATGATGAGCGCGGTGGTGGTCATGGTTTCCTGTCCGGACGGCGCGCCATCCGCCGTCCTCCACTGTCGTGTCCTTGGCGTTGTTGTCGTCGATCCGGTACGACGATAGCGGGACAGATCCGGGTATCGGCAGGGCCTTACGACCAGACGCCGTGCCCGGCACACCGGCTTCTCGGTCAGATTCCGGGCGTAGGTGTGGTCCGCCACCGGGATGGGCGGCCACGGTTAACGATCGAACCGGCGCCGGCGGCGCATCGGCCGGAGAAGCTTGGACGGCAGGCCGTTGGTTACGGCCCTCCGCTCGGGCCGGCGTCAGCCGCGCCACGATCCACCGCCGCCTTGACCCCGACAAGCCGGTCCCGGCGCAGGAGGAGCACGGTGCCGGCCTCGATCACCTACCAAGACGGCAAGGCTAACGCCGGTCGAGGCCGTCGAGCATGAGGGGGAGGAATCGCTCGGGGACGACGCCCGGGTGGCAGGCGAACACGTTGAGCAGCTCCATGAGGTCGTCGGTGCCGACATCTGAACGCATCGCACCGTCCGCCTGCGCCTGCCGTACCAGCTCGTCGAGTCGCTGCACCAGCGCCTGCCTCGCCTGCGGCGCGGAGGTCCCGGCCAGCGCGGCCGCGATGGCACCGCGGCCCTTCTCCACGCTGTAGACGACGAAGGCGCGGACGGCCGCCCACGCGTCAGGCTCGGCCGCCACGGCGCGGTCGAGGGCGTCCAGGAGTTCGTGAACGTACTGCTCCGCCAGGGCGGCGAGCAGCACGCCGCGGTCGGGAAAGCGGCGGTAGAGCGTGCCGACGCCGACGCCCGCTCGGCGGGCGATCAGCTCCATCGGCGCGTCCGCGCCACGCTCGGCCACCGCATCGCGTGCCGCTTCCAGGATTCTGTCCCGATTGCGGCGGGCATCGGCGCGCATTGAACTCCCCCGAACTGGACGACAGGCTTCCGCTTAGTATAGAAGAGGAAGCTGACATTCCGCTTAGGGGGTTGCGATGATCGTGGTGACGGGTGCGACAGGCACGATCGGGCGCGCACTGATCGAGGAACTCGGCTGTGCAGCGCGCGCCCTGGTACGGCGCGCGGAACAGGGCGAGGAGCTGGGATGCGACTACGTGGTCGGCGACCTGGAGCGGCCTGGGAGCATCCCGCTCGAGCCGGGTGACAGGCTCTTTCTCAACAGCGCGCTGTGGCCCGGTTTTGTGCGAGCGCACAGAGCGGTCATCGATCATGCGGCGGCCGCGGATGTGGCGCAGGTGGTGACGGTGTCCGTGCGCGGCGTTATGTCCGGCAGCCTGCTCGGGTTCGGTATGCACGGGCAGGTCGACGAGCATCTGAAGGCGTCGGGAGTGCCGTGGTCGATCCTGGCGCCCGTCGGCTTCATGCAGAATCTTGCGGGCGACGTCGACGAGGAGGGGCGGATCTTCGGCTCGTACGGGAGGGGCAGGGTCGGCTACATCGATGCGCGTGACATCGCGGCGGTCGCGGCCGTGCTGCTCACGCGTCCCGTCGGCGCCGACGCCACGTACGAGCTCACCGGGCCGGTGGCGCCTACGCATGACGAGGTCGCCGCCGAGCTCACCCGAGCGCTCGGCCGGACCGTACGTTACGTGGACCAGTCGGTAGAGGAAGCCACCGTTCACCTGGAGAAGCGCGGCATGCCCACCCAAGCGGCCCGTGACCTGGCCGAACTCATGTCGCAGATCGGGGATGGGCGCTGGGCGAGCACGACCACGACCGTGGCCGACATCCTGGGTCGCGGACCGCGTTCGCTGCAGGAGTTCCTTGGATAGACGTGCGCAGCGGCGGCCGAGGGACAGGAACCCGGCCGTCACTCCTGTTCGGCGGCCCGGATACGGGTCACGGCGGCCTGGCGCACACCTCGACACGGTCGGCGTGTGCGGTCAGCACGGCGGTCAGGGCGGCCAGATCCTCGCGCAGCACACCGGTGCCGGCGGTGGAGGTGACGCCTGCGGCGGCGAAGGGCGCGATCGCCAGGCTGGTGTATCCGCGCGGGATGGACGCTCACCATCTGGATCTGTCGATGCCGCCGACCGAGCGGCGCCGGTCTCTGGTGACGGCCACCACTCACTGGAGCCGGCCGGGAAGTTCGGCGGCGGCACCATGTCGTCCTCCGACGGGTAGCGGTTTCCCGTCCGCGGCGAGTCGCTGACCGGCCGTGACATGGTCATCCATGGCGGCCGGGCCCTGCCGACCTACACTCACGTGTCCGACCAGTGGTCGGCGTACGGGACCGAGCAGATCGTCCCGGCCGCTCGCGAGGGCCACTACACCCTGGACGAGCTGCTCGTCACCTGTCCGATCCGGTCTACCGCCGCAAGATCTCCCGGCGGCTCGACAAGGGCGAGAGCCTGCACGCTCTGCGCCGCGACCTGCGCTGTGCCCCGCAGGGCACCATCGTCCGGCCCCACTCGCAGGACCAGACCGAGCAGGCCTGGTGCCTCACCCTGCTCACCAACGCCGTGACCACCTGGACCGCCGAGTACTACGGCAAGGCGATCGGCGAGCTCCGCGCCCAGGGCCGCGACGTCCCCGACGAACTGCTGTCGTTCACCGCCCCGGCCACCGCGAGAACATCGGCTTTCTCCGGGTTCAGGGAGCGTGCGGGACTGACGGGATCAGCGTGACCGGGGGAAGGCGGCACGCAGTTGGGATCGGTTGACGACGAAAGCGGCTGGTACGAGGGTGAGGGCACCCGCGATCTGCATCGCGACGAACCACGGCGGGAGGGCGCCGGGGATGCTGTCGACGGCGATGACCGCGATCGGCACGATGACGGAGATGATGCGCACGCGTACGTAGGCCCATCGTGCTCCCCGTGAGGCGCGGACGCTCAGCCAGTAGGTCACCGCGGCGCTCGCGAGCATTCCGCCGGCCCGGCCCCACATGAACGACGTCACCTCGCGGCCCGTGACCGAGAGGATGACGACCACGACGAGGACCGCGACACTGGACGCGCCGTAGGCCGCGACGAGTTTCCGCACCTTGTCGAAGGCTCGCCGGGTGTGCGAGTGGTCGACGTGACCGGTCTCGATGGTGGTGCGGCTGGGGGTTTCCATGTCTGCTTCTTCCCTCGTGCTGTGCGGTGTGACTCGAAGTTAGGGAGTGCGCGGGTGGGGCGGTATGGGGCTGGACGCACGGTTGGGTGGGTCTGGACCTACTCCAGCGCGGATCCGACGGGAATCGGGCTCCATGCCGTGCACAGTGGTCCCGCCACATCGTTTCCGGCCGGTCCGGCACAGCGCGGGGACCCGCGGACGCCCACGGCCGGGTCATGGACTAAGAAGGAGCGTCATGAGGCAGTTGGTGTCATGGGTGGCGAGCGCCGGCGTGGGGTTCGTGCGCGCGTGCGTCGCGGTGGCCGTCGCCATGCTGGTCCCGGCCGTGTGGGCCGCCGCCGTGGCGCTGTGGATCTGGTGGTGGGACGGGGACCCGTGGTCGGGGACAGTACCGTTCCTGTGGGCGTGCATCGGCACGCTCGCCCTGTCCCGTCCTGTCTGCGGGATGTTCCGCTCCCTCGTCGCGAAGTGGACGGGCACCGTCATTCCCGCCGGATACCGGCAGGCCGGACCGGTGACACAGATGTCGACCGGATACTGGTGGAACGGCCACTCCTACGAGCGCACCAGCCGGGACGCCCGCCTGGACCAGCAGTGGCGGACCCGGTGGCGCGATCCCGCCATCTGGCGTGACCTGCGGTTCACGGCGATCGCACCGATCACCGTGGGAGTGATCTGCGCGGTCCCGCTCGCCGGGGTCGGGGCGGCGGGCTTCGGGCTGTCCCAGCCGGTGCTGTCCGCGCGCCTTGCCGGCGTGCTCGGCCTGGCCGTGGCGATCGGCGGCGCCCCGTACGCCTGGCGGTCCGTCGAGCCGGTAGCCGTCCGTTTCCTGCGCCCGTCGCCTGCGATGACGATGGCGGACCGGGTGGATGAGCTGACGGCCCAGCGCGCGGACACCACGGTCGCGCAGGCCGCCGAGATCCGTCGGATCGAGCGGGACCTGCACGACGGGGCGCAGGCACGCCTGGTCGCGCTCGGGCTGTCCTTGGCCACTGCGGAGAAGCTGATGGAGACCGCCCCTGACCAGGCCAGGACGCTGCTGCGGGAGGCGCGAGCCGGCGCCGCCACGTCGCTGACCGAACTGCGTGACCTGGTCAGGGGGATCAGCCCACCGGTGCTGAACGAGCGCGGGCTCATCGATGCCGTCCGCGCTCTCGCCCTGGACAGCCCGCTCGAAGCGACTGTCGACGCCGACCTTCAGCTACGCCTGGACCCGCCGATCGAGTCCGCCGTGTACTTCGGGATCGCCGAACTGCTGACCAACGCGCTCAAGCACGCCCACGCGACCCGGGCGCGGATCTCCATCGCCCGGGACGACACCGGCATCCTCGTCGAGGTCGAGGACGACGGCCGGGGTGGAGCCGACATGCGGGCCGGCGGTGGACTCGATGGGCTACGCCGCCGCCTGACGGTCTTCGACGGCACCGTGGAGATCACCAGCCCGGCGGGCGGTCCGACCCGTGTGAGGATGATGCTGCCATGCGAATCGTTGTAGCCGAAGACCTCTACCTCCTGCGCGACGGGATGGTCCGCCTCCTCCAGGCGTACGGGCACGAGGTCGTGGCGACGGCCGCTACCGGACCCGAGACGCTCGACGCGCTGCTGAGGTGGCGGCCGGATGTGTCCATCGTCGACGTCCGCATGCCGCCGTCCCAGTCGGACGAGGGCCTGCGGGCGGCTCTGGCCGCCCGCGGCGAGGTTCCCGGACTGCCGATCCTGATCCTCTCCCAGCACGTCGAACAGCTGTATGCCCGCGAACTCCTGGCCGACGGCTCCGGTGGCATCGGCTATTTCCTCAAGGACAGCGTGTTCGACGCCGACCAGTTCATCGACGCGCTGGAACGCGTCGCCGGTGGGGGGACCGCCATGGACCCGGCCGTCGTCGTCAAACTGCTGTCCAGCGGATCCTCCAGTCGGCGGCTCGGGCAACTCACCGAACGTGAACACTCCGTGCTCGGCCTCATGGCCGAGGGATTGTCCAATCAGGCCATCGGCCGGCGACTCTTCCTCAGTGAGAGCGCCATCAGCAAATACACCACCTCCTTGTTCGGCAAGCTCGGCATCACCGATGACGACGACAGCAACCGCCGCGTCCTCGCCGTCCTCACCTACCTGAACAATCCCTGACGCACTTCTCGGGCCCAGAGACGGGACACATCCCAGACCGGAGACGCCAGGTCTCGGGCATGTCGCGATTCTCATGAACGGGCGATTCTGAAAGAAGACCACCGGCCACGCCCCGGCCCCGCACCGAAAGCCTCAGGAAGCGTTGCGGTACAGGTCCCGCCTCTCGGGCAACCGCTCAAGGCCGGCCGACCGGTAGGTGGCGACAGCGCCGACGTTGGAGCTCGGCGTGCACACGTCCACGCTGGACGAACCCAGCTCCTGGAGTGCGCGCGCCGCGGCGACCGTGATCGCTCTGCCGTAGCCGTGACCGCGATGTGCCCGGTGCACCCCCATCGGCTCGATCAGCCCGGGCCTGCCCGCACCCGCCGACCACACCGTCACGGCCGCCACCGCCTCGCCCCGCTCGTTGCGAGCGACCAGGCACCGCGCGTCGACGTACGGCCTACCTGCCGCCATCGCGTGCCAGAGCTCCTCGGTGAACGTGGACCCGTCGAACGACGCCCGCAGGACCGCGGCCCACTCGTGCGCCTGCTGCGGCCCGATCACCTCGACGCGTACGCCGGGATCCGGCACAGGGGCGCCGAGGTCACGCCGGAGTGGCGTCCACGGCTCGCCGCTCTCCCAGCCGTCCTTGAACAGCAGGTCCTGGACCAGCGCGCCCATCGGCGCCTCGACGTACGCCTTGCCCTCGAGCAGCACACCACGCTCAGGCGCCGACACGTCCTCGACCACCCGCCGCGCCAGCTCCTCGTCCCGCAACGCCTGTGGCGCGAACGCCAACCGCAGCAACTCCGCACCGTCCAGCAGCCCGACCGCCAGAACCTCCCCGGCCCGGCTCCAGGTCCGCGTGGCCTCCGCCGTCCGCTCCGCACCGAACCGCCAGAACCACCCCACATCCCCCGGATGCAGCTGCACGGGCCCTCCGTCGTGCTGCCACTGCCTCAACACCCGCACCACGTCACCGAGCCCGTCGGCCCCCGGCCTGCCCATCTCGATCACCATCTCCCGATCACACACCACCCCACCGGCCCTCCGCACCCGAATTTCCCGCCGTCAGCCAGTAGTCGGCGCCGCCGTGATGACGTTCCCGGAGCATCGCGACGGAGCCGAGGGCTGGGAGACGACGCCTACGGCGAGGTGTACCGAGACACCGGGATCACCGAGCAGGGCGCCTCCCCGATCGCCGGATACGTCCTCATCCTGGTCGTCAAGCGCATCATGAGGACAACCAGCGCCCACGTCTGTAAGGTCATCTCGCACTATCGTTGTGGCATGAACACCCCGGCGGCGGAAGCCGACATCGACGACGACCTTGTCAACCGTCTGATCCGCACGCAGTACCCGGATCTGATGGGCCCGCTCACCCCCGTCGCCAACGGCTGGGACAACGTCATCTACCGCCTGGGGACGGACCTGTCCGTACGGCTGCCGCGCCGCCGGGTCGCCGTCGACCTCATCGTCAACGAGCAACGCTGGCTGCCGGTCCTGGCCGAGTACGTCGAGGTCGCGCTGCCCGTACCCGTCAGGGCCGGCGTGCCCGGCGAGGGCTACCCGTGGCCGTGGACGATCGCGCCCTGGTTCGAAGGCCGCACGGCCGCCGACGTGCCGCCGTCCGACCGCTCCGGCATCGCCGTCCCGCTGGCCGACTTCATGACGGGCCTCCACCGGCCCGCACCGCCTGACGCACCGCGTAATCCCGTCCGCGGCGTCCCACTCGCCGCCCGCGACGGAGCGGTACGGCAACGCCTGCAGTCCATTCCCCGATCAGCTGAGCTCCTCCCCCTCTGGGAGAAACTGGTCACCCTTCCACCCTGGCAGGGCCCCGCGCTCTGGCTCCACGGCGACCCGCACCCGGGAAACCTCCTGCTCGACGGGGAAGGGCTGGCGGCTGTCCTGGACTTCGGCGATCTCACCAGCGGCGATCCCGCCACCGACCTGGCCGCCGCGTGGCTGGTGTTCGACGAGAACGCGCGCGAGGTATTCCGATCACGCGTGGACGCCGACGAGATGACCTGGGAGCGCGCCCGGGGCTGGGCCCTTGCCATGGGCACTGCTCTGGCCACCCATTCGGCCGACAACCCCAGCATGGCGGCCGTTGGCGATCACGTCCTCGACCAGGTGCTTCTCGCCTAGAGATGTTACGCAGCACCCGATAGAGCACTGGCGCCGCGCCGTCACCAATACGGCCCGTCCATTCACCGTGAACATCTCATGGCGAACATCGAAGACCAGGTCACCGGCGGCCGCCGTGAGCGGCGGGGCGTCAGTAGTAGCAGCGAAGCTGCATGTCGTCGAAGCGGACCCATGTCTTGACGCCGTTGTCATTGCCGTATATGACCTGGAGGTAGATGTCACCGGAGTAACCTTGCAGGTTGAGCCCGCTGATATACACCTGTCTGTAGCCGCCCCCGGCCACCCACGGGTAGGTCTCGGCGACGATGTGCCATCCGTTCGGATTCCACACCTGCAGGCCGACCGCCGCACCGGAGTACAAGACGTTGAACCACACGGCCACCACGCAGTTGGAACGGTAGTAGAAGCCGGCGTTCAGGTTCACCGGGATCCGGTTGGCGGCCCAGCCGTTGCCGACGTGGAGCCAGCCGTCGTTCGCCCCCGAATGCGCCACGCCTCCGTTGATGTCGTAGCCGGCGATCCCGTCGCCGGAGCCGCCGCCCTGCCATCTGGTCCAAGGAGTGCTGCCCTCAAGGCTGTCGATGATCTCGACCATACCCGCCCGCGCCTCGGTGGCGGTGGCTGTCACGACTCCGACGGAGAAGACGACCATGGCGACCAGCGAGGCCAACGCTCTGAATGATCTCGACCTGCGGATCAGCCCGTTCATGATTCCTCCGAATCGCGTCGGCGAACAGCCCGCGGCACCTTGAATCGTGAACACGCGACCGACGCGTGTCCATCGACATTCCGACCGGATGTCATCGGGACCTGATGATGCGACGCGGGCGGACGGGCCGTATCCGACGAAGGCGCATCAGGTCGGACGAGAAAGGGCACCGATCATCCGAAACGCCATTTCCGTCCGGGAAGATCCATGGCCCCGGGTCGCGGTGAGCCACAGGGCTCAGGGGAGGGCGGCCGGCGCCCGTGCCATGATGTCCCCATCATGCTGGCGGCCCCCCTTCTACGCCTGGCCCGCGCCACCGCTTTCGCGACGGTGTGCGTCGGGCTCGGGGTGCTCGCCCATGTGTTCGCCGGAGGCACGGTGACCGTGGGGACGGCCGCGTGGGGGCAGGGGCTGTCGCTGCTTGCCGCACTGCCGCTGACCAGGCGCGAGCGCGGTCTGCCCGTGATACTTCCGCTGCTGGCGGGTGTGCAGGCCGGGATGCATGTGATCTTCGCGCTCGTGGACGCCACGCCTTCCGGAGACAGCCTCATCCAGCATCTCCACTGCGCGACGCCCGGCCCCGGCATGACGATCCTGCACGGGGCCGCCGTGACGCTGACCGCCATCTGGCTGGCCAGGGGTGAGGCGGGCATGTGGGCGCTGCTGCGGCTGATCGGCGCTCGCGCCATCCGTCTGATCTTCGCCTGGCTGGCACCGGAGCCGGCGGTCGGCCGCGGGCCCGTTCCCAGCTTCCCCGGGGTCCTCCGGCTACGGTCCGTCCTGCTCCGATCCGTGGTCAGCAGGCGAGGCCCGCCCACGGCCGCTTTCTGTCGCTGAATCCCTGCTTCTGCCAGAAAGCGCCTGTTTGGCGTGCCTTGAAAGGACTTCTCTCATGCGTCTCACGCATGCCCTGCCCCTGCTCGCCGTGCTCTGCCTGGCGGCGACCGGGTGCGGCGGGCAACCGCCCCGACCCGCCTCGGCCACGCAGCCCCCCGCTCCCGGCTATCCCGTCACGATCACCAACTGCGGCCGGCCGTACACCTTCGACAGGGCGCCCAGCCGTACGGTCCTCATGAGCGGCGGGGCGGTCGGCCAGGTGTCCACGTTGATCGCCCTTGGGGTGGAGGGCCGGATCGTCGGCAACGCCCAGTCGTACGGCTCCTCGGACGTGCCCGGCCGGGCCGAGGCGATCGACGGGCTCCCCAGGGCGAGGATCCGGGAGGGCGCCTGGGACATCTCCCGCGAGGAGATGCTCTCGCTCCGCCCGGACCTCGTCATCGGCACCACCGGCTACGACTTCGACGCCCAGAACGGCTACGCGACCCGGCAGGAGCTGCTCGAGATCGGCGCCAACTCCTGGCTGCCCGACTCGACCTGCGGCGGCCCCGGCACCGTCAGGGGCACCCAGACGATCGAGGACAGCTACGACATGCTCCGTGACTTCGGGAAGCTCTACGGGGTCGGCAGCCGCGCGGAGAAGTTGATCGAGCGGTCGGAACAGCGGATCGAGGAGATCGAGGCCAGGGTCCGGGGCGCGTCCAGGCCGAAGGTGATGTACATCATCCCGGGCATGGAGATGGGCTCGGCGGAGTTCAGCTCGATCGGCGCCAACGGCATCTGGAACGACATCTTCGAAAGGGCCGGCGGCGTCAACGCGTTCGGCGGCGTCACCGATGAGATCTTCGCCAACCTCAGCAAGGAACGGGTGGCCAGGGCCGACGTCGATGCGATAGTGATCATCAACTGGCGCAATCCCGACCCCGACGCCGAGGCCGCGAAGCTCTTCGCCCAGTTCCCGCACTGGCAGGCGGCCAGGGACAGGCGCTACGTCGTGCTCTCCGACTCCGCCTACCTGGGTCCCGACAACGCCGTCGCCGTGGAGAAGATCGCCAGGTTGCTCCACCCGGGGAGATTCTGATGCTGCGCCGTCTCCCCCTGATCCCCTGCGTGGCCGTCCTCACCGCCGCGCTGCTGGCCGGCATGCTGGTCGCCGTCGGCATCGGATCGGTCAACGTGCCCCTCGCCGAGACCTGGAGCGTCGTGACGGGCCAGGGGGGCGACCCGGTCAACGCCAAGATCATCTTGGACTACCGGATCCCCCGTGTGCTGCTCGCGGCGCTCGCCGGGGCGGGCCTGTCCATCGCCGGCGCCGTCCTGCAGGCCCTGGTGACCAACCCGCTCGCCGACCCGTACGTCCTCGGGATCTCCTCCGGGGCCTCCGTCGGCGCGGTCCTCGTCATGACGATGGGCTCGGCCGCCGCGGGCGGCCTCGGCGTCTCCTCGGCCGCGTTCGCCGGCGCGATGACCGCCGCACTGATCGTGTTCGCCCTCGGCCAGCGCCGAGGGCGCCTGACCCCCACGCGGCTGGTGCTGTCCGGGGTGGCGGTGGGCTACGTGCTCCTGGCCGCCACCAGCTACCTGCAGCTCCAGGCCGACCCCGACGAGCTGAGGAAAGTGATGTTCTGGATGCTCGGCAGCGTGGCCGGCGCGCAGTGGCACCAGCTCCCCGCGGTGGCGGTCGCCGTGACCGCCTGCGCCCTGGGTCTGGTGCTGTACGGCCGCCGGCTCAACGCCCTGGTCACCGGGGAGGAGTCGGCGACGGCCCTCGGCCTTGACGTGCGGCGGACCCGCATCGGGCTGCTGGTCGTCTCCTCCCTGCTCACCGGCGCGGTCGTGGCGGTCGCGGGCGGCATCGGGTTCGTCGGGCTGATGATCCCTCACCTGGTACGGCTGGCCTTCGGCACCGATCACCGCCGGTTGCTGCCGTTGGTGACGCTCGTGGGGGCGATCTACATGGTGCTGGTCGACCTGCTGTCGCGGTCCGTGGACCGCCCGGCGGAGCTGCCGCTGGGCATCTTCACCGCGGTGTTCGGCGCCCCGTTCTTCATCTGGCTGCTACGCCGGGAGGAGGCATGAGACTGCGCGTCCACGACGTCAGCGTCAAGCTCGGCGGGGTCCCCATCCTGCGCGACGCCTCTCTCGCCGCGGAAGCGGGCGAGGTCGTCGGGCTGGTGGGCCCCAACGGCAGCGGCAAGTCCACCCTGCTGCGCACGGTCTACCGCTCGCTGCGCCCGGACTCGGGAGGCATACGGCTCGGCGGGCACGACGTGTGGGCCTGGCCGGCGCGTACGGCGGCCCGCCAGATCGCGGCCGTGCTTCAGGACGACACCACACCGGCGACCATGACCGTCGCCGAAGTGGTCGAACTCGGCCGGACCCCGCACCACGGGCTGTTCGACCGCAACGGCCCCGGCGATCGGGCGGTGGTGCGAGAGGCGATGTCGCGCGCCGGGGTTCTCGCCCTGGCCGGACGCCGGTTCGGGTCGCTGTCCGGCGGCGAGCGGCAGCGCGCCCAGCTCGCCCGCGCCCTCGCCCAGGAGCCGTGCCTGCTCATCCTGGACGAACCCACCAACCACCTCGACATCAAAGCCAGGTTCGAGCTGCTCGACCTCGTCCGGGACCTCGGCACCACCACGCTCGCCGTCATGCACGAACTCGACCTCGCCGCACGCGTGTGCGACTCGCTCGTCGTCCTCCATGGCGGACGGGTCGCCGCGGCCGGGCCCGTGCTCGAAGCTCTGACACCGCAGGTGCTGCGCCGCGTGTTCGGCGTGCACGCCCGGGCCGCGCGCGACCCCGACGGGATCATACGTATCACCTACGCCGCCCGACCCCTGGCGGGCGACCGGCTCACTCCGCAGAGGTGATCCCTCCGGCATGAGCCGCCGCGCCGGGCATGCCCGGCGCGGCGGTTGCCGGAAGAGGTCCGCCGTGCCGGGCAGGCCGGCCGGCGGCGGCCGAGGCGGTGACCGGGCACCGAGGGCCGGCGTTCACGCCGGCCCGCTCGACGGCAGGCGGGTCCGCGGCGTCGGACGCGCGCCCGGCTCCGCTAGCCGTTCTTGGTCACGGTGCCGTTCTTGGCGTCGACCTTGACCTCGTGCCAGGTGCCGTCCGGGGTGACGACATCGACGTCCCAGACGAGGAGGTTGTCTTCGTACCTGTCCAGGCTCATGTGGACGATCTTTCCTTGCGGCATCGAGGAGGCCACCTTCTCCGCCGCCGCCCCGAAGGTGAGCTCGGAGTCCTTGACCATGCCCATGACCCTGGCCTTCTCCTTGTCGCCGGCGTCCTTCACCCTGGGTCCCGAGACCACCTTTCCTGACGCGTCCACTTCCAGCAGCCGCTCCGTGCCGTCGGGGCCGGCCAGTTGGACCTCCCAGATCCGGCCGCCGTTCTCCGCCTGGACCGACAGGACCGTGGAGCCCTTGACGGCGTCCATGGCCGCGGTGGCCACCTTCTCGAGGCTCGCCATGCCGCCGGGCTCCCCGCTGGGGTCGCCCGGCGCCCCCGGCGGTGACACCGGAGCGGCGACGGCGCCGCCCGCGGGCGCGGCCCTGACGGCACCGGACTGGGTGTGGGCGCTCCCGCAGGCCGCGGCCGCGAGCAGGGCCAAGCCCGGGAAGATGGCACTGATGATGGCCTTTGTCCGTTTTCCATCATTCATACGGTGGCACTGCCCGGAGCCCTACAAAGGCACGCCCGGAAGTCGGGCAATTCGCTCCACGACCGTCCCGGGAGACCGCGCGGCGGCGGCCCCCGGCCGGGGGGCGGGCCCGCCGCCTACAGCTTGACGCTCCCGGCCGCCAGGTCGGCCTTCCAGAAGCGCTGCAGCGCGACGAAGGCCAGGATCACCGGGATGACCGAGATGAGGGAGCCCATCACCACGGCGTCCCGGAGGAAACCGGTCCGGATGCCGTTCCACTTCGCCAGCCCCAGGGTGATCGGCCAGAGCGACTGGTCGTTGAGCACCATCATCGGGAGGAAGAAGTTGTTCCAGATCGCGACGGCCTGGAACAGGAACAGGGTGACCAGCGCCGGGGCCATCAGGCGTACCGCCACGGTGAAGAAGATCCGCAGCTCACCGGCGCCGTCGATGCGGCCCGCCTCCAGCAGGTCGTCGGGGACGGCCGCCTGGGCGTAGGCCCTGGCCAGGAAGACGCCGAACGGGCTCACCATGCACGGCAGCAGCATCCCCCACATGGAGTTGAGCAGCCCCACCTTGCTGAGCAGGAGGTAGAGGGGCAGGGTGAGCAGCGGCGTCGGGATGAGGACCGCGCCCATGATGACCGCGAACACCGCCCCGCGCCCCCTGAAGGGATACTTCGCCAGCCCGTATCCGGCCATGGCGGCCAGCAGGGTGGCGCCCAGGGCCCCGCCCCCGGCGTAGACCAGGGTGTTGAGCAGCCACCGGGGATACAGCCCGTTGTCCTGCGACATCAGCCGGTCGAGGTTGCCGCCGATGTCGACGCTCCCGAACCAGAGCGCGGGCGTGTCGAACAGGTCGGCGCCCGACTTGGTGGCCGACACGACGAGCCACCACAGGGGCAGCAGGACGTAGGCCGCCACCACGCACAGGACGGCCGTGGTGAGGACCTGCGAGCGGATGGTGGCCCTCATCGGCGCACTCCTCGGGTGGTCAGCCAGGTGGACAGGCGCAGGAACACCGCCGACAGCCCGCCGGCGACGATCGCGAGCACGATGGCGATGGCCGAGCCCTGCCCGTAGTCGTTGTTGTCCAGGGCGACCTGCACCGACCACATCAGCGGGGTGTAGCTCTTGGAGACGGCGGTGGTGACCCCGCTCAGCACGGTCGGCTCGTTGAACAGCTGGAGCGTCCCGATGATCGAGAAGACGCCGGTCAGGATCAGCGAGGGCCGTACCAGCGGGATCTTGACCGACCAGGCGATCCGCCACGCGCCGGCCCCGTCCAGGGACGCCGCCTCGTACAGGTCGCGCGGGATGGCCTGGAGCGCTGCGTAGACGACGAGCATGTTGAAGCCCGTCCAGGTCCACGTGACGATGTTGCCGATCGACCACAGGACGACGCCGTCGGCGAGGAAGTCGATCCCGAGGAAGGCCAGGGGTGAGATCTCCTTGGTGTACAGGAACGACCAGACGATGGCCGCGATGACCCCGGGGACGGCGTAGGGCAGGAAATACACCAACCGGAAGAACCGTGCGAACCGGGCGGACTGGCTGTCCAGCAGGAGTGCCAGCACCAGGGCCACGCCGAGCATGACCGGCACCTGTACGACACCGAACGCCAGCAGCCGGCCGAGACCGTCCACGAACGTGTCGTCCCGGAAGACCGCCAGGTAGTTCCCGATCCCGGAGAAGACCCGCTCGGGCGTGCCGAACCCGAGCCCTGAGCGCTTGACCTGGTAGAAGCTCTCGTCGATCGCGTAGCCGATCGGCAGGAGGAAGAAGACCGCGAAGAGCGCGCCGAAGGGGAGCAGGAAGATCAGCGCGGCCTGGTTGCGCCCGCGCGTGCCGCACCGCCGCGGCCGCACCCCGGCCACGGCCTGTCCCGGGGGAGCCTCCGGCTCGGAGACTGTCATGAGGTGATCGCCTTTCCTGACGTCTGTGCCACGCGGAGGCCAGGCGGGGCCCGCCGGCCGCCGCGTGGCCGCGTGTGTTTCCGGCCGGCCCCGGGATTCCGGCGACCGGCTCGGCCCCGCGGTCCCGGCGACCGGCCCGGCCCCTGGGATCACGCGGACCGGCCTAGCCCTGGGAGACGTTCAGCCCCTTGTCCTTGATCGAGGCCACGGCTTTCTCCTGGACGGTCCTGAGCGCCTCCTGCAGGGTGCCGCCGCCGGAGACGGCCCGCCCGACCGCGGCGACGAAGGCGTCGTTCAGCGCCGGCGTGGTCGGGCCCCAGCCGAAGTCCGGGGCCACGGTCCCGGCGGAGTCGGCGAAGGTCCGGAAGACCGGCTGGTCACCGTAGAAAGGCCGCCCGGCCTGCATGCTCGGCGACGCCCCTCCCGCGACGCCGGCCGGGAAGAGGCCGCCGTCGGCCATCAGGCCGTCGACCGCGGCCGCGTCGGTGGACAGCCACCCGGCGAACTCCACGGCCTCCCGCGGGGCCGCGCACCCCTTCAGCACGGCGTTCGGGGAGCCGCCGACGTTGCCGGTGACGGTACGGCCCGCCTCCCACTGGGGCATGGGCGCGACCGCCCACTTTCCCTTCGTCTTGGGGATCGAGTCCTCCAGCACCTTGGTCATCCAGACCGCCGACACCAGCGAGGCGATCTTCCCGTCGCTGAAGTCCTTGAACCAGGCGTCCGACCAGCCGGGCTTGACGTCCAGGAGTTTCCTGTCCAGCAGGCCCTGCCAGTAGCCGGCGACCTTGAGCGTCGGCGCGTCGGCCACGTTCACCTTCCAGGAGTCCCCCTCCGTGGCGAACCACCGGGCACCGGCCTGCCAGGCGAACCCGCTGAAGCCGTACATGTCGTCGGGGTTGAAGGAGGTGAGGAAGACGTCCGGGTCCGCCTTGTGGATCTTCTCGGCCGCCGCCGCGAACTCGTCCCAGGTCTTCGGCACCTCGATCTCGAACTTGTCGAACAGGTCCTTGCGGTAGAACATCCCCATCGGGCCGGTGTCGACGGGGATGCCGAACTGACGGCCACCGAAGGTCACCGTGTTGACCGCCCACGGCTGGATCTTGGAGTTGACGTCCTTCGCGAGGTCGGTGATGTCCTCCAGCGCCCCCTCGATGAGGAAACTGGCCATCGTCTCCGCGCCCACCTGCGCCAGACACGGCGCGTTGCCCGCTTTGACGGCGCCGAGCATCTTCTGGTAGCCGCCCTTGGCGCCCGGCTCGACCTGGGTGTACTTCACCTGGATGTCCGGGTGGGAGGCGTTCCAGGCGGCGGCGGCCCTGTCGTATCCGGGGGCCCAGCCCCACCACTCGATCGTGACCGGTCCCGCCGAGGAGGCGGACGCGGCCGCGGGCCGCGGTGTCCCGTCGCCGCCACCACAGGCCGCCGCGGCGAGAGTGGTGATCAGTGCGGTCGCCGCCCCGGCGACCGCTCGTGCGTTACGCATGACGTGGATATCCTTCCGCGCACCCTTTTCCGTGGCGGCAACCCTCCGCCGTCGGCACCCCTCCCCTCCATGGACAAACGGCGCCGGATTCTTGCACTTTGCGATCCGCGGCCCCGCGCGCTCCCGAGCAGACGACCCCGCGCACTCCCGATCCGCGGCCCCGCGCGCTCCCGGACAGGCGGCCCCGCGGGGCGCTGACCGGCCGCCGCGGGAGTGCCGGTCAAACGTCCAAGTGCCGCGCCCCTTTGTCCATTACCGGGCCGTGAACCCGCTGCTCATGCTGGAGCCGACCGCTCCGCCATGCGACGAGGGGCGGTCCGGCGGAGGCCGGAGACGAGGGAGCCGATCCTGAAGGCCGGAGGCCCGGTCCTCAGGGATTTCCGGCCGTCGCCCGGGTAACCTTCCCCGTAATGGGAGGCGCAGGTATGAGAGATCCGGCGTGACTTCGATGACCGAACGCGTGACAGCCACCGACGACGTGCCCGGCGGCCGTGGGCCGCGGGCCGGGTTCCCTCCCGTCGGGATCACCCGCCGCCGCGCCCGGTGCGCCGGGTGACCGGCGGGGCCGGCGGGACCGGCAGGATGGACGCCTGGGTGGTCGCCCGCCCGGGACCGATCGCCTCGCGCCCGCTGGAGCGGACCCGGCTCCCGATCCCCTCGCCGGGGCCGGGTGAGGTGCTCGTCGAGGTCGAGGCGTGCGCCGTCTGCCGCACCGACCTCCACCTCGCCGAGGGCGACCTGCTCCCCCGGCGTCCCAGGACCGTGCCGGGCCACGAGGTCGTCGGCCGGGTCGCCGCGAGCGGCCCGGACGCGACGCGGCTCGCGCCCGGCACCCGGGTGGGCGTGGCCTGGCTCCGCTCGACCTGCGGGCTCTGCCGCTACTGCCGCCGGGGCGTGGAGAACCTCTGCCCCGCCTCCACCTACACCGGCTGGGACGCCGACGGCGGCTACGCCGGATATCTCACCGCCCCCGAGGACTACGTATACCCGCTCCCGGAGGACGCTCCGGCCGAGAAGCTGGCGCCGCTGCTGTGCGCCGGGATCATCGGCTACCGCGCCCTGCTCCGCTGCGATCTGCCCCCCGGCGGCCGGCTGGGCGTCTACGGCTTCGGCGCCTCGGCTCACCTGACCGCCCAGCTCGCCGTCGCCCAGGGCGCGACCGTGCACGTCCTCACCCGGTCGGCCAAGGCCCGCGAGCTGGCCATGGCGCTGGGCGCGGCCTCCGCCGGCGGCGCGGCCGACGCCCCGCCCGAGCCGCTGGACTCCGCGATCCTGTTCGCCCCGGCCGGCGAGCTGGTGCCCGTCGCGCTGGCCGCCCTGGACCGGGGCGGCACCCTCGCGGTGGCGGGCATCCACCTCAGCGACATCCCCGTGCTGAACTACCAGCGCCACCTGTTCCAGGAGCGGACGCTGCGCAGCGTCACCGCCAACACCCGCGCCGACGGCCGGGGATATCTGGATCTCGCCACGGCCCGTCCCCCGCGGGTCACCACCGTCCCCTATCCCTTCGACGCGGCGGACCAGGCGCTGGAGGACCTGGCCACCGACCGCGTCGAAGGCGCCGCCGTACTCCTCAGATAGCCTCAGGCGGCTCCGGGCGGCCCGTGGCGCGCCGGCCGCGGGGCCGGGCGCGGTCACCCGGCCGGCATGTGCCTCTCGGTCATCACGTGCGCGTCAGGGCCGGGGAACACGAGGCTCTCGTGGTCGGCGTCCATCCACCGCACCACGTAGGGCGGGGAGCCGTCCGGGTGGCGCAGTTCCACGATCACACCGATCCGCCGGGTCTCACCGTGCCGGGTGCCCTCGACGACCAGCTTGTCACCT
Organism: Streptosporangium brasiliense; assembly: GCF_030811595.1. Lineage (NCBI taxonomy): Bacteria > Bacillati > Actinomycetota > Actinomycetes > Streptosporangiales > Streptosporangiaceae > Streptosporangium > Streptosporangium brasiliense. The sequence goes on from NZ_JAUSRB010000002.1 coordinate 7,823,767, forward strand.
ATCGCTGCCTTCATAGCACTCTCCTTTCATTCACGCGGCCGCCATCGCCGCCCGAGGGGGGAGAATCCGCCGCTTGCGACCTGCCGACCGGAGGGGCCCGCCCGGCCGGGCGGCCCGGCCGGAGGCCCTCCCCTGCCGGGGCCGCGCGGTCAGGTCTGCCGTGGCCGGCGCCACCGCTGGTCGGCGAGGACCCACGCCCTCTCCCACTCGGCGTCGCGGTGCCGGTTCAGCAGCCCCCGGGCACCGGCGAGGCAGAGCAGCAGGACCGCCCCGCCCCCTCCCGCCACCGCGATCGCGGCGACCGCGCTGTCGGTGATCGTCTTCACGTGACGCTGCGGGGGCGCCGTGATCCGGCCGCTCCCATCGAGCCAGATCTGGGTGTGGGAGCCGGCCGGTGTGCTCGGCGAGAGCACCACCTGGCCCGTCCGCGTGCCGCCCTGCGGGGTGGTCCACCGCACCGTCCGGGTCCGCCATCCCGCGCCGTGCGCCGCGTCCACGACCTCCGCGGCGACGGTCTGCCGGTGGCCGGGGCCGGTGAGCTCAGCCCGCAGGCCGCTCGCGTAGACCTGCCGCCCGAACGCGGCCGCGGGCCACAGGAAGGCAACGAAGATCATCAAGCTCACCAGCACGATCACCGTGTCGATCCGGTCCGAGCGTCTGCGCAACGGGTTGCCGTCGAAGCGGTGAAGATTCAGGCAGCGCATCGCCCAACGGGCAAGGGAACGCATCGGGCCACCTCCTGCCGCCGATATGCACATCTTCACGGTCCGGCCCGCGCGCCCGGTGCTGCCAGGGTCTTTGGACGTGGCCACCCGGGACCTTCGGCCTCATCGCTCGCCGGCCGGTACCTTGGGTCCTTCTCAGGGAGTCCTTCCCCGGCTTTCCTCCCCCACACCGTGTGGCGGGGACCTGCCCGCCGTCATGGTCACCCGCGAGCGAGATGCCCCTCCTGCTGCGCTCTGTACGGCTTGCGCGTATTACGCGCTATGCGGAGCCGTACCCGGATAGGGACCAAAGACCGGCCACAGAAGGGCCGTGCGCCTCTGGAAACGGCCCGTTCGACGTCGCAAGAGTGGCTACGCACGCCACCCATCCCAGGAACGGAGACCTGACCGAGATGCCCCTCCCCGCATCACGCCATGTCGTCGTCGCCCTTGACGGCTCACCGGGCTCCATCGCCGCACTCCGCCGCGGGGCGGCGGAGGCGGGCGCGACGGGCGCGCAACTGGTGGTCGTCCATGTCCTTCCGGACGGGCCGCTCGGACCGGGCGGGACAGAGGGGGCCGGAGGGCCGGACGGCCCCGGTGACCGGGACCGCCTCCGAGCGGGCGAGGTGGACGCGCTCGTCGCCGCGACCGTACCGGGCGGGGCCGCCGCGGCGGCCCGCACGATCATCGCCCACGGCGACCCCGCCCATGTGATCATCCAGCACGCCCGGCAGGCGGAGCTGCTGATCATCGGCGCCAGGCCCGGCGGGACACCCCTGGACGGCTCGACCCTCGACCCCGTCCTGCGGGAGGGCCCGTGCCCGATCCTGATCTGTTCCTCCCCGGACACGGCGGGACGCCTGTCGTGGACCGTCCGGCTGCCGGCGCGGCCGCGCGACCCGGCGTCCCGCTGATCCCGCGGGTCCAGGCCCTCCCCGGCACGGCGGCGGGCCCGTCCCGGACCAGGTGGTCACCCCGTGCGGGCGGTCAGGGACGGGCGGCGACCCCGTAGTTGCGCTCCCAGCGCCCACCGGAGGGGGCGGTGTCGAAACAGACGGCGGCCGCGGCGTTGCCCGCCAGATCGTTGTCCTGCACCGCGCCCGACACACAATTGCCGCTGCCGGTGATCCACAGACCATGGGTCTGCGTCTTGGGGTCCTGGTTGTCCCAGACGCGGTTGCCGCGGACCGTCGGGCTGAGGGTCGGCGCGTTCAGGGTGAGGCCGGCGCGGACGGCGGGACGGTCGGGCAGGCTGTACGGGGTGCCCGCCGCGGGCGGCTCCCCCTCCCAGGCCGTCGCCACGCCGGGGTGGAAGGGGGCGAGGAACAGCTCGGTGGCGGTGTTGGCGGTGACGATCGCCCTGCACCCGCCGGCGGTGAGCGTCTTTCCGCGGTGACCTCCGGGGAGCCAGGCGGCGGCGGTGTCGGTCAGGGACGTGGCGGTGTAGGTGACGCCGTCGCCCTCGCCGGAGGCCGCGGGGGCCGTCTGCTCGCCGTTGTCGCGGATCCGGTTGTCGAGCAGGGCGGCGTCGACGAGGGTGCCGTCGACACGGACGCCGTCGAGGGCGTTGCCCCAGATGTCGTTGCCGTCGAGGACCATCTCGGTGGAGGCGTGCGCGGGGCCACCGGGCATGTTGTGCTGGCGGTAGCCGTAGCGGCCGTTGCGGCTGACGCGGTTGCCCTGGACGCTGTAACGGCCGGGCGTATTGCCGATGCTGATGCCGTCGAGGACGTTGCCGTCGACGACGCAGCCGGTGACGATGCCACCCCGGCCGGCGACGGAGGTCGTGCCCAGGCCCGAGACGTCGTAGCCCGCCTCGTGGTTACCGATCATGGTGCAGGCGGCGACGATGAGCCCGTCGGCGCCCCAGTCGGAGATGCCGTACCGGTTGCCCTCCGCGTGGCAGTTGGTGATGCGGATGCCGCGGGGCGGGGTCCAATCCCGGTCCTGGAGTTCCAGGAAGACGCCGTTGGTCCCGTTGCCGACGGCGGTGCAGCCGGTGATGGTGAGGCGCTCGACGGCGCCCCAGCCGCCGATCCCGATGCCCAGACCGGCCCCGCCCATCTGCGTGCCGCTGTCCAGCCGCCCGCAGCCGACGGCGATGACGCTCTCCACCACCGTGTCCTGCAGGAAGTCGCAGCCGAAGCCCGAGGCGGCGGTGTGATGGATGTACAGGTCGTGGAAATGGCCCCGGAGCACGTACTGCAGGCCCAGCCCCTTGGCGAGCACGTCGTACTCCCCGAGCTCGACACCGGAGCCGTCGATCTCGAAGCCGGCGAAGGTGCAGTCGGCGATGTGGTTGTCGCGGCCGGCGCCGTGCTGGATGGCGGTGAAGAAGGCCAGCGGTGTCGGATCGGTGGGATCGCCGGGGTTCGACAGCACGAACCGGGTCGCGGCCGGACCCGCGCCGACGAGCGACACCCCGCTCCTCCACACGGTGCCCGCGTCCCGGATCGAATACACACCGGCCGGGCAGTAGATGACACGCGCCCGGCCGTCGGCGGCGCAGCCGTCCCCGGCCCGGCGGACCAACTCCGCCAGGGCCGGCTGGTCGTTGGTGACGCCGTCGCCGGCCAGGCCGTACTCGCGGGCGTCGTAGACGAGGGGGTCCACCGGGACGGCGGCCGCGGGCAGGCTGACGACCGGCTCGGCGGCGGGCAGCGCCAGGGAGTAGGTGCGGCCGGGGGCGTCGGGCCACCGCTCGGTGACGCGGTAGACCCAGTGGGAGGGGGTCACGCCCGCGGCGTCGGTGGCCAGCAGTTCGAGCCTGAAGCGGCCGGACTCGTCGAGCTGGGCCTCCGTCCCGCCGAGGACGATGAGGCCGTGCTCGGCGCTGGTGAGGGTGGCGGGCTCGGGCTCGATGAGCACGCTGCCGCGGCGGGGCTCGCCGTCGGGGTTCAGATACTGTCCGGTCACGACGACGGTCTGCAGGTCTCCGGGCAGATGCATCCCGGGCTCCTCTCGGCGAAACTGGGCCCGCCGGTGCGACGCGAGGGGCGAGGGGCCGGGACCGCGGAGGCGGGCGTCACATCGGCCGCGTCGGTACAGGCGGGTGACGGTCCCCGGCGCACCCGCCCCAGGACCGACCGGTCCGGACGGCCGGTCAGGGGTTGGATTCCCCCCTCCCGGCGAAGTAAGCGCAGATCAACAGGGCTCCCCACGGCCGGCCGCGCCCCCCTGCGGTACGGTCCGCCCGGGACCTCCACAGCGAATGATCACTTTAAGCCATGATATGACTACTTTTAGTGGAAATGCTCGGGGAGCTGCGCCCCGGCTCCCCGGGGGCGCCGGTCAGGGGCCGCGGCGCCGGACGAGGGGAGGGGCAGCGATGGAGTGGTTTCCCGCCATGCCGCTGGAGGGGTGGGCCGACACGAAGGAGACCGTGCACCGGTTCACGCAGATCGTCGGCAAAGTACGGCTGGCCACGAGCGTCCGCCGCAACCACTGGTGGAACGTCCCCTTCCACCTGACCGGGCGGGGCATCACCACACGCCCGTCAGGCGGCTTCGACGGCGTGCCGGTCTTCACCGTCGACTTCGACTTCGTCGCCCACCGGCTGATCGTCAACCGGCTGGACGGGCACAGCGTGTCGTTCGGCCTGACGGGCCAGTCGGTCTCCTCCTTCCACCGGACCTTCTTCGCCGCGCTGGAGGACCTGGGCATCGAGGTGGCGATCGAGGCCGAGCCGTTCGGGCTCGCCGACAGCACGCCGTTCGCCCAGGACACCAAGCACGCGGCTTACGACCCGGTGCTGGTCAACCGGTACTGGCAGGTCCTGTCGCAGGTCAACCTGGTGCTGGAACGTTTCGCGGCGAGGTTCTGCGGCAAGATCAGTCCGGTGCACCACTTCTGGCACACCTTCGACATCGCCGTGACCCGTTTCTCGGGCCGCTCGGTCGGCGCGCAGCCCCAGGCCGATCCCGTCACCAGGGAGGCCTACTCCCGGGAGGTCATCAGCAGCGGATTCTGGTTCGGCGACGACGCGATGCCCTGGCCGGCGTTCTACTCCTACACCGCGCCCGAACCGGCGGGTCTCGCCGAGGAGCCGCTCCGCCCCGAGGAGGCGGCCTGGCTGCCGCAGCGGGGCAGCCACCTGGCCGTCCTGCGCTACGACGACGCGCGCGCCCACGACGATCCCGTCGCCACCGTGCTGGACTTCCTCGACTGCGCCTACCAGGCGGGCGCCCGGCGGGCCCGCTGGGACAGGGCCCTGCTCGTCAGCCTGCCCGGGACCACCGACCCGCTCGTCGAGCAGGAGGCCCCGCAGCAACCGCCGGAGCAGCCCTAGCCGTACTGCCCCGGGCCTGTCCCGAGCCGTCGATCCTCCGGCGGCACGGGGCTTTCCGGGAATGCCCCTCCCCCACCTGCCGGCTCTCCCGCGGGCCGCGCCACGCCACCGCGTGGCGGCCGCGGCCTTCACCCGGCCCGACGGGACCGGGACGGACCTCCGGCCGCGCCGGCTCGTTACACTCGCGGGCCATGACAGTGATTGACGGACTGATCCGCCTCGTGCCGCCGCCCACGGAACCGGTCGATGCGCAAGGCGACTGGAGTGAGGTCGAGGCCGCCCTCGGGCTTGGGTTGCCCACCGACTTCAAAGCGCTCGTCGAGCGGTACGGGCGCGGCCAGTTCGTCGACCTCATCACGCCGCTGACCCCGTTCGGTACTCACGAGCTGCTGATCCAGCACGCTCGGCGGCTGCTGGACAGGGAGCGGTCCTTCCGCGAGCAGTATCCCGACGAGTGCCCCTACCCGTTCCACCCGGAGCCCGGCGGGCTGCTGGAGTGGGCCGGCACCGACAACGGTGACTCGCTCTGCTGGCTGACCGAGGGGGAACCGGACAGCTGGCGCGTCGTGGTCTGGAATCCGCGCAGCGTCGCCTACGCCGCATATGACGTCAGCGCCGTGGAGTTCCTGCACGGCTGGCTGAGCGGGCGGATCACCACGCCGATACTGCCCGACGGGGTCGAGGCGTCGCCGTGGTTCGAGCCGTTCCGCGAGCGCGAACACGTCTACATCAAGCTGTCCGAGGGCGAGTCGCCCTATCACGAGCGGCTGCGGATCCTGCGCGAGGCGCTCGCGCCCACGGCCGACCGGGGCGGCTACAGCGACGAGGACGGCGACCGGCAGGACCACTTCGCCGCCACGGAGCTCGGCTGGCTGCTGACCTACGAGACGGCCTACGGTCACCAGATCCGGGCCGCCTTCCCGCCCGAAGACGGAGAGCGGGCCCGTGTCACGCTGCTCGACGCGGCCCGCCGCATGGGTTGCCAGGTGCTGTCGACGACGACACACCTCGGCGAACCCGTCTGGACCTGAAGCCTGTCGACGATCATCGGCGGTCGCGAGGCGGCCCCACCACCGGCGCGCAGGTATGGCGCGTGCCCTGGACGCCGAGCCGCCCCGGCCGCAGGTGTGCCCGCATGTCACCGCCACATATCGATCATGTAGGCTCGGGCCCGCGATGAGACCTGAATCGACGCTGCGCCGGTCGCCCGCCGAGCCCATGATCGAGATCCCTGCCGGGGAGATCGTCCTACGGGACGAGGGCACGAAGACGGACTGGAAGGTCGAGGTCGGGGCCTTCCTGCTGGCGCCCTGCCCCGTGACCCGCGAGCTGTACGACGCCGTCCGGGGCGAGAGGTCCGCGAGCCCGGCGGGGCCGCGGACCCCGGTCACCGAGGTCTCCTGGAAGGAGGCCGTCCGCTTCTGCAACCTGCTCTCGCGGGCGGCGGGGCTCGAACCCTGCTACGCGATGGGCGACGACCCCGACGGGCGAGACGTGGTCCACGACGGGGAGGCCGACGGCTATCGCCTCCCGACCGAGGCGGAGTGGGAGTACGCGTGCAGGGCGGGGACCTCCGGCGTCCGCTACGGGGAGCTGGACGAGATCGCCTGGTACCGCGACAACTCCGGCGGCGAGGTGCACGACGTCGCGGCCAAGGCGCCGAACGCGTGGGGCCTCTACGACATGATCGGCAACGTGTGGGAGTGGTGCTGGGACGTCTACGATCCCACGGTCTACGGCCCCTACCGTGTGTTCCGCGGCGGGGGCTGGTCCGATCGGCCCCGAGGATGCCGGGCGTCGTGCCGCCGCAAGAGCCATCCGACCTTCCGCGTCGACGATCTCGGCTTCCGGCTCGCCCGGTCGCGGTGAGCGCCGCACCCCATCGCCGGTCCGCCCCGTTCCCGGCGGGGGCCGGCTGACCCGCCGCCGAGCCGGGCCTGCCGGTGCCACCGGTGCGGCGCCCGGACCGGCCCCTGCCGTCGACCGGCGGCCTGATCACGGTCCACGGCTGGAGCGCTAGGAGACCGCGCCCGCCGCGCGTGACGCCCGGCCTCCCAGGGCGCGCAGGCATTCGGCGAGCTCCGGCGGTCCGTGAACCTCGAACTCGCAGCCGAGCATGGCCAGCCGGAACGCCAGCCACTCCAGCGTGTCGGTGTGGCTGTGCAGCCGGCAGCTGTGCTCGTCGATCGGCTCCAGGTCGCCGGGGGCGCTGCCGAGACGCCTCGCGACCTCCTCGACCGGCGCGTACAGGGTCGCCACCGCCCGATAGGTGGGGGCCAGGCTGCGGAGTTTGCGGCTGACGTAGGCGGCCGCGTCGTCGGCGGGCAGCTCGCGTGGGGTGATCCGCGCGCCGGTCGGCCTCGGCTGCCGGATCCGGTCGACGCGGAAGATCCGCCAGTCGTCGCGGTCGTTGTCGTAGGCGACCAGGTACCAGCGACGTCCGGCCGCCACGAGGCGGTGCGGCTCCGCCAGGCGGTTGGTCTCGGTCCCGTCGCCCGCGCGGTAGCCGAAGCGCAGCCGCTCGCGGTTGGCGATCGCCGCGGCCAGCACGGTCAGGTCCTCGGGGGCGACGGTCGGGCCGCCGCTGACCGGCAGTTGGACGGTGGCGGTGTTCAGGGCGCCGACCCGGTGCCTCAGCCGGGAGGGCAGCACCTGTTCGAGCTTGGCGAGGGCCCGCACGGAGGCCTCCTCGATGCCCTCCACGGGGTGTCCGGCCGCCGTGCGCAGGCCGACCGCGATGGCCACGGCCTCCTCGTCGTCGAGCAGCAGCGGTGGCATGGCCGCGCCCGCGACCAGGCGGTAGCCGCCCACCGCGCCCATCGTCGCCTGCACCGGGTAGCCCAGCTCGCGCAGCCGGTCGATGTCGCGGCGGATGGTGCGCGGGCTGACCTGCAGGCGGTCGGCGAGCTCGCTGCCGGGCCATTCGCGCGGGGTCTGGAGCAGGGACAGGAGGGTGAACAGCCGGGCGGGAGTGTCGCTCATGCAGTCCAGGATGCCAGTCATATGGGACAGGAACGGACCTACATAGGTTCTAGGGTCGGACACCTCACCTCATCACCTCATCGCGTCGCGTCGCGGAACGGACCGTGGCCCCGGTGGCCGTATCCGACTTCCGGACGGCTCCGCCCTCACGGAGCGCGACCATCGAAGGAGCACCACCGAATGAGCATCCGCACGGGCCAGATGTCACACCTGTCATGGAGCGAGGTCTGCGCCAGGCGCCTGGAGCGGCATGCCCTGTCGGTCCCGTCCCGCGACGCCCGGCCCGCCGACGTCGTCGCCGCCATGTGCGGCGCGCACGCCCAGGTGCTGTCGGCCGCCGAGCTGTCCATCGGGCTGCGCGTCGCCGGCCTCACCCGCGCGGACGTCCGCCGGGCGCTGTGGGAGGAGCGCAGCCTGGTCAAGACGTTCGGACCGCGGGGCACCGTGCACCTGCTGCCCACCGGCGACCTGCCCATGTGGACCGGCGCGCTGTCGGCGCTGCCCTTGCGCAACAGCCATGCCAAGAACGTACGGCTGACACCGGGGCAGACCGATGAGGTCGTGGAGGCGATCGCGGCCGTGCTGCAGGACGCCGAGCTGACCATCGACGAGCTGAGCCAGGAGGTCATCGCCGCCACCGGCCCCTGGGCCGGTGACCTGGTCATGCCCGGATTCCAGGACATGTGGCCGCGCTGGCGCCAGGCCCTCGCCACGGCGGCGGACCGGGGCGCGCTGTGTTTCGGCCCCAACCGGGGCCGCAAGGTCACCTACACCAGCCCGCGCCGGTGGCTGCCCGGCTTCCGGCCCGCCGACGGGGCCACCGCCCTCGCCGGCGTCCTGAAGCGCTACCTGCACGCGTACGGCCCGGCCACGCCCGCCCAGTTCGCCCAGTGGCTGGCCGTACCGCGGCGGTGGGCGGCGGAGCTGTTCGAGTCCCTGGCCGGCGAGCTCGAGCGGGTGGAGGTCGACGGCGCCCCGGCATGGCTGGCCGCCGGGGACGGCGCGATGCCCTCCGCACCGCCCCGGGGGGTGCGGCTGCTGCCCTACTTCGACGCCTACACCGTCGGCTGCCACCCGCGCGAACTGCTCTTCCCCGGCCCGGCCGCCGGCCGCGCCCTGGCCGGCGGCCAGGCGGGGAACTTCCCGGTGCTGCTCGTCGACGGGACGGCCGCCGGGGTCTGGCACCAGCGACGCTCCGGCCGCAGGCTCGACATCACGGTGGAGCCGTTCGCCCCGCTCACCGCGGCACGGCGCGGCGAGCTCGACGACCAGGTGGAGCGGGTCGGGGAGTTCCTCGAAGGGGAGCCCCGGTTGACGATCGGCACCGTGACCGTGGGCGCTCACGCGTAGGCCGGGCCCCGCCGGGCTCCGGCGCCCCGTTGCCATAATCGTCAACCAGGTTTACCATTTGGACAACCACGTTGACCATTATGTCGCGGCGTGCGCAGGCACGCCCGTCCCCGAAAGCAGGTCCGATGTCCGAGAACGTCTTCGTCACCCTTACCGCCGAGAGCGCACCGGCCGCCGCCCGCCCGATCCTGGAGGCCTCGGAGCAGAAGTTCGGCTACCTCCCCGAGGCGGTCGGGCGGATGGCCCTCTCCCCGCAGACGCTCAAGGGGTTCCTCACGGTCAACGGCATCTTCGAGCAGACCACCCTCGCCCCCCTCGACCGCGAGGTCCTCATCCTGACCGTCGCCACCCGCAACAGCTGCCACGTCTGCGTGGCGATGCACACCGCCACACTGGTCCGGCAGGAGGCCGCGCCCGAGCTCGTCGAGGCGCTGCGGTCCCGCAAGCCCCTCCCGGACGCGCGGCTGGAGGCCCTGCGGGTGTTCACCCATGCCGTCATGGACCGCTGCGGCGCGGTCGGCGACGAGGAGCTGCGGGCCTTCCTCGACGCCGGCTACACCCCGCAGAACGCCCTCGAAGTCGTCCTGGGGATCGGCACCTACACGATCTCGACCTTCGCCAACCGGATGATCGATGCCCCTCTCGACCCGCCGCTGGCGGCCTTCGCCTGGGACGGAGACGCCCTCTAGCGGCCCTCCGCCCGGGCCGCGCCGTGGACCGCGCGGAGGCTCACGCGGCGTCCAGGCCCCGGCGCAGCAGGGCGAACGCGTGCGCGGCGGCGCGGACGGCCTCGGGATGGAGCCGCGCGGCCGTCTCCCCCTCGGCCAGCCGCAGCCAGTTCCGGCGGGCCAGCACGCGCTGCACGGCGAGCACCTGGCCGGCCAGGAGACTCGCGGTGAGATCGTCGGCGTCCTCGGCGAGCGCCCCGGCCAGCGCCTCCTCGTCCATGGCCATGTGGTGGAACAGGCGGGCCGCCAGGCTGGGGGTGGAGAAGACCATGCGGTGGTAGGCGAGCACCTCCGCGTGGTCGTTGAGGCCGGTGACCGGGTCGCGCCGGTCCAGACCCGCCATGAAGTGGCGCTCCAGCGCGTCCAGCGGCCCCTCGTCCGGCCGGCGCCGCCGGACGACGCGCGCGGCCTCGCCCTGGTGGTCGGCGATCCGGTGCAGGACGAGGTCCTCCTTCGTGGCGAAGTATTTGAACAGGGTGGGCTTGGAGACCTCCGCGGCCGCCGCGATCTCGGCGACGGAAACCTCCCCGAACCCCCGCTCCAGGAACAGCGTGATCGCCGCCGTGGAGATCGCCTCATGAACCCGCTGTCGCTTGATGTCCCGGAGTCCCGTCATGCCTCCATCCTACCAATGCTGTTAACCTAGTTAATATCTTAACCGAGTTAACGCTTGATGGGTTGGAGGGACCGTGCTCGACGACGAGAAGGCCTACGTCGCACGCTGCGAGGCGGCGCTGCGCAGGATGCTCGACGGCGCCCGCCTGAACGTCGTCATCGGCGAGCGGGTGGCGGGCGACCGCTACAGCGCCGAGCGGCTCGGGCGGCACCTCAAAAGCCTCGCCAAGGAGCTGGGAGAGGAGCCCGGAGGCCCGCCGTTCTTCGGCCGCCTCGACTTCGGCTCGGACGCCGCCGCCGGCGACCACCGCGCCCAGCGCTACTACATCGGCCGGCGGCACATCTCCGGCGACGTGGGGCAGCAGCCGATGGTGATCGACTGGCGCGCCCCCGTCTCCAGGGCCTTCTACCGGGCCGGCGCCCGTGACCCCCAGGGCGTCGCCGTACGCCGCCGGTTCGGCTGGGCGGGCATGACGCTGACCGGTTTCGAGGACGAGCGGCTCGACCACGGCGAGGATCTGGGGGCCACGAGCCGGATCGTGGCGGCCGAGATCGAGCGCCCCCGCGTCGGCCCGATGCGGGACATCGTCGCCACCATCCAGCCCGAGCAGGACGAGCTGGTCCGCGCCGACCTGGAGGAGTCGATCTGCGTCCAGGGAGCCCCCGGCACCGGCAAGACCGCCGTCGGCCTGCATCGGGCCGCCTACCTGCTGTACGCCCACCGGCAGCGGCTCGAACGCGGAGGCGTGCTGGTCCTGGGCCCCAACCGGGCGTTCCTCGGCTACATCTCGGCGGTGCTGCCCGCCCTGGGCGAGGTCGACGTCGAGCAGACCACCCTGGAACGGCTGCTGGCCCCCGGACCGGTACAGGGAGTGGACGGCGACGCCGCCGCGGCCGTCAAGCACGACGCCCGCATGGCGGACGTGCTGCGCCGGGCGCTGTACGGGCGGGTGCGCAGGCCCACCGGGCCGGTCACCGTCCCCGACGGCTCCTACCGCTGGCGCGTCGCCGAGGAGGAGCTGCGCCGCATCGTCGACGACACCCGGCGCGAGGCTCCGCCCTACGCCGTCGGACGCGAACGTGTGCTCTCCCGCACCGTCACCATGCTGCAACGGCAGGCCGAAGCGCGGGGACGGACCGTCAACGCCGCCTGGACGCGCAAGATGGGCAGGGCCGTCACCCCGTTCCTGGACGCGGTGTGGCCCGCCGTACGGCCGCAGGAGGTGGTGGCGGAGCTGCTCGGCGACCCGGCGGCGCTGGCACGCGCCGCGGACGGGACGCTGACCCCGCAGGAGCAGGCGGCGATCGGGTGGGCCAGACCGCCGCGGACGTTCAAGAGCGCCAGATGGTCGGCGGCCGACGCCGTGCTCATCGACGAGGTCGCCGGCCTGCTGGAGCGCCCGCGGAGCTACGGGCACGTGATCGTCGACGAGGCCCAGGACCTGTCGGCGATGCAGTGCCGGGCCGTCGCCCGCAGGAGCGAGCACGGCTCGATCACCGTGCTGGGCGACCTGGCCCAGGGCACGACGCCGTGGGCCGCCCGCGACTGGCGGGACCGGCTGGCCCATCTGGGCAAGCCGGGAGCCCAGGTGATCGCGCTGACGACCGGCTTCCGGGTGCCCGCGGCCGTCGTCGCGCTCGCCAACCGCCTGCTGGGAGAGCTTGAGGTGGACGTGCCACCGACCCGTTCCTTCCGGTCCGACGGCCGGCTCCGCGTCGAGGAGGTGCCCGATCTCACGCGGGCCGCCGTCGCCGCGGTGCGCGAGGCCCTCCTGCGCGAAGGCTCGATCGCCGTCGTGGCCGCCGACGCCGCCGTCGAAGGGCTGGCGGCGGCGCTGTGGGACGCGGGCGTCACGATCACCGAGGCCGGCGAGGCGGGCGACGCGCGGGTGACCGTCGTACCCGCGACGGTGGCCAAGGGGCTGGAGTACGACCACGTGGTGGTGGTCGAGCCGGCGGAGATCGTGGAGGCCGGGGCGCGGGGCCTCAACCGGCTGTACGTGGTGCTCACCCGCGCCGTCTCACGGCTCGACGTGCTGCACCGCCGCCCGCTGCCGCCGCAGCTGGCCGGGGCGTGAGACGGCCCGCCGCCGGGGGAGGGGCCCCTCCCCCGGCGGCCGCACGGGCCCGGCCCGCTCAGCCGACCCGGTGCAGGCCGATCGCTCGGTAGAAGGCGAGAGCCTTGCCCTGATCCTCGACGAAGACACCGGCCACCGCGATCTTGATCATGATTCCTGCTGCTCCTTCCGCCCGCCCGGGGCTCCCGCCGGCACGTCCGCGCCGTCGGCGGTCACCGGCGCCGGGGGCGCGGCGGCCTGCCGGGGCGAGGCCGGCAGGTCGCGGTGGCGGCGGATCGGCGAGAACCACAGGATCAGCCCGGCCAGCGGGACCCCCGCCGTCATCACCCACATCGCCGGGCGGTCCCCCAGGACGGTGCCGAGCGTGCCGCCGAGCAGCGCGCCGAGCGGGATGGTCCCGTAGTTGAGGAACGCGGTGCTCGCGGTGAGCCGGCCGAGCAGTCCGGGCGGGCAGTAGCTCTGCTGGAAGCTCGCCTTGATGACGTTGCCGGCCACCACGCCGGCGGAGACGCAGAAGCCGCCGACGACGTACAGCAGCAGACCGGCCCCGTCGAAGGTGAGCGGGATGAGCAGGGCGAAGACGGCCAACCCCTGCTCGAACAGCAGCGTCGCACGGGCGGTGCCGATCCTCACGGCGGCCCGGCGGGCGGCGAAGGCCCCGGCGACGCCGCCGGCACCGGCGGCCGCGATCAACCCGCCGACGGTCCCGGGGGCCAGGCCGACGTCCCGGACCAGGAAGACCACCTGGATCGACTGGTAGCCCATCAGGGCGAGGTTGGAGGTGGCCCCGAAGAGCGTCAGCGTCCGGAACCAGGGATCTCCGGCGACCAGGCGCAGCCCCTCGCCGATCTCCCTGGCCAGCGCCCTGGGCCGCCGTTCCGTCCTGGCCGGGCGCGGCTCGCGGTGCCGGATGCCGGCCAGGCAGAGCAGGGACACCAGGAACGTCGCGGCGTTGGCGGTCAGCCCGTTCACCGCCCCGGCCAGCTGCGCTATCAGGCCGCCCGCCCCGAGCCCGGCGATCTGCGCGGCCGAGGCGCTCCCGTGCAGCTTGGCATTGCCTTCGGACTGGTCGCCGGGCTCCAGGATGGAGGGGAGATAGGCGCTGTAGGCGGTCTGGAAGAACACCGCCGCCGTGCCCGCCAGCAGGGCGACGGCCACGAGCAGCCCGATGCTCAGGACGCCGGACCACGCCGCGACCGGGACGCAGGCGAACAGCAGGAAGGAGACGGCCGCGGCGGTCAGCATGATCGGTCTGCGGCGCAGCCGGTCCACCCAGACCCCGGCCGGCAGGGCGACGAGGAGCCAGGGCAGCCAGGCGGCGGCGGTCAGCAGGCCGACCTCGAAGGTGCCGGCGTGCAGGACGGAGACGGCGACCAGCGGCATCGCCACCCCCGTCACGGAGGCGCCGAACTTGCCCGCGACCTCGCCGCACCACAGCAGCCGGAAGTCGCGGTGGCGGCGCAGCAGGCCGCCGCGCGTGTCCTGGCTCACGCGCCGCCACGCTCCCTGCGGGGAAAGGACTGGAGCTGCACGATGACGGGGAGCGCGTCCGGATCGGGCTCGGCGTCCGGGCCCGGGAGGCACCGCTCGACGACGGCGGTCAGCTCCTCGTTCAGCGCGGCGAGCTGAGCCGGCGTCATCCGCAGTTCACTCCAGGCGGAGATGGTCCGGGCGTCGCGCCACCGGTCGTCCCAGTCCTCGGTGAGGGAGTCGACGACCCGGCTGAAGTGCTGGCTCACCAGTTCGTGCAGGTAGACAGAGAGCGCGCCCCGGGTGTCGGGGTCGTCGCGGAACTCGGCGGTGTTGAGCACCGTCCGGTCCCTCGCCACCCGCCACCAGCGCTCGCGCCTGGTGCCGCGTCCGGCCTCCTCCTCGATGAAGCCGTGCTCGGCGAGGTGGCGCAGGTGCCAGCTGACGGTCCCGGTCTTCTCCCCCAGCCGCTCGGACAGGACCGCGGAGGTCGCGGGACCGTCGAGCCTCAGCAGCTCCAGCAGCTGCATGCGCAGTGGGTGCGCCAGCCCGCGCAGGCTACGGGCGTCGATTGTCCGGACGGGCCGGGAGGCTCCGGCCGCGGGGCCAGGGTCGTCGATCATGCCCGCCACCATAACTTGCAGAGGGTCCTCTGCATAGTGATGTTGGCAGAGTGTCCTCTGCAAGTTGGGGTCCGGTCCGCGCCTCCGGCGAGATCGAGCGGGAGCGGCGGGGCCCGGCGCACGGGTACGGCCGGCCGGGCGGCGGCCGGGGGTGGATCAGCCAGAACGGATCAGCCGGACAGGCGGGCGGCCGCGCTCTCCCGCAGACCCCGTCCTGAAGACCCCTCCCTCCGAGGCCCTCCGAGGCCCTCCGAGACCCCTCCCCGCCCGCACCACAGCCGCCCCTTCTCCCGGACCCGGAAGGCCATGGAAGGCCCCGCGAGGTTCAAGAAACGATCAATAAGCGGATGACCTGTGAGAACCGGGGAAAGAGCATGCTTTCTGCCCCGTCGACCACTGCGAGGACTCATGCGGATCCTGACCCGTCCCCATCAGTTCCCGGTCCGGCTCGCCGCCGGCGCCTTCATCCTGAACTCGGGGCTGACCCTGGCGGACTCCTACAAGGACAGCGCGGCCCACATCCACGGGATGGCGGCGACGGCCTACCCCTTCCTGAAGGACATGGACCCCGAGCAGTTCACCCGATGGCTCGCCAAGGGGCAGATCGCCGTCGGCACGGCGCTGCTGGTCCCGCTGGTGCCGTCACTACTGGCGGGCGCCGCGCTCACCGCCTTCGCCGGCGGCCTGGTCGGCCTCTACCTGCGGACGCCGGGCCTGCGGCAGGAGGGCAGCCTGCGTCCCACCCAGGAAGGGCTCAGCGTCGCCAAGGACGTCTGGCTCCTGGGGATCGGCACCGGTCTGGTCGTCGAGGAGCTCACCCGCGACTGAGCCGGCCCCGCGACCGAGCCGGCCCCGCGACCGAGCCGACCGGGCGCATCCGGCCCACCCCCGCACGGCCCGGCCCTTCACGCACGAGGGCCCCACCGGCCGCGGGCTCACCTCGCCAGCAGCGTGTACAGCCCGAGACCGACCCCCGCGACGACGATCAGGAAGCACACCCCGGCGAGGAGAAGGGGGAGCGGCCGCCGGTCGCCAGGCCCGCCTCTACCGAGGCCGGCCGACAGCTCCACGAGACCGAGCGCGTAGATCGCGACCAGGCCCACGCCACCGCCGACCCCGGTCACCATGACCTTCCAGACCGCGGCCAGTTCGACGTACCTGTTCATGACATCGGCCCTCCACCAGCACTCCCAAGGGTCTCCCTGATCACCTCCGGCGCCGGGTAACCCCCGCGCGCCGTAAAGTTTCCGGCGCTCCCGGCATCTCCGCCGGCGCGGGGACCCGGTCGCCGCCAGGGCGTTTGAGACTGTACCTACTAGTATGTACAGTCATGGCATGAGCACTCCGGAACGTCTGATCGAGAGCACCCGAGAACTGCTCTGGGAACGGGGCTACGTCGGCACCAGCCCCAAGGCGATCCAGCAGCGGGCGGGTGCCGGCCAAGGCAGCATGTACCACCACTTCTCCGGCAAGCCCGACCTCGCGCTGGCGGCCGTACGGCGCACCGCCGAGGAGATGCGCGCCACGGCCGAGGCACAGCTGTCCGGCCCCGGGACCGCGGTCGAGCGGATCTCGGCCTATCTGCGGCGGGAGCGGGACGTGCTGCGCGGCTGCCCGATCGGGCGACTGACGCAGGATCCCGAGGTCGTCGCCAGCCCGAGCCTGCGGCAGCCGCTGGAGGAGACCTTCGCGTGGCTGCGCGGCCGGCTGGCGGGGATCCTCGCCGAGGACCGGCCCCGGGACGGACTCGCCGCCGGCCTCGATCCGGACGACACCGCGGCCACGATCGTCGCCGTGCTGCAGGGAGGCTACGTCCTGGCCAGGGCCGCCGGCTCGGCCGAGCCGTTCGACCGGGCCGTCAACGGCGTGCTCGGCCTGCTCACCGCCCGCACCACGGCCGCCTGACGGCCCCGCAGGAGAGGTCCTCTCCCATGTACGCCATGCAGTACGAGATCACGCTGCCCGCCGACTACGACATGGACGTCATCCGCCGCCGGGTGGCGACGAGAGGCTCGGCCCTCGACGCCTTCCCCGGGCTCGGGCTCAAGGCGTTCGTCATCCGCGAACGCGGCAGCGGCGGCTCGCCGGTCAACCAGTACGCCCCGTTCTACCTGTGGGCCGGGATCGGCGGGATGAACCGCTTCCTGTGGGGCGGCGCCGGATTCGGGGGGATCGTCGACGACTTCGGCCGCCCCGAAGTCCGGCACTGGACGGGTGTCGCCCTGGAGCGGGGCCCCGCGCACGGAGCCGTCCCCCGCGCGGCCACCCGCCGCACCGAGCCGATCCCGGCCGGCGCCGACCCGGCCCCGGTGGTGGAGCGGGCGCTGGGCGAGTTCCGGCGGCAGGCCCGCGCCGAGGGCGTGCACACTGGCGCCCTGGCGGTCGACCCCCGGAGCTGGGAGCTGGTCCACTTCACCCTCTGGGAGCACGCCGCCCCGGAGACGGCCGACACCCGCTACGAGGTGCTCCACCTGTCGGCCCCGCACCTCGCCGACATCGGAACGGGCCGGCAGTGGTAGGCCGCCGCCGGCCGCGCGTCAGCCGGACTCGGCCGCCAGGCGGACGCCGAAGCCGATGAACACCACTCCGGTCAACTGCTCCATGCGACGGCGGACGGCCGGCCGGGTGAGGCCGCGCCGCATGAGGCTCGCGGCGAGGACCACGGACGCGAACCACACCATGCCCAGCAGGTTGTGCAGGGTGACCAGGAGCAGGGTCGCGGGCAGCACGGGGACGTCCGCGGGGATGAACTGCGGCAGCAGGGTCATGTAGATGACCCCCACCTTGGGGTTGAGCAGGTTGGTCACGAACCCGGTCCGCATGAGCGCCAGAGCCCGGGCGGGAGCACCGGGGAGCCCGTCCGCGAGGCCGTCCGGGCCGGCGGCTCCGTCCGGGCCGGCGGGACGGCGGGCGTTCCAGAGCGCGCGCACCCCGAGCCAGACCAGGTAGGCGACGCCGGCGATCCGCACGGCGGTGTAGGCGACGTCGGAGGCGGCCAGCAGCGCGGTCAGGCCGAGCGCGGTGGCCACCCCCCAGGTGTAGCAGCCGAGGGTGACCCCCAGCCCGGCGAGGAAGGCGGCTCTACGGCCCGAGGAGATCGTGGTGCGGAGCACGATCACGGTGTCCGGCCCCGGAGAGACGGTGAGTATCAACGCGACGAGCATGAAGGCGAGAGCGGAGGCGATCACCCCAGAAGTGTAGATTCCCGCCGAAAGGCGGTATCCGCCGCCGTGCAACTACGCCTCCGTACAGCTGTGCCACCGTGCAGCGGCAGCCGTTCGGTCAGCGCGGTGCCCCGGTCGCGGGGGCCGAGAACGGCCACCGCGACGTGGTCGACGTCGTCGGCGGCGGCTGTCACCGCCGGCGCCGGCTCAGCCCCTCGCGGATCACCAGGACCAGCTTGGCCGTCAGCCCCATCTCCGTGCTCCTTCAAACAGACGGCTCAGCAAGGGACAAAGTAGCCATGTAGCCGTCAAATCTTGCTATCAGGCGCACGTTTGACTGGGACGAGTGCCATTATCCCGGCCATGGACGAACTTGATACGGAGATCATCCGACTTCTGCAGACAGATGCGCGGCAGTCGAACCGGGAACTGGCCCGCAAGCTCGGGGTCGCCCCCTCCACCTGCCTGGAACGGGTCCGCACGCTCACCCGGCGCGGCGTGATCCGGGGCTACCACGCCGACATCGACCACGCCGCGCTCAACCGCGGCGTGCAGGCCATGGTCTCGGTCCAGGTGCGCCCGCTGAGCCGGGCCGTCATCGAGACCTTCAAGGACTCGGTCGGCGCCCTGCCCGAGGTGCTGAGCGTCTTCGTCCTGGCCGGCGGCGACGACTTCCTGCTGCATGTCGCCGTGCAGGACCTGGACCACCTGCACGCCTTCCTGCTGGACCAGCTCAGCCAGCGCCGTGAGATCTCCGGCTTCCGCACCTCGGTGATCTTTCAGCGGGTCCACAACACCGTGCTCACCCGCCTGCCCGATCCGGCGTGAGCCGTGCCCGGGGCCGGCCCTCGCGGACCGGCCCCGGACACTGCCGCACCGTCGGTGCGGCCACCGTCACCCCACGGGGTGGAGGTGGCCGAACAGGGTCAGCCACTGCTCGGGGTGGACGAACGCCACCACCGTGTCGGGCCGCACTCCCGCGGCCTCGAACGCGGCGTCCACCCGGCGGGCCGGGTGGCGCAGCCTCAGCGAGGCGTGCAGCGAGCCGCCCACCCCGGCGAAGCCGTACTCGACGAACGCCCGGTAGGCGGCCGACGCCTCCCCGGGCAGCAGGGCCTCGGGCCGCCGCTCGACGCCCAGGATCGCCGAGTCGACCTGCGGCACCGGGCGGAAGCTCTCCCTGCCGATGCGTCCCAGCAGCCGCCAGGAGTACTCCGGCCAGGTCAGCACGGTCAGCAGGCTCCACCGGCCGAAGTCTCCGGTGCGTTTGCGCGCGTACTCCAACTGGGTGACGAGCGTCGCCGAGGTCAGCGCGGGCGCGGCCAGGCACCAGGACACGATCTTGGAAGTGATCGCGTAGGGGATGTTCCCGACGACCGCGAACGGCTCCCGGGGGGCGCGGGCCCTCAGGAAGTCTCCTCTGACCACCTTGACCGCGTCCTCGCCGCGGATGCTTCCGGCGAGCCTGCCCGCCAGCCGCGGGTCGATCTCATAGGCGACGATCTCCTTACATGTCGCGGTCAGCGCGCGGGTGAGGACGCCCTCTCCCGCACCCGGCTCCAGGACCAGCCCGTGCGGCCCGGCGGCCTGGACCACCCGGTGTACGGCGTGCGGATCGATCAGGAAGTTCTGTGAGAGGACACGCCTGGCCCGGTCACGGTCGGTACGGCCACCGGCGTTCCTGACCTGCTTCTGGGTGTGTGAATGGTCTCCGTGCGCGAAGGATTTCGCCACAGCTGTTGCCCTTTCGGGTCCGAGGTGAACAGGTCTCGGAGGCCCTGGGCGCACGCATCGGGGACACGCGGAGAAAAGAGAAAGGGGAAGGAGCGCGTCCTAGCGGGCCAGAGCCTGGCCGCAGCGGGGACGCGTCACGAAGCCACCCATGAAGGGGGCGAAGCACATGCACATGGCACAGACGATACGGATCGTCTCACCGCCCGCGCAACGTGTTTTCGCGGTGGGACCCGCCCGTCCCGCGCCGGGCGCGCGGGCGGCTTTCAGGAGGCGCGCCCGGCGGCGGAGGCCTGACCACGGCCCCGGCGGCCCGGCACCGTCAGCCGAACCGGACGTCCCGGACCGCCGCGGACCCGGCGACGAAGTCCAGCATGCGCATCCCCTCCCGCTCCAGCGCGGCCCGCTCCTCCGCCGTCACCGGCTGGAACAGCTCCACCTCCAGCACCGCCTCGCCCCGCTTGCGGGCCACCTTCCACCTGCCCCGCACGAACCCGTCCACCAGCACGGTCGCCTTGATGATGCCGTTGACCGTGAAGACCTTCGCGCGATGCTCGTCGGCCATGATCCGGGTCCGGGTCCGCTCGCTGAACGACAGCAGCATGTTGTCGAACTCCGACAGGTAGCGCACCGGCGCGGGGGTGTCGGGACCGGGCCTGGACGCCTCGGGCAGGTCCACCAGCTCCGCGCCCTCCTCGGTCACGAAGGTCCGCAGCTCCATGCCCTTGACGACCTCGGCCAGCCGGGTCATGCCCGACCACTGCTGGATGTCCATCACCGCCGCGGGGCCGTAGGCGGCCAGATAGCGGCGGATCATCTCCTCAAGGGAGGCCCGCCCGTCCAGGGGGCGGCCCAGCCACACCTCCGCGCTGGTGTGGGCGGGCTGCCCGCCCACGCCCCAGATGCCCCGGGGCGGCACCTGCACCAGCGCCACCGTGTTGCGCACGGCGTTGGCCAGGTCGGCCGGCGCGCGCTCCGGCCACCGCTCCCGCAGCCGCTCCCCGAGCTCGCCGAAGGTGAGCGGCCCCTCCTCCACCAGGGCCCGGCCGGCGGCGGCGAGCTCGTCCAGGTCGAGCCCGGCCAGCCCCTTGCCGCGCGAGCCCAGCAGCGCCCGCACCAGCATCGGCCGCAGCAGCGGGCGCAGGGCCAGGCAGTCGTCCGCGGCGACCAGGTGGATGGTGGAGCGCATCAGGGCCAGCCGCACCACCTTGCGCTCGTGCAGCAGCCGCGACAGGTCCTCGTGGCCGAAGGCCGCCAGGCGGCTCCACAGCCCGATGTAGGGCGGGTCCGGCGCCTGGGCCTGCATGCCGTACAGGTGCCGGACCGCCTCGAAGGCCGGCAGCTCCGCCCGGCTCAGCAGCAGCTGGCGGTCCAGGGTGGCTCGGTTGAGCGCGCGCCTGCTGAGCACCTCGGGCATGCGTCTCCTCTTCTCAAGATCTTCCTCGGGGATCCACCTTAACAGAATGGAACAGTCCGTTCCAGGCAGTCCCGGCAGTGCGGCGCGTGCGCGACCTCCGCGGACCGCCCGCCGGACACGTCGTCCCCCCCGGTCAGGCGGTCGGAGGCACCCACACGTAGGGCGTCGTCGTCGCGACCGCCGCCAGGCCCAGCCTGGCCAGGATCGGCCGACTGTCCTCGGAGGCGTCCACCTGCACCAGGCGGAACCCCCGCGCCACCGCCAGCCCCGCCCGGTGGGCCACCATCGCCCGGTAGACGCCCCGCCCCCGCCACTCCTTCAGCGTCGAGCCGCCCCACAGCGAGACGAAGTCCGTGCCCTCGTGGAAGCGCATCCACGCCGCGCAGACCACCTGCTCCCCCGCCTCGGCCAGCACCACCGCGCACCGGTCACCGGGCCCGGCCATGTCCCGCTCCAGGAGGTCGGGCAGCCAGCCCCGGTCGGCCTCCCAGACCGCCTCCTCCATCTCCCGGATCCGCTCCAGGTCGGCCCGGCCGGCCGCCTCCCGCAGCCGCACCCCCTCGGGCGGCACGGGGACCGTGGCCAGCCCGGCCGCCTCGCCCACCATGACGGTCTCGCGCTCCTCCGGCTCGAACCCCGCCGCGGCCAGCCGGACGGGCAGGTCCGCCGGCAGGTCGTAGCCATGGTATTTCCACTCCACCGGCCGGCCGATCTCGGTGAAGAAGTCGCGCTGGGCCGCGATGAACGCGTCCAGCTCCGCGCCCTCCAGCCCGCCCAGGTCCCGGTAGGTCAGGGAGCCCTGCCCGTGCCCGTCGGAGACGATCCGCAGCACCGGCCCGACCCTCTCGACCGTACGGCCGGGCACCGGCCTGCCCCGCAGCTGTGCGTCATAGGCGTGGAGATAGGCCTGAGCCCGCGATGAGATGTCCATTGCGACCACCCAATCACAGCACCGGCCGCCGGGGGGACCCGCGGCCGCCGGACTAGACCCGGTCCAGCGGCCGGTGCGGCGGCGCCGGCAGCTCCACCTCGATCGCGTCACCGGGCCGCACCTCGCCGCCGGCCACCACTATGCCCATCACCCCGGCCCTGCGGACCAGCTCGCCGGCCGGGCCCCGGCCCACGACCTGCTTCAGCAGGCCCGGCTGGAAGACGTCGATCTGCACGCACGGGTTACGCAGCCCGGTGATCTCGACCACCGCCTCCTCCCCCAGCCGCAGCAGCGCCCCCGCCGGGAGCCCGAGCAGGTCGACGCCCCGGGTGGTGACGTTCTCCCCCAGCTCGCCCGCCGCCACGGCGAATCCCGCGCCCGCCAGCTCGTCGTGGAGCTCGGCCTGGATCAGGTGGACCTGGCGCAGGTTGGGCTGGGTCGGGTCCTGGGCCACCCGGGAGCGGTGCTTGACCGTCACCCCGAGATGCGCGTCACCTTCGACACCGAGCCCGGCCAGCAATCGGATACCCGGCTCGCGGGTCTTGGTGAAGGTGTGCGTGGCGCTACGGCTCACTGCTGTCACTCGTCCGTCATTCATGAGACGATCCTGCCCTGTCCTGTCTGCCGTGTCATAGCCGCGATCCGCGTCTTCATCGCCGTTCCCACCAGAATCGCCCTGCCCGCCCCGGGCCGCCGCGACCGATAGGCTCACCACGATGGAACACAGCGGCAAGGGGGATCCTGCACGCAGCCTGGCGCTGCTCTGGCGGACCAGCGAGCGGAGCAGCCGCAAGGGCAAGCCCGACCTGAGCGTGGACCGGATCGTGCGGGCCGGGATCGAGATCGCCGACGGCGAGGGGCTGGCCGCGCTGTCGATGCGGCGCGTCGCCGAGCGGCTCGGGGTCGGCACCATGTCCCTCTACACCTACGTGCCGGGCAAGGCCGAGCTGCTCGACGTCATGCTCGACACCGTGTACGGCGAGACGGCCCGCCCCCAGGACGTCGTCGGGGGCTGGCGGGCCAGGCTCACGCTCGTCGCCCGGGAGAACTGGGAGCTGTGCCGCCGCCACCCGTGGATGCTGCAGGTCGACATCGGGCGTCCGCCGCTGGGCCCCAACCTCATGGCGAAATACGACTACGAGCTGGGCGCGATCGCCGGCACCGGCCTGACCGAGATCGAGATGGACTCCGTGCTCAGCCTGGTCCTGGGCCACGTGCACAGCACCG
Source organism: Streptosporangium brasiliense (assembly GCF_030811595.1). Classification (NCBI taxonomy): domain Bacteria; kingdom Bacillati; phylum Actinomycetota; class Actinomycetes; order Streptosporangiales; family Streptosporangiaceae; genus Streptosporangium; species Streptosporangium brasiliense. The sequence continues at coordinate 7,847,078 of NZ_JAUSRB010000002.1, forward strand.
TGCGCGGCGCGGTGTCGGCCGCGCGGGTCGAGCAGGACACCGGCGTCACCGACGAGCAGTGGTGGCAGGCCCACCGGCCGGTCTTCGAGAAGATCTTCAACCCGGCCAGCTACCCGACGGCGGTCAGGGTCGGCGGGGCGGTGGGCCAGATCTACCAGGCCGCCTACGTCCCGTCCGAGCAGCTCTTCGAGTTCGGCCTGGAGCGGGTGCTCGACGGCGTCGAGATGCTCATCGCCAGGCGTCGCGGCTGATCCGGTAGAGCACGTGCGGCCGGAGCGGGCTGCCGGCCGCGACCCGGGGGTGGTCGAAGTCGTCGGCCGGGTCCCGGGTCATGCCGAGGCGCTCCATCACCGCCCGGGAGCGCAGGTTGACCACGGCCGTCATGGAGACGATCTCCTCCTGCCCCGCCGGGCCGAAGCCGTGGTCGAGCGCCGCCCGGGCCGCCTCGCCGGCGTAGCCGCGCCCCCAGGCGGAGCGGGCGAGCCGCCAGCCGACCTCCAGCGCCGGGGTGAAGGGCGCCTCGAACCTCTGCCACGCCAGCCCGGTGAACCCGATGAACTCCCCCGTGGCACGCACCTCCAGCGCCCAGAGCCCGTAGCCGTGCTCGTCGAACGCCGACTCGATCCGCTCCACCATCGCGTCGGACCGCTCACGGCTCAGCGGCTCGGGGAAGTGCTCCATCACCTCGGGATCGGCGTTCATCGCCGCGAACGGCTCCCGATCGGCCTCGCGCCACCTGCGCATGATCAGACGTTCGGTCTCCACCGCACCTCTCCTCGGGTCCTCGGGTCGTCGGCCCCCGCGGCGGCCGCGTGGGGACCGCGCCACGGGAGCATACGGAAACGGGCGGCCGGCCGCGCCGGAGGGCCGTGACCTGCGGGGCGGCCGAACCGCCCGGCCACATCCGACACGCCGGGGCCCAGGGGTGGAATAACTACCGGCGGACGTCAGTTAGAGTAATCGTGCCGATGTGGTTTGTGTCCCCCGGGCCGCAAATTACCGCCTTCACGGAATACCGTTCGGCTGGAGCCGTGTTGTGCCTCTCGCCGAGGAGGCGACCGCCACATCGGCACTAGACGTCCGCCCCACGGGTGCTCCGGCACCCGTGGGGCGTTCTGTTTCTCCGGCTCCGCCCAGAAAAGGGGCGCGACTTTGGAGGAGGGCTACAAAGCTGGGGGCTCCGCTTGTGCGGCTGCGCACACCTGCCGCCCGTCGAGCCACCACCTAGTGTGGTGAACCCGTCTCATGAGGAGAGCCCGTGCTCTATCGCCTGACCAAGATCGTCAGCACTCCTTTCCTGCAACTGCTGTGGCCCACCGAGGTCACCGGGGCAGAGCACGTGCCCTCTTCGGGCCCGGCCATCCTGGCCTCCAACCACCTGTCGGTCCTCGACTCGACCTTCCTGCCTCTGGTGCTGCCGCGCCAGGTCCGCTTCGTCGCCAAGGCCGAATACTTCACCGGCAACCCCGTCACCGCGGCGTGGATGCGGGCCACCGGCCAGCTCAGCATCGACCGGCAGAGCCCCACCGCGGCCCAGGACATGCTGGACACGGCCGCGCGGGTGCTCAAGGACGGCGAGCTGTTCGGGATCTACCCGGAGGGCACCCGCTCCCCCGACGGCCGCCTCTACCGGGGAAAGGTCGGGGTCTCCTGGCTGGCCCTGGCCACCGGGGCGCCGGTGATACCGGTGGCGATGACCGGCACCGACAAGGTGCTCCCGATCGGCGCCTCGGTGCCCAAGCTGGGCCGGGTCGGGGTGCGGATCGGCAAGCCGATGACGTTCACCGGCTCGGAGACCAGCGCGCGCGACCGGCGCCGGGTCACCGACGAGATCATGGCGGCGATCCGGGACCTGTCCGGGCAGGAGTACGTACCGAGCTACACCCCCGCCCGCGGCCAGGCCAAATGATCATTTTCCGGAGTGCGCAGCGGGGGCCGCGCTAGGCTGCGCCCTTGGACTAGAGACTGGGGGTAGTCAGGTGCCACGTGGTAGGACGATCGCGATCACATCGGTGACGGCCGTACTGGTGGCGGGGGCCGCCGGGGGCGGGGCCTGGTGGTTCCTGCACACCCGGGGGACCCCCCTGGAGACCGCCCAGCGTTTCACCCAGGCGTGGCAGCGCGCCGACCTGGCCGCCATGCGCGCCGAGCTCGGCGTGGCCGACCCCGCCTTCGGCCGGCCGTACGAGGACATGCGCAAGAGCCTGGCGGTCGAGGCCACCACGGTGCGGCTCGACTCGGTGCGCGAGACCGGCGACGACACCGGCCAGGCCGCCTACACCGCCACGCTGAAGCTGAAGAACATCGGCGAGTGGAGTTACTCCGGCGTCCTCGACCTGGCCGTCGTCGACCGCAACTGGCGGGTCAAGTGGTCTCCGAAGGCCGTCCACCCCGACCTGACCGACGGCGGCACGTTCGCGCTGAAGACCAAATGGCCCGCGCGGGCGGGGATCGTCGCCGCCGGCGGCGAGCGCATCGACGGCGGCGACGCGGGCGGCTCGGTGCAGCAGCTCGTCGGCTACCTCGACAAGGCCACCGCCAAGGACGTCAAGGCGCTCGGCTCCTCCTACAAGGTGGGTGACGCGATCGGCCGGGGCGGGTTGCAGGAGACCTTCCAGCAGCGCCTGGCGGGCAGCCCCACCACCGAGATCCAGCTCGTCGGCGCCGACAAGAAGACCGTCAAGTCCCTGGGCAAGATCGAGGGAGAGAGCGGCGAGGCCGTGGAGACCAGCCTGGACCTGCGGGTCCAGCGGGCCGCCGCCGACGCGGTGCGCGACCTGAAGCAGACCGCCTCCCTGGTCGCGATCAAGCCGTCCTCCGGCGAGATCCTCGCCGTAGTGAACAACCAGGGTGGTTTCAACCGCGCCCTGGACGGCGCCTACCCTCCCGGCTCGACCTTCAAGGCCATCACCGCCGTCGGCCTGCTGGCCGAGGGGATGACCCCCGGCGAGCGGACCACCTGCCCCAAGGACGTCAACGTCGGCGGCCTGCCGATCCGCAACTCCCATCACGCCGGATACGGCTCGGTGACCTTCTCCGACTCCTTCGCCTACTCCTGCAACACCACCTTCGCCCCGCTGGCCCGGCAGCGGCTGAGCGCCGACAAGCTGCTGAGCACCGCGGAGCTGTTCGGCTTCAACAAGCCGCTCGGCATCGGCGTCCCGGCGGCCAAGGGCAGCATCCCCAAGGCCCGCAACGACGCCGAGCTCGCCGCGCAGTCCTTCGGCCAGGACCGGATCACCGCCAGCCCGCTGCTGATGGCCTCGGTCGCCGCCGCGCTGGCCGACGGCACCTGGCGCCCGCCGACGCTGGTCCCCTCCATGGAGCAGAAGGCCGAGCCGCAGGAGCTCCCGGAGGGCGTCACGTCCCCGATGCACCAGATGATGTCCGCGGTGGTCACCAAGGGCACCGCCAAGGACGCGGGCCTGCCGTCCGGCACCCGCGGCAAGACCGGCACCGCCGAGTACGGCGCGCAGGACGCGCTGAAGACCCACGCCTGGTTCATGGGCTTCCGGGGCGACCTGGCCTTCGCGGTCATCGTGGAGGAGGGCTCGGGCGGTGGCGCGGTCGCCGCCCCGGTGGCCGCGGACTTCCTGCGCGCTCTGGGCTGAGGCCCCACGGCGGCCCGCCCGGCCGTCGCACCGCCGGGCGGGAGCGCTACAGCGGGAGCGCGGCGGCCTCGTGCCGCAGGACCAGGACGAGCAGGGTGGTGATCAAGGTCGCGATCAGCACCCAGCTGACCATGATGATGACCGTCGAGCGGCGGGGGGCCCGGCCGGACCCCCTGTCCTTCTTCGCGTCACGCCTGCGGCGGCCGTGCTCCTTGCGCTGGACACGCTCGTTGAACGACTCGAGCCGTGCCGCCAGCCGCGGGTCCTCATCGATGAGGTGCCGCTCGATCTGCAGCAGTAGTCGCTCCTCGTCCTGCGACCAGGCCATGCCGTACCTCCCCGGAACGCAAGGCGTGTGCGGGTTTCCTGCCCAATCGTGAAGATCGTTATCCATTCCGAGCCCTGCGATTTACCGCTTCTTTCCGCGCCCACCACCTGCCCCGGCGCGGCCGTCCCCGCGGGGCGTCCGGCCGCGCCCGGCGGAGCGTCCGGCCACGCACGGCGGAGCGTCCGGCCACGCACGGCGGAGCGTCCGGCCACGCACGGCGGAGCGTCCGGCCACGCCCGGCGGAGCGTCCGGCCACGCCCGGCGGGGCGTCCGGCCACGCACGGCGGAGTGCCCGGCCGCGCCCGGCGGGGCGTCCGCTAGGCGGTCGCCTCCGGTGCGCCCAGGCCGCCGCCTCGGGTCCCGGCCAGCGCGAGCCGTAACACGAACCGGGCCCCTCGCGGGCTGTCGGCGACGTACAGGCGCCCGCCGTAGGCCGACGCGATCCCCTTGGAGATCGCCAGCCCCAGGCCGCTCCCTCCGGCGTCCCTGTTGCGGGAGGCGTCCAGGCGGGTGAACCTGTCGAACACCCGCTCCCGGTCGGCCGGCGCGATCCCGTCGCCGTCGTCGATCACCTCCAGGACCGCCTCCCCCTCCTCCGCGCAGACCCTCACGACGATCTCCCGGTCCGCGTGCCGCTCGGCGTTGGCCAGCAGATTGGTCAGCAACCTCGCCATCTTGAGACGGTCCGCGCGCACGACCACCCCGTCCGCCCGCTCGATCCTGATCGGCACGTGCCCGCGACGGCCGGTGACCTCCTCCTCGACGAACCGGCCGAGGTCGAGCGGCTCCACCCGGTCCGAGAGCGCCCCGGCGTCGAGTCTGGCGAGCTCCAGCAGATCGCCGACGACCTCCTGCAGGCGCTCGACATCGCTCAGCGCCGCACGCGCGGTCTTCTCCCAGGGTTCCTCGCCGGGAGCGCCCAGGGCCACCTCCAGCCGGGTGCGCAGCCCGGTGATGGGGCTGCGCAGGTCGTGGGAGGCGTCGGAGACGAACCGCCGCTGGTTCTCCACGGCGTGCTGGAGGCGGTCGAGCGTGGAGTTCATCGTCTTGGCCAGCGCCGCCACCTCGTCGCCGGTGTCCGGCACCGGGACCCTCCGGCCCAGGCCCGTCGCGGTGATCTCGGCGGTCTCGGCCCTGATCGCCTCGACCGGGCGCAGGGCCCGGCCCACGGTCCGCCAGGTGCCCACGATGCCGCACAGGAGGACGAACAGCAGCAGCAGTGCCAGGACCGACGGCAGGATCCATCCCGTGAAGTAGGGCACCGGCGCCGCCGCGTAGATCAGCACCTCTCCGTAGTAGGCGGTCCTGATGAGCACTCCGACGAGCTTGCCGCAGGGGTGAGGTAGGGGCCGCACAGCTCGCCGTCCACCCGGCTGTCGCCGGCGACGGGGACGAGGTGGGAGATCCGCGGGACGCCCGCCAACTCGGCGCCGGCCGCGATGACCCGGCCGTCACCCGGCCTGACCACCTGGATCAGGGACACCCCGCCCGGCCCGGTGGGGATCGGATCCGGCGCCGGGTTCCTGTAGAGGTGCACGCCGGTCATGCGCGCGGCCTGCGCCGCCTCCGCGGTGGCCCGGTCTCCCGCGTCGTCGCGCATGTGGGCCACCAGCACCGCGAAGGTCAGCCCGAGGATCACCGCCGTGATCGCCATGTTGACGCTCACGGCCCGGCCGCGCACCGAGCGCAGCAGCCGCCGCCACCTAGCCACCATCGGCCGCCCGGGCCGTCACAGAGCCGCCGGCCACCGCCCCGCACGGCGCCCAGGCGGCTTCGACGATGCGTACCCGCATGTCACAAGCATTCCAGCCAGGCTTTGAGTGCACCCCATCCCCCCGGGCATCCCCGCTCCCGCCTGCCCGGCGGTGCGGCTCACCCGTCACGGAGGACGGGTGGTTAATCCCCTAAAGGGTACTAACCACCCTGATACGAATAAACAGGCTTATTGTCTGACTTAGCAATTGGGGGGACCGTGGCAGACGCCAAGAAGAAATCCGCCAAAGCCTCGGGCAAGCAGAAGAAGGCCGCGATCAAGGCGGTGCGCACGGCCAAGCAGGCCAAACGGAAGGATAAACACTCCGAAAACCCATAAACCGGTCAAGGTGCTCGGAACGGACCGGGTGCCCGCAACCGTGAAATCATGATCGGGCGACCGGAGCACGCCCCCCGGTCACCCGATCATGGAGTGACACGATGTCCGCCTACCTGCGATTCCCGACGATCCTCGGCGAGACGGTCGTCTTCGCCGCCGAGGACGATCTGTGGATGGTGCCCGCCACCGGCGGGCGGGCCTTCCGGCTGACCGCCGGGGTGGCCGAGGCAGGTTACCCCCGCTTCTCCCCGCGCGGCGACCAGCTCGCCTTCGCCGGACGCGAGGAGGGCCCGGAAGAGGTCTACGTGATGCCGGCCGACGGCGGGGCGGCCCGGCGGGTCACCTACCACGGGGCCCGCTCCACCGTCACCGGCTGGGACCCCGACGGCGCCATCCTGTACGCCAGCGACGAGGCCCAGCCCTTCGAGGGCCAGAAGTGGCTGCACCGCGTCCAGCCGGACGGGATCCCCGAGCGCCTGCCGTACGGCCCGGCCAACTCCATCTCCTACGGCCCGCAGATCGTGCTCGGCCGCAACACCGCCGACCCCGCCCGCTGGAAGCGCTACCGGGGCGGCACCGTGGGCGACCTGTGGATCGGCGCCGAGCGGTTCCGGCGGCTCATCGCCCTGCCGGGCAACCTGGCCTCGCCCTGCTGGGCGGGGGACCGGGTCTACTTCATCTCCGACCACGAGGGCGTCGGCAACGTCTACTCCTGCACCGCCGACGGCGGCGACCTGCGCAGGCACTCCGACCACGCCGACTACTACGCCCGCAACCTCTCCGGCGACGGCCGCCGGCTGGTCTACCACGCCGGGGCCGAGCTCTACCTGATCGAGGACGGGGAGTCCCACCACATCGGGGTATGCCTGCGCAGCTCCCGCACCCAGCGCAACCGCCGCTTCGCCCCGGCCGAGGACTTCCTCGACAGCGCGACGCTCAGCCCGGACGGCAGCGGCCTGGCCATCACCACCCGGGGCAAGGCGTTCTCCTTCGCCGCCTGGGAGGGCCCGGTCCGCCAGCACGGCGCGCCCTACGGCGTCCGCTACCGCCTGCTGACCTGGCTGAACGACGGCGAGCGGCTCATCGCGGCGGCCAGCGACGACGGCGACCGCGAGGTGCTGACCGTGCTCACCGCCGACGGCGGCGCCGAGCCGGTCGGGCTCGGCCATCTCGACACCGGGCGCGTCACCGCGCTGGAGGTCTCCCCCAAGGAGGACCGGGTCGCGATCGCCAACCACCGCAACGAACTGCTCATGATCGACCTCACCGGGGGCACGGCGGCCGGCGCCGGGAGCACGGTGATCGACTCCAGCAGGTTCGGCGCGATCGAGGACCTCGCCTGGTCGCCCGACGGCCGCTGGCTCGCCTACGCCTGCCGGGAGACCGCGCAGACCATGGCCGTCAAGCTGTGCCGGGCCGAGACCGGCGAGACCTTCACCGCCACCCGCCCGGTGCTGTGGGACACCTGCCCCGCCTTCGACCCGGGTGGCGACTACCTCTACTTCATCGGCCAGCGGGTCTTCAACCCGGTCTACGACGAGCTCCAGTTCGACCTGGGCTTCCCCCTCGGCTCCCGCCCCTACGCCATCGGGCTCCGCGCCGACGTCGGCTCCCCCTTCGTCCCCGAGCCCCGGCCGCTCAAGGACGACGACGAGGACGACGACGAAGAAGAGATCGAGGTGGTCATCGACCTGGAGGGCATCCAGGACCGCGTCGTCGTCTTCCCCGTCCCCGAGGGGCGCTACGACCGCATCGCCGGGATCAAGGGCAAGGCCGTCTACCTGACCTTCCCCGTCGAGGGCAGCCTCGGCGACGACTACGCCGACTCCTCCGACGGCACGCTGCAGGTCTACGACTTCGCCGACCAGAAGCAGGAGACCCTGGTCGGGGACGTCTCGGAGTTCCAGCTCGGCCGCGACGGCGCCACCCTGCTCTACCAGTCGGGCAAGCGGCTACGGGTGATCAAGGCGAGCGAGGCGCCCGAGGACGACGACACGCCGGGCCGGGCCGGCGGATGGGTCGACCTGTCACGGGTCAAGGTGTCCATCCGCCCGGAGGCCGAGTGGCGGCAGATGTTCCGCGAGGCCTGGCGGCTGCAGCGGGAGAACTTCTGGACCCAGGACATGGCCGGGATCGACTGGGAGGGCGTCTACCAGCGCTATCTCCCTCTGGTGGACCGGGTCACCACCCGGGGGGAGTTCTCCGACCTGCTGTGGGAGCTGCTCGGCGAGCTCGGCACCTCCCACGCCTACGAGAGCGGCGGCGCCTACCGGTCCCGGCCGCACTACCGGCAGGGCAAGCTCGGCGTCGACTGGTCCTTCGAGGACGGCCACTACCGGATCGCCCGGATCGTCAGCGGGGACCGCTGGGACCCCGGCGCCACCTCGCCGCTCAACCGCCTCGGAGTGGACGTACGGCCGGGCGACACCGTGCTGGCCATCAACGGCCAGCCGGTCGGGCCCCTGGCCGGCCCTGACGAGCGGCTGGTCAACCAGGCCGACGAGGAGGTCCAGCTCACCGTCGGGCGCGGTGAGGACAGGCTGACCTTCAACGTCAAGGCCATCGGCGACGAGCAGCCGGGCCGCTACCGCGACTGGGTGGAGGCCAACCGGGCCCACTGCCACGAGCGCAGCGGCGGCCGGATCGGCTACCTGCACATCCCCGACATGGGCCCGGAGGGCTACTCCGAGTTCCACCGCGGCTTCCTCACCGAGTACGACCGCGAGGGCCTGATCGTGGACGTCCGCTTCAACGGCGGCGGCCACGTGTCGGCCCTGCTGCTGGAGAAGCTCGCCCGCCGCCGCCTCGGCTACAACTTCCCCCGCTGGGGCATGCCCGAGCCCTATCCCGACGAGTCGCCGCGGGGGCCGATGGTCGCGATCACCAACGAGTGGGCCGGCTCCGACGGCGACATCTTCAGCCACACCTTCAAACTGCTGGGCCTGGGCCCGCTGATCGGCAAGCGCACCTGGGGCGGGGTGGTCGGCATCTGGCCCCGGCACCAGCTCGCCGACGGCACGGTGACCACCCAGCCGGAGTTCTCCTTCGCCTTCGACGACGTGGGCTGGCGGGTGGAGAACTACGGCACCGACCCCGACATCGAGGTGGACATCACCCCCCAGGACTATGCCCGGGGCGTGGACACCCAGCTCGACAGGGCGATCGAGGTGGCCCTTGGGCGCCTGCTCCTCCACCCCCCGCACACGCCCGATCCGGCCGACCGGCCGCGGCTCACGGTCCCGCGCCTGCCGCCTCGCTGAGCCGGCCGGCCAGCGCCCTGATCTCCCCGCGCAGCCCGTCCGGCGTGATCACGGTGAACGGCCAGCCGAGCCCGGCCAGCATCTGCGCCATCCCGTCCAGCCGCTCGGCCCTGGTCTCCAGCAGGATCCCGTCGGCGGTCTCGGTCAGCGTCGCCGTCGAGGCGGGGATCCTCCCCCGCGCCTCCTCCATGGTGGTGGCCAGCAGCACCTTCACCTCGTGCCGGTAGGGCACCGCCGACAGCGATCCGACCACGTGCGCGACGGGGTCGAAGCCGTCCGGGGCGTCGAAGGAGCGCCCGGTCCCCGCGGCGCTCGCCACCCGGTCCACCCGGAAGGTCCTCACCTCCCCGCTGCCGTGGTCGAACCCGGCGACATACCAGCGGCCGGAGTGGAAGACGATGCCGTAGGGGTCCAGGTCGCGCTCGGAGGGCTCGCCCCGCCAGGACCGGTAGGCCAGCCGCACCGTCTGCCCGCGCCGGACGGCGTCGGCGAGCGCGAGCAGCGGCCCGGCCTTCGGGGCGCTCGCGGGCGCCGGCTCCCGGGTGTGCTCCAGCGTCGCCGACACCGCGGCGACCCGCTCGCGCAGCGCCTGCGGCAGCACCCGCTGGATCTTGGCAAGCGCGCTCTCGGTCGCCGTCTCCCCCACCGCGAGGCCGGTCCGCCGTCCGGCCAGCAGGCCCAGCACCACGGCGGTGGCCTCGTCGTCGGTGAGCATCAGCGGCGGCAGCTTGTAGCCCGGCAGGAGCCGGTAGCCGCCGTGGCGCCCGCGCTCGGCCTCCACCGGGACCCCGAGTTCGGACAGCCGCACCGCGTAGCGGCGCACCGTGCGCTCGTCCACCTCCAGCCGGGCGGCGAGCTCGGGTCCGGTCAGACCCGGCCGGGCCTGCAGGAGTTCCAGTAGCGCGAGCACGCGGGTGACGGTCATCGGAGATTCCTCAGAAATCAGGACGGGTTCTGTCCGGATTCGATCTTATGTTGAAACCAGTCGAAAGAAGAGAGAACGCGATGAGCACATATGTTCTGGTCCCCGGTTTCTGGCTCGGCGCATGGGCGTGGGAGAAGGTCGTCCCGGCGCTGCGCGAGGCCGGCCACGACGTCCGCCCGGTCACCCTCACCGGGCTCGGCGACCGGGCGCACCTGGCCGGCCCCGAGGTCGACCTGGAGACGCACATCCAGGACATCGTCGGCACCATCGTCTCCGCGGACCTGCGCGAGGTGATCCTCGTCGGCCACAGCGGCGCCAGCGCCGCGGTCACGGGCGCGGCCGACCGGATCCCCGAGCGCGTCGCCCGGCTCGTCTACCTCGACTGCGGCCCCGTGCCCGACGGCATGACGTTCATGGACCTCAACGAGCCCGACTGGAAGGCGTTCATCGAGACGCGGGTCGCCGAGCAGGGGGGCGGGACGAGCTATCCGCTGATCTCCTGGGAGGAGCAGGAACAGGCCGGAGCGAGCCTGGAGGGGCTGGGCGAGGCCGAACGCGAGTGGTTCGCCTCCCGCGCGGCGGCTCAGCCGTACGGCACCATGACCCAGCCGCTGACGCTGAAGGGCGGCGTGGACGGGCTGCCCAAGACGCTCCTCGCCTGCTCGTTGCCGCTGGAGCAGGTCCACGCGATGATCGCGGCCGGCCATCCGCTCTTCGCGGCGCTCGCCGGGCCGGAGTGGAGCTTCGACGCGGTGCCCACCGGCCACTGGCCGATGTTCTCCAAGCCCGCGGAGACCGCGGCCGCGCTCGCCGCGCTGGGGCACTGAGATCGCGGTGGGGGCGGACGGTCCGCCCCCACCGCCCGCCGGGGCCGAGCGCCTCCCGCTACTCCTTCGGATCCCGCGACCGGCCCGGCCCGTTCCTGCGCCACCAGGACTTCCGCGTCCGGCCGGCCCCCCGCCAGACCACCGCCCCGTCCGCCGCCGACGCGACCTTCTGCGCCACCGACGGCGACAACGGGCAGGGCGTGTCGTGGCAGTCCCACGATTGAGGCCGGGAGACCGGATGAGGGCGGCGCGCTGTGGTCGGCCGGGCCCGCCCGGGGGCGCGCCGACGTCCACCCCCAGCGGACCCCCAGTCGGCCGTCAGCGGTGCCCGGGAGAGTGGGGACAGCGGACCCCGGATCGAAGGAGCAGAACATGTCGATACGGCGCGCGGTGATGGCGGCGTCGACGATGCCGGCCTGGCGGGCGGTGCGCACAGTGTTATCGCCGAGCTGGGCGTGCCGACGCTCGATGGTCGGCCATTGCCTGCGCGGCGGAGCCTGGGCGGCCGCGCGGTGGCAGCCTCCTGCAGACCAGGGCTGGCCTGGTGGACCGGCTCCAGACAGGCCAGCACCTCGACGGCCGTAAGAGCCAGGTGCTGTCGCTTTGCCCAAGGTGAACGAGGGATCTATGGTGACCGGAATGGATGGAAAGATCACTATTCGCCCATACCGGGCATCGGATGAGGCATCGGTCGTCGACCTATGGTCTTTCAAGGGAACCCCGAGAATCGTGCGGGGCTATGCGGTGCCGGGACGGCGCATGCTTCCTTGCGGTGTGAAGGTGAACGTGTCCTTGAACGGTCCCCTTCCGCAGCGGACGGCCAAGAGGATGGGCTCGTTGTGGGCCGGGGGCCAGCTCGACCGGGTTCCCGGGTCGGTTCCGTTCCAGAGATGGAAGCAGATCATCGGCTCCGTCACCCGCTCGGTCGTGTAGGCGAGTGTTTTGCCGTAGAGGGGATTGCTGCCGCCGAAGAGAACGGAGGGCGGACCGAATGCCTCGTGTACTTCGGTGAGCGTGCGATCTTGAGCAGCCCAGGCGTTCACATCTTGGCGTATGGACGCGTACTCCTCAGCCGTCAGCGTTCGGTCGAGGTCCAGCCAGCCGCGATCGCGGGCGAACTCCGCGTAGATCGAGGCGACACCGTACTCGTGGTCACCTGGTACCACGGTCTTGAACGCTCCGGTCACGCCGAGCGAGTTGAAGGCGCCCCGAGATTCCAGCACCCGTAGTTCCTGCGCCCATGCCTCCTCGTCGTGTTCGGCATAGGCCAGGTGATCGAGCAGCAGTCGCAGGGCTATCTCCCCACCGAACATGCCAGGACGGCGAAGTGCCTGGTTGAGCTGGTCTATGAGGTAGGAGCGGATCTCAGCTGAGGAGCGTGGTCCAGGAGATGTTGGCATAGCGCACCATTCTCGTTCTCGTCTCGTTCCGGCGGGGGGTGAGGCGGCATCGCTGTCGCCAGCCATGTGAGCGTCACAGAATGTGGTCCTCGCCTGGGGCATAGCGGCTCCAGGGGCTCCCGGCGGCGATGGCGATGCGACTGGTCTGCTGGTCGGTGTAGCCGAGCATTCGAGCGATGACCGGCGCCGATGCCTGCAGAGCGAGACCACCGCGATCCTCGCCCTCGCTGACGAACTCGCCAAGGGAACGACCGAGACGGTCCTGGCCAAGAGCGACTTGGAGCTCGGCATCGAGGCATTCACACGCGGCGGCATGCTGTAGCTTGCCCGTTGTTCGGCGATTACTACCCAGCTGGACGCGTGCGCCAGAACGACTGCGCGAAGTCGAGCGCCGGCCACCACCGGCTTGTCCCGCTCTCAGGTCCGAGCCGGTGCCGGTAGTGCCCGGTCGGATTGCTGTAGAGCTCCCGCTGACGGTCGGGGACGGCGTAGGCGAGCGCGGCCACAGTCCGTAGATCCACCTGGGTCAGCGTCGAGCTGGACAGGTAGTGCAGCAGCCGCGAGAACATGTCGTGGTGGTGGGAGCCGACCTGTCCCATCATCACCTCGGCCGCGGCCTGGTCCAGCTTCTTCGCCGGGATCGATCCGAGCACCGTGCCGGAGTCTGGGCCGCCGACGCGATGCGGTTGGCGGCCGGCCAGACTGAGCCGGGCGCATACCAGCAGCACCGCGGCGAGCGCGTTGTCCTCGATGGCCGGCTGCTCCTGGCCGTCGTCGTAATCCTCGGTGGAGGACGGTAGCGGCAGGCCCGCGGCGTGGGCGGCGCCGCCGATGAAGTCGGCCATGCTGGGGTAGCCCAGTGACTCGGCAAGTTCCTGCCTGCTCCGGCGGTTGGTCTCGACCAGGTGCTTGTGGCCAGCCTCGACCTCCTCGGGGAGGAAGGCGTCGAACGCGGCTATGCCGAGGCGGCGAATCTGGGTGATCTCGATATCGAGCAGGAGGTACGCCTCGGATTGGCCCTGCTCGAACCCGTCCTGAGCTGACGAACTACGGCAGCCGGCAGAGTCACCGGGACGGGTCCGGCGGATGCGCGATGGTCATGGTGGATGCTCACAGCGGTCGGTTCTCCTCGGGGGCGCGGTCGCCGGCCAGGTCGGCGAAGGGCAGTGGGCAGTCGGGGCAGGTGCAGTGGGTCAGGCTGTCGCAGCCGGCGCTCACCACCGCGCTGAGCGCGCGCCGGATGGTGGTCAGGTCGGCGATCCGCGCGTCCACCTCAGCTATCTTTTCCTGGGCGCGGGCACGCAGGTCCGGAGTGGGGTGACCGCGCCGGCCGGTGTCGATCAGCTCGGCCACCTCCTCCAAGGTGAAACCGAGCCGCTGCGCCGCTTTGATCACCGCCAGCAGGGTGACGGTCTCCGGCGGATAGGCGCGATGCCCGCCGGGGCTGCGCCGCGGTTCGGTGATCAGCCCGCGGCGCTCGTAGTAGCGCAGGATCTGCGGGTTGACCCCGGCCTGCTCGGCCACCTGTCCGCTGCGCAGGTACGGCCCGTCGAGGTCCTGTCTCACACCGGCCGTCCCGCTATGGCCGCCGCGGCGGCGCGCTCTTGCAGCGCGTCCAGCACCTCGACCTGCCGCGGCGGCACTGTCACCTCCAGCGCCAGGCTGCTGTCGGCGACGGTGAGGGTGAAGGTGAAAAACGAGCAGCAGCCGTTCTCTCGTGCCGTCAGCTCGGCGGCCCGGCCGGCGTTGCCAGGGCTGAAGACGAGCTCCAGGCGCAGCCGTGTCTGCTCGGGGCGCTGCACCGCCTGGACCGCCTCGGTGAACAAGGCGTCGAACTCGGCCACGCGCAGCGGCTGCTCGGCGGTGGGCAGGGTGCACGCTGAGGGCGCCCATCCCTGGTCAAGGGTGATGTCTTGGGTCATGTCTCGACGGTAAACCTGTACCTGGGTACCGAATGCAAGCCCTTATGGCGTACCGCCAGAATCCGGTCCGGTCCTCCCCGAATGCCTATCTTGCTCACGGCGAGCAGTGCGATGGGTCGGCTCAACCGGGCGCCGCGGTCAACGCTTGCGTCGGCCGGCGGCACGCTCCAAGCAGGTCAGGCCACCCGGGTAGGCCTCGCCGAGCTCGACCAAGGCGTCGAGCAAGGCGTTGTAGAGCTTGACGTGGTGCCAGTGCCGGCGGCCCAACTCGCCCTCGCGTACCTGCCCGGTGAGCTCCTGCAGCAGTGTCGGCCATCCGGTCGCCGTCGCCGACGGCGCCGTGGTCGCCGTGATCACCTTGGTGGACGGCGGTGCGACGGACACCGCGTTCCCTTCTTTTCGTCCCGGACGCATCGTCACTTTCGTGACGATGCCTTAGCACTGCTGGTTGGTCTTGCTTCGGTGGTGATGCCGCTTGCCGTCCTGGCGATCTCTTCGTGTCTCGGGGGTCGAGCAGCAACCGAACGGCCAGTGACGTTAGCGAGTCGTCGGACCTGGGTTACCGCCACTGGCCGTTCTGATGCGGGTGGCACCGGGCGGGCAGGCATTCTGTCCCACCGCCTGCGCACACCGGAATCCTAGAAGTGGTGACTCATGCCCCTCCGTTCATCGGCGACGCCGTTTTCGGCGACACGTGAGAACTGGCCTCCAGAGGACGAGCGGGGCAGGCGTCTTACATCGTCACGATGACCGTTGGCCGGGGCGTCACCGTTGTCGTTGTGGTCGATGAGCACCAGGTGGAAGGCGGCTTCTTTGTGCAGCCGCGCCAGCGGCGGCGCTGGTGCGCCAGGTGAGGCGGTTGTAGGAGGGGGTGTCGGTCCACGGCGCGTCGTTGGGCAGCCGGTAGCGCCGGGTGCGGTAGCGGCGATACAGCCGGCGGCCGCTGAGCCGATGGAGCATCATCACGGCGCTACCGCCGCCGCTCCGGTCCAGTCCAGCAGCGCCTGCTGCTCGGCCTCGATCGGCCCTGCCCAGGCGAGGTGCCCGTCCGGCCGGACGAGTAGCGCCTCGGCCTCCTCCAGGTCGGGCGAGGGCTGCCAGGCCGTGGCGGTGACCGTCTCCACGCGGTCGTCCCGGCCGGACGCGCCAGCCTGCTTCCCCGTATGGACGAGCAGGAACCGCCCGTCGTGCAGCAATTGGTACAGGCGTTCGACCCCGGGCCGCTCCGCGACGCTGATCGGCAGGTCCGGTATCCGCGCCCCGGCCGGGGAGCCGTCGCCGTAGTGGGTGCCGATCGCCGAGACCGACGCGGCCAGGTTGCGGTTGACCTCCCCGATGCGCAGGAGGCCGTCGAGCATGCCGCGCAGCGCCATGACCGGCCGGTGGTACTGCGGCACCAGCGTCAGTTCCATCAGCAGCGTCTGCACCTCGGTGTTGGCGGTGACGGCCGCGCCGACCGGCCGACGCTCGGCGTCGTAGGAGTCCAACAGCCCCTCCGGGGCCCAGTCTTTGACCTGGGCGGCGAGCTTCCAGCCCAGGTTCATGGCGTCCTGCAGACCGGTGTTGAGGCCCTGTCCCGCCGCCGGGAAGTGGATGTGGGCCGCGTCTCCCGCCACCAGGAGCCGGCCCTGCCGGTACCGCCCGGCCAGGCGGGTCGCGTTGCCGAACCGCGACAACCAGTGCGGCTCGGCGACGTTGAAGTCCGTGCCGGCGATGTTCGTCAGAGCTTGCCGGAACTCCTCGTACGTCAGGGGCCGGTCAGACGGCACCCGCATGCGTTCGGGATCGATGACCACGAACCGGGTCAGCCCGCCCTCCAGCGGCACGGCCAGCACGCCGTGGGCCTCGGCCGAGTGCGCGGCGTCCGGACCGGTGACGGCGAAGTCGCCGAGCATACCGGACAGCGTCTCGTCGGTGCCGTCGAAGGGGATGCCCGCCGCCTGCCGGACGATACTGCGTCCGCCGTCGCAGCCCACGACGTACGAGGCGCGTAGCGTCTCTCCCCGGGCTGTTTCGACGACGACGCCGTCCGGCTCCTGCCGCACGGCGGTGACCTGACAGCCGCGGACGATCTCGGCCCCCAGCTCGCGGGCGCGGGCGTCGAGTAGTTCCTCGGTACGGGCCTGCTCCAGGAACAGGGTGTAGCCGTGCCGGGTGTCCAGGGCGGTGAAGTCGAGGCGGGTGTTCAGGCCCGCGAAGTGCCACCCGGGCAGGGTGTGACCGCGGGCCAGGAAACGGTCGGCGATGCCGCGCAGGTCCATCATCTCCATGCTGCGCGGGTGCAGCGTGAGCGCCCGCGACTGGCTGGTGGGCGCGTCGTTCCGTTCGAGTACGCGGACCCCCACGCCCGCCAGGGCCAGCTCCGCGGCCAGCAGCAGCCCGGTGGGGCCGGCTCCCACCACGATCACGTCGGTGTGCACGGTTTGTGCCCCTCCTATTAAATGAACATCGTTCATAAAATCGAGGTCACTAGTATCACTGGGCATGGGACCCACGTCAACCTCCCCGTCCGCCCAGCGCTCCCGAGGCCGCCCCCGCAAGATGGCCGTGCCGGAGGCGGTCGCCGCCGCCCTGCGCCTGGTGGACGAGGACGGGCTCGACTCGCTGACCATGCGCCGCCTGGCCGCGGCCCTCGACGTCCAGGTGGGCACGCTCTACCGGCACTTCGCCACCAAGCAGACGCTGCTCGCCGCCATGGCCGAGGAGATGCTCGCGGGCTGCGCCGGCCCGCTGCCCGACGGGCTCACCTGGCGCGAACAGGTCACCGAACTGGCCGGGCGGCTGCGTATGGCGTTGCTGCGTCACCGCGACGGCGCACGTGTCTACGCGGGCACCCACTCTGTCGGCCCCAACACGCTGAGCTACACCGACACCCTCGTGGGCGTGCTGCGTGAGACATGCCTGAGCCCTGAGGCGGCCACCCGTACGGCACTCACAATCGTCCACTTCATCGTCGGCCACACGCTGGAGGAACAGGCCGCCCAGGCTCTCGCCGAGTCCGAGTTGCCCGCCACACTGACCCTGCTGCACGCGGCCCTCGACCCGGGTACCTACCCCAACCTGGCAGCCGCCGAGGCCACGCTGACCAGCACCGACTTCGTCGGCCACTTCGCCCACGGCCTGAACCTGATCATCAAAGGACTGGCCGGTGAGTGACGCCGCTCGATGAACCGGCCCCGCCCTGGATCAGCAGCGTTACCTTCTCCGTCAGCAGGTGTCCCACCAGCTGCGAGGTCAGATCAGAGGCCGCCTTGCGCGCCGCGCCGACCATCTTGGCCAGGATGAGCACACCGGGCCGGATCACCTTGGCCGCCATCAGATACTCACGCGCCAGGCTGAACAACAGCAGCACCGGCGCGGCGGCCGGCATCCCACCGCCGATGCCTAAGGTGAGGGTGACCGGGGTGAACCGTGCCCAGCGCACCAGCGAGCGCAGCCCGCTGTCCAGCTTCAGCACGGCGGCCGTCAGCGCCACCGTGCCCAGGGCGAACAGCAGCAGGATGCCCGCCTGGTCGGTGAAGCGCAGCCACGGCACGCCTCCCGCGGCGCCCAGCCGCCAGAGCCCGAGCGGTGTCATCGCATCCCTGATCAGCACAGAGCCCAAGATGAGGGTCAGGATGCGCAGCAGCGGGTTCTGCTCGGCGCGCGCCAGCGCGAAGCATGCGCCGATGAGCAGCAGGCCGGGCAGGATCCGGACGCCGTAGGCCAGGAGGTCGGGCAGCACGAAGACGTCTCCGGTTCTTCGAAGTAGGGGGAGGCAGGGAAGGGCGGGGTAATCGCCTCGCCCTTCCCTGCGAGCCGTGGGGGAATGACAGTGGTGGGCGACCACCCCGGCGGTGGTGGTGCGGCCGTGGGTGGGGCCGTGGTGGTCAGGGACGTCTGGAACCGGCCGGGTCCCTGCCGGTGGCCGAGAGCGGGATGACGGCGCGTACCTTGCCGCCCGTGCTGTGCTGGATCGGTTCGCCGGCGCGTTCGAGGCGCACATGGCCGAGGTGGTGGCGGGCCAGCAGGTCGCGCATGCGGGTCTCGATCCGGCGCCAGAGGGTTTCGGGGTCGGCGCCGGGTGCGGGATGCAGCCGGATGCGTAGCGTGGTCGGCGCGGCCTGGACGATCTGGAACAGCTCCAGGCCGGGCACCGTCTCCAGCAGGGTGGCCAGCGGTAGCGGGGCGAGGGTGACCGGCGCTTTTTCCTGCGCCGGTCCTGGGCCGGGGAAGGTGAGCAGGTCGGCGGCGCGGCCCTGGACGCGGACGGCCGGGCCGGGGTGGCCGCACGGGCACGGATCGGGCCGGAGCACGACGCTGTCGCCGAGGTCGTAGCGCAGGATCGGCTGCACGTGGTTGGCCAGGTTGGTCAGCAGCACGGTGTGCGAGGGCTCGCCCGGCGCCACCGGCCGGCACTGCTCGTCGACGGGTTCGAGGATGGCCCAGTCGGCGTTGAGGTGCATCCAGCTCTCAGAGCAGTTGCAGGACAGGAACGGGCACTCGTTGCAGGCGTAGCTGGTGCGCACCTTCGCCCCCAGCGCGGCCGCGATGCGCGCGTACTCGCCGACGGGCAGGCCTTCGGCGGTGAGCATCACCAGGGCGGGGTTGATGTGCAGCCGTCCGGCTTCGGCCTCGCCGGCCAGCAGCGCGCCGATGCTGGCGTAGGGGGCCAGCACCGCCGGGCGGAAGGCGTTGAGCTCGGCCACCAGGTCCTGCAGTGGCTGGTGCACGCTGAAGGCGGCGACGCGGGAGCGGCCGCGCAGCCGGGCGGCGGCCACGGTGGAGGCGAAATGCCCGCCCTCGGGTATCACCAGCGCCATCCGGGCGCCGCCGCGCGCGATCCGGACTACGTCCCGCAGGCCCAGCCAGCCGGCCGGCATCCGCGCCATCATCGCGGAGGTCACCGCTGTCGCGCGGGCATCTTGCAGGAAGATGCGGGGATCGACTGACCGCCAAGCACCGGCGCCTGCCTGGCCCGCTGATCGAACATCAGCCTCGCTCCGGTGAGCCGCCCCCAGCGCAGCCGTTGTACCGGCCGGCCGACTACCTCAAACAGCACGGCCGCCGCGAACGTGTCCTGCTGTGCCCGCCCACGACCTTCTGGGAGGCGGCTCACACACCGGCAGACCTGACTTCCCTAGCCGCCCAGGCACTCGTGCGGGGAGGTTACCGGCATACCGCCCGTCTCGCTCAACGGGGCGTCGACGCCGGTGACCTCGGCGCCCTGCGGATACTGGTTCAAGTGGAGGAGCCGGCGAGGAACCGGGAGGAGGCCCGACGCCTGTACCGGCAGGCCGTCGACGCCGGTGACTTCGACGCGCTGAACTTGCCGGCCCGGATGCGGGAAGAGGCGGGGGACCGGGAGGAGGCCGAGCGCCTTGTCTGTTTTGGCTTGACCGCAGAAGGGGAGATCGAAGTGCCTTGGAGCTCGTAGTCCCAGGTGTGGTCGTCCGGAAGCGGTGCAGCCGCACGGCCTCCTCCCGGTCGTGCTCCTCGACGGAGTGCGGGGTGCTCCGCCGACTGGTGCGGTCGACGACGACCGCGCCCGCGTGCTTGCGCCCGCCCCGGACGCGACGGTGCCGTAGACGGCGGGAGGCGGCTCTCGTGACCGGTTGCGGCCGTCAGCCGTCCTCCCCCCGCCGCCGCTTCGGGGCCTCGCCGAGGGGTGGCTCGGCGGCCAGGGCGGCCGACAGCGCCGTGTCCTCCTCGATACAGCAATCGTCCGGAGGGGGCATGCGGAACGGCCGCGAAAGCGGAAATCTCACACTTACAGCGCCATAAATAGAGTGTTCACCGTAGCGCTTCAGCCGGACTGCTCGCGCAGTTCCCTGGTCGCCGAGCGGTAGGCCCGGGCGACGCCGGTGAGGATACCCAGCATCAACGGCACCTGCTCCGGCGTGTAATGCCCGCGGATCTCTCCAAGGTGCCGCTCGGAGGTGATGCGGGTGGCGTGGTACTCGGCCATGCCACCTTCTATCAGCTCCACGGTGACCATGCGCCGGTCGCGCTCGCCGCGCACCCGCCGCACATAGCCGGCCTTCTCCAGGCGGTCGGTGAGCCGGGTCGCGGAGGCGGACGGCAGCCCCAGCTCCTCGGAGATGACTCCCACGGGGAGCGGGCCGCGCATCTCCAGCAGGATGAGGGCGGCCACGTCCACATGGTGCACGCCGAGCCGGTCGGCGATCGCCTCGATGTGCAGCATGACCGCGATCAGGAACTCGCGGAAGACGTCCTCTTCTTGGTGCTTGTCGGTCACTCGACCCAATGTACTTCGCATCGATGTATCTTTAAAACGAAGTTACTTCGATATGGAGAGAAAATGGATGTTCTTGTCATCGGTGCCGGCGTGGGCGGCCTGGCCGTCGCGCGGAGTCTGCTGGCCGCCGGGCACCAGGTGCGGATCTATGAGCAGGCGCCGACCATGCGGACGGGCGGCGCGGGACTGAGCATCTTCAGCAACGGCGCCGCCGTGCTGCATGATCTCGGTGTCAGCCTTGACGGCGTCGGCGGCCGGTTCGACCGGATCGACGCGCTGACGGCGGACGGCCGACTACGGCTCAGCTCCGACATGGCCCATGCGGCCACGCTCTACGGTTTCCCGAACAAGTCGATCTCCCGCCGCCTTCTGCTGGAGCGGCTGTCCGAGGGGCTGCCCGGCGACCTGATCAGCTACGGCACGGGCTGCCGGAAAGTGACCCAGGACGGCGACCGGGTCACGGCGACCTTCGACGACGGCTCGATGATCACAGGGGACCTGCTCATCGGAGCCGACGGCCATCACTCGGTCGTCCGGCGCGAGCTGTGGGGCGACCTCCCCATCCGGACGGCCACCTTCGGCACCTGGCAGGCCCTGAGCCGGATCGACATCGACCTCACCCGCGCCCACCTCCACCTCATGATCACCGGAAGGGAGGGGGCGTGCGGGATCATCCCCGCCGGGGACGGCAAGCTCCAGTGGTGGTTCGACGTGCGCTGGTCCCCCGGCGAGCCGCGCCCTGTCGCGCCCCTAGCCGAGCTGAGGCGCCGCTTCGGCCACTGGGCGTCCCCCGTCCCCGAGCTGCTCGCCCAGGCGTCCGAGGACGATCTCGACTTCTTCGGCCACCACTGGCAGAAGGTGCGCCGGGAGTGGGGCAAGGGCCGCGTCACCCTGCTCGGCGACGCCGCCCACCTCATGCCGCCCACCCTCGGCCAGGGCGCCAACCAGACCCTGGAGGACGTGTGGGTGCTCGGGCGCGAGCTCGCCAAGGGCGGCGACCCGGCGCAACGGCTACGCGCCTACGAGCGGGCCCGCTACCCGCACGTCAACCTGGTGTCCAGGCTGGCCAGGCACAGCCCCGCCAACTGGCGGATCCCCCCGCTCATCGGCCGGATGTTCTCCGAGACGTCCCAGAGCGGGATGCTCGCCCGCTTCAGCAACCGCCTCACCGCCCTCCCCCACTGAGAGCGGGCGTCAGAAGACGGCTGCTTGGCCGATCAGGACGCGTCGTAGTCCAGGCGCGAGGCGGCCGCGTAGGCACGGCACTGTTCGGCCAGGCGACGAATCCAGAGGGCAGACCAAGTGCGCCTGAGAGGGGCAGTGGCCGCTTCTCTCCACGAAAAGAGCTGGTCAGTGGGTTTTGAACTAGGCGCGCCGAGCGCGGCTGTTGGCACGATCGTGGGGGCAATCGCTGGTGCGATCACCGCGTATTCGCGGGGCCCTCACCCTTAACCCGCGAACTCCACGCGGCATTTCCGGATGTATCCCGAATCCGGATGTGTCCCGAAACATTGGTGATGCTCGGTACAGTCGTGCGGCCTGCGAACAGCGGTGCTGCAGCGGGTATTGGCTATAGGCGTGTCGCGGTGCGGACGAGGTCGGCGACGGCTTTGGATCTGCTGTGTGGCGGCCAGGCGATGACGGTCGTGACGGCCGGTGCGTCCGGCACCGGCACAATGGCGTGGTCGTCGCCTAGCTGGTCTCGGAGCGACTCGGGTACGACGGCGCAGGCCAGTCCGAGCGCGATCAGTTGGAACAGTTGGGTATGGTCGCGCACCTGCGGGCCGGGGCCGTCCGGATGGCCGCCATCCCGTCCAGGCCAGCGCGGCAGGGGCAGGTCCGCCTGGGCGTTGACCTCGACTAACGACAGATACGCCCGGTTGGCGAGGGGATGACCCTTGGGCAGGACCACGACCTGCTGTTCGGTGTGCAGATCCTCGGTGTCGAATCCGGCTGTCGTGTCGTAAGGCCGGTGGAGCAGAGCAACGTCGGCACGCCCGTTGCGCAGCAGACTTTCCGGCTCGCCCGGCCCGCACAGCATCACCTCGACTGCCACGGCGCCCGGTTCAGCGGCGTAGGCGTGCAGAAGCTTCGACAACAGTTCCCTGGACGCTCCGGCCTTGGCGGCCAGCACCACACCCGGCTGGTCAGCCGCGGCACGGCGGGTGCGGCGCTCGGCGGCTTCGACCGCGTCGAGCGCGAGCCGGGCCTCCCGCAGCAGCACCGACCCGGCCTCGGTCAAGGCGACGGCGCGAGCGGTGCGGTGCAGCAGAACGACTCCGAGCCGCCGTTCCAGCTGCTGGATCGCCCGCGACAGTGGTGGTTGCGCCATCGCGAGCCGTTGTGCCGCCCGCCCGAAGTGCAACTCCTCGGCGACGGCGACGAAGTATCGCAACTCCCGCGTCTCCACCCGCTCATCGTATCCAGCGCTGACCACGACCAATACCCGTGCGGTATCGCCGCCCACCCGACCGGTCTTGGACGCCCCACCCGAGTCCGCAACATGATCGACGGCATGAGTGAACGGACGATCGCGCTGGTGACCGGCGCGAACAAGGGAATCGGATACGAGATCGCCGCAGGCCTGGGCGCCCTTGGCTGGCGAATCGGTGTGGGCGCGAGGGATCAACAACGCCG
Source organism: Streptosporangium brasiliense (assembly GCF_030811595.1). Lineage (NCBI taxonomy): Bacteria > Bacillati > Actinomycetota > Actinomycetes > Streptosporangiales > Streptosporangiaceae > Streptosporangium > Streptosporangium brasiliense. Next base: position 7,870,318 of record NZ_JAUSRB010000002.1, read on the forward strand.
CGACACCGCGGTCGAGAAGCTGCGCGCGGCCGGGACCGATGCGTTCGGCGTGCCGCTCGACGTCACCGACGACGAAAGTGTCGCCGCCGCGGCCGAGCTGATCGCCGGCCATGCCGGAGGGCTCGACGTCCTGGTCAACAATGCCGCGATCACCGGCGGTATGCCACAGACACCGACCACGGTCGAGCCCGCGACCGTGCGAGCTGTCGTGGAAACCAACGTGATCGGCGTCATCCGGGTCACCAACGCGATGCTGCCGATGCTGCGCAACTCGGCATCACCGCGGATCGTCAACATGTCCAGCAGCGTCGGCTCGTTCGCCCTGCAAACCACACCGGGCATCGACATGGGCCAGGTTCCCGCCGCCTACTTGGCCTCGAAGACCTTCCTCAACGCCCTCACCATCCAATACGTCAAGGAACTGAGCGACACCAACATCCTGATCAACTCCGGCTGCCCCGGCTTCACCGCCACCGACCTCAACGGCTTCCAAGGCGTCCGCACACCACAACAGGGTGCGGCCATCGCGATTCACCTCGCAACCCTGCCCGACGACGGACCGACCGGCGGATTCTTCGACGACGCCGGAACGGTGCCCTGGTAACAGCCACACCAGCACGGACCGTTCCCGTTCTCGACGTCAGCCGCGCATCGCGCGCCACAGGAGAAGCAAGACAATGACAAAGGCAGTCAGATACGACGAGTTCGGTGGAATCGAGGTGTTGCGGGTCGACGAGGTCGACCGGCCAGTGCCCGAGAGCGGGCAGGTCCTCGTGCGGGTCAAGGCCGCAGGCGTCAACCCCGGTGAGGCGGCCATACGCACCGGCGCGATGGCCGACATCTTTCCCTCGACCTTTCCGTCCGGGCAGGGCAGCGACCTCGCCGGAGTTGTCGCCGAGGTCGGCGCCGGAGTCGACCGATTCGTGGTCGGTGACGAGGTGATTGGGTTCTCCGAGCGGCGGGCAGCACAGGCCGAGCTGGTCCTGGTCGACGTCGACAACCTCACACCCAAGCCGGACAGCATCTCGCTGAGGTACTTGCCGAATTGGCCGCCCTGATCGCCGACGGACACCTCGAAGTCCCGATCGCCAACGTCTACCCGCTGACGCAGGTCGGCCAGACCTACACCGAACTCGAACGCCGACACACCCACGGCAAGATCGTGCTCAGACCCTGACCGGCACCATGCGACGCAACGCGCTCAAGGCTCTGCTCAACCGCAGGATGATCCCCGTCGGGACTGTCCGGTCGGCCGCCTGATTGGCCGCGACAACCCGGACGACACATCCGATATTCGGCAGATCCGCAAGCAAACCTCGCAAGAAGTTCAGACAGAAGGACGCAGGATGACGCACCGCAACTCGCCACTGTCGGTCGAAGGCAGGCGGCGACCGGTGGAGCGGTGCCGGAGCCGACCGATTTCCCACGTGGCCACCGAAATGGGCATTTCGCGAGCCACGGCGTCGAAATGGGTGAATCGATACCGGCAGTTCAGCGCCCTCGGGTTAGTCGACCGGCCCTCGACGCCGCACCGGCAACCCACCGCGACCCCAGGCGACGTTGTCGTACAGATCGAAACTATGCGCCGCAGCCACAAGTGGTCGGCGGCACGGACCGCCTTCGAACTCAGCCGGCAGGAGGTCCCAGTGAGCCGGCGCACGGTCAGCCGGGTGCTCGCACAGCTCCAACTGAATCGGCGACGGTTCATCGACCCGAGCGGTGAGAGCAATCGCGAGCCTCAGCAGATCGTGGCCCGTCGGCCAGGCCACATGGTCCATATCGACGTGAAGAAGGTCGGCCGGATCCCTGACGGCGGCGGCTGGCGGCCGGTGAGCCGGCCGGCCGCCACCGCCACGGGCTTAGGTCGCGCCGAGGGTCCGGCCCACGGGTGCGGGGAGCGACCGACCATCACGATGACCGAGCAGCGCGACGTACTGTCCGGCACGCGTGCGCGCGTAGAGGAGTCCGAAGATTCTTCCTCAGGGGCGCCCAGCGCGGAATGAGAGCCGCGAGGCCCCTGGGGCCGGCACCGGCCGGTCGGGGGATTTTCCGACTTTCCGACAGGGTCACGTGCGCGCACGAGACGGGACCGGCGGTGGGCGAGCCGTCCGCGTGAGCGCCGCGGCGGCCGTAGGCTCGCCGATCGGCAGGCGGCGGCGGCATGAGCGAGGCTGTCAGGATCATCACCGTCCGGGATTGAGGGTGTCATCGTTTGCTGAAGACACTGGCTCTGTTGCCAGGTCAGGAAACAGCAAGCAAGAGGAGGATGACCAGCGAGCCCGCGGTCGTGAGGAGGAACCGCGCCAGGACGAGCGGATGGAACCAGCCGGGGAAGGCCACCTTCGCCGCCTCGATCAGCGACTTGGCGTCGATGTCAGTTGTGCCGGACTTGCGCAAGGCAGCCCCCGCATAGCGGACGACGAAAACCTGGGAGGTGGTGACGGAGCCGCCGGCGATCAGCAGGATGGGCTGAAGGATCCAGGTGAGCATTGGCTGATCGAACAGATTCAGCACGCCAAGCGTCGCCAGGCCCGCGGCGATCGCCACGGACACCGTCACGCTGGCGGTGCTGGCGGTGAAGTCGAGGCCGTGTTTGGTCAATACGGCTGGGCTGTGGCCCTGTCGGTGGATCTCGGCATCGGCTGCGCTCTGGGCAGCGAGGCCGTATCTGTGACCGATCAACGGAACGATCAGGTACGTCAGGGCCAGCAGGAACTGCAGGGCGACAACGAGGAACACGGGGATCTCCTCAGCCAGGGTTTTGAACTTTGTTCGACAACGTAGCGCACGTTTTGATCTAAGTTCAACGCTCGCTAAGCTGGGCGACATGCTGACCAAGGAGCAGATCGTCCGGGCAGCCGTCGAGGTACTCGACGCCGAAGGCGTGAACGGGCTGAACATCCGCCGTCTGGGCACGCAGCTCGGGTCGGCCGCGTCGGCGATGTACTACCACGTCAAGAGCAAGGACAAGCTGGTAGTCCTCGCGGCCGACCATGTGTTCGCCGAGATCCCGCTGCCCGACACCGCCGGAGTCGGGTGGCAGGAAGCCGCCGCGTCGCTGGCGCGTGGAGCGTATGTCATGGTCGTGCGGCACTACTGGTTGATCCCGGCGATGAGCACGCACCTCATCTACGGCCCCAACAAGGCCCGCTTCGACGAACGATCTCTGATGATCTACGAGTCGGCGGGGTTCATCCAAGCCGAGGCCGACCAGGCAGCCGCCACCGTGCTCATGTTCGTGATCGGCGCCGCGCAGGGCCAGGCGGCACAAGCGGCCTGGCAGGCGCACCTACGACGGAACGGCGCCGACGCCGACAAAGAGCTCCAAGGGATCACCGCTGAGATGCTCGCGGTCACCCAGAACCTCCCCCGGCTGCGGGCCCGCATCGACTCCGCCGCCATAACCCCGCCCGGGGACCCGTTCGAGTTCGGACTCCACACACTTCTGGCCGGGCTGGAATCGCGCATCCACTCCCCGACATCGTCGGCTCCGTGACGACGGTCATGGCACCTCAGTGCCGCCGCTGTTGCGCGAGGGCGCGCAGAAGGTGAGTTCCGCGAGCGTCGCGCCGAGCGGGGCTCGGCCGCCGGGAACGCCTCCCGGACCCCGAGCCGGAACCCCAGGGCGTGCCGCAGGTCCGGCGCCCCCAGGACGGGGGGCGGCCGGAGTACGCCAGAAGGACACCGTGGGCCGGGGCGCGCCGTGCTGAGGTTTCGGCGGCGGGTTGCCGCACGGTCCGTGGGACCGGATTGCCGGCCGTACCACGGTCACTGCGTTGACCTGGGGCGATGCGGATCGGTAGACCGACAGAACATGAGAGCTGTCCGGCCGACCCGGTTACCGGCGGATCCCGCCAACGGCTGTCCCGTCGTTCCCGAGGCCGGTCACAGTGGCGCGGCATCGAGGGGGATCGGGCGGAACGTCTCCGGCTCGTCCTCGGGGGTCAGCGCCGTGGGACCGAAGATCCAGTCGACGAACGAGTAGTCGTGGACGTCGCGGCCGCGCAGCAGGGCGTTGCGCTGCAGTCTCCGGACGCCCTCGAGGTGCCACAACGCGCCCCACGCCCGAGCGGTGGTGACGACCCGGCGGCAGTGCTCGGGCCGTACCGCCTGGTAGGCGGCGAGCGTCCGGTCCCAGTCCACGCCTGGGCCGTCCTCGGCGCGCTGAGCGGCGACGTGCTCGCCGAGCACCCAGCCGTCCTCGATCGCCATGATCGCCCCCTGCGCCATGTACTGCAGGGGCGGGTGCGCGGCGTCGCCGAGCAGCGCGATCCGGCCGGTGACCCAGGTCATGATCGGGTCACGGTCGAACATCCGCCACCATCGGTCGCGCCACATCAGCGGCAAGCCCTGCTGAACCTGATCGCAGGTCCCCGCGAACGCCGCGTCCAGCTCGTCGGGGGTTCCCCAGTCGTCCTCGCCGGCCAGCGCCTTCGGCGACTCGAACACGGCGACCTGGTTGAACGTCTCTGCGCCCCGCAGCGGGTACTGCACGAAGAGCCTGCCGGGCAGCGGTCGGAGATCAGGCATCTGAAGGCCGCGACAGCGTGACGCGGGCGGGCCTGTCCTCGTCCGTCCGCGTGAGCTTGCTCCGGATGACGAGAGCCATCCCGGCCAGCGTGAGCCCCATGCCGACGATCTGCATCGGCGCGGGCGCACCCACGAGCTGCAACAGCGCCGAGCCGGCCCCCACCAGCGGCGGTACGGCGAGGCCGAGCAGGGCGGAGTAGGACGGCCCGCCGGTCAGCAGGATGCGGTGCTGCAGGAGGTAGGCGGGCACGTAGATCACGATCCCGAGCATGACGAGCATGCCCAGCGCCGACCAGCTGATCCGCTCGCCCGCCGCGACGTCCGCCGCCGCCCACGCGGCGAGCGGGATCGTCCCCACCGCGAAGATCGGCAGGATGCGTGGCGCCATCGCCCCCTGGTAGCCGCGGTTCGTCCTGCTGAAGTACAGGCCGTAGAAGGCCATGGAGAACATCGCCGCGAGCGCGACCAGCGACCCGAGCGCGACGTCGTCGCCCAGCGTCCCCGCCAGCCTGGGGATCGCGTAGATCGCGGCGCCGGCGACCGCGATCACCGTTCCGGCGATGGTGCGCGGCGCAGGCCACGTGCGTAGCAGGACGCTCTCGGCGATCAGGACCACGGCCGGGGTGAGGGAGAGGGCCAGCGCGGGCAGCGCCGGTCCGGCGAGGCTGATCGCGATGGTCGAGAGCACCGTGTACGCGGTTACGCCCGTCAGCGCGAGCAGCACGACCTGCCACCACCGGTACCCGGTGTCCCGCGTGTCTTTCGTGACCGGTGCGGCGCCGGCGGGTGACCACCAGGTGAGCGCCAGCAGGCCCAGGACGGTGAAACCGGTACGGCCGCCCGACACGATCGCGGTGCTCGCGTCGCGCAGGGAAGCCTCCACAATCAGCCAGGTCGAGGCCAGCAGGACGACCAGCCCGGCGGACTGCCAGATCAACCTCCCCCTGCCACCGCGCCCGTTCACCGCGCGACGGTCTCGTAGACGGCGCAGGTGCCTTCCGCCATCCGCGCGGCCGTGTACAGCTCCTGGTGCTGGTCGCGCGCGCGGCCGGCCATCCTTGCGCCACGATCCTCCCCGCCGTCATGAATGAGGCCGAGCCGCCACGGGTCGAGCGGATGCCTGGTCTCTGGCAGGTCAGGGGCGTGCACGCTGCGGATGCCAGAACGTCGGCACAACTCGTCGAGGGTGACGCCCTCCACCTTCATACTTGCCGACTCCTTGGCGTTCACGCAGGGATCGTGGAGCAGTACCTGATGTCCCGCCGCGACCAGGCGGGCGATCACGCGGCGCCCTGTGCGCGAGGCCCCGATGATACCGATGATCTTTCCGTCTCATCCCAGGTCCGCCGGCAAGCCGATCCGGCCGAGCTGGTGGTCGAGGACCGCGACCGCCTCCGCGACGTCCAGTTCCCCGACCAGCACACCGTCGGCCAGGCCGCGCGCGAGCCCGAGAAGCACGTGGGCCTCGGCGCCGGCATCGACGCCGGGTTCCGGAGCGGTGGCGGCCACGAGCGCGGCGATCTCGCGATGGACCGCGTCGCCTCCCGCGCGGTACAGCCCGCGTACATCAGGGTCGGCGACGGCCCTGGCCAGAAACGCATGCCCGGCGAGCAGGAGCACGGGAGCGCGCGCGCCCAGCTCGACGACGGCGAGCAGCGCGCGCCGCAGCGTGTCGGCCGGGCTGTCGGCGTCCCGCAGCGCCGCGCGAACATGGCGTTCGATCTCCTGCCTGAGCAGATGTGCGCTCGCGCGCAGCAGGTCGGCCTTCGCCGCGAAATAGTGCTGCACGAGCCCCTTGGAGACGCCGGCCTCCTGGGCGACCCCCCCGATGCTCACACCGGCCAGGCCGTCCCGAGCACACAACCTGAGTGCGGCATGGGCGATCTCCGCCCGCCGCGCCGCGTGGTCAACCTGCTTCGGCACGGCCCGGCCTCCCCTCTTCGCGATACGAGTGTATCGTGATATTGATGCGATACGATCGTATCGCGAAGGTGAACGGAGGATCCCGTACGTGAACGACATCGTGGAGCCCAACATCGGAGCCGCGTTCCGCCGACGGCGGCTCGGCCACTTCCGCGACGCGTCCGCCTTCGCGCGCTACCGGAACGCCTACGACCGGGCCATGGCCGAGCTTCCCGAACCCGATCAGATCCAGGACGTGGCGACCCGCTTCGGGACCGTCCGGGTCTATCGCTTCGGCACCGGCGACGGCGCACCGCTTCTCCTGCTGCCAGGCCGCACCGCGTCCACCCCGATGTGGGAGTCGAACCTGATCGGCCTCACCGCCCACCGGCCGGTTTACACGGTCGACCTGCTCGGCGAGCCCGGCCTCTCGGTACAGACCCGGGCGTTCGCGAGCGCGGCCGACCAGGCCGACTGGCTGGCGGAACTACTGGCCCGGCTCGGCCTTGACCGGGTGCACCTCGTCGGAGTGTCCATCGGCGGGTGGAGCGCTTTTCACCTCGCCCTGCGTGCCCCAGAGAAGATCGCCTCAGTGAGCCTGCTCGATCCCGCCAGCCTTTTCGGCCGGATCACCTGGAAGGTCGTCGTCGTCTCGCTGGGCTCGGTGGTGCCGTTCTTCCCCGAGTCGTGGCGCCGGAGGCTGCTGAGCTGGATCTCCGGCGGAGCCGACGCCTCCGACGACGAACCCGTCGCCAACCTGATATCGGCCGGGATGCGGGACTTCACCGCATTCCTGCCGCCACCGACGTACCCCACGGACGACCAGGTGGCCGGAGTCGGCGTGCCGGTGCTCGCCCTGATCGCCGGGCGCAGCATCATCCACGATCCGCGCAAGGCCACCCTGCGTGCCCGCCGCCTGCTCGCCCGTGGCGCCGTCGAACTGTGGCCGGACGCCTCCCACGCCATCAACGGCGAGTTCCCCGAGCGCGTCAACGCCCGGGTCCTCACCTTTGTCGACGAGATCGACCGCGCCGGCGACACGCCGTGATGACACGAGCCGGTGAAGCGCGCTCCCGAACGGCGCAGGCGTTCATCGCGGACGGACGATCCGCAACGGCTCGAGCCGGGGAGACGACGCGTCCGAGAACTCGTCCGGGCGAGTGAAGCAGGGCCCCCTGACCTGCGGGAACCGCGTTAACGAGGTGGCCGCACTCCGGGCGGCCCCCTTCGGAGACACAGGCCTGGGCGCACACTCGGTAGACGGAGTCGAACCTCTCTTCGAACGGCATGCCGGCGCACCGCCGAGGTGGACGTCCGAGCCGACCCGGACGCCGGTGACATGTCCGCCTCGCGGCCGGGACCCCTCCTTGTGAGTCACTGCTCATTCCCAAGAGGCGTCTGCCATCGTCGGCGCCGGACACCACAGGCGCACGGAGGGGAAGCGATGGGATCGAGATCGATGTGGGTGGCGTACGCGACAGTCGGAGTCGTCGCCGGCCTCCTGATGAGCGGGTCGGGGAAGGCGGTGGTCACAACCGAAGGGCTCCTGAAGATCCGCGCCTGCGCCGCCCAGCACGGAGGCGCGGACCGTCCCTTCCGCCTGCGGACGGATGAGGGCTGCCCGGACGACGGCCGGGAGCCGAGCCTGGCGGCGGCCTCGCGAGAGGGCTGCCCGGTCGGCACCAACTGCGACCCGAGTGGGACCGGAAACAGCTTCACCCCTGACACCCCGCCAGGCGAGCACGATCAACCTGTCTGTGATCGGTAGGTGTATCGAAGGCGGAGGTCGCTCCGTCCATGTAGCCGAGCAGCGCCTTGGAGCCCGGGACTGAGGAACATCGGAACCGGATCGTGCGGCTGTACTCTGCGTGATCGCTCGCACGGCAAACGAGATCGTTGTCGCAGACAACCATGCGGAGTCAGCCATCCCCGAAGGTCTCCCGGCCATGCTCCACGGGAGTGCGAGGCCAGAAGCCGCAGTCACTCGGCAGTTGTCTGATGAGCTTGGTTGCCCGCAGGATGAAGGGGCACAGGTTCCCGCGACCTCCCTGCGGCTGTTCGCCGGCGCTTGGCGAGGCGGCCCAGGGCTGAGACAACAGCGATGGAGACGACGAGCAACGCGACGCTTCCGGCGATATCGAGCACGTAGTGGTTCCCCGTGACGAGCACGACCACCGCCATACCCAGCGGGAAGGCCCACGGCAGCAACGCCAATCGCGGGCGTGAGCCCCGTAGAGCGGACCACCCGGCATACCCGCACCACAACGACCATCCCACGTGCATGCTGGGCATCGCCGAGAACAGATTCCGGCCGCTGTTGACGTCTCGTGTGGCATGGCCGCTGCCCAGGATGTCGTACTCGGCGATGACGTCCGCGATGCCCGGTAGGGCGAACCGCGGGGGCGACATGGGCAGCGCCCAGAAGACGGGGAGGACGAGAAGGGCCATCACGACGAGGGTCCGGCGGACCTTGGCGTAGGACTCGGCGTGCCGGACGAAGACCCACACCAACACACCGATGATCACGATGTAGTACAGGCGGTAGTAGTACACCGCCGGCATGATCAGGGCCGGATGGTCGGTCAGCCACCGATTCGCCCCCAACTCGATGTCCAGGTGGAGGGCGCGCTCGATGGATTGCACGGTATGTGCGTTGGCGGTGGCGGCCGCCGCGACGTCCTTCCCGGCGGCGGCATGCAGCCGCGAGAAGGTCAGGATCACGAGCAGCAGACCGGCCACTTCGACGAGCGGGGCGGGGCGCCCGTCCTCTCTTCCGACCAGTACGGCTGACCGGGCACGGGCGGCCAGGCGCGACAACCGGCCGGCATCCACCTCGGGCGGGCTCACGGAGATCACACTAATTCAGCCCGCTCCGGTGTGGGCCGGGCCGCGGGAACGACAACTCGCGACAGGGGATGCAGCGAAGTTTCCGATGTAATGACAAAGATCAAAAAAACGCCGGATACTCGCTGTATGGATCATGCAGCGGACGGGATGTCCGATCCCGAGGACCTCGCCCTCTGGGCCCTGCACTGCTACTGCCCGAACGCGAAACGCACGCCCCATGACGTGGTAGCCGACGGAAACAACGGGCGCGTTCTGTACGCGGCACGTCACGGTACCCCGAGAGACCATCTGGACGTCTCCGACGCACAGGCCCGTGAGGAACAGCGGAACGAGAACGTACGCTAAGGAACGATCTTGATTGCTGCGGAGGGCGTCGGGCGGCCTGCCGCGGTGTGCTTGGCGCAGGTTCTCGTTCCCCTGCGTTCGGCAGGGGTTCCCGGTCTCGCTGTGCGATCGTCCAGGTCGCAGATTGGTGACATTGCCGCGACAGATGTGATGTAGGTCATAGTTTGTGGGGCTGTGCCCGTTGAGTTCCTCACTGATGAACAGGCTGCGGCCTACGGCAGGTTCACCCGTGTGCCCACCCAGGCGGAGCTGGAGCGCTTCTTCTTCCTCGACGACGCCGACCGGAAGCTGATCGCCAAGCGGCGTGGGGAGCACAACCGGCTCGGGTTCGCGTTACAGCTGGTGACAGTGCGCTATCTCGGCAGGTTCCTGCCCGGTCCGGTGGAAATCCCGGTCGCGGTCATCGACTATGTCGCCGAGCGGTTGGGGATCGTGGACGCTTCCTGCGTCAAGCGGTACGCCCAGCGGGCCGAGACCCACCGGGAGCACGCCGGGCAGATCCAGGACGCGCACGGGCTGAGGGACTTCAGCGAGGCGGCGGCCGAGCTCAAGGCGTGAGTGGGCGACCGGGCCTGGACGACCGGCGACGGGCTGCGGGCGATCTTCACCGACGCGGTGGGCCGGCTGCGCGAACACGGCGTGCTGCTGCCCGGGGTGACCACGCCGGCCCGGTCCGTGGCCCGGGTGCGCGATGAGGCGTACGAGCGGTTGCGGCAGATCCTGTATGACCTGCTCACCATCGAGCAGCGCCGGATGCTGGACCTGCTGCTGAAGGCGCCGGAGGGGGCGCGGGTCTCGGAGCTGGAGCGACTGCGCAAGGGCCCCACCAAGGTGTCCGGGCCTGCCCTGGAAAAGGCGCTCAAGCGCGTCATGGAGATCGCTGAGCTGGGCATCCGGCCGGCCGTGACGGCCCCTGGTTGGCTTGTGCCGTCGCGTCTCAAAGCAGGAACGGCATACACAAGGCGTCCGCTACATGCGGAGATGGGATGGGGAATCTGTCGTCGGCGCCCTCGCTACGTGGTTGCACCATCCGCTACCCCGACAGTGGCGGAGACGGCGTGCCGCTGGTGTTCTCTCATCCGCCGGCCGCGAGCGGGGCCGCCACGGCGGGCGTCCCAGGTGTTCGACAACGACATGATCATCTACGCCCGGTCGCTGCGCGAGCACGGCCTGGCCGTGCCCTACATCGCCGGGCCGACCAGTCCTGTTTGGTAGGCGATGACGACCAGTTGCGCACGGTCGCGCGCACCCAGTTTCGTCATCGCGCGGCTGACATGGGTGCGCGCGGTGGCCGGGCTGAGGAACAACTCCCCGCCGATCTCGTCGTTGCTCAACCCCCGGCCCACCAGGGCCAGCACTTCGCGCTCACGCTGGGTCAGCACCGCGAGCCGGCCCTCTCCGGCCTGCGCGGCTGTCCGTCGCGTGGTGACCTGCGCGATGAGGCGTCGGGTGACCCGCGGTGCGAGCAGCGCCTCTCCATCAGCGACCACCCGGATGGCATGCAGGAGTTCGGCCGGGCCGGCATCCTTGAGCAGGAAGCCGCTGGCACCGGCCTGCAAGGCGTCGAAGACGTACTCGTCGGTGTCGTAGGTGGTGAGGATGAGGACGCGGACCTGCTCCAACCCGTGCGTCTCGGCGATCTGGGCGGTGGCTTGAATCCCGTCCAGCCTGGGCATGCGGATGTCCATGAGGACGACGTCGGGGCGGGTGGCGCGGGCCCGTTCCACGGCTTCGGCGCCGTTGGCGGCTTCTCCCACCACGGTGATGCCGTCCTCGAGGTCGAGCAGGACCCTGAACCCCGATCGCACGAGACCCTCGTCGTCGGCGAGCAGCACCTTGATCGGAGCGTTGGTCGACGGTGAGGCGGCCGCCGCGTTCACAGGCTTGACCCGGTCGGTGTGAGGGGCAGTCGTGCCTTGACTTCGAACCCGCCACCCGCAAGCGGCCCGGCGTCGAGGTCTCCGCCCAGCAGCCGGCAGCGCTCGCGCATGCCGACGATCCCGCGACCGGACGCGGCCGAACTGCCCGTGCCGCTCGGATGCCGGGCCGGTAGGCGCGGATCCGCGGAGTCATGACCTGGGGCGGCACGGCGGCCCTCATCGGTCACGCGGATCTCCAAGGCGTCGATGCCGGCCTTCAGCGCCACCGTCACCCGGGTCGGGCCGGCGTGGCGGATCACGTTGGTGATCGATTCCTGAAGGATTCGGTAGGCGGCGCTTCCCACCGCGCTGGGCAACGGCGCCGCGGGCGAGGCCTCCTCGAGCTTGATGTCGAGTCCCGCCTCGCGCGCCTTGGCGGCCAGTTCGTCGATCTGCCCCAGCCCGGGGTACGGCACCCGCCCGTCGTCACCGTCGTCGTCACGGAGTACCCCGAGGATGGCCCGCATCTCCCGCAGCGCCCGGGAACTGGTCTGCTCGATGACTCGCAGCGCCTCGCGCGCCACTTCCGGCCGCTTGTCGAGCACATGCGCGGTGACGCCGGACTGGACGTTGATGATCGCTATGGCGTGCGCGACGGTGTCGTGGACCTCGCGCGCGATCCGGAGCCGTTCGGCGTCCACACGCGCCCGCGCCTCCTCCTCGCGAGTCCGTTCGGCCAACTCGGCGCGCTGCTGAGCCTCGGCCGCGATGACCTGTCGGGACCGGACGGACTCGCCGAGGGCCGCGCTCATGACCGACGCGCCGATCCGGAAGAACACCCAGCCGATGGCGGCGCGCGGCTCGATGTCGGCCGCGGCGACCAGCCAGCCGATGGCCAGCACCGAGGTGCCCACGCCGGCGATCACCAGCGACCGGCGCCCGTCTCCGTAGGCGGCAAGGGTGTACAGGGCGACGAAGAGCCCGAGCCAGCCGGGCCCGTCCGGGAAGTCGAGGCCGAAGTACACCAAGCTGGCGAGCGCGGCGGTGACGAACACCGGCACCGGCCATCGGCGGCGGACGGCCACGACCACGCCACTGGCGATCAGCAGGACATATCCCAGGTTTCCGAGGTCGCTCAGCGGCCGCTGTACCACCTCGCCGGTATTGCGGACGATCGTGCCCTGAACCTGCATCACGGTGATGAAGAGCGCGAGCAACACGTCCTGCGCCGGCACAGGCAGGCGCCACGGCACCACGCGGTGTTCCATGCCGCGATCCTACGGTTCCCACGCGTGAGAACACTCCGCCCAGACGCGCGGTGGCCTACGACAACGGGCGTACCGAGGCACGAGGTGCTCTACGCAGAACTGCGTAGCCGCTGCCATCCGCCGGCGGAGGCCGCGGCCGCCCCGACGGCGCGATGATCGATTCCGCGAAAGACCTACGAACACCTCCATGAGTACAGCCCGTCAGCTGGATCGCCATCGCCGAGCAGGCACAGGTCGTGGATCCGGACAACTTGAAGGAGCGTGTCATGCGTAGAGCTTTCACCAGCCTGGCGACGCTGCTGCTGGCCGTCGCAGCACAGTTCGCTGCCGGGATGGGCGAGTCCGTGAAGCCAGGAATCTCCTGGAAAACCGCCAGACACGAAAGGTCATCATGAGGAAACGGATGAAGTACCGGCGAATGACTGCCCTGGCAACGTGTTCGGTGGCCATGGCGATGGGGCTCACCGCCTGTGCGTCGGACTCCGCAGAATCTGAGGCGGACGCGCCGCACGCCGGCCATGGCACATCCTCGCCCGTGGCATCGCAGCCGCTGCGAACCGGCGAGCGGTTCCTCAACCTGACCATGCCGGAGTCCTATACCCCGTCCGCTCCCAACGGCGGCACCGATGACTACCGGTGCCTGCTGATCGATCCACACGTAACCAAACCGATGTTCCTGACCGGAGCCCTGTTCCAGCCCCAGAACGCGAAGATCGTGCACCACGCCGTCGTCCAGGTGGTCGCACCCGAGGCCGCAACACAGGCGCACGCCAAGGACGCCGAGACGCCGGGCCCGGGCTGGACCTGTTTCGGCGATACCGGGCTGGGCCGGGTAGCGGGGACCTATGCCAGCGCCTGGACCCCCAACGGCACGGAGACCGTCCTCAAGCAGGATGTCGGCTTCCCCATCAAGCCCGGCAGCCTGATAGTCGTTCAGGCCCATTACAACCTGCTGGCCGCCGACGGCCGCACGGGCGAAACGGACCAGTCCAGCGTCCGGTTGCGACTGACCGACGGCACAGCGGCCACCAAACCGCTACGCACTCTCCCCCTGCAGGCACCGATCGAACTGCCCTGCGCCAGCAGTGAGTCCGGTGCGCTGTGCGACCGCGCCGCGTCGGTCGCGGATGTCACCAAGCGCTTCGGTGACAGAGTCGGGGGTATTGCGCAGCAACTGCTGCAACTCTGCGGCAACGGCAAGCCAGTCCCCGGCAACACCCAGCACTGCGACTATCCGATACGACAGCCCATGGCGGTGTACGCGGCATTGGGACACATGCACATGCTCGGACGCTCGATCAAGGTCGAACTCAATCCCGGCACCGCCCGGGCCCAGACCTTGCTCGACGTCCCCAACTTCGACTTCGACAATCAGAAAACCCAGCCATTGCCCACCCCTGTCGACGTCAAGCCAGGAGACACGCTGCGGGTCACCTGTACCCACGACGCCACCCTGCGGCAGCAAATACCGGCGCTGCGCAAGCTCCCACCGCGATACGTGGTGTGGGGCGACGGCTCAAGCGACGAAATGTGCACCGGCTTCATGATCACCTCAGCTACTGAATGACCATGATGCACTGGGATTTCCCGATACAGCCACCGCGCTGGGCACTGCTGCCGCTCCGCGCCTTTCTCGGTGGCACCCTTGTGTACGCCGGTCTTTCCAAGCTCTTCGACCCGCACTACTTGGATGACACCGCGCCGCTTGGAGTCCACGCCCAGATGCTGGCCGCCGCCGAGATCTCCCCGATCGGCCCACTGGTAACGCTGGTCGCCGACCACTCGATCGTCACAGGCCTGACGATCGCCTTCGGGGAGATCGCGGTCGGACTCGGTGCCATCCTCGGACTGTTCACCCGGCTCGCCGCCCTCGGCGGCGTCCTCCTATCGGTCAGCTTCTTCCTGACGGTGAGCTGGACGACCCGTCCGTACTATTACGGGGCCGACATTGTTTTCGCCTTCGCTTGGACCCCGCTGCTGATAATGGGCGACGCCGGGGCGTTGTCATTGAGCGCCTGGCTGCGTGCAAAGGTGCGTCACAAGCTCGGTCTGCCGATGCGCAGCATGCCGGACGAAAGTATGGCCGTACAGAACGACGTCAAGCGACGTACCATGCTGCGGGGCGGTCTGATCGCGGCAGCGACGACCGCTGTGGGAGTGGCCGCGGGGAGCGCGCTGGCACTCACACGGCGCCCCGTGGTCTCGTCGAGAGACTCAGCAAGCCTAGGGGTCGGGAGCGGGCCGGTGATCGCTGCCGCCGCCGACATCGCCGTCGGATCGTCGAAGAGCTTCACCGCGCCAAACGGGGCACCTGCCTATCTCCTGCGCCCAGCCCCGGACACGTTCCTGGCGTTCAACGCCACCTGCACCCATCAGGGTTGCCCAATCTCCTACATCGGACCCGGGTTTCGTTGCCCTTGCCACGGCTCCACCTTCGATGAGAACGGACAGGTGACCGGAGGGCCTGCACGCGCACCGCTGATCGAAATCCCAGTAAAGGTCATCGACGGCCAGGTCACGACTACCTGATCCAAGCGTGCCACGAGAGCACATGAGGTGAAGAACCAACCACCAATGAAATAGCCCCATCCTGTTCTCGCAGGTGAAAGGGGCCGGCCTGACTGCGATGATGACAGAAGGTCACCATTCGCGTTCGTTGATGACGTAGAAGCGACTGGCTCAGGTCCCCGGTGGTAACTGAAGAACCGGCGGGTTCTTCAGTTACCACCGAGCTCCGTATGGACGTAGTTCAGCTGGTGCTGACCAACAACGAGATCGCCCGGTGACAGATCATCATTCGCCCTGATCAGGGGTCGTCACCCGCCCGAGCACCACCAGCCGAACTCGGACAAAGGGGTGTGACCGGCAATTTCAGGATGGAATTAGCCCATGAATGAAACGACTTGAGGAAAAGAATTGAGAACCGAGACTTCCAATACTGATGGAGCGCTGGCGAGGCTGGCCCGGTTCTGTTACCGGCGCCGCCGTCTGGTCCTGCTGACCTGGATCGTTGGCGTGATCGCCGTGGCGTTCGCCGGCTTCGGCTACGGCGCGGCCCCAGACAACGACTTCTCCGGCGGAAACTCCGACTCCGTCAAGGCACAGGCGCTGATCGAGAAGCACTTCCCCGAGCGGCAAGGGGACACGCTTACTCTCGCGATCAAGGCAGAGAAGGGGATCGACGCCCCTGCCACCCGCCAAAAGATCGAGAAGGTCCTCGCCGATCTGGCGGCCTCACCGGTCGTAGGACCGGTGACCTCGCCGTACCAGGACAAGAGTCTGGTGACGCGGGATCGTCGTATCGCCCGTACGACCATCCCGCTGACCCAGAAGGAGGTGGACAAGACCGCGGTCAAGCCTCTGGTGGACATTGTCAAGAACGCCTCCGGTGACGGCGTGAAGCTGGCTCTGGGCGGGGCTCAGGCGGAGAAGGCCGAGACACCCCCGCAGGGTTCGTCCGAGGTCGTGGGCCTCGTGGCGGCAGCGGTGATCTTGTTCATCGCCTTCGGGTCACTGGTGGCGATGGGTCTGCCGATCGTGACCGCGCTGCTGGCGATCGCCGCAGGCATCGCCCTGATGAAGCTGGTGGGGTACCTGGTCCCTTCACCGGATTTCACCGTGATCCTCGCCGCGATGATCGGGCTGGGTGTCGGCATCGACTACGCCCTCTTCATCGTGACCCGCTACAAGGACGGCCTGCAAGCCGGCGACGAGCCCGAGGCCGCCACGGTCAAGGCGATCACAACAGCTGGTCACGCGGTCCTGTTCGCCGGCACGACGGTCGTGATCGCGCTGATGGGTCTGACCATCATGGGACAGCGGCTGATGACCGGAGTAGCCGTCGCCACGTCGGTGATCGTGCTGGTCACGATGATCGCCGCGGTGACCTTGCTGCCGGCATTCCTGGGCTTCACCGGCCACAAGATCAACTCGCTACGCCTGCCCCGTCGCACGTCCCGCCGTCAGAAGGCCACGGGCGCCGCGTCCCAAGAGCGTCGGACCATCGCCGAGCGCTGGGTCGGCGTGGTGCAGCGCAAGCCGCTGGTCTCCGCGATGCTGGCCGGTGGGGCGCTGCTGGTGCTGGCCGTCCCCACGCTGTCGATGCGGCTGAGCAACCCCGACGCCAGTGTCCAGCCCCACGATAGGAGCAGCTACCTCTCATACGAGATTCTCTCCGAGGGCTTCGGTCCCGGCTACGGCGCACCCCTGATCTTCGCCACCGAGGTCGGTTCCAACCGCACCGATCTGCGTACCGTCACCGAAGCGGTCAGCAAGACCGAGGGCATCGCCTACGCCACGCCGCCTCAGGTCAGCAAGGACGGGCAGGCCGCGATCTTCATGGCCTTCCCCAAGACTGGATATCAGGACGAGGCGACCGCGGACCTGGTGCACCACCTCCGCGACGACGTGCTACCCAAGGCGCCAGGCGGCGAAGGGGTCTACGTCGGCGGCCCGAACGCCGGCACGATCGACATGGCCGATGACATCGGTTCGCGCCTACCTCTGATGATCGCGGTCGTCATCGCGGTGTCGGTGGTGCTGCTGATCGCGCTGGTCCGGTCGGTCACGATCGCGCTGCAGGCCGCCGTCATGAACCTGCTGTCGATCGGCGCCGCATACGGCGTACTCGTCGCGGTCGTCCAGTGGGGATGGCTCGGCTGGGCCCTCGGTTTCCCCACCGCCATGCCGATCTCGACCTGGGTGCCGATGATGATCTTCCCAGTCCTGTTCGGCCTGTCCATGGACTACGAGGTCTTCCTGATCTCACGGGTCCGTGAGGAGTACGAGCGCACCGGCGATACCCGGACGGCCGTCGCTCGCGGGATGGCGCAGACTGCCAGGGTCATCACGGCCGCGGCCGCCATCATGGTCGCCGTCTTCACGACCTCCCTGCTCGGCCCCGACGTCGCGGTCAAGCAGGGAGGTCTGGGCATGGCCGTCGCTGTGCTCATCGACGCCACCATCATTCGGATGATCCTTGTCCCCGCGGTGATGGAACTGTTCGGCAAGGCCAACTGGTGGATGCCCGGACGCCGGGCACCGAAGGTGACCTCGGCTCCCCCGGCCAAGATCGTGGAAGAGGTCAGGGTCTGACCCCTCACCGAGCCGGAGTGGCCGACGATCTCGGCATGAACGCCAGCGCCCTCAGCTGGGTGAACATGCACAAGGCCACCCACCCCGACCGGGAGTGGGCCGCCAGCCCGGTCCCGGTCGGCTACACCGAGATGTTCCAGCGGTGGGAGCTGTTCCACACCCTGCGCGCCCTGACCGCGCTGGCTGCCTTCGTCCTATTCGTCACTGTCGCCATCGTTGCCCGGCCCTCTACCCGCTAAGGAAGAATCATGTTCTTGCGTATCGCGATCACCGCGCAGACCGTCGCCCTGCTGCTCCAGGCGGTCACCGCCGGGCTGCTGCTGGCCTCGCCCGGCGGCCGGACGGCACACAGCGCCGCAGCCGTCGGTGTCGTGGTCACCGTGCTGCTGAACCTGGGCGCCGCGCTGGTGTCGCGGCGGTCGAGCGCCATCCTGTCCGCCGCCGGCATGCTGGTGATGACGCTGGCCCAGATGGCGCTGGGCATAGCGCACATGAAGAGCCTGCACGTCCCCCTCGGCGTGCTGATGTTCGGCGTGAGCATGGTGCAGCTGGCACGGGTCTGGTCCGTCAGCCGCACCAAGACCGCATCGGCATGACCATGATGTCGATGACCAGACGGCAGGCGCTGCGGCTGCTCGGCCTGGGTGCGGCGCTCAGCGTCTCCGGTTGCTCGCTGCTGGGCCGTACCCCGTCGCCCCGGCTCCTCGCCGGCGGCGCGCCGCTGCCCAAGCCGTACACGGTGCCGCTCCCGTTGCCCGCGGTGGCCAAGCCGCACCGGACCGACACGACCACCGACTACTACGAACTCGTCCAGCGGACGGCCGAGGTGGAGATCCTGCCCGGCCTGCGCACCCCGATCTGGGGGTACGACGGGCAGTTCCCCGGACCCACCATCCGCGCGCGCAGCGGCCGGCGGACCGTCGTGCGCGTCACCAACAGCCTCGGCGCGCCGACCGTCACCCACCTGCACGGCGGCCACACCCCGCCGGAATCCGACGGGTACCCCACCGACCTGGTACAGCCGGGCACCCACCGCGACTACGTCTTCCCGCTGGAGCAACGTGCGGCCACGCTCTGGTACCACGACCACCGCATGGACTTCACCGGGCCGCAGGTCTGGCGCGGCCTGGCCGGGTTCTTCCTCGTCGGCGACGACGAGGAAGAGGCGCTGCCGCTCCCGTCGGGCGAACGGGACGTGCCACTGCTGATCTGCGACCGGTCCTTCCAGGCCGACGGCACCATGCCCTATCCGGCCAGGCACGACGGTCCCGGCGCGCGGGAGGCGTTCATGGGCGGCGTGCTCGGCGACGTCATCCTCGTCAACGGCGCGCCCTGGCCACAGCTCGGGGTCGATCGGGCTCGCTACCGGCTGCGGCTGCTCAACGGCTCCAACGCCCGCACCTACGAGCTGGCCCTCTCCCCCGGCGGCGCCCTGACCCGGATCGGCAGCGACGGCGGGTTGCTGGCCGCGCCGCAGACGGTCGATCGGGTACGGCTGGCGCCGGGCGAGCGCGCGGACGTGATCGCCGACTTCGCCGCCTACCGGCTCGGCGACCACATCGAGCTGCGCAACCTGCTGGGAGAAGGGCCACAGGCCAGGGTGATGCGCTTCACCGTCGAGCGCGACGCCCGCGACGACTCGGCGATCCCGAAAACGCTGTCGCGCATCGAGCCTCTCGATCCGGCCACGGCTGCGGTGACCCGCGACTTCGAGTTCACCAGCGGCGACATGCACGGCCACACCGGCTGGCTGATCAACGGCAAACCCTTCGACGCCCGCCGCGTCGATGCCCGGCCCAAGCTCGGCCAGGTCGAGATCTGGCGGCTCACCAGCGACGTCGCCCACCCCGTCCACTTGCACCTGGCGCCCTTCCAGGTGCTGTCGGCCGGCGGCGAGCGGCCGAGCGGGCCGCTGGAGTGGAAGGACACCGTCGAGCTGCGGGAGGCGCAGACCGTGGAGATCATCACCCGCTTCACCGGCTACCGGGGCCGATACGTCCTGCACTGCCACAACCTCGAACACGAGGACATGGCCATGATGAGCACGTTCGAGGTGGTCTGATGCCCGGCTTCCACGCGTTCCTGACGCGCCTGCCGTACGAGCCGGCCTTCAGCCAGGAAGACCCGGCCACGATCGTGGACCGCTACTACACGCCCGACCTCGAGTACCGCAACGACGGCATCACCTTCGACCGGCAGCGGCTGATCGACCACGTCGGCCCGGCCCGGTTTGCCCCTGGTGGTGGAACGGCTGAGCGTTAGGCAACGGGCGGGAGCGTGTGCCGCCGGGGTAAGCGGCGGGTGAGCTGGGAGGACGGCCCACCGGCTTCGACACCGTACGCCACAAGGCGCGCAACGTCGTGGACCGTGGCGATCGGGCTGATCGCCACGGTCCTCGGTGGGCTGGCTCTGGCCCGCTCCCGCCGCACCGCCTGACCCGGCCCCGGCGCCGGGCCAGTGCCCGTGCGGTTCACCAACGACACCACCGCCTGGTCCGTGCTTGGTCCCGGACGTGCCGTATCAGGAGGTCTGCCGTAGCGGTTCGGCTTCTGCTGGCGCCTTGGCGTAGGGGATACACCTGCTGGATGACCTGGCCCGCCTCATCGCCGCGGCCACGGCCGCAGGGGAGGCCGATCAGCGCCCGCGGGGCGTGCGCGTGGCCGGTCAGGTGCGGCAACTGGCTGGAGCAACCATGCAGGCCCGCTTGGATGACCTGGACGCGCGGGTGGAGCGTCTGCAGGCCATGCGCCGCCGCTGGCGGTGGTGGCGGCGGAGGCACGCGCTGAGCCGGCCTACCTGCGCGCCCCATATCCGTTGGATTGCGACGGGGGCCCAACTGGGACAGCCTCATCAGGCGCTCCTTCGGTCAGCCGCTCATCTCCTGCGTGCGGTGCGGTGGCCTCGCCCCTCATCGAACGGGGCTCGCCGTCGACCGTGACATGCGTGGACGGCGATCACATGTCCTCGACGTAGCCGGCCGCGACCTCGTCGGGTGGGTTGGTGTAGACGCGCAGGTAGCGGTCGTTGGCGTGGCCGAGGCGGCGTTCGAGCTCGGCCCGGTTGTGGCTGGAGCGCTGCGACAGTTCGAAGGCGAAGGTGTGACGGGCGTCGTGCGGCCGCAACCGGCCGAGCTTGCGGCCCGGGTCGCTGATCTGGGCGTCGTGCAACCGGCCGATCTGCTCGACGATGGTGTTGATCGAGCGTGGGGACATGCGCCCGTCGGGCCGGCGGGCGGCGATCGAGGCCGCCGCCAAGAACAGGGCCGTCGGCGAGGTGCTCGCGGCGGCGTCGCCGAGCCGCTCAGCCTCGAGATAGTCGGCCAGTGCCAGACGGGCGTCGCGGCCGACGAAGACGGTGCGGTTGGTGCGGCCTTTGCCGCGCACGCCGACCAGGCAGGCCGTCTTGGCCCGGCGCAGTTGCTCGGGGTCGGCGGGTTGCAGTTGCTCCAGGTCCAGGGCGACCACCTCGGCGCGGCGTAGCCCGGTGCCGAACAGCAGGTAGACGATGGCCCGGTCACGCAGCGGGCGGGCGTGGGCGTGCAGGCGCGGGCCAGTGCCGCGGTGGCGGCGGCCCTTGAGCTCGTGGAAGGTCTCGATCCGGTCCACCACGTTCTTGACCGTGCGCACCTGTGCGGCGGCCAGGGCGCGCACCTCGGGGGCGGGCAGACGCAGCGGGGCCACCTTCTTGGTCGGGTCGCCGTGGCGCAGCACCTCGGCCGAAGCGTGCGTGGCGATCCAGGAAAACAGCGCTGAGAGATGAGCCAGGTGGTTGTTGACCGTCGCGGCCGCCATCGGTGCGGCCTTGCCGTCGCGGCTGACATTGCCGGCGGCGGCGAGGTGGTCGCGCCAAGCGGCCACCTCCCGTGCGGTGGCGGCCGCCGCGACGTCCTTCCCGGCGGCGGCATGCAGCCGCGAGAAGGTCAGGATCACGAGCAGCAGACCGGCCACTTCGACGAGCGGGGCGGGGCGTCCGTCCTCTCTTCCGACCAGTACGGCTGACCGGGCACGGGCGGCCAGGCGCGACAACCGGCCGGCATCCACCTCGGGCGGGCTCACGGAGATCACACTAATTCAGCCCGCTCCGGTGTGGGCCGGGCCGCGGGAACGACAACTCGCGACAGGGGATGCAGCGAAGTTTCCGATGTAATGACAAAGATCAAAAAAACGCCGGATACTCGCTGTATGGATCATGCAGCGGACGGGATGTCCGATCCCGAGGACCTCGCCCTCTGGGCCCTGCACTGCTACTGCCCGAACGCGAAACGCACGCCCCATGACGTGGTAGCCGACGGAAACAACGGGCGCGTTCTGTACGCGGCACGTCACGGTGCCCCGAGAGACCATCTGGACGTCTCCGACGCACAGCTCTCCCAGCTCCTGGAGTTCCGGCTCCTGGAACGCGACGGGGAATGGGTCCGGACCGCTTTCCCCGTGCTGGGCTCACCCGAGACGGCCCCGCTGCGGGCAACTCTACGGTGGCCGGCGAGCTCCCTCGTGGACGCCGTCGAGAAGCCGGTGCACGACATCGCCGTGGAACTGCATCGGCGCGGGATCGGTCACAGTCTGTACGCCATGGTGTTCGGCTACGCGCTGGACCTGGTGCTGTGGCGACAGTTACGCGCCGAAGAGGCCGTTCCCGACACAGCGCTGACCACCGAGCGTCCATGGTGGAACGGTGCCTTCTGGGCCATCCACCCACCGCGCGCGGGCAGCTCGGGCACGAACTTCTACCGCTTCGCCGACGACCTCACCCTGGTGACCGTCTGGTCGGACGAGACGTTGAGCCGCCTCCACACCTTGGCCATCACCCCCGGGACGGCGGAGGCGCTGCGAGATCACCGCGTGTCCTCGGTCACGGATTCGGATGGACACGGCTGGCGTCTACGGCTCGACGACGGCCGCTCCGCGATACCGCTCGTCGGCGTGGGCGATGTCCTCGACGACCTGGCCGCCGCAGTCGCGGCCCCGGTCTCGGCCTTCCTCATGAGTCGCGCCTCCGAAGAGGCGCGCGGCTACGTGCCCGCCGATGATCGGGCCGTGGCCACCGTGGTGATCTCCCACGAACTGATCTGGGAGATCACCGAACAGCTCATCGCACGCGGAGCCTGCACGGCCGCGCCCCACGGCGACGATCTGACCGGTCTCCTGTTCCTCTTGGAGGGCTGGAATTCATGAGCAGGAAGAGCTCGCCCCTGTGCCTCAGGGGCTCATAGTCACTCAGCCAGTCACCCGGCAACGCAGAAGGCCGCTCCCGATCTCTCGGAAGCGGCCTCTGACCTGGGTGGGGTGTTCCCGGGCCTACTCAGCGAGCTGTGTGTTCAGCAGGGCAAAGAAGATCGCTTCCCAGTTGGTCCGAGATCGTTCCCAACTCCTCGGACTTCAGGCGAGGTCGAGAATCGGGATCAGTTGCTCCTCCTCATACGTCAGGTGCGCTTCGAGCTCATCGACGAGCCGTTCGATCTCGGCCCGTACCTTCAGCGGATCCTCACCGGAGAGGGCCTGCTTCAGCTCTTCCAGGAGTACGGTGATGCGCTCGTGCTCCTTGGCCAGCCGCTCCAAGGTCGGGGCGAGCGAGGGATGCCGCTCGGCCAGGCCGGGGAACATCATGGTGTCCTCGCCCGTGTGGTGATGGTGCAGGCCCTGGCAGACGGTCAGGCAGTTGATCCGGAGCTGCACGCCCAGGCCTGGCCCACCTGAACCGGACAGCTCCTTGCGGATCAGCGCGAGTTCACGGCGGAAGCCGTCGTGCACCAGCTTGAGATACGCACCGCCCGACGGTGCGCTGTCCCGAGGCGGGCCGATCACCCGAAGTGCGACGACCGGGATGGTGCGCGCCGTCTTGGCCTGGTAGTCGGCCCAGCCAGGATCGCCTTCCACCGCGCGGGCGAACGCCGCGTCACGCTCGGTGCCCTCCAGGACCTCCGCCTCGACATCGAAGACGAGGACGCCGGTCTCGACGGTGGCGCGCGGGTTGGCCTTCAGATTGTGGTACCAGGCCGGGTTGTTCGACGCTCCCCCGGCGGAGGCGATGACCAGCATGCGCTCGACGCCGTCAGGCAGGTAGGCGAGCGGGGTCGTGTGCGGCTTGCCCGAGCGGGCGCCCGTGGTGGTGAGCAGGAGCAGCCTCGCTCCCTCGAAAGAGCCACCGACCTGGCCGTTGTTGGCGCGGAACTCGTCGATGACCTGCTTGTTGAAATCCATTCTTCTCCATTGGTGATTCCTGCCGTGCCGTACTGAATGGAGAAGAAGACGGCGGGCCGCGGGCCCGCCCGGCGATCAAGCGTCAGCCGGGCTGCTCTCTGGTGCGTGGCCCAAGGCCGACCCGGCAGTCACGGAGATCATGTTACTTCATCACGCGCCAGGATTGCCCGCCAGGGATGTAGGGATGTCAGGTCTCTGTCCAGGCTGTCGAACCGTTCATCCCAGCCCCGCATTTCGCCGGTCCGGACACCCAGCCAAGGTGAAGGCCTTGGGGGGATGAGGGGATTCGAACCCCTAACCCCTTCGATGCGAACACTGGTAGGGCGTTCCGGACCGACTCATCGGATGCCGTCAGGTGCCGTCAGGTGCCGTCAGGTGCCGTCAGGTGCCGTGTCAGTGCCGCCCGATGATCTCGGCCACGTCCTCGTGTCAGCGGGTTCGCTGACTTTTCGCTGACTCTCGTCAGCCTCTCACCAACCGGTGTGACCGTCGGAGGACTCCGCCCTCCCACGTATCGAACACGGTCCCGGCCCGAATCTGTCAACCCGCACGCCATGATCAGCATTCATGTATCCGTACGGTCCCCTCAAGGAGTGCCATGGCTGCCGCCGACGAAGCCGGATGGTTCAACATCGCCTGGAACGAGTGGACAGACCTCGGTCAGATCCGTGCCCATCCTGGACGAGCCGGAGTTCGCACCGATCCTGGCCGCCCCGTCACCCGCGATGGCTCCCGCCATCACCCGACTGGTCGTCTCCACCATCACCACCTCGGTCGGCCTGCAGGGCCATCCGCCAGTGCAGGAGGCCATACGGGGTGGGCGGCCGATCCACTGTGCTCAGGGCTCGGCGATCAGTGTGATCCGTTGGTGTCGTTCTGGCTGGGTTTCGGTTCGGGCATCCGTAGGTAGAGGTTGGTAAGCACCTTTCCGGCCTTGAGCCAGTCGAGCTCCTGCGCCTCCAGCGCGGTGATCGCTTCCTGCTCGCCGGCGAACTCGCGGTCGAGCCGGGCGCCCTGGAGTCCGGTCGCCCAGCTGCTGCCCCACACCCCGACGGCGAACTCGCCGCTGTACTTGCGCATGACGGAGCCGCGTCTGGGGTCTGACCAGATCGGGACCCGCCGGAACGACCGCGGCAGGGAGGCGGCGAAGTCCTCGACCAGTCCGGCCGCTTCCTCAGCTGTCGGCGGGGACAGCCAGACCGAGTAGTTCATCTCGGCCTGACCGCGAGATGTGTAGTAGGTGCCCTCCATGAGCAGCACGTGGCGCCCGTAGCGCTGCGCCGCTCGGTAGTTGTGCTTGCCGGAGAAGGCCACTGTCTGCTGGTCACATCTGGTCGCGTCGGCGACGAAGTCGACGTCGCTGGCGGGGCTCAGGGTGAACGGCACGGGCGAGGCGGCGACGGACCGGCCGTCGAACACGACCACGCTTGCGCGAAACAGGTCGATGTACCAGACCCGGTCGGCGGCGCGCTGGGCGAACAGCCGAAAGGACGGATGGCGCTGTTCGGTGACCCACGCGACCAGCTTGACCGCCTGCTCCGGCCAGTCGGCGGCCGGACCACCCGCGTCGAGCAAGGCGGCGGCGGCCCGGTCGAACTCGCCACCGGCGAGCCGGTCCATGTCGCGGACGCAGTCCGGGCAGTCGTCGACGCCGCCCTCCATGAACGTGTGGAACCCACGGTGCTTGCGGAGCGGCCGGCCGGTCTTGTACCGACGCCACAGTGCATACCACGCGGCCGCCCGGCCTCGGTCGTACCGACGCGTCGCGGCCTCGACCCCGTGCCCGAGGATGCGTACGGCCAGCTCCGAGTCGGTCCCCTCCACCCAGCGTTCAACCCAGTGATCGGTGGCCTCCATGACCTCCCGATCGTTGCGCGACTCCGTCCGCCGTCCCGACCGATACGTCCCGGGCGTCTTGTGGATACCGGAGACGTACTCGTGAACGGTGCGCGTCCTCGGCCCGGACCCGGCCCGCAGCCGGGCCATCACCGATCTATGGAGCTCAGGCGCCCACACCCGGCCCATGCCCTCCGGCACGTCGGCGTCGTCGTCGAACAGCGCCTCAACGTAGCGGTCCAGATCGCTCATTGGCCCCTCCCGGCGCGACGTCCACGCCGACGACCGCCAGGCGCGACAACAGCAGCGATGGTACGGCCGGGGCGCAAGGAATCCTTGCGGATGAGTTTTCGACCATCCGCTCATCGGCATGTCCGGACGTTGCGCGGGCTCCGACGCTCTCAGCTCCGTCACGGAGAATACCGGACGGGCGTGGCGATCGTGGGTTGGTCCTTGCACCGTTCCCGGCGCCAGGCCCACGCGAGCAAGCCACAAGGCCGTGACGGTCTGACTGGGCGGACGCTCCACCTTGCGGCTCATCGCACCGACCGAGCGGAGGGCCCTATGCGGTCGCCGGGGACGCCGGAGCCCCGCCGTGAGCAATCACGGCAGAGCGCCTTGCGCCGACTCGACCCGGCGGACACCGCAGAAAGCCCTCCCGGAGACTGCAGGCGCGCGGGGGGGCGACGCCGGTTCGGCGGGTCACGACGCGTCGTAGCGCAGGCGGGAGGCGGCCACGTGCTCGCGGTGCTGCTCGGCCCATGTGATGAGCCCAGAGACCTGGGCCGAGAGTGTCTGCCCGACGGGGGTGAGGGCGTAGTCCACCCGGGGCGGGGAGGTGGGGGTGACGGTCCGCTCGACCAGGCCGTCGCGCTCCAGGCTGCGCAGGGTCAGGGTGAGCATCCGCTGGGATATGCCCTCGATGGCGCGCTGCAGTTCGGAGTAGCGCTTGGGCCCGCTGCCGAGCAGGTTCATCACCAGGACACTCCATTTGTCCCCGACGCGGTCGAGGATGTCGCGTAGCCGGCAGGTCGGGTGATCCTCGCCGATCGTTTCGCGCACATCGGTGTGCCTTGCGCGGGTCAAAGTGCCTTCTTCCGTCATGGCGGCATTGTGGACCAGACTCCATGAGCGCACAAGAAGTAACCAGCGCACAGAAAGTGCTGTTGCGATGAGCATCGACCTGACCGATCCCCCACTCCGATCCGGCCCTCGCCCACGGACCACGGGCCTGGAGATCCCGCACGACCAGCTCGACCAGTTCTCCCCGCCGCACATCAGGGCCGCCCTGGTGGCGGACGCACAGGCGCTGGCGGGCGTGTTCACCGGCCCCAGCCAGGTGTCCGAGCCCGCCTCGCTGGCGCTGCGGCTGCACGAGCCCGCCGGGCCATGGGCGGCGTTCCTGCACCCCAGCCGCGACGAGTTCGGGCACATCCACCGCTCGGGCTTCCTCCATCTCACCGTGCCCGTGCCGCTCATCGAGCCGCTTGGGCGCGCGGGGTGGATCGAGCCGCATCCGATCAGCCGTCGTCCTGAGTGGCCGGACACGATCGTGATGCTGTACGCCCCCCGCGACGAGGCCGAACTGGCCGTCGCCCGCGCCGTCCTGCGCGCCTCCTGGCGGCAGGCCACCGCATCTTCTACGGAAACGGAGTGATCCTTATGCGTGCCATGGCTTTCACCGACTTCGGCGCCGATCTGGCGGCCACCGACCTGCCCGTGCCCGAGCCCGGTCCCGGCGAGGTGCTGGTCCAGGTGCTGGTCTCCTCGGTCAACGGCTTTGACCTGGGCGTGCTGGGCGGCTACCTCAAGGGCGTGTACGACTACGACTTCCCCGTCGTGCTCGGCAAGGACTTCGCCGGCACCGTGGCGGCCGTCGGCGCCGGCGTGACCGGCCTGACGCCGGGTGAGGACGTGTTCGGCGTGGTCGTGCGCCCGACCCTGGGGCAAGGCGGCTTCGCCGAGTACGTGGTGGTGAGCGGGCAGTACGGCCTGGCCAAGATCCCCGACGGGCTCGACCGCACCCGCGCGGGTGTGCTGGGACTGGCCGGTAGCGCCGCGCTCAACGCCATCGACGCCGTCGCCCCGGCACCGGGGGAAACCGTCCTGATCTCAGGTGCGACCGGCGGCGTGGGCGCGTTCGCCGTCCAAATGGCCGCCGCGCGCGGCGCCGGCGTGATCGCCACCGCCAGACCCGGGGCCGAAGCCGCCTTCGTCACCGGCCTGGGCGCCACCTGGGCCGTCGACCACACCGACCTGCAGGCGCAGGTACGCGCGATCGCGCCCGACGGGGTGAATGCCGCGCTGCACCTGGCGGGCGACGGCCGCACCGTCGCCGCCCTGCTGGCCGACGGCGGGCGGCTGGCCTCCACCCTGCATTACCTGCCCGACGAGCCCGGCCGCGACATCAAGGCCACGGCGGTGATGGCCGACCCCAACCCGGTCACCCTCGCCCGGCTCGCCGCCGACGCTGCCGAAGGACGCCTGCGGGTGCCGGTGGCCCGTTCCTACCCGCTGGCCGAGGTGCCGCGCGCGATCGCCGACTTCACCGCCGGAACCGTCGGCAAGCTCGCCGTCACGATCTGAAGGAGGCGCCGTGACCACCAACGCCGAATCGGGGTCTCGGTGCTTCTCCCGCTTGAAGGACGGGCGGAGTGACTCGGCGTCCCGGACGGCGTGCACACCAGGATCGGGTCTCCCTGATCTCCTCGTCGATCTTCACGTACAGTCCGGTGATGCTTCACCTACAGTCCGGTGACGAAGGTGTCCGGGTGCTCGTTCGGCATGGATGTCCCGGTTGCGGCGTGCACTGCCGAGCTGGGGTGTCAGGCATCGCGATATCGCGATGCCTGACGCCTGACGGATGATCCGCCCAGTTGTCACGCGGTCATCGGGCGGCGACGGTCTCTGTGGTCTCCGTCTCGTCCGCGGTGGCGGAAGCCGAGTCCTTCGGGCCGCGAAAAGCGATGTGGACGAGCAGCACGCCCATGACGGCGACGCCTGCCCACATGGCCTGCTGCCAGCCGTCGACGAAGGACAGCTGGGCGGCGCGGACCAGGTCCTGTGCGTGCGAGCCCGCGCCCCCGCAGCCTCGACTGCGTTGGCGATGCCTTCCCGAGCGGTGTCCGCGGTCCCCTGCGGGATGCCGTGCAGCCTGCCGTCGACGGCGCTGCGGTAGCCGGCGGACAGAAGCGCGCCGAGCAGGGCGACACCGAGAGCGGTGCCGAACTCGCGGGTGACGTCGTTGAGGGCGGAGGCAACGCCCTGCTTCTCCCGCGGCAGGGAGCTGGTGATGGCCTCGGTGGAGGGCGTCATCGACAGACCCATACCGACGCCCATGGCGAGCATGCCGGCCAGGATGGAGAGGTATCCGCCGTCGACGGAGACGAACAGAGCCATCGATGCCAGGCCGAGGGTGGCCAGGGCGACGCCCACGGTCATGGTGGAGCGGGCACCGATGCGTGCGGCCATCTTGGGGGCCAGGCCGGACGCCATCATCATCATGACGGCCATCGGCATCATCGCCACGGTGGACAGCAGCCCGGACCAGCCCAGGAGGGCCTGGAAGAACGGGAAGAGAACCACGGCGATACCCGCCTGGACCCCGAAGACCACCAGCAGCGTGATCGAGCCGCCGGCCAGGCCGCGCTCACGGAACAGGCGCACATCCAGCAGCGAGGCGTCGCGGCGGTGCAGCTCCCAGGCCACGAATCCGACAGCGGCGATGACACCGACGATCAGGCTGATCAGAGTCACCGGGGCGGCCCAGCCGCGCTCGGGGCCTTCCTGCAGAACAAAGATCAGACCGATCACAGCGACGGCGGACAGCGATGCGCCCGTGGTGTCGAAGGGATGAGTGGAGTGCTCGCGGGAGTTGGGCACCGACTTCAGCGTCATCGCCAGAGCTACGACGGCCAGGACCACGGGCAGGACGAACAGCCGGCGCCAGTCGGCGACATCGACCAGCAGCGCGGACAGGAACATGCCCAGGATGCCGCCGCCCCCGGCGACACCGGTCCACACACCGATCGCCTTGCCCCGCTGCTCCTCAGGGAACGTACTCGTGATGACGGCCAGCGTGATCGGCATGATCATCGCAGCGCTCACACCGGCGGCCACGCGCGCGGCGATCATCACCCCGGCCGACGGAGCCAGCCCCGCGACGATGCCAGCGGCACCGAAGATGGTCAGTCCGGTGATCAGCATGGGCTTACGGCCCAGCCGGTCACCGATGGCGCCGAGCGGCAGCAGCAGCGCGGCCAGGGCCAGGGTGTAGATATTGATGATCCACATAACGGTGTTCTGCGAAGCGCCGAACTCCACAGCCATGTGGGTCTGGGCGACGTTCAGCCCTGACACCGACGCGATGACGGCCATCAGCGCGATGGAGACGGCGATCAGGATCGTGCGCAGCTGACGCGCATCCGGCGCACCCCCGCCGCTCGCTGGTGCCGCCGTCTGGGGAGGCTGGTCCGTACTCATGTCTTCCTTCCGATAGAGGGCATGCGGGATCAGCGCCGGAGCAGGGCCGGTCGCCGAATTGATGAGGTGAAGGCCCGTACTCGCTCACCGCGCGGACCGTTGGGTGTGGCCGCGCAGCTCAGCGGCGGAGGGGTTCAGGCGGTGGTGTTCTCGCTCTGTGCCGCAGCGCGGGCCGCGTCGGTGTCCGGGGCGGCCAGGAGGGCGTTGATGTGGGAGCCGGCCAGGGCGCCGCCCTCGTCGTTGACGACTTCCTGCACGGGGGGCTCGATGACGCGGATGTGGCGGGCGGCGGAGCGGGCGCGGGTGTCCGCGTCCAGCTCGGTGCCGCGGGTGAAGTAGGTGAGGTCGTCGGTCAGCCGGCGGAACACCCAGGCGTGGTGGACCGAGGCGGGCCCGGTGGCGAGGATGCCGATCGGCTCATCGCGTACCTCCCAGCCGTGGCAGTAGGGGCAGTGCACCACGCCGTGACCCCGGTGCCCGGCCAGGCCGGGCACCTCGGGCAGCACGTCGCGCAGGCCGGTGGCCACCAGCACCCGGCGCGCCGTCACCGTGCGGCCGTCCGTCAGGCCGACGGTGAACCGCAGATCACCCTCGGGTGACGGGGCGGCCGGTCCGGCCGAGGCCACCTCGCCGGACACGATCTGGCCGCCGTACTGGCGTACCTGCTGCCGTCCCGCTTGAGGATCTCGGCCTGCGGCGTGCCGTCCAGGACGATGAGGCCGTGCATGGCTGCGGCGGGGGCGTTGCGCGGGGTGCCACTGTCGATCACGACGACCGAGCGGCGCGAGCGGGCCGGCATCAGGGCCCCGTTCAGGCCCGCGGCGCCGCCGCCGATCACCACCACCTCCACGGTCCCGGTCTCAGCGGGCAGTTCGTCGCTCTCGTAGCGGGAAGTCTGCGCAGACATGTCGCGCCCTCTCGTCGTGCGTGGCCCCCCGTTCCGGACCACCTGTGGTCGACGTTAAGCCCGCATTGCAGCAGAGGCATACCATGTTGCCCATGACGCAAGAAGATGGGCAGCTGGACAGCCTCGTACGCAAACGGATCCGCGCCCTGCGGGTCGCCCAGGGCTGGTCCCTGGAAGAACTGGCCACCCGCGCCAACCTCAGCCAGTCCTCGCTCAGCCGCATCGAGAACGGCCGGCGCCGCCTCGCCCTGGACCAGCTCGTCACCCTCGCCCGCGCTCTGGACACCACCCTGGACCAGCTGGTGGAGAACGCCGCCGACGATGTCGTCATCAGCCCGATGATCGACGGCACCCACGGTCTGATGCGCTGGCCCATAAAGGGTGACCCCGGCATGAGCGTGATGCGTCAGCGGATGACCGGACCGCCGCCCGACAACCCTGCCCGCATGCGCGCCCATCCCGGCCGCGAATGGCTTGTGGTCCTGTCCGGCACCGCCGTCCTCATGCTCGGCCATCGCCGGTTCCGCATCGAGACCAACCAGGCCGCCGAGTTCCCCACCATGATGCCGCACGCGATCGGCGCCGAGGGTGGGCCGTGCGAGATCATGGGCATCTTCGACCGCGACGCCCGCCGCGGCCACCAACGCGACGTCGCCGAGGCCGGCGACCGCGGCGACGCCCAGACCCCCTGTGAGTGACGACGCCAGAGGCCCGGCGCACGCGGGATCTTGCGTGATGGGCAGCAGACGAAGCGACCTTCTTGCGTAAACCGCAAGTGGCTGTGCTGTAGACGCATGAGCGTCTTACGGTGTTGCCATGACCCAAGCGCACCAGCACACCCCCCACGGCGAAGGCGGCCACCGCCACGGTCCCAGCGAAGGCGGCCACCACCAGGCGCACGATGACGGCGGCAAGGCGGAGATCCTTGACCTGGATGCCGAGGTGCTCGCCGAGCACATCGCATTCATCACCGCCTGGCTGCCGCTGAAGACCGAGCCGCGCCAGATCGTGGATCTGGGCTGCGGCACGGGGGCGGGCACCTTCGCGCTCCTCGAGCGTTTCCCTGAGGCGTACGTCACCGCCGTCGACACCTCGGCCGGGCACCTGCAGCGCCTGCGCGAGAAGGCGTGCGCCCGTGGAGTGGAGGAGCGCGTGCGCACCGTGCAGGCCGACCTCGACGCTGCTGACTGGCCCGATCTCGGGACGCCGGACCTGGTGTGGGCCTCGGCCTCGATGCACCACATGGCCCACCCCCACCGCGCCCTGACCAGCGTCCACGACCTGCTCGCCCCGGGCGGCCTGTTCGCCGTCGTCGAGCTGGACGGCTTCCCCCGCTTCCTGCCCGCCGACGCCCCCGAGAATCGGCCCGGTCTCGAAGAACGCTGCCACAGGGCGACCGACAGCTTCCACGCCGAGCACGTCCCGCACCGCGGCGCCGACTGGGGACCGATGCTGTCGGCCGCCGGTTTCACCGTCGAAGACGAGCGCACCATCGCCGTGAACATCGAAGGCGACCGCGGCGGAGCCGTCGGCCGCTACGCCCACGGGGGCCTGCAGCGCATCCGCGGCGCCGCCGCACCAGCGCTCAGCCCCGAAGACCTCGCCGCACTCGACGAGCTGCTCGACACCAACAGCCCGCACAGCATCCTGCGCCGCGACGACCTCGCCGTACGCACCGAGCGCACCGTCTGGGCAGCCCGCCGCGCCTGAACCCTGGCCGCCCTCCAGGAATTCCCCGGCCGCCGGCTAGTGATCTTCACCGACGAGGCCAACGGGGACCAGACCCCCGAGATCGGCCGCCGGCTCGTACTGCCCCTCCTGGAGCCCGGCAGCACGCTGACCGTCGACTTCAACCAGGCCGCGCTCTCCTGTCACCACCTGAACCCGGAGGTGTTCGTCTGCCCCCTTGCGCCGCCCGGCAACCACCTGCCGATGCGCATCGAGGTCGGCGAGCGTGCCCTGATCCACAACACCACCGACCGGAGCTGACCCGCCCCGCCCCCCTGCCACAACCCATCCGTACAGGAAGAAGACCAGCATGAGCCAGGACCTCAAGGACAAGGCAGTCACCTACCTCCGTGCCCTCGAGTCGCGCGACTGGAAGCGCGTCCGCGCCCTGTGCGCCGAGACGGCCACCGTCTGGCACAACGACGGCAAGGGCGAGCAGAGCATCGAGGAATACGTGAACTTCATCCCCGCCGGCCAAGACAGCTAAGACGGCGAAAGCGTCCGTCCACCGTCGTCACCGCGCCACGGAAGCCGATGCGCCGTGCGGCCCCATCCAGTCGGAGCGGCTCGCGGCTCCGCCAGGCACCTGGTCAAGGAGTTCGTTCTGCCTCGGCTGCAACAGCAGCCCGACTGTCGCACGCTCACGCCGCTCTTCGAGCGCGACGTGTATGACCTGGCACGTCAGTATCCGGAACCACTCGTCCAGTCCCTGCTGCGTCGCGGCCCCTTGGCCAACGTGGCCTTCACCGATCCCGATCACCTGCTCCGGGTCCTTCGCCGGGGACTCCGGAAAATCCGATACCGCAGTCATCTCCTGGATGGATGCTTCGCGGGCACTCCACCGGCCCGCGCCAGTCCTGGGTCACCGCCCGGGCCGAGGACCTGCACGTGACCGGACTCACCGGTAGACCGTCGGCTTCTTCTGCTCGCCGGGAAACACCATGATCAACAGTTGCACCGCGCCGTCCGGAGCGTCGGGATTCTGGTGGACGAGCTTGCGTCCGCGCAGGTGGACGCGGACGCGGTAGGACCCCGGGCCGGCGGGTGTGAGCGCAGGCAGGCGGTTGCCCCAACCATCGACGAGGGCCAGCGAACCCTTCGGGCTGTCGTAGCCGACCTCGACCACCTCCTCCCCCCCCCTGATCTCCAGGGGCGGCCGTCGGGTGTAGGACTCGACGGTCACACAGGCGTGCCCGATCTCGTCGGCCGCCCAGATCGTCAGTGCGCCTCGCTCGCTGCCGACCAGGTCTTCGACCGTCTCGGGGACAGTGCCCTCATACCCGTCCTCCCACGCGTTGATGGTCCAGAACTCGGTCCACATGGTGGCGCGGCGCTGGCGTACCGGCTTGATCTTCGGGCGGTGTGTGCGGTGCGCGGCACAGGCTTTCTCCTTCTCCGCGACGTACGCCGCCTCTTCTTCTTGCTTCCGCTTGCCCTCTTGTTCCTGCCATCGGGCCACCGCCGGACACAGCGGTGCCAGCGCGCGGCCCAGGGAGGCGTGCGGTGCCTGCTGTACGGCTCGCGCTTCGAGGTTGCCGCCCTGCCGGGTGGCCAGGCCGCACAGGTGGTGTCCATGGGCCAGGACCACTCGGTCGGGTGCCTGCCCCCATCCCTCGATGCCCCCCTCGGCGTAGAAGGAGTTGTAGCCGCGTACCTGACACAGGAAGCCCTTCTCTCCCGTGCTCAGCCCCCTGACCGTGCCGTCGCCGAATCCCGCACAGTCGAGTTCCCCCTCGCTGCTCACCGTGCCGGCGGGGGCCGCCTCCGCCAGGGCCAGGACTGTCACGCTCAGTGCCAGGATCGCGAGTGCCGTGCGGGCGGGGCGACCTCGTCGTATGAACGCGCGCCGGGGGGCGCGGACCGCGGCCAGGACCAGAATCGGGGGTGCCAGACGGTAGAGGTCGGTTCCCACAGCCCCGTTCAGCAGGGCCGGTGGACCCCATGCCTCCAGGCAGTGGGTATCGAGTGCGGCGTCGAGCGTGACCAGCAGGAGTCCGCAGAGGGGGGACAGGAGCAGTGCCGCGGCGGCGCAGCGGGCGATGATCCGGCCGAGCCGGGCACGGCCGGATCGGAGGCTCAGGCACCAGCCCGTGAAGGCCAGGGCGATCATCGGTGCGCCGCCGTACTCGAGAAGAGGGAAGTCCTCGAGCGTACGCTGCGGGGATCGGAGCAGGTCGTTGATCTGGTTGCCCAGGCACTGTCCCGAGGACATCCACACGTAGCTCTGGCTGCCGTCGTTCCCGGACAGGAGTGTTTCGATCCAGAACAGGAGGGCGGGAAACAGCGCGGTCAGCAGCGCCGCGGCCCAGAGGATCGATGATCGTTGAGGCACGACAGCGAACACTAGGGCACCTGACGGTCGGCCTGGGCCGAGTCTCGGAGCGGTCCTCGCCCAGCAGGCAGACAGCAGCCGGTCTCGATGGTGACGCAGGCTGGGAGTGTCCGTTCTCGAAGCCGGCTGGGCCGGCTCTGTCTATCTACCGGTCCTCGACGACCGGCATAACGCGCCGGCTGTCGTCGTGGAACGTGACGATCCCGGTGATCGCCCCACCGGTGACGCGCAGGACGTCGATCGTCAGCGACAGGTACGCGCCCTCCCGCTTCCGCCAGAGGTAGAAGGCGACGGCGGGCTGGCGAGGTGGTTCGGGGTCCGACCGGACAGCGGGATCGTGGCGGGGTGAGACAGCACAGCGAGGCTCCAGGTGGGGGCATCGGGTCTCGGTCGGCTGCTCTCTTACCTGGAGCCTCGCCCTCATCGATGTCCGGGTCTACCACACCCGCCCTCACCTGCAAGATCAGGCTGGAGAAGGCTCAGTGCTCCTCGATCAGGCCCCAGTCGACGGCGTTGTCGCCGAACAGCGCGTCGATGTGCTGCTCCACGCGGACGCGTACGACGCCCGCTAGCACTGCGTCGGGGGGCGAGGAAGCCTGCGCGGTATTACGCCAGTCTCAAACTGCCAAAAATCCCTGCATTAAAATCCCATGGAGATTCATCGGGACTCACGGGGCCGCGCTTTCGGGAACCGTCTGACCGGGGTTGTTCCGGCTCGGCGAGCCTTGCGGGCCGCTTCCCGGCACCCGCCCGCCACTGGCCGAAAATATGTAAATTCTTGGATTCGCCGAAATCTTC
Organism: Streptosporangium brasiliense; assembly: GCF_030811595.1. Lineage (NCBI taxonomy): Bacteria > Bacillati > Actinomycetota > Actinomycetes > Streptosporangiales > Streptosporangiaceae > Streptosporangium > Streptosporangium brasiliense. The sequence goes on from NZ_JAUSRB010000002.1 coordinate 7,906,446, forward strand.
GGGACGCCTCTCGACATAGCTCCAGATTGTTGGCCATTTGTCCGTTTCCTCGGTTCTCGTCTGGCCGACCTATGTTCGGTGCCGGAACTCCGTTCGCGTAATGACAAATTTAATGACTTAGCTATACGATCGCCGTTCGTGGTTGGAGTTGATCTCTCAAGAACCCGATTGGCCAACGACCTGTTCTTTGCCATGCATGACAACGCGACCGGCCGGATGAGGCTTCATGCCCGCCTGACCGGTCTGGGGCTGGCCGCCGCCATCCTGGGAGAACTGATGCTCGCCGGACGGACAACCGTGGGATTGGCGGCGGGGCAGATACGGCTCGTCGTTCTCGACGCGACGCCGCCCGGAGACGCGCTCACCAGGACCGCTCTGGACCACATCATCGCCGAACCCTCGCATCGCCTCCATACCTGGTTGCAGTTCCTCGCCCGTACGGCACTCGCCGACGTGGCGGCCCGGATGACCGCCGACGGGCTGCTGCGCCCGCCCGGCAGACGCCTGTCGCGGAGGCAGGCACCGGTCGACGTGAACATCGCGGCGTGGCCCGGTGGACGCGTCAACCTGGCGATCCAGCGCCGTGAGCCACTCAACGTCCAGGACAGCGTCCTGCTGGGGCTGCTCGTCGCGACCGGCGGCAGCCAGCTCGTCCTGTGGGAGCAGAACCCGAGATACCTCTCCGATTCGATCACCGCCCTCCCGGCGCCGCTCCAGGAACTGATCGCCCAGACCGAGGCTGCCGTAGGTGACTCCGTCATCAGCCGCCGGTGAACCCACCCCCCTCATTCCAAGGATCCCAATGTCCGTGACAGAACGAAGGGCCAGCGCCGTTTCCGCCGCGCTCGCCCAGGACCGCCTCGGTGTGCCGTCGGTGGTGTTCTTCGTCATCTCGGCGGCGGCGCCGCTGACTGTCATCGGTGGCTCGGTGACCGCCGCCTACGCCGCGACCGGCGTGACCGGCGTGCCGCTCGCCTTCATCCTGCTCGGAGCCATCCTGGGCCTGTTCGCCGTCGGCTACGTGACGATGGCCCGTTACGTCGTCAACGCCGGGGCGTTCTACGCGTACACCGCGAAAGGACTCGGCAGGCCGGTGGGGGTGGCGACCGCGTGGGTCGCGTTGCTGGCCTACAACGCGCTCCAGGTGGGTCTCTACGGCATGATCGGTGCGGCCGCCCAGCCGCTGATCACCGACTGGTTCGGAAGCTCCCCGCCCTGGTGGGTCATCGGGCTGGGCGCCTGGGTGCTGACCGGGGTGCTCGGCCTCATGCGGGTCGACGTAAACGGGAAGGTCCTGTCGGTCCTGCTGCTGACGGAGATAGCCGTCGTCGTCGTGTTCGACCTCGCGGACCTGATCAACCCGGCGGCCTCGGGCTACAGCCTCGACGTCTTCGACCCGTCGAACCTCTTCGTCCCCGGGGTCGGTGCGGTGGTCGCGATCTGCATCGCGTCCTTCGCGGGCTTCGAGTCGTCGGTGGTGTTCTCCGAGGAGAGCAAGGACCCGAGGCGTACGGTGCCGATCGCGACCTATGTCGCACTCGCCGTCATCTCCGGGCTCTACGCCCTGTCATCCTGGGCGATGACCGTGCCGATCGGCTCGGACAAGATCATCGAGACCTCGCGCGAGCAGAGTTCGGCCCTCCTGTTCAACCTGGCCGGGCAGCACCTGGGGGCGACCATCGCCACCATCGGCTCCCTCCTCTTCGTGACGAGCCTCTTCGCCGCGCTGATCGCCTTCCACAACACGATCTCCCGCTACATCTTCGCCCTCGGCAGGGAGAGGGTGCTGCCCGAGACCTTCGGTCGTACTTCCCCCCGGACCGGTGCCCCGATCAACGGCTCGCTGGCGCAGAGTGTCATCGGGCTGGTCACGATCGTCATATACGCGGTCTTCGGCCTGGATCCGGTCATCCAACTGTTCTTCACCGTCGGATCGTTCGGTGGCCTGGGACTGCTCATGATGCTGGCGGCCACCTCGATCTCCGTGCTGGTCTTCTTCACCAAGAACCTCACCGAGGAGAACGCCTGGCGGACCAGGATCGCCCCGGGTATCTCCTCGGTCCTGCTGGTCGTGGTCATCATGCTCGTCATGGCCAACTTCGACACCGTGCTCGGCGTGGCCCCCGACTCCCCGCTGCGCTGGATCATGCCCGCCGTCTACTTCGTCGCCGTGGGGCTCGGCGTCATGTGGGGACTCGCCCTGCGGGCCAACCGGCCGAAGGTGTACGCGAACATCGGGCGGGGCGCCCGGGCTGCCGTGGGAGGGACCGAATGACAGAGATCATTCGCGTTCAGAACGCTCCCGGAGCCGCCGAGACCATCGGCGCGATCATCGCCACCTCCTTCCACGAGCAGGAGATCTCGGCCTGGATGATCCCGCCGGACGACGACCGCCGCCGGGTGATGCCCCCCTTCTTCTCCATGACCACCGAGAGCGCCCTCATCCACGGCGTGGTCCACGCGACGGCCGACATGTCCGCCGTGGCCGTGTGGTTCCACAAGGGCGCCGAGCCGCTTCCCGAGATCCCCGACCGGGACGCCCGGGTGGAGGCGTTCGCCGGTCCCCACGCGGAGCGCATCGGGCAGATGGGTGAGGAGATGGACAAGCGCCATCCCCACGACCCGCACCACTACCTGGCGTTCCTCGCTGTGCTCCCCGGGCACCAGGGACGGAAGACGGGGACCCGGCTGCTCCAGGAGTACCACCGCGGGCTCGACGAGGCGGGCATACCCGCTTACCTGGAGGCCAGCAGCACCCGCAGCCGCAGGCTCTACCTGCGCCACGGCTATCAGGACCTCGGCGACCCGATATTCATGCCCGACGGCCCGCCGATGTACCCGATGTGGCGCCCGTCCAACCCCTGACCCGAGTGCCGCTCCCGCCCCCGGCCCGTCGTGGGCCGGGGGCGGGGGCGGTTCCGGCCCCGTTGTGCTCGCGGCCCGGCCTTCCGCTTCGACAAGGCTCCCGAAAGTCACCTCGCCGGCCTCCACCTACGTGGTGCCGTCATGTGGATCCGGAGCCGTCGGCCCATCTGAAGATCCGAGTCCGTACAGGCCCTAAAAACGGTAGTGCTGGACGGCGGTGCCCTTGCGCGAGATGGAGGTGCTCCAGGCGGTCAGGAAGCCGGCCAGGCGGGTGGTCCACGGATAGTCGGCGACCTCGGGCTCGCGGCCCAGGAAGATCTCGCGTACCAACTTCATGCGGGGCTCCATGCGCTCGATGTCCTGCGGGGTGTCGAAGCCGGGAGACCTCAGGTAGGGGGCGACGGACCGGGTGCCGGCGTACTTTCTGGCCGCCCACACGTGGAAGCGCGTGTAGCCGTTGAAGCAGATTTCCCCCGTGGGGAAGTGGCGGATGAGGCGGTCGAGGAGGGTGGCCAGCTCCTCCTTGGACAGGAACCCGATCAGGCCGTCGGCGACGATCACGGCGGGGCGGTCGGCGGGGATCTCGTCGATCCAGTCGGGGTCGTTGAGGTCCGAGCCGATGGTGTGGGCGTGGGGGCGCTCGGGGAGCAGCAGCTGCCTGGCCTTGGCCACACCGGGCAGGTCGACGTCGTACCACTCGACGGTGGCGGGCGGGTCGACGCGGTAGACGCGGGTGTCGAGGCCGGCGCCCAGGTCGAGCCCGACCGCGTCGGGATTTTTGACGACGAACTGCCGCACGATGTTGTCCATGACCAGCGAGCGGTGCGCGATGCCCACGATGGGACTGGCGGAGAGCTTGAACTGCCCGGCGTCGTAGTCGAGCTTCCTGACGACGTCGTAGGCCGTTCTGTCGCGCAGGATCGGGTGCTTGGCCTGGTAGTCGAGCGCCTTGCCCGCCAGGGTGAGCCAGAGCGTGCTCTCCAGTGGCGTGAGGTCGGGGAAGGTGATGGCCATCGTGTCACTCCGTTTCCTGTGGTGATCCGTCCAGTGCGGCCCTGGCCGCCTTCAGCGCGGCGTCGTCGGTGAACAGCCCGTGGGTGTAGAGCTCCAGCGTGGGCAGTGCGAGGCGGCGCAGCGCGTCGGGGCCGAACCGCTCGTAGCCCAGCGCCCGCGCCAGGGCCGGCGGCATGGTCAGCGTGGCCACGCTGTTGAGCACGCTCAGCACCGCCAGCGCCCGCACGTCCGAGGACGGCCGCATGGAGCCGTCGGCGATCCCGGCCCGCAGGATCTCCTCGGACTCGTCCACCAGCGTGTTGACGAACGTGGCCGCGGTGGGGGTGTCCTCCTCGATCGCGCGCAGCATGTACTGCACCTGGAGGCGGTATTCCTCCGGGTTGGACAGATATTCGCGGAAGAGGTCCTGCATGCCGCTCGGGCGGGCGCTGTCGGCCCGCTGGACCAAGATGCGCAGGACGTGGTCGTCGCAGACGCTCCGGAGTCGGTCCTTGCTGCCGAAGTGGTGGATGACCAGGCCGGCGCTCACTCCCGCGGTCGCCGCGATGGCACGCAGATTGGTCTTCTGGAAGCCGTCCCGGGCGAAGTGCGCGATGGCCGCGTTGCGGATCTTGGCCTGGGCGGTCAGGTCCGACGATGCTGAACACATGTTTAGGATGCTATACATTCGTTCAATGCCTGGCAAGGGAGAGCCCCGCACCGGAGGGGGCGGCGCGCCACCCAACGTTCAGTGATCCACGGAACAGGACCCGGTGCGGTGTGTGACCGGTGGGATCGGCGGCCGGGCGGGCCGGTAGGCGATCTCCCCGTAGTTGAGCGGAACGGCCGACACCTGGATCAGCACCCGCGAGGGCGGGGGAACCGGGTCGGGGACGACGCCGGAGGACAGGTCAGGGCTGAGGATCAGTGCTCTCATGCGTCCCACTGTGCCGACCGCCACACACGATCGGCTGATGGTCGGCCTACGGCCCCGAAGCGATCATTCGAAGGACGCGGTCCACATCGCCGCGTTCGGACGGCGGCAGGGGCGCGCCGACCGACTCCCTGAGCGCCGCCGCCTCCGCCAGCAGCCGGGCCGCCTCCTCGAAGGAGCCCTCCAGCGCCGCCACCTCCGCCAGCCCCTCCTGCGCCAACGCCACCGAGCGCGGGTCGCCGACCTCGCGGGCGGCGGCCAGCCCCTCCAGATGCAGCGCACGGGCGGCGGCCGCCTCCCCCCGCCCCGAGGCGATGAACCCCAGCTCGGCCAGGATCAACGTCACCCCGTAGAACGGCACACCGAACTCCGTCCTCAGCCGCCGGTTCCAGGCCAGCGACTCCAGCAGCAACTCCTCCGCCCGGTCGAGGTCACCGGACCGACGGGCCACCAGCCCGAGCCCCACCCTGGCGAACTCCTCGGCGAACCTGTTCGCCTGCTCGCCGGCCAGCCGCATCCCCCGCTCGTGGAACTCCGCCGAACGCTCCAGCTCGCCGGTCAGCAGGGCGATCCGCCCCAGGCTGGACAGCCGGTAGGACACATCCGTCCACAGCCGCAGGTCCTCGGCGATCCGCAGCCCCTCGCGGTGCAGCCGACCGGCGCGCGCGTAGTCGCCGGTGACCTCGGCCAGGTAGCCGAGGATGTCGGAGGCCTGGAGCCGCCCCCACCGGTCCCCGAGCTCACCGAAGATCGCCATGCTCTCGGCGCCGCTGCGCGCGGCCAGGTCGAAGTCGCCTTGGAACATCGCCTGCTTGGCGCGGCCGGCCAGGGCCGCCGCCTCACCCCAGCGATCGTCCAGCGCCCTGAACTGTGCCAGCGCCTCCTCCAGCAGCCCGGCCGCCGTGCTCACGTCCCCGAAGTTCATGCAGGCGTGGGCGAGGAACCAGCGTGACCTCGCGTCGGGGAACTCCGTCCCCCCGGTACGGCCGGCGCCGGCCAGCAGCGCGAACCCGGAGCCCCAGGCCGTCCCCCTGGTGTGCCGATACCCCTCCTGATACCTGCCCCGCAGATACCAGTACCAGGTCAGCGCCTCGACCAGTCGAGGTGACTCCACCGAGTCCAGCACCGCCCTGAGGTTGAGCGCCTCCTCGTCCAGCCGCGACAGCCACCGCCGCTGGGCGCTGCCGTACAGGTGAGGCGCGGCCCGTACGGCGAGCTCGGTGTAGTAGGCGTCCCTGAGCCCGACCACCGGATCGTCCTGGTCGAGCCGCTCCAGACAGTAGGCGGCCACGCTCTCCAGCAGCCGGTATCTGGGCGCGCCCGTCACCATCGATCTGTTCACGAGCTGGTCGAGCAGGTCGAGATCGACCCCGACCGCCTCGGCCGCCTCCAGCGTGCACCCGCCCGGATGGACCGCCAGCGCCAGCATCGCGGCCCGCTGCGGCTCGGTGAGCTGCTCCCAGCTCCAGTCGATCACCGCTCGTAGCGTCTGCTGCCGGGCAGGCCGGCCCCGGCCCGCGCCCCCCAGCAGCCGGAACCGGTCGTCGAGCCGTTCGGCCACCCCCCGTACGCCCAGCGCCCGCACCCGCGCCGCCGCCAGTTCCAACGCCAGCGGCAGTCCGTCCAGCCGCCGGCAGATCGCCTCGGCCCACGGGGTGCTCTCCGCGTCCAGCGACGTGCCCGAGCGGTCGGCGAACATCGCGACCGCGCTCGCCTGGTCCAGCGGCGGCACCACGAAGAGCATCTCCCCGGGCAGGGCCAGCGACTCCTGGCCGGTGGCGAGCACGCGCACCGCCGGAGCCGTCCTCAGCAGCAGCTCCACCAGCGCGGCCGCCTCCTCGACCAGGTGCTCGCAGTTGTCGAGGATCAGCAGCAGCCGCTGCCCGCGCAGCGCGGCGGCCAGCCGATCCGCCAGGCCGGACACGGGCACCTGAGGAGGCGAGGAGGTCTCGTCCCGGACGCCCAGCGCGGCGGCCACCAGTTCGGCCACCTGCCCGGTGGCCCCGGCCAGCTCCACCAGTCACACGCCGTCGGGGAAGGCGAGCGAGGACGCGGCGGCCAGCGCCAGCCGGGTCTTGCCCACCCCGCCCGGACCGGTCAACGTGACCAGCCGGGAGGAAGCGATCAGTGCATGGACCTCCGCCACCGCCCCGTCCCTGCCCAGGAGCGAGGTGACCTGCGCGGGAAGGTTCGTCGAGGAGGACACGGGCGCGGGCGTCAGCGCCGGGTCCTGCACCAGGATCGCCTGGTGGAGCGCGGCCAGCTCGGGACCGGGATCGAGACCCAGCTCGTCGGCCAGCAGGGCACGGAGCTCGGCGTATCCGGCCAGGGCCGCGCCCTGCCGCCCGGCGCGGTACAGCGCGCGCAGATGAGCCGCTCGCAGCCGCTCCCGGAGGGGGTGGGCCGCCACCAGCTCTCCCAGCTCGTCGGCCAGGCGGCTGTGCTCGCCGAGCGCCAGCCGCACCTCCGCCTGCTCCTCGAGCGCCGTCAGGCGCTGTCCGTCGAGGCGGGAGGCCGCGGCGTGCGCGAAGGAGTCGCGGAAGTCGGCGTAGGCTGGACCGCGCCACAGCGCCAGCGCGTCGGACAGCAGGTCGGCTTTCACCCGCAGGTCATCGCTCGCCAGCGCCCCGGCGAGCAGCCGGGCGAACTCGATGGCGTCCACCGAGTCGCTGACCAGGGAGTATCCGGTCGGCTGGTAGGCCACCAGCTCCCGATCGCCCAGCGCGCGGCGTAGCTGGGAAACCTTGGTCTGCAGCGTGTTGGAGGGGTTGCCCGGCAGGTCCTCGCCCCACAGATCGTCCAGGAGCCGGTCGGCCGGCACCGGCCGCCCCTCGTGCACCAGCAGGTCGGCGAGCAGCGCGCGGACCTTCAACTCGGGGACCCGGACGGGCGTCCCGTCGGCGGTCCACACCGAAAGCGGACCAAGCACTCCAAATCGCACCGGACAAAGCTATCTCCAGCCGATCCCCAGCCGATCGTGCGCGGCCACCGACACAGTGGGATCCACCGACGGGACGGCAGGAGGCGGAATGCGAGTGGCGATCGTCATCGGCAGCGTGCGGCGGGGCAGATTCGGCCCCACCGCCGCGGCCTGGCTCCACTCCAGGGCCTGTCGCCGCGGCGACCTCGACGTGGACCTCATCGACCTGGCCGAGGCCTGGCTGCCGGCCGTACTCCCCGCGGACTTCCCGGCGCGGCGCGCCCCCGGGCCGGCCGCCGTGGAGGATCTGCGGCCCTGGCCGGCCGCGGCCGACGCGTTCGTGATCGTGACGCCGGAGTACAACCACAGCTTCCCCGCCTCGCTCAAGAACGCCATCGACTGGTACCAGGAGGAGTGGCGGGGCAAGCTCGCTCCTACGGACAGGCCTCAGGCGGTCTGCGAGCCCTCGAACAGCTCCGGCCGGTGTTCGCCGCCCTCGGAGCGGTGTGCGTCGGCGAGCCCGTCACCCTCCCGTTTCACCGGCCCCCTCCGGACTCCTCCGCCGGTCGCCTGCTCGACGCCCTCAAGGAGCACCACGGCCGTGAGCACCGCCATGTCCGCTGACGTCCGCCGGTGACGTCGTCACGGGAGCGTCGGCGGCCGGTCGGAGTCCGCGAGCCGGGAGATCACGGCCCGGATCGCGGTCACCCGTTCGGGCAGGGGGCCGGCGGGGATGTCGATGAGCTGGTAGCCGAACGCGCGGTAGGCCTGCTCGTGGATGTGTTCGAACCTCAGCGAGTCTTCGAAGCTGATCCGGCGGGCCGCGGTCTGTTCGCAGAAGCCGAGATTACGGACGAAGAACACGTGCCGGTCGTAGATCTTCTCGCGGGTGATCCTGTCGATCTCGGCGGACAGGGCCGAGGAGATCGGCTGCCCCGCATAGGTGCTGAGAGCGTGGGTGCAGACAGGCGAACGGTCGAAGAACTGCACGGGCGGCGCGGTGATGACCGGCCGTAGCTGCCGCCGCCGTTGCAGGGCCACGACCTTGTCGATGAAGGACGGCCGGGTCCACGGCTCGGCGTCGCCGCGCGCCTGCCCGTCCGCGATGACCGCCGTGGCCGCCTCCTCGACCGTCGCGTATCCGAGGGCCGCCAGGCTCCGCAGGATCGTGGTCTTGCCGGCGCCGGGGGTGCCGGTGAGGATGTAGCGCCTCATTGTCGTCTGTCCGCCTTTCTGGTCACACATCGAACGATCTCGGTTGTGGGGCGTGGGGATCCGGCCGGGTCGCAGTGGGCGGCACCGGAACCGTTGCCGTCCGGGCGGGAAAGCGGGCCGGCCACCGAGGACGGCACCCGGACGGGGATCGCGACCGGTCCGCGGGCGCGCCCGGACCCGGCCGGGTCGATCATCTGGGACGTGTCGGCTGATTCCGCAGTCGCCCGAGAGTCGCCCGAGCGCACCGGCACGCCGCCGGGGCGCGCAAAAGGGAGGGGTGTACAGCCGATCGCCGCGCTGGGTCTACCCGCCGGACGCGCCCGCGGCGACCAGCCGTAGCACTCCGCCCTGGAGCGGGCTCAGCACGGGCGCGGCCGTCGCCGGACGCGTGCCGGGCGAGCGGGGCCATGCCGGCGGGCCCCGCGGCGGATGTCCTCAGCGGGGCCATGTCGGCGGGGCCCCTGGGCGGATGTCCTCAACGGGCCATGTCGGCGGGGCCCCTGGGCGGATGTCCTCAACGGGTGTGCGCGGCTTCGACGGCCAGGGGTCGATCCCGTCCTCGACCTGCGGGGCCGGTGTCTCCACTCACGTCGCGCCCAGACTCCACGCCCGGACTTTGCGGTCGTCGCCGCCGGCCACGGCGATGGTCGCGCCGTTCAGGGTCCCGACCGCCACCGAGTGGACCCATCCGGTGCCGCCGACGAGGGCTCTGCCGATCTGACGTCCTGCGGCCAGGTCCCACACCCGCACGGTGCGGTCGTAGGCGCCGCCGGAGACGGCGATGGGCCGTCCCTCCAGGGTGCCGAAGGCCATCGAGGTGACGGAATCGGTGTGGCCGGTGAGCGGCAACCCTATCAACTCGCCGGCGGCCAGGTCCCATATCCGGACCTTGCGGGAGCCGCCGGTGACGGCGACGACCTTGCCGTCCAACGTGCCGAGCGCCAGCGACTGGACGGGGTCGGGACCGGTGAGGGGGCGACCGACGCGTTGGCCCGTGGCCAGGTCCCACACGCGCAGGGTTCTGTCGTAACTTCCGGTGACGGCGATGGTCCTGTCCCCCAGCGGATGGATCGCCGCTCCCGTCACCGCGCCGGTGTGACCTGTGAGGGGCCGGCCGATCCGGCGGCCCGCGGTCAGGTCGTAGACCCACATCGTGTAGCGGTCGTCGTCGCCGAAGACGGCGACGGCGTTGCCGTTCATCGTGCCCAGCGCGAGCGCGCTGACCGCGTCGGTGTAACCGGTGACCGGCTCGCCGATCTGCCTGCCCGAGGTCAGGTCCCACACGTTGAGCGCGCCCCCGTTGTCTCCGCCGCTGCCCGCGTTGTCGCCGGTGACGGCGACGGGTGTGCCGTTCACCGTGCCGGTGGCCATCGTCCAGACGGAGCCGGGGACCCGGACCCTGCGGATCTGCCGGCCCGCCGCCAGGTCCCAGATCCGCAGCGTGTAGTCGTAGTCGGTGCCGGAGATCGCGACGGTCCTGCCGTCCACGGCGGCGATCGCCACGGCGCTGATCTCGCGGGTGTGCCCGGTGAGCGGGGGGCTGAGCGGGGTCCCGAACGGCGGTTGCGCCGTGCTCGGCGACGGTGCGGAGGTCTGCGCCCGGGCATGAGGCGTCGCGGGAGCGGATGCCGGCCGGCCGGATCGGCCCACGGCCGGCGATCCCGTCGCGGGGGTCTCCCGCTGCGTCGCGGGGGTCTCCTGCTGCAGGGTGCGGATGATCGCGGCGCCCCCGCCGACGACTCCCACCGCCGCGAGGGAGAGCAGGACACGCCGCCGGGCCGGGCCGGCGGGCATCGTGGACGGTCGGCGGGAGGGGGCCATCGACTGGTCGAGGTCGCCGCGTGCCGGTGGCGGCACGGGATCGGGGGGACGAGCGACGACGCGACCGGTTGAGTCTCCGGAGCCAGCGGCACCCGCCGGCGCCCCGGCGGGTGCCGCCCGGCCGGGGGTGGCGTGTTCGCCGGTCAAGACGCCCAGCACGGCGGTGAGGGTGGGGCGTGCGGCGGGGTCCTTGTCCAGGCAGGCGGCCAGCAGGTCGTCCAGCGGGGCGGGCACGCCGCTCAGGTCGGCCTGCCCCAGCACGATGGCGCCGATCACCGCCGTGGCGTCGTCGCCGGGGAAGGCGCGGCGGCCGGTGGCGGCGAACACCATGGTGGCCGCCCAGCTGAACACGTCACAGGCCGTGGTGGCCGGCTGGGAGGCGAACAGTTCGGGGGCCATGTAGGCGGGGGTGCCGACGGGGCCGGAGCGGGTGGTGACCTGTTCCAGTGCCTGGGCGATGCCGAAGTCGATGACGACGGGACCCTCGGGGCCCATCACCACGTTGGCCGGTTTGAAGTCGCGGTGCACGATGCCGGCGCGGTGGACGGCGGCCAGCGCGGTGAGCGTGGTGACCGCCAGGCGCTCCAGCCCGCCCCCGGTGCGCGGCCCGTCGCCGGTGACCAGGTCCTGCAGGGAGGGGCCGGGCACGTACTCGCTGACCACGTAGGGGCGATCGCCGGTCATGCCCGTGTCGAGCACCCGGGCCGTGCAGAAGGGCGCCACCTTACGGGCCAGGCCGATCTCGCGCAGGAAACGCCGGCGCACGCCGGGGTCGCGGGCCATCCGGGCGTGCAGCACCTTGATCGCGACCCGGGCGCCCGACGGGGAGTGCCCCAGGTAGATCACGCCCTGACCGCCTTCTCCCGCGACGGCGCTCAGGCGGTAGTCGCCGATCCGGCGGGGGTCGGTCTCACTCAGCGGGAACAGGTCGGCCACCGTTCACTCCGTGACCGCGTCGCGGGCGGGCGGACCCTTCCGTGCTGCCACCTCATGTGAAGGCTCCTTGACGCCGAGGCGGAAGCCGAGCATGTCGCACCACCGGCACCGCGTCAAGGAGCCTTCACATCGACGCCCGCGCCCGCCGGAGAGCCGGGATCTCCATGCCGCCGCCCCGCCCCTCAGGGCGCTGGAAGCCTTCCGCGGATAGCATTTCTCGCGCTGGCAGAGTTTCCGCCCCATGCCTCCGGGAGGGCTCCTATGCGGTGGGTTCCGGCTTCATCGGGAGCGTCCCCCTGGCCGGCGGAGACCTTCCTGGCGCGGTTGCCGGAGCCGTCCAGGCGGACGCTGCTCGCGCTGGGGGTCATCCACACCTATCCCGCCGATCACGTGATCGTCCGTCAGGGCGAGTCCGCGGACCTCGTCTCCGTCGTCGTGCACGGCCTGGTCAAGGTGACCGCCCGTACGGAGAACGGCCGGGAGTCCCTGCTCGCGGTGCAGGTCAGGGGGGACGTGGTCGGCGACATGGCCGTGCTGGACGGGTCGACGCGCTCGGCGGACGTGGTCACCTGCGGAGTGACCGTCGTCCGATTGATCAAGGGTGAGGTCTTCCTCGGTTACCTCCGGCGGCATCCCTCCGCCGCGCTCACCCTCAGCACCTTGATGGGCGACCGGCTGCGCTGGGCGAATCAGCGGCGGCTGGAGTTCGCCGGATACGACAGCGACATCTGCCTGGCCCGCCTGTTGCTGGCCGTGCTCGCCCGGCACGGCCGGACCGGACCGGAGGGCACGGACCTGGGCGTCCCGCTGACCCAGGTCGAGCTCGGCGGCCTGATCGGCGCCAAGGAGAGCACCGTCCAGAAGATCCTGCGTGACCTGTCGGCGCGCGGGCTGGTCCGCACCGGCCACCGGCGAGTCACCGTCACCGACCTTCCGGGCCTGGCGGCCTTCGCCGACCTCGGCCCGCCTCCCCCCGGGTGAAGGTCAGGCGTAGACCGACCGGCAGGCACGGGACAGGGCGCGGGGCTCCGGGAGACCGGTGAGGGCGGAGCGGGGTTCCGCGATCCGCTCCGCGCTCCGCGGGCGTCAGCCGGTCAGCGCCGTCAGCGCCAGCCAGGCGACGGTGGCGATGGGCATCAGAACCATCCAGGGCAGGCACCGCCGGATCCGCTCGTGCTTGTGCAGCGCGACGTCGGCGAGAGTGGAGATCAGTGACCACACCTCGCGCTGCTGCCTCACCGCGTCGGCCGGCGACGGCACCCCGTCCGTCCGCACCAGACCGAACCTGTTGGGCCCGGCCGGGCCGGTGAGGCGGGGACGCAGCGCGGCGACGAGATGGTGGCCCGCGACGAGGAACCCGGCCGTGAAGAGCAGGACCACGATGACCGCGGCGACCGCCAGTGGCGGACCGCCCGTCCAGGCCTTGCCCATGCTGCCGATCTGAGTGGCGGCGACGGCGGTGAAGCCGAGATGGACGGTGGCCGTGGTGGCCAGCTTGGTGTCGGCCTGCTGGACGTAGCCGTGGAAGATGGTGAGTGTCTGCAGCGCGACATTGAGGGACTCGGCCGCGCTCAACTCGTTGTTCGCTTTGCGTCGCACCATCGGGACCTCCGCGGAAGCAGGGCTGCTCGGACACCTCCAGCTTCAGGTCTCCCGTGGCGGGCGGATCCGCATTTCCGCTGCTTTTCCGCCTTTTCTTGGTGAACTGCTTCTCCACCCTGACCCCACCCCGGCGCCCGGCGGTCACCGCCGGCCCCCACGACGGAGCCCATCATGACTTCTCGGTTCATACGGCTGACGGCCGCGCTGCTCATGGTGGCGCTCAGCGCCGTCCCGGCCCTCCCCCATCCCGTGGCGGCCCCGGACGAGTCCAACGGCGGCGTGCGGATCATGCCGCTCGGCGACTCCATCACCGACGGCTTCAACGTCCCCGGCGGCTACCGTGTCAACCTGTGGAGGTCGCTGGCCGACGCCGACCACCTCGTCGACTTCGTGGGCTCGGGCTTCAACGGGCCCGCCGAGCTGGCCGACCACGACCACGAGGGTCACCCCGGATGGCGGATCGACGAGATCGACGCCCAGGTCTCCGGGTGGATCGGGGCGGCGTCACCGCGGACGGTGCTGCTGCACATCGGCACCAATGACATCGTCCAGAACCGAGACCTGGGCGGCGCACCCGCCAGGCTCTCCGCTCTCATCGACCGCATCGCCGCGGCGGCCCCGCAGGCCGAGCTGTTCGTCGCCACGATCATCCCGCTGGCCGATCCCGTGCTGGAGGCCCGGGCCGTCGCCTACAACGCCGCGATCCCCGGCATCGTCCGGAGCAAGGCCGCCGCGGGCGGGCACGTGCACCTGGTCGACATGCACGCCGCCGTCACCACCGCCGACCTGGCCGACGGGGTGCATCCCAACCGCACCGGCTACGACAGGATGGCCTCGGCGTGGTACGCCGCGCTGTCCTCCGTACCCGGAAGCGCCGGGGAGGACGGCGCCCCACCGGCAAGACGGCGTCCGGGGCCCGCGCGCCCTGCGGCCCGCTGACCCCACCGGCCGCCCGGTCGCGCGGGACGCCTCACACGGTGGCGCCACACACAGCGGCGCCTCACACGGTGGCGCCTCACGTGATAAGGATGACCGGTGAAGAGCAAGCGTCGGGGACCGGGCGAGCTCGCGTTCTATCCGTGGCTGCTGCTCGCCTATCCGCCGGTCCGTGACCTCGTCGAGGGGACGGCCCGGCCGGTGGTCCCGGCAGCGCTGTGCCTGGCCGCCTTCGCCGCCCTCTACGCGCTGTCGGTCGCCCTGTCCTTCCGCGACCGTCGCGGCGCGGCGGCGGTCGCGCTCGCCGCGCTCCTCCTGGTGACCTTCCTGCTGGCCCGGTCCGTGGAGAGCTGGTTCTATCTGGCGCCGCTGACGACCATCGCCTGCGGGGTGGTGGTCCGGGGCAGGGCGGCCTACACCGTCCTCGTGGCGCTGACGGCCGCGATGGTCCTGCTGATGTGGCGCGCGGGGGCCGGTGGGGAGCAGATCTCCGTAGCCGTCTGGGGGGCGGCCGCGGGCGGCCTGGTGGTCAGCGTCGTCCTGAAGCTCTTCTCCGTGATCGCCGAGCTCCACGAGGCCCGTGAGGAGCTGGCCCGCGCGGCGGTGGCCGAGGAGCGGCTCCGCTTCTCCCGGGACCTGCACGACCTGCTCGGGCACACGCTGTCGGTGATGGTGGTGAAGGCGGAGGCCGTACGGCGCCTGGCCCCCCGTGACGCGGAGGCGGCGGCACGGCAGGCCGCCGACATCGAGACCATCGGCCGGCAGGCGCTGACCGAGGTCAGGGCCGCGGTCACCGGCTACCGCGGCCGCGGCCTGTCCGCCGAGCTGGCCGCCGCGCGCACGGCTCTGGCCGAGGCGGGCATCGCCGCCACGGTGGCCGTTCCCGCGGCGGCGCTCGCCCCGGAGGCCGACGCCCTGCTGGGCTGGGCCGTACGGGAGGGGG
The DNA here is from genome assembly GCF_030811595.1 of Streptosporangium brasiliense. Classification (NCBI taxonomy): domain Bacteria; kingdom Bacillati; phylum Actinomycetota; class Actinomycetes; order Streptosporangiales; family Streptosporangiaceae; genus Streptosporangium; species Streptosporangium brasiliense. The sequence continues at coordinate 7,921,611 of NZ_JAUSRB010000002.1, forward strand.
TGACCAACGTCATCCGCCACAGCGCCGCCCGCACCTGCGAGATCAGGCTGGACGGGACCATCCTGGAGATCCACGACGACGGCCGGGGACCCGGCGGCTCCGGCTCCGGCAACGGCCTGCGCGGCCTGGCCGAACGGGCGGTGGCCCTGGGCGGGACGCTGGAGACGAGCGCCGGGGACGGCTTCCTGCTGAGGGTGACGATTCCATGATCAGAATACTGCTGGCCGAGGACCAGGGCATGATGCGCGGCGCACTGGCCATGCTCCTGGAGCTGGAGGAGGACATCGAGGTGGCGGCCACGGTCGGCACGGGGGACGAGGTCGTCCCCGCCGCGCTGCGGACACGTCCCGACGTGGCGCTGCTGGACATCGAGATGCCGGGGATCAGCGGCCTGGACGCCGCCGCCGAGCTGCGGGACCGGCTGCCCGGCTGCCGGGTGCTGATCCTGACCACGTTCGGCAGGCCCGGTTACCTGCGCCGGGCGATGGAGGCCGGGGCAGCCGGGTTCCTGGTCAAGGACGGGCCGGTCGAGGAGCTGGCCACGGCGGTCCGCCGGGTCCTGGCGGGCGAGAAGGTGATCGACCCCGCCCTGGCGGCGGCCGCGCTGAGCACCGGCGCCAACCCCCTGACCGGCCGGGAACGGGACGTGCTGGCCGCCGCGGCCGATGGCGCGACGATCGCCGACATCTCGCTCCGGCTCCACCTGGCGGAGAGCACGGTCCGCAACCACCTGTCCGCCGCGATCGGCAAGACCGGCACCCGCAACCGCATCGAGGCCGCCCGCAGCGCCCGGCACAACGGCTGGCTGTAGGCCGCCGCCGCGGTCATCCGGCTGGGGCTCAGGGCTCCGCCGGCTCCCACACGGGCCCCTCGGCCCAGTCGCGGATCGCCTGGAAGGTCCGCTCCGCGATCAGCTCCTGGCCGGCTGCGTTGGGATGGAAGAAGTCCCATTTGCTGACGTGGCTCAGCGTGAACGGGGCGGTGAAGACGGCGTTGCCGTCGAACCTGCAGGTCGGGCCGTAGGCGGCGCAGATCCTGGCCAGGGCGGCGTTGTAGGCGGCGACCCTGTCGTGCACCCGCTGGCGGCGGGCCCGGTCGGCCGGGGCGGTCGAAGTGGGCTTGGCCAGCATGGTGGGGCAGATCCGGCCGATCGCCCAGAATCCGCGTGCCACCAGGTTGTCCTTGCCCACGCGCCACAACCGCTTGAGGTCGGGGACGCTGGCCAGGAACACCCTGCCCGCGGGCCGCCCCTCCCGGAACCGCTGCAGCGCCGCGGCCACCCGGCTCTGGTAGAGCGCCACCGGGGTCATCCGCTGCTCGTCGGACATGCACGCGTCCTGGGCGCCGACCAGGACCGTCACGTAGTCGGCGCGCGCGGCGACGGCCCTGGCCATCTGCCCGGGGAGGTCGGCGCTGGTCGCGCCGGGGACGGCGAGGTTCACGTTGTGCCCGGCGATGCCGTCGTCCAGGCTCCGGAGCCTGGTGTAGTGGCTCTGGACGGACCGGCTGTCACCCGAGGACCAGGAGCGGTCGAGGCAGGGGACGTACCAGCCGCAGGCGTTGAACCCGGCGCTGATCGAGTCTCCGACCGCGGCCATCACCACCGGGTGCCACGGCTCGGCGGCGAGCGCCGCCGGAGGGATCGCCCAGGTGACCGTGGACACCACGATCCCTGTGAATGCGGTCACAGTCTTGCAGGCCATGGCACCTCCGGCTGAGAGATCGGGTCTGCATCGGATGTATCACCGCAGGACAGCGCGGTGCCCTCCATTGACCGAGTGCCTTGGCTTTCTTGACAGAGCGTGGCGGGCGTGCAGAGTGGGGGACACCCGCCGAACACGTTCAGTTTCCCGCATAGAGTGTTCCGGGTGAGTGTCGCGCTCGGATTGAACCGTCCCCTCGTGGTGAGAACCACCCTCGTCGGCGACCCCGGCGACCTGCTCGCGCGACTTCCCGAGGCCGCCCCCTATGCCTGGATCAGGCACGGTGAGGGTCTGGTGGCCTGGGGAGAGGCCGCACGTGTGGCTGTGCCACCCGGCCCCAGGCGTTTCGAGTGGGCTCGCGACTGGCTGTCGGCCACCTTCGGCGAGGCCCACGTCGACGACGACGTGGGCGCCCCCGGCTCGGGCCCGCTCGCCTTCGGCTCGTTCACCTTCGACCCGGACGCCCCGGGCTCGGTCCTCGTCGTGCCGCAGGTCGTCCTCGCCCGCCGCGAGGGCCGCGCCTGGCTGACCACCCTCGGCGAGGAGCGGCTCGACCTGGTCGCCCCGCTCCGCGACCCCGGCAGGATCCGCTACGGCGACGGCAGCCTGACCGCTCCCGAGTGGGAGCACGCCGTGGCGCGGGCCGTCCGGCAGATCAGGTCGGGGCGCCTGGAGAAGGCCGTGCTCGCCCGTGACCTGACCGCCACGGCCGAGCGGGAGATCGACGTCCGCCTGCTGCTGTCGCGCCTGGCCGCCCGCTATCCCGGCTGCTACACCTTCTCCTGCGCCGGGCTGGTCGGCGCCACCCCCGAGCTGCTGGTCCGGCGCACCGGTGAGACGGTCGACTCCCTGGTGCTGGCCGGCACGGTCTCCAGGGGCACCGACGAGGCCGACGACATGGCGCGGGGCGCCGCCCTGTTCGCCTCCGACAAGGACCGCTACGAGCACACCTGCGCGGTGGAGTCGGTCCGGGAGGCACTGGCCCCGCTCTGCTCGGAGCTGAAGGTGCCCGAGGAGCCCGAGCTCCTGGTCCTGTCCAACGTCCAGCACCTGGCCAGCCCGGTGACCGGGCGGCTGTCGGCCGGCACCTCGGTCCTGGACGTGGTGGCCGCCATGCACCCGACAGCCGCCGTCGGCGGCACGCCCACCGGGACGGCGCTCGACGTCATCCGCGAACTGGAGGGCATGGACCGCGCCGGCTATGCCGGCCCGGTCGGCTGGATCGACGCCCGGGGCGACGGCGAGTGGGGCATCGCGCTGCGCTGCGCCCAGATCGAGGGCCGCCGGGCCCGCCTGTTCGCCGGCTGCGGCATCATGGGCGACTCCGTGCCGGCCGCGGAGCTCGCCGAGGCCCAGGCCAAGCTCCGGGTGATGCAGTACGCCCTGGAGGGCTGAGCGCCACGCGCACGCGGATGCGGCGCGGGCGGACGGAGCCGGGGACGCCTGCCCCCTCCCGCGCGGGAGGGGATCCGGGTCATGAGGGGGAAGGGCCGGACCGCTCCGCCATGCGCGTCACGGCCCTGGTCCGGTATTCCTGGGCCTGCCGGTGCGAGGGGACCAGGGTGAGGACGGCGTCGAACTCCCTTATCGCCCCGGCGTAGTCGCCGGCCCAGTAGTCCTCCAGCGCGGTGCGGTAGTGCCTGCCCGTGGCGCCGATGTCGTTCCGCACCCCGTTCCGGCCGAGGAGCTCCCGGATGAGCGCGGAGGAGGCCACGAAGTTGAACGGCTGCCTCTCCTCCGAGAGGTTGAAACTGATCAGCCCTATCGCCCTGGCGGAGGACGTCTCCACGACGGGTCCCCCGCTCATGCCGTCCGAGACCGGCGCGCTCATCTCGTAGACGGGCACCCCTCCCCTGGTGTCCCGCGCGCTGACCTTTCCGTCCTTGTTGCTCGGCTCCAGCGTCCGGTCCGTCACCCTGCTCTTGCTGCCGGAGTAGCCGATCGCGAGGACGGGCATCCCTATCTCGACCACGCCCTCCGGGGCGACCTCGATACCCGTCAGGTTCTCGCTCTCGATCTTCAGCAGCGCGACGTCTCCCTCGCCGACGGGTTCGAACATGAGCACGCGGGCGCGTTTCTGCACGTAGTCGCTGGCGTCCAGGGAGTCGACGCCCTGCTGGACGCGGACCTCCCGGTCCGCCGGCGTCCCCGCCGTCTGTCCCTCGACGACCCAGTCGCCGACGAGCTCCCTGTCCAGCTCCTCTTTGGTGTGCTTGTTCCCCTCTTTCCGTTCCTCTTTTATCACCGTGTCGAAGAATATGCGGGAAGCGCCATCGATACCGGGGTCGACGCAGTGGCCCGCGGTGACGATGTATCCGTCGGGGTTGACCACGAATCCGGTGCAGGTGGAGGTGAACCCGATGAGCCGGCTCTTCCATATTTTCCCGGTCGACAGGTTCCGGAGATAACCGGACCAGTTCGTCTTTATGTAGACGATGGACGGGCGGACCAGGGCCGAAGTGCGCTCTTCGGGGGTGATCGCCGGAAGGGAGCGGCCGGGGACCGGACGGCCGGGTGCGGCCGAGGGCGCCGGAGATGACGGAGCGGCCGGCGCGGTCCCGGTGGCCAGAGAGGTCCCGGTGGCCAGAGAGGTCCCGGTGGCCGGAGAGGTCCCGGTGACCCGAGAGGTCCGCGGCGCCGGTGGGGCCTGCGAGGTGGCGCCGCTGCCGCATCCCGCCGCGGCGAGCGACGTCGCGGCCAGCGCCGAGGCGACTACGCGCAGGGGGCCGTCCATGGCATGCCAGCCTCCTTCTCCGGCCGACCCATGAGCTCTCCCCCTCCCGTCGCCCTCCACCGCCACCGGCTCGTGGCCTCTTAGATCCTCTCACCCGGCCCCGGGCCCACGGCCTGCCGGCGTGGGATATTGAACGGCCCGGGAAGGCTTTTTGGCCGGCGAAATCACGTTGTATTCACATATTTTGACCGCCGGCCGCTGAAACAGCCGCCGCTCATCCCTCCGCCGGGCCGAGCCTCCTGGCCGACTCGGCCTCCTGTGCCAGCCGCCGGAGGGAGCCCAGCACCGTGTCGCCGACGGCGGTCCACACCACGACCGCCTCGGCCATCGCGGCCGGGTCGGGCCGGCGCAGGATGGCCTCCACCTCGACGGCCGCCAGGCGCTCGGCCACCTCGGCGTACTCCCGCAGGATCGGCGCGAAGTCCTCCTGGCCGAGGCGGTGGAGCGCGGCCAGCGCGTCGGCGAGGGTCCGCCGGGCGGGGTTGGTCGGCTTCACCGCCCAGCCACGTCCGTCGATCAGCTCCTCCACCCGGCCGGCCGCCCACCGCCCCGCCTCGTCGGGCTCGGCGGGCTCCTCCTTGCGCGGGGTCAGCGCGTACTGCGCCTTGCCGAGGACCCCGAGGTCGGTGACCTGGGAGTCCATCAACACGAGCACCTCGCGGGCCGCGGCGATGGACAGGCCGCCGGCCTCGACCAGCGCCCGCACCAGCTTGATCCGCCTGAGGTGGTCCTCGTCGTACTGCGCCTGGTTGGGGCCGGTGCGCTCGCCCTGGGAGACGAGGCCTTCGCGCATGTAGAACTTGATCGTGGGGATCGGGACCCCGCTCCGCCGGCTCAGCTCGCCGATCCGCATGATTCTCCCTCTGCCTCGTCCGCGGTTATCAGTATTACTGCTTACCGGTTCCGATGGAGTGCGGATCGGGCCGGACGGGCGCCGCGGTGGCCTGCCGGCGCCGCCGGGACCCCCGGCGCCGGTCCGGCCGACGCCCGGCGGCCCCTTGTCACTCCGTTCGTCGCTACGCGTGGTGCTTCCCCTTGCGCCGGTCCGTCAGCCGGACCACGACGAAGACCACGACGGCGAGCACCACGACGCCCAGCACGGCCTTGGACAGGATCCCGGCGTAGTCCTCGACCAACGACCAGTTCTCCCCGAGCAGGTAGCCGGCCATCACGAAGGCCGTGTTCCAGATGAGGCTGCCCAGCGTGGTGAGGAGGGTGAAGACCGTGATCGGCATGCGCTCGACCCCCGCCGGGATCGAGATGAGGCTGCGGAAGATGGGGATCATCCGGCCGAAGAAGACCGTCTTCCTGCCGTGCCTGGCGAACCATGCCTCGGTCTTCTCGATGTCGGAGACGCTGATCAGCGGCAGCTTCGCCGCGATGGCCACCACCCGTTCGCGGCCCAGCAGCGCCCCGATCCCGTAGAGTGCCAGCGCGCCGACGACGGACCCCAGGGTGGTCCAGAGGACGGCGTCGAACAACGTCATGTTCCCCTTGCTGGCGGTGAACCCGGCCAGCGGCAGGATCACCTCGCTCGGCAGCGGCGGGAACAGGTTCTCGAGCGCGATCGCCACCCCGGCCCCGGGCGCGCCCAGGGTCTCCATAAGATTGATCGCCCACCCGGCGATCCCGCCAACGTTGGTTGCACTCATGGCGACAAGGCTAAAGAGGTTTGAATACGCCAGAAATGAGGACGACCGTCGGACCCGCCCCGCAGCACCCCACCACGCGGGGTGCGGAAAACCTCAGGTCCCGGCCGCGCGGCCCCGATATCCGGACCGTCCGCGCAGGTGATCAGGGGGTCCCCGGGGTTCCCGCACGTCAGCGCCCCACCTGCCGCCACCGGCCGGACGGCGGGCCGGACCGGGGACCGGGCGCCGGCCCCGGCCGGGCGGGCCCCGACCGGCCGGTCGCCGTAAAGTTCCGCGATCGCCTGTGATCCATCCCATATTTTTCCGCCGGGCCGGGCGGCTGCCCGGGAGGCGGCCGGTCGGCGGAAGGCCGCCCCGGCCCTCGCCGGGGAGGCTCAGATCTTCCTGAGGTAGACCCTCTCCCCGGCCCCGACCTCTGCCCGGCCGGCCGTGTGCGTGGCGACCCAGCCGGGGAAGACGGGCAGCTCCGCCTCCCGCACCGCGATCCGGAAACCGACCTCGGCGCCGTAGACGACCTCCCTGACCTCGTACGGCGAGGCGCGCAGGTCGTTCTCCAGGCGCCCGGCCTGAACATGGTCCACGGTCACCGACATGACCCTGGCCGGCACCATCTCGACCAGGGGCGTCAGGTCCAGTGTCTTGCCGACCGACGAGCCGTACGCCCGGATCAGACCGCCCGCGCCCAGCTTGACCCCGCCGAAGTAACGCGTGACCACCGCCACCACGTCGCCGAGCCCGCGGCGCAGCAGCGTCTCCAGCATCGGGGTCCCGGCGGTGCCACCGGGCTCCCCGTCGTCGTCGGCCTTCTGGACCAGCCGGTCCCCGCCGATCACGTAGGCGGAGCAGTTGTGCGTGGCGTCGCCGTACAGCCGCCTGCGCCCGGCCACGAACCGCCGGGCCGCCTCCTCCGAGGCCGCCGGGGCGAGCGCGCAGATGAAGCGGGACCGCTTGATCTCGATCTCGTGCTCCATGACGTCTTCCAACGTGAGGTACGGCGCGGCCATCCCGACAGGCTACCGGCGAGGGCGGATCGCCCGGGCGGACGGCCCGGGCTGTGCGGAGCGCCCAGGGGCGGCGCGGCGTCCTGGCATACCTTCGCCGCATGAGCTTCCGAACCGCCATGGACATCGGCGGCACCTTCACCGACGTCGTCCGCTACGACGAACGGACCGGCGGCGTGGTGGCCTCCAAGGCGCCGACCACGCCGGGGAACCTCGCCGAGGGCGTGTTCTCCGCACTCGGCCGGGTCGTGGACGACCCGGCCGAGATCTCCTTCTTCGTGCACGGCACCACCCAGGGGCTCAACGCGCTGCTGGAGCGCAAGGGCGCCCGGGTGCTGCTGGTCACCGGGGAGGGCGCCCGGGACGTCTACCGCATCGCCCGCGGCAACCGGGACCGGATGTTCGACCTGCGCTACCGCAAGCCCGAGCCGCTGGTCCCCCGCTCGGACGTGGTGGAGGTCGCCGGGCGGCTGGACTGGCGCGGGGAGGAGATCGTCCCCCTGGACGAGGACGCCGTCAGGGCCGCGGGCCGGCGCGCCCGCGACGGGGGCTTCGACGCGGTCGCCCTCTGCCTGCTGTTCAGCTACGTCAACCCCGCCCACGAGATCCGCGCGGGCGAGATCCTGGCCGAGGAACTGGGCGAGGACGTCCTCGTCGTCCTCTCCCACGAGGTGGCCCGCGAATGGCGCGAGTACGAGCGGACCTCCTCCGCGGTGCTGGAGGCGTACACCGGGCCCGTGGTCCGTCGTTACCTGGCCGGCATCGAGGAACGGTTCGCCGAGCGGGGCCTGACGGTCCCGGTGCACGTCATGCAGTCCTCCGGCGGCCTGGTCAACGCCTCCTACGCGATGCGGCGGCCGCTGCAGACCCTGCTGTCCGGTCCAGTCGGCGGCACCATGGGCGGCGTCGCGGCGGCCCGGCTCCTGGGCCGGCCCAACGCCATCTGCGTGGACATGGGGGGCACCTCCTTCGACGTGTCCCTGGTGGTCGACGGCAGGCCGGACATCAGCGCCGAGGCACGCGTCGAGGGCTTCCCCGTGCTGATGCCGATCGTGAACCTCCACACGATCGGCGCGGGCGGCGGCTCCATCGCCTACGCCGAGGCCGGCGCGCTGCGGGTCGGCCCCGAGTCGGCGGGGGCCGTCCCCGGGCCGGCCTGCTACGGCAGGGGCGGCGTCCAGCCGACCGTCACCGACGCCAACGTGGTCCTCGGCCGGGTGGACCCGGCCTGGTTCGCCGGCGGGCTGATGACCCTGGACGTCGAGGCCGCCCACCGGGCCGTGGCCGGCCTGGCCGACGAACTCCACCTGGAGACGCTCCAGACCGCCGAGGGCGTCTGCAGCGTGGCCAACGCCAAGATGGCCCAGGCCATCCGGACCCTCACCGTGGAGCACGGCGTCGAGCCGCGCGAGTTCGCCCTGGTCGCCTTCGGCGGCGCCGGCGCCATGCACGCGGTCTTCATCGCCCGCGAGCTCGGCGTCTCCGAGGTGGTCATCCCCCGCTTCCCCGGCGCGTTCTCGGCCTGGGGCATGCTGGAGGCCGACGTCCGCCGCGACCTGAGCCACCCCTACTTCCGCGCGGGCGAGAAGCTGGACGGCGCCGACATGGCGGCCCGGCTGGCGGACCTGCAGGCCCAGGCGCTCGACGCGCTGGCCGGGCAGGGGGTGGCGGGCGGCCGGATGCGGGTCGAGCACGCGGTGGACATGCGCTACGAGGGCCAGGACTACACCTTGACCATCCCCCTGGAAGGCGCGGACGAGCCGGGCGCGCCCGGCTTCCCGGAGCGGATCGCGGCCCGCTACGCCGAGGCGCACACCAGGCGGTACGGCCATGCCACCCCTGAGGCGCCGGTGGAGTTCGTGGCGCTGCGCAGCACCGGTTTCGGCGTGTTCCCCCGGGCCGCCGCCACCCACGCCGCCCAGCCGGACGACGGGCCGCGGACCGTACGGGATGTGATCTTCGACGGCGAGGCGCATCCCACCCCCGTGCTGCGCCGCGGCGCGCTGGAGGGGGAGCTCACCGGCCCGGCGATCGTCGTGGAGGAGACGGCGACCACGGTGATCCCGCCGGGCTGCGTGGCCTCGGTGGACGACAACGGATTTCTGGTCATCAAGGTGGGAGGGGCCAAATGATCGACCCGGTGACCACGGAGATCATCCGCTGCGCGCTGCTGCAGGCGGCCGAGGACATGAACACCACCCTGATCAGGTCCTCCTACACCCCGGTGATCTACGAGGCGAAGGACTGCGCGGTCGCCCTGCTGGACCGCGACCACAACGTGCTCGGCCAGTCCTCCGGCCTGCCGATCTTCCTGGGCAACCTGGAGGTCTGCACCCGCGAGACCGAGCGCCTGCACGGCCGCCAGGTGTGGCGCGAGGGCGACGTGTGGATGCTCAACGACTCCTACATCGGCGGTACGCATCTCAACGACGTCACCGTCTACGGACCGATCTTCGTCGACGGCGAGCTGGCCGGCTTCGCCGCCTCCCGCGCGCACTGGCTGGACATGGGCTCCAAGGACCCGGGCGGGTCGATGGACTCCACCTCGATCTTCCAGGAGGGGCTGCGCCTGGGCCCGGTCAAGATCTACGAGGGCGGCGCGGCCTGCGCGGACCTGCACCAGGTGATCGCCCGCAACGTGCGCTTCCCGCACGCCACCCTCGGCGACATGCGGGCTCAGGTGGCCTGCGTGACGACCGGGCGGCGGCGCCTGGCCGAGATCGTCTCCCGCTGGGGCCTCGACACGGTGACGGTCGCCCGGGATGAGATCTTCGCGCAGACCGAGCGGCTGGAACGGACCGCGATCGCCGCCGTCCCCGACGGCGTCTACCGGGCCGGCGGGTTCCTGGACAACGACGGCATCGACCTGGCCACCCCGCTGCCGGTGAACGTCACCGTGACCGTGGCCGGCGAGAACGTCACGGTGGACCTCACCGACTGCGCCGACCAGGCCACCGGCCCGGTCAACTGCGGCGCCGCCCAGGCCGTGGCAGCCGTCCGGGTCGCCTACAAGCTCCTGGTCAGCGGCGAGGTGCCGCTCAACGGAGGCTCCTTCCGCCCGCTGTCGGTGGCGACCCGCCCCGGCTCGATGCTCGCCGCCGAGTCTCCCGCCGCCTGCCAGTACTACTACTCCCACCTGGGCCTGGTCATCGACCTGGTGGTCAGGGCCCTGGCCCCGGCGCTGCCCGGCAGGGCCGCGGCGGCCAGCTACGGCGACTCCCTCATCGTCCAGATGTCCGGTGTGGACCCACGCACCGGCAAGCTGTACGTCTCCCAGGAGGCGACCGTCGGCGGCTGGGGCGCCTGGGAGGGCGGCGACGGCGAGACCTGCCTGATCAACAGCGTCAACGGCTCCCTGCGCGACATGCCGATCGAGGTCCTGGAGACCCTCTTCCCGGTCCGCGTCACCCGGTACGAGATCCGTCCGGACACCGGTGGCGCCGGCCGCTGGCGTGGCGGCCACGGCGTCGTCCGGGAGTACGAGTTCGGCGCGGACACCTCGCTGTCGCTGTGGTTCGAGCGCTCGGTCACGCCCGCCTGGGGTCTGGCCGGCGGCGGTGCCGGGGCCCCGCCGCGGGTCACCCTCAACCCGGGCACCTCCGGCGAGCGCGAGATGCTCAAGGTCAACGCCCTGCCGGTCCGCAGGGGCGACGTGCTGCGCTGCGAGTCGGGCGGCGGCGGCGGGTACGGCCCGGCCGGACTCCGCGACCGCTCGGCCACGGCCCGCGACCTCGCCGAGGGCGTGGTCACCGCCGCCGGCCCGTCCCGGGGCCGTCAGCGCAGCACGTGGCAGGCCAGGTGAAGGGCGAGACGGGAGGCCGGGTCGTCGATGTCGAAGCCGGCCGCGCGGATCCGGTCGAGGCGGGTGGTGACGGTGTTGCGGTGGACGCCGAGGCGCTCGGCCGCGCGGGAGGCCCCTCCCTCGTCCAGGACGGCGGCGAGGGTCTCCAGCAGCGTCCCCTCCCGGTCCACCTCCAGCAGCGGGCCGAGGGTCACCCGCGCCTGGGCGCGGAGCACCCCGGCGGGCAGCGCGGCCAGCAGCCTGGCCGGCCCCAGCCGGTCGGCGCGGGCGACCTCGCCGGCCGGGGAGGCGGCCGCGGCGGCCTCCGCCCCGAGAAGTGACTCCTGCATGCCGCTCAGATCGGGCACCCGGGCGCCGACCCCCGCCGAGCAGGGGATCGGCATGGCCGCGAGGCACTCGGCCAGGCGGCCGGCGAGCCGGTCGGGAGGCAGGTCCGACCAGCCCGCCCAGCTCCCGCCCCGCGACAGCACGGGGCCGGGGCCGAGGATCGTGGCGATGACCGATCCGGCCGTCCCGGTCTCGTCCCGCCCGCCGCCGACGGGTCGGACGGCGTATCCGGTGAGCGGCCCACCGACCGGCCAGCCGAGGGCGACCGCGCGGGCGAGCGCCCCGTCCGCCTCCGCACCGGGCCCGTCGCCCGCGCTCCCCGCGCCGCCGGCCGGTCCGCCCGCCCTTTGACCGGCCGCCCTCTCATCACCGGCCGCTTCACCCGGTTCGCCCGGGCCGGGCCCGTCGCCGACGGGCCCGGCCGTCCCCGCGTCCTGGCCGGTCGCCGTCCCGCCCCCGGCCACCGCGGGGGCCTGCGGCCGCGAGGCGGCCTGGGTCAGCAGCCGGGTGGCGAGGGCCGACCGGACGGCCGCGTCCCGCTCGGCGGCGAGCCGTCCGGTGGCGGCCCAGGCGGCCAGCGGGGCGGCCGCCAGGGACAGGACCGCGCCCACCACGGACGGCCAGCCGGGCGAGCGGAAGGGGCCGTAGGCCACCAGCACCCCCAGCGGCCTGCCCTCCGCGTCGGGCACCTCCACCTCCGCGAGCGGGCTCCCCTGTCCCCGGCGGCCGGCCAGGTGCGAACCGTAGGGGTCCAGGAATGCCACGGCGGTCCCGGACAGCTCGGCGTTGAGCACCCCGAGCACCCGCCGGGCCGACCCTCCCGCCTCCGCCAGCCGGGTGGCGCAGCGGGCCACCAGCTGGGTCCTGGCCGCCTCCGGGCGGGCCGCGGCCGACGCCACCCGCACCGCTGTCACCAGCGGGTCCTCGTCAACGAAGATCACCGTTACGCCGAGCCGTTCGGCCAGCACCGCGCCGGACCCGGCCAGCCCTCCCGCCGACGAGGTGATCACGCACGCCGCGGCCTGCTCCCAGGCCCGGCGCATGGCCATCTCCACCGCCCAGCCGCCGCTGGCGGCGGCGCCGATCAGCACCACCGCGGTGTGCGGGAGCACCGCCCCGAACACCGCCAGGTCGTCGACGATGCGGACCTGGCGCACCGGGTTCTCGCCCGTGCCGTACATCCGGGCCCCGGCCAGCGGGCCGCCGTTGACCAACTCGGCCACCGTGACCGGGGTGGCCCACCCCGGACGCTCCCTCAGCTCGGCCATCGCGCCTCCCCCGACCGCCCGTCCCGCCTCACAACGGCACCCCGAACGCCCGCAGCCCGCCCAGCGCCCGGCCCTCCTCGGTGTGCCAGACCGGCGCGGCCCGCACCACCATGACCTCCACCTCCAGGCCCGGATACGCCTTGTCGACGTCCACCACCACCCCGTCCAGCGTCGAGATCATGCAGATCTGGTCGGGCGCCATGGCCGCCACCGCGCCGTCGGCGAGCGCGAGCACGACCTCGTTGTGCGCCTCCAGCCGGACCAGCCTGCCCAGCCCCTCGGTCTCCTGGACCACGATGCTGGACGGCAGCGACGGCAGCGACCGGTCCCCGCCGTAGCCGGTGCTTCCCCCCACCTCGGCGATCCGGCCCCTGCACAGGGTCCGCACGCCGTACGGCGCGGCGAGGGAACGCGGGGCGCCCGGGACGCCCGCCGCCAGCAGGCGGCCGACCGTGCCGGGGACCAGGACGCGCGACAGGACCTCGGCGGACATCGGGTAACAGGCGGCCAGCGCCCAGCCGCCCAGGGCCAGGACCAGGGGGCGGGCCAGCTCCTCCACCCGGCCGGACCCGGTGTCGAGCCCGACCAGGTCCCCGGTGGGACCGGCGAGTTCGAGCGGCGTGGCGGCGACCCCGCCCAGGGTGTAGGTGGTCTGCTCGATCAGCGGGAACACCCGCCCGGTGCCGTCGCCGTCCACCAGCGGCACGCCCAGCAGCGCCGCGGTGATCACCGGCAGCAGCGCGTTCTCCGCGGCCAGGTTGAGCGCCACGACCGCGCCGGCCCGCCGGCCGAGCCGGCGCTCCAGCGCGTGGACCACCCGGCGGGGCTCGTCCCCCCGGGGCAGTTGCTCGCCGAGCGCCGTGGTGGAGCCGTAGAGGCTGACCGCGACGCAGAGCGTCTCCGGCGGCAGGGCTCCCGCGTCGACCACCGGCACCCCGGCGCCCAGCACCGACGCGGCCCAGTCGAGCGCGACCTGGAAGGACGAATCGGCCGCGCCGGTGGCGAACAGCCGCGACCCGGCGGCGAAGGCGGCGAGCGAGCCGGAGTCGATCACGCCGATCCCCCTCCCGGCGTCACCACGGAGCTCCCGGCATCACCACGCGGACGGTAACTCATGGGGGCGCTCCCTCCGCCTTCACCTGCACCCGGTAGAGGCCGTCGGGCAGGTAGGAGAGCGGGTTCACGACCGTGGTGGCGACACGGGCGGATCCGGGGGCCGCTCCGGCGCTCACCACGCGGGTCAGCGCCTCGTCGCGGGCGTCGTCGATCGCCCGGTCGAGCTCGGCGCGGCCCCGGGCGTGCACGATCCGCTCCACCTCGGCGGTGGGCCCGGCCAGCGCCGCCCCGTAGGCCACGGCCAGCTCCGCCCGCTCCGGCACCTGCCAGCCCGGGCCCGCCTCCCGCGCGCGGGGCCCCACCGCGACGCCCCCCGGAGCCTGCACGGACATCGGCAGCGGCACGTTGACCGGGACGCCGGTGTCGCGCCGCCCCCCGGTCCTGGGCACTCCCCCGGCCACGAGACCGGTGCGCACCCTCGTCCCCCGCTCCTGGACCACGGTGTCGGCCAGCCCGGCCAGCGCCGCGCCGCCGCGCAGCGCGCAGGTGAAGGCGCCCAGATAGCAGACCAGCGGGTAGCGGCGGAAGTAGGGGGCGGAGACCAGGCCCGTCCCGGTCCTGGCGAACAGCAGCGGCGTCCCCGGGAAGTCACGGGCCATCCGGCCGGTGATCCGGTCCGCGATCCGGTCGGCCTCCGGGCCGAGCGCCGCGTTCAGGATCGCGCTGTTCTCCCGCTCCCGCAGCCCGGCCCGGCCGAACTCGTACGACAGGGTGATCCGCGCCCCGGGCACCTCGGCCGTGATGATCTCCGCGACGGCCAGCTCGTGATCGGCCACCACCGGCGAGCCGGTCGCGGTCACCGCGAAGTCCGTCAGGCCGCATCCGGCGGCGAAGCGGGCCACCGCGCCGGCGTCCAGCTCGGCGATCGGCCGCCCGGTGAGGCTGTGGCCGCCCCGGACGACCGTCGCCGTCCCCGAATCCGGCGGCCAGCCCACCAGGGGGCCGAGGCCCGGCGGGCACGGCCCGGCGACCCTGATCGCCGCGACCCCGGCCCGCCGTACCGTGTCGAGGTCCACCGCGACCGACACCGCCCGGGCCGCGCCGACCGGCTCCGTCAGGGCACCGTCCCGGACGGCCGCCACCACCGGCGCGTGCCCTCCGAGATCGACACCGAGGATCATTCCAGGCCGCGTCCCTCGGTCTCCGGCAGCGGTACGGCCAGCAGCGCCGTCACCACCATGAACGCGTTGATCACCAGCATGGTCGCGGTGAAGCCGGTGGCGTGGGCCAGCAGCACCCCCACCGCGGACGGGGCGACGGTGGTGGCCACCAGCTGGGAGGCCGTCGCCCACGAGTAGCCGGTGCCGCGCAGCGCGGTCGGGTAGAACTCGCCGTTCCAGGTGTTCCACACGCCCCAGGCGCCCAGGCTGAAGAACGACAGGACGAAGTTGCCCACGTAGAGGCCGGTCATCGTGGACGCGGTGGCGAAACCCAGCCCGCCGAGGGCCGCGGCCACCACGTAGACCAGGAAGACCTTCTTGCGGCCGAAGCGTCCGGTGAGCAGCGACGCGCTGACGTAGCCGGGGATCATCATGAGCGCGCTGAGCGCCGCGAAGCCGAGGCTCGCGTCCATGCTCAGGCCCTTCTGCTGCAGCAACGTGGGCAGCCAGGTCTGCAGGCCCCAGTAGCCCCAGTTGAAGGAGAAGTTGAGCAGCAGCATCACCACGGTGATCATGCGGAGCCTGCCGCGCAGCAGGTCCAGCGGGTGGCCGGCGCGCTCGGTGGTGACCGTGAAGACCGCGTCGGCGTCGGGACTGCCCAGCGCGCGCAGCACCGCCCGCGCCTCGTCCTGGCGGCCCCTGGCGGCCAGCCAGTAGGGCGACTCGGGCATCCAGGCCCTGATCGCGAACGCCCACAGGCCCGCCACCGCGCTGGCGACGACGACCACGTGCCATCCGAGGTCGCCCAGCCAGACCGAGGCGCCGATGGCGGCCAGCATGCCGATCGGCCAGCCGATCGACAGGTAGACCGCCGCCCGGCCCCGGCTCCTGGTGGGCAGCAGCTCCAGGAAGTAGGGGAAGGTGACGGTGTAGACACCCGCCAGGGCGAGCCCCGAGGCCACCCGCAGCGCGATCAGGGTCTCCACGTTCGGCGCGAACGCCGAGGCCAGCGCGATCACCCCGTAGGCGGCCAGGGACCAGAAGCAGGCGGGCCGGCGGCCGATCCGGTCGGCGACCGGCCCCCACACCAGCGCGCCGGGGATCATGCCGAACGCGACGGCCGACAGCACCAGTCCGATCCCGGCCTCGTTGACGCCGAAGGCCGTGCCGAGGTCTCCGGACACGTAGATGAGGGCGAGCTGTTCCCAGGACTCGATGACGAACGCGACGAACAGCGCCAGCGCGATCAGGATGTGTCTGCGGGTGAACGGCATCCGGTCGAAGGCGGCGCCGATGGGCAGCGTCCGGGTTTCGGTGGCGGTCATGGGGCTCCTCGGGAGGGGGGCGCGAAGTCTTGCCGCACCATAGGTCCAGCCCCCTCCGGAAGAACTGTGCACTCCGCCCGCCGGACCCGGCACCAGGCGTGCAGCAGGCCCTGCCGCTTCAGGATATCCGCAGGTCAGATCGTGTTCTCATGGATGTGCACGATGAGCCACTCCCCCTCGACGAGCCGCAGCACCGCGGTGGTCCGCACGATCTCCGGCTCGCCCTCGGCGAAGTCCACACGGAGCAGGTAGCGGGCCAGGGCCGTCTCCCCCCAGACGTCGACGACCTCGTCGTGGGCGCGCACCCCGGTCTCCTGCGGGCCGTCGGCGGGCCGGGCGTCCCGGACCTTGTCCAGCTGCGCCAGGCTGGTGATCAGCGCGGGGTCCGCCGAGTCCCAGATCGTCGCCTCCGGGTGCAGCAGCCGGTCGATCCCGGCCCGGTCACCACGCCCGTAGGCGTCGTACATCGCGGTGATGACCGCCCAGGCGGCTTCGCGTGCCACTTTCACGTCTCCCTTGCAGAGTGGTTGTCTTCATACGGTATGGGGATACCGGAGCACCCCCTGCCCTTTACAAAGTAGATCCATCGTAGGAGGTCCGGCACCCGGGCGGCTCCACGCGACGCCCGCCGACGCCCGCCGATGCCTGCCGGCGCAGACAGCTCGCCAACACCCTCCGCCGTTCCCGCACCCCGAACGGCTCAGGACTCACCCGTCTGGACCGTGCCGGCGACCGTGCGGGGGGCGGGGCGCCTGGTGTCTACGTTGCCGGTCAAGGTCTTGAGGACGCCGGGTAGTTCCGCCACCGTTTCGGCGGGCAGGCCGGTCACGGTCTCCTCCGCCAGGGCGCACCACAGCTGCTTGACCTGGTCGGCGAGCGCCTTGCCGCTGTCGGTGAGTTCGACGACGCTGGCGCGCTTGTCGGAGGGGGCGGGTCCGCGGCGGATGTGGCCGGCGGCTTCGAGCTTGCGCGTCATGAGCGTGACGCTGGGCGGCTCGCAGCCGAGCGCCTCGCTGAGCTGGGCCTGGATCATCGGGCCGGTCCGGGCGAGTTCGAGCAGGAGCGCCTCCTGCCCGGGGTGCAGGCCGAGCGGGGCCAGCAGCGTGGCGGCCCTGGCCCGGTGGCGCAGGCTCAGCAGGCGGATGGCCTGGTTGAGGGCGTCGGCTTGCTCGAAGTCCATGGGCTCTCCTTGACCAGATTAGTTATGTGCGTAATATTTATCCGCGTAACTAATCTTACATGACATCGAGGGAGCCGATATGACCGCGAAGGTCGCCGTCATCTACTACAGCGCGACAGGCAGTGTGCACGCACTCGCGCAGGCCGTCGCCGAGGGCGCCGCCTCGGCCGGGGCCGAGGTGCGGCTGCGGCGGGTCGCCGAACTGGCGTCCGACAGCGCGATCGCCCAGAACCCGCAGTGGCGGCGGCACGTCGACGCCACCACGTCGATCACTCAGGCCTCGGTCGAGGACCTGGCGTGGGCCGACGCGTTCGCGTTCGGGACGCCGACGCGGTTCGGCGCGCCGGCCGCGCAGCTCAAGCAGTTCATCGACCAGGCCGGCGGGCTGTGGCAGGAAGGGGGACTGGCCGACAAGCCGGTGACGGCATTCACCTCGGCGTTCAACCGGCACGGCGGCAGCGAGGCCACGATCTTGTCGCTGGGCAATGTCTTCTACCACTGGGGGGCACTGATCGTCCCGCCCGGATTCACCGATCCGGCTGTGTACGCCGCCGGCGGCAACCCCTACGGCACGTCGTTCGTGACCGGCCCGACCGGAGACGGCCCGGACGCCGCGGCACTGGAGGCGGCCAGGTACCAGGGACGGCGGCTGGCCCGGATCACGATCCGGCTGCTGGGGGACGGCCGCGCCGCCGCGGACGACGGGAACCCCCGCGAAGCCATGGCCGGGACAACCTCCCGCACCGCGTGAGCGGCGGATCGACAAGGAGGAAGTCATGACAAGCACCAGCACCGCACCCCAGCGGGCCAGGCCGCACGCCGGCCCCGCCTGGCTGGTCCTGTCGCTGGCGTGTGCCTGCCAGTTCATGGTGATCCTGGACGCGTCCATCGTCAACGTCGCCCTGCCCTCGGTCCGCGAGGACCTCGGCTTCACACCGACCGGCCTGGCCTGGGTGGTGAACGGCTACCTGCTCGCCTTCGCCGGCTTCATGCTGCTGGGCGGCCGCGCCACCGACCTGGCCGGCCCGCGCCGGATGCTGGCCGCCGGGCTGCTGTTGTTCTCCGCCTCGAGTCTGGTCGGCGGCCTGGCGACCACTCCGGAGGTCCTGGTGGCGGCCCGCGTCGCGCAGGGCGTCGGAGCGGCCATGATGGCCCCGGCGACGCTGGCCGTGATCAACACCTTCTTCACCGAGCCGGGCGCGCGCGCCAGGGCGTTCGGCGCGTGGTCCGCCTCGGGCGGTGTGGGCGGGATGGCCGGCGCGGTCGCGGGCGGTGCCCTCACAACCGGCCTGTCGTGGCGGTGGGTCTTCCTCATCAACGTGCCGATCGGCGCGGTGCTGATCGTGGTGGCCGTGATGTCGCTGGCCGGCGCGCGGACCGGCCGGCGGGGATCGCTCGACCTCACCGGCGCGGTCACGGGGACGGCGGGGCTGGCCGCGCTGATCTACGGGGTCATGCAGAGCGCCGATCACGGCTGGTCGTCCGGGCTGGTCGTCGGGCCAGTGGTGGCGGGCCTGCTCCTGCTCACCGTCTTCACCGTGGTGGAGGCGCGTTTCGCCGCCCAGCCGATGATGCCCCTGCGGCTGTTCCGGATCCGTGGGGTGGCCGTCGGCAACGGCATGCTGCTGCTGTTCGGCGCGATCACCATCGCGATGTGGTACTTCACCTCGCTCTTCCTGCAGAACGTGCTCGGCTTCAGCGCGCTTCAGGCCGGGCTCGGGCAGACACCCGCGGCAGTGATGTTCATGGTGGTCGCGCGATGGGCCGCCGCCCTGCTGCCGCGGACCGGCGTGCGGCCCCTGGTGCTGGCCGGCAGCGCCTGTTTCCTGGCCGGTTTCGGCTGGCTCTCCCTGGCCCACGCCGACAGCGGCTACGTCACCAGCGTGCTCGGTCCTACGCTGCTCGTCGCGGTCGGCATCGGCCTGACCTTCCCCACCCTCATGGCCGCGGCGACCGCCGACGTTCCCGAGGGCGACGCGGGGATCATCGGCGGCCTGGCCAACACCGCCGGCCAGGTGGGCGGGTCGATCGGCCTGGCGGTGCTCGCGACGGCCGCCGGCGCCAGAGCCGCGTCGGAGGCCGGCGGGAGTTCCCCGGCCGACGCCCTCGCCGCCGGCTACGGCCTGGTCTTCCTCATGGCGGCCGGGCTCGGCCTGGCCATCGCGGCGGTCAGCCTGCTGCTGCCGCGGCACCGGCGCGGCTAACGCGGATCGGTCCCGCTGACGATCTCCTCGCGGGTGAGCCGCGACAGCGTCCGTACGGCGCGCAGGAAGCTCTCGCGCTCACCCTCGGGCAGCCGGGCGAGCAGGCGGTCCTCGTTGGCCTGGATGCCGGCCCGTACCGATCGGCAGACCTCGCCGCCCCGAGCGGTGATCGCGAGGACGCGTGCCCGCCGGTCCCGGGGGTCGGGATCGCGGGTGATGAGCCCCGCCTCCTGCAGCCTGTCGAGGGTGCTGATGATACGGGTCTTGTCGGCGCCGATCGCCTCCGCCAGAGCGGCCTGGGTGCGCACGGCGTTGTCCTCAAGGGCGGCGAGCACCGCGTACGCCCACATGGAGATCCCGTGCGCGGCCAGCACGGGCTGCTCGGCGGCGATGAGCGACTGCACCAGGGGGTGGAGCATCGCGGCGAGGTCGCGACGGTCTGTCATGGAGTAATTATATGCGTTGACAGATTATAAGCCAATGTAGATCATATGCGCATGCCTACTAATTCTGGCGTCCGCCTGATCCGCGAAAGCCGCCTCACACAGGCGGTCGACTACGCCTACGCCGCCGTCGCGGACGCGCCCGTGCGCTCCATCTGGGTGGCCGGTGCGTGCCCCCTCGACCTCGACGGCAACACCGTCGCCGTCGGCGACTACGCCGGCCAGACCCACCAGGTGATGCGCAACCTCGTGACCGCCCTGGAGGACGCCGGCGCGTCACTGACCGACGTCGCCAAGACCACCGTGTACGTGGCCTCCTCCCGCCAGGCCGACCTGGTCGCCGCCTGGGAGGTCTACCGCGAGTACATGGGCGGGCACGACGTGCCCAGCACGCTGCTCGGCGTCGCCGCCCTCGGCTACAAGGACCAACTGGTCGAGGTCGAGGCCACGGCGGTGATTCCCGGCTGATGGATGCCTGACCGGATCCTGCGGGCCTCCGGCACCGACGCCGTCAACGACCCGCTGTCGCAGCGCCGCGCCCAGGCGGTACAGAGCGCCCTGGCGGCATTGCTGACACGTGGGGGCGTGCGATTCCAGGCTCGCGGGTACGGCTCCCGCCGCCCCCTGTACGGCAACGACACCGACGAGGGCAAGCGCCGCAACCGCCCGGTGAACGTCACCTTCACCAAGCCCCGACCCAAGTCCGAGCAGGCGGACCCGGCCGAGGACCTCGCGCGGACGCTCGCGCCGGAGGCGGGCGAGCTCGAGGTGCCGGTCCGGTGACGAGCGGTCATCCGGCACCGGGCGGCCAGCAGGGGCCACATATAGCAACAAAAGCGCCCACAACTCCATTGACTCGTGTGGTATTCAGGCGCACCATCCTGATGGATCTCGATGGCTTGTGTTTGATTCTGGATCATCCGGATGACCCACCCGCGAGGAGTCAGATGCGTAGGATCCTGCGATGGACGCTGGCGGCGGTGCTGGCCTCCGGCTCTCTGATCGCGGTCGACGGTGCGACGTCGCCCGCCACGGCGCTGGACAACGGGCTGGCCCGTACGCCCCCGATGGGATGGAACGACTGGAACAGCTTCGGCTGCGACGTCGGCGAGTCGCTCATCCGGCAGACCGCGGACACCATGGTCTCCAGCGGCATGGCGGCCGCGGGCTACAAGTACGTCAACATCGACGACTGCTGGTCGACCCGGTCCCGCAACGCCGACGGCGACCTGGTGGCGGACCCGGCGAAGTTCCCCAGCGGCATCAAGGCCCTGGCCGACTACGTCCACTCCAAGGGGTTGAAGCTCGGCATCTACTCCTCGGCCGGCCTCACGACCTGCGCGGGGTATCCGGCCAGCCTCGGCAACGAGCAGCGGGACGCGGCGCTGTGGGCGTCGTGGGGGATCGACTACCTGAAGTACGACAACTGCGGCGACCACCAGGGCAAGAACGGGCAGCAGCGGTACACCGCCATGCGTGACGCGCTGGCGGCCACCGGGCGCCCGATCGTGTACAGCCTGTGCAACTGGGGGGAGGAGAGCGTCTGGACCTGGGGGATGTCGACGGGCAACCTCTGGCGCACGACGGGCGACATCCAGGCGGACTGGGGCTCCGTCACGAGCATCCTGGACCAGCAGGTCGGGCTCGAGGCGTACTCGGGACCGGGCGGCTGGAACGACCCCGACATGCTGGAGGTCGGTGTCGGCTCGATGACGGCGACCGAGTCGCGGGCCCACTTCAGCCTCTGGGCGCTGCTGAACGCGCCGCTCATCGCGGGCAACGACATCCGCTCGATGAGCGCCGAGACCCGCACGATCCTCACCAACACCGAGGTCATCGCCGTCAACCAGGACTGGGGCGGCAAGCAGGGCCACAAGATCAGCGACAACGGCGGCCTCGAGGTGTGGCGCAAGCCGATGTCGGACGACTCGGTCGCGGTCGTGCTGCTCAACCGGGGCAACTCCACGGCGACGGTGTCCACCACCGCCGCCGCCATCGGGCTCGGCTCCGCCTCCTCCTACTCCGTGCGCGACCTGTGGGCGCACACGACCGGCTCCTCGCCGGGGACGATCAGCGCGTCGGTGCCCGCCCACGGGGCCCAGATGTACGTCGTGACCGGAGGGGGCATCACCGAGCCGACCACGAGCGCGCTCAAGAGTCTGAGCTCGGCCCGGTGCCTGGACGTGACGGGTGCCTCGCAGACCAACGGCACGCGGACGGAGATCTGGGACTGCAACGGCCAGGCCAATCAGAAGTGGACGCTGACCGGCGCGGGCGAGCTGCGGGTGTACGGGAACAAGTGCCTGGATGTGTACGACCAGGGCACGGCCGACGGCACTAATGTGATCATCTGGGACTGCAACGGACAGAACAACCAGAAGTGGAGTTTGAACAGCGACGGCTCCATCACCGCGGTGGGTGCCGGCAAGTGCCTGGACGTGTACGCCAACGGCACCGCCAACGGCACCAAGGTCATCATCTGGACCTGCCACGGCCAGGCCAACCAGCGCTGGACCCGCGTCTGACCCACCGTGTCCACCGTCGCCGGGGCGCCCGCGGTGCCCCGGCGACGAGTGACCGCCGGCCTGCCGCTCATCATCGGATTGACGCCCGTCCCCACCAGAGGCTCTGCGTCCCTCGGCAACGACACCGGACCGTCACGAGGCCGCGATGCGCTGGAGATCGGTGGCTGACATGCGATCAGTCTATGGATCGAGCCACCCTGGAGTGATCGTGGAGAGAGCCTCAGTGAGGGGTGTGCCCCGTCCGGTCGCCCCGGCGGCACCCTGCTCCACCGATGTAGTACGCGTTCAGTATGTTGCCGTAAAAACCCAGGAGTGTGTTTCCGGGGCCGACGCACAGGTGGTAGTCGTTCGTACTACCGCCCCCACTGACGTCGACATGCACGAGAATGGTCGTCGGCCCGCAATGGCCGTATACGGCGAATCGCGTCTGTCTTACCTGATTGACGAAGAATCCGCACCGGGGAGCGTCCGCGCTTTCCTGCCGGGCCGCCGGGCCGTTCGCCGACGCGGCGTGGGCCGGACTCGCGGACGTCGCCATCATGCCCGCGACGAGCACGGCCGAGGCCACCGCGGAGACGGCCCGCAGTCGTGACTGATCAATGGTGGAAGCCAGGAGCGCCATGGATTCGAATGTACGCGAGAGTTTCCGGATGCGCGGAGAATTCCGACCATAATAATTCCGCGGATTGGGCCGATACAATTAGCTTTGCGGGGAATTATGAGATGGCTGCTGAACGCGAAAATCGAGATGGTCACCTCCGGGGCCGAGCAGGCCGGCCCAGCTCGTGGGCGAGCTGCTCCAGCTCTGCCCCGCCCGCCATCAGGGCGGTCAGCTCCTCTCGGGTGATGTCCGCCTTGCCGTACTCACCGAGGCTGGTCCCCCGGTTCAGCAGCAGGAACCGGTCGCCGATCGGGTAGGCGTGATGGGGGTTGTGGGTGATGAAGACGACCCCCAGGCCCCGGTCGCGGGCCTGGGCGATGTAGCGGAGCACCACCCCGGCCTGCTTGACCCCCAGGGCGGAGGTCGGCTCGTCCAGGATGAGCGCCCGGGCGCCGAAGTGGACGGCGCGGGCGATGGCCACGGACTGGCGCTCGCCGCCGGACAGGGTGCCCATCGGCTGGTCGACGTCGCGGATGTCGATGCCCATGGAGCGCAGCTCCTCGCGGACGGTGCGCCTGGCCCCGGCCACGTCGAAGCGGCGGAACGGACCCCGGCCGAGCCGCGGCTCGGCGCCGAGGAAGAAGTTCCGCCAGACCGACATCAGCGGGATCATCGCCAGGTCCTGGTAGACCGTGGCGATGCCCCGGTCCAGGGCGTCACGGGGGCTGGTGAAGGCGGCCGGCGCCCCGTCCACCAGATACTGCCCGGAGTCGGGTGCGTGGACGCCCGCCAGGATCTTGATCAGCGTGGATTTGCCCGCGCCGTTGTCGCCCAGGACGCAGGTCACCTCCCCCGCGCGCACCCGCATGGAGACCTCCCGCAGCGCGATCACGCCGCCGAACGTCTTGCCCGCGGAGCGGACCTCCAGCAGGCAGGGGGGCGGCTGCCCGGTGCCCTCCGCCCGCGCCGCATCCGCGCCGGAGGCGGCCGCCACGCCCTCGCCCGGCCCGCCGGGCGAGGGCCGCTCCGGGGTGGCGCCCGCGGGGGGCGCGCCGGTCCCGCTCAACGTCTCACCTCCTCCGCGTAGCGGCGGACGAGCCGGTTGGCGAGGGTCGCCAGCAGCAGCATCGCGCCGAGGAAGAACTTGAACCAGTCGGCGTCCCAGCCGGCGAACACGATGCCCTTGTCGGCCATGCCGAAGATCACCGCACCGATCGCGGCCCCGATCGCGGAGCCGTACCCGCCGGTCAGCAGGCACCCGCCGATCACCGCCGCGATGATGTAGACGAACTCCTGGCCGATGCCCGAGTTGGCCTGCACCGAGGTGAAGCGGAGCGCCATGACCGAGCCGACCAGCCAGGCGGCCCCCGCGGTCGTCATGAACAGGGCGATCTTCGTCCGTTCGGCGGGGACTCCGGCGGCGCGGGCGGCCTGGTCGTCACCGCCCACCGCGAAGATCCAGTTTCCGGCCCTGGTCCGCATGAGGACCCAGGTGGCCAGCGCGGTGACGCCCAGCCACCAGAGGATGGCCACCCGGAAGTCGGTCCCGGCCACCGGGACGGTCCCGGCCAGCACGGCGTGGGCGCTCTCGTAGCCCTCGGCTCTGCGGAGCCCGCCGACCTGGACGGTCCCGGTCAGTGCCTTGGTGACGCCCAGGTTGGCGCCCTGCAGCATCAGGAACGTGCCGAGCGTGACGATGAAGCTCGGCAGCTTGGTGCGGACCACGATCAGCCCGTTCAGGTAGCCGACCAGCAGGGCCGCCACGAGCGCGACGAGCATCGCCGTCCAGACCGCCAGGCCGTAGCGGGTGGCGAGGACGACCGTGATCAGGCCGGTGGTGCCGGTGAGCACCCCGGCCGACAGGTCGAACTCGCCGCCGATCATCAGCAGCGCGATCGCCACCGCCATGATGCCGAGGGTGGAGGCCGGATCCAGCCAGTTGGCCACGCCCTCGACCGAGCGGAACGTGGCCGACTGGCCGGCGAAGAACGTGAAGACCGCGACCGCGCCGACCACCGCGCCGAGCTCCGGCCGGAGCAGGAGCCGCCGGGCCGTCCCCGTCCGGGCGAGCCGCTCGTCGGCCACCGTCACCGGGTGCCGCTCTCGGCGAGCCTGGCCACCTGTCCGGCGTTGTCCTTGGTGACGAAACCGGGACCGGTGTTGACCGGCAGGCCGCCGCCGACGGTGTTGAGGTTGTCGCGGTAGAGGATCAGGAAGGTGATCGGCAGCCAGCCCTGGAGATACTGCTGCTGGTCGACCGCGAACAGGATCTCACCGTCCTTGACGGCGGTGACCACGTCGGCCGACAGGTCGAAGGTGGCGAGCTTGGCCTTGGAGCCGCCGTCGGCGATCGCGTCACGGGCGGCGATGGCGACGGCGGGGTTCAGGGTGAGCACGCCGTCGACGGAGGTGTCCGACTGGAGCCTGGCCTTGATCTTGGAGGTGGCGTCGGCGAGGTTCCCCACCTCGACCTGGAGCCGCTCGACCGTGCCGCCCAGGCCCTCGGCCGCCCCCTTGCAGCGCTGGTCGAGGCCCACGTTCCCGGCCTCGTGGATGACGCAGAGCAGTTTGCCGACGCCCTCGGCCTTGAGCCTGTCCCCCGCGCCCCGCCCGGCCACGTCCTCGGACTGGCCGACATGGGTGATCGCGCCGAACTCCCGGGACCTGTCCCCGCCGGAGTTGATCGTGATCACCGGGATCCCGGCGGCCACGGCCTTGCCGACGGCCTCCTTCAGCGCGTCCGGGTTGGCCATGGAGACCACGATGCCGTCGACCTTCTGGCTCACGGCCTGGTCGATGAGCTGGGACTGCCGCGCAGGGTCGCCGTCACCCTGGTAGCTCACCGTGACGCCGTACCGCTTGGCCGCGGCCTCGGCGCCGTTCTTCACCACGTCCCAGAAGGCGTCGCCCGCGCCCGCGTGGGTGATGACGGCGAAGGCGCCCGCCTCGGCCGCCGCCGGAGCCGAGGCGCCCGCCGGCTCGCCGCCGCTCTGCCCGGCCGGGCCGCCTGAGCAGCCGGTCAGGGCGGTCAGGCCCAGAGCGGCCGCGACGACCAGCCCTTTCGTCCACTTCATCGGTAACCTCCGTGCGTCGACTCGCCGGATCCCCCGTCCCTGGTTTGTAACCACCGCATTACCACGCTGTCAATGGTTTGTCGTGACATTAGGACCTGAGTTGACGATGTCGTCGCACCGGGGCCGCCGGCGGCGCGGGCCGTGCACCTGGGGCGGAGAAGCGGCGAGGGTATCCTGATGGTCCGCGGCGGGCCGAGGTCCCGGCCGCGAGGAGTGGCACGACGGTCAACTTCAGATCCGTGGAGCGGGGCGGCATCGCCGGCCTCCACGACCTTGACGCCGACGGCTGGAGCCCCGCCACCGACGCCCCCGGCGCCCGCCGATCACCCATCGCCGGGCCCTTGCTTTTGTCCTGGGAAGCCTATATTTTCCCCAATAAAAGTAGGAATTAAGGGGAATGACGATGCCGCTACCGGATTTCCTCACCATCGGCGCCCCCAAGGCCGGGACGACCGCGCTGCACGCGGCGCTGGCCCGCCACCCGGAGCTCTTCCTGTCGCCGGTGAAGGAGCCGAAGTTCTTCCTCACCGACGGCCCGCCGCCGACCGGGGGCGGGCCGGGCGACGCCCAGACCTACCGCGAGCACGTCTGGCGGCGCGCGGACTACGAGGCCCTGTTCGGCGCGGCGCCGCCGGACACGCTGAGGGGCGAGTCCACCCCGTTCTACCTGTACGACCTGGAGGCGCAGCGGCGCATCCGGGCCGCGATCCCCGAGGTCAGGCTGATCGTGGTGCTGCGTGACCCGGTGGAGCGGGCCCACTCCAACTGGACCCATCTGTGGTCGGCCGGGCTGGAACCGGTCGGCGACGTGGTGCGGGCGTGCGAGGAGGAGGAGCGGCGGATCAGGGCGGGCTGGGCGCCGTTCTGGCACTATCGCGGGCTCGGCCGGTACGGCGAGCAGCTGGCGCACCTGTACACCCTGTTCCCCCGCGAGCAGGTGCTGGTCTTCCGCTACCGCGACCTGGTCGACCGGCCCGCCGACACCCTGGACCGGATCTGCCGCTTCCTCGGCGTCGAGACCGGCGTCGTCACCGAGGTGCCCCGGGAGAACGTCACCGCCCACCCCGAGCCGACGCGGGGCCACCGGCTGCTGTCCCGGGCGCTGCGGACCGGGGCGGCGGTCGGCCGGTTCCTCCCGGCGCGGGCGAGCGTGGCGCTGACCGACCCGCTGGAGCGGCGGCTGCAGCAGCGGGCCCGCTCCCGCCGGCCCCTCACCTGGGAGCAGCGGGAGCGGCTGATCGGCTACTTCGCCGAGGACGTGGCGCTGCTGCAGGAGACGACCGGCGAGGACTTCAGCGACTGGCTACGCCCCCGTGAGCGCTCCGGCGGCCTGGTGGGCACCCGCCCCAACGGCCAGCGCCAGGCCCGCAACGGGCGGCCGCAGACATAGGCGCGGCGGCCCGGGGGCGGGCAGGGACGGACGCGCGACGCGGCATGGCGTGGGACCGGCCCTCCGCGCGGGCCGGGCCGCCCCGGGCGGCTGCGGACCGGAGCGGCCCGGCCCCGCCGCCTCGGGGTCAGCGCAGCTCGGTGCGGAGCTCGTGGGCCCCGTCCGGGCGGGTGTACTCGTAGTAGAGCCGCCGTCCCCCCTCCGGCAGGTCCACGATGTCCAGATAGCGCAGGCCGCCGCCGGCGTGCGGCGAGAACGCGGCGGGGCCGTCCCCGGCCGGGGCCAGCTCGGCCGGGTCGGTGCCCACCGCCACGCCGGTCTTCTCCTCGTAGTTCTCCGCCGCCGTGGCCCGGCCGTCGTAGAAGGCGACGATCCCGTCGTCCAGGAAACGGACCGCGGCGATCCGCGTGCCCCTGGCGTCCCAGGCGCCGGGCCGGCCGCTGAGCGCGGTGCCCTGCCAGATCCACTCGAGCCCGTCGGCGCTGGTGGCGTAGTCGCTGACCATCTGGTCGGCCTCCTCGGCCTCGGCCAGCGGGTGGCAGGAGGCCCACAGGTGCCACACGTCGCCCCGCCGTACGATCACCGGGTCCTTGACGCCGGTCTTGGGATCTCCGGGGAGCACGGTCCGGCGGCGCCGGGGGTCGAACCCGGCCGGGTCGCCGGCCTCCAGCACCTCCACCCGCCAGTGCTTGCTCCCATGGGTGGCGCAGCTCAGGTAGAGCCGCCAGCGCCCCTCGGGGGTGCGGACCAGGGTGGGACGCTCCAGCGACTCGGCGTCCATCTCCTGCCTGTCTATCGTGAGCAGGGGCTCGAACCGCTCACCGTCCGCCGACCGGGCGACGACGACAGCGTAGCCACGCCCTTCCCCGACCGGGCGGCGCAGCCGGTAGGCCAGGTAGATCACTCCGTCGCCCGCCACCGCGCTCGGGGCGCCCGCCCAGTGGCCCGCGCCCGGCACGGCGGGCTCGACCGCCACCACCGAACGCTCCGGGTCGGGAAGAAAGTCGTCAAGGGTCAACACGGCACCGACGGTAGGCAAGGTCTGCGTGGTAGTCATGGAGGATCACCAATCGTGGTCACGAGTTTGATCGCCTTTTGGCGGTCGCATGGCTCAGGTCGCCGAGGGTCCCGGCCCGCGACCGCCCGCGGCGCCGGCCTCCCCGGCGGGACGTTCCCATGGCGCTCAGGAGTGGCGGAGCGTCGCGGCGGGCAGCGGGATGGCCGGGAACGGGTTGTCGGGGGGCAGCATGAGCCGCCGGATCTCCTGCGGGCGGGTGGTGGCGTCCAGGTGGAGCAGGGCGGCCCCGATCCCCGCCGCGCCGACCATGTATCCCGTGTCGGCGGTGACCTCCCAGGGCCGCAGCCGGCGATAGGCCTGATACCACCGCCAACCCCGCCCGTCGTGCCGGGTGGCCCGGCCGATGAGGTCCGTCCCCAGCTCGTGGGCGAACTCCAGGTGGGTCTGGCGGCCGGTCGCCGCCCAGAGCCCGACGAACAGCTCCACCAGGCCGGCCGCGCCGCAGCACTGACAGGCCACGTTCCAGTAGCCGTCCGTCCGGCGGCCCGGGGTGCCGCTGCGGACGATCCCCCGGGCCAGCCGCTCCACCCAGTCGAGGTCCCCGGCGTCGCCCGCCACCCGGTACAGCTCGTAGAACATCCGCGCGACCCCGGCCGATCCCGAGCAGAACCCCAGATAGTGCAGGTCGCGGCCCTGCGGGATGTGGTGCGGGACCATCGCGCACCGGTCCGTCACGACGCTGATCGCGCGGACGAAGTCGGACCCCCTCCTGGCGGCCTTCAGGAAGCCGCTCTGCCCGGTCAGGCCGTACAGGCGGGCGAGCAGGAAGGCGGTGCCCGCCGTGCCGGACAGGAAACCGGGCGTGACCGCGTCCAGCGGCAGGTCGGCGCAGGCGCCGTCGCCGAACCGGTGGCCGGGGACGGCGAGGTCGGCGATGCGCGTGCCCGCCTCGACGGCGATCTCCTGGTAGGCGGGGACGCCCAGGATGCCGGCGGCGTGCAGGAGCCCCAGGATGATCCCGCCGTCGCCGCGCTGCGCGGGGTCGCCGGTCCAGCCGAGCCCTCCGTCGACGGGACGGGCGCTGCGCACGATGTGGTCGGCGACGGCCCCGGCCTCCGCCTCGAAGGAGCTCTCGCCGGTGGCCCACCCCGCCTCGGCGAGGGCGAACATCACTCCCGCCAGACCGTGGTGGAGGGAGAGGTCGGCCTGCTCCCGCCAGGTGGCGGCGAGGTAGCGGGCCCCGGCCACGGCGTCGTCGAAGTAGCCCTCGTCCCCGGTGGCGGCGGCGAGTTCGAGGAAGAACAGGACGATGCCGGCCGCCCCGGAGTACAGCGACAGCGGCTGGCCGGGCATGGCCGAGCGGCCTCGCGTGTCGGGGTTGGCCCGCCAGTGCCGCCCGTGTCCGTCGTCCACGGCCGCGGAGCGGATCCAGCGCGCGGCCCTGACCGCGGCGCTCAGCGGGGTCTCGGCCCCCGGTTCCGGGCTCATGGCGGCTCCTTCATGTGACCAGACCACCACTTTACCCCCATTTCCTACAGGATCAATAGGTAATATTGGTGTCCGCAGCGTCGGCGACGATCGCCCGAGCATACGGGCAGGTTACTACGCCGACCGGCGACCCGCCGGAGCAACGGCACATCCGGAGCGTTGGGCATGATTTGTCATGACATTCTGATGTCCGCTAGCCTGATCACGGAGCGTATCCACGGGAGGGCAGATGACCGCGAAGCTCGCCATCGATCTGGACCGGTCCAGCCCGGTGCCACTCTACTTCCAAGTGGCCGAGCAGATCTCCGAGGCCATCCAGCGAGGCGACCTGCCGCCCGGATCCAGGCTCGACAACGAGATCCTGCTCGCCGACCGGCTCGGCCTGTCCCGGCCGACCATCCGCCAGGCGATCCAATACCTCGTCGACAAGGGCCTGCTGGTGCGCAAGCGGGGCGTCGGCACCCAGGTCGTGCACGGCCAGGTCAAGCGCTCGGTCGAGCTCACCAGCCTCTACGACGACCTGCGCAGGGCGGGCCAGGAGCCGGCCACCCGGGTGCTGGCCCTGGAGTCCGGGCCCGTGGACGAGAAGATCGCCGCCATCCTCGGCGTCGCCGCCGGCACCGAGGTGCTGCGGATGGAGCGGATCCGCTACGCCGCCGGGGAGCCGCTGGCCCTGCTGCACAACTGGCTGCCCGTCGGCCTGGCACCGCTGACCGCCGAGAGCCTCCAGGAGCGCGGGCTGTATGAGCTGCTCCGCTCCGCCGGGGTGCGGATGCGCGTGGCCAACCAGCGCATCGGGGCGCGCGCGGCCACCGCCACCGAGGCCCGGCTGCTCGACGAGCGGCGCGGCGCGCCCCTGCTCACGATGCTCCGCACCACCTACGACGACCAGGGCAGGGCCGTGGAACACGGCTCCCACGTCTACCGGGCCTCGCACTACTCCCTGGAGGTCACGCTCATCGAGCGCTGAGCCCTCGGAACGGTCCCGGGAGGGCGGGCCAGCCCCCTGACCGCCCTACAACGACAAAAATCCTGAAAAAGGTATCGACCTGGACAGTTGTTTAGGGTGTTTTGTCCTCTTGGGACGTGCCGGGAGGGAACGGCCGGGAAAGAGCTAGGCGTATGACCTCAAATACGGGGGACGCCGATGCGCGGCCGGGAGCCTGAGTGGGCGGCGATCCTCAAACTGCTGGGGACCGCCGCGGACACGACCGCGAACGTGGTGCTCGTGGAGGGCGAGCCCGGGATGGGCAAGAGCCTCCTGCTCGCCGAGGCGGCGACCGTCGCGGCCGCGCGGGGCACGGCGGTCGCGACCGGCCGGGCCGACGAGCTGGGACGGCTGACGCCGCTGGGACCGCTGTTGTCGGCCCTGGAGGAGTCACCGGCCCCCGTGGCCGTCACCAGGAGCGACTTCCCCGACGGGCCGGGCCTGCTGATGTGGCTGGCCGAGCGGGTGCGGGCCGCGCTGGAGAGACGGGCGAGGCCGGGACCGCTGCTGGTGACCCTGGACGACCTCCAGTGGGCCGACCCCGCCACGCTCATGGCCCTGCGGACGCTGCCGTCGCGGCTGGCCTCCCACCCGCTGGCGTGGCTGCTGGCCCGCCGTACCACCTCCGGCGGCGGCGACTCCGGCCTCCTGTTCGACCTGCTCGAACAGGAGGGGGCCACCCGGATCCTGCTGAGCCCGCTCGATGAGGAGACCGTGTCCGAGGTGGTCGCCGACACCCTGAACGCGGCCCCGGGAGAGGAGCTGGCGGAGCTGGCGGCGCAGGCGGGCGGGGACCCGTCCCTGCTGCTGGCGCTCCTCACCGGGCTGCGTGAGGAGAACGCCGTGCGGGTGGGCTCGGGCGTCGCCCTGCTGACCGGGACGGCGCTGCCCCGGCGCCTCCACGCCGCCGTCCGGCGGCGCCTGGACGAGGTGAGCGCCAGGACCAGGCACCTGCTGGAGGCGACCGCGCTGCTCGGCCGCTCGTTCTCCCCGGGG
Source organism: Streptosporangium brasiliense (assembly GCF_030811595.1). NCBI lineage: Bacteria > Bacillati > Actinomycetota > Actinomycetes > Streptosporangiales > Streptosporangiaceae > Streptosporangium > Streptosporangium brasiliense. The sequence goes on from NZ_JAUSRB010000002.1 coordinate 7,953,546, forward strand.
TACGCGGCCGAGATGCTCGGCCAGCCGCCCGCCGCGCTGCTCCCCTCCCTGGAGGAGGCGCTCGCGGCCGGCGTGCTCGTGGTCGCCTCCGACAAGCTGGCCTTCCGGAACGAGCTGGTGTGGCGGTCGATCGTCGACACGGTGCCCGCGCCGGTACGGCAGGCGCTGCGCCAGCAGATCGGGCAGGGCCCGCCGGCCCGTCGGCTCCCCCGGCACCAGCGCGCCGACGGCGCGGCCGCCGACACCCTCGTGCTGCTGTCCCTGCTCGCCTGGGACGAGGGCAGGCTCGCGCGCGGCCTGGAGCTGGCCCGCGAGGCCGTGGAGCTGCCCGGCAGCGGGCGCCACCCGCAGCCGCGGGCCGTCCTGACGACGATGCTGACCGACCTCTGGCTGCTCGACGAGGCGGAGACGGTGCTGGCCGGCGCCGTGGAGGAGGCCGCCGGGCAGCCCGAGTGGGCCGCCGAGATACCCGTCCTCCGCGCCCGCCTCGACCTCGCCGCCGGCCGGCTGGGCAGCGCGATCGAACAGGCCGAGGCCGGGCTGACCGCCGCCGGCAGCCTGGGCGTGCCGGTCCTCGTCTCCTCGGCCCTGTCGGTGCTCGGCACCGCCTCACTGCGGGCGGGCGACCTTCCCCGGGCGGTCAGGTATCTGGAGAGCGACCTGGCCAGGGGGGTGCGGGACGCGCCGCCGTACGCGCGGCTGCGCTCGGAGCTGACGGCCGGGCGGATCAGCGAGGCGCGCGGCGGCGCGGCGAGCGGGATGAGCTCGCTCAGCCAGGTCTACGACGCGCTGCCCAGGCACACCGGGGCGCTGACCAGCGACCCGACGGCGGCGGCGTGGCTGGTGCGGGTGGCGATGGCGGTGCGGGACGAGCGCCGGGCCGACGCCGTGGTGGACGCGGCCGAGGGCATCGCCTGGCGCAACCCCCGCCTGCCCAACCCCTCGGTGGCCGCCGCCCACGCGCGCGGCGTGCGCGAGCGCGATCCGGACGCGTTGGTCCGCGCCATGACCGAGCACACCGACCCGTGGGCCAGGGCCTCGGCCGCGGAGGACCTCGGCGTGCTGCTCGGCGCCGACGCCGGCGCCCGCGACCTGGCCGTCTCCAGCCTCAACAGCGCGCTGCTGTGCTACGGGTCGGTGGACGCGATCCGCGACGCGGCACGGGTGCGGGGCCGGCTGCGGGCGCTGGGCGAGCGGCGCCGCCACTGGGTCCGGACCGACCATCCCGTGTCGGGGTGGTCCAGCCTGACCGGCACCGAACGCGCGGTCTGCGATCTCGTCGCCCAGGGGGTGACCAACCGCCAGGCGGCCGAGCAGATGTTCATCAGCGAGCACACCGTCGCCTTCCACCTGCGCCAGGTCTTCCGCAAGCTCGGCATCCGCTCGCGTGTCGAGCTGGCCCGGCTCGCCGTGCAGGAGAGCGTCCGCCCGGACCGCCGCGGCGCCTCCTGACCGAGCCTCCGCCCGGACCCGCCCGGACCGCAGGGGCGGCCTCCTGAACGCCCCCCGGACCGCAGGCGGGTGCTCAGCATTCGCCCGGATCACCGGGACGCCTCCTGGACGCCCGCCCGGACCGCGGGCGCCTCCTGCCGGGCGAAGTGCTCGTGCACCAGCCGGACCGCCATGGAGCCCTCGCCCACCGCCGAGGCCACCCGCTTGACCGAGCGGCTCCTGACGTCGCCCACCGCGAAGACGCCCGGCAGGCTGGTCTCCAGGGGCAGGCCGTCGTCGAAGCCGGTGAGGACGAATCCCCTGTCGTCGAGGGCGATCTCGGGGGCGAGCCAGGTCGTGCAGGGGTCGGCCCCGATGAACACGAACATGGCCCGGGTGTCGATGCGCAGCCGCTCCCCGGTGCGGGTGTCCTCGGCGACGACGGCCTCCAGGACGTGGGGACCGGCCAGCTCGCGCACCTCGGTGCGGAGCATCACCTCCACCTTGGGATTGTTCTCGATCCGGTCGATGAGATAGCGCGACATGTCCTGGGCGAGGTCGTCCGCGCGGACGAGCAGGCGGACCGAGCCGGCGTGCCCGGCCAGGAAGATCGTCGCCTGCCCCGCCGAGTTGCCTCCGCCCACGACCACGACCGGCTCCCCCCGGCAGAACGCGACCTCGGCCAGGGTCGCGGCGTAGTAGACGCCGTTGCCCTCGAAGTCCTCCAGCCGTGGCACCCCGAGCTTGCGGTAGCGCGCTCCGGTGGCGATGACGATCGTGCGGCCCTCGACCGGCGGCTCGTCGCGCAGCCCCACGGTGTAGTGCCCGTCCCGCCGCTTGAGCGAGGTGGCCTCGGCGGGCACGCCGAGGTGCGCGCCGAACTTCTTGGCCTGGATGACGGCGCGCTCGGCGAGTTCGCCGCCGGAGATCCCCGTGGGGAAGCCGAGATAGTTCTCGATGCACGACGAGGTGCCCGCCTGGCCGCCGGCGGCGACCGCGTCGAGCACCACCGTGCGCAGTCCCTCCGACGCTCCGTACACCGCGGCGGCCAGGCCCGCGGGACCCGCTCCCACGACGACGAGGTCGAAGACGTCCTTCGGCGCCGACGGCACCGGCAGGCCGATCTCGCGGGCCAGCTCGGCGTTGCCGGGATTGCGCAGGACCTGCGTCCCGCCCAGGATCACCACGGGCGTCTCGTCCGGCGCTATGCCGAGATTGCGCACCAGCGCCTCGGCCTCCTCGTCCTCCTCCAGGTCGATCCACCGGTGCGGCAGCCGGTTGCGGGCGGCGAACTCCCGCAGCCGCCGGGTGTCCGGCGAGTAGCGGGAGCCGATGATCCTCAGGCCCGCCCCGCTGCTGATGAGCAGCGAGCGGCGGATCAGGAAGGCCCGCAGGATCAGGTTCCCCAGTTCCGGATCGTGGGCGACGATCTGGAGCAGGCGCCGGGTGGGGATCGCCAGGATCTCGCCCGCCTCGCAGACGACCGACGTCGTGAACGCCTTCTGGCCGACAAGCAGCCCGAGCTCGCCGAGGAAGCGGCCCGGCCCGTGGACCCGCACCACCCGTTCGTCCTGGATGACGGCCGCCTTGCCCGCCAGGACGACGAAGAGGTTTGGGCAGTCCTCGCCCTCGCGGAACAGGACGTCGCCTGGCCGGGTGGGCCACCGGACCCCGTGGGGTGCCAGCCTCGCGGTCTGCTCGTCGCTCAGCCGGGGGAAGGCCCCGTGGTGGTCGGGGGTCTCGGCGAAGGCGTCCATCTCAGCCGCCCTCCCGTCCCGCCGTCGCGATCGCCCCGTCCACCCAGGTGCGCAGCTCGGCGGCCGGAGCGGCGCCCGCCCGCTCGGCCACGACCCGCCCGCCGCTCATCACCATCAGGTAGGGGATGTTGCGGACGGTGAAGCGCTCGGCGAGCTTGGGCGAGCGGTCCACGTCGACTTTGACGAGTTTCACCGTGCCCGCGAGGTCCTCGGCGACCCGGTCGAGCGCCGGGCTGACCATCCGGCAGGGCCCGCACCACGCCGCCCAGAAGTCCACGATCACCGGGACCGGCGAGCCCTCGGCCACCTCGGCGAAGTCGTCGTCGCCGGCCTCGGCCAGCCACGGCAGTGGCCGGTGGCACCTGCCGCAGCGCGGAGCGCTCGGCGCGGCCGCTGGGACCCTGTTCTTCTGCCCGCAGTTCTTACATTGCACGATATTTGATGACATGCCCGCTTCTCCTCACTCGTAGGTGACGACGAGCTCGCCCTCGGCCAGTCCGACCCGGACCACGGCGCCGTCGTGCACGTCACCGGTGAGCAGCGCACGGCCGATGCGGGTCTCGACCTCCCTGGCGATGAAGCGGCGCAGCGGGCGCGCGCCGTACACCGGGTCGTATCCCCGCTCGGCGATGTACCGGCGCGCCGCTTCGGAGACCTCCAGCCGTATCCCCCGCTCGGCGAGCCGCACCCGCAGCTCGCCGAACATCAGCTCGACGATGTGCTCGATCTCCTGAGGGGTGAGCGGCTTGAAGATCACGATGTCGTCGACGCGGTTGAGGAACTCCGGCCGGAAGTGCGAGCGCAGCTCCGCCATGACCTGCTCCTGCGCGTCGTGCTTGATCTCCCCGCTCGACGTGACGCCTTCGAGCAGGTAGATCGAGCCGAGGTTGGAGGTCATGATCAGCACGGTGTTGCGGAAGTCGACGGTCCGGCCCTGGGCGTCGGTGAGCCGGCCGTCGTCCAGGACCTGCAGCAGCGTGTTGAAGACGTCGGGGTGCGCCTTCTCCACCTCGTCGAAGAGCACCACCGAGTACGGCTTGCGCCGTACGGCCTCGGTGAGCTGGCCGCCCTCGTCGTAGCCGACGTAGCCGGGAGGGGCGCCGACGAGACGGCTGACCGTGTGACGCTCCTGGTACTCGCTCATGTCGATGCGGATCATGTTGTCCTCGGTGTCGAACAGCGCCGCCGCGAGTGCCTTGGCCAGTTCGGTCTTGCCCACGCCGGTCGGCCCGAGGAAGATGAACGACCCGATCGGACGGCGCGGGTCCTTGATGCCGGAGCGGGCCCTGATGACGGCGTCGGCCACCAGCCGCACCGCCTCGTCCTGGCCGATCACCCGCTCGTGCAGGATCTTGTCCAGATGCAGGAGCTTCTCCCGCTCCCCCTCCTGCAGGCGACTCACCGGGATGCCCGTCCACCTGGAGACGATCATCGCGATCTCGTCCTCGGTCACGACCTCGCGCAGCAGCCGCCCGGCGCTCTGCTTGCTGCGCAGGCGTTCCTCCTCGGCACGCAGTCGCCGTTCGAGCTCGGGCAGCTTGCCGTGCCGCAGCTCGGCGGCGCGGTTGAGGTCGTAGTCGCGCTCGGCGCGCTCGGTCTCGGTACGCACCCGCTCGATCTCCTCGCGCAGGGCCTGGACGCTGCGCAGCACCTGCCGCTCGGCCTCCCACTGCGCCCGCATGGCGTCGGCCTCGGCCCGCAGGTCGGCGAGTTCCTTGCGCAGCTCCTCCAGGCGGGCCCTGCTCGCCTGGTCCTCCTCCTTGGCCAGCGCGGCCTCCTCGATCTCCAGCCGCATCACCCTGCGGGTGAGCTCGTCGAGCTCGGCGGGCATCGAGTCGATCTCGGTGCGGAGCATCGCGCAGGCCTCGTCCACCAGGTCGATGGCCTTGTCCGGCAGGAAGCGGTCGGAGATGTAGCGGTGGCTCAGCACGACGGCGGCCACCAGCGCCGCGTCCTGGATCGTCACCCCGTGGAAGACCTCCAGCCGCTCACGCAGGCCGCGCAGGATCGAGATGGCGTCCTCGACCGAGGGCTCGTCGACCATCACGGGCTGGAAGCGGCGCTCCAGGGCGGCGTCCTTCTCGATGTGCTTGCGGTACTCCTCCAGGGTCGTGGCCCCGATCATGTGCAGCTCGCCGCGGGCCAGCATGGGCTTGAGCATGTTGCCCGCGTCCATGGCGCCCTCGGCCGCGCCCGCGCCCACGACCGTGTGCAGCTCGTCGACGAACAGCAGGATCCGCCCCTCGGCGGCCACGACCTCGTTGAGCACCGCCTTGAGGCGCTCCTCGAACTCGCCCCGGTACTTCGCGCCGGCCACGAGGGCGCCCATGTCGAGGCTGAAGATCGTCTTGTCCCTCAGCCCCTCGGGCACGTCACCGTTGCTGATCCGCTGGGCGAGGCCCTCGACGATGGCGGTCTTGCCGACTCCGGGGTCGCCGACCAGGACCGGGTTGTTCTTGGTCTTGCGCGACAGGATCTGGATGACGCGGCGGATCTCGCTGTCGCGTCCGACGACCGGGTCGAGCTTGCCCGCGGCGGCGTCGGCGACCAGGTCCCGGCCGTACTTCGCCAGCGCCTCGTAGGCGACCTCGGGCATCGCCGAGGTGACCCGCTGGTGGCCGCGGACCGCGGTGAGCGCCTGGAGGAAGGCGTCCCTGCTTAGCCCCTGCTGGTGGAGCAGCCGTCCGGCGGAGCTCTCGCTGCCCTCCTCCAGCAGGGCGACGAGCAGGTGTTCCACCGAGACGTACTCGTCCTTGAGCCGGCCGGCCTCCCGCTTGGCCGCCTCCAGCAGGCGTGACAGGCGCTGGGTCACCCGGACCTGGCCGGGATCGACCCCGGGGCCGCCGACCCGGGGGCGGCGCCTCAGCTCGGCCTCCAGGTCGGCGACGAGCCGCTCCACGTCGACGTCGGACCTGAGGAGCAGACGAGGTATCAGGCCGTCCGGCTGATCCAGCAGCGCCAGCAGCAGGTGCTCCCCGTCGACGTCGGTGTGCCCGAAACGGAGCGCCTTGGTCTGCGCGTCGTGCAGCGCCTCCTGCGACTTCTGCGTCAGCTCGTTCACGTCCACTGCGGTCCTCCTGTAGTGCCTGTAGTGCCGGGACGGCTGCGCTGGGCCGCCTCCAGTTCCGCGATCCGGTCGAGCAGGTCCACCACGAGGCCGAGCGCGGCGTAGTTGAGCGCGAAACCGGCGCGCAGGCGCTGGATCCGGGCCATGGCGTACACCTGGGACAGCGGGAACCACAGGGCCCCGGCCGCGTCGCGCTGCGCGTCGAGCACGCCGAGGGTGACGAGACGGCGCACCAGGTCCGGGTGGGTCCCGGTGGCCCAGGCGAACGCCTCCAGGTCCAGGCGCCGGGGTCGGGTCAGTGCGTAACTCATCGCCGCCTCCACGGAACGGGCCGCCGGGACCTCACGGACGGCCGGGCCGGCACCGCCTCCGGAGCCGGCCGCCGGGACCTCGCCGGCGGGCGGGTCATCGTCCTCTCCTGGGATCGAACTCCGAGGCCGCGGCGAGCTGCTCGAACAGCCTCCGCTCCTGCTCCGACAGGGTGGGCGGGACCATGATCCGCACCTCGGCGAACAGATCACCCGGCGTGCCTCTCGGGTTCGGCATCCCCCGGCCGCGCAGCCGCAGCCGCCGGCCGCTGGAGGTCCCGGCGGGCACCTTGACCTTGGCCTCGCCGCCCGGGGTGTCGACGGCGACGGACGCGCCGAGCGCCGCCTCCCACGAGCTGACCGGGAGGTGGACGTGGATGTCGCGCCCCTCGACCCGGTAGCGGCGGTGCGGCGCGATCCTGACGATCAGGTAGAGGTCTCCGGCGGCGGCCCCGTCACTGCCCCGGCCCCCCTGTCCCGCCAGGCGGATGCGCTGCCCGTCGGTCACCCCCGCCGGCATGTTGACCTCGATCCGGCGGCCGCCCACGGTGATCGAGCGGCGTCCGCCCCGGTACGCCTCCTCCACGGTCAGCTCGATCTCGGCCTCCTGGTCGGCACCAGGGATCGGTCCCCAGCCCCGGCCCGCCCGGCCGGCCCGGCCGCCGAACAGCCCCTCCAGGAGCTCCTCGAAGTCGGCGCCCTCCCCGAAGCCCGCCGGTCCACCCGGACCAGCCCCGGCTCCCGCCCTGGCCCCGGACCCGGCCCGCCTGCCCCGCCCGGCCCTGGCACGGGCCCAGGTCTCCGGGTCCACGTCCTCGGGCACCTGGCGGAAGTCCGCTCCGAACGCGTCGTAGCGGCGGCGCGTCCCGGGGTCGGACAGGACGCTGTAGGCCTCCGAGATCTCCTTGAAGCGGTCTTCGGCGCCCGGGTCCTTGTTGATGTCGGGGTGGTAGGCCCGCGCGAGTTTGCGGTAGGCGCTCTGGACCTCCTCCTGGCCGGCGCCTCTCGGCACCCCGAGGATCTCGTAGAAGTCGCGGGGCGGGGCGGCCATCATTCCCCCTTGGCCACCACGACCAGTGCGGGCCGCAGCTGCCGCTCACCGTCTCCGTAGGCAGGCCGTACCACGTGCAGGACCGTCCCCTCGGGCACGTCCTCCTGCGCGAGCGTGGCCACCACCTCGTGCCGCGCCGGGTCGAACACCGTCCCGGCGTCGTCCCGGCGCGGGAAGCCCAGGCGGGCGAGCACCTCCAGCGCCTGGTCCCGGATCACCTGCAGCCCCTCGACGATGGAGGCCGGATCGCTCTCGGCGTGCTCCAGCGCGCGTTCCAGGTTGTCCAGCACGGGCAGCCACTCGGCGGCCGCCCGCGCCCGCTCCTCGGCCCCCACCCGCCCGGTGTCCCGGATGACCCGCTTGCGCAGGTTGTCGAGGTCGGCCAGGGCGCGCCGCCACCTGCCCTCCAGCTCCTCGTTCTGCCGCTGGAGCCCGGCGGCGCGGGCCTGGAGCTCCGCCACGTCCGGGGCGGCCTCGGCGCCCTCCCTGGGGACGTCCTCCGGTCCGGGCGCGTCACTCATCGGTCGTGAACTCCGCGTCGATCACGTCGTCGTCCCCGCCCGCCCGCTGGCCGCCCTGCGGGCCCTGGGCTCCCGGAGCCCCCTGGGCGCTGCCCGCCGGCTGCCCGGCGGAGGCGACGGCGAGGCTCTGGTAGACCTGCTGCAGCTCCGAGGTCAGGGAGCGGAGCCGGTCGAGCGGGGTCTCCTGCTGCTTGACCGCCTCACGGGCGTCGTTGACGAGCATCTCGGCACGCGCCTTCTCGTGGACGGGCACCGCCTCCCCCAGCTCCTTCAGCCGCCGCTCCACCTGGTAGGCGGCGCTGTCGAGCTCGTTGCGCGCGTCGACCACCTGCCGCAGCCGCGCGTCCTCGTCCCGGTGCTGCTCGGCGTCGGCGACCATGCGCTCGACCTCGCGCTGGTCGAGGTTGGAGCTCTCGCTGATGGTGATGCGCTGTTCGGCGTTGGTGTCCTTGTCCCGGGCCGAGACGTTCACGATCCCGTTCGCGTCGACGTCGTAGGTCACCTCGATCTGGGGCTCGCCGCGCGGCGCGGGCCTGATGTTCTCCAGCCGGAACCGGCCGAGGACCCGGTTGTCGGCGGCGCGCTCGCGCTCCCCCTGAAGGACCACGACGTCGACGGCGCTCTGGTTGTCCTCGGCGGTGCTGAACACCTCGGTACGGCGGGCCGGGATCGTCGTGTTGCGGTCGATGACCTTGGTCATGATCCCGCCGAGCGTCTCGATGCCCAGCGAGAGCGGCGTCACGTCGAGCAGGACGACGTCCTGCATCTCACCCTTGATGACGGCCGCCTGGACCGCGGCGCCCAGCGCCACGACCTCGTCGGGGTTGACCGTCATGTTCGGGTCCTTGCCGCCGGTCATGCGGCGCACCAGGTTCTGCACGGCGGGCATCCTGGTCGAGCCGCCCACCAGGATCACCTCGTCGATGTCGTTGGGGGTGAGCCTGGCGTCGGCTATCGCCTGCTCGACCGGCCCCTTGCAACGTTCCAGGAGGTCGGCCGTGATCTCCTCGAACGTCGCCCGCCGCAGCGTGGTGTTCAGGTGCTTGGGGCCGGAGGCGTCCGCGGTGATGAAGGGCAGGCTGATCTGCGTCTGGGTGACCGCCGACAGCTCGACCTTGGCCTTCTCCGCCGCCTCGAACAGCCGCTGCAGCGCCTGGGGGTCGTTGCGCAGGTCGATGCCGGTGTCGCGCTGGAACTCGTCGGCGAGGTGGTCGACGATGCGCCGGTCGAAGTCGTCGCCGCCCAGATGGGTGTCGCCCGAGGTCGACCGTACCTCGACGACGCCCTCGCCGATGGTGAGGATGCTGACGTCGAACGTCCCGCCGCCCAGGTCGAAGACGAGGACGGTCTCGTTCTCCTTGCGGTCCAGACCGTAGGCCAGGGCGGCCGCGGTCGGCTCGTTGACGATCCGCAGCACCTCCAGGCCCGCGATCCTCCCTGCGTCCTTGGTCGCCTGGCGCTGGGAGTCGTTGAAGTAGGCGGGCACGGTGATGACCGCCTCGGTGACCTTCTCCCCCAGGAACTTCGAGGCGTCGTCGACGAGCTTGCGCAGCACCTGGGCGGCGATCTCCTCCGGCGCGTAGAGCTTGTCGTGGACCTTGAAGCGCACCGCCCCGTCCGGTCCGGGCACCACGTCGAACGACACGGCGTTCATCTCGCTGGTGACCTCGTCGAAACGGCGCCCGATGAAGCGCTTGGCCGAGTAGATCGTTCCCTTGGGGTTGAGGATCGCCTGCCTGCGGGCCAGCTGCCCGACCAGGCGCTCGCCCTCCTCGGTGAAGGCCACGACCGACGGCGTCGTCCGGGAACCCTCGGCGTTGGGGATCACCGTGGGCTGGTTGCCCTCCATCGTGGCGATCACCGAGTTGGTGGTGCCAAGGTCGATCCCGACCGCTCTTGCCATGCTGACCTCCAGTGTGGGCACTACAGCCGACACTCGTCCTGCGGCGGGCCGGCCACATCTTCAGAGCTGGTGATCCCGCCCCCGTGAGCCGTGGGCCGGCCGGGACGGCGGGCGGCCCGCCGGGCGGGAGAGGCGGGCGGCCCCGGCCCGCGCCTCCATCGCCTGGAGGCGCTCTCCCGCCACCGGAGCGCGCGGCCGGGACCCGCGCGTCTAGAACTGCGGGGCCTGCGGGGTCTGCGGGGCCTGCGCGACCTGCGGGGTGCCGACCTCCAGGAGCCTGCGCGCCTCGGCCGCGCGGTCGACCGTGACCAGCACCTGGTAGCGGTTGGCGACTATCGCGCTGGAGGACAGGAAATCCCGTTTGCCGCCGGTCAGCGCGTGACCGATCAGGCCGAAGATCGCTCCGGCGATGGCGCCCCAGACCAGTGCCCACAGCACCAGGAGGAAGGGGAACCGCCCGGGAGTGAAGATCGCGAGAAACAGGCCGATCAGCAGGCCGATCCAGGCACCCGAGGCCGCGCCCATGCCGGCGGCGCGCAGATAGGTCAGCCGGCCGAGCACTCTCTCGACGAGCCGGAGGTCCGTTCCGACGATCTTGGCGTGCTCGACCGGAAACTTCTGGTCGGAAAGGTAGTCGACGGCCCTCTGGGCCTCTTCGTAGGTGTTGTAGGAGGCCACCGGTTCGTAGGCGATCGACGTGGGCTCAGGTCGCATGGCGCTTCCCTTCACGATGAGTCTTACCTCCTCACCGTGACCGCGTCACTGCGGACCGCACATCCCCAGGTCTGGTAGTCACGCCGTGCCGGCGGGCTCCTCGGCCTCCTCGGCGGCCATCTTGGCCGCCCGGCGCTTGACGAACAGCGTGGTCGCGACGCCGAACAGCACCGCCAGGCCCAGCCCCGCCCAGGAGAAGCCCTTGAGCCACTGCTCGGCGACCCTGCCCAGGTAGTAGACGACCGCGGTGGTCCCGCCCGCCCAGGCGATCCCGCCGAGCACGTTGGCGGTCAGAAACCTCCAGTACGGCATGCGCAGGGCCCCGGCGAGCGGACCGGCCAGGATGCGCAGCAGCGCGATGAACCGGCCGAAGAAGACCGTCCACATGCCGTAGCGCTCGAAGTAGCGCTCGGCCTTGGCGATGTGGGAGGGGCCGAAGTGCTTGGGGAACCTGCGGCCCAGCCGGTCGAACATGGGCTTGCCGCCCCTGCGGCCGATGGCGTAGCCGACGGAGTCGCCGACGACGGCCCCGACGGTGGCGCAGACGCCGACCCAGACCGGGCTGACCACGCCCTGTGCCGCCAGCAGCGCGGAGCTGACCAGGACGATCTCCCCGGGCAGCGGGATGCCCAGGCTCTCCAGCCCGATCACCAGTCCGACCAGGGCGCAGATCCACACAGGGGGGATCGCCTGGAGCCATTCGTCGACATGCATGACGGACACCTTATTCCGTCGGCCGGGTCGCTCCCGCCCTGTCGTCAGGCTCCCGGGCGGGGCCGCGCCCCGTGGCGGGCGGTGCCCGCCACGGGGGCGTCCGCCCTCCGCCTCGGCCTCACCCGACCTGGCGGATCGCCGCGTGGGCCGCGTCGCGCATCATGGCGTGCAGGACGGCGTTGGACTCCCGGTCGGTGCGGACCTCGACCATCCGCAGGCCCTCCCCGCGCAGCGCCTTGGACAGCTGCTCGGGCTCGCCGACGTAGGTGTACGGGGTGCCGGTGGCGGCGGCCACGTGAGCCAGGTCCACCCCGTGCCCGGTGCCGAAGACCCGCTCGAACGGGTCGCGCAGCGCGGCCTGGGGCAGCAGCGAGAAGATGCCGCCGCCGTCGTTGTTCACCACCACCAGGCACAGGTCGGGGCGGGGCTCGCGGGGGCCGAGGATCAGCCCGTTCTGGTCGTGCAGGAAGGTCAGGTCGCCCATCAGCGCGTAGGCGGGACCGTTGTGCGCCAGGGCCGCGCCCATGGCGGTGGACACCACGCCGTCGATCCCGGCGGCGCCCCGGTTGGCCAGGATCCGCAGGCCCCGGCGGGGGCGCATCGCCTGGTCCAGGTCGCGGATCGGCATGGAGGAGGCCGACAGCAGCAGCGACCCGTTGGGCAGCAGGTCCGCCAGGTCACGGGCCAGGCGCGGCTCGCTGAGCCCGGCGCCGTCCAGCACCTCGTCGATCGCGGCCCTGGCCGCGCCGTCGGCGCGGCGCCAGGAGTGCAGCCAGGCGTCGTCTCCGGCGGCGACCGGGATCTCCACCGCCTGGGCCACCTGGGTGGCCGAGCGGGTCGGGTCGGGCCAGCGGGTCAGGTCGGGGGCGACCACGATGTGCTCGTCGGCGTGCCTGAGCCAGTTGAGCAGCGGCCTGGACAGCCCGGGGCGGCCCAGGGTGACCACCACCTCGGGCCGGTGCCGGTCGGCGAACTCCGGGGTGCCTAGCAGGAAGTGGTAGGCCGACATGGCGTGGTCGCCGTAGCGGGCGCCGCCGTTGGGCTCCGACAGCACCGGCCAGCCGGCCATGCCCGCCGCCGCGACGTATCTGCGCACGTTGGCGGCGCCGTCGCCGACGACCAGCACGCCCCGCCTGGTCGGCGGCAGGTGCAGCGCCACCGCGGGGGGCGCCACCCGGGCCCGGATCCAGGGCCCGTTGGCGTCGCCCTCCAGGGACTCGCACCAGGAGGCGTCGCCGTCGGGGATGAGCGGCTCGCGGAAGGCCAGGTTCAGGTGGACCGGGCCGGGGTCGGACGGGCCCAGCGAGCGCTGGTAGGCGCGGCAGGCCAGCGACCGCCAGTAGGCGACCTGGCCGGGCCGCTCCTCCGGCACGCCGACCTCGCTGAACCAGCGGACCGCGGTGCCGTACAGCTTGATCTGGTCGATGGTCTGGCTGGCGCCGGTGTCGCGCAGTTCGGGCGGCCGGTCGGCGGTCAGCAGCAGCAGCGGCACCCCCGACTCGTGCGCCTCGATGACCGCCGGGTGGAAGTTCGCCGCGGCGGTGCCGGAGGTGCAGATCAGCGCGACCGGGCGCGCGCCGCGCCGGGCCAGGCCCAGCGCGAGGAAGGAGGCCGAGCGCTCGTCGATGCGCACGTGCAGCCGGATCCGGCTGTCGGCGTGCACGGCCAGGGCCAGCGGGGCCGAGCGCGAGCCGGGTGCGAGCACCACGTCCGTGAGACCGCAGCGCACGAGCTCGTCGACCAGCACCGTCGCGAGCGCGGTGGCGGGATTCACCGCACTGCCTCCTCTAGCCGTCGCACCCCGGAAGGTGACTGCCTCTCACGCCCTGCCGGGGGCGCCCCGCCCATCGGGGGGCGGGGCGCCCGGGGGCCGGCGCCCCTCTGCCTCATCGCGGCCGGCTCGTCACGGCCGGCGCGGGAACTTGCCGAAGTCGGGGGCGCGCTTCTCCTTGAAGGCGTCGCGGCCCTCCTGCGCCTCCTCGCTCATGTAGTAGAGCAGGGTGGCGTCACCGGCGAACTGCTGCATGCCGGCGGCCCCGTCGGTCACCGCGTTCAGCGCGCCCTTGAGCATGCGCAGCGCCAGCGGCGACTTCTCAAGCATCTCCCGGGCCCAGGCGACCGTCTCCTCCTCCAGCCGCTCCAGGGGGACGACCGCGTTGACCAGGCCCCAGTTCAGGGCGGTCTGCGCGTCGTACTGGCGGCACAGGTACCAGATCTCGCGGGCCCGCTTCAGGCCGACGGTCTCGGCCAGCAGCCAGGAGCCGTAGCCTCCGTCGAAGGAGCCGACCTTGGGACCGGTCTGGCCGAAGACCGCGTTCTCGGCGGCGATGGACAGGTCGCAGCAGACGTGCAGCACGTGGCCGCCGCCGATGGCGTAGCCCGCGATCATCGCGATGACCGGCTTGGGGCATCGGCGGATCTGCACCTGCAGGTCGAGCACGTTGAGCCGGCCCACGTGCGGGGTGGACTTGTCGACGTAGCCGTCGTCGCCGCGGATCTTCTGGTCGCCGCCGGAGCAGAAGGCCCTGTCCCCCGCGCCGGTGAAGATGATCACGCCGACCCCGGGGTCCTCCTGGGCGACGTTGAAGGCGTGCCTGAGCTCGAAGAGCGTCGTCGGGCGGAAGGCGTTGTGCCGCTCCGGCCGGTTGATCGTGATCTTGGCGATGCCCTCGGCGGTCTCGTAGACGATGTCCTCGTACTCGCCCGACCGCTCCCAGTCGGCGGCGCGCACCTGGACGCTCGCCGGCACGGGACCCGCCTCGCCCGCCACTCGCTCGTCCGTGCCCGGCTCGGCTCGCTCCGTGCTCACGATCGTCTGGCCCCTTCCGCTGTGCCGAGGTGCCCCTCGGCTGTTGTCCGGCTTGTCGGCACTAACCTTACGACTGTGATGACCGGTTCCGTGCACCCGGAGCAGCCTCGACCGCAACGGGAGCTGCACGCCGTCGTGCTGCCAGCCGGGCCCGAGCTGTTCCAGGCCGTCGCCGCGGCGCTCGACGGCCGGGGCCCCGCCGTGCTGCCCCTGTCGCCCGCCCTGCCCGCCCCGGCGCTGCGGGCCACGCTGGAGGCGCTGCGCCCCACCCACGTCAACGGCGTACGGCACGCGCACGGCGTGGGGGTCCCTTCCGAGGTGGCCGTGGTCATCGCCACCAGCGGCACGACCGGCGTCCCCAAGGGGGTCCAGCTGTCGGCCGCGGCCCTGCGTGCCTCCGCCTCGGCCTCGCTGCGCCGGCTGGGCGCCCGGCCCGGCGAGCGCTGGCTCTGCTGCCTGCCGCCCTCCCACGTGTCGGGCCTGCAGGTGCTGGTCAGGTCGCTGCTGAGCGAGACCGCGCCCATCGTGCACGACGGCTTCTCCCCCGAGGCGGTGCTCGCCAGCGGCGCTGACCACGTCTCCCTGGTGCCGACCCAGCTGCGCCGGCTGCTGCCGGCGGACCTGTCGGTCTTCAGGACGATCCTGCTGGGCGGCGCCGCCGCCCCCGCGGACCTGCTCGCGGCGGCCCGCGCCGCCGGCGCCCGGGTGGTCACCACCTACGGCATGAGCGAGACCTGCGGCGGGTGCGTCTACGACGGCGAGCCCCTGCGGGACGTGGATCTGAAGATCGGCGACGACGGCCGGATCCGTCTCGCCGGCCCCGTGCTGTTCTCCGGCTACCGGCTCCGCCCCGACCTCACCGCCGCCACCCGGGACGGCGACTGGTTCCTCACCTCCGACCTCGGCACCCTGACCGGCGGGCGGCTGCGCGTCCTGGGCCGGGCCGACGACGTCATCAACACCGGTGGCGAGAAGGTCGTCGCGGCGGCCGTGGCCGCCGTCGTGGCCGAGCATCCGGCGGTCGCCGACGCCGCCGTGGTCGGCCGCCCCGACCCCGAATGGGGCGAGCGGGTGGTCGCCGTCGTCGTCTCGGCCGCTCCCCCGTCGCTGGCCGAGCTCCGCGCCTTCGCCAAGGAGCGGCTGCCCGCCTACGCCGCCCCCGCCGAGCTGATCGTCCTGCCCGAAATACCACTTTTGCCCAATGGCAAGCCAGACCTCGCGACCCTCCGTTATGGTCTTCGACGGGAACCATAGGGACGGCTCCGCACGTCAAACAGACAGCCGAAGCAGGAAGGACGAGCCCGATGAACATAACCCGCAAGACGTGGGTGTCCGCCGGCATCGTCAGCGTGGTCCTCGCCGGCGGCATATCCGTCGCGGCGGCCGCCGCGACGGGCAGGATCAGCAAGAACGGCGACCCCGTGCCCGCGCTGGAGGGCAACCGGCCCGCCTCCGAGGGCGCGTCGGCCACCCCCGCGCCGGACCCGGCGGCCTCCCAGGGGACGGTCCCGCCCGCGGAGGACTACGTGGTCTCCAGGGAGGTCAACCCCGACCCGGAGAAGGTCACGCGCTACTGGACCGAGCAGCGGCTGGAAGACGCCCAACCGTTACCCATGCCCGTGGTCGAAGGACCTGTGAACGTCACTGAATAGGCCATACCAGCCGCTCAGGAGGGGTGGATCGCGGTAATGGCGGTCCACCCATCATATTTTCCCCGTCAAGTCGGGAACAGAAAGTTCTTGGCTGGGGTTATTGGTACTGGTGCGCAGAGCGGCTCCCTCGCCGCCCCACCCCACAACCTGTAAGCAGAAGACTCCGTGATGGAGGAGGTGTCCTCATGCCCCAAACCGCCGTGGTGCCCTCACCTGAGGCCCCGACGACCCTCGAACAGCTCCTTGACCGAGGGCGAGTCCAGGGTCACCTTTCACTCGCGGAGCTGCGCCACGCCTTCGCCGAGGCAGGGATCAGCCCGACCGAAGGCAGGTCGATCCTGCGGGAGCTCACCGAGGCGGGCGTCAGCCTGGCCGCCGAGAACGAGCCCACGCTCGCGGCCTCCGCCAAGAAGTCGGCCGCCAAGACCGCCACCCGCAAGACCGCCGCCCGCAAGACGAAGGCCACGCCCGACAGGCCCGTCCAGGACAAGAAGGCGGCCGTCGCCCGGACCGAGCCCGCCGCCAAGGACGTCAAGAACGTCGACTCCGAGATCGACGAGGATGAGTGGGCCGCCGCCGAGGAGGCCGAGCTGGAGGCCGAGCCGACCCTGGACCTGGACGACCAGTCCTCGGTCATGGGCGACTCGGTGCACACCTACCTCAAGTCGATCGGCCGCCGCACGCTGCTGACCGCCGCCCAGGAGGTCGAGCTCGCCAAGCGGATCGAGGCGGGCCTGTACGCCGAGTCCAAGCTGGAGGCCGAGCCGGGCCTGTCCGCCGCCATGCGCGACGACCTGGAGTGGGTGGCCGAGGACGGCCGCCGCGCCAAGGACCACATGCTGGAGGCCAACCTCCGGCTGGTCGTCTCGGTGGCGAAGAAATACACCGACCGCGGCATGGCCCTGCTCGACGTGGTCCAGGAGGGCAACCTCGGCCTGATCCGCGCGGTGGAGAAGTTCGACTACACCAAGGGCTACAAGTTCTCCACCTACGCCATGTGGTGGATCCGGCAGGCCATCCAGCGCGGTTTCGCCGACTCCGCCCGCACCATCCGGCTGCCGGTCCACGTGCTGGAGATGCTGTCCAAGCTGTCGCGCGTCGAGCGTGACATGCACCAGCGTCTCGGCCGCGAGCCCACGCCCGAGGAGCTGGCGGTCGAGCTGGACAAGACTCCCGACCAGATCGAGGAGCTGCTGCGCACCAGCCGCCAGCCGATCAGCCTCAACGCCACCATCGGCGAGGACGGCGAGACCACCATCGGCGACCTCATCGAGGACGTCGACTCGCCCGAGGCCTCCGAGGTGGTGGACCGCCAGCTACTCGGCGAGCAGCTGCGCGGCGTGCTCGGCAACCTCTCTCCCCGGGAGGCGAAGATAATGGCCCTGCGTTTCGGCCTCGTCGACGGCAAGCCCCACACCCTCGACGAGATCGGCAAGCACCTCGGCCTGACCCGCGAGCGCATCCGTCAGCTGGAGAAGGAGTCCCTCTCCAAGCTGCGCCACCCCAGCAACACCCGTCCGCTGCTCGACTGGGCCAGCTGACCTTCTCAGGCGCCGCCGCGACCGTCCGCGGCGGCGCCTCGCCATGTCCGGCCCCGGCCGGGCCCGGCGGCCCCTGACGGCTCCGCCGGGAGCCGCTCCCGCGCCGGCGGACGCCGGCCGTGCCACCGGCCCGCCCGCGGATCCCCCACAGGCCGGTCAGCCCGGCAACCGGCCGACCGACCACCGCCGACCCATGCCGGCCACCATCAGCCCATGGACCGATCAGCCGGTCAACCGACCACCGGTCGGCCCGCAGACCGGTCAGCAGGCCACTGCCGGCTCATAAGCCGTCAACCGGTCAGGCGGTCGACCGGTCGACGGCGGCCCACAGGCCGGTCAGCCGGCCAGCCGGGCCAGCACGATCCCGCCGACGATCAGCGCGAGCGCCGCCAGACGCCCGGCGCTCAGCGGGTCGCCGTGCAGCGCGACCCCCAGCCCGATGGCGCCGATGGCGCCGATGCCGGTGAACACGGCGTAGGCCGTGCCGACGGGGAGGGTCTGCATGGACTTCGACAGCAGCCAGACCGCGACGGCCGCCAGCGCGAAGCAGATCACCGTGGGGATCGGCCGGGTGAACCCCTCGGTCGGCTTGATGCTCTGCGACCAGGCGATCTCCACCAGCCCCGCCAGTACGAGCAGGACCCAGTTCATTGCCGGACCGGCTCTGCGGCCAGCTCCACGGCCAGCTTGCGGGCGGCGGCGAGGGACTCCTCGTGCTCGCCCCGCGCGCCGGCCAGCAGGGGGTCGACCAGCGAGTTGGTCAGCTCGGCGTGGACGAACGTGACGTCCTCGACGCCGAAGTGCCCGAGGAAGAAGTCACGCAGGTAACGCTCCTCGTGGTCGAAGGGCTCCTTGGGCGTGCCGGGGCCGTAGGCCCCTCCCCGCGCGCCCGTGACGACGAACCTCCGGCCCGTCAGCTTCATCCGGGGGAAGGTCACCTGGTCGATCCAGGCCTTCAGCGCCGAAGGGAGCGAGTAGTTGTACATCGGCGTGCCGATCAGCACGACGTCGGCGGCCACCAGTTCGGCGAGGAGCGGTTCGATGATCGCCCAGGCCTCCTCCTGGGCCGGGGTCCGCACCGCCTCCCGGTAGCGGCCGATGTCGGTGATGCCGTAGGCCATGACGTTGTCGCAGATCTCCGTCCAGGCCTGCCCGATGTGCGGGACGGGGTCGGCCGCGAGGTCCCGGTAGGAGTATCCGCCCCCGGGGTTGGCGGCGCGCCATGCCCCGGCGAACGCCTCCGACAGCTCGCGGGAGAAGGACGCGCGGCGGGCGCTGGCGTCCAGGTGCAGCAGGTGGCTCATGGCTCTCCGTTCCATCAATAAGTGGACATGATGTCCGCTTAACATCGTAACGCCAAGCGGACATCATGTCCATTTGGCCGCCCGAAGACCGCTCCTCCGCCGGCCAGACATGGAGTGAAGGCGTAGAACGGGATCACGGCCTCACCCTGCGTGACGCAGGTGGTCGCGGCGGCGGCGGAGCTCGCCGTACAGCCGACCTCGGTGACTCGCCGGTCCGGGGCTCGCGGTTCAGACACAAGGGCGCCTCCTACCGGCAGCGTTCGGCACCCTCGATCAGCCTGTCTCGCCCCTTCATGCCGCCACCCTATCCAAACATTTGTCACAAACATATGTTTTGCACATATGTTCAAAACGTGTGTATGGTCGGCGACATGGCACAAGCAACCGCAACGGCCACGGCCGCGAGCGACTTCAGCCGCCTGTCCAGACGCATCAGACAGGCCGGGCTCCTCGACCGCCGCCCCCGCTACTACCTGGTACGGCTCAGCACGGTGGCAGGTCTCTACCTGGCGGGCGTGGCCGCGTTCTTCCGGCTCGGTGACTCCTGGCTCCAGGTGCCGCTGGCCGCCTGCTCCGCGATCGTCTTCGCCCAGGTCGCCCTCGTGCTGCACGACCTGGCGCACCGGCAGATCTTCCTTGCCCGAGGGCCGAGCGAGGCCCTCGGACGCCTCGGCGGCAATCTCGGGATCGGCCTCAGTTATGGCTGGTGGATGAACAAGCACACCCGCCACCACGCCAACCCCAACCACGAGAACCTCGATCCGGACGTCGTGCCCGACGTCCTGGTGTGGTCACAGGAGCAGGCGCGTGACAGCCGCGGGCCGGCCCGGCTCATCGGCGGCCGGCAGGCGCTGTTGTTCTACCCGCTGCTCCTGCTGGAGGGGCTCAACCTGCACGTGGGCGGCATCCGCGCGCTGCGCCGGCCCTGGATGAAACACCGCGTCCTGGAGGGCGCGCTGCTGCTCGCCCACTCCGTGCTCTACCTGGGCGCGCTGGCCTGGGTCCTGTCACCGGGCAAGGCCCTGGTCTTCTTCGCCGTGCACCAGGGGCTGTTCGGCCTCTACATGGGCTGCGTCTTCGCCCCCGGCCACAAGGGCATGCCGACGCTGACCGGGGAAGCCACCCAGGACTTCCTGCGCAAGCAGGTGCTCACCACCCGCAACGTGCGCGGCGGCCGCTTCGTCGACATCGCCATGGGCGGGCTCAACTACCAGATCGAACACCACCTGTTTCCCAACATGCCCGCCCCCAACCTGCGCCGGGCGCAACCCATCGTGCGGGCCTACTGCCGCCGGCTCGGCCTGCCGTACCACGAAGTCAGTT
Source organism: Streptosporangium brasiliense (assembly GCF_030811595.1). Lineage (NCBI taxonomy): Bacteria > Bacillati > Actinomycetota > Actinomycetes > Streptosporangiales > Streptosporangiaceae > Streptosporangium > Streptosporangium brasiliense. The sequence continues at coordinate 7,973,641 of NZ_JAUSRB010000002.1, forward strand.
TTTTGACCTCGCACAGCGAGGCCCTCCGTCACCTGCACCACGCCGGTGCCCCCCTCCGCGAGAAAGGCCGCCCATGAAAGCCGGACGCAAGCAGTGGATCGGGCTGGCCGTCCTGGTCCTGCCCGTACTTCTGATCTCCGTCGACCTGCACGTGTTGTCGTACGCGCTGCCGTTCATCAGCGCCGACCTGGCGCCGAGCGGTTCCCAGCTGCTGTGGATCATCGACATCTACCCGTTCATGCTGGCCGGACTGCTGCTGCCGATGGGCACGCTGGGCGACCGGGTCGGACGGCGACGGCTGCTGATGGCCGGGGCGGCAGCGTTCGGCGCCGCCTCCGCGGTCGCCGCCTTCTCCCCCAGCGCGGACCTGCTCATCGCCACGCGGGCCCTGCTCGGGGTGGGCGGCGCCACGCTGATGCCCTCGACGCTGTCGCTGATCCGCAACATGTTCCACGACGACGGCCGGCGCCGGATCGCCATCTCCATCTGGACCGGCGCGTTCGCCGGCGGCGCCATGCTGGGTCCGCTGATGGGCGGCGCGCTGCTGGAGCACTTCTGGTGGGGTTCGGTGTTCCTGGTCAACCTGCCGGTGATGGCGCTGCTGCTGATCCTGGCGCCACTGCTGCTCCCCGAATCGCGTGACCCGCACCCGAGCCGGCTCGACCTTCTCAGCGTGGTCCTGTCGCTGGGCGCGATCCTGCCCATGATCTACGGGATCCAGCACATCGCCCAGGAGGGCTTCGGCTGGCCGCCGGTGCTGGCCATCGTGACCGGCCTGGCGCTGGGAGCCGCTTTCGTCCGCCGCCAGCGCTCGACGACCGATCCGATGCTGGACGTGCACCTGTTCAGCAGCCGCGCCTTCACCGCCGCCATCAGCGCCAACACCCTCGGCGTCTTCGCCATGGTCGGCTCCAGCCTCTTCACTACCCAGTACCTGCAGATGGTCATGGGAGCCCGGCCGCTCATCGCCGGCCTGTACGCGCTGCCCTCGGCGGGGATGGCGATGCTCGCCGCGGGGCTGGCCCCCGTCCTGGTCCGCAAGATCCGTCCCGGGCTGGTGGTCTGCGCCGGACTGCTCGTCGGCGCCGGCGGGTTCGCGCTGCTGTCCAGGCTGGACGTGACCGGCCAGAGCGGCCTGCTGATCGCCGGGATCATGCTGATGGCCGGCGGCGTCACCCTCGTCCTGACCGTCTCCTCCGACCTGATCATCACCGCCGCCCCGCCGGAGCGGGCGGGCTCGGTCGCCGGACTGTCGCAGGTGGCCACCGAGTTCGGCGGCGCGCTCGGCATCTCCCTGCTCGGCAGCATCGGCACCGCCGTCTACCGGGGACACCTCAGCGACGCCGGCGCTCCCGCATCGGCGCTGGACACCCTCGGCGGCGCCCTGGAGTCGGCGCGGCACCTGCCGGAACCGGCTGGGACCACTCTGACCGCCGCGGCCCGCGAGGCCTTCACGCAAGGCCAGCACCACGCCATGATCGCCGCAGCCGTGGGTCTGTGCCTGATGGCGCTGCTCGCGCCGGTCATGTTGCGTTCCGTACGGCGTGCGAGCCGGCCGCGACCTCGCCCGGACCACTCCGGACGGCACGTGATGCGTTAGCCGGCGACCACTTCGGCCACCGACCGGATACCGGCGGCCAGGTCGTGAGCCGTCGGGGCGTTGTCCGGATCGATCTGCCATCGCACCAGCAGGCCGATGAACAGCGTCAACAGCACCTGCGCACCCGCCTCGTCCTGGCGTGGCAGGCGCTGGGCCAGCTCACGCTGGGCCAGCGCCTGCCCTTCAGCCAGGCGGGCTCGCACTTCGGGGAGATGAGGTGCCTGCGCCAGCGTCTCGACGTTGGCTCGCCACACCATCGGATTGGCTCGGAAGGATTCGATCAGTTCTGCCCAGAACGCTTCGAACCACTCCTTGGAGTCGTCCGGGAACGCCTTGAGGACCTCCGCGACCGCTTCCCCGGTCACCTCGATCATCGCCTGGGTGAGCAGGGCGTCTTTGGAGCGGAAGTGATAGTTGATCGCGGCGAGGTTGCTGCCGGAGACGGCGACGATGTCCCGGACCGTCGTGCGGGCATATCCGCGCTCGGACAGGCACTGCTTGGCCGCGGCCAGCAAATCCTCAGGAACTCCCACGCGGGCGATCCTACCAGCACCGCAAACAAGCGTTTCAAACACTCGTTTGACTGCTGATACCAGTCGGGGTGCCGGCAAGAAACGCGCCATAAGCCCCAAACGGCATTGGCCTTGCCCTCCATCCGTACGGGACGGTGCAGCTGCACCGCGACCGGCGCCTGGACATGACCGGGCCGCCGTCGCCGCCGCAGGCGTGAGCGATGTCGTGACGCTTCAGGCGGGTGGCGGTGCCGCGGGATGTTCAGGCAATGGGGTGCGCCGCGTTCAGCAGGCGGTGCAGGTGCAGGGTGTCCGGGGCCAGAGCGGTGATCAGGACGGCGGGGCCGGCCAGCGGGGTCAGCACGGCCTGGCCGGTTGCCGGGTCGTCGCCGAACAGGCGGGCGCGGGGCGGGTGCTGGTCCAGAGCGGGGTCGACGATGAGGATCTGGCCGACGGCGCGATGGCCGGCCAGGACGGCGGGGCCGTCCCAGCCGGGTGCGCCGGGCCCGAACATGGTCTGCTGCTCCAGCAGGGGGCGTGCGTCGCGGTGGACGGTGAGGCGGGTGGACAGCCGGCCAGGCGGCTCGCCGGAGCGGCCGAGCACGACTTCTTCGCGTAGCAGGAGCCGGGCGGTCGAGGCCAGGTCGATGGTGCAGCTCTGGCGCAGGTTGCTGCGGGCGGCCGAGATGAGCGGCTGGGGCAGCCAGTGCAGGCTGGCGTGTTCGGCCACGCGCAGGTGCACGTCATAGGTGGCATGCTCGGTCGTGGGGCCGCGCAGCGCGATGGTGGCGGCGGCGGTGGTGATGTGCAGGTGGGCCCCGTGGTCGGTAGCGGCCTCGATGCGCAGCCGGTCGCCGCCGAGGGGGGCGCTCATGACGCCGAGGATGCACACCCGTGCCCGGTCGCCGTGCGTGTGGCCGCGCCGCAGGTCGAAGGGGCCGTCGCCGGCGAGCACGGGCAGGACGGTGGTGCCTCCGGCGCGGGCGGCCCTGATGCGGGCGGTGGCGTGCACGCCCGGCACGGCTCGCTCGGCCGGCCTGGAGGCCGGCGTGGAGTCGGGGACGGGGGTCGGTGTGGGGGGAAGGGCCGCTCGGCTCATGCGGGGCCTGCGGTCCAGGCGGCCAGGCGTTCGCGGATCCAGCCGACCACGGGGGTGATGCCGCCGGTGGCCTTGACCGCGGTCAGCACGGTGGGCAGGTCGCCGCGCTGGGCCTTGGCGTCGCGGGCCATGGCCTCCAGGTCGGCGCCGACGTGAGGGGCGAGGTCGGTCTTGTTGATGACGAGCAGGTCGGAGGTGGTGACGCCGGGACCGCCCTTGCGGGGGATGTCGTCGCCACCGGCGACGTCGATGACGAAGATCTGGGCGTCGACGAGGCCCTTGGAGAAGGTGGCGGTGAGGTTGTCGCCGCCCGATTCCACCAGGATCAGATCGAGGGGGGCGAGGTGGCCCTCCAGGTCCTCGACGGCCTCGAGGTTGGCGGAGATGTCGTCGCGGATGGCGGTGTGCGGGCAGGCGCCGGTCTGGACCGCGGTGATGCGCTCGGTGGGCAGGACAGCCTCGCGCAGCAGGAACTCGGCGTCCTCGCGGGTGTAGATGTCGTTGGTCACGACCGCGATGGACAGCTCCTCGCGCAGCGCGCGGCACAGGGCGGCGACGGTGGCGGTCTTGCCGGAGCCGACCGGCCCGCCCAGGCCGATGCGCAGGGCGCGGCGGGCGCCGGGACGCTCGCCGGAGCCGCCGGGGCCACGGGCGTGGCCGTCGGGGAAGGTGTCGCTGTGGTGCAGGTGCATGGCTGCTCCAGAGGAGGATCGAAGGAGTCGTCAGGATGCGAACAGGCGGGCGCTCCGGACGGCGTGCTGTTCAGCGGCCATGTCGAGCAGCGGTGCGGAGGCGGCCGGCAGCGCGGCGGTCCCGTCGGTGTGGACGCGCTGCGCGGCCTCGGCCGCGGCGGCCGCTACGTGGTCGATGTCGGGGGCCAGTCGCGCGAGGACGGCGGCGGCGTCGAAGGGGTCCAACCTGAGCAGGCGGACGGTCGCGGTCACCGGGCCGCCGATGCTCTCATATGCCGCCACGTACGCGGCGTCCAGCGGGGCCAGTCCCGCGCACCGGGCGGTCACGCCGAGGACCACGGGCTGGTGGGCGCCGCGCGGCCGGGCCGCGGCCAGGGCGTCGAGCTCGGCGCAGGACCAGGTGGCCCGGGCGGCCCGCAGCAGTTGCCGGCCGAGTCTGCGCGAGGTGTGCCGCAGGGCGGGGGCGGGCGTGCGGGCGTCGGCCGCCTCCTCCAGCAGCAGCGGGTCGTGTCCGGCGGCGGCCGCGGCCGCGAGCCCGGCCGCGACCAGGCCGCTGGTGTGCAGCCGGCCGCGGCTGAACTCCTCCAGGCTCGCCACGTCCCGCACGCGTCCGGCCGTGACGGCCTCCTCGGCCCCGCCGGAGTGAGCGTGGCCTCCAGCGGGGAACCGGCCGTCGGCCAGGACGAGCAGGGCGGCACGGTTCATCGTGCGTGGCTCCCCTTCGTTGACATGGGGCGTTCATGGAGCCTGCCCATGCGTCGCGCCCCTGAAGTGTGACCGGCAGTGGTCAGAACAGGAAGTAGCGTTGGGCCATGGGCAGCGTGTCGGCGAACTGACGGCCGTCGACGAGCCGGTCGTCGATCTCCGTCTTGACGTCCTTGGCCTCCGCGCCACCGATCTCGACCTCAAAAGTGTCGGGATCGATTCGGATGTCGGGGCAGGCGTTGTTCTCCCGCATGTCGGCCTTGAACACCTTGCGGGTGTCGCGTATGGCCCGGAACGGCTTACGCACGTTGACCCGGCCGGCCAGCCCGGACCGGATCGCCTGCTCCGTGACGAAGTTGACCGCATTGGCGCCTGGCGCCCGGCCCGTCGCTCCCCACATGGGCCGGGGCAGGACCGGCTGCGGGGTGGTGATGGAGGCGTTGGCGTCGCCGACTTGCGCGTAGGCGATCTGGCCGCCCTTGATGACCCGGTGCGGCTTGACGCCGAAGAACTTCGGCTCCCACAGCACCAGGTCGGCCAGCTTGCCCACCTCGACCGAGCCGACCTCGTGATCGATGCCGTGCGCGACGGCCGGGTTGATGGTGTATTTGGCGACGTAGCGGCGGGCGCGGTGGTTGTCGGCTCCGCCGTCGCCGGCCTGGTCGCCTTCCAGCGGGCCGCGCCGGGCCTTCATCACGTGCGCGGTCTGCCACGTCCGTATGATCATCTCCCCGATGCGGCCCATCGCCTGGGCGTCCGACGACATGATCGAGATGGCGCCGAGATCGTGCAGGATGTCCTCGGCGGCCATCGTGGAGGGCCGGATCCGCGACTCGGCGAAGGCCAGGTCCTCGGCCACCAGCGGGTTGAGGTGATGGCAGACCATCACCATGTCGATGTGCTCCTTGACCGTGTTGACGGTGAAGGGGCGGGTGGGATTGGTGGAGGCGGGCAGCACGTTCGGCAGGCCCGCCATCGTGATCATGTCGGGGGCGTGACCGCCGCCGGCGCCCTCGACGTGGAAGATGTGGATCGGGTGGTCCCCGATGGCCTCGATCGTGTCGGCGACCGCGCCCGCCTCGTTCAGCGAGTCGGCGTGCAGAGCCAGCTGGACGCCTGTCGCCCGGCACACCTCCAGGCACCGGCGCAGCACGGCCGGGGTGGCCCCCCAGTCCTCGTGGATCTTGAACCCGAGGACGCCCGCCTCCACCTGGTTGTAGAGGGATTCGGTGGACATGGTGCTGCCCTTGCCGAGCAGCCCGATGTTGACCGGGAAGGCGTCCAGCGCCTCGAACAGCCGGGCGATGTGCCAGGCGCCGGGCGTGACGGTGGTGGCGGTGCTGCCCTCCGCGGGGCCCGTGCCGCCGCCGATCAAGGTGGTGACCCCGGCGGCGAGAGCCTCGTGGACCTGCTCGGGGCAGATGAAGTGCACGTGGGTGTCGATGCCGCCCGCGGTGAGGATCTTGCCGTTGCCCGCGATGACCTCGGTCTCCGGGCCGATCAGGAAGTCACCGGCCCGCTCGTGCCCGTCGTGCAGCCGGTCCATGGTCTCGTCGTTGTAGGCCTTGCCGAGCGCGACGATCCGGCCGTCACGGATGCCCACGTCCGCCTTGACGACGCCCCAATGGTCCAGGACGACCGCGCCGGTGATGACCGTGTCGGGTGGCTGCGGAGCGCCGAACCTGGTCGGGTCGCGCGGCGCGCAGGACTGCCCCATCGATTCGCGGATCACCTTGCCGCCGCCGAAGATGACCTCGTTGCCGCTGCGTCCGGGGCCGCCGGCCCAGTCCTCGGTGATCTCGATCCGCAGGTTGGTGTCGGCCAGCCGGATGCGGTCGCCGAGCGTCGGGCCGTACCGGTCGGCGTACTCGACGCGGGTCAGCGGCTGCTCGATCGGCAGGATCTCCGGTCCCGGCCCACCCTCTTGCGCTGACGGTCCTGCCGCGGGCTCAGCGAGTGGGTCGATCGCCGGCGCCGCGGAGGTGTCCGCGGACGCGTCCGCCGTTGCGTCTGTCACGGACTCATCCATCGAGCTGCCCTCCGACCTGGCCGCGCAGGCCGGCGACTACGCGCCTGCCTTCGATGGGCACCAGCGTCACCGTCCGGGTGCACCGCGGCTCGAACCGGACGGAACTGCCGGCGGGAATGTGCAGGCGCTTGCCGTAGGCGGCGGCTCGGTCGAAGTCGAGGCGGGGGTTGGCCTCGTAGAAGTGGTAATGGGAGCCCACCTGGATGGGTCGGTCGTCACCGTTGGTGACCGTCACGATGGTGATCTCGCGGCCCTCGTTGAAGGCCACCGGCGTGGCGCCCTCCGGATGGTCGATCTTCCCCGGATGAACCATCGCCTCCGCCTCGGCCTCGGTTGCCGCCTTCTCGTCGGCTTCGGCGAAGGGGGCGCGGATGGTGACCAGCTTGGTGCCGTCGGGGAACGTCGCCTCGATCTGGAGGTCGGAGATCATCTCCGGGACACCCGCCATGACGTCGTCACGGGAAAGGATCTTCTCTTCGGCGGACATCAGCTCGTGGACCGACTTGCCGTCGCGAGCCGCCTCCAGCACGTGCGCTGTGATCAGCGCGACCGCCTCCGGGTAGTTGAGCAGGACCCCCCGTTCCTTGCGCTTGCGGGCCACGTCCGCGGCCACATGGATCATCAGGCGTTCCTGTTCGTGCGGAGTCAGATGCACCCGCCACCTCGCCTTCGCTCTGCCCCGACGCGTCGTCTCCGGGGGGTCTGCCACCGGCGCGGATCGCGCGGCGACGACCGGCCTTCGATCATGTCGCCATCCGCTGTTCGGCCGAGAGATGATCGCCCTTGCCGGGCGCGTCCGGCTCGGACGCCACGAGGGGCTGGGTGATCACTTTCCCGCCGCTCACCGAAGGTAGTTGCACAAGTGCCCAGAGTGATATGGCGTGACGGTGAGGCGTGCGTCACCCGTGGCACAGAATTCGCATCACCTGCCACACACTCGGCCCGCCGATGCCGTTCACCCGGCTCGCCGCCCGCTCCGGCTGACGGCGTCGTCCCAGAAACCCGCGAAGGATCACTAGAAGGGTCCCTGACCAGGGCAGACGCGCCCGCGGGAACCTGGTGACAGCTCCGTTGGCGACAGGCCGGGAAGCACGACACCCGCCGCGCGGCCGCGTGGCGGGTGTCGTGGAGAAACGGTCGCCCCGAGGGGGCTCGGTCAGCGCGCGGCGGCGGTGACCGGACGCGGGACGCGGGCGATGCCGGTCAGGCGGTTCTGCTCGCGGAGGGTGCGCAGGCGGTCGACCTCGGCGGTCCACTCGGCGCCCTTCGGGGTGGCCCTGCCCTTGCGGCGGCGGATCCGGTCCTCGTAGGACTTCACGCCGAACGTCGCCCGCTGGCCGGCCTCGGCGGCGCGCAGCGCATCGGTCAGGGCCTTGTCGAAGGCCCGGCCCGCGGCCCGGAGCTCCTCGGGGGAGGCCGCGGCGGCCTGGACCCGGCGGAGCTCGACCTCCGCCGCGCGCGCCTTCTCCAGGAGCTCGGGGAAGCCCTTCCCGACCTCCTGGTCAGCGTGGTAACGGACCTCCGCCTCCCGGCTCACGCTCGGTCGGAAAAACGCCATCGTCTGCCCTCTCCCATCCATCGCCGGGCATTCCCCGGCAGATCACAGCCCGTAGCCTACGCCGTCCGCTCCCACCCCACACACTCAGGCGGCGCCCTGCCCGGCGCGCCCGCCTTTACGCAGTAAGGTTCGGGGTGGCAGGATGTCCCCATGCCTGCCAAGCGACCGCCCATCCCGCTCTCCAGAGAGCGCATCATCGAGGCTGCCCTGCACATCGCCGACAGCCAGGGGCTGCGGCGGCTGACGATGCGGCGACTGGGCGACGCGCTCCAGGTCGAGGCGATGGCCATCTACCACCATCTGCCGCGGGGCAAGGACGCCCTCATGGACGCGCTCGCCGAACACGTCACCACCGTGCACGCCGAGCCGGGCCAGACCTGGCAGGACAGCGCGCGGGCGTGGTGCCGGGCGAGCCGGGCCGCGCTGCGGGAGCATCCGGGGGTGCTGGCGCTGGCGCTGACCAAGCCGGCCAAGGGCCGCGCGGCGGTCGCGGTGCGGGAGCAGACCGACCAGCTCGCCGACGCGGGGCTGCCCGACGCGGCACGGGCCGTGCGGGCGATGCGGGCCTACGTCTTCGGCGCGGTGGCGGTGGAGGTGCAGCAGTCCGGCTGGGCCGAGCCGGCGGGCGATGACGACGAGCCGTGGCGCCCGCCGTCGCAGGGTGGCGGCAGCCCGGCGGCCGACGACGACTTCGAGCTGGGCCTGGAGGCGCTCCTGGCAGGTCTGACCAGGTCAGGTGGCGTCAGAAAGTCGTAACCGATCGTTTACCGGCCCGGCGGCGTGTCGCACTTGGCCGGTTATCCGGCTATGAGGCATGCTGTGCTATAGGTCACACCCCCGAAGATCCCCTTCAGGACTCACCCTTTTCACGTCCGCAAACAGTCCTAACGGGCTATGTCGCCGGGTGCGACCAGATCCCACACTTGTGCGTGCGGTCAGATCGCACGCTCAAGGGTGTGATCCGACCGTATGTTTGATCTGCTTGATGTGCGGGCCTCACCCAGCCCGAGGCGCGCATGGCCATATGTCAATCCAGATGCTCCTCCCCCCGTCACAGGTGGGAACGGAACCCATCGGGACGGTGCCCGCCGGCCTTCGATGCGGATTCCGGTGAGCCGACAAGAGAGATCCGGAGGCACGCCGATGTGCCCGCACCAGCCGTCCTGCCCGTCCGCCGAGGCGCTGGACCGCGAAGCCGCCCGCACGATGGCAGCCCACCCCGAGCAGGGTTGGAGCCTGCTCTGCAACGGTGTGGTGCTGTTCGAGGACACCGGCGAGCTCCTGCCCGACGGTGCCGTCATCGAGCCGCACCGGCCCCTGGCCGGCGTCGCCTGATCATCGCGCCGGGCACGGCCGCATCCTCGCCCCGAGCCACTCCGCGACGATCTCGCCCACGCGGGCGGGGTCCTTCTTGAGATCGTGACCCTCCCCCGGCAGCACCGCCAGGCGCGCGGCGTCCGCCGCCTCGGGCACGCCGAACGGGTCGCGATCTCCGTTCACCACCAGCACGTCCACGCCCGCCGCGCGCAGCTCCCCGGCGCGGGAGCGCTCCGGCCTGCCCGGCGGATGGAGCGGGAAGGCCAGCGCGACGACCGCCTCGGCCCCGACCTCCAGGGCCGTACGGCAGGCGACCCGGGCCCCGTTGCTCCGCCCTCCCTGGACGAGCGGCAGCCCCGGACAGCGCTCCTGGAGTCCGGCGACCAGCGCCACCCAGGCCTCGTCCTGCTTGACCGCCGAGCCCGGGGCCCGGGCCCCCCGCAGCCGGAACGGCTGGAGCACGCGGGCCACCGTCCCGCCGATCCCCGTCACGGCCTCCCGTACGGCCAGCAGGTCCGGGGCGTCCACTCCCCCGGCCGAGCCGTGGGTGAGCACCAGCAGGAAACGCGGGTCGGTGACCTCGTCCAGCTCCGCCAGGGCCGGGCCGTGCGGGGTCATGATCTCCATGGCAGGGGCCGTGCTCCGGATGGACACAGATCTAGTCCTAACGGCTGATGCCAGCGGCCGCGTGCGGGCGGAGAATCGGGACGTGCAGGATCACCAAGATATCCGACAGGACATGCGCGCCACCATCGAGGCCCGGCGGGAGCTCGGTCCGGAGTACGAGACCGCGCTGGTGGAGGCGTTCGTCGAGCGCCTCGACGCGAGCATCGCCGCCCGCGTGCGGGCCGAGATGCACCTCGCCGGAGGCCGCCACCCCCACCCGGGCCCCTACCCGGAGCCCCACCCCGGGCACCGGCCCCGGCAGCGCAAGGGCGGCTCCTCCACCGCGATCGCGCTGGGCTCGATGGGCATCGGCATCCCGCTGACCGCCATCGCCGCCGGCGAGGCGGGCACCGCGGGCCTGCTGCTGGCCTGGGGCGGCATCGTGGTGATCAACATCGCCCACGCGATCAGCCGCTGGCGTGGCCGCGACTGAGCCCGGCGGGCCGGCGGGGGCCGGCCCGGCAAGAGGTCGGCGGGGGATCAGGCGCCGCGGTTCAGCCTGAGGCGGACGTCCTCGGCGAGCCGCTCGTCAGGGCTGTCCAGACCGTAGCGCCAGACCTGTTCGGCGTCCTCGTCGCGGCCCCGCAGCGGGAGGGTGCGGGCCAGCAGCTCGATGGCCAGCGCACCGGTCTCGGCCTCGCCGCCCTCCTCGACCGCCCCGGCGAACTCCGCGCACGCCAGCTCCAGATGCGCGATGCCGAGCAGGACCCGGAGCCTGGACACGTCGGCCACCTCGGCCACCGAGAGCGCCTCCAGGAGCACCTCGGCGGCCTCACCCGCCTCCCCCTCCTCCATCAGCAGCTCGGCCAGCCCCTGGGCGGCGTGGGAGGCGATCTCCGGGTGGGCGGTCGCCAGCGCGGCCCGCAGGGCCTCCTCGGCCTCCTGCCGCCCCTCCGCGAGCCTGGCCAGCGCCATGTGCGCCAGCGGGAGGTAGGCGGGGTTCCCGACGCCGAGGGCGGCCTGCCAGGCGGCCCGGGCCTGGTCGGGCAGGTCCTCACGCTCGAAGCTGCGGGCGAGCAGGCAGGCGGCCTGCGCGGCGAACTCCGGATGCCCGGTCACCAGCGCGGTGCGGGCCGCGGCCCGGGCTCCCGCCACGTCTCCGCGCTCCTGGAGCACCACCGCCAGACCCACCGCCGCCTGCGCCCGGTCGGGCTCGGCGGGGTCGGCGGCCAGCGCTGTGAAGATCGTTGCCGCGCCGTCCAGGTCGCCGCTCTCGGCCAGTCTCCGCGCGGTGTCCAAGGGGTGCGTGTCCACCTCTGGCATGCAGGGTCCTCCCGGGTAAAGGAATGCCCCGAGCCTAACGACTCGGGGCCGCACCCGTCCCCCACATATGGGACGAATACGGCCCGCGCCGGGAGGGGCGCGGGCCGCGGGAGTATCGGTCAGTCCTCGTAGGCCTCAAGCGGCGGGCAGGAGCACACCAGGTTGCGGTCGCCGTAGGCCTGGTCGATGCGGCGGACCGGCGACCAGTATTTGCCCTCGCGCACCGACGGCAGCGGGTAGGCCGCCTCGGTCAGGGTGTAGGGGTGGTCCCACTCGCCGGTGAGCAGGCAGTCGGCCGTGTGCGGGGCGTTGCGCAGCGGGTTGTCGGTCTTGTCGTAGGCCCCGGAGGCGACCTTCTCGATCTCACCCCGGATCGCGATCATCGCGTCGCAGAAGCGGTCGAGCTCGGCCAGGTCCTCGCTCTCGGTCGGCTCGATCATCAGCGTGCCGGCCACCGGGAAGGACATGGTCGGCGCGTGGAAGCCGTAGTCGACCAGGCGCTTGGCCACGTCGTCCACGGTCACGCCGGTCTCCTTGGTGATCTGGCGCAGGTCGACGATGCACTCGTGGGCGACCAGGCCGCCGCGGCCGGTGTAGAGGACCGGGTAGTGCGGGGCCAGCCTGCGCGCCAGGTAGTTGGCCGACAGGATGGCCTGCTCGGTGGCCGCCGTGAGGCCCTCGGCGCCCATCATCCGGATGTAGGCCCAGGAGATGGGCAGGATGCCCGCCGAGCCGTACGGCGCGGCCGAGACCGGGCCGACCGCCGAGCCGTCGCGCAGCGGGTGGCCGGGCAGGTAGTCGGCCAGGTGCGCGCGGACCGCGACGGGCCCGACGCCCGGGCCGCCGCCGCCGTGCGGGATGCAGAAGGTCTTGTGCAGGTTCAGGTGGGAGACGTCGGCCCCGAACTCGCCCGGCTTGGCCAGGCCGACCAGCGCGTTGAGGTTGGCGCCGTCGACGTAGACCTGGCCGCCGGCCTCGTGGACCCGCTCGCACACCTGGGTGATGGTCTCCTCGTAGACGCCGTGCGTGGAGGGGTAGGTCACCATGATGGCGGCGAGCTGGTCGCGGTGCTTGTCGATCTTGGCGTCGAGGTCGGCGAGGTCGACGTTGCCGTTGTCGTCACAGGCGACCACGGCGACGCGCATGCCCGCCATGACGGCGCTGGCGGCGTTGGTGCCGTGCGCCGAGGACGGGATCAGGCAGACGTCGCGTCCGGACTCGCCACGCGCCTTGTGGTAGGCGCGGATGGCCAGCAGACCGGCGAACTCGCCCTGGGAGCCGGCGTTGGGCTGGATCGACACCGCGTCGTAGCCGGTGACCTCGGCCAGCCAGCCCTCCAGCTCCTTGATCAGCTCCAGGTAGCCCCCGACCTGCTCCTCCGGGGCGTAGGGGTGCAGCCCGGCGAACTCCGGCCAGGTGATCGGCTCCATCTCGGTGGTCGCGTTGAGCTTCATGGTGCACGAGCCCAGCGGGATCATCGACCGGTCGAGCGCGATGTCCTTGTCCTGGAGCCTGCGCAGGTAGCGCAGCATGGCCGTCTCGGAGCGGTGGCTGTGGAAGACCGGGTGCGTCAGGTAGTCGCTGGTGCGCGCCAGCTCGACGGGCAGCGCGTCGTGCGCGGCGGCGTCGAGGTCGGTCAGGACCGCGCCGCTGACCTCGAAGGCGGCCAGGACCTGCTCCAGGTGGATGAGCTCGGTCTTCTCGTCGCAGGTGACGCCCACGTGGTCGGCGTCGACCAGGCGCAGGTTGACCCCGTTGTCGCGGGCGGCGGCGACGATCTGGGCGGCGCGGCCGGGCACGCGGGCGAGCACGGTGTCGAAGAAGTCGTCGTGCACGACCTCGACGCCGCCGTGGCGCAGGCCCGCGGCGAGCACGACGGCGTGCCGGTGGATGCGCCGGCCGATCCGGCGCAGCCCCTCGGGGCCGTGGTAGACGGCGTACATGCCCGCGATCACCGCGAGCAGGACCTGCGCGGTGCAGATGTTGCTGGTCGCCTTCTCGCGGCGGATGTGCTGTTCGCGGGTCTGCAGCGCGAGCCGGTAGGCGGGGCGCCCGTCGGCGTCCTGGGAGACGCCCACCAGGCGGCCCGGCATCTGCCGCTGCAGGCCGTCACGGACGGCCATGTAGGCCGCGTGCGGGCCGCCGAAGCCCAGCGGGACGCCGAAGCGCTGCGAGGAGCCGATCGCGATGTCGGCGCCGAACTCGCCGGGCGCGGTGAGCAGGGTGAGGGCGAGCAGGTCGGCGGCGGCGACCACCTGGGCGCCGCGCGCGTGGGCGGCCTCGGCGATGGAGCGGAAGTCCCTGACCCGGCCGCTGGCGCCCGGATACTGCACGAGCACGCCGAAGCACTCGGGCAGCTCGCCGGTGAAGTCGCTGTCGACCAGCTCGATGCCGAGCGGCTCGGCCCTGGTGCGCAGCACGGCCTTGGTCTGCGGCAGCGCGTCGGCGTCCACGACGAACACGTTCGACGCGGCGCGGCCGGCGCGGCGGGCCAGCGTCATCGCCTCGGCGGCGGCGGTGGCCTCGTCCAGCAGGGAGGCCCCGGCGACGTCGAGCGCGGTCAGGTCGGAGACGACCGTCTGGAAGTTGATCAGGGCCTCCAGCCGGCCCTGGGAGATCTCCGGCTGGTAGGGCGTGTAGGCGGTGTACCAGCCCGGGTTCTCCAGGAGGTTGCGCCGGATGACGGCCGGGGTGATCGTGTCGTGGTAGCCCAGGCCGATCATCGAGGTGAGCACGGCGTTGCGCCCGGCCAGGGTGCGCAGCTCGGCGATGGCCTCGGGCTCGCTCGCCGCCGGGGGCAGGCGGAGCCGGTCCTTGGCCCGGATCGCCTCGGGCACGGCCACCGCGACCAGGTCGGCGGTGGAGGCGAATCCGACCGCCTCGAGCATGCGGGTCTGGTCGGCGTCCGCGGGCCCGATGTGGCGGGTGGCGAACGGCGGAGGGGTGAGCTCGCTGAGCGGTGACAGATCGGTCATGGAAAGCCTCCCGAGGCGGTGGAGACCGGCGCTGGGCGCGGGCGTATGCCGGATCTCCCCCTCTGTCATCTCGACCTGAGAGCTTCACCTCCCCAGCGGGGAGGCTTTCACCGTCGGTGAGATACGTCTGGCGGACGCACCTGCTTTCCAGAGTCGCCTCGTCCGTGCGGTACAGGGTGCCTGAGAGATTCCGGGGAGGTTGCTCCTTCGGCGCCCCGATCATGTCGGGGTCTCTCCCGCACAGGGTCAGCAGCAGAGCTAACTTTACCCCGTGCGCCGAGCCCTGCGACGACGGGCCAGCTCATCTGCGTGGTGATCGCCTAAAGGGCCCTGGCCGGCCTCCGCCCGCTCACCGGGGAGATCCGCCAGCGAGCCCTCGACCTCCTGCCACACCCGGCCCAGGGCGATGCCGAAGACTCCCTGCCCGCCCTGGAGCAGGTCGATGACCTCGTCGGGCGAGGTGCACTCGTAGACGCTCACCCCGTCGCTCATCAGCGTGATCTGGGCGAGGTCGCTGACGCCGCGGTCGCGCAGGTGCTGTACGGCGATGCGGATCTGCTGGAGGGAGACACCGGTGTCGAGCAGCCGTTTGACGACCTTGAGCACCAGGATGTCGCGGAAGCCGTACAGTCGCTGGGAGCCGGAACCGTGGGCGGCCCGCACGGTGGGCTCGACCAGTCCGGTGCGCGCCCAGTAGTCCAGCTGCCGATAGGTGATATCGGCCGCCGCGCAGGCGGTGGGGCCTCGATATCCGATGTCGGCGGGCGTCTTCACCGGCTGCCCGTCGAACAGCAGACCCTCTTCACCCGCGCGCTGACGTGCCGACTGGCGCCGTTCCGGGTCATCCTGATCGGCGTTTCTACCCTCGCCGCTGCTGACCGCCACGCGGACCTCCGGCTTTCTCTCATCCCGCGGCCTGATCTGGGGGTTTACGCACAGCCGTGGGTTTCACTTGCACCGTAGGACTGGGGCCAAGCTCAGTCAACGACCCCACCCGGCGCGTCGTGAAGCGTAAATGCACCGAAATTCCTACCCTGCGCGACCGAAGTCCTCGGGCGTGATTGTGTCAAGGAACTCCCTGAACTTCTCCACCTCGTCCTCCTGGTCGTCGGGGATGATCACCCCGGCCTCCCGGACCACGTCCTCGCTGGCGAAGATGCGCGCACCGGTGCGCAGTGCCAGGGCGATCGAGTCCGAGGGGCGGGCACTCACCTCGACCCCGTTGGAGAACACGAGATCGGCAAAGAAGATCCCGTCGCGGAGGGCGACGATGTTCACCGTGCTCAGCCGGACGCCGAGCGCGTCGAGAACGTCACGGAACAGGTCATGGGTCAGGGGCCGCGGAGGCGGCTCCTCGGCCTGAGCCATGGCGATCGCGGTCGCCTCTGTCATGCCGATCCAGATTGGCAGATAACGCTCCCCATGTGCCTCCTTCAGCAGAACAATTGGCTGGTTGGAGGGCATCTCAACCCGAACGCCCACGACCTCCATCTGCAACACGGGCTGCTCCGTCTTCGCTGGATTCCGACCGGTTTGTTCAACGTAACACTCGTGGGGGTACGAGTGCCTGGTCAGGTTGTCACCGGCCCAGCACCCCACGCACGCCGGAACGTACCAGCGAGGCGTGCAATTCCAGCAGGAGGCCGGAAATCTCCCGGGCGGTCTCGTCGGCCTGGTCGATGGCGCCCGGCCCGCGGCGGCGCAGCAGCGGGGCGATGGCCTGTTCCACCAGCCCGGCCTCGCGCTCGGCCGCGGCCTTGACCGCCCGCAGATGGCGGGCGTGCAGTCCGAAGGCGGCCAGCGCGCCGACGCTGCGGGCCACGGCCAGGGCCTCGGCGTCGTAGTAGCGGGCGACCGCGGCCAGCAGGCCGTAGTCCTCCAGCTCGGTGAGGGCCTCCTCGCTGAGCTCGGCGGCGGCGAGCAGTTCCTCACGGGTGAGGCGGACCTGGGAGGGCGCGTCGTCGGGGACGGCGCGCGGGCGGGCCACCGGCCGTTCCTCACGGTCGGCGGCCTCGAGATGATCTTTGATCACGCGCAGCGGCAGGTAGCGGTCACGCTGCTCGCTGAGGATGTAGCGGAGCCGCTCGACGTCGGCGTAGGAGAATTTGCGGTAACCGGAGGGACTGCGCTCCGGCTCGATCAACCCCTCGCCCTCCAGGAAACGGATCTTGGAGATGCTGACATCGGGGAACTCGCCCTGCAGGAGGGCGAGCACCTCCCCGATGCTCATGTGCGCACGAGCGGCCTGCGAGCTCATCATCCTCCAGCGGCGCCACGGGTGAGGAAGACCAGGCGGAACTTGCCGATCTGGACCTCGTCCCCGCCGTACAGCGGGACCTCCTCGATCCGCTCGCGGTTGACGTAGGTGCCGTTCAGGCTGCCGACGTCGCGGACGGTGAAGACCCCGCCGCCACGCCGGTAGAACTCCACGTGGCGTCGCGAGACGGTGATGTCGTCGAGGAAGATGTCGCTCTCGGGGTGGCGGCCCACCGTGGTGAGATCGCTGTCCAGCAGGAAGCGGCTGCCGGCGTTGGGGCCACGCATGGCCACCAGCAGAGCGGTGCCCGGGGGCAGCTGCTCGACGGCTTGCCGCTCGGCGAGAAGCGTCTCTCCGGTCTCCGCCTCGTAGGCCTCGATCCCGGAGAGGGAGATGGTGGAAGTGCTGTCTCCGGGTGGTTCGGACCTGGTCAGCGGCGACCCGCATCGTGAACAGAAACGGGCATCCTCAGGGTTGGCATGACCGCACTGCGTGCAGTAGACGCTCGGCATCGATCGGCTCGGCCTCCTACCGCGAAGACGCGGCAACGGTGCTCAGGGATGCGCGCCTCGCTTCTTCGCTTCTCAGGTGTATTTTCTCAGACTGCGAATGCCGCAACATACACCGTTGAGAAGCAGAGATCAAGGCAGACGCTCGACCGCGGGTTCGGTCGATGACAAAGTTACAGCCGCGCGGCATCCCCGGTCCATGCCGCCGCGCTGGGTTTGCCGGTCCGCTCGCACCGGCGCCCGCCGCCCGGGGCCGCCCGCTCATGCCGCCACCCGCCACCCGGGGCCGCCCGCTCACGCCGTCACCCGCCGCCCGGGGCCGCCCGCTCACGTGGCCGCCGCCTCCTCCACGACCCGCGCCCAGTGTTCGAGCAGGCTCTGGGCGGAGTCGACGTCGCCGCCCTCGGCCCACAGGTGGGTGACGGCCTCGGCCGGGTCGGGCAGCACCAGTGCCCAGCTGCCGTCCTCGGCGACCACCCGCACCCCGTCGGTGGTGTCGATGCGGTAGTGCTCGGCGGCCTCGATCACCGAGCGCATCACCACCCCCTTGGCCGCCCACGGGGTCGGGACGGTGCGGCGCAGCAGCCTGGCCTCGGGGATCCGGGCGTCGATCTGGCTGAGCGACAGCCGCGTCCTGGCGACCAGGCCGAGCAGGCGCAGGAACACCGCCAGGCCGTCCACCGTGGGGCCGAACTCGGGCACGACGAAGCCGCCCCGCCCGTCCGCGGCGAAGATCATGTCCCGTCCCCGCGCGGCGGCGGTGAGCGCGTCGACGGCCGTGGAGGTCCACTCGACCTGCACCCCGTGGAAGCGGCAGACCTGCTCGGCCACCCGGGTGGTGGTGACCGGCAGCGCCACCCTGCCGCCGCGCCGCTCGGCCGCCACCAGGTCCAGCACCACCAGCAGGGCGCGCTCCTCGCTGATCAGCTGGCCCATCTCGTCCACCAGCGCGACCCGCTCCCCCACGGGGTCGAACCGCACCCCGAAGGCCGCCCTGGAGGAGCTGACGAGCTCCGACAGGCGCTGCAGGTCGCGGCGGCGCTCGGCGAGGGTCTCGGTGGGCGAGGCGTCGTCCAGCCTGTTGTTGACGGTGAGCACGTCCACCCCGACCCGGCCGAGGAGGCTGGGCAGCACCAGCGAGGAGGTGCCGCCCGCGCAGTCCACCACGACCTTCATGTCGGCGTCGCGGACCCCGGTCATCTCGACGCAGCGCAGCAGCTCGTGTGTGTAGTCCTCGACCGCCCGGGCGGGGAAGCTGAGCTCGGCGATCTCCCCCGGGAAGGCGCGGCGGAACTCCTGCCGGGAGAAGACCCGGTCCAGCTTGCGCTGGGCCGCCTGGGACAGGTCCGCGCCGCGCTCGTCCATGAAGACGATGTCGACGCTCTGCGGGTCTCCGGGGGTGGTGCGCAGCGCGATGCCGCCGACGGCGTTCTCCCTGGCGGTGTGGAAGCGGGAGACCGGCAGCGGGGCCGCCTCCAGGTCGAGCACGTTGATCGCGCTGGCGTTCAGGGCGCTGATCACGGCCCGCTTCAGCGCCCGCGCGGCGCGCGAGGAGTCGCGGGAGGTGATGACCGAGGTGCCCTTCTTGAGGGTGGTGGCGTAGGCGCTGGCCAGCCGTACGCACAGCTCGGGGGTGATCTCCACGTTGACCAGCCCGGACACCCCGCGCGGGCCGAACAGGTTGCGCTGGCCGCGCGGCTCCCAGATGACGCTGGTGTTGACCACCGCCCCCGCCTCGATGGTCTTGAACGGGTAGACCTTGACCCCGGAGGAGACGTAAGCCTCGGCCTCGATGATGCACTCGTCGCCGACGACGGCGCTCTCCTCGATCCTGGTCCCGGTCATCAGGTCGGTGTTCTTGCCGATGACGCAGCCGCGCAGGTGGGCGCGCGGTCCGACGTAGACGTTGTCGTGGACGACGGCGCGGTGCAGGAAGGCGCCCTCGCGGACCACGACGTTGCTGCCCAGGACGGTGTATTCGCGCAGCTCGGCCCCGGCCTCGACCTTGGCGTAGTCGCCGACGTAGAGCGGGCCCTTGAGCGTGGCGTCGGTGTCCACCGAGGCGCCCTCGGCCACCCAGACGCCGGGCGAGACCTCGAAGGCGTCGATGTCCACCTTGACGCGGCCCGACAGCACGTCGGCCTGGGCCCTGAGGTAGCTCTCGTGGGTGCCGACGTCCTCCCAGTAGCCCTCGGCGACGTAGCCGTACAGGGGGGCGCCGCGGGCCAGCAGGCGGGGGAAGACGTCCGCCGACCAGTCGACCGCCTCGCCGGCGGCGATCTCGTCGAGGACCTCCGGCTCCATCACGTAGATGCCGGTGTTGACGGTGTCGGAGAAGACCTGGCCCCAGGTGGGCTTCTCCAGGAAGCGCTCCACCCGGCCCTGGTCGTCGACGATGACGATGCCGAACTCCAGCGGGTTGGGCACCCGCTTGAGCCCGATGGTGACCAGCGCGCCGTTCTCCCGGTGGAAGCGGATCATGTCGGTCAGGTCGATGTCGGTGAGCGCGTCGCCGGAGATGACGAGGAAGCGGTCGTCGCGGAGCTTGTCGGCGGCGTTCTTGACGCTGCCGGCGGTGCCGAGCGGGACGTCCTCGGTGGCGTAGTGCAGGCTCATGCCGAGCTCGTCGCCGTCGCCGAAGTAGTTGCGGACCAGGGCCGCCAGGAACTGCACGGTCACCACGGTCTCGGTGAGCCCGTGCCGCTTCAGCAGACGCAGCACATGCTCCATGATCGGCCGATTGATCACAGGTAACAGGGGTTTGGGCTGGTTCGCGGTCATCGGCCGGAGCCGTGTCCCTTCCCCGCCCGCCATCACAACGGCCTTCACACATCACCTCTTAAGGCGTCTGGCTCCTCTGACGAGCTGCCGCACCTGTACCCAATACAGCACCCCGGACCACCAGTACAGACCTGTGCCCCAGATCGCGAGCGACCAGCCGACGATTCCGGCCACATCCGCGTACCAGACGTCGTGGTGGGCGAGGAAGAGCAGCGGGAAGGCGTAGAGCAGGTTTGCCGTGGCGGCCTTGCCGAGGAAGTGCACCGGCAGCGCGGGGCCGTATCCGAGACGGCGCAGGACGGGCGGGATGCCCAGCAGCATCACGTCGCGCAGCGGGATCGCCAGCGCCAGCCACCAGGGGATGATGTCCCGCATGGCCAGGCCGAACAGGGTGGCCAGGATGTAGAGCCGGTCGGCCAGCGGGTCGAGCAGCCGGCCGAGCCTGCTGGTCTGGTTCCAGGCCCGGGCGATCTTGCCGTCGAGCCAGTCGGAGAAGCCGGCCAGCATCAGCAGCGCGACCGCCCAGCCGTCGGCCCTGGGCCCCAGCACCAGCCAGAGGAAGACCGGCACGCCGAGCAGTCTGGCCAGGCTCAACGCGTTGGGAACCGTCCAGATTCGGTCCTCGGCCCCCGATGCTTCCGGATTCACCCGCATGTCTCCCGTCCCCGCACTTGATGCCGACCCTACCGGTGCGGGGCGCGCACGGGCCGTACCGCCCGTTCCGGACCCATCGCCCCGGCCGGCGGGCCCGCGCCGGGACGCGGGGTCTCACGGACGGCCCACGGGGCCGCTGCGGCCCTCAGGCCCCCGCGAGGGACTTTCCACCCGGCCGAAGGCCGGAAACGGCGCCGCGGGCGCCCCCGGGCCCAGGTGGGTCCGGTGACGCCCGCGGCGGGGCTCTCAGGAGCGGCGTACGGCTGCGCGGGGCGACCAGGCCCAGATCAGCACGGCCACGGTCAGGCCGAACAGGGCCAGGCCGCTGGGCACGTGGGTGCCGAGCATCTCCCAGCTGAAGTGCTGACCCATGCCGACCAGGAACAGGCCGAGGCTGGCCAGCGCGGGCCACCCCGCGCCCCGGCCCGGCCGCCACAGCAGCACGGCGGCGACGATCTGCAGCAGCGCGATCAGATGCACCACCATTCCGGCCATGACGTGGGTCTCACCCAGCTCTCCCCCGCTCTGCACGGCCTGGCCGGCGAACGAGGCGGCGACGACCAGGCCGGCCGCCTGGGCGGTGACCAGGATGCGCAGGCTGTAGAGCAGGCCGGCGGAGACGGGGCGGCCCTGGGCTGTGGACGGCGGGGCGACGACCTCCTGCATGGGATGTTGTCCTTCCTCGGGTGACTGGTTGGAAGCACATCGTGGCCGCGGCGGACGTACCGGGTCGTCAGCCTGGGGGGTGACTCCTCGATCCGCCGCGTGGCGGATTCGCGACCGGGCGGGAGTCCACGCCGACCGGGCCGGTCCGGCGGGCGGCCACCGCGATCCGGGTGCGGTCGCGCGGGCCCGGCCTGTCCGTGGCGGCCGGAAGCCGGCGGGCCCGCCGGGGCTCCTCCTCCTGTAGGAGGGGGATCTCCTCCTGCGAGTGGCCGAAAGATCGGCCGAAGGACTGAGCCACACGACTCGGAGAGCATTTACTCTTCACAGCATGACCAATGACACCACGCTGTTCCTGGGGCAGTGGATCCGTTCCCCGGGAACCGTCGGGGCGGTGGCTCCGAGCTCGCGTCGGCTCGCCGAGACGGTGACCACGCCGGTCCCCCATCGGGGTGATCCCGTGGTCGTCGAGCTCGGTCCCGGCACCGGGGCGTTCACGGCGGAGATCCAGCGGCGGCTGGGCGGCCGGGGTCATCACATGGCGGTCGAGATCAACCCCAGGCTGGCCGAGTTCCTCTCCGCCCGGCACCCGAAGGTCGACGTCGTGGTCGAGGACGCGGCACGGCTGCCGCAGTTGCTGCAGGAGCGCGGCTTCCACCGGGCCGACGCGGTCGTGAGCGGGCTCCCCTGGGCGGCCTTCTCGGAGGAGACGCAGACCCGCCTGATGGACGCCGTCGTCGCGATCATGGATTCCAACACGGCCTTCACCACCTTCGCCTACAGCTTCGCCAAGCGCCTGCCCCCCGCGCAGCGCTTCCGGCAGCGCCTGCTCGACACCTTCGAGGAGGTCGTGGTGGGCCGGACGGTGTGGGGCAACCTCCCCCCGGCCTTCGTCTACCACGCGCGCAGGCCGCGGGAGCAGGTCGCCGGCCAGGGCTGAGCGGCGGCGGGCCGCCTGCCGTGGCCGGGCCGCGGCAGGCCGTCCCGCGGCGGGGCTGGAACCCGAACAGAACTCCGTTCTACCATTGCGCACGCAACTGAACGGAGTTGATCACGGTGGACTTCACGCTTCCCGACAGCGCCCTCGCCGTCCAGCGCGGCATAGCCGACATCTGCGCACGCTACGACCTGGACTACTGGCAGCGCTGCGAGACCGAGAAGCGCTGGCCCGAGGAGGTCTGGGCGGAGCTGGCCAAGGGCGGCTGGCTCGGCCTGGCCGTCCCCGAGGAGTACGGCGGAGGCGGCCAGGGCCTGCTGGAGCTGGCCGTGGCCACCGAGACCCTGTCGGCCTCCGGCTCGGCCGGGGGGTCGGCGTTCACCTACGTCCTGACGCCGGGCTTCGGCGCCATGACCCTGGCCCGGCACGGCAGCCGGTGGCAGCGCGAGGAGCTGCTGCCCAAGCTGGCCACCGGCGAGCTGGAGACCTGCTTCGCCCTGACCGAGCCCGACGCCGGGTCCAACGCCCTGGGCATCTCCACCTTCGCCCGGCGCGACGGCGGCGAGTACGTCGTCAACGGCCAGAAGATCTGGATCACCGGCGTGCAGCGCGCCACCTGGATGCTGCTGGTCACCCGGACCGTCCCGGCCGCCGAGGCCAGACCCCGCACCAACGGCCTGACGGTCTTCCTGGTGAACGTGCCCGAGGCGGTCGCCGCCGGGCAGCTCTCCTTCCGGCCGATCCCGAAGATGGGCGCCAACACCACCCCGTCCAACATGGTCTTCGTCGACGACCTGCGGGTGCCGGCGGCGAACGTGGTGGGCGAGGTGGACCAGGGCGCGCTGGTGCTGTGGGACATCCTCAACCCCGAGCGCGTCCTGCTGGCGGCCTCCGCCCTGGGCGGCGCCGAGGTCGCGCTGAAGGTGGCCGTGCAGTACGCCAAGGAGCGTGAGGTCTTCGGCCGCCCGATCGGGGCCAACCAGGCCATCGCCTTCCCCCTCGCCCAGGTCAAGGCCAAGATCGAACTGGCCAGGCTGATGCTCTACAAGGCCGCCTGGCTGTTCGACAACCACCGGCCGTGCGGCACCGAGGCCAACATCGCCAAGCTGACCGCCTCCCAGGCGGCCTGGGAGGCGGCCGACCACGCCTTCCAGACCCACGGCGGCATGGCCTACTCGCTGGAGTATCCGGTCGCCCGCCTGCTGGCCGACGCCCGCATCGGCAAGGTCGCCCCGGTCACCGAGGAGCTCCTGCTCAACTACCTCGCCACCCAGGTCCTGGGGCTGCCCAGAAGCTTCTGAGCCGGTTGCGGGGCGGGCCGTACGGGCAGGACCGTAGGCAGGTCGGGACGCACACGAGGGAGTGGCCGATGTCCGCCTATGCCAGCACCGTGGTCAACGCCTCAGCCGACGAGGTGTGGGCCTATCTGAGAGACTTCGGCAACCTGGCCGAGTGGCTGCCCGGGGTCGCGCTCTGCGAGATCGAGGAAGGTGACGGCTCCCGGCCCGGGGCGGTGCGCAGGGTCGAGGGCGCGGGCGGCCTCTTCCGGGAGCGGCTGCTCACCCTCGACGACGGCGCCCGCTCGGCGACCTACGAGATCGTCGAGAGCCCGCTGCCGCTGCGGGACTACCGGGGCTCCTACCGCGTCTCGCCGGTCACCGACAGCGGCCGGGCCTTCGTCGAGTGGTCGGCCGCCTTCGAGGCCGACGACGAGGCGAAGATGACCAGGATCCTCACCCGCGCCATCTTCGAGCCGGGCCTGGCCGGCCTGCGCGAGCGCCTGCGGCCCTGAGACCGCCCGCCGCGCCCCGCACCGCGCCCGGCCGCCGCACGGCGGCCAGGAGACCGGCCGCCGCCGGTACGGCGGGCACGAGGAGGTAGGGCCCGCAGGAGGCCAGCAGGACAAGGGTGAGGGCCGTGGCCGCGGTGGCGACCTGGCGCCCCGGCCGGGGCAGCAGCCGGGTCGCGGCGGCGACACCGACCGCGGTGACGGCCGCCAGGCAGGCCGATGTGGCGCGCATGAGCGTGTCGAGGTCGAGCTCGCCGACCGTCGCCGCGGCGGTGAGGGCGGCGGTCAGCACGGCCAGGAGGGTGAGGCTGCGGGCGGGCACCTCTCCCGGCGCCGCCCCCTTCGCCAGGGGGCGGGGCAGGGCGCCGTCGCGGGCCAGCGCGGCGCCCAGCCTCGCTCCCCCGGCGATGTAGGCGTTGACCGCGCCGAAGCTCAGCAGCACGGCCGCCACCGCGGTGAGCGGCCCGGCCAGGGCACCCACGCCCTCCTCCAGCAGCAGGGCGAGCGGGACCGGCGAGGAGGCGGCCCGGCCGCCGAGCACGCCGACCGTGACGACGGCCAGCCCCAGGTAGAGCACGCCCACGATCGCCAGCGTCAGCGCCGTGGCCCGCGGCAGGTGGCGGCGCGGGTCGGCGAACTCGGCCGACAGGTGGCTGGCGGCCTCCCACCCGACGAAGGCGAAGAAGAGCACCCCCGCCGCGTGGGCGACCCCGCTCCAGCCGTGGGGGGCGAAGGGGGTGAAGTTGCCCGGCCGCACGGCGGGGGCGGCGACCACGACCGCGGCCACCAGGAGCGCGGTCAGCAGGGCGAGCAGGACCAGTTGCAGGCGCCCGGAGAAGCGCAGGCCGGCGTAGTTGGCGGTGAAAGCCGCGGCCAGCAGGGCGCAGGTCACCGCCACCGTCCCGGCCGGGCCGAGACCCAGGCCCGAGGCGACGTAGCGGGCGCCGACCATGGCCCCGGCCAGCACGCCGATCGGGACGGCGAAGTAGAACCACCAGCCGGTCACCGCCGCCACCCGGCCCCCGAAGGCCCGGGCGGCGAACGTGGCCACCCCTCCGCCGTCGGGGAAGCGGCCGCCCAGCGCGGCGAAGGTCAGCGCGACCGGCACGCTGAGCGCCAGCAGCGCGGCCCAGGCCACGACGGAGGCCGGGCCCGCGACCGCCGCGGCCAGGTGCGGCAGCGCCAGCACACCGGGCCCGAGCACGGCGCCCAGGAAGAGGGCCGTGCCCTGGCCGAGTCCGAGCCGATGACCGGGCGCCGCCTCCGCGGGCCCCGCCGTCACCATCTGTGTCTTCGCCATCAGCGCTTCCTTCCGATCGGCCGGTGACATGCCGATGAAGGTAGCCAGATGACTGTCCGAAATTATCCCATGATGTGCACATGGTCGGAAATATGGCGTTATTCCGGGCAGGAGCGAACATCGTACGGATACCGCCCGCCCCTTCCGGACGGATGTCCGGCCGGATCGCGGATCTCCGGCCGGCCGGACCGGGGCGTGTGCCTTACCACTGGGCATACGGCCGGCCGACCCCGGTCAAGCGCCTGCCACCGGCCATACGGCCGGCCCCGGTCGAGCACCTGCCTCGGACCCGCGGTCAGCCGAACCTGGGCGGGCGCTTGCCTCGGACCCGCGGTCAGCCGAACCTGGGCGGGCGCTTGTCCCGGACGGCCCGCACTCCCTCGGTCACGTCCGGGCCGGTGAAGCCGAGGAACTCCATGGCCAGGGAGGCGTCGAAGGAGGGACCGGCGAGGCGGAGCCAGTTGTTGAGGGAGTATTTGGTCAGGCGGATCGCCTCGGCCGAGCCGCCGGCCAGCCGGGCGGCGATCTCCACCGCCCTCGCGTGCACCTGGCCGTCGTCGACGCAGAGGCTGACCAGGCCCATCGCCTCGGCCTGCTCACCGCTGACCGGCTCGCACAGCAGCAGGTGATACTTGGCCTTGGCCAGTCCGCACAGCAGCGGCCAGACGATGGCGGCGTGGTCGCCGGCCGCGACGCCCAGCCGGGTGTGGCCGTCGATGATGCGGGCCGTACGGCCGGCGACGGAGATGTCGGCCAGCAGCGCGACCGCCAGTCCCGCGCCCACCGCGGGGCCCTGGATGGCCGACACGACGGGCTTGGAACAGTTGAGCACGTTGTAGACGATGTCGCGGGCCTCGGTGAAGATGCGCATGCGCGTGCCGTGGTCGCGCGTCATCTCCTCGATCATCGACAGGTCACCGCCCGCGGAGAACACCTCGCCCTCACCGCGGACGACGACCGCGCGCACGTCGTCGTCGCGGTCCACGTCCCGCCATACCTCGGCCAGCTCGCGGTGGCCGGTCATGTCCACGGCGTTGAGCCTGCGGGGCTCGCTGATCACGATCCGGAGCACCCCGTCGGCGGCCCAGTCGATCTTCAGCTTCTCGTAGTCCCTCACCCGAACGCCTCCCCGAGCCGCGCGGCGACGTAGTCGCGCGCCTCGGCCGCCTGGTCGAAGAACCCGGGCAGGCCGAAGAAGCCGTGGATCGCCCCCTCGTAGCGCCTGACCTCGACCGGGACCCCCGCCGCCGCGAGCTGGGCGGCGTAGGTCTCGCCCTCGTCGCGCAGCGGGTCGAACTCGGCGGTGATCACCGTCGCCGGGGCCAGCCCCGCCTTGTCGGCGAGCCGGACCGGGGCCAGCGCGGGGTCGGCCGGGTCCCCGCCGTACTGCTCGACGAACCAGGCCATCTCGTGGGCGGCGAGCCCGAAACCGGTGGCGTAGTCACGGTAGCTCGGGGTGTCCATGGCGACGTCGGTCACCGGGTAGACCAGCACCTGGTGCGCCAGCCGCAGGCCCGCGTCACGGGCCCTCCAGGCCGCCACGGCGGCCACGTTGCCCCCGGCGCTGTCGCCGCAGACGGCGATCCGCTCCGGGTCGGCGAGATACGCCTCGGGGCGGGCGAAGACGTCCTCGACCACCGTCCACGCGTCGTCGGCCGCGGCCGGGAAGGGGTGGTCGGGGGCGAGCCGGTAGTCCACCGAGACCACGACCGCCCCGGTGCGCGCGGCCAGGTCCCGGCCGAGCGCGTCGTTGCGGGCCACGCTGCCGAACACCCAGCCACCGCCGTGGAAGTAGACGATCGCGGGCAGCGGGTGCTCGCCCTCCTCCGGCCGGTAGATCCGGACCGGCACTCCGCGCACGACCTCGTCCCTGACGGACGGCAGCGGCACGGCCGGCCCCCGCTGCTCGGCGAAGCCGTCCATGGTCCGCATCCGGGCGATCAGTTCGGGAGTGAGCAAGGAGACGGGGGTGTCGAGATCCGTCGGGAACAGCTTCACGTAGGCCTCGGCCTGGGGGTGCAACGGCATGACCGCACATTACCCGGCGGCACCCGGACCGGCCGGCAACGCCTCGGCCGGATCGGCGGCCCGACCGGGTCAGCCGGCCGCAGCCTCGACCAGCGCCTCGACGAGCCGGTTGTCCTCCCCGCGCTCGGGGTGCCACTGGACGCCGACGGCGAAGCGGTGTCCCTGGAGCTCGACCCCCTCGACGATCTGGTCGTCGGCCCAGGCCACGGCGAGCAGGCCGGCGCCCAGCCGCTTGACCGCCTGGTGGTGGGGCGCGGTCACCTCGGCGCGGTCGCCCACCGCCTTGCCCAGCTTGCTGGACACGCTGATCTGGATGACGTGCGCGCGTCCGGCGGCGTGGCGGTCGTGGTCGACCGCCTCGGGGAGCCAGGGGATGAGGCTGCCGCCCTGGGCGACGTTCAGGACGTGCATGCCCCGGGCGATCGCGAGCAGCGGCAGGTCGGCCTGGACGGCGGCACGGGCCAGCGCCAGCTCGAAGCGGTCGCGGTGGGGCTGGGGCTCCTCGACCCGTTCCTCGCGGGCCGCGCCGTACAGGGCCTGGTCGAGCTCGCCGCCGCCGGCGAAGATCACTCCGGACAGATCGCGCACGTAGTCGTCGACGCCGCCCACGTTCAGCGGCGGCAGCAGCACCGGCAGGCCGCCCGCCTTCTCGACGGCGCGGGCGTAGGAGAGCGGCGACAGGACGGCCTCACGGACCCAGGTGCCCCAGCGGGCGGCCTCGAGGTAGGCGGTGATACCGATCAGGGGTCGGGACATGCGTTCTCCAGGGGGCCATGCGGAAGGCGGTGTCCCCCGTTTCGGGCGGCACCCATCCCATCTCCGGCAGGATCCCTATCATGACGCACGCGATTTCGGTTGTGTCATGCATCTGAGGTATCAGTGAGGCTTTTTCATCCCGATGGCCTGGTACGGCGGGCCCGCGGGAGACATGCCCCCGCGGGAGACGGGACGGGCATCCAGGATCTCGCCGTACCGCGGTTCAGGGCCGGCCGAAGATGAGCTGGATCACCGAGCGGGCAGTGGTCTCCGGATCGTCGTGGGCGCTTTCGGGAAGGTTGCCGCTGAGCCACAGGCCGGCGAAACCATGGGCGAGCGACCAGGCGGCGATCGTGGTCAACCGGGCCTGCGCCGGGCTCGGTGACAGTGTGCCCGCGCTGGCGACGAGCACGTCGGCCGCGCGCTCGCGCGCCGCCTGCATGCCGGGGTCGTCCGCGCGGTACAGCTCGGGGCGGAACATCACTTCGAAGTAGGGCCGATGGTCGACGGCGAAGCGGACGTACGCCACGCCGACCTCGAAGGCGTCCCCGGCCGCCTGCTCCAGGTTGTCGGCGAACAGCTCGAACCCCTCGGCGGCCACGGCCGTCAGCAGCCCTGTCTTGTCCCCGAAGTGATGGGCCGGGGCCGCATGCGAGACGCCGGCCCGGCGAGCCAGTTCGCGCAGACTCCACCCGGCCGGGCCGGACTCGCCGATCGCCTTCAGGGCGGTGTCGATGATGGCGCGCCGCAGGTTGCCGTGGTGGTAGGTCGGCTGGTCGATCTGTCTCACCTCCGCGCTCAATGATCCCACGTGACGGACTCAGCCTATCTTGACGTTGACAAGATGGGGGACATCGCCCAATCTTGTCGGCGACAAGATTGGAGGACGGATGGTTCCGTTCATCGCCCTGACCGGTGGCTTCGTGGTCCTGCGGCTGCTCGGCGTAGCGGGGGTCGACATGCTGGACGGGTGGCAGCCCGCGCTGCGCGGCGCTCTCGCCCTGATGTTCGTCTTCACCGGCGTGCCGCACTTCCTGCCCTCGTGGCGCCGCGACTTCGTCGCGATGATCCCGCCGGCGTTCCCGCGCCCAGCCCTGCTGGTCACCGTCACCGGAGTACTGGAGTTGGCCGGCGCCGCCGGACTGCTGCTCCCACCGGTGGCGCCGTTCGCCGCGATCGGGCTCGCGCTGCTCATGGCCGCCATGTTCCCGGCCAACGTCTCAGCGGCCCGCCGCGGCCTCACCCTGGCGGGCAGACCGGTGACCCCGCTGCCCGCACGCACCGCCCTACAGGTGCTCTTCGTCGCCGCCGCCATCGCAGCGGCCGTGTGACCCGCCGCTCGATCGCCTCTCAGCCCACCGCGCCCAGGGAACCGACCGAAGGAGAACGGCCGTGAATTCTTCCGAGAAGATCGCCGACATCGACCGCATCGACCACACCGTGCTCATCACCACCGACCTCGACGCGGCCTCCGCCCGCTACGAGGCTCTCGGCTTCACGCTCAGCCCGGCCTCGCCGCACCTGCTGGCCGGACGGCCCGGCGGCCCGCTCACCCGCACCTGCACCGCCAACCGGTGCGCCTACTTCGGCAGGTCGTTCATCGAACTGCTCGGCGTCGTCGACCCCACCGCCCCCGACCCCTGGGGCGTTCACCAGCTGCGGGAGACCTACCGCGGTCTACTGATGACGCTTGGCTCCCGCGACGTGCGGGCCACCGCCCACCGGCTGCACGCCGAAGGCCTGGCCTCCACAGGAGTCCGCGCGCTGGAGCGGGACGTGTCGACCCCGGAAGGCGCCCGCACCGTCCGGGCCGACAGCGTCCGCATCGACGCGGTCCACACGCCCGAGGGCGCGCTCCAGGCCACTCAGCACTTCACCCCTCAATACGTGCACCAACCCCGTTACCTCGACCACCCCAACGGCGCGCGCGGCCTGCACAGCGTGCTGCTGGTCGTCCCGGACGAGGACGTGGACACCTACGAGGAACGCTACGTGCGGATACTGGACGCCGACGTGTGGATCGAAGGCCCCAAGAGGGTGCTGTCTCTCAGGCACGGGCAGGTGGAGATCGCCCCGCAGTCCGCACTCGACAGCCTGCTGCCCGGACACACCCTGCCCGCTCCGCCTCTGCTGGCCGCCCACACCGTCGCCGTGACCGACGCGGCCGCGGCCCGCGCGCTCGTCGAGAGCAACGGAATCGCCACTCACACCACGCCTGACGGCTTCTACGTCGCCGGCGAGGACGCCTGCGGCGTGCCTCTCGCCTTACGCAGAGCTGACAGGTCCCTCCCGGCGGAAAACGCCCTCGGGCTCTCGCGTCGGCTCCGTGACCATGGTCGAGGATCAGCCATGCGGAGGCCCGGGGACCCGGATCCCGGACAGGCGGCAGGCCCGGACCGCGCATATGGGCCTCGCCGAGTCTCTGCGCCGCGCGCATCACGCTCGGGCCGCGTCCCTTCGGAGCTTCGCCACGTCTCGGAACGCGTCGCCCCGTGGCCGATGCGGCCGAGCCGGCCTGCCGGCCCACCCCTTCGCGGCCGCCGGATGCGACGGCTGGACCAGGGCGGCGGCGTGACCGTCCGGGGAGTGCGGGGCCCTCCCGGCGCGGATCAGCTCGATCACCTTGCGGGCCTCCTCTCGCATCCGCCCGATTTTCGACCGCCACCATGGCGCCCCCTTTACCTCATGGGCCACCAGGCCACCACGGCCATTACGGAGTGTTGCAATTCAATTGCTCACCGCTACTATTGCGTGGGGCCGGTAGGACCTTCCCGCCCCTTCCCCTGATCTCGGAGTGCCGCATGGAGCGAACGGTTCTGGCCGCCGTCACCGAACGTCCTGACGCCGATTCGGCACTCGCCGAACAGCTCCGCCGCGTGTGCGCGGCGATGGACGAGTTCGGGCTCCAGGTGCGCTGGACCCACCGGGCCGAGGACGCCCTGGCGGTGGTCGGGTCGGACGCGTCGCTGACGGCGGTGCTGGTGGCGTGGGAGGCGCCAGGAGCCGAGGAGCTGCTGGAGGCGGTGGCCAGGCGGTTCCGCGGCCTGCCCGTCTTCTTGATGACGCGGGAGCAGGAGCTTCCGCTGTGGGTGTACGAGGTCATCCAGGGCTACGTCTTCCCGCTGGAGGACACCCCGCAGTTCATCGCCGGGCGCATCGCCTACGCGGCCGACCAGTACGCCGAAAAGCTCCTTCCTCCCTTCTTCGGCGCGCTGCGGCGCCTTCAGGATCACCATCGCTACTCCTGGCACACCCCGGCGCACGCCGGCGGGGTGGCGTTCCTCAAGTCGCCGGTGGGGCGGGCGTTCTTCGACTTCTACGGCGAACGGCTGCTGCGCACAGACCTGTCCATCTCGGTCACCGAGCTGGGGTCGCCGCTCGACCACACCGGCCCGATCGGCGAGGCCGAGCGCAACGCCGCCCGCGTCTTCGGCGCCGACCGCACGTTCTTCGTGGTCAACGGCAACTCCACCGCCAACCGCATCGTCGGTCACCACGCGATCGCCCGCGACGACACCGTCCTGGTGGACCGCAACTGCCACAAGTCGGTCCAGCACGCGCTGGCCATCAGCGGCGCCCGCCCGGTCTACCTTGTGCCCGAGCGCAACGGGCTCGGGCTGGCGGGCCCGATCCCGCCCGCCGCGCTGGAGGCCGGCGCGGTCCGTGAGCGGCTGGCCGCTCACCCCCTCGCCGCCGGAGAACCGACGTACGCGGTGATCACGAACTCCACGTACGACGGCATCTGCTACGACGCGGTGCGGGTCGGCGAACTGCTGGGCGCCAGCGTGCCGCGGCTGCACTTCGACGAGGCGTGGTTCGCCTACGGCCGGTTCAACCCGCTCTACGCCGGCCGGTACGGCATGGCGGTCGATGAGCGCACGCTGCCGGGCCCGGACCGCCCCACCGTGTTCGCCACCCAGTCGACGCACAAGCTGCTGGCCGCGCTGTCGCAGGCGGCGATGCTGCACGTCCGCCCCGCGGAGCGGGCGCCGGTCGATTACGACGCGTTCAACGAGACCTACCTCATGCACGCCTCCACGTCGCCGCTCTACCCGATGATCGCCTCGTTGGACGTCGCGGCGGCGATGATGGACGGCCCGTCGGGGCCGTTCCTCACCGGGGAGGCGATCGTTGAGGCGGTCCGGTTCCGGAAGGCGATGGTGCGGCTGGCCGCCCGCATCCGCGAGGACGGCCTGCGGCCCGACTGGTTCTTCGGCGTCTGGCAGCCCTCCACGGTCACCGACCCGCGCACCGGCCAGCCCGTCTCGTTCGCCGACGCCGACCTGGCGCTGCTGTGCACCGAGCCCCGGTGCTGGACCCTGGAGGCGGGGGCCGCGTGGCACGGGTTCGACGGGATGTCCGAGGGCTACTGCCTGCTCGACCCGGTCAAGGTGACGATCACCTGCCCGGGTGCCGACGCCGCCACGGGCACGCTCGACTGGGGCATCCCGGCCCGCATCGTGGCCGCCTACCTGCAGCGGCGTGGCATCGTGGTGGAGAAGACCGGCGATCACACGCTGCTGGTGCTGTTCTCCATGGGGATCACCAAGGGCAAGTGGGGCACGCTGATCGACGCCCTCACCGACTTCAAGAACGCCTACGACGGAGATCTGTCCTTGGCGGAGGCGCTGCCCGGCTTCGGACCGCCCGCGATCTCGCTGCAGAAGTTCTGCACCCTGGTCCACGAGAAACTGCGTGACTCCGGGGTCGGGAAGCTTCTCGACCAGGTCTTCACCACCCTGCCCGAGCCGGTGTCGACTCCCGCCGACTGCTACCAGGCCATGATCCGGGCCCGCACCGAGCGCGTCCCGCTGGCCGACCTGCCGGGCCGGGTCGCCGCGGCCACGGTGGTGGTCACCCCACCCGGGATCCCCATGCTGATGCCCGGCGAGGCGACCGGCCCGGCCGACGGCCCGCTGATGGCATACCTGCAGGCCCTGGAGGACTTCGACCGGGCCTTCCCCGATCTGGCCACCGACATCCACGGCGCCCATCGTGACGGCGACGGCCGCTACCGGGTGGAGGTCGTCAAGGACTGAGCTCGGCGCCCATGTGCGGCCCTCGTGCGCCGCGCCGACCGATGTCCTGGACCACCGTGCTGCGGCTGACCCGCGCCGGTCGCCCCCCGATCGTCTGAGCCGCTCCGGGTGACGCGGCCCTCATCCGGTCACAGAGACCACCGGCCCGTACGATCGCAGAGACCACCGGCCGGAAACACCGCCACCCGCATGTCTCCGCCCGCGGCGGCCACCGGGCGGGCCGCGGAGCGGTGCACGGCTCCGTGGATCTCACGGCTGCCGGATTTCACGCGCGGTCCACTGCCGGGCAGGTCACCAGCGACCCCGCCCAGACCGGACCGTCCCGTGCGGACCGCACTCAGGAGATCCGGCACGCGAGGATGAGCGGGATCATCCGGTGCGACAAGGACACGTGCACCGCGGAGGTGACCACTCGCGGCTGTACGGCCGAGCGTCCAGACGGTCAACGAGATCGATTCATATGTGCGACCTCATCGGCGTGGATACACTCGCCATCATGATCATCTGGTTGAACGGCACCTTCGGCGCGGGCAAGACGACCACTGCCAAGGAGCTCGTCAGGCTGATCCCGAAAGCACGGATCTTCGACCCCGAAGAGGTCGGATTCATGCTGCGACACGTCCCCGGCCTGCCCGAGGTCAGCGACTTCCAGGATTGGCGGCCATGGCGCGGCCTGGTCGTGGAGACGGCTTCGCAGCTGCTCGACTATGTCGGCGGTGTTCTCGTCGTCCCGCAGACGGTCCTCGTCGAGCAGTACTGGGCGGAGATCCACTCCGGACTCGAGAAGGCCGGCATCCCCGTCCACCATTTCCTGCTCCACACCGACCAGGACACTCTCGTTCACCGGATCGAGACGGACACCGTCGAGACCGGAGCCCGGCAATGGCGGCTCGACCATGTCCCGGACTATCACACCGCCCTGTCCTGGCTGAGCCGGGAGGCAGAGATCATCGACACGACCGGGACCCCGCCGGCACAGGTGGCCCGAGCCGTCGCGGCCGGCGTCGAGGCGAGGAGCGCAGGCGGTCAGTGACTCCGAAGACGCTCGGTCGCCGCCTCTCGGGCAGAAGGCGGTCGGAAGGCGGTCGGGAAAGCGTCGCTCCGCCGTACTGCGGAAGGATCAAACATGACGGTCACCGATCATCGGTGGAACCACAACATCCACTACCATCCGCTGGTCCTCGGCGCCGTCCCTCGCGGCGCGAAGAACGCACTCGACATCGGCTGCGGCGAGGGCATGCTGGCGAGGAAACTCCGCCGCGTCGTGCCGGACGTGGTAGCCGTCGACCTCGACGAGGTCAGCATCGACCTTGCCCGGGCGCACGACGACGGCGCCGACATCGACTACGTGCTCGCGGATTTCCTGACTCACCCGTTCGAACGAGACTCGTTCGACCTGATCGTCTCGGTCGCCACGCTCCATCACATGGATGCCGCCATGGGTCTGGAGCGGATGCGTGAGCTCCTGCGGCCTGGCGGAAATCTGGTGATCATCGGGTTGGCCCGCAGTCGCTTGCCGAATGATCTCCCCTTCGAGCTGCTCGGCATAGCCGCCAACCGCCTCCACGGGTTGACCAAGAATCACTGGGAGCACCCGTCGCCGATGGCGTCACCTCCGGTGACATACGCCACGATGAAGGAGCTCGCCGCGCGGATCCTTCCCGGAAGTCGTTACCGCCGGCACCTGCTCTGGCGCTACTCGCTCACCTGGACCAGGCCGGTCGGATGACCCCAGGGACGGCGGGGCCCGCCCTGGTCCACTTCATTGATCTTCGCCGCGCAGCCGTTGCCCGAGATGGGGCAGCGGCGTCTGCGGCTCAACGGGCTCTGGGGCACCCCCCGAAGCGGAGCTCGTCGATCAGAGGGAAGAGCGCGATCGGCATGGCCAGGACGGTGGCGGCGAGATCGGTCGCGAAGGAGCCCCACGGGGTGGGGCGCTGAAGGATGATCCGCCGGCCCCCGGAGTCGGACCGCGGCTTCGGCGGGCGCCGCGCACGGGCCGCCGGTCCCCGTCGGCGCGCGGGGCGGGCATCGGGGGGAGTCGGATGACGGCGACCAGCGAGGCGAGGCCGGCAAGGGCTTGGGACGCGTATGCGGCGGGGTAGTGCCACTGCGCGAGCACGAGACCGGCGAGTGCGGACCCGACGAGCATGGCGACCTGAAAGGCGACGTTCTGCGGGGCGAGCCCGGCGGCGACCTGGTCGACCGGGAGCAACCGGCCGGGGAAGGTGCGCCGTGCCAGGTCACGGGCGCGGCTGCGTCGGCGTGGACGTGTCCGTGGGCGCCGGGCCGGCATGAGGCTCATCGAGGTGGGCGACGATCCGATCCCGCATGGGCCGCCGCTCCAGGGCGCGCTGCAGCTCGGTGACGACAGCGCTGAGCGCATGGGGGATCTCGTCGTCGAGCTCCGCGACGGCCGCCTCGGTCGCGCGCCACTCGGCCTCGAGGAAGGGGACGAGGGCTCGGCCACGGTCAGTCAGGGTGATGCGGCGCGTGCGGGCGTCGGTACCGAGCTCGGAATCGACCAGGCCCTCACGCCGCATCGCTGCGAGCGTCTGGCTCATCGCGGAGTGCGAGCGGTCCAGCGAATCCGCCAGCTCACGGATCGTCAGCGGCCCGGTATGCGCGAGGCGGATCAAGGGGTAGGCGAACCGGGGACGGACGCCCTCGATGCCCCGCTCGGTGTATACGGATTCGATCTGGGCGTCCATGGCGGCCAGCAGGAGGTGGAGCGCCTGCCATCGCCCGGGCGACGCGGTGGGGTCCAAAGATGCCATAGCGCTAATATAACAGCACTTATATAAATGCACTCACACAGATCAGTTTCCCCGAAGCCGCCCCAGTCGCGAAGTGCGGCGTTTTCACAGGTCACCGCCTGCCCCCCACGGGGGACACCCGCCCCGGGTCCGGGCGACCCGGCCGGCCGGGGCCGCACGCCCCCTCCAGCGGAGGCCGCCCCCGAGGCCCGAGGTGTGGACCATGACAGGAATCCACAGAACGGGTAAACCGTCAACTTCGGGTAAATGCGATTCTTATTCACTTATCCCTTCGAATGCAAGTAGCGTAGTCACGGAGAATAACAAGTCAATTACTGATAGTTGCAATTCCCACTATATTATGGAGAAACGGTTGTGACGTGCACATGGTGATGGAAGACTCAAATTTGAGCGACCAAGTGTGCCGGGGCCGTTGGACGCTCGTCACCCGGAGCCGTCAGGGAGGTGGATCAGCGTGATCGGACTTTGGTCCGATCAATTAGGGTGGGTTCGATCACATGTCTTTGAATCCGCGACTCGTCAAGGAGAGCTTCGCCGTCGTCGAGCCTGTCGCCGACAAGGCCGCGGCATACTTCTACGGCCGCCTGTTCGCCGAGAGCCCGCATCTGCGGGGGATGTTCCCCCCGGCCATGAACGTCCAGCGCGATCGCCTGTTCAGCGCCCTGACCAGGATCGTCTGGAGTCTCGACAGCCCGGGCAGCCTGTCGTCGTTCCTCGGGCAGCTCGGCCGCGACCACCGCAAGTACGGGGTGATCGCCGAGCACTACACCGCGGTCGGCAACGCGCTGCTTGCCACGGTCAGGCGCTTCGCCGCCGAGATCTGGACCGCCGAGATCGAGGCGGCGTGGGTCGCCGCGTACACCGTCGCCGCCGATCTCATGATCGAGTCGGCCGAGTCCGACTCGGGGGTCTCGCCCGCGTGGTGGCTGGCCGAGGTGATCGACCACGAGCTCCGCACTCCGGACATCGCGGTGATCACCCTGCGTCCCGGCCAGCACCTGCCCTACCTGCCGGGCCAGTACGTCAACGTGCAGACCGCACGCTGGCCGCGTGTCTGGCGCGTGTTCTCCATCGCGAACGCGCCACGGGAGGACAACACCATCCGCCTGCACGTGCGGGCGGTCCCCGGTGGCTGGGTCTCCACCGCGCTGGTCGAGCACACCAGGATCGGCGACACCCTGATGCTCGGCCCGGCGGTCGGCTCGATGGTCCCCGCCGACTCCGGCCGCGACATCCTGTGTGTCGCGGGAGGCACCGGGCTCGCCCCGCTCAAGGCCGTCGTGGAGCACGTGATCGCCTCGGGGCGGCGGCCCGGCATCCATCTGCTGTGCGGCGCGCGGCACTCACGGGAGCTCTACGACCTGCCCGACCTGATCCGGATGGAGTCGTCCTTCCCCTGGCTGAGGGTGCTGCCCGTGGTCTCCGACGAGCCCGGCTACGACGGCCTGCGGGGCCGGGTGCCCGAGGTGATGGAGCGCTTCCACTCCTGGACCGACCACGACGTCTACGTCTGCGGCCCGGCGGCCATGGTCAACGAGACCGTCCGCAGGCTGCAGCGGGGCGGGGTGCCCCTGGCCGACATCCGCAGGGACGTCGTCCACGGCGAGCCCTGAACGGCGTCCACGGCCCGGGGACGGGCGCAACCCACGGAGATCCACCGAGATCCGGGCGGGGCACCTCATGAGGTGACAGCATGAGGCCACATCCGAAGGGAGACCCGTCATGCACGACACGCTCCTCGCCATAGGCACCCGCAAGGGCCTGTTCCTGGCCCGCTCAGCTGGGGGCGGACCGTTCGAGGTCGAGCCGGTCCGCTTCTCCACCATCGGCGTGCACTCGGTCGCGATCGACACCCGCGGTCCGGTGCCCCGCATTCTCGTCGGGATCGAATACGGCCACTTCGGCCCCTCGGTGATGTGGTCGGACGACCTCGGCGAGACCTGGCAGGAGGCGGGCAAGGCCCCGATCGCCTTCCCCGAGGAGACCGGGGCGGCGCTCACCCGCGTCTGGCAGCTCCAGCCCTCCCCGTCCGAGCCGGAGGTGGTGTGGGCCGGGGCCGAGCCGGGGGCCCTGTTCCGCTCCGATGACCGCGGCGTCACCTTCTCCCTGGTGGAGGGGCTGTGGAACCATCCGCACCGGCCCCAGTGGGCGCCCGGTTTCGGCGGTCTGTGCCTGCACACGGTGCTCCTCCACCCGAGTGACCCCAAGACCATGGCGGTCGCGGTCTCCTCCGGGGGCTTCTACCGCAGCACCGACGGCGGAGTCTCCTGGGAGGCCGCCAACCGGGGGATCCGCGCCCCATTCCTCCCCGAGGGGTCGCAGTACCCCGAGTTCGGGCAGTGCGTGCACAAGGTGGACATGCATCCGTCCCGGCCGGAGCGGCTCTTCCTCCAGCACCACTTCGGCGTCTACCGCAGCGACGACTTCGGCGGCTCGTGGACCTCCGTCGGCGACCCGCTCCCCTCCGACTTCGGTTTCCCGCTGGTCGTGCACCCCGACCGGCCCGACACGCTGTATGTCTTCCCGCTCCAGGCCGACGTGGACCGCACGCCCGTCGACCATCGCTACCGGGTCTTCCGCAGCGACGACGCGGGCGCGTCGTGGCGGGCCCTGGCCGACGGGCTGCCCGAGGGCCCGGTCCACGCCGCCGTGCTGCGTGACGCGATGTGCGCCTCGGGGACGGGGATCTTCTTCGGCACCCGCGACGGCGAGGTGTACGGCTCGCGCGACGACGGGGAGAGCTGGTTCTCCGTCGCCCGGCACCTGCCGGACGTGCTGACCGTACGCGCGGCGGCGCTCTGAGCCGGGCGCGCTCCGGCCGGGGAGGTCTC
Organism: Streptosporangium brasiliense; assembly: GCF_030811595.1. Classification (NCBI taxonomy): domain Bacteria; kingdom Bacillati; phylum Actinomycetota; class Actinomycetes; order Streptosporangiales; family Streptosporangiaceae; genus Streptosporangium; species Streptosporangium brasiliense. The sequence continues at coordinate 8,012,378 of NZ_JAUSRB010000002.1, forward strand.
CCGATGGCCGGTCGCACCGGCCGGGAGACCGCCGCCCCGGCCCTCGGCGCTCCCCGCGCCGGCCTCCCGGCCCCGCCCGCGGGAGGCCGGGAGGGCCGGGGGCGGCGGGAAGGCTAGGGAGCGCTCCGGCCGTTGGCGACGAAGGCCGCGTGGGTGAGGGGCATGAGCGCCGCCCAGGCGGCCTCCATCTTCTCCGCCACCATCTCGATCTCCCGCTGCGGGAACGAGGGCACCTTGGCCTGCTCGTTCTTGGTGCGCAGGGAGAGGAAGTGCATCAGCGAGCGGGCGTTGCACGTGGCGTACATCGAGGAGAACAGGCCGACGGGCAGCACCGCCCTGGCCACCTCGCGGGCGATCCCGGCCTCCAGCATCTCCTGGTAGGCGGCGTAGGACTGCCGGTAGGCCGCCTCCATCGCCTCGGTCGTGATCTTGTGCTGCTCCTCGCTGCCCTCGACGAAGACGTACTTGCCCGGACGGCCCTCCTGAACCAGCTTCCGCTCCGCGCCCGGGACGTAGAAGTTGGGCTGCAGCTCCCGGTAGCGGCCGCTCTCCTCGTTGTAGGACCAGCCGACCCGGTGGCGGTGGAACTCGCGGAAGACGAAGATCGGGGCGCTGACGAAGAAGGTCATCGAGTTGTGCTCGAAGGGGCTGCCGTGCCGGTCGCGCATCAGGAAGTTGATCAGCCCCTTGGACCGCTCGGGGTCCTTGTGGATCTCCTCCAGGGACTGCTCCCCCGCGGTCGACACCCGCGCCGCCCAGAGCACGTCGGAGTCCGAGGCGCTGTGTTTGACCAGCTCGACGGTTACGTCGTCGAGGAAACGCGGCTGACTCAGGTCCATGGGCGCAGACCTTTCCGGTGAAGGGGACGGGATCCAGGCAAGCCTAGCGCCGCCCCCGGCGGAGGCCGCGGGCGGCGCGGCGGAGCGGGCCCGGACGAGGCTGCGCGCGGCACGGCGGAGCGGGTCCGGCGGGACGGAGGGCGCCGGAGGACGGATCCACGCGGCGCGCGACGGTGGCGCGGCTACAGCCGGTAGAGCCGGCGGGCGTTGCCGGAGCCGATCAGGTGGGCCACGCGGGCCGCGTCCGGGACGCTCCACTCGTCGTCGGCCAGCCGTACGGCCAGCGCCCTGGCCAGGCTCCGCCGGTAGTACAGGGCGCCCAGGTGGCAGGTCTCGGCCACGCCGTGGCCGTCGGAGCCGAACAGTTGCTTGTGGAAGGGGACGAGCTCCAGCAGCTCCCCCATGACCGCGGCAGACCCCGCGGCGGTGCGGGTCAGCACGAGGCCGATGTCCACGTAGACGTGCGGGAAGACGTTGGCGAGATAGGCCGCCTGGCGGTGGAAGGGGTAGCAGTGCAGCAGGACGACCGGCACGCCGATCGGCTGCAGCGCCCGGACGAAGCCCGTCATCAGCGCCGGGTCGGCGCGGTGGAGGTCCAGGCCGGGATCACCATAGCCGGTGTGGAACTGCAGCGGCAGGCCGCGCTCCCTGGCCACGTCCACGGCCGCCCAGAGCAGGTGGCGCAGCAGCACCGGATCGGTGAGCCGCGCACCGGGGCGGGCCAGCCGCCGGCCGGCCGCCGCGATCACCGAGCCCCGGCCCGGCCGCGCGGGGTCGAAGTCCAGGCCGTGCCGGTAGGCGATGGCCGACTTGAGGCCGACGGCGCGGGCGGCCCCGTCGGCGAGCCCCTGACCGAGGGCGGAGATGTAGGAGACCGGGGAGGACGCCTTCTCGGCGACGTCCTGCTCGATCTGCTCGATCCGGATGATCTCGTCCGCCGCCGCGTCGCCCAGCCGGCCCATCTCGGCCGCCGAGAGCAGTTCGGGGCCGTCGGGGCCGGTGTCGACCAGGAAGGCCACGATCCCGGCCGCGCGCAGCAGCCGCCGGTTCACCTCGGCGGGCCCCAGCTCGGTCCGGCGGGCCAGGTAGACGGCCGGCGGCGCGTGCGGGTCCAGGTCGAGGACCGGGGCGCACCAGCGGCGGACCGCGGCCCCGGCGGGGGTGTCGAAGTGGGTGGTACCGGGCGGCGCCGGGGTCCCGGCCTCGGTGATCAGCCTCTCGAAGCGGGCGCGGGTCAGGTCGTCGCGGCGGACCCCGCGGCAGTGGTGGTCGACCAGCGGTGCCAGCAGGGCCTCCCGGACCGGGCCGGGCAGCTCGACGGGCAGCGTGTCCCGCGCTCTCATGTCGGCTCCTCCCACGGCTGCGGGCGGGCCGGCTCGGCCGGCCCGCCCGCGGTCCTACGGCAGGAGCACTCTATGGCTACCGAGCGTGATCTCGTGTGCCTTTACGCACGCGTGCCACTACGCAGAGGTACGGCAGAGCCGCAGGACGTTGGAGATGATCCTGGCTCCGGCTCCGCCCTCGGCGGTGAGAATGGACTCGGGGTGGAACTGCACCGCGAAGCGCCTGTTCGCCACGTCCTCGATCGCCATCACCGCGCCGTCGGGGGTCAGTGCGGTGGCGGTGAAGCCGGTGACCCCCGGCTGCTTGGCGTGGAGCGAGTGGTAGCGGGCGGCGGTGAACTCCTCCGGGAGCCCGTCCAGCAGGGCGCTGGCGCCGATCCGGCGCACCCTCCCGCGCTTGCCGTGCTCGGGGTGGGACAGCAGCTCCAGCGTGCCGCCCGCCTGCTCGACCATGCCCTGCAGGCCCAGGCAGACGCCGAACACCGGCAGGTCGCGCTCGTAGAGCGCCCTGACCAGCTCCGTCAGGCCGAAGTCCGACGGCCAGCCGGGGCCGGGCGACAGCACCACGAGCGACGGCGCGATCTCGTCGATCATGCCGGTGGGGAAGCCGTGCCGGAGCGTGACGACCTCCGCCCCCTGCTGACGGAAGTAGTCGGCCAGAGTGTTGACGAAGGAGTCCTCGTGGTCGACGAGCAGCACCTTCATCCCCTCGCCCGGCTGCTCCCGGGCCGGTTCCGGCGCGGCCTGCGCCTGCGGGGCCGCGCCGACCGCGGCCAGGGCGCCGAGCAGGGCGCTGGCCTTGAGCTCGGTCTCCCGCTCCTCGGCCTCCGGGTCGGAGTCGAACAGCAGCGTGGCCCCGGCCCTGACGGTGGCGACGCCGCCGCGGATCTGCGCGGTGCGCAGGGTGAGGCCGGTGTTCATCGAGCCGTCGAAGCCGATGTAGCCGACCGCCCCGCCGTACCAGCGCCTGGTGGTGGCCTCGTGGTCCTCGATGAACTGCATCGCCCAGGACTTGGGGGCGCCGGTGACGGTGACGGCCCACATGTGGGTGAGGAAGGCGTCCAGCGCGTCGAACTCCGGCCGCAGGCGGCCCTCGATGTGGTCGACGGTGTGGATCAGCCGGGAGTACATCTCGATCTGGCGCCGGCCGATGACCTGGACGCTGCCCGGCACGCAGATGCGGGACTTGTCGTTGCGGTCCACGTCGGTGCACATGGTCAGCTCCGACTCCTCCTTCACGCTGGACAGGAGGGTGCGGATCGCCTCGGCGTCCTCGATCGGGTTGCCGCCGCGGGCGATCGTGCCGGAGATCGGGCAGGTCTCGACGCGGTCGCCGCTGACCCGGACGTACATCTCCGGGGAGGCGCCGACCAGGTGCTCGCCCTCGCCGAGGTTGAACAGGAACTCGTACGGCGCGGGGTTGACCTGGCGCAGCCCCCGGTAGAAGGCGGCGGGGTCGGTGCAGGGGGCGTGGAAGACCTGGCCGGGGACGACCTCGAACAGGTCGCCGCGGACGAACTTCTCCTTGGCCGCGGCCACGACCTTCGCGTAGGCGCCCTTCTCCGGATCGGCGGGCAGCTCGGTGGGGGCGGCGGGCAGCGGGACGCTCTCCCCCTCACGGGTCAGGCCGTGCGTGGAGGCCCCGTCCACGGTGAACTCGTAGCGGTATTCCTTGCTGGTCTCCCGCTTGCGGTCGATCACCATCACCCGGTCGGGCAGGTGCAGCACGAGGTCGCGCTGGTCGTCCGCCCGGGTGAGGACCTGCCGGACCGGCTCGAACTGGAAGGCCAGGTCGTATCCGAAGGAGCCGTACAGCCCAAGGTGCTCGTCCTCACCCTTGAACGCGGCGATGACCTCGCGGATCGCGGTGAAGACCGTGGGGCGGCGGCTGCGCATCTCCTCGGGGAGGATGTCCTCCGACTCGGCGACGTAGACCTCGACGTGGTCGGCGCTCACCTCCCCGATGGGCTTGCCCGCGGCCAGCAGGCAGGACGTGACGGCCGGCAGCACGACCCTGCCCCGCGCGTTCAGGGCGCGGGCGGCGATCCTGCGGCCCCTGGCCACGATCTCCAGGCAGGGGTCGACGTAGGCCAGGTGCCACCGGCTGTAGCGGCCGGGATACTCCATCCCGGAGGAGAGCACGCCTCCGCGACGTTCGCCGAGCGTCGTGACGACGTCTTCGAGCACCGTCTCGGGCACATCGGACACCGTGACCTCGACCTTGATGCCACCGGCGGTGGTATATCCGCTCGTCTCCACTTGCAGCCTCGCCCCTTAGTCGTTACTTGTGCCCAGAGGAGGCGGACATGGAGAGGGCCGCCTGTCCGGGCGGCCGTCTGTGTGCTCGCGAATGCGAAACCTGCGCCGCCTAGAAGCGACGCCACCACTGAAGGGTGTCGGGGTATCGCATACCGCCCACAGTACCGGCGGAAACCGTGATCATGCAACGTGACCGGAAGGACGGCGATTCGCGGCCCGGCGCCGTGACCGGCCCGGACGCCCCCGCCGGACGGCGCGGCCCACCGGGCGGGGACCGCATGACCGGGCTCACACCGGCCGCCTCTGGCCCACCCGGGGGTGATCTGTTACGAGTGATGGATGCCCCCGTATCGCGTTCTTGTCCAGCGTGACCTGCCGGTGCCGATGAGCGACGGGGTCACGCTGCTGGCCGACCGCTACGTGCCGGTCGGCGCCGTGCGGCCGCCCACGGTCCTGGTCCGCTCGCCGTACGGCAGGCGCGGCGTGTTCGGACTGGCCTTCGGCCGGGCGTTCGCCCGGCGGGGTTTCCAGGTCCTCCTGCAGAGCTGCCGGGGCGGCTTCGGCTCCGGCGGCCTGCTCGACCCGCTCGGCGACGAGCACGAGGACGGGCTGGCCACGCTGGCCTGGCTGCGCGGGCAGCCTTGGTACGGCGGGAGCCTGGCGATGCACGGCCCCTCCTACCTGGGCTACACCCAGTGGGCGATCGCCCCGTTCGCCGGCCCCGACCTGAAGGCCATGGCCACCTCGGTCACCGCCTCCCAGTTCCGCGACGCCGCCTACGTGGGCGGGGCGTTCGCCCTGGAGTCCTCGCTGATCTGGACCACGCTGACCGCCTCGCTGGAGACCCGGTTCGGCGGGGCGGGCGCGCTGCTGGCCCCCCGCAGGACCCGCCGCGCGGCGCTGTCGGGACGCCCGCTCGGGGAGCTGGACGTCCTGTCGGCCGGCAGGGGCCTGCCGTTCTTCCAGGACCTGCTGACCCACCACGCCGACCCGGCCCCTTACTGGGGCAGGCGCGACTTCTCGGCCGCGGTGGGCCGGGTGGAGGCGGCGGTCACCATGGTCGGCGGCTGGTACGACGTGTTCCTGCCGTGGCAGGTCAAGGACTACACGGCCATGCGGGCCGCCGGGCGGCGGCCGTACCTGACCATCGGCCCGTGGTACCACGCCGACGTCCGGCACGGCCGGGTGGCCAACGCCGACGCGCTGGCCTGGTTCAGGGCGCATCTGCTGGGCGACCCGTCGGGGCTGCGGGAGCAGCCGGTCAGGCTGTACGTCACCGGCGCCGGCGAGTGGCGCGACTATCCCGACTGGCCGGTGCCGGGCATGCGGGAGCAGCGCTGGCACCTGCAGCCGGGCTCCGCCCTCTCGCCGGACAACCCCCAGGACTGCGGGCCCGACCGCTACCGCTACGACCCCGCGCACCCGACCCCCGCGCTGGGCGGCCCCGTCCTGCTGGGCAACTCCGAGCCGCGCGACAACCGCCGCCTGGAGGCCCGGCGCGACGTGCTGGTCTACACCGGCCCCGAGCTCCGCGAGGACACGGACATGATCGGCCCGGTCTCCGCCGACCTGTACGTCCGCTCCAGCGGCGAGCACGCCGACCTGGTGGTGCGGGTCTGCGACGTGCACCCGGACGGCGCGTCCTACAACGTGTGCGAGGGCGTGCGCCGCCTGGCGCCCGGCGCTCCCCCGGCCGGTCCCGACGGGGTCCGCCGCGTCCGGGTGGACCTGTGGCCGATCGGCCACCGCTTCCGGCGCGGTCACCGGATCCGCCTGCACGTGGCCGGGGGCGCCTATCCCCGCATCGCCCGCAACCTCGGTACCGGGGAGCCGCTCGGCACCGGCCGCGCGATGGTCGCGGCCGACCACGAGGTCTTCCACGACCCGGCCCGTCCCTCCGCGGTCGTGCTCCCCCTCGTCCCCGGATGAGCGGGCCCGGCGGGCGGGGCCCGATCGAGGGCGGCTCCCGGGGCCGGGCCGTCGCGGCGTCCGGCCCCGCGGGGCGGACGGGTTAGGGTCGGGGGATGCGCGCCGCCAGGTTGATGTCGTTGGTGCTGCTGCTGCAGGCCAGGGGGGGCATGACCGCCGTGGAGCTGGCGCGGGAGCTGGAGGTCTCCGAGCGGACCGTCCACAGGGACGTGCTGGCCCTGGCGGAGGCCGGGGTGCCGGTATACGCCGACCGCGGCCGGGGCGGGGGATACCGGCTGCTCGACGGATACCGCACCCGCCTGACGGGGCTGGACCGCGCGGAGGCCGAGGCGCTCTTCCTTTCCGGCGTGCCGGAGGCCCTGCGGGAGATGGGCCTGAGCGAGGTGGCGGCCACGGCCCGGCTGAAGGCCTCGGCCGCGCTCTCACCCGGCCTGCGCGACGCACCGGCGACCGCCGCGCAGCGCTTCCATCTCGACGCCCCCGGCTGGTTCGCGAGCGAGAGACCGCCACCGGAGGCCCTGGCCCCGCTGGCCAGGGCCGTGTGGGGCGACCATCCGGTCACCGCCCTCTACCGGGGGGCGGAGCGGACGCTGGAGCCGTACGGGCTCGTGCTCAAGGCCGGGGTGTGGTATCTGGCGACCCGGTCGGCGATCTACCGGGTGGACCGCTTCGCCGGGGTCGAGATCCACTCCGGCCGGCGCTTCGAGCGGGACCGCGGCTTCGACCTGGCCGCGTTCTGGGGTGGGCGCGCCGCCGAGTTCGCCCACTCCCTGCTGACCATGCATGTCACCGTACGGCTCAGCCCCGCCGGCCGTCGCGGGCTCCCCCACGTCGCCGACCCCGCGGCCCTCGACGACGCGCTGGCCTCGGCCGGAGAGCCCGACGGCCAGGGCTGGGTCACGCTCTCGCTGCCCGTGGAGTCGCTGGAGGTCGCCCACGCGCAGATCCTCCGGTTCGGCCCGGAGGCCGAGGTCCTCGACCCGCCCGAGCTCCGCGCCGCCCTGGCCCGGGCCGCCGCGAGGCTGCACGCCCTGTACGGCCCGGCCTGACGGCCCCGGCCCGTCAGCGGTATCCGGTCGCGTCGGCGGGCCCGCCCCTGTCCTGGACCTCCACGATGTAGCGCCAGGCGTCCGGCCGGCTGCCGTCGACGTCGGTGAAGCCGTACACCTGGGCCAGTTGCCCGCTGGAGAGGGACTGCCCCGACCAGCGGCCCCGGTCCTCGTCGGCCGCCAGCGCGACGACCGCGCGGCCGGTGTAGGCCGGCGACTCCGAGATCACGAAATGCGGCTGCTCGGCGGTGGCGTCGCGCCAGTTCTCCTCCGTGACGCCGAAGAGCTCAAGCATCACCTCCGAGCGCAGCCAGCCGGGCGTCAGCGAGACCGCGGTGCAGCCGTGCGGGCGGAGCTCGTGAGCCTGGGAGAACGCCAGGCGGTTCACCGAGACCTTGGCCAGGTCGTAGAAGAACGAGACCCGGTAGTTCGCGGCGTTGTACTCCGCGGTTCCGTCGGTCACCTCGACGACCAGGCCGCCGGGGTTCCTGATCAGCAGGGGCAGGGCGTGGTGGCTGGTGATGAGATGGGTGTCGATCGCCAGCCGGAGCAGCCGCAGGCCGTCCTCCAGCGAGTGCTCCCAGAGCGGGGTGTCCCACGCCGCCAGCGTCTCGCCGCCCCAGATGTCGTTGACGAGCAGGTCGAGCCTCCCCTGCTCGCGGTCGATCCGCTCCACCAACTCCCGCACCTGCTCGGGGTCCAGGTGGTCGACCTGGATCGCGATCCCCTCCCCGCCCGCGCGCGTCACCAGCTCGGCGGTCTCCTCGATGGTCTCCGGGCGGTTCATCTCCGAGCGCCGCTCCCGGGTGCTCCGCCCGGTGCAGTAGACCGTGGCCCCGGCGCCGCCCAGCGCGACCGCGATCGCCCGTCCCGTCCCCCTCGTCGCCCCGGCGACCAGAGCGACCTTCCCCTTCAACTTCGGTGTGGTGTGCATGCCGACGATGCTGGCAAGAAAAGAGGACATCTCATGTCATGTTTTCGCGGCTCATTTCACGCCGGGGACGGCGCGAGCGCTTCTTCCCAGGGACGCGCGAACGGTGGGTGTTCAAAGCTCACATACAGGGGAAAACGCCAATATGTTCTTCGGCCGGCGGAGAGGATCACCACCATCGCGCTGACGGCCATCCGCCAGGGCCCACGGGGCAGCGGCCGATCGACCCAGGTGTCGCCCCTCCTCGATGGACTCGATGGAACGGAGCATCACCGCACACGGACGGAGACATCACCATGACCACTCCAGCCTTCGGCGTGCACTCCGAGGTCGGCGCACTCCGCAAAGTCATCGTCCACCGGCCCGACATGAGCCTGAAACGGCTGACGCCGACGAACAACGACAGGCTGCTCTTCGACGACATCCTGTGGGTCGAGCACGCGCAGAAGGAGCACGACGCGTTCGTCACCGTGATGCGCGAACGCGGCGTCGAGGTGTTCTTCCACCAGGAACTGCTGGCACAGGCCCTGGAGGCGGCCCCCGAGGTGAAGCGGCGGGCCGTCGAACAGGCCGTCACCCATCTGACCGTCGGCCCCGCCCTGGTCGACGCCGTCCGCGAGGAGCTGTCCACCTGGAGCGGCAAGGACCTGGCGGCCCACCTCATCGGCGGCCTCACCAAGGAGGAGTTCGACGTCCGCGGCTTCGACACCCGCTCCCTGGTCGCGGCCTCGGCCGGCCTGCAGCAGTTCGTGCTCCCGCCGCTGCCCAACTCCCTCTACCAGAGGGATCCCGCCGCCTGGCTGTACGGCGGCGTCTCGCTCAACCCGATGTTCTGGCACGCGCGGCTGCTGGAGACCATGAACCAGAGCACGATCTACCACCACCACCCCATGTTCACCGGCGCGGACTTCTCCTACTGGTACCCGCCGAGCGGCGACGACGCCGACTTCGACGAGGAGGACTACGGCAAGGCCGCGCTGGAGGGCGGCGACATGATGCCCATCGGCAACAAGACCGTGGTCATCGGCATCAGCGAGCGCAGCACCCCGCAGATGATCGAGCACATCGCCCTGGCGACCTTCGCCGCCGGCGCGGCCGAGCGCGTCATCGCGGTGAACGTCCCCAAGCGCCGCTCCTACATGCACCTGGACACCGTGTTCACCTTCCTCGACGTCGACAAGGCCTCCGCCTACCTGCCCTTCCTGGAGACGGCCACCACCCACTCGCTGCGCCCCGGCGACCGGGCCCGGACGCTGGACGTCCGCGCCGAGAGGAGCTTCGTCGACGCCGTCGAGAATGCGCTGGCCATCCCCGAGCTGAACATCATCCCCACCGGCGGGGACGACAGCCAGCAGGCCCGTGAGCAGTGGGACTCCGGCAACAACTTCTTCGCCCTGGAGCCCGGCGTCGTCGTCGGGTACCACAAGAACCAGTTCACCAACCGCAAGCTCCGCCAGCACGGCGTCGAGGTCATCGAGATCGAGGGCTTCGAGCTGGGCAAGGGCCGCGGCGGCACCCACTGCATGACCTGCCCCATCCTGCGCGACGGCATCTGAGGCCCGCCCACCGGCGACCGCGTGATCCGCCTGGATGAGCGCGGAAGACCTTCCGCGCGGGAGCTCGGCGGAGCACGGCGCACGGCGCCGGTGGGGTTTCAGGGCCCGTCGTGACGCGCTCTGTCCTGCCGTCGTGACGCGCTCTTTTCTGCCGTCGTGACACGTTCTGTCCTGCCGTCGTGACGCGCTCTGTTCTGAAGGGAGCGTTCCGTGTCGGCAGCGGCAGCTTGTGAGGGCGCGCGGGCTGTGACCGGGCGAACCTTCCCGGTCACAGCCCTGAAAGGACGCCGCTTCCGGACACGACCTAGACGACCAGGTTCAGCAGCAGGACCAGCACCAGGCCGGTCACCGAGATGACGGTCTCCATCACCGACCAGGTCTTGATGTTCTGGCCAACGGTGAGACCGAAATACTCCTTGACCAGCCAGAAACCCGCGTCGTTGACGTGCGAGAAGAACAGCGAGCCCGCCCCGATGGCCAGCACGAGCAGCGAGGTCTCCCCGGTGCCGAGGTCGGCCACCAGCGGCGCCAGGATCCCGGAGGCCGTGACGGTCGCGACGGTCGCCGACCCCGTGGCGAGCCGGATGAGCACGGCCACCAGCCACGCCAGCAGCAGCACCGACAGCCCGCTGCTCTCCACCCACCCCGCGATGAGCCCGCCGATACCGGTGTCGATCAGTGTCTGCTTGAAACCGCCGCCGGCGGCCACGATCAGCAGGATGCCCGCGATCGGCGGCAGCGACTGCTCCAGGGACTTCGCGATCGACTTCTTGTCCATGGCGGCGCCGCCGCCCAGGGTGAACATCGCGACGATGACGGCGATCAGCAGGGCCACCAGCGGGGTGCCGAGGAAGTCGAGCACCATGCGTGCGGCGTTGTCCTTGGGGGCGAAGATGGCGGCCAGGGCCTTGCCCATCATCAGCACGACCGGCAGCAGCACGGTGGCCAGGGTGGCGGGGAACGACGGCCGCCGGGCGTCCTCCGCCTCGGGCTTGGTGGTGTAGAGGTCCGGCGCCGGGACGTCCACCCAGCGGGCGGCGTACTTGGAGAACAGCGGCCCGGCGACCGCCACCGTCGGGATGGCGACCAGCACGCCGAGGGCCAGGGTGATGCCCAGGTCGGCCTTGAGCGCGTCGATGGCGACCAGCGGTCCCGGGTGGGGAGGCACGAGCCCGTGCATCACCGACAGGCCGGCCAGCGCGGGGATCCCCACCCGGATCAGGGACAGTCCGGAGCGGCGCGCGACGAGGAAGATGACCGGCATCAGCAGGACGAGGCCGATCTCGAAGAACATCGGCAGGCCGATCAGCGCGCCCACCGCGGCCATCGCCCAGGGCAGGGATCTGGGGCTCGACCGGCCGACGATCGTGTCGACGATCTCGTCGGCCCCGCCGGAGTCGGCGAGCAGTTTGCCGAACATCGCACCGAGCGCGATGAGCGTGCCGACACCGGCCGCCGTGCTGCCGAACCCGGTGGTGAAGCTGGTGATGGTGTCGGCCATCGACAGCCCCGCGATGGCCCCCACGGCCAGCGACCCGAGGGTCAGGCTCAGGAAGGGATGCACCCGGAAATAGGTGATCAGCAAGACGATCAGCGCGATGCCGACGAGCGCCGCGGGGAGCAGCCGGCCGGGGGAGGCCGTGGCGGGGGCGGCGAGGGCGATCAGGGCGGTGCTCATTTCACTCTCCTCGACTTTCCGGGGTTTCGGCGTCCGGTTGCGGGCCGGTGGGGTCCGCGGCGCGCGACCGCCTCCCGGAGGACGGCGCCGCCGTGTGCGACCGCTCCTGGGAGGACGGGGCCGCCGTGTGCGACCGCTCCTGGGAGGACGGGGCCGCCGTGTGCGACCGCTCCTGGGAGGACGGGGCCGCCGTGTGCGACCGCTCCTGGGAGGACGGGGCCGCGGCGAGATATGCCTCCACGAGCTCGTCGACGGGCCTGTCGAGGTCGAGGACGATCCCGTGCTCGTCCGGCTCCAGCGGCTCCAGGGTCTCGAACTGCGAGGCGACCAGTGAGGCCGGCATGAAGTGCCCCGGCCGGCCGGACACCCGCCTGCGTACGACCTCGATGTCGCCGGCGAGATGGACGAAGCCCACCGCCGGCGCCGAGTGCCGCAGGACGTCGCGGTAGCCGCGCCTGAGCGCCGAGCAGCTCACCACGCCACCGCCGGCGGCGTGCCCGGCGAGCCAGGAACCGATCGCCCGCAGCCACGGCAGCCGGTCGTCGTCGTCGAGCGGGACGCCGGCCGACATCTTGGCGACGTTGGCCTCGCTGTGGAAGTCGTCGGCGTCCGCGAAGGGCACCCGCAGCCGCTGGGCGAGGGCGGCGCCCACAGTGGTCTTGCCCGAACCGGTCACGCCCATGACGACGAGCAACGGGGCGGAAAGTGAATCCGCCGGGTTCTGAGCGGGATCCATGGGAAAGCCTCTCGTGTCGAGCTTTGCGACAGCGTGACACGTTTAGTCATATGCAATCAAGAGTTAACGGCAATAAATCATATCTTTAACGCTCGATGGAGGTGTGGATGGAGAGTCGTGCGAAGATTGGTCGCCGTGGGCGTCAATGACCAGACCAGTTGGGGGCTGCACCAGAGCGTCCTCGACAAGCTCGGCATGCTGATCGCCTCAGACGGCCTCAGCGCCGGCCAGGTGCTGACGATCGAGGAGCTGGAGCTCCGCTTCGGGGTGTCCCGGTCGGTGATCCGCGAGACGATCCGCGTTCTCGAATCGATGGGGTTGGTGAGCAGCCGCCGTCGTGTCGGCGTCATCGTGGCCCCGCGGGCGCGGTGGAACCTGTTCGACCCACGGATCATCCGCTGGCGGCTCGCTGGGGAGGGCCGCGCCGAACAGCTCCGGTCCCTCGGCGAGCTGCGCCGCGGCGTCGAGCCGGTGGCCGCGGCCCTTGCCGCGCGGTACGCCACCCCCGAACAGTGCGGCGCGCTGACCGGCGCCGTCATGCAGATGGCCGTGCACGGCAGGTCCGGCGATCTGGAGGCCTACCTGGCGGCCGACATCCTCTTCCACCGCACGCTGCTGGAGGCTTCCGGCAACGAGATGCTGGGCGCGCTCACCGACGTGGTCGCCGAGGTGCTGTCGGGCCGGACGCATCATCACCTGATGCCGGCCCACCCCGAGCCGGCGGCGATCCGGTGGCACGCGGAGGTCGCGCAGGCGGTGCAGTCAGGAGACGCCGTGGCCGCCGAGCGCGCCATGCGCGACATCGTCGACGAAGCGACCCGGGCGATGCTGGGCGACGCCCCCGAGTGAAACCCGAGCGGCGGGTCCGGGCTGGGAGACCGGACTGATGGGGTTCAGTGGCGGGCCGAGGGCTTGGTGGCGGGCTGGAACTTGAAGGAGATGGCCTCCATCAGGCCCTGACGCTTGGTCTTCTGGATGGCGGCGATCCGCCAGTCGCCGTCGGCGCCACGGACGATCGTGTAGGTCTGGACCTTGCCCAGCTTCTTCGGCCTGTCCTTGTAGGTGTCGCCACGGGTGACCACGACGGCGGTGTCGGCGCCGTAGAAGCGGATGTCGACGATCTCCATGGCCAGCCGGGTGTCCTTGAGGAAGCTGTCGAACAGCACCTGGTGGGCGCGGCCGATCTCGGCGGAGCCGCGGTAGACGGTGCCGACGAAGGTGACGTCGGTGGCGTCAGGGGCGAAGGCCGCGCCGTAGGCGGCGCCGTCGCCGCGGTCCCAGGCGTCGCGGGCCCGCTCGAGCAGGGCGCGGATGGCGGCGGTGTCGGCCTCGACGCCGGCGATGTGGTCCATGATCCCAACCCTTCCATGATAGCTTCCTCAATAAAACTTCTTCATTGAGGATTTATCTTCTCTAAGGAAGAGATTAGGGAGAGGGTCAACCGATGTCAACATCTGCGATGCGACCGGACGCCGGCGCGGTCTACCGGCGCTACCTGAGCGCGGTCATGCTGCACGGCCACGCCAGCGCCAAGGCCTGCGAGCTGGGCGCCACCGACCTGTACGCGCTCAACATCCTGGAGCTGTCCGGACCGATGACGCCCGGCGAGCTGGGCACGCGCACCGGATTGACGACCGGTCCGACCACCCGGCTGGTCGACCGGCTGGAACAGGCCGGATACGTGCACCGGGCCCCCTCGCCCGACGACCGACGGAAAGTGATCGTCGAACCGGTCGCCAAGCCCGCCAAGCTGGACGAGGTCATGGCCCCCGCCCGGCACAGGATCAGCGAGATCCTCCGCGGCTACTCCCCCGAACAGCTCGAAGTGCTCTTCGACTACTTCACCCGCGCCACCGACGCCTACCATGAGGCCACCGACGACCTGCGCACCGACACCTGACCCCACACCTGTCCCCGACACCTGACCCCGGCACCCGTCCCCCGACACCTGGCCCCGGCACCCCCTGGCCCCCGATCCGGCAGAGGATCATGGACCGGCCGGCAGACCGGCGCGCGTCCGTGGGGCCGGGTCCCACGGCCGAGCGCTCCGGCCGGCGGATCCCGGCCCGTGACCGCCGGACGGTCTGGCGCCAGGCGCCGGGCGGGCCGAGACTGGTCCTGTCATGCGCGGCGACGGGCGGACGCGACGGAGGCGGCGGAGGCGGGATGACGACGGAGCACATCGAAGAGCCCCAGGCGGCGCGGCCGGGGCGACGGCCCGAACTGGACGCGATCCGCACCCTGGTGGTGGTCGGGCTGGTGTTCTTCCATTCGGCGCTGGTGTTCGACACTCGCGACGACTTCTACGTGAAGAACGCCGAGACCACCGAGGCGACCACGGTCGTCGCCGGTCTCGGCGTGGTGTGGGCGATGCCGATGCTCTTCCTCATCGCCGGTCTCGGCTCCTGGCACTCGCTGCGCCGGCGCGGCCCCGCCGGGTTCGCCGCCGAGCGGCTGCGGAGGCTCGGCGTGCCGCTGGTGTTCGCGACACTTACGATCATCCCGGTGCCGCAGTGGCTGCGGCTGCGGGCCGACCCCGGATACCACGAGTCCTACCTGCGATTCCTGCCACAGTTCTTCGACGTGCACCTGGAGCCGGCCGAGTTCCCCTTCGTCGTGCAGGGCAGGTATTTCGAGACCGGGCATCTGTGGTTCGTGGTGCTGCTGCTGGCGTTCTCACTCCTGCTGGCGCCGCTGGCCGGCCGGCTCCCCCGTGACCGCGGCCGCCGGATCCGCGACCGGCTGGTCACCGCGGCACGGTGGCGCGGCGCGGCGCTGCTGCCGGCCGCCCCGGTCGCGGCCGTCAGCGCGCTGCTGGGCCTGGAGGAGGCGTACGCCGGGTGGAGCCGATGGGCGTACCTGCTGTTCTTCCTGTACGGATTCGTGCTCGCCTCCGATGAACGGCTCCGGGCGGCGGTGCGCCGCGACGCGGTGCCGGCCGCCGTGCTCGGCCTGGCCCTGTTCCTGATCGGTATGGTGGGCTTCCTGGCCGTGAGCGACATTCCCGGCGGCGACCCCTTCACGGACATGACCGCGCTCGCCATCGGCGTCCGCACGCTGTACGGCGCGGCGGGCTGGTGCTGGCTGGTCGCGATCACGGGACTCCTCGACCGCCGACGGCCGGCGCCGGCCGCGGCGCAGGACCCGCCACGGAGCCGGGGCCGGCGGCTGTACGGCTATCTGGCCCTCGCCGCGTTGCCGCTGTACATCCTGCACCAGCCGATCGTCGTCGGGGTCGCCTACGGCGTGGTCGGCCGGCAGGCGCCGATGGCGGTCAAATACGCCGTGATCGTCGCGGCCTCCCTTGCCCTGACCGTGGCCGCCTACGACCTGCTGGTGCGCCGCACGAGGGTGACCCGGTCCCTGTTCGGGATGCGCGGCTAGGCGGGCCGCCCCGGCGTCGCCCCCTCCGCGACCCTGCTGCCGCATTACCGCTTCCGGCCATGTTTCGGGTGCCCCCACGAGTGATAAGTAACTCATTACTTCGACAAGTGAGGGGCCATGGGCGACAACACCGAGTTCGAGCTGCGCGGGGTCAACCATCTCGCGCTGGTGTGCTCGGACATGAAGCAGACGGTCGACTTCTACTCCGGCGTCCTGGGCATGCCGCTGATCAAGACCATCGAGCTGCCGATGGGCTGGGGCCAGCACTTCTTCTTCGACTGCGGCGGCGGCAACGCGCTGGCGTTCTTCTGGTTCCCCGACGCCCCGGAGGCGGTGCCCGGCGTCTCGGCGCCGAAGAACCTGCCCGACCGCGGGGAGCTGCTGTCGGCGGTCGGCTCGATGAACCACATCGCCCTCGACGTCGCTCCGGACAAGATCGAGGAATACCGCGACAAGCTGATCGCCAAGGGTGTCGACGTCGGGGTGCTCCTCAACCACGACGACAGCGAGTTCGGCATCGCGCCCACGATGCAGGAGGGGGTGTTCGTCCGGTCGATCTACTTCAAGGATCCCGACGGGATCCTGGTGGAGTTCGCCGCCTGGACCCGCGAGGTCGGCCGGCCCGGCGACGTCCGGCACGAGCCCAGGACCGCGGCGGACAGGACCGTGTGATGCCGCGGCTGCGCCAGGTCCCCCGCGACGAGGTGACCGATCCGCTGACACTGTTCTTCTACGACCGCCTGTTCGGCCCCGACCGGGACCCGGCGGCCGATCCCGGCACCGCGACCGGCTCCCCCGGCGACTGGTGGACGGTCTTCGCCCTGGACCCCGCCATCCTCAAACACTGCGTGAAGGGCTTCCAGCTCTACCGGGAGGCCGGGCTCGACCCCGTGCTGCGCGAGCTGGGCCAGTCGCGGGCCGGATGGGCGCGGGGGAGCCAGTTCGTCTTCTCCCAGCACTGCAAGCAGATGCGGGCGCTCGGGGTGCCGGACGAGAAGGTCCAGGCAGTGGCCTACTGGCAGGTCAGCCCACTCTTCAACGAGATCGAACGGGCCGTGCTGGCCTACACCGACGGTCTGGTGCTCGACGGCGGCCGGGTGCATGACGAGATCTTCGCGGTGCTCAAGGCCCACCTGTCCGACCAGCAGATCCTGGAGCTCACCTACATCACGTGCCTGTATGAAATGCATGCCACGATGTCAAGAGCGCTGCGCCTGGAATTCGACGACCGGCCCGAACAGGTCGTCGAAGTGGACGCTCCTGACGGCTACGGCACCCGCGACATCGCGGACGACCTCCATGTCGGAGGCTGATCTACCGTTCGTCGCGCCAACCACTCCGCTCGGCGATCGGTGACCGCAATGCGACACTCGCATAATTACGCTGCCGGTCAGCTAAGGGGGCGGCTCCAGCCAGCCGCCCTCTCTCCAACTTGAGGAGAGCGTGTTGACCACTCCCGACAGGGACCGGGGCGATCGCAGTCCATGGAATTGGCTGCTGATCCTACCGATCATCCTACCTTTGCTGCCTTTTCTCTTCAACTTCGACGAGCCCCGGATCTTCGGTTTCCCACGGTTCTACTGGCTCCAGTTCGCCTTCATCGCGGTCGGCGTCGTGTGCACCACGGTCGTCTACCAGATGACCAAGCGGAGGCGGTGACCCCGTGAGCGAGCACCTGACTGAGATCATCATTTTCTCCGTGCTGTTCCTGCTCGTCAGCGGCATGGGCTTCGTGGCCGCACGCTGGCGCCGTCCGGACAACCTGGCCACCCTGGACGAGTGGGGGCTGGGCGGCCGGAACTTCGGCGCCTGGATCACCTGGTTCCTCATCGGCGGCGATCTCTACACCGCCTACACCTTCGTGGCCGTGCCCGCCCTGCTCTGGAGCGCGGGCGCGATGGGCTTCTTCGCCGTGCCGTACACGATCGTGGTCTATCCGATCGTGTTCCTGGTGTTGCTGCGGCTCTGGTCGGTCTCGCACGTCCACGGCTTCGTGACCCCCGCCGACTTCGTCCGAGCCCGCTTCGGCTCCCCCACGCTGGCACTGCTGATCGCGATCACCGGAATCGTCGCGACGATGCCCTACATCGCGCTCCAGCTCATCGGCATCGAGGCCGTGCTGAAGTCGATGGGGGTGACCGGCCATCTGCCGATCATCATCGCGTTCGCCATCCTGGCCGCGTACACCTACCAGTCGGGCCTGCGCGCCCCGGCACTGATCGCCTTCGTCAAGGACACGCTGATCTACATCGTGATCCTGGTCGCGATCTTCGCGATCCCCGCCCAGATCGAAGGCGGCTGGTCGGGGATCTTCAGCGCGGCCCAGGCCAAGTTCGACGCCACGCCCGCACCGGGTGACGGCATCCTGCTCAACGCCAACAACCAGCTGCAGTACATCACCCTGGCCCTGGGCTCGGCGCTGGCCCTCTTCCTCTACCCGCACAGCATCACCGGCGTGCTGGCCTCGAAGAACCGTGACGTGATCAAACGGAACATGTCCGCGCTCCCGGCCTACAGCCTGCTGCTCGGCCTGATCGCGCTGCTCGGATACATGGCCATCGCGGCCGGGGTCAAGCCCATCGGCACCGACAACAACACGATCGTGCCCCAGCTCTTCGACAGGATGTTCCCCGACTGGTTCACCGGCGTCGCCTATGCCGCGATCGGCATCGGCGCGCTGGTCCCCGCCGCGATCATGTCGATCGCCGCGGCGAACCTGTTCACCCGTAACATCTACAAGGAGTATCTGAAGCCGGACGCTGACGAGGCCGACGAGGCCCGGGTCTCGAAGATCACCTCGCTGCTCGTCAAGGTCGGCGCGGTGCTGTGCATCCTGTTCCTCGACACCGGTTTCTCCATCGACCTCCAGCTCATCGGCGGCGTCATCATCCTTCAGACGCTCCCGGCGGTGGCGCTCGGCCTCTACACCCGCTGGTTCCACCGCGGCGGCCTCGTCGCCGGATGGGTCGCGGGCATGGCCGCCGGGGTGCTGCTGCTCTACAACATCGGCAACCCGGTCACCGGCAAGCTGCACTTCGCCGGGTCGGCGTTCCCGCTGGAGAAGCTCGGCCTGGACACCAAGATGACCATCTACGCGGGCGTCCTCGCCCTGGGCGTCAACCTGATCGTCGCCGTCGCCGGCACGTTCATCGCCCGCGGCCTCAAGGTGGCCGAGGGCGACGACGCCACCCGGGCCGACCACTACCTCGCCGACGAGGGCGACCCCCGCATCAAGGAGCTCGACCTCACCACCCCCTGACCTCCCGTACGGCCCGCACCCGCGTAGACGGATGCGGGCCGTACAGAGCCCGGCCACAAAACATGCATTTCCTACTTGATTAGTTGACAATTATCGATGGGGAGACCTACGTTGAACGCGTGACCCTCCGGCTGTACCTCACGACACGCCACCACGTGGACCTCTGCCGCGTGGCCAGCGCGCTGTGTCCTTCCGTCGTGACCTTCGTCGACCGCCCGCCGCTGGCCTCGGTGCTGCGCGCCGTGACCGTCCCTCCGGCCGGCGGCGACACCCTGTGGGCCAACACGGTGACCGCCTACGAGAACCTGCCGCGGGAGCTGGCCGACCTGGTCGAGAACCTGCGCGCCGTCCACACCAACCAGTTCGACTACGCCAGAATCGCCGCCTCCGCCGATCCCGAGCGGACCCGTCAATACGCCGAGGTCTTCGCCTCCACCGTGTTCGAGACCGAGCATCCCGTCGTCCGGGTCCACCCGGAGACGGGTGAGTGGTCGATCCTGCTGGGCGACTTCGCCAAACGCGTCGTCGGCCTGCCCACGGACATCTCCGCCGCCGTGATCCGCCTGATCCAGGAGCAGGTCACCCAGGTCGAGAACACCGTCCGCTGGCGGTGGTCCCCGGGCGACGTCGCGATCTGGGACAACCGGGCGACCCAGCACCGGGTCGTGCACGACTTCGACGGCCGGCCCCGCCGCCTGCACCGGGTCACCGTCGCGGGTGACGTCCCGGTAGGCGTGGACGGCCGCCCGAGCACGGCCCTGTCCGGCGACGCCTCGTCATACTCCTCGCTCGTCGCCGCCTGAGAGACCTCCCGATCCAGCCCGCCCGGTCTCCTCCGCCGGGCGGGCTTTCCGGGGAAAGGCCCAAAAAGCCCCCGGAACGCAGGAAAGGCCACCCCCGAAGGGATGGCCTTTCCTGAATGATTGTCCGGCGGCGACCTACTCTCCCACACCGTCCCCGGTGCAGTACCATCGGCGCTGAAGAGCTTAACTTCCGGGTTCGGAATGTAACCGGGTGTTTCCCCTTCGCCATAACCGCCGTAACACTATGAAACTGTCAAACACACACGTGTCGCGGTGTTCGCTGTTTCAGAATCGCATAGTGGACGCGGGCAACAACCCTGATCACGCGCTGCTCCGGACCCGGCGAAGGGACCAAAGCGCTGCAGTGACCAAGAATATGCTTTGTGGTCAAGTCCTCGGCCTATTAGTACCGGTCAGCTCCACACATTACTGTGCTTCCACCTCCGGCCTATCAACCCAATCGTCTATTGGGAGCCTTACCCCTCACGGGTGGGAGACCTCATCTCAAGGCGAGCTTCCCGCTTAGATGCTTTCAGCGGTTATCCCTTCCGAACGTAGCCAACCAGCCGTGCTCCTGGCGGAACAACTGGCACACCAGAGGTTCGTCCGTCCCGGTCCTCTCGTACTAGGGACAGCTCCTTTCAAGTCTCCTGCGCGCGCAGCGGATAGGGACCGAACTGTCTCGCGACGTTCTAAACCCAGCTCGCGTACCGCTTTAATGGGCGAACAGCCCAACCCTTGGGACCTACTCCAGCCCCAGGATGCGACGAGCCGACATCGAGGTGCCAAACCATCCCGTCGATATGGACTCTTGGGGAAGATCAGCCTGTTATCCCCGGGGTACCTTTTAGCCGTTGAGCGACGGCGCTTCCACAAGCCACCGCCGGATCACTAGTCCCAGCTTTCGCTCCTGCTCGACCCGTCGGTCTCACAGTCAAGCTCCCTTGTGCACTTACACTCGACACCTGATTGCCAACCAGGCTGAGGGAACCTTTGGGCGCCTCCGTTACTCTTTAGGAGGCAACCGCCCCAGTTAAACTACCCACCAGACACTGTCCCTGATCCGGATCACGGACCGAAGTTAGACGTCCAAAACGACCAGAGTGGTATTTCACCAATGACTCCACCATCACTAGCGTGACAGCTTCACCGTCTCCCACCTATCCTACACAAACCGTTCCAAACGCCAATGTCAAGCTGTAGTGAAGGTCCCGGGGTCTTTCCGTCCTGCTGCGCGTAACGAGCATCTTTACTCGTAGTGCAATTTCGCCGGGTCTGCGGTTGAGACAGCGGGGAAGTCGTTACGCCATTCGTGCAGGTCGGAACTTACCCGACAAGGAATTTCGCTACCTTAGGATGGTTATAGTTACCACCGCCGTTTACTGGCGCTTAAGTTCTCAGCTTCGCCACATTACTGCAGCTAACCGGTCCCCTTAACGTTCCAGCACCGGGCAGGCGTCAGTCCGTATACATCGTCTTACGACTTCGCACGGACCTGTGTTTTTAGTAAACAGTCGCTTCCCCCTGGCCTCTGCGACCCCCACCAGCTCAGGGAGCAAGTCCCATCACCAGCGAAGGCCCCCCTTCTCCCGAAGTTACGGGGGCAATTTGCCGAGTTCCTTAACCGCAGTTCACCCGATCGCCTTGGTATTCTCTACCTGACCACCTGAGTCGGTTTCGGGTACGGGCCGCCACGACACTCACTAGAGGCTTTTCTCGGCAGCATAGGATCACCCACTTCGCCACAATCGGCTCGGCATCACATCTCAGGATACATGGACCGCGGATTTGCCTACGGTCCTCCCTACATGCTTACCCCAGGACTACCATCGCCTGGGCTGGGCTACCTTCCTGCGTCACCCCATCGCTTACCTACTACCAGATCAGGCCAGGCGTTCACTCTGACGCCGCCCCCGAAGGGGCAACCGAGTTAAGGACCCTTAGTATCACTGGATTCAGTATTGGCGCATCGTAGCGGGTACGGGAATATCAACCCGTTGTCCATCGACTACGCCTGTCGGCCTCGCCTTAGGTCCCGACTTACCCTGGGCGGATTAGCCTGCCCCAGGAACCCTTGGTCATCCGGCGCAGAAGTTTCTCACTTCTGATTCGCTACTCATGCCTGCATTCTCACTCGCACGGCCTCCACAACTAGATCACTCTGCTGCTTCGCCGGCCGCACGACGCTCCCCTACCCATCCACACACCTAAACCACAAAGGCTCGGACACATGTGTGAATGCCACGACTTCGGCGGTGTACTTGAGCCCCGCTACATTGTCGGCGCGGAATCACTTGACCAGTGAGCTATTACGCACTCTTTCAAGGGTGGCTGCTTCTAAGCCAACCTCCTGGTTGTCACTGCGACTCCACATCCTTTCCCACTTAGCACACGCTTAGGGGCCTTAGTCGGTGGTCTGGGCTGTTTCCCTCTCGACTACGGAGCTTATCCCCCGCAGTCTCACTGCTACGCTCTCACTTACCGGCATTCGGAGTTTGGCTGACGTCAGTAACCTTGTCGGGCCCATCGGCCATCCAGTGCTCTACCTCCGGCAAGAAACACGTAACGCTGCACCTAAATGCATTTCGGGGAGAACCAGCTATCACGGAGTTTGATTGGCCTTTCACCCCTAAACACAGGTCATCCCCCAGGTTTTCAACCCTGGTGGGTTCGGTCCTCCACGCGGTCTTACCCGCGCTTCAACCTGCCCATGCCTAGATCACTCCGCTTCGGGTCTACAGCATGCGACTCAAACGCCCTATTCAGACTCGCTTTCGCTACGGCTCCCCCACACGGGTTAACCTCGCCACACACCATAACTCGCAGGCTCATTCTTCAAAAGGCACGCAGTCACATCACAGACGCCCGAAGACGTCTACGCTCCTACGGCTTGTAGGCACACGGTTTCAGGTACTATTTCACGACCCCTCACCGGGGCGCTTTTCACCTTTCCCTCACGGTACTTGTTCACTATCGGTCATCAGGGAGTATTTAGGCTTACCAGGTGGTCCTGGCAGATTCACACAGGATTTCTCGGGCCCCGTGCT
This sequence comes from Streptosporangium brasiliense, assembly GCF_030811595.1. Classification (NCBI taxonomy): domain Bacteria; kingdom Bacillati; phylum Actinomycetota; class Actinomycetes; order Streptosporangiales; family Streptosporangiaceae; genus Streptosporangium; species Streptosporangium brasiliense. The sequence continues at coordinate 8,035,191 of NZ_JAUSRB010000002.1, forward strand.
ACTTGGGATCCCCTCAAACAGTCGACAAGATTTCGCCTACCCGGCTCTCACGGTCTCCGGCGCAACTTCCCAGAAGCTTCGACTATCCCATCGATTTCTCACTGCCTGGAGGAGCGGCAGCTCCTCCCAGAGGGTCCCACAACCCCGCACACGCAACGCCTGCCGGCTATCACACGCATACGGTTTAGCCTCTTCCGCTTTCGCTCACCACTACTCACGGAATCACTAATTTGTTTTCTCTTCCTACGGGTACTGAGATGTTTCACTTCCCCGCGTTACCACCAACCGCCCTATACATTCAGGCGGAGGCAACACCACATGACTGGTGCTAGGTTTCCCCATTCGGACATCCCCGGATCAAAGTCAGGTTGGCGACTCCCCGGGGCTTAACGCAGCCTCCCACGTCCTTCATCGGCTCCTGATGCCAAGGCATCCACCGTGTGCCCTAAAAAACTTGGCCACAAAGATGCTCGCGTCCACTATGCAAATCTCAAACAACAAACAGCGACCGCACCCACCCCACCACCAAACACCCACACCAGAAGCTGAGGCAAAACCCCAACCCCGGCCAGGCCGGTATGACAGGAGGACGGTCCCGCACGAGGTCACACAGACCACGAAGCCCGCCACAGGCAGGCTCCGCATCCGGTCCGTTTCCTCAGGACCCAACAGTGTGTCCGGAACCCCGGAACCCCTCGACCCGCGTTCCCACTCCCGACCCTCACGAGGAGGATGGGCGGTACTAGCCGGTCAGCGATCCCGCTGAACCGATTAGCCAGTGCTCCACTAATGAGCGCGTCATGTGCAGAACACGCGCCTGCAGACATGACCTGGACCAGACCCTCAAGCTGAGGATGTGGCCGATGCTCCTTAGAAAGGAGGTGATCCAGCCGCACCTTCCGGTACGGCTACCTTGTTACGACTTCGTCCCAATCGCCAGCCCCACCTTCGACCGCTCCCCCCACAAGTGGTTGGGCCACGGGCTTCGGGTGTTGCCGACTTTCGTGACGTGACGGGCGGTGTGTACAAGGCCCGGGAACGTATTCACCGCAGCGTTGCTGATCTGCGATTACTAGCGACTCCGACTTCATGGGGTCGAGTTGCAGACCCCAATCCGAACTGAGACCGGCTTTTTGGGATTCGCTCCACCTCACGGTATCGCAACCCTCTGTACCGGCCATTGTAGCATGTTTGCAGCCCAAGACATAAGGGGCATGATGACTTGACGTCATCCCCACCTTCCTCCGAGTTGACCCCGGCAGTCTCCAATGAGTCCCCACCACCCCACAAGGGAGCGTGCTGGCAACATTGAACAAGGGTTGCGCTCGTTGCGGGACTTAACCCAACATCTCACGACACGAGCTGACGACAGCCATGCACCACCTGTCACCCGATCCGAAGAGGCACCCATCTCTGAGTGTTTCCGGGCGATGTCAAGCCTTGGTAAGGTTCTTCGCGTTGCGTCGAATTAAGCAACATGCTCCGCCGCTTGTGCGGGCCCCCGTCAATTCCTTTGAGTTTTAGCCTTGCGGCCGTACTCCCCAGGCGGGGCGCTTAATGCGTTAGCTACGGCGCGGAAACCGTGGAAGGTCCCCACACCTAGCGCCCAACGTTTACAGCGTGGACTACCAGGGTATCTAATCCTGTTCGCTCCCCACGCTTTCGCTCCTCAGCGTCAGGTAAGGCCCAGAGAACCGCCTTCGCCACCGGTGTTCCTCCTGATATCTGCGCATTTCACCGCTACACCAGGAATTCCGTTCTCCCCTACCTACCTCTAGCCAGCCCGTATCGAATGCAGACCTGGAGTTAAGCCCCAAGCTTTCACACCCGACGTGACAAGCCACCTACGAGCTCTTTACGCCCAATAATTCCGGACAACGCTTGCGCCCTACGTATTACCGCGGCTGCTGGCACGTAGTTAGCCGGCGCTTCTTCTGCAGGTACACGTCAACTTCGTCCCTGCTGAAAGAGGTTTACAACCCGAAGGCCGTCATCCCCCACGCGGCGTCGCTGCGTCAGGCTTCCGCCCATTGCGCAATATTCCCCACTGCTGCCTCCCGTAGGAGTCTGGGCCGTGTCTCAGTCCCAGTGTGGCCGGTCGCCCTCTCAGGCCGGCTACCCGTCGTCGCCTTGGTAGGCCGTTACCCCACCAACAAGCTGATAGGCCGCGAGTCCATCCCCAACCGAAAAAACTTTCCACCACCATCCCATGCGGGAAGTGGTCGTATCCGGTATTAGACCCAGTTTCCCGGGCTTATCCCAGAGTCAGGGGCAGGTTACTCACGTGTTACTCACCCGTTCGCCGCTCGAGTACCCCGAAGGGCCTTTCCGCTCGACTTGCATGTGTTAAGCACGCCGCCAGCGTTCGTCCTGAGCCAGGATCAAACTCTCCAAACAATGTCTACAGAGTTGCTCCCGGCTGAAAGCACCCACCACCGGCAAAGGTGGAGGTGTCATCAACCAAAGGAATCCGTCCTCCCACACACGTGGGTGGGACGGGGTTGTGCTTCATGCACTGGCTTTTAACACACTGTTGAGTTCTCAAGAAACGGACGCGTTCTCCGTCACCGTGACCATGGTCCCGGCTCCGGGGCGTTTCGTTCGTTCCGTTGTGCCTTTATTCTTTCAGGCCCGCTTTTCCGTGTCAAACCCGCCCGCTTGAAGCGGCTTGACTTGATCTAGCTGGCCCTACCGGAATTCCGGCCGCCCCGTTTCCGGAGCAACCCTTCTAACCTACTCCGTTGTCCGGTTCGTGTCGAATCGAGCCTCATCGAGACATAACGATCTCAATGAGTGGAGTTCATCAGGGAGGGTCCCCGAGGTCCCAGCGTTGCCGCCGACTCTCTCGGGCTTGGTGAACTTTATGGACCGCGCCCCACCTCGTCAAATCAACCGTGTCCACCTGCCGTGGAGGTCGCTGTCCCGCAGGTCAGCGGGGCAGCGTGGCGGACATCGTCGCCACGATCACGCTGACCAGTCCCTCGACGACCTCGGCCCGGTCCACCTCGGGGTGCTCCAGCCACCAGTCTCCGGTGGCCTGGACCATGCCGACGAAGGCGTGTCCCAGCACCTGGGCCCGGACCGGGTCGGGGACCGCCGACTCCGCCGCGATGACGGCACCGAGCTCCTCACCGAGGCTGCGCACGATGGCGGTCATCTGGGAGTGGGTCCGGCTGTCCTCTGCTCCGGCCCGGTGGAACAGGAAGCGGTAGAGGTTGAGGTTGGCGGCGATCATGTCGAGGTAGGCGGTGATGGTCGACCGGGCTCGGCTGCGCAGATCCGTCCTGTCCCGGTCGAACTCCGGGCGCAGCAGGCTGACCACGGTGCGGACGTGACGGTTGGCCAGGGCCTGGTACAGCCCGCTCTTGTCGCCGAAGTGCCTGTAGAGGATGGGCTTGGTTATCCCGGCCTCGGAGGCGATCGAGGCCATCGACGCCTCCGGCCCCTCCCGCCGGATCACCCGGTCCGCGGCGTCCAGCAGCGCTCGCCGCCTGTCGGGATCCCGTCCGCTCACCGTCTCTTCCCCTCTCAGAGGGAAACAGCATAGGTCTCGCCCGGCGGAGAGACGTGAAGGCGGACGGGGCCGCTGGTGCGCCGACAGGACTAGAAGCGCCATAACGGCGCATTTACGCATATCCCACGTGCTTCAGGGCAGGGTGAGAGCTCCGTCCGGCAGCGCGCCGTACGGCCGGAGACCAGTTGAGCAGGGGGATCTCAATTGTCGGAGACAACGGGGAGACAGGGGAGACAGAGGCAGGGGAGACAACTGCCGGGGACAGTGCGCGGAGCAGCCAGACGCGGGGCGTTGTGGCTGCTGAGGCGGGTCAACGAGAGACGGGCCCGCCGCGCGCCCGCGCCGGACACGGGGACGGTCCGGATCCTGCTGCAGCATGCCTACGGGATGGGCGGCACCATCCGGACCGTGCTCAACCTCGCGGGATACCTGGCGCGGGAGCGCGATGTGGAGATCGTCAGCATGATCCGGACGGCGGAGGAGCCGTTCTTCCCGATCCCGCCCGGCGTGCGGGTGTCGTTCCTGGACGACAGGACCAGGCCCCGTGGCTGGATCCCCCGGCTGCTGTCACGCTTTCCGAGCGTGCTGATCCCGGAGCAGGAGAACGTCTACCGCTCGGTCACGCTCTGGACTGACCTGCGGCTGGTCGGTTTCCTGCGGTCCATGCGCACCGGTGTGGTGATCTCCACCCGGCCCGGGTTCAACCTGGTCACCGCGCTGTTCGCGCCCCCAGGAGTCCTGACCGTCGGCCAGGAGCACGTGGCTCTCGACGTCCACTCCCCCGAGATCCGGCGGCTCGTCAAGCGGCGGTACGGCAGGCTGGACGCCTTCGTCACCCTCACCGAAGCCGATCTGCGCCAGTACGCCAAGACGCTGAGGGCCGATCCGCCGGGACGGCTGCTGCGCATCCCCAACGCCGTGCCCGACCTGGCCGGTGACGTCTCGCCGCTGGAGGAGAAGGCCGTCGTCGCCATCGGCAGGCTGGTGCACGCCAAGGGCTTCGACCGCCTGGTCAGGGCCTGGGCACACGTGGCGGCGGCGCATCCGGACTGGGTGCTGCGCATCTACGGCCGCGGCGCGGCGAAGGCCGAGGCCAGGCTCCGCGCCAGGATCGAGGACGCGGGCCTCCAGGACAAGGTGTTCCTCATGGGCAGTTCCCCGGAGATCGGTGTGGAGCTGGCCAAGGCGTCGGTCTACGTGGTCAGCTCCCGCTACGAGGGGTTCGGCATGACGATCCTGGAGGCGATGAGCAAGGGCGTGCCAGTGGTGAGCTTCGACTGCCCGCACGGCCCCCGCGAGATCATCACCCACGAGCACGACGGCCTGCTCGTGCGCTCCAAGAAGGCCCAGGACCTGGCCGGGGCCGTCTGCCGCCTGATCGAGGACCGGGAGCTGCGCGGCACGCTGGGCGCGAACGCCGTGTGCACGGCCGCCGGCTACGACCTGAACGCCGTCGGTGCCCGGTGGGACGCGCTCCTGGCCGACCTCGGGCAGGAGCAGGCCGTCACGGTCGCACCCCGTCCTCCTTCCCCGGCGGCCTCCCCGGCGTTCGCGGGTCTTCCCCGGGCGGTCACGGGTGGGCGGATACAAGCGGGATGAAGGCAAAGATCCGGTAATCTGCCCGTCATCTCCAGGAGGTGACGGGTGGCCGGATCGAGTGCCGTGGCGGTGCCGGGCTACGAGGTGTCCGGCGTCCTCGGTCAAGGTGGTTTCGGGATCGTCTACCGGGCCCGGCAGCTGGCCGTGGACCGCGAGGTCGCGCTCAAGGTCGACAACCGGGTGCTGGTCTCGGAGCGGGACAGGCGCCGCTTCATGCGTGAGGTCACCTCGGCGGGCGCCCTCTCCGGGCATCCGCATGTCGCCCACGTCTACGACGCCGGAGTGCTGCCCGACGGCCGGCCGTACATGGTGCTGGAGCTGTGCCCCGGCGGGTCGCTGCTGGACCGGATGCGGGCCGAGGGGCGGCTGGCGCCGGCCGAGGTGGCCGACATCGGCATCCGCATCGCGGACGCGCTGGCGGCCGCGCATGCCGCGGGGGTGCTGCACCGCGACATCAAGCCCGCCAACATCCTGATCAACCGGTACGGCAACGTGGTGCTCTCCGACTTCGGCCTGGCCACCATGCCGTCCGCGGGCGGTGAGGCGTCGGTGACCCGCGATTCGCTCACCCCCGCCTACGCCCCGCCCGAGGCGTTCGAGCTGAGCGAGCCCGCCGCCGCCGGAGACGTCTACTCCCTGGCCGCGACGCTCTACGCGCTGCTGTCGGGCCGCCCGCCGAGGTTCCCGGAGAGCGGCGTGGCCAACATAGCCGTCATCATGGCCCTGCACCGGCTGCCCGTCCCGGACATCCCGGGCGTGCCGCTGGAGCTCACCGCGCTGCTCCGGCAGGCCATGGCCAGCGATCCGGCCCAGCGCACCCCCTCGGTGGCGGCGCTGCGGGACGCCCTCACCGACCTGCGTCTGGACCGCGGTGCCCAGGCACCCCGACCGGTCGCCCCGCCCTCCGTCTCCTCCGCCGCCGGCCCCGCCGTGGGCCCCTCCCCCACTCCTCCTTCGGGGCGCTCGGGGCCTTTCGCCTCGGGGCACTCGGGGCCTTTCACCGGGTCGCCCGCGCCGTACGGCGCGCCGACCGCCCAGCCCGTGCGGGGCGGGGAGCCGGTGCGCGCGCACCTGACCTCGCCGGGCCTGCGCGGTGTGACGGACACCCAGGCCCCCGCCGCGGTGGGCGGCGCGGCCACCGGCGGGTCGAACTTCCGGGTGTTCGCCGCGGTGGCCGCGGCCTTCACGATCCTGCTGCTGGCCGGGGTGGGGCTGATGTTCCTGGAGAACCGCGATCCGGACCCGCCCGCCGGTCAGCAGACCGGCGCCGACAGCCGACCGGCCGGCACGGAGGGAGTCGGGCAGGTCGCCACGGTCACAGCCGGCTGCCCGGCCGCGGCGGTGCCCGGCGCGCGGGCGGCCTGCGTGAAGGAGGCCGAGTGCTGGGGCGGGATCGTCAGCATCTCGGGCGACTCGACGGCCAAGCGGATCGGCTGCGAGGAGTCCCATTCCTGGGAGACCTTCGCGATCGCCCCTCTGCCGACGGACTCCCTCACCTACGACACCTCCGCTCTGGAGAAACACCCGTCGGTGAAGAAGGTGTGCGCGACGCAGGTGATGCTGGCCTCCCGGCACGGTGACGCCCGCACCGCCGCGCCCGCCGGCAAGTGGCAGAGCACGGTCCTGCCGCCGTCGAAGGAGCAGTTCGGCCTGGGCGTGCGGACCTACCGCTGCCTGGGAGGCGTGCTGGGTTCGGAGGCTCCCGGCACCTTCTTCCGTCCCTGACCTTCCTGACCCGGTGTCCGCCTCCCCTCCCTGACCTCTCTGACCCGGTCTCCGCCTGGGCCGCCCTCACCTCGCTCTCCCCGCAGTTCTCCCCTCTCCCCGCAGCCGCTCTCCTTCTGAGCCGGCGAGACGGCTCCACCGCACCCCGCCGACGACCATCTCTGGATACAAACTGACATTCTTGGACACGAAGGGGGTGTCAGACGATGGCTGAGGCAAAGATCGGCGTGACCGGGCTGGCGGTAATGGGGGCTAACCTCGCCCGCAACCTGGCCAGGCATGGGCACACGGTAGCCGTCCACAACAGGTCGCAGTCCAGGACCAAGGCACTGATCGAAGAGCACGGAGACGAGGGCGCGTTCGTCGCCTGCGAGACTCCGGAGGAGTTCGTCGCGGCGCTTGAGCGCCCTCGGCGCATCATCATCATGGTCAAGGCCGGCGCGCCGACCGACGCGGTGATCGAGGAGTTCGCCCCCCTGCTGGAGCCGGGCGACATGCTCGTGGACGGCGGGAACGCGCACTTCCTCGACACCCGCCGGCGGGAGGCGGCACTGCGCGAGCGGGGCATCCACTTCGTCGGGGCCGGGGTGTCCGGCGGCGAGGAGGGCGCGCTGCTGGGACCGAGCATCATGCCGGGCGGTTCCCGGGAGTCCTACGAGGCGCTGGGCCCGCTCCTGGAGGACATCGCCGCGAAGGTGGACGGCGTGCCCTGCTGCACGCACATCGGCCCCGACGGCGCCGGACATTTCGTCAAGATGGTGCACAACGGTATCGAGTACGCCGATATGCAGCTCATCGCCGAGGCCTACGACCTGCTCAGGCAGGGGCTCGGCCTGAGCCCCGCGGAGCTGGCGGACGTCTTCGAGGAGTGGAACAAGGGGGAGCTGTCCTCCTACCTCATCGAGATCACCGCCGAGGTCCTCAGGCAGGTCGACGCCGCCACCGGCAGGCCGCTCGTGGACGTCATCGCCGACCGGGCCGAGCAGAAGGGCACCGGCCGGTGGACCGTCCAGATCGCGCTGGACCTGGGGGTCCCGGTGAGCGGCATCGCCGAGGCGGTGTTCGCCCGCTCGGTCTCCGGTCACGCGGAGCTGCGGCAGGCCGCGCGCGGCCTGCCCGGCCCCTCGGGGGCGCCGGCCGGGCCGGTCGGCGAGGGTTTCGCGGAGGACGTGCGGCGGGCGCTGTACGCATCGAAGATCATCGCGTACGCGCAGGGGTTCGACCAGATCAGGGCGGGCAGCGCGGAGTACGGCTGGGACGTCGACCCGGGCGCGCTGGCCACGATCTGGCGGGGTGGCTGCATCATCCGGGCGGTCTTCCTCGACCGCATCCGCGAGGCCTACGAGCAGGAGACCCCGCCGGTGACCCTGCTGACCGCCCCCCTGTTCGCCGAGGCCCTGGGCCTGGCCCAGGAGTCCTGGCGGCGGGTGGTGGCGAAGGCGGCGGAGCTGGGCATCCCGGCGCCCGGTTTCTCGACCGCGCTGGCCTACTACGACTCCCTGCGGGCCGAGCGCCTGCCCGCGGCCCTGATCCAGGGGCAGCGGGACTTCTTCGGCGCGCACACCTACCAGCGGGTGGACCGGGAGGGCTCCTTCCACACCCTCTGGTCCGGTGACCGCTCGGAGGTCGGGGCCTGAGGACCCGCTCCCGTCGTGCCGGTGGCAGCCGCCGTCCGTGCGCCTGCCACCGGCGATGCGCGGAGCTCAGGCAGATGCGCGGAGCTCAGGCGTGGGCGAACTCCATGCGGACGGGGTCCTTGTCGGCGAGAACGACGACGACACCCGTGGTGCGCGTCCAGGCGTCGGAGATGAGGAAGTAGCGTCCGCCGGTGTGGTCCAGGAGACGCAGGCCCGTGTACCGGTACCGGTAGGTGCTCTTGTCGTCCTGGAGGGGTGTCTCGACGACTCCTGGAGCGGTCAGGTGGAGCCGCTGCGGGCTGTAGACGGTCACCTTGGTGAGGGCGCCGGGCCTGACTCCGTCAGCCAGGGTGTTGCCGAGGACCGTCGCGTAGTGGGAGGTGCCCCAGAACAGGGAGAAGCCGACGCTGAGCGCGACGAAGGCGCGCAGCGCCGTCTCGCGGGCGGGCGGCGCGCCGCCGGGGAGTGAGGCGCGGACATGAGCGGCGTAGTACGCCAGCAGAACACCCGCGCCGATGCTGAACGGGAAAGCGACATAGATGAACGCGCGCCACGCGGGGACGTATCCGAGCAGCCAGACGAGGGCGGGCAGCACCAGCCAGGCCAGCGACAGCGTCCGCAGGACGTAGGTGGTGAGCCTGTTCGGCGCGCGCAGAACCCGGGTGAGCCAGTGGTCGAGATACAGCCACGCGAAGCCGGCCGCTCCGACGATCAGGAGGAGCACCAGGACCGGGCGGACGCTGCGCAGCACGTAGTCGCTGGTGGACATGCCGAGGATGCTCTCGTTGATGCCGAGCCTGCGCGCCATCACGTCGCTACGTTCCCAGCCGAAATAGACCAGCAGCGCGGTGACGACCGTCGCGTTCGCGAGGATGGCCGAGACCCACTGCAGCAGGGTGGAGTTCCCCGCCACGGCCTGCAGCCCCTCCGCGGGTTCCGCCGGCACCGGCGGAAACGCCGGTGCCGGTTCTGACTGCGCCGGGTCCACCGGTGCCGGGTCCGCCGGTACCGGGTCCACCGGTGCCGGGTCCGCCGGTACCGGGTCCACCGGTGCCGGGTCCATCGGTGCCGGGTCCGCCGGTGCCGGTTCTGACGGCCCCGGCGGCGTCGGTTCTGCGGGTGTGGTCAACCGGTCTCTCCCGTGGGCTCGCCGGCCGGAGCCGAGGACGTGCCGTCGGGAGAGGTGGGGTCGCCGGGCGGCGGGTTGTCGCCGTCTCCCTGGTCCACCGGCGGGGGATCGTCGGTTTCTCCCTGGTCCGTCGGCGGCGGATCGTCCGTTTCCTCCTGGTCCGCCGGCGGCGGGCTGTCGGAAACGTCAGGCGGGCAGGCGGCGAAGGAGGACTTGGGCTTCCGCCGGATGAGGCTCGCCTCCGCCACGTAGAGGAAGCACATGAACTGAGGCGCGTCCGTCCTGACGGCACCGGCGAACGCCTTCTTGGCGGCCGCGCCCCTGCCCTCGCACAGCGCGATGCCGACGCGGAGCAGCAGGACCGTGTTCTTGTCGTCGATCGCGTACACGGGGTCGCTCTGACGCTCGTCGAGCTGCGCGCGGGCCCCGGAACAGTCCTTTTCCAGCAGGAGGTCGTAGATGCCGCCGGGACCGCTGTTGACTCCGGTGTTGCCTATCGGCAGGTCGAGCGGCCCGTAGTGCGGGTCGTCCCCACCTCCCGCCGTCTTCTCCTCCTGTGCCTGACCTTGCCCGCCGTCATCCGGGGAACCGTCCAGCACGCTGTTGCCGCAGCCGCATACCAGCGTCAGGGCGACGAAGACGGGGAGCAGTCTTCTGAGGCCGAGATTCACCGTTCTCTCCGTTCCAGAGAAGTGATGGCCACAGCATGACAAACAAGGATCTCGCCGGGAACACGTTGAGTAGGGGGATACTCACATCTCGCCCGCCGGAGCGGCGGGCCGGTGTCGGGGAAAACGTGCCGGTGTCGGGGAAAAGGGGAAGAGCGGCGCGAAGAAGATCGGGACGGCGTGTCCGGCGGACGCGGAGGCCGGTGGGCGGGCCTGCCCGTGGGCCGCCGGGACGGGCCGGTCCCACCCGGCGGCGTGCCCGCCGGGCACCACCGGCGGTCAGGCGGCCAGGTCCAGCGGGATGACCTGGCCCGCCGTACGGCGCAGGCGGCGGTTGAGGGCTCCCGGGCGGGAGACCACCACGACCAGGACGCCCCGGCCGGACAGCCAGTCGGCGGACTCGGCGAAGACGCCGTCGCCGGAGCCGATGACCACGCGCTCGAACCGGTCGGCGAGGTGGTCGAGGCGGATCACCTCGCCCAGCGCCGCGTCGGCCCCGTCCGGGCCGGAGCGGACCAGGAGCTGGATCCCGGCCAGGGCCAGGCCGACGGGGAGCATGGCGCCGTGGTTGACCGCGACGACGTATTGGTCCATCCCGCCGATGGGGACGCGTTCGCGGTAGCGGTCCATCATGGCCTGGACGTCTCTGGTGGCGGGGCGCGCGTTTCCCACGAGGTTCTCCACGTCCAGCAGGTGGACGGCCCGACCTTCCGATAGGTTGCGCACCAAATGCCCCCTTTCGGCCCAGTATTACCGCGCCATGGCCTGCACTTTAATACTGGAATTCGCTGGAACTCAAGGGAGATTCGCTGGAATTCCAGGGAGACTGGTGGAACTCCTGTTACGCTCCGGGCCGTGAGTGAATCACTGGACGCGCTGGAACGGCGGATAGCCGAGCTCCGCGCCGAGGTGCGGCGGGCGGTCAAGGCGAAGGAGAACTCGCTCGCCCGGTCGCTGCGCGGTGACCTCCGCCGGGCCGAACAGGCGTGGGACGCGGCGGTCGGCGCCGAGGAGCCCGTGCCGCCGCCCCCCGAGCCCGAGACCTCGCTGCTGCCGATCCGGGAGCAGGTGCACCAGGCGCTGGCCCTGCTCGGCGTGCCCACCGCGGCCAAGCTGATCGTGGCGGTGAACGACGCGTTCTTCTCCGGCGCGCTGCGCGGCCCCCAGCTGACCAGCCTGCGCAGGGACGAGGAGCGCTCCTTCCGCAGCGCCCCCTACGCCCGGCCCTACTACCTGTGCGCCGCGCTGACCGACCGCCTCTCCCCCGCGCGCGGGCTGCTCGCCGACAGCACCTGGGCGCCCGAGCTGCGGGTGCTGGGACCGCTGAGCCCCCGCGTCGACTTCCTCACCTCGACCATGCGCATCGCCGAGCACCTCGCCCGGCTGGCCGAGCCGCCGCCGGGGGCGCTGCGGCTGCTGTCGCGGATGGCGCACAACATCCCCGGTGCCGTCGAGGGCCCCGTCCAGGCCGACCCCGTGACCGCGCTCCGCGCGGCCCGGGCCGAGCTGGAGGTGCACCGGGCGGCCGACGCCGCGCACCGGGCCGAGGTGGCGGCGCGGGCGAGCAGGCAACTACCGGACGTGGAGCGCCTGTTCGGCGCCGCCGCGATGAGCAACTTGAGAGGGGCCTGTTGATGGACAGGCGGAACACGGCGTGGACGGCCGGTCCACCGGAGACGCCCGCCGGCCGGGCGGGGCGCGCCACGTGCCTCGGCCGGCTGATCGGCGGCCGGGGCACGGCACGCGCCGGCGGCACCGGGGGTGGCCGGTGAACCGGCTGGACGAGCTGCGCGGGCCGGTGCCGCCCCGCGCGCACGACGCCCGGGCCATCGCGGCTCTGGCCGCCAACCCGGGCTGCGCCCGCCGGGCGCTGATGGACGCCGCCGGGGTGGACAAGGACCGCACGGCCCGGCACCTCGGCTTCCCGGCCCCCTTCGGCCAGTCCCAGTTCGCGATCACCCGCGGGAACGTGTTCGAGTCGCTGGTGAAGGAGAACGGCTGCGCCGAGCTGCTACGGCTCCTGCGCGAGCTGCTCGGCCTGCCCGTCGCCCAGGTCGGCTACCAGGACGTGGAGAGCGTCGGCTCCCACCTGCGCCACTCCCACACCCGGACACTGGTCGACCGGGCGGCTCGCGAGCACGGCGACACGGCGGTCTTCTACGACCATCCGCTGTTCAGCCTGGAGATCGCCGGACACACCTCCTACCTGGAGCCCGACGTGGTGGCCTTCCAGGTCGGCGGGCGCTTCCACATCGTGGAGATCAAGTCGTTCAGCGTGATCGACGGCCAGGCCGAGCCCGAGAAGGTCGCGGCGGCGGCCAGGCAGGCCGCGGTCTACGTGCTGGCGATGCGCACGCTCCTGGCCGACCTCGGGCACGACCCCGAGCGCGTCTCCCACGACGTGGTGCTCGTCTGCCCGGAGAACTTCGCCAACCGGCCGACCGCGACGCTGGTGGACGTGCGCAAGCAGCTCGCCGTCCTCAAACGGCAGCTCACCCGGATGACCAGGGTCGACCGCCTGCTCGAAGGGCTCCCCCAGGGGGTCACCTTCGACCTGGCCCCCGACGGGGACGGCGTGCCCACCCGCTCGGCGGAGGAGCTGGCCCAGGCCCTGGCCCGGGTGCCCGCCCGCTACGCGCCCGACTGCCTGTCCACCTGCGACATGTGCATGTTCTGCCGCGACGAGGCCCGCGGCAGCGGCTCCACCGATCTGCTCGGCCGGCAGATCCGCGACCAGCTCGGCGGAGTCTGCGGCATGACGGAGGCACTGGGCCTGGCCGAGGGCACCGTCGAGCCCGCCGAGGGCCAGGAGGAGATCGCCCGCCTGCTCCGCCTGGCGGAGCGCCTGCGCGAGGAGTGCCTGCGATGAGCCGGCGGAGCGAGCGGCCCGGCGGGCACGGCGCCCACCGGGCCGGCGGAGGAGGAGGCGTGAGCGGGCGAACCGACAAGCACCGCAGCGCAGCGCCCACCGGGCCGAGGGAGGAGGCGGCGTGAGCGGGCGAACCGACAAGCATCGCAGCGCAGCGCTCGCGGAGCCGACGGAGGAGGCGACGTGAGCACGCTGACGGCGCTGGCGCGGCTGCGCGCCATCCGGGACGGGGCCGCCCAGCCGATCACCACAGTCCGGCACTGCCACATCGCCCCGCACCCGATGGTGTTCATCCCGCTCAAGCTCGCCGGCGAGGCCGCCGCGCCGCTGGCCGCCATGGTGGGCACCGATCCGGACCACCCCCGGCTGCTGGTGGTCCCCCAGCCCCGCAACCGGGACCTGCGCTTCGCCTTCGCCGCCGAGCTGGCCGAGGTGCTCCTGCCGTACGTCGAGGGGTTCGAGAAGACCACCGAGACGGTCGAGAGGAAGGGCGGGGAGCCGTACGAGCGGTGCCTGGACGCGCCGCAGCTCCTGGTGCCCAACCGGCCGGCGGCCGCCTTCACCGGGCTGCTGGGCCGCTCCACCCGCTTCCGCAGGGCCGACGGGCCCTATCCGGTGCATCCGTCGGTGCCGCTGCTGGGGCGGTGGCTGACCTACTTCGCCGACCGGTCGCGGCAGCCGGGCTCCTGCCTGCTGCTGGTGGCCACCGAGGCGCTGAGCATGCACTGGGCGACCGGGCAGAGCGGCCTGGAGGACGCCAACCTGGCGGCGCTGCTGGGATGGATCGCCCCTCCCCCGGGGATGAGCGGCCGGCGGGCCGCCGAGGAGGCCGAGGACCCGCTGCTCTGGCCGCCGGCCGGCCCCGCCACCGACCCGGGCTTCGACAACGAGGTGCTCGGCCCCGCCGTGCGGGCCTACGAGGAGGCCCCGACCGACCATGCCGTGGAGCGCCTGACCCAGGCGCTGCGGACCCAGCTCGAACCGACCTGGCGGCTGATGTGGCAGGCGGCCGGCCTGCTGCGCGCGCTGCCCGAGGACGGGCGGGTGAAGGACCGTTGGGACGCCGACCGCGGCTCGTTCACCAGGTTCGTCGAGCGGCTGGCCGAAGGCGGGCCGCCGCAGGCGCGCAGGGACGGCGCGGTCGGCGCCGCGGCACGGCTGGCGGGGCTGGAGCGGGCCCGGGCGAGCTACGACGTGCAGCGGGCCTACGACGACCCGCTGATCATGGCCGAATACCGGCTGACCGGTGAGGCGTTCGCCGGGACGGTGACGGACGCGGACCCCGAGCACACCGAGGGCGAGGGCCGCTCGCGCAAGCTGCGGCCGCTGATCACGGTCCGGACCGACGACCCGGTACGGCTGGCCCCCGGCGCCACGGTCGGCAGCCCCGACCGGCGCGGCCACGCCGCCGAGATCGTCGAGATCGCCGGCGACGAGATCACTCTGAAGATCACCAAGGGGATGGGCCGGGGCAGGACGCCCGCCCCCGGCGCGGTGCCCGAGCCGGGTGAGCGGGTCTCCTACACCTCGCTGACCGACGACTTCCAGACTTCGGCGGCGCTCCCCGACCCCGAGCGGACGCCGTGGACCCACGGCGGCCCGCCGGAGGAGTACGTGCCCAGCGACGACGACGCGCAGGAGGAATGGTCGTGAACGGTCAGCAGGCGGGCGCGGCATGACGCCCCAGCAGGAGGCGGCGGCCGTCGTCGAGGCGGTCCTGGCGGACCTGCCCCGCAACCGGGGTGTGGTGGTCGACTCCCCTCCCGGGGCGGGCAAGTCCACCCTGGTGGTCAGGGCCGCCGGGCACATCGCCGAGACCGGCGAGCCGCTGATGATCGTCGCCCAGACCAACGAGCAGGTCGACGACCTGGTGGAACGGCTCGCCACCGAGCACCCCGACCTCACGATCGGCCGCCTGTCGGCCGGCGGCTACGTCACCCCGGGCCGCGTCCTCGCCCACACCAACGTCTCGGTCGCCGGCAAGCTGCCCGACCTGGGCGACCCGGCCGTGGTGGTCGCCACCGCCGACAAGTGGGCCTGGATCGGCGACCGGACCTGGCCCTGGGCGATCGTGGACGAGGCGTACCAGATGCGCTCGGACAAGCTGCTGCGCATCGCCTCGCTGTTCGAGCGGTCGCTGTTCGTGGGCGACCCGGGCCAGCTCGACCCGTTCTCGATCGTCGACGGCGACCGCTGGGCGGGTCTGTCGTGGGATCCGGTGCAGAGCGCGGTCTCGGTGCTGCTGCGGCACAATCCCGACCTGCCGGTGCACCGGCTGCCCGTCTCCTGGCGGCTGCCCGCCTCGGCGGCCCCGGTGGTCTCCGAGGCGTTCTACCCGTTCACCGGGTTCCGGGCCGGGACCGGGCACGCGGACCGGTCGCTGGAGCTCACCGTCAACGGCATGCGCACCTCCTACGACCGCGCGCTGGAGGAGGCGGCGGCCTCGGGCTGGGCGCTGTACGAGCTGCCGAGCCGCCATACCGTGCGCACCGACGCCGAGGCGGTGCAGGCGGTGGCGGTGCTGGCCGTACGGCTGCTGCAGCGGGCGCCGGTCGCCCACTCCGAGCGCGGCAGCCACCGTGTCACGGCCGACCGGATCGCCATCGGCGCCGCCCACCGCGACCAGGTCGCCGCGATCCGCGCGGCCGGGGTGCCGGAGGAGATCACAGTGGACACCGCCAACCGCCTCCAGGGGCGCGAGTACGACGTGACGATCGTGCTCCACCCCCTCTCCGGCCGCCGCGACGCCACGGCCTTCCACCTGGAGTCGGGGCGGCTGTGCGTGCTCACCTCCCGCCACCGGCACGCCTGCGTCGTGGTCGCCCGGGCGGGCATCCCCGAACTGCTGGACGCCCACCCGTCGGCCGAGCCGGTCCAGCTCGGCGTGCCGGTGAAGTTTCCCGACGGGTGGGAGGCCAACCAGGCCGTGCTGGCCCATCTCGCCAAGCACCGGGTGGCCGCCCACTGAGCCGCCCCGCCGGGGACCGGTGCGGGCGGGCGCCGTCCGGAGCCCCGGACGCCCCGCCCGCCGGGTGCGCGCGGGCGATCGCCGGGCCTCCGAGCCTGCTGTTCGAACTGGCGCCCCGCGGGCCGGGTGCCTGCGGGACGGGGGCGCCGGTCAGTGGGTGTGGGCCGGCACCGGCTCGATCTCCGGGTGCGCGGTGACCCAGACCATGCGCTCGCGGCTCTCCTCGTCCATCGGCGTGTAGACCACCATCCGCGTCTCCGGCGGCGACGGCAGCGCCAGGCTCGTCGAGACCGTGCGCACCAGCCCGACCGCGGAGTGCTGGAAGATCTTCATCCGGTTCCCCGGCCTGGCCACGTCGTGGGTGGCCCACATGGCCGCGAACTCCGGGCTGGCGGCCGACAGCCGCCGGACGAAGCCGGTCCAGGCGGGCTCCCGCAGGTGCCGGCCGAAGCCCGCGCGGAGCGTGGCGACCATCTGCGGCAGTTCCTCCTCCCGGTTGACCACCGGGGTGCAGCACTGCTTGGTGACGAAGAGCTGCCAGAGCGCGTTGCGGGTGGCGGGAGACTGCGCCGTCATGGACGGGAACAGCGCGGCGTAGGCGCGGTTCCAGGCCAGCAGGTCGTAGCGGCCGTTGTAGACGGCGGCGGGTATCGGGGCGAGCTGGTCCAGGATCATCTGGGTCTCGGGTTCCAGCGCGGCTCCGGCGTCGGAGACGGACACGCCCGGCACGTCGGCGAGCCGGTAGAGGTGCTCGCGCTCGGCGTCGTCCAGCCGGAGCGTCCGGGAGATCGCGTCCAGCACCTGCACGCTGGCGTTGATCGGCCGCCCCTGCTCCAGCCAGGTGTACCAGGTGACGCCCACCCCGGCGAGCAGGGCGACCTCCTCACGCCGCAGGCCCGGGGTGCGACGGCGCAGCCCCGGTGGCAGCCCCACCTCGGCCGGGGTGAGGCGGTCACGGCGGCTGCGCAGGAAGGAGGCCAGCTCGGCACGGCGGGCACGCGGGTGGGTCATGGTCACTCCCCCATGCTGGCCGACGGGCGGACCGGCTGCCAGGTACCGGCAGTACCAGGATCAGCAGGCTCTCGTTACCGGTATCGGTGCGCCCCCAAGCTCGTCCCCATGACCGCGATATCCACCAGGGCCCCGGCTCTGCGCACCCGTTGGCTGCTGACGGTGGTCCTCACCGGGCAGTTCATGGCGATCCTGGACGTCTCCATCGTCAACGTCGCCTCTCCCGTGATCCGTTCCGACCTCGGCGCGTCCGGCTCGGGACTACAGATGGTCATCTCGGGTTACACCATCGCCTACGCCATGCTGCTGATCACCGGTGCCCGGCTGGGCGGCCGGTACGGCGGGCGCCGGCTGTTCCTGTACGGCCTGGCGGGGTTCACCGCCGCCTCCCTCGCCTGCGGTCTGGCCGTCTCGACCGGGCAGCTCGTCGCCTTCCGGCTGCTTCAGGGCGCGGGGGCGGCCCTGATGGTGCCCCAGGTGCTGAGCATGATCCAGATGAACTTCGAGGGGGCCGCGCGGGCCCGCGCGCTCAGCCTCTACGCGACGGTGATCTCGGGGGCCGCCGTGGTGGGCCAGGTGCTGGGCGGCGTGCTGGTCTCCGCCGACCTGTACGGCACGGCGTGGCGGCCGGTCTTCCTGGTGAACGTGCCGATCGGGATCGGGCTGCTCGCCGTGGGCGCGAGGCTGCTGCCGGCCGACGGCCCGCTGCGCCACCGCGCCCTGGACCTGCCCGGCCTGGTCACCCTCTCGCTGGCGGTCAGCCTCCTGGTGGTGCCGCTGGTGCTGGGCCACGAGCAGGACTGGCCGCTGTGGGGCTGGGCCGCGATGGCGGCGAGCGTGGCGGCCGCGGGGCTCTTCGTGCTGGTGGAGCGGGGCGCACCCGCGCCGCTGGTGCCCGCGCGGGTGCTGCGGGCCCCCGGGGTGGCCGTCTCCGCGCTGGCCGTCTTCGGGGCGATGGCGACCTACGGCGGGTTTCTGTTCACCCTCGCCCTGCACCTGCAGGGAGCCCTGGGCGACAGCCCGCTCCGGGCCGGCCTGACGTTCGTCCCCGGCGCGGCGGCCTTCGCCGTGGTCAGCCTCAACTGGCGGCGGGTCCCCGAGCGGCTGCACCGCCGTATGATCATCGTCTCCTTCGGCGTGGCGGCGCTGGGCTATCTGGGGCTGTCCCTGGCGCTGGGCGGCGGCGGGCACGGCGAGCCGCTCCTGTGGGTGGCCCTGGCGGTGGTCGGGGCCGGTCTGGGCGGGGCGTTCAGCCCGGTGCTCGCACTCGCGCTCACCCACGTCGCCCCGGGGGACGCCCCCGACGCCAGTGGGCTGTTCGTCATGATGACCCAGCTCGGCCAGGTCGTGGGCGTGGCCACGTTCGGCACGCTGTACCTGAGCCTGGGCTCGGCGCCGGGCACCGGCGTGGCGCTGGCGGTCACGGCGCTGGTCACCGGGGTGTGCGCGCTGCCGCTGCTGCGGCGGTGAGTCCCCGGGTACGGCCCGCGCAGCCGTACCCGGACCGGTCAGACCGTCCGCCGCCAGACGTCGATGGCCAGCACCTGGCGCATGCCCACCGACAGGTACAGCTCCAGCGCGGGCGTGCTGTTGTTGGCGTCCACGTGGAGATAGGTGCCCACCCGGCCGCGCCGGGCGTCGTCGGCGAAGGCCCTGCGGAGCATGAACCGGCCGAGCCCGCGGCCTCGGAAGGCCGGCAGCACGGCCAGTTGGCGCACGTAGCCGCAGTTCTCGTCACCGGCGAAGGCGTTGGTGCCCAGCAGCATCGCCACCGGCTCGCCGTCGATCCGGGCGACCGTCAGCTGCGACCAGTCGCCGCTGGCCGAGGAGTCCAGCTCCTCGTGCCACTTGTCGTAGTCCTTGGGGGTGAACCCGAAGTGCTCGGCGAAGCCGGCCTGCTGGACGGCGTGTCCCTGGCGGCGGACCTCGTCGGTGATCCCCTGGTGGACCGAGAGGCCGGGCGGGAGGGCGGGCTCGGGGACCGAGGTCCCGTGGTCGACCAGCAGCCGGATGAAGCTGGTCGCCGCGCTGAACCCGCGGGCGGCGGCGATGGCCCGCTTGCCGCTGTCCTCCCGGTACAGGCCGATGTCCAGCACGGCCCTGTCGTGACCGAGCCCGGCCGTGATCTGCCTGGCCCGCTCGGTCACGGTGTCCCAGAGCCCGCCGGTCAGCCCGGGGGCGTCGGGATGCACGGCCACGTCGATGTCGACGTTGTCACTTGTGCCCTTGCGGCAGGCCCAGGCCCAGGCGACCAGGCGCCCGGCCCCGTCGTGGACGACCCAGCCGTCGGTCTCCCTGTCGAAGGAAGGGTCGTTCAACTGGTCGACGACGTCGTCGAAGGTCATGTCCCCCTTGCCGATCACCTGCGTGTCGCACAGGGAGATCAGCTCGTGGATGTCGTGCGCGTCTTCGGCCCGAGGCCGCCGGGTGACGTACCCGGCGGCGGTGGTGGTTGTCTCCATGGGCACAGCCTGTCCGGGGTGACTTGGGGCCGGCTGGGTCATGGCTTGGTCTCGGCGCCCGGCGTCAGTCGAGGACCGGGGCCGGGACCGGGGCCTCGGCGTCAGCGCCCTGCTCGGGGGCCCCGCGCAGCGGGATCTCCTTGATGAAGGCGGCCAGCAGCGGCACCACGACGGCGAACAGGATCGCCCACCAGAACACGCTGGAGATGGAGGCGGCCAGCGACTCCAGGAAGCCGGTCCGGACGTTGGCGGGCAGCTCGTGCAGGGCGGCGGGGTTGAACTGGCCGCCGCTGGAGGCGAGCTTGTCGCCGACGGGGCCCAGCTTGCTCTCCAGGTTGGAGGTGAGCTGGTTGTTGAAGACCGCGCCGAACAGCGAGACGCCGAACGAGCCGCCGATGGAGCGGAAGAAGGTGGAGGCGCTGCTGGAGACGCCCAGGTCCTTCTGCTCCACGCTGTTCTGCGCGATCAGCATGGTGGTCTGCATCAGGAAGCCCATGCCGAGGCCGAGCACCGCGATGAACACGCCGGTCTGCCAGGCGGGCGTGTGGACGTCCATCAGCGACAGCAGCCACATGGCGACCGCCATGATGACGCCGCCGAGGACCGGGTAGACCTTGTACTTGCCGGTCTTGGTGATGGCCTGGCCGACGAAGAGCGAGACCACCATGGCCGAGCCCATCATCGGCAGCAGCAGCAGGCCCGAGTTGGTGGCCGAGGCGCCCTGGACCGTCTGCTGGAACAGCGGCAGGAAGTTGATGGCGCCGAACATCGCGAAACCGAGCAGGAAGCCGACCAGGGAGATCAGTGTGAAGTTGCGGTTGCGGAACAGGTTGAGCGGCATGATCGGTTCGGCGGCGCGGCGCTCCACCGGGATGAACAGCGCCAGCGTGACCACGGCGAGCGCGGCCAGGCCAAGGATCTGCGGCGAGCCCCACTCGTAGTCGTTGCCGCCCCAGGTGGTGATGAGGACCAGCGCGGTGATGCCGATGGACAGCAGGGCCGCGCCGAGCCAGTCGATGCGGTGCTCGGTGCGATACTTGGGGAGCTTCAGCTTGGTCGCCAGCAGCGCCAGCGCGATGAACCCGACGGGCAGGTTCACGTAGAAGGCCCAGCGCCAGTCGAGATGGTCGGTGATGAACCCGCCGACGAGCGGACCGGCGATCATCGCCAGTGACATCACGCCGGCCATGATCCCCTGGTACTGGCCGCGCTCGCGGGGCGGGACGAGGTCACCGATGATCGCCATCGCGTTGACCATCAGGCCGCCGGCGCCGAGGCCCTGGAGCGCGCGGAAGGCGATGAGCTGGGCCATGCCGTCGCCGGGACCGCCCAGCATCTCGGATCCGGCCATGCCGCAGAGCACGGAACCGATCATGAAGATGACGATCGAGGCGAGGAAGATGTTCTTCCTGCCGTACAGGTCGCCGATCTTCCCCCAGATGGGGGTGGAAACGGTGGTGCCGAGCACGTAGGCCGTCACCACCCAGGACAGGTGGGTCAGCCCGCCCAGCTCACCGACGATCCGGGGCATGGCGGTGCCGACGATCATGTTGTCGAGCATGGCCAGGACCATCGCGAGCATCAGGCCAGGCAGCACTACCATGACCTCACGCCGCCGCACTGGTGCGGCTGCGGTCTCCTTCACTTCTTGTCGCCCCCTAAGACAATGATCTTACTTACTTGCCGACCGGCTAGTGTCGGATATGCTGGGAATGTAGGCCGATCACTTACCGGCCGTCAAGTCGATTTCGCTGCAAAGGGAACCATGAGGGAAAACGCCGATACGCGCACCCGGATCCAGGAGACCGCCCTGAAGCTCTTCGTCGAGCAGGGGTACGAGGCGACCTCGCTCCGCGAGATAGCGGAGGCTCTCGGCGTGACCAAGGCCGCCCTCTACTACCACTTCAAGAGCAAGGACGAGATCGTCACCAGCCTGGCGGAGAACCGGCTGCACGCGGTCGAGGAGCTGGCCGCCTGGGCCGCCTCCCAGCCCCGCACCGACGAGACCCGCCGGGAACTGGTCCGCCGTTACTCCGAGGACCTGCACCGGGGCCGGCACCACGAGATCATGCGCTTCTTCGAGCGCAACCAGACCGCGCTGAAACACCATCCGGTGATGGAGAAGACCCGCGGCCGGATGTTCGAGCTGTTCGCCTTCCTGGCCGACCCCGCCGATCCGACGGCCGTCCGGCTGAAGAACTCGATGGCCCTGTTCGCCCTGCACGCGGCCTGGTTCATCCTCAAGGACGACATCTCCGACGACGAACGCAGGGCCGCCGCCCTGGAGGTCGCGCTCGAACTCCTCCAGCGGTGAGCGTGCTCATCGACCCGCCGGACTGGCCGGGTCCGCACGGCATGCTCTGGTCGCATCTGGTCAGCGACAGCTCGACCGAGGAACTGCACGCCTTCGCCGCCCTGCTGGGCGTGCCGCCCCGGGCGTTCGACCGCGACCACTACGACGTCCCCCAGACCGTCTACGACAGGGCGCTCGAACTGGGGGCGGAGGCCGTGTCATCGCGCGAGCTGCTCACCCGGCTCATCGCCTCAGGTCTGCGCCGGCGCAAGAGACGTCCCTGAGTCGACGCCCCGCACGGATCCCGTCCCCGATGCGCGAGATTCCGCATGGATCTCGACGTGCCGGGCATGACCGCCCCTTGAAAGGCATCGTCGCACGTCAAAGGGGAAACCATGCTCAACGACAAGACGATCGCGTTCCTCGTGGCCCCGGAGGGGATCGAGCAGGTCGAGCTCACCGAGCCGTGGCAGGCCGTCAAGCAGGCGGGGGCGACACCCCGGCTGATCTCCACGCGGCCGGGCGAGGTCCAGGCGTTCGACCACCTCGACAAGGCCGACCGGTTCCCGGTGGACGAGACGGTCGACGAGGTGCTGGTGGCCGACTTCGAGGGACTGGTGCTGCCCGGCGGCGTCGCCAACCCCGACCTCCTGCGGACCGTGCCGAGCGCCGTCCAGTTCGTCAAGGACTTCTTCGACACGGGCAGGCCGGTGGCGGCCATCTGCCACGCGCCCTGGACCCTGATCGAGGCCGACGTGGTGCGGGGCCGCAAGCTCACCTCCTGGCCCAGCCTCCGGACCGACCTGCGCAACGCCGGGGCGGACTGGGAGGACCGCGAGGTCGTGATCTGTACGGCGGGTCCGAACACCCTGGTGACCAGCCGCAAGCCGGACGACCTCAAGGCCTTCTGCCAGGCCGCCGTGGACGCGTTCGCGGGTTAGTGCTGCGTTCCTCAAAGCAGGTAGACGAACTTGCGGCGCAGGATCCGGGGCCGTGGCGGTGGTCGCCCCCAGATCCAGGGCTGGGCGTGGGCGTTGAGCTGGGCGGTGGCAAGGGCGACCGCGTGGGCGATCTCGACGGCGTCGGCGAAGGTCTGCCCGGCGAACGCCGCCTTGCGTAGCAGTCGCCACCAGCCCTCGGCCAGGTTCAGCCAGCACGCCTTGACCGGGATGAACACCTGACGGATCCGCGGGTGACGGACCAGCCATTGGCGGACCTTCCAGCTGAAGTGGCTGGACAGGTTGTCGGTGATGACGACGATCGCGCCACGCCGGTTGGCTTTTGCGATGCGGGCCAGCAACTGGATCCAGCCGTCGCTGTTGCGTGAGGGCGCGCAGAAGGTGAGCTCGGTGCCGTCACGGATGCGCAGCGCGCCGTAGACCCAGGTCTTGTCGGTGCCGCGTGAATACTCCAACCTGGCTTTGATCCGGTGCCCGTCGGGAGACCAGGCGGGCGCGGGTGCGAAGGTGCGCGGGGTCACCGGCCCCAGCTCGTCGGCGCAGATCACCGTGGTCGCGGCCGGCGGCTGGGTGTAGAGGCCGATGATCGTGGCTCTTTTGGGGCGAAGTCCGGATCGGTCGATTCGGTCCAGGAGCGGGTGTGTCGCCAGCGGACCTTCTCCGCTCGCAGGATCCGGCGGACCTGGCTGCGCGCGATGACGATGCCCTGCGCGCGGGCGGCGGCGGTCAGGCTGTCCAGCGTCCACTGCGCCGGGCCGCTGTCGTCGGTGGCGGCCAGGTCGCCGGCCGCGTCGCGGGTCAGGCGTCCGGGCGGGGTCGAGCGCGCCAACGCGATGAGCTGTCCGCGTTCGACCTCGGTGATCCGTGGTTTGCGACCCGTCCCGGGCCGGTCGCCCAGTCCGGCCAGGCCCTCGGCGTTGAATCGCTCGATCCGCTCGCGCACGGTCTGCATGTGACAGCCGAGCTTGGCCGCGATGGCGCTGGTGCGCAGGCCCTGCCAGCTGAACACGATCATCTGCGCTCTCATGATCCAGTCGGCCGGGGCATGACGGGCGCCGGCCAGCTTGCGGATCTGCCGGTCCTCCTCGGCGTCCACCGGCGGACGCGCGTACAGCAGTTTCGGCATGGCAATCCCCCCTGAGACCATCATCACCCCAGGTCGATAGGGATCTCCACTCCCATTCAGGAATGGAGCATTAGTACTACAACAACATTTCGTTGTGTAGAAGATGTCGCCGTTGATAGTGGCTGGTACGGGCGCGGTGCTGGTAGCGCCTTCGGCGCTGTGACCAGGCCAGGATGCGCTCGATCGGGCAGGCGAAGGTCAGGGCGTGGGTCAGGTGTGCCAGCAGACGGCGGATCTCGCCGGGGCTGAGGGGGACGAGGCCGTCAGGGCTTTTGGGAGGCCTGCCGCGGTGGCGGCCAGACAGGCGTGGGCGAGCATCGCCAAGGTGATGTGCCGGTACCAGGCGTCATAGCGGCGGACCTGGTGGTGGTCCAAGCTGTGGCCGCCGACCACCCGGACGGCGCCTCCGGGGGAGGCGACCACATGGGTGAGATCGTCGGAGCGTGCCGGGGCGGGGTCCGGCGCCCGGACACGATCGCCGCCCTTCGATTAGGACGGGTCGGGCGGGGCAAGGCTCTAGAGGTCATCTGTTGAAGGAGGAACTGTGGAGGCCACGATCGCGTTGCGCCTACCGCGCGACGCCGCGAGTGTTCCCGTCATCAGGCAGCTGCTGGACGCCTCGCTCCGCGCCCTGGGCGTGGAGCCGCCCATCCGCGAGGACATCCAGCTCATGCTCTCGGAGGCGTGTTCCAATGTGATCCAGCACGCCGCGCCAAGCGACGACTACATGGTCAGTACCGAGCTTCACCGTGACCGTTGCGTGATCAAGGTGGTGGACGCGGGGAACGGTTTCGACTTCGCCGGAGCGCATCCGGCGCCCCCTCCCACCTCCGAGCACGGCCGCGGCCTGCTCATCATGAAGGCCCTGGCCGACGACATCCGTTTCGTCAACCGGCCGGAGCGGGGCTCGGTCGTCTGCCTGGAGAAGAAGTTGCGCTTCGTCAAGGACGCTCCGGGGCTATCGCTCCTGCTCAACGAGGAGCTTGAGTTCGGACAGGGCGTCCCGGAGATAGTCGGTGACGACCCATACGTCGGGGACCATCTCCCGACAGGCGATCACGCCCACGTCAAGTGAGCCGTCGTAGGAGAAGGCGGTGATGTTGAGGCCACCGCTGACGTCGGTGATCACCGAGACGGGGTGGTAGGAGAGCAGCCGGACGCCGCTCACGTAGAGCGGAAGCTGCGGGCCCGGGACGTTGGAGATCACCACGTTGATCGGCCCGGCGGTCTCGGCGAACAGATTGAAGGCGGCGCGGGCGGCCAGGCCGGTCAGCGCCGAGGGCATCATGTCGCTGATCTCCTGGATCCAGCGGGCCGGGGCCAGCGACGAGCGGTCCTTGATCAGGGCCATCGCGTCCCGTACGGCCAGCAGCCGCTCCACCGGGTCGGCGATCTGCGTGGCGAGCGTAGTGATCATTATGGTGACCTGGTTGCCCTCGCCCTCGTCGCCGGAGACGCGCAGCGAGAACGGCACCCCCGCGACGAGCGGCTGGTCCGGCAGGGCGTCGTGCTTGAGCAGCCACTGCCGCAGCGCCCCCGCGCACACGGTCATCACCACGTCGTTGACCGTGACTCCGAAGGCGTTCTTGACCTGCTTGACGTCCTCCAGCGGCAGCGCGGTGAAGGCGAAGCGGCGGTGGGCGGTGATCCGGCCGCTGAACGGCGTGCGGGGGACGGTCAGCCGGGGCAGCGCGGGCACCGGGGCCCCGCCGGACAGGCGCTGGGCCACGTCCCGGGTGACCCGGGAGACCAGCCCGGCCCCGGGAAGCTGGGAGAGCACCGGGATCTCGTCCAGATGAGGGACCGCGTTGACCAGGAACCTCACCGTGTTCGCCGGGTTGAGGACGGCGCCGGCGACACCCCTGATGATCATCTCGCCCGTGTCGATCCGTTCTTCGGGCTCCCGCTCGGGTGCCATCGCGATCTCGGCGGGTTCGGCAGAGGTGTCCAGCAGGGCGGCGAGGACGTCGGCGCCGGTGACACCGTCGATCGCGGCGTGGTGGACCTTCATGTAGAGGGCCGTTCTGGCGCCGCTCAGGCCGTGGATCAGATACATCTCCCAGAGCGGGTGGCGCCGGTCCAGGCGGCGGGCGTGCAGCCGCGCCACCTGCTCGCCGAGCTGCTCGTCGCCGCCCGGCGCGGGCAGCGCGATCTCCCGCACGTGGTAGTCGAGGTCGATCCTGCCCTCCTCGGTCCAGTAGGGGCGGTCCAGGCCGAAGGGCACGGGGGCGAGCCGGCGCCGGAACGGCGCGGCCAGGTGCAGCCGCCTGGCCAGCAGGGTGAGCAGGTCCCCGCGGGTCAGCCCGCCGGACAGGATGGCCAGCCCGGCGATGTTGGCGACGTTCGTCGAGGTCTCGAAGTTCAGGAACTGGGTGTCCACCGCGCTGAGCTGCCGCATCGTCCGCCTTCCAGGAGTCTTATGCTCCATCCTGCTCCCGGGAGGTCGACAGGGCCAACGCGGCCAGGGCGAGAAGGACGACCACGGAGACGGCGAGCATCGCCAGCCAGGCGAGCACCAGCACGACCACGATGGTGACGAGCTCGCTGATCAACTGCAGCACCGCAGAGCTGTGCCCGGATTCATCCGCTTCTACACCGCATTCCAGCGGGCGAGCTTCAGCGCGAGATGGAGTTCTAACCTGTGGGATCCATCCTTCAGGCTCCGCCCGGTCAGCTCCTCGATCCTCGCCAGGCGGTAGTAGAGGCTGGTGCGGTGGAGGTGGAGCAGGCGGGCCGTCTCCTGCGCGTCCCCCCCGTGGTCCAGATACGTCTCCAGCGTGACGGCGAGCGCTGGATGCTCGCGCAGCGGGCCGAGCGGGCCGGGCCGACCGGTCTCGGGTCCGGGCTCGGCGAGCAGCCGGTAGACGCCCAGCTCCGGCCAGCGGGCGACCGGACCGAGTGCCGGCTCGGCCGCCGCCGCCCTGGCCGCGGCGGCCGCCTCCCGGTGTGCCCGGCGGATCGACTCGAGCCCGGGGTGGAGCGCGCTCACCCCCGCGTGGCCGGCCGCCCTGGCGGCCAGCAGCTCCCCCAGCGCCCGGGCGTCCTCGCCGCCGCCGAGCAGCAGCACGGCGTGCCGGTCGAGGACGGTGAAGGCGGGGGGACGGCGCATCCGTGCGAGCTCGTCGCCGACCGCTTCGCCCAGACCCGCCTGATCGCCCCGTACGGCCAGCAGGCGCAGCGGCCCCTCGCCGAGCACCCCGGCCGCCCGCCCCGTGGTGATCTCCCCGCCGAGCAGCCGGCGCAGGGCGTGGGAGCTCCCGCCGTCGTCGAGCAGGGCGGCGATGGCCGCGGCGTCCCGGACGGTCCTGGCCTCCTGCTCCGAGGTCAGCGGCCCCTCCCCCTCGATGACCCACAGGGAGCCGACGCGCCTGTTGTGGTGGAGCAGCGGCACGCACAGCCGGGCGGCCATGCCCAGCGCCGGGTTGGCCGGGACCCTGACCGGCTCGCTGGTCGTGGCCACCCCGTGGGCCTCCTGCCAGGCCCCGACCTCAGCGGGGACGGATCTGGACAGGATGGCCTGGGCCCGCACCTGGTCGACCTCGCCGTGGTGGACGCTGTGCGCGACGACCCTGCCCTCGGGGTCGTCCACGGCCATGCCCCGTCCCACTGCCGTGGCCAGGGAGTCGAGAAGGTCCTGGACATCATCCGCGATCACCCGCGAATCCTACAGATGTAGGAATGATCTCCACCGGCCGGACGATGACTGCTTTCCGGCACGGGCCGTACCGTCGCATCAATCCCCTTCCGGAAGGAGCCGCCGTGGAAACGCGCAGCCGAGTCGCCCCCTGGGCATCACCCCGGGCGCAGCGGCGCCTGGTGGAGCTGGAGTCGGAGCTGGACGGCCTGGGCCTTCACGACGTCAGCCGCCTGGTCGACGCGGTGCTGGCCGAGCACCGGGGCCGCCTCGACGAGGACGGGATCGTCCTGTACGCGGGCACGAACACGATGAGCGAGCGGGCCCGCGCCGCCCACGAGATCTCGCTGGGCAGCCGCCCGTCCATGGGCTGGCCCGGGGAGAAGTTCCAGACCGGCCTGGACGAGCTGGACGTGCTGGAGGTTCTCGCCCCGCTCCAGGTCGCGGCCCTGATGGGCGGCGAGTTCGCCGAGGTCAGGCTGCAGAGCGCGACGATGGCCAACCTCGCCTGCTACACCGCCTTCGCCCGGCCGGGCGACACGGTCGCGGTGCTGCCGGAGGCCGCCGGGGGCCACGCCAGCCACCACTCCCAGGGCGCGGCCGGGATCCGGGGGCTGCGGGTGGTCGACCTGCCCTACGACGCCGGGCGCTTCGACATCGACTACGACGCGCTGCCGGCGTTCCTGCGGGAGCAGCGGCCGGCGCTGGTGGTGGTCGGCGCCAGCCTGATGCTCTTCCCGCACGACGTCGGACGGGTCCGGGCGGCCTGCGACGAGGTGGGCGCGGTCCTGGTCTACGACGCCTCGCACATGGCCGGCCTGATCGCGGGCCGCCGGTTCCAGCGGCCGCTGGACGAGGGCGCGCACGTGGTGACCATGTCGACCTACAAGTCCTTCGGCGGCCCGCCCGGCGCGGCCATCGTGACCCGCGAGGAGGACCTCGCGCGCCGGGTCTCCACGGCCGCCTACCCCGGTCTGACCGCGAACTACGACGCCTCCCGGCTGGCCCCGCTGGCCGTCGCCGCCGCCGAGCACGCCGTCGGCGGCCCCGCCTACGCCGACCGCTGCATCGCCAACGCCAAGGCGCTGGCCGCGGCGCTGGAGGGCGAGGGTTTCGCCGTCGCGGCCTCCCACCTGGGCTGGACCGTCTCCCACCACGTGGCGGTGGACGCCGCCGCGTTCGGCGGCGGGGACGACGCGGCCCGGCTGCTGGCCGAGGGCGGCGTCTATCTCAGCGGCATCGGCCTGCCCGACCAGGCGCCCGGCGAGCCCATGCGGGGCCTGCGGATCGGCACCCAGGAGGTGACCCGCCGCGGCCTCGGCACGGAGACCATGCGCGAGATCGCGGTGCTGATGCGCCGCCTGCTGATCGACGGCCACGACCCGGTCAAGGTCCTCCAGGACACCGTCGCCCTGCGCCGCTCCACCACCCCCTGATCCCGGACCGGCCCGCTCGACCCCCTGGGGCCCCGCCCCCTGGCGGGCCGGTCCGCGACAACTCCGCCCTCCCCCCGGGCCGGCCGGCGGCTCAGCCGATCCAGACGGCCTTGAGGTTGCAGAACTCGCGGATGCCGTGCGCCGACAGCTCCCGGCCGTACCCGGAGTTCCTGACCCCGCCGAAGGGCAGCTCGGGGTAGGAGGTGACCATGCCGTTGACGAAGACCAGACCGGCCTCCAGCTCGGTGACGAAGCGCTCCTGCTCGACGGGGTCGGTGGTCCAGGCGTTGGCGCCGAGCCCGAAGGAGGTGGCGTTGGCCAGGGCGAGGGCCTCGTCGATGTCGCCGGCCCGGTACAGCGAGGCCACCGGGCCGAACACCTCCTCGCCGAACAGCCTCATCTCCGGGGTGATGTCGGCGATCACGGTCGGCTGGTAGAACCAGCCGGGCAGGTCGGGGCTCCATCCCCCGCACAGCACCCGCGCGCCGCGCCCGGCCGCGTCGGCCACGATCTTCTCCACGTCGTCGCGTCCCTGCCGGGTGGCGAGCGGCCCCACATCGGTCGAGTCGTCCATCGGGTCCCCCACCCGGAGTGCCTCCATCCGCGCCACGAACCGGCCGGTGAAGTCGTCGTACACCTCGGTGTGCACGATGAACCGCTTGGCGGCGATGCACGACTGGCCGTTGTTCTGCACCCGCGCGGTGACCGCGGTGGCGGCGGCGGCGTCGAGGTCGGCGGACGGCATCACGACGTAGGGGTCCGAGCCGCCCAGCTCCAGGACGGTCTTCTTGACCTCGCTCCCCGCGATCGAGGCCACCGACCGGCCGGCCGGCTCGGAGCCGGTCAGCGTGGCCGCCACCACCCTGCGGTCCCGCAGCACCGCCTCGACCTGCCCGGACCCGATCAGCAAGGTCTGGAAGCAGCCCGGGGGGAAGCCCGCCCTGGCGAACAGCCCGCCCAGGTAGAGCGCGGTCTGCGGCACGTTCGAGGCGTGTTTGAGCAGCCCCACGTTGCCGGCCATCAGCGCCGGCGCGGCGAACCGGACCGCCTGCCACAGCGGGAAGTTCCACGGCATCACCGCGAGCACCGGCCCCAGCGGCTGGTAGCGCGCGTACGCCCGCCGCGCGGCCACGGCGGGCGCGTCCACCGGCTCGTCGGCCAGGAACTCCTCGGCGTGCTCGGCGTAGTAGCGCATCCCCTTCACGCACTTGGCCACCTCGCTCCGGGCCGCGGTCAGCGTCTTGCCCATCTCGGTGGTCATCAGCCGGGCCACTTCCTCCTGCTCCGACTCCAGCAGGCCGGCGGCGCTCTGCATCCACGCCGCCCGCTGCTTGAAGTCGGTGGCCCGGTAGGTCCGGAACTCCGCGGCGGCGAGGGCGAGCCGCTCGTCCACCTCGTGCTCGCTCAGCGGTTCGAAGGTCTTCAGCGTCTCCCCCGTGGCGGGGTTGACCGTTGCGATCGCCATCGATGCCTCCTCGGCAACCCTTTACCGGCCACGTGCCCCCTTCCGGGTGGTTTACACGGCCGTCCGGAGGGGTGGGGTCCGGCCGGAGCGCAGGGGATGTTGGGGACGCCGGTAATGGGTACGGGACACCTGACGACCCTGTTTCGGGAGGTCAAGGTAATGATTGCTGAACGTGGCAGCGCCAAGCACGGCCCGCGCGTCGACGAGGAGCAGAAGCACGAGACCGAGGGTGTCGTCCGCGGCACCGGCCCCACCCACGCCGAGGAGTGGGCCGACCCCGGAGGGATGGTCGACCCCGAGGAGGAGGCGGCCCCCAGGAGGTATCCACCGGGGCACGCCCCCGGCACCCCCGAGGGGATCACCCCGACGGCCGTCGAGCGCCGCAGCGCCCTCGCGAAATGGCTGAGCGACGCCCACTGGCCGTCGGACCGTGACGAGCTCCTGGCCCACGCCGAGACGAAGCTGGCACCCGACGCCATCGTCGAGAGCCTGCGCGACCTGCCCGACGGCGAGTTCCACAACATCGGCGAGGTGGCCAGGGCCCTCGGGCTCGGCGCGGAACGCCGCCGCTGGTAAGGCGCCCCGCCCCGGCCGGACCCGCTCCACCGCGCCCGGCACGGGCCGGACTGTGCCCGACACGGGCCGGACTGTGCCCGGCGGCCGGCGCCGTGGGACCCCGCGGGCCACCGGAGGGTGAGGTCAGCGGGCCGCGCCGCGCACGGCCGCGCCGCCGCGTCCGCCGAGGGCGCGGCGGAAACGGGTCAGGAGCAGGAGCGCGGTGACGGCCAGCCCGGCCAGCAGGCCCACCCAGGCGCCGACCGGTCCGAGTCCGGCGGCGCGGCCGAGCAGCCAGGCGGCCGGCAGGCCGACGGCCCAGTAGCCGATCAGGGTCATCCGGAAGCCCGACGTGGTGTCGTCGAGGCCGCGCAGCAGGCCGACGCCGATGTTCTGGGCGCTGTCGAAATACTGCAGCACGGCGGCCACCACGAGGAGGTCGGCGGCCACGGCGAGCGCCGCGGGGTCGCCGTCCAGGAAGGGGCCCAGGACGGCGCCGGGCAGGAGCAGGTAGGCGGCGCCGACGACGGTCACGGCCAGGGCCCCGTGGACGAGCGCGGTCCGGCCGACCCGCGCGGCGGAGCCGTACTCGCCGACCGCGACCTGTCCGCTGACGCTGATCGAGGCGGCGTGCGACAGCCCGACGCTCACCTGGAAGACGATGTAGACGAGCTGGTTCACGGCCGTGTGGGCGGCGAGCGCGGCGGCGCCGAAGCTGCCCATCAGGAGCGCGACCACCGAGAAGAAGCCGGCCTCGGAGCCGTAGGTCGCCGCGATCGGCACGCCGAGCCGGGTCAGCCCGCGCAGGCGTTCGGGGCGGACCCGCCAGGCGTCCAGGGCCAGCATCGGGGCGAGCACCGGATCCCGCCGGGTGATCGCGTAGAGCGCCAGGAAGGACAGCAGGTAGACCAGCGCGGTCGCCAGCCCCACCCCGGCGAGACCGGTCAGCTGGATGAGCGTCCAGTTGAGGCCGGCGTTCACGGCGATGGACGCCACCGTGATCCACACCAGTGCCTTGGGCCGCCGCATGCCGACGGTGAACTGGCGGATCACCTGGAACCACAGGCACGGCACCAGGCCGGGCGCGAGGGCCAGCAGCATCGGCCGGGCGAGCTCGATCACCCGGGGGTCCTGGCCGAGCCAGGCGAGCAGGTGCCCCAGACCCACCATGAGCAGCGCGCCCGCCACCCCGGCGAGCGTGGCCAGCGCCATGCCCGCCCGTACGAGGTCACGCAGCTCCGACCGCCGGCCGCCGCGCGCGGCCGCCGCGGCCACCTGGTTGCCCAGACCCGTCACCAGCCCCACACCCATGGTCCTGAGCTGGTTGAACAGCACGATCGCCAGGCCGCCGGCGGCGAGCGCCTCGGTGCCGAGCAGGCCCATCATCACCGTGTCGGTGGTCGTCAGCGCAACCTGGGCGAGCTGGGTGAGGGCCAGGGGCAGCGCAAGCGCCGCAAGCTTCCGGCTCTCGTGAAACACCTTTACTCCCCATTTGCCATGGCTTTAGCTTTAGGATAGGCATACCTTACCTTGAATCGCGGACGCGGAAGTGGGATGGTCGTGAGTTTGACGAGGCGGCAGCTGTTCGGGACCGGCGCGGGAGTGGGAGCCGGCCTGCTCCTGGCCGCGTGCGGGTCCTCCCCGTCGGGTGCCCCCGCCTCCGCCACCCCCGTGCCCTCGGGCTCCGGCTCCGTGGCGGCGGGACCCGTGCGCGGCGGGGTCCTGCGGGTGGGCGCGCTCGGCAAGGCGTCCTCGATCACCCGCGACCCGCACGGCGTCCAGGTCAACGAGAGCGACTACCTCATCCTCGCCCTGGTCCACGACGCGCTGACCGTCCCCGGCGCCTCTCCCAACGTGGCCCCGCGCCTGGCCAGCGCCTGGGAGCCCAGCGACGACCTGAAGCGGTGGCGCTTCACGATCGCCGAGGGCGCGACCTTCCACGACGGGACGCCGGTCACCGCCGAGGACGTCGTCTGGTCGCTGCGGAGGCTGCGCGCCACACCGGCCGGCGCGACCCGGCTGCCCGGCATCGAGGCCGGCGGGATCAGGGCCGACGGCCGCGACGCCGTGACGCTCACCAGCGCCTACCCCAACAGCGAGGTGCCGCTGCTGCTCCGGCTGACCACCTTCGTCCTGAAGGAGGACACCAAGGACGTGGCGGAGGCGCCGGGCACCGGCCCGTTCCGCCTGGAGTCCTTCCGGAACGGCAGCGCCCGCCTGGTCCGCAACGACTCCTGGCACGGCGGCGAGGTCCCGCTGGACGCCATCGAGGTGCGTATGTTCGAGTCGCCGCAGGCCATGGCCAACGCCATGCTGACCGGCCAGATCGACCTGGCCTCCAACGTGGGCGCGGTCGCCGCCCGCACCGCCGAGGGCAGGGACGGTGTCCAGGTGATCCGCCGCCCCGACGACATGGCCATGCCGATCGTGATGCGCACCGCCGACGGCCCCTTCGCCGACGAGCGCGTACGGCTGGCGCTGCGCCTGGCCGTCGACCGGGAGGCCATGGTCAGGCAGGTGCTGTCCGGCTACGGCGCGGTCGCCAACGACGTCCTCGGCACCGGCGATCCGGCCTACGCCAAGGACATCCCGCAGCGCGCCCGCGACCTGGCACAGGCCGAGCGGCTCCTCGGCCAGGCGGGCCTGGACCTGTCCCAGACCTACGAGCTGTTCACCACCGAGGACATCCCCGGCCTGGCCGAGTCGGCGACCCTGTTCGCCACCCAGGTCCGCGAGGCCGGGCTGAACGTCAAGGTCGTCAAGCAGGACCCGAGCGTCTTCTGGGAGAAGACCTGGCTCAAGGCCCCCCTCTACACCACCTACTGGGGCACCAACGACTCGGTGGTCTTCTTCGCCGGCAAGACCCTCGGCTCCGACGCCGCCCAGAACGAGGCCGGCTGGAAGGACCCGGCCTTCGACGCGGCCTACCGCAAGGCCGTCGGCACCGTGGACACCGCCGAACGTGCGCCGTTCCTCCGGGAGATGCAGAGGATCGAGCACGAGCGCTCCGGCTACCTGCTGTGGGGTATGGCCGACGGACTGGACCTGGCCTCCCCCAAGGTCCACGACCTGCCCACCCTCCCCGGCTACGGCCGCGTCCAGCTCGAGCGCGCGTGGCTGGCCACCTGAGGCGCCTCGCCGTGTTCCTGGCCGGGCGGGTGGCGCTGCTGGCGGTGCTGCTCGCCCTGGTCTTCGCGGCGGTGGAGTTCCTGCCGGGCGACGCGGCCAGGTCCACGGTCGACCGGGGCGCCTCGGCGGCGGACGTCGCGGCGCGGCGGGCCGAGCTCGGGCTCGACCGGCTGCTCTGGAGCCGTTTCACGGACTGGATGACCGCGCTGCCCACCGGCGACCTGGGCGTGACGGCACGCGGGGAACAGGTCTCCGAGGTCATCGGCCGCCACTTCCCCAACACACTGCTGCTCGGCGGCCTCGCCCTGGTCCTGACCATGGCCGCGGCGCTCGTCCTGGGCGGCGGCGCCGCGCTGCGGCCCCTGTCGTGGCTCGACCGGGCGGTCTCCGGGACCTCGACGATCGTCATGGCGCTTCCGGAGTTCGTGGTCGCGAGCGTCCTGGTGCTGGTCCTCGCCCTCTGGACCGGCCTGCTGCCGGCGGTCACGCTGACCGGCACGACGGGCCGTCCGGCCTCCTGGAACATGCTCGTCCTGCCCGTCCTGGCGCTGGCCGTGCCGCAGATCGGGTGGAACACCCGCATCGTCCGCGCCTCGCTGGCCGACGAGGCGGCCGCCCCGCACGTCGAGGCCGCGACCCTGGACGGGCTCCCGCCGGCCCGGGTGCTCCTGTGGCACGTGCTCCCCGGCGCCCTGCCCGCCATCGCCGCGGGCGCCGCCACCTCGGCCGGCATGCTGCTCGGCGGCGCGGTGGTGGTGGAGACGATCTTCAACTACCCGGGACTGGGCACGGTCCTCGCCGGAGCCGTGCGGGACCGCGACACCCCGCTGGTCGCGGGGGTCGTGGCGGTCACCGGAGCGGTGATCCTCGCCGTGCTCGTCGCCTCGGACCTGATCCGGGACCGGACCTCGGTGCGGCGGCCATGAGTCCCGGAGGGCCCGCCCCGGCGGCGGAGGACCCGGCACCGGGCGGATCCGGCCGGGGCGGACCGGCCACGGATAGAACCCCGGCGGGCGGAACCGCAGTGGACGGAACCCCGGTGGACGGAACCCCGGCGGACGGAACCCCGGCGGGCCGGACGGGGCCCGCGCGGCGCCGCGTCCGGGCGGCGGTGTCGGCCGTCCCCTCGATCGCGGTCATCGGGCTGGCGCTCGCCGGGCCGCTGCTCGCGCCCCACCCCGTCGACACCCCGGTCGCCATCCCCTACGCCTCTCCCGCCCCCGGCCTCCCCCTGGGCGGTGACCAGCTCGGCCGGGACGTGCTGAGCCGCCTGCTGGCCGGGGGCGGCGAGCTGCTGGTCACCTCCGCCCTCGTCGCCTGTCTCGTCACGCTGCTCGCCGCGGCGCTCGGCACCGTCGCGGCGCTGCGCCCGGCCGTCGGGCGGGCCGTCGAGTGGGCCTGCGACGTGATGATCCTGCTGCCGGCCGTGCTCGCCGTGCTGCTGGTGGTCCTCTCCTGGGACGGTGGCGGCCGGCTCGCGCTGGTCACCGCGGCCACCGCGGTCGGCCTGCCGTACGCCGTCCGGGTCGTGGCGGGGGCCGCCGCCCCGATCGCCGGGTCGGGCTATGTGGAGGCGGCGGTGGCGGGGGGCGAACGGCTGCCCCGGCTGGTCTGGCGCGAGGTGCTGCCCAACCTGCGCTCGACCCTGCTGACCCTGCTGGGCCTGCGCTTCGTGGCGGCGGTCTATGTGGTGTCCACGGCGGCGTTCCTGGAGGTCGGCCCGGAGCCGCCGGCCGCCGACTGGGCTCTGATGATCCGGGAGAACGGCCCGGGCGTCATGCTCAACCCGTGGGCGGTGATCGCGCCCAGCCTGGCCATCGGCCTGCTGGCCGGCGCGGTGCAGGTGACGGCCTCGGCGCTCGCGCCGCGGACCGGACGACAGGTGGTGGATCGGCGATGAGCATCCCGGACCCGGGCGCCCCGGCGACGAAGGTCGTGGAACCCGGCGGCCCGCTCCCGGACCCGCCGGGGCCGGCCGGGGCGGTCCCGGGCGTCCCCGGGTCCCGGGGCCCGGCCTCCCCGGACGGCCGGGCCGGCGCGACCGTCGCCGAGCTCGACGCGCTGGTGCTGGCCGACCACGAGGGCACGGCCGTGGTGACGGGGCCCGCCGTCACCGCCGTCCGGGGGCGGGTCGTGGCGCTCGTCGGACCGTCCGGGGCGGGCAAGAGCACGCTGCTGCGCGCCTTCCTCGGCGCCCTGCCCGGCGGCCTGGTCCTGCGCTCCGGGCGGGCGCGGGTGCTCGGCCACGACATGTTCGGGCTGGACCCGGTGCGGCTGCGCGCGGTCCGCCGTGACCACGTCGGCTACGTGGACCAAGACCCGGCCGCACGCCTCAATCCCCGGATGCGGGTGCGGCGGCTGCTCGGCGAGCTCTCCCCCGCGCGTCCGTCGCCGGACGCCCTGCGGCGGCTCCTCACCGAGGTCCGGCTGCCCGGCACCGGCGAGATGCTCACCCGCCGCCCGCACCAGCTGTCCGGCGGGCAGCAGCGGCGCCTGGCCATCGCCCGCGCCCTGTCCCGCCGCCCCGACCTGCTGCTGCTGGACGAGCCGACGGCCGGGCTGGACGCGGCGCTGTGCGCGGAGGTCGGCGAGCTGATCCGGGAGCTGGCCGACCGGCGCGGCATGGCCGTGGTGCTGGCCTCCCACGATCCGGACCTGGTGGCCAGGATCGCCGACGAGGTGGTGGAGTCCGGCACGCCCCGGCGGCCCCGCGCCACGCCCTCCCCGCGCCGCGGGACGTCCCCGGAGCGGCCGCCGCTGCTCACCGTGCGGGGTCTGTCGGCGTGGGCGGGGTCACGGACGATCCTGTCCGGGGTGGACCTCGACCTGCGCCCGGGTGCCGCGCTGGCGGTGAGCGGGATCTCCGGCTCGGGCAAGACCACCCTGGCCCGGGTCCTCAGCGGGCTGCACTCCCAGGCGGAGGGCGCCGTCGAGCTCGACGGCCGCCCGCTCCCGCTGCGGGCCGCCCGGCGCGACCGCGAGCAGTGCCGCCGGATCCAGCTCGTCCCACAGGACCCGCTGGGCACCCTCAACCCGGTCCGCACGGTCGGCGAGGCGATCGCCCGCCCCCTGCGGCTCCACCGGCGCCCCGAGAGCGGCGCCGCGCGGGTCGGCCGGCTGCTGGAGGACGTCGGCCTGCCGGCCGAGACCGCCCGGCGCCTGCCGCACGAGCTCTCCGGCGGCCAGCGCCAGCGGGTGGCCGTCGCCCGCGCACTCGCCGCCGACCCGGACGTGCTGATCTGCGACGAGGTGACGTCCGCGCTCGACCCGGCGACCGCGGAGTCGATCATGGAGCTGCTGAGCGGGCTGCGCCGCGGACGCGGTCTCGCCCTTGTCGTCATCAGCCATGACGTGGCCCTGGCCGCGCGGCACTGCGAGCTGTCGTGTGTGGTCGCCGGGGGGCGGGTGAGCAGGCCCTGCTGAGGCGGCCGGCCGGGCCCCGGGCGGCGCGGGTCCACGAGGATCTCGCGGACCCGGGCCGGCGGTCAGTCGCGGACGCGGGAGGAGCGGAACAGCTTGGCCACGAACATGGCCACCACGGCGACCACGCCGATGATCAGAGCCCACTTGAGCAGCGTGAAGACGATGCCCAGGAGCCAGCCGAACAGGATGAAGGCGAGCACCACGGCCGCCACGATCAACAGAATTCGTCCCATGTGTCCAACGCTATTCGCCGGCGCCGCCCGGCGGCAGGGCCGGGCGGCGAAGTCAGGGACAAGCCAGGGTCATCCCTCAGGGACACCCCGGTGAGGTGGCGGGCACCGCTCAGCCGAGGGCCGAGCGGCCGCCGACGAGGGGGAGCTCGACCGAGCCGGCGCCGGGCTGGACCGAGACGGCGGTCCCGGCGGGCAGGCGGAGGGTGAAGTCGCGGTCGGTGGAGATGAGCACGACCCCGATCCGGTGACCGGCCTTGATGACGTAGTCGCTGGGCTGGAGGTCGACGTCGAAGTCGTAGAAGCGGCCCTCACGGAGCAGGTCGGTCCGGGAGGCGGAGTGGCGGTTGCGGACGTCGAGCCAGCCCCTGGTGATGATCTTGTAGGGGGCGGTCACCGTGACGTGCTGGGCCAGGCGGGTGCAGCCGGTGTCACCCGGCACGCCCTGGCCGTAGCAGACCTGGTCGGGGCCGTAGCTGACGCCGCCGTAGGCGCGGGTGTCGGTGCCGTAGTCGACCAGCAGGGCCGTCAGGTACGGCGAGCGCCCGCCTTCGAAGGCCGCCTTGATCGAGACGCTCGGGGTGCCGGAGAGCCGGGCGTCCTTGGCCAGCGGGGACGACAGGTAGGCCAGCCGGTTCGGGTCGGTGGCCGCGACGTTCTCGACGAGCTGCTCGGCGGTGCGGGTGTTCTGGTCGGTGAAGGACTCCACGGCGCGGCCGCCGGAGCGCTCCCGGCTCAGCGTGCCGTTGCGGCCGTCCGCCCCGGCGGCCAGGCGCAGCCGTACGTCGGCGGTGCCGGGCAGCGGCCACGAGGCGTGCTGGGCCCACTGGCCCGGACCCGACTCCACGTCCGCCTGCGGCTCGTCCATGATGCCGTTGCGCAGGCCGTACAGGTGGAAGTCGAACCAGCGGTGGAGCTGGCGCAGCCACTCGGCGTTGCGCTGGGCGAAGGAGAAGGGGTTGAAGTGGGCGCCCTGGTGGAGCCAGATCTTGCGCGGCACGCCGCGCTCGGCGAGCGCGTCCCACCACTGGACGGCCTGCTTGGTCTTGACGTTCCAGTCGTTGAGGCCGTGGACCAGGAAGACGCTGGCGCGGACCTTGTTCACGTCGTTGAGGTAGTTGCGCCCGTCCCAGAACGCGGAGTAGTCGCCGGTGACGCGGTCCTGGTCGCGCTCGATCTGGTCCACCAGCGCGCCGCAGGCCTGCTCGGCGTTCTCGCGGGTGAGGACGTAGCGGGCGAGCACGTCGGCGTCCTCACCCTGGTAGCCGCCGGGGGCGAGCACCGCGCCGTTGGCCCGGTAGTAGTCGTACCAGGAGGAGATGGCCGCGATCGGCACGATCGTCTTGAGCCCCCTGACCCCGGTGGCGGCGACGGCGTTGGGGAGCGTCCCGTTGTAGGAGACGCCGGTCATGCCGACGTTCCCGGTCGACCAGTCGGCCCGGACCTCGTTGCCGGAGGCGTCGAAGCCGCGGGCCCGGCCGTTGAGCCAGTCGATGGCGGCCTTGGGCCCGGCGGTCTCGTTGTCCAGGCCGGTCGTCGGGCAGCCGGTCGCGCGGCCGGAGCCGAGGTTCTCCACCAGCGCGATCGCGTAGCCGCGCGGGACGAAGTAGTTGTCGTAGTAGCCGCGGAAGGGCGGCGCGACCGCGCGGGAGGTGGGCCCGCTCTCGTCGAGGCCGAACATCTCGTCACGCAGGTCGTCGAACTTGTTGCGCCGGTACTCCATGCCCGCCGGGTCGGAGCCGTCGAGGTCCACGACGTGGTTGGGCACGTCGTTGCCGCCCGCGTAGTAGGGGCTGGCCTCCATGATGACGGGGACCTTCAGCCCGGACGCGGTCTCCTTGGGCCGCATGATGTCGACGGCCACCCGGTCCGGGCGGCCGTCACGGTCGCTGTCGACCCCGGCGACCTCGACGAACACGGTCTCGGTCAGGGCGTCGGCGCGCGAGTAGATGGGCTGGGTCTCGTTGTTCTCGATCAGAGCGGGCGCGGGTTGCGCGGCCGCGGCGGGCAGGGCGCCGGAGGGTACGGCCACCGCCACGGCGATGAGGACTGTCTTCCATCTGTTCATCGAGGGGGACTCCGAGAGGGTCGATGAAAATCTGACTGCTCCGGTCAATCTCCTGCGTGGCAATCTTCACATGCAAGATCCAGGATGTAACGAATCAAGCGGTCACCCGGCGTTTCGGACGAGCTCCAGCGCGTAGTGGGAGAACCACTCACCCGGCCGGGGCTCGCCACGGTGGCAGTCGCCGTCGGACTCCCCCGGCCGCTTGATCCACAGGAAGGCGTCCACCCGCTCGTGCCCGGTCCGGGTGGTCGGCTCCGCGCCCAGCGCCCGCCCCTTGGGGTTGCACCAGGTGTCGTCGCCCTGGGCTCCGTGGAGCGGGCCGTTGCCGTTGCGCGAGGTGTCGATCACGTAGTGCGCCCCGCCGAGCACGTCCGACAGGCGCTGGGCGGCGGCGACGCTCTCCTCGGTGGTGAAGAAGTTGCTGACGTTGAAGGCGAAGCCGTCGGCCTCGGTCGCCCCGGCCTGCCGCATCGGCTCGGCCCAGGCCCCGGCGTCGGCGATCCAGCCGGCGTTCCCGGCGTCCAGGTAGACCTTGGTGTTGGGCTGCTTCTTCAGCGCCCGCACCGCGTCGCGGAGCAGGCCGAGGCGTTCGGCCGCCCGGCCGCCCTGGGTGCAGCTGTCGAGGATGTGGGCCATCGCGTCGGGCTCGACGACGACCCAGGCGGGCCGGTCGCCGATGCCCTCGGCGAAGCGGCCGATCCAGGAGCGGTATTCGTCGGCGCTCGCGGCGCCGCCCGCCGAGAACCGGCCGCAGTCGCGGTCGGGGATGTGGTAGGCCACCAGGACCGGCACCTGGCCGGCCTCCTGCGCCTTGGTGGTGATGTCGGCGACCCTGGCGTACGGCTCCTGGTCGCCGATCCAGATCGCGTTCGGCCTGTCGGCGATCCTGCGGATCAGCGCCGCGTCCTCGGTCTTCCCCTCCGCCTCCAGCCTGCGGACCTCGTTGACCGCGGTGCCCTCGGGGTCGACGTAGAAGCCGGCCGCGCCGGGAGCGGCCGGGGCCTCCCCGCAGGCCGCCGTCACGAGGGCGAAGGCGAGTGCGGCGGCGGCGCGGCCGTAGCTGTTCATCGAGCTCCTTCGATGTGGACCCAGCGGGCCGGGGACGGGGTCCCCTTCTCGGTGACCCCGAACATCATGTACCAGCCGGGCGGCACCAGCGCGGGGTTGGTCGGGACCGTCACGACGATGCCGGTGGGCACCCGGGTGAAGTCGACCTTGATGGAGCGCTGCTCCACGTCCGTGACGTGGGTGACGGCGCTCGGCCGCATCAGCCGGACCTCCTTGATGCGCTCGGCGTCGGGGGTCTTGAACCCCGCCCGGGAGCCCAGGGTCAGCATCCGCCGGCCGTCGGTGATCATCGGCCGCTTCTCGCCGTTGTGCAGGTAGGTCGGGGTGTAGATCTCGATCCGCTGGTCGAAGGTGCCGGGCACCGTGCCCGCCTCGTCGGCGAAGAGCGGGTCGGAGCCCATGCTGAGCACCCGGCCGTCGGGCAGCAGCAGCCCCTCGGCGTGGTAGTTGCGGCCCACCGCGGGCGCCGCGGCCTCGTGGAAGCTGTTGCTCTGCGGGCGGTAGACCTCGGCCCGCAGGACGTCGCTGTCGCCCCGGCCGCGGTAGTCGCTGGAGCCGTTGAAGGAGAACACGGTGTCGTCGGGGAGCAGCACCGCCGACGGGTAGCGCACCGGGTCGGACAGGTTCGGACCCCGGACGTAGCGGGGCGCGGGCTGCTTGAGGTCGATGATGGCGGTCCGGGCGGTGGCGTTCGGCAGGCCCGGCTGGCGCTCCCCGACCGGGCCGCCGCCCATCACCATGATCCGCTGGTCCTGGGCGGGGGGCAGCAGCACCGAGGCGCCGGTCTCGTTGAGTTCGGGCTCGGGCAGCCCGGGGACCGGGGTGAAGGCCTCCATCTCGTCCGGCGCCACGCCGCCGACGCCGCCGGGGGACTTCACCAGGCGGTCGGTGTCGTGGCGGTAGTCCCAGATGCCCGGGGGGCGGAGCGCGAGCTGGCCGGGACCGTATCCGGCGCTCATGCCGGAGAAGAAGAGGGTGTCGTCGTCCAGCAGGAACAGCGCCGGGTAGCTGGGGAAGAAGCGCTTGGGCCCGGGGATCCAGGTCCGGGTGGCGGGGTCGTAGAACTCGTTGTCCCTGGTGATCTGCCCCACGGTGTCCAGGCCGGAGACCGTCATCACCTTGCCGTCGGGCAGCGCGGTCATCGTCGGGTACCAGCGGCCCTCGGCCATGTCCTGGACCTTGATGTAGCGCTCGGCGATCGGATCGAACTCGTAGGCGTCCTTGATGCCTTGGAAGTCCTGCTTCTCCAGCGTCATGTCCGCGCCCATGGCGTACAGGTTGCGCTTGTCCCGGCCGGTCAGCCCCTGGATCTCGTATTTGACGTAGCCGCCCGGCGAGGTGAAGACGCCGGGCGCGCCCTCGACCACGGACTCGGCGAAGACCTTGGTCTCGCTGGGCTTGATCCGGACCTTGCCCGGCACGCCGCTCTCGACCTTCTCGGCGGGCGGCACCGTGATGTGCGCGGTGGTCCGGTAGAGCCGCCCGTTGGGGGCCGCGATCAGGGTGCCGGGGTGCAGCTGCCGCCGGATGTGCGGGCTCTCGTTCTTCACCACCAGGGCCCCTCCGGCCCGCTTCACCTTGCTCTTGAGCACCTCGAAGCGGAGCGTGCCGCCGGCGATGAGAAGGTTGCCGTTGGGCAGCAGCACGTGGCCGGCGCAGAAGAAGTCGACCGGGGTGTCGATCATCTTGAACTCGCCGGCCTGTCCCGGCTTGGTGGGGTCCCAGAGCACGGTCTTGAAGGTGCCCTTGGCGAAGTTTGCGGCGTTGTTGCCGGACCCGGCGACGATGAGCACCTTGCCGGTGCGCAGCAGGGCCGCGTGGATGGCGTTGACCTTGAACTCGTTGGGGACGTTCAGGAAGCTCCAGTGGCCGTAGCGCGCCTTGTAGTCGTCCCGGTTGATCTGGTAGTCGTGCCATTTGCGGGAGGCGAACCCGGCGACGGCCGGCAGGTTGACCCCGACGATCGCGGCGATCACCGCGGCGGCGATCAGGTTCTTGCGTAGACGGCTCAACGGTTACCTCGGCTGGTCCACGCCCAGGTCGCCAGGGGCCCCAGGCAGATCACAAGGGCGAGAATCACCCACAGGGTCATGACCAGGTGCACGTGCCCGGTCCAGAAGAGGGTGAGCAGCAGCCCACCACCGAAGATCACGGCCCACCACAGGTGGATGCGGAAGGTGGCGAGCTGGTCGGGGCTGGCCGAGTCCCCCTTGGGGGTGACCACGAACTTGCTCGGCCGCCGCAGCGCGGCCCCGATCAGCGAGGCCACGTAGATGGGCGCCGACAGCGCCGACATGACCATCCCGGCCACCCCGGAGGAGCCCTCCGGCTCGTGCGGGCTGACGTTGTGCCGCCGGTTCCAGGTGTAGAGCATGACCTGCAGCAGCGCCGCGTCGCCGTAGAGCATCAGCCACACGTCCATGGGCACGGTCACGCCGGAGCCGCCCACCGCCATGAAGAGGGTCGCGCTCAGCCCGGCCAGCAGCCAGTTGAGCGCGGACATCGGATAGAACGTCACCATCAGGCTGTAGTTGAACAGCCGTCCGGGCGACAGCCGGAACGCCGCCTTCCAGAACTGGGTGAGCAGCGTCTCGTAGGTGCCCCTGCTCCAGCGGAGCTGCTGGCTGAAGAAGTCGGTCCACGACGACGGCCCCTCGCCCACGGCGAGCACGTCCGGGGTGTAGACCGACATCCAGCGCTCCCCCGTCCGCGGGTCGCGGGAGCGGTGGAACTCGATGCCGGTGGCCATGTCCTCGGTGATCGAGTCGTACAGGCCGCCGATCTGCTTGAGCGCCCGGATCCGCACGGCGTTGTTGGTGCCGACGAACATCGGCGCCCCGTACAGGTTGCCGGCGCGCTGGATCAGGGAGTGGAAGAGGAACTGCTGGCTCTCGGCGGCCTTGGTGACCCCGGCGGTGTAGTTGCCGTAGACCTGGGGGCCGACCACGAAGGCCACCCGCGGGTCGCGGAAGTATCCGAGCATGCGCTCGCAGAACTCCGGCAGCGGCACGTGGTCGGTGTCGACGGAGACGAAGAAGTCGTAGTCGTCGCCGTGGGCCGACAGCCAGCTGTTGTAGTTGCCGTGCTTGGTCCTGGCCCGGAAGGCGCCCTTGGGCCGGTTCCACTCGGGCACGCCCTTGCGGCTGAAGTGGCGGGCGCCCAGCCAGTCGCAGAGCTCGCGGATGTCGGGGTCGTCGCCCTCGTCCAGCAGCCACACGTCGAGCACGCCGTCATGGCGGATCTGCAGGGCCGCCGACAGGGTCTCCCGGACCATCTCCAGCGGTTCCTTGCCGGGCACGCAGGTGGTGATGAAGGC
Source organism: Streptosporangium brasiliense (assembly GCF_030811595.1). Lineage (NCBI taxonomy): Bacteria > Bacillati > Actinomycetota > Actinomycetes > Streptosporangiales > Streptosporangiaceae > Streptosporangium > Streptosporangium brasiliense. The sequence continues at coordinate 8,079,475 of NZ_JAUSRB010000002.1, forward strand.
CACCCGGCTGCCGCGCTCGGGCGGGACCGGGACCGGGTCCCTGGCCGCCAGCATGGCGTGCACGTTGGAGACCACGCTGACCAGGCGGAAGATCTCGATCAGGGCGATCGCCACGAGCATGACCTTGTCGGCGACCGGGATGTACCACGGGAGCATGCCGTAGGGGTCGACCCGCACCGTCCAGTGGCCGGGCATCAACAGCCAGGCCATCATGGTGAACTCCACGACGAGCGCGGCGACCATCAGCAGTACCGCCCGCACGCGGTGCGGCTCGCTGGCGAGCATGGAGCGGTACTGGACGCGGTACGGCCGGCCCGGCTCCGGTTCGGTCATGGGCCCGGCGAGCTGGCTGAACCGTTCGTAGTCGTAGAGGGTGATCTTCGTGCTGTCGGCTGGTGAACTCATGGGCCCGGTGACCTCACAACCCGCACGACGAAGACCAGCACTGTCCCCCCAGATGGATCACCCCGGCCACCCGCGCAAAGCGACGGTCAAGCCCGGCCCGCGGATCGGTAAACCGGGAAACATCATATTGGGAGCAGTAGGCCGGATCTCATCACTTTCGCACCCTGGGACCACTTCGTGAGGACTTGATTTAGCTTTCAACCAAATCATCGAAGGGCAAATAGGGACAAGCATTAATTAACCGAACTATCGCCCTAAACCGGGCGCCGGAAAACCCGTGTCCGGGGCGGGGGCCGGGCTGGCACGCTTGACGGATGGAAGTACGGTTCGTCCCCGATCACCTGGTGCTGTCGGTCGTGGTCGGCTCCCGTGCCTACGGGCTGGAGACCGAGGACTCCGACGTCGACCGGCGCGGGGTCTTCGTGGCGCCGACCCCGCTGTTCTGGCGGCTGGCCAAGCCGCCCACGCACGTCGAGGGGCCGCTGCCGGAGCAGTTCTCCTGGGAGGTCGAGCGGTTCTGCGGCCTCGCGCTGGAGGCCAACCCGACGGTCCTGGAATGCCTGTGGTCGCCGATCGTCGAGCACGTCTCCCCCGCCGGGGCGGACCTGCTCGCGCTCCGGAGCGCCTTCGTGTCCAGACGCGCCCGCCAGAGCTTCACCGGATACGCCGAGGCCCAGTTCCGCCGCCTGGACCCCGAGCGCCCCAACTGGAAGCAGGCCATGCACATGATCCGGCTGCTGATCAGCGGCCTGCACCTGGCCCGGCACGGCGAGCCGCTGGTCCGGATGGACGAGCACCGCGACCGGCTGCTGGCCGTACGGCGGGGCGAGGTCTCCTGGGCCGAGGTCCAGAGATGGCGCACGGAGCTGGCCGCGGGCCTGGAGGCCGCCGACGCGCTGCCGGCCGGACCGGACCGGCGGCGCGTCGACGACTATCTGGCGGCCACGAGAAGGGCGGCCCTCTGACCCTCACCCCGCCCGCCCGGCCGGCCGGGCGGGCTGCCTGAGCTCACGGGGCGCCGAACAGCTCCCACCAGCTGTCCACCAGGGGCACGTCGTCGACGTCGACCCGGTCTCCCGGCCGGGGGACCGCGAGACGGACGTCGCGGGCCTTCGCCTCGCGCCACAGGCGGTCGACGGGCTCGGCCCACGGGTGGGGGGCGAGGGTGAAGGTCCCCCAGTGGACGGGCAGGAACAGCCGGCCGCCCAGGTCGAGGTGGGCGTTGACCGCCTCCTCCGGGTCCATGTGGATGTCGGGCCAGGCGGGGCTGTAGGCGCCGATCGGCATCAGGGTGAGGTCGAACGGGCCGTGGGCGGCGCCGATGCCCGCGTATCCGTCGAAGTAGCCGGAGTCTCCCGCGTAGAAGACCCGCTTGGCCCGCCCCGCGACCACCCAGGAGCCCCAGAGGGTGACGTTGCGGGTGAAGGCGCGTCCGGAGAAGTGCCGGGCGGCGGTGGCGACGAACCGCAGACCCGCGACGCTCGCCTCCTCCTCCCAGTCGAGCTCGACGATCCGTGAGGCGGGCACGCCCCAGCGCTCCAGATGAGCGCCGATGCCCAGGGGGACCAGGAAGGGCGCGCCCTGCAGGGCGGTGAGCGCGCGGACCGTCGCCCGGTCGAGGTGGTCGTAGTGGTCGTGGGAGATCACGATCGCGTCGAGCGCCGGAAGGTCGGCCAGCGGGACCGGCAGCGGGTGCAGCCGCCGCGGGCCGACCAGCCGCGAGGGCGAGGCGCGCCCGCTCCACACGGGGTCGAACAGGACGCGCCGCCCCTCGATCTCCACCAGCGTGGTGGCGTGGCCGTACCAGACGACGCTCAGCCCGGCCGCGGACGGCGGGGTGACCGGGGAGGTCACCAGCGGGACCGGCCCGACGGGCCGGCGGCCGTCGCGGTTGAGGACCATCTCCCGGAGCATCTCCGGGAGGCTGCCCACCGGGGGCGTGTACGAGCCGGGCACGGCGTTGTGGAAGACGCCGTCACGGAACCGGGGGGAGCGCCGCATCCGGGCCAGCCGCTCCCCCGCGGCCCGGCCGCCCAGCTCCGCCGGGATCTCCCGCACCGCCCATCCCAGTGCGGCCAGCGCCAGCCCGCCCGCGAGAAGACGTCCCGCCGATCCTTTGTCCGCCATCCCGCAATACTCCTTCAAAGTCGGATGATCCGCGCAAACTACTCACGATCCGCCGGCCTCCTCCGCCCGTGGACCACCGGGCTTCCGGGGCCGCGCGCCGGAGGCGGACTCCCCCGCGGCGGCTACGCCAGATGCCGCTCGACGGTGGCCACCTTGGCCTCCAGCCGGCCGCCCTGACCGGCGCGCAGATCGGCCTTCAGCACGAGGCTGACCCGCCCGCACCGCGCCTCGACCGCCGCCACCGCGTCCTTGACGACGCTCATCACCTGATCCCAGTCGTCACCCTCGACCGTGGTGAACATCGCATCCGTACGGTTCGGCAGCCCCGAGGCGCGCACCACCCGCACCGCCTCGGCGACGAACTCACCGACGTCCTCCCCCACTCCGACGGGGGTCACGCTGAACGCCACGAGAACCGACATGTCCGGCCCCTTTCTCCGAATCTCCGAAGCTCTCCGCTCACCGCACCCTAGTTTCCCCGGAGCCCCGGCATGCGGGCGGGCGGCGGCGGGCCGGGCACGGCGGGCCGCGTCCGGCACGCGGGCCGGGTACGGCGGGCCGGGTACGGCGGGCCGGTCCGCTCGGGGCCCGCACCGGACGGCCCCCGGGTCAGGAGCCGTGCCGCGCGCTGACAGCCGCCGGGTCGCCGGGCCGGACGGCCCCGGGCCGGGTCACCCGCATGATCATGCCGAACTTGTTCTCGTGCTCCCCGATCAACCATTTCTGCAGCTCGGGCCAGCGCTGCCGGCCGTCGGGATCCCAGCTGGGCACGGCGCAGCGGATGCACGGGCCCGTGTGGGCCCCGGTCACCGCGAGCTCGGCCTCGCCCACGGTGATCGTGGTGCCGGCCCCCCAGCTCTCCTCGGCGAAAGCGGGCGCGTCCAGTCCGAGGTGCAGGTTGGGGCGGAACCTGAGCAGGTCGACCGGGGAACCGAGCTCCTCCTCCAGCGCCGCGAGGGACGCCTCGAACGTGACCAGCACGGTCAGCGCCCGGTCCTGCTGCCCGTCCGCCGCGCGCAGGCGCAGCGGCGTCCCGAGCGAGCGCGCCAGCTCGCCGGCCGTCCCGGGATCGTGCCACCGCCAGACGGTCCCGTCCGGAGCGGTCAGCTCCGGCGCGTCGTCCGCCCCGTAGGCGGCGCGCCAGTGGAGCATCTCCGGGCGCTGCCGCACGGTCAGGACCTTGCCGTCGTGGTTGTCCCGCCCGTCGATCAGCGCGTAGGCCCGGTCGCCGGCCACCCCTCGGTGGTCCAGCAGCGCCTCCTGGAGTTCCTCGCCCCGCAGCGACTTCACCGGCCACCTCAGCAAACGCCGCAAACTCCCGCTATGTGTCGTCATGCTCTAAAAATAGCGATCATGTGTATATGAAGGCACAAACTCCCCGCACCATCCAGGAAGCCGAGGCGATCCAGGACGAGCTCCGGCCGCTGCTCGACCTGACAGGGCCGGGTCCCCGCCGGCCGGCCAGGGTGGCGGGGGTGGACGTGGCCTACGACGGGCAACGGCTCGCGGCGGCGGTGGCCGTACTGGACGGGGCCACGCTGGAGGTCGTCGAGCAGGTGACCGTCGGCGGGAGGGTGGCCTTCGACTACGTCCCCGGCCTGCTGGCCTTCCGGGAGGTCCCCGCCCTCCTCGAAGCCCTCGGACGCCTGACCGCCGCCCCCGACCTGATCGTCTGCGACGGGTACGGCCTGGCCCACCCCCGCCGCTTCGGCCTGGCCTGCCATCTGGGCGTGCTGACCGGCCTGCCCACGATCGGCGTGGGCAAGACCGCCTTCGTCGGCTCCTACCCCGACCCCGCGCCCGAGCGGGGCTCGTGGACCGATCTGACCCTGGACGGCGACGTCGTCGGCCGCGTGCTCCGCACCCGGCACGGCGTCAAACCGGTCTTCGTCTCCGTCGGCCACCGCGTCGACCTCGACACGGCCTGCCACAACGTCCTCGCCCTGACCCCTCACTACCGCCTCCCGGAGACGACCCGCGTCTCCGACCGGCTGTCACGTATGGCTTTGATCGAAAATGTCACCTTCGACTGATTTGATCCACTCAGCACAACAAGATTGGGATGACTGTGAGCGACAACGAGTGGGTCGGCGGCACGGGCGCCTGGAGTGACACCAACCTGGCGGAGATCCGGGAACGGCTGGCCGACGGGTTCGACCCCGGCCAGCGGCTGTTCTGGCTCCGCTCGACGCCCCTGCACCAGGCCGCCCAGGAGGGAGCGGTCAAGGTGATCGAGCTGCTCCTGGCCTCGGGTGCCGAGGTGGACCCCGCCGACAGCTACGGCGCCACCCCGCTGTGGGAGGCCGTGCGCCACGGTCAGGACGAGGCCGTCCGGCTCCTGCTCGCCGCGGGCGCCGACCCCTGGCGGCCGTGCATCGCCGGGCGCTCCGCCGGTCTCCAGGCTCTCTTCACCGACCTCGCGGACCTGTTCGTCCCCCTCCCGGGAGCCCCCCGCGTCAGCCCGCGGCTCCGCGAGCTCCAGGACACCGTCGACGAGATGATGTTCTCCTACGAGGACTACAGCGAGGGGTTCTGCATCGCCTTCGTCGGCGGGGTGGAGGAGGACGAGGTCATCCGCCGCCTGGGGGCCGACCCCGGGCGCTGCCCGCCGGTGGAGGCCGGCGCGCTCCGGGAGGCCGAGCACGCCTCGCCCGTCGAGCTCCTGCGGGTCGCCACCCCGCCCGGGGGCGGGGTGGCGCTCATCCAGACCGAGGGCGTCCTACCGGTCCACGACGGCGTCGCCCGGCTGGCCACCACCGGCGGCGGGGTCCTGGCCGGCGCCTTCCCGCTCGCCGGCACCTCGGTCGACATCTGGCGGGACGGCTTCTGCGTCGCCCGCCCCTCGGTCTACGACCAGCTCAGCGAGGACAGCCTGTTCGAGCTGTGGATGTGCCGTTTCGGCGACTGCGGCGCGCACCCCTCGACCTCCATGGAGCGCATCCTGGCCCTGATGACGCTCCTGACCGCCACCTACGTCACCGAGGAATGGCTGTGGAGCGCTCCGATGCGGCTGGTCCCGGTCGAACTGCGCGGCGGCGGCCAGGATGGATAGAGTCGCACAACCATGATGAAGCACACGATCACCGCGCTGTGGGAAGAGATCCCCGACGACGCCGACGATCTCACCCTGGTCCGCGGCGGATTCCGTCTCTACCTGTGCCTGTGCGGCAAGCATCTGGCGGACCGGGAGGCCGCGGAGTCGCACGCGGCGGAGACCAACCAGTGCACCACGTGCCTGGGCTCGACCACCGAGGAGATCGTGCCGGGCTTCTCCCAGGAGTGCACGGCCTGCGCCGGGACCGGCCGCCGTAAGGCACAGCTCACCTGGGAGCTCGCCTACGTCGAGGCCGAGGCCATGATCACCGTCGACCTCGTCCGCACGCTGATCGCCCCCTTCACCGGGCCGTTCCAGCTCTCCCGGGTCGCCGACACGGTCCGCGCCGCCCTCGGCCTGCCGGTCGGCCGCCTGCCCGTGGGCCCCCGCGTACGCGACGTCCTGCGCCAGCTCGAAGCCGCAGGCGAGCTGGTCCTGGTCTCCGCCCCGGACGAGCTGCTCCGCGGCACCACCGTCGTGCTCTACCGCGACCCCTACTGGCAGCACGCCTCCGGGTGAGGGACGCCCTTCCGGACGGGCCCTGAGCTCCTCCGGAGGATCCCGCGCGCCCGGATCACCCGCTCGGCCAGGTCGCCCGCCTCCGCTCCCGGCACGTTCACCGCGTCGGTGACGGACCACGGGTACCGGTGCCGGGCCGTGGGGGGCATCCCAAAACTTGGGTCTTACCGGAAAGATTCTTTACTATTAACCTTTCGGTGTGGACCTAGAAGTGCGTCATTTACGAGCAATCTGTGCGATCGCCGACTCGGGCAGCATTTCCAAGGCGGCAACCGCACTCAAGATGTCGCAGCCCGCGCTCGCCACGCAGCTGCGCCGCATCGAGCGGATGTTCGGCGGGCCACTGTTCGAGCGGGGCCGGCAGGGGGCGCAGCCCACACAGCTCGGCACCTGGGTGCTGATCAGGGCTCGGTCACTGCTGCCCGCCTTCGACGAGCTGCGACGGGACGGCATGCGCTACGCCGAGCAGACCGCGGAGAAGCTCCGGATTCGGCTGGGCTGTATGTCCAGCCATCTAGCGATAAATGTTATTAAATGCCTTAACGAGCTGCTGGCCGGCGCCGACATCACCGTCCGCACCGAAGAGGCGATGGACCTGCTGCCCGGACTGCTGGAGTCCGAGCGCCTGGAACTCGCCACCCTCGGCGACTATCCGGGGCACGAGCTCTCACCGCCCCCCGGCGTGGTCTACGCGGGCGTGGCCGTAGAGCCGATCTTCGTCGGGCTGGCCGTGTCCCACCCGCTCGCCCAGCGGGAGGAGATCGAGCTGCGGGACCTCGCCGACGAGGACTGGAGCCTGCACGCGCTGGCCGAGTCCGGGCACCGCGAACACTTCTGGGCCGCCTGCGCCCGGCAGGGCTTCGCCCCGAAGATCGCCTACTCCGCCGACCTCAGTCTCGCCATCGACCTCATCTCCTCCGCCCGGTGCGTGGGCATGTTCCAGGCGACCAGCAAGGGCTACCCGGGGATCGTCATCCGGCCGCTCGCCGGGACCCCGCTGCGCTTCCGCCACATGATCGGGTGGACCGAGCACGGGCCGGTCGCCCGGCACGGTCCCGACCTGGTCCAGGCGGTCACCAAGACCTACTGGGCCGAGGTACGGCGGGCCCCCGTCTACGCGTCATGGCTGAGGCGCCATCTGCCGCTGTCACCACCTGTGTAGCCGCCTATATCGCGAAGTTATGCAATTTCGTGGGGTACTCGCCCCGCAGTCACGGTGTCAGCTTTGGTCCAGCCCAAACCGTCAGGGCTCCTTGCATCCCTCTAACCCCCCAAGGGACACCGAGAGGAGTCACCCCGCGTGAATCCCAAGGTCAGACTGGGCGCCGTCGCCGCACTGGCTGCCGTCGCCATGACCGCGACCTCGGTGGTGAGCGCCGCCGGCGCCGCCACAGCCCCCGCGGGCACCGCCGCCCGCACCATATCCCTGGATCCGCCGGCGTTCGCGCCGCCGGACCCCGAATCCCGCAAGCGCGCGATCTCCAGCGCCGACGGCGCCCTCGCCGCCAGGTCCGAGGCCCTGTTCAAGGGAGCTCAGGACGAGTTCACGCTGACGAACACCGTCGCGGGTACCCGCGGCCTGCAGTACCTGACCTACTCGCGGACCCACCGCGGGCTGCCCGTCTACGGCGGTGACGTGGTCGTCACCACCGACAGGACGGGCCAGGAGGTCGGCTCGGTGGCCTCGGGCCAGCGCGCCGAGATCAAGGTGGGCGTCAAGAGCAAGATCGACGCCGCCACCGCGGCCGTCACCGCCCGCGGCAGGCTGGCGACCGTGGAGAGCGTGAGCACCCCCCGGCTGGTCGTGCACGCGGCCGGCAAGCAGGCCAAGCTCGCCTGGGAGGTGGTCGTCACCGGCGCCACGAAGGAGGCCCCGAGCGTCCTGCACGTCTTCGTCGACGCCCTCGACGGGTCGGTCGTGGACTCCTACGACGACGTCCGCGCCGGTACCGGCAACAGCTTCTACAACGGCAACCCGGTGACCATCCAGACCTCCGGCTCCGGCGGTTCGTATTCCATGACGGACACCACCCGGTCGGGCCTGCGCTGCGGCGGCCAGAACGGCTCGGCCTACACCGGCACCGACGACTCCTGGGGCAACGGCCAGGGCACCAACCTGGAGACCGCCTGCGTGGACGCGCTGTACGCCGCCCAGCAGGAGTGGAACATGCTGCGCGACTGGCTGGGCCGCAACGGCTTCAACGGCTCCGGCGGCGCCTTCCCCGCCCGCGTCGGCCTCTCCGACGTCAACGCCTACTGGAACGGCTCCTACACCAACTTCGGCCACAACCAGGCCAACACCCAGCAGGCCACCCCGATGGACGTGGTGGCACACGAGTACGGCCACGCGATCTTCCAGTTCTCCGGTTCCGGCGGCGCGGGCAGCGGCAACGAGGCCGGCGGCCTGAACGAGTCGACCGGCGACATCTTCGGCGCACTGACCGAGCACTTCGCGGCCAACGCCTCCGACCCGCCGGACTACCTCGTCGGCGAGGAGGTCAACCTGGTCGGCCAGGGGCCGATCCGCAACATGTACAACCCGGGCGCGCTGGGCGACCCCAACTGCTACAGCTCCTCCATCCCCAACACCGAGGTGCACGCCGCGGCCGGCCCGCAGAACCACTGGTTCTACCTGCTGGCCGAGGGCACCAACCCGCCCGGCAAGCCCACCAGCCCGGTCTGCTCCGGCCCCTCCAGCCTGACCGGCATCGGCATCCAGAAGGCCGGCCAGATCTTCATGTCCGGCCTGAACAGCAAGACCACCCCGTGGACGCACGCCAAGGCCCGCTCGACCACCGTGGCCGCGGCCAAGCAGCTCTTCCCCAACAGCTGCGTCGAGATCAACGCGACCAAGGCCGCCTGGACCGCCGTCAACGTCCCGGCGCAGAGCGGCGAGCCGACCTGCACGGTGAACCCGCCCGGCAACGACTTCTCGCTCTCGCTCAGCCCGACCTCGGGCAGCGTGCAGGCCGGCCAGTCCGCCACCACCACCGTGCGGACCACGGTGACCGCCGGCAGCGCCCAGTCCATCGCGCTGCGGGCCTCCGGCCTGCCCGCGGGCGCGACCGCGTCCTTCAGCCCGGCCACCATCACGGCCGGCCAGACGTCGACGCTGACGCTGGCCACCTCGGGGAACACCCCGGCCGGCACCTCCTCGGTGACGGTCACCGCCGACGGCGCCGACGCGGACAAGACGGCGAGCTACTCGCTGACCGTCGGCACCGGCAACCCGCCGACCGGAGCGCCGGACATCCCGGTGGCCAACGTGAGCGCGCACCTGAACCAGCTGCAGTCGATCGCCTCCGGCAACGGCGGCAACCGGGCCTCGGCCACCTCCGGCTACACCGCCTCGCTGAACTACATCAAGGGCAAGCTGGACGCGGCCGGCTACACCACCACGGTGCAGAACTTCACCTACAACGGCCAGACCCACGCCAACCTGATCGCCAACTGGCCGGCCGGCCCCACCGGCCCGACGGTCATGCTCGGCAGCCACCTCGACAGCGTGAGCGCCGGCCCCGGCATCAACGACAACGGCTCCGGCTCGGCGGCGCTGCTGGAGGTCGCGCTGACCCTGGCCGACCGCAACCCCACGCTGACCAAGCACGTCCGCTTCGGCTGGTGGGGCGCCGAGGAGCTCGGCATGCGCGGCTCGACCCACTACGTCCAGAACGGCGGGGCCGCCGGCGTCGAGGCGTATCTCAACTTCGACATGATCGCCTCGCCGAACCCGGGCTACTTCGTCTACGACGACGACACCGCCCTGGAGAAGATCTTCAAGGACTACTACGCCACGCTCAGTGTCCCGACCGAGATCGAGACCGAGGGTGACGGCCGCAGCGACCACGCCCCGTTCAAGAACGCGGGCGTCAAGGTGGGCGGCGTCTTCACCGGCGCCTCCAGCGTGAAGAGCTCGGCCCAGGCCACCAAGTGGGGCGGCGCCGCCGGCCAGGCCTTCGACCGCTGCTACCACTCCGCCTGCGACACCACCTCCAACATCAACAGCACCGCGCTGGACCGCAACAGCGACGCCATCGCCAACGCCCTGTGGAAGCTCGCCGTGGGGAACACCCCTCCTCCCACGGACGACTACTCGGTCTCGGTGAGCCCGTCCTCGGCCTCGGTACAGCCCGGCCAGTCGGCCAGTGCGACGCTCAGCACCCAGGTGACCTCAGGTAACGCGCAGGCCGTCCTGCTGAGCGCCACCGGTCTGCCCGCCGGCACGACCGTCTCCTTCAACCCGGCGAACATCACCTCCGGCCAGTCCTCCGCGGTCACGGTCGCCACCTCGGCGAACACGCCCGCCGGGACCTACACGATCAACCTCAACGCCGACGGCGCGAGCTCCGACCGCTCCGCCTCCTTCAGCCTCACCGTCAGCGGCGGGCAGGGCGGCACGACCTGGGAGGTCTGGACCCCGTACGCGGCCGGGGACACGGTGACCTACAACGGTGTCAGCTACCGATGCCTGCAGGGTCACACCTCACTGCCCGGCTGGGAGCCGCCGAACGTCCCCGCCCTGTGGCAGCCGATCTGATCGGCTGAGAACCGCTCAGCGGAGTACGACCCCTGACGGAGCACGGCGGGCGGGCATGGCCGCCCGCCGTGCTCCTTTCTCCACGGGCCGCTCCGCGCGTTGTGATTGGACTATCCGAAAAGGGTAGGTATGCGCTGCTGAATCACCGGAAGTTTCGCCAGAGTCGAGGACGAGGCGGTCATCATGATCACCAGCCGGCCACCGGCGCTGCCCGGAGACGTGGGAGACGCCGGACGGGGACGTGCCGGACGGCGTCCGGCCGGATGAGCACCGGACCCCGGCCGGGCGGGACGTCGACCGCGCAGCGGCCGGAGGGGACGGACCCGCGCCGGTGGAAGGCGCTGACCGTCTGCCTGGTGGCCGGCTTCATGACCCTGCTGGACGTCAGCATCGTCAACGTGGCGCTGCCCTCCATCCGCACCGGGCTGGACTCCCCGCAGAGCGCCCTGCAGTGGGTGGTGTCCGGTTACGCGCTCACCTTCGGGCTGGTGCTGGTGCCCGCCGGGCGCTTCGGCGACATGCGGGGCCGACGCGACGTCTTCGTCTCCGGCGTCGCCCTGTTCACCCTGGCCAGCGCGGCAGCCGGAGTCGCCCAGAACCCGACCTGGCTGGTCGTGGCGCGGCTCGTCCAGGGGGTGGCGGGCGGGGTGATCAACCCGCAGGTCAGCGGCCTGATCCAGCAGCTCTTCCGGGGTGCGGAGCGGGGCCGGGCGTTCGGGCTGCTGGGCGCCACCATCGGCATCTCCACCGCGATCGGCCCGCTGCTCGGCGGGCTGCTCATCCATCTCGGCGGCGGGCACGACGGGTGGCGCCTCGTCTTCTACGTCAACGTGCCGATCGGCGTCCTGGCCATGGTCCTGGCATACCGCTACATCCCGCCCCGGGCGCGGGACGGACGGCGGCGGGAGAGCATGGACCCGGTGGGCGTGCTGCTGCTGGCCGCCGGCGTCGTGCTGGTGCTGCTGCCGCTCGTCGAGGGGCAGCAGTGGCACGGCCGGGACAGGTGGCTGCCGCCGGCCGCCGGGCTCGCCGTCCTCGCCGGCTTCGTGGAGTGGGAGCGCCGGTACGGGCGGCGCCGCGAGCCGGTGGTCAACCTGTCGCTGTTCGGCAGGCGCTCCTACGCCCTGGGCGCCCTGATCGCGGCGCTCTACTTCGCGGGCTTCACCGCGATCTTCTTCGTGCTGACCCTGTACCTGCAGGACGGCCTGCGCTACCCCGCCCTGGAAGCGGGCCTGGCGAGCATGCCGTTCGCGGCGGGCTCGGCCGCGGCCTCCGTGCTGGGGGGCCGGGTCGTCACCCGGCTCGGCCGCCCGCTGGTGGTGCTGGGTCTGGTACTGGTCGCCGTCGGGCTGACCGTCACGGAGCTCGCCGTGCGCCTGGTCCCCGGCCAGCAGGTTGCCTGGGCGATCGCGCTGCCGCTGCTGGTGGCCGGGCTCGGCAGCGGCCTGGTGATCTCCCCCAACCAGACGCTGACCCTGTCGGAGGTCCCGGTGGCCGAGGCCGGCACCGCCGGCGGCGTGCTGCAGACGGGCCAGCGGATCGGCACCGCCCTCGGCATCGCGGTGGTCGGCTCGGTGTTCTTCGCCGAGGTCGCCTCCTCGCACGGCGACTACGCCCTGGCGTTCCGGCGCGCGCTGCTGGTCACCATCGGCTTCGTGCTGGTCGCGCTGGCCGTGGCCCTCACCGACGTGGTCGCCGCCCGCCGCGCCGGACGCCGGGCGGGCGCCCGCGGGGTCACCGGGGCGGAGCGGGCTCCGGGGGCGCCCGAGTGAGCCGGTACGGCGGGCGGGTGTGGGGCCTGCCCGCCGTACCACCCGTCGGAGGACGGGCCGACGAGCCGGTACGGCGGGTGGCTGTGGGGTCCGCCCGCCGTACCACCCGTCGAGGCGGCGGGCGGGCGGGGCCTGCTCCCCGGACCCGGCCGGTTGATCAACCGCGTGTCCGGCGCGGTCCGGCGGAGGACCTCAACGCTTGTAGGCGATGCCGCCGTACATGAGCTGCTGGCCCACCGTGAGCTTCCTGGGGACGGGTCCGTCTGGCCGCCACAGGGGCAGCGGGACGACGCCCGGGTCGAGGAGCTCGAAGCCGTCGAAGAAGGCGGTGATCTCCTCCGGCGTGCGGAACCGGCCGGTGCCCAGCAGCGCGAGGTACTTCCGCTCGGCGTCGCGCGATTCCTGGGTGGAGGCGCAGAAGTGGGTGATGAACAGATAGCTGCCCGGCGGGACTGCCGCCATGTAGGCCTCGACGATCGCCCGGGGGTCCTCGTCGTCGTGCAGGTGGTGCAGGATGCCGACCAGCATCACGGCCACCGGGCGGCCGAGGTCGATGAGGTTCTTGAAGGCCGGGTCGGAGAGGATGGCCTCGGTGTCACGCAGGTCGGAGGTGATGACCGCCGTGCGGTCGTTCTCCGCGAGCAGCGCCCGGCCGTGGGCCAGCACCATCGGGTCGTTGTCGACGTAGACGACCCGCGACTCCGGATTGGCGCGCTGCGCGACCTGGTGGGTGTTCTCCTCCGTCGGCAGCCCCGAGCCGAGGTCGACGAACTGGGTGATGCCCTGGCCGGACAGGAAGCGCACCCCCCGGCCGAGGATCTGCCGGTTGTAGGCCGCCACGTCGTAGATCTCCGGGACGACCTTCACGATCTCGGCGACGAAGGCGCGGTCGACCTCGAAGTTGTCCTTGCCGTTGAGGACGACGTCGTAAGCCCTGGCGATGCTGGGCCGGGTCGTGTCGATGCCGGCGTTCCGCTCGCTCCGATTGTCGGCCACAGGGGTCCTTCCTCGTCATCCCGGGGCAGTTCAAATGATCATAAGTGGTGAAGGGACTCCGATATGCATATTTGACGGTTAACGGATGACCGATTCCTCGCTCCGGCGAGGTCTACTTCGACGGGCCGCTCAGCACCGTGAAGGTGATGCCCGCCCGCTGGAGCCGCTCGATCAGCGCCCCGCCCATCGCCACGGCCGTGGTGACCTGGCCACTGACCGGCGGCAGGTCGTCGAAGGCCAGGCAGAGCGCCGACTCGGCGAGCATCTTGGCGGTCTCGTCGTAGCCGGGGTCGCCGCCCGCCACCTCGGTGACGACGCGCTCGCCGCCGCCCCGGCCGAGGAAGGTGACCTTGAACCAGCTCCTGGCCCGCTGTTCGGGGGTGGGTCCGTCGCCGGAGGCGGTCCGGCCGAGCAGCCAGGAGCGGACCGGGGGGAGCTGGGCGAGCGCGACGAGGGCGCCGGTGCCGGCCACGAGCCCCAGCGCGGCGGGCAGCCGCCTGACGGCGACGTGGTGGCGGTAGGTGAAGTCGGGGCCGTAGCGCTCCAGCGCGCGGGCCGAGCGCGCCACGATCCGCGGGTCGATCGTGGGCAGGGGCAGGGCCCAGCCTCCCACGTAGCGGGGCGGTCCGGCGATGCCGCGCGCGCGGCGGCCGGTGGGCCGCCCTTCGGCCGCGCGCCGGGCGAGCGCGGCCCGGGCGGTCTGCCGGGGCCGGGAGATCGCCGTGAGGGCGGAGTGGACGGTGCCGCCCGATGGCTTGCCGTTGCCCCGCACGAACCCGTCCACCTCGATCGGCACCCCCTCGGGGAGCCGGTTGACGGTGAAGTAGGCGCCGAGGTCGTGCGGGACGGAGTCGAACCCGCAGGCGTGCACGATCTTCGCCCCGGTCCGCTCGGCCCGGTGGTGGTGGCGGGTGAACATCAGGTCGACGAACTCCGGCTCGCCGGTGATGTCGGCGTAGTGGGTGCCCGCGTCGGCGCAGGCGGCCACGAGCGGCTCGCCGTAGGAGAGGTAGGGGCCCACGGTGGTGGCGACGACCCTGGCCTGGCGGGCCAGCTCCGCCAGCGAGGCCGGGTCCGTCACGTCCGCGTGGAGCAGCGGCAGCTCGGGCAGGCCGATGCGGTCCCGGACCGCTCCGAGCTTGGCCCGGTTGCGGCCGGCCAGCGCCCAGCGGCAGCCGGGACCGGCACTGCGGGCCAGATACCGCGCGGTCAGCTCGCCGGTGAAGCCGGTGGCGCCGAAGAGCACGATGTCGTACGGGCGGTCGTCAGGCATGGGCTGGGACTCCTCCCCGGCACGGCCGCGCGCAAGCCGTACGGACCGAATGTGATTCTGTTCACCTTGCCACAGGAGCGAGCACCCGGGGAAGGACGCCCTCGCCGGACCGGTACGCCTCCTCCAGGTGGGGGTAGCCGGACAGCACGGATTCCTCGATGCCGAGCGCGGCGCACTCCTCGATCCGCTCGGCGACCTGGGGCTTGGGTCCCACCCATCGCCGGCCCAATAACCTATAAAGCCAATCGGTAATAGCGGTTATTCCTTGCCCGCCCTTCCGTGCACTGATTGGTAGGTTCAGGTAAACAACCGACATATGACCAGATGGAGGACCGTACGGTGGAGGTCGAGCAGACGGCGCTGCCCGGAATCGGACTACGGCACGAGTTCACCACCCGCTCGGGCCGGCGCATCGGGATCGTCTCCCACCGGACCGGCCGCCGCGACTTAGTGATATACGACCCTGCCGATCCCGACCGGGCGTGCGAGACGATAAAACTGAACGACGAGGAGGCCGACGCGCTCTGCGAGCTCCTCGGCGCCCCGCGCATCGTGCAGCGTCTCAACGCCCTGCACCGCGAGGTCGAAGGGCTGGTCAGCCTGCAGCTCCCCATCCTGTCCGGCACGCCGTACGCCGGCCGCCCGATGGGTGACGCGCGCGTGCGCACCCGCACCGGCGCCTCCATCGTGGCCGTGGTCCGCGCCGGCCAGGTCTTCGCCAGCCCCGGCCCCGACTTCGTGTTCACCGACGGCGACGTGGTCGTCGTCGTGGGCAGCCCGGAGAGCACCGCCGCCGTCGCCGACATCCTGACCAACGGTTAGGGCAGCGGGTGCACTCGACAGCGATCCTGTTCCTGGAGTTCGGCGCCGTCCTTCTCGGGCTCGGCATTCTCGGGGCCCTCGCCATGCGCGTCGGCATCTCCCCCATCCCCCTCTACCTGGTCGCTGGACTGGCCTTCGGGCAGGGCGGCATCCTGCCCCTGGCCACCAGCGAGGAGTTCATCTCGGTCGGCGCCGAGCTCGGCGTCATCCTGCTGCTGCTCACCCTCGGCCTGGAGTACAACGCCGACGAGCTGGTGACGAGCCTGAAGGGCAACGCCCGCGCCGGCGTCGTCGACCTGGTGCTCAACGCGGCCCCCGGCGCGGTCGCCGCGCTGCTGCTCGGCTGGGGCCCGGTGGCCGCGGTCGCCATGGCCGGCGTCACCTACGCCACCTCCTCGGGCATCACCGCCAAGGTCCTGTCCGACCTGGGATGGATCGGTAACCGGGAGACCCCGGTGGTGCTGTCCCTGCTGGTCTTCGAGGACCTGACCATGGCGGTCTACCTGCCGATCCTGACCGCCATGCTGGCCGGGGTGAGCTTCGTCGGCGGCGCGGTCACCGTGGGCATCGCGCTGGCCACCGTCAGCGTCGTCCTGCTGCTCGCCCTGCGCTACGGCCGCCTCATCGAGGCGTTCATCTCCAGCCCCAACTCGGAGGTGCTGCTGCTGAAGCTGGTCGGGCTCGCGCTGCTGGTCGCCGGAGTGGCCCAGCAGCTCCAGGTCTCGGCCGCGGTCGGCGCGTTCCTGGTCGGCATCGCGGTCTCCGGCGAGCTGGCCGAGGACGCCCAGGCGCTGCTGACCCCGCTCCGCGACCTGTTCGCCGCGGTGTTCTTCGTCTTCTTCGGCCTGCAGACCGATCCCACCAAGATCGGCCCGGTGGCCGGGCTGGCCGCGCTGCTCGCCCTGGTCAGCATGGTCACCAAGCTGCTCACCGGCGCCTACGCCGCCCGCCGGGCGGGGATCGCGAAGGCCGGACGGGCGCGGGCGGGCATCGCGCTCATCCCCCGCGGCGAGTTCAACATCGTGATCGCGGGCCTGGCCGTGGCCGCCGGGGTCCATCCCGACCTCGGCCCGCTGGCCGCCGCCTACGTCCTCATCCTCGCCGCGTTCGGCCCGCTGGCCGCCCGGCTCGTCCAGCCCCTCATCACCGCCATCGCCAAACGCACCTGACCGGTCAGGCGGTCGCCTGCGGCGCGTGGTCCCTCGCCGGGCCACGCGCCGTATGCGTCCCGGGGCCCTGCCTGCCGGATGCGTTCCGGAGCCTGTCAGGGGCGTGTGAGGAGGCCGGGCCGGCCGCGCGCTCAGCCGGTGGCCCACTCCGCGGCGAGCAGCTCGTAGGAGCGGACCCGGTCGGCGTGGTCGTGGGTGATGGTGGTGACGAGCAGCTCGTCGGCGCCGGTGACGTCGCGCAGGACGCGCAGCCGCTCGGCGACGGTCCGCGGCGAGCCGACGAACTGGGTGGCCACCCGGTCGGCGACCAGCGCGCGGTCCTCCTCGGTCCACTCGTGGGCGGCGGCCTCCTCCGGCGTCGGGAACGGGATCGCGCCCGCGCCGGTGCGGATGCTGCGCACCCACAGCCCGTACGGCGAGGCGAGCTCGCGGGCCGTGTCGTCGTCCTCGGCGACGACCACGTCGGCGGAGACGATCAGACGGGGCGCGGCCAGGGTCGCCGAGGGCTTGAACGCCTCCCGGTAGGCCTCGGCCGCCTCCAGCACGGTGGACGGGCTGACGTGGTAGTTCGCCGCGAACGACAGCCCGCGCTCCCCCGCCACCTGCGCGCTCTGCCCGCCGCTGCTGCCCAGCACCCACAGCTCCACGTCCGCGCCCTCACCCGGTACGGCGTGCGCCGCCAGCCCGTCGGCCGACCGGTAGGTCCCGGCCAGCAGCGCGATGATGTCGTCCACCTGGTCGGCGAAGTCCGGGCTCCGCGCGCCCGGCTGCTGCAACAGCGAGCCGTACAGCGTGAGGATCGGCGAGGCGGCGAGCGCGGCGAAGGAGAACCCCTCCGGGATGAGCAGCCCGTCGACGACCCTGGCGGGCGGGGACGGCCGCGAGGGCTTCTCGGCGAGTTCGGCGAACTCGGCCTTGCGCCGGCCCGACCGGCCGAGCCCCAGGTCGATGCGGCCCGGATGCAGCGCGTCGATCAGGCCGAACTGCTCGACCACGGCGAGGGCCGTCTGGTGGCCGAGCTGCACGGCACCGGAGCCGACCCTGATCGTGCTGGTCGCGGCCGCCACCAGGGCGATGAGCACGGCGGGGGCGGCGCTCGCGACGCCGGGCGCGAAGTGGTGCTCGGCCAGCCAGTAGCGGCGGTAGCCGAACTCCTCGGCGCGCCCGGCCAGGTCCAGTGTGTTGCGCAGCGCGTCGCCGGCCGTCCCCCCGGAGGGGACGGGAGAAAGGTCGAGGATCGACAGGGAGGTCATGACTGCCTTCCGTACCGGGGGAACGGCCGGCTGGGGATCTCCCTGCGCAGCACGGGGGCGATCTCGCTCTGGAAGAGTTCGAGGGCGGCCCGGTGCTGCTTGTCGGTCAGGCCGTCCGCGTCGGCGTGCAGATGCATGACCTCGTGCCCGAGCCTCTCATGGTAGCGGTGGACCTTGTCGATGATCTGCTGGGGGCTGCCGACCAGGATCGAGCTGCGCTCGATCGCGTCCTCCAGCGTGTGGAAGACCGGGTCCACCCCGACCTTCTTGAACAGCGCCAGACGGGCGTTGAAGATCGGCCGGTAGGTCTCGATCGCGTCCTGGGAGTTCCTGGCCGCGTAGTAGCCGGCGCTGCCCGCGCCGACGAGGGCGTCGGCGGGGTCGTGGCCGTGGAACTCCCAGCGTTCCCGGTAGTGGTCGACCAGCTCGGCGTAGGGCTCGACCGGGTTGGTGACGTTGGCGGAGAAGAGCGG
Organism: Streptosporangium brasiliense; assembly: GCF_030811595.1. Lineage (NCBI taxonomy): Bacteria > Bacillati > Actinomycetota > Actinomycetes > Streptosporangiales > Streptosporangiaceae > Streptosporangium > Streptosporangium brasiliense. Next base: position 8,097,915 of record NZ_JAUSRB010000002.1, read on the forward strand.
GTCACCGTAGCTCGCGGCGAGGTCCACCGACTCCCTGCTGGTGGCGCTGCCGTGCCAGACGCGGATGGGCCGCTGCAGCGGGCGCGGCCAGGTCTCGGCCTCCACCAGCGGCGGCCGGAACCGGCCGGACCAGGTGACCTTGTCCTCGCGCCACAGGCGGCGGAACAGCTCGTAGCTCTCCCGGTTGCGGTCCCACTGGTCCGCACCGGTCACGTGGAAGAGCTGGGCCTGCGCGGCCCCGTTCCCCTTGCCGATGATCAGCTCCAGGCGGCCGCCGGAGAGGTGGTCGAGGGTGGAGTAGTCCTCGAAGGCCCGGACCGGGTCGAGCAGGCTCAGCGTGGTCACCGCGGTGAACAGCTTGATGGTGGAGGTCCTGGCGGCGATGTGGCTGAGCACGACCGGCGGGGAGGAGGAGATGAAGGGGCGCTCGTGCCGCTCCCCCACGCCGAAGCCGTCGAAGCCGAGCTCCTCAGCGAGGACCGCGTTGTCCACCACCTCGCGCAGGCGCGCGCCGGTGGACTTCAGCTCGCCGGTGATGGGGTCCGGTCCGTGCACGATCAGGGTGATGGCCAGGAACTTCATACGTCGCCCTCCAGTCCGAGATGGCCGCGGAGCGTGGTCGTCCCGTATTCGGCGCGCAGCACCCCGCGCTCCTGCAGCAGCGGGACGACCTTGTCCACGAACTCGTCCAGCCCGGTGGGCGTCAGGTGCGGCACCAGGATGAAGCCGTCGGCCGCGTCGCTCTGCACGGACTCGTTGATCTCCTCGGCGACCCGCGCGGGCGAGCCGATGAAGGACTGCCTGCCGGTGACCTCGATGACGAGGTCGCGGATGCCGAGTTTCTTCGCCTCGGCCAGGGCCCGCCACTCGGCCGCCGTCTTCAGCGGGTCCCTGGACATGCGGGTGCGGCCCTTGATGATGGACTCCTCCGAGACGTCCGGGTCGATCTCCGGCAGCGGGCCCTCGGGGTCGTAGGCCGACAGGTCGCGGTTCCAGAGCTGCTCCAGCAGCAGGATCGCCGTCTGCGGGCTGACCTGCTGGCGCCGGATGTGGTCGGCGTTCTCCTGGGCCTCGGCGTCGGTGTCACCGAGGGCGAAGGTCGCGCCGGGCAGGATCTTCAGCGAGCCGGGGTCCCTGCCGTGCGCGGCGACCCTGGCCTTGATGTCGCGGTAGAAGGCCCGCCCCTCCTCCGGCCTGCCGTGCCGGGAGAAGATGGCGTCGGCGGTGGCCGCCGCGAACTCCCGGCCCCCTTCGGAGTCGCCGGCCTGGATGGTCAGCGGGTGCCGCTGCGGGCTGCGCGGCACGGTGAAGTGCCCGCCGATGTCGAAGTGGGCGCCCCGGTGGGCGAACGCGCCCGCCCCGGCGGCGGCGAACGTGCCGGTCGCGGGGTCGGCCACGAGGTCCTCGGCGGCCCAGGAGTCCCAGAGCTCGCGGACCGTCCGCACGAACTCCTCGGCGCGCTCGTAGCGCTGGGAGTGGTCCAGGTAGCCGCCCCGCCGGAAGTTCTCCCCGGTGAACGCGTCGGAGGAGGTGACGACGTTCCATCCGGCCCGGCCGCCGGACAGGTGGTCGAGGCTGGCGAGCTTGCGGGCGAGCTCGTAGGGCTCGTTGAAGGTGGCGTTGACCGTCCCGGCCAGCCCCAGGTGGGTGGTGACCGCGGCGAGGGCGGACAGCACGGTGAGGGAGTCCGGGCGGCCGACCACGTCGAGGTCGTGGATCCTGCCGCGCTGCTCGCGCAGCCGCTGGCCGTCGGCGAGGAAGAAGAAGTCGAACCTGCCGCGCTCGGCCGTCCGCGCGAGGTGGGCGAAGGAGGCGAAGTCGATCTGGCTGCCCGAGGCCGGGTCGCTCCAGACGGTCTGGTTGTTCACGCCCGGGAAGTGGGCGGCGAGGATGACCTGCTTCATCGTCGGCTCCCCGCGTAGCGGCCGGCGGGACGTGGCAGGCCGAGGTGGCCGCGGAGCGTGGCCGCCTCGTAGGCGCGCCGGAAGACGCCGCGCCGCCGCAGCTCCGGGACCAGGCCCCGGGTGATCGCGCTCAGGTCGGCCGGCAGTACGGCGGGGCGCAGCCGGAAGCCGTCCAGACCCGCCCGGCGCCAGTCCAGGAGCAGGTCGGCGAGCTGCTCGGGGGTGCCGGCGAAGATCGCGGCGTCGGAGGCGTGCACCGCGCCGTCGAGCCCGTCGAGCCGGGCCCTGCGCTCCCCGGCGTCCTGTCCCAGGAAGACGACCAGGTCGGCGAGGACCTTCAGCGGACCGGGGGCGAGCCCGCGGATCTCCCGCACGACGGCGCGCGCCTGCTCGCCGTCGTGCGGGGTGACGTGGACGACGTCGGTGCTGCGCGCGGCGAACTCGTACGGTATCCGGGAGTGGGCCAGCGCGGTGACCGGCGGCTGCCCCTGGGGCGGCCGCGGGACGATCGAGGGGCCCCTGACGCTGAACCGGGGGCCTTCGAAGTCGATGTGGTGCAGCTTGTCGCGGTCGACGAAACGGCCGGTGGCCACGTCGCGGATCACCGCGTCGTCCTCCCAGCTGTCCCAGAGGCGGCGGACCACCTCGACGGCGTCGGCGGCCTCGTCGAACAGCTCCTGGATCAGGCGGACGCTCTCGGGGCGGTCGAAGCTGTCCGGCCGGAGCTCGGGGATGTCGCGGCGGCCGAAGTGGGCGGCCTCGGCGCGGCGGCCGGAGATCTGCACGCGCCACCCGGCCCGCCCGGCGCTGACGTAGTCCAGGGTGGACAGGGCGCTGGCGACGTGGAAGGGCTCGGTGTGGGTCGTCGTGACCGTGGGCACCAGCCCGATCCTCCGGGTCAGCGGGGCGACCCGCGAGGCCACGAGGACCGCGTCGAACCGGCCCCGCACCTGGTCGGTGCGGCCGTCGGCGCCGTCCAGGCGGGTGGTCTGCAGGGCCAGGGAGTCTTCGATGGTGACGAAGTCGAGCAGGCCGTGCTCGGCTTCGGCCACGAGGCCGGCCCAGTAGGCGGCAGTGAACAGTGTTTTCGGGGTGGCGGCGGGGTCACGCCAGGCCGCCGGATGCCATCCGGCGCCGTCGAGTGCGACGGCGAGATGGAGAGGAGCTGCCGACATGTCCTGAAGATAACACTAAAACCCGAAATTCCTACATGTTTAGTTGGATTTGTGGAGGGGATTGACCAACCGGGCCCCTCTCACCCACGCTGCGTCTGAGCCGATCGACAGGAGGCCCATGCCGCACATCGACCTGCCCACCGACGCCCCCGGAATCGGCGGCCTGTTCCGCTACCGGCCACAGACCGCCCTCCCCATGTCCCAGCTCGCCGAGGTGTTGCTGCGCGGCGAGCACTCCCTGTCCCGGGGCGAACGCGAGCTGATCGCGACGTACGTGTCCTCGCTCAACGACTGCGGGTTCTGCAGCCGCTCGCACGCGGCGTTCGCCGCCGCGCAGCTCCCCGGCGGCATGGACCTGGTCTGCCAGGTCGCCGACGACCCGGACGGCGCCCCCGTCTCCGACAAGCTGAAGGCGCTGCTGGAGATCGCCGGCGCCGTCCAGCGCGGCGGCCTGGAGGTCACCCCCGACCACGTCGAGGCCGCGCGGAAGTCCGGGGCCACGGACCTGGAGATCCACGACACCGTGCTGATCGCGGCCGCGTTCTGCATGTACAACCGCTACGTCGACGGCCTGGCCGCGCTCACCCCCGAGGAGCCCGCCGTCTACAAGACGATCGCCGACCGCATCGTGAACAGGGGATACATGACCATCGCACCCGCCGGCCCCACCGGCTGAGGGGTCCGGCGGTCCTCGATCTCACGGCCCCGGCGGCGGGGCTCCCGGCCACCAGGGGGGCGCCGCCGCCGGGATCTGGTAGGCATTTGCGCGTGACGCGTTTCCTGACAATCCTCGCGACGGCCCTCCCCCTCCTGGCGGCCACCGGCCCGGTGTCCGCCGCCTCCCCCGCCAGGCCGCACGTCCCGGCCGGGATGACCGCCGGATACGCGGTCTTCGACCGGCAGGCCGGCAAGGTCACCGCCCACCGCAACGTGCACCGGAAGTTCCGGTCCGCGTCGGTGGTGAAGATCCTGATCGCGATCGACTACCTGGAGTCGCACAAGAACGTCCCCAAGAGCGACCTGGCGCTCCTGAAGGTCATGCTGCGGGTCAGCGACGACGACGCGGCGAGCTCCTTCTGGGACCGGGGCGGCAAGGGACAGATCATCAAGCGGATGGCGCGCAAGCTGCGGCTGACCGACACCACTCCCCCGCCGGCCGGCTGGCCCGGGTTCTGGGGCTACACCTCGATCAGCGCGCTGGACATCGTCCGCACCTACCGCTACCTGCTCGACCAGGCGGACCCGGAGGTCAGCGGCCTCGTCCTCGGCCACCTGCGCAAGGCCGGCCAGTGCGGCTCCGACGGCTTCGACCAGTATTTCGGCATCCCCCGCGGGGTCGCCCGCCCGTGGGCGGTCAAGCAGGGCTGGTCGGGGTACGGCTCGACGCCCCCGGTCCGGTGCCGGCAGAGCGGCGCTCCCGGATCCGTACCGGCCGCGGGCACGGCCCAGAACACGCCGGACACGGACACGGCACAGACCACGGCGGCGGCCGGGGCGTCCTCGTTCTCGGCGCACATCACGGCCGCGCAGGCCGGGAGCACGACACAGGCCCCGGCCACCTCGCCGGCGTCGGCCGGGGGCGCCGGGGTCCCCGACTTCGGCCATCCGGTGCTGCACACCACCGGGCTCGTCGGCCCGGGAGAACGGTGGATCATGGTCCTGCTCACCGCCCACCCCACCGGGACCACCTGGCAGCGCTCCACCGGCCAGGTGACCAGGCTGGCCGGTGAGGTCCATCGCAGCGGGACCTCGTGATCCCGGGGTCGCCGGGCCGGCCCGCCGGCCGGCCCCCAGCCTGGCAACGCCCCCGGTGAACCTGATCCACGAGACCGCGAGAATGCTGAAATGGCTGGTTCCCCCGGTACCGCTCATCGGCGCGGTGCTCAGCTCCTGGGGTGAAGGCCGTGATGCCGACGATGAGGGTTTCCCAGGCGAAGAACGGACCGAGCGCGCGCCACGGAGGACGTCGTCCCCGGAAGTCGCGCCTCACCCGCATCGCCGGGCTCGTGCCTTGCGCCGCCCTCTTGATCGCGAGCTGCTCACTCACCTCCGGGCCGACGGCCACGGCACTGTCGGACACGGCGATCGGGCCGGCCCGTTCATCACGGCCCGGCACGCCGACCGCACCCCCCTCCGCACCGAGGCGGCCGGCGCTGAAGCCCGTCGATCCGGCCGCGTTCCAGGCCGCCGTGGACGCCGCCGCCAAGAAGCTGCTGGTCCCCGGGGCGGTGGTCCTGCTACGCACCCCGCAGGGGAACTTCGAAGCGATGGTCGGCACCACGGAGCTGGGCACGCAGACGCCGCCGGATGCGGACACCCATGTCCGGATCGCCTCGAACACCAAGACCATGACATCGGCGCTGATCGTGCTGCTTGCCCAGGAGGGCAAGCTCCGGCTCGACGATCCGGTGTCCAAATACGTCCCGGATGTGCCCAACGGCAAGAACATCACCATCGCAGAGCTGCTGAAGATGCGGAGCGGGCTTTACAACTACACGGACGCGCCCGAGTTGGCGGCGGCCCTGGACGCCGACCCGACGAAGGTCTGGACACCGCAGGAGGTGCTGGCCATCGCGTTCCGGCACCCGCCCCGGTTCCCGCCCGGCACGTCCTACGACTACAGCAACACCGACTACGCATTGCTGGGTCTGACAGCCGAGAAGGCCGGTGGGCGCTCATTGGCCCAGCAATTGCAGGACCGACTGTTCGGCCCGCTCGGGCTGCGGCAGACCTCGCTTCCCGCCGCCGACGACAGCTCCATCCCGGATCGCTACTCGCACGGTTACATGTACGGCGGGTCCTCCTACGCGCTGGTCGACAAGCGGTACCCCGCCGACATGCGGACCGCCGCGCGGAACGGAACACTCCGGCCCGTCGACTACACCGACCAGAACCCCTCCTACGCCACCGCCGCCGGTGGCGCCGTCTCCACCGCGGACAATCTGGCCACGTGGATCCGGGCACTGGTCTCCGGCAAGGTCTTGAACGCCGAATACCAGCGACAATGGCTCCACAGCCTGCAACCCGAGGACACGGGCACACCGGATGGGCGGCGATACGGTTACGGCATCGCCTATCAACGTTTCGGGCCGAACGCCTCGATGTACTACCACGGCGGTGAACTTCCGGGCTTCAACTCGTTCATCGGCTACGACGCGGACAACGACGTGACGCTCGTGATCTGGACGAACCTGACCCTGTCGCCGGACGGCAGGACCACGGCGAACGCCCTGCTGCCAACGGTTCTCGACGAGATCTACGTCGGGCTGTCGCTGTCGCCCGCACCATCCCCCACCACCACCAGGTGATGCGGTCCGACATGCCGTCGTCGCCGTGGTACATGGTCATCACGGGTCGCACGGCCTGCCGGAAAGCCATACCGTCAGGCGGTCCGCCGGCCAAGGAGTGAATGCATGCGCTTGGGCACGGCCATCCGCCACGCCTCCTCGACCAGCTCCCGCATCTCGGGCCCGTCGATCGCCTCCAGCCACACCTGGACCCAGTTGTAGCGCTCGTCGGAGGGCCGGGGCAGGTGGAACTTCCCCGGCTCGGCCGCGATCAGCGCGGCCCTCTCCTCCTTGGGGAAGGCGAACCCCATGGAGGTCTCGTCCGGCGAGATCGCGACGTAGACGATCCTGCCCACCCGGAACGTCACCCGGTCCCTGACGAGCCTCTCCTCGGTCCGGGGCAGCTCCATGGCCACGCGGCGGACGTCGTCACCTGTGATCATCGGGACGCCCCGTCGAGGGCGGCGGTGAGGCGGCGCAGCGTGCGCTGCAGATCGAGCAGCTCGGCGAGGTCGAGACCGGTGGCCTCGAAGATCCTGCCGGGGACCTCCAGCGCCGGCTCCCTCAGCCCGGCCCCCTCGGGCGTGAGCCGTACCAGCACGGAGCGCTCGTCGTCGGCGCTGCGCTCCCGGCGCACCAGCCCCGCCGCCTCCAGCCTCTTGAGCAGCGGCGACAGCGTGCCCGAGTCGAGGCGCAGGGCCGTACCGAGCTCCTTGACCGTCACCGGCTGGCGCTCCCAGAGCACCATCATCGCCAGATACTGCGGATAGGTCAGGCCGAGCTCGCGCAGCTCCTTGCGGTAGACACCGTCCAGCGCCCGCGACGCGGCGTGCACGTCGAAGCAGAACTGGTTCTCCAGCAGCAGCATCGTCACGGCACGCAGTATATCAACTTGACTGCATCCAATTTGATTGCGCACAATTCAGTTGCAGGCAATCAATATGCCCTCGATCCCCCGGGAGAACCCATGAGCACGCTCTACACGGCCGCCGCCACCGCCTCCGGACGCGAGGGACGGGCGGTGTCCTCGGACAACCGTCTCGACGTGACGCTCGCCCCACCGAAGGAGCTCGGCGGCTCCGGCGAGGGCACCAACCCCGAGCAGCTGTTCGCGGCGGGCTACGCCGCCTGTTTCGCCGGCGCGCTGCAGTTGGTCGCCAAGCGCGAGAGGCTCGACGCCTCCGACGCCTCGGTGACGGCCGAGGTGGGCCTGGTGCCCGACGGCAGGGCCTACGGGCTGACCGTGACGCTGCGCGTGGAGCTCCCCGATGACCTGCGGGGCGAGGCCGGCACCGCCCTGGTCGAGGCCGCCCACCAGGTCTGCCCCTACTCCAACGCCACCCGGGGCAACATCCCGGTCAACCTGGTGATCGAGTGACGGTCACGTCCGGAGGAGGGGGCGGCGGCCGGCGAAGCCGAGATCCTCGCGGTGATACCAGGCCAGGTCGCGGTCCCCTTCGAGCCAGCACAGCAGGACCGGCACCCCGTCGAGCACCGAGGGGAAGTCCAGCAGCAGGGGCGCGACCCCCTTGATCTCGATCCCCCGCGCCTCGAACCAGCCGAGGATCTCATCCAGCCGCGCCTCCAGCGCCTTCGCCTCCGGCAGACCGCCGGACTCCGAGGCCCCGTGCTCGCGCAGGTCCCGCGCGAGCACGGCGAGGTCGCCCCGCAGGCTCACGAACTCGTCGGCCCGCTCCAGCAGCGCCGGCATCAGCGCCCGCGCCTCCTCGACGGTGAAGGTCCTGTCCACCCCTGAACGTTAGCGCCTCGCCGCGGGTCCGGCCCGCGGGCCGCGCGGTCCCGCCCCGGCTCGAACACCTCCGTCCGGATCCTGTCCCGCCTGGGCGTCGACCTGTGCCGGCCGGCCGGAGAGCTCGACTTCCTGCGCCGACCGGCCCGACACGGCCCGCCGGAGCCCCCGCGCCCCGCACCGGCGACCCCGGCGCGGAGGGCGACGGCTACACCGGCGACGTCTCCGGGTCGTCGGAACGCCCGGCCGGCGCGGCGGACGCGTCCTGGCCGGAACGCCCGGCCGGCGGGGTGGATGTCTCCGGATCGGGCCGTCCGGCCGACGGGCCGGATGCGTCCCGGCCGGGCGCGTCCTCGTCCAGCAGGGTGGTCTCGTCGAAGGGGATGCGGCCGGCCAGCACCTCGGCCGCGCGCTCCCGGTCGAACTCGCCGGTCCAGGTGCCGACCAGGACGGTGGCGACCGCGTTTCCGGCGAAGTTGGTCAGGGCCCGGGCCTCGGACATGAAGCGGTCGATGCCGACGATCAGGCCGACGCCGTCGACGAGGTCGGGCCGGTGGGACTGCAGGCCGCCGGCGAGGGTGGCCAGGCCCGCGCCGGTGACCCCGGCGGCCCCCTTGGAGGCGATGATCATGAAGAGCAGCAGGGAGATCTGCTCGCCGAGCGAGAGCGGGGCGCCGGTGGCGCTCGCGATGAACAGGGTCGCCATCGTCAGGTAGATGGCGGTGCCGTCGAGGTTGAAGGAGTAGCCGGTCGGCACGGTGATGCCCACGACGGGACGGCTCACGCCGAGGTGCTCCATCTTGGCGATCAGCCGCGGCAGGGCCGACTCCGAGGAGGAGGTGCCCAGGATGAGCAGGAACTCCCGGCCGAGGTAGCGCAACAGGGACACCAGGCTGACCCCGGCGACCAGCCGGAGCATCGGCCCGAGCACGCCCAGCACGAACAGCAGGCAGGTCGTGTAGAAGGCGAGCATGATGACGCCGAGGCTCTTGAGCGCGTCCACGCCGGTGGCGCCGACGACCGCGGCCATCGCGCCGAAGGCGCCGACCGGGGCGGCCCACATGATCATGGCGAGGATCCGGAAGACGAGCCGCTGGATGTGCGCGACGCCGGCCAGGACGGGCGCGCCCCGCGCCCCCATGGCCTGCAGGGCGAATCCGGCGAGCAGGGCCACCAGCAGGGTCTGCAGCACCTGCCCCTCGGTGAACGCCGACACCAGCGTGGTGGGGATCATCCCGAGCAGGAACGTCACCGTGTCGTTCTCGCCGCCCTTGGCCGCCTCGGTCTCGGCGGCCTTGCGCAGCTCGTCGGTGAGCTGCAGGCCCTGGCCGGGGTCGACCAGGTTGCCCACGACCAGGCCGATGGCCAGCGCGACGGTCGACATGACGAGGAAGTAGCCGAGCGCCAGGCCACCGACCCGGCCGACCTTGGCGGCCTGGGTGACCGATCCGACGCCGAGCACGATGGTGCAGAAGATGATCGGGCTGATCATCATCTTGATCAGGGCGACGAACGCCGTGCCCAGGGGTTTCAGCTCCTTGCCGAGCTCGGGGGCCGCGAGCCCGATGACGACCCCGGCGGCCACGGCAAGAATTACCGCCATATAGAGATATTTAGTGCGATCTCTGGACATAGTGGACACTCAGTCTTCCCGGTCTAGACGGAAACTCCGGTCGAGCGACTATGCGTCGGCGGTGTGATCTGGGTCACCATTGCGTACATTTTGGTCGTGGACATGAGGGAGCTGCCGGAGCGGATGCGGCGCTGGAGCCTGGCCGGGCAGATGCTGGCACTGCAGATCGTCGTCGTCGGGATCACCGCGGCGGGAGGCACGGCGCTGGCCGCCCTCCAGGCCGGCGACCTGCTCACCGACGAGGCCGCCGGGAGGGCCGAGGCGGTGGCCGTCAGCGTGGCCGACTCCCCCTCGGTCCTGGCCGCCCTCGGCGACTCCGCCACGCTCCAGCCGTACGCGGAGCGGGTCCGGCGGGAGACCGGGGTCGACTTCATCACGATCATGAGCACCGGCGGGCTCCGTTACACCCATCCCAATCCGGCCCAGATCGGCCGCCGCTTCCTCGGCAACACCGGGCCCGCCCTGCGGGGCCGGACCTTCACCGAGACCTACACCGGCACCCTCGGCTCCTCGGTGCGCGCCGTCGCCCCGGTGCGCGACGCCGGCGGCGGGGTGCGGGCCCTGGTCAGCGCGGGAATCACGGTCGAGAAGATCAGTGTCAGGCTCCGCGGGCAGGTCGCCGGCGCCGTGTTCATCGGGCTGCTCGGCCTGTCCGCCGGCGGCGCGGGCGCCTACCTGGTCGGCAGCCGGCTGCGCCGCCAGACCCACGGGATGGGCCCCGCCGAGCTCAGCCGGATGTACGAGTACCACGACGCGATCCTGCACGCCGTACGGGAGGGGCTGCTGCTGGTCGACGGCGCGGGCCGGCTGACGCTGTGCAACGACGGCGCCCGGGAGCTCCTCGGCCTGCCCGGCGATGCGGACGGACGGCACGTCGGCGAGCTGGGCCTGCCCGCCTCCCTCGCCGGGCTGCTGGCGAGCGGGGAGAGCCGGAGCGACGAGATCCACCTGACCGGGGAGCGGACGCTCGTGGTGAACGTCGCAGTGGTCCGCTCCGGCAACCGCTCGCTCGGCACCGTGGTGACCTTGCGCGACCACACCGAGCTGCAGGCCCTGACCGGGCAGCTCGACGCCGAGCGCGGCTTCGCCGACTCCCTGCGCGCCGCCGCGCACGAGTCGGCCAACCGGCTGCACACCGTCATCACCCTCGTCGAGCTGGGCCGTACCGAGCAGGCGGTGGCCTTCGCGACCGCGGAGCTGAGGGCGGCGCAGCAGCTCACCGACCGGGTGATGGGCGCGGTCCGCGAGCCGGTCCTCGCGGCGCTGCTGCTGGGCAAGAGCGCCGAGGCGGCCGAGCGCGGCGTGGAGCTGGCGATCAGCCCGGACACCGGGCTCGACGACATCGGCCTGGACGGCCGGGATCTGGTGACGATCCTCGGCAACCTGATAGACAACGCGGTGGAGGCGGCCGTGTCGGGGGTCCCCCCGGCCCGGGTGGACGTCCGCCTGCTGGCCGACGAGACGACCTTCCTGATCAGCGTGGCCGACAGCGGCCCGGGGCTGGACGCGGTGACGGCGCGGGAGGCGTTCCGGCGGGGCTGGACCACCAAGGGCGACGGCCGCGGCCTCGGGCTGGCCATGGTGGGACAGGCGGTCCGCCGCCTGGGCGGCGCGATCGACGTCGGTGGCGGGCCCGGAGCGGTGTTCACCGTACGGCTGCCGCTGCGCGCGGAGGGACTTTCATGATCTCGGTGCTGGTCGTCGAGGACGAGGAGATCACCGCCGAGGCCAACCGCCTCTACGTGGAGCGGGTGCCCGGCTTCCGGGTGGAGGGGATGGCCAGGTCCGGCGGGGAGGCGCTGCGCTACCTGCGGCGGCGTCCGGTGGAGCTGATCCTGCTCGACCTCTACCTGCCCGACATGCACGGGCTGGAGGTGTGCCGGGCCCTGCGGGCGGCGGGCGTCCTGTCCGACGTCATCGCGGTCACCTCGGCGCGCGACCTGTCGGTCGTCAGGTCCGCGGTCTCCGTCGGCGTGGCGCAGTATCTGCTCAAGCCCTTCACCTTCGCCTCGCTGAGCGAGAAGCTCACGCGCTACGCGGAGTTCCGGTCGTCGGTGGAGGGCTCGGGCGAGGCCGGCGGCCAGGGCGAGGTCGACCGCGCGCTGGCCGCCCTGCGCGGCCCGGTGCGCAGCCCGCTGCCGAAGGGGATGACCCCGGCCACCCTCGACGCCGTGCTGGCGGAGTTGCGCGGCGCCCCGGCGGGGATGTCGGCGCAGGCGGCGGCGGCCGCGATCGGCATCTCACGGGTGACCGCCCGCCGCTATCTGGAGCATCTGACCGACAGTGGCGTCGCCCGCAGGATCCCGCAGTACGGTGGGGTCGGGCGGCCCGAGCTGCTCTATCGAATCGTTTGAACGCCGATGCGTCAGCAGGGCCGTGGACCTGATAGGACAGAGGCAGCCCGCCCTGCCACCCGCGGGCGGAGGAGCAGAGCATGGCCTTTTTCACGGTTTCGACAAGCCGGCACGGCACGGTGTGCGTCGTCCAGGCGAGCGGGGAGCTCGACTACGGCAACGCCTCCGTCCTCCGCGACGAGATGACCAAGGTGTGGGAGCCCGAAGCCCCCTCCACGATCGTCATCGACGTCGCGGCGCTGACCTTCTGCGACTCCACCGGTGTCGCAGAACTGATCGTGAGCCTCCGGCGGAGCCGGGCCGCGGGCACCCGCCTGGTCCTCGCCGGCGTTCACGGCACCCTGGAACGGATCCTGACCATCACCGGTCTGCGCTCCGCCTTCGAGCTCTCCCCCTCAGCCGAGGAAGCCCTGCGGGGGATGTGATCAGCTGGTGCGGTCCAGCGGCACCCGGGGCGCGTCCACGATCACGTCGGAGAAGATGTCGACCACCATGGCGATCACGCCACCGACGACGACGACCCCTGCCCCGGCCCAGAACAGCGTCCAGTTGGGGCCGACGCACAGGGCCACGCCGCCGATGGTGAACCCGATCAGAATGACGATCACCGCAAGCCAAGACTTGGGGCTTCCTCCGTGGCTTCCAGCCATGAGCCTTTCCTGTCCTCTCTGTGTGGATCAGCGATGCGCGCCGTTCGCGGCGGCGATCACCCTGGTCAGCGACCGGTGGAGCTCCTGCAGCTCCTCCAGTTCTATACCCAGGCGCTCGACGACGGACGGCGGAATCCTCTCAGCTTCGCTCCTCAGCTCCCGGCCCGCCGAGGTGAGCGTGACCGCCAGGACACGTTCGTCCCGGCTGTCGCGCTGCCGCCGGATGTAGCCGATCGCCTCAAGTCGTTTGAGGAGCGGGGACAGCGTACCGGGGTCGAGTTGCAGTAGCTTGCTCAGCTCCTTCACAGACAGCGGCGCCTGCTTCCAGAGCGCGAGCATCACCAGATACTGCGGATGGGTCAGGCCCAGAGGCTCCAGCAGGGGCCGGTAGACCCCGATGACGCTGCGCGAGGCAACGGCCAGGGCGAAACAGACCTGTCGCTCCAGGTCAAGTAGATCAGTCGTATCGCTCACACACCCCTCCCAGCCGACATAGTATGATATTTGGTGCACAAACTATTATGGCGCCAAGCATCGGTCCGCAAAAGGAGTCTCATGTTCCATCGCAAGCCGATCGAGGAACGGATCGCCGAGCGAGAGGCCCGGCGTCCGTCGCTCGCGGAGGGCAAACACTTCGAGCACGGGCCGGCGAAGTTCATCTTCATCTTCGTCATCGTGTTCGTGGTGATCGGTCACCTCGCCGGCCTGCTGCTGCTGATGGCCCTGGACCTGCACTGACCCGGGCCCGCCCGGGCGTCACTTGGACCCGGTGAAGGCGATCCCCTGGATCAGCTGCTTCTGCAGCACGACGAAGACCACGATGATCGGGGCGCTGGCCAGCAGGGACCCCGCCATCAGGACCGGATACTCGGTGAAGTGCTCGCCCTGCAGGGCCGAGAGGCCCGCCGACAGGGTCATCCGTTCCGGATCGGTGTTGACGATGAGCGGCCACATCAGGTCGTTCCAGGACCAGAGCACGGTCAGCACGCCGAGCGCCAGCAGGCCGGGCCTGGCCAGCGGCAGCATCACGCTCCAGAAGATCCGGAACGGGCTGGCCCCGTCGATCCTGGCCGCCTCCTCGACCTCCCCCGGCAGGTTGAGGAAGAACTGCCGGAGCATGAAGGTGCCGAACGCGCTGAACATGCCCGGCACGATGAGCCCCGGCAGGCTGTTCAGCCAGCCCAACTCCTGGACGATCTGGTACTGCGGGATCAGGAAGAGCTGGCTGGGCACCATCAGGACCGACAGCAGCACGATGAAGATCGCGTCCCGGCCCGGGAAGCGCAGCCGGGCGAACGCGTAGGCCGCCATCGAGCAGAACAGCAGTTGGGCGAGCGTCCGCCCGGTGGTCATCACGACCGTGTTGCCGAACTGCTGGAGGAACGGCGTGTCCTCGACGACCTTGGCGAAGTTCGACCACTGCCACGACGGGATCCAGGTCGGCGGGGTCCTGGTCGACTCCGTGAAGGACTTCAGCGAGGTGAGCACCTGCCAGAAGAACGGGGCCACCATCGCGGCGGCGCCGATCCCGAGCGTCAGGTGCACGGGCCACAGCCGGCCGCTACGCATAGTGCACCCACTTCTTCTGCATCCGGAACTGGACGACGGTGAGGACGAGGGTGATGAGCATCAGCACCACCGCCATGGCCGCGCCGTACCCCTTGGCCCCCTCCTCGAACGCCTTGTTGAAGAACAGCAGGACCACGGTCTTGTTGTCGGCGTAGGCGGGGTTGGCCTTGCCGAACATGAGATAGATCAGGTCGAACATCTGCAGGCCGCCGATGACGGTGAGCACCGACACGAAGAAGATGCTCGGCGACAGCAGCGGCAGCGTGATCCGGAAGAACTGGCGCACCGGCCCCGCCCCGTCGATGGAGGCGGCCTCGTACAGGTGGCGCGGGATGCCCTGCAGCCCGGCCATGAAGATCACCGCGTTGTAGCCGACGGACATCCAGATCCCGACCACGACGACCGCGTAGAGCGCGGTGGACGGCTCGGCGATCCACGACTTGCCCTGGACCCCGACGAGGGAGAGCAGGTAGTTGATCAGGCCGTAGTCGCCGTTGTAGAGCCACCGCCAGATCAGCGCCACCGCCGCGGGCATCGTCACCACCGGCAGGAAGTAGATCGTCCGGTAGAACGACACCAGGCGCAGGCCCCGGGCGTTGAGCAGGGCCGCGACCAGGATCGACAGCGGGATCCCGGCCAGGCTCCAGACGGCGTAGACGAAGGTGTTCTTCAACGCCTTGGCGTTCTCCGGGCCGGTGAACAGCTCGCGGTAGTTGGCGAGCCCGACCCAGGTGCTGTCCCCGAACAGGGTCCACTCGGTGAAGCTGTAGTACACCGACTGGACGACCGGCCACAGGTAGAACACCCCGAGGCCGAGGACGAGCGGCGCGATCATCGCGTAGCCCCAGAACCACTCCTGGTCCCGCAGCCGCCGGCGGGGTTCGGCGCGGGCGGCCGCCGCGCGTGCGACCGCCCCCTCCACGCCACTCACTCCTTGGCCAGCGCGGCGTTCATGGCCGTGGCGAGCTCCTTTGCCCCGGCTTCGAGGTCCTGGCCGCCGGAGAACGCCTTGGTGATCGCGTCCAGCTCCGCCGTCGACCAGGCGGCGGTGTTCTTGGAGATCGGGTACGGCACGCTGTCGTCGACCTGGTCCACGAAGACCTGCAGGTTGAACTTGGGCATCGACTTCACCCAGGTGTCGGCGAGCCCCTCGTAGGCGGGGATCACCGCGCCGGTCTCGGCCTGGATCCGGTTGGCCTGCTCGGAGGCGAGGAACTTCACGAACTCCCACGCCTCGGCCGGGTGCTCGGTCTTGGCGTAGATCACGTTGGCCAGGCCGTGGATGACGGTGGCCTTGCGCTTGGGGCCGGCCGGCAGCGGGGCCACGTCGGCGTTGAGGCCCTCGGTGCCGCTGTAGGTGGTGGCGTCGTAGGAGCCGTCGGTCCACATGGCCAGCTTGCCGTTCTGGAACAGCTCGACCGGGGAGGTGTCGGTCATCTGCTGCACCGTCGGCGAGGACTTCTCCTCGATGAGGTCCGACCAGAGCTTCAGGCCCTCGATGGTGGCCGGGTCGTCGTAGCCGGACTTCTTGCCGTCCGGGGAGACCACGTAGCCGCCCGCCTGGAAGATCGTGTTGTAGAAGACCTCCTGACCCCACGGCGCCGCCCCGATGCCGTAGACGCCCTTGGCCGGGTCGGACAGCTTCTTGGCGTTCTCGCGGAGGTCGTCCCAGGTCCAGGTGGCGTCGGGATACTTCACCCCGGCCTTGTCGAAGAGGTCCTTGTTGTACCAGAGGCCGACGGTGTCGTAGTCCTTGGGCAGGCCGTACTGCTTGCCGTCGAGGGTGTAGAGGTCGTTGAGCGACTTGGGGAACTTGGCGGTGTCCACCTTGTCGGCCGCGATCTTGTCGGAGATCGGGAGCAGCGCGCCCTGCGAGGCGTAGACGCCGAACCGGGGGCCGTTCATCCAGAACACGTCGGGGGCGCTGCCGCCGGCCGCGGAGGTCTGGAGCTTGGTGAAGTACTCCTTCAGCGGGGTGAACTGGATCTTCACCTCGATGTTCGGATGCGTCTTGGTGAACTCCTTGGCGATCTTGTCCATCGCCTGACCCTGGTTCTTCTCATCCCAGTAGCCGTAGGTGAGGGTGACCTTGCCGCCTGCTGACTCGCCCTCCGACGAGGAGCACGCCGCCGCTCCAGCCACGATCGCGCCGGCGCACAGAAGCGCCCACACCTTCCTGCTCATGTCGTCCCTATCTGTCCGAGCTGTACGAGTGAGTACGGAGGCTAGCGCCCATTTATGAAAATAACTAGGGTAAATGGAGCAACAGTGAGCAGAAGCGTGGCGAACAGGAGCGACTGTGAGGAACGACCTCCGCATCGGAGTAGCGGGATACGGCCTGAGGAGGTCACTGGCTCGCGAGGCACACCGTCCGGGCAACGGCAGCCGGGTGGTGGCGCTGTGCGACCCCGATCCCGCCGCCCAGCAGCGGGCCCGCGACGAGATCGGCTCTGACCTGCAGGTTACCGCCGACTTCGGGATGCTGCTGAACGACGACGTGGACGCGGTGATGATCCTCACTCCCGACCACACCCACGTGGAGCTGGCCGTCGCGGCGCTGAAGGCGGGCAAGGCGACCCTGGTGGAGAAGCCGCTGGCGATCACGGTCGAGGACTGCGACCTGATCCTGCGCACCGCCCGCGAGCAGCGTGCCCGGCTGTACGTGGGGCACAACATGCGCCACATGCCGGTCGTCCGGACCATGCGGCAACTGATCATGGAGGGGGCGATCGGCGAGGTCAGGGCCGTGTGGTGCCGTCACTTCGTCGGGCACGGCGGCGACTACTACTTCAAGGACTGGCACGCCGACCGGCGCAACACCACCGGGCTGCTGCTGCAGAAGGGCGCCCACGACATCGACGTCATCCACTGGCTGGCGGGCTCGCGGACCAGCCTGGTCACCGGCATGGGCGGGTTGACGGTCTACGGGCAGGTCACCGACCGCTCCGAGGGGCTCCCGGCGGACTGGTTCAGCCCGGCGACCAACTGGCCGCCGCTCGCCCAGCGCGGCCTGAACCCGGTGGTGGACGTCGAGGACCTCTCCATGGTGCACATGCGCCTGGAGAACGGCGTCCACGCCAGCTACGAGCAGTGCCACTTCACCCCGGACTACTGGCGCAACTACACCGTCATCGGCACGGCCGGCCGCCTGGAGAACTTCGGCGACCACGGCGAGGGCGCCGTCGTGCGGGTCTGGAACAGCGGGCGGCGCGGCTACGACCCCGAGGGGGACCTCCAGGTGCCGATCACGGCGGGCGTGGGCGGCCACGGCGGCGCGGACGAGGGTCTGATCAGCGAGTTCGTCCGCTTCGCCGTCGAAGGGGGAGCGACCGACACCTCCCCTGTCGCCGCGCGCGACAGCATCGCGGCGGGGCTGCACGCCACCGAGTCCCTGCGGGACGGCTCGACGCCCCGCCACGTCCCGCCCGTCTCCCCCGACCTGGCCGCGTACTTCGCCGCCGGCCAGGTCTGATAATTTCGGAACCTGTTTGGATAAAGCGCCCGTCGCCCGCACCACGGGCACGGGCCGTCCCGCGGGCCGGGGCACCGGGCGGACAGCACAGACCCGGGCGGACGGCAGGCGGGGAGCCGGGACGCGGACGGCACAGACCCGGGCGGACGGCACGGACCCCGGGCGGACCGGCCGGGCGGCAGGCGGACCGGCGGACGGCAGGCGGGGAGCCGGGGCGTGGACGGTCCGGCTCCCCGGGCGGTCAGGACGTCGCGCCGAACAGCGTCCGGTCGAGGTGGTCGAGGGCCAGCCGGACCGCGCCCAGCGCCACGGACTCGTTGCCGAGCCGGGAGGCCACGACCTCGGGCGGGTAGAGCGTGACCCGGTTCAGGTGCCGCTGGATGGGTTCGACGAGCAGCGAGCCGGCCTGGGACAGGCCGCCGCCGACCACGACCAGCTCCGGGTCGAGCGGGTTGACGATGGTGACCAGCCCCTCGGCCAGGCGGGTGGCGAACGCCTCCACCGCCCGCGCCGCCGCCTCGTCCCCGTCGCGCGCCCGGGCGACGGCGAACTCGGCCGACTGCCCGGGCGAGCGCAGCTCCCCGGGGTCGGCGGACATGGCGTAGTCGATCACGTTGCGGAAGGCGAGCCGGTAGCCGCTCGACTGGTCGCCGATCTCCCCGGAGGCGGCGTGGCTGCCCCGGTGCAGGGCCCCGCCGATCAGCAGACCCAGGCCGATCCTGTTGCCGGTGAACAGGTAGACGACGTCCCGGTAGCCCTTGGCGACGCCCCGCCAGTGCTCGGCGAGCACCGCCAAGCGCATGTCGTTCTCCACCAGGACCGGCACGGGGATCCGGCCGGCCAGCTCGGCCTGGAGCGCGACCCCGCTCCACTCGGGGATGGCCACGCTCTTGACCACCCGTCCCGCCTCGTCGACCACTCCGGTGGTGCCGACCGCGACCGCCGTCAGCTTCCCGCGGTCGACGACGCTCTCCTCGACGAGCGCGACGATGGCCTTGATCCGCTCGGCCGCGGGCAGCTCCGGGGAGACCGCGACCCTGCGGGTGGCGAGGATCTGCCCGTTGAGGTCGGCGGTGACGGCCAGCAGCTTGTAACCGCCGACGTCCACGCCGATCACGTGGCCCGCCGTCCCGTGGAAGCGGAAGCGCCGGGCCGGCCGGCCGCGCTGGCGGTCCCCCGGCTCCTCGGCGCACTCCTCGGCCCACTCCTTGGCCAGCAGATCCTCGACGATCCCCTCGGCCGTGGGCCGGGACACGCGTGCGGCCCGGGCGAGCTCGGTGAGGGTCACGATCTGCCCGTCCCGCAGGATCCGCAGGATCGCCGCCGAGTTCAGTTTGCGGAGCAGGGACGCGTCGCCGCTCTCCTGTCTCATTGCACCTCTCGACCTCGCTCGGAGACACTTCAGACGGTTATCCTACTTACATAAGAGTCTTACATATATCCGGCCAGCCAACTCCCCATTTCGGACGTGAGAGGATGATGATCCGGTTGGCCGGAGTTGGACTGCCCGCCCAGATCAGGAGGTCCGTATGTCTGACGTCACGCCGGAACCCGAGAGTTCCGAGGACGAGCTGAAGCGCAAGTTCCGTGAGGCTCTGGAGCGCAAGAAGACCGCCCAGACGGACGCCAACACCGGGGGCAAGGGGAAGAACGCCTCGAAGATCCACGGTGCGCACGGCCCGGTCGGAGGCAAGCGCTCCTTCCGCCGCAAGAGCGGCGGCTGAGCACCCCCGGGATCGGCCGGGCCGCACACCGGTGCCGGCCGCCGAGCGGGCGGCCGGCTGGGCGCGCCTGAGCCGGTCGTCCCGCCCGGTCCGGGTCACCCCGCCCACCGGCCACCCGGCCGGCGGGCGGGCCGCCGCATGCTCGGCGCGGCCCGGGCAGGTCCCGCCCGGCGCCGGCGGATCCGGGCGGGACCTGCCCGGCCGTCCGGAGAGATGTCCGGCGGCGGATCCGGGCGGTCAGCCGGGCCGTCCGGAGAGGTGTTCGGCGGCGGCGTCGAGCAGCCAGTCGGCGAGATAGCCGGCGTACGACGGCCGCACGGACACCCGGAACTCCTCGCCGCCGTGGGCGGCGAGCAGGACCTGGGCGCGGGCCAGCATGGTCTGGGCGCACCGACCGGGGCCGAACAGCCGCGGGTGCAGGTCGAGGGAGCAGCCGTGGGCCAGCACGTCACGTGCCCTCGGTCCGGCCAGGACCAGCGTGGTCCACTGCGCCGAGACGTCGGTGACCGCGACGTGCCCGGTCCCGGCCGCGGCCCGCAGGCGGGCCGGCAGGTCGCGCTCCGCGCCGGGCTCGCCGACGACGAGCCACTCGTCGGGGCCGAGCCACAGCACGTCGACGCCGGAGGTCACGTATGTGCCCGGCTCGGTGGGGAGCGACGCGCCGAGGGCCGCCCCGATGTCGCCGGCGGCCCGGCTCCCGGGGTCCGCCCGCAGGTTGACCCGGGTGAGGAACGGCAGCTCCGCGATGCGCAGGCACTCCTCCCGCACCGGCTCGAAGCGGGGCGGCGGGCCCGGTCGCTCAGCCATCGCGGCGCGCTCCCTCGGGGTCGTAGAGGACGGGGTGGGTGACGGTGACAGGGACCAGCCCGGTCCCGACGGGCACGTGGAGCCGCTCGCCGGCGCGCCGGCGCCCGCCGCTGACGAGGGCGAGCGCGAAGGTCCGGCCGAGCGCCGCGCTGCGGTAGCTGGAGGTGACGTGGCCGAGTGTCGGGACGGGCGGCTCGGGCAGCCGGTCGGCGGCCACCAGGTGGGCGCCCTCGGGCAGCAGCAGGCGCGGGTCCACCGGCAGGAGCCCGACCAGGTGCTTGCGGTCGGGCCTGAGGTCGCCGGCGCGGGCGTGCGAGCGCCTGCCGACGTAGTCGGACCTCCGCTTCGACATCAGCCGCTCCATGCCGAGGTCGGCGGGGGTGACCGTGCCGTCGGTGTCCTGGCCGACGATGGGGTAGCCCTTCTCCGCCCGGAGCACGTGCATGGCCTCGGTCCCGTACGGGGTGACGGCGCCGCTCCCCTGGACCGCCTCCCACAGCGCGGGCCCGTCCCAGGCGCCGACGTTGATCTCGTAGGCCAGCTCGCCGGAGAAGCTGATCCGGCACACCCTCGCCGCGACGCCCGCCACCCGGCCCTCCCGCCAGGTCATGAACGGGAAGGCCGCCCTGTCCACGGCCAGGTCTGGGGCGAGCCCGGCCAGCACGTCCCGCGCGCCGGGCCCCGCCAGCGCCACCGTCGCCCACTGCTCGGTGACGGAGGTGCAGTAGGCCCTCAGGGACGGCCACTCGGTCTGCAGCCACTCCTCCATCCAGTCCAGGACGGCGGCGGCGTTGCCCGTGGTCGTGGTCACCAGGAACCGGTCCTCCGCCAGGCGGATCACCGTCCCGTCGTCGAAGACCGTCCCGTCGGCGCGGCACATCACGCCGTAGCGGATCGAGCCGACCTTGAGTGTGCTCATCATGTTGACGTAGAGGCGGTCGAGCAGCTCGGCGGCGTCCGGCCCCTGGATGTCGATCTTGCCCAGCGTGGAGGCGTCCATCGCCCCGGCGCCCCGCCGCACGGCCGCGCACTCCCGCAGGACCGCGGCCTCCATGTCCTCGCCCGGACGGGGGTAGTAGCGGGGCCGCTTCCACTGGCCGACGTTCTCGAACACCGCCCCGCGCGCCACGTGCCACCCGTGCAGCGGGGTGACCCGGACGGGGTCGTGCAGCGCCCCCCTGTCGCGCCCGGCGAGGGCGGCGAAGCTGACCGGCGTGTACGGCGGGCGGAAGGTGGTGGTGCCGAGCGCGCCCACCTCGACCCCGAGGATGTGGGCGACGACCCCGCCGGTCAGCATCCCCGAGGTCTTGCCCTGGTCGTGGGCGGTCCCGGCGGTGGTGTAGCGCTTGACGTGCTCGAGCGAGCGGAGCCCCGCCCCGGTCGCGCGCATGATGTCGGCGACGGTCACCTCCCGCTGCAGGTCGACGAAGTGGGTCCGGTAGTCGTCGGCGGGGACGAGCCACACGTGCTCGGCGGGGGGCGCCGGGACGTCCTCGGTGCGGGGCGGGGGCCTGCGGCGGCCCGCGCGGAACCCGGCCGCCTCGGCCGCCCGGGCCCCGGCCCCGGCCCCGTCCTCGACGCAGCGGGCCGTCGTGCCGATCCCCCGGGCCGCCCCGGCGACCTCCACCGCCTGGCGGGCGGCGCCGGGGACGTGGCAGCCGAGCGCCCCGTCGTAGCGGAGCTCCCCGCCCGCCTGGCCGAACAGGTGGAGCACGGGGTTCCAGCCGCCCGAGACCAGCAGCAGGTCCGCCTCGATCTCCCGGTCCCCGGGGAGTCCGCCGGGGCGGGGGCCGGGAGGATCGCCGGAGGGGCGCCCGCCGGGGTCGGGGAAGGGACCGCCGGAGACGGTCACCGAGCGGACGCCGTCGCGGCCGCCCACCCCGGTGACCAGGTGCCCGGCCAGCACCTCGGCGCCCTGCCACGACCGGCCGCCCGGCGGCGCGTCCCGCCGCGCGTCCACGACGGCCGCGATCTCGACACCGGCGGCCGCCAGGTCGCGGGCCGCGGCGTAGGCGCTGTCGTCGGCGGTGAAGACCACCGCGCGGCGGCCCGGCAGGACCCCGTACCGGTTGACGTAGGCGCGCGCGGCCCCGGCGAGCATCACACCGGGCCGGTCGTTGCCGGCGAAGGCGATCGGCCGCTCGTGCGCGCCGGTGGCCAGCACGACGCGGCGGGCCCGGATGCGCCAGAGGCGCTCGCGGGAGGAGGCCCGCTCCCCCCTGCGCTCCACGGCGACCAGGTAGTTGTCGTCGTAGTAGCCGAACACGCTGGTCCGTCCCAGCACGCGCACCTCGGGCCGGGCCGCCAGCCCGGCCAACACGGCGGCGGCCCACCGCGCCCCGGGGACACCGTCGACGGTCTCGGCGGTGTCGGGCAGGCTGCCGCCGGCCGTGGGCCGGTCGTCGGCCAGGACGACCCGGGCGCCCGAGTCCGCGGCGGCCACCGCGGCCGCGAGCCCGGCGGGCCCGGCCCCGACCACCAGGACGTCGCAGTGGGCGTAGACGCCGTCGTAGCGCGCCGGGTCGGGCCCGGTGGCCAGGCGGCCCTTGCCCGGCAGGCCGCGGGCGACCAGCCCGTCGTACAGCTCGACGGTGGTGGCCTGCAGCATCGGCTCGGGGAAGGGGTGCTCGATCTGGACGATCGCGCCGGGCTCCTCGGTCCAGGCGGCGAAGACGCCCCGGGGACGGCCCAGCCGCGCGCTCCTGGCCACCGTGCGGACGCCGTTGGCCAGCAGGGCGGAGGCGAGCGTGTCGCCGCCGCGCCCTTCGAGGTCCCGGCCGTCGAAGCGGAAGCGCAGCGTCTCGCCGCCCTGGTGGTCCCGCCTGCGGAACGGCTGGGAGGTCACGGGGTCACCGGCCGCGGCTCGCCCGGACGGTAGACGGCGTGGATCTCGCCGCTGGCCGTGTCCCTGACCGCGTTGAACCAGCGGCGGCAGCCGGCCGCGTGGCTCCACCGTTCGGCGAAGGGCCCTCGGGGGTTGTCGCGGAAGAACAGGTAGCGGGCCCACTCCTCGTCGGAGAGCGCGGCGGGGTCGCCGGGGTAGGCGACGTGCGCCTGCCCGCCGTAGCGGAACTCGGTCTCGTCGCGTGGCCCGCACCACGGGCAGGGGATCAGCAGCATCGGTCGGGCTCCTCCTAGTGGGCCACCGCGGCGGCGCCGTGCTCGTCCACGAGCGCGCCGGTGGTGAAGCGTTCGAGGGAGAAGGGGGCGTTGAGCGGGTGCGGCTCGCCGTGGGCGATCGTGTGCGCGTAGCACCAGCCCGCCCCCGGCGTGGCCTTGAACCCGCCGGTGCCCCAGCCGCAGTTGACGTACAGCCCGTCCACCGGGGTGAGCCCGACGACCGGCGAGGCGTCGGGGCTGACGTCCACCACCCCGGCCCAGGTCCGCAGCACATGGGCCCGCGCGAAGACGGGGAACAGCTCCAGCGCCGCCGCCATCTGCCGCTCGATGACGTGGAAGGCGCCGCGCTGGCGGTAGGAGTTGCAGGCGTCGACGCCCGCGCCCATGACCAGTTCGCCCTTGTGGGCCTGGCTGACGTAGACGTGCACGGCGTTGGACATGACCACGGTGGGGTGCACGGGCTCCAGCAGGTCCGAGACCAGCGCCTGCAGCGCGTGGCTCTGCAGCGGCAGCGCCAGCCCCGCCGTCCGGGCCACGACGGAGGAGTGGCCGGCCGCGCACAGCGCGACCCGGTCCGCCGAGATGCGCCCCCGGGTGGTCCGTACGGCCCGCGCCCGCCCGCCGGCGACCTCGACCCCGGTGACCTCGCAGTGCTCGATCAGGTGGACGCCCAGCGCGGCGGCGGCGCGGGCGAAGCCCCAGGCGACGTGGTCGTGTCTGGCGATGCCGGCCCGCGGCTGGTAGGTCGCCCCCAGCACCGGGTGGCGCGCGTCCGGGGAGACCTCGACGATCGGGCAGACCTCCTTGACCTCCTCGGGGCCGAGCCACTCGGCGTCGACGCCGTTGAGCCGGTTGGCGTTGACCCGGCGCACGCCGTCCCGGACGTCCTGGAGGCTGTGGGCGAGGTTGAGCACCCCGCGCTGGCTGAACAGGATCGGGTAGCCCAGATCCTCCTCCAGCCCCTCCCACAGCTTCAGCGAGTGCTCGTAGATGCCCGCGCTCTCCTCCAGGAGGTAGTTGGAGCGGATGATCGTGGTGTTGCGGGCCATGTTGCCGCCCGCCAGCCAGCCCTTCTCCAGCACGGCCACGTCGGTGATCCCGTGGTCCCTGGCCAGGTAGTAGGCGGTGGCCAGGGCATGGCCACCCCCGCCGACGATCACCACGTCGTAGGAGCCGCGCGGCTCGGGGCTGTCCCACAGCCGGTCGGGGTGCTCGGGCGGGACTGCGCCCGGCTGCTCGGTGCTCACCGTGATCCCTTCCTCGGTCCGGCCGCGGCGCTAGCCGCGCAGGCGTTTCATCTCCGGGTCGTAGAGCGGTTCCTCGGCGACGACGGCGGCGATCCGCCGGTCGAAGTAGCCGATGTGGAGCACCCGCCCGGAGGTGGAGAGCGCGGCCGGCAGCCAGGCGTAGGCGATGCCCCTGCCGACCGTGTAGCCGTAGGCGGCGCTGGTGACGTATCCGACGCAGCGGTCGCCGTCGTAGACGGGCTCCTTGCCCATGACGACGGCGGCGGGACCATCGATCGTCAGGCAGGTCAGCCGGCGCCGCACCGAGACGCGGCGCTCGGCCAGGGCCGCGCGGCCGATGAAGTCGTCCGGGCCGGCCCCGCGCACGGCGGAGCCCAGGCCCGCCTCGTAGGGGTCGTGCTCGTGGGTCATGTCGGTGCCGAAGGAACGGTAGCCCTTCTCCAGCCGCAGGCTGTCGAAGGCTCCACGGCCGCCCGCGATGACCCCGTGGCGCCGTCCCGCCTCCCAGAGGGTGTCCCAGAGCTTGGCGCCCATGTCGGCCGTCGTGTAGAGCTCCCAGCCGAGCTCTCCGATGTAGGACAGCCGGAGCGCGGTGACGGGCACCGTGCCGACGTGGCCGCGTCCGCACCGGAAGTAGCCGAAGCCGTCGCGGGAGAAGGCGGGGCCGGCCAGCGGCGCCACGAGGTCGCGGGCGCGGGGCCCCCAGACCCCGACGCAGCAGGTCCCGGCCGTGATGTCGCGGACGGTGACCGATCCGTCGGCCGGGAGGTGGCGGTGGAGCCAGTCGAGGTCGAGGTTGCCGTTGGCGCCGACCTGGAACAGGTCCGGGCCGAGCCGGGCGACGGTGATGTCGCCGCGGATGCCGGCGCCCTCGTCCAGCAGCAGGCAGTAGACCACCGATCCGACGGGCCTGCCGACGTCGCCCGTCGAGATCCGCCGCAGGAAGGCGGCGGCCCCGCGGCCGGCGACCTCGATCCGCTTGAGCGCGCTCATGTCGTACAGCGCGACGGACTCCCGCGAGAGCTGGGCCTCGGCACCGACGATCGGCGACCAGTGACGGGCGGCCCACCCGTCCCGCCCGGGGATGTCCCGGCCCGCGAGCAGGGGCTCGTTGGCGCCGTACCACTGGGGGCGTTCCCAGCCGCCGGCCTCCAGGAAGTACGCCGCCAGCTCCCGCTGGCGCGGGTGGAAGGGGCTGGTGCGGAGCGGGCGCAGGTTCTCCGGCGGCTGCAGCGGGTGGATGATGTCGTAGACCTCGGCGAAGTTCTGGCAGCCGCGGGTGAGCACGTACTCCGGGGCGAGCTGGTGCGGCTCGAAGCGGTTGACGTCGCACTCGTGCAGGTCGAAGGAGGAGCAGCGGCCGTCGGTCAGCCACTCGGCCATGGCCCGGGCCACGCCCGCCGAATGCGTCACCCACACGGCCTCGGCCACCCAGAAGCCCTTGACCAGGGATGATTCTCCGAGCAACGGCATGTTGTCGGTGGTGAAGGAGAACAGGCCGTTGATGCCCTCCTCGATCTCCGCCTCCCGGGTCGCGGGCAGCAGCGACCGGGTCTCGGCCCAGGCCGGGGCGAAGTCGCCGGCGGTGAACGGCAGCACCGACGGCATCCCCTCCGCCGCCCCGGGCGGGAGGATCGCTGCGGGCTCGACCGGCATCGGACGGTGGCCGTAGTAGCCGATGCCCAGCCGGCCGGCCCGCTCCCGGTAGTAGAGGTCGGCGTCCTGGTGGCGCAGGATCGGCCGGACGGCCTCCCCGGTCCGCCCGCTCAGCGCGGGGACGGGGCCGGTCCAGGCGAGCTGGTGGGCCAGCGGCGTCAGCGGAAGGGCCATGCCGACCATGCCGGCGATCTTCGGCCCCCAGATGCCCGCGCAGCACACGACGAGGTCCGCCGGGATCTCACCCCGGTCGGTGACGACGGCGGCGACCCGGCCGTCCTCGACGCGGATCTCCAGCACCTTGTGCCGTTCCAGCACGCGCACGCCCCGCTCCCGCGCCAGCCGGAGCTGGACCTCGACCGCGCGCACGGCGTCGGCCAGGCCGTCGGTGGGCACGAAGAGCCCGCCCAGCACCTTGCCGGGATCGAGCAGGCGGTGCCGTGCCACGCACTCCCCGGGGGTGAGCAGGTGCGCCTCGACGCCCCAGGCGGTGGCCCAGCCGTGGCGGCGGCGCAGCTCGGCGAGCCTTCCGGGCGTGGTGGCCACCTCCAGTCCGCCCACCTGGTGGAAGCAGCCGAGCGCGCCGAGCTTGCCGACCGTGTAGCGGGCCAGCTCCGTCATGGTCTTGGCGGGGTTGGTCTGGAAGACCAGCCCCGGCGCGTGGGACGACGATCCGCCGGTGACCGGCACGGTGCCCTGGTCGACGACGGTGATGTCGCTCCAGCCCCTGGCCGACAGCTCGTCGGCGAGGGCCGCCCCGACGACTCCGGCTCCGATGACGACGACGCGCCGGCCTGCCATGCCCACCTCCGCCGTTGCGCGATCCAGAACATGGAGCGCCTCCCGCAACAGATTCTCCCGGGGTGGCAGGACTGTCAAGGAACGGGCGGGCCGGACGGGTCAGCGGGCCGGATCCTCCCGGTGCCGGTAGAAGGCGGCGTGCTCGGCCGCGAGCGGGGTGTTGCCCAGGATCAGGTCGGCCGCCTTCTCCGCCACCATCATGACCGGCGCGTAGATGTTGCCGTTGGTCACGTAGGGCATGACCGAGGCGTCCACGACGCGGAGCCCCTGGAGGCCGTGGACCCGCATGGACAGCGGGTCGACGACGGAGAGGGGGTCGGTGCCCATCCGCGCGGTGCACGAGGGGTGCAGCGCGGTCTCGCCGTCCCGGGCGACCCAGTCCAGGATCTCCTGGTCTGTCCGGACCTCCGGCCCGGGCGACAGCTCCCCCGCGTTGAAGTCGTCCATGGCGGGCCGGGTCAGGATGTCGCGGGCGATCCGGACGGCCTCCACCCACTCGCGCCGGTCCTGCGCGGTGGACAGGTAGTTGAACCGCAGCGCCGGATGGACCCGGGGATCGGTGCTCCTGATCTTCACCGAGCCGCGCGCGTCGGAGTACATCGGCCCGATGTGCACCTGGTAGCCGTGCCCGCCCACCGGTGCGGAGCCGTCGTAGCGGACCGCGACGGGCAGGAAGTGGAACATCAGGTTGGGGTAGGCGACGTCGTCGTTGCCGCGGGCGAAGCCACCCGCCTCGAAGTGGTTGGTCGCCCCGGGGCCGCTGCGCAGGAACAGCCACTGCGCGCCGATCCACGGCCGGTTGCGCCACTTCAGCGCGGGCTGCATCGACACCGGCCGCCTGCAGCCGTACTGGATGTAGACCTCCAGGTGGTCCTGGAGGTTCTCCCCCACGCCGGGCAGGTCGTGCACGACCTCGACGCCGAGCGCGCCCAGCTCCGCGGCGGCGCCGACGCCGGAGAGCTGGAGCAGCTGCGGCGAGTTGATCGCGCCGCCGCAGAGGATGACCTCGCCCGCCCGGACCGTCCGGCCGTCGCACTCCACGCCGACGGCGCGCCCGCCCTCGAACAGGATCCTCGTGACGAAGGCCCGCGTCCTGATCTCCAGGTTGGGCCGCCGCCTGACGGGGTGCAGGTAGGCGCGGGCGGCCGACAGCCGGCGCCCCCGGTGGATGGTGCGGTCGAAGCGGGCGAATCCCTCCTGCCGGTATCCGTTGACGTCGTCGGTCAGCCGGTGGCCGGCCTGCTGCACCGCCTCGAAGAAGGCCGCGAACAGCGGGTTGCGCACCGGCCCGCGTTCGAGCACCAGCGGCCCGTCGTGCCCGCGCAGGGGGTCGTCCGGATCGGCGGCCAGGCAGTTCTCCATGCGCTTGAAGTACGGCAGGCAGTGCGCGAAGTCCCAGGTGCCCATGCCCGGGTCGGCCCCCCAGCGCTCGTAGTCCAGGGGGTTGCCCCGCTGGAAGATCATCCCGTTGATGCTGCTGGAGCCGCCCAGCACCTTGCCCCGGGCATGGTAGATCCGGCGGCCGTTCATGTGCGGCTCGGGCTCGGACTCGTACTTCCAGTCGTAGAAGCGGCTGCCGATGGGGAAGGTCAGCGCGGCGGGCATGTGGATGAACACGTCCCAGAGGGAGTCCGGGCGGCCGGCCTCCAGCACCAGCACTCGGTTGGCGGGGTCGGCGGACAGCCGGTTCGCCAGCGCGCTCCCGGCCGATCCGCCCCCAACGATGACGAAGTCGTACATGTCTGCCTCGTCTCGCTCACAGCAGGGGTGATAGCAGAGATCGTAGTGAATAGCGCAATAAGTCGCACTATACGCAACCAATTCCGCCGGACGCGTTGGACGCGCGTTCCGCGCAGCGCCTACAGTCCCGCTATGGGCAACGATTCCTCCGGTGACCGGGCCGACGGCGGCGGGGTGCAGTCGGTCGACCGGGCCATCAGCATCCTGGAGATCCTCTCCCGGCGCCGGGAGGCGGGGGTCAGCGAGGTCGCCGGGGAGATCGGCGTCCACAAGTCGACCGCCTTCCGGCTGCTCGGGGCGCTGGAGACCCGCGGCCTGGTCGAGCAGGCCGAGGACCGCGGCAAATACCGCCTCAGCTTCGGGATCATCCGCCTGGCGGGCGGTGTGGCCGCCCGGCTGGACCTCACCCAGCAGAGCCGTCCCGTCTGCCGCCGCCTGGCCGAGGAGATCGGCGAGACGGTGAACCTCGCCGTGCTCCGCTCCCACTACGCGGTCAACCTGGACCAGGTGCGCGGGCCGTCGGCGGTCACCACGCAGAACTGGGTCGGGCAGCTCACCCCCCTGCACGCCACGTCGAGCGGGAAGGTCCTGCTGGCCCACCTCGACGGCCGCCACCGGGCCCGGCTCATCGCCGCCGCCGGGCTGGAGGGCTACACCCCCGCCACGATCACCTCGGCCGCCGTGCTGGAGGAGCAGCTGGAGGAGGCCCTGCGCAGGGGTTACGCGGTCACCGTCGAGGAGCTGGAGATCGGGCTGAACGCCATCGCCGCCCCCGTCCGGTCCCACGACGGCGAGATCGTCGCCGCGGTCAGCGCCTCCGGACCCGCCTACCGCCTCAGCCAGGAGCGGATGCACGGGCTCGCCCCGGTGCTGACCGCGGGGGCCGAGGACATCAGCCGCCGGCTGGGCTACACCGCTCGATCCTGACCACGACGCTCTTGGAGGTCGGGGTGTTGGAGGTCTCCGCGACCGAGTCCAGCGGGACGAGCACGTTG
Source organism: Streptosporangium brasiliense (assembly GCF_030811595.1). NCBI lineage: Bacteria > Bacillati > Actinomycetota > Actinomycetes > Streptosporangiales > Streptosporangiaceae > Streptosporangium > Streptosporangium brasiliense. Next base: position 8,127,799 of record NZ_JAUSRB010000002.1, read on the forward strand.
GTCTCGGGGAAGTAGGCCGCGCAGCAGCCCCGCGCGGTGGGGTAGGCGACCGCGCGGAACCCCTCGGCCCGGCGCTCCCCGTCGGGCCACTCGCCGACCAGGTCCACCATGTCGCCGTCGGCCAGGTCCCGCTCGGCCAGGTCGTCGGGGTGGACGAAGACGACGCGGCGGCCGCCGCGCACGCCGCGGTAGCGGTCGTCCATGCCGTAGATCGTGGTGTTGTACTGGTCGTGGCTGCGGACCGTCTGCAGCAGCAGCCGCCCCGCCGGGACGCGCAGCACCTCCAGGGGGTTGACGGTGAAGTTGGCCCGGCCGGTCTCGGTCGGGAAGCGCCGCTCGTCGCGCGGCGCGTTGGGCAGGGCGAAGCCGCCGGGGACGCGGACGCGGGCGTTGAAGTCGCCGAACCCGGGCACCACCCGCGCGATGCGCTCGCGGATCGCGTCGTAGTCGGTCTCGAACTCCGCCCAGGGCACGTGGGGGTCGGCGCCGAAGAGCTCCCGTGCCAGCCGGCAGACGATCGCCACCTCGGGCAGCAGCTCCGCCGAGGCCGGCCGGAGCCGGCCCCGGGAGGCGTGCACCAGGCCCATGGAGTCTTCGACCGTGACGAACCGGTCGCCGTCGCGCTCGGTGCGCCCCAGCGCCGGCAGGATGAGCGCCTGCTCGCCGCAGACGGCGTGGGAGCGGTTCAGCTTCGTCGAGACCTGCACGGTGAGCCGGGCGCGGCGCATCGCCGCCTCCGTCACCGCCGTGTCTGGGGTCGCCGCCACGAAGTTGCCGCCCATCGCGAAGAACACCTTGGCCTGTCCCGACCGCAGCGCCCTGATCGCCTCCACGGTGTCCAGGCCGTGACGGCGGGGCGGCTCGAAGCCGAACTCCTCGCGCAGGGCGTCGAGGAAGGACTGCGGCGGCTTCTCGTTGATGCCCATGGTGCGGTCGCCCTGGACGTTGGAGTGCCCGCGCACCGGGCAGACCCCGGCGCCCGGCCGCCCCACGTTCCCGCGCAGCAGCAGGAAGTTGACCACCTCCCGGATGGTGGCGACGGAGTTCTTGTGCTGGGTGAGCCCCATCGCCCAGCACACGATCACCGACCGCGCCCCGAGCACCTCCCGCGCGGTCTCCTCGATGGCCGGGCGGTCCAGCCCGGTCGCCTCCTCCACCTCCGCCCAGTCGAGGTCGCGGACGCTCTTGGCCCAGCCGTCGAAGCCGTGGGTGTGCTCCTCGACGAACTCGCGGTCGACCACCGAGCCGGGGGCGGCGTCCTCGGCCTCCAGCAGCAGCCGCGACAGCCCCTGGAAGAGCGCGAGGTCGCCGTTGAGCCGGATCTGCAGGAAGCGGTCGGCCAGCGTCGTGCCGCGCCCCAGCACCCCGGAGGGCCGCTGCGGGTTCTTGAAGCGGAGCAGGCCCGCCTCGGGCAGCGGGTTGACCGCGATGATCCGCGCCCCGTTCCGCTTGGCCCGCTCCAGCGCCGACAGCATGCGCGGATGGTTGGTGCCCGGGTTCTGGCCGACGACGAGGACGAGGTCGGCGTGGTGCAGGTCCTCCAGCGACACCGTGCCCTTGCCGATGCCCAGCGTCTGGTTGAGCGCCGAGCCGCTGGACTCGTGGCACATGTTGGAGCAGTCGGGCAGGTTGTTGGTGCCGAAGCGGCGCACCAGGAGCTGGTAGGCGAACGCGGCCTCGTTGGAGGTGCGGCCGGAGGTGTAGAACACCGCCTCGTCCGGGCCGCCGAGGGCGCGCAGCTCCCGGGCGACGATGGCGAACGCCTCCTCCCACGTCACCGGCACGTAGTGGTCGGACCCGGCGGGCCTGTGCATCGGCTCGGTGAGCCGTCCCTGCTGGCCCAGCCAGTAGTCGGTGCGCCCGGCCAGCTCCGCCACGGTGTGCGCGGCGAAGAAGTCGCGGGTGACCCTGCGGGTGGTGGCCTCCTCGGCCACCGCCTTGGCGCCGTTCTCGCAGAACTCCGCCGGGCTGCGGTGCTCCCCCTCGGGCCACGCGCAGCCCGGGCAGTCGAAGCCGTCCTTCTGGTTGACCTGGGCCAGGGTCAGGAGCGTGCGGCCGGCGCCCATCTGGGCGTAGGACGTCAGCAGCGACCGGGCCACTCCCGGCATGCCCGCCGCCCACTGCTTGGGCGGGCCGACCTCCAGGCCCTCCTCGGTGACGTCCTCGCGCGGGGCCTTCCTGGCCATCCGGCGCTCCCTTCTTCCCGGTGCCCCGGCTTCCCGGTGCTCTTCCTGGTGCCCCGGCCGGGCCGGGCGGCTCCCCAATCTACGCCGACGCCGGTCCCAGCCGGGCGAGGACCCAGTCGTGGAAGGCCCGGATGTGGTGCTCGCTGGGCACCAGCACCCCGCCGCGGGCGTAGGCGCGGGAGGCCATCGCCGGCTGGCACCGCTCGCAGGCCGCGAAGTCCTGGGCGTTGACCCGGTGGAAGAGCTCGACGGACGGGCCCAGATCCGCGCCCCGCTCGACGACGTCCCGGTGGAAGAGCCAGTCGCACTCGACGACCGTCCGGCCGGCCGACAGGGGGAACATCCGGTGGATGATCACGTGGTCGGGCACCAGGTTGACGAACACCTGCGGCCTGATGGTGATCGCGTAGTAGCGGCGGTCCTGGTCCTCGCTGACGCCCGGGATCCGGTCCACGCCCTGGGACCCGTCGACCGTGAAGCCCCGGACCTCCGCGCCGAAGCGCGCGCCGTGCCCCACGAAGGACTGCGCCGCGTAGCCTCCGGCGAACTCCGGGAGCACCCCGACGAGTTCGGGATGGATGGTGGCGCAGTGGTAGCACTCCATGAAGTTCTCCACCAGGAGCTTCCAGTTCGCCTTCACGTCGTAGACGATCCTGCGGCCCACCTCCAGGTCGCCGACGCCGTAGTTCTCGATCAGTCCCTCCTCGCCCAGCCGGGTGACCACCGCGCCGACCACGTCCGCCTCGAACGGCGGTGGATCGTCGGCCAGGCAGAGCCACACGTAGCCGAGCCACTCCCGCACGTGGACGCCGACCAGCCCGTAGGCGGCCCGGTCGAGGTCGGGCATCGCGGCGAGGTTCGGGGCGGCGACCAGCCGGCCTTCGAGGTCATAGGTCCAGGCGTGGTAGGGGCACCGGAAGGTCCGCCTCACCTCGCCGGACTCCTCGGTGCGGAGCCGGGCGCCCCGGTGGCGGCAGACGTTGAGGAAGGCGCGGACGGAGCCGTCCCGGGCCCGGGTGACCAGGACGCTCTCCCGCCCCACCTGGACCGTCCTGAAGGCGCCGGGCCTGCCCAGGTCGGCGGCGCGGACCGCGCAGAACCACATCGACTCGAAGATGCGCTCCTGTTCCAGGGCGAAGACGCGCTCGTCGGTGTAGTGACCGCCGGGCAGGGTGGCGATCAGGCTGGGGGGCGGGCTGCTCGCGGTCACGATGCCTCCTTCTGGCGGCGGGCCGTCCGATGCCGAGCCGGCGGGCCTCACCGCCGGGGAGGGCGGCGAGGAGCGCGCAGGGACCATCGCGACCAGCAGGGTTTCGCAAAACGGAACGGCCAGCGCTATACGCAACAACGTGAACCCGCGAGTCTCTCTTGTCAAGAGCCGACACGGAGCGTGGGACCGCCCCCGATCCCCGCCCGTCCCTCCCGGCGGACCCGGCGGGGCCACCCTGACCCTCTCAAGACGTCGCCGGTGGTGGTGGGTCAGGCGCGGACCGCGTGCGCCGAGGGTCCGGGCGACCGGCCGGTGGCGGGGCGGCCGGGGCCGTGACAGGCGTGCCCTGTGATCCATGGCGGTCGACGGCGGCCGGCAGGGGACGGAGCCCGGCGAGCTGTTACCCTACTCGCGACGCGGGGTGCCCCGGCGGATCCGGGGCTGAGATCACACCCGTCGAACCTGATCTAGTTCGAACTAGCGAAGGGACGTCATGTTCTGCGACGACGTCTGGGCACGCTCCACCGCACTGCTACGGGCCATCCATGAGCACCCCTTCAACGCCGCACTCGGCGAGGGCACACTCGACCGCCGGCGCTTCGCCTTCTACATCGTGCAGGACGCCAGATACCTCGAGGCGTTCTCCAAGGCGCTCGCCACCGCCTCGGTGCGGGCCGGCGACTCCGAGGAGGCCGCGTTCTGGTCGAGCAGCGCGCACGCCGCGCTGGCCGCCGAGCGGACCCTGCACGAGGGCTACATCGAGGAGTACGGTCTGAGCGCGGCCGACCTCTCGGGCATCCGCACCTCGCCCACCTGCCTCGGCTACTCCTCCTTCCTCCAGGCCGTCGCGCTGGCCGCGCCGTACCCGGTGCTCGTCGCCGCCGTCCTGCCGTGTTTCTGGGTCTACCAGGACGTGGGAGCGGCGCTGGTGAAGCAGGTGGGCGACGTCGCCGGCCACCCCTACCAGGCGTGGATCTCCACCTACGCCGATCCGGATTTCGCCAAGTCGGTCGAGCGGGCCAAGGAGATCGCCGACCGGCTGGCGGCCGGGGCGGACGGCGAGACGCGCGCGGCCATGACCGAGGCGTTCGTCCAGGCCACGGAGTACGAGTGGATGTTCTGGGACAGCGCCTGGAAGCAGGAGACGTGGCCCACGCAACAGTGGCGGCCCGGCGGCTGACCTCCGCCGCCGTACCGGGCCGGTCGGCCCGTCGGGCCGGAGCGAACCGGGCGCGGCGGCCGGCACGCAGGTCGGCGCCGGCCGGGACCGGGCACGATCGGAAGGGTTCTCCCGCTCGCGCAGGTGTGTGCCCACGGCGGTCTGCGCGGGCGGGAGAACCGCTGGGCCCGGCGGACGCTCGGGCGCCTCAGGCGGGCCGGTAGGTGATCAATCGGACCGCGGGGGCGGAGACGACGTCGATGTGGCCGGTGCCCGGCACCTCGATGTGGGCGAAGCCACCCTCGAAGGCGACCCGGGCCTCTTCGACGCGGCCGGTGGGGGCGCCGTCGGGGCCGGTCATCCGGTAGCCCTCGACGAGTTCGACGGAGGCGGTGCGCCAGGTGAGGTTCACGCGGTCACCTCGGGGAAGTCGAGGTCGGGCCGGGCCAGGTGGTTGAAGTAGTTCGACAGGGTGTTGAGCGCGACGTGGGCGACGATCTCGGCGAGCTCGGCGTCGGTCACACCGGCCTGCCGGGCGCGCGCCAGGCTCTCGTCGCCCACCCTGCCGCCCGCCTGGACGACCTCCCGGGTGATCTGCAGGACCGCGTCGGCGTGCGGGTCGGCGTCGTGGCCGTCGCGGGTCAGCTTCAGCTCCTCCTCGCTCAGGCCCATACGGGTGCCGCGCATGGTGTGCGCGCTGACGCAGTAGGTGCAGCGGTTCTCCTGGGCGACCAGCAGGGCGATCTGCTCGCGCAGCCTGGCGCGCAGCACGCCCCGGGTGAGCGCGTCGCGCATCGCCAGGTAACCGCGGAGCGCGGCGGGGCCGTTGGCCAGCGCGGCGTACAGGTTGGGCACCCGGCCGAGCTGGCGTTGTGTCTCCTCCAGCAGGCCCTCGGGGTCATCGGTCAACTGCGGCAGCCGAGGCATGGCGTCTCCCCAAAATGGTACTGATCGGTTCCGTCTGCGGTAACGGTACTGATCGGTTCCATTTCCGTCAAGAATGGATAGAATCCCTGCATGCCGACCCGAGCCCGTGAACGCCTGCTGGACACCGCCGAGGAGCTCTTCTACGCCGAGGGGGTCCGGGCCGTCGGCGTGGAGCAGATCCTGACCGTCTCCAAAGTCGGCCGCGCCTCCTTCTACCGGCACTTCCCGAGCAAGGACGACCTCGTCGTGGCCATGCTCGAACGCCGTGACCTGCGGTGGCGCCAGTGGCTGGCCGAGCGGGTCGCCGCTCACGGCGGCGGGCCGCTGGCGGTCTTCGACGCGCTGGCCGAACGGTTCGCCCGCGCCGACTTCCGCGGGTGCGCCTTCATCAACACGATGGTCGAGAGCGCCGACCCCGACAGCCCGGCCCACCGGGTCGCGGCCGGCCACAAGAACAGGGTGATCGGCTACGTCGAGTCCCTGCTCGTCGCGGCCGGCCACCACGACCCCGCCGTGCTCGCCCGGCAGCTCGTCATGCTCATGGACGGCGCGATCGTCACAGCGCTGCGCGAGCGGTCGGCCGCCCCGGCCGGGCAGGCCCGCGCCGTCGCCGCCGCCCTGCTCGCCGACGCGGCGGAGAACCGGAACGCCGACGCGGCGGAGGGTTAGCGCGGAGGGCTCCGAGGGCTGGAGCGGAGGGCTAGAGCCGATCCTCGCGGGCAGGGGACGGACACTCCGTTCCACGAACCTCAGGAGGTGACGCGCATGACGGCCGACATCCCGATCGTCGTGATCGGTCTGATGGGCGCGGGGAAGACCAGCGTGTCACGGCTGCTCGGCGAGGCCCTCGGCAGGCCCGTGCGCGACAGCGACGAATATCTCCAACAGCGCTACGGCGCCACGGCCGCCGAGATCGCCGCCGGTGACGGCGCCGAGGTGCTCCACGCCAGGGAGGCGGCCCACCTGCGGGAGGCTCTCGCCGAACGGCCCGCGCCGGTCATCGCCGCCGCGGCCAGCGTGCTCGACGACCCGCGCTCCCGGGCCGAGCTGAAGCCGGCCCTGGTCGTGTGGCTGGACGCCACACCCGAGTTCCTGGCCGAGAAGATCAAGGCCAGGTCCCACCGGCCGCGTTTCGGCAAGGAGCCGCTCGCGCTGGCGTCCGAACTGCACGAGCGGCGGGCGGCCTCCTTCGCCGAGGTGGCCGACCTGCGCTTCCAACGGCCCGAGATGTCCAAGCACGAGGTGGCGCGGGCCGTACTCGACCATCTGAAGGCGTCGGCCACGTAGGACGGGCGGCCGCGGCGGCGGGAGGTCAAAGCGAATCTGACCGAGGCCCGCCGCTCCGATGACCGTCGGCAGGGCACAGCCATGGGGTGAACAGCGGACGCCCCGCCCCCGGCGCGGTGAGGGACGCGGTGCGGCGCGGGCCGTCCCCGGGCGGCCTCGACGTCCTCGGTGTGCTCGGCGGGGGCCTGCTGCTGGCCGTGATCGCCGCGCAGGTCGCGTCGGGGCTGCAGCCTCGGCCGATCGGACTGGCCGGCGTGGTCGTGCTGCTGCTGACGGCGAGCGCCCTGGCCTTCGCCGCACGGGCCCATCCCCTCCCCCGGGCGGCCGCGGCGCTGGGCGCCGCGGCGGTGACCGGGTACGCCGCCGAGTGGGTCGGCGTCAGGACCGGGCTGCCCTTCGGGGACTACGGCTACACCGGGCTGCTGCGGCCGCAGCTCGGCGGGGTGCCGGTGGTGGTGGCGCTGGCGTGGGGCGGCATGGGCCTGGCGGCCCACGCGACGGCCGCGGCCGCGGCGCCGGGGAGCCGGGCGGCGCGGATCGGGCTGGGGGCCCTGGCGCTGACCGCGTGGGACCTGTTCCTCGATCCGCAGATGGTCCGGCTGGGCCTGTGGACCTGGCACGACCCGGGCCTCTACCGGGGGGTGCCGGCCGGCAACTTCGCCGGCTGGCTGGTGGTCTCGCTGCTGGTCATGGCCGTGATCGAGGCGGCCCTGACCGACCCGGGCGCCAGGAGCGCCGGGCTGGTCGCGATCTACACGGCGATGGCGTTCATGGAGACCCTGGGGTTCGCGGCCGTCTTCGACCCGCCGGATCCGCTGGTCGCCGGCGTGGGAGGAGCCTGTATGGGCCTGTTCTCCGTACTCGCCTGGAGGCGTGCGTGGCGGAGGTGATCGTGGTCGGCGGCGGCGTGGGCGGCATGGTCTCCGCCCTGCTGCTGGCCCGCCAGGGGCACCGGGTCCGCCTGTACGAGCGGCGGGACCGGCTGGGTGGCAAGCTCGCCGAGCACGCGCGCGACGGTTTCACCTTCTCCGTCGGGCCGTCCCTGCTGACCCTGCCCGGCGTCTTCGCCGATCTCGGCCTGGAGCTCGGCCTCGTCGAGCCGCGGGAGCTGTGCCGCTACCGCTTCGCCGACGGCTCGACGCTGACGGCGCACCGCGCCCCGGACAGGATGGCCGCCGAGGTGGACCGGCTCTCGCCGGGCGAGGGCCGCAACTGGCTGGCCTTCCACCGGTGGGCGCGGGCCTGCTTCGAGGCGTCGTGCCGCACGTTCTTCGCCGGGCCGCTCACCCGGCCGCCGGCGCGGGCGCGCCTGTCGGACCTGCTGGCGGTCGCGCCCGGCCGGACCCTCGACGGCCTGGCCCGGCGCTTCTTCACCGACCGGCGCCTGCGCCAGTACGCCGGCCGTTACGCCACCTACGCGGGCTCCAGCCCGTACCGGGCGCCGGCGGCCCTGGCCTGCATCCCGGCGATCGAGCACGGGCAGGGCGGCTGGTACGTGCCGGGCGGGCTGCCCCGCGTCGCCGACGCCCTGGCCCTGCTGCTGGAGGAGGCGGGGGTGGAGGTCGCCCTCGGCGCCGAGGTGACGGACGTGCTCGCCGACGGCAGCCGCGTCCGGGGGGTACGGCTGGCCTGCGGGCAGCGCGAAGGCGCCGACGTCGTGATCGCCAACACCGACGCGGCGGCCCTCTACGGGCGGTTGCTGCCGGACCGGCGGCGGCTGCGGCGCATCGCCGCGCTGGGCGCCTCCTCCTCGGCGTTCCTGCTGCTGGCCGGGGTGGAGGGTCGGACCGAAGGGCTGGCGCACCACTCCGTCGTCTTCTCCGCCGACTACGGGCGGGAGTTCGCCGACATCTTCGAGCGCCGCCGGCCGCCGGTGGACCCGACCGTCTACGTCGGCTGCTCGGCCGTCGACGACCCGTCGCAGGCGCCCGACGGCGCCGAGAACTGGGTCATGCTGGTCAACGTCCCGGCCCGCGACCCGGGCCGGTGGCCGATCTCCCCCGATTCCTACCGCGACCTGGTGCTGGAGCGGCTGGCCGCCCGGGGCCACGACCTGTCGGGGCGACTGCGCTTCGTCGACCTGCTGACCCCCGCCGACCTGCGCGAGCGGTACGGCGCGTGGGGCGGGGCGATCTACGGCGGCGCCTACGCCGGCCCGTTCGCCCCTTTCCGCCGCCCCGGCAACCGAGGGCCCCGGCGGGGCCTGTATCTGGTGGGCGGCTCCGTGCACCCCGGCGGCGGGCTGCCGCTGGTGGCGATGGGCGGCCGCATCGTCGCCTCGCTCGTGGCAGCGGACTTCCGCCGATGAGACCGCTCACCGCGCTCCAGGCCGCCGCCGCCCTCGCCGTGGGGGTACGGCTGGCCCGCGGCCGCGGCCGGCTGCCCCCGCTGGCCCCCGTCGAGACGGCCGCCGGGCGGATCTCGGTGGTGGTCCCGGCCCGCGACGAGGAGCGCCGCATCGGCCCCTGCCTGTCGGCCGTGCTCGCCGATCCGGCCGTCGCGGAGGTCGTCGTCGTCGACGACGAGTCGGGCGACGGCACGGCGCGGCTGGCCGCCGATCTCGGCGCCAGGGTCGTCGCGGGCGCGCCCCTCCCGGAGGGCTGGGTGGGCAAGCAGTGGGCGCTGCGACAGGGGGTCGAGGCGGCCCGCGGCGACATCGTGGTGACGCTCGACGCCGACACCCGGCCGGCGCCGGGCCTGTTCGGCTCGCTGGCCGCGGCCCTGGACCGCTACGACCTGGTCAGCGCCGGTCCCAGGTTCGTCTGCGGCGGGACCGCCGAGCAGGCGCTGCACGCCTCGTTCCTGGCGACGCTGGTCTACCGGTCCGGCCCCATCGGGCCGTCCGTCGCCCCGGCTCCGCACCGGGTCCTGGCCAACGGCCAGTGCATGGCCTTCCGCCGTACGGCGATGCTGGCCACCGACGGGTTCGCGCGGGTCCGCGGGCACATGACCGACGACGTGGCGCTGGCCCGGAACCTGGCCGCCGCGGGCTGGGCGGTCGGCTTCCTGGACTCCGGCGGCCTGCTGGAGGTCGACATGCACGAGTCGGCGGCCGAGGTGTGGCGGGAGTGGGGGCGGTCGCTGCCGCTGTGCGACGTCACCGGCCCCGGCCGACAGGCCGCCGACCTGGCCGTGATCTGGCTGACCGCCGCGCTGCCCGTCCTGCGGCTGGCGGCCGGCCGGCCCACCCGGCTCGACCTGGGGCTGCTGGCCGTACGGCTGTCGCTGACCGGCGCGCTGCGCGGCAGCTACACCCGGCCCGGCCCCGGCGTGCTGCTGTCACCCCTGCTGGACCCGCTGACCGCCGTACGGCTGACGCAGGCGACGCTCCGCCCGGTGCGCGGCTGGCGCGGCCGTACCTATCCCACCGCGGCCCGCGGGCTCACGGCTCCCGCGGGAGCGGCCGGCCCGCCCGCCCGGCCCGCGCCGCCTGCCGGAAGCGCAGCCCGATGAGGCACATCAGCGCTCCCGTCCCGGCCACGTGCTCCACCGGCGCGAAGAGCAGTTGGAACAGCGGCAGGCAGAACACGCCCGCCCGCGCGCCGACGGCGAAGGAGCGCGTCAGCATGGCCCCCGCGATCAGGACCGCGACGCCGAGCAGGAATCCGGGCGGGCAGATGACGGCGGAGCCGCCCACGAAGACGAGGACCGACCGGCCGCCCCGGAAGCCGGCGAACAGCGGCCAGGCGTGCCCGACCATCGCGGCGGCCACCGCCAGATACACCGGCACGGCGCCGGCCCCGGGCCCGTTGGTGTGCGGGCCGCCGGCCACGAGGGCGAGCAGCGCGGCGAGCGCGCCCTTGAGCGTGTCGCCCGCGAACACGGGTGCGGCGGCCCGCCAGCCGAGCCGCTCCTTGACGTTCCAGAAGCCGGGGTTGCCGTCGCCGACCTCACGGGGGTCGAAGCCGTGCGTCCGGGCGATCGGCACCGCGACCGGCACGGACCCGAGAAGGTAGCCGCCGATGACCACGACGGGCAGGAGAATCATCGCTTCGTTCCACCTCACGAGGTATGCGGACCTGGGGGCCATGCGGTACATGGCCGCCGACCGGCCGGTGCTGGCGGGCACCGCGGGACTGCTGTTCTGGCGGCTGCTGGGTTCCGGCCGCGGAGCCTCCATGAGCCTGGGCGCGGACCTGCGGCGCTGGGCGCTGCTGGCCGTCTGGGACCGAGAGCGGGCGCTGGAGGACTTCCTGGAGAGCTCCCCCGTGGCGGCACGCTGGCGGGGCCGTGCCGAGGAGTCCTGGCAGGTACGGCTGGCGCCGCTGGCCTCGCGCGGCCGGTGGGGCGGGGTGGAGCCGTTCGGGCCGATCGAGGAGATCTCCCGGCGGAACACGGGCGGGCCGGTCGCCGTGCTGACCCGCGCGTCGATCCGCCCCTCCCTGCTGGTGCCGTTCTACCGGTCGGTCCCCCAGGTGGAGCGCCTGCTGCGGGAGCAGGACGGCTGCCTGGCCTCGGTCGGCGTCGGGGAGTGGCCGCTGGCCCGGCAGGCCACGTTCTCGCTGTGGCGCGACTCCCGCGCGGTGCGGGACTTCGCCTACCGGGGGCAGGCGCACCGGGAGGCGATCGGGCGGACACGGGCGGAGGGCTGGTACTCCGAAGAACTGTTCGCCCGGTTCGTTCCGTACGGCAGCGAGGGGACCTGGGACGGGATCGACCCCCTGGCCAGGTACGGCGGCCACCGTCCGTGACCCGTCCCCGGCCGCCCCGGCGGACCGGGCGGACCTGGCGGGCCGGGCGGCCGCCGGCCTCGCCGATCGTCGGTCCGGGCGCCGCTCCGGAGCCGGGTCCGGGCCCTGTCCCGGGCGCGGGTGCGCGCTCACCACGCGCACCGCGTACCGCGCACCACGCGCATCGCGCACCGGTTCAATTCACCGGCTCGGCCGTGAGATGGTCCCGGAGACGGGCGGCGACCCCGCCGCCGGCGAGGTCGTGTGCGACCGCGCAGGCCCGCGCGACCGTCGCGGCGCGGGAGGAGCCGTGCGCGACGACGACGGTGCCGCTCAGGCCGAGCAGCACCGCCCCTCCGTGGGTCTCCGGCCCGTAGCGGCGGGCCACCTCCCGCAGCGCCTCCGGCGCGGCGGTCCCCGAGCGCGCCACCAGGGTCAGCACGGCCCGGACGGCTCCCTCGACGTTCTTCAGCACGACGTTGCCGGTGAACCCGTCGGTGACGATCACATCGACGGCGCCGGCCAGCACGTCGTGGCCCTCGACGTTGCCGTGGAAGCGCAACGGCAGCAACGGCAGCAGCTCCGCCACCCTGCGGGTCAGCCGGTTGCCCTTGCCCGGCTCCGCGCCGATCGACAGCAGGCCGACCGACGGGTCGGCCGCGCCGAGCACGAGACGGGCGTAGGAGGCGCCGAGCAGGGCGAACTGGGCGACCATCTCGGGCGTGGGGTCGGAGGTCGCCCCGGCGTCGATCAGCACGGTGGCGCCGCCGGTCACCGCGGGCAGGGCGATCGCCAGGGCCGGCCGGAGCACGGCCGGCGCGCGGCCGACGCCGCGGATGGCGCACGAGACGACCGCGCCGGTGGAGCCGGCCGACACGAGCGCCGAGCCGGCCCCCTGCCGCAGGAGCTCGCAGCCCACCCGGAGGCTGGAGGCTCCGGAGGCGGCGCCCCCCGTGCCCCGCTCCCCCATCGGGACGGCCTCCTCGGCGTGCACCACGTCGATCTCGTCCACCGCGCCGTGGCGCGCCAGCTCCGCGCGGATCTCCCCGGCCCGGCCGACGAGCACGACGGGGACGCCGTGCTCCCGCCGGGCCAGGACGGCTCCGCCGACCGTCTCGGCTGGTCCGTGGTCTCCACCCATCGCGTCGACGACCACCGGCTCCGGCATCACATCCTCCTGACGGCAGTGACAGACGATTGCGCTCGCGCGGTTCAGGGCACCTGGACCGTGACCCGGCGTTCGGCCCGGTCGGCCACCGACGCCGCGAGCAGGTGCCGCGCGAAGACGGCCAGCCTGCGGCGCCGGGGCACGGTGGCCCGGGCTCCGAGGACGTCGTGGCCCGCGGCCTCGATCCGGTCGAGGATGCCGCCGTACAGCTCGTAGGCCGCGCGGACGCACGGCCGTGAGGACGGGGTCAGCAGCTCGACGCCCTCCAGCGCCAGCCGGTAGTGACCCCGTGCCCGCTCGATCTCGAAGGCCAGCAGCTCGCGCAGGGCGGCGGTGGGGTGGCCGCCTCCCAGGTCGGCCTCGGCCACGCCGAACCTGTCCAGGTCGGCGAGCGGGAGGTACACCCGGCCGCGCGCCAGGTCCTCGGCCACGTCACGCAGGAAGTTGGTGAGCTGGAAGGCCAGTCCGAGCTCGCGGGCGGGGCCGCGGGCCGCCTCCGCCATGCCGGGCAGCGGTTCGAGGACGGGCAGCGTCATCGTCCCGATGGCCGCCGCCGAGCCCTCCATGTAGCCGAGCAGGCTGTCGTAGGTGGCGTAGCGGTTGACGGTCAGGTCGGCCCGCATCGCCCGGAGGAAGTCGTCGATGTCGGCGCGGTCGATGCCGAACGAGCGCACGGTGTGGGCGAACGCGGGCAGCACCGGGTCGTCGACGGCGCCGCCCGCCAGCGCCCCGGCCGTCCGGCCGGCCAGTCCGTCGAGCGCCGCCACGCGGTCACCCGTCGCCGTGAAGGAGTCGACGATCTCGTCGGCGTAGCGGGCGAAGCCGTACAGGGCGTGCACGTGGGGGCGCTTCCAGGCCGGCAGCAGCAGGGTCGCCAGGTAGTAGGACCGGCCGTGGCGGGCGTTGAGCCTGCGACAGCACTCGTAACTTCCGGTCAGCGTCATCGGGAGGTCTCCAGGATGCGTTCGGCCGCGAGTTTCCCCGAGATCAGCACCGGCGGCACCCCTACTCCCGGCGCGGTGTACATGCCCGCGAAGTGGAGGCCGGGGACGCGCCGGGCCGCCCCGGCCGGTCTGAACCAGGCCGTCTGGGTGAAGCGGTGGTCCATCGCGAACGGGGTGCCCGCCGAGTGTCCGAGCCGCGCCCAGGCGGGCGGGTCGACGGTGAGGCGGAGGGCGGAGGTCAGGTCGCCGTACCCGAGCCCGGCCAGCCTGCCCAGCAGGCGCTCCTCCAGCCGGGAGGTGAGCCCGTCCCAGCCGTCCGCGCCGCTCAGGTTGGCGGTCGGCTCCAGCACGGTGAGCGTGGCGTGGCCGGGAGGCGCGGCGCCGGCGTCGGACCCGGGGTAGGTGACCAGCAGGCTCGGGTCGGGCTGCGGCCGGCCGGCGTTCAGGGCGGAGAAGGTGGAGCTCCATCCCCGGCCGAAGTGCAGGGTGTGGTGCGCCTGCCCGGCGAGCCGCCGGTCGAGGCCGAAGTGGAGGACCAGGCAGGAGGGCGAGTACCGGGGGCGGCGCAGCCGCCAGTCGCGCGCCCCGGCGGGCAGCAGCCCGGCGTGGGCGCGGGGCAGGTCGCAGGCGACCACGGCGTGCCGGGCGGCGAGGCGCTCGCCGGTGTCGAGCCGGACCGCGCTGACTCCGTGGGAGCCGGTCTCGACCTCGACGGCCCGCACGCCGTACCTGATCCGCGCTCCGGCCCGCTCCGCCACGGCGGCCATGGCCCGCGGGATGGCGTGCATGCCGCCGTGGCGGGGGAAGAAGACCCCGCCGACCGTGTCCATGTGGGCGATCACCGCGTAGACGCCGAGCGCCCGCTGGGGGGACAGCCCCACATACAGGGACTGGAAGGTGTGCGCCTTGATCAGCCGCGCGTCGGTGAGGTGGCTTCTCACCAGGCGGTCGAGCCGCCGGAACCCGCCCAGGGCGGCCAGCCGCGCCAGCACTCCCGGCTGGACCAGGCTCCGCAGCCGCGTCATGTCGCGGTCGATGAAGGAGGGCCATTCGCAGGCGAACAGCCCGCCGATCGTGGCCCGGAACCGCCGGTACCTGTCCGCCTCGGCGCCGCCGCACAGCCGGCGCACCTGCTCGATCATCGCCTCCTCGCCGGGCACGATGTCCAGGTGGGAGCCGTCGTGGTAGCGCAGCCGGTAGTAGGGGTCCAGCCGCCGTAGCGGGAGGACGTCCGCCATCTCCTCGCCCGCGGCGGCGAAGACCTCGGCCAGCACGTCCGGCATGGTCAGCACCGACGGGCCGGTGTCGAAACGGTAGTCCCCCACGCTCGCCGTCCCGCAGCAGCCGCCCGGGACCTCGCGGGCCTCCACGACCGTGACCTCCCGTCCGGCCGCGGCCAGCCGGACCGCCGCGGCCAGGCCGCCGAGCCCCGCTCCGATCACCACGATCGGGCTCATGAGCTCCTCCTCGCCGCCGCACGCACGCAGGCCGATGATCGACATGCTTGGGCGATCCATCCCCGGGGCCGCCTGCCGGTAAATCAACCCGGCCTGCAAGAAGAGGTAAAGGCCGGGTTGATCTACCGGCAGGCGGCTCCCCGGAAGGCCGCGGACCTGTCTCACGCGCCCGCGGTGACGGGGCAGTCACCTGGTCGGCGGAGGTGAGATCACCCTGGCGGCGGACGAGGTCCGGCGGGACGCGGACCTATGGTTCCAGGCTGGGGGGTGACGCCCCGGAGCGGAGTGGCCCCGAAGGGGCTCCCCGCGCCGGCGCGCCGCACAACGGTGGCGCGTCACGCATACGGCAGCCGTCCCACCACGGCGGCCTGTCACCGTGGCGGGACCGGGAGGGTGGGGATGGAGTTCCGGGTTCTCGGTGCGGTCGGAGTCCGTGACGGCGGGGTGCCCGTCGAGCTCGGCGGCCCGCGCCAACGTGCGGTGCTGAGCCGGCTGCTGCTCGCGCGCGGGGCGGTCGTCTCCACGGACACCCTGATCGACGACCTGTACGGCGGCGCGCCCCCCGTGAGCGCGCTCGCCACGCTGCAGTCCTACGTCTCCAACCTGCGCCGGGTCATCGAGCCCGGCCGGGCCCCGCGCACCCCCGCCCGGCTGCTCCTCGCCCGGCCTCCCGGCTACCTGCTCGCCGCCACGGACGTCGACGCGATCCGCTTCGGCGAACTGGTCGCCCGTTCCGAGTCCCGCTCCCCCGACGAGGCGCTGGCCTGCCTGGACGAGGCGATGGAGCTCTGGCACGGCCCGCCCTACGGCGAGTTCGCCGACGAGCCGTGGGCCGTCATGGAGGTCCGCCGCCTCCAGGAGCTGCGCCTGGTGGCGATCGAACGGCGCGCCCAGGCGCTGCTGGCCTGCGACCGGCCCCAGGCCGTGATCACTTTCCTGGAGGACGAGACGGCCGCGCATCCGCTGCGCGAGCGGCTGTGGTGCCTGCTCACCCTGGCCCTGTACCGCACCGGGCGCCAGGCCGACGCCCTGGCCGCGCTCCGCTATGCCAGGGAGCTGCTCGCCGAGGAGCTCGGCCTGGACCCCGGGCCCGAGCTGAGGGCGCTGGAGGACGACATCCTCCGGCAGGCCGACTCGCTCCTCCTCTCGCCCCGCGTGCCGGCGCCCGCCGTCGCGCCCGCCGCCTGTCCGGCGCCGTCTCCCTGCCCGGCGCCCCCTCCACGCGGCGACGCCCTGCCCGGCCGGGAGCGGCAGCTCGCGGAGCTGGAGGCGCTGGCCGGACGCGGGACGGTGGGCATGGCCGCGGTGAGCGGCGAGCCGGGCATCGGCAAGACCCGGCTGCTGGAGACGTTCGGCGAGCGCTGCGCCGAGCGCGGTCACCTGGTGCTGTGGGGCCGCTGCCACGACGCCGAGGGGGCCCCGCCGCTGTGGCCGTGGCTGCAGGTGCTGCAGGCGCTCGCCGAGAGCGTGCCGCCGCCGGACCGCGGGGCGCTGGCCGGGCTGCTGGACGACGAGACGCCGGCCGGCTCCACCGAGGCGGCGCTGCTACGCCGCCATCAGGCGGTGGCCCGCTGGCTGGTCCAGGCCGCCCGGATCCGGCCGCTGGTGGTGGTCCTGGACGACCTGCACTGGGCCGACCCGGCCTCGCTCGGGCTGCTGGGCGATGTGGCCACGCTCACCGCCGGGCCGGCGCGCGGCGTCCGGCTGACCGTGGTCGTCGCCTTCCGCGACAGCGAGGAGCGGCCCCCGTTGCAGGAGGTGCTGGGTCGGCTGGCCCGCCACGACCTGCTCCGGGTCGGCCTGGCCGGGCTGGGGGGCGGGCCGGTGCGGGAGCTGGCGGCCGGGATGGGCATCGAGGTGGACGAGTCCACCGCCGGGCGGCTGGCCGAGCGGACCGGCGGCAACCCGTTCTTCGTGCGCGAGAGCGTCCGGCTGCTGGCCCAGGGCCAGGACCTGGAGGCGGTGCCCGACGCGGTGGCGGACCTGATCCGCCGCCGGCTGGCCGCGCTGGGGTGGTGGACCGGCGGGGTGCTCGGGGTCGCCGCGGTGATCGGCCGGGACTTCGATCCCGGCGTGGTCGCCGAGGTGTGCCAGGCCGTCTTCGACCCAAGATCGCCGCGGGACGGATCCGGTCCCGGCGCCCTGCCCGAGGCGTGCCGGGCGAAGGTCTACGACACGCTGGACCGGGCCGCCCGGGCCGGGTTGACGGTCCCGCGCGGCAACCGGATGGCCTTCGTCCACGACCTGGTCAGGGAGACCCTCGTCGGCGGGATCCCGCCGCTGCGCAAGGCGATGGTCCACCGGGAGGCGATGGCCGTCCTGGCCACCCGGCCGGGTACCGACGTGGCCGTGATCGCCCATCACGCGGTGGAGGCCGGCCCGGCCGCGCACACCGCCGCCGCGCGCTGGGCGGTGGCCGCCGCCCAGCAGGCGAGCCTGCGCCTGGCCTACGAGGAGGCCGCCGTCTGGTGGGGCCGGGCCGTCGCCGCGCACGGCGCCTCGGCGGGCGACCCGATCGACCACGTGGAGCTGCTGCTGCGGCAGGTCCGCGCCCTGCTGGAGGCCGGGGACGCGCTGGGCGCGCGGCAGGCGCGGGCGGAGGCCGTACGGGCCGCCGACCGCGCCGGGGCGGGCCCCGAGCTGACCGCACGCGCGCTGACGGCGCTGGACGCCCCCACGATCTGGACGCTCCGCAACCCGTACGAGGCGGTGGAGCTGCGGCTCGTGCACCGCTTCGAGGCCGCCCTGCGCGAGCTGCCCGCCACCGACAGCCCCGAACGGGCCCGCCTGCTGGGCGGCCTGGCCCAGGAGCTCTACGACGGGACCGACGACCCGCGCTGCCGCTCCCTCTCCGCCGAGGCGGTCGAGATGGCCCGCCGGCTGGGCGACCCGCAGCTGCTGATGCGGATGCTCAACGCCCGGCACCTGTCGCTGCCCCAGCCGCTGCACATCCCCGAGCTGCTGGAGATCGCCGACGAGCTGGAGGATCTGGCGCTGCGCACCCGGGTGCCCGGCTTCACGCTGCTCGCCCAGATGCTGTACACGCACTTCAGGCTGGAGCTGGCCGACCTCGCGGGGGCGGACCGGGCCGCCGCGCGCTGCGAGGCCATGCTGGAACGGCTGCCGCTGCCCTGGCCACGCTTCCAGCACACCATGTGGCGGGCCCACCGGCTGGCCCTGGCCGGCCGGTTCGACGAGGCCGAGACGCTGTTCGGCGAGGCCGGGCGCCAGGCCGAGCGGGTCGGGGTGTGGCACGCGGGCGGGCTCGTGGCCATGGGCCGCCTGGCCCTGAACTACCAGCGGGACACGATGGCCGGGACCGGGCCGCTCATCGACGCCATCAGCGGGATCCACCCCTCCCTGGATCACGACGCCCGGGTGCTGCAACTGTGTGCCCAGGGCCGCACCGAGGAGGCCGGGCGGCTGGCGGAGGAGGGCTGGTGCCCCCCGCCCCGGGACTGGTCGTGGCTGAGCACGAGCTGCCTGCAGGCGGCGGCCCAGGCGGCCGTCGGCGACGTCTCGGCCTGCCAGGTGAGCTACTCGGCGCTGCTGCCCTACAGCGGACGCGTCGCCGCCCTGTCCGCGGTGATCTGCGTGGGCCCCGTCGACTGGTTCCTCGCCCTGCTCGCCTCCGCCGTCGGCGACCACACCGCCGCCTCCTGGCACCTGGCGGCGGTGGCGCGGCTGGCCAGCCAGGCCGGGCTGATGGCCTGGCGCGACCGGGCGATGACCGCGGGTCCGGGATCGGGAACCGGCCCTCAGCGTGACCGGCCGGCCTCGGACACGACCGGGCGACCCTCGACGTGCCCGGCCTCGGACACGACCGGGCGACCCTCAACATGACCGGGCGACGCTGAGGATGACCGGGCGACCCTCGACGTGACCGGCCTCGGACACGACCGGGTGCCCTTCGACGTGACCGGGCGGCGCTGAGGGTGACCGGCTGATCGGCGCCCCGCCGGGCGGCGGGCCCCTTCTGCGGCCCGGCGGCCCGCCACGCGGGGTGGGCTCGGAAGGCGTCCCTCTCGGTCCGGCATCCGGACGGGTTCAGGAGGTGTCCCCCGGAGGCAGGTGCGGGCTCTCCTCCTCGACGGTCTCCTGGGGGGCGACGCCGGTGGCGTCCTCGGGGCCGGAGGCGCCGTAGGGGCGTCCCGTCCTCTCGTCGACACCGGCCGTCCCGCGGCCCTCCTCCCCCTCCTTGGCCGCGATCTCCTCGCCCCGCCGGGACGTGCTGACGCCGACGCCGGAAGGGCCCTCGGGCTCGGTGTCGGTGGCGGAGACCCCTTCGCGCTCCTCCTCCGACACCTCACGGCCGGGTCCCTTGTCCTCCGGCGGCGGCCCCCACGCCCGGTTGCCCGCCTGCACCACCTCTTCGCTCGCGTGCCCCACGTCAGGGGAGTAACCGTGCTCTTCTCCCTCGAACCGGCCCGCGTCCTCTGATTCACGTGGCTCGTTCATGTCCAGCCCCCATGGGATTTCGGATTTTCAGCAGATTCTCGGCAGGGGGTCACCGACCAGCAGGTCGACGATGCGGGTGCCACCGAAGGAGGTCTTCAGCAGGACCAGCCCGGGCGGGTCGTCGGCGATCCGCCCGATGACGGCCGCGGCGGAGCCGAGCGGATGGGAGCGCAGGGCGGCCAGTGCGGCCTCGGCGGACCGCTGGGCCACCACCGCGACCATCCGGCCCTCGCACGCCACGTAGAGCGGGTCGATCCCCAGCAGCTCACATGCCCCGCGTACGGCGGGGCACACCGGGATCGCGTCCTCTTCGAGCACGACCGCGACCTCGGAGGCCGCGGCGATCTCGTTGACGACCGTCGCCACCCCGCCGCGGGTGGCGTCGCGCAGGCACCGCACCTGCCCGTCGCCGCAGGCGTCCAGCAGCCGGGCGGTCAGCGTGTTGAGGGGCGCGGTGTCGGAGGTGAGGTCGGCCTGGATGTCGAGCTCTCCCCTGGCCAGCATGACGGTGACGCCGTGCTCGCCGATCGGGCCGGACACGATGACCGCGTCGCCGGGCCGGGCGGCGGCGGCGCTCAGCCGGACCGGCCGCTCCACCGTCCCGACGCCCGAGGTGGTGATGTAGCAGCCGTCGGCCTTGCCCTTCTCCACGACCTTGGTGTCGCCGGTGACGATCCACACGTCCGCCGCCCGCGCCGCCGCCGCCATGGAGGCGGTGATGCGCCGCAGGTCGGCGACGGGGAAGCCCTCCTCGATGATGAAGGCGGCCGACAGGTGGCGGGGGCGCGCCCCGCACATCGCCAGGTCGTTGACGGTGCCGTTGACGGCCAGGTCTCCGATGTCCCCACCCGGGAAGAACAGCGGCGTCACCACGTACGAGTCGGTGGTGAAGGCGAGCCCGTCGGCGACCGCGCCGTCCTCCAGGGGCTCCAGCAGCCGGTTGCGGAACGCCTCCAGGAACACCGCCTCGATCAGGGTGTGGGTGGCCTTGCCGCCGGCGCCGTGCGCGAGGGTGATCAGGTCCTCCCGGACCCGGGCCCTGCCGCGGCGCACCCGTTCGATCCGGTCCAGGACCTCCTGCTCGCGGCCCGGGACCGCCGCGCCGCCCCGCCGGACCCGCTGCCCGGGCGCCGGGCAGGTGGGCGTCTGAGGGGCCGGCCTCTCCTGGCCGGTGAGGCCGGTGAGGCCGGCGAGACCGTTCTCGGGTGCCGCGCCCTCCGCCCGGAGGGCGGCGCCTTCCTCGGTGTCCATCAGTGGGTCGCCTCCTTGACCCGCTCGCGCGAGAAACGGCCGAAGTTGTAGTACGCCGCGCACGCGCCCTCGGACGACACCATGCAGGTGCCGATCGGGGTCTCCGGGGTGCAGGCGGTGCCGAACACCTTGCACTCCCAGGGTTTGAGCACGCCCTTGAGCACCTCGCCGCACTGGCATGCCTTGGGGTCGGCCACCCGCCCGCCGGGGATCTGGAAGATCCGTTCGGCGTCGAAGGCGGCGTACCGCTCCCGCACCCTGAGCGCCGAGTGCGAGATGAACCCCAGTCCCCGCCATTCGAAGTACGGCCGCGGCTCCATCACCTCGTTGATGACGCCCAGGGCCTTGGGGTTGCCCTCCCACGGCACCACCCGGGCGTACTGGTTGTCCACCTCCGCCCGGCCCTCGGCGAGCTGCGCGAGGATCCGGTAGACCGTGTGGAGCACGTCGAGCGGCTCGAAACCGGCCACCACCAGGGGCTTGCCGTACTCGCGCGCGATGAACCCGTACGGCCGGCAGCCGATGACGGCCGAGACGTGGCCCGGCCCGACGAAGCCGTCCAGGCGCAGGTCGGGCGAGTCCAGGATCGCCTTGATCGCCGGGATGATCGTCACGTGGTTGCAGAAGATCGAGAAGTTGTCGATCCCCTCGGCGGCCGCGCGCAGGACGGTCATCGCCGTCGAGGGGGCGGTGGTCTCGAATCCGATCGCCATGAAGACCACGCGCCTGCCGGGGTTCTGCCGCGCGATCTTCAGGGCGTCCAGCGGGGAGTAGACCATGCGGATGTCGGCCCCCCGCGCCTTGGCATCGAGGAAGGAGCCCTTCCCCCCGGGGACGCGCATCATGTCGCCGAACGACGTCATGATCACATCCGGCTGCCCGGCGATGTGGATGGCGTCGTCCACCCTTCCCATCGGGATGACGCAGACGGGGCAGCCCGGGCCGTGCACGAGCGTGACGGCCTCGGGCAGGTAGTCCTCCAGCCCGTGCTTGTAGATGGTGTGGGTGTGCCCGCCGCACACCTCCATGAACTTGTAGGCGCGGCCGGGCTCGCACAGCGCGGCGATCCGCTCGGCCAGCACCCGGGCCTTGGCGGCGTCGCGGTATTCGTCGACGAAGCGCATCCGACCTCACCCCTGCTCGATCATGGATTCGCGGAGAGCCGCGATCTCGTCCTCGTACGCCTCGCCGATGCTTTCGAGGAAGTCGAGCGCGGCCCGTGCCTCCTCCTCGTCGATCTTCGACAGCGCGAACCCGACGTGGATGAGGATCCAGTCGCCGGGGATGAGGGACTCCTCCTCCAGCAGGCCGATGTTGATCGCCCGCCGTACCCCGCTGACGTCGACCATCGCCAGGTCAGGACGGTCCGACAGGATTTCCACGATCTCGCCGGGGATCCCCAGGCACATGAGCGGCCTCCGCCATCTGGATGGATTCGAGGACGAGGTCGTCGCCGCCCTCGGTGTCGATATCGGTGCCGCCGCATTCGGGGCAGGTGGCGAAGGGGTCGACGGAGGCGGCCGTCTGCCCGCAGGAGCGGCACAGCAGCTGCACCGGGACGATGACCAGGTCCACCTTCGCGCCCTCGGCCAGCGACCCGTCCGCGACCATGGCGAACGCCTGATTGATCACCGGCTCCGTGATGCGGAGCAGGGCACCCGCGTGCACCCTCGCCCGCTCCACCCGCCGGCCGGCCGCCCGTCTCTCCACCGCGTCGAGGATCGCCTCCGCGATCCCGAATTCATGCATGGCTGAACTTCACCTCGTTCCGTTCGGTCCCACTTGTCGTTCCACCGGGCCGTGGCACGGCCCGCCGTCAGATGCGCAGGCGTCGGGGCCGTCACATCTTCCTGATCCGCAGATAGCGCTTGATGTCGGGGATCGACTGGACGACCAGCACCGCCACCCCGGCGACGAGCGCTCCGACGATCAGACGTTTCAGCATGTCCGTTCCTCCTCGTGACCCGTGCCGGCGCGCACCGGCGCGGTCTGTTGCCCGACCAGCTCCAGGAGCAGCTCCCGGACCAGGTTCACCGCCGCGCCGACGGCGCCGGCGACCGGGGCGCTCAGCTCCATGCCGGGCGACAGGTCGGCGGGCTCGCAGCCGACGAGCAGGACCCGACCGGTCACGCCGCCGAGCGTGTCCGCCAGCGCGAGCACCGACTCGGGCGTCATGGCGTGGGCGTCGACGAAGGACCCCGGGCACTCGCCGGGCGACGGCTCCAGCACGTACAGCGTGCCGGGCGGGCTGCCGCGCGAGGCCGCGTCGAGGAGGATCGTGGCGTCGTAGCCGCCGCCGGTGAGCTCGTAGGCGAGGTGGACGCCGCGGATGCCGAAGTCGGTGACCAGGACCCCGTCGGGCAGCTCCGTGCCCGCCAGCCGCCTGGCCACCGTGACGCCGAAGCCGTCGTCGCCGAGAAACACGTTCCCGACCCCCGCGACGAGGATCCTCATGCGATGGCCTCCCCGTTCTCCAGCGGCTCGACCTCGTCGGGGGCGAAGTAGAGGAAGCGGCCGTGGGATCGGTGCAGGTCCGCGCCCGGGTCCCCCTCCAGGGTGACGGCCAGGTGCCGGGCCCCGTCGAGGTCGAGGAGCACGGCCTCCACCCGGGCGGTCCGGCCGGCCAGGAACATGTCGTGGGCGTCGGCGCGGCGCCTGCCGGGGACCAGCCGGACCCGGCTCCCCCGGGCGACCTCCACCCCGGAGACGACCACGCTGTCGGTGTCCGGCGACACGCCCTGGTCGGCCCCCGGGTCCCACCAGGGCGTGCCGGCCTCCCGCGCGGGCGCGCCCAGGTAGCGGATCACGCCGTGGAGCCGCTCCACCATCTCGGGCGGCATGTCACCGACCATGTCGATGAGCCGGGCCGCCCGGGGATCGGTCGCCCTGGCCTGCCGCGTCTCCTCCTCGGTGAGGGTGATGGTGCGCAGGTGGAGCATCTCGTCGATCTCGGTGGAGTCGAACAGCTCGCCCGGGCTCTCCGGGGCGATGTCCGGGTAGTCGTACAGGATGATCGGCGAGGACAGCACCACGTCGCGGTGGCCGGGCTCGCCGACGAGCACGGGCCAGGTGTGCTCGTTGCGGCAGTCCTCCGCGGCCGGCCGGGCCCACTCCGGCGGATCGAGCAGGGAGACGAAGGCGCCTCCGGTCACCCCGACGAGCAGGTGTGCCGAGATCAGCGAGCGCCGCAGCGCCTGCTCGCGCGTCGCGTCCGGCCCGGTCCAGCCGGAGGTGTTCTCCACCCGGACGCGCAGCCTGATCAGGCCGTACGGGCCCGGCACCCGCTCGGCCCCGGCTCTGAGCACCGCCTGCAGCGGCAGGTGCTCGGAGACGACGCGGCCCTCCCGCTCGCCGGACGGGGCGAGGATCAGCTCGGCCGAGCGGTCTCCGGGGAGGCGCACCTCGACCGTCCGTTCGGCGCCGAGCAGGGCGGCGACGGGCAGTACGGCCTCCACCTCGCGCTCGGTCGCCTCCTCGAAGGTGAGGTAGGTCCGGCCGCCGCTGGTCAGCTCCTCCACCGGCCGGTGGCCGCCGTCCTCGGCCCGCTCGACGCTGCGGGTCCTGACGTGCAGGAACCGCAGGCGCAGGCGGACCACGGCGTCGTCGGCCCGTTCGAGGAGGCATTCGGTCACGCTGGAGGAGGGTTCGGCGGTGGCGGAGAACCCCGGGGGCACGAGCACCCCGAACTGCCAGCGCACCCGGTTCTTGGCCGCCGACGCCCGGTAGGGGTAGAGCAGGTAGCCCTCGTACAGCACCGCGTCGGCCACCCGCCGGGCAATCTCCATCGGCACGCTCACCCCGGCGTCTCCTTGAGTAGTTGTTCCACCGCCGCGTCCCACGTCGCCAGGGCGCGTCCGGTCTTGAAGCGGTGCAGGGCCCGCAGGGTGTCCCGGCGCAGCCTCAGCCATCCGGTCCCGGGGAAGTAGCGGTCCATCAGCTCCCGCCAGACGGTCACCGGCAGCCCGTGGCGGGCCTCGCAGTGCCACGGCACCTGTCCCACGGCGAAACCGTTCTCCGCCCGGGCGAACACGGTGCCGCTGAAGAGCAGCAGGAGGGGGACCTCGCCGCCGTCCAGCGCGGCGAAGTATTTGCCCGCGGCCACCTCCAGGTCGTAGCTGCAGGGCACGGGCAGGTCGATCTCGGTGGTCCCGGTGAAGGCGGGGACGGTGACCGAGACGTTGGCGAACTGCAGGGGTTTCAGCGTGTCGCCCCAGCGCGAGGGGTCTCCGAAGAGGTCCTCCAGCAGCTCCGCCTCCGCCGGGACGTACCGCCTGAGGTGCGGTTCCACCCGGATCTGGCAGCGCAGCGCGATGGCGTGCACCCCGCCGGGGGACGGCTCGGTGATCCGCAGCCGGAAGACCAGCGTCGGGAAGGCCGCGTGCGGCTCGGCCCTCGCGCCCACGCAGGCGAAACGGAGCTCATCGGTCATCGTCTTGCCCTCCGGCTCCGGCCGGCACGACGCGGCTGCGGCCGCGCAGCTCCGCGAAGAAGCCCTCGATGGCCTCCCACGCCTCCTGGCCGCCGCCGAAGCCCTTCCAGTGCAGCCGCACCAGGCCGACGAGCTCGTAGCAGGCGGAGATCGGCACCAGGTAACAGGCGGTGCCGCCCTCGGGCCGGCGGTCCACCAGGAACGCCTCGACGTCCGGCAGGACGTCGGCCGGCATCGGGTTGGCCTTCATGACGCGCTCCCAGGTCTCCATCGGGAGCAGGGACTCCGTCGCCCCCGCAGGGCTCGGGTAGAAGGCGACCATCTGGTCGAGCGCGGAGTTGCGGAAGAAGAACGCCGTGCGGACCGGGATCTGGAGCTCCTCCCAGTCGGCCGCGCCGACGCTGAACGACGGGGCGTAGAGGTAGCGCTCCGGCACCGCGCGGTAGCGCCCGCGGGCGCCCGCGCCGTGGTCGAACAGCAGGCGGCAGGCCCGGCAGGCGCACAGCAGCGCCCGGCTCTCGAGGTTCACCACGTGGCCGTGGTCCTCGCCGGCCGGCTCGGCGCACAGTTCGCACCGCGCCACCCGCGCCTGCCGGGGCCCGCGGAAGCGGCGCAGCCCGGTGGCCGTCACGGGATCTTCTCCGGCTCCGGGCACGGGCCGGGCCGGTGCCGCTGGATCTGCAGCAGCGGCGCCCGGTCGCCGGCCTGCTCCTCGACGTCCACCCCGGACACCTCCGGCGCGGCCTGGACGACGGCGCGTTCGATGGCGTCGGTGACGGCGGAGCGCGAGGAGGGGCAGCCGTGGCCGGTGCCCCGCAGCCGCAGCCGGACGACCCCGGCCTCGTCCACGCCGAGCAGCTCGATGCCGTCCTCGCCCAGCCCGAGGCGGGGCCGGACGCCGTCGAGCGCCTCGCGGACGCGCTCGGCGGTGCTCAGCGGATGCAGGTCGTGCAGCACGAGCAGGCTTGAGACGAGGTCGTCGCCGGCGAGGCGGTGGAGCACCTCCGCCGCCTCGGTCTCGGTGACGATCTCGACGACGCGTTCCAGACCGGCGCCGTACAGCTCGACCAGGACCCGGACGAGTTCCTCGGCCTTGGCGCGTGTCGCGGGATCGCTGAGCGTGGCGAGTTCGGCGATCAGCGCCTCGACGCGGCCGCCGGCCGCCTGGACGTCATGGGCTTGCAGCATTGTGCCCGGGCCACCTTTCCTCAGTCCTCACGCCGGGGAGCCGACGGCTCCCCGGCGGCCGATCGATCACAGGGTGCTGGCGGCATGGGGGGTGTGCAGCTTGCGCAGTTCCTTGCCGCCGCCGAGGTACATGTGGACCCCGCACGGCAGACAGGGGTCGAAGCTGCGCACGGCGCGCATGATGTCGATGCCCTTGAAGTTCTCCGGCGGGTTCTCCTCGAAGATCGGGGTGTTCTGAACCGCGTCCTCGTACGGCCCCGGCACGCCGTTGACGTCGCGGACGCTCGCGTTCCAGGGCGTCGGCGGGTACGGGTGGTAGTTGGCGATCCGGCCGTCCCTGATCACCATGTGGTGGGAGAGCACGCCCCGGACCGCCTCGCTGAAGCCGCAGCTGATCGCCTCGTCGGGGACGGTGAACGGCGCCCAGGTCTGGGTGCGTCCCGCGCGCACCTCGGCCAGGCCCTGCTCGGCGAAGTGCAGCGCGCACGCCGCCGCGTAGGCCTGGAAGTAGGTGCGGGCCCGGTTGCGTTCGAGCGCGTTGGACAGCAGCTCGCCGTTGCGCTCGGGGATCTTCCACTCGAACGTCTTCTCCGGCCGCGTGGCCGTGCGCGGCAGGTTGATCTGCACGCTGTGGCCGGTGGCCTTGACGTAGCCGATGTCCACCTTGCCCGACAGCGCGGTCGACCAGAGCCGGGCGATCGGGCCGCCGCCGGTGTCCAGGGCGAGCATGTCCTGCCCGTCGAACCAGCGGGGCGACATCACCCAGCTGTATTTGTCGTTGAAGTCGCGTTTCTGCGGGCGCGGGATGGTGTGCTGGTTCCACGGGTGGCGGATGTCGACCGGGTTGCCCAGCGGGTCGTGGGTGACGAACGGCTCCTGCCCCTGCCAGTCGTCGTAGTAGGAGCTGCCCAGCAGGATCCGGATGCCGAGGTTGATGTCCACCAGGTCGTTGGTGACGAGCCTGCCGTCGACGATCACACCCGGGGTGACGAACATCTCGCGCCCCCAGGCGCTCATGTTCTCGTAGGTGAAGTCGCAGTGCGCCGGATCCTGGAAGGTGCCCCAGCACCCCAGCAGCACGCGCCTGCGCCCGACCTCCTCGTAGCCGGGCAGCGCGTCGTAGAAGAAGTCGAACAGGTCGTCGTGCATGGGCACCACGCGCTTCATGAACTCCACGTAGCGCGTCAGCCGGCTCAGGTAGTCGGTGAACAGCTGCACCGTCGCGACCGTGCCCACCCCGCCGGGGTAGAGCGTGGAGGGGTGCACGTGCCGCCCCTCCATCAGGCAGAACATCTCCCTGGTGGTGCGGCTCATCGCCAGCGCCTCGCGGTAGAACTCCCCCTCCAGGGGGTTCAGCGAGCGCATGATGTCGGCGATGGTCCGGTAGCCGTGGTCGGCCGCGTGCGGGGCCTCGGTCCGCTCGGCCTGGGCCAGCACGCCGGGGTTGGTCTCGCGCACCATCTTCTCGCAGTAGTCGACCCCCACCAGGTTCTCCTGGTAGATGTTGTGGTCGAACATGTATTCGGCGGCCTCACCGCAGTTGAGGATCCACTCCCCCAGCGCCGGCGGCCGGACGCCGTAGGCCATGTTCTGGGCGTAGACCGAGCAGGTGGCGTGGTTGTCGCCGCAGATCCCGCAGATCCGGCTGGTGATGAAGTGCGCGTCCCGCGGGTCCTTGCCCTTCATGAAGATGCTGTAGCCGCGGAAGATCGACGAGGTGCTGTAGCACTCGGCCACCTGCCGGTTCTTGAAGTCGACCTTGCAGTAGATGCCCAGGCTCCCGACGATCCGCGTGATGGGATCCCAGGACATCTCGACCAGCTCGCGCGGCTGGCCCTGCGGGCCGGGCTGCCCTGGTCTCGGTGAGGTCTTCATTTCATCTCCAGGACGCCTTGTAACCGGTGAGCAGCTCGCGGCCCTTCTTGCGCCACTTCGGCTCCTTGTCGACTGTCTTGAGGGTGATCGAGCGCAGGGTGCGGATCACACCGCCGTAGGCGCCGCTGATCGTCGACGACACCCGGGCTCCCGGCGGCTCGTCCATGAACGGCATGAACTTGTCCGGGAACCCGGGCATCGTGCACGCGATGCAGATCCCTCCCACGTTGGGGCAGCCGCCGATGCCGTTCATCCAGCCGCGCTTGGGCACGTTGCACTTGACCACCGGCCCCCAGCAGCCGATCTTGACCAGGCACTTGGGCGAGCCGTACTCGGTGGCGAACTGCCCCTGCTCGTAGTAGCCCGCCCGGTCACAGCCCTCGTGCACGGTCTGGCCGAACAGCCACGTCGGGCGGAGCGCGTCGTCCAGCGGGATCATGGGCGCCTGGCCGGACACCTGGTAGAGCAGGTAGAGGATCGTCTCCGACAGGTTGTCCGGCTGGATCGGGCAGCCCGGGACGTTGACGATCGGCAGCCCGGCCTTCGACCTCCAGTCCCAGCCCAGGTAGTCGGCGACGCCCATGGCCCCGGTGGGGTTGCCGGCCATCGCGTGGATCCCGCCGTAGGTCGCGCAGGTGCCGGCCGCCAGCACCGCCGTCGCCTTGGGCGCCAGCCGGTCCAGCCACTCGCTGGTGGTCATGGGCTGGCCGGTCTCCGGGTTGTTGCCGAACCCGCACCAGTAACCCTCCTGCTTGATCGACTCGTTCGGGATCGAGCCCTCCACCACCAGCACGAAGGGGTCGAGCTCCCCCCGGTCGGCCTTGAAGAACCACTCGATGAACACGTCCGCGCCCTGCATCGGGCCGGACTCGAAGTCGATCAGCGGCCAGTGCACCGCGATCCGGGGCAGCCCGGGGAGCGCGCCCAGCACGATCTCCTCGATGCTCGGCTGCATCGCCGCGGTGAGGGCGACGGAGTCGCCGTCACAGCTCAGCCCGGCGTTGATCCAGAGAATGTGGACGACCGGCTCTTCCTGCTCCCGCGGCCTGCCGCCCGCTGATTCCGTCGGCGCTGTCATCCCGCCTCCCCACTCCTCGTCGATGGCGATCGGTCGTTCTCGGTGCGGGGGGCCTGTGCGGTACGGGTCATGACGCGTCCCTTCTGCCGGGATCACCGGCGGCGGATCGGCCGGTGCGGCGGGCCTATGAGTCGGGGACCGCCCCCAGCGCGTGCTGGGTGAGCTCCCACAGCACGTGGTAGACCGTCGTCTGGGCCTCCTGGATGCGGTGCACCGACGACGAGGGGACCGCGAACAGGTAGTCGAGCAGGTCGAGCTCGGCCAGTCGGCCCCCCTGTTCCCCGGTCAGGCCGATGGTGAGCATGCCCCTGCGCGTGGCCTCCTCGAACGCCTGGACGACGTTGGCGGAGCCGCCGCTCGTCGACAGGCCGACGGCGATGTCACCGTGCCGCCCCAGCGCCGCCAGCTGGCGCGCGAAGACGACGTCGAACCCCACGTCGTTGGAGAGGGCGGTGACCACGGCGACGTCGCTGGTCAGGGAGAGGGCGGGCAGGGACAGTCCGTAGGGCGGGTGGAGGAAGGCGGTGGCCATCTCCTGGGCGTCGGTGCTGCTGCCGCCGTTGCCGAAGGCGAACAGCCGCCCGCCGGAGGCGAAGCGGAGCGCCATCTCCTCGGCGCACTCCATGAGGGCGTCGGCCGACGCCTCGGCCACCTGCCAGCGCAGCCGTACGATCTCGGCCGCCTTCTCCTCGGTGGACCGGCACGCCTGCGCCAGCACCGACTCGACGTCGGCCCGGCTCTCGTAGAGGAAGGGGTACAGGTCCCGCACTCCCTCGGCCCGCGGCTCCTCAAGCGTGCTCATCGCCGTCTCCTTTCGCGATCACGGCGATGGCCTCCTTGGCGTGCACGAGGACGGTGTCGCCCACCGCCGCGTCGACCAGCGCCACGCTCACCTCCTCGGTGACAGCGCCGGTGCGGGCCACCGCCAGGTCGGGGTCCATCAGCCGGACCACCGTCATCGGCACGGCCTCGTCGGAGCAGGTGAGGCACGTGCCGGCCGGACAGTCAGCGGGGCCGGTCATGGGGTCGCCCCGCTGCGCGCCCCGTCGGCGAGCGGGCCGGACTGCTCGAAGAACACGTGGACCAGCTCCCACAGCACGTGATAGGCGGTGACGTGGATCTCCTTGACCACGGCGGGGTCGTCCGAGGCGACGGTCAGGACGTGGTCGGCCGCCGGGCTCCGCCCGATGGGGCCTCCGTCTCCGCCGGTCAGGGCGAGGGTGAACAGGCCCAGCGTCTTGGCCATCTCCAGGCCGCGCAGGACGTTCGCGCACCGGCCGTCGCGGGAGACGCCCAGCGCCATGTCGGCCGGGTCCGCCCAGCGGTGCACCTGGTGGGCGAAGGTCTCGGCCAGTCCCTCACGGCTGCTCACCCCGCTGACCGTGGCGGCGTCGTTGCTCAGCGCCACGGCGGGCAGGGCCCTCTTGCCCACGATGACCGGGTGCATGAACTCGACCGCGATGTGGGCCGCGTCCGTGCCGCCGCCGCCGTTGCCGAAGACGATCAGCTTCCCGCCCCGGTGGAAGCGGGCCGCCATGTCCTGGCAGGCCCGCGCGATGCGCGCGGAGTCCTCGGCGAGGGCGAGTCCGGCACGCTCGCGCCGGGCGAAGGCCTCACCGACGGCTAGTTGCATGGTCGATGTCACTGACATGTAGACACTCCGTTATTTACGGTAGTCGTCAGATTACGGTGAGTGTTCGCGGACTCGACACCTTCACCGCTACAAACCGGAGTAAAGGTCTGATCATGGGCGCAACCTTCTCTCCGGGACCGCGCGCGTCCGCCGCCACCGGCCCGGGGAAGGCCGGGAAGATGGCCGGATGAGCACCGGAGGGACCCGGGCCGCGTCCCGGACGCGGATCAGGATCCGGGTCGAGGGGATCGTGCAGGGGGTGGGGTTCCGCCCCCACGTCCACTCCCTGGCCCGGCGGCTGGCCCTGTCGGGGTGGGTGGGCAACGACGGCGAGGGCGTGTTCATCGAGGCGGAGGGGACGCGCGAGAACGTGGCGCGCTTCCAGGAGGACCTGCGGGGCCATCCTCCGCCGCTGGCGGTGATCCACCGCGTCACCGTCACCGCCATACCCGCGCGCGGCGACCGCGGCTTCCGCATCGCCGCCAGCCGGGCGGGGAGCGGGAGGACGGCGCTGATCTCCCCCGACGTCGCGACGTGCGCCGACTGCCTGGCCGAGCTGTTCGACCCGGCCGACCGCCGCCACCGCCATCCCTTCATCAACTGCACCAACTGCGGGCCGAGGTTCACCATCGTCCGGGACGTCCCCTACGACCGGCCGGCCACGACGATGGCCGGGTTCGCCATGTGCGCCGAGTGCACGGCCGAATACCTCGATCCGCACGACCGCAGGTTCCACGCCCAGCCGATCTGCTGTCCGGCCTGCGGCCCGGCGCTGCGGCTGCTCGGCGCGGACGGCCGCCCCGTCGTCGGTGACGGCGGAGGCGGCGGCGCCGGTGGTGGCGATGGCGGTGGCGGCGATGGCGGTGGCGGCGATGGCGGTGGCGGCGATCCGGTCGGGCTCGCGGCCGAGCTGGTGCGCTCCGGCGGCGTCCTGGCCGTCAAGGGCCTCGGCGGCTACCACCTGGCGGCCGACGCCGCCGATGAGGACGCGGTGCGGGCCCTGCGCTCGCGCAAGCACCGCGAGGACAGGCCGTTCGCCGTCATGGTCGCCGACCTCGACGCCGCACGCGCGCTGTGCGAGCTGGACGGTGACGCCGAGCGGCTGCTCGCCGGCCCCCGCCGGCCGATCGTGCTGCTGCCCCGCCGCCCCGGCGCCCCGGTGGCCGGGGCCGTGGCGCCGGGCGAGCGCCGGCTCGGCCTCATGCTGCCCTACACGCCCGTGCACCACCTGCTCGCCAGGGAGGTCGGCCGGCCGTACGTCCTGACCAGTGGCAACCTCTCCGACGAGCCCATCGCCCACCGGGACCGCGAGGCGCTCACCCGGCTCGCCGGCGTCGCCGACCGCTTCCTCATCCACGACCGCCCGATCCACGTCCGCGCCGACGACTCGGTGGTCCTCGCGGCCGGAGGGCGCGCGATCCCGCTGCGGAGGTCACGGGGATACGCCCCCGAGCCCCTGCGGCTCCCGTGCCCCGTACGGCGGGCGGTGCTGGCGTGCGGGGCGGAGCTGAAGAACACCTTCTGCCTCGCCGAGGGCGAGCGCGCCTTCGTCTCCCACCACATCGGCGACCTGGAGAACTACGAGACGCTCCGCTCGTTCACGGAGGGGATCGACCACTTCCGGCGGCTGCTCGGCATCACGCCGCTGGTCGTCGCGCACGACCTCCACCCGGAGTACCTGTCCACCAAATACGCCCACGACGTGGACGGGGCCGACCTGGTGGGGGTCCAGCACCACCACGCGCACATCGCCTCCTGCCTGGCCGACAACCAGGAGACCGGGCCCGTCATCGGCGTGGCCTTCGACGGCCTCGGCTACGGCACCGACGGCACCCTGTGGGGCGGCGAGCTCCTGGTGGCCGACCTCAC
The DNA here is from genome assembly GCF_030811595.1 of Streptosporangium brasiliense. Lineage (NCBI taxonomy): Bacteria > Bacillati > Actinomycetota > Actinomycetes > Streptosporangiales > Streptosporangiaceae > Streptosporangium > Streptosporangium brasiliense. Next base: position 8,160,588 of record NZ_JAUSRB010000002.1, read on the forward strand.
CGGCTTCACCCGGGCCGGCCGCCTGACGCCGGTGCCGCTGCCCGGCGGCACGGCGGCGATCAGGCAGCCCTGGCGGATGGCCGCCGCGCACCTGGACGACGCCTACGACGGCGCGCCACCCGACGGTCTGGCGGTGAGCTCCCGCCACCGGGGCTGGGCGGAGGTGGTGGCGCTGGCCAGGTCCGGGGTGAACTCCCCGCTGACCTCCAGCGCCGGACGGCTGTTCGACGCCGTCGCGGCGATCCTCGGGCTCCGCGACACCGTCACCTACGAGGGACAGGCCGCGATCGCGCTGGAGCAGCGGGCCGATCCCGGCGAGGAGTCCGCCTACCCGGTCCGGCTCCACGGCGACGGCGGACTGCTGACGATCCGGACCGGCGACCTCGTCCGGGCCGTCGTCGAGGACCTGCGCGCCGGGACCGGCCCGGCGGCCGTCTCCGCCCGCTTCCACAACGGGCTCGCCGAGGCCACCGCGGCGAGCTGCGCCCGGCTCCGCTCCGGCACCGGCATCGGGACGGTCGCCCTGTCCGGCGGCGTCTTCCAGAACCAGTTACTGCTCGGCAGGCTCGTCCAGGCGCTCCGGCTGCGCGGCTTCCGGGTGCTGACCCACCGGCGCGTCCCTCCCAACGACGGGGGTCTCAGCCTCGGCCAGGCCGTCGTGGCCGCCGCGCGCGACCTCCGCTGAGGACGGCGCTCCGGCCGGCCGACCGTCCCAGGACCCCGGCCGGGACCCGCCGACCTTCCCGGGAGGCCCCCCGGCCGGACGGCCGCCGCCCGTCCCCGGCCGGGCGACGGCCCGCAGCGCCGGCCACGTCAGCAGGGCCAGCGCCCCGGCGAGCACGGACACCGCCAGCATCGCGCCCGGCAGCCCCGCGGCCTGGGCCCAGTGGCCCACGTATACCGGCCCCGCGAGGAAGCCCAGGTAGGCCACGGTGCTCACGACCGACGTGGCGGCTCCCCGCACGGAGTCCCGGATACCGGCGGAGGCCACGCCGAGCAGGGTCGGGAACAGCACGGCGGTGCCGGCGGCGGCCAGGGCGAGGCCGAGCAGCGCCGCCGGGACGGACGCGGAGACGGCCAGCACGGCCGTCCCCGCCGCCGCCGTGACCGCGCCGAGGATCAGGACGGTCATGGCGTGGCCGGCCGGCAGGGAGCCGGCGGCGAACCGGGTGGCGGCGACGACGGCGGCGAAGACCGCGGGTCCCGCGGCTGCGAGCACGGGGTCGGCGCGCAGCATGTCCGCCAGGTAGACCGCGCTCCAGCTCTGGTGGGCGTTCTCCACGGCGAAGGCGAGCGCGCCCAGCGTGCCGGCGACCAGCAGGAGCGGCAGATACGCCCGCAGGGCCGGGCCGCCGCGGGCGGCGGACCCCGGCCGCCGGCCATGACCGTCGGAGGCACCGGACCCCGGTGGCCGGCCGTACCGGCCGGGGGCGCCGGAGCGGTCGCGGGCGACGGCGGCGATGACCGGGCCCGCCCCCACGGCGGCGGCCGTGACCAGTGCGAACGGCACCACCACGGACGCCGCGACGCCGCCGAGCAGGCCGGTGGCGAGGCTGGCCACGACCACGGCGGTGGAGAAGACGCCGTGCGCCCGGGTGATGACCGGCCGGCCGGCGGCGCTCTCGGCGGAACCGGCGGCCGCGTTGACGGCCACGTCCGCGGCGCCCGACACCGCGCCGAGCACCGCCAGCCCGACGGACAGGCTCGGCAGGTCCCTCGCGGTGACGGCCACCGCGAGGCCGGCGGCGCCGAGCAGGACGAGCAGGAGCGCGGTCAGCCGGTGCCCCCACCGGTCGACGGCCCGTCCGGCGGTCAGCATCGCCGGCAGCGCCCCGGCGCCGATGTACAGCAGCGCCGTGCCCAGCTCCCCGTCGGTGAGCCCGGCCTGGTCCCGGATCGCGGGGACGGACGCGCCCCACACCCCCCAGAAGGCTCCGAAGACGGCGAACCCGCAGTAGGCCGCCCTGACCCGCGCTCCGGCCGCTTGGAGAGACATGTGTGTAACGATACACACGTTAAAGTGAGGGATGACAAGAGCTGCATCGCGTCGGCGGCCGACGATGGCGGAGGTGGCCAGGGCGGCAGAGGTGTCGGTGATGACCGTCTCCTACACCTACGCCCGGCCGGAGCGGGTCTCGGAGCAGACCCGCGCCAGGGTCCGCGAGGCCGCCGAGCGGCTGGGATACCCCGGCCCCCACCCGGGTGCGCGCTCGCTCCGGCGGGGCCGCGCGGGCAGCCTCGGGGTGATCCTCGGTGAGCACCTGACCTACGCCTTCGAAGACCCGCAGGCCGCCCGCTTCCTGGCGGGGGTCGCCGAAGTGTGCGCCGGCCACGGCCTGGGGCTCACGATCGTGCCCGTCACCGGCGCTCCGGGCGACGTCGACCGGGTGGCCGAGGCGGCCGTGGACGGCTTCGTGGTGTGGACCACCTCCGACGACGACCCGGTGGTGGACGCGGTCGCCGCCACGGGTCTCCCCGCCGTCGTGCACGGCGGCCCGCGCCGCGACGACCTGTCGTTCGTGGCCGTCGACGACCGGGCGGCGGCCCGCGCGGTGGCCTCGGCGGCCTTCGCCGGCGCCCACCGGCCGATGGTGCTCAGCTTCCCCCTCGACCGCGCGCGGGCCGCCGGCGTGCACCGGGCGCTGGATCCGGCCACGGCGAGCTTCCGGGTGACCCGCCAGCGCCTGCGGGGGTTCCGCGACGCGTGGGCGGAGACCGGCGGCCCGTGGTCGCGGGTGCGCGTGGCCGTCTGCTCCAGGAACAGCGCCCGGGAGGCCGAACGGCTCGCCGCCGACCTGCTGGCCGGCCCGGACGTCCCGGACGCCGTCGCGGCGATGAGCGACGAGCTCGCGCTGGGCCTGCTGCGGACGGCCGGCCGCATGGGCCTGGCCGTGCCCGGCGACCTCGCCGTCACCGGCTGGGACGACACCGACGCGGCCGCCGCCGCCGACCTGACGACCGTCGCGCAGTCCCTGCGCGACCAGGGCGCCCGGTGCGCCCGGCTGGTCCTCGACGAGGAGAGCGGTGGCGGGCCGGTCGAGTGGAGGGTGGTCCAGCGCGGCTCCACCCGGCGGCCGTGAGCCGCGGGGCGCGCACCGGCCAGGCGCGGGCCGGCACCGCCCTCGGGTCCGCTCCCCTGACGGAGGAGACGCTCGCGGGCGTGCGGGAGGTCCACGACGAGCTCCTGCGGCCCCTGGTCCACCACCGCTGGTAGAGAGACCCCCGGACGCGGGCCGCACGGACCGCGCGGGCCCTCGTCCCGCTCGGCGGTGGACGTGCGCCACCGATCCAGCGGATCCTGGACAAACATCGCTCATAGCAAGAAACTGGCCCCCGCCCCGGAGGTGGGGCGGCACGGCGACATCCTTACAGGCCCGACCGAAGGAGAAGGACCTTGACGGCAGCCCGTTCCCCGATCCGGCGCTTCCACCCAGCGCCACGGAGCGACGCCCGGGGGGGCCGTCTCCCCCGGCCAGGAGGGACCGCGCCGTCCGGGGTCCTGCCGCCGTCCGCCGGGCCGCTCGCCGTACCCGGCCCGGAGACCGTCGCGGCCGGGGAGGTCCGGGCATGACGTCGCTGCTGGCCATCAGCGACCTGCACATCGGCTACCAGGAGAACCGGCGCATCGTCGAGGAGCTGCGGCCCGTCTCCGCCTCCGACTGGCTGCTGGTGGCCGGAGACGTCTCCGAGAAGGTCTCCGACGTCGAGTGGGCGCTGGGCCTGCTCAGCGAGCGCTTCGCCAAGGTGGTGTGGGTCCCGGGCAACCACGAGCTGTGGACCCACCCCTCCGACCCGGTCCAGCTGCGCGGCGAGGAACGCTACCGGCACCTGGTGAAGATCTGCGGCGACCTCGGGGTGACGACCCCCGAGGACCCCTACCCGGTCTGGGACGGGCCGGGCGGGCCGGTCACCGTCGCCCCGCTGTTCGTGCTGTACGACTACACCTTCCGCGTGCCCGGCGTCGCGACGGCGGAGGAGGCGCTCGCCCTCGCCTACGACAAGGGCGTGGTCTGCACCGACGAGGTCTTCCTGCACCCCGACCCCCATCCCTCCCGCCCGGCCTGGTGCTCGGCCAGGGTCGCCGAGACCGAGCGCCGCCTGGCGGCCTGCCCCCCGGGGATGCCGACCGTGCTCGTCAACCACTATCCGCTGGTCCGCGAGCCGACTCTGGTCATGCACCACCAGGAGTTCGCGATCTGGTGCGGCACCGAGCAGACGGCCGACTGGCACGTGCGCTTCAACGCCCAGGCGGTCGTCTACGGACACCTGCACATCCCCCGCACCACCTGGCACGACGGCGTGCGCTTCGAGGAGGTCTCGCTGGGTTACCCCCGCGAGTGGCGGCCCCGCTCCACCCCGCCCGGCCGGCCGCGCGTGATCCTGCCCGCCCCGCGGGCCGTTCCGTGATCGAGAGGATCCTGCCGTCCTGGGTCGCCTGCGCGGACGCCTTCCGGGACCCGCCCGGCGCGGCGCTGTTCCCCGAGGAGGAGGCCGTCGTCGCCGGGGCGGTGGACAAGAGGCGGCGCGAGTTCACCACCGCCCGTCACTGCGCCCGCCAGGCCCTGTCCCGGCTCGGACTGCCACCGGCGCCGATCCCGGCCGACGGGGACGGCGCCCCGATGTGGCCCGACGGGGTGGCGGGCGCCATCACCCACTGCGCCGGATACCGGGCGGCGGCCGTCTCCCTGAAAGCCGTCGCCGTCGGCATCGACGCCGAGCCCCACGGGCCGCTGCCCCCGGGGGTCCTGCAGGCCATCGCCCTCGACCGGGAGCGGGACGCGCTGGAACGGCTCGGCGGCCCGGTCCACTGGGACCGGCTGCTGTTCAGCGCCAAGGAGAGCGTCTACAAGGCGTGGTTCCCGCTGGCCCGGCGCTGGCTCGACTTCGAGGAGGCCCTGGTCGCCTTCGAGCCCTCCGGCACCTTCACCGCCCGCCTTCTCGTCCCCGGGCCGCTGGTCGCGGGCCGGCGGCTGACCGGCTTCACCGGACGCTGGCTCGTCGCCGACGGCCTGGCCGTCACCGCCGTCACCCTGCCGGCCGGGTGACGGCGGCCGGGCGGTGGAGGCCCGGTGACGGCGGCCGGGTTGGGGGCGGCGGCCCGGCGAGGACGGCCGGGCGGCGGGGGTCAGGGCTGGAACCGGTAGCCCATCCCCGGTTCGGTGAGCAGGTGGACCGGGCGCGCGGGGTCGGGTTCGAGCTTGCGGCGGAGCTGGGCCATGTACTGGCGCAGGTAGTTGGTCTCCGTGGTGTGCCTGCTGTCCCACACCTGGGTGAGCATCTGCCGCTGGCTGATCAGTTTGCCCGGGTTGCGCAGCAGGAGTTCGAGCATGCGCCACTCGGTGGGGGTCAGCCGCACTCCCCCGGAGATCGTCTTGTTGGCCAGGTCCACCGTGTGGCCGCCGATCCGGACCTGGGCGGGCTCGGCGTCCTGGACGGCGGTGCGGCGGGTCACCGCCCGCATGCGGGCCAGCAGTTCCTCGATGTTGAACGGCTTGGTGACGTAGTCGTCGGCGCCCGCGTCCAGGGCCTCGATCTTGTCCTGGTTCCCGGCCCGCCCGGAGAGCACGATGATCGGCACGGCGGTCCAGCCGCGCAGCCCGTGGATGACGTCCACGCCGTCGATGTCGGGCAGCCCGAGGTCGAGAACGATCAGGTCGGGGTGCCAGTCGGCGGCCTGCCGCAGGGCCGATCCCCCGTCCGGGGCCAGCGCCACCTCGAAGTGCCGGGCGAGGAGGTTGATCCGCATGGCCCGCAGGATCTGCGGTTCGTCGTCGACGACGAGGACGCGCGTCATGTGCGTGCCCGCGAGGGGACGGACAGCGTAAGGATCATGGTGAGACCTCCCCCTGGCGTTTCCTCCGGAACAAGCATCCCGCCCATCGCCTCCGCCAGCCCCCGGGACAGGGCCAGCCCCAGCCCGACGCCCGTATGGTTGTCCCGGTCGCCCAGCCGCTGGAACGGCATGAAGACGCGGTCGTGCGCCTCGGGCGGGATGCCGGGGCCGCGGTCGACGACCCGGATCTCGACGTGGTCGCCGTGCCGGCTGGCGGTGATGAGGACCTTCCTGCCCGCCGGACTGTAGCGCACGGCGTTGGACATGACGTTGACCAGGATCCGCTCCAGCAGCGCGGGGTCGGCGAGGATCTCGGGCAGGTCCACGGAGATGTCGCCCTCGACGCGGTCGCGGAGCGGGCCGAGGTCGTCGATCGAGCGCGGGATGACCTCTTCGAGCGCGACCGGCTGCAGGGTCAGGCCGAGCACGCCCGCCTGCAGGCGGCTCATGTCGAGCAGGTTGGCGACCAGCCGGTCGAGTTTGACCAGGGACTCCTCGGCGGTGGCCAGCAGTTCCTCGCGGTCCTCCGCGCTCCACTCGATCTCGGTGCCGCGCAGGCTCCCGACGGCGAGCCTGGCCGAGGCGAGCGGGCTGCGCAGGTCGTGGCTGACCGCGGCGAGCAGGGCGGTGCGCATCTTGTCGGCCTCGGCCAGCGGCCCGGCCAGGTCCGCCTCCCGGCGCAGGCGCTCCTGGCGCAGCGCCACCGCCGCCTCCGCGGCGAACGCCTCCAGCACCCGCCGGTCGGCGGCGTCGAGCAGCCGGCCTCGCGCGGCGAGCACCAGGTCCCCGTCGATCGCCACGTCGGTGTCGGCGTCCCCCGGGCAGCCGCAGGGCGGCCCGCCCGAGGTCGCCACGATCCGCCACGCCCCCGGCACGGACTGGTCGTCCGGGGCGGGCTCGCCGGCGCGTTCCAGCAGCGTCACCGAGGTCAGGGTGAAGGTCTCGCGCAGCCGCGCCAGCAGGGACGGCAGCGCCGCCTCGCCGCGCAGCACGTGACCCGCCAGGGTCGACAGCACCTCGGCGTCCGCCCGCGCCCGCGCCGCCTCCCGCGTGCGCCGGGCCGCCAGGTCCACGACCGCGCTCACCATGGCGGCCACCAGGACGTAGACGCTCAGCGCGAGCAGATTGTGCGGGTCGGAGACGGTGAACCGGCCGAAGGGCGGCGTGAAGTGGTAGTTGAGCAGGAGGAAGCCGGCCACGGCGGCGGTGAGGGCCGGCCACATGCCGCCCACCAGCGCGACGCCGACGACCGTGAGCAGGAACAGCAGGATCGCGCCGGGCAGCGTCAGGTCGGCCCTGAAGGGGAGCAGCGCGGCGGTGAACGCCGGGATGCCCAGCAGCGCCATGGCCCAGCCGGCGAGCCTGCGGGTGCGGGTGAGCGCGGCCCTCGGCCGGCCGGCCCGCCCGCCCCTGCCCACCTCGGCATGGGTGATCATGTGGACGTCGATGGAGCCGGACAGCGCGGTGGCGGTCACCCCGACTCCCCGGGAGAACAGCTGGGCGAACCGGCCCCTGCGGGAGGCGCCGAGCACCAGCTGCGTGGCGTTCACGCCGCCGGCGAAGTCGAGGAGCGCGCGTGGCACGTTCTCCCCCATCACCTGGTGGTAGGTCCCGCCCAGGCTCTCCACCAGCGCCCGCTGGCGCGCCAGGTGCGCCGGGTCGCCCCCGCCCAGCCCGTCGGAGAGGGTGACGTGCACCGCCAGCAGGTCGGCTCCCTTGGTCCTGGCCGCGATGCGGGCGGCCCGCCGTACCAGCGTGTCGCCCTCGGGGCCGCCGGTCAGCGCGACCACGACGCGCTCGCGGGCCTCCCAGGTCCCGGCGATGCCGTGGTCGGCGCGGTACTGGTCGAGCTGGTCGTCGACCTTGCCCGCGAGCCAGAGCAGGGCCAGCTCGCGCAGGGCGGTCAGGTTGCCCACCCGGAAGTAGTTGGACAGCGCCGCGTCGATCTTCTCCGGGGCGTAGATGTTGCCGTGGGCCATCCGGCGGCGCAGCCCGTCCGGCGGCATGTCCACCAGCTGCACCGCGTCGGCCCGCCGCACCACCTCGTCGGGCACGGTCTCGCGCTGCGGCACCTCGGTGATCTGCTGGACGACGTCGTTGAGCGAGTCGAGGTGCTGGATGTTGACGGTGGAGATGACGTCGATGCCGGCGTCGAGGATCTCCTCGACGTCCTGCCAGCGCTTGGCGTTCTTCGAGCCCGGCACGTTGGTGTGCGCCAGCTCGTCGATCAGCGCCACCTTCGGCGCGCGCGCGACGACTGCCTCGACGTCGAGCTCGGTGAAGGTCGTCCCCCGGTAGGGGATGGTCCTGCGGGGGACGACCTCGATGCCCTCGATCAGCTCGGCGGTGCGGGGGCGGCCGTGGGTCTCGACGAGGCCCACGACCACGTCGGTGCCCCGCGACAGCCTCCGGTGCCCCTCGTCGAGCATCGCGAAGGTCTTGCCGACACCGGGGGCCGCGCCCAGATAGACGCGCAGCCGACCGCGTGCCCTGTTCATCGGCCGCCCCTTCGCATCGCTCACCCCGCGGGCCGCCCGCCCCCGGCGGACGGTCCCCTGTTCCGATCATCCCCTGTCCGGGGCCGGGGTGAGCAGCCGGACCTCCGCTCTCCGGCGCCTGGTGCCCTGTGCGGGACCGAGGGAGAAGTGAGATCTTCTCACCGCCGACGGCTGTTCCACATACCCGGACGGCTACGTCACCGGGGTGAGGCGTCGCGAGGCGGTCAGGCGGACCACGGTCATCGTCAGCACCACGGTCAGCGCCGAGGTCGCGGCCAGCAGCGCCAGGCCGAACCCGTAGGAGCCGAGTTCGCCGTAGAGGAAGCCCATCAGCAGCGGCGGCACGAACCCGCCCAGCCCGCCCGCGGCGCCGACCAGCCCGGTGACCGCGCCGACCCTGTCGGCCGGCGCGGCCTGCGCGACGAGCGCGAAGGTGGCGCCGCTGCCCGCGCCCAACGCGGCGGCCATGGTCAGGAAGGCGATCGTGCCCACCGGCATCAGACCGGGAGTGAGGGCCTGGACCGCCGCCGCGATCGCGACCACGGCGAACACGCCGGCCAGGACCGGGATCGGGCCGATCCGGTCGGACAGCCAGCCGCCGATCGGCCGCATCACGACCGCGAGGACCACGAATCCGGCCATGCGGTCGGCGGCGTCGGCCTGCTCCAGCCCGTAGCCGGTCTGCAGGTAGGCGGGCAGGTAGACGGAGAAGGCGACGTAGCCGCCGAACGCCACGGCGTACAGGACGCAGGCCTGCCAGGTGATCGCCAGTTTGGCGGTGGCCGCGAGCCGTCCCGACAGCGGCTGCGCCGAGACGGCGCGGCCTGGCGCGTCGCGCATGACCAGCCAGGCGACGGCGGCGTAGAGAGCCAGCGCGACCGCGGTGATGAGGAAGGGGGTGGCCGAGCCGCCGGCCTTGACGAGCTTGACCGTGGTCAGGGCGCTGATCGCGGTGCCGCCCATGCCCGCGCCGAAGATGCCGATGGCCAGGCCACGGCGGTGCGGCGGGAACCAGGCATTGACGAACGGCACGCCCACCGCGAACACCGTTCCGCCGATGCCCAGGAAGAAGCCGCCGACCAGCAGCATCGGCAGCGAGTTCTGCCCGGCCACGCCGATGAACACGACGGGCACGATGGTGGCGGCCGAGATCAGCGGGAACATCACCCTGCCGCCGAAACGGTCGGTGAGCGCGCCGACCGGGATACGGCCCAGCGAGCCGACGATCACCGGGACGGCGACCAGCAGGGCCTGTTGGGCGGCCGACAGGCCGAGCAGGTCCTTGAACCGCGGCCCCAGCGGGCTGAGCAGCGCCCAGGCCCAGAAGTTCAGCGCGAATCCGAGGGTCGCCAGGCCGAGCATGAGCGCGGGTCTGCCGCCGACGGCGGCCGGGTCCTTCTTGTCGGTCATCGTCATCTTCCCTCATTGCTGTCATCACGCATCAGCGCGTGCTGTCTGTTACATCCCGGCTCAGGGGTCCGGTGCGGGGTGCCGGCCAGGGCCCTCGGTGAGGTGCCGGTCATGCGGGTGCCCCCAGCAGGATGCGGTGCACGACGTCGGCGGCCGAGTGGTCCTCGGGCAGCCCGTCGAGGAAGGCGGCGTCCTGGCCCAGGGTGAGCAGGGCGGGCTCACGATAGCCGTCGCCGCGGTGCTGGCCCAGGCCGATGGCGGCGGTCAGACCGTTGCACAGGCATTGGCGGCCCGCGGCCTCCTCGGCGGGCCTGCCCTTGCGCACGTAGGTGTCGACGGGTTCGGCGGGGCAGCGGTAGCCGATCGCGCCGTCGGGCTTGACGTACGGGGTGCGCAGGTAGCCCAGGTCGCACAGCCGGGGCCGCTGCTCGTGGACCCCGGGCTCGGACAGGGTCCCGGGCATCTGCGCGACCTTGAACGGGAAGCCGGTCGGCGAGGCGCGCGGGTCGTTGCGGACCTCCAGGGTCCCGGCGGCGGCCTCGCGCAGCAGGCGGCGCCTGAGCCCGTCGTCGAGTCCGGATTCGCGGCACAGCGCGAACGCCGAGCCGACCTGGATGCCGGTGGCCCCCGCGGCCAGCGCCCGGGCCATCCCGTCGGGCGTGCCGTAGCCGCCGGCCAGCCAGAACGGCAACCCGAGCGCCGCGACCCTGTCGGTGTCGACCTCGTCGCGCGGGCCGTACAGCGGTTCGCCGGCCGCGTCCAGTTGCAGGCGGCCGCGCGGCGGCGCGCTGTGCCCACCGGCCACCGGCGTCTCCAGGACGAACCCGTCGGGCCGCGCCTGCGGGGAGCGGGCCAGGTAGGTGGCCAGCACGTGGGAGGAGACGATCGCCAGCAACTTCGGCCGCCGCAGCGGCTCGGCCGGGCGGGGCGACAGCGCGGCCGGGTCGAGGCCGATCGTGTGCCGCGTGTCGTCGGCGCCGGCCACGGCGACCGTGATCTCGGCCGGGCGGTGCGCGGCGAACTCGTCGAGCAGGTACGGGATCTCCGCCGGAATGCCGGCGCCCATCAGCACGTAGTCGACGCCGGCCAGCATCGCCCCGTAGACGGCGGCCGGCGTGGCCAGCTGGATCTTCTCCAGGTAGTTGACGCCGATCAGGCCGTCGTGCCCCTGCCGGGCGAGGAAGACCTCGGCGAAGTTGGCGACCACGATCAGCTCGTCGCGGGCGCGGTTGGGCCGCAGCCCGAGCCGGGGCACCGGCCGGTACGGCTGCCCGGGCTCCGTCCCGCCGGGCACGAAGTAGCGGCCCAGCACCCGCTCGGCGATCGCGGGCACCGGGAAGCAGGCCAGCGCCCGGCGCAGGTGCCCCCCGGGATCGCCGAGCTGCAGCCGGCGGGCCAGGGTGACGTCCAGCGCGGTGCCCGACACCACGCCGAGCTGCCCGGTCCGGGCGACTGCGCGCGCCAGCCGCCATCCGGACACCGCGACGCCCATGCCACCCTGGATCAGGACGGGGAGCGCGGCCTCAGACACGACGCGCCCGCATCGTACGCGCCCAGGTCAGCAGGTCGGCGTCCGTCTCCCTGGCCACGTCGCGGGTGGCGAGGATGTGCACGACGTCGTCCTCCGGCAGCGTCTCCACCATGATCGACAGGCCGTCGCAGTCGCTCACGTGCGGCAGGATCGCGCGCACCAGCTCGATTCCCCGCGCGGCCTGGTCCTCGCCGACCTCCTCCAGGTCGTTGAGCATCGCCACCTCCGCCAGTTCGGCGAGCTCGCGGATGCTGCGGATCGTGTCGTCGTGGTCGCTGAGCAGCTTGTCCACGTGATCTCCGCCGAAGATGGGCAGCAGGCCCGGGTACATGGCCTCTTCCTCGTAGCGGAAGTGCGGCCCGATGGCCGCCGACAGTGTCTCGACCAGCTTCCTGATCCGCGCCGAGTCACCGCCCTTGAAGGCGTCGATCAGCGCGAGCAGCAGATCCCTGACCTCGCGATGCTCGGCGTGGAACGTTTCGGTGAAGTGATCGGCGATGGACAGCACGCAGTCCTCCAGCTGTGGGATGGGCGCTCGCGCGGTGACGGGAGTGCCGGTCCGCATGGGTCCGCCGTCCGGCGGCACCGCCACCTGGACAACGCTCATTCCTCGCTCCTTGCCGTGAAACGCTGGATGCCGGTCATCGACGCGCGCCGAGCGGGGTGCGTCGCCGGTAGACGACGTAGGGCCGCCACAGGTACGCGAGCGGCGCCGACCACACGTGGACGAGCCTGGTGAACGGCCAGATCGCGGTGAGCACCCACGCCGACAGCGCGTGCAGCTGGAAGATCAGCGGCACGTCCGCCATCAGGTCGGGGTCGGGGCGGAAGGTCAGGACGCCGCGGAACCAGACGGCGATGGTGGCGCGGTAGTCGTAGCCGCCGCCGAGCAGGTTCTTGCCCACGGTCGCGGTCATGCCGAGCAGGATCACCGCCGCCAGCACGGTGAACAGGACCTTGTCCGCGCGGGTCGTGGTGCGGCGCACCCGCGGGCTGGTGAAGCGGCGGGCCAGCAGCAGCCCCAGTCCCGCGACCACCATGATCCCGGCCACGGTTCCGGCGCTCACCGACACCAGGTGGTAGAGGTGCTCGTCGACGCCGACCGCCTCGGTCAGGCTCTTCGGGACGAGCAGGCCGAGCACGTGACCGCCGATGGCGGCGAACGCGCCGAGGTGGAACAGCGGGGAGCCGAGCCGCAGCAGCCGGCTCTCCAGCACCTGCGTGGTACGCGTCGTCCAGCCGAACTGGTCGACGCGCCAGCGCCAGACGTGACCGACAACGAAGATCGTCAAAGCGATGTAGGGCACGACCACCCAGAGCGCGACGCTCACGGCCGCACCTCCAATCCGTTCAGGGGCGGGCCGAACGGGGCCAGCCCCACATCCTCGGCGGGCGGTCCCGCCAGGGCGAGATCGGCCACCGCGGCCCGCTCGGCCTCCGACAGGTCGGGCAGCTCGGCGCAGAGCGCGTCGAGGACGCGCGCGTACGGCGAGCCGCCCTCGTGCAGCGCGGTGCGGATCAGCTCCAGGCCCTTGCGGTGCTGGCGCAGCGCCGCCTCGCCGGCGGCGGGCCCGGCCAGGGCGGCGAATTCGCAGACCACGGGGAGGAAGTCGGGCAGCTCGCCCTCCGGCGGGGTGAGCCCGGCCACCCGGTAGCGCTGCTTGATCGTCAGCAGGGCCATGCCGCGGCGGCGGGTGTCGCCGTGCAGGTAGTAGGTGAGGTAGAGGCTGGACTTGCGGCGCAGGTCGAACGTCTCGACGTAGGCGCGCGCCAGCGCCATCGGCTCGGTGGCGCGGAACCACTCGACGAACCCCGTCAGCGACTCGCGCGCCGCCGACTCCGGCAACCGGTCCACGGCCGCGGCCAGTTCCTCACGCGCGGCGATCAGGCCGGAGTCGGGATACTGAAGCAGCAGCGACACCAGCCGGAGCAGCGTCGCCCGGTCCTGCGGGCAGAGTTCGGGCAGCGCGCGCCCGGCGCGCCGGGCGGGCTCGCTGTGCGGGCCGGGCATGGCGGGCGCGGGGCGGCGGGGCCAGGTGCTGAGCTTCACGCCGTGCCTCCCTTGCCGACGAAGAGCTTGAGCCCCATGCGGCCGTCGCCGCGGCGCCCGGTCACGCCGGTCGGGTGGAACTCGCTCATCCCGGGCCCGCCGTCACCGTCCAGGCTGCACCCGTCCATCTGGGCGGACAGCGCGGCGGCGTCCTCGCGGTGGGCGGCGGGCACGACGTAGCGCTCGTCGTACTTGGCGATGGCCAGCAGCCGGTACATCTCCTCCATGTCCTCCGCCGTCATCCCGGCCGACTCCAGCAGGTCCGAGGCCACGCTGCCGTCGAGGGTGCGGGCCCGCATGTACGAGCGCATGGCCGACAGCTTCATCAGCACCCCGGCCACGACCTCGGTGTCCCCGGCCGAGAACAGGCCGGCCAGGTACTCCAGCGGGATGCGCAGGTCGGTGATGGCGTGGAAGACGTTGTCCGGGTCGTCGGCGTCGGCGCCCATGCCGGTGACGGCGTCGAGCACCGGCGACAGCGGCGGGATGTACCAGACCATGGGCAGCGTGCGGTACTCGGGGTGCAGCGGCAGCGCCACCCGGTAGCGCATGGCCAGCCGGTAGATCGGCGAGCGTCGCGCGGCCTCGATCCAGTCCTCGCTGATCCCGCCCGCCCGGGCGGCCGCGGCCACCTCGGGGTCGTCGGGGTCGAGGAAGACCTGGCGCTGGGCCTCCAGCAGGTCGCGCGGGTCGGCGACGCGGGCGGCGTCGAGGACGGCGTCGGCGTCGTACAGGATGAGGCCGATGTAGCGCAGCCGGCCGACGCAGGTCTCGGCGCACACGGTCGGCTGTCCCGCCTCGATGCGGGGGAAGCAGAACGTGCACTTCTCGGCCTTGCCGGTCTTGTGGTTGACGTACACCTTCTTGTACGGGCAGGACGAGACGCACATGCGCCAGCCGCGGCAGCGGTCCTGGTCCACCAGGACGATGCCGTCCTCCTCCCGCTTGTACATCGCGCCGGAGGGACAGGCGGCGACGCAGGCCGGGTTGAGGCAGTGCTCGCAGATGCGCGGCAGGTGGAACATGAAGGTCTGGTCGAACTCCATCTTCACCTTCTCGGCCATGGCCGCGAGGTTGGGGTCGCCGTGGGCGTGCTCGGGGGCGCCGCCGAGGTCGTCCTCCCAGTTCGCGCCCCACGTGATGTTCATGTCCTTGCCGGTGATGGCCGACTTGGGGCGGATGACCGGGACGTGCGGCCCGGCGGGGGCGTTGATGAGGGTGTCGTAGTCGTAGGTGGCCGGCTCGTAGTAGTCGTCCAGGTCCGGCAGGTCCGGGTTGGCGAACAGGTTGAGCAGCCGCTTGACCCGGCCGCCGGCGCGGAGCTTGAGCCGCCCGCGCCGGTCGAGCTCCCAGCCGCCGTGCCAGCGCTCCTGGTCCTCGTAGCGTTTGGGGTAGCCGACACCCGGCTTGGTCTCGACGTTGTTGAACCAGACGTACTCCACGCCGTCCCGGTTGGTCCACGTCTGCTTGCAGGTGACCGAGCAGGTGTGGCAGCCGATGCACTTGTCCAGGTTCATCACCATGGCTACCTGTGCCATGACGCGCATCAGTAGGTCACCTCCTGGCCGCGGCGGCGGATCACGGTGACCTCGTCACGCTGGTTGCCGGTCGGCCCGTAGTAGTTGAAGGCATAGGTGAACTGCGCGTACCCGCCGATGAGGTGGCTGGGCTTGAGCAGCAGCCGGGTGAGGGAGTTGTGCACGCCGCCGCGCCGGCCCGATCTCTCGGTGAGCGGCACGTTCACGTTGCGGTCCTTGGCGTGGTACATGTACACGGTCCCGGCCGGCATGCGGTGCGAGACGACCGCCCTGGCCGCGACCACGCCGTTGCGGTTGTACGCCTCGATCCAGTCGTTGTCGGCGACCCCGATCGCGGCGGCGTCCTCGACGCTCATCCAGATCGTCGGTCCGCCTCGCGAGAGGGCGAGCATGTAGGCGTTGTCCTGGTATTCGGAGTGGATGGACCACTTCGAGTGCGGGGTCAGGTAGCGCACGGTGACCTCGGCCGCCCCGCCCTCGCCCTGGTCGCCGTAGTGGCGGCGCATGTTGAGCGGCGGCCGGTAGGCGGGCAGCTGCTCGCCCAGCTCGATGATCCAGTCGTGGTCGAGGAAGAACTGCTGGCGGCCCGTCAAGGTGTGCCAGGGCTTGTCCCGCTCGACGTTGATCACGAAGGCGGAGTAGCGGCGCCCGCCGGTCTCCGACCCGGACCACTCGGGCGAGGTGATCACCGGCTGCGGCCTGGACTGCGTGTCGGCGAACGTGATGCGCTTGCCCTCGTGCTCGGCCGACAGGTCGGCCAGTTCCGTGCCGGTGCGCCGCTCCAGGCTCTCGAAGCCCTGGGTGGCCAGGCGGCCGTTGGTGGTGCCCGACAGCGCGAGGATGGCCTCGCACATCCGGTCGGCGGTGTCCAGCGAGACGCGTCCTTCGCCGGTGGTGCCGTTCTTGCTGGCCAGATAGTCGAGCTCCGGACCGACCCGGTAGGTCACGGCCTTGGTCGTCAGTCCCAACTCGGCGAAGAGCGGCCCGATGGAGCGCATGCGCTCGCCGATGGCGGCGTAGTCGCGCTCGATCGTCACGATCTTCGGCATCGTCTTGCCGGGTACGGGCTCGCACTCGCCGTATTTCCAGTCCCGCACCCGGCCGCCCGGCTGGGCGAGCTCGTCGGGGGTGTCGTGCGTGAGCGGAACGGCCAGCACGTCGGTGCGCCTGCCCAGGTGATCGGCGGCCAGCTCGGAGAAGCGGTCGGCGAGGGCGAGGAAGGCGTCGTAGTCGCTGCGGGTCTGCCACGGCGGGGCGATGGCCGGGTTGAACGCGTGCACGAACGGGTGCATGTCCGTGCTGGACAGGTCGTGCTTCTCGTACCAGGTGGCGGCCGGGAGCACGACGTCGGAGAACAGCGCCGTGGACGTCATCCGGAAGTCGATCGCGGTGAGCAGGTCGAGCTTGCCCTCGGCGGCCTCCTCGCGCCAGGTCACCTCGGTCGGGTGCAGCCCTTCCTGGTTACGGGTCTCGGCGTCGGTGCCGAGCAGGTGCCGCAGGAAGTACTCGTTGCCCTTGCCCGAGGAGCCGAGCAGGTTGGCCCGCCACACGGTCAGCACGCGGGGGAAGTTGGCCGGGTCGCCCGGGTCCTCAGCGGCGAAGCGGAGACCTCCGGACTTCAGCTCGTTCACGACGTGCTCGGCCACCGGGACGCCGGCCCGGTCGGCCTCGTCGGCGAGGGTGAGCGGATTGCGGTTGAAGGTCGGGTGCGAGGGCAGCCAGCCGAGCCTCGCGGCCTGGGCGTTGCAGTCGGCGAACGACTTGCCGTCGAAGGTGCCGGAGCCGAGCGGGCTGGCGAGTTCGGCCGCCCCGAACTGCTCGTAACGCCACTGGTCGGTGGCCAGGTACCAGAACGCGGTCCCGGCCATGTGCCGGGTCGGCCGCTGCCAGTCGAAGGCGAAGGCGAGGTGCTGGAAGCCGGTGATCGGGCGGACCTTCTCCTGGCCGACGTAGTGCGCCCAGCCGCCGCCGTTGACGCCCTGGCAGCCGGTCAGCAGCACCAGCGTGAGGAAGGAGCGGTAGATCTGGTCGGAGTGGAACCAGTGGTTGGTGCCCGCGCCCATCGCGATCATCGACTTGCCCTGGGTCCGCTCGGCGTTACGGGCGAACTCGCGGGCGATCCTGGCGATCGTCGCGGCGGGCACCGAGGTGATCTCCTCCGCCCACGCGGGCGTGTACGGCTGGCTCGCGTCCAGGTACGACTGCGGCCACTCGCCCGGCAGGTCGCGGGCGACGCCGTACTGGGCCATGAGCAGGTCGAAGACCGTGGTGACCAGCTTGCCGCCCACCTCGGTGACCGGCACGCCACGGCGCATGATCGAGCCACCCTCGGTGGCGCCCTCGTCGAAGCGCGGCAGGTCGACGGCGACCGCCCGCTCCGACCGGTCCAGCAGCGTCAGCTCCGGGATCGCGCCGTCCAGGCCGAGGTTCCAGCGGCCCTCGCCCTCCTGGCCCCAGCGGAAGCCCAGCGAGCCGTTCGGCACCACGGCCTCGCCTGTCTCGGAGTCCAGGAAGACGGTCTTGAACTCGGCGTTCTCGCCGGTGTCGCCCCCGTCCTCAAGCAGGTCGGCGGCGGTGAGGAAGCGGCGCGGCACGTACGCGTCGCCGCGCGGCTCCAGCGTCACCAGGAACGGAAGGTCCGTATATTTCCGGACGTAGTCGGTGAAGTATGGGACCTGGCGGTCGCGGAAGAACTCCGTCAGCGTGACGTGCCCCATGGCCATGGCGAGCGCGCCGTCCGTGCCCGGGTGCGGCGCCAGCCAGTCGTCGGCGAACTTGACGTTGTCGGCGTAGTCGGGGCTGACCGCGACCACCTTGGTGCCCTGGTAACGGGCCTCGGTCATGAAGTGAGCGTCCGGGGTGCGGGTGACCGGGATGTTGGAACCCCACATGATCAGGTAGCGGGAATTCCACCAGTCGGCCGACTCCGGCACGTCCGTCTGGTCGCCCCACACCTGCGGGGAGGCGATCGGCAGGTCGGCGTACCAGTCGTAGAAGGACAGCAGCGTGCCGCCGATCATCGACAGGAACCGCGTGCCGGCCGCGAACGACGCCATCGACATGGCCGGGATCGGCGAGAACCCCACCACCCGGTCGGGGCCGTACTGCTTGACCGTGTGCACGTGCGCCGCGGCCATCAGCTCCAGGACCTCGTCCCAGTCGGAGCGGACGAACCCGCCCTTGCCGCGCGCCCGCTTGTACGCCCGCGCCCGCTCCGGGTCGCCGGTCAGCTCCGCCCACGCCAGCACCGGGTCGCCCAGCCTGGCCTTGGCCTCGCGCCACATCTCCAGCAGTACGCCCCGCACGTACGGGTAGCGCACCCGCGAGGGGGAGTAGGTGTACCAGGAGAAGGACGCGCCGCGGGGGCAGCCGCGCGGCTCGTACTCGGGCGAATCGGGGCCGACCGACGGGTAGTCGGTCGCCTGGTGCTCCCACGTGATCAGGCCGTCCTTGACGAACACCTGCCACGAGCACGATCCCGTGCAGTTCACGCCATGCGTCGAGCGCACCACCTTGTCGTGCGCCCACCGGTCCCGGTAGAAGCGGTCCCAGCCGCTGGGGTTGATCTGATGCAGGGTGCGGCCGTCGGCCGACACCTCCGATTTGGTGAAGAACGCACGGGCGGCGAGCAACGGCCCCATGCCGGGGGTGGAGTCAATATCAGTCACAGGTCTTCCTCGCCCCAGGGGTAACAGCGGACATAGATCATGATTCGGGCTGACCACCCGGCTGCGGCAGGGACCAAAGTCCCTGACCGCCGGCCCGATGGACCATCAGTTCGCCCCCAGCCACAGATCCGGGCCGAAGACCTCGTAGTGGATGTCGCGGGCCGCCACCCCGGCCCGCATCAGCCGGGCGCGCACGTCACGCATGAACGGCATCGGACCGCACAGATAGGCGACCGCGCCGTCCGGGATCTCGATCCCGTCCAGGTCCATCAGGCCGTCGCGGTCGGGGGCGGCCGCGCCGCTCTCGTACCAGAAGACCCGCTCGACGGCCGGCCGCAGCATGTCCTCGCGCAGCGCGTGCTCGGCCGGCGAGCGGTCGGCGTGCAGCACCAGGACGCGGCGGTTCGAGCCGGTGGCGACCAGGTGATCGAGCATCGCCACCATGGGCGTGCAGCCGATGCCCGCCGACACCAGCACCAGCGGCGCGTCTCCGTCCTCCAGCGTCACCTCGCCGAACGGCGCCGACAGGGTGAGCTCGTCACCCGGCCGCACGGTGGTGTGCAGCAGCGTGGACACCTCGCCGGCGGGGTCGCCGTCCACGCGCTTGACCGTGATCCTGCGCAGCCTGTCCTCGCCGGCGTTCGACAGCGTGTACTGGCGCAGCTGGTGCACGCCGTCGGGCATGCGGACGCGGACGCTGACGTACTGGCCGGGGCGCGCGGGCGGGACCGGGTCGTCGTCGGCCGGGCGCAGC
Source organism: Streptosporangium brasiliense (assembly GCF_030811595.1). Taxonomy (NCBI): domain Bacteria; kingdom Bacillati; phylum Actinomycetota; class Actinomycetes; order Streptosporangiales; family Streptosporangiaceae; genus Streptosporangium; species Streptosporangium brasiliense. Next base: position 8,179,870 of record NZ_JAUSRB010000002.1, read on the forward strand.
AGGAACGAGACCACGTCCGGGGTCTCGTCCCGGCGGGCGACGACCCGCCACCGCCGCCACGTGTCGCCGCCGCGCGCGCCGGCCTCGGCGTAGATGCGGGCCTCCATCGCGATGAGCGCGCCGGCCATCAGCCAGTACACCTCGTCCCAGGCCGCGGCGACCTCCGCGGTGACGGCCTCGCCCAGCACCTCGGCGATGGCGCCGAACAGGTACTTGTGAACGATCACGTACTGGTCGTCGGTGACGCCCACCGCGGTGTGCTTGTGGGCGATGCGGGCGAGCAGGGCGTCGGGCCGCTCGTCGGGGTGGTCCAGGAGCACGGTGGCGAACGAGGCGATGGAGCCGGCCAGCGCCCTGCGCTGCTCGCCGTTGGCCTGGTTGCCCCGGTTGAACAGGCCGTCGAGCAGCTCCGGCCGTTCGCTGAACATCGTCTCGTAGAACCGCGTGGTGATGGCGTCGAGCGAGGCGCCGACAACCGGCAGCGTGGCACGGACGATGGCGGCTGATTCCGCGGACAGCATGAAGCCTCCAGAAGCACGGTGAAGGGGACGCGCGACTGCGGCCCGGACCAGGCTAGAAGGACCCGGCAGGCCGTTCACCGAGGCGAATGTCCGCACTTCCAGGGCCGAAAGTCCCTAGCAAGACACAGATCTCCTCCGGCTGGAGGAGCGCGGCCGCCACGCCGCCGTGGGCGGCCACGGCGTGGCCGGGGCACGGCGGGGACAGGAGGGGTCCGGCCCGGCCCCCCAGCCTGCGGACACCATGAGTTACAGAACGGACACTCTGGGGATAATTGTCGGCGCCCCGCCCGCTCGGGAGACTCTGACCGTCACCCGGTGCCGGACGGCCGGGCGGGGGACGCCGCTCAGCGCGACACCGCCGGATGTTCACGGCGCGGAAAACCGGTTGACGGGAGTCTTAGCCTTATTGGGCTTCTGCCCAGGAACGGTGATCAATTCAACGGAACCCGTGAGGAGTGTGCTGCCTGCTGATGCCCCCTGATACCGACGCCCCCGGGCGAGATACCGCAACCCGTCAGTCCCCGACCCCCCGCCCGCACCGCGGCAGGATGGACTCGCTGTGGCGGATGAAGTCCTACCTCCGCCCCTACACCACCCGCCTGCTGCTCATCTGGATACCGGCCTTCGCCGGGATCGCCATCGGCATCGTCATCCCGCTGATCGGCAAGGAGATCATCGACGGCCCCGTCGCCCGCGGTGACACCGGAGCGCTCCTCCCCCTGGCACTGCTCGCCCTGGCGCTGGGCGTGATCGAGGCGCTCCTCATCTTCCTGCGCAGATGGTTCCTGGCCGACGCCGTCCTCGGCCTGGAGACCACGATCCGCGACGACCTCTACCGGCACCTGCAGCGGCTGCCGATGAGCTTCCACGGCGCCTGGCAGTCCGGCCAACTGCTCTCCCGCGCCACCACCGACCTGTCGGCGATCCGGCGCTTCCTCGGCTTCGGGCTGCTCTTCCTCGTCCTGATCATCGTCCAGATCGTGACCGTGACGGGGCTGCTGCTGCAGATGTACTGGCCGCTCGGCCTGCTGGTCGCCGTGTCGGCGGTCCCGGTCGTGGTCACCTCGCTGCGCTTCGAGCGGAGCTACATCACCGTCTCCCGCCAGGTCCAGGACGAGCAGGGCGACCTCGCCACCGTGATCGAGGAGTCCGCCGTCGGCATCCGCACGATCAAGGCCTTCGGCCGCGGCCGCCACGTCTCCGGTGTCTTCGACGACGGGGCCCGCAAGATCTACCGGACCTCGATGGAGAAGGTACGGCTCTCGGCCAGGTTCTTCACCTTCCTGGAGGTCATCCCGAACGTCACGCTCGCCAGCGTGCTGCTGCTCGGCGCGCTCGCGGTCGGCTCGGGGTCGCTGACACTGGGCACGCTGGTGGCCTTCACCACGCTGATGCTGCAGCTGGTGTGGCCCGTCTCGGCCCTCGGCTTCATCCTGGTGATGGCCCAGGAGGCGATGACCTCGGCGGACCGGGTGATGGAGGTGCTCGACACCGACCCGGAGATCGCCGGAGGCACGGACGTGATCGAGCACCCCCGCGGGCACCTGCGCTTCGAGGGCGTAGAGTTCCGCTTCCCGGGCGCCGAGAAGCCGGTGCTCCGCGACGTCTGGCTGGAGGTGCGGCCGGGAGAAACGGTCGCGATCGTGGGCGCGACGGGTTCGGGCAAGACCACGCTGACCGCCCTCGTCCCCCGCCTGTACGACGTCAGCGCGGGCCGGGTGACGATCGACGGGCACGACGTGCGGGACCTGTCGCTGCCCGCCCTGCGCTCGATGGTCGCCACGGCCTTCGAGGAGCCGACCCTGTTCTCCATGAGCGTCAGGGAGAACCTCACCCTCGGGCGGCACGACGCCACCGAGGAGGAGATCGAGCAGGCGCTGCGGGTGGCCCAGGCCGGGTTCGTCCACCAGCTGCCGTGGGGGCTGGAGACCAGGATCGGCGAGCAGGGCATGTCCCTGTCCGGCGGCCAGCGTCAGCGCCTCGCCCTGGCCCGCGCGGTCCTCAGCCGGCCGAAGGTCCTCGTGCTGGACGACACCCTGTCGGCGCTGGACGTCGAGACCGAGGCACTGGTGGAGGAGGCGCTCCGGCACGTCCTGCGGGACGCCACCGGGATCGTCGTCGCGCACCGCGCCTCCACCGTCCTGCTCGCCGACAAGGTGGCCCTGCTGCTGGACGGCACGATCGCGCACGTCGGCCGCCACCACGAGCTGATGGCGAGCGTGCCGGAGTACCGGTCGCTGCTGTCGGCGGACCTGGACGACACCCCGGAGGGGCCGTCCCGCCCGGACGGACCGGACGGCGCCCCGGACGACCTGGACGGCCTGGACGGCGAGCTGGACGACCTGGACGGCGAGCTGGACGGCGGCCTGGACAGCGAGGGGGCACTGCGATGAGCCAGAGCACGGCACAGGGCTGGCGCGGCGTCGCCGCCGAGAACCAGGACGACCTGTCGGAGCAGGTGTCGTTCCTGCTCCGCACCCGGTCACGGCGGCTGCTCGGCGAGCTGCTGCGGCCCTACCGCAGGGAGATCGTCCTGCTCGTCGCGGTCATCGTGATCTGCAACGCCGCCGCCCTCGCCATCCCCTATCTGATCAAGGTGGGTATCGACACCGGCATCCCGCCGATGGTGGCGGGCCAGGGGCCGGCCACGCTGGTGACGGTCGTCGTGGCGGTGCTGGCCGCGGCGGTCATCCAGGCGGCCACCCGGCAGGTGTTCCTGCGGATGGCGGGCCGCATCGGCCAGAACATCCTGCTGGAGCTACGGCGGCGGGTCTTCGGCCACTTCCAGAGGCTGTCGCTGTCCTTCCACGACGACTACACCTCGGGCCGGGTCGTCGCCAGGCTCACCTCCGACATCGAGGCCATCTCCGAGATGCTGCAGTCGGGCTTCGACGGCCTCGTCACGGCCGTGCTGACGCTGACCGGCACCGCGGTCGTGCTGCTCGTCCTCGACGTCCACCTCGCCGTGGTCGCGCTGCTGCCGCTGCCGGTCCTGCTGCTGTTCACCCGCTGGTTCCGGCGGCAGTCGAGCATCACCTACCGCAGGACCCGGGAGACCGTGGCGCTGGTGATCGTCCACTTCGTGGAGTCGATGACCGGCATACGGGCGGTCCAGGCGTTCCGCAGGGAGCCGCGCAACCAGGAGATCTTCGCCCAGCTCAACGCCGACTACCGGGACGCCAACGTACGGAGCATGCACCTGATCTCGGTCTTCATGCCGGGAGTCAAGCTCATCGGGAACGTCACGGTCGCCGCCGTCCTGTTCTACGGCGGCTGGCTGGCCATCGGCGGTGACGTCACGGTGGGCGTGCTCGCGGCGTTCCTGCTCTACCTGCGCCAGTTCTACGAGCCGATGCAGGAGATCTCGCAGTTCTACAACACCTTCCAGTCCGCGGGGGCCGCCCTGGAGAAGCTCTCCGGCGTGCTGGAGGAACGGCCCGCGGTGGCCGAGCCGCGCGATCCCGTGACGCTGGAGCGGCCACGCGGGGAGGTCCGGTTCGAGGAGGTGGAGTTCTCCTACCTGGACGGCACCCCGGTGCTGTCCAGGATGGACCTGGTGATCCCGGCGGGCCAGAGCGTGGCGGTGGTCGGTACCACCGGGGCGGGGAAGACCACGCTGGCGAAGCTGGTCTCCAGGTTCTACGACCCGGTGGCCGGCCGCGTGCTGCTCGACGGGGTGGACCTGCGCGATCTCGGCGAGGACTCGCTGCGCGGCGCGGTGGTCATGGTGACGCAGGAGAACTTCCTGTTCACCGGCTCGGTCGCCGACAACATCAGGTTCGGCCGGCCCGGCTCGACCATGGCCGAAGTGGTCGAGGCCGCCCGGGCCATCGGCGCCCATGACTTCATCTCGGCGCTTCCCGAGGGCTACGACACCCAGGTCGCCAAGCACGGCGGCCGGCTGTCGGCCGGCCAGCGGCAGCTCGTGGCGTTCGCCCGGGCCTTCCTCGCCGATCCGGCGGTGCTGATCCTCGACGAGGCGACCTCCAGCCTGGACGTCCCCGGTGAGCGGCTGGTGCAGCGGGCGATGCGGACGATCCTGGCGGAACGGACCGCCCTGATCATCGCGCACCGGCTGTCGACCATCGAGATCGCCGACCGGGTGCTCGTGATGGACAGCGGCGGGATCGTGGAGGACGGCCCGCCCGACCAGCTCGTCGCACGGGACGGCCGCTTCGCCGGCCTGCACCGGGCCTGGCTGGAGAGCATCTCGGATCTCCCGAGGACCCCCGGCTAGACCGGACGGCCGGGCAGAGGCCGGGCACGGGGCCGCGGGCATACGGCCCGGCGCACGGACGGGCATACGGACGGGCTCCACACGCGTGGAGCCCGTTCCCGCCGGCGCGCAACGTGAAACGGAGGTAAAAAGGGGTAGCCCGCACCGGATGAAGGCAGACTACTCATCGTCCACCAGCCGGGCGAGCCTGGACTTCAAGCGCAGCCCGCACCGGATGAAGGCAGATGACTGGTTCCTCACCGGTGCCGAACGCGGCAACCCGGCGTCCCGGATCGACGCCCGGCACGACGGCGACACCGCCTGGTCGAGCGGGAACGCCGTACGCCCCGTCCCGCACGGCGCGCCGTACTTCACCGAGCTGCTGGCCCGCGTCCGCGAGCTGCGGGCCGGAGACCTGCTGCTGTTCACCGACTGGCGCGGCGATCCCGGCGAGCGGCTGGACGGCCCCGGCACCGAGGTCGCCGAGGTGTTCGCCGCGGCCGCGCGGCGCGGTGTCGTGGTGAAGGGTCTCCTGTGGCGCTCGCACTGGGACCGGCTCCTCTTCAGCGAGGCCGAGAACCGCCACCTGGGGGACGCCATCGAGGCCGCCGGCGGGGAGTGCCTGCGTGACATGCGCGTCCCACCCGGCGGCTCGCACCACCAGAAGCTCGTGGTGCTGCGGCACCGCGCCGACCCCCGGCGCGACATCGCCTACGTCGGCGGCATCGACCTGTGCTGGAGCCGCCGGGACGACGCCTCCCACGCCGGGGACACCCAGGCCGCCCCCATGGCCGAGGTGTACGGCGCGCGCCCGCCCTGGCACGACGTGCAGGCCGCGATCGAGGGACCGGCCGTCGGCGACGTCGAAGCCGTGTTCCGGGAGCGCTGGGAGGACCCCGGGCCGCTGACCCGCAACCCCCTGCACCGCCTCGCCGACCTGGTGCGGCGGGAGGACACCCGGCCGGATCCGCTGCCGCCGCAGTTCCCCGACCCGCCCGCCTGCGGCCCGCACGCCGTACAGCTCCTGCGGACCTACGCCCACCGGCGCACGCGCTACCCGTTCGCCCCGCGGGGAGAACGCAGCGTCGCCCGCGGCTATCTCAAGGCGCTGCGCCGGGCCCGCTCCCTCATCTACATCGAGGACCAGTATCTGTGGTCGCCGCAGATCGCCGAGTCCTTCGCCGAGGCACTCAAGGTCAACCCGGACCTGCTGATGATCAGTGTCCTCCCGCTCCACCCCGACCAGGACGGCGCGCTCAACGGCACCCCCCAGATACTGGGCCGCAACCAGGCCCTGTCCATCCTCAAGGAGGCGGGCGGAGACCGCTTCGCGGTGTACGGCCTCGAGAACCGGCAGGGCACTCCGGTCTACGTCCACGCCAAGGTCTGCGTGATCGACGACGTGTGGGCGACGATCGGCTCGGACAACTTCAACCGCCGGTCCTGGACCTACGACTCCGAGCTGACCTGCGCGGTGCTCGACGGGACCCCGGACGGCCGGGAGCCCGCCGACCCGGCGGGCCACGGGGACGGCGCTCGCCGCTTCCCCCGCGACCTGCGGCTGACCCTCGCGCGCGAGCACCTCGACCGTCCCGACCTGCCCGACGCGGACCTGCTGGCCCCGGAGTCGTTCTTCGCCGCCTTCGCCGCCTCCGCCGAGGCCCTCGAACGGTGGCACGCCGAGGGCCGCCGGGGGCCGCGGCCGGATGGACGGCTCCGGCTGTACGAGCCGTCGCCGCTGTCGCCCCTGACCACCGTCTGGGCCGCCCCGCTCTACCGGATCGTGTGCGACCCCGACGGGCGGCCCCGCGCCATGCGCCGGAGCGGCACCTACTGATCACCGCCGGCGCCCCGGCCGCCGATCGTCGGGGCTGTTGAGGTGGGGGGTGGTCAGGTGTCCTTGATGTCGCAGACGGTGGCGCCGGCGGTGACGCTCTCGCCCACCCCGGCCCGTAGCCCGGTCACGGTGCCCGCCCTGTGCGCGGTCAGCGGCTGTTCCATCTTCATCGCCTCCAGCACCACGATCACGTCGCCGGCGGCCACCACGTCGCCGTCGGCGGCCACGACCTTCACGATCGTGCCCTGCATCGGGCTGATCAGGCCGTCGCCGCCGGCGGCGGCCCTGCGGCCGGCCGCGGTGGCGGCGCGGCGCGGCGGGCGGGCCGCGGCCGGCCGGGCGCCGGCGGCGCCGAACCCGGCCGGCAGCACCACCTCCAGCCGTTTGCCGCCCACCTCGACGGTGATCCGCTCCCGGCCCGCCGCCTCCCCGGCGGCCGCGTCGGCGGCGGTGGTGGGGTAGGGGGGCAGGGTGTTGACGAACTCGGTCTCGATCCAGCGGGTGTGCACCGCGAACGGTTCGGCGGTGAAGGCCGGCTCGGTCAGTACCGCGCGGTGGAAGTCCAGCACGGTCGGCATGCCCTCGATGGTGAACTCCGCCAGCGCGCGGCGGGCCCGGCGCAGCGCCTGGGCGCGGTCGGCGCCGGTCACGACGAGTTTGGCGATCAGGGAGTCGAAGGCGGCCGGCACGGTCATGCCGGCCTCGTAGCCGGCGTCCAGCCGGACCCCGGGGCCGGCCGGGGCGCGGAGCGCGGTCAGCGTGCCGGGGGCGGGCAGGAAGCCGCGGCCGGGGTCTTCGGCGTTGATGCGGAACTCGATGCTGTGGCCGCGGGGGGCGGGGTCGTCGTAGCCCAGCGGCTGGCCGTCGGCGATGCGGAACATCTCGGCCACCAGGTCGATGCCGGTGACCTCCTCGGTGACGGGGTGTTCGACCTGCAGGCGGGTGTTGACCTCCAGGAAGGAGACGGTGCCGTCGTGGCCGATGAGGAACTCGCACGTGCCGGCGCCGATGTAGCCGGCCTCGCGCAGGATCGCCTTGGAGGCGGTGTACAGCTGCTCGCGCTGGGCGGGGGTCAGGAAGGGGGCGGGTGCCTCCTCCAGGAGTTTTTGGTGGCGGCGTTGCAGCGAGCAGTCGCGGGTGGAGACCACCACGACGTTGCCGTGGGCGTCGGCCAGGCACTGGGTCTCCACGTGCCGGGGCCGGTCGAGGTAGCGTTCGACGAAGCATTCGCCGCGGCCGAAGGCGGCGGTCGCTTCGCGGACGGCGCTGTCGTAGGCGTCGGGGATCTCATCCAGGGTGCGGGCGACCTTCAGGCCGCGGCCGCCGCCGCCGTAGGCGGCCTTGATCGCGATGGGCAGGCCGTGTTCGGCGGCGAAGGCGAGGACCTGTTCGGTGCCGGTGACCGGGTCGGGGGTGCCGGGGGTGAGCGGGGCGCCGACGCGGTGGGCGATGTGGCGGGCGGCGACCTTGTCGCCGAGCGCGGTGATCGCGGCCGGGGGTGGGCCGATCCAGGTCAGGCCGGCGTCGAGGACGGCTTGGGCGAAGGTGGCGTTCTCGGCGAGGAAGCCGTAGCCGGGGTGGACGGCGTCGGCGCCGGTGGCGGTGGCGACGGCGAGGAGTTTGGGGATGTCGAGGTAGGTGTCGGCGGGGGTGGTGCCGGTCAGGGCGTGGGCCTCGTCGGCCAGGCGGACGTGCAGGGCGTCGAGGTCCTGGTCGGCGTAGACGGCGACGCTGGCCAGTCCGGCGTCCTTGCAGGCGCGGGCGATCCGCACGGCGATCTCACCACGGTTGGCGATCAGGACCTTGTGGAAACGACGGTTCATAGCGGCCTTCGCAGCGTGGAGGGTGGTGACCAGGGGCAGGGCGGCCGGTGGCCGTGCAGTCTCCGGCGGGAGCTCTCCGGGCGGGAGCCGGAGGCGTCCCCCGCCGCGCGGGTGACGGCCGCCGTCTCGGGGGCGGGGCCGTGATGGACGCTCGGCCCGGCCGGCTCCCGACCGCGCGCCGTCTCCCCCGGCGGATCGGTCCCCGGCGCCGGAGCGTCTCCGGCCTTCTGTTGTACGTGCACGCGATCTCCTCACCGGATTACCTGGTTACGCCGCTCCAGAGATATGCAATACACCGATGCCGCAAGGTTAGTCAGGGATGTCCTTTTCCAGACACCCCTACAAACCCGCCCGGGACCACCCGTCCGGGACGGCTCAGGCGGTGACGGGGCTGCCGAATTCGAGGCTCGACGGCAGGTCGGCGCGCCGGGTGATGTTCAGCTTGCGATAGGTCCGGGTCAGGTGCTGCTCAACCGTGCTGATCGTGATGTAGAGCTTGCCGGCGATCTCCCGGTTGGTGTATCCGGCGGCCGCCAGGACGGCGACCCTGCGCTCGGCGTCGCTCAGGACGGCGGCCAGCTCCGTCGCCACCCGCATCCCGGCGCCGTCCCCGTCACCGTCCCCGTCCTTGGACAGCGCCCTGCTCAGCGGCCCGGCCTGGCACACCTGGGCCATGGCCTGCGCCCGGCCCGCGATCATCGCCGCGCGCCGGTACTCGCCGAGCTCCTGGTATGCCTTGACGAGGTCGAAGAGCGCTCTGGCCATCTCGTACCCGTCGCCGGCCGCCTGCAGCAGCTCCACCGCCTGGCGGAGCAGCATGGGGCGGTGCCGTACCTCGCCGGTGGCGGCCAGCAGGCGCATGGCGATGCCGTGGACCCGGGGCGTCTCGGGGCCGCAGCGCCTGATCTGCTCCTCGACCAGCTGCCGCGCCTGTTCCGGCCGGCCCAGGCTCAGGCAGGACTCGGCGACGTCGGTCCGCCAGGCGACGAGTCCCGGCACGTCCAGGTCCCACCTGCCCATCAGCTCACCGCAGAGCCGGAAGTCGCGCAGCGCCAGGGCGGCGTGACCGGTCGCCAGGCTGTAGCGGCCCCTGGCGTGCAGGTAGTGCAGGCCGTACCGGGTCTGGAACATGGCCTCGGGCACGGGCTGGTCGAGGTGCTCGTGAACGGCGTCGTACTTGCCCATCGCCGTCAGGGCGAGGATGAGGCTGCTCAGCGGCCCGCCCGCGGCGACGCCCCAGCTGCTCAGCGGGATGATCTCCAGGGCGGCGCGCGCGTGCTGCTCGGCGCCCGGCATGTCCCCCTGGCGGATCGCGATCTCGGCCCGGATGGCGGCGAGCCTGGCCTGGCGGCTCGGGGCGTGCAGCGAGGAGGCCTCCGCGCTGAACAGGTCGCACCAGGGCGCGGCCCGGTCGGGCCGCCCGGCGTAGGTGAGCGCCAGCAGGGCGCTCTCCACGGTGTCCATCGACATCTCGTCCAGGCGGCAGCCGCGCAGGATCCGCTCGACCGCGTCCAGGACCTCCGCGCGCGGCCCCCTGGCGAGCACGTCGGCGAGCGCGAGCGCGGTGTCCAGCCGGCGGTTCGCCGTCACCGACACGACGGCGGCGCGGTCGCGCCCGCCGGCCGCCCGCTGGAGGTGGGCCAGGAAGGGCGGGTGGGTGGAGCGCAGCCACGGGCGGGCGATGACGAGCTCGGTGACCGTCTCGGGGTCCATCGCGCCGCCCGACTCGTTCAGATGCTCCAGCACGTCGCGCGCGTCCTCGAACCGGCCGTGCCACAGCAGCGCCCGGGCCAGCACCACGGCGTCGCTCCCCCGGAGATGGCCGCGCTGCATCCCTTCGGCCAGCTCGGCGAGGTGCCCGGCGGGCGCGGCCGGATTGATCCGCCACTCGGCCCGCACGAGCATCGTGGTGATCTTCATGCGGCGCTGCTCGTCGGCGCACTCGCGCCAGGCCAGCCGGAGATAGGCGACGGCGGACTCCACGCGTCCTTCGCGCAGCGCGTTCCTGGCCGCGTCCTCCAGGACGGAGACCCCCCAGGGGGCGTCGGCCCGGCCCGCCTGGAGGAGGTGGTCGGCGACCGTCGTCGTGGAGGCGCCGCTCTCGTGGGCCAGCTCCGCCGCGCGCCGGTGCAGGTCCGCCCACTCCCCCGCCCCCACCTCGGCCAGTACGGCGGTGCGCGCCGCCTCGTGCCGGAAGCGGCCCAGGGCGAGCAGGCCGGCGACGGTCAGGAAGTGCAGGGACCGGATCACGGAGGCGGGACCGACTCCGAGCAGCCGGGCCAGGGAGTCGGGGCCGCCGAGGATCGCCAGCCCCCGTGCCACCTGGAGCATCTGCGGCTCGCCGCGGTGCAGGCACGACAGGACGGCCTGGCCGTACCGGTCGCCGACGACGAGCTCGGCCGGAGCCTCCCCGCCGGCGGTCCGCACGGAGTCCTCGTAGTCGTCCACCAGCGCCCCGGCCAGCAGCGGGTTGCCGCCGCTGACGGCGTACCAGCCGTCGGCGAACCGCTCGGCCGTCTCCCGCCCCACCCGCTCGGCGACCAGGGACATCACACCGGCCCGGGAGAGCGGGGCGAGCTGGATGCGGCGGCAGTGCGGCTGGCGGAGCAGCTCGGTCTGGAAGAACGTCTCGCTGGACCATCCGTGGTCGGAGTGGCTGAACACCGCCACGATCCTGGCGAACCTCACCCGGCGCGACAGGTAGGACAGGCAGAGCAGGGAGGCGCGGTCGGCGTGCTGCACGTCGTCGACGACGATCATCAGCGGATACCGCTCCGACAGCTCCAGCAGCAGCGTGCACAGGGCGTGGACGATCTGGGCGTCGACCTGGTCGAGGGGCTCCGCCTCGGAGCCGGACGACGTCACGGTCCGGGCCCCCTCCTCCAGCAGGGCCATGGCCCGCTCGCGCTCCTCCGCCACCAGCGGCGAGTCCTGGATCAGCTGGCGCAGCACACCCAGCGGCAGATCGCGCTCGACCCGCGACCCGGTCGCCGTGACGGGCAGCGCGCCCAGCTCCAGGGCCTGCTCGGCGAAGCGGTGCAGCAGCTCGCTCTTGCCGGTCGCGACGGTGCCGCTCACCAGCGCGACCCTCCCCTTGCCCATCACCGCGTTGGCCAGGAGCCCCTCGAGGGAGGCCAACGCCTCATCTCTTTCGACCAAGCTCATCATCAGCCTCCCTCTTCGAGCAATGGATCAGGCGGTTCAGAACCGCAACTTACGGCCGGACGGAGTACGCAGGTCCAGTGGACCCGGCGTCTTTGCCTTCTGCTTTTTGAGCTGGACTCTCCGCATGGTCGCCGTACCTTTCGATCTCGGCTGTTCTCCGATGGGATGACGATGACGACGCTAGGCTTGCCCGGTTTCCGTCTGTTATCGGATGGCTATTCCCCGCGCTGTGCGGTCATCGCCCGCCCGCGGCGGCCGCGGCGCCCGCCCGCTACCTGCCCGCGGCGATCAGCGGTGCGGCGGCACCGGCGTTCTCCTCGCTCCTGGCGGGCAGGTGCTTCAGCCGCGCCCTGATGACGGCCGAACGCACCGCCGCCAGTGAGGCCGCCTCGACGTCCCGGTCGATGCCCACCCCCCAGGAGGGCCGGCCGTCGACCCGGCACTCCGCGTAGACGGCCACCTCCGCGTCCGGCCCCCGGTCCTGGCCGGCGAATCCGGTCCGGTGCACGGCCCGCACGTCGAAGCCCCAGCGGGACAGCGCCGCGCGGACGGCCTGGACGGCGTCCGTACGGCCGGCGCCGACGTCGAACCTCTCCCCGTCGACGTGCAGGGAGGTCGTCACCAGCTCGGTGCCGGAGGCGAGGGGGACGGGCAGCTCGGCGTTCAGGAGGTATTCGCGTTCGAAGAGCCGCCCGACCCGGTCCGGCGTGATCTCCCCGCCCTCCGCGTCGGCCTGCGACTGGACCACGTGCGCGAAGTCGATCTGCAGCTCGCGCGGCAGGTTCAGCCCGTGCCAGGCGCTCATGACGTAGGCGACCCCGCCCTTGCCGGACTGGCTGTTGATCCGTACCACGGCCTCGTAGGTGCGGCCCACGTCCTCGGGGTCGAGCGGCAGGTACGGCATCTCCCACGGCAGGTCCCCGACGGCGGTCCCCCGCCGGGCGGCCTCGCGCTCCAGGGCGTCGAACCCCTTCTTGATCGCGTCCTGGTGGGAGCCGGAGAAGGAGGTGTAGACGAGGTCGCCGCCGTAGGGGTGCCGCGGATGGACGGGCAGCCCGTTGCAGCGCTCCACCGTGCGGCGGATCTCGTTGATGTCGGAGAAGTCGATGCCGGGATCGACCCCGTGGGTGAACATGTTGAGCCCGAGCGTGACCAGGCAGACGTTGCCCGCCCGCTCCCCGTTGCCGAACAGGCAGCCCTCGATCCGCTCCGCGCCCGCCAGGAGGGCCAGCTCGGCGGAGGCGACGGCCGTGCCCCGGTCGTTGTGCGGATGGATGGACAGGCAGACGTGCTCTCTCCTGGAGAGGTTGCGGCTCAGCCATTCGATCTGGTCGGCGAAGACGTTGGGCAGGGAGCGCTCGACGGTCGTGGGGAAGTTGAGGATGATCCCGCGGCCCGGCTCCGGCTGCCAGACGTCCATGACGGCCTCGCAGACCTCCAGGGAGAAATCCAGCTCGGTGTCACTGAACAGCTCGGGAGAGTATTGGAAGCCGAGGTCGCAGTCACCCAGCGTCTTCTCGGCGTATTTCATCATCAGCCGGGTCCCCTGCACCGCGAGGTCCTTGCACTCGTTGCGGCTCATGCCGAACACCACGCGCCTGAACAGCGGCGACGTCGCGTTGTACAGGTGGATGGTGGCGCGCGGCGCCCCTTCGAGGCTCTCCACGGTGCGCCTGATCAGCTCGTCCCGGGCCTGCACGAGCACCGAGATCCGCACGTCGTCGGGGATCCGGTCCTGGTCGATCAGCACGCGCAGGAAGTCGTGGTCGTCCTGGCTGGCGACCGGGAACCCCACCTCGATCTCCTTGTAGCCCATGCCCACCAGGAGGTCGAACATCGCCAGCTTGCGGTCGGGGGACATGGGGCTGGCCAGTGACTGGTTGCCGTCGCGGAGATCGGTGGACAGCCAGCGCGGCGCGGAGACGATGGCACTGTCCGGCCACGTGCGCCCAGGAAGATCCACCGGTGTGAACGCGCCGTAGCGCCCGGCCTGTCGTCTCACGTTCCTCACTGGCTGGTTCCCTTCTATGCTTGCACGTCCGCCGTCAGTTGTTGGAGCCGAAATACGTCGAGTAAGAGTAAGGGGAAATAACTACTTTTATCTGATATGAATCTGTTTCGTCCTTCATGCGGAATATGACGGCTATTTCGGGATATGCGGCACTGAGGCCGAGGCCGACGAAGTAGTAGTCGCTCTCGAAGACGATGCGATACAGGCCGCGCTCGAACTTCTGCCCCCACCACTCCGTGATGCAGCCCTCGTCATCGGTCTCGGCGTCGGCGATGGCGCTCCATTGGCTGTCCTCGGCCCGCTCCAGCCGCGCCCGCACGCCGGCGGCGTACCGCCCATGGACGCCGTCCAGCGCCTGTGCACTAATGCCCATGTCAGCGACACCTATCTACAAGGCCCGCCATGGCGGACCAGCTTGACTATCTCCGCGGTTCACGCCCGGCCGCCGGGGGTGGGCCCTCGCGAGCCCGCGGACGGTCTCACGAGGGCCCCGGCTCCCGGTCCGCCGCGTGTCGGCTGACCGCCGCACACGACGGACACCGGCCGGTCCGGGCCTCCGAACCAGGCTTCCGGAGCGCGCTATCGTTCTGGCTTCGTCCGGCTATCGGCCGCCTTCGTCCCGCTATCGTCCTCCGGACCGCGCCGGCGGGACGGACACCGCGGATCCGCCGGCGTCCGCCGCGGCGATGGGCCTCACAATTGGCGGACCCTTCTTGATATGAGCTGAGAAATGCGTCAACACCCTCTTTGACCTGCGCTGATGGCATACCGGAAGCGATCCGATAATGACCGGATGGCGGCGGCTGCGACGTTGAAAGTGCCTCAGCCAACCGGCCGGCGACCACGGGCCACCGCGACAGACAAGGGCAGCAAAATGAGCGACTACACCGGCAGCCGCATCTTCCGCCTTGCTTTCTCCGCCATCGTCATCACCGCGGGGGTGGCGGCCACGGGCACCGTCGCCATCGCGGGCACGGCGGCCGCGGGCGCTTCCGGTGTCACGATGGTGAGCGCCTCGGACACCCAGCCGACCCCCACCCCGACCCCGACCCTGCCCCCGCACACCGACGGTGACCCGTGGGACGGTTCGTGAGCCGGTGAACTCCTGAAAGACGGACGCACGGGTTGAGTGTCGCGGGTCGCCAGCGGCCACCCAGACGGCCGGAGACATTACGTCTCCGGCCGTTTTCCGTTCTCTTGACAATGGACTTACGGCCACAAACGGCGGATGAACTCATCGGGGTGGCCCAGACTCTGGCAAGGCATCACTCCAAGTAGTACACTCCACACCAAAGTGACACATTGCACACGGGGTGACTCTAGTATCGGTAAGATTCAGCGACCGCGTATATCGCGAACATCGACGACAATTGCCGTTACAGACAGACTTTCCTGGTCTCCCTGAGGACGCACGCCTGACAATGAGGTTGTACAACCGACGCTTCTCTCGCATCGGGAAGTGTAGGGACTTTCGCATGGGCCGGGGTTGCGGGTTTTCTTCAAGGAGATGCGGGTGGACTTCCTCGTTCTTGGACCTCTGGAGGTGACCAACGGCGACCAACGGCTGGACCTTGGAGGCATAAGGCAGCAGACCGTGCTCGCCGTCCTCCTCCTCGATGCCAACCGGGCGGTCACCACCGGCCGGCTCATGGAGGCGATCTACGGAGACGACCCGCCGACCACGTCCCGGGCCCAGGTGCAGATCTGCATATCCGCCCTCCGGCGCCTTTTCGCCGCCCAGGGCAGCGCCGATCTCATCGCCACCCAGTCCCAGGGCTACGCGATCCAGGCCGACAGCAGCCGGATCGACTCGCACCGCTTCGAGAACCTCCTCCTCCAGGCCCGGCGCGCCCGCGAGGACCGCAGCCCCGAAGAGGCCATCAAGCACTACCGCCGGGCGCTCGCGCTCTGGCGCGGCCCCGCCCTCGACGGCATCGAGAGCAGGCTCGTGCAGTCGGCGGCGGGCAGGCTCATCGAGCACCGGATCACGGCGAACGAGGACTGCCTCCAGCTTGAGCTGGATCTGGGCAGGCATCACGAACTGGTCGGCGAGCTCAGCGAGCTCGTGGAGGAGTATCCGCTGCGTGAGCGGCTCCGCGGCCAGCTGATGCTGGCGCTATACCGATCGGGACGTCAGGCGGAGGCGCTCCAGGTCTACCGGCTCGCCCGGCAGACCATGATCGAAGAACTCGGGATCGAGCCCAACGAGCGCCTGCAGCAGCTGGAATACGCGATCCTCACCTCCGACGAGAGCCTCGACCTGCCGGCGCAGCCCGTCAAGGTCGCCGAGGAGCCGCCGGCCCGCGTGCCGCACGTCCCCGGCATGCTCCCCACCGACATCGCCGACTTCACCGGCCGCACCAAGCAGATCGACGACATCCGCCAGCGGCTGACGCTCGCCTCCGGCGACCGGTCCCGCTTCGCCGTACCGATCATCGCGATCGTCGGGAAGGCGGGGATCGGCAAGACCACCGTCGCGGTGCACTCGGCGCACAGCGTCGCCGAGCACTTCCCCGACGGGCAGCTCTACGCCGACCTGCACGGGGGCCTGTCCCGTCCGACCAGCCCGATGCAGGTGCTCGAACGGTTCCTGCGCGTGCTCGGCGTGCCGGGCACCGCGCTCCCCGACGGCCTGGAGGAGCGGGCGGAGATGTACCGCGCCCTGCTCGCCGACCGCAGGATGCTGATCGTGCTGGACGACGCGGGCAACGAGAGCCAGGTCCTGCCGCTGCTGCCCGGCAATCCCGCCTCCGCCGTGATCATCACCAGCCGGAGCAGGCTCGCCGGACTGGCCGGTGCGATCCACGTCGATGTGGACGTCTTCGATTCGAGCCAGTCGATGGACCTGCTCTCCCGGATAGCCGGGGTCGAACGGGTGCAGTCGGAGCCGGAGTCGGCCGCGGCGCTGGCCGAGCTCTGCGGCCAGCTCCCCCTGGCGCTCCGCATCGCCGGCGCGCGGCTGCTGGCACGCCCCCACTGGAGCATCGAGCAGCTGGTGGGACGGCTCGAGGACGAGACCCGCCGGCTTGACGAGCTCAAGCACGGCGACATGGGGATCAGGGCCAGCATCTCGCTGACCTATGACAGCGCCGGCGAGGACGCCCGGCGGCTCTTCCGCCGGCTGGCGATCCTGGAGTCGCAGCTCTTCTCCGCCTGGATCAGCGCGGCACTGCTCGACCTGCCCTTCGCCGACGCGCAGGACCTGCTGGACGACCTGGCCGACGCGCAGCTCGTCGAGACCACGGGGGTCGGCCGCGGGGTGCACACCCAGTACCGCTTCCACGACCTCATCCGGGTCTTCGCCCGGGAGCGGCTGGCCGCGGAGGAGTCCGCCGGCGAGCGGAGCGCGGCCCTGGCCCGCGTGCTCGGCGGGCTGCTCTTCCTCGCCGAGGCCGCCCGCCGCCGTGAGTACGGCCCCGACGTCATGATCCACAGCGACGCCTCCCTCTGGTCGCTGCCCAGGGAGCTGGTCGACCAGCTGATCGCGGTGCCGCTCGCCTGGTTCGAGCGTGAGCGCATGATCCTGGTCTCCGGCATCCGACAGGCGGCGCAGGCAGGCTTCGTCGAGCTCTGCTGGGGCCTGACGATCAACGCGGTGACGTTCTTCGAGGCGCGGGTCTACCTCGACGACTGGCGGGAGACCCACGAGATCGCGCTGGCGGCCACCCGGCACGCCCGGGACAAGCGCGGCCAGGCGGCGGTGCTCCACTCGATGGGCTCGCTGGCCATCACCGAGCAGCGCTTCGACGACGCCCAGCGCGACTTCGAATCGGCGGTCCGGCTGTTCCGGGAGGTCAGCGACGACCGCGGGGTGGCCATGGCCATCCGCAACATCGGCTTCCTCGACCGGATGAACGGCCGCTTCGACGAGGCCGAGGCGCACTACGAATGGGCGCTGACGACCTTCCGCGCCATCGGGGACCAGGTCGCCGCCGCCTACGCCCTCCACAACCTGGCCCAGCTCCGGCTGGAGTTCGACGACTTCGACGGCGCCAAGCGGCTGCTGTCGGAGGCGCTGCAGCTCAGCGGGAACGGCGGCAGCAGAAGGATGAAGGCCCAGGTCCTCAACCGGATGGGCCGCGCCCATCTGCAGTCGGGCGAGCCCGCTCTCGCGGCGCGCATGTTCGACGAGACGCTGACCATCGTCAGGGACATCGGCGACCCCACGGGTGAGGCGTACGCGCTGTACGGGCTGGGCACCGCGCGGCTGCGCCAGGGCATGCTCGCCGAGGCGGAGGGGGCGCTGCGCCATGCCCTGATGATGGCCAGCACCTCCAACCAGCGGCTGGCGGAGGCCCGGGTGCTGGTCGGCCTGGGCGAGCTGGCCATCGCCTCCGGCGGACCGGCCCAGGCCGTGCCCTACTTCCAGCAGGCGCTGTCCCTGTTCCGCCGGATACAGGTCCCGGTCCACGAGGCCCGCACTCTGATCATGCTCGGCGACGCGCACCTGGCCGCAGGCAACAGCGCCGCCGCGCACGACGCGCTGGCCGAGGCGCACGCCCTGGCCGAGAAGCTGGATCCCCCGGTGGCCGAGCAGATACGGGCGCAGCTGGCCGAGAAGGCCCGTGATCGGGAGGGGTGAGCGGTGAGGCCGGGAGCCGTCCGCCGGAGCTACGGCCGCCCCACCCGCCGCCGCTCCTGCTGACCGGCTGCCCGGCGGTGCTGCCGGCGCGCCCGCACGCCGCGCCAGATCTCCTGACCGCGGGAGAACCCGCTCTCGGCCAGGTCCACCAGCGTCCGTGTCACCGCCGCCCTGATCGACGGGTAGCGCACCCGCAGCTCCAGCCAGAGGGACTCGGCGCCCCTGGCGACCCGCACCGCGACCGAGCGTCCCTGGTCGGCGAGCTCCTGCCGCCGGCGCCGGAGCTCCTCCCGGCTCTCCTCGGCGAGCTGCCGGCCGGCCGCGTCGGCGCTCGAGGTGAGCAGGAGCACCGACACGATGGCGGCGCGGGTCTCCAGCTCCTCGGGCCTGCCCTTCAGGGCGCGCCCGCGCTGCTCCGACCACCAGGTGACCCGTCCGATCGCGGCCCGCCGCATCGGATGCAGGCCGCCGGCGCGCAGCCGCCACCGGTGCGTGCGGGCCGCCTGCGGGACCAGGCACAGCTCGACGGCCGCCGCCACGCCCCGCTCCCAGGTCTCCTCGGAGACCTCGCCGACGACGTCGTACAGCCGGTCGAGCACGCCCCGCACCTCGGCCATGATGACGGGGACCTCGGTCTCGGCCCTGAGCAGGCGCGCGCACCCGCCCGCCGTACCCTCCGGGCATTCCGGATGCGCGCAGCGGTGCCGGGCCGCGTGCGCGAGCGCGCCGGCCGCCACCGTCTCGGCGACGGCGTGGTGGCCGGACGACCCGCCCCTGGCCAGGTCGAGGAGGCCGTCGGCGTCGATCGCCATCCCCCGGTATCTCGGCCGCAGCCCGGCCGTGAAGGCCGCGGCGAAGGCGGCGACGGCCACGGGTCCGGGCGTGGTCTCCTCAAGCCACGCGCGGTCGAAGCGCCCGTCCCGGACCTCCCGGTCCAGCCAGGTCGCGAGCCGGGCGCGGCCGCCCTCGCGCAGCCACGACTCGGCGGCCCCCGGCCGGGCCGTCAGGTCGATCGCCAGCGCGGCCGGGGTGGCGTGGGAGCGGTCGGCGAACTCCAGGGGCGCGTACCGGCGGACGGGCGCGACCTCGGGCGCCGCGCCGGCCAGCCACGACCGGACCGCCTCGCCGTCCCAGCGCGTGGCCGGGTCGACGCTCAGCAGTCCGGCCAGCAGCCGCTCCCAGCGCTCCTCGCCGACGGCTCCGAGGTCGACGGCCGCGTCGCCGGGCCCGAACACCGGGGGGCGGCCGGTCAGGAGCTCGTGGACGACGACGCCCAGCGTCCACCAGGCGGCGGGGGCCCCGCGGACCCCCTCGACGGTCTCGGGCGGCACCGGCCAGGACGTGCCGGCCGGCAGGGCCGCCCACTGCGCGGCACGGTGGTGGCCCAGCGCCAGCACCAGCGGGCCGGTCTGCCTGACCAGCAGGTCGTCGGGGCCGAAGTCGCCGACCACGTGCCCGAGAGCGCCCTGCCAGATGTCGAGGCAGCGCGCGACGGCGGCCACGATCTCAAGCGACCGCTCCTCCGGCAGCGGCCCGGTGCTCATCAGGTCGCGGAGGGTCCCCAGCGGGAGGAACTCCTGGACCAGCCACGCCGCCCCCACCCGGTCGTGCTCGATCAGCCTCGTGGTGTACGGCTCCCCCGTGATCAGGCCGCTCAGCCGTTCCAGCAGGGCCGGGTCCAGGCTCAGTCCCGGCCGGTAGACCCTGAGCGTCACCGGCGTGGCGTCACCCTTGCGGGGACGCGCCAGATAGAGATCGCACTCGTCGTTCTGGAGCAGGAGCCGCTCGATGAGGTATTTCCCGGTGAGGGCCCAGGGGACGGAGACGCGCGGGATCATGCTCCTCCCTCCGGCAGCCCGGGGAAGGACAGCGGCGCGTGCGCGCCCGGCCCGAGCGGGACGGACGAGGCGGCGGGCAGGCGCAGCAGCGGGAGCGGAGTGGGCGCGCTCCTGCCACGCCCGGGGACGCTCTCCACATCGGCGCCGTGAGCGGCTCTCCGCTCCAGAATCCACCAGGGGGCGTCGCTCTTCACCCTGCGGATTCTAGCCAAAAAGCCGCCTGGCGCTTCTGGGCACAGCGCCGGCTCGGCCGCGGCACTCCACGCGAGGCACCTGTCGCCGGGCGTCGGGCCCACGCCCGCGGGCATGGAACCGCGACCACCCGGGACGGCCCGGGACGGCCTCCCACCGTCCCGGGCGTGATGCGGTACTGAGACCGCGATCGCCCCGCGGCCGTTCCCGCCGCGGGGCGATCCGCCCCGCCGGTGACCACCGGCGGGTCCGGCGCGGACGGCCGCGGGTGGCGCGCCACCGCTACCCGCCCGCGCCGCCGCTACCCGCCCGCGCCGGCCAGGCCGAGCAGCAGGTCCTTGACCTCGGTGGCGGCGAAGTGCTCCCTGGCCGCGGCGGGATCGGAGCAGAGCAGGACCGGCGCGTCGCGCGGGTCGGCCGGGAGCCGCCCGTGGGATCCCCGCACGGCCCGTGCCCCCGCGTCGAGCCCGACCACGCTCATCATGTAGCGCATGCCGAGCTTCTTGCGCAGCAGCGCCGCGGCGGCGCGGCGCTTGGCCGCGCCCGGCCCCGCCGGGTCGAAGAACAGCTCCGCCGGGTCGTAGCCCGGCTTGCGGTGGATGTCGACCAGGCGCGCGAAGTCCGGCGCCCGGGCGTCGTCGAGCCAGTAGTAGTAGGTGAACCAGGCGTCGGGCTCGGCGACCAGGACGAGCTCCCCGGCGCGGGGGTGGTCCAGCCCGTGCCGGGCCTTGCCCCCGCCGTCGAGCACCTCGGCCACGCCGGGCAGGGCCGCGCACAGCTCGGCCACGGCCGGCACGTCGGCCGGGTCGCGCACGTAGACGTGGGCCACCTGGTGGTCGGCCACGGCGAACGCCCGTGACGTCCACGGGTCCAGATACTCCATACCCGCCTGGGTGTGCACCCGCAGCAGCCCCTCGGCGCGCAGCAGCCGGTTGACGTCGACCGGGCGGGAGACCTCCGTGATGCCGTACTCCGACAGCGCCACGACCGTGCTCCCCCGGGCGGCCGCCGCCTCCAGCAGTGGTGCCAGCACCCGGTCCAGGTCGGCGGCCGCGGCGGCCGCGCGCGGATCGGAGGGGCCGTGGCGCTGCAGGTCGTAGTCCAGGTGCGGCACGTAGGCGAGGGTGAGGTCGGGACCGTGCGTTCTCATGATCTGCTCGGTGGCCCGGCAGATCCACTCCGACGAGGCGATCCCCGCCCCCGCTCCCCAGTAGCTGAACAGCGGGAAGTCCCCCAGCCGGGCGGTGAGCGCGTCGTGCAGTTCCGGTGGGTCGGTGTAGCAGTCGGGGTCCTTTCGCCCGTCGGCGTGGTAGATCGGCCGCGGGGTGACGGTCCAGTCGACGTCGGCGCCCATGGCGTACCACCAGCACACGTTGGCCACCGTGTAGCCGGGGCGGACCCTCCGGGCGGCCTCCCAGAGCCTCTCCCCGGCGACCAGCGCGTTGTGCTGCCGCCACAGCAGCACCTCCCCCAGGTCGCGGAAGTACCAGCCGTTGCCCACGATGCCGTGGCCGGCCGGGAGCAGTCCGGTGAGGAAGGTCGACTGTACCGAGCAGGTGACGGCGGGCAGCACCGTCCCGAGCGACGCCTGGAAGCCGCCGTCGGCGACGGCGCGCAGCCGGGGCATGTGCTCCAGCGCCCGCGGGGTCAGCCCGACCACGTCGAGGACCAGCAGTGATGTCATGCGCTCATCCCCAGACCGCACAGTTCGGCACGGGCGAAGGCCAGCTCGGCGGCGATGCCGTCGGCGAGCTGGCCGGGGGTGCGCGGGCGCTGCGCCGCGGGGAGCACACCCCAGGTGTAGGTCTCCACGTCGAAGTGGTCGCAGGCCGCGTCGGCGGCGCCGACCAGCTCGCCGAGCGCGTCACGCAGCAGCGGCGCGGTCGTGGCCAGCGGCGCGGCCGGGGAGGAGTGCAGCGGCACGTGGTAGTGGACCCGCCAGGGACCGGGCAGTCCCGCCGCGAAGGCCTCGTCCAGGTCGTCGGCGGCGCCTCCCGCGGGGTTGCGGGTCTGGTGCAGGAAACGCGGTTCGGCGTACTCCCGCAGCGCGTCGGGGTCGTCGGTCTCCAGCGCGTTGGAGAGCTGGACCTTCACCACCGGCACCCGTGCCCGGCCGAGCGCGCGCAGCGCGTCGGCGGGCCTCTCCCACGCGCACGCGAGGTGCGCGAGATCCAGGCAGACGCCGAGCCGGTCGGTGTCGGCGCCGGAGAGCGCGGCGACGGCCTGGCCGGTGGTCTCGACCACGCAGCCGGGCTCCGGCTCGAAGGCGACCCTGATGACCCGCCCCGTCCGGCGCTCGATGTCGGCCAGCCCCGCGGCGAGCTCGTCGAGCATGAACGCGGCGGCGGCGGCGCGGGCGCCGTCCCAGGGGTGCCGCCACGCCAGCGGCAGCGTGGAGATGGATCCCCGCGCCGCGTCGTCCGGGAGCAGGTCGGCCAGGACGCGCGCCAGGTCGAGGGTGTAGCGCAGGCGTTCGGGGGTGGTCCAGTCGGGGTGGTAGACCGCCTGTTTGACCACGGGGTCCTGGAACGAGCGGTAGGGGAAGCCGTTGAGCGTCACCACTTCCAGGCCGCGCACGTCCAGCTCGCGGCGGAAGCGCCTGCGCGCGCCGCCGTCGACGGCGATCGCCTCGGCCACCGGCGCGGCCAGCCAGAGCCCGAGCCCGAGCACCTCGCTGCCGAGGCGCTCGCGGATCGGCAGCGCGTACTCGTCGAGCTGCCCGACGATGCCGGCGAGGTCCTCGGCCGGGTGCACGTTGGTGCAGTAGCTCAGGTGGAGCAGGCGTCCTCCCGGGTGCCGCAGGCGCATCAGCTGCCTCCCCGCAGGATCGAGCTGCCCTCGAAGGCGGGCCCGGCGTCGCCGACGGCGGACAGGTCGAGCCGTCCCGACTGGCCGTAGAACTCCGCCGGGTTGCGCCAGAGCACCCGGTCGACGTCGTCGTCGGTGTAGCCCGCGGCGAGCATCGCCTTCCCGGTCTCCAGGGTCAGCAGCGGGTCCGAGACGCCCCAGTCGGCGGCCGAGTTGACCAGCATCCGCTCCAGCCCGTGGGTCCGCATGATCTCCACCATGCGGGGTGGCGACATCTTGGTGCCGGGGTAGATGGAGAACCCCATCCAGCAGCCGGAGTCGTGCACGAGGTCCACGGTCACCTCGTTGAGGTGGTCGATGGCGACGCGCCCCGGCGGGATGCCGGACTCGGCGACGACCTCCAGGCTGCGCCGGGTGCCGCGGGCCTTGTCCCGGTGCGGGGTGTGCACCAGCGCGGGCAGGTCGTGCTCGACGGCC
The DNA here is from genome assembly GCF_030811595.1 of Streptosporangium brasiliense. Classification (NCBI taxonomy): domain Bacteria; kingdom Bacillati; phylum Actinomycetota; class Actinomycetes; order Streptosporangiales; family Streptosporangiaceae; genus Streptosporangium; species Streptosporangium brasiliense. Next base: position 8,203,340 of record NZ_JAUSRB010000002.1, read on the forward strand.
AGCGCGAGCTGCGCGGCGAACACCTCGTCCTCCTCCGGGGTCATCGAGTCGTAGCCGATCTCGCCGACCGCGACGACGCCGTCCTTGTCGAGGTAGCGGGGCAGCAGGTCGAGCACCGGCCGGCAGCGCGGGTCACCCGCCTCCTTGGGGTTGAGCGCGATCGTGGCGTGGTGGCGGATGCCGAAGTTGCCGGCCCGGTACGGTTCCCAGCCGATCAGCGAGTCGAAGTAGTCGGTGAAGGAGCCGGGGTTGGTGCGGGGCTGGCCCAGCCAGAAGGCCGGTTCGACGACCGCGCGGACTCCGGCGGCCGCCATTCTCGTGTAGTCGTCGGTGGTGCGCGAGGTCATGTGGATGTGGGGGTCGAAGATGCGCATCAAGCCTCCTTCTCGGCTGTCAGCCGGTTGAGCAGGGCGGTCGCGTCCGCGGGGATCGAGCGCCCGGCGGCGGCGCGCTCCTCGGCCAGCGCGGCCAGCATCACGGCCAGTTCCGGGTCCGCCCGCTCGGCCAGGGCGTCCACCGCCGCCAGCGGGACGCCCATGAACACGCACTTGAGCACCGCCTGCCGCCACGCCGCCTGGTCGAGGTCGCGGGCGCAGGGGCCGAGCGCCGCGGCCACCAGGCGGGCGTCGTTGGTGCGGATCGCGTCGTGGAGCAGGGGTGGGGCCGCCGGGCCGACCGCCAGCATCGGCAGCGCCTTGAGCACCGCGCGCTTCTCGTCGGGGTCGCCGTACCGGTAGAGGGCGGTGACCTCCTCGGCGGCCCGGTCCGGCGGCAGCGCGGCCAGCAGCAGCGCCCTGACGGCCTCGTCCGCCGTCCAGCCCGGGGCGTCCGGCAGCGGCGCCCGCCCGGCGTTGCGCCCGGCGGCGGCGAAGGACCGCCCGACCGTCTCGGGCCGCTCCGCCAGGCGCGCCAGCGCGCCGTCCAGCCATCCCCGCGCCGGTACGGCCGGCAGCGCGGCCCGCAGTCGTTCCGGTCCCATCACGGCTCCTCCCCTCCGGCGGCCGTCCTCGCGGCGGCGCCCCCTCCGGTGGTGCGATCTCCGGCGCCCTGCGCTCCGGCCGCGCGCAGGAAGTCGATCGAGCGGGCGGCCACGGCCGGCGCGGCGTGCGAATGGCGGGGGAGCTCGACCGCGACCAGCCCGCGGTAGCCGATCTCGCCGAGCGCGCGCAGCACCGGCGGGAAGTCGATCTCCCCCTCCCCGAACTCCAGGTGCTCGTGCACGCCCCGGCGCATGTCGTCGATCTGCACGTTGACCAGGTGGTCGGCGACGGCCCGCACGCAGGCGGGCACCGGCTCCGGCTCGACGCAGCGGCAGTGGCCGATGTCGAGGGTCAGGCCGAAGACAGCCGGCGCGCCGAGCGCCGCACGCAGCCGCCGCCACCCGGCGACCGTCTCGACGAGCATCCCCGGTTCGGGCTCGAAGCCCAGGGGCAGGCCCGCGGCCTCGGCGGGGCCGACGAGCTGGGCGCAGCCGTCCACGAGGCGTTCCCAGGCGACCCCCTCCGCCACCCCGGCCGGGCGCACGCCCGCCCAGAAGGACACCGCCTCGGCGCCCAGGTCGGCGCCTATCGCGATCGCCCTGCGCAGGAAGTCCAGCCGCGTCCGCCGCTCGTCGTGCAGCAGGGTGGGAGCGTGCTTGCGCCGGGGGTCCAGCAGGTAGCGCGCGCCGGTCTCGATCACCACCGCGAGGCCGAGGCCGCGCAGCCGGTCGGCCAGCGCCGCCACCCTCCGGGCCAGCCCGCCGGCGTAGGGGTCGAGATGGCCGTGGTCGAGCGTCAGGGCCACGCCGGTGTAGCCGAGGTCAGCGATGACCTCGCAGGCGTCGGCCAGCCGGTGGTTGGCGAACCCGTTGGTCCCGTAGCCGAACCTGAGGGCGGCGCTCACGTCGGTGAGACCTTCCGGGCGAGCCGCCGGCCGAGCGGGGCGGCCACCGCCACGGCCAGTCCTGCGGGGACGGCGCCGGCGCGGACGGCGAGCGCGCCCTGCAGCGCGGGCAGCACGGTGATGCCGGTCCCGACGGCGCCGCGGATCCGTGGCGCGGAGGGGTCGGCGACGGCCCTGGCCTGGGCGGATCCGAACCGCGCGAGATACCAGGAGGCGAGCGCCGCCTGGAGGGCCGGTCCCCGGCCGGCGCCCCGCCCGCGTCCGGCGGCGGCGACCCCCGCGGCCAGCGCCGCCGTAGCGGCCAGGGTCGCCGTGGGCAGCAGGCGGTCGGCGCCGGACACCTCGCGCCGCGACAGCGAGGTGATCATGTAGGTGTGGGCGGCGACCGCGAGGGCGGGGGGCAGCGCGGCGGCGAACGTGCGCGGCGGCGGCCACGCCCGCGGCCCCCCGCCCGGCGGCGCTCCCGTCCCGCCTTGGAAGCCCGTCCCGTCCCTGAGGTCCGTCCCAGCTCGGAAGCCCGTCCCGCCCCTGAAGCCCGTCCCGCCCCTGGAGTCCGTCCCAGCTCGGAAGCCTGTCCCGCCCCTGAAGCCCGTCCCGTCCCTGGAGTCCGGACGGCCGGCGGCGGGACACGCGCCGAGCAGCACGTCCAGGGCACGGCAGGCGGCCATCACGGCGGGACCGGCGGGCGTGTCCTTCGCCAGCAGGTCGTAGGTCCATATGGCGGCGGCGAGCGGCACGGCCACGGCGAGCCCCCGGCGGCCGGCGGCGAGCCCGGCCGCCGCCAGGCCCGCGCCGGTCAGCCCGGCGGCGGCCGCCAGCGCCAGCCCCGGAGACACCCGGCCGGACGGTATCGGCCGCCGCGGGCGTTCCACCGCGTCCAGGTGGCGGTCGGCCCAGTCGTTGGCCGCCATCCCGGCCCAGTACAGGCAGACCGACGCGGCTGCCAGTGCCGGTGTCCGGCGGCCGAGCGTCCCGGCGGCCGAGCCGCCGGCCACGACGTCACCCGGCACGGACAGCACGGCCGGCCCGCGCACCAGCTCCAGGAGGTCGCGTACCGCCGCCATCAGGACCGCTCCCGCGGCTCGAGCCCGGCGACGAAGTCGCACAGCACCCGCCACTGCTCGGCCAGGGCGTGCGGCTGCGGCCCGAGCGGATCCTTGAAGAAGAAGGCGAGCTCGGTGAGCGGGCCGACCCGCCCGGACCGGTGCGCCGCCGCGGTCAGCCGTGCCAGGTCGAGCACCAGGGGCGCGGCGAGCGCGGAGTCGCAGCCGTGCCAGGTGAACTCCATGCGCATCGGCACGCCGAGGAACCCCTCGAAGGTCACCAGGTCCCAGGCGGTCTTGAAGTCGCCGATGTCCTCCAGATACTCGATGCGGGTGGTGCCCTGGGGGGTGTAGCCGAGCGTCTCGGCCAGCACCCGCTGCTTGCTGGGCGGTCTTGGCCGCGTTGGGCGCCGGCTCGGCGAGGTTGGCCGCCGTCCCGCCCGCCGCCCAGCAGGTTGATCCCCGACCACGTCCGCACCCGCAGGTTGCGCAGGGCGAACATCGGGGCGAGCACCGACTTGACCAGCGTCTCACCGGTCTTGCCGTCGTGCCCGCCGTACGGCAGGCCCTGCCGCCTGGCGAGCTGGTCCAGGGCGGGCAGCCGGGCCACCGGGTCGACGGGGTGAAGTCCCACGTAGGGGCAGCCGCTGCCGAAGGCGGCGTAGGCGTAGAGCGCGCTCGCGGGCAGCAGCGTCCGCGAGCGGGGCAGCTCGGCCTCCAGCGCCGCCAGGTCGGCGTGCGCGGGGTGCGGCTCGGGCGCCGGCTCGGTGGTCGACACGTTGATCACGACGACCCGGTCCAGGCCGTGCCGCCGCCGGAAATCGGTCAGGTCGGCGCCTATCAGCTCCGCCGTCCCCGCCTGGTCGCCGGCCTCGGGCGCCGGCCGCAGCTCCCGCTCGACCGCCGGCAGCTCGTCGTGGAGCGCTCTGACCAGCCACGCCGGCACCACCCCGGCGACGGCCAGCGCGTCGGCCTTCTTGGCCAGGGGCGTCGAGGAGACGTCGTGCCCGCCGAAGACGAGATCCCCCGGACCGGGGATCCCCGGGTGGCGCAGTCCGGGCAGCTCGGTGACGCAGCCGGTCGGACCGACCAGGCCCGCGCGCAGCGCGAGGGCCCCGATCACGCTGGTGGCGGCGACCGATCCCCGCGCTCCCACCAGCCACACTCCTGTACGCATCCGGGCCTCCTGTCAGATTCGGTTCCTGTGGGGAGCGGCGGCGCGGGTGCCCGGTCGCCGCCCGGGGTCGGCGACGGGGTCAGGGCGGGTTGTGGGATCTTCCTCCTGCCGTGGTCACCCGGCCGGTCCCGCCACGGCGGAGATCCGGGGAACGCCCTCCGGCCGTCGGAGAGGGCGGCGTCCCCTCGGCTGGGAAGGCGTCGTCGAGCGCACCGGCGCCACGCCGGGCCTGGGAGCACACCTGTTGTCCCATGAACGCATAACCCACCATGCCGACCCCGATGTCAACAGTCAGGACTCGAATCCGAGCGGGAGCCTGAGCTCAGGGAGCTGACCGTCCCTGAGCCCAAGCACCGCCCGTGGTCTGACGACCCCTGGTAGGACCTCCCGCCCCAGGACCAGACCCCGGTCCGACGCGCTCCCACCCCCCGCTCCGCGATCGTGAACGCCATGTCGAAATCCCTCGCCACCGTCGTGGCCACCCTGCTGGCCGTGGGCGGCCCGTCCGCCGCGGCGGCCATCCCCGCCGCCGCGTCCGGGACGCCCCTTCAGGAGTGGCGGACCTGCCCCGGCGACAAGATCGGCATGGAGTGCGCCGACCTCCAGGTCCCGGTGGACTGGCAGAAGCCCGGCGGCCGCAAGATCACCTTGAAGCTGGGCAGGCTGAAGGCCACCGGCACCTCAGAGGGCTCCGTCCTGGTGGCCTACGGCGGCCCCGGCGGCCCGGGCATCGCCATCACGCAGTCCGTCCCCGGCTGGTGGACCGGGCTCCGCGAGCGCATGGACATCGTCACGTGGGACACCCGCGGCTACGGCGAGCAGTTCCGGGGCCTCAGCACCGGCCTGCCGTGCGCCTGGACCCGCGTCCCCGTTCCGGACGTCCCCGAGGACGACGCCGACTTCGGCCGCCTGTCCGACACCAACCGAGGCTACGCCGAAGCCTGCCGGCTCAAGGATCCCGAGCTGTTCGCCCACATGACCTCGGCGGACCAGGCCAGAGACATGGAGGCGATCAGGGAGGCCCTGGGCGGCGGCAGGCTCAACTACTACGGCGCCTCCTACGCGGGCTTCTACGGCCAGGCCTACGCCCGCCTCTTCCCCGGCCAGGTCCGCACGATGGTCCTCGACGGCACGTGGAACCACAGCGCCGCCGACTGGCCTCGCGAGCTGGAGGAGATGGCCAGGTCCAACGAGGAGTTCATGCGACGCGTCTTCACCTGGTGCGCCGCCAACGACTGCCGGGACGTGCCCGGCCTCTGGCGCAAGGTGATCGACCGGGCGGAGCGCGCCCCCATTCCCACGACGACCCCCGACGTGGCCTACAAGGCCCGCGACCTCCAGTCCTTCGCCCTGGCCATGGCCCGGCAGGGCACGCCGGGCTGGCCCTCGCTGGTGCGGGCGATCCGCAAGGCGGCCGAGGGCGACGCCTCCGACTTCGTGCCCGCTCGCGGCAGCCGCTATCCCGACCAGGCCACGGGTGTCACGGAATGCGCCGACTGGCCGCGCTACGCCGGCCTCAAGGAGCTGACCGCGGCCACCGACCGGCTGCGCCGGATCGCCCCCCTCACGGGCAGCGCCAACACGATGGCCTCGGCGACCCTGAGCTGCATCGGCTGGCCCGTGCCGGTGACCAACCCGCCCGCCCCCCTTCCCGCGGGCCTGCCCCCCATCCTGGGCGCGGGCGCGTGGGGCGAATCGGACGCGGTGCAACGCGCCCTGGCCTTGGTCCCGGGCAGCGTCACCATCCGCCACGACGGCCCCGGCCACACCCTCTACGGCGACAACCCCTGCGCCCGCGAGCGCATCGACCGCTACCTCACCGACCGGACGCTGCCCCCGCCCGGCACCGCATGCTGACGTCGGGCGCGTACGGCTCTCGCCGCCGACGTCGCGCATGGGCCGGGCACGGCATCGACGCGCAGCGCCGGACCCGCTGACCGTGCGGGCCCTGCCACAGCGTGAGCCGGAGCGCGCCGTCCGGGCCCAGGCCCGGGGGAAGCGGTCCGCGGGTGTGTCGCTCAGTGGGGAGACGCGGCGATCCGTACGCGGTGGCTGTCGTCGTCGGACAGGAACGACGCCAGCGCCCGCCCCTGCTCGGCGACGGTGGTGCGGTCGGCCCGGGAGAAGCGGCGCAGCGGGGTGACCGTCACGGTGCCGGCCCTGACGTCCCAGGTCGCGGCCACCCGGCCGTCGACCAGCACCACGCGTGCGCCGGCGACCGACAGGCCGCGGTGGGCGTCGTCGACGATCCGGCTGCGGTCGTGGTAACCGAGGAGCGCGTTGTCGAACGCCGGCAGGAACCGCACCGGGGCGGGTGTGTCGGGGTCCGGGCGCGGCGCGTCGGGGAGGTCCAGCAGTTCCCGGCCTCGCTCGTCGCGGAAGGTGACCAGCTCCTCGCGTACCGCGGCCACCGCGGCCGGCAGTCCGGCCAGGCCGCACCAGGCGCGCAGGTCGGCCGCGGCGGCGGGGCCGAACGCGGCCAGATAGCGCCGTACCAGCGCTCCGCCCACCGGATCGGAGCCCGCCGGGGCCGGCGGGTCGATCTCGCGCCCCAGCCAGGAGGAGAGCAGGACGTTGCGCACCCCCGCCTTCGTGCGCCACAGCCCGCGCGGTGGCAGCTGCGCCATCGGGACGAGGGCGGCGACCAGCATTTCGCCCAGCGCCCGCGGGCCCGGCGCCGGCCAGCGCCCGGCCAGCGCCCGCGCGAGCTCGGCCATCGAGCGGGGCTCGTCGTCGGCCATCACCGCCCGGCCCGCCGTCGCGAGCTCGTCGAGATCCACCCCGGCGAGCTCGCGGCGGTAGGTCCCGAGCACCCGCTGGCGCAGCATGGTGTCGTGACGGGCCCGCCAGGCCAGGGCGTCGTCGGCGGTGAGGAGGTGGACGGTGCGGCGCATGAGGTGGGTCCGCACCACGCTCCGCCGGGTCAGCAGGTCCGAGAGCGCCGCCGGGTCGAACGCGCGCAGCCGGGACCAGAGCCCGACGAACGGTTCCTGCGGTTCCTGCGCCTGCAGGCCGCACAGGTGCGCGACGGCGTCGAGGACCGGCATGTCGGCGCGGTCGAGCAGCAGTTGCCGGGCGAGCGTCGCGCGGTTGAGCGCCCGGGTGTCGAGAACAGTCATCGGGGTCACGCCGCGGCGCGCTCGTCGGCCGACCGTCGGCGTGGCGCCGCGCGGGTGACGGCCGGCACGGTGTCGTCGCGTCGGCCCTTCGGGGCCCTGCCCGCGACTTCCTCCGACTCCCCGTGGGGTCCGTACACGTCGGCGGTGCCGACGGGGTCGATCCCCGGGTCCGGGGCCCGGTGGATGATCCGCACGCGGTCGTCGCGGCCGGTGTCACCGGCCGGTCCGGGCATCATGGTGCCCGGGCGGTGGGGGCCGATCTGGATCCCGGTCCGGCCCAGCGCGCGAATCCTCACTGCCACGTCCTTCCTTCGAGTTGTGTGTCGCTCCGGTGGGAGCCGGCAGCGCCGGCCGGACCGGCCGCTGCGGCCTGCCACCGGCCGGCGGGCAAAGGCCGTCGCCGGACGCCTCCGCCGGAGCGCCGGCCGGGCGGCGGGTGCCGGCCGGCCGGGCTCCGGTGGTCAGGAGGCGTCGTATCCGCTGACGACGTCCACGACCCAGGTGACGCCGAACCGGTCCTTCAGCATTCCGTAGAGGGGCGCCCACTGCGCGGGTCCCAGCGGCCGCAGGACGGTCGCGCCGCCGGAGAGCTTCCCCCAGTACGCGGTGACCTCCTCGGCCGTCTCGCCGCGGAGCGAAATGAAGAACGCGTTCTCGCCCTGGTTCCACGGCAGGTGCGAGGGCACGTCGTAGGCCATCACGCGAAAACCGCCGCCGGAGGCCACCTGGCCCCACATCACCTGGTCCGCCTCGGACGGGTCCTGGACGTTCCCGGCGTCCTCGTACGTGATCGTGATCACGTCCCCGCCGAACACGGACTGGTAGAACGTGAGTGCCGCGCGGGCGTCACCTCGGAAGTTCAGGTGGGTCACGGCGTTGACGGACATGATCGGCTCCTTCGTCTCTCGATCGATCTTGTTCGGGCAGTCCCGCGCATCCAGGTCCGGCGGCCGGCAGGGCGCGTCGGCCGCGGGGCCGGTCCGCTGTGACAGCGGGAGCTCGGTGCCCCCGCCGCCTGACGACGGTCACGAGGATCGGCCCGCCCGGCCCTGCCGGGTGACCACAGTCGCAGGAGAAGCGGCCAGGTTGTGGCCGCTTCTTGGGGCAAGATTGGCGTCATGCCGAAGACATCAGCGCGACTGCTGTCAATGCTCTCCCTGCTCCAGGCGCGCCGGGACTGGCCGGGGGCGCTACTGGCCGAGCGGCTGGAGGTCAGCCCACGCACCGTGCGCCGCGATGTCGACCGCCTGCGCGAGCTCGGCTACCCGATACTGACCACCAAAGGCCCCGACGGGGGGTACCGGCTCGACGCCGGCACGGAACTGCCCCCGCTGCTGTTCGACGACGAGCAGGCGGTCGCCCTCGCCGTCGCGCTCCAGATCGCCGCCACCACCGGTGCCGGCATCGAGGAGGCCGCGGCGCGCGCGCTGAACACCGTCCGGCAGGTCATGCCCGCACGGCTGCGCCGCCGGATCGACACCTTCCAGGTCACCGCCGTCGAACGGCCCGACCTCAGGCCGGCCCCACAGGTCGACAGCGGCGTGCTCATGGCGCTCAGCGCCGCCCTCCACGCCCGCGAGGTGCTGCGCTTCGACTACGCCCCCGCGTCCCCGCCGGAGGTGGACGACAACGGCGTGCAGGCCCCGCCGCGCCGGGCGCAGCCCCACCACCTCGTCACCTGGGGCGGGCGCTGGTATCTCGTCGCCTGGGACCTCGACCGCGAGGACTGGCGCACCTTCCGTGCCGATCGGATCACCCCGCGCACCCCCACGGGTCCCCGCTTCACTCCGCGCGAGCTGCCCGGAGGTGAGGTGGCCGCCTTCGTGGCCGGCAGGTTCCGGGGCTCCGACGGCTCCGGCGACTGGCCCTGCCGCGGCGAGGTGATCCTCGACCTGCCCGCCGCCGCCGTGTCCCGCTACACCCGAGACGGAATCGTCGAGGAACTCGGCCCGGACCGCTGCCGGCTCGTCCTGGGCTCGTGGTCATGGCCTGGCCTGGCCGCCGCCATCGGCAGGTTCGACGCCGACATCGAGGTCGTCGGCCCGGCCGAGCTCAAGGACGCCTTCGCGCACCTGGCCCGCCGCTACGCCGACGCCGCGGCCTGAGACTCATCCCTTGGCGACGTGACCGAGGAGCCAGTCGACGAGCGGGCGGAGGTGGCGCCAGCCGTCGCGGACCTCGGTGAGCGCCCCGCGCCCCCGCGCCTTCGATCTGGGCACGCGGCGCTCGGCCCCCAGCGAGCTGTGGCGGAGCAGCTCGATGCGCGGGTGATCGGCCGGGTAGCCGCGGGGCTGGGTCTTGACCCGGTCGCCCACCAGCTCGAACCCGTCCTTGACCAGACGGTCGGTGATCTTGACGAGCCCGCCGCCGGTGTGCCCGTCGTCGACCGCGGCGCGGTAGCGGGCGGTCTCGGCGGGGTCGTAGGCGTGGAAGCCCGCGCCGAGGAACAGTCCGTCGGCCTCCAGCTGGAGGTAGTAGCCGACGCTCCCGCCCGCGCCGACCGTGACACCCTGGTAGGTCTTGTAGGGCGACTTGTCCTTGGCGAACCGGGTGTCACGCTGCGGCCGGAACAGCTTGGCCTGCCCGAACTCCTCCTCGAGCTCGTCGAGCAGCGCGAGCAGCGGCTCCCGGACGGAGCCCTCGTAGACCTCCTTGTGGCCGTGCCAGTAGTCGCGCGAGTTGTCGGCGGCCAGCCCCTCGTAGAAGGCGAACGCCCTGGCCGGAATGCCGTCGAAACCCATGCCGCTCCTTCCCTTTCCCCTTCTTCTCTTCTCCGCCCCTCTTCCCCGTCACGCCCGCGGCACGCCCGTCGTCACGCCCGCGGCACGCCCGCCCTCACAGCACGCTCACGAAGCGCTCGACCACCTCGGCGGCCTGCTCGGCGTTGAGCCGGGGGTCGCACGCGGTCCGGTACCGCGACAGGGGAGGCAGCGCGGAGAAGGGGAGCGGGGTCGGCACGCATTCGGTCACGTCCTCGGGCGTCATCTCCAGATGCAGTCCCGCCGGGTGCCGCCGCAGGGAGCGCAGGACTCGGACGAACGCCCCGACCTCCTCCAGGACCGCCCCCATGGGCCGGGTCTTGCGGCCGGTGCCGATCCGCATGGTGTTGCCGTGCATGGGGTCGCACAGCCACACCACCGGGGTGCCCCGCCTGGCGACCTCGCCCACGACCTCCGGCAGCAGCCGCCGGATCCGCGCGCTGCCCATCCGCACGATGAAGGTCAGCCGGCCGGGGACCGCCTCCGGGTTGAGCAGGCGGCTGAGCCGTACGGCGTCCGCCGGGCGGATCGATGGGCCGATCTTCAGTCCGATCGGGTTGGTGATCGAGGCGGCGAACGCCACGTGCGGGCCGTCGGCGGAGCGGGTGCGGTCGCCGATCCAGACCGAGTGCGCCGAGGAGGCGAACCGCCCGGCGCTCCCCTGCCTGGCGAGGGGATGCTCGTAGTCCAGCAGCAGCGCCTCGTGCGAGACGTGCGCCCGCTCGACGGCCTCCCGCCCCTCCCAGGAGGCCCGCACGGTGGCGAGCACCCGCTCGGCGCACTCGTAGGCCCGCAGCAGCCGCAGCGGGTCGGGGAAGCGGGCGCCGGGGTCGGCGTCCGGGCTGTTGACCGCGTCACCTCGGTAGGCGGGCATGACCGTTCCGTCGGGGACCCGCTCCCACGCCTCGGAGCGCGGCTTGCCGTACTGGCCGGCGAGTCGCCCGATCGGCACGACCGGGACGCCGGCGGCGGCGCCCAGCCCCCGGGCCAGGTGGTAGAGCTGGTCGAGCTTCCTGCCGACGTCGCACGGGTTCGACTCGCGGAACCGCTCGGCGCAGTCGCCTCCCTGGAGCACCAGCGCCCGGCCGTCGCCGGCGCGTCCCATCGACTCCGCCAGCCGCGCGCACTCCTCCTCGGTGACCAGCGGCCGCAGCGCGGCCAGCCGCCGCCTGACCTCGTCGAGCAGGTCGGGGTCGCTCCAGTCGGGCTGCTGGGGCGCGTGCCCCGGCGTCAGCGCCGTCACGGCCGCCTGCCGCCCCGCCGGTGGGCGATGTCGGCGCGCAGGCGGGCCTTGTCGACCTTGCCCACCGGGGTGTACGGCAGGGCGGAGACGTCCTCGACCCAGTCGGGGACCTTGTAGGCGGCCACTCCCCGCTTGCGGAGGAACGTCTGGATCGTCTTCAGGCTCGGCGCGCCGCCGCGGGGGACGATGTAGGCGCAGGTCCGCTCCCCCAGCAGCGGGTCGGGCATGGCGACCACCGCCACGGCGTGCACCTCGGGATGGGCGAGGAGGTGGTCCTCCACCTCCTCGGCGGGCACCTTGTCGCCGCCCCTGTTGATCACGTCCTTGACCCTGCCGGCGATGACGAGATGGCCGGTGTCCGTCAGCCGGGCGAGGTCGCCGCTGCGGAAGAACCCGTCCGAGGTGAAGGCGGCGGCGTTGTGCTCCGGCGCCCGGTAGTAGCCGCGGATGGTGTAGGGGCCGCGGACCAGGAGCTCGCCGACCTCCCCCCTGGGGACGTCACGGCCGTCCTTGCCGACGACGCGCACCTCGTCGGCGGGGGTGAGCGGCCTGCCCTGGGTGGACACGAGCACCTCCCTGGGGTCGTCGGGGCGGCTCTGGCTGAGCAGGCCCTCGGCCATGCCGAAGGACTGCTGGAGCCGGCCCAGCGTCCCGCCCACCTGGTGGGCCAGCTCGCCGGAGAGCGCGGCGCCGCCGACCTGGACCAGGCGGAGGCTGGAGAGGTCCTGCCGGGACCAGCCCGCCGCCTCCACCCACAGCTGGGCGAGTGAGGGGACCAGACCGGTGACGGTGACCCGCTCGCGCTCGATCAACGCGAAGGCGTCGTCGGGGCTCGGCGTCGGCGTCAGCACGACCGTCCCGCCCGCGTGCAGCGTCCCGAGGACCCCGGGGCAGCCGAGCGCGTAGTTGTGCGCGACGGGCAGCGCGGCCAGATACACCGAGGTCTCGTTCAGGCCCGCGTTCTCCGCGCTCACCCGGATGTTGCAGACGTAGTCGTCGTGGGTGCGCGGGATGAGCTTGGAGCGGCCGGTGGTCCCGCCCGACAGCAGGAACAGCGCGACGTCCCCGGGATCCGGCGGGGCCAGTGGCACGGGATCCCGTTCGACGTCGGCCAGGGCCGTGAACTCCTGCGGATCCCCGACGACGATGACGTGGAGGAGGGAGGGCGTCGAGGCCCGCACCTGCCGGGCGAGCTCCCGGTGGTCGAAGCCCTGGCAGGTGTCGGGGACGACGTAGGCGACGGCGCCGGCGGCCTCGGCCAGGGGGCCGATCTCGCTGTGCCGGTGGGGCGGCAGGGCCAGGACCGGCGCCGCCCCGACGCGGAACAGCGCGAAGCAGAGGAACACCAGCTCCGGGATGTTGGGCAGCTGGACCAGCACGCGGTCGCCGCGGCCGACGCCGAGCTCGCGCAGGCCCGCCGCGAGGCGGTCGGCGCGCGCGTCGAGCTCGGCGTAGCTCCAGCGCGAGTCCCCCGACACCAGGGCGGTCTTCGCGCCGTGGGTCCCGGCCAGGCGGCGCAGCAGGTCGCCGAGCGTCTCGCCGCGCCAGTAGCCCTCCCTCCGGTAACGCTCGGCCACCTCTTCCGGCCACTCCACACATCCGGGCATCATCGGCTTCTCCCTCCTCAGGGCCTCATGGGGCTATCCGCACGCTCCGCCAGCCGTCACCGGCGATCTCCCGGCGGTAGCGGAAGCGGTCCTGGACCTCGTCGGTCCGGCGCTGCCAGAACTCGACCTCCTCGGGGGTCAGCCGGTAGCCGCCCCAGTGGACGGGGCGCGGCACCTCCTGTCCCGAGAAGCGGTCGCCGGCCTGGGCCAGCTGCGTCTGTAGCACGCTCCGGTCCCCCACCACCCGGCGCTGGTCGCTGGCCCAGGACAGCAGCTGGACACCGCGGGGCAGACCCGCGAAGAAGGCGTCGGACTCGACGTCGGTGAGCCGGGCGACGCCGCCTTCGGCCCGCACCTGGCGGCCCACCTCCAGCCAGCCGAAGCAGAGCGCGGCCTGCGGGTTGACGGCCAGGTCGGCGCTCTTGCGGCTGCCGTAGTTGGTGAAGAACACGAATCCGTGGTCGACGTAGGCCAGGTCGATCCAGCGCGCCGACGGACGGCCGTGGATGTCCGCCGTGGCGAGCACGGCCGCCCGGCCCGCGGCCGGGCCGGTGCCCAGCCACTCCTCGTGCCAGCTCCGGAACTGGGCCAGCGGGTCGCGCTCCAGCCTCTCGGGGTCGATCCCGTCCCTTCTGCAGGAGGCGCCCAGCCGGATGAGATCGGTGGTCGTCGACATCGGCCTCTCCATCCACCATTACAAATTTTATAGTCATATGCCGTGCGTGGCATGATTTAAACGCTAATGCCTATAATTATCTAATGCAACGTCGATCAGAGACCGGAGAGACGATGAATGCTCGCGCCCGGCAGGCCGCCGGAAATCTTCTCGCCCGCCACCGGGAAATCACGCTGCGGCGGAATTTCCGGCTGCTCGGCCTCGACTGGGACCTTCTTCCCGGCGTCTACGCCCCGCACCTGTCGCAGTCCTCGGCGCTGTACGCCGAGTGGATCCCCTACCCGGTGCACGGCTCCCTCTGCGAGATCGGCAGCGGCACCGGCTACGTGGCCGTCACCGCCGCCCTGCGCGGATGCGACGCGGTGACCGCGATCGACATGAGCCGGGCCGCCGCCGACAACACCCGGCTCAACGCCGTACGGCACGGCGTCGCCGACCGCGTCCGCGTGGCCTGCGGGGACATGTTCGCCCCGCTGGAGGCCGGCGACCGCTTCGACCTGATCTACTGGAACTCCAACTTCGTCGAGGCGCCCTCGGACGAGGGCACGGCCGACGACCTGGAGCGGGCGTTCTTCGACCCCGGCTACGTCGCGCACGACGCCTTCCTGCGCGACGCCGGCGGCCATCTGAACCCCGGCGGGCGCCTGATGCTCGGCTTCACCGACCTCGGGAACCCGGCGCGGATCGGCGAGATCGCCGCCCGGCACGGCTGGCGGCCGGCCGTTCTCCGGGCGGCCCGCTGCGCGGCCCCGGAAGGGGAGATAAATTACCAGCTCGTCGAATTCCTCCGGGACCGATGAATGCCGGAGGAATTCCTTCCCGTCCATGAGAACGACCGGTGACGGCGGCGCGACGGAAAAGCGCCGCCGCCGTCCGGAATATCGGCGGGGACGGCCGGAGAGGCGCGATCGCGGAAAACTCCGGGACGTCCCCGGCAATTCCCCGGGACGGCGGATTCCCGGGGACGGAGATTCCCCCGGGGCGCCCCCGCCGCCGACGGCGGGGACGCCCCGGCGGCTCAGCCGTCCTGCTTCACCGGCGTCTGCTGGTGGAAGGCGAGCTTCCACGCGCCGTCGCGGCGGACGTAGGCGCTGCTCATGTAGAGCTGGAAGGCGACGCCGCCCTCCTTGAGGCTCACCGCCGCCCGGTAGGTGATGACCGCGCTGTCGTCGGTGAGCGGCACGACCTTGACGTCGTGCAGCGCGTAGTCGTCGAAGGGCGACTTGCTGGCGTCGATGTCGTCGGCGAGCTCCGCCCCGGTCTGCAGGCCGTCCGGCTCGACGCACAGCGTCCGGTCGGTGACCAGCCGGCGGTAGAAGTCGCCGTCCCCCACCGATATCGCCGCCCAGCCCTGCTCCTCAAGGGCGAGCAGTTCCCTCTCGATCGCCTTGGCATCCACTGTGGTCTCCTCTCGTAGGGGGTCACGGGTCATGACGTGTCACGGAGCCGACGGCCACGGGTCGGACAGGCGGCAGTGGCGCAGCACCTCCCTGACCAGCTCGCCCTCGTGGGCGACCAGATAGAAGTGGTCCCCGGGGAAGGCGCGCAGCCCGAAGGCCCCGGCTGTCTGGTCGGCCCACGCCGCCGCCTCGTCCACGTCGACCTCGGGGTCGGCGTCTCCGAGGCAGGCGCAGATCGGCGTCCGGATCGGCGCGCCGGGCCGCGGCTCGTAGGTCTCGACCAGCCGGTAGTCGGCGCGGAGCGTGGGCAGGACGAGCGCGCGCAGCGCGGGGTCGGCGAGCGTCTCCTCGCTCGTCCCGCCGAGCCTGCGCAGGTCGGCCAGGAGGGCCGCGTCACCGCCGAGGTGCACCCCGGCGGCCCTGAGGCGGTCCGGCGCGGGCCGTCCGGAGACGACGAGGCCGGCCAGGGGACCCCTCCCGCGCTCTTCGAGCCGCCGTGCCACCTCGTGCGCCACCGCCGCGCCCATGCTGTGACCGAACAGCGCGATCGGCACGTCCGGCAACTCCTCCAGCGCCGCCGCGACCGGGCCGGCGAGCCCGTCCATGTCCGCGGCGGGCTCCTCCCCGATGCGGTCCTGGCGGCCGGGATACTGCACCGCGTACAGCTCGACGCCGTACGGCAGCCGCCCCGCCCAGGTCCGGAAGAAGCCGGCCGCGCCGCCCGCGTGCGGGAAGCACACCAGCCGCAGTCTCGGCGCGGGATCGGCGCGCTGGCACCGCAGCCACCGGTCGCGCATCTCGGTCGTCATGATCGTCATGTGAGCAGCTCCTCGTGCTGCGATCTCATGGCGGAGATCAGCTCGTCGGCGGAGATCGGGCGGGGCGCCGGGCCGAGCAGGCGTTCGGGGAAACCCAGTGCCCCCGCCATCGCCTGCCACACCTTGCAGACCGAGAGGTGGTACTGGCCGTCGCGGAGCGGATCGACCCCATCGCGCCGCGCCTCCCAGGTGGCGCGCAGGGCCCGCTCGACCCCCGCCGGCCACATGTCGCCGAGGATCTCGCGGTAGCTGGGCGCCCGCGCCGGCCCGATCGGCGCACTGCTGGGGAAGTCGAGGTGCTCGTCGGCCGCGCCGTCCAGCGTGGCGAGCAGCCTGGCCTGCGCGGGCAGGTGCGGGCGGGGGGACCACAGCACCGGCCCGTGGGTGTTGGCCAGCGTGAGCGTCCCCCCCTCCGTCCCCAGGGTGATCCGGTGCAGGAAGTGCGCGTGGTTGTCGGGGTCGGCCGGGTTCAGCTGGTTCTGCACCCGCAGGGTGAGGGGCACCCCGGCCAGGACTCCGGTGAGGGTGCGGAAGGGCGGTTCGACGTCGGACAGCCGGCGGATCTCCTCCGGCACGTCCGGAGGGTCGGCGAACCGCCACGGCCGCAGCCCGCCCAGGGCCCGACCCAGGATGTCGAAGAGGTTGTAGGAGACCTGGACGCCGCAGACGGCGTCGACGAACAGGGGGCGCTGGCGGGCCAGCAGCACCCGCGCGGCGGCCGTGAACCTGCGTACCGGCGGCAGGTGCGTGTAGTGCGTGTTGACCTGGTAGAAGACGCCTTCCCGGCGGGCCGCGCGCAGCGAGGCGGCGAGCTCGTCGTGGAGCAGGGGCCCCTCCTGCAGCACGTGCACGCCGCGGGACATGAACTGGGCCGCGACGGCGCTGCCCGGGCCGCCGTTGACCTCGCCCAGGAGCACCACGCAGGCGAGGTCGACGCCGTCCGGCACCTCCGCCACCCGCGTGTACAGCGGGACCCCGGCCTGCCGCGCGCAGCGCCGCGAGCGCTCGCCGCCCCTGGCCAGTACCCCCGCCAGTTCGAACGGCACGCCGGGCCTGGCCAGTGCCGCCAGGTGCACCCGTCCGAAGCCGGTGCCGCAGACGATGACACGTGGCCGTCGGCTCACAGGACTCCCTCCTCCATCTCCATCTCCGCGGCCCGCGCCGCGCCGTCGACGATCTCCAGCCGGGTGACCGCCGGGTCGTCGAGGAGGGCCTGGAAGACGGCGCCGGCGTCGAGCACGTCGGCCGCCTCGTGCAGTCCCGGGCGGACGAGCCCCCGCAGGACCGCCCCGACCGCCGGCACGGCGGCCGCCGCGCTCAGCTCGTAGCTGTCGGCGGCCCGCGCGAGGAGCGTCCGGGTGACCGGCCGGCCTCCCGTCTCCCCCGCCATCTCGAAGACCATCTGGAAGTACGGCGTGCGCCCGAGGGACTCCAGGCGCGAGGCCCGCACCAGCTCGTCGGCCGCGGCGTCCGGGTCCAGCTCGGGCAGGCGGGCCAGCGCGGCGAGCGTCAGCTCCCCGTCGAAGACGCTCGACCACTCGACCTCGGCGATGCCGAGCGAGCGGGCGAGCCGTTCGGCCTCCGCGCTGAGGTAGGGGTAGGCGTTGACCCGGCCGGGGAAGTGCGGCACCTCGACGCCGTGCCGGGGCCTGGACGCGCCGGGGATCACCTGGTGCCCCCGCCAGACCGCCAGCGGCGTCGCGTACCCGCCGGACAGCGAGGCCACGTAGTCGAGCGCGGCGGCCGGGGTGAACCTGTCGACGCCGCCCACGTGGGCGGTCAGGCGGTCGACCCGGTCGAATCCCTGCCCGGCGAGATGCCTCGGCAGCAGGGCCGACAGGCCGGGCATCATCCCGGCCGAGAGGATGACGACCCGCCCGGCGCGCTCCCACCCTCCGCGCTCCCGCCCCGCCTGATCCCGGTCCGGGCGGGCCGCGGAGCCCGCCGACAGACGGTCGCGCACGGCCGCGTCGCCGGCGACGTCGACGTAGTGGGCGCCGGCGGCCAGCGCGGCGCGGGCCACGGTGTCGAGGACCCGGCTGGACGGCCCCGCGCAGTTGACCACCACGTGGCAGCCCTCGCAGAACGCGGCGAGCGCCGCGGCGTCGCGGATGTCGACGGCGACGGCCGCGTCCGCCCCGGTCCGGGCCGCGGCGAGCGCGCGGACCCGGCCCAGGTCCCTGCCGCCCAGGCGCAGCGGGCCCGCCCCGGCTCCCCGGAGGCGGCGGACGACCGCCCCGCCCACGGCCCCGTAGCAGCCGAGGACTCCGACGACGGGTGCCCGGCGGTCGCCGCTCATCGCGCCGCCCGAGCCGTGGACAGGAAGGTCGCCACCTCGTCGACGTTGGGCGGCTGCAGGCAGGTGAAGTGGTCGCCGGGGATGTCGACCACCTCCAGGTCGCCCAGGCACAGCTCGCGCCAGAGACCGGTCATGTCGTCGCGCAGCCACGGCAGGAAGCGGGTGTCGCCGAGCTGCCGCAGGAAGGTGATGTCCCCGGCGTACGGCTCCGGGGTGTGCGTGCCGACCGCGAGGAGGCTGTGCCGTACCACCCGGAAAAGGGAGCTCACATGCCGCTCGACCTCGGGGTCGGACCGGGTCGCGGCGGCGGCGCGGCCGATCGCGGCCAGCCGCTCCCGCTGGGGGCGCCCGGCGAGCCGCCGGAAGGCGGCGGCGGCCGACTCCAGGGCCGGGTCCCCGGTGAGCCCGGTCACGAGGCCGGCGGGCACGCGGTCGGGGTCCTGGCCGAGCAGGGACTCGAACACCCGTGACATGGCGGCCTCGTCACCCGGGTAGCCGGCGTCGGCGGGGTCGATCCCCATCACGCGGGCGAAGACGTACTCGACGACCAGCTCGTCCTCGATGATCCGCGGCAGGGTGTAGCTGCTGATCACGGTGAGGCTCTCCACGGCGGCGCCCGCCTCGGTGAGGTGGCGGGCGACCTCGGTGGCCAGGAGGCCGCCCATGCAGTAGCCCACGACGTGGAAGCGGGTGGAGCCGGTGCCGAGCAGCGACCTGGCGTACCGGGCGGCGCGCCGGTCGATCAGGCCCTCGGGCTCCTCGGCGAGATACCGCTCGACCTCGGTGATCGCCAGGCCGGTCAGCGGCCCGCCCTTGGCGGCCATCAGCCGGGCCAGCGCGCGGTAGGGCGCCAGGGTGCCGCTGCCCTCGTGGACGAGCACGCGCAGGGCGCCGTCGCCCCCGTCCTCCGCGCCGCCGAGCGGGATCAGCGGGGAGGTCTCGCCGCCGGCGCCGGGAGCCTCCTCGGCGTGCGCCTGCCGGACGTGCTCGGCCAGCGCGGCCACGGTGGGCCGGTGCAGGATCTGGCGGACCAGGTCGTCCCAGAACAGCTCCCGGGTCTCGGCCACCTCCTCGCGCAGGCGGGCCGCCAGCTTCGCGACGACCAGCGAGTCCCCGCCGAGCTCGAAGAAGTCCTCCTCCCGGTTGACCTCGGCCAGGCCCAGGACCTCCGCCCACACCGCCGCGAGCCGGCGTTCGAGGTCGTCACGGGGACTGCCGCCCGCCGTGGCGCGCCCGGACGCCGCGCGGGGCAGCCAGGAGCGCAGCGTCGCGTGGTCGACCTTGCCGTTCGCGGTGAGCGGCAGGGCGTCCACGACCTGCGTGTGACCGGGGATCATGTGTTCGGGCAGCCGGTCGGCCAGGTGCCCGGTGAGGCCGGCCACGTCGAGAGGGGCTCGGTCGCTCTTGAACCGGGCGGCGAAGACGTTCTGGCCGAGCGGGCCGGTGACGTCGTCCGGCCCCGGCAGGCACAGGGTGGTGTCGGCACCGGCCTCGGCGAGGAGCCCCAGCCACTCCCCGCGGTCCAGGAAGGTCCGGTCGCGTCCCCTGCGCAGGTCCTCGTAGTCCCACTTGCGCGGGTCCTTGTCCGGCATCATGAACTCCATCGAGGTCATGATCTGGTAGCTGTCCTTGGTGGTCTCGATGAAGACCAGCCAGCCGCCCGGCCGCAGCATCTCGCGGAGCCGGGCCAGCACCCGGCCCGCGTGCCGGGAGTTGTGCAGCACGTTCGCGCACAGGATGACGTCGCGGTCGTTGGGGGCGTAGCCCTGCTCGCGGTAGTCCTCGTTGAGGTCGAACAGCCCGTAGCGCACCCAGGGCCGGTCACCGAACCGCTCACGGGCCTCGTTGAGGAAGAACGGCGAGACGTCGGTGAACAGGTAGTCGACGTCGAACTCGGCCAGTGCGGGGATCATCTGGGCGCTGGTGCCGCCGACGCCCGCGCCGACCTCCATGACGCGCAGGGGGCCGTCGTGCCGGGCGGCGATCCCGCGGAGCACCTCGATGGCGGCGTGGTTGACGTAGCGGCTGATGATGTTCTCCCGGTAGGCCGCCTCGGAGATCTCCAGCCGGCCTTCGGGGAACAGCAGGGGCAGCGGGTCCAGCTCGTCGCGGAGCAGCTCGGGCAGGCGCTCGGTGCTGTCCTTGAAATAGTCGATGAGCACGGCCTTGTAGCTGTCCTCGCGCTGGAGCTCGGCCACCGCCTGCCAGGCCAGCGCCAGGTCGCCGGCCTCGATCACCCGCAGGGCGCGCAGGCCGTCGCCGTCGTCCTGGACCAGGCCCTCGCGCTCCAGGACCCGCAGCCACCGCCGGACGAGCCGGTGATGGCGGGGCGCCGCCCCGGTCGCGGTCAGGACCTCCTCGGTGGTCACCGTCTCCTCGGTGGAGCCGAACAGGCCCTGCCGCCGCAGCGCCCACATCATGCCGAGCACCGCGGCCCGGTCGAGCCTGCCGATGAACTCCATGAGCTCGGCGCGGTCGATGTGGGCGGTGTGCGGGCCGGCCGCCGCGGCGGCCGCGGCGGCCAGCTCCGGGGCCGGGTCGCCGCCGGCGGCGGCCCGCCGTACCGGCTCCGCGAAGGCGGCCAGCCTGCGCTCCATGCCGGTGCCGTCGACCAGGACGTGGGCCGCCGCGACCGACGGGTGGGACTGGATCGCCGCCTCCACCTCGGCCGGCTCGATGCGGTGCCCGCGGATCTTGACCTGCCGGTCCGCCCGGCCGAGGAATTCGATCGTGCCGTCACCGTGGTAGCGGCCCAGGTCGCCGGTGCGGTAGAGGCGCTCGCCGGTGGCGGGATGGCGGATGAAACGCTGGGCGGTCTTCTCCTCGTCGCCGAGATATCCCAGCGCCAGGCCCGCGCCGCCGATGTACAGCTCGCCGGGCACCCAGTCGGGGCAGGGGCGCAGGGCCTCGTCGAGGACGTGGAAGGTCTGGTTGGCCAGCGGCGTGCCGTACGGGATGCTCCGCCAGCCGTCCCGGACCTCGCCGATCGGGTGGTGGATCGACCAGATCGCCGCCTCGGTGGCGCCGCCGAGGCTGACCAGCTCCAGGCCCGGCAGGCGTCCCCGGACCCGGTCGGGCAGCGCGACGGGGATCCAGTCGCCGCTGAGCATCGCCAGCCGCAGTGACGGCAGGTCGATCTCCGGCTGGGAGCCCAGGTAGTGGTCGAGCATCTGCAGCTGCGCGGGCACGGAGTTCCAGACCGTGACGCCGTGCTCGGCGATCAGCCGGGCCCAGTGCGCGGGGTCGCCGCGGCCCGCGGCGTCGGGCAGCACGAGGGCGCCGCCCAGGGAGAGGGGGCCGAAGATGTCGTAGACCGACAGGTCGAAGCCCAGCCCCGCCAGGCCGAGGACGCGGTCCTCCTCCGTCACCGCGTAGCGCCGGTTGACGTCGGCCACGGTGTTGAGGGCCGCCTGGTGGGAGATCATCACTCCCTTGGGGTCGCCGGTCGAGCCCGAGGTGTAGATCACGTAGGCCAGGTCGCCCGGGTCCGCCTCCGACTCCGGGGGCGGGAGCTCCGACGGCGGGAGGAGGTCGACGTCGACGAGCCGGGCCCCCTCCGGGCGGTCGCGGACCCACGACTGGGTGAGCACGTGCCGGACGCCGGCGTCGGCGAGGATCCGCGCGCGCCTGGCGGGCGGCTGGCCGGTGTCGACCGGCAGGTAGGCGCCGCCGGCCAGGAGCGTGCCGAGCACGGCGACGACCTGCTCCCAGCCCTTGTCCATCATGACCGCGGCCAGGTCGCCCGGCGCGAACCCCCGGGTCCTCAGCGTCCGGGCCACGCCCGCCGCCCTGGCCAGCAGCTCGCCGTAGGTGAGGGTCCGCCCGTCCGTCACGACGGCCGCCCTGCCGGGCGCGCGGCGCGCCTGGGCGACGACCTCCCCGTGCAGCGGCCCGCGCGGCGACGGAGCGGCGGTCGCGTTCACCCGCTCACGCCGGTCGGCCTGTACGGCGGGCAGCCCGACCGGGCAGGCGCTCTCCCACGGCCCGTCCGAGGCGGCCAGGGCGCGCAGCAGCCCCTCCAGCGCGCCGAAGGCGTCCTCGACGACCCCGTCGTGGAACACCCCGTCCCGCACGTCCCACCTGATCTCCAGCGCCCCGCCCTCGACCACCGCCTGGCAGTCGATCCACACCTGCGGCGTCTGGCTCCTGCCGTACACCACCTCGGCCAGGCCGCGCATGCCCTCGTGGCCCGACGCCTCGTCGCTGAGCCCGATCGTGCTGGTGAAGACGGCCGGCATCAGCGCGGCGCCCCGGCCGCGGCGGCGGGCGATCTCCCGCATGACCTCCACGCCGGAGTAGAGCCGGTGGTCGAGGTCCTCCCAGAGCCGCTCCTGCAGCGCGCGGGCCCGCCCGTGGAACGTCGCGTCCGAACCGCCGTCGACGGCCAGCAGGCTGACCGTCGTGAAGTCGCCGACCAGCCCTCCCACCTGGGGATGGAGCGGCTGCCGGTTGAGGAGGGTCAGGTTCAGCGAGAACCGGGGACGCCGGCTCCACCTGGCCACCACCTCGGCGTAGGCGGCCAGCACCGCTGTGGACGGGGTCACGCCGTGGGCGCCCGACCTGCTCCGGAACCGGTCCCACTCCCCGGCGTCGAGGGTCATCCGGTGGCGGGTGAAGCTCCGGCCGGCCCCGGCGGCGGCGTTGTCGCGGACCGGCAGCTCGGGCGGCCCCGGCAGCTCCTCGACGCGCCCTTCCCAGTAGTCGCGGTCACGCTCGTAGGCGGCGCCGTCGCGCAGCCGGCGGGCCGCGAGCAGGTAGTCGCGGAAGCTGATCTCCAGAGGCGGCAGGACGTGCTCCGGATCGAGGTAGAGCCGTTTGAGCTCGGTCAGCAGCAGTTGGATGCTCAGGTAGTCGGCGATCAGGAAGTCGATCGAGACGTGCAGCAGCGCCCGTCCGTCGGCACGCGTGACGCGCAGCTCGAACAGCGGCCAGGCGCCGGCGTCGTAGACCCGGTGGTCCATCTCGGCGCGGACCCCGTCGACGTGCGCGCTCACCCGTCCGGCGGGCTCGCCGCGCAGGTCCGTCACCTCGATCCGGTAGTCCGGGACCTCGGCCGACACCTGCTGGTAGCCGTCGACGTGGACGACCGCCCGCAGCATGTCATGGCGGCGGACCAGGGCGCGCCAGGCGGCCTCCAGCCGGGGCGGGTCCAGGTCGGGGAAGGCCAGCTCGGCGTAGACCTGGCAGGCCGTGCCTCCGTAGTCGAAGGCGTCCCTGCGGCCGAGGACGTAGGCGGCCTGGACGTCGGTCAGCGGGAACGGCTCGTGCCGCTCCCCGGGTGCGGGGGTCAGCTCCGGGCCGGGCCGGCGCAGGTGGTCGAGCAGGGCGCCCCTGTGGGCCGACAGCAGTGCCCGCCGCTCATCGGTCATCACGCCCTGCGGCGCCCGGAAGCGGAGCCGCCCGGACTCCTCCCAGAGCTGGATCCCCTGGCGTTCGAGCTCCGCGACGAGCCGTCCGGCGCTCACGCCCCGCCCCGCCCCGGTCCCGCCCGGCTCCGGCGGCCGCGCGCTCTCTCCGGCCCGCGCGGTCTCCTCCACCCGCGCGGTCTCCTCCGGCCGCGCCGGCTCCTCCGCCCGCACAGGCTCCTCCGGCCGCACGGCCGCGGCGCCGTCTCTGTCGGTGCGCTCGGTCCGCTCGGTCATATGTCGCCCTCCTCGAAGGCCGCTGTCTCGGTCTCGGTCCGCTGCTCGATCAGGGCCGCCTGCTCGGCGACGGTCGGGCCCGCGAAGATCTCCCGCAGGGCCAGCTCGGCGCCGAACCCGGCCCGGATCTCCTCGGCGAGGCGGGCCGCCAGAATGCTGTCGCCGCCGAGGGCCACGAAGCTCTGGTGCCTGCCGGCCCGGGCCAGGCCGAGCAGCCCGCACCAGATCCGGCTCAGCGCCTCCTCGACGGGGCCGGACGGCGGCGCGTCCTCGTCACTCCCCTGCCCGTCCCGTCCGGCGAGCTCCGCCAGCGCCCCGCGGTCCACCTTGCCGTTGGCGTTGAGGGGCAGGCGGTCGAGCATCGTGATGGTGGGCGGCACGGCGTAGGGCGGCAGACGCCCGGCGAGCCAGTCGCGCAGTTCCTCCGGGCCGGTGCCGGCGGCCACCACGAGCGCGGCCAGTCGGCGGGTGGGGTGCCCGGCCGCGGTCACCACCGCGTGCTCCACGCCCGGGTGCGCCGCCAGCGCGCTCTCCACCTCCCCCAGCTCGATCCGGTGGCCGCCCACCTTCACCTGGTGGTCGGCCCGGCCGAGGAACTCCAACGTGCCGTCCGGCCAGTAACGGCCCAGATCACCGGTCCGGTACCAGCGCACCCCCGCACGCTCGACGAACTTGGCCGCCGTGACCTCCGGATCACCCCGGTAGCCCAGCGCCACCCCCGCCCCGCCGATCCACAGCTCACCCGGCACCCAGTCCGGACAGTCCCGCCCCCTGGCGTCCACCACACGGAAACACTGGTTCCGCAGCGGGAACCCGTAGGGGATCGACCGCCACCCTGGATCCACCTCGGTGACCTCGAACGCGTTGGACCAGATGGCCGCCTCCGTCGCCCCGCCCAGGGCGACCAGCCGGCAGCCCGGCGCCGCCGCGGCCAGCCTGCCCGGCAGGTCCAGCCCGACCCAGTCGCCCGAGACCATCGCCAGCCGCAGACCCGGCGGCAGCCCCTCGGGCACCGCGACCAGCAGCATGTCCAGCAGCGCCGGGACCGTGTTCCACACCGTCACCCCGTGCGCCGCCACCAGCTCCGCCCACCGGTGCGCCTCCCGCCTGTCCTCCTCCTCCACCAGCACCAGCGCGCCGCCCGCCGACAGCGGCCCGAACACGTCCCACACCGACAGGTCGAAGTCCAACGCCGACAGCGCCAGCACCCGATCACCGGCCCCCACCCCGAACCGCTCACCCACATCCACCACGGTGTTCAACGCCGCCCGATGCGACACCTCCACACCCTTCGGCTCACCCGTCGACCCCGACGTGAAGATCACATACGCCGGCGCACCAGGATCCACCTCCACCGGCCCCACCAGGGGAGTCCCGTCGGCCACCGCCGCCGTCACCGGTGCGTGCTCCACGCCGTCCGGGGAGATCCCGGGGTCGCCCGTCAGCACCAGCCGCACGCCGGCCCGCCGGTAGATCCGGTCCCGGCGGATCGGGGGCTGGTCCACGCCCACCGGGACGTAGGCCGCCCCGGCGGCCAGCACGCCCAGCGCCGCCACGTACTGGTCCGTGCCCCGGGGCACCGTCACCGCGACCGTGTCGCCCGGACCCACGCCCCGCGAGCGCAGCCATCCCGCCACCCGCAGCGCCCGGCCGGCGAGCTCGCCGTACGACAGGCCGCCGCCGTCCCGGACCAGCGCGGCCCGCTCCGGCTCCGCCCCGGCCAGGGCGAAGAAACGCGAATGCAGGGCCCCCTCGGGCACCGGCCCCGCCGTGCCGTTCGCCTCGGCGCGGACCACGAGCTGACCCGCCGGCACCGCGCAGGGCGCCACCGCGTCCCAGGCGCCCCCGGCCAGCCACTCCAGCATCTCGGCGAAGGCGCCGAACATCCCGTCCAGCACGCCCGCCGGGAACAGCTCCTCGACGGCGTCCCAGTTGAACAGCAGCCCGCCCGCCGACTCCACAACCTGGTGGTCCAGCCACACCTGGGGGGTCTGGGAGACGCCCCAGACGGGCTCGGCGAACAGCCGCGCGCCGGCGTCCCACGGGTCGTCGCCCGTCACGCCGAGCGTGCTGGTGAACACCACCGGCATGGAGACCTCGGCCGAACCGGTGCGCCTGGCCAGCTCCCGCATGACCCAGATGGCCGAGGCGTCGCTGTGCTCCAGATCGGCGACCACCTGCCGCTGCAGGCGCCGGGCGCTGTCGAGCCAGGTCTCCCCGGCGGCGGGCCGGTAGGCGACGAGCAGCAGGGAGGTGAAGTCGCCCAGGACGTTGCCGATGTCGGGGTGGACCTCCCTGCGGTCGAAGAGGGTGAGGTTGATCGTCAGGTCCTGCCGCGCGCTCCACGCCCCCAGCACCTCGGCGAAGGCGGTGGCGAGCACGGTGGAGGGGGTGAGGGCGTGCTTCCTCGCGGTCTCCTTGACGGCCCGCCACCGCTCGGGCGACAGGCGGGCCTGGCGCCGCACGAAGCGGGGACGGCCGATCCGCGAGGGGTCGGCGGCCAGCGGGAGCTGGGGGGCGGGGGGCAGCTCGGCCACCCGGTCGGACCAGTACGCCCGCGCCTTCTCAAGTGAGGCGGGGTCGGGCCGGACGCCGAGCACGTAGTCGCGGAAGGACATGTCGACCGGGGGCAGTTCGGCGCCGGGGTCGGCGTAGAGGGCCTCCAGCTCCCGCAGCACGGTCATCGAGCTCAGCGCGTCGAGGATGATGTTGTCGAAGCTGATCCCGATGCGGGTGCGGTCCCCGGCGTAACGCACGGCCCGCACGTCGAACAGGGGCCACCGGGTGGCGTCGATGAGCTGGTGCGACATGGCCTCCCGCAGCTCCGCCAGGGCCTGGTCCGCCCGGTCGCCGTCGGCGCCGGGCACGTCGGTGACCGGGATGGGGAATCTCGGCACCTCGGGCAGGATGCGCTGGCGGCCGTCGGGGAGGAACTCGGCGCGCAGCATCTCGTGGCGCCGGATGAGCAGGTTCCACGCCTCCTCCAGCCGGGCGAGGTCGACCCCGGTGACGTCGTACTCGGTGTAGAAGTGGCAGCCCACGCCGCCCAGCGCGAAGTCGTCGGTCCGCCCGACCCAGTAGGCGCGCTGCACGTCGGTCGGCGGGAACGGGTCGTGCCGGTGCGCGGGGTCGGGTGTCAGCGTCCGCTGCGCGGGGGCGGAGCCGCCGGGGTCGAGGGTGGCCGCGAAGTCGGCCAGGACCGGTGTCTCGAACAGCCGGGAGAGCTCCGCGCCCCCGATGCCCGCCGCGCGCAACCTGGTCATCAGCCGCGTCGCGAGCAAGCTGTCCCCGCCGAGGGTGAAGAAGTTCTGGTCCCGGCCCACGGCGGGCAGTCCGAGCAGCTCGGCCCAGATCTCCGCCACGGCCGTCTCGGTCGCGCCGCGCGGCGGCACGGCCGGCTCGGCGCGCCCGGCGGACTCCCCGTCGAGGATGCCCCGCACGGCCTCCCGGTCGACCTTGCCGTTGGCGCTGAGCGGCAGCTCCGGCAGTGCCGCGAACCGTTCGGGGATCATGTAGGGCGGCAGGCGTCCGGCGAGCCAGTCGCGCAGCCCCGCCGGGACGGTGCCGCCGGGCGCCGTCACCAGCGCCGCCAGGCGGCGGGCCGCGCCGCCCACCGTGGTGACCACCGCGTGGCCCACCTCGGGGTGCGCCGCCAGCGCGCTCTCCACCTCCCCCAGCTCGATCCGGTGGCCGCCCACCTTCACCTGGTGGTCGGCCCGGCCGAGGAACTCCAACGTGCCGTCCGGCCAGTAACGGCCCAGATCACCGGTCCGGTACCAGCGCACCCCCGCACGCTCGACGAACTTGGCCGCCGTGACCTCCGGATCACCCCGGTAGCCCAGCGCCACCCCCGCCCCGCCGATCCACAGCTCACCCGGCACCCAGTCCGGACAGTCCCGCCCCCTGGCGTCCACCACACGGAAACACTGGTTGGTCAGCGGCCTGCCGTAGGGGACCGACGTCCAGTGCGCCGGCACCGTCACCGGCACGTCGGAGAAGTTGGACCAGATGGCCGCCTCCGTCGCCCCGCCCAGGGCGACCAGCCGGCAGCCCGGCGCCGCCGCGGCCAGCCTGCCCGGCAGGTCCAGCCCGACCCAGTCGCCCGAGACCATCGCCAGCCGCAGGCCGTCCAGCGCTCCCGGCGTGGTCTCGGCCGCGACCAGCAGCATGTCCAGCAGCGCCGGGACCGTGTTCCACACCGTCACCCCGTGCGCCGCCACCAGCTCCGCCCAGCGGGCCGCGTCCTTCCGCTCGTCCTCGGCGACCGGCACCAGCGCGCCGCCCGCCGACAGCGGCCCGAACACGTCCCACACCGACAGGTCGAAGTCCAGCGCCGACAGCGCCAGCACCCGATCACCGGCCCCCACCCCGAACCGCTCACCCACATCCACCACGGTGTTCAACGCCGCCCGATGCGACACCTCCACACCCTTCGGCTCACCCGTCGACCCCGACGTGAAGATCACATACGCCGGCGCACCCGGATCCACCTCCACCGGCCCCACCAGCCGGTCGTCGCCGCAGAGGGCGGCCACGTCGTCGACGGAGGCCACCGCCCGCGACAGCGCGGCGATCCGCTCCCGGCGGGCCCGCGGCTGGTCCACGCCCACCGGCACGTAGACGCCGCCGGCCGCCAGCACGCCGAGCACGGCGACGATCTGGTCGGCCCCCTTCGGCAGGGAGACGGTCACGGCGTCACCCGGCCCGACGCCCCGCGAGCGCAGCGAGGCCGCCACCCGCAGCGCCCGGCCGGCGAGCTCGCCGTACGTCAGGGCGCCGCCGTCCCGGACCAGCGCGGTCCGCTCCGGCTCCGCCGCGGCCAGGGCGAAGAAACGCGAATGCAGCAGTCCCGGCGGCACCGGCCCCCGGGTGTCGTTGACCCGGCCACGGACCGCATGCTGCTCCTGGGGGAGGAGGTCGGGGACGGGCCCGTCCCAGCCGTCCCCGTCCAGCCAGCCGAGCAGGCGGGAGAAGGCTCCGGCCATCCCGTCCAGCACACCCGCCGGGAACAGTTCCTCGACGGCGTCCCAGTTGAACTGCAGCCCGCCCGCCACCTCGACCACCTGGTGGTCCAGCCACACCTGGGGCGTCTGGGAGAGCATCCAGCCGAGGTCGCCCAGGCTCTTCTGGACGTCGGCGCCCACCAGGTCGCCCATGCCGACGGCGCTGGTGAACACCACGGGGGCGGTCACCTGGCCGGCGCGGCGGCCGCGGCTGAGGTCCCGGAGCACCTCCACCCCCGAGTACGCCGAGTGCGCGACGTCGGCCTGGAAGCGGCTCTGCAGCGTCCTGGCCCGGTCCGCGAAGGACATCTCCTCCGACAGGTCGACCTGGAGCAGGAGCAGGTTGGTGAAGTCGGCGACCATCCGCGGCACGTCGGGGTGGAGCGTCTGCCGGTCGAACAGCGGGAGGTTGAGCAGGAAGCGGGGCCGGCCGCTCCACGCGCCCACCACCTCGGCGAGCGCCGTCGCCAGGACCATCGGCAGCGTCAGGCCGTGCCCGCGGGCCCGCTCGGCCAGCCGCTGCCGCACCTCGGGCGGCATCCAGTGGTCGCGGCGGACCACGCGCACCCGCTCGACCCGCTCCGGCTCGACGGCCAGCGGGAGCCGGGGACCGGCCGGCAGGTCGGCGAGGCGCTCCTGCCAGTACTCCCGGTCCGTACGGCGGTCCTGCCGGCGCCGGGCCTCCTGCTCGGCGAGGTAGGTGGGGAATCCGTAGGTGAGCGGGGGCAGCGGGTCATCGGGCCGGGAGTAGAGAGCGGCCAGGTCCTCAAGGATGATCTGGATGCTGCGCACGTCGGCGACGAGCAGGTCGAAGCCGGCGTGCAGGCGGTGGGCGCCGCCGGGCAGCAGGGTGAGCCACAGGTCGAACACCTCGCCGCGCTCCACCTCCAGGCGGCGGTGGGAGAGCCTCTCCCGGAGCGCGGCGAGCCGTCCGGCGACCGCCTCCGCGGGCTGCTCGCGCAGGTCGTGCACGGTCAGGCCGGGCCACGGGCTGCGGTCGAGGATCTGCTGGGTGCCGTCGTCGAGGAAGCGCGTGCGCAGCAGCGCGTGCCGCCGCAGCAGCGCGCGGACGGCCTCCTCCAGCGCCGGCGCGTCCACGCCGGCGCCGTCGAACTCGGCGTAGAAGTGGCAGCCGACGCCGCCGAGCACCTGGCGGTCCTGGCGGCCGATCCAGTAGGCGTGCTGCACGGGGGTGAGTCCGAACGGGGCGCTCTCGTCCACCTCCGGCACCGCCTCCGGCGCCGGCCGCTGCCCGCCCGTGCGGGCCGACAGCAGCGCCCACCAGGCCGCGAGCGTGGGCTGGTCGAAAAGGTCGGCGAACTTGACCTCCGCGCCCCCGCGCTGCCACTCGCCGGCCAGCTGCATCGTGCGGATGGAGTCGAGGCCGTGGCGGACCAGGTCGTCGTCGTCGCCCAGCTCCGCGGGGTCCATGCCGAGCACGGCGGCGACGGTCAGGCGGACGGCGTCGGGCGTCAGCGGCCCGGCGCCGGCCGGGGCGGGCGTCCGGCCGGGGGTGCCCGCCGCCCACTCCCCCGCGGCGGGCCGGGGCGCGGGGGAGAGAGAGTCGGCCCGCAGCACCTCGATCTCGCCGTGGCGGTAGCGGTTGAGCAGGGCGGCGCGTCCTGGCCCGTCCCCGGTGTCCGGGCCGAGCTGCCCGGGGGCGACAAGCACGACGGTCTCGGCCACCACCTCGTGCTCCTCGGCCACGGCGGCGCGCATCCGGCCGGCGAGCTCGGCCAGCCGAGCAGGCGGGAGATCCCGCTCCGTCTCGGCCGTCAGCAGCAGGCCGCCGCCGGAGATCGGCTGCAGCACACGGCACGGGCGCCCGGTGGCCTCCGCCAGCGTGCGTTCCAGATCCTCCGGGCGATGAATGCGATCCTGAACGGTCAGATCGTGTCGCCGCGTCGCCATGTCCCACATAGCGAATCACCCTGACACGGGCCTCGGAGAACAGGCAATCAACGGAATGACCTGAGCCGGGGAAAGCGGGCGGGCAGGGTAGCCGATATGTGATTAAGTATGGCTTGCCTAAGTCACGGAAGGCGCCGCCGTGTCCTGCGACAATGTGAACGGTATATCCGTTCGGCCCCATCCACGGGCCCGTCGGAAATAATTCACCACCTATTTCGAGGTGCCCGATCGGGCACTTGACCCCCTCCGCGGACCGTCCTAGCTTCGGCATGGCCGGCTCTGGAGAGGAGGCGACAGATGTCCAACACGCTCGGGGTTCTCGCGAACCAGGTGGTTTCCGGCCCGGAGGAGGCCCGCGCGCTCGGAGACGATTACGTCACCGCGGTCGGCAAGATTCTCAACAGCCATGTCCGCAACGAGGCGGCCGGGGCCGCGATATTCGACGAGCCGTCGATCGCGCTCGCGCCGACGCCCCGGGAGAAGTGGCTGGCCTGCAGAATGGCGATGGAGGAATACGGGCACCATCTGAAATTCAACAAACTCGCCGCCGAGCTCGGCGTGGAGGACCCGCACGCGCGGTCCCCCCTTTCCGTATTCGAATACGAGGTGACCACCTGGACCGAATACGTCATGACCAAGGCGATCGTCGACCTCGCCGAGGTCGTCCTGATGGAGGACCTCGCCCACTGCTCCTACCTCCCCCTCCGCAAGCTCTGCCGGTCGCTGATGCCGGAGGAGCGCTTCCACGTCGGGTTCGGCACCACGACCGCGCGGCAGCTGGCGGCCGACCCCGCCGGACGCGACGAGGTACGGCGGGCGGCGCACGAGCTGATCACGATGACGCTCCCCTTCTTCGGCCGCAGCGACTCCAGGAACAACGAGACCTTCCGCCGCTGGGGCATCAAGCGGATGACGAACGACGAGTGCCGCGCGGAGTTCGTCCGCCGGACGCGGGCGCTCCTCGAAGAGGAACTGGAGCTCGATCACCCGGAAGTGGACGTGCGATGGCACGGCACTTCGAGTTGAGCGCGCCGCCCTCCGGCCTGGCCACGGAGCTGGGGCCGGGCGGCGACCGCGTCGAGCGGCTCCTGCGCGGCGTCTGCGACGCCACCCGGCCGAGCACGGCGCCCGGTTTCACCACCCCCGCGCCGGCGCGGCCCGCCACCCGCTTCACCGTCGTGCGCGACCGGGCCACCGCCACGGCGGCCATGGACCTGGTCGACCCCGGCTGGCTCGCCGATCTCGACCGCCGGCGCGCGGCGGCCCGGTCGCGGCTGCTCGACGCGGGCCGCGAGGAGCAGCTCGAACTGGCCGAGCACGTGGCCATGCTGGTGGCGACCCCCCGGCTCGACCCGGCCGACCAGACGGACCCCGGGGCCCGCGCGGTCTCCGGCGCCCTGCTGTGGCTCATCGGAACGGTCGTGGCCGGCGCTCTCGCCGACGGGGACGGCGAGGAGGACGAGGACGGCACGCTCGCCGAGCTCACCGACCTGCTGACGGACGGGTGGTGGCCGATCGGCCGTGTGAACGGCCGCTTCCTGATCACCCCCTACACCGCCGACCGAGGTGAGCCACGTGACTGAGCTCCCGTCCGTCCGCCCGGCCGTCCGCCGGGACGGCCTCGCGACCGGCGTCCGGGTCGGCGGTGACGGGGCCGCCCCGGCGGACGGGGCGCCGGCCGGCCGGACGAACGTCGCGGCCGAGCTCGCCGGGCTCGCGCGGCGCAACGGCTGGGGCCCGGCGCCCGCCTTCCACACCGGTGACCGCGTCTGGAGCCACGGAGAGGTCCACGACCTGGCCGCCCGGACCACCTCGGCCCTGGTCGGGCTGGGTGTGCGGCCGGGTGACCGGGTGATGGTGGCGCACGGCGACGGCATCGCGTGGGTGGCGGCCTTCCTCGGCGCGGCGCGGCTCGGCGCGACGGTCGTGCCGGTCAACCCGGAGCTGACCGCCGCCGACCACGCCTTCATGGCCGAGGACTGCCAGACCGCCCTCGTCGTCGCCGGGGAGGAGGTGGCCGGCCACTTCGACGGCCTGCCCTGCCTCACCGGCGACCGCCTGCTCGCGCTCGCCGACGGGGCGGCCCCCGGCCCGGTCACGCGGGTCACCGGCGCCACCGCCCTGTACGCCCAGTACACCTCCGGCACGACCGGGGCACCCAAGGCCGCGCTGCACCGCCACGCCGACCTCGCCCGCTACCACCGCGCGGCCGGGCAGGGGGTGGTGGACATCCGGCGCGGCGACGTGACGCTGTCGGTGTCGAAGCTGTTCTTCGCCTACGGCCTGGGCAACGCGCTGGTGTTCCCGCTGTTCTCCGGTTCGTCGGCGGTCCTGCTCGCCGACCGGCCCGGCCCCGGGCAGATCGAGGAGGCCGTCGAGCGGCACGGCGTCACCGTGCTGTACGCGGTGCCCTCCGCCTACGCCAACCTCGCCGCAGAATGCGCCGGCGCGTCCTTCGCCTCCGTGCGGATCGCGGTGTCGGCGGGCGAGGCGCTCAACGAGACGCTCGCGGCACGGGCACGGGACCTGCTCGCGGCTCCCGTCCTCGACCAGCTCGGCTCGACCGAGGCGGGGCACGCGTTCTGCTCCAACACCTTCCGCTCCGACGAGGCGGGCACGATCGGCCGCCCCCTGGCCGGCTACGAGCTGCAGGTCCGCGACGACGACGGCGGGCCCGTCGCGGACGGCGTGGGAGAGCTCTGGGTCCGCGGCGCCTCCGTCATGAGCGGATACCTCAACCGGCCCGAGCAGACCGCCCGGACGCTGGTGGACGGCTGGCTGCGGACCGGGGACCGCGCCGAGCGCCGCCCCGACGGCGCCTACGTGCACCGCGGCCGGCGCGACGACCTCGAAATGGTCGGCGGCATCACCATGTCGCCCGTGGAGGTGGAGGCGGTCCTGGCCGGGCACCCGGCCGTCGCCGAGGTGGTGGTCGCCGTCGTCGCCGACGAGCGCGGCGCGAGCAAGCTGCGGGCCTTCGTGGTCCCGGCCGTGGCCGACCCCGATCCGGCGCGGCTGCAGGAGGAGCTGATCGCGCTGGCCCGCAGCCGGCTGGCCCCGTTCAAGGTCCCGCGCAGCGTGCGGCTGTGCCGGGCGCTGCCGCGGACGCACACCGGCAAGCTCCGCCGCTTCGCCGTCCGCAACGGGGATTGGTGACCACATGACGGCGGGCAGCCCGCCGCCTCCCGCAGACCGACCCGGGGAACCGCCGTGCGCACTCTGATCATCGACAACTACGACTCCTACACCTACAACCTCTTCCAGCTCATCGCGGAGACCTACGGGGTCGAACCCGTCGTCCTGGCCAACGACGACGACGGCTGGCACCGGATGGACCTGGAGCGGTTCGACGCGCTGATCATCTCCCCCGGTCCCGGGCGGCCGCAGGTGGAGCGCGACATCGGGGCCTGCCTCGACGTGATCCGCGAGTCGGGGCTGCCGGTGCTGGGGGTGTGCCTGGGCCACCAGGCGCTCGGCTGGCTGTCGGGCGCCGACGTGGTGCCGGCCCCGGCCCCGATCCACGGCTACGTCGAGGAGATCCGGCACTGCGGCCGCGATCTGTTCCGCGACCTGCCGCAGGGCTTCCACGCCGTGCGCTACCACTCCCTGTGCGTGGCCACCCCAGCCCCGGACGACCTGGAGATCACCGCGTGGACCGGGGACTCCGTCGTCATGGGGCTGCGGCACCGGACGATGCCGTGGTGGGGGGTGCAGTTCCACCCCGAGTCGATCTCGACGGAGTACGGCCCGGCGCTGCTGCGCAACTTCCGTGAGCTCGCCCTGCCGGCGCGGCGCCGGGAGCACGGCGGGACCCGCCGCGCGCACGGCCCCCGGTGGTCGCTGGAGGTGGAGCGCGTCCCCGGCGCCGCCGACGCCGAGCAGACCTTCACCGAGCTCTTCGGCGCGCAGCCGTACGCGTTCTGGCTGGACAGCAGCCGCACCGGCCAGGGGCTGGCGCGTTTCTCCTTCCTCGGTGACGCGGGCGGCCCCCACGGGGAGGTGCTGTCCTGCAGTCCGGGAGCGGGCAGCGTCCAGGTCCACGACGCCTCGGGGATCGGCACGGCGATCCACAGCTCGATCTTCGACGTGCTGGACGAGCGCGTGCGGGCGCGCGCCGTACCCGCCGATCCCGCGCTGCCGTTCGACCTGAACGGCGGCTACGTGGGGCACTTCGGCTACGAGCTGAAGCGCGACTGCGGCGCGGCCTCGCCGCACGTCTCCCCGCTCCCCGACGCGGTCTGGATGTCGGCCACCCGGTTCGTCGCGATCGACCACGAGGCAGGGCAGACGTGGGCGGTGGCGCTCACCGACGGCGGGCCCCGCAGCGGGGCCCTGGCCAGGCGCTGGGTGGCCGGGGCGGCCGAGGCGTGCCGGCGGGCGGCCGGGAGTCCCGCGGCGGAGGAGGGGCCGCCGGCCGGGGAGGGGCCGCCGGCCGGGGAGGAGTTCGATCCGGAGCCGTGGCTCGTGCGGTCCCGCGCGGACTACCTCGCCGACGTCGAGGAGTGCCTGCGGCTGCTGCGTGCCGGGGAGAGCTACGAGATCTGCCTGACCAACGCGGCGGAGATCCCGTTCGACGGGTCCGCGCGCGCGCTCTACCTGCGCCAGCGCCGCCTCAACCCCGCCCCGTACGCGGCCTACCTGCGCCTGGGCGACCACGAGGTGCTGTGCTCGTCACCGGAGCGCTTCCTCAAGGTCGGCAGGGACGGGGTCGCGGAGTCCAAGCCGATCAAGGGCACCGCCCCGCGCCACCCCGAGCCGCGCAGCGACCAGGCGCTCAGGGACGGGCTCGCGTCGTCGGACAAGACCCGCGCGGAGAACCTGATGATCGTCGACCTGCTCCGCAACGATCTCGGCAGGATCTGCGACATCGGCACGGTGGACGTGCCGCGCTTCATGGCCGTGGAGTCCTACACCACGGTGCACCAGCTTGTCTCCACCGTGCGCGGCCGGCTGCACGAGGGCATGAGCGCGGTGCCGGCCGCGCGCGCCTGTTTCCCCGGCGGGTCGATGACCGGCGCGCCGAAGCTGCGCACGATGGAGATCATCGACAGGCTCGAAGGCCGGGCGCGGGGCCTCTACTCCGGCACGATCGGCTTCTTCGGGCTCAACGGCACCGCGGACCTCAACATCGTCATACGGACCGCGGTCGCCCACTCCGGCAGGCTCACGGTCGGCGCGGGCGGGGCGATCGTGCTCGACTCCGACCCCGTCGAGGAGTACGAGGAGATGCTGCTGAAGGCCAGGGCGCCGCTGCGGGGCCTGAGCGGCCTGCCCGGCGCGCCGGTCAGTCGCGCGGTCCCCGCTCCAGGTCGGGGAGCAGCCCGCGGTTGAGCGCGACGGCGGTCGCGAGCGTCCGGTTGGAGCAGTTGAGCTTGGCCAGGATGTTGGCGACGTGACGTTTGGCGCCGTGCTCGGAGATGCCGAGGCGGCGGGCGATCTGCTTGTTGCTGAGCCCCTCCGCCATCAGGGAGAGGGTCTCCCGCTCGCGTGAGGTCAGCGGCGAGGCGGCGCGGTCGGCCCCGGGGTGCCGCTCGGCCTCCCTCTCCCGAGCGGCCTCGGCGCGCCTGACCCGGGCCAGCAGCTTGCGCGCCAGCGGGCCGGGCATCGGCATGAGGCCGCTGTCGAGGTCGGCCAGGGCGCTGCCCAGGGAGTCGCGCGTCAGGTCGTTCTCGAGCAGGAAGCCGTCGGCCGGCAGTGCCGCCGCCTCGACCAGGGCCCCGTCGCTGGCCGCGCGGAGCAGCAGCAGGATCCGCACGTCGTGCTCGACCGCGGTCCGCGCCAGCTTCTCGGCCACGTGCTGCTCGCCCGGGGTGGGCAGCACCAGGATGTCGGGGCGCCGGGAGCGGAGCAGCTCGACGCCGTGGTCGAAGTCGTCGGTCGCGCAGGTCTCGTCGACCATGGAGAGATCGTCGAGCATCGTGCAGAGCCCGCAGCGGATCACCTCGTTCCCCATGGCCACCAGCACGACCCTGCCGGGGAGATCAGCCTGATCCGAGAGGTGGCGCAGTGAAGTCATCCTCGTCCCGTCGTCGCAGTCGGCCCCCCGACCCGAGGGCGCCTACCCACGGAGGAACCGAGTATTCCCCGGTGTCACCGGCATCGTGGAGCGTCTCACCGGCGCTCGGCGACCGCGCCCGCCTGGCCGGCCCAGCTGATCCGCCCCTCGTCGATCGCGCAGGCGGTGTCGCAGTGGCGGGCGACCAGGTCGAGATCGTGGCTGACCAGGACGACCGTCAGGCCGCGCTCCTCGCGCAGGCGCATCAGCAGCTCCATGAGGGCGTGCGCGGTCCGGGCGTCCAGCGCCGAGGTCACCTCGTCGCAGACGAGCACGGCGGGGTCGGCCGCGAGCGCGCGGGCGAGGGCGACCCGCTGGCGCTGCCCGCCGGACAGCTCGTGCGGCAGGCGGCCGGCGGTCTCGGCGGGCAGCGCCACGTCGGCGAGGAGCCGCTCGACCCGGGCCGGGACGTCGGCGGGATCGGCGCGCCGGTGCAGGCGCATCGGGCGAGCGAGGACCGCGCCGACCGTGCGGACGGGGTTGAGCGCCCCGAGCGGGTCCTGCGGCACGAGCTGGACCAGCCTGCGCTGCTCCCCGGTACGGCGGGCGAGCCGGAGCGGGAGCGGCCGGCCGGCCAGCTCGGCGACGCCTTCGGCGTGCGGGTGCAGGCCGGTGATGGCCCTGGCGAGGGTGGTCTTCCCCGCGCCGGACGGCCCGATGACCGCGTGCGCGACCCCCTGGCCCAGCTCCAGCTCGACGTCGTGCAGGATGGTCCGGCCGCGCCTGCCCGCGCGGGCGCGCAGCCGCCGCATGGCCAGCGCCGGCGAGCTCCGCGCCGTCCCCGGAGCCGTCCGCCCCGAGCCGGCGCCAACTCCCGGGACCGGGGCCGGACCCGGGGCCGGGGCCGGGGTCCGGGGGGCCAGCTCGATCACCCGGTCGGCGACCCGGCCGACCAGGTCCCTGTCGTGGGAGGCCAGGATCACGGCCATGCCGTGGCGGTCGGCGAGCTCCCGGACGAGCAGGCCGATCTCCCCTCCCAGCGACGGGTCCAAACCCGCGGTCGGCTCGTCGAGGAGCAGCAGGTCCGGACGGCGGGCGAGGGCGCGGGCCAGGGCCAGGCGGCGCTGCTGACCGCCGGAGAGCTGGTGGGGGCGGCGGGCCAGCAGCTCGTCCCCGGCGGGCAGGCGCACCTCCGCCAGCAGCCGGCGGAGCTCGTCGAGGCCGGGCCGGACCGCGAGCTCGGCCAGCAGGTGGCGGACGCGCATGCGGGGGTTGAGCCGCGCGGCCGGGTCCTGGTCCACCAGGGCGATGTGGTGGCGGCGGAGCAGGCGCAGCCGTACCGGATCAAGGCCCAGGACCTCCTGGCCCAGCACGCGCACCCGCCCTGAGCGGTGGGTCAGGCCCTCCGGCAGCGCCCCCAGCATGCCGCGGAGCGCGGTGGACTTGCCGATCCCTGAGGGCCCGGTCAGGGCCACGACGGCGCCCCGCTCCCCGGTCACCGGGGGCACGTCCACCACGACGCCGCCCGCCGGGTCCGTCAGGACGAGGCCGTCCATCTCCACCACCGCCGTCCTGGAGCTCACAGCCTGGTCACCGCCCGCCGTCCGGGCCGCGGTGCGAGCACCTCGGCGGCCGCCTGCACGCTCAGCGCCAGCACTCCGATGGCCAGGCTGGGGACGACGACCGCCCAGGGGTTGAGCAGGATGCCGGGCGCGTTCTCGCGGACCATCAGGGCCCAGTCCGCGGCCGGCGGCTCCGGTCCGACCTCCAGGAAGGCCGCGGTGGTGACCACGTACACGGCCGCCACGAAGCGCAGGCCGAGCAGGACCAGCAGCGTGGCACGGAGGTTGGGCAGCACCTCGCGCCAGATGAGCTGGGGCAGCCGCTCTCCCCCGGCGGCGGCGGCCTCGACGTACCCCGACCCGGCTATGGGCGCCGCCGCCCCCGCCACCATGCGGACCGCGTACGGCAGGGAGACCACGACGGCCGCGGTGACCAGCGCCACCCGGCCGCCGCCCCGCCAGGAGAGCACCACCAGCAGCACGGCCAGCACCGCGGGCAGCAGGATCATGAGGTCGGCGAGCCGCTCGACCAGCCGGCCGAGGGCGGGGCGCAGCGCGGCCGCCGTCCCCAGCGCCGCGGCGGCGACGGTGACCGCGCACGCCACGGCGAGCGAGGTGAGCAGCAGGTCGCGGCCTCCGGCCAGCAGGCGGCTGAGGACGTCCCTGCCGAGCTCGTCGGCGCCCAGCGGGACGCCGGGGCCGGGCAGCGCGTAGGGGGCGGCGACCGGGGCGTCGATCGCGTGCGGCGCGAGCAGCGGCCCCACCAGCGCGATCGCCGCGATCAGGCCGGCCGGCACGAGGCGGAGCACGGTCCTCATGAGCGCCTCACCGAGGCCCAGCCCCGCACCAGGTCCGCGGCCAGCAGCACGGCGAGGACGGCCACGCTGGTCGCCACCACCACGCCCGCCACCAGGGGGGTGTCCCGGTCGCGGACCGCTCCGGCGAGGACGCTGCCGACGCCCGGGTAGTTGAAGATCGTCTCGACGACGACGGCGCCGCCGAGCAGCATGCCCACCGACGTCGCCGCGCCGGCGGCGATCGCGGGCAGGGCTCCGGGGAGCACGTGCCGCAGCAGCACCCGGCGGGGCGGGAGCCCGTCCAGGACGGCCGCCTCGACGTGGGGCGCGGTGCACTCGTCGGCCAGCGCGGCGCGGACGATGCGGGTGTTCCACCCGATCTGCGGCACGGCGAGCGAGAGCACCGGCAGCACGAGCATGGCCGCCGACGCGGGCCCGCCGCCGCCCGCGGCGGTGACGGTGACCGCGGGCAGCAGGTCCGCCCAGAGCGCGAGGACCAGGACCAGGACGCTCGCGACCACGAACTCCGGCAGCGCCGCCACGATCGTCGACGTCCCCGAGATCGCGCGGTCCAGCGCCGAGGAGGGGCGGAGCGCCGCGGCTCCGGCCAGCGCGAGCGCGGCCGCCACGGTGACGGCGAAGGCGAGGCCGCCGAGCAGCAGCGTGTTGGGGAAATGGCGGCCCAGGACCTCGGCCACCGGCTCGCCCCGGGACGTCACGCCCAGGTCACCGGCCGGCAGACCGGCCATCCAGCGCAGGAAGCGGATCCAGAGGGGCTGGTCCAGCCCGAGCTCCGCGCTGCGGGCGGCGACGGCCTCGGCCGAGGCGCCCCGGCCGAGGCTTGCGCGCGCGGCGTCGCCGGGCAGGAACTCCATCGCCGCGAAGACCGCGACGAGCAGGGCGGCCAGCAGCGCGACCCGCTGGGCCAGCACGCCCAGTCCCCGCAGGAGGAGGGGCGCCGGCCCGGACGGGGCGGGCCGGGCCGCCCGCCGCGCGGACGGCCTGGCCACGGCGCGGCCGGCGGTCAGGCGCTCAACCATGCCCGCTCCAGCTGGACTCTGCCGTAACCGGGCAGCCTGGGCAGGCCGCCGACCCCCGCGGCGGCCAGGTCGACGCCGTCGGCCATGCCCCACAGCAGGTAGCCGGAGCGCTCGTGCTCCAGCCGCTGGAGCTCGCGCAGCGCGTCCGCGCGCCGGGCGCCGTCCGGGGCGCCGACGGCCTTGCGGTAGGCCGCGTCGAAGGCCGGGTCCTTCCAGCCGGCCTCGTTCTGGGCGGCGTCGGAGCTGAGGGTCTTGCCGGCGAAGAAGACCACCGAGTCGTTGGTGCCCCAGTAGGTGGTGTAGAGGGGGGCCTTGAGCCAGGTCTTCTCCCAGAAGACGCTCGGGTCCTGCTTGACGACCTTGATGTTCAGCCCGGCCTCGCGGACCTGGGTGGCGAACAGGGTCGCCGACTCGGCCAGGCCGGGGATGTCCTCGGTGGTGAACAGCTCGTAGGTCTGGGACAGGTCCAGGCCCGCCTGGCCGAGGAGCCGCTCGGCCTGTGCCAGGTCGCGGGCGCGCTGCGGGATGTCCTTGGCGTAGGCCGGATCGCCGGTGCCGAGGACGTCGTTGGCGACCGCGCCGTAGCCGGACAGCACCTGCCTGACCATGGCCTCCCGGTCGACGGCCAGGCGCAGCGCCAGCCGTACGCGCTCGTCGGCGAAGGGGCCGTCGGCGGTGCGCATCACGATCGGCATGGCCATGTCGTCGGGGCGGCGGATCACCTGGACACCGTCCCTGCCCTCGGCGGTGCGGGCGGCGACCGCGCCCACGTTGGAGGCCAGGTCGATCTGGCCGGTCAGCATGGCGTTGGCCATGGCCTGCGGCGACTCGAACATCCGCACCTCGATGGCGTCCAGCGGGACCTCGCCGCCGTGCCAGGAGTCGTTGCGGACCAGGCGGGCGCTGCCGTTCCGGAAGGACTCCAGGCGGAACGGGCCGGTGCCCGGCGCCCTCGCCACGT
Organism: Streptosporangium brasiliense; assembly: GCF_030811595.1. NCBI lineage: Bacteria > Bacillati > Actinomycetota > Actinomycetes > Streptosporangiales > Streptosporangiaceae > Streptosporangium > Streptosporangium brasiliense. Next base: position 8,244,276 of record NZ_JAUSRB010000002.1, read on the forward strand.
CCTTGGTGTCCTCCTTCAGGACGAAGGTGGTCAGCCGGAGCAGCAGCGGCACCTCGCTGTTGGGGTAGGCGCTGGTGAGCGTCACGGCGTCGCGGCCGTCGGCCCTGATCCCGCCGGCCTCGACGCCGGGCAGCCGGGTCGCGCCGGCCGGTGTGGCGCGCAGCCTCCGCAGCGACCAGGCCACGTCGGCACCCGTGACCGGCGTCCCGTCGTGGAAGGTCGCGCCCTCGGCGATCGTGAAGCGCCACCGCTTCAGGTCGTCGGACTCCCAGCGGGCGGCCAGCCGGGGGGCCACGTTGGGCCGGTCCCCGGGGACCGTCAGCGCGTCGTGGACCAGCGCGAGGATGAGGTAGTCGCTCTCGTTGACCTGGACGCCGTGCGGGTCGCGGGTGACCGCGGACGCCTTGCCGACGGCTCCCACCCGCAGGGTGCCGCCGGGTCTGGGCGGACCGGCCGGGGGCGTGGCGCCGGCGGCGGCCCGCCGGGGTCCGGAGCCGCAGGCCGACAGCAGCAAGGCCGCCCCCAGTCCTCCTCCGGTCGCCAGGATCCGTCTCCTCGTCAGCTCCACCTCCGGCTCCTCCCTTACGGCGTCATTAAGGTTTGCCTACCCTAATTTTTTCGCCAACTCAAGGCCGGAAATGTCCGTTTCGATGCGTATTTGCAGATCACGAGCTTATGACGGAGAGATTATATTTTTATAACTTAGGCAAGGCTTGCCTTATCAATTCTTGGTGGACTAGCGTCCCATTCCATCGATCGACACCCATGAACTCCGGGACCGGAACGTCATCTCTCGACGGACCAAGGCGGTAATCCAGGTGTGCTCCAACCCGACCCCTGTCCGAGAAATCGGACCTGACACGCTCATCAGCCGGGCAACTGCCCTTGTATCGACGTATGAAACGGCGTCGAACCCTGAACTGATCCAGCACCTCCCAGAGGCGGCCGCCGACCTCGGGGACCTCTGCCCCCCGCCCGCCCCGGCCACCGGCCTGTACGTCCTGCGCGGCCTGCCCGTCGACGACGCCGGCCTCGGCGCGACCCCGCCGCACTGGTCGGACGCCTCCCCCGAACGCACGGCCGTCTGGGACGTCGCCATGCTGCTGCTGGCCGCCACCGCCGGCCGGCCGTTCGGCTGGGAGGGACAGCAGGACGGGCGGCTGGTGCACGACATCGTGCCGAGCCGCGGCCACGAGCACGGGCAGACCGGCGCGAGCAGCACGGTCACGCTCGCCGCGCACAACGAGGACGCCTTCCACCACGGGCGCGCCCACCTGATGCTGCTGGGCTGCCTGCGCAACCCCGACCGGGTGGCGACCAGCGCCGCGGCCGTGCGCCACACCGATCTCGACGGGGCCGACATCGAGACGCTGTCGGCCCCCGTCCTGCCCATCCTCCCCGACGACGCCTACGACGAGGCCCGGGGCTCCGCCCTCGAGCCCCCCAGGGTCCCGACCCTGTGGCAGGGCGAGGACGGACTGTGCCTGCGCTTCGACCCCGCCTACACGCCGCTGGAGCAGGCGGGCCCCGGCTACCGGGCCGCCTACGGGCGGCTCGGCCGCGAGCTGGAGCGGGTCAGGACCGGCGTGCGGCTCGACCCCGGCGACGTGCTCGTCATCGACAACGACGCGGTCGTGCACGGCCGCGAGCCGTTCCGCGCCCGCTACGACGGCACCGACCGCTGGCTCAAGCGGGTCAACGTCCGCCTGCCCGACCGCGCCCGCCCGCCGGCCGAGGCCACCGAGCACGGGTACGGCCAGCGGCCGATCGATCCCTGCCAGGAGCGGTGATGCGGGTTCTGAGCAGGAGCGACCTGGCCAAGGTGGAGCTCGGGCCGGCCGAGGTGATCGCGGTGGTGGAGGAGGCCTACCGCGCCCTGGCCGCCGGACTGTCGGCCAATCCGAGCAAGCTGACGCTGCAGCCGCCCGACGGGCACTCGGTGTCCTACGCCATGCTCGGCCGGGACGGCACCCGCGGGGTGGTCGCCTTCAAGACCTCATACCGGTTCCACCCCCGGCGGGAGTGCTACTACACCTCGCTGACGCTCTACGACGACGTCTCCGGGCGGCCCGTCGCCCTGATGGACTGCGGCGGGATCGGCGCGATGCGCACCCCGGCGGCGTCGGCGCTGCTCGCCCGCGAGTGCGCCGCCCCCGGCAGCCGCAGCGCCCTGGTGATCGGCACCGGGGTGCAGGGGCGGCAGGCCCTGCCGTACCTGACGGCCGCGATGCCCGAGCTGGAACGGCTCATGGTCTTCGGCACCCACCCCGACGGGCTGCGCGCCGTACGGGACTCGGTGCCCGGGCGCGAGGTGGAGGCCGTGCCGGACCTGCGGGCCGCGGCGGCGGAGGCCGACGTGGTGCTCGCCGTCGCCGGCCCCGCCACCACCGCGGCGGTGGAGGCGGACTGGCTCCGGCCGGACGCGCTGTGCGTCCTGGTCGGGTACGGCCTGGCCCCCTCGACCCTGCACCGGGCCGGCCGCGTGCTGGCCACCAGCGCCGCGCAGATGGCGGTGACCGGTACCGACCTGGCCGACGAGCACGGCGTGCTGCGCCCGGTGGACGCCGAGCTGCCCGACGTGCTCGCCGGCCGGGCCGAGGCGCGGACCGGCGGCGGGCAGCGGATCTTCGCCTACAACAGCGGCCTGGTGATCACCGACATCGCGCTCGGCCACCACTACGCGCGGGTGGCCGGGGAGCGCGGGCTCGGGCAGGTGATCGACCTGTGGGACTGAGCGCGCCCCTGCCCGCCAGGCTGTCGGAGCCGGCGCGCACCCTGCTCGGCAAGGGATCCGGGCTGCTGCGGGAGCTCGCCTACGGCCTGCGCGGCCCCTACCACGTGCTCCTGCCCGACCGGTTCGCGGCCAACCTGACCGCCTTCCTGGAGGTGTTGGAGGAGACCGGCGTCACCGGCGAGGTCCACTACGCCAAGAAGGCCAACAAGGCGGCGTGCTGGATCGAGACCTGCGCGGAGCTCGGCGCGGGGGTGGACGTGGCCAGCGTGCCGGAGCTGCGGGACGCGCTGGGCCACGGCGTGCGCGGCACGCGGATCGTGGTGACGGGCCCGGCCAAGTCGGACGACCTGCTCCGCCTGGCCGTACGGCACGACTGTCTGATCACCGTGGACGCCCTCGACGAGCTGGACCGGGTCGCCGCGCTGGACGGCGCGCGGATCATGCTGCGCGTCACGCCGCCGAGCCAGCCGCACAGCCGGTTCGGCATGACGCCGCAGGAGCTGGAGCGGGCGCTGGAGCGGTGCGGGCCGCCGCGCCTGGAGGGGTTCAGCTGCCACCTGTCCGGCTACGAGGTGGGGCCCCGCGCCGAGATGGCCGCCCTGCTGCTGCGCTGGTGCGAGCGGGCGCGGGCCCGGGGCATCCCCGCCACCCGCATCAGTGTCGGCGGCGGGTTCGCGGTGGACTACCTTGCGGCCGAGGACTGGCGGCGCTTCACCGACGATCCCGCGCACTTCCACGCCGGCAGGCGGTTCGACGGGTTCTACCCCTACCACTCGCCGGTGGCCGGGGCGGCGGCGCTGCGCGCGGTGCTGGCGGCCAGGCCCGGCGGCGGGAGCGCGGACGTGGCGGCCCTGCTGCGCGGCTCCGGGGTCACGCTGATCCTCGAACCGGGCCGCGCCCTGCTCGACCAGGCGGGCCTGACGGTCTTCCGGATCCAGGGCGTCAAGGACGCGCGGCACGGCAGGGAGTACGGGATCGTCACCGTGGACGGCACCAGCCTGAGCCTGTCCGAGCAGTGGTTCAACAGCGAGTTCCTGCCCGAGCCGGTCCCCGTCCCGGCGCGGGAGGGGCCGGCGTCGGAGTCCTGCGTGGGCGGGGCGAGCTGCCTGGAGTCCGACATGCTCACCTGGCGCAGGATCACCCTGCCCGGCCGGCCGAGGCGCGGGGACCTGCTCGTCTACCCCAACACCGCCGGATACCAGATGGACTCCAACGAGTCGCCGTTCCACGGGCTGCCGCTGCCGCCCAAGGTCGTGGTGAACGCCGACGGGAGCTGGCGGCTGGACCGGCCGCCGGCCTGACCGGACCTGCCCGACCAGCCCGACCAGAGGAGTGATCACACTGCGGATCGTACGGAAAGTCACCGACCTGATCGGCCGGACGCCCCTGCTGTCGCTGTGCCAGGGCCGCTCCGGCAGCCGGCTGCTGCTGAAGCTGGAGCAGTTCAACCCGCTCGGCACCGCCAAGACCCGGATGGCGCTGGAGATGGTGCGCGAGGCCGAGCGCCGGGGCGCGCTCCGTCCCGGCGGCCACATCATCGAGTCCACCTCGGGCAACACCGGCCTGGGGCTCGCGCTGGTGGCCGCCGAGCGCGGCTACCGCTTCACCGCCGTGGTGGACGGGCACGCCTGCCCCGACAAGCTGCGGGCGATGCGGGCGATGGGCGCGGAGCTGGTGTACGTCACCGGCGACGGCGACGGCGAGCTGGCCACCGCGGCGCGCGAGGAGCTCGCGGCCCGGCTGGCCAAGGACACCGACGGCGCGGTCTTCACCGAGCAGCACAACAATCCCAGCAACGCCGGGGGTTACCGGGCGCTGGCCCGCGAGCTGGCCGAGGCGCTGCCGGAGGGCGTCGACTACCTGATCGGCGCGGTGGGCACCGGGGGGTCGCTCTGCGGGACGGGCCGCGAGCTGCGCCGCACCATGCCCGGCGCGCGGATCGTCGGGGTGGAGCCGGTGGGCTCCATCGCCTTCGGCGGCCCCGGCGGCCCCTACCACCAGTCGGGCACCGGCACCCCGCCGGGCGCGCCGATCGGGGCGCTGGTCGACTTCGACCTGATCGACGAGGGGCGCAAGGTCTCCGACCGCCGGGCGTTCGGCACCGCACGCGCACTGGCCCGCCGTACCGGCCTGCTGGTCGGCGGGTCGGCGGGCGGGGTGGTCCACGAGGCGCTGCGCCTGATGACCTCCGTGCCGCCGGGATCCACGGCCGTGGCGGTGGTCAACGACACCGGGGAGAAATACCTCGACACCGTCTTCGACGACGCGTGGATGGCCGGGCACGACCTGCTCGACCCCGGCGTGGAGCGCGAGGTGGGCGAGCTGCTGGCCGAGCTGTCGTCCGGTCTGCCGTCCGAGCTGCCGTCCGGGCTGCCGTCCGGGCTGCCGTCCGGCCTACGCTAGGACGGCGGCCAGGTCCTTGGGCACGATCGACTTGATGTCCTCCCACCCCTCTTCGCCGATGTGCTCCCGCAGCGCGTGGACCACCGTGTGGATCAGCCGCTCGGCGTCGCCGCCGATCTCCTCCAGGATCTTGTCCGGGAGCCTGCCGCGCACCCGGGCGACGAACTCCGCGGCGTCCATCCTGATCGGGGCGCGGCCGGGATCCCAGGAGCCGTAGTAGATGCCGCGGGTCAGCATCGGCAGCCGGGAGCCGAAGCGGGCGATCTCGTCAACGGTGAGGCGGTCGCGGAGGGTGTGCAGGACCACCCGGAGCGCGGTGTAGGAGCGGTTCCTGCGCGCCTTCGGCCATCCGTAGGCGTCCTCGACCATCTTGAGAACGCGGTTCGTCTTGTCCACGGCGGTGTCGAAGGCCGGGAAACCCGTTTCGACCATCCGACTCATCTCCCTCCCTTGAACTGCTCGGGCGGCGGACGGGCGGGTGCCGGGCCCCTCCCCCGGTGCCCGCCGGGCCCCGCGCGCCGGCGCCGGACCCGCCCGGCCGCTACGCGCCGGCGCCGGACCCGCCGGGACTCTGCGCGCCGGCGCCGGGTCCGCCGGCCTCCGACGCGGCCCGGAGAAGCTCCCGCACCTCCGTGTCGCCTGTCTGGGTGAAGTCCACGTAAGCCTGCCCGACCGCGAAGAAGGGCGACGGCGTGCTGGCGCAGACCACCTCGTCGACCAGCTCCGCCAGCTCCCGGCAGGTGGAGGCGGGCGCGGCGGGGACGGCGGCGACGATCCGCGCCGGCCGCAGCGAGCCCAGGGCGTGGATGGCCGCGCGCATGCTCGCACCGGTCGCGAGACCGTCGTCGACCACGATGAGGGTCTTGCCGGCGAGGTCGGGCATGGTCCTCGCCTCCCGGTAGAGCCGCTCCCGCCGGCGCATCGCGCGCCGCTCCCGTTCGGCCGCCTTCTCGACGGTCTCCGGTGAGAGGCCGCGGCCGTCGATGATGTCGTCGTTGAGCACGATCACGCCGCCGTCGGCGATCGCCCCCATCGCCAGCTCCTCGTGGCCCGGGACGCCGAGCTTGTGGACGAGGAAGACGTCGAGCGGGGCGGCGAGGGCCCTGGCGATCTCGTAGGCCACCGGCACCCCGCCCCGGGGCAGTCCCAGGACGACGACGCCGGGCCGGTCCCGGTAGTGCGCGAGGAGACCGGCCAGAACGCGGCCGGCGTCCCGGCGATCCTGAAACAGGCGATCCGTCATGGCTACCGCCTCCCCATTTGGAGCATTCCTTTATTCCCATTTAGTGGCAATCTAAACTTTTAACGCCATCCTAAATTAGAGCACTCCGGACATTCGACGGAGAGGTCAAACCTCCGTTGGTGAAATCGGGGAAATCCCAGGCAGACAATCGGGTAGGGAAGCGCCATGAATGACGAAGCCGATACGACACGATGGGATGTCCCGACTCCGGTTATGGTGGACATCCGGCTTTCGGTCAACCGTAATGACTATCCGGTCACCGTGGACACCCGGGAGACGCTCCTCGACACCCTCCGCGAGCAGCTCGATCTGGTCGGGGCGAAGAAGGGCTGCGACCACGGGCAGTGTGGGGCCTGCACGGTGCTGGTGGACGGGCGGCGGGTGAAGTCCTGCCTGACGCTGACGGTGACCCTCGACGACCGGGAGATCACCACCGTCGAGGGGCTGGCCGAGGGAGACACGCCGCACCCGCTGCAGGCGGCGTTCATCGAGCACGACGCCTTCCAGTGCGGATACTGCACGCCCGGACAGCTCTGCTCGGCGGCCGGGATGCTGGCCGAGGTCCGGGCGGGATGGCCGAGCGCGGTCACCGCGGACCTGAACGCCACGCCGCGCCTGGACGACGACGAGATCCGCGAGCGGATGAGCGGCAACCTCTGCCGCTGCGGCGCCTACGTCAACATCGTCACCGCGATCGGGGAGGTGGCGCGGTGAGGCCCTTCGTCTACCGGCGGGCCACGGACGCGCGGGCGGCCGTGGCCGCGCTGGAGGAGCAGCCCAACGCCATGTACCTGGGCGGCGGCACGAACCTGGTGGACCTGATGCGCCTGGGCGTCGCCTCGCCCGAGGCGTTGGTGGACGTCACCCGGATCGCCCCCGACACGGTCGAGGAGACCCCGGACGGCGGCCTGCTGATCGGCGCGGGCGTCCGCAACAGCGATCTGGCCGCCCACCCGACCGTGCGGCGGCGCTACCCGATGCTCGCCGAGGCGGTGCTGTCCGGGGCTTCGGGGCAGATCCGCAACATGGCCACGGTCGGCGGCAACCTGCTGCAGCGCACCCGCTGCTCCTACTTCCAGGACGTCTCCAAACCGTGCAACAAGCGGCGGCCCGGCTCCGGCTGCCCGGCCGTCGAGGGTGACCACCGCAACCTGGCGATCATCGGCCACTCCCCCGCCTGCGTGGCCACCCACCCCTCGGACATGGCCGTGGCGCTGGCCGCGCTCGGCGCGGGCGTGCGGGTGGAGGGACGGCGCGGGGCCCACCGGGTGGCGATGCCCGGCCTGCACCGGCTGCCCGGCGACGAGCCGGACCGCGACACCGTGCTGGATCCGGGCGACCTGATCACCGCGGTGGAGCTGCCGGCGCTGCCGGCCGCGGCCCGGTCGCGCTACCGCAAGGTCCGGGACCGGGCCTCGTTCGCGTTCGCGGTGGTGTCGGTGGCGGCGGCGCTGGAGGTCGCCGACGGCACGGTCCGCGACTGCCGGATCGCCTTCGGCGGGATCGCCCACGTGCCCTGGCGGGCCGAGCTCGCCGAGGAGGCGCTGCGTGGGGCCCCCGCCACCGCGGCCGAGTTCGCCCGGGCGGCGGACACCGAGCTGGCCCGGGCACGGCCGCTGCGGGAGAACGGATTCAAGGTGCCGCTCGCCCGGAACGTTCTGGTCCGCACCCTCACCGAACTCGTGGAGACGCCATGACCACCACGACCCCGTCGTACGTCGGCTCGGCACTGGACCGGGTGGAGGGCCTCGACAAGGTCACCGGCCGTGCCCGGTACGCCGCCGAGCACTCCCCGCGGGACCTGGCCTACGCGGTGCCGGTGCAGGCCACCGTCGCCCGCGGCGAGATCCGGTCCGTGGACGTCGACGCCGTCCTCAAATACCCGGGCGTGATCGCCGCCATCTGGTACGGCAACGCCCCCAGGCTGGCCCCCGCCGACGACGCCGAGCTGGCCGTGCTCCAGTCGCGGCGGGTCGCCTACCGCGGACAGTACGTCGCCGTCGTGGTGGCCGAGACGCTCCAGGGGGCCAGGGAGGCGGCCGGGCTGGTGCGGGTGGAGTACGCCGTCGAGCCGCACGACGTCGAGCTGCGCGCCGACCACCCGGGGCTGTACCGGCCGGACCACGTCAACCCGGCCTTCCCCACCGACACCGAGCAGGGTGATCCGGACGCGGCCCTCGCCGCCGCCCCGATCGTGCTGGAGGCGACCTACAGCACCCCGGCCGAGCACAACAACCCGATGGAACCGCACGCGACGGTCGCCGTCTGGGACGGCGACGGGCTGACGCTCCACGACTCCACCCAGGGGGCGCCGGCGGTCCGCGACACCGTCGCGTCGCTGTTCGGCATGCCGCCGGCGAACGTCCGGGTGATCTCCCCGCACGTGGGCGGCGGCTTCGGGTCCAAGGGCGCCCCGCACCCGCACGTGATCCTCGCCGCGCTCGCCGCCAAGCAGACCGGCCGCCCGGTCAAGCTCACCGTGACCCGGCAGCAGATGTTCGCGGTGACCGGCTACCGCACGCCCACGATCCAGCGGGTACGGCTCGGCGCGGACACCGACGGGCGGCTGACCGCGATCGTGCACGAGGCGTTCGAGCAGAGCTCCACGATCCGGGAGTTCGCCGAGCAGACCACCGTGCCCACGCGGATGATGTACGCCGCGCCCGGCCGGCGCACCAGCCACCGGCTGGTCCGGCTCGACGTCCCCACCCCGGCCTGGATGCGTGCGCCCGGCGAGACCCCGGGCATGTTCGCGCTGGAGTCGGCGATGGACGAGCTGGCGATCGCCTGCGGGCTCGACCCGGTCGAGCTGCGGATCCGCAACGAGCCGGAGATCGACCCGGAGAGCGGGCTGCCCTTCAGCTCCCGGAACCTGGTGGCCTGCCTGCGCGAGGGGGCGCGGCGGTTCGGGTGGGCCGGGCGCGATCCCGCGCCGCGGATCCGGCGCCGGGGCCGGCTGCTGGTCGGGACCGGGGTCGCGGCCTCCACCTACCCGGTCTACCGGAGCCCCTCCCGGGCGAGCGCCCGCGCCGAGCCGGACGGCCGCTTCACCGTGCGGATCGCCGCCACCGACATCGGCACCGGCGCCCGGACGGTGCTCACCCAGATCGCCGCCGACGCGCTGCGCACCTCGGCGGACCGGGTCCGGGTGGAGATCGGCGACAGCGCGCTGCCCACCGCCTCCCTGGCCGGCGGGTCGATGGGGACCGCCTCGTGGGGCACGGCCGTGGTGCGGGCCTGCGAGGCGCTGCGGGAGGAGCTCGACCGGCGGGGCGGGGACCCGGCCGGCGGCGTCGAGGCGGACGCCGACACCACCGAGGAGATCAACGGACAGCGGCGGCTCGCGCGGCACGCCTTCGGCGCCCAGTTCGCCGAGGTGGGGGTGGACGCCGACACTGGGGAGACGCGGGTGCTCCGGCTGCTCGGGGTGTTCGCCGCCGGGCGGATCGTCAACCCGAAGACCGCGCGCTCGCAGTTCGTCGGCGGCATGACGATGGGGCTGTCGATGGCCCTGCTTGAGGAGAGCGTCATGGACCGCGAGTTCGGCGACTACCTCAACCACGACTTCGCCCAGTATCACATCGCGGCCTGCGCGGACGTGCGCGACGTCGAGGCGTTCTGGATCGAGGAGGACGATCCGCACCTCAACCCGATGGGTTCCAAGGGCATCGGCGAGATCGGCATCGTCGGCACCGCCGCGGCGGTCGCCAACGCGGTCCACCACGCCACCGGCGTCCGGATCCGCGACCTGCCGATCCGCCTCGACAAGCTGGTCGGGTAGGGCCGCGCGGGGACTCATCTCCGCGCGCCCGGGGACTCCTCTCCGCTCTCCGCGCCGCCCGGGGGTTCCTCTCCTCGCCGCCCTGGACCCCTCTCCGGGGGCCCGGGGACTCCTCTCCGCGCCGCCACGCGCTCCCTCGTCGGGGCGCGTGGCGGCGCCCTCGTGACGGGCCGCGGCCTAGGTGGACTTGGCCAGCATGTCGTTCGGGTCCAGCACGTACTTGCGCGCCGCGCCCTTGTCGAATTCCTCGTAGCCCCGCGGGGCCTGGTCGAGCGAGATCGGCGTGGCGTTGACCGCCTTCGCGATCTGTACCCTGTCGTGCAGGATCGCCATCATCAGCTGGCGGTTGTACCGCATGACGGGGCACTGGCCGGTGGTGAAGGCCAGCGACTTGGCCCAGCCGAGACCGAGCCTGATCGACAGGGATCCCACCTTGGCCGCCTCTTCCGCGGCCCCCGGGTCACCGGTCACGTACAGGCCGGGGATGCCGAGCGCGCCGCCCGCGCGGGTGAGGTCCATGAGCGAGTTGAGCACCGTGGCGGGGTGTTCCGTGGCCGCCTCGGCACCGTGGCCGCGGGCCTCGAAACCGACGGCGTCGACGGCGCAGTCCACCTCGGGTTCGCCGAGGATCTGCTCGATCTGGTCCTTCGGCTCGCCCTCGGACACGTCGATGGTCTCGCAGCCGAAGCTGCCGGCCTGGGCCAGACGCTCCTTGTTCAGGTCGCCGACGATGACCACGGCGGCCCCGAGCAGGAACGCCGACGTCGCCGCGGCGAGCCCGACCGGACCGGCGCCCGCGATGTAGACGGTCGACCCCGGCTTCACCCCGGCGGTGACGCAGCCGTGGAAACCGGTCGGGAAGATGTCCGAGAGCATGGCCAGGTCGAGGATCTTCTCCATCGCCCTGTCCTTGTCCGGGAACTTCAGCAGGTTCCAGTCGGCGTAGGGGACGAGCACGTAGTTGGCCTGCCCGCCGACCCAGCCGCCCATGTCGACGTAGCCGTACGCCGAACCGGCCCGGTCCGGGTTGACGTTCTCGCAGACTCCGGTCTTGCCCTCCTTGCAGTTGCGGCAGCGGCCGCAGGCGATGTTGAACGGTACGGAGACGAGATCGCCGACCTTGACGAACTCCACGTCCGGGCCTGTCTCGATGATCTCGCCGGTGATCTCGTGACCAAGGGTCAGACCTGTCGGCGCGGTGGTGCGGCCGCGGACCATGTGCTGGTCGCTGCCGCAGATGTTCGTCGCGACGGTCTTGAGGATCGCCCCGTGCGGGACCTTGCGTCCCACGTTGGCCGGGTTGACCCCCGGGCCGTCCTTGAGCTCGAATTCGGGGTAGGCGATCTCCTGGACCTCGACCTTGCCGGGTCCCTGGTAGGTGACGCCTCTGTTGTCCGGCATGACGTTCCCCCTCCTTCGCCGGAAGCGCCGGCCGGACGGCCGTCCGCCGCTGTCACGGGGCCGTACGGGCCGCCTGCCCGCGTCCGGTACCCCCGGACACGTGACCGGCGGCTGCGACGGGCGCCGCGGACGGGGACGGGACGGAGCCGAGTCCGGCGTGGTCCGGCGTGCCGTTTCCCGTGAGGGGGGCGGCGGCCGGGCCCGGGCGGGGGAGGTCATGGCCTCCATGGCCTCCATGGCCTCCATGGCCTCCGAGCGGCCTTCCCGGCGGGTAGCCGGCCATCGCAACCCCCGACGACGGTGGTTCTTTCCCCAGGTCAAAGTACATACCCGACGACTACTCCAGTAACCGGGCAATCTCCTCACGGAGCCGGACACCGGCCTCCCGGCTGACCGGGCGGGCGGCCCCGTCGGGCTCCGTCGGGCTCCGTCGGGGCCGGGATTCCTCGGGCGTACGGCGCGCACCGGCGGCGTTCAGCACCCGCCCGGCACATTCCGCGCACCGGCACTCAGCACCTGCCCGGGTGCGGCGCCGGGCACCGGCGGTGGACCTCGTCCACCCGCTCGGTCAACCCCCGGCGGTCGAGGTGCTCCAGCAGCGGCACCGCGACCCGGCGGCTGGTGTCCAGGGCCTGCCTGGCCTGGCTGACCGTGAACGGCTGCGGCAGCCGGGCGAGCAGCTCCGCCGCCCGCGTCTCCGCGCCGGGCGCCAGCAGGATCCCGTCGGCCACTCGGAACAGGGCTCCCGCCCGCACGGCCGCCGCCAGCTCCCGGGGCCCCAGTCCCAGCTCGGCCAGCCGCCCGGCCTCCGGCGCCCGGAAGGGGCGCGCGGCCAGCTCCGCGCGGAGCCGCTCGACCGCGCGGGCCACCGGGGCGGGCAGGCCCGCGGGGCCGCTGACGATCCGCCCGTCGACGACGGCGAGCGGGGGCCGCACGAGCGCCGCGACCAGCCGCCGGTCGGGCAGGCCGAGCCCGTGGCGGGCCGCCTCGACCGGCATACCCGGCTCCAGCGGATGCCCGGCGGCGTAGCGCCGTACCGCCTCGGCGAGCCGCTCCCCCAGCGCCGACCAGTGCGCCGGGTCGGCGTGCCAGTCGCCGCACACCGGCCGTCCCGCCGGGACGCACCCCATGGCCAGCAGCTCACCCGCGCGCAGCAGCGGGTGGCCGACCGGCAGCGCGGCGGCGTCCGGCGGGGCCCCGGCCAGCCGGGCCGCGCGCTCCCGGGCCGCGCCCCTGCGGCGCAGCGCGGGCGGGCGCACATCGAGCACGCTCGCCCCGGCGAGGACCCGCACCTCGGAGCGGTCCCGGCCGGGGTCGCGCAGCAGCAGCACGTCGCCCAGGTGCAGCGGCAGTGGCCGGGCCAGGCGGAGCCGTACGATCCGCCCGCCGAGCGGCCGCACCGCGCACACCACCGCCGCCGACCCGATGTGCGCGGTCAGCCGCCGCGGCAGGTCGGCCCCGTCCCGGCCGGCCGGCCCGCGCTCCCGGGCCGGGGCCTCCCGCCCCCACCGGCCGCCGCCGGCCGCTCCGCCCGCGCCGGCTCCCACGGCCGCTCCCACCGGGGAGATCCGCACGTCCACCAGGTTGGTGCACGTCCAGCCGCCCGGCGTGACCAGTGCCTCGCCCCGCCCGGGGAGGCCCTGCCCGCGCAGGTTGACCGCCACCCGCGCCACGCCGGTCACCGAGGCCAGCGGCTCCTTCAGGCATTCCAGTCCCCGCACCCGCACCGGCCCGCCGGGGAGGGCCAGCTCGTCCCCGACCGCGATCGTGCCCGCGGGCAGCGTCCCGGTCACGACGGTGCCGCTGCCCCGCACGCTGAAGACCCGGTCGATCCAGAGGCGCACCGGCGCCCGCGGATCGGCCGCCGGCAGCGCGGCCACCAGCCGGTCCAGCGCCCGCAGCAGCTCGCCGAGGCCCTGCCCGGTGCGCCCGCTCACCGCCAGCGTCCCGGCCCCGCCCAGGCCACCGGCGGCCAGGCGGGCCCGGGCCTGATCGGCCGCCGGCCCGGGGTCGGCCAGGTCGCAGCGGGTCACCACGAGCAGGCCGTGCCGTACTCCGAGGGCCTCCAGGGCGACCAGGTGCTCCTCGGACTGCGGCATCCAGCCCTCGTCGGCCGCCACCACGAACATGACGGCGGGCACCGCCCCCACCCCGGCCAGCATCGTGCCGAGAAACCGCTCGTGCCCGGGGACGTCGACGAAGGCCAGCCGCTCCCCCGAGGGCAGCGCCGTCCAGGCGTAGCCGAGCTCGATCGTCAGTCCCCGCCGCCGCTCCTCGGCCAGCCGGTCGGGCTCCATCCCGGTGAGCGCCCGCACCAGCGTGGACTTGCCGTGGTCGACGTGGCCCGCCGTGGCGACGACGTGCATCAGCCCCGCGCCCTCAGGACCGCCCGCACCACGTCGCCGTCCCGGTCCGGGGGGAGGGCCCGCAGGTCGAGCAGGAGCCGGCCGCCCTCCACCCGGCCGACGACCGGGGGCTCGCCGGTCCGCAGCGGTACGGTGAACCGCTCGGGCAGGCTCACCGCGGCGCTCGGCAGCCGCACCCCCGGTGCTCCCCCGCCGCCCACGGCGGCCTCGCTCGGCACGGCTCTCGCGTCGACCCCGGCTCCGGCCAGCTCCCCGGCGAGCGCCTCGGCGCGCCGGCCCAGCGCCGCCGGATCGGCGTGCAACGCCTCATGGACGGGCGTGGCCGGGCCGCGCAGGGTGGCCTCCAGCGCGGCCAGCGTCAGCTTGTCCACCCGCAGGGCACGGGCGAGCGGGTGCCGCCTGCACCGCTCGACCAGGTCACGGCGGCCGAGCAGCAGGCCCGCCTGCGGCCCGCCGAGCAGCTTGTCGCCGCTGGCGGTGACCAGGTCGGCGCCGGCCTTGAGCGCGCCCGCCGCGTCGGGCTCCCCGGGCAGCAGCGGCTCGTGCGCCAGCAGGCCGGAGCCGATGTCGGCCACGACGGGCACGCCGAGGTCGCGGAGCTCCGCGACCTCGACCGCGCCGGTGAAGCCCTCGATCCGGAAGTTGGACGGGTGCACCTTGAGCACGAACCCGGTCTCCGGTCCCACGGCGGCCGCGTAGTCGGCGTGAGAGGTGCGGTTGGTGGTGCCCACCTCGTGCAGCCTGGCACCGGTGGAGACCAGCAGGTCGGGGATGCGGAACCCGTCGCCGATCTCCACCAGCTCGCCCCGGCTGACCACGATCTCCCGCCCGGCGGCGAGCGCGGTGGCCACCAGCACGAGCGCGGCGGCGTTGTTGTTGACCACGTGCACGTCCTCGGCCGCGGGCACGGCCCGGGCGAGCGCCTCCACCGCGCCCCGCCCGCGACGGGCACGGGCGCCGGTGGCCAGGTCGAACTCCACGTCGGCGGAGCCGGCGGCGGAGACCGCCGCGGAGACCGCCGCGGCCGACAGGGGCGCGCGGCCGAGATTGGTGTGGAGCAGCACGCCGGTCATGTTGAGCACCGGCCGCATGCTGGCGGCGTACGGCGGCAGCGCCGCCACGGCCGCGTCCGCGACCTCCTCGGGCGCGATCTCGCCCTGCCGCGCCCGCCGCTGGGCATGGGCCACCGCGTCCTTGACGACCGCCCGGCCCAGCCTCCCCACCGTCGCGGCCAGCCGCGGGTCGGCGAGCACGAGGTCGGTGCGGGGCACGCGCCTGCGTGAGTCCATGGTTCGAAAATAGAACGGAGGCGGACGGGAATCGAACCCGCCGGGCCGAGGACCTCGACCTGTCTCCCTCACCCGGGACGCGTCCGGCTCCGGCCGCGAGGTGCCCGCCCGCTCTCCCGCGAGAAGAACGGGCGGGGCGCCTGTCAGTCGGACGTGAGCGAGCCCGTCAGTCGGACGTGAGCGAGCCCGGCCCGCGGTCCTCGTAGGTGATGTTGTTCGTGTCCACCCAGATGGCGTCCGTGTGCGAGGACGCGCCTCCCCCCTGGTAGTACCTGTCGGGCCCGTATCTCCAGGCGCATCCGGTACCGCTGCAGAACAGCGCCTTGAGCCGGAACCGGCCCGTGGTGTTGCCGTTGTCGCAGTCGATCCAGGCGGTGTGCAGGTCGGGGGACCACCCTCTGGTGCAGGTCACAGCTTGAGCCGGAGTCGCGGTGACGGTGAGCGTGAGGGCGGACGACAGAGCGAGGGTCGTCGCGATGGTCAGGGACTTTTTGAATCTCATGTGGGGGGTTCCCTTCTGCCGTGGATCCGCCGCCGAATGGGCGCTCCAGGTCGAGATCATCCTTATATGACTCCATGGGACCGGCAATGATTCATCCATATTTGTCCACTTATGGACAGAAAGAACTCCCGCTATCCATCAGGACAGAAAGAGGCAATTCACCGTAGGAGGCGGGCCCCTGAGGCATTGTCCGCACGCCCCCGCCCGGCACACGGAGGATGCGCATCAGGCGGTCGAACCGGCGCGGTCGCCCTCTCCGGCTTTCCCGCGTTTCCCAGGTGGCGGAGACGGACGGGAATCCAACCCGCCAGGCCGAGGACCTCGGCCGCGTCGATTTCGAAGTCCGCCAAAGGTCCGCCAAGGGCATCTCCCGTCACCTCTCGACGACTCCCGTAGTTTCCCGTTGTTGCCGCTACCGCCAGGGGACACGATCGGTAGGACTTCGCCCGATGCGCCGGAGCCGATCCAGAGACGTTCTTTCCGGAGAAGGGCGGCTCGGTCCGCGACGCGGAGCAGGTCTGCCCCTCGTGTGAGGTACGGACCGACGGTCTGGCCTACGCGCTCGACAACGGCGAGGCGTTCGGCGTATGGGGTGACCGGTCAGAGCGGGAGCGCCGCCGACTGCGCCCCGGCCTGGCGGCCGGATGTCTACCCCGCTACCTACAAGCGGACTGATAGCTCGGATTATCAGCCGGTCTAGGCGATCTTGACTTCGCGCTCCCCTGAACGCCGTTCGGCCCTACAGGCAATCAGGAGCCCCAACAGAACCCAGCTCACCAGCCAACCCGTCACCCACGCCGATCGTCCCCTTACCACACGCCATCCTAGGAGTGATCACCGTGAGGACTACCCGTCATTTCATCGCCGCCGTGTTCGTCACAGCCCTTGCAGGATGCAGCACGGGCGCGGGCAGCTCGGCGCCAGCAGTGACCGTCACCACGACTCGGCCGGCACCCGCGGAGACGACCCGCAAGCCGATCACGCAGGAAGACAAGGAGCCCACCCCCGTGGTAGAGAAGGCGGTGAAGAAGACGCTGCCGAATGTGGTCGGGATGAACCTGCAGAAGGGGCAAGACACGATGCAGGCCGCCGGGTTCTACGTTCTCAACGACAAAGACGCCACCGGCCAGAACCGCTTACAGGTCTTCGACCGTAACTGGGTGGTGACCCGGCAAACCCCCGCTGCGGGCCGCAAGGTGCCGATCGACACGCTGGTCACCCTCTACGCGAAGAAGATCGGCGAATAGTTCAGCTGACATCCCTCCACACCCCTGCCCTTCGGGTGGGGGCGTTTGCCCTCCCGGGCCGGCCAGCTTCCGCCAGCCTACTTCTACTGCCGCATGTTCTCCTTGCGGGTCGGCCGCCGGGAGGGGCGGGTGCGCTGCTCGAACCGCAGGTGCGTGGACTCCAACGGCAACGCGCCGGTCGCCATGATCGATAAAACCACCTGAACGGGGACACCGCGCTCGTCCGAGCTGACGGTAGAACTATATTCTATAGAAAGGTGTTGTGAACATTGCTCCTATAAGATCGTCCAAGTTCCAACCTGTCCGCCCTATGGATGCTGAACTGCTGGCGGCCATTGTTTCTGTGTACTACCGTTTTGGCGTAGGCATTGCGGACAGCTGAAGAACTTTCAGGCGAGGCGATATTCATAGAATGGAAAGTTAGTCAAGTTTGATAAACCTCTAGGAGCTTTCCAGTATCTGTTTCTCGATCTCCGTGAAGCTCGACCAGAGTGCTCCCACGCGTCGACTTCCCATGTCGTCCAGTCGGATTACGCCGATCTGCCAGATCGCACTCATCGCCGCAGAAAAAGGATCCTGGTCCAATGCTGCAGTGAGGACTCCAGCCGCAAGGTACTGATGGTGTAGCTGCTCTGCCGACGGACTGGTCATACCAGCTTCGCGGGCAGCCGTTCCCCGCCTTGACAGTTCCTCCTGGAGGCGACTCAGCTCACTGCGGAGGCCGACGAATACGGCAGGATCCGGCTCCGACAGGGCGGTGAAAGCACGTTCTACCAGCGGATCGCTGAGCCCACACGCCGTGCAGGCGGTCTCGGCCACCAGAACGGCAATCTCTCGGAGCCGGGCTGGAGAGGGATCGGCGACGATTGCAGCCACTTTCGGGTCGCCCGCCAGAAAAGCACGCTGGTCGACTACTTCCTCATCGGTTAGCTCCTCGCCAGTCGTATCCGTCGGTGGATCCAGGATCGCACTCAGGTGCTCCGCGCTCAGCCATTCCTCATCCAGGCGTTGATCGCTGAACGTCTCGCCTAATGCCAACCCTGCCACCCGCACATCGTCTTCAAAGGCTAGATCCTGCCATGCGGACAGCGCAACTGGAAGGTCCTCTAGGTCTTCCAAGGTGAACGGATCGAAATTCGCCAGTACGCGCCCACACTCGGCGTAGGCGATCTGCGCTTCGCTGTTGACGTTCCAGAACACGCTCAGCGCTCGCCCTTTACGCGACAGTTCCGACAAGACAGATAGACGCGATCCTTGGAAGCCATTCGGCTCGATGAGTGCAACCCACTTGCCCAGACGTCCCACCAAGGCTGCTCCGGCGTATGTCGGCATCGCGTCATACGCAGCGCGTACTGTCTGGGCGAAAGTCCGCTCAGCCATTCCATCTTCCCGCCGTCCGACTCTAAGGAGCGCCTCCTCGACCGATAGGCCTTCCACCCAAGTGACGCATAGCGGCATGGTGAGCACACCGTCCACCAGTGAACGATAGTGCGGCAATTCGTCTATCACGTCTTCTCCCGTCTCACCCGCTCAGTGGGCCGACCTCCAGAGAATCCCGGAGGTCGGCGTGAGTCACCTGGTCATTCGAAGTCTCGCTCTGGCTACGGAGCTTCGGAGTCAGGAACGAGTGACTCGTCGCTCACAGGGTTCGGCTCCGGTGGTGGATAATACCCATTTATACCTGGAGTTTGGGTATCGAGGATCGTAACCGTGAACTTCTGTTTCTCCAAGACCCGATTACGCTCGAACCACCACCCCAGCCAGGATCCAGACGTGGAGTTGTCGGTAGCGAGGATCGGGCGCGCTGAGTAGTTGGTGCCCGCCAAGGAAGCTCCTTGGTGAGAGGCCGCAAAGGGGAACTCATCGCAGGATCGCGGGATTATAGCTCCCCGAGGGTCGCGGAGCTTTTTAGTATACCGTATACCTGGTGGGCGTGGCCTTTTATCGCTAAATGAGATGTCACACTGTTTGATGGCGACCTTCCGGTTCTGTCCGCCCAACCCTTGCTTGGAGGTGTCGGTGTTGCGCTCCAGCGGGTTGCTGAACGAGAAGCCAGGAATCTTCTTGTTGCTGTCCAGCGGCTCGGTAGCTCCTGGGTTGTTCCATGCATCCCAGATGTGCTGTGCTGATTCCCGGACCGGATTGACCATCAAGACGTTCCCGGGACCTCTGATCAGTGCGCTCTTGCTTAGCTGGAATACTGGTCGGCCGTCCTTCCAGACCACGCAGCCGCCCTGCGCCGTCTTGATCGCGGGGGAGCTGTCACACCGGAAGACTGGGTTCTCCTCCGTCAGGTATCCGTACGGATCCTTGAGCTGCTCTTGGAAGTGCATTTGCGGTTTCAGGCTGCATCGGCCTACGTGGTCCGGGGCAGGGAAATTGGCTTTTTCTGAGGTGAAGGTAAAGTTCCCACCCTCATCTTTCCAGCTTTCGATGGTCTTGTAGACAAAGTCGTTTAGTCCCACCGGCTGGACCGAGCAATTCTTCGGTTTGAAACCAACGCCGAGGGTGAACGGGAAAGCCTCGGCTGCCGCCTGCGCCGCCGCTTGCAACGCCGGAGGGGCTATGCCCTTTCTGTTGATTCTGTCCAGGTAGAAGAATACCTTGAACTGGCGGCTCTTATATGCGTTGGCTTCTCGCGCATTATCGTCTTTGGAATTTCCGGTGAAGGAGTGGGCGATTAGAGTGATACGCGCTGTGTACTTGATGGAGCCGACGAATTTCCCGTTTTGGTACCACTTCGTTCGAGATCCGATCTCTCCCCACAAGCACCAGTTGTAGGAATTTTTCACCGCATACGCCTTCGGCCCGGTTAGAGCCCGGCACTCGTCGGGATTATTGATGCGTTCATACGTGAAGGTGTCGTCGGCTGCGGCCTGTTGGACTCGTTCTCCGGCCTCATCCCCCTTCAGAACCGGCGGTTCGCTCTGACTCTGGGAGGAGGTGGCGGTGAGTGTGCCGCTGCAGGCGCCCAGGTCTCGCCAGTCTCCGTTGGAACCGGGTGCGGTCCCGGACGAGAAGGTGGTGGCCTCCCAGGAGCGTCCCTGCCAGGTGACTCGGTTGCCCGAGGAATAGAACTTGCTGGCACTCCACGTCGGATACGTACACGCGGGCGTCGGCGTCGGGGTGGGCGTCGGCGTCGGCGTCGGCGTCGGCGTCGGCGTCGGCGTCGGCGTCGGCGTCGGCGTCGGCGTGGTGCTGATGGGGGTGTTCATGTCGACTTGGATTTTTGCGCTGGTTTGAGCGAGGTTATAGACGCGAACCTCGTCGATAAGGCCACTGAAGTATGAACCGAACTCATTGCTGCCGATATAAAGCTTGCCACTATCGACATTCAGGCTACCACTGACCGAGGCCTCTTTGACCTGGTTGCCGTTGACATACAATCGCGCGATAATGCCGTCATAGGTGACAGCTACATGGCTCCAGGTAGTGGTCGAAAGGGCTGTGGTCCCGTCGACCCGAGAAGCACTTCCTTGCCCTATCTGCAGCCGGCCCGATGGTGTGATGTATTCGGTAGAGGTGTTCAGGCCGTAAGAGATGCCTTCACCGGCCCACAGGCTCTTAGCAATCACTGCGCGTGACCCGATTGCTGTGCTGGGTCTGACCCAGGCCGAAAGCGTCATATCAGTTGACAACCGCAGCGAAGCGGCGTCATTGATCAGGACCTGGCTGTTGCTGCCGTTGAATGACAGGGCCTTGCCGAACTTCCCGTCCACCCAGCTGGTGCCGGTGGCTGCTCCGGTGTTGCTCTGCCCGGAGGAGTCCCCGACGTTGCTGCCTGTGCCCTCGTCCATGCCGTAGGCCGCCACCAGCCCTGAACCAGACGTCGGGGTCGGAGTCGGTGTCGGGGTAGGAACCGTTGGCGCAGTGGTGAACGACCACGAGTACGGCGCCACCATCGCATGGCCGTCCGCATCCTGAGCCCCCGCAACCTCTGCAGTGAAGGCTGCGTCCAGAGGAAGCGGGGCACTCGGTGTGAAGGTCACGGTATCGCCCGCAGCATTGACCGCCGACGTCCCCTGGACCGCTTGCCCGGACCCGTCGGTGACGGTGATCTGCGCCCCAGTCACCAGCTCGCTGAATCGCGCCTGGACCGGGGTATCCGACCGCACGTCTATCGCTCCCAGATAGGGCACGGTGCTAATTACCGACGGCTCGTCAGGATCAGGATCAGGAACGTTGGGGTTGAGTGAGTGCCATAGATCCTCGCTCACATCGGACGGACGGACAAGTACGCGTCCCAGATTCTCCAAAAACTCCGGGGCTTGCGCCTGCAGGGCATCGGCATCCGCATCGGAGATGTCGTCAGCCTCGATGGACAACGCGGAGGAGTGAGTGGTGGCGCGAATCTCCTCATCGGTCGTGCCATCGGCGAAGCCCTCACCGGCCTTAAACCAGGAAATGGGCTCGGGCACAGGCGCTGGAGTCTCATACTCGACGAAGAGGACCGGGCCACGACCCCCGGTTCCGGCCCATTCCGCCGAGAGGTACTCGCGGTAGTTGAGCGGGCCGCCTTCGTAGAGGGCGCCGACCTGCAGGCCGTAGTTGGGGGCGCCGTCGGACCAGGCCTGGACGATGCCCTCGATGGAGTAGTAGACCTCCTGGGCGGGCAGGTTCGGGCAGGGGTTGCCGTAGGCGTCGCGGCCCACGCCGCTGCCCTTGGTGCCCTGGCCGGTGGTGGTGAATGAGGGCTGGTTGTCCCAGCGCAGGCTGTCCATCGTCCAGTCGCTGGTGATGCGGCGCACGGCGATGTCACCGACCTCTGCTCCGCAGGCGTGGGCGATGTAGTTCCACGGCCGCACGTCGGCGTTGAGGATCGGTCTGCCGAAGAAGGGCGCGGTGGACAGGTCGAAGCGAATGTAGCTGCGCCAGACCGCGCCGTCGTTGGTCTTGCCGGCCACCAGCGAGTCCATGTTCTGGTTGGCGCTGCCTACCTTCCAGGTGGTGCTGATGAAGGTGTCGGCGGGCATCCCGGGGCCGTACCACGGGGTGGAGTCCATCAGCAGCCGGACCGGGTAGGTCACCTCCGGGTCGGCCAGGAGGCCCTGGTCCGGCGCCAGGCGCAGCTGCGGCCCCTTGGCGGTCTGCTCGACGGTGACCGGGACGGTGCTCATCCGCCCGGCGTCCGGCGCCGCGTCCGGGCTCGCGGCTTTCTCGTCCAGCAGCAGCGCCGACGCCAGAGCCATGGCCTTGCCGCCGTCAGCGGTCGGCAGAGTGGGTTTTCCCGAGGAGTCCTTGCCGTACTTCACCTTGCCGGGCAGCTTCACCGGAAGACGGAGGTCCAGCTTGCCGGCGGGGCGCCGGCGGATCACGATCTCCTGACGCAGGCCGGTGGGGGTGGCGGTGACGACCAGGTCGACACCGGAGCCGTAGGCCGACCGGTAGGTGGCCGAGCTGCCCGACAGCTCCGGCTTAGGCAGCGCGGCCGAGGAGCTGATGGCCGCTTCACCCTTCTCGGTCTTGGCCGTGGCCAGGGTGCTGTTGCCGCCGGCCGACAGAGTCACGTCCGCCTTGGAGACCCTGGGCCGGATGACCCCGTTGTCCCTCCACCAGGGTCGTGTCGATTGCCTTCCAGGCGCCGTCCCTTTTGACCCGGATGGGCGCGGTGTACACGTAGGTGCCCACCGTCTTACCGTCAGGATTGGCAATTGTGGTGGAGTTCTCGGTGTGCAGACTTTCGATTTCGATCGGCTTGTTCTGCCGTTTGGCCTCCTGCTTGGCGGTCTCCACCGGGTTGGGGGTGGTGGTTGCTTTCGCTACAGAAGCGGTGGGGGTGGGTTCGGCGATGGCAGGTACTGCCATCAGGGAGGTGGATAGCCCGAGTACGGCTATCAGAGAGGTACGGCGGTAGCTGTGGGCTAACCCGCCAAATCTCGGTCTGTGTGTGTTCACTCCAACCTTTCTCGAACGTTTGCAGCAAACCGGGTGATCTTTACATAAGGTCGATATAAAAGTAAAGATCATTTTCTGTACATAAGGGTGCACTTGGCGTGACGTTCAGCGGCGAGAAGACCGCCGTGGATGGCGCACGTTGTGGTATCCACCTGTGGCCGATCAGCCCAGGGCGCGATCATGAGCGCATGGATGAGCTGATCGCGTTCCTACACGTTCGCCTCGACGAAGACGAGCAGGCCGCTCGCCTCGCCTCCGAGGTGTACGGCAAGAGCTGGTGGTGGAACCCGTCCTACGGCTTGGTACAAGGCGACCAGGACGACAGCGAGGCCACATCGATCTTCGCTGTCGGTGAGGAAACGGTCGCTGAGGTGTGGAGCGAGGTCGGCACGCACACCGCCCGCAACGACCCCGACCGCATCCTCCGCGAGATTGAAGCCAAGCGGGAGATCCTCGCCCTGTACGAAGGCGCCCAGCTCTCCGCGCAGGTCTCCGAGGGGACGATCCTCGCAGGCGGCACGAGGGTCCGGCGCGGCGCACACAAGGCCGTCGTGCAAGTGCTCGCTCTGCCCTACTCCGACTACCAGGAGAGATGGAAGCCGTGAGCGGTGACGACGGCCTCTTCGCAGCGCTGGCCCGCCTCGACCTGGACGCGTCCCGAGCGCGGCTCGCACAGGCCGCAGGAGCGCCGAAGAAGGACGTGGCGGCCATCATGAGCAGGCTGGCCCCCGAGGAGCGGTAGCCGTACAACGCGAGACAGCCCCCGCCCAGCACGGGCGGGGGCTTCGTCATGTCCGATCCCGCCTCCGGCGAGGGGAGGCCAGACCACCGGCCCTACCGGGCGACCGGCGGCAGATCCCGCACCCGCTCGCGCAGATCCCGCGCTGACGCAGCATCCGCGCCGCCCAGAGCCACAGTGAGCACGCCCAACCGGCTCCGGGCGGTAGAGCGCAGCCGCTCGGCCGGGACCCGCTCCAGCACGTCCAACGCCCGGGCGGCTGCATCGCCCGGCTGCACCCCAACCTCAGCCTGAGCCACCACCAACGTCGCCGCCGCCCAGCCTGGCGTGTAGGCCACGCAGGACGCTGCGGACGCGCTGGCCCGGACCAGCGCCCGATCGGAGTGGCCGAGCGCCAGCCACGCCTCAGCCTCATGCAAGGCGAGCTCGGCGACGTCGAATCCGAACCGGCCCGGCGCCCCGCCGGCGGGGTCGGCATCCAGTGCGGTTGTCGCCTCGGTCAGGGCCTGCTCAGCATCGGCGGCTCGGCCGAGCCGCGCCAGGGTTGGTAGTAGCGCCCAGCCCAGGGCCTGCGCGTGGCCGAGCTGTCCGACAGCATGGGCGGCACTGGCCTCAGCGTGGCGCAGGGCGGTGGGGAGGTCTCCGCGGGCGCGGGCAACCATGCTCTGCGCCCCGTAGGCCCACGTGGTCAGCCGTGCGTCGCCGACGTGCTCACCGAACGATGCGGCGACGGCCAGGTGCGCGCGGGCGCCAGCGTGGTCGGCCAGGTGGAAAGCCAGGTTGCCCAGCAGCGCTGACAACCAGCCGGCCGCGCGCCGCAGCTCGGCGCCGATCGTGGCGTTGACCGGTGCGGCCAAGGCTTCGCCGAGCAGGCTGCGGGCCGCGTGCACCTCGTCGAACAGGTGAGCCGGGACGTGGCGGGAGTAGTGGAGCGCGTAGTGCTCGACGGCCGCCTCCGCGAGCTCGACCACGACCGGCCCACCGTATGGGGCGTCCAGCAGGGCCAGGCGGAGCGACTCTCGAACGGCGGGCAGTCCTGCTGCGGTCATCTCTACTCCAGGGACTATCAGCGGGGCCGTCTGCTGACCATAACCGCCGAGGTCCGCGCCGCACACGCACCGCGGCCTCACCCCGAGCTGATCGACACGGGCACCGTAAGCGCGGGCGATCATTTCGGTGTACTCCGGGCCCGGTCGGTCAGGGCCGTGCTCCCACCGGCACAGCATCGGCTCCGATAACGCTGGCGGCTTCAGCCCGTCGGCGAGGTACAGGTCCGCGACCTGGGCGACGGTCTGGGCGCGGGACCAGCCCAGGGCCAGCCGCCATGCCTCCAGCGGCGACAGTTCGGGCAGGGTGCTGCGCATGACGGTGACGATCCGCTCCAGTGAGACCCCGTTCCGCTGCTCCCGCATGCGGATGATGGCCGCCTCACGCTGGATCTGTGCACGCCGTGATCTAGTGATCTGCCCCATGGAGGGACCTCCGCGCTCGCGAACGCCAGCACAAGCACCGTAACCGCATCAGTACTTACCGTGCAGCCCATCCGAGCGTGATTGACACCGACCCTCAATGCTGGGCGCCCCATTCCGGCAATGACAGCACCCCAAGGCCAGGGCCACCGTGAGAGCACAGGCAAGCGCCACGTCACCACCAGAGAAGGGACCGCGATGACCATCACCGCAGAACACCCGCCCCTCGCCCAGACCCCCTGGGGACTAAGCCGGACGACCGCCCCTCTCCCGGAGGCCGAGGCGCTGTACGACACCGTCGACCTCGACCCGGTGTCCCAGCTCACCACCTTCCGTAACGAGGCCGACCTGATCGTGGACATGGCCAAGACGACCGTCACCACGTCCAAGGGCGGCGGCTCCGACGGCTCAAGCGGAAGCTCGAACGTCGCCGACGACTCCAACACCGACGGGTAGAAGCTCATGCAGCCCTCCCCTCAGACTGTGCTGGTCATCACCTCGGCGGAGGACGTCACCGCCAACCTGGTGATCGAGGTCTTGAACAACCATCAGGTGCGGGTCGTCCGGGTCGACCCCGCCGACATCGGCGCCGGGTTGGTGTTTAGCGCCTCCATCGGCGATGACCGTGAGGAGTGGGCTGGCCGGCTCCGCACACCGAGCCGTGACATCGCGCTGGAGGAGGTCGGAGCGGTGTACTACCGCCGCCCCACCTCGTACTCCACGCGGTTCGCCCACCTGCCTGCCGTGGAGCAGACGTTCGCCGCCGTCGAGGCTCAGCATGGGCTCGGCGGCATCCTGCGCAGCCTGCGCGGCGCGGTGTACGTCAACCACCCCGAGGCGATCAGCCGCGCCGACTACAAACCCGCCCAGCTCCAGATGGCCGCCCAGCTCGGGCTGACCATCCCCCGCACTCTGATCACCAACGACGTCGAACATGCCCGCGCGTTCGCCGCCGAGCACGGCCCGATCATCTACAAGTCCTTCCGCGGGGTGCCGGCTGGAGCGGATGGCCGCCGGTCGGCGATCTGGACGCAGCAGGTCACCTCAGCCGAGCTGGATGATTCGGTGGCGGTGACTGCCCACCTGTTCCAGCAGGAGGTACCCAAGACCGCGGATGCCCGGGTGACTGTGATCGGTCGCAAGATGTTCGGCCACCGGATCACCTCCCCCGGCAGCGGCCTGGACTGGCGTAGCGGCGACTGGGAGCAGCTCGCCCACGAGCCCATCGACGTGTCCGAGTCGATCAAGGGTGCATTGCATGCCTACCTCGCCGTCTTCGGCCTGGTGTTCGGCTGTTTCGACTTCGCCCTCGACGCCGCCGGCGGCTGGACCTTCATCGAATGCAACCCCAACGGCCAGTGGGCCTGGTTACCTGATGCCGACGCGATGGCGCACGCCTTCGCCGAGCTGATCTTGGAGGGATGGTGGTCGTGAGCGACACCGCCGAGAAGCTCCGCCGCGCACTGGCGGACACTGTGGGATCCGCAGGCTGGCGCACGGCGTTGGAGGAGGTGCCGCGGGAACTGTTCATCGGCGACGCCGTCCTCCTGGGCGACGCGGCCCGCGGCGACCCGTGGACAGCCGCTCGCCGCACGGACATGGACGAGGACGAATGGCTGCGCCTGGTCTACACCGACGGAACCTGGGTGACCCAGGTCGACGGCGTCCTCGCCGAACAGGCGGCCGACGCGACGACGGGCTCACCCAGCTCCTCGTCCACCACTCCGAGCCTGGTCGTGCGGATGCTGGAAGCCGCTCAGATCGGCGAGGACGACCGGGTGCTGGAGATCGGCACCGGCACCGGCTACTCCACCGCGCTGATGTGCCACCGGCTCGACGACAAGGCGGTGACGTCGATCGAATACGACGACGCCGTGGCCGAGCGAGCTCGCAAGGCCATCGCCGCGGCCGGGTACGCCCCGACCCTCGTAGTCGGGGACGGCCTGCGCGGCCACCCGGACGGCGCCCCGTACGACCGGCTGATCGGCACCTGCTCAGTGCGGACCATCCCGCCGGCGTGGATGGACCAGATCCGCGTCGGCGGCACCATCACCACCCCCACGTGGGGGTGGATGGGCGGGGTAGCGTTCGCGCACCTCACCCTCACCGGCGACGGCGAGGCGAGCGGACGGTTCCTGCCGGATGACCTGTACTTCATGCGGGCCCGCTCCCACATGCCGCCGCCCCGGCCGCCGGTCAGGACCGGCGTCGGAGACGCCCGCGAGACGCGCGTCGACCCGGCGATCCTGGACGACGAGGCCGCCCTGTTCGTCGCCCAGCTCGCCGCACCGGCCGCCCAGCGGGCATCCGCCGGCGACACGACGATCCTGCTGGACGTCGCCACCGGCTCCCGCGCCGACACCCGGCCGAACCCCGGCGGGGGGTGGACGGTGCACCAGCACGGCCCCCTACGGCTGTGGGACGCCGTCGAGGACGCCATCCTGCTCTGGCAGGACGCCGGCTCCCCGCACCAGTCGGCATTCGGCCTCACGGTCACCGGGGACGGCCAACACGTGTGGCTGGGTGAGCCGGGCGGCCTGTGCTGGGACCTGCCGGCCTGACTCCAGACAGCAGAACGCCCGCCCTCCCGGAAGAGAGCGGGCGTTCTGCTGTACAGGTGGGCCTCGAACGGAGTTGTCCGCAGCATCCGGGACCTCTGTCAGCTCGTTCGCCAGGCCGTGCTGGACGGCGCGGCGGAGAAGGTGGTGGCACTCATTCCGGAGCGGCAGGAGTCCACGCAGGAACGTTCATGACGCGCTGTTCCCACTTTGTTCCCATCGGGTCTCAGGAAAATCATTAAGGCTGGATAGGCGGGGGCATTCTCCCCGGTTTTCGCGCGTTTCCCAGATGATGGAGGCGGACGGGAACCGGACCCGCCAGGCCGAGGACCTCGGCCTCGTCGGTTTTGAAGACCCCTTCCGGGCCGATCGACTGCCGTGGGCAGTGATTGACCGCATGCGATTGCGCGGGTCAAAGCAGAGATGCTCAGCTTTGTGCGCCATTCACATGCCCGACGGCGATCTTGAAATCATGGATTGGCGTTCAGGTATTGGCCGCAGAATGGAAGTAACATCGTGTAATACCTTTCAGCGATGGGCGGCCTGACGGCGCTCACGTCGCGAGGGCCACTACCGGGTCGGACGGGTCAGGCGAAGGCCGCCAGTTCCTGGGCGTCGTGGGCGCTGAAGACGCGGACGCCGGGCGGCAGCTCGCTCAGCCGCCGCACGTTGGCCAGTCGCGAGCGGTGGTCGGTGGCGACCGACCACTGCGCCAGCCGCAGGTGTGGGGGGCATCGCGGCGGGTCGGCCAGCTCTCCCCGCACGTAGTAGGCGTCACCGGCGTGCAACAGCCAGCCGTCGCCGTCACGGACCGCCACTCCGGAATGGCCCCGGCTGTGCCCCGCCAGCGGCACCAGCGCCACGCCGTCGACCCCGTCCAGCGGGCGGGCCTCCAAGCCGAGCCACGGCTCGCCCGCCTCGCCGTACGTCACCCAGGACGGGCCGTGCTCCCACTGGACGGGCCGGTAACGGCTCCGCTCACCCGCCGACGGCGGGCGCAGCGCCGCCTCCAGCTCGGCGGCGTGCAGGTGCACCCGCGCCCGCGGGAAGTGCCGCAGCGCGCCCGCGTGGTCGACGTCCAGGTGGGTGAGGACGATGTCGCGTACGTCACCGAGGTCGTAGCCGAGAGCGCGCAGCCGGGCGGGCATGGTCTCTGACACATCCAGCGCCGCACCGGTCGTCATCGTGAACCCGAGGAAGGCGCCGACGCCGATCCCGGTGTCGACCAGGGTGAGACCGTCGCCGGTCTGCACGATCAGGCAGTGGCAGACCATCTCCGGCCCACCGAGCGGACGCATGGTTCCACAGTTAACGTGATGTACAGTCACACACCGATTATGTGGTGATCTAGGGCCTGTCCGGGGTTCAGATCATCGAGTCGCGGATTCTTCTGCGTGGCACCGTCTGAGCCTGATAGAGCACAGGACATGACGCGTGGTGACACCCGGACACGGACGGGGCGTTGCGGGGACGCCTGCGCCGGGCGTGGACCGGAGTCAGACACATCCGGTCCGGTTGAACGGCGGCCACCCGCGCGTCGAGCGCCCCCGGCAGGTGATCATTCAGCCCTTGACCGCGCCGGATGTGAGGCCCTCCACGATGTAGCGGCGGGCGAACGAGAAAAGCACCAGCGTGGGGATGATCGAAACCACCGTGGCCGCCGCCATCGGGCCCCAGTCGATGTCGTACTGCGTGATGAACGAGTTCATCGCGACCGGGATGGTCTTGGTCTCCTCGCTGTCGATGAAGGCGATGGCGAGGAAGAGTTCGTTCCAGCACTGCACGGAGCCGAAGATGAAGGTGGCGGCGATGCCGGGCAGCATGACGGGCACGACCACGCGCACCATCGCCGTCAGCCGCGAGCATCCGTCGACCATGGCGGCCTCTTCGAGCGCGGTCGGAATGCGTTCGTAGAAGCCGCGCATGATGATCGTCGAAAATGGCACAAGCATGGCGACGTAGACCAGCATCAGCCCGCTGAGCCGGTTGAGCAGTTCGAGGCCGGACATCATCAGATACAGCGGGCCCAGCGCGATGAACAGCGGGATCATCTGGGTGACCAGATAGGCGAGCATGAGTGCGCCACGCCCGGGGAAGTGGAAACGGGCCAGCGCGTAGCCGCCGAGCACGCCGATCACGGTGACCACGACGCCCGACACCAGCGAGACGATCAGGCTGTTGACGAGATACGTGCCGAACGAGGAGAAGGAGAACAGCTCGCGGTAGTGGTCCAGCGTGGGGCTGCCGGGCAGGTAGCGCAACGGCACCGCGAAGATCTCCGAGGTGGGCTTCAGCGAGGTGACCAGGATCCAGTAGAGCGGGAAGACAGTGATCAGTAACCAGATACCGAGGACGACGGCCTTTGCGGTCCGGGCGATCAGCGAGGTCGGGCGGTGCACGGGTCAGTCCCTCGCCTTCTCGAATCGGGTGGCGTTGAGATAGAAGACGCTGAACGACAGCAGCAGCCCGAGCACGAAGACGCCGACCGCGCCCGCCTTCCCGTAGTCGCCGTTCTGCACCTGCTCGATGAGGTAGGTCGTGGCGATGTGCGTGCTCCCGGCCGGGCCACCGCCGGTCATCGAGTAGATGAGATCGGGGAAGTTGAGGATCCAGATGATCCGCAGCAGCACGATGAGCACCAGGGTGGTCCGGATCGCCGGCAGCGTCACGTGCACGAACTGCTTGACCCGGGAGGCTCCGTCGACGTCCGCCGCCTCGTACAGTTCCCGTGGCACGGACTGAAGGGCCGCGATGATCATGATGGCGAAGAACGTCACGCCGTACCAGACGTTGGCGACGATGATCGAGGTCATCGCCCACCCCGGTGAGGAGAGGAAGCCGATCGGCTCGTCGACCAGGCCGGCCTTGATCAGCAGGTCGTTGACGACGCCGAACTCGCCGTTGAACATCCAGCGCCACAGCAGCCCGATGAGGAAGCCCGACATGGCCCAGGGGAAGAACACCCACGCCTGGTAGAGCCCGCGACCGCGGAAGTGCCGCCGCAGCAGCAGGGCCAGGCCGAAGCCGAGCACGAACTGGAACGTCAGGGACGCGAACACCCAGATCCCGGTGTTGCCGAGCGCGGTCCAGAACCGGTCGTCGGCGAGGACCGCGCGGAAGTTCTCCAGCCCGGCGAACGGCGTGGCCGTCAGGTCGAACAGGTTGTAGCGCTGGAACGCGATCACACCGCCCCGGATCATGGGGTAGTACGTGAACACGGCGACGAACACGACCCCGGGCAGCAGACAGAGCGCGATGAACCGGGCTCGCCGCCCGTCGAAGGCCGGCCGGGCCGCGCGGGCGGCGGACCGCCCGCGCGAGCCGATCTCCCTGACCGCTGTCACGACGTCTTCTTCTTCGCCTGATCGGTCCAGAACGCGTCCCAGGCGCTCAGTACGTCCGCGACCGTCCTGTCACCGGTCAGCAGGGACTGGATGTCCTTGTCGGCGGCCTGCTGCCACTCGCTCCACCCCGGGTAGTCGACCGGCCGAACTGTGATCACCTGCTTGTCGTCCTGCTGGGCGTCCAGGTACGCCTTCCAGGCTCCCCCCGAGAACTGGGGGTCCTGCTGGGCGGCCGTGGCGATCGGGATGAGCGAGTTGCCCTTGGCGAACTTCGTGCTCTGCGCGTCCGCGCTGAGGAACTCGACGAGTTTGACCGCCTCGGCCTTGTGCGTGCTGAAGGACGTCACGCCCCAGCCGGCGTATCCGACGGGCTGCAGCGCGTACCCGCCAGGCCCCTTGGGGATCGGGACGGTGCTCCACCCGTCCTTCGCGATGCCGCTCTCCTCGACCGTCTTGATCACTTCGGGGTCCTGGATGAGCATGCCGGTGACGTTGGCGGTGAAGCCCTGCACCATCTCCGGGAAGCTCCACGAGACCGAGTCGGCGGGGGAAGCCTCCTTGAACAGGCTCAGGAACAGGTTCATGGCCTGCGCGGCCTCCGGCGTGGACCAGATCGTCCTGCCGTCCTTCAGGAAGAACGACCTGCCCGGGTCCACCTTGTCGCCGTTGAACGCGCTGACGATCAGGACGGCGTAGTCGAAGCCGCCCTTGCCGCCTCGGAAGGAGTAGCCGTAGCGCCGCCTGCCCTTGTCGGTCAACTTCTTGGCGGTGTCGTAGACCTCCTGCCACGTGGTGGGCGGCTGCGCGACGCCGGCCTCGCGCAGCCAGTCCGACCGGTAGAAGAGCACCTTCTCGTAGAAGCCGTAGGGGATGAGGTACGGCTTGCCGCCCACCTCGACCGCCTTCTTCCTGGCGAGTTCGGTCAGCCCGCTCCAGCCGGGCCAGCTCTGCACCGGGATCTCGGCCAGCCAGCCGTTGTTGGAGAACGACTTGGCGGTGTGGTCGCGGACCTCCAGCACGTCGAGGTCCTTCTTGGTCTGCAGCACCTGGGTGATCTTCCGGTCGGCGTTCTCCAGGGGCGGCGAGACCAGCTCGACCTTGATCCCCGGGTTCTGCCGCTCGAAGTCGGAGAGCAGTTGTCTGATCAGCTTGGTGCGGTCCGGGCTGGTGAGGCTCTCGATCATGCGCAGCCGGACCGTGCCGGCGTCGTTGTCGGAACCGCAGCCGACCGGTGTCATGGTCAGCACACCGACCAGCGGGATGGCGAGCCTGTGGAGTCTTCTCATGGTCTCCCCAGAGATGGTCCGTTGACAGCGCTGTCACAGCGCTGAATGACGGGGATGCTACATGGAACCGTCCGCGATCCGTCAAGATGCCTTCAGCGCCTCGGCGAGGTCGGCGATCAGCGTGTCGGCGTCCTCCAGCCCTACCGAGAGCCGGACCAGCCCCAGCGGAATGCCCATCGTGGCCCGCAGGGACTCCCGCACGGTGAGCGCGGGCGCGATGACCAGGCTCTCGAATCCGCCCCACGAGACGCCGACGCGGAAGCAGCGCAGGGCGTCCACGAAACGGGTCACCTCCGCGATCTCCTCGGTGTCCAGTTCGATGCTGAAGAGACCGGAGAAGCCGGTCATCTGCGCACGGGCGAGCTCGTGCCCTGGATGACCTGGCAGTCCAGGATGGTTGACCGCGCGGACCGCCGGGTGCTCGGCGAGGAACTCCGCCACCCGCAGGCCACGCTCCTGGTGCGCCGGCATGCGGACGGGCAGGGTGCGGAGCCCCTTGATCGCCTTCGCCGCCTCGTGCGCCGACAGGGCGGCGCCGTACAACTGGTATTCGGTCAGCGCGATCGGCCGGATCAGCCGCGTGGAGCCCACCACGACGCCACCGATCAGGTCACTGTGGCCGCCGATGTATTTCGACAGCGAGTGCACGACCAGGTCGACGCCCATGGTGAGCGGTTTCTGGAAGATCGGTGTCGCCCAGGTGTTGTCCATCACCGTGGTCAGACCCCGCTCGTGCGCCCACCCGGTGAAGGCGCGGAGGTCGATGATCCCGAAACGCATGTACGACGGCGACTCCAGGTACATCATTTTGGTCCGCGGATTGACAACGCTGTCAAGTACGTCAGGATTATCGGTGTGCACCGTCGTATGCGACACCCCGAACTTCTCCAGGTAGCGGAGGAACTGGGTGGTCGGGCCGTAGATCGCTCCCACCACGATCACGTGGTCGCCCGCGGAGACCAGCGAGGAGATCGTCGCCGAGATGGCACCCATCCCCGACCCGAAACACTTGGCCCGCTCTCCCCGTTCGAGCGCGGCGAGTTTGCGCTGGAGCAGGTCCACGGTGGGGTTCGTGCCGCGCGAGTAGACGTACTTCTCGTCCTCGTCCGCCAGGCTCTCCGACAGCGCCTGCACCGTGGGGAAGGTGAACAGGGAGTTCTCGAAGACCGGCGGGTTCACCGCGCCCAGCATCCAGGGCTCGTCCTCGCCGTACCGGCCGCAGATCCAGTCGTCGTTGATGTGTCCGTTCATGACTGCGCAAGGTACAACATGATCCGGGGAGCCCGCTCGGGCGATTCAGGAGAGGACGGGGATGAGTCGCCGAAGAACCACCATGGCTGACGTCGCCCAGCACGCGGGGGTCAGCCTCAAGACGGTCTCCCGGGTGGTGAATCAGGAACCTCACGTACGGCAGGACCTGGTGCGACGCGTCCAGGACGCGATCACCGCGCTGGGCTTCCGGCGCAACGAGGCCGCCAGCCGACTGGCACGCGGCGATTCGGTCCTCACCCTGGGCCTGGTGATCGAGAACATCTCCAACGAGTTCTACTCACGCCTGGCCAAGGCCATCGAGACGGCCGCCTCGGCCCACGAGGCCCTGGTGGTGTTCGGCAGCTACGAAGAGCGGG
Source organism: Streptosporangium brasiliense (assembly GCF_030811595.1). Lineage (NCBI taxonomy): Bacteria > Bacillati > Actinomycetota > Actinomycetes > Streptosporangiales > Streptosporangiaceae > Streptosporangium > Streptosporangium brasiliense. The sequence continues at coordinate 8,278,161 of NZ_JAUSRB010000002.1, forward strand.
CCGACCGCGAGGTCATGCTCATCAACACGATGTACGGCAGGGGCGTCGACGCCATGGTCATCGTCCCCACCGCCGGGGATCACACCTGGCTGGCCGAATATCTCGCGAGCGGGCTCACCGCGGTGTTCGTCGACCGCGTGCCCGAGGGACTGCCCGACACGGACGCCGTGCTGCTCGACGCCGAGGCGGGTGGCCTGCTCGCCACCCGGCATCTGCTCGCCTACGGTCACCGGCGGATCGCCCTCATCTCGGACAACGACCCGTTGAGCTCGGTGCGCGCCCGGGCCGAGGGACACCGTACGGCACTGCGCGCCGCCGGAGTCGCCGTTGATCCGGCGCTGTGCCTGACCGGCGTGTTCGACCCCTGGCAGGTGGAGCAGGAGGTGCTGCGGCTGCTCGCGCTGCCCGACCCGCCGACCGCTTTCTTCATGACCAACAACAGGGCCGCGATCGGGCTCATACAGGCCCTGCGCAACCACCCGGGGCCGCTCCCGGCCTTCGTCGGATTCGACGACTTCGAGATGGCGGGGGTGTTCACGCCCGGAGTCACCGTGGTGCGCTACGACATCACCCGCCTCGGCAGCATGGCGGTGGAGCTGCTGCTCGCCCGGGTGCGGGATCCGGGCCGCCCCCCGCAGCGGGTGACCGTCCCGGTGGAGCTCGTCGTCCGAGGCTCGGGAGAGCTGCCACCGCCGTGAGAGACGCTTGATGGCCGGCCGGCCCGCAACCGTCATCTCCCTCGTCGAGGACTACGTTCGGTAACGCCTGCAGGCACCACGGCAATGATCTGGCGACCGCTCTCCGGACGAGTCACGCTCTGAGGGTCCGAATCCCGAACAGGCCCTACTGGGCGCCGATCCGGCGGCGCACATAGGCCGAGAGCTGGTCGACCGCGACGACGAGCACCATCACCACCATGAGGTGGGTGGCCATCTCGTCGAACCGGAAGAGCTTGATCGACTGGTTGACGAGGAAACCGATGCCGCCGGCGCCGACGAGGCCGAGCACCAGGGACGAGCGCACGTTGACGTCGAACCGGTAGAGCAGCAGGCCCACGAACTGCGGCACCACCGCCGGGAGCACGGCGTGCAGGGCCACCTGGAGCCCGGAGGCGCCGTTGGTGCGCAGGGCGTCACGCGGACCGAGGTCGATCTCCTCCATCGCCTCCGCCCACAGCTTGCCCATCACCCCCGTGTTGTGGAAGATCAGCGCGAGCACGCCGGCGAACGGGCCCAGCCCCACGGCGGTGACGAACACCAGCGCGAAGACGACGTCGGGCACCGCCCGCAGGAACGACAGGACCGACCGTCCGACCTGGTAGGCCCACCGGTTCGGCGTCGTCGTCCGCGCCGAGAGAAGCGCGAGCCCGAGTGCGAAGGGCACGGACAGCGTGGTGCCGAGCAGTCCGATGTAGAGCGTGACGAGCGCGGCGTGGATGCCGGGAGAGAGCACCCGCGACCACGACAGGTCCGGCGGCAGGGCCTGGCCGAGGAAGTCGGCCATTCCCCGCCAGCCCTCCACGAGCGCCGCCGGGGAGAACTCGGTGCCCTGCCAGGCGAGGACGTGCGCGGCCACCAGGACCGTGATGACGACGCCGATCGTCGGCGAGGGCCGGCGTCGCCGTGGCGGGACGAGCGGTCCACTCGGTGTGAGGACGTCCATGCTCAGCGGTACTCCTGCTCGGCGGTACGGCGGTCGGGGGCGTAGAGGGCCTCCAGATCCGCTTCGGTGAGGGCCCCGGCGGGGGCGTCGACGGCGACCCGCCCGCCCAGCAGACCGACGACGCGGTCGGCGTGCCGGCGGGCGAGGAGGGGCTGGTGGAGCACGGCGGCGACGGCGAGGCCCTGGTCACGGGCGAGTTCGGCCAGCAGGCCGACCACCTGTTCGGCGGCCGCCGGATCGAGGGCGGACACCGGCTCGTCCGCCAGGACGATGCTCGCCCGCTGGCACAGGGCGCGGGCGATCGCGACCCGTTGCTGCTGCCCGCCGGACAGGCGCCCGGCGGGTTCGGCCGCGCGGTCGGCCAGGCCGACCCGGTCCAGACAGGCCATGGCCTCCTCCCGGAGCTCGCGGGGGAACAGCAGCGGCGTGAGCGAGTGCCGCAGCGGCAGCCGTCCGAGCGCCCCGGCGCAGACGTTGTCGAGCACGCTGCGGCGGCGGACGAGATGAACCTGCTGGAAGACCATGGCCGTCCGCCGGCGCAGCCGTACCGACTCGGCGTCCCGCGCCGCGCCGACCTCGCGGCCGTGGATGTGGATCGTGCCGCCGTCGGGCGTCTCCAGCCCGACGACGCAGCGCAGCGCGGTGGACTTGCCGCAGCCGTTGGCGCCGAGCAGTGCCAGGAACTCCCCGGACCGGAGCCGCAGATCCAGCGCGTCCAGCACCGTCCTGCCGGAGAAGGACTTGCGCAGTCCCCGGACCGCGAGCGCGACGCCCGGGTCCGCCGCCCCCTCCACGGGGGAGGCGGAGGGGGCGGCGGGAAGGTCGGCGACCCCGCTCCTGGAGGGGAGCGCGGGAGGACCACTCCCGCCCGGTGCCGTCCGGCCGGCGGGCGGCGGCACCTGCCGGACCTCCTCGGTGGGCATCATCGTCAGGCGTCCTTCTCGGTCAGGTTGAGCGTGGCGGCGAGATCGAACAGCGGCTTGTAGGTCTCCGTGGTCACGGCGACCAACGGACCGGGCGGATCGACGTCGAGGAAGGCGCCGACCTTGGCGACGTCGGCGGCGTCCAGTTCGAGCAGCGCCTTGGCGACCGCCTCGCGGAACCGCTGGTCGAGCTTGCCGTGCACGGTGATCGGGTCGTTCGGGACCGGCTCGGAGCTCCAGATCCGGCGGTACTTCGACGGGTCGAAGGTACCGGCGGCCTGCGCGGTCGCGAGCTGCTGACTGTTGATCTCAGCCGCGTCCGCCTTGCCGTTGACCAGGGCGAGCAGCGCCTCGGGGTGCCCGCCCGCGTAATTGATCCGCACGCTGGACTCGGCGAGGCCCGCGGACTTGAGCGCATACCGGGGCAGGGCGTCGCCGGAGGTCGAGCCGGGGCTGGACAGGGCGAGGGACTTGCCGGCGAGGTCCTTGACCGAGGTGATCGGCGACTCCGCCGGCACCCAGATGCCGCCGGTGTAGGTGGTCAGAGCGCCCTTCGCGTCGGCGAACGAGGCGACGGCCCGCGCGTCGGCCATCCGGCTGGCGAACACGTAGCCGAGCGGCCCGAACTGGGCCAGCTCCAGCTGGCCGTTGCGCATCGCCAGCACCTCGGCCGAGTAGTCCTCGACGACCTTCAGCTCCACCGGGCAGCCGAGCTTGCGCTGCAACGCGGCGGCGAGGACCTCGTAGGCGGGCTTGAGCTTGGCCGGGTCCTCATAGGGCTCGATGCCGAAACGGACCCTGCCGCCGGGACAGGTCACACCGGCGGTGCCGGACGCTCCGGCGGTGCCGGACGCTCCGGTGCCGCCACAGCCGGAGAGGAGGGGGAGCAGGGCCGAGGCCGCCGCCACGGCGGCCAGGAGACGTCGTGTACGCATGGGTTCTCTCTTCCTAGAGGGTCGGTCGTTCACCGGCGGAGACGGTGCGATCGGTCCCGCGCACGTCCGGCGGGCCGCGATTGACGGGCCGGGGGCGGGAACAGCCGGGGGCGGGAACAGGGGCGGGGGGCGGGGAACAGGGGCAGGGACGGTGAGCGGGGGGCCGCGGTCGCGGGCCGGGGTCAGCCCAGCAGGTCGTCGAGGACCTCCGGGGCCAGACCGAGCGCGGTGGTCATCCCGATGCCGGAGGTGACGGAGACCACCCGGACGCCGGACATGGGCGTGGCGACCAGGAACGGCCGCGCGGCCGAGGCGTACACGCCGCGCCAGCGCTCGCGCACCGTGAGGCGGTCGACACCGAGCAGGCGTCCCGTCTCGGCCAGGACGTGCCGGTCGAGTTCGTCGGCGTTGAACGGTTCGAGGGTGGTGGCGTAGGCGTGGGTGTCGCCGATGACGAGATCGCCGTCCGGGCGCTGGGTGAACATCAGGTTCAGCCCGGCGGCGAGCAGGGCCGGGTGGTCCGCCTCCAGCCGCGCGCGGAGCGCCGGCAGGGTGGGGCAGGCGGCGAAGCCGTCGTAGCGCAGGAGCGAGAAGCCGCTGAGCACCGCGGGGTCCACCGCTCGGCCGTGCGGGTCGTGAACGCGCAGCATGTGCAGGGCGCAGCGGCGCACCGCGGCCTGTTCCGCCAGCTCCGGGAAGTGGCGGTCCACATCGTGCCCCACCGCCACCACCACCCGCCCGGCCCGGATCCGCCCCCGGCTGGTGCCCACCAGGTCCGGCTCGACGGTGTGCACCGTGGTGCCCCAGTGGAACCGAACACCCTGGGCGGCCAGCCAGCCGGCGATCGCGTGCGCGGCCTCCCGCGGGTCGACGCGCACGTCCATCGGCAGCCAGGCGCCACCGGTCACGCCCGGACCGGTGGGCACCCTGTCGGCCACCTCGGCCGGGTCGAGCAGCACCACCTGGTCGCCGCGGGCGGCGTGGAACTCCTCCAGGACCGTGTACTCGTCCTCGGCCCGCGCGACGACGACGGTGCCGCCGTCGCGGAGCCAGAACCCGGCCTCCCTGGCCAGGCGCAGCCAGGTGGTCCGGGCGGTCGTCGCGTACCGGAGGGCGTCGCCGTCCTGGACTGTGAAACAGCCGTGCCCGAAGTTGCGCACCGAGGCGCCGGTGGCCCGCTCGTCGCGTTCGACGACGGTGACGGACAAGCCGCGGCGTACCGCGTCCACGGCGTGCGCGAGACCCACGATGCCCGCGCCGACGATGACGAGGTCGGCGGAGTCGAGTGGCTGGTTCCGCAGCAGATAACTTGTCATGACAAGTAAGATGCTCAGCGTCGCGGCTCGCCGTCAAGAGCGGCGGAAGACACGTCACCCGCTGTTCGCCTGGACTTCATTTCAGCAGCTCCAAGCGCTTTTTCTCGACACTGACGCTTCCGGCCCTCGCTCGCGCTCCTGTATTGTCAAGTCGCATGGACGGACCCCTGCACGAGCGCATCGCATCTGATCTGCGCCGCCGTATCGTCTCCGGTGAGCTACCGGTGGGCGCGGCTGTGCCCTCCGAGTCGCAGTTGTGCGAGGGGTGGGGGGCCTCCCGCGGACCGGTCCGCCAGGCACTTGCCGCGCTGCGCGCCGAAGGGCTGGTCGACGGCGGTCGGGGCAAGCCTCCGGTGGTGCGCAGCCAGGCGATATCCCAGCCCTTCGAGACGTTCCTGTCGTTCTCCCGGTGGGCCGAAGGGATGGGTCGGACGCCGGGCCAGCGCACCCTGGAGATCGCCCGGCGGCCGGCGTCGCCGGAGGCCGCCGACGCACTGGGGCTGGAGGAGGGGGAACCGGTCGTCCAGCTCCTGCGGCTGCGACTGCTGGACGGGCTGCCCACGATGATCGAACGCACCACGTTCGTCTGGCCCGTCGGCCGGCTGCTCTTCGACCACGACTGCGACTCCGGGTCGGTCTTCGCCTATCTGAGCAGCCATGGCGTGGACCTCAGCGTGGCCCGCCACGTCATCGACGCGATCATCGCCGACGACACCGACGCCGCGCTCCTGAAGATCTCCCCCGGGGCGCCCCTGCTGCGCGAGCGCCGCCGTACCTCCTCCGCCACCGGCGAACCCGTCGAGTACTCCGACGACCGCTACCGGCCCGACATCGTCTCCTTCACCATCGAGAACTCCCAGCAGGCCCACCCGGCACTGCTGCGCAGCTCGAACCGGCACGAGCCGCCTCACTCGCGGCGCGACGACCCGCCCACACCGGCATCGGCCGGCTGAGCAGCCCCACCCGACACCCCTGAGGACACACGTCATGATCGAACTGGCAGTTCTGGACATCGCCGGCACCACCGTCGAGGAGCACGGCGCCGTCTACATCGCTCTTGAGGAGGCCGTACGCGCCGCGGGCGGCCGTCCGACCCCCGCGGACATCCGGCGCTGGATGGGCGCCGACAAGCGCGAAGCCATCACCGCGCTGCTCACCGGAGAGCCGGGCGGCGCTCCCGGAAGGAGCACCGTCGACGCCGTCTTCGCCGACTTCCGCGACCGCCTGGACGCCGCGTACGCCGACCGGCCGCCGGCGCCCCTGCCCGGTGTCCCCGAGGCCCTCGCCACGTTGCGCGCCGCCGGTGTCAAGGTGGCCCTCACCACCGGTTTCGACCGGGGCGTGACCGACGCGCTGCTGGCACGGATCGGCTGGGGGGACGGGGTCCTCGACGCGGTCGTGTGCGTGGACGACGTCGCCGCCGGGCGCCCGGCACCGTACATGATCTTCCGGGCGATGGAGGCGACCGGCGTCCGTGACGTCAGCCGGGTGCTCACGGCGGGCGACACGGTCCGTGACCTCGAAGCCGGCTCCAACGCGGGCGCGGGCATCGTGGTCGGGGTGCTCACCGGCGGCCTGGACGCCACCGCGCTCGGCGCGGCCCGCCACACCCACCTGCTGCCCGGTGTGGCCGACATCCCGGGCCTGCTCTCCCTGGCCTGACGATCTCGGGCTCCGCGCCGGAGCGCTGAGGCCCGTCCGGCAATTCAGGGTGGCGGAGGCGGACGGGAATCGAACCCGCCAGGCCGAGAACCTCGGCCTCGTCGGTTTTGAAGACCGCGGGGGCCACCAGGCACCCACACGCCTCCAGGGGAGAACCTAACAGCAGGTGGGTAAAGCCCCAGGCAGCACGTGTGGGGACGGCGCGCCGCGCTCCCCACGTGGACCGTCGCAGGCCTACCAGGGAGTGCCGCATGGCGAGAGCAGCGGAGTGGGGGGTCCCCGCTCCCCCAGCCTCACGGGGACCGGCGGGGGAGGCGGTCCGGCTGACGCGGTACGCCCACGGGGGCGGCTGCGCCTGCAAGATCCCGCCCGGCGAGCTGGAGGAGGTCGTCGCGGGCCTGCTCGACGGCCCACGGCCGGACGGCCGGGACCTCCCCTCCCCCGCCGGAGAGCTGGTCATCGGGCTCGACGACGGGGACGACGCCGCCGTGGTCCGCATCGAGGGGGGCCGGGCGATCGTGGCCACGGCCGACTTCTTCACGCCCGTGGTGGACGACCCCTACGACTGGGGGCGGATCGCGGCGGCCAACGCCCTGTCGGACGTCTACGCGGTGGGCGGGGAGCCGCTGGTGGCGGTCAACCTGCTCGGCTGGCCACGCGAGAGGCTGCCGATGGATCTGGCGAAGGAGGTGCTGCGCGGCGGCCTGGACGTGGCCGGGGCCGCGGGATGTCATGTCGCGGGGGGCCACAGCGTCGACGACCCGGAGCCGAAGTACGGCATGGCCGTCACCGGCCTGGCCGATCCCGGCCGGCTGCTGCGCATCGACGCGGGGCGGCCGGGGCTGCCGATCTCCCTCACCAAGCCGCTCGGCGTCGGCGTGCTCAACACCCGGCACAAGGCGACCGGCGAGGTCTTCCCGCAGGCGGTTGCCGCGATGACCACGCTGAACCGGGACGCCTCCCGGGCGGCGCTCGCCGCCGGCGCCGGGTGCGCCACGGACGTGACCGGATTCGGCCTGCTCGGCCACCTGTACAAGCTGGCCAGGGCGGGCGGCGTCACGGCGGTGGTCGACGTGGCGGCCGTGCCGTACCTGGAGGGGGCCCGCGAGGCGGTGCGGGACGGCTATGTCAGCGGCGGCACCCGGCGCAATCTGGCCTGGGTGGAGTCCCACCTCGATCCCGGCCGCACCGGCGAGGAGGACCTGCTGCTGCTGGCCGACGCCCAGACCTCCGGCGGCCTGCTGGTGGCGGGCGAGATCCCCGGCGCCCCGGTCATCGGCGAGCTCGTCCCCTTCGACGGCCCGGCCCTGCGGCTGCGCTGAGCCCTCCGGGCGGGCCCACCCGCGCCGGACCGTTGCCAGGCCGGGCGGGCAGAACAGGGCAGCCGGGCGGGGCGACCGGACCAGGCCGGACAGGCGGGCGGGGCAGGCGGGGCGACCCGGCCGGGTGGGGCGGGCCTGCCGGGCCGCTACGGCCACGTCCGGGCCGGCGGCGGGAGTGAGGCCGGCTCCCCGGCCGCCAGGCGCCGACGCTGGGGCACCACCGTGTACTTCGGGTCGGCGGCCGACGCCCTGCCGGCCTCCAGGACGCCGAAGCGGACCAGCAGCGAGCCCGCGGTGAGGGCGAGACCGGACAGCGCGGTGAGGGCGCGGCTGCGGCCGGCGACCGTGGCGAGCAGGCCGCCGCCCGCCGTCAGGACGCGGGCCGCCCGCATCCGGCGGCCCGCCTTCCCCTGGTGGTACGGCTCGCCGGCCAGGCCGAGCCGACGCTCCAGCACCGCACCGGCGGCCGTCTCCACGGCGGCGCCGAGCACGGCCACGGCACGGGCCGGGCCCGCCTCCGCGCGGGGCGTGGCCAGCATGCCCGCGGCTCCCGCGCTGGCCAGCGCGCTCCCGGCGAACATGAACGGCAGCTCCCGGTGCGCCTCGTGCCAGGCGGGCACGGCGGTGTCGGCCAGGAGCACCGCGGTGTAGGTGGCCATCAGCGGCCCGGTGGCCACCCCGGCGATCAGGCTCGCGGCGCCGCCCGCGAGAGGCAGCACGGCGGCGACCGCGGAGGGCAGGTAACCGGCGACCCGGGAGACGGGCCGCGCGGCGGGCCGGGAGGCGGGCCGCGCGCCGGTGACCCGGAAAGCGGGCCGGGCTACGGCGGGCCGGGAGACGGGCCGCGCGCCGGCGACCTCGGAGGCGGCGGCGACCGCCGTCAGCCCGCTGTGGACGGCCAGGATCCAGGAGCCCATGCTCATCGGCGAGGTGGGCTTGAAAACGCGCAGCATGTTGAGGAACCGCTCCGGCCTGCCGAGCTCGGCGACCAGGAAGACCGCTCCGGCGGTGGCTCCGAGCGCCGCGGTGACCCCGGCGGTGCGCGCGAGCCGGCCGTACCCGGAGAGCCGGGCCGCCGCCCCCATCACCGACGACGCCCCGGACAGGCCGCCCAGGTAGAGATATGTCGGCATGTGGGGTTCGTGCCAGACCGGGGGCTTGATCACCGGCTGCCCGTAGTAGGACCGGAACTCCGCCTCCGGCACCATCTCCCGCTCCCGCGTCACCGCCGCCACCCCCGGCGGCGCCCGCGGGCGCCGGCCCCGCCCATCAGCCTCTCCCCAGGAACGACACGGCGACCGCGCCGACGAGGGAGAGCGCCGCCCCCGCGGCCCACCGCCACATCGTCGGCAGGTCCCTGGTGGTCACCACCGGATCGGGGGGCAGGCCGTACACCTCGGGGTCGGCGAGCAGCAGGAAGAACGCGCCGGCGCCGCCCACCCCGTCGCCGGGGCTCGCGCCGTACAGCCGGGCCTGCGGCCTGCCCTCCTCGTGCAGCCGCTCCACCCGCTCCTCGGCGCGGGTCCGCAGCTCCTCCAGCGGCCCGAACTGGATGGAGTCGGTCGGGCAGGCCTTGGCGCAGGCCGGCTCCAGCCCGCCGAGCTGGCGGTCGTAGCACATCGTGCACTTGAACGCCCGGCCGTCGCGCTCCCTGCGGTCGATCACGCCGTAGGGGCAGGCCGGCACGCAGTAGCCGCAGCCGTTGCAGACGTCCGCCTGCACCACCACCGTGCCGAACTCGGTGCGGAACAGCGCCCCGGTCGGGCAGACGTCCAGGCACGCGGCGTGCGTGCAGTGCTTGCACACATCCGATGACATCAGCCAGCCCTCGATCCCCTCGGACCCGCCGTCGCCGCTCTGCCCGGGACCGGCCGGCACCCGGCTCAGCTCCTCGATGAAGGCCACGTGGCGCCAGGTGCTCGCCCCCAGGCTCCCGGTGTTGTCGTAGGAGGTGGCCCGGAAGACGAAGCCGTCGTCGGGGACGTCGTTCCACTCCTTGCAGGCGACCTCGCACGCCTTGCAGCCGATGCAGACGCTCGTGTCGGTGAAGAACCCCATCCGCTCAGTCATGGCGGTACTCCTCGATCAGGGCGAGCAGGGCCTCTCCCCGGGGGCGCCTACCGGGCCGCAGGTCACAGGTCATGGCCTTGCCCTCCTGGATGTAGACGTTCGGGTCGAGCACTATGGGCAGCAGGTCGTTGGCGACGTCACCGGTGGCCAGGCCGCCGCTGCCCCAGCCCCAGTGGTAGGGCAGGCCGACCTGGTGGACCGGCCGGCCCTCGATCCGCAGCGGCCGGACGCGCTCGGTCACCAGGACGCGGGCCTCGATCGCGGTGCGCGAGGTCACGATCGTCGCCCAGCCCCCGTTGACCAGCCCCACCTCGGCGGCGAGCTGCGGGGAGACCTCGCAGAACAGTTCGGGCTGGAGCTCGGCCAGGTAGGGCAGCGGCCGGCTCATGGCGCCGGCGGTGTGGTGCTCGGTGAGCCGGTAGGTCGTGAGCACGTAGGGGAAGCGCGGCGAGAACGGCGGGTTGTAGGGCGTCTCGGGGCCGTGGTAGATCTTGCGCGCGGGGTTGGCCTGCCGGCCGTACAGCGTGTTGCGCACCGGCGACTCGTGCGGCTCGTAGTGCGCCGGCAGCGGCCCGTCGGCCAGTCCGGCCGGGGCGAACAGCCAGCCCTTGCCGTCGGCCTGCATGATGAACGGGTCGGTCCCGGCCAGCGCGTCCTCGGCCTCGGCGCCCTCGGGCGGCAGGTAGTCCGGCGGCTTGTCCTTCTCGAAGTCCGGCACGTCCTCCCCGGTCCACTCGCCCCTGGCGGCGTCCCACCAGACATAGGCCTTGCGTTCGCTCCACGGGCGGCCCTCGGGGTCGGCGGAGGCCCGGTTGTAGAGGAGGCGCCGGTTGGCCGGCCACGCCCAGCCCCATTCGGGCGCGACCCGGCTCTGCTCGCCGCGCGGTCTGCGCCGGGCCGCCTGGTTGACCTCGTCGGCGTAGACCCCGCAGTAGATCCAGCAGCCGCACCGGGTGGAGCCGTCGGGCTTGAGCTCGGTGTAGGCCGACAGCGCCCGCCCGTCGGGACCGGTGCCGTTGATCTCGCGCAGCACCGCCTCCGCCGAGGGCTCCCGGTGCTCGCCCTCCTCCGGGTAGTCCCAGGTCAGCTCGCGCAGCGGCCGGTCGATCTCGTCGTCGGACAGCCGCTGCCTGATGCGCTTGCCGAGGTGGTAGTAGAACGACAGGTCGCTACGGCAGTCGCCCGGCGGGTCGAGCGCCTTCTCCCGCCACTGCAGCAGCCGCTGCGTGTTGGTGAAGGTGCCCTCCTTCTCCACGTGGCTGGCCGCGGGCAGGAAGAACACCTCGGTGCCGATGTCCTCGGTGCGCATCTCCCCGGTCTCCAGCTCGGGGCCGTCCTTCCAGAAGGTGGCCGTCTCCACCAGCGTCAGGTCGCGCACCACCAGCCAGTCGAGGTTGGCCAGCCCGAGCCGCTGCGCCCTGCCGCCGGAGGAGCCGACCGCCGGGTTCTCCCCCACCACGAAGTAGCCCTTCACGGTGCCGTCGATCTGGTTCATCACGGTCGTGAAGTGGCCGTGGTCGCCTGTCAGGCGCGGCAGGTGGCCGAAGCAGAAGTCGTTGTCCTCGGTGGCCGCGTCGCCCCACCACGCCTTGAGCAGGCTCACCATGTAGGAGCGCTTTCGGCCCCAGAAACCGGTGTCGGCGCCCACCCTTGCCAGATACTCCGCCAGCCCCTCGGGCCAGTGGGCGTGCGGCATCGGCAGGTATCCCGGCAGGATGTTGAACAGCGTCGGGATGTCGGTGGAGCCCTGGATGCTGGCGTGGCCGCGCAGCGCCAGGATGCCGCCGCCGGGGCGGCCCATGTTGCCCAGCAGCAGCTGCAGGATCGCGGCCGTGCGGATGTACTGCACGCCCACCGAGTGCTGGGTCCAGCCGACCGAGTAGACCCACGCGGTGGTCCGCTCCCGGCCGGAGTTCGCGGTTACCGCCCCGGCGAGCTCGGCGAAGTCCTCCTGGGAGATGCCGCACAGCTCGGCCACCGTCTCCGGGGTGTAGCGGGCGAAGTGCCGTTTGAGGATCTGGTAGACGCAGCGCGGGTGGGTCAGCGTCGGGTCGGTGGGCGGCCTGGCGCGCATCGCGGCGCCGCCGGAGCCGTACTGCTCGGCCCCCGCCTCCTCGGCATGGCGGGGACCGCCCTCCAGCTGCTCGTCGCGCAGCCCGGCGGCGGCCTCCTCGTGCGCGCCCTCGTAGGACCAGCTCGACGGGTCGTACTTGCGCGTGTCCGGGTCGAAGCCGGAGAACAGCCCGTCCAGGTCCTCGGTGTCCTGGAAGCGCTCGGAGACGATCGTCGAGGCGTTGGTGTAGGCCAGGACGTACTCGCGGAAGTCCAGCCCGTTGGCGAGCACGTGGTTGATCAGCGCGCCGAGCAGGACGATGTCGCTGCCCGCGCGGATCGGCACGTGCTTGTCGGCGAGCGCGCTGGTCCTGGTGTAGCGCGGGTCGACGTGGAAGACCTTCGCCCCCCGCGCCCTGGCCTCGACCACCCACTGGAAGCCCACCGGATGGCATTCGGCCATGTTGGAGCCCTGGATGACGATGCAGTCGGATTCGGCCAGATCCTGCTGGAAGTCCGTCGCGCCACCACGCCCGAAGCTGGTCCCCAGACCGGGGACGGTGGAGGAGTGTCAAATACGCGCCTGGTTCTCCACCTGGATCGCGCCGAGGGCGGTGTACAGCTTCTTCATCAGGTAGTTCTCTTCGTTGTCGAGCGTCGCCCCGCCCAGGCCGGCGATGCCCATGGTGCGCCGTACGACCTTGCCCTTCTCCTCCTGCTGCCAGGTCTCCCGCCGGGTCCGCAGCACCCGGTCGGCGATCATGTCCATCGCGGTCTCGAGGTCCAGCGGCTCCCAGTCGGTGCCGTGCGGCCGCCGGTAGAGCACGCGGGTCTGCCGGCCCGGGTGGGTGACGAGCTGCTTGCTCGCCGACCCCTTGGGGCAGAGCCGCCCGCGCGAGATCGGCGAGTCGGGGTCGCCCTCGATCTGGGTGACCCTGCCGTCCTTGACGTAGACGAGCTGGCCGCAGCCGACCGCGCAGTAGGGGCAGACCGATCTGGCGACCGTGTCCGCCTCCTCGGTCCGGGGCCGCAGCGCGTCGGTCCGTGCCGACCGGGCGGCGTCGCCCCTGCCGTCCTCTCCCCTGAGCTGGCGGATCACCGGCCAGCGGGAGATCCATCCCCCCTGTGCCATGTTGCGTTTCCTGCCCCCGATCCATCTGGTCTAATCGCCTCACGGGGGACAGACCAGTCGCGCTGATCGGCTCGGGGGTCGGGGCCGGCATCATCACCGACGGCATCCCCTGTCGCGGCGTCAACAGCAGCGCCGGCGAGTGGGGGCACACGAAGATCACTATGGGGGGCCGGCCCTGCCGGTGCGGCGGCCGCGGTCTGATCTCAGCCCGTCCCGGCTAACCGGAATAAACCTCCGCTTAGCCGGGGTTGCCGCTGTCATGGTTGAAGACAACATCCGTGGCGTGGCCCGCGGCACCTCCGACGTCCCCCTGTCGATCCTCGAACTGGCCACGGTCGGTTCGGGTGTGAGCGCCACCGAGACCCTGCGGGCGAGCACCGAGCTGGCCAGGCGGGCGGAGAAGCTGGGCTACCACCGGATCTGGGTCGCCGAACATCACGGGATGCCCTCGGTGGCCAGCTCCTCCCCCGCCGTACTGATCGCCCACCTGGCCGCGGCGACCACGACCATCCGGCTGGGCTCCGGCGGCGTGATGCTGCCCAACCACGCGCCCCTGATCGTCGCCGAGCAGTTCGGCACTCTCCACGCGCTGCATCCGGGCCGCATCGACCTCGGGCTCGGCCGGGCTCCGGGCACCGACCCCGCCACGGCCCGGGCGCTGCGCCGCCACGGCCTGGACGCCGACGACTTCCCCGAGCAGCTCGCCGAGCTGACCGCCTTCCTGGACGGCGCGTTCCCGGCGGGCCATCCGCTCGAGAAGGTCGTCGCCACTCCGCGGTCGCCCGAGTCGGGCCGGCCGCCGATCTGGCTCCTCGGATCCAGCGGCTTCAGCGCCCAGCTCGCCGGCCTGCTCGGGCTGCCGTTCGCGTTCGCCCACCACTTCAGCTCGGCGAACACCATCCCCGCCCTGGACCTCTACCGCTCGACCTTCCAGCCCTCGGCGGTGCTCGACCGGCCGTACGCGATGATCGGCGTCTCCGCCGTCGCCGCGGACACCCCGGAACAGGCGCTCCGCATGGCCCGCTCGGGCGGGCTGTCCATGCTGCGCCTGCGCCGCGGGGCCCCGCAGCCGGTCCCCACCCCCGAGGAGGCCGAGGCCTACCCTTACAGCCCGGTGGAGCAGCAGATCATGGACGACTACCTGTCCAACGTGGTGCACGGGGACCCCGCCCAGGTGCGGGCGGGCCTTGAGGAGTTGCGCAAGCGCACCGAGGCCGACGAGTTGATGATCACCACGCTGGTCCACAGCACCGCGGACCGGATCCGCTCCTACGAGCTGATCGCCGAGACCTACGAGCTGCCGCGGAGCCTGTGACGGGCCGCGCGGAGCGGGGCGGGCACGCCACGGCGCCGGGCGCGCCGCCGACGGATCACGGATCACCCGGACGGCGGACGCCCGCCCGTCATGGATGCCTGACCGTACAGCGGGCGCCCGCCCGTCGTGGATGCCTGCCCGGACAGCGGACGCCCGGCCATCATGAACACCCGTCCGTACAGCGGGCACCCACCCGTCATGGATACCCGTCCGGCGACGGCGGCGCGGGCGACGGTCCGTCCCGATGCTCGCCGCCCTCGACAGGGTCGGGGAACGCGCGCTCCTCGGGCGGGTCGACCAGCTCGACGAGCTGCCGTACGGCGGGGCTGTCGAGGACCGCGGCGAGGGCGCCGGCCAGCCCCTCGCCCAGTGGGCGGAAGACCTCCGTCACCGCTTCCACCACGGCCTGCGCCTGGGCGCCGAACACGATGCCGACATCATGCATGAACTCCGCGGAGACCCCCGGCAGGGGCGGCGCCGGTAAGGCCAGCTGCCGCCTCGGCGGGGCTTTTTCGGGTGGTGCCCAGCGCATGGAGTCCTCGCTCATGGCGAGCCACTCGTCGACGACTCCGTCGATGGCGTCGAGCACGTGGTCGGGATCGCTTGGCATAGCGGCTCCCCCGGTGGCTGAGTTCCGATAAGACGACGGTACCTCGCCGCGCCCCGGCGGGGAGGGGCCGCCTGCCGTACGGCGCCGCAGATCATGCCCCCTCGCCCGCCCTCGGGGCGGCCCGGTGACGGCGGCGGGCGCACACTGGAGAACGTGGACCACAACGCCGAGCTCAGGGAGTTCCTGCGCAGCCGCCGCGCGCGCCTGAGCCCCCAGCAGGCGGGCGTGCCCGCCACCGGTGGCACCCGCCGGGTGCCCGGCCTGCGCCGGGAGGAGCTCGCCCGCCTCGCCGGCGTCAGCGTGGACTACTACACCCGCCTGGAGCAGGGCCGCCACGTCAACGTCTCGGAGAGCGTCCTGGACGCCGTCGCCCGCGCGCTGCGCCTGGACGGGGTGGAGCGCGCCTACCTCTTCGAGCTCGGCCGGTCCGCGCCCCGGCCCACCCGCCGCCGCACGCCCGCGCGGCCGCAGCGCGTGCGCCCCGGGCTGCACCGGATACTGGAGGCCCTCGCCGGCGTGGCCCCGGCGCTCATCCTCGGCCGGCGCACGGACGTGCTGGCCGCCAACCGCCTCGCCCGTGCCCTGATCACCGACTTCGACGCGCTGCCGCAGCGCGAACGCAACCTGACCCGCCACATGTTCCTCGACGAGGCCGCGCGCGACCTCTACCTCGACTGGGACACCGTCGCCGCCGAGACCGTCGCCGCCCTCCGCCTGGACGCCGGCCGCCACCCCGACGACCCGCAGCTCGCCGAGCTCGTCGGCGAGCTGGCCGTCAAGAGTGAGGAGTTCCGGACCTGGTGGGCCGACCGCAACCTCCGCGAGCGCACCCACGGCACCAGGCGCTACCACCACCCCGTCGTGGGCGAGCTCGTCCTGTCCTACGAGTCGGTCGTCTTCCCCGGCGACGCCGACCAGACCATGTGCGTCCACACCACCGAACCCGGCAGTCCCTCGGAGACGGCGCTCCGGCTCCTGGCCGACTGGACGGCCCCTCAGCCACCGGCCGTCCGGCCCTCCGCCGCCGGCCTCCGGCCGCCCGTCCGGGACTCCCGGACGTAGCCCGCGGGGTGCCGGTGTTTCGCCTGTGACAGCGCTTTCCTCAAGCGCATGTCACTTGTCAATCTCGACGCGGTTCACCGGAAAAGTCAGGCACTTGCTTATAACGTGCACGGCGCGCTTTCAGGCAGAGTTACGCAGGTGAAGACTCCGTCAGGCGGTGGTCGGCTGGCAGATCAGCTGTCGATCGGTTTTCTCACATCTGTCTTTCCGACATCGCTGCTCGACGAGGTGATAGAGGTCTGCGGATGCGCGGAGCGGCGGCGGCGGGCGCTGCCGGCCCGTCTGACGATTTACTACGTGCTGGCCCTGTGCCTGTTCTCCGACAAGAACTACGACCAGGTCATGCGCCTGCTGCTGAACGGCCTGGCGTGGCGGTCGCGCTGGGTCCACACCTGGGAGCCGCCCAGCGCCTCGGCCATCAGCCGGGCCCGCGCACGGCTCGGCGCCGAACCCCTGCGCGTGCTCTTCTACCGGGTGAGCGGCCCGGTGGCGCACCCCCAGGCCCCCAGGTCGTGGCTGGCCGGCCTCCGGCTGGTCACGATGGACGGCACGACGCTGGTCGTCCCCGAGACCCATGACAACTCGGCCTTCGGCCATCCTGACGGGGCGGCCGGCCTCCCCCGCGTCCGGGTGGTGGCCGTGGCCGAGAACGGTACGCACGCGCTGATCGACGCGACGTTCGGCGGTTCGGCCGTGGAGCAGGACACCCTGGCCCGGAGGCTGCTGCGCTGCCTGGAGTCCGACATGTTGCTGCTCGCCCGTTCGGGCTCGCTGGGGTTCGACCTGTGGTGCCAGGCGGTCGAGACCGGCACGCACCTGCTGTGGGGGATGACCGGAGCCGACGCGCTCCCCGTGGGGCGCGGTTTCGAGGACGGCTCCTACCTGTCCCGGCCGGTCGGCCTGGGCGGCCCGCCCCTGCGGGTCATCCCCCTGCCGGGCACGGAATGGCTGATCACCACGCTGGTCGACCCGGAGCAGGCGTCCGCCGCCGAGCTGGCGGCGCGCTATGCCGAGCGGTGGGTCCTGGACAGCGCGCTGGCCTGGCTCTGCTCCGGCCGCCGGGGACCGGCGGCCGTGTTGCGCTCGCGGAGCCCGGAGATGGTGGCCCAGGAGATCTGGGCCCTGCTCTGCGTCTACCAGGCCGCGCGGGCGCTGAGCTGCCAGGCCGCGGGCCACTCGGAGGCGCTGTGCGCGTGCGCCCGCGTCTAGCCCGGCCCCCGCGCCGCGGGCGCCCCGTCCCGTGCCGGGCGCCGAGTCCGCCGGCGCCGGACTTCCCGGCATCATGTCCGCCGGCACCGGACTTCTCTGCACCAGACCTGCCGGTCCTGAGCTTCCCGGCACCACGCCTGCCGGCCCTGAACTTGTCGGCACCACGCCTGCCGGCACCGCGCTTGCCGGCGCCTGACCTCGTGGCATCGGACCTCGTGGCATCGGGGCTCCCGGCGGTGGAGGGCGGCCCGTGCGGTGCGCACGGGCCGCGCGGTACGCGGACGGCATGGCCCGCCTCTCGCGCGGGTGCGGGAGAGGCGGGCCGGCCCTGCTGGGCGGACGGGACCGCTCAGGGGTTCTCAGGAGGTGAGGTGGAGCTTCTGGTCGTAGACGCCCGAGTTGGCGGTGGTCTCACCGAGAAGCTGGAACGTGGCGCTGAAGGTGGCCGTGCCGGGGCACAGGAAGCTGCCGCTGTCCTTGTTGAGGCTGTAGTTGACAGCCCTGGCCTGGGCCTGCACCACGGGCTGCGGGCGGTTGGTGTTGGTGGGGTTGAAGGCGTCCAGGACGATGCTGTTGCCGGCGCCGGATCCCCTGTAGGTGCAGTTGATGGTGCCGAACCAGCCGGTGCTCGTCGAGGTGACCTTGACACTGTTGAGGGCTATGGTGCCGTCGCGGCCGTTGGGCACCGGGGCGTAGGTGACGTTGCCGTTGTTCCAGGGGAGCCCGACCGCGGTCACGGTGGACTGGCCGCCGGCGCTGTTGGGGCACTGCGGGCCGGGGCTGTTGCTGAAGTTGTAGGCCAGGACGTTCAGCATGGTGCCGTCCGACTGCACGGTGCCGTCGATGACGCCGACGTTACAGGTGGCGGTGGCGAGTGAGGTGCTGATCGATACGTTGCCGATCAACGTCGCCCTGACCTTGCCGGAGTAGAGCGCGCCGAACTGGTCGTTCCTGTGGATCTTGGTGGTGGCCGCCCAGGCGGAGGTCGGGACGGAGGTGAGTGCCAGCACGACGGCGGTCACGGCGAGGACGAGATTTCGGAGGCGTTTCATCGGCCACTCCTCTGTAATTTACCGGACATCGCGAGAGTAGATAGCCGCATATCATCAGTCAATGTCTTCATGTCAAATACTTTGGTCAGACGGCCATCTCGCGCCGCAAATCAACGGGAATTCTGTTGAGATAAGCGCTGCATCTCCGGAACCGCCGGGCGGCGAATTAAGCGGAATCCCACACTTTCCGGAGCGCCGCACGCAGGCCATCACGGCCTCCCAAAACCGCAGTTCAGATAGGCTTTCAGCTAGTGGTTGCGGCACCGGCGGCCGGATCGCGGCCCCCCGCCCACGACCGCCGCGGCCCCGGGGTCCTGCGTTAATGTCAAATCATGACAGGCGCACCCCGGCCCGCTCGATACACCTTCTCCAGTCACGTCGGCACCTGCGGCTCCGGCCGTAAACACCCGCTCCGCGAGTCAGTAAACAATGCGACCAGCGGACATATCCACCGGCCATGTCCGGGCGCCGGCCATCGCGCCGGAATTTCTCGTCGGACCATATGCGAAAACCAAGCGCTTGAATCAACGATTCTTTTCCGGGCCGGGCGGGTGCGGGCCATGGCCCCGGGACCCGCCGGGTCGGGCCGCACGGCGGCCGGGGAATCCCCGGGGGGCGAAGGTGTTGGAGTGAGGGTGAACGCAGCATCGCAGGCAACACGGTTGTCGATCCTGGACCGCTCCCTCGCCCGGCGGGGGCACGGCCACGCGCAGGCGCTGCGCGAGACCGTACGGTTCGCCCAGGAGGCCGAGGCCCTCGGCTACCACCGCTTCTGGGTGTCGGAGCATCACGGGGTACCCGGGGCCGCGGGCTCGGCGCCGACCGTCCTGGCCGCCGCCGTCGCCGCCGCGACCTCCCGCATCCGGATCGGCACCGGCGGGGTGATGCTCCCCAACCACCCACCGCTGGTCGTGGCCGAGCAGTTCGGCGTCCTCGAGTCGCTCTACCCGGGCCGTATCGACATGGGCCTGGGCCGGTCGGTCGGCTTCACCGGCGGCATACGGCGCGCGCTGGGCCACGACAAGCGCGACGCGGAGGACTTCGGGGCCCAGCTCACCGAGCTGCTCGGCTACTTCACCGGCGACCAGCAGGCGCATCCGGGGGTGCACGCGTTCCCGTCCGAAGGGCTGCGGGTGCCCGCGTACGTGCTCGCCACGGGCACCGGAGCGGACATCGCGGCCGGGCACGGGCTGCCGCTGGTGATCGCGGCGGCGGGCGGGCAGGAGCGGATGCTGGAGGCGATCACCCGTTACCGTACGGGCTTCCGGCCCTCGGCCTGGTCGGCGCGGCCGTACGTCATCGTCGCGGCCGGCATCGCGGTCGCCGGGACCACCGAGGCGGCCCGGCGGCTGCAGGCGCCCGAGGCATGGGCGACCGCCGTCTCGCGCACCCGCGGCGTCTTCCCTCCGCTCACCCCGGCCGGGGAGATCCTCTCCTCGGACATGACGGCCCGGGAACGCGCCCTCTTCGAGGAGGCGCTGCGGGGGCAGATCCACGGCACGCAGGAGGAGGTCGCGCCCGCGCTGGAGGGGCTGGTGGCGCGGAGCGGCGCCGACGAGGTGCTCGTCACCATGAACACCTTCGACCACGGCGAGCGGCTCGACTCCTATCGCCGCCTGGCCCACCTGGCGGGCATCACCGCGCCCACCCCGGCCGCCGCGGGGGCGGGAGCCTCTGACGGCCGGCGGTGACGGCGGCCCGGCCGCGTCCTCCTCCTCGTCACCGGTGGGGCGCGGTCTCCTGAGGGCTCCCCTCCATGCGGACGATCTGGAAGCCGGCCATGGCCAGCACGGCGGGCAGGTGGCGTATGACGTTGCGGTCCTTCTCCTTGGACGACTCGGGCAGGCGCGCCCAGTCCTCCATGTCGGGGTGCCGCTTGCGGACGGTGTCACGGGAGGGGCCGTGGGTCCAGCCTTCCTCCGCGCGCTCGTCCATCCAGCGCCGGTGCTCCATGGCCGCCAGCCGTTCGATCTCCGCGTCGGTGAAGGTGAACCCGAGCTCGGGGTTGACCCGCGAGGCGAGGACGGCGCCGACGGCCTTGAGCTTGCGGCCGATGTCCTGGGCCTGGCTGCGGTTGGCCTTCTTGAGGGTCTCGGGCAGCTCGGGCCACGGGAGCAGTGAGTCGTTGGTCTCCAGAGAGTCGCCGTTCTGGAGGCAGTCGTAGACGTAGTTCTCATGGATGGCCCGCGCCAGCTGCTCGATGAGGTCCTCGGCGATCAGGCGCGGATCACCGGCCTCGTCGGTGACGGCGAACACCTGCAGGAGGCCGGCCAGGTTCTCCAGGAGGCTGACCCCCTGAAACGCCTGGTCGAACATCCCCTGTCGTTCGACCCGGATCACCAGCGAGCGCGGCGTGCCGGTCCACAGCCGCAACGTGGTCAGCGCGGTCTTCAGGGCCAGGTCCTCGTCGGGGTAGCACACGTACACCCGCTGCGGCACGCCGGGGAACCGGTAGCCCTCGGCGTCGAGCCGGCTGGGGTGGACGGCCGTCAGGTCGAGGGCGGAGTCGATGAAGTCGTATCTGCGGCGCATGGTGGCCAGCGCCGCGTCGGCGTCGGCGTCGACGACGGTCACCGGCAGTCTCGGCTGCGGCTGCGGCGAGCGCAGCCGCCACCGGCGGGCCAGCCCGATGAGCAGCGCGTGGCCGAAGCCGTCGAGGCCGAAGATCATGATCGGCAGGCATTCGCCGACGGGGTCACGGTCCAGCAGCACCCGGGCGGCGAGCTCGTCGCGGTTGAAGAAGTCGAGCCGGAGGCCGGGCGGATCGGCCACACCCAGCCGCCGGGCGCGCAGCGCGGTGCAGAGGTCGGGGTCGGGGATGAGGACGTAGGCCGCCAGCGGGCCGGGCGCGGCCCGCCGGACACCGTGGGCGGCCAGGGCGATCCCCGTGTTCGTGGAGCTGTCCTGCTCGCAGGCGTAGAGCACCTCGGCCCTGGCGACCCCGGCGGCCTTGAGCACGGCGGGGTTGCGGGCGTCTCCGACCACGTGGAGCACGCGGGGGTCGTCCAGGAGGGTGACGGGGGTGGAGGTGATCACCACGACGTCGCGCCCGGCGGCGCGCAGCCGCTCGACCAACCCCCGCGTCATCGGGCTCTCACCGCAGATCACGGCGTGCCGCCGCGCCTCCCGCGCCCGGATCCGCCGGATCTCACCGGCGAGCATGAGCCGGGCCGCCTCGAACAGGGCGTAGATCGTCACAGCGGGCGCGACGAACCTGGCCACCTCCAGCGTCCACGGCAGCGGGGCCGTGCCGTCGAGAGGGGTGGGGTCGAGGACGAACAGCTGGAGGACGTAGTAGAGGACGTCCAGCGGCGACCGCGCGAACTCGGGCCTGGAGAGCAGGTAGGTCCGCATGCCGACGCAGCCCAGCACGGAGGCCGCCACCGCCAGGAGGACGAACACGATCCGGAGCCGGAAGGCGGCGAACGGTGGATTCACTCATGCCTCGCTCATGACGGTGTCGAAGACTGCGTGATCGCGTTCATGGCCCCCGGACCGGAAATGGAACGGCTCTCCCACAGTAACGGCCAGATCCGCCGATCGCCCGGGATACGGAGGAGCGGCCTCCGGCCCGGCCTCACGCCATCCCCCGGGCCGCAGGGACCCGCCCGGCCGCCCGGCTCCGGTAAGCGCAGCGTCGGCGCAGGTGAAACGGGGTAAGAGCCCTTCAGCAGGTTCGATATCGGTCCATATGATCCGCTGCGGCCGTGCGGGGGGATGCTTCATGGCCATATTCCAGACGGGATCAGGCGTACTGCGCCGTAAACCCATCGAGCACATCGAAGAACCGGAGGGTGACAAGACCGAGCAGCTCACCCGTGTGCTGGGGCTGTGGCAGCTCACCGCGATCGGGGTGGGCGGCATCATCGGCGCGGGCATCTTCGCGCTCGCGGGCACGGTCGCCAACGGCACGGCCGGTCCCGCCGTCGTGGTGTCGTTCCTGATCGCCGGGGTCGCGAGCGCGGCGGCGGCGCTCTCCTACGCGGAGTTCGCCGGGCTCATCCCGAAGGCGGGGTCGGCCTACACCTACGGCTACGCGGTCCTCGGCGAGCTGCCGGGCTGGTTCATCGGCTGGGACCTGCTGCTGGAGTACACCGCCATCGTCGCGGTCGTCGCCATCGGCATCTCCGGATACTTCTCGTTCCTGATCAGCGACCTGGGCGCGCAGCTGCCCGCCTGGATGCTGGGGGCCCCGGGGACGGGCGCGGGGCACCGGGTGGACCTGTTCGCCGCCATACTGTGCCTGCTGATCGCCTACCTGCTGAACCTCGGCATGCGGAACGCCGCCCGGTTCGAGACGACCGTCGTCGGGCTGAAGGTCGCCGTGGTGCTGCTGGTCATCATCGTGGGCTTCTTCTACATCAACACCGACAACTACACGCCGTTCTTCCCCTACGGCATCGGGGGCGCCATCACGGGGGCGGCCACGGTCTTCTTCGCCGTCTTCGGTTACGACGCCATGAGCACGGCGGCGGAGGAGTCCAAGGACGCCCAGCGCCACATGCCGAAGGCGATCGTCTACTCGCTCGCCATCTCGATGGTCCTGTACGTGCTGGCCTGCCTGGTGCTGACCGGCATGCAGCACTACACGGAGATCGACAAGGAGAGCGGCTTCTCCACGGCGTTCCAGTCGGTGGGCCTGAACCGCCTGGCCGACGTGATCGCGGTCGGGGCGATCATCGGCATCCTCACCGTGATGTTCACGTTCATGCTCGGCGTGAGCCGCGTCTGGTTCTCGATGAGCCGCGACGGGCTCCTGCCCAAGTGGTTCGCCAAGACGCACCCGACGCGGCACGTGCCGACGCGCGTGACGTGGATCATCGGCATCGCCTCGGCCCTCATCGCCGGCTTCCTGCCCATCAGGGAGGCGGCGGAGCTGACCAACATCGGCATCCTGCTCGCCTTCGCGGTCGTGTGCACGGCGGTGATCGTGCTGCGTTACCGGCAGCCCGACCTGCCGCGGACCTTCCGCTGCCCGGCGATGCCGGTGGTGCCCGCGATCGGCGTCGTCTTCTCGCTCTGGCTGATCACCTACCTGCAGTGGCAGACGTGGGTGCGCTTCGCGGTGTGGTTCCTGATCGGCCTGGTCGTGTACTTCACCTACTCCTACCGCCACTCCGAGCTGGCCAAGGCGCAGACCGCGACGCACGAGGGCGGGGTGTGACCGGCCGGCCGCCGGACCGCGGACGCGGGCGGACGGCCGGCCGGGAAGGCGCGGGGAGGCCTCAGACGAGTCCTCTGGACGGGTCGGCCGTGAAGGAGACCACGCCCGCGGCGGTGCGGACCCGCACCCTCCCCCCGGAGCAGGAGATCTCCGGGTCGGCGGTGCCCGGCACGATCACGGTCAGCAGGGACCTCGCGGCCGGGGAGAGCACCGTCGTGCTCGAGACCCTCCTCAGGTAGCCGGGGGAGATCTCCTCCGGGCGCACCGACTGACCGCCGATCGGCGTGCACGCGGGCAGCTGGAGCTGGAGCAGCGACGCCTTCCACCGTCCGTCGGCCAGGACCACCCTCCCGCCCGCCACGGCGGTCGCGTCGAGCCCGGGGCCCAGGTGCCACAGCGGGCGGACCTGCCGTCCCCGCGGCACCGTGTCGAGCACGGCCATCAGGTCGCCGCCGTGCTCGACCAGCACCGACCGGGTACGGCTGACGCCGTAGGCGTCGTCGGTGAGCCGGAAGGACTGCCGGCCGGGGCCCGTGGCCGCCTGCAGCAGGCGCGCGGCCGTGCCCTCCCGGAAGCCGGCGCCGACCACGACGGGGACGTTGTGGGCCTGCGGCGAGAGCGTCCACCTCTGGTAGGGCGTCTTCTCGTAGGAGTGGAAGCCCGCCTCCACCAGGAGGTCGCGCCGCTGTGCGTGGTAGGTCACGCCGAGGTGGTCCTCATGACCGTGGAGCACTCGGCCGGGGCCGAACCGGATCGAGTAGTAGGCCGAGCCGGCGTCGTTCCAGGCGGTCCGGCCGAAGACGTAGCCGCCGTCGAAGACCTTCACGGTCTGCCGCTCGGCGGGGAATCCCTTCGGGCGCAGGTCGGCGGGGCTGTCGCCGATGGGCGCCAGGCGGCCGTCGGGCTGGGTGGCGTGGGCGACGTAGGTCTCCAGCGACCGCCGGCGCCGGATGAGGTCGGCGGGGACCGCCACCCCGCAGTCGCGGGCCTCCTCCATCGCGACGCCCAGCCGCTGGTGGACGTAGACCCCGTAGCGGGGAGCCTGCTCGCGCAGCACGCCCTGCCCGTCGATCGCGAGCCTGGCCGAGGCGCTCATCCGGCGCAGCGCCAGGGCCGTCCAGTCCTGCTCGCCGAAGCGGCAGCCGATGGCCAGCAGCGCGATGTCCTGGTCCAGTCCATGGTTGTGGCCACCCTTGTAGAGGGCGGCGTCGGCCAGGATCTCGGCGTGCTCGGCCAGCGTGGCGGCCAGCCAGTCATCCTTGACGTGGGCGCTGAGGCAGACCAGGGCCGGGGCCCGCAGCGCGACCGGGTGCTCGGCCCAGGCCCACTCGCTGGTGCCGGGCCCGCCGCGCGGGTTGTCGCGCACCCAGTCCTCGGCGATCTCGACGGCGCGGTCGAGGCGGTCGCGCCGTCCGGTGGCCTCGTAGTCGACGACCAGCCGCCCCATCCAGCGCAGCGTGTGCAGGTTCAGCGCCCACGAGCGGTTTCCGTAGGGGTCGATGCGCCAGTCGATGTCCCTGCCCAGGTCGACCGGGGGAAGACCGACGAAGGCGAGCCGTCCGCTCATCGCGTCGGTCGCCGGCACGGTGGAGAACTGGTCGCCCTGGCAGGTGACCTTGCCCCGGCTCTCGGCCAGGGAGAGCTTGGCCGGCCCGCAGGCCAGGAGGGTCAGGAAGGTCAGGAAGGCCAGGGTGAGGACACCCAGGCCGATGGTCCCCCGTCGTATAGCAAGCAAGCGTTTGCTCCATTAATAGGCGCGAGCGGCCCCTGCGCGCTCGCGACATGGAAAGAAGACGACATCCCCGGCGAGGCGAGGCCCCTCACCCCGCCGGGTGTCTCAGGAAGCCCCGAGGGGCCCCGGACGGCCGTGCGCCGCACGCCCGGCCGACGTTCTGATCATGAACCGTTAGATGCGCGATCCCCCGGAGTTGTTCTCCGCCGGACGGTCTTTTCGGCCCCGGGACCGGCGGGGCCGGACGCGGCCCGGGCCGCCGATCCCCGGAACGGCCCGCCCGCACGGCTCCGCGGGACATCCACCCCGGCGGAGTCCCGCCGGAGATCCACCCCGCACCGGACTTGAGAAATAAAACCCCCTAGGGGTATGTTACTGCCGCAGCGATACCCCACCGGGGTACAGGCGATAGGAGAATCCCATGTGCACGGCATGTGCGTGCGGCACCCAGGACAGCGCCTCCACGCAGGCGGCGGCGGTCGGCGCGGACGCGAGCGTCTACACGGTCAGCGGGATGACCTGCGGCCACTGCGTCTCGTCGGTCTCCTCCGAGATCGGCAAGGTCGGCGGCGTCACCGGCGTCCAGGTCGACCTGGCGAGCGGCTCGGTCTCCGTCAGCGGAGCGGGCTTCTCCGACGAGGACATCCGCGCGGCGGTGGAGCGGGCGGGCTACACGCCGACCGGCGCCGCACCCGTCGGCGCCTTCTAGAGAAAGGCGCGTCCCTGGGAGAACGTCCCGGGACGCGCGTCCCGGAGAAC
Source organism: Streptosporangium brasiliense (assembly GCF_030811595.1). NCBI lineage: Bacteria > Bacillati > Actinomycetota > Actinomycetes > Streptosporangiales > Streptosporangiaceae > Streptosporangium > Streptosporangium brasiliense. The sequence continues at coordinate 8,304,138 of NZ_JAUSRB010000002.1, forward strand.
AGGGGGTGGGCGCGCATCGGCGTGCACGCCCACCCGCGGGGCCGGTCCGACTCCGATCACACCAACCCCCACGACGCATCCTGCCACCCGGCGAGGATGCGAGGAATCAGGAGTGCGGCATGAACGCCGTCAATCCACGCAGGTGGCAGGCACTCATCGTGCTCGCCGCCGCGCAGTTCATGGTCATCATGGACACCTCCATCATCGGCGTCGCGCTGCCGGACATGCAGCGCGACCTCGGCTTCTCCCAGGGCGACCTGCAGTGGGTCTTCAACGCCTACGTCATCGCCTTCGGCGGCCTGCTGCTGCTCGGCGGGCGGCTGTCGGACCTGCTCGGCGCCCGCAAGATCTTCACCGTCGGCTGGGTCATCCTGATCGCCGGCTCGATCGTCGCCGCGGCGGCGGGCAACGCCTGGGTCGAGATCGTCGGCCGCGGCGTCCAGGGAATCGGCGGCGCGCTCATCGCCCCCGCCTCGATGACCCTGCTCATGATGCTCTTCGGGCACAACCCGCGCGAGCTGGGCAAGGCCATGGCCCTGTACGGCGCCGCCGCGCCGGCCGGCGGCACCGCCGGAGTGTTCCTCGGCGGAGTGATCACGCAGTACCTGAGCTGGCCGTGGGTCTTCATCGTCTACGTGCCGATCGGTCTGGCCACCCTGGCCGCCGTCCCCGCCCTGCTGCCCGCCGTCCAGGGCAGGCGCGGCTCGGTCGACGTGCTGGGCGCCGTCTCCGTCACCGCGGGGATCGCCCTGGCCGTCTACGCCATCGTCCGCGCTCCCGAACAGGGCTGGAGCTCACCGGCCACGCTGCTGGAGCTGGCTGGAGCGATCGCGCTGCTGGCGCTGTTCCTGGTGATCCAGCGCACCGTCCGAGAGCCGCTCATGCCGCTCGGCATCTGGCGCACCCCGGGCCTGGCGCCGGCCAACCTGGCGATGGCGCTGCTCGGCGCGGCGTGGATCCCGATGTGGTACTTCCTCAACCTCTACCTGCAGCAGGTCCTGGGCTACGGCGCCTTCGCCAGCGGGGCCGCGCTGCTGCCGATGACCATCGCGATCATGATCTTCATGATCGGCATCACCGCCCGGCTGCTGGGACGCTTCGGCGCCAAGCCGCTCATCGTCCTGGGCCTGCTCGTGCTGGCCGCCGGCGTGGCGGGACTGTCCCTGGTGCGGCCGGACGGGGCGTTCGCCTCCGACGTGCTGCCGGCGTCGCTGGTCGCGGCGGTCGGCATGTCGCTGGCCTACATCCCGGCGATGATGTCGGCCATGTCGGGGGTGCGGCCGGAGGAGAGCGGCCTGGCCTCGGGCATCGTCAACACCACCTACCAGGTCGGCTCGGCTCTCGGGCTCGCGGTCATGACCGCGATCGCCACCTCCCGGGGCGCCGCCGAGCTGGGAGATCTCCCCAGGCTGACCGAGGGCTTCCAGGGTGCCTTCATCGGCGCCGGAGCGGTCGCGGCCGCGGGAGCCGCGCTCACCCTGCTGCTCATGCGCAGAGCCAGGTCGGCGGCCCCGGCGGAGGCCGGGACACAGGCGGACTCGCTCGGCGTGTAGTCATCCGGGGTGCGCGCACCGCGCGCACCCCTGCCATCGCCCGCCTCATCCGCTCCTGACCAGCACACCAAGCACGTGAACCACGAAGGCCCAGAGGAGAAGTGATCGACATGACCACCACCACATACACCGTCACGGGCATGACCTGCGGCCACTGCGTCAGCTCGGTCACCGAAGAGGTCAGCGAGGTCCCGGGCGTCACCAACGTCGAGGTCGACCTGGCCACCGGCCTGCTCACCGTCGACAGCGAGGGCCGGATCGACGGCTCCGCGATCATCGCCGCCGTCGAGGAGGCGGGGTACGGAGTGGTGACCCCGTCATGAACACACCCGCGAAGCTCGGAGCCTACGCCCTCGGACTCGCCGTGATCCTCGGCGGAGCCCTGGGACCACGCGCCCAAGGCGCTGCCCGCGGCCGGCCGTACGGCCACGGTCGACGGCCACACCGTCACCCTCGACGGCGACCTGGTCCCCGGCGCCTCCAGTAAGCTGAATCTCAAGGTGAGCAAGGACGGCAAGCCGGTCACCGATCTGCAGCCCTACCTGGGCGCCTACGGCCACCTGGTCGCGCTGCGCACCGGAGACCTGGCCTATCTGCACGTGCACCCCGACGGGGAGCCGGGCGACGGCAGGACCGCTCCGGGCCCGGAGATCACCTTCTACGCCGAGGTGCCCAGCAGGGGCGACTACCGTCTCTTCCTGGACTTCCAGCACGAGGGGACCGTGCGCACCGCGGACTTCACCCTCGGCGCGGGGACGTCCACGGCGGCTACCGCGACGCCCACGCCGAGCGCTACGCCGAAGCCCGCCCCGGACCCCACGGAGTCCGCGGAACACGGCAGCCACAACCACTGACACCTGGCATGACGGACGGAAGGAGCAGGTGATGTCCCCCCTCACCGACGACAGACCCCAAGGCGCGGTCGAACTTTCGATCGGCGGCATGACCTGCGCGTCCTGCGCCAACCGGATCGAGCGCAAGCTGAACAAGCTCGACGGCGTGACCGCGACCGTCAACTACGCCACCGAGAAGGCCAAGGTCACCTTCCCCGAAGGGCTCGACCCCCAGGCGCTGGTCGCCGAGGTGGAGAAGGCCGGCTACAGCGCCGAGCTGCCCGCTCCGCCCAGCGCCGAAGGCGCGCCGGCCGAGCCCCAGGACGAGCTCCGGCCGCTGCGCAACCGGCTGATCACCTCCCTGGTGCTCGCCGTACCGGTGATCGCGATGGCGATGATCCCGGCCCTGCAGTTCACCAACTGGCAGTGGCTGTCGCTGACCCTCGCCGCGCCGGTCGTGGTCTACGCCGGCTGGCCCTTCCACCGGGCAGCCTGGACCAACCTGCGCCACGGCGCGGCCACCATGGACACCCTGGTCTCGCTCGGCACCGTCGCGGCGCTCGGCTGGTCGCTGTGGGCGCTGTTCTTCGGCAGCGCGGGCACCCCCGGCATGACGCACCCGTTCGCCTTCACCATCGAGCGCACCGACGGCTCCGGCAACATCTATCTTGAGGCCGCCGCGGGCGTGACGGCCTTCATCCTGGCCGGACGTTACTTCGAGGCCCGCTCCAAGCGGCGGGCGGGAGCGGCCCTGCGCGCCCTGCTGGAGCTCGGCGCCAAGGACGTCGCCGTACTGCGTGACGGCCGCGAGATCCGGATCCCCTCCGACCAGCTCAAGGTCGGCGACAGGTTCGTGGTCCGGCCCGGCGAGAAGATCGCCACCGACGGCGTGGTCGAGGAGGGCTCCTCCGCCGTCGACGCCTCCATGCTGACCGGCGAGTCGGTGCCGGTGGAGGTACGGCCCGGCGACACCGTGACCGGCGCGACCGTCAACGCCGGCGGACGCCTGGTCGTCCGCGCCACCCGGGTCGGCTCCGACACCCAGCTCGCCCAGATGGCCCGCCTGGTGGAGGAGGCCCAGACCGGCAAGGCCGCCGTGCAACGGCTGGCCGACCGCATCTCCGGGATCTTCGTCCCGATCGTGATCGCGCTGGCTCTCGGCACCCTCGGCTTCTGGCTCGGCACCGGCGGCGGCGCCGGCGCCGCCTTCACCGCGGCGGTGGCCGTGCTGATCATCGCCTGCCCCTGCGCCCTGGGCCTGGCCACCCCCACCGCGCTGCTGGTGGGCACCGGCCGCGGCGCCCAGCTCGGCATCCTGATCAAGGGACCCGAGGTGCTGGAGTCCACCCGCGCCATCGACACCGTCGTGCTCGACAAGACCGGCACCGTCACCGAGGGCCGGATGACCCTGGCCGAGGTGCACCTCGCCGACGGCGAGGACCGCGCCGAGGTGCTGCGCCTGGCCGGCGCCCTGGAGCACGCCTCCGAGCACCCCATCGCCCAGGCCATCGCCCGGGGCGCCGCCGACCAGGTGGGCGAGCTGCCCGCGCCGGAGGACTTCGCCAACGTCGAAGGGCTCGGCGTCCAGGGCACCGTCGACGGGCACGCCGTCCTCGTCGGCCGCCCCCGCCTGCTGGCCGAGTGGTCCCAGCACCTGCCCGCCGAGCTGGAGCGCAAGCTGGCCGAGGCCCAGGCGGCCGGCCGTACCGCCGTCGCGGTCGGCTGGGACGGCCGGGCCCGCGCGGTCCTCACCGTCGCCGACACCGTCAAGCCGACCTCGGCGGAGGCGATCAGGCAGCTGCGCGGCCTGGGACTGACCCCGGTCCTGCTCACCGGCGACAACGAGGCCGTCGCCCGGTCCGTGGCGGCCGAGGTGGGCATCGACGAGGTGATCGCCGAGGTGCTGCCCGCCGACAAGGTCGACGTGGTCAAGCGCCTGCAGGCCGAGGGCCGGTCGGTGGCCATGGTCGGCGACGGCGTCAACGACGCCGCCGCGCTCGCCCAGGCCGACCTCGGCCTGGCCATGGGCACCGGCACCGACGCGGCCATCGAGGCCTCCGACCTCACCCTGGTCCGCGGCGACCTGCGGGTGGCCGCCGACGCGATCCGCCTGTCCCGCCGCACCCTGCGCACCATCAAGGGCAACCTGTTCTGGGCCTTCGCCTACAACGTGGCCGCCCTCCCGCTGGCCGCCCTCGGCCTGCTCAACCCGATGATCGCCGGAGCCGCGATGGCCTTCTCCTCGGTCTTCGTGGTGACCAACAGCCTGCGGCTGCGCGGCTTCAAGTAAGCCGCCGGTTCAAACGAGCAAGGCGCCGTGACGGCCTCCAGCCTGACGCCGGGGGCCGTCACGCCGCTGTCCGGGGTATGGGCAGGCGGCGACCCTCCCAATTCGCGGAGATCCCTTGCAGATAAACGATAGGTTGCTACCGTTTTGTGCGAGAGCGGTCTGGACGGCGAGTCATCCAGGGGGTTGCATGAGCGAGTCTCCGACTCTGCCGCTGCACATGCGGCGGGCAGGGTTCGATCCTGATCCGGAACTGGCGGCGCTGCGCGACGGGGAGGGGGTCAGGCGCGTCAGCACGCCGTTCGGCGTCGACGCCTGGCTGGTCACCCGCTACGCGGACGTGCGCGCGGTGTTGGGCGACGCCGAGCGGTTCGGCATCGCCCAGCAGAGCGCCATCCGCATGCCGGACGCGCCGAAGCTGAGCCCGGAGGAGATCGCCGCGATGCGGGCGGGCAACCTGCTCGCGTTCGACCCTCCCGAGCACACCCGGCTGCGCCGGATCCTGACGCCGGAGTTCACCATCCGCCGGATGCGGCGGCTGGAACCGCGGATCAGGCGCATCGTCGTACTATCAAACATGGGA